>NZ_CM187558.1:150000-2160000 GCF_059821525.1 Exiguobacterium sp. RM11 | reverse complement strand
TCTCCGAAATAGCTTTAGGGCTAGCCTCGAGGTGAAGAGTTCTGGAGGTAGAGCACTGATTGGACTAGGGGCCCCCACAGGGTTACCGAATTCAGTCAAACTCCGAATGCCAGCAACTTGTACTCGGGAGTCAGACTGCGAGTGATAAGATCCGTAGTCGAGAGGGAAACAGCCCAGACCATCAGCTAAGGTCCCCAAGTGTATGTTAAGTGGAAAAGGATGTGGCGCTGCACAGACAACTAGGATGTTGGCTTAGAAGCAGCCACCATTCAAAGAGTGCGTAATAGCTCACTAGTCGAGTGGCGCCGCGCCGAAAATGTAACGGGGCTAAACATACCACCGAAGCTATGGATCCCGTAAGGGATGGTAGGAGAGCGTTCCAAGCAGCAGTGAAGCGGTATCGTGAGGAGCCGTGGAGCGCTTGGAAGTGAGAATGCCGGTGTGAGTAGCGAAAAGAGGGGTGAGAATCCCCTCCGTCGAAAGCCTAAGGTTTCCTGAGGAAGGCTCGTCCGCTCAGGGTTAGTCTGGACCTAAGCCGAGGCCGAAAGGCGTAGGCGATGGACAACAGGTCGATATTCCTGTACCGCCGTACCACCGTTTGAACGATGGGGGGACGCAGAAGGATAAGGTGACCGTGCGACTGGAAGTGCACGGACAAGCAGCGAGGCCGTCGGGTTGGCAAATCCGCCCGGCACCAAGGTTGAGCTGTGACGTGGAGCCCGTAGGGCGAAGCACCGGATTTCACGCTGCCAAGAAAAGCCTCTAGTGAGGAGGTCGGCGCCAGTACCGCAAACCGACACAGGTAGGCGAGATGAGAATTCTAAGACGCGCGGGATAACTCTCGTTAAGGAACTCGGCAAAATGGTCCCGTAACTTCGGGAGAAGGGACGCTTATGGCAACATAAGCCGCAGTGAATAGGCCCAAACGACTGTTTAGCAAAAACACAGGTCTCTGCTAAATCGCAAGATGAAGTATAGGGGCTGACGCCTGCCCGGTGCTGGAAGGTTAAGGGGATGTGTCATCGCAAGAGAAGCACTGAACCGAAGCCCCAGTAAACGGCGGCCGTAACTATAACGGTCCTAAGGTAGCGAAATTCCTTGTCGGGTAAGTTCCGACCCGCACGAAAGGCGTAACGATTTGGGCACTGTCTCAACGAGAGACCCGGTGAAATCATAGTACCTGTGAAGATGCAGGTTACCCGCGACAGGACGGAAAGACCCCATGGAGCTTTACTACAGCCTGATATTGAGGCTTTGTACGCGATGTACAGGATAGGTGGGAGTTTGTGAAGCCGGAGCGCCAGCTTCGGTGGAGACACCCTTGGGATACCACCCTTTGCGTATAGAGTCTCTAACTCGCAGCCGTCAATCCGGCTGGAGGACCGTGTCAGGCGGGTAGTTTGACTGGGGCGGTCGCCTCCTAAACAGTAACGGAGGCGCCCAAAGGTTCCCTCAGAATGGTTGGAAATCATTCGAAGAGTGCAAAGGCAGAAGGGAGCTTGACTGCGAGACCTACAAGTCGAGCAGGGACGAAAGTCGGGCTTAGTCGATCCGGTGGTTCCGCATGGAAGGGCCATCGCTCAACGGATAAAAGCTACCCTGGGGATAACAGGCTGATTCTCCCCAAGAGTCCACATCGACGGGGAGGTTTGGCACCTCGATGTCGGCTCATCGCATCCTGGGGCTGGAGTAGGTCCCAAGGGTTGGGCTGTTCGCCCATTAAAGCGGTACGCGAGCTGGGTTCAGAACGTCGTGAGACAGTTCGGTCCCTATCCGTCGTGGGCGCAGGAAATTTGAGGAGAGCTGTCCTTAGTACGAGAGGACCGGGATGGACGCACCGCTGGTGTACCAGTTGTTCCGCCAGGAGCATCGCTGGGTAGCTACGTGCGGACGGGATAAGTGCTGAAAGCATCTAAGCATGAAGCCCCCTCCGAGATGAGATTTCCCTTTGAGCAATCAAGAAAGACCCCTCAGAGACGATGAGGTAGATAGGTCATGGGTGGAAGCGTGGTGACACGTGGAGCTGAATGATACTAATCGGTCGAGGCTTTGATCTAGTCTATGGTTTGTGTTGATGAATCCTCAGTTTTGAGAGAACAATCTCTCTAAAATATGTTGACATTATCGATAAATAATGTTAATATAATACTTGTCTGGTGGCGATAGCGAGACGGCCACACCCGTTCCCATGCCGAACACGGAAGTTAAGCGTCTCAGCGCCGAAAGTAGTTGGGGGATCTCCCCCTGTGAGGATAGGACGTTGCCAGGCAAGATCGTTCCGCAATAGCTCAGTGGTAGAGCAACCGGCTGTTAACCGGTAGGTCGTAGGTTCAAATCCTACTTGCGGAGCCACTTTCTCTTTTGGAGAGCTGTCCGAGTGGCCGAAGGAGCACGATTGGAATTCGTGTAGGCGGCAAAACCGTCTCAAGGGTTCGAATCCCTTGCTCTCCGCCAGTTTTTCAAAATTCAAACATGGCCCGTTGGTCAAGCGGTTAAGACACCGCCCTTTCACGGCGGTAACACGGGTTCGAATCCCGTACGGGTCACCATTTAATTTTATATCGTCGCGGGGTGGAGCAGTCTGGTAGCTCGTCGGGCTCATAACCCGAAGGTCGTCGGTTCAAATCCGGCCCCCGCAATTAATGTCCGGTCTCGTGGTGTAGGGGTTAACATGCCTGCCTGTCACGCAGGAGATCGCGGGTTCGAATCCCGTCGAGACCGCCATTTTTATTCTTAAAAAATCAAGACTACATATGGCTTTGTAGCTCAGTTGGTAGAGCAAAGGACTGAAAATCCTTGTGTCGGCGGTTCGATTCCGTCCAAAGCCACCATATGTGGGGGGGTAGCGAAGTGGCTAAACGCGGCGGACTGTAAATCCGCTCCCTCGGGTTCGGCGGTTCGAATCCGCCCCCCCCCACCACTTAGGGGCATAGTTTAGCGGTAGAACTACGGTCTCCAAAACCGTCAGCGCGGGTTCGATTCCTGCTGCCCCTGTTTTAATTTAATCATGGCGATTGTGGCGAAGTGGTTAACGCACCGGATTGTGATTCCGGCATTCGAGGGTTCAATTCCCTTCAGTCGCCCCATTATTATTGGGCTGTAGCCAAGTGGTAAGGCATCGGATTTTGATTCCGACATGCGAAGGTTCGATCCCTTCCAGCCCAGCCATTTTGCGGAAGTAGTTCAGTGGTAGAATACGACCTTGCCAAGGTCGGGGTCGCGGGTTCGAATCCCGTCTTCCGCTCCAATGACTTTTTGGCGCCATAGCCAAGTGGTAAGGCAGAGGACTGCAACTCCTCTATCGTCGGTTCGATTCCGACTGGCGCCTCCAACATAATATGCCGGTGTGGCGGAATTGGTAGACGCGCACGACTCAAAATCGTGTTCCTCTGGAGTGTCGGTTCGACTCCGACCACCGGTATCCGTATGACTCTAACTGAGGTTAGGGTCTTTTTTGTATATAAAAATGTATTGAGGTGATCTTGATATGACGGAGCAACAATTACTCGATTTAATCGAACGAATGAATCACCAAGGTGATACAAATACGAGTGATGACTCCATCTCGTGGCATGCATTTCGTTATGCCGAGACGCTACAAGACCGGACTATCATTCCTCTCGCAATCGATTTGGTCGAGCGATTAGAATCGCATGAACAACGTGACTCGCTATATTTTATCCTCTACCATATTGGGCGACACCTAGGTGATCGTGATGTCTTTTTGTTTCTCGTTGATCGGTTAGGTCTTGAATCGAACAAATATGTATTGTCGAGTTTATTAGGGCATCTCGCAACACTAGACGATGGGTATCAAGGGATTGTATCTGTAAAACAATTGGTTCCGTATGCGACACACTCCGCTTGGCAGGTTAAATATGATGCTATTCAGGTGTTTCATCTTTGTGATCCAATTGAAGCCGAATGTTTCTTACGTACCCAATTAGCGGTTCAAGCTCATGATGCAATGGCTCTTCAATATCTTGTTGGGGAACTGTCGTACGTAGGAAATAAGGAAACGATTCCGTCTCTTATCAAGCTAGCAGAACATCAGAACGGAGGCGTAGCATCATCTGCGATTCGAACACTTACACAACTCGGCGATGAGTCGCTATTACCTCTATTTATTGAATGTATGAGTCGTCGTTCGATTGAAGTGAAGTATGAAGCAATGTATGCGATTAGCGTTCATGGGAATGAAAGTGCTATCCCGGTCATCATCCAACGTGTCCGGCAACTGATCAGTCGAAAGCGAATCGTTGAGGACGACGCGTTGATTGTGGCGATGACTTTTCTTTCTCGCTATCCTGATCACGTAGATGTGATTCGAATAATTGACTGGATGATTAAGAAAAAGTGGGATTTCTTGTTTTCTCACGAACAAGAGTGGCTGCGGCGACAGAATATTTTATCTTAGAAAGAGCATCCTGAAACTTACTTGAATGAATCTCCATTATGAGAAGGAGTGAGGGCAAAATAACCATACCTAAGATTCCTTCCTTTAGATCAATATGTATCAATCAGGACGATTGAGGACGTTAACGTATGTTGAGACAGAAGGGCATGGACGAGCATTTCGTGTGATCAGACCACTTGAATCGTTATTTGTACAGGCATAATATTAGTGATTAAGGTATATTGAAATATTTTTTTCAGCGATTTTAGAAAAACTTACGAATATTTGTTGACAGTTTAATGGTATAGGTGTATATTAACTGTAGTCGCTTGAACGACAACAATATTTCATGCGGGTGTAGTTTAATGGTAAAACCTCAGCCTTCCAAGCTGATGACGAGAGTTCGATTCTCTTCACCCGCTTCATATCTCTCTGCCGAGTGGCGGAGAGATTTTTTGTATGCGAAAATATATAGAGGAGGTGAACGGAATGGACCCGTACACATTAAAACAACAAATCCTCGAGTATGCCGAAACCATCGGAATCGATGAGTTGAAAGTGACGACGGCTGATCCGTTCATCGTCATGAAACAGCGACTCATTCGACAGCAAAAGAAAGGGTTTGCCTCTGGGTTTGAAGAACCCGACCTAGACAAGCGTACAAACCCGGAACTTTTACTTGAAGAAGCCCAGTCAATCATTGCGATTGCGATTGCCTATCCAAGTAAGTTGAAGGATGCACCTCGAAGTGTTGCTGGAGAGAGACGAGGGCTATTTGCCCGAGCCTCATGGGGGCTGGATTATCATCGTGCCGTCGGCAATCGATTAGAGAAGCTTCAAACGTACATTGAAGAGTTGGTTCCTGGAGTGCGTACGCGCTCGATGGTCGACACGGGTGAGCTCGTAGACCGAGCCGTCGCCGAACGTGCCGGAATCGGTTTCAGCGGAAAAAACTGCTCCATCATCTCACCTGAGAAGGGATCGTACTTATATTTGGGGGAAATGATTTTAGATGTTTACTTGCCTCCGGATGAAGCGATTGAAGATGGATGTGGCGACTGTAATAAATGTATGACGGCCTGCCCGACGACAGCACTCGTTGAACCGGGCGTACTAGATGCGAAACGTTGCATTGCCTATTTGACACAAATGAAAACGTTGATGCCACGAGAGTTTCGTTCGAAGCTCGGAGGTCGCTTATACGGATGTGATACGTGCCAGCAAGTTTGCCCGTACAACCGTAAAAAGGATTGGCGTCACCACGAAGAATTGTTGCCGGAAGCAGAAATTGTCAAACCGCTCTTAGAGCCGCTCTTGACATTGAGTAACCGAGAGTTCAAACAAAAATTCGGACATTTATCTGGCGCATGGCGTGGAAAGAAACCGATTCAGCGAAATGCGATCTTGGCGCTCGCACATTATCGGGAACCATCTGCGATCCCGATTTTACGTGAATTCATCCAAAACGATGAACGTGAAGACATGCGAGCGACTGCGGTATGGGCGATTGGTGCGATTCTTGGTCCCGATGCCGAATCGATTTTTGAAGAGATTGAACGTAAAGAAGTGTCTGACATGGTACATGAAGAGATTCGTATCTATCGAGAGGAGTGGGCACATGAAGATCGTGTCGTCTAAATGGGGACCGTTAGCTTATGAATTAAACGCAGCGGGCAAACTGACAGCTCTTGAGTTCACCACACATGAACCGTCAGAAGAAGCCCCTAACTGGTTACAACATCTCATGATGCGCGTCGAGCAGCATGGATTCCATGAATCAGATCGTGCCTACATCGAAATGAAGGGAACACCATTTCAACAGGAAGTATGGGATGCGTTGTTGACGATTCCATATGGTGAGACACGGACATATAAACAAATTGCAGAACAAATCGGTCGGCCGAAAGCAGTTCGTGCCGTCGGCCAAGCACTCAACCGAAACCCGTTACCGATTTTATTTCCGTGTCATCGGGTGATTGGAAGCAGTGGGAAGCTTGTCGGCTTTGCAGGAGGGGTGTCTGAAAAGCAACGCCTACTTGAATTTGAGATGAAAAAGTGAGGGAAATGAACTATGGCGATTCATGTCGTAATGTTTCAACCAGAAATACCAGCAAATACAGGGAACGTCTCACGTACGTGTGCGGCGACAAACTCGGTTCTCCATTTGATTCGTCCGCTCGGTTTCTCGACAGACGATAAAATGTTGAAACGTGCAGGGTTAGATTATTGGCAGTTTGTCGATGTACGTTATCATGATTCGTTAGAAGAATTGTGGGAGAAGCACCCGGACGGCCAATTCTTTTATATCACGAAGTACGGGGAACAATATCCGAGTGATTTAGACGTTTCGGACGTAGAAGGCGACTACTTCTTTGTATTCGGTCGTGAAACGAAAGGATTACCGATGGAAGTCATCGAGAACAACTTAGACCGTTGTATCCGTCTTCCACAATCGAACCTCGTCCGTTCATTGAACGTGTCGAATACAGCTGCCATCATTGTATATGAGGCCCTACGCCAACAGGGATATGCAGGGTTGAAATAAAAAAAGAGCCGGATTCGTAAGAATCCCGGCTCTTATTCGTTACCCTCAGGTTTACGGTTATATCCAGCTGTCAAAATCGCTGCGAGGAAGACGACGCTGATTCCAACCATCAATAATAGGCCCATCCAAAAATCCCCCTTTTAATCTCCATAACTATAAATAGTATAATATACTTGGTAGTAGAATTGCACTGAATATAAGAAATTACTGTGAAATTGGAGAAGGAACATGAAAACGAATGTGTACTTACTGAGCTATGCCCCACTCATCGGAATTATTTTGTTTTCCATGTCACTTGCGATTGCGACGTCCGAGTATGTGATCCAGTGGCTGAATCAAATTGGCGTATATAGTGAAATCATCGAACTGTTATCCGTGCAAGAAACGAAAGTATTCGTACTTGTCGTGTTCTTCACCATCTTCTTTATGTTGTTTAGTGCACTCAAACTGGTCGCCGATACGTTCAATCAACTCGGCTTCGCTTTTTTTGCGCGAGAAACAAACGGGACGTCACTCCATCGGCTTAAACCTGGGGCGATTATTTTCCTCATTGGTTCTGGGATCAGTTTTCTGTTTCTCAATACATTACTTGCCGTCATGGCCGTCCTCGTCTGTACGTTATTGATGTATCTCTTTTACTACGTCTGGCAAGTGAGTCAATCGATGTCCGTTCCACGTGCCATCGGCTTGTTGCTCATGCAAGGTGTCATGTGGGCGACATTGATCAGTGGATTAGGATGGTCGATTCTGCGGCTGTTTAACTCTGTAGGGGATATCATCTTATGAGAGAGAAATTTGAGCCGACGTTTGATGAAATAGAGGCGTGGTGTCAGACGTTTGTTCCAAAAGAAACGTTGTACTGGATCGATTCTACTTTCTTTGAAGAATTGCCGAGTAGTGTCCTCATTTTACCGAGAGGAGAGTTTTCCCGTCACCCCGCATATAAAAATCCGTATCTTTCGAATGCCTATCTGACATGGATGATGGGGGAAGGCGTCACACATGTTGTCCATGCCCCGTCAAACGCGATTGATGGTTTACGACATGACGTCAAGTCGCGTTTTCTTGAATATCAGGTGAAGACGAATCGTGGGCTTGTGTTACCTCTTACGGTTGAGCAGCGGAATGAGGTATCCGATGACGCGATCGTGGAGAAGGGTGGGGAATCTTTCATCGTCTTAGACGAGTCGAACTGGAACAAGCTTTCGACAGAAACCCGTCATTCGCTTATCTATCGCTATGCGAAAGAATGGGATACGTGGGAAGGGGAACGATGTGATGAACGGACACCAGCACATCTCGTTACATATGCGAACACATTTCCGATATATGAAGGGAGTAACTGTCTGGCAGCGACGTTATTCGCAGCTACACAACATGAGTGGATGATTCACCAGTGGATTCATCCGGAGACATTTCTTCAGACGATTCAGCAGAGCGGTTTTGAAACGGTAACGGATGCTGTTCCGGAAGCAGGTGACGTCCTTACTTTTTGGAACGAACAAGAGCAACTTATTCACGCCAGCTACTGTGTTCGAGAAAACCTATATTTCAACAAGCACGGTCAAGTTCGTTTTAACCCATGGAAACTCATAAATCACGATGAATTATTGAAACACTGGGGAAATTATCATATGCGAATCGAACGCAGCGTGTAAGTCATCAAAAAAGAGTCAGCTGATGAAAATCGGCTGACTCTTTTTGATTAATGCGCCTCTGTCCAGATGATTGCCGGGTAAGCACGGTTGGCGAGTTCGGGGAACGGGCGCGGCGTGTCGGCCCCGAGCCAAATGGCGGTGATCGTTTGATCTGTAAGTCCGACGTACCACATATCTTTATTATCGTTTGTTGTCCCTGTCTTTCCTCCGAGGTACTCATAATCGCGTTTCAGCTTACTCGCGTAACGTCCCGTCCCGTATGTCGTGACGGTCGCTAAAGCCTTTTTCATCGTAGTTATCGTATCGGGAGACCAGACTGCCTCCTCGGTCAAGATAGGCGTCAATGCGGGCTCATCCGTTTTGAATGTGATTTGTTTAATCGTATGACCCGACGTATAGACGCCTTTGTTTAAGAATGGTGTGTAGGCGGCCGCAAGTTCTTTCGGAGAGACGCCTTGTGTGAGACCACCGAGCGCGCTCGCCAAGTTCTCGTCCTGTTCATCCCATTGACTGAACATCATATCAGCCGTCTCATAGGCTCGTGGCTGATCGATTGTGGAGAAAGCAGCCAAGGCCGGCGTGTTGTAGGAATAGGCGACCGCATCTTTCAATAACACATCTCCTAACACGCGATTATGACTGTTACCTGGACAATAAGAACCATAGCAAGCTGGTCGTCCATCGAGAACCGTCTCAAGCGTCGCCCCCGTCTCTTCAATGAATGGGGCGAACACGAGAATCGGTTTGATTGCGGACCCCGGTTGACGATAGGCTTGCGTTGCGCGGTTGAATTCACCGACTTGTGTCATTTCCGAATCAACCATCGCTACGATTCGTCCTTGTGGTGTCAGTTCCGTATATCCTCCGTTTAACCCGGATGGCAACTGACTCATCACTTGCTTCGCTTTCGTCTGTTTGGCCGTCGACA
Source organism: Exiguobacterium sp. RM11 (assembly GCF_059821525.1). Lineage (NCBI taxonomy): Bacteria > Bacillati > Bacillota > Bacilli > Caryophanales > Exiguobacterium > Exiguobacterium sp. RM11. The sequence goes on along the minus strand of NZ_CM187558.1, from coordinate 2,150,473 downwards.
GGTACGTCTCGATCGTCGCTTCATGCGTCGATAAATAGTCTCGTGCTTCGGCATCATCCAAATCGTATCGAGAGCGTACTAACTGAATCGCTTCACGAACGACCGTATCCATATAGTCCGGATATTGAATCGTTTGACTTCGATAAGTGGCTTGCAGTTTCACACCATGATATTGATCATAGGCGCTTTTTGAGATGGCGCCAGCCTCGAATAGTTGTGTCAAAATCCGGTCTTTTCGCTCGAAATAAGCATCTGACGGATTGAGCGGGTCATACAATGACGGATTGTTCGGCACTGTCAACAAATAGGCGAGTTGGTTCCAGTTGAGGTCGGCGAGCGGTCTCGAGAAGTATGTATCGGCCGCGGATTGAATACCATAAACATTATGTCCAAAGAAAATAACGTTGCTATAGGCGGTCAAAATTTCTTTTTTGCTATAACTTTTTTCTAATGCTCGTGCAATCAATAATTCTTTCACTTTTCGTTCATATGTCCGTTCGTGAGTTAAGTAAACATTTCGCGCGAGCTGTTGGGTGATCGTGCTTCCACCTTGCACAGATGTCTCGTTCGCGTTATTAATAAATGCCCGGGCAATCCCGCTCAAATCATAGCCGGGATGGGCATTGAATTTTCGGTCTTCAATGACCATGATGGCTTCTTGAATGTGTTCAGGTAATGCCTTTGGAGAGACGTCATTTCGGCGACCTGCCAAGTAAATCTGCTGTTCGCCACCATTGTACGCGAGCGTGATTGCATGCTTCGACGAGAGTGGTTGTTCTGACACCAGTTCTTGTCCCCAAGATAAAATTTCATTTGTCTTTTCGATTTCTTCTTTCAAAGCATTCGCAAGCGTCAAAGAAGTCGCCAATAGTCCTGCAAAAAACAAGATTCCAATCCAAGCTCTCATCGTTTCACCTCTTTCTACTCATTATATCGTCACATTTACAAAAAAATAAAAATGTAAACGTTATCATATAATAATTTGAGAAGGAATACTTTAGGAAAGGGCGAAAAAGGGTAAAAGGGATTGTATATTACGATTTTGAGGAGGCTTATTATTTATGAAGCAAGAAATGGTTGCGATGCTCCTTGCGGGAGGAGAAGGAAAACGATTGGGCCCTCTCACGCGAAAAACGGCGAAGCCTGCCGTTCATTTTGGCGGAAAGTACCGAATCATCGATTTCCCATTGTCAAACTGCACGAACTCGGGAATTACAACAGTCGGGGTGTTGACGCAATACGAGCCGCTTGAATTGAATCGTTACTTAGGAATTGGGACGGCATGGGATTTAGATCGTCGTAACGGGGGCTTAGCCATTCTCCCACCTTACCAAGCACAGTCGGGGAAAAATTGGTACGAAGGGACAGCGAACGCGATCTATCGTAACTTGAGCTACATCGACGATTACGATCCGGATTACGTTTTGATCCTATCAGGAGACCACATCTACAAGATGGACTACGAGAAGATGCTCGAAGCCCACAAAGAAAAACAAGCCGATGTGACGATCTCCGTCATGGAAGTGCCGTGGGACGAAGCTTCACGTTTCGGGATCTTGAACACGGCGGATGACCTACGCATCAATGAGTTCGAAGAGAAACCTGAAGATCCGAAGAGTAATTTGGCATCGATGGGGATTTATATCTTCAACTGGAGCGTCTTGCGCGAACATTTGATTAAAGATGCGGAAGATGAAACATCAAGCTTTGACTTCGGAAAGAACATTATTCCAAACACGCTTCTCCAAGGGCTTGATGTTTTCGCCTATAAATTTAAAGGCTACTGGAAAGACGTTGGAACGATTCAATCGCTTTGGGAAGCAAATATGGACCTTCTTGAGGAAGAACCACCATTCGATTTATATGATCCGAACTGGAAAATCTATTCGGTTAACCCGAATCAGACACCGCAATATATTGGAAAAGATGCTTGCGTCGAACAGTCTGTGATCAATGAAGGGTGTCATATCGAAGGAGAAGTACAACATTCGGTTCTATTCTATGACGTTCGTGTCGGCGAAGGATCGCTCGTGAAAGACTCGGTCATCATGCCGGGGGCTAGAATCGGGAAGGATGTAACAATTCACAGAGCCATTGTCGCAAGCTGTGCAGTCATTGAAGACGGCGCGACAGTCGGTGAACCGGGTGGTGAAATCGTTGTTATTGAACCACACGAAAACATTGAAAGCGGAACCGTCTTCAAACAACGAGTTTGAAACGACTAAAGATCGACGCAAGGAGGCGTTACTGTTGACGAACGATTTATTAGGGGTCATTAACTTAGGTACGGAGCAAGGTCTGTTTCCGGAATTCACAGGTCATCGCAACTTAGCAGCGGTTCCATTTTCGGGACGTTATCGTTTGATTGATTTCACGTTGACGAATATGATTACGCAAAACATCAGTCAAGTCGGAATTTTCACGTTAGACAAATACCGCTCGTTGATGGACCATCTCGGCTCGGGGAAAGAATGGGATTTGGACCGTTCACAAGGGGGACTACACATTTTCCCACCTGCCTTAAAACCGGACGGGGAAGCGTACCTCGGTGATTTGGCGAACTTCTCGATGCACCGTGAACACTTCATTCGCAGCAAACAACCGTACGTCGTCATTACGGGATCGAATGTATTGACGACGATCGACTATAACGACATGCTCGAACATCACAAGTCGATGGGGGCGGACATCACGCTCGCCTATACGACACATGAGCAGAAGTGTGGTTACTGTCGTCCAATTCGTCTCGGCGAAAACGATCGTGTCGTTGGCGTGTCAGAACGTGGCTTTTCACCAGATGATGAATATGCTTATACCGAAACCATCATCATGTCGAAAAATCTATTCATGCGCCTCGTCGACGAAGCGACGTCTAAAGGAGAATATGATTTGTTAGACGGTGTCATTCGTCCGCAGCTCCATCGTTTGCATGTGCATGGCTATCATTATGTCGGGAAAATGCAAGTCATCCATTCCGTGCTCTCTTACTATAACGAAAGCATGCGATTGCTTCGTGGAGAAGGGATTATTTATGACTTCCCACACATCTATACGAAGATTAAGCATGAGCCACCGACTCGTTATTTGAAAGGGTCGAAAGTGAACGAAGCGCTCGTAGCGAACGGATGTAAAATCCATGGAGAAGTTCAAAACAGTATTCTCTTCCGTGGTGTTGAAGTCAGCAAGCACGCGCGCGTGAAAAACTCAATCATCTCATCGAAATCAATCATTGAAGAAGGCGCTGTCGTTGAAAACGCGATCCTTGATAAGGAAGTCGTCGTAAAACGAGGCCAGGTCATCCGAGGCACAATCGACGAACCGATTGTCATCGCGAAGCGAACAGTGGTGTGAGGAGGATTTTATGAAAATTTGGTATGTTGCTTCAGAAGCGGCACCGTTTATGAAAACGGGGGGGCTGGCCGACGTTGTCGGTTCGCTCCCTCAAGCGGTGGCGGATTTAGGAGAAGAAGTGAGTGTTGTCATGCCGAAATATGGCTCAATTGCTGCTGAATATGTGGACGAGATGGAGTATTTATTCGACCTCATCGTTCCGGTCGGTTGGCGGAAGCAATTCGGCGCTGTCTTGAAATTAGAGCGAGATGGGATCACGTATTACTTCATCGATAACGAATACTACTTTAAACGTGACGGTGTCTTATACGGACACTTTGATGATGCGGAACGATTTGCCTTCTTCTCACGAGCGGTCCTCGAAATGATTGGGAAGATGGAAGAAGTGCCTGATGTTCTTCATTGTCATGACTGGCAAACTGGCATTTTACCAGCCTTTTTACGAATTCACTATCAACATATTGAAGCGTATCAACGCATTCGTACGGTTTATACTATCCATAACTTGCAATACCAAGGGATTTTCCCTGAAGAGATTCTCGGTGAACTGTTACAGTTCGGTCCTGAACATTTTACAGCCGAAGGGATTCAACATAACGGCCTCGTCAACTATATGAAAGCCGGAATCGTTCATTCCGATCAAATTACGACCGTCAGCCCGTCGTATCGTGACGAAATCATGGAACCATACTACGGGGAAGGATTGGATGGGGCATTACGTCATCGCGCGGTTGACGTTCGAGGGATTTTAAACGGGATTGATTTGGCAACGAATGATCCAAGTACAGATGCACGTATTGAACAAACGTATGACCTCGATACGTACAAAGAAGGGAAGCTTGCGAATAAACGGGCGTTACAAGAACGACTCGGTCTAGAAGTGCGAGATGACGTCATGCTCATCGGGTTCGTCAGCCGCCTTGTCGACCAAAAAGGGCTCGATTTAATCAATGGCGTGTTTGAAGAACTCGGTCAATTGCCATGCCAGTTTGCATTCCTTGGTTCAGGACAACCAGAATATGAAGGAATCGTTCACGAAATGACAGTAGCACATCCAGGGAAAGTGGGCTCTTATATCGGTTTTGACATCGAACTCGCTCACTTGATTTACGCTGGATCGGATGCTTTTTTAATGCCGTCACGTTTTGAACCTTGTGGACTTAGTCAATTGATTTCCATGCGCTACGGCACATTGCCGATTGTACGTGAGACAGGTGGGCTTCGTGATACAGTGAAGCCGTATAACGAATTCACACAGGAAGGGACCGGATTCGGGTTCATGAACTACAATGCCCATGAGATGTTGGCAACAATCGAAAAAGCGATTCGTGTCTTCTATGAGAAAGAAAATTGGCATGCCCTCGTCCATCAGGCGATGACCGCGGACTTTAGCTGGAAACAATCCGCCAAGCAATATCGTGAGTTATATCATTTATTCGCATGAGTGGAAGGAGCTAACTTGATTTATGTTCACAGATAAACAGAGCTTTGTCGACGCATTTAAAGAACGATTCATCGCATTAAATGGGAAGTCAATCGAAGATGGGACAGAGCAGGAAGTGTATCAAACCTTGGCAACGATGGTACGCGAACAGGCCATGCCAAAATGGATTCACACGCGAGACCGTCAAGAAGAAAAACATAGTAAACAGGTCATCTACTTCTCGCTTGAATTTCTATTGGGTCGTTTCCTATACAATAATTTATTGAGTCTCGACGTATTAGAGCTCGTCAAAGAAGGACTTGAGGATCTTGGATACGACTTCACGGACATCACGGAGTTAGAACCAGAACCGGGACTTGGGAACGGGGGGCTTGGCCGCTTAGCAGCCTGCTTCCTCGATTCATTGGCCGCGCTCAGTTTACCTGGACACGGAAACGGGATCCGTTACCGATATGGTCTCTTTAAACAAAAGATTGTCGACGGATATCAAGTCGAGTTACCGGACAACTGGCTCCGTGACGGCAATATGTGGGAGACGAGACGTCAGGATAAAGGGGTCGATGTCAACTTCGGCGGATGGATTGAGATGAAGCAAATCGGAGACCGGTTGCGCGTCGTCCATCACCCGGATGAAGTCGTAAGAGCCGTACCTTATGATATGCCAATTATCGGTTATCAAAATGACGTCGTGAATACGTTACGTCTTTGGAACGCGGAGTCGCCGCTTGACGATGAGGCGTACTTAGAAAAAACGAAAGGGACATACAAAGACTTGTTGCGACACAAACAGTCGATTGCGACCATTTCGGAATTTTTGTATCCAGATGATACGACGTATGAAGGAAAAGTACTACGTTTGAAACAACAGTACTTCTTTGTGTCGGCGGGGATTCAATCGATGCTTGCTTCCTATATGAAGCGCAATAAGTCGCTCAAACAATTAGGCGATCACTATGCGATTCATATTAATGATACACACCCGGTTGTTGCGATTCCTGAATTGATGCGAATCTTGATGGATGAGCATGGGTACGGTTGGGACGAGGCGTGGCGCATCACGAAGAGCGTCATGTCGTTCACGAACCATACGTTACTCGCCGAAGCGCTAGAGAAATGGCCGGTCGAGATGTATCAACGGCTATTACCTCGCGTGTATCAAATTATCGAGGAAATCAATCGACGTTTCTGTCGGGACGTATTGGTCAACTATCCTCATCTTGAATCACATATGGGTGAAATCGCAATCGTGTCGAATGAGCATATCAACATGGCCAACTTGGCTGTCGTGGGCTCACATTCCACGAACGGGGTTGCCCAAATCCATACCGATATTTTAAAACAGCGCGAGATGCGTTACTTATACGAGATGTTCCCACTGCGCTTTAACAACAAGACGAACGGGATCACGCATCGACGTTGGCTTTTGAAATCGAATCCGCGACTGTCTGACGCAATCACGGAAGCGATTGGACCGTCATGGATCGAGCATCCGAACGACTTAGAAAAGTTGATGGGTGTCTCGAAAGATAAGAGCTTCCAAGAAACCGTGATGGATGTGAAACAACAAAATAAATTTGATTTGGCTGCTTATATTCAGGAGGAGACGGGAGAAACGATTGACCCGCATTCTATTTTTGACGTTCAAGTCAAGCGTCTCCACGCCTATAAGCGTCAGCTCCTGAATGCCCTTCATATCCATGCGCTTTACTTGAAGATTCAAGCGGATCCGACGTTTACGATGGTTCCTCGTACATTTATTTTTGGCGCCAAGGCGGCACCGGGGTACTATTACGCGAAAGAAATCATTCGCTACATCAATGCCCTTGCCACGTTGATCAATAAAGATAAGCGGGCGAGCCAATTCATTAAAGTCATCTTCCTTGAGAACTATCGTGTCTCGATGGCAGAACGTATTTTCCCAGGCTCTGACTTGAGCGAACAAATCTCGACAGCGAGCTACGAGGCGTCGGGTACCGGTAACATGAAGTTCATGATGAACGGTGCGTTAACAATCGGTACGTTAGACGGTGCCAATATCGAGATTCGTGACGCGGTCGGAGACGACCATATCTTTATTTTTGGATTATCCCCACAAGAAGTCATGAACTATAAAAAGTTCGGGGGATACCATGCGGCGGAAATTTATCATGCCCACCAAGAAATTAAAGATGTGGTCGATGGTCTCGTCAACGGTACATTCGATAAGGTCGGTGAATATCAATTCCAGTCGATCTTCGACTCACTCCTCGTCTATAACGATGATTTCCTCGTATTGAAAGACTTCATCTCCTATATGCGAGCACAGCGACGCGTCGACGAAGTTTTCAGCGACCGTCCGCGTTGGGCAGAGAGCTCAATCGTCAACACGGCAAAGTCAGGAATCTTCTCGAGCGACCGTACCATTACGGAATATGCAAACGCAGTTTGGAACATTAAGCCGACGAGCGTTAAATAAAGATTATTTTGGAATAGCATTAACTTCGGTGTAAAATAAAAACGATCCACCCGTTACGGGTGGACCTCGTTTTCTGGATAGCTGATCCAGTCAGAATAGGATCCGGGATAAAGTCGAACATCGTCTTTCCCAAGAGCGTGCAGCGCCAGAATATTGACGCAGGCGGTCACGCCGCTACCGCAATAAAAGATTGGATTGTCGACGGAAAGAACATCCTTGTAGAGTTCTTTTAAATCGTGAAAGTCTTCTAATGTGCCTAGCTCTGTGATGGCCTCGGCATAAGAACAGAGCAATGCGTTCGGGATATGACCTGCTTTTTTGTCAATCGGCTCATGTGTCCCGTTAAATCGATCTTCTGTTCGCGAATCATAGAGTGTACCGCTCGTGGCGGCTTTCACTTCTTCGAGTGTCGCAATCATGTCGTCTTTAAAATCTGGAGTATAGTCACTCGCTGGATAGTTCGGTACCTCAGTTGTGGTCTCACCGCAATAAGTGATGCCAGATTGAATACCGCCTTCTAGGACGACGACACGTTCGTGACCGGCCCACTTGAAGAGCCACCACGCACGAGCTGCGAATGGGAAGCCGTCATCATAAATGACGACCAAATCTTCTTTTTTCAAGCCGATGCGACGGAGCGTTGCCGTCCACGCTTCTTTCGAGGGGAGCGGGTGACGTCCGCCATGTTCGCCGAGCGGACCGGACAAGTCTTCCATCAAATCGAGAAAGACGGCGTTCGGAAGGTGTCCCTTTCGGTAGACATATTTACCATAGGACGCGTCGTTTAGCGAATATCGGCAATCGATGAAACGAATCGAGTTCGTATGCACGATTTGTTTTAATTCTTGGGCACGCATTGTTGGAAACATTAATATCACCTCGAGGTTTCGTTACTCTCATCGTATACAAGATGGAAGCAATTGGCGAGTACTTCGATTGAATTTTTTGAGGGTGAAAGGGGAATGAATCATGACATGGCAACAAACGTATGACCGTTGGAATCAATTTGAAGGACTTGAGCCGCATTTACGAGCGGAACTTGAGGAACTCGCAAAAGATGAGACAACGTTAGAAGACGCATTTTATAAGACGCTTGAGTTCGGGACAGGCGGAATGCGCGGAGAAATCGGACCGGGTGCGAACCGAATGAACGTATACACGATTCGAAAAGCGTCACAAGGCTTTGCTGACTTTATCGCAGCTTCAGGAGAAGAAGCGAAACGTCACGGCGTCGTGATCGCCCATGATTCGCGCCATTTTTCACCAGAGTTTGCATTAGAGGCGGCACGAACGCTTGCGTCAAACGGGATCAAGACGTACTTGTTCCCAAGTTTGCGCGCCACACCGGAACTCTCGTTTGCCGTACGTCATTTGAATGCGTTCGGTGGTATCGTTATCACGGCGAGTCACAACCCACCTGAATATAACGGGTTCAAAGTGTATGGGGCAGACGGTGGACAGCTTCCGCCAGCAGAAGCGGATGAACTCGTCAGTTACGTCAATGCGATTGAAGATGAGTTGAAGATCGATATCGAAGATGAGGCGGCGCTTCGTCAAACAGGACTACTCGTCACAGTCGACCCATCCGTCGATGAAGCGTATATGGAAGCACTCCAGTCGATTCGGATTCATCGTGACGTACAGGACAGCCCCCTTCAAATCGTTTATTCGCCACTCCATGGGACGGGACGCCGTCCGGTCATGGAAGGGTTGAAAGCGTATGGGTTTGACCATGTGACGATTGTAGAAGAGCAAGCAGAACCAGATGGTGCTTTCCCAACCGTCAGTTATCCGAACCCAGAAGAAAAAGCAGCGTTTAAACTGGCGATGGAATACGGGGATCGCGTCGGGGCCGATTTGCTCATGGCGACGGACCCGGATGCGGATCGTGTCGGTTTGACGGTGCGCGGACGTGACGGAGAATGGTTCGTCTTGACTGGTAACCAAACAGGTGCGCTCTTGATGGAATACATCTTGTCACAAAAGAGTGAGACGGGAACACTCCCATCGAACGGTTTTGTCGCCAAGACGATTGTCACGTCAGAACTCGGGGCTGCGATTGCGAAAGCATACGGCGTGCATCTTGAGAACACGTTGACGGGATTCAAGTTCATCGGGGAGAAAATCAAACAATACGAGGAATCAGGCGAATATGAATTCCTCTTTGGCTATGAAGAAAGCTATGGCTATTTGATCGGTGACTTCTGCCGTGACAAAGATGCGGTTCAGGCTTGTCTACTCGCAGCGGAAATGGCGGCATACCATAAACAGCACGGTCGAACGCTCTATGATGCGTTGCAGTCGATTTATGAGAAGTACGGTTTCTACGAAGAGTCATTACAGTCGATGACATTGAAAGGGAAAGCCGGTCTCGAACAAATCGGTCGTATGATGGAAGCGTTCCGTGCCAATCCGCCGAAAGAAGTCGGGGGATACGAAGTCGTTCGTTTCGAAGACTATAAGAAACAAGTGGCGACCGACTTACGGACGAACACGTCTGAAGCAATCGAGTTGCCGTCATCGAACGTCTTGAAATTCGTCTTTGCCGACGGGTCTTGGTTCTGCCTTCGCCCATCTGGCACTGAGCCGAAAATCAAGTTTTACTTTAGTGTGCATGCGAATCGTGCCGAGAAGACGACATCGAAACGTGAAGCAATTGAAGCGGACGTCATGAAACAGGCGAAAGCCATCGATTGATGAGAGACATCACTCTAGCGATAGGGTGATGTTTTTTGTTTGACATGAAGACATCACGCCAGTATGATGAGGTTATTGTTTAAAACCGTGTAATCATATAAGGATTATAGGAAAGGCGGAATCATCATGAAAAAGACATTAACAAGCGTACTCGCAATCGGAGCTTCAGTCGGGCTTCTCGCAGCTTGCGGTAACGAGACAGACAGTGGAGCGGACGAAGCAGTCATCACTGTCGGGACAGAGGCGACATACCCACCGTTCACATACAAAGATAAAGGTGAATTGATGGGATATGATATCGACGTCTTGAACGAAGCGGCAGAACGTGCCGGTTATAAAGTAGAGTATGAGGCAATGGACTTCAAAGGACTCGTTCCAGCACTTGATGCAGAACGAATTGACATGATTGCCAACCAAATGAGCATCACACCTGAGCGTGAAGAGAAGTATGCGTTCTCTGACCCGTATGCGGTATCAGGAGCTCAAGTCATCGTTGGTTCGGATAACAACGACATCCAAGGCGTAGAAGACCTCGACGGCAAATTAGTCGGATCGACACAAGGTTCAGTCTATGCACAAATGGCTGAAGAAGCTGGCGCTGAAGTGAAATACTACAAAGGGGCGAACCAAGTGCTTCAAGACCTCGAAGTCGGTCGTCTTGATGCAGCATTGAACGACCGTCTCTTCATCTTGACAGAGCTTGAAAAAACAGGCTATGACGTCAAAGCAGTCGGTGACATCTTCAACACGAGTGAAGCTGGATTCATGACACGTCAAGATAGCGACGTTCTTGAGAAGTTGAACGATGCACTTGCGGAAATGAAAGAAGACGGTACGATGCAGGAAATCGGTGAGAAGTACTTCGGTGAGGACATCAGTCAATGAATGAACTGATCACGACCGTTATAGATAACCGCTCGGTCTATCTTGAAGCCGTCCAGCTCACGTTGATCGCCAGTGTCCTGTCGATTCTTCTCGCCTTGGCGCTCGGTCTGATCATCGCTTTACTTCATAGTAGCCCGATTAAAATTGTACGGTTGTTCACGCGGACGTACATTTCGTTCTTCCGTGGAACACCGCTCTTACTTCAATTATTGATTTTGTATGTCGGTCTCACTGGGTTCGTGCAACTCAGTGGGATGCAGGCGCTCATCTTCGGACTTGGATTCCACTTTGCGGCCTATATCTCGGAAGCGTTCCGGGCAGCCATCAACTCTGTCGACAAAGGACAGGTAGAGGCGAGTGTCGCGCTAGGAATCCCGAAAATGAAGCGTTTCAAAGACATCATTTTCCCACAGGCGCTCTCTCGCGCCATCCCGCCTGTCTCGAACTCGGTCATCGACATCATCAAGTCGACGTCACTCGGTTCGGTCATCGCGGTCCAGGAGTTAACGTATGTGTCTGACCAAATTGCGGCAACGACGTATTTGGTCATGCCGTTGCTCTTGTTCTCGGCTTCGATTTACTGGATCTTATCGACCTTGATTCAAGCCGGTCAACACAAGCTCGAACAGCGCTATGCGATTCGATAAGAAAAAACCTCGATTCATCTGAATCGAGGTTTTTTGTATGCCTTAACGGATCACTGCTTCTGTTTCTCCGTCGAAGAAGTGCGCTTTTGTCATATCGAGTGCGAGTTCGACATCGTCACCCATGTGGATGTTCGAGCGGCCGTCAACACGTGCTGTGAACTGTTGTCCACCAAGTTCAGCGTAGAGGTAAGACTCAGAACCCATGAGCTCAGCGACGTCGATGTGCGCTTTGAACGTGTGTGTCGTTGGTGAGTCGATGTAGATTGGCTCATCATGGATTGATTCTGGACGAATCCCGAGGACGAGTTCTTTTCCGACATAGCCACGGTCACGGAGTGTTTTCATTTTTCCTTCTGGAACGTTGACTTCTTCACCGTTCGTGATGAATTTACCTTCAGCGAGCGTACCGCGGAAGAAGTTCATCGAAGGTGAGCCGATGAAACCAGCGACGAAGATGTTGTCTGGGTTGTCGTATACTTCTTTCGGCGAACCGACTTGTTGGATAAGACCATCTTTCAAGATGACGATGCGCGTTGCGAGTGTCATCGCTTCTGTTTGGTCGTGGGTAACGTAGATTGTCGTTGTGTCCAAACGGTTGTGGAGCTGGATAATCTCTTTACGCATTTGTACACGAAGTTTTGCATCCAAGTTCGAGAGCGGCTCATCCATCAAGAAGACTTTTGCATCACGAACGATGGCACGGCCGATAGCGACACGTTGACGTTGTCCACCTGAGAGCGCTTTTGGTTTACGCTCGAGGTACTCTTCCAACCCGAGAATACGAGCAGCGTCTTTTACGCGACGATCAATCTCGTCTTTCGGGAACTTACGGAGCTTCAAGCCGAACGCCATGTTGTCATAGACACTCATGTGCGGATAGAGCGCGTAGTTTTGGAAGACCATGGCGATATCACGATCTTTAGGAGCGACATCGTTCATTCGTTTCCCGTCAATGATAAAGTCACCGTTTGAAATCTCTTCAAGACCTGCGATCATACGAAGTGTCGTCGATTTACCGCAACCAGATGGTCCGACGAAGACGATGAACTCACGGTCTTTGATGTGTAAGTTAAAATCGCTGACGGCTTTGACGCCACCATCGTAAATTTTATCAATGTGTTCTAAACGAATTTCTGCCATGTCGTTAGCCTCCTAAAGAATCTGTGTGTGTATAATAGCGCTTACAAGAACGATTATATGATGAAACCGCTTGCATTGAATATAGACAAGTTGCACAAAAACCGTCAATCGGATTTGTGCAACGTGACCATTAATTGAAGGAGACTCGCGTCATAGAACTTCCGTGCATCATAACCCGTCGTCTCGAACAGACGATCAAGTCGATAATTCAGCGTGTTTCGATGCATGAAGAGCGCTTTGGCCGTATGGGAGACGTTCAATGAATGACTGAACAACGCCTCAAGCAGTTCAATCGTCGATAGATCAAGCATCTCCATGAGTGAGGCCGTGATATGGTTCCGCTCTTTTAAGTCCTGCTCTTGTAGTAAATAATGGTATAATAATTGACTAGCAGGGTAAGTTTTAGTAGATAGACGAGCGTATGGCATGAGCAGTTGATGTTGACGATATACACGGGCGAGAGGACCTTGAGAACGTTCGCTATAGACAGCGTGTGCTTCGATGAAGCAATCGCTCGCGATGGCACGCAAGACGTCCTCGAACTCCTGAAGGTCGACAAACGTGTCTCGTTCGATGAGTTCGATATGTTTGGTTGTGATCAACACGATTTCAGCATGTGGCATGAAGTCGTGGATGATGCTGATGAATGATTCGAACGCTTCCTCTTCTGCTTCTTGGAGGGAAAGAGAGATGAGCCGGAATGATTGTTCAAGACGGTACGTCTCATCTTGAAGGCGTTCTTGCCATTTTCGCTGATGTGGGTCGGACTGAAGGAACGGGGTCGCCCACATGCGGAGCAATTGCTGTTCACGTTCGGTCAATTCGAACGTCGGGAGCCCAAATATGGTACCATCTTGCGTCTCGAACCAGTCAAGGTCCCCAGATGCATCTTCCGACCGATGGACAGCAGTCGGAAAAATCGATTTAATACGATCAAACGTATTCAATACTATCACCTCATCAACAATGTATCATATTTCAGATCGGAGGCTTGCAGTTTGGACGGGTTATTAAAGATTTTACTCATGATTGTGATTGGGGCGACGATTGGTGGCGTGACCAACTTTCTCGCCATCAAGATGTTGTTCCGGCCACATGAACCGAAATATATCGGTTCATTCCGGATTCCTTTTACACCAGGTCTCATTCCGAAACGTCGGGATGAATTGGCATCAAGCTTAGGAAAAACGGTCGTCAAACACTTATTGACGCCGGAAGGCATGCGAAAACGATTATTGGATGACCAAGTGACGACGCATATTACTCACTTTGCGCAACAAGAAGTTCAGGCGATGCTACGCTCGGATAAAACCGTTCGAGAACTCGTAGAACCTCTCTATCCGAATGCAGAGGCACGCATCCTTATGTCGGCGGATGAAAAGTTACGTGATGAGCTAACGAGCGTCATGGCCGACGTGAAAGAACGGAAGTTGTTTGAATTGCTTGGAGAAGAAGGAATGGACCGCGTACGAGCAGTCATTCCTGAAATTGTTGACGCACTTCTTGTCAAATCGGAAGAGTATTTTTATTCTCCTGAAGGTGAGGCGCAACTTCGTCATATGGTCGATTCGTTCGTTCAACGTCGACTTGGGTTTATCGCAGGATTTATTCAAAATATGAATTTTGTTGAGATGGTTCGTCCAGAAATCGTCAATATTTTACGAGGTCAGTCGACTCGTGACGGCATGACGACGATGATTACACGTGAGTTCGAACGATTCAGTGAAAAGACGGTCGATACGTTGATGGATGAACGTTTAGAAGCTCGACTCATCGATGGCATCACCGAACAAGTCGTCACGCGTTTGCCAATCGGACAATTGTTGGATCGACCGGTCTCGTCGTATACCGAGTCCATCGAATCTCGTGTCGTCGATGAACTCGTGCCTCAAGGGGTCACCCTTGTCATTGAGCGCTTCACGAATCAAATGGAGACGATCATGGACCGCTTAAAAATCGATCAAATCGTACAGCAACAAGTCCAGTCGCTCGACACCTCGTACCTCGAAGAAATCGTGTTATCGATCTCGAAACGAGAGTTCCGGGCAATAACATGGCTTGGAGCGCTGTTAGGTGGTATGATTGGGTTGATTCAAGGGTTAATTGCCATCTTATGATGAGCTAGACCCTAATAGCATTTAGGAGGACGTTACATGTCACAAACAAACTTGTACGACCAAGCTTACCAATTGGAGAAAGCACTTCGCGATTCTGAAGAGTTCACAACACTCTCTTCTTTATACGATCGTGTCAATGCGGATGCGGAAGCGAACCAGTTGTTCGCTGACTTCCGTAACATCCAAATGACGCTTCAACAAAAGCAAATGCAAGGAGAAGAAATCTCTGAGCAGGAAATGATGGATGCGCAAACGAAAATGATGAGCGTTCAACAGAACGAATTGATCATGGAGCTCATGCAAGAAGAGCAACGCATGCACCAGCTCGTTACAGAAGTAACGAAAATCATCATGAAACCACTTGAGGAGCTTTACGCGCCGATGGTGAATGAAAACGAAGTTCAATAAGATGTGAGAAGCGGATGGCGATTGAGCCATCCGCTTTTTTGTTGATGAGATTGTCACAAGATTGAAGTAAGCGTTTTCATAGAGGGTTTATAATGAAAGTATAATGATGGGGAAAGGGTGAACTGGCATGTGGACCGTGCTCATTCTATTCGGGATGATTCTCTTTTTCATAACAGGTTGGCTCCGAGCAGACTTGGTCGCATTGATTGGTCTTTTATGTCTCGTCCTAACTAATCAATTGACGCCGGGTGAGGCGATGGCGGGATTCTCAAATTCAGTCGTCTTGATGATTGCTGGACTGTTCATCGTTGGAGCAGGGTTGTTTCATTCCGGTTTAGCGGAACGATTGGCATCTGCACTCATTCCGTACGCGAACGGAAGTGAGACACGACTCTTTTATTTGTTCATGTTGACCGTCGCCTTGCTTTCAAGCGTCATGTCGAACACAGGGACGGTCGCATTGCTCATTCCTGTCGTCATGGCGATGTCACGACAAATCAAACGATCCGCAAAGACGTATCTGATGCCGCTTGCTTTCTTCTCGAGCATCGGAGGGACGATGACATTGATTGGGACACCGCCGAACCTTGTCGCAGCTGAATCGCTACGAGGTCTAATTGATGTGCCGATTGGCTTCTTTTCTTTGCTCCCAATCGGTGCGGTCGTGATGATTGTCGGCTTGTTCTATTTTCGTCTCGTCGGAAATCGCTTGCTCGAAGATAATCGTTCAAGGGAATGGGATGGAGGCGGTGCAATCGAGACGATCAACCCGAACGTGTATGTCCTGTCGATTGACGAGGTACATCCGTTGATTGGCAAACGACTAAGTGAATTGAAATGGTCGCGTGACGGTATCATCGTCCTAAAGGAACGAGTGAAAGGGATAGGGCGGCATTACGAAACTGCTCGCGCTGACACCGTATTGCGTGCCGGGTCGATCCTCGTCAGTGGGGATGAGCAGCGAGTCCGTTCTCTCTCGGAACAACAACACATTCCGTTTCAGCAGGTTGAGGCAACAAACGTCTATGACAAGACCGGTGGCATCGTCATGTTCACGATTCCAGGGTCGAGTCAACTTGTAGGGAGATGTCTTCATGAGAGCCAGTTACGGAATGAGTTTCATGTGAACGTCTTGCGTGTCATCCGCCCACAAGAAGAAATTGCACAAGTACACCTGAAAGATACGCCGCTAAAACAAGGGGACTTGTTGATGGTACAAGGGAAGTGGGACGATTTAGAGCGGGTTGAACAAGAGGCACGACTACTCCTCTCGAACGAGCGGGTGACGGATGTAGCGAATCGGACGGTGTCGAGTCATCATCAACTTGCGGCAGGTGTGATCATGGTTATGATGATGACGTTGTTCGTGTTTGAATGGGTTGATCCGACCGTTGCGGTTTGGCTGGCAGCACTTGCGATGGTGATGAGCGGCGCCGTGCGCCACCTAGACATTGCGTATCAATCGATTCAATGGTCTTCACTCGTCTTGATTGCCGCGATGATCCCGGTAGGAACAGCGCTTGAGAAGGCGGGGATCATGACGTGGCTTGTCGACTGGATTGGGCAGTCGTTCGCGGGCTTTGGTCCAGCCTGGGTCCTCGTCGTTTTATTTCTTGCGACGATGGTCCTCAGTCAAATCATCTCGAACACCGCGACTGCTATTTTGTTTATTCCGCTAGCCATCGCTCTATCGGAATCCATGGCGGTAAGTCCAGTCCCGTTCGTCATCGCTGTCGCCATTTCAGCCTCCCTTGCTTTCATGACACCGTTCGGTTCTCCGACAAATGCGATGGTGTTTAGTGTAGGAGGCTATCGGTTTATAGACTTTGTCAAAGTCGGTGTGCCGTTACAACTGCTCACCGGGATCGTCGGAATCCTGATGATTCTGTTTCTCTTTCCATTCTAACGTTGTGTTGAATAGAGAAAGGCAGACCGTTTATGTCGGTCTGCCTTGTCTTAAGATGCCGTTCCTTTTAATTTCCCCGGTAATTTGCAGCGTTCGAAATAGATGAGTTGTCCCCGGCGAACGATGCGCGCACCTTTATGTTCATGCCCTGCTGCTCGAAGCATGTCGAGTCCTTGCTGTTTGGCCGATTGATCATCGCTCGCTTCGAACATTTCATTCAACACGAGTGTGCCATCATTTTCGAATCCTGTCACCGTGTATGTCTCCATTCACATGACCCCCTTTTTCTCTATTTTAATGAATGGTCATTCATTCTTCAAGAGAAGGTTTCGTTAGTTCGTCAAATGTCAGTTGACGTGTGGATTCAGTTCGAGGAATCAAGTCCGATACGGTCAGTCCAATCAAGCGAACGGGCTCGGTGACATTCATCTCATCGAAGAGGCGTCTTGCTAGTCGTCGAATCTCATCATGGTCATGCGTCGGATGATTCAATTTGATTTGATGACTTCTAGCCTGAAACTCGCTCGTCTTTAATTTGATGGTGACTGTTTGGCAACTCAGTTCGCGACGATCGAGCTGACGCAACACGTCTTCCATTTCGGGAATGACCCGTTCGAATACTTCTTCGGGGTCGTCGATGTCAAACGCAAACGTCGTTTCCGATCCGATCGACTTACGCTCTCGTGTGGCGACGACAGGACGCGTATCTCGTCCATGTGCCAGTTCATACAGTTGTTGTCCGCGATCATGTCCAAAGATGGCCTTCAGTTGTTCGGGACGAGCTTGTTGAAGGTCACCGATTGTATGATAGCCACTTTTATAAAGCGTTTGGGCGGTCACTTTTCCGACACCATGCATCGCTTCGATGGAGAGGGGAGCGAGGAAATCAGCGACTTTCTCAGACGAGACTACGGTAAGGCCGTTCGGCTTATCAAAGCCGGACGCAATTTTTGCGACGAATTTTGAAGGCGCGACGCCAGCGGATGCCGTAAGACCGGTACGACGTTTAATCTCGCCTAGAATATAGCGGGCGATATACGGACCTGATGTGCTCAACAGCGTATTTTCGGTCACGTCCAAATAGGCTTCATCAAGGGATAAAGGTTCGACGAGAGGAGTGACCGACTTAAAGATGTCCATGACCTGTGTGCTGACTTGTCGATAGGCTTGGAATCGTGGTTTGACAAACGTGGCGTGTGGACACAAGGCAAAAGCGCGACGTGATGACATCGCGCTGTGTACGCCGTACTTCCTCGCTTCATATGAACAAGTGGCAACGACTCCACGACTGTGAGGTGGTCCACCGACGATGACAGGTTTTCCACGTAAATTTGGACGATCCCGTTGTTCGACGGAGGCATAAAAGGCATCCATGTCCACATGAATGATGAGTCGTTCCATAACATCACCTTTCCTGTGCAAATCTCTTTTCTTTATTATAACGAACTTTTGTTCGTTTTTTTAGATTTTTGTTTCGTTTTATTCTTTGATGAAGTGGTTTGATTCGGGAATTGTAACAACGAACCAATCCAATTCTTCCGTTTCAACCATACTTGAATAAGAAGGGTGAAGAATAGAATCATCAACCAGGCGAACGCGTAACCGAGCGGCCAGTCCAGTTCAGGCATCGCTTTAAAGTTCATCCCCCATACCGCGCCGAACGCGACGACAGGGGTCGTGAGTGCCGTGAAGACGGTGAGCGCCTTCATGATTTCATTTCCCCGAAAGTTAGAAAGTGTCGAGGCGAGGTCTGTCATCGCGATGACGTCACCTTGATAGTGATTGATCAACGTCAATAGTCGACTTACTCGATAATCCGCAAGTTGATAAGGTCTCAACGTCTGTAGGTCGATATCGAGAAAGGCCTCACGTCCTGCCATGACAAGTTCTTTATAAGGAGTGACGGTATCGGACCAACGTTCGATCTCACTCCGAAGACCAAAGATTTCATTCATGAACGTGGCAGGGACTTGTCCTGCCATTTCTCGCTGTGCCACGAGAAGTCGTTCTTCGAATTCATCGATTCCGTGAAAGTAATTGTTCATCCGTTCGGCAAGCAACTCATAGAACGCTTCAATCGGTGAGTTGCAGTCTTTCGCAAGGATTGATTCGTGATGCAAATCGTCAAATCCAATCGTCCATAAAAAATCAGGCCCGATAAAATAGTGCCCAATCTTCTGAGGCTCACGTTCTAACTGCTCGTAGTCGAGTGTGAGTGACCCGTACATATAACCATCCTCGACCACGATTTTAGTGACACTTGCGGTCGTCAACTGCTCGAGCCAATACGTATAGGCCAGTGCATATCGAGAATCTACTTCCACATAATCCTCGGGGCGCGTGTACCAATCCCATTCCATTGTCTATTCCTCCAATTCGCTATAGTAGTAGTATTCCCAAATTGTCAGGAATGTTGGCATCTGTCGCAAAGTTTCGATAAGATGAAGGTACTGAACAAGAGAGAGGTGCTTTCATTGACGACAAAAATCGGTCAGCTCAAAGTGGGCGACACGCTAGACCAATATGTCATGATCAAACAATCGTATAAGGGACTTGCCGGGAACGGAAAGCCTTATTTAACATTAATCCTTTGCGACGAGAGTGGCGAAATCGAAACGAAATTATGGGATAGTTCGGATACCGAAAAGTATGCGACGAAAAAAATCGTCCATGCGGCCGGTGAAGTGATGGACTATCGTGGACGGACGCAATTGAAGTTGAAGCAAATTTCAATCATCGAGCAAGAAGTCGATATCGCTCCGTACGTTCGGTCGGCGCCGATTCCGAAGTCGGAACTTGAAACGACAATCCGTGGGTTCGTCACGTCACTTCAACACGATGAGATTCGTCGTCTCGTTGAAGAAGTCGTCAATCGTCACGAAGAGGCATACTTCACGTATCCGGCTGCTGTGCGACATCATCACGCGGTCTATTCCGGACTCGCATTCCACGTCATGTCGATGCTGAAGCTTGCGGACACGATGTGTGACCTGTATCCGTCGTTGAACCGAGACCTGTTGATTGCGGGCGTGATCTTGCATGACTTGGCGAAAGTCATCGAGTTGTCGGATGCGATTACACCAGAATATACGCTTGAAGGCAAGTTGCTCGGCCATCTCTCACTCATGGCATCTGAACTAGAAGTCGTCTCACGTGAGCTCGGGACGGACCGAGAAGTGACGACGTTGTTGCAACATCTCGTCTTAAGTCATCATGGGAAACCGGAGTGGGGATCGGCGAATACGCCACAACTCCCTGAAGCGGAGATGTTATTCTTCATCGACAACATCGACGCGCGGATGAACATGTTCGAGAAAGCGTATGAAGGTGTCGAGCCGGGTACGTTTACGGAGCGTGTCATGGCACTCGATAACCGTGCCTTCTATCGTCCAAAGTTATAATATGTCCATAAAAAAATGGCGCTCCATTACGGAGTGCCATTTTTGTCTTATTGTTCAGTCGACTCTTCAGAAGACTCGTCTGCGTTTTTGATTGCTTCTTTGACAGCGTCAAATTGTTGCTCTGCTTTTGCATCTTTTACGTCAACGTTGTATTTTTCAATCAACTCCGCGTAAATTTTGTTTGCATCGACAGAAGCTGATTTTTCTGTTGCCAACTCTTCACGAATACGGTCTTTCTCGTCTTCGAGTTTCAAGTCTTTCTCTTTACGGTCTGTCACTTTAATGACGTGGAAACCGAATTGCGATTGGATTGGCTCAGAGACTTTTCCAACCACGTCTTCTTTGAATGCATATTCTTCGAATTCAGGTACCATCGTGCCTGTAGAGAAGTAACCGAGCTCTCCACCTTTTTCACCAGAACCTGTATCTGTTGATTTTTCTTTCGCGAGTTCAGCGAAGTCTGCACCGTCATTCAACTGTTTGATGATGTCTTGTGCTTCTTCTTCTGATTCGACGAGGATGTGGCTAGCTTCCACTTCCACGTTTTCTTTTGCGAACTGTGCTTCAACTTCTTCATCCGTCACGTCGACAAGTTCAGATTTTGCTACGTCGACAAGCATTTGTCCGCGAAGCGCTTCTTTGAACTCTTCTGTGCCGCTCATGCCGGCTTGTTGAATCGCTTGTTCGAATTCTTCTTTTGAGTTGAATTGTTCTTCTGTTTTGCTGAACTCTTCATCTACTTTTTCTTGCTCGACTTGATCACCATATTCTTTTTCAAGAAGTGCATTCATCGTCTCTTGGAATGCGAGTTGTGGCACCATGCGGTCGTAACTCATGTCCGCGATTTCACCGCGTGTGATTTCGCCGCCTTTATATGTGACGACTGCTGAATCGTCTGATTCGCCACCTGCGTTTGTCGCTGCGTATGTGCCGCCAGCACCGATGATCAGTGCGAGTGCAGATGCACCGACGAGAGCGCCGGTTGAGAATTTTTTATCTTGCTTTTTTGGTTCGTTTGTCATTCCGTTTGACATGTATTCCACCCCTAATAATTCTTTAAAGTTTCTAAGTCCGACTATATCACATTTTCCTAATCATGACAGCTGTTCTCTTGTCTGTACAGTATCATAGCACACAATCCTGTCGTATAATGATGTAATAGAATGTGAAATGATGGGGTGAGGGTAGTGTCACTAGAAGAGAAGGTCGAGCATTTATCATATCAGATGAAGATCTTACTCGAGATTGTCGATTGGACGGACCGTCCGTTTGAATATGAAGTGATTCGAGCGAACTTGACGAAGCAGGACGTAGAGGCGTTTTATCAGTTGCTTGAGGATATTCGGGCACGACAAAACGAGCAAATGCGCTATGGGTTTACGTCCATAGAACCGTTGCTCGTCCATTTTGTGGGTATGTTAGATTCAAGGCTAGACGTGAAAACGATTCTTGGGGCATGCGTCCGTCAAGGAATCGAGTTAGACGTCACAGAGCCACTCTATCGGCAGGTTAGGCTTCTTGACTGAGTTCATCCTCATCAGGACGTCTGCCTGCCTCTTCTGTGATCATTTTTGATGTTTCAGCAAAGATATCCATGAAGTTGTCCCCATATAAACGACGCACGATGGCCGTCATGTCTGTTAAGTCAGGGAACTTGCCATAAAGTTCTTGGAGCGGAAGTGAAGCGCGGAATACGCCGTTTCCTTCTGGATCAAACGCGTGAATCGTTTCAAGCAACAACGATTCTCCTTCAGGTGTCAATTGGACATACGTGTTTCGCTTGTCCGTCTCTTTTTTCGAAAACGTAAGTAATCCACGATCTTCTAACTTCTTCGAGAAGTTGAAAGCGGTCGAGACGTGCATGACGCCATATTTTGCAATTTCAGAGATCGATGCGCCGCCTAACGCGTGGGCAATCCATAAGATGTGGTGCTCATTGATGTTTAAATCAAATGGTTTAATCCAGTTTTGCCAATCTTTTTCGACGGTTTTCCACAAAGCCTTACTCAATTGAATAATTTTGTGGCTATAGAGCATGGCCTCAGGGCCAGTGAATTCTTTTTCGTGTTCCATTTCGATCCATCCTTTCCGGATAAAAAATCAAAAGTAATCGACGGACGATGACCTCAAACACTCACTGTGTTTGATTGACAGTGTTGTCAGTCATAGCAGACTGTACGTTCGAGAGTTCCTGAAGGTTCCCTTGAATTCGCTCGACTGAAGGCTGAATGTCTTGTTGATAGCGTTCGACTTCGGCTTTCACTTGATCAGTCAATTCTTTTCCTTGCAATTTCCCTGCGGCGGCAACTTGCGATGCATGTTTCGCCACATTCCCAAATTGTTCTTTTAGCGTAGTGATTGTGGATGCTCGATGTTGTTGAGCAGCAGCATCGTTTGAGGTACCTCGCGCCAGTTTTTTAAACGTGGCAACTCCTAAAAATGCTAAAACAAAGCCGAAAGCAATCCAATCTCGACGTTGGCGACTCGACAAAACATTCCCCTCCTCAAGCTCGGATAATCCGAATTACATTCTTTTCATATTATTTTACCAAAAAAGAGTGATTAAAAACCTATATCGCAAATAAAATTTTTCAGAACATTCAATTTTGACCGAAAAATCATTTTATTTTAAAATACAGGTAAAGGAAGGTGATCCTCAGTGGAGAAAGCGAAGCGTTGGGTAGATGACATGCTTGACCTGTATCTCGCTGCGAAACGACTGGGAGATGACACTTGGGCCGACTCCATTATGAACACACTAGAGGCGGGGTATGAAGCGTCGAAACAAACAGAGCAGGCACGCGAAGAATCGATACGAGAAAAACGTATGCTTGAAATAGATACCCGTCTAACTGAATTACGAAAAGAATTTGAACAAGCGACATCTGTTAAGACGCGTCAACAGTTATACGAAGTGGCAATCAAACTTCAGGTCGAGCGAGCGCAATTAGAAGAAGAACGGAAACGTCACCTTGATTCAATCAATCAATCATAAAAAACGAGACCCGTCATCGATTGACGGGTCTCGGTCTGTCTTAAACGTGTGATTGAATATTCGATGCGAGGGTTGTGAGTTCTTCAGATGTGAACGCATCATTTTGTGTAATCCATTTTGCTCCGAATCCATCTTCGTGTCCGAAACGTGGAATTAAATGAATGTGGAAGTGATAGACCGTTTGTCCGGCAACTTCCTCAGCATTCGACAAGACGTTCATGCCGATTGCCCCTGTTTCGCGTTGAATGGCCTTCGCGATGGTCGGGACGCGTTTGAAGACGTCCGCTGCGACCTCTTCAGGTAGCTCGTAAACGTTTTTCGCATGATGTTTCGGGATGACGAGCGTGTGACCTTTTGTCACTTGCGAGAGGTCGAGGAAAGCGACGACCGCCTCATCTTCATATACCCGATACGACGGGATTTCTTGTTGAGCGATTTTGCAAAAGATACAGGTTGGATCGGTATGCATCTATATTCCTCCATTCTAAAAAGTCATTTCTGTTTCATCATACCACGGAAATTCAGGCGCAAGAACGATTGGAAGAGAGAATGATTCCTTTTATACTTGAAGTAAGCACTGAAGAAAGGAGGCGAAAAGATGTCGTATACAAGAAGTCGAAAGAAAGAACGTCATTCCAAAATGATTCTTCTATTATCTATTTTCACTATTTTAGTCGGAGCCATTGTCTTCTATATATATGGATACAAACCAGCGGCGAAGCAAGATAAGATTCACGTCGCATTTAAAGAGGCCTTATTAGAGGAAGACCGTGCTTTCTTTGAGGAAAAGGTAGAATATCAAGGCGAAACGTTAACGCGTGCTGAGGCACTGCGGTTTATGGGCTGGCTGAACGATGAAAAATCCATTCGTGGCGATGCCATCGCCGAAGTCGCACAAGATCGCGCAAATCGGACGAAAGGCATGGAAGCGGAAGGGCTGTTTCGATTGATTGATACAGGTGAAGGGCGCTTTGGCTTTTCAGATTATCGGATTGAATTATTGCCACAACGAATCGATGTCACTTCAGACGTACCGTTGACGAATATTTGGGTCGATGGGCAGCGCGTCGGTCGGATTGATGAAGCGAACGGACGATTCACGTTCGAGAAGATGCCAGGAAGTTATGATGTGAAGGCGGTCGCCGTGGCGAATGGTGAGACGGTGTCCGAAACAGAGACGATTCAATTAACATCTCCTGAATCGCTCGAGTATGCATTGATGCCGGAATCGAGTGAAGCGATTGTGGGACAGTTCGATTTGAAGCGGGCAGAGTTGATTGAGATCGAAGTAGAAGCGCAAACCGGTCATCCGTTAGAAACGATTGATTCGTTGATTGGACAATCAGAAGGAAAGGTTCAAGAAACGTTAGGAGAGCCAGATGGGAAACGTGACGATGAATGGGATTATGAGCGATTGACTGTCGTGTTTGAAAAGGGAGACGTGCAGTCAGTTTTAATCGATCTTGATAAACGACCAGACGACTTGATTGCATTACTCGGCGAACCAAATGAAAAGACAGAACACAAACTCGGAACAGAGTGGGATTACGGTCAATCCTTCTTCGAATCATTCTTCACGTTCTTTGGTCTTGAAACGGAGAAGCAGTTTATTGAAAAAAATGACGCGATGTATTTATTGATTCAATGAAAAAAGAGGGACATTCCATTATGGAAGCCCCTCCTGTACATAAATAATTATTTCTTACGCATTGATTTCATGACGAACGATACGATTAAAATAAGGATAATCGCACCGATAAGAGCTGGGATAATCGCGATATCCGCTACGATTGGTCCGAAATCACCGAAGATGAGTCCACCCAACCAAGCACCGATGATCCCTGCGATGATGTTACCGATGATTCCACCTGGTACGTCCTTACCTAAAATTAATCCTGCTAACCAACCGATGATACCTCCGATAATCAAATAAAGAATAAACCCCATAATTCATTTCTCCTTCCTCTGTTTGCCCATTGTTCTTTTCAACGATTTTGTGGAACAATGGGAGTATTGATGTTTTATTTTAAAATGCCTTACAGTTCAGATTATTCCCATGTGACAACATTTAAAACATATATCACGAAAAAAAGTTGAAAATGAAAGGTGTGGTTTTCATGCTGCACGTCGATCGATTGAACGGCGGATATATCGGAAAGCAAGTTTTGCACGACGTTTCGTTTGAAGTGAAAAAAGGAGAGCTTGTTGGGTTGATAGGGCTAAATGGAGCTGGAAAATCGACGACGATCAAACACATTTTGGGTCTCTTGTCACCACTATCCGGAAAAATCGAAATTGATGGAGAAACATTAGAGTCTTCAGAAAAAAGGTATCGTAAGAAAGTAAGTTACATACCGGAGACACCGATTTTATACGAGACGTTAACCTTACAAGAACACATTGAGTTGATGGGGAAAGCATATGACGTAAGTCCTGAAGAATTGACCGAACGGACGAAGCGTTTAGCAAAAGAAATGCGAATGGAAAAACAACTTACTTGGTTCCCGTCCGTCTTTTCAAAAGGGATGCGACAAAAGGCGATGATCTTATGCGCCCTTGTGACGAAGACGCCGCTCCTCATCGTCGATGAGCCGTTCGTCGGTCTTGATCCACTAGCGATTCGTCAGTTGCTCCAACTGTTTGATGAGTACAAACAAGACTGTGCGATTTTGATGTCGACCCATATTCTTGAGACAGCGGAGCGGCATTGCGACCGTTTCGTCTTCCTTCATCAAGGTGTCGTCATCGCGAACGGGACGGCCGCACAGTTGCGAGACAAGTATCAATTGTCACCTGATGCGACACTCGATGACATTTATGTAGAGGCGATTGCGTCGGAGGAACGGTCGTCATGAATCGATTTACATCAAGACTCGGCAACTGGATGGAAGAGGTCGTCAAATATAGTCGCTACGTCGCAAACGGCGGACTCTTGTTCACACTCTACTTCACTTTGATTTACGGGGCATTTGTCTACAACAACTTTTTAGAACGAATTGATGGGACGTTTCCGGGGGTGTGGATTGCCGCAGCGGTTCTCATTCTCATCCCGCTCGGTCATCGTCCGAGAACGTTTATCCAAGAGGCGGATCAAGTGTTCCTCCTCCCGGAACTAGGGATGATTCGTTCCTATATGATTGGTGTGCGCTTGTTCAATATCGGCTTTGCGACAATCCGAGCACTTCTCGTCTTACTCATTTTATTGCCGCTTCTCGTGCGGACGGAGAGCTATACGGGAATTGAGGTATTATCGTTCGTTGTCACGATGATGTTACTTTCGGCTGCAGGTCGATTGGCAAAAGTGGAAGGGGTACGCGAATGGCTCATCGTCCCGTTCGCGCTCGTGAGCGGCGCATGTCTTCTAATGGATTGGACAGAGTGGGCGTGGGTGCCCGCGTTCATGTCGTTCATTTTCTTACATGTAAAACGAAACGAACGAATCCCACTTTTACACTGGTTGGCGCTTGAGGAGAAGAGTCGGGCTCAGTTTGAACGAGTCATCAGCTGGTTCGTCGACTTGCCGACCTTGAAAGAAGAAGTGCGGGAACGACGACTTCTGACAAAGCTGCTCGAAAAACGAGTGCTCCAACGCGTCGATGCGTCCCGTTACGTGTACGGTCTTCGGATTATTCGTTCGAACGACTCCCTCGACCTGATTCTTCGATTGACGGCGGTGGCGCTCATCGTCATGTGGATGTCAGGCGGTTGGTATGTAGGATTCGTCACACCACTATTTGTAGGGCTGACAGCGTTACAGCTCGTTCCATTGTTTAAACGGTTAGAGGCGATTTCCATTGTGTCCTGGCTACCAATCACCCGTCAAGAGCGAATCGAAGGCTATTCGTGGTGGGCGATGCGGTTACTCATCGTGCAATCCATCGTGCTCGTGCTCGCCTCGGTTGGATTTGGTGCGACATGGGACGCGGCAGTCGGGCTGATTTTATCCATTGTGGTCATTCGTTATTACTTGAGACGGTTGACGTAAATAGTGACGAATAGATATACAAAAAAATAGACGAACGAGACGGTTCAAACAACATCTCGTTCGTCTTTCATTTTGTATTAAGCGATAGATGATTTTTTGACATGTTAATAGTTGTTCATCTTCTTTTCGGTCGATTGATGAACTTTACAAAAAAGAAGATCATAACGGAAATAAAAACGAGTAAGAATAGTGCGAAATCAAGAGCGTTTATAAGTCATACCTCCAGTAAATGTCATGATGCGTAAAAATTTCACGACTTCATTTTACCGTTATTTGAATTGGTGTAAAGCGAAAAAGGGGTTAGTCACCATATTTTGGTGACTAACCCCTCCTTATCAATCGATAGTTCGAATTATTTTTTAGGAGACATAACCGATACGCTCGAACCGAGAATCTTCGGAAGGCGTCCTGGTTTCTCTGTTGTTTCTTCGACTTCACCATATGCTGATACACCATGCTCTGCGATATCGAGACCGACATCTTCTTGTTCTTCTGTAACGCGAAGACCGATTGTGACGTCAAGGAGTTTCAAGAACGCGTAGCTTCCGCCACCAGCGATGACCATGGCGATCAATACGCCGAGTGTCTGAACGCCGAGCTGTGTCAATCCGCCGCCGTAGAAGAGACCGGCAGAACCGATACCTGTAATTTCGACGAGTCGAGGAGAAGCGAAGAAACCGAGTGCGAGTGTCCCGATAATACCAGCCACGCCGTGTACAGAGAAGGCGCAGAGTGGGTCGTCCACATATTTTGCCATCAAGATGCTCGTTCCGTAAGTTGCAATCGATGCGAGGGCACCGATGACGACTGCTGCCCAAGGCTCTACAAACGCACAAGCTGCTGTGATGGCAACGAGTGCTCCGAGAACACCGTTGACGATCGTCGGGATGTCTGCCGTCTTACGGTGGAGCATGACAATGGCAAGGGCACCAAGCGCACCAGCTGCTGTTGCGAGCATTGTTGTCAACGCCACGTAACCGAAGAATCCGTCAGCGACCGACATCGTTGAACCAGCGTTGAATCCGAACCAGCAAAGCCAAAGTACGAGACCGCCAACGACCGTCAACACGTGGTTGTGACCAGCGAGTGATTCCGTCTTGCGACGTGGTTTCAAGATGATAGTCGCCATGAGAGCCGCCATCCCACCTTGAAGGTGAACGACCGCCGAACCTGCGAAGTCTTGCATCCCCATTGATCCGAGCATTCCGCCAGCCCATACTGAGCGTGCAACAATCGGGTAGAGGATGGCGACGAAGAAGATACCGAAGAGAACGTAGGCAGAAAGCTTAGCCCGTTCCGCAAATCCACCCCAAGCGATAGCGAGGGATACCGCAACGAATGATAACTGGAATAAGAATTTGATGTCGATTGATACGTTCGCCCAGTCGAGGCTTGTGAACGATCCGCTTAAGAAGAATCCTTCTGTCCCAAACCAAGTCGTTCCGTCACCGAACGAGAGGCCGAATCCGACCGCCCAAAAAGCGAGTGCCGCCACAGAGAGGCTGATAATTTGTTTGACCGCGACGTGACCGGCGTTCTTCGCCCGAAGCGTCCCTGTCTCGAGTAATCCGAAACCTAATTGCATCGTCAATACGAGCAATGCAGCGATGAGTACATACAGCGTGTCCATATAATAGAGAATGTCTTCCATGTTCATGCCCTCCTTTTTCTTAGGTGCTTTCCAAAAGTTGACTTCAGTGTAAAACGAAAATTTGATGTTGGATTGCATTTTGTCAGATTATCTGACATAGTTTTTTTATTGAGGAGGGCGAGGGCAAATGGACTATAAATCGAAGAAAGTGATTGGGATGGGTGTCGTGACTGAGTTGACGGGACTTTCTGAGCGTCAGGTCCGTTATTATGAAGAAAAAGGTCTCGTCTTTCCTGAACGTACGAAAGGCGGTTCACGTAAATATTCTTTCCATGACGTGGAGCGTTTGGTTGAAGTGGCGACTAAATTGGAAGATGGATGGCGAATTCAAGATATTAAAGAGCGAGAGCGTCGATTATCGGCGAAGCAGCGTGACGATTTGATTCGCGGTCAGTTGAATTCGGCTTTCCGAACATTTCCGACAAAAAAATGACACAAAGAAAACACAATGAAAATGCTTCACATTAGCATAATTCTAATTAATTTCTGTATAATGTTTTTGAGTTCACAAACACGAGAATAAAGAGTGTAGGAGAAATTTAGAGGGGAATGACGCGACGTATGAACGATACTATTTTAAAAGCGTTTAAAGGAGAGGCGACAGACTATGTACCTGTATGGTATATGCGCCAAGCCGGACGCTATCAACCGGAATATCGAGAGATTAAAAAGACGAGGTCACTATTCGAGATCACGCATGATCCTGAACTTTGTGCATATGTCACGGAACTTCCGGTGAAACAACTCGGAGTCGACGCGGCCATTCTATATAAAGACATCATGACGCCACTTCCATCGATGGGGGTGGATGTCGAGATTAAGAGCGGAATCGGACCGGTCATCGACAATCCATATCGAACGATGGAAGATGTGGAACGCTTAAAACCGTTAAACCCAGATGATATCTCATACGTCTTCGACACAATCCGTTTACTTCGGGAACGATTAGAAGTCCCGCTCATCGGCTTTTCAGGGGCGCCGTTCACATTGGCGAGCTACATGATCGAAGGTGGTCCGTCACGGAACTACCATCGTACGAAAGCGCTCATGTATGCAGAACCGGATGTATGGAATGCGTTGATGGAAAAACTCGGTGACATGGTCATCACGTATGCGAAGGCGCAAGCGGATGCTGGCATTCAAGCGTTCCAATTGTTTGATTCGTGGGTCGGGACGCTCAGCCGTAAAGACTATGCGCGTTACATCAAGCCGACGACGGAACGTATTTTCAAAGAATTACGTTCCCTCGACATCCCGCTCATCATGCATGGAGTCGGAGCGAGCCATCAAATCGAAGAATGGCACGACCTTCCACTAGATGTGGTCGGACTCGATTGGCGTCTATCGGTACAAGAAGCGCGCGACCGCGGGATCACAAAGGCTGTCCAAGGAAACTTGGACCCGTCGTTCTTACTGGCACCGTGGCCGGTCATCGAAGAGAAGGTAAAAGAGATTTTGGATGAAGGAATGAAGCAGCCAGGATACGTCTTCAACTTGGGACATGGGGTGTTCCCGGAAGTCGATCCAGCCGTACTCGTCAAATTGACGGCATTCATTCACGATTACTCACGCGAAAAAATGGGAGGCAATGAATCATGAAAACAGTCGGACTACTTGTCATGGCGTACGGGACACCGTACAAGCCGGAAGATATCGAACGTTACTACACGCATATTCGGTACGGACGTAAACCATCGCCGGAAGCGCTCCAAGATTTGACGGAACGCTATGAAGCGATTGGCGGCGTATCTCCGCTCGCAAAAATCACGATCGATCAAGCGGAGACGCTTCGTGACATCTTGAATGAGCGCCATGTAGGTGAAATCGAGTTCAAACTGTATATCGGATTGAAGCATATCGAACCGTTCGTAGAAGATGCGGTCGCGCAAATGGCGAACGACGGCATCAAAGAAGCGGTATCGGTCGTCTTGGCACCTCATTACTCGTCATATAGCGTCAAGTCATATAACGGTCGTGCTCATGAAGAAGCAGCGAAGTATGGCATCGACATCCGTTCAGTCGACTCGTGGTATGACGAGCCGAAATTTATTAACTGGTGGGCAGAGGCGATCAAAGAGACGTTTGCGAACTTGCCTGTACCGGCTGAAAAAGCATGTCTCATCGTATCGGCACACAGTCTTCCTGAAAAGATTTTGGCTGGGGGCGACCCGTATCCAGATCAATTGAAAGAGACAGCAGATAAGATTGCTCAGGCGACAGGTGTACCGAACGTGGAAGTCGGTTGGCAGTCAGAAGGAAATACACCGGATCCATGGATTGGACCGGATGTGCAAGATTTAACGGCTGAACTTTATGAAAAGCATGGCTATGAAGCGTTCGTCTACACGCCGGTCGGCTTTGTCGCAGATCACCTCGAAGTATTGTTCGATAACGATGTCGAATGTAAAGTCGTCTGTGACCGCCTCGGTGTCCATTACGCACGTCCAGCTATGCCAAATGCAGAGCGAAGCTTCATCGAAGCCATCGCGGATCGAATGGAAAGCGTGATCGTGCATCATGCGTAAATTTACGATTGTCGGTGGTGGGATCACAGGTCTCACCGCCGCTTTTTATGCGGAGCGTTATTTGCCGGAAGACGTTTCAATCACATTGCTTGAGGCGACAGACCGTCTCGGTGGGAAGATTGACACGTATGAGACGGGCGAGTTTGCGGTTGAACGTGGACCGGATTCGTACGTTTTTAGAAAGACAGCTATGACAGAATTGATTGAAGACGTCGGTTTAGGTGATGAACTCGTTCGAAACGGCGTCGGACAGGCTTACGTTCTCCATCATGACGGACTCCATCCGATTCCGAAGCAGACAGTGATGGGAATTCCGCTAGATGTCAACGCGTTTCGTGAGACGACGTTGCTCTCGGAAGAAGAACACGAAAACTTGAAACAGATGTTGCTGACACCACCTGATGTAGAAGCACCAGATTCGGACGTCTCGCTTGGTCTTTACCTTCGTGAACGTGTCGGGGACCCGATTGTCGACCGCTTGATCGAACCGTTGCTCTCTGGTATCTATGCCGGGGACATCGATCAAATGAGTGCGATGTCGACATTCCCTCAGTTCATCGAGGGAGAAAAGAAATACGGGAACTTGTATGAAGGGATGCGTCATCTACGTCCCGAACAACGGGTCGCTGAAGTTGGGGCGAAAAAAGTAGGACAGTTTGCCTCATTAAAACGAGGACTAAAATCGCTCACGGATCGTCTGGCCGAACGATTGGAACGGACGGAGGTCGTATTGAACTGTTCCGTCGAGCAAGTGTCCGAGCGTGAGGACGGGTATCGATTATTCACGAATCGTGGAGATATCGACACGGATCATCTCGTATTGACGGTCCCACCACGCCTCATTCGTCAGTTCCTCCCGAAAGTCGATAGTGACTTTTTGGCGGATATGAAACCGCATGCGACGGCGACTTGCTCGCTTGTCTTTAAAGAAGAAGATATCGAGCTCCCATTCGTTGGGACAGGATTTGTGACGAGTCAGGAAGCAGACGTGACGATAACGGCTTGTACGTTCATCGACCAAAAATGGCCACATGCCGTGCCGGAAGGATATCACGTCCTCCGTGTCTTTTTAGGTCGACCGGGGGCAGATGACATCGTGGAAGCGTCCGATGAAGAAATCATCGAGACAGCGTTACATGATCTTCGAGGTCTCATGAAAATTCACCGTGATCCGATTCAGACAGTCGTCAGTCGACTTCGTGACGGTCTGCCACCGTATGCCGTCTTTCATGCGGATCGCGTCAAAGCGCTTCGTGCCGAGATGAGCCGGGTATATCCTGGAGTCATTCTGGCTGGAATCGCCTATGACGGAATCGGGATGCCAGACTGTGTGAAGAGTGTGCGGGAACAAGTGAAAGCATTGCGTGAAAAAAATTGAGATTTGATGAAGGGAGGGTTCGGATTGTTCCGAATCCCTCTCTTTTTGTTATAGTTAGAAGCGAAAGAGAAAAAGGAGTGATGGAAGATGGCAACGTATAAACTTTTTGTATCAGACATGGACGGTACAATTTTGCACAACCACACCAAGATTGCGAACGAGACGGCAGAAATCGTTCGTGAAGCAGAGGCAGCAGGCATTCGATTCGCAATTGCGACGGGGCGCAACTATGTGAATGCGAAACAAATCCTAGATGAGGTCGGCCTTTCTTGCCCAATCGTATCGTCGAATGGGGGACGCGTGCTCGACACATCAGGAGAAGTCCTTCATGAAATCGACTTGACGATCGAAGAGGCACTTCAGGTCATTGAAGTCCTTCATCAAGACCATAAGTATGCGGACGTCTTTTACGAGATGTACACGGAAGCTGGACTCGTGGCGAGCCGTGGCGACTTGATTGAAGCATCGATGAAAAACCTGAAAGCGAATGGTGACGACCGCTCGCTCGAGATGTATGAATTCTTTAAGAATCGCTACTATGTCAATGAAGACGTCAAGATTGTCGACGACATCGAGAGCTTCATTCGTGAGGAAGCAGGACGTGTCTATAAGTTCATCGCGTTCTCAAGCCATCTCGAGAAAATGACGGCGCTTTGGAAAGAAATCGAAGCACAAGTCGAAGGTGTGTACGTCACATCTTCAGGTAATGACAACATTGAAGTGATGGCACACGGCGCAGATAAAGGAAACGGTGTGACGAAGCTCGCTGAACATTACGGTATCGATTTATCAGAAGTCGTCGTCATCGGTGATAACTTGAATGACGTACCGATGTTCAAAGTGGCCGGAAAAGGGATTGCAATGGGGAACAGCCATGAGGACTTGATTGCTATCAGCGACCACGTCACAGAGCGTCACGACGAGTATGGGGTGGCGAACGCCTTGAAACGAGTGATGACAGGTGAGTGGAAGTAAAAGATTTGTCGAGTCATCGTCTCGTCTCGTATAATACGAGTAACGAACATCCGACTAGGAGGAAATAGACTGTGAAATTTATTTTTAATCCAGATATCCGCGACCCAAAGCTTAACTTGGCGGTCGAAGAGTATATCTTAAAACACTTGAACGTAGACCATGAAGACTACTTCTTGTTCTATATTAACGGTCCATCGATCATCATCGGGAAAAACCAAAACACGTCTGAAGAGGTCAACTTGAAGTACATTGAAGAGAACGGCATCGATGTCGTACGTCGCCTCTCTGGTGGCGGTGCCGTCTATCACGATGAAGGAAACTTGAACTTCAGCTTCATCACAAAAGACGATGGCAACTCGTTCAATAACTATAAGAAGTTCACGCAACCAATCGTGGATGCCTTACGTAACCTCGGTGTCGAGGCGGAGCTAACAGGCCGTAACGATATTCAGGTCGGTGAACGTAAAATCAGTGGGAACGCACAATTCACGACGCGCGGACGTATGTTCAGCCACGGGACGCTCATGTTCAACTCGAACATTGAAGAAGTCGTCAACTCGCTCAATGTCTCGGAAGAGAAAATGCGCTCAAAAGGAATTAAGTCGGTCCGTAGTCGTGTAGCGAACATCACTGAATTTTTAGAGCGTGAGATGGAGATGGAACATTTCGTCGAGGCGTTGCTCCATTCGATTTACGATGGAGAGCAGCCAGAGCGTTACGTGCTTCGTGATGAGGATTGGGAAATTGTCCATGATATCTCGAAAGAACGTTATGCGAACTGGGACTGGAACTTCGGGAAATCGCCGAAGTTTGATGTCGAGTCGAAACGTCGTTTCCCAATCGGGACAATCGATGTCCGCTTGAACGTCAACAAAGGGACAATCACTGAAGCGAAGATTTACGGTGATTTCTTCGGTGTCGGTGACATCCAAGATGTCGAACAGGCGCTCGTCGGGACTCGTTTCGAACGTGCGGCTATCCGCGAGCAATTGTTACAACTCGATCTGAAGCACTACTTCGGAAATGTTGAGCTCGAGGAATTGGTTGATTTGATTAGTTAAAAGTAAAAAGGTGTTTCGGGATGCATTTCCGAAACACCTTTTTGATGTGATTCAAAGAAAGGTTAACTTATTTCTGCTTTAAGGATGTCTAGGTTTCTCTCATAAAAATCTATATTTTGTTCAAGTCCTCTACGGTTACACCACCCAATACTGTTAAAAGCATCAGTAAATCGATAAAACGGAAGAACACGTTCGAGATCGATCAATGGTCGAATACTTGTGTAGCCTTCTTGATAGGCTTCATATAACTGTAAGTCATGACTCAGATAGTCCCGATAAATCTTAGTGAAATCGACTTCTGTTGAACCAAAACGAACGGTTTCAAAGTCAATCAAACTTGAGACTTCAGATGATGTGACAAGGATATTACCTGGTCTAAAATCCATATGTATAAAACTAGGTCCATCAGATTCTGGGAGCTGCAGTTTCATTTTTTCAAAAGTATGAATGGCTTTGTTATATAATGATTCCTCCAACAAAGGCTTTGCATCTATCGCAAAACTATAAAATTGACGATCTAGAAATTGTGGCCACTCTTGAAAAACATTTTCGATATATGTGATCTTTTGATTAGCTGGTGGTGGAATGGAATGCATCTTAGCGTGCACTTGTCCCACCTGAAAAGCGATTGTGGCCGATGAATCTACGGAAAGTTGTACACCGGTTGATTCTTTCAAGAGCAGGGCACCGATTGAATGTTCATCACCGGTCCAAAAGTCTAGCAATGTCGGGATTGGAATGTGAGCTTTTAAAAGTCGGTAAGCTTCAAGTTCACGAAACAATTTCACTCTCGAGAATGGGATTTTGACATAGACAGTCTCACCACTAGTTTGCACACATCGATAAACAGTTGAACTAAATGAATTTTCAACAGGAGCGGAATGTTGGATGTCCAAATCAAAGATATGAATAAGTTTTTCGAGCAATGTTCTCCCCCCTCAACACAAAAATCTATACATCTGACTAAAATACTTCACTGCAAAGTATAGCAAAGGATTATAGATGTTTGGCAGTTTCGTGAACGATGATGCTACGGATTGCACCTAGAAAAAATAAGGCGTATCATAATTTATGCAAACGCTTTCGTAGATGCTGATCAAAATAGGAGGAGTAACGATGTATCGAAGGCTCAGTGAATGGATGGATCCAAGTCGGATGTGGGTGACGGAACAAGCGACGTTTGAACGGGCTGTCATGGCGATAGGGCTAGAGTTGGAACGTAAAGAGATTGTCGATTCTTCATTTACACGAGTGATCCTGAATCAAGAAGCGATTATTCCGTCCGGAGTGAGTGACGTGGCCGAGCCGGTTGCTGTCATCGACGTCCCGCTCTCGATTTCAAAACGAGACGGCATCTCACTCCTTCATCTGTTGAATCCATGCGAGATGAAGACGATCACTGGTGAAACGATTCACGCGAAAGCCATCTTATTGATTACAGCTACGACGGAACCGAAAAAGCAGGCGTATCACAAATTGATTGATGATTTACTTATGGATGATGAGTCGCTCCAAGCGCTCGTTCACGTTCAAAGCCGAACGGGATTATATCACTTACAAACGAACTTTTTGGAAGCGTTTTCTTATTGAAACATTTCATGTACAATAGAAGTAATTGAAAAGAGCGCGGACAACGTGCTCTTTTTTATGGCTCAAAAGTGAATCATCATTCATTTAAAGGGGGATTACCATGGCAAACTTAGTCAAGTCACTACAAGAAGTGGTGACCGCTCACCCGCAAAAGGCTGCGTACGTGTTTGGGGAAGACACGGTGAGTTACGAACAGTTTTATGGGCAAGTCAAGGCGATGGCATCGACGCTTGAACAAAAAGGGATTGGACAAGGCGATCACGTCGCCCTCGTTCTCGGCAACAGCCCAGCGTTCTTGATCGCGTACTTCGCCGTGTTGTCACGTGGAGGGGTCGTCATTCCGATCAACCCTACATACACGCCTGATGAAATGGCCTACATTCTACTTGATGGAGACGTCAAAGGAATTGTTGGCTTGTCACCGCTCGTCGCGCAGGCAGAAGCGGCACTCTCGAAGTTACCTCAGTTGAAACTCGTCATCTCTGTCCCATATGCGGACGTACCGGCATTGAAGCGTGAAGGCGAAATTGAGTTTATCCCTTTCGCGGAAGCGTTCGCTGCGACAGAAGGAACGTTCATTGAAGTCGATGAAGAAGAGGTTGCCGTCATTCTCTATACGAGTGGGACGACCGGGAAGCCGAAGGGCGCATTATTGACGCACCAGAACCTGTTCTCGAATGCGCATTCAATCGGGGAGTATTTGGACATTACACCAGAGGATAAAGCGTTAGCCGCATTGCCGATGTTCCACGTCTTCTGTTTGACGGTCATTGTGAATGCACCACTCCTTCGTGGGGCGACGATTGTCATCTTACCGAAGTTCTCACCACAAGATGTATTTGACTTGGTGCCAAAGCATCGCGTGACGTTCTTTGCAGGAGTACCGACGATGTACAACTTCTTGCTGCAGACGGCGATGAAAGTACCGGCCTATACGTCCGCGTTGAAACATGTCCGCGTGTTCGTCTCAGGAGGGGCAAGTTTACCGGTCCAATTGCTCGAGTCATTTGAGCAGATGTTCGAATGTAAAATTCTCGAAGGGTATGGTCTGTCTGAGGCGTCACCGGTCACTTGCTTCAACCCGCTTCACGGAGAGCGAAAAGCGGGATCGATCGGACCTTCTATCGTTCACGTCGAAAACAAAGTCGTCGACGAGCTTGGGGAAGAAGTCGGCGTCGGTGAAGTCGGAGAGTTGATTGTACGTGGACCGAACGTCATGAAAGGGTATTATAAGTTACCGGAAGAGACGATGATCACACTCCGCGACGGCTGGCTCTATACAGGAGATTTGGCGCGACGTGATGAGGACGGTTATTTCTATATCGTCGACCGGAAAAAGGACATGGTCATCGTCGGAGGTTATAACGTATACCCTCGTGAGGTAGAAGAAGTTCTATATCAACATCCTGATATCGTGGAAGCAGCGGTGATTGGTGTGCCGGATGCGGAGCAAGGGGAAGCGGTGAAAGCGTTCGTCGTCACGAAACATGAAAATGTGACGAAAGAGGACATTCGTGCATACACACAAACGAAATTAGCGAAGTATAAGCAACCAACTTATATTGAGATCATCGAAGAGCTTCCGCGTAATACGACTGGTAAGATTTTACGAACCGTCTTGAAGAGCGAGGCATTCCAAAATAGTTGAGTAGAGAGGGGCGACTACGAGTCGTTCCTTTTTTACCTTTTCGTTTGACACTGTTACGGGGTAGGGGTATATTAATGGTGAGGTGATCAACATGGATGAATTTTTGCATGACCAACCACTCGTTCCGCGTGATGATGCTGAGCGGGAGGCACTCGGAAAGCGTCTCAAACGAATCGAGGGACAAGTCCGGGGGATTCAAAAGATGGTCGAGAACGACCGCTATTGTGTCGATATTTTGACACAGACGTCAGCCATTCAGGCCGCGCTAAAGCAAGTCGAGATGCAACTGTTAGAGCGTCATATGCGCAAGTGTTTGGTTCACGCAAGTGAGACGGAAAACATGGAACCTTACATTGATGAATTGATGACGATTGTCAGCCGCATCAAAAAATAAGGAGGGATTTCATGAAAACCGTTGAGTTATCCATACAAGGAATGACCTGTGCAGCTTGTTCGGCCCGAATTGAAAAAGTGTTGAACAAGATGGACGGAGTCGAAGCGACCGTCAACCTGCCGCTCGAGACGGCAACCATCCGTGTCGATGAAGGGATCACAGAAGAAGAGCTAATCGCCCGAATCGAGAAGATCGGATACGGAGCTGAACCAAAAGTGGAGATGGCGCCACCGCATGACTTACGTCCATTACAGCGGAAAGTCATCATCTCTGCCTTGTTGTCGGCACCTTTACTCCTCGTCATGTTGACGCATATACCAGGACTCGGATTTCATGCACCATGGCTGATGAACCCATGGTGGCAACTCGCTCTTGCGACGCCCGTGCAGTTTTGGATTGGCGCACAGTTTTATCAAGGGGCCTATAAGAGCTTAAAGAGCGGTTCGGCGAACATGGATGTGCTCGTCGCGACGGGAACGTCGGCCGCATACTTTTACTCTATTTTTGAAATGATTGTACATCCGATGAATCCGCATCTTTACTTCGAAACGAGTGCCGTCCTCATCACGCTCGTCCTGCTCGGGAAATGGTTAGAAGGACGAGCGAAAGAGAAGACGACCGATGCGTTGAAATCACTCTTATCGCTTCAGGCGAAAGAGGCAATCCTCTTTGTTGACGGAGAAGAACGGTCTGTCGCCGTTGAGCTCGTCAAAGTAGGTGACGTTCTCGTTGTGCGTCCAGGAGAGAAGATTCCGGTGGACGGACGCATCATCGAAGGAGAGACGGTCATCGATGAATCGATGTTGACCGGTGAATCGATTCCTGCCGAGAAAACGGTTGAGGCTGAAGTCGTCGGCGGTACGATCAACCAGTCCCACCGAATCCTCATGCGGGCAGAACGAGTCGGGAAAGAGACGATGCTCGCTCAAATCGTCCGTGTCGTCGAGCAGGCACAAACGGATAAGGCGCCGATTCAACGGCAGGCCGACCGTATCTCTGGTGTGTTCGTGCCAATCGTCGTAGCCATAAGTGCCGTCACATTTGCCGTCTGGGCATTTCTTTTAAATGATATCGATACGGCCATTCGCGCATCGATCGCAGTACTTGTCATCGCTTGTCCGTGTGCGCTCGGTTTGGCAACACCGACATCGATCATGGTCGGAACGGGAAGAGCGGCAGAGCAAGGTGTATTGTTCAAAGGTGGCGGGCAACTCGAATCACTCAATGAAGCAAACATCGTCGTTTTTGACAAAACAGGAACATTGACGAACGGAACACCGGAAGTGGTAGAAACGTTCGGAGATGAAGCGGCGCTCCGCCGTGCTGTCATGGCAGAACGGCAATCAACACATCCTTTGGCGGCAGCAATCGGTCGAGAACACGGTGATGGTATCGTGACGAAAGTGGAAGAGCTGGCGGGTCGTGGTGTCAAAGCGGTCGTTGATGGGAAAGAACTCATCATCGGGTCTGTTCGGATGATGGAAGAGCTCGGGTACAACTTGCCAGATTGGTCGATGCGGGCGATGACCCCGGTCTATGTCGCAGATGAGAGCGGGATTGTCGCGGCGTTCGGACTACAGGATCAATTGAAACCGAAAAGCCGTGATGTCGTGCAAGCACTTAGCCAAACACGTGACGTGTATGTCTTGACGGGTGACCGAAAAGAAGTCGCCTATGCGATTGCCGACGAACTTGGCCTTCCGCATCATCATGTCATTGCCGAAGTCCTTCCGGTCGAGAAGGCGGACCAAATCGAACGCTTGAAGCAATCAGGCCGTGTCGCCATGGTGGGGGACGGTATGAACGATGCTCCTGCCCTTGCGGTCGCAGACGTCGGGATTGCTTTTGGGAGCGGTACAGATGTCGCACTCGAGGCGGCAGATGTTACAATTGTAGGGCATGACATTGAAGGTGTGAGCCGGGCGATGAATATGAGCCGTTTGACGATGAAAAACATTCGTCAAAACTTGTTCTGGGCGCTCGCTTATAACAGTCTTGGCATACCGGTCGCTGCAGCGGGGTTACTTGCCCCATGGATTGCCGGTGCGGCGATGGCGTTCAGTTCGGTGTCTGTCGTCTTGAACGCATTACGATTAAAAACACAAGGAGGATCATCATCATGAAAGAAACAACGTTAACAGTAGAAGGTATGACATGCAATCACTGCAAGGCTGCCGTTGAGGGAGCATTGAACGAATTGAACGGCGTCGAATCAGCAACCGTATCTCTTCAAGAGCATCGGGTCGACGTGATTCACGAAGATTCTGTCTCACGCGAGGCGATGGTCGAAGCAGTCGAAGAGCAAGGATACGACGTAAAGGCATAAGAAGGGTCCCGAGTGAAATCGGGACTTTTTTGTTGTATTCAACAAATAGGATGTGTGCTATATTTAAGTTGATAATGAGAATCGGTATCAACGGGAGGCGGACATCATGGAAATCATCATGATCAGTGGAGTGTTGGCGTTGATTAGTGGGGGCACAGCGTTTTTGGCGCAACAGCTACGAACAAATTCAGTACGTTGAAGAAGGTGCGATTTCGTTGCCTTCTTTTTTTGACTCTAAACCTTTCCCATCATTTCACGACAATTGTTTGATATGATGAGAAAAAACGTGTTGAGGTGACTTGAATGTATACAATCTACTTAGTCGACGATGAAGCAAACTTGAATAAAATGCTCGTCACGTATCTAGAACAGGAAGGATACAACGTTCGCTCATTCGCGGACGGGACATCCGCGCAAGAAGCGATCCCGGATCAGCCAGACTTATGGGTGCTCGACATCATGCTGCCGGACTTGGATGGTTTTCAATTGCTGAAACAAATTAAGGCCGTCAATGCCAATACACCGACCATCTTCATTTCAGCCCGAGACGAGGACATCGACAAAATCATTGGTCTTGAGATGGGATCGGATGACTACATTGCGAAACCTTTCCTCCCGAGAGAACTTGTCATTCGCGTCAAAAAACTGATTGATCGTGTCTACGGATCGAAGTCGAATGAACATATCGAGTACGGAGAGTATACAATCTATCCGGACAAACGACTCATCAAACACGGGGATGAAGAGATTGATTTGACTTCGAAAGAATTCGACTTACTCCTTCTCTTCCTCGAACATCCGGGTTCGGCTTTATCGCGTGAACAGATTCTTGAAGGAGTTTGGGGGAACGATTATTTCGGTTCGGACCGAGTCGTCGATGATTTGGTGCGCCGCGTTCGTAAGAAATTGCACCGTCTCGAGCTCGAAACGCTTTACGGTATCGGCTACCGTCTCGTCAGACCATGATGAACGCTCTCAAGCCGAAGCGTCTCATGTGGAAGATATGGGTACTCATCCTTCTCATCATCGTGACCCTCGCGCTCATGATTTTGATCACCATACGCTCTTCCATCACCCAGTTCATCGATGAACAAGTATATGAGACGTTACGAGATGTAGACTATTATTTGGGCAATACGAATGAGTTGGAGAATTATCCGCAAAATCCAATCGAGTATGACCGACGTCAGCAAGAGTCGCGTTCGGTCAACCAATTGATTTTTCTTCCGAACGGACGAATCATCTACGGATCGGCACCACTCGAATTGACGAACCGCATGTATCAGGAAGCATTGAATCAAAGTGGTCAAGTCGAGCGATATCAGACGACGATTGACGGGGAAGACGTCTATTACATCATTCGTCAAAATGAATACGATGGTACGATCGTCTATCAAGCATCCTACGCTTGGGATGCGTACCGTCGTGAATTAGTCTCGACGTTGTATTTGCGCATTTCAATTCTGATTGGTGTCATCAGTCTCTTGTCGCTCATCCCGGCACTGCTCATGTCTCGCCAGTTGACGAAACCGATTGTCGAGATGGAACGTGCGGTCGAGAAAATTTCGAATCGCCAATGGGAGACGGCTCTTCCGCTAGATCGACAAGATGAACTTGGACAATTGGCCCATTCAATCGATGCGATGCGCAAAGAATTGAAGGAACAGGATCTCGCTCAACAAGCGTTACTTCAAAACATCTCACATGATTTGAAGACGCCAATTATGGTCATCCGTGGATATGCCCAGTCGATCGGGGACGGGATCTATCCGACGGGAGACTTGAAGGGGTCTTCTGAAGTTATTGACGAAGAGGCATCTCGACTTGAAAAGAAAGTTGTCGACTTGCTGTATGTGACGAAACTCGAATATTTCAAAGGACAAGAGATGAAACTTGAACCGATCAATCTGGATAAGTTGATGGAACTCCTTGTGGCGCGCTTTAAACTGAGAGGGCGGCTTGATTGGGAAATTAACGGTGAAGGTGGAGAGATGCTCGGGGATGGGGAACAGATCCGGGTCGCGTTTGAGAACGTTCTCGACAATGCGCTTCGTTATGCGGAAACATGTATTCGAATTGACTTAAACCGAGACGAGTCTGGCGTGGAAATCATCATCTTTAATGATGGACCACCCGTTGACGAGAGCCTTGATTTATTCCATCAGTTCTCTCGTGGGAAACAAGGGAAGTTCGGGCTCGGATTATTTATCGTCCAACGAATTGTGACACTTCACACAGGAGAAGTGTCCCTTCGAAATACAGGAGACGGAACTGCGGTGAGATTTTATTTTCCGCGACTCAAACCGAACCATGCTTTAAAATCTAACGCTTGATTTTGAAAACCAGCCAAGAAACGGCTGGTTTTTTTATGGGAAATGTCAAAAAGTCGATTTGCGGGGCGTGCAGAATCCTGGTATGAATGACATGTAAGTCATTACATACGTTATGGGGGATGAAAAGATGAGTAGATTGACCAATGAAACGAGAGCTTTAATTCCTGTATTTAACGAGTTTGGCGAAGCGGAGACGCTCGTGTATCAACCGGAAGGCGTGACGCGAGTGAAAGGGTCACCCATCGACCTATTAGAACATGCATGTTTGTACTATGGATCGAGCATTCAAGGTAGAATCGAAGCTGCGCGTCACGTCCTAGGTCCACATCGGAAGACACCTGTTGTGATGGATTGGCACGCTGACGCGGTCTTCTTTCCGACGATTGCAAAGGAGAGCCCAGACTGTGCGTGGATCAATTTTCAGCACGTGACAGCCATCAAAAAAGACGGAAATCAGACACTCATTCAGTTTTTGACAGGTGAATCGGTCAAGGTTCACGTATCCGACCATACGGTGGCAAGGCAAAAACAACGGTCAATCGAATTATCATACGCATTTCAAAAACGTTTCCATGACAGCACATTGCAACACGCTTAAGGATTGAATTCAATACGAAACCCCTCTATGATGAAGAAGAGATATCATATGTGTATTTGCACATCTTCCGAAAGTGAGGGGTTTTTATGTTTTTTGAAAAAATGATTGAGCGAGGGAAACTGGTCATCGTGTTTCTTCTCGTCGCAATCGTCGTAGGTGTGCTGACGTTCTTCCAGCTCCCTAAACGTGAGATTCCTGAAACGGGAATCAACATCGTACTCGTTCAAACACCATATCCTGGTGCGACTGCCGAAACGGTTGAACGTAGTGTGACTGGCGTGTTAGAAGAAGAACTACGTAGTCTAGAAGGAGTGGAGAACGTGACGTCGATTTCGGCTTCAGAGTTCTCAAACATTACGGTCGAGTATGCAGATGGGACTGACCAGGCAGAGTTTCAGGCGAACGTACGCCAAGCTTTGTCTGACGCAACACCAAAGCTACCAGAAAACGCACTCGCACCGACAGTCAATGACTCGCTCGGTCAATTACCGGTCGCCTCATACTTGTTGACAGCGGATGATCGTGAATCATTCGAGGATGTTCGTGCAGACATCGAGGAATTAGAATCGAACCTTCTGCGAACAGATGGTGTGACAGGGGTCACCGTCAAAGGTCTACCGGAGCAAGAGTATGTCGTCTCACTTGACTCCGAAGAACTCAGTGCACGGCAGCTCGCCTTCCCTGACGTGTTGACAGCAATTAACGAAGAGTATAAGACGACACCACTCGGTCGCCAATCGACCGATGAAGGCATCTATCAACTGGCGATCGATAACTTGACGAATGTGAACGACATGGAGCAAGTCATTGTCGGTTCGTTCAATGGAGAGCCAGTTTTGTTAGAAGATGTCGGAACGGTTGAAGAGACGGCGAAAAGTGAGACGGACCTCGTTTCATTAGACGGAAAACCAGCCGTTTCCATCACTGTACCGATTGAGTCAGGTTTGGATATCCCAACGATGCAAGACCGTGTCAATGAG
Organism: Exiguobacterium sp. RM11; assembly: GCF_059821525.1. Taxonomy (NCBI): domain Bacteria; kingdom Bacillati; phylum Bacillota; class Bacilli; order Caryophanales; genus Exiguobacterium; species Exiguobacterium sp. RM11. Next base: position 2,105,583 of record NZ_CM187558.1, on the reverse strand, counting down.
GTAGTAGAAGACGGTCTTGGAGATTTGGACGGTTTTGAGCTTGTTCCGTATTATGAACAGGCGAAGGCTGTCGATGCAATCTTCTCGTCGCTGACGCGTGAATTCATTATCGCAATCATCGCCGTCATCGCCGTGACAACGATTGGTCTCACGTTCTCTGGGTCAATTATCGTCAGTTTGGCAATTCCATTGTCATTCTTGATCGCGTTGATCCCGTTACAGTTCACCGGGGTCGACTTGAACCAGATTTCGATTATCGGAGCAATCATCGCCTTGGGAATTTTGGTCGATGACGCGATCGTCGTCAACGACAATATTTTACGACGGTATCGTAGTGGTGATTCCGCGATGCTCGGAGCAGTTCGCGGAACGAAAGAGGTATGGGGATCGATTGTCACGTCGACACTTGCGGTCGTCTTCGCCTTCCTTCCGCTCACGCTACTGTCTGGCGCGAACGGAAACTTCATTCGTGCCTTGCCGACGGTGCTCGCGCTCTCTGTTTTGGCCTCAATGGTCATCAGTTTGACGCTCGTCCCGATCGCACAGTATCGCTTGAACCGAAAAGAAGTGAAAGTATCGAAGCGTGAACCAGGTTGGCTCGGCGGACCGCTCAATCGTCTCAGTAACTTCTATGCCGACCGTCTGTTACCGAGTGTCGCGAAACGTCCATGGACGTTCGGGATTGTCGGTTTCGTCATCACGACAGCGTTATATGGTTTGATTCTTCTCACGCCGTTTGAGTTCTTCCCGGCGGCGAATCGTCCGGAAGTGGTAACGAGTGTGACGTTGCCTGTACAGACAGATTTAGAAGAGACAGAAGCACGTCTTGAAGAAATCGAAGCAAGGTTCCAAGAAGAAGAAGGGGTCGTTGAAACATCGATCTTTGCAGGGGGTGGACTTCCTGGTCTATTCACGGGTGGACTCGATCAGTCCGGTGAAAACACAGGGCAAGTCGTCGTTCGTGTCGATAATGAATCAATCGATGCTATCGAGTTGATTGATAAATACACGAATGAATTGCGTGAAGCATATCCTGATGCAGAAATCTTCTTAGATACGCAACAACAAGGACCACCGGCATCGGCTCCTGTCGAATTCACAATGCGTAGCGAAACGATTGATCAGCTCGTCGCTGCACGGGACCAAGTGAAGGCCGACTTGGAAGAAATCGATGGTGCCATCGTCCTCGATAACATCAAAGAGCCGTTCCAAACGCTCACATACGAGCTAAATCGTGAGGAGATGGCCCAAGCGGGTGTCACGGCGAAAGCCATCAGTGATCAAATCCGACTCGTCACAGACGGGATTCCAATCGGCACGTTCGATGACGGAGTGGAACAGCGTGACGTGAAGATTGTCATCGATGCGGAAGCAAACCGTGAGGCACTTGCGCTTGATGACATTTTAATCCCGGTCGAAACGGAAGCCGGTCCACCTGTTGCACCGCTTAGCACGTTCGTGACAGAAACGACAACGGAGCAAATTCAACAGATTCCTCGCGAGAACGGAGAACGTTCGGTCACACTCCAAATTTATGCGAGTGAAGGCATGGATGAAGATGCGTTCAAGCAAGATGTCGAGCAAGTGTTGGATGACGCGAAGTCTGGGTTAGAAGATGAAGGAATCACGTTCGACCAGTCCGGAGCGAGTGATACGCAGAATGAGTTCTTCTTAGAGCTTGCGACATTGTTCGTCGTCGTCTTGTTCTTGATTTACTTGATCATCGCGTTCCAGTTCAACTCATTGTCATTACCACTTCTCGTGTTATTCACAATCTATCTCGCGATTGCTGGAGCGGTCGTCGGGTTGTTCGTGACACAGACGCCGTTCAGTTTCATGGCATCGATGGGGATGGTATCGCTTGCGGGAATCGTCGTCCGGAACGCAGTCGTCCTGTTCGAGTTTATCGAACAACGCATTCGTGAAGGCTTACCGGTCACGACCGCCGTGTACGAAGCCGGACGTGCTCGGATTCGTCCGATTCTCTTGACAGCACTTACTGCAGTCGTCGCCCTCTTACCGGTCGCACTTGGAGAAGACCCGCTCTTCAAACCGCTTGCGATTGGCATCGTATCGGGTATTCTATTCTCGACTGTATTGACTCTCGTGCTTGTCCCGGCATACTACCTGATTTTGGCGAAACGCCGTCACAAGGACAAACCGTTTACAGAATGATTCAGCTTGAAGATGTGATGCCGTATGGTGTCACATCTTTTTTTGAACCATTTGTCACATGTTTTGGGTGATGTTGTATGGGTATAATTAGAAGAGAGGTTTTGAACAGTATGGGAGGGAATTGAAGATGAACGATTCATATACTTGGCTTAATCGCCGTAAGGTACGACCCGCATACAGTGTGACTGGGAGCCGTTCTTGGTCGAGTGAGCGTGTCGTTCGACCAGACCGTGCGCGTGGGAAGATGGTACGCGACGTGAAACGTGTACGTCGTCCATATGTAGACGAATACGGCAATCGTCGTTGGACGACGGGACGTGTCGTCGTCACGGATGCGTCACGTAAGGCACGGGCGCATGGACATGGCGATACAGCCGTACAGTTAGAGTTCTCGACACCAACACCGTATGAGCGTGTGAAAGAGATGATCCCGACGAAACGTGTGCTCGTTCCGGTTGTTGCCGGACTTGCCGTTGTCGGTGGGATTGCTGGAGTCGCATACGCACTCCGTAAAAAGAAACGAAATAAGAAGAACTAATAAAAAAATCGCCGAAAAATTCGGCGATTTTTTTATTTGAAGCGTTCAGCGAGGATGCGCTCGAGTTCACGTTGCCCGAGTTCACGCATTTCTGCCTCATTTTCTTCGTCGTATGCATCGTCCGTGAAGCGTCCGACAAATTCGACTTTGCCGTTTCCAAGTTCACGGAACACTAAGTTTTTGCGATCGTTGTAAAAGACGACACGGTACTCACGACCATTTTCATGATCGTAGTTGAAGACGCCTTTGATGTGATCCATGTTCTTCTCTTCCGGTTGATCCTCATCATCGTCCTCATCTTCTTCTGCTTCAGCAGCTTCGTTAGCTTCATCAAGCGCGTCGGCGAGGACTACCGTTTCTTCTTTTTCTTCTGTCCCCTCTTCTTCAGATGAGACGACTTCTTTTTTTTCTTCTTCTGTCATGTGAAACGACCTCCTTTACTTACTTTCCTATCATACCCACTTTTTATAGTTGTGACTACTCAAAATGATGTGAGCAAACCCGGACGACATTCGAAGAGGACATGATCAGTCGCTGGAAGAGCTGACGTTTGATCGATTCTGGCGCATCGACTGTCTTGAGCGCTTGCTCCATGCATCCGAGCCAATGCCCGGCATGGGTCTCAGAAATCGGATGTTCATGATGAATCATCGCTAAATTCCCACCACCGCGACGTTCCGAATACAACTTCGGACCACCAAGCAATTGGGTTAAAAATTCGAATTGGTGTTGCTTCACCCGTTCTTTGTCTTCCGGAAACAGCGGAAGTAGAATCGGATCGGCATAGACGAGGTCATAAAACGCGTCAACGAGTTGTTGAACGCCGCTTTCGCCTCCAAATTGTTCATAGGCACTCACATTCATTCCCCCTCATACGTTCAGTCTAATCGATTTCGAGCAAAAATGGGAATGATGCAAGCTGTGACTTTTTTGACTAGGGTAAAGAGGAGGTTTCCCTCTACAAATAAGAGCGGATGGTTCATAATGAAAGAAAAAAGGGAAGGAGTGTTCGCTAAAATGACAGTAACCTTTCACGTTGGTCGATCGGGAACGGGGAAAAGTGAACGGATGATCGAACAGGTTATTCAAGAACTGAAACAAAACCCGAGCGGACCAACGATTTATATGATCGTGCCGGACCAAATGTCGTTTGAAATGGAGAAAAAGATGGCGACAGTGGACGGCCTACGCGGCTCGACAAGAATCCAAGTGCTGTCGATGCGCCGTCTTGCATTTTTGATGATGCGGGATGCGGGAGTGGCGACCGACCAATTTTTAGATCAGACGGGGACACATCTGTTGTTGCGGAGAGTCGTCGAGATGAGCGAGGAACGATTGACCTTGTTCCGTCGAACGATGAACCAGTTCGGATTTTATGAAGAGTTGAACCAATTGATTTCGATGTTGAAGCGAGGACTTGTCGAACCCGAACATCTGTTGCGGTTGAGTGAACAAGCGCAACATCGTGCCTTGAAGTTACAGGACCTCTCCATCATCTATGAAGGATTTTTAAAGATGACAGAAGGGAAGTCACTACATGCGGAAGATTACTTCAACGTCCTGTTGCAACTGTTGCCCGAGACGGATTTGACGGGAGTCCGTGTTTACGTAGACGGATTTAATGAGTTCTCGGAGCAGGAATTAGCCGTCCTTGTCGGTCTTGCGGAAAAAGTCGACGTCGATGTGTTGCTGACGCTAGATCCTTCATCGATGTATCGTCCTGACCCATTGTTTGGACCGACGCAACGGACGCTCATGCGCTTCAAGGAACTCTTGTCGGAACGGCAACTTCCATCGGTCGACAAACCGTATGACACCATCTATCGCTATACGCATCCAAGCCTTCGCTATTTAGAGGCGACGTTTGACCAGATGACGGCAGAGCCGTATACAGGGGCAGAGAACCGCGTCGATTTACATGCTGCCGTCGACCGGATTGTCGAGGTGGAAGCGGCCGTTCGAGAAGTCATCCGACTCACCCGTGAAGAAGGATATCGTTACCGAGATATCGCGCTCATTTCGCGTTCACTCGAAGAGTATGGCGATTTGGCATCGCAGGCGTTACAAAAAATGGGGCTCCCTTACTTCCTAGATGAACGGCAACCGATGCTTGACCATCCGCTCGTCGAATTGTTGAAAGCAACCATCGACATCGCCTTGCGTAGCTATCGGGAGGAGGCGGTCTTCCGGGCATTGAAGACGGAACTCGTCGTCCTCGACCCGACACATCGACGCACGTCCGTTGACCGTCTCGAAGCGTTCGTCATTGAGCGCGGAATCAAACACTATCATTGGCACGATGCATGGCAATTGCGTCGTCGTACAGGTGAAGAAGCGCGACTGACGAGTGAAGAGCTAGACGTCGAAGTGGAGTTGAATCGATACCGGGAACGCGTCATCGAAACGTTCGATCCGTTGTTAGCGGATTTGAAGCAGGCGAAGACGATGCAAGCCTATACGCATGCCATGTATGCCTTTTTGGAGCGGATTGGTGTATCCGACTGTCTGACCCATTGGCGTGACGAGGCGATTGAAGAAGCGCAGTTGCTCGAAGCGCGTGAGCATACCCAAGTGTGGGACGCGGTCTTACATCTACTCGAACAATTGGAAGCGGCAGCTCCGGAAGAGAAGTTGTCGACGGAACTGTTTCTTCAGATGATGGACACTGGGCTAGATAGTCTACGTTATGCGCTCATTCCACCTTCACTCGATCAGTTGACGGTGACGGACTATGTCCGTGGTCGATTGATTGATAAGAAAGTGGTGTTCTTGCTCGGGGCAAATGAAGACCAAATCCCTCTCGTCACGACACAATCCAAACTGTTGACCGATCACGACTTGGACTTCATGCATGAGAACGGACTGCGTGCCGGGAAAGCGACCGAGCACTTGTTCGATGATGAAACGTATTACTTATATAAAGCAGTGACGGCACCGAGTGAGCGTCTCTATATTAGCTACGCCCTCGTCGACAGGACCGGTAAGGCGGTTCAACCGGCACGTTTCATCGCTGATTTGAAGGTGCGTCTCCATAAAAACATCATTAAGACACACTTTGCTGAAGCAGGAGAGCACCGACCACGTGACCAATTCGCCTTTTTGACGAACGTGAACCAGACGGCAGCGGTCACGGCTCTTGAACTGCAACGATTGAGTCGTCATTATCCGATTCAAGATATGTGGTTCGCCGTCTATAACGAACTGTTAAAACATCCGGATGGTCGTGAACGTTTGCAGTTGTTGACGAGCGCCCTGTTCTATCAAAATATCCCGAAATCACTAGACGACGATGTGGCTAAATCTCTTTATACACCGTCGATTCGGGCGAGTGTCTCGCGACTTGAGACGTTCCAAGCATGTCCGTTCAAACATTTTGCGAGTTATGGCTTGCGCCTGAAGGAACGCCGATTGTATCGACTCGAGGCACCGGATATCGGAAACTTGTATCACCGAACGATTGAACATATGTCACAAACGGTGCAGATGGACGGAAAAGAATGGCGAGATGTAGCACCTGATGAATGTGTGAACTTAGCGGAACAAGCAGTAGAACTCGTGACGCCTGAAATTCAACACGCCATTCTGATGAGTTCAAATCGTTACGCCTATTTAAAGAAAAAATTGACGGACGTCGTCAGCAAAACGGCAGAAGTATTGATTGAACAGTCGAAGCGGGACGGATTTGACCCGAAAGCGTTTGAACTCGCGTTCGGGAGTGGACAGTTCCCGCCTGTCTCATTCACATTATCGAATGGGGCCACGTGTGAACTCATCGGTCGCATCGACCGTGTCGACACGGCGATGGTCCACGATCAGCTGTACGTTCGTATCGTCGATTATAAGTCGAGCAAACGTGAAGTCGACTTCGCGGAAATTTACTATGGTCTTGCCATGCAGATGCTCATCTACTTGAAAGTACTGATTGAACAGGCAGAGGTATGGACGAAAGAGAACGTGGCGCCGGCTGCGGCACTGTATTTCCACGTTCATCGCCCACTCGTCCCACCGGCAGGTTCTGAGGAAGAGACGCGACAGAAAGTATTGGAGTCGTATCAGATGCAGGGGTTGTTGGTCGACGATCCGGAAATTTTGGAGATGATGGACCGCTCTGCGAAAGGATCTTCGAAAAAATCAATCGTCATCCCGGTCAAATATAAAAAAGATGGCACACCTGATTCGAATACACTGAAGAAGATTGTCACACCACCTCAACTCGAACAATTGATGGACCATGCGTTTGACGTCGTCAAATCGAGTGCCGAAGAGATGTATGAAGGAAAAATTGACGTAGAACCTTACGAATATAAAGAGCGCCGCCCGTGTCAGACGTGTCCGTACCAGAGTGTCTGCCATTTTGACGAGGCGCTCGCGAATGAACCACGCAAATTGAAAAAGTTAGAGAAAGAAGATGTATTTCAGGAGTTAGGAGGGGATGACCGTGAAATGGACGAATGATCAATTCGCCGCAATTGAAGCGAGGGGAAGTCACGTACTTGTCTCGGCTGCGGCCGGTTCAGGAAAGACAGCAGTTCTCGTTGAACGGTTGTCTAGCCGATTGCTGGACGAAGCGGATGCGTTGACGGCAGACCGTATGCTCGTCGTCACGTTTACGAACGCGGCAGCTGCAGAAATGAAGCGACGCATCGCAAAGGCGCTCGAAGAGGCGTTACGTGACGACCCGACGAATGAGTACGTCCGAAAACAACGACAAATGTTGAACCGGGCTCTCATTACAACCATCCATTCCTTTTGCTTAGAAGTGATTCGTGAGAATTACTATTTGTTAGACTTAGACCCGGCATTCAAGATTGCGGAAGAACGTGACCTCGTGCTCTTACAAGATGATGTGTTAGAAGAGGTGCTTGAAGAGGAGTACGGAAAGCAGGATACGGATTTCTTCGCCCTTGTCGATGCCTATACGTCAGACCGTAGCGATAGCGAAATCGAAGACCTTATTCTTGGTCTTTATCATTATGCTCGTACACTCCCAGACCCTGACGCCTATTTGGACAAACTCATTTCGATGTATTCGTTCGGCGATGACCCGGATCATGAAGCCATCCTCATCGAGTTCGGTCACATGCTGTGGCAGGACATTGAGAAAGCGGTGCGTGATCTTCGGAAGCTCGAGGCGGAACTTCGGGTTGCAGGCTATGAACCGCAGTCGGAAAACATTCGTCAGGCGATTTTCCCGTTTGAACAGTTAGAAGGGGAAGAAATTGTCTGGAGTGAACTTGAAACGGCTGCACGTGCGATGAAGTTTGGAACGATGAAAGCCGTCCCTAAAAAAGAGGAGCATCAAATTTATCATGAGGTGCTCAAACCGGCGTACGATCAAGCGAAGAAGAAGTTGACGGCAGCTGCTGAACGGGCACGTGTCAGTGGGGCGGATCTATTAGAGAGCGTCTCGATGCAACAACCTCTCGTCAAGACGCTCGTCCGAACGGTCCGTGCGTTCGGAACAGCGTATGAGCAAGCGAAACGTGACCGAGCCTTCGTCGACTTTAGCGACTTGGAACATTATGCGCTCGCCATTTTACGGCAGGAGGATGGACCGTCTGATGTCGCCGCTCTATACAAGGAACGTTTCGTCGAGGTACTAGTCGATGAATATCAAGATACGAACGAAATTCAAGAAACGATTATCAACCTGGTCGCAAATGAACGGGAAGAGATTGGGAACCTGTTCATGGTTGGAGACATCAAGCAGTCGATTTATCGGTTCCGTCATGCGGAACCGGGTCTCTTCATCGATAAGGCGACGCGCTTCAAACAGGCGGACACGGGAAAACGAATTGATCTCTCTCAAAACTTCCGCAGTCGGGCAGAGGTGCTTCACGGAATCAATGACTTGTTCGTCCAGCTCATGGACGAAGAGGTCGGAGAAATCGCTTATGATGAGGCCGCTCAACTCGTGCCGGGTCGTGAATATGAACCGATTCCAGCGAATCCTGAATTCATGATCGTCGACGGGACAAGTCGCGAATTATCGAAACAGGAAGTCGAAGGACGAGCGATTGCAACTCGAATCCTAGAATTAGTATCTGGGGAAGAACCGTTCAAAGTGACGGATGAAGTGACGGGTCAACTAAGAAACTGTGAGTACCGGGACATCGTGATTCTCGTCCGTTCGAAAAAAGGGCGGGTTGAACAGTTGATGGACATTTTGACACAGTACAACATTCCGGCTTATACGGATTCAGATGGCGGCTATTTTCAAGCGACAGAGATTCGAATGATTCTTGCTCTCTTGAAAGTAATTGATAATCCCCTACAGGACATCCCGCTCGCCGGTGCGCTCCGTTCCCCGATGTTCCGATTCGATGATGGGGAATTGGCACGAATCCGACTCGAGTCCGAAGATTCTTTCTTTGAAGCTTTGAAAGCAAAAGCGGATGACGATGACGAGCTTGGCGTGAAGTGTGGAGATTTTCTCGATCGTCTTTCCCACTGGCGTACGTATGCACGCAATCATAGCTTATCTGAACTGATTCAACAGCTGTTTAACGATACTGGGTTTTATGACTTCTCGGGTGGATTGCCTGGTGGGAAAGGACGACAGGAAAACTTAAAAGCGCTCTATGACCGCGCCCTCTCTTACGAGCGAAGCGGCTATCGTGGACTGTATCGCTTCTTACGTGTCATGGACCGTTTACAAGATACAGGGGAAGATTTATCCGAGGCACGTTCTCTCGGCGATGAGGAGAACGTCGTTCGCATCATGACCGTGCATAAATCAAAAGGTCTTGAGTTCCCGGTGACGATTGTCGCCCAGCTCGGAAAACAGTTCAATACACTCGACCAGAAACAGCGCGTCATTTTCCATAAGCAATATGGAATTTCACTCGATGCGATTGATGTCGTGACACGTACGAAATCGGAAACATTCGTGAAAGAAATGATCCGACGAGATTTGGACGCAACGATGAAAGCCGAAGAGATGCGTGTCCTCTATGTCGCATTGACACGGGCAAAAGAGAAACTCATTCTCGTCGGTACGGTTGGAGATTCAGCCAAGCAGCTCCAGCAATGGCTACAGGTCGGGCAATCTGGGGAATTGTTAGCAAGTGAGGCGAGACGAGAGGCGAAAACGTACTTGGATTGGATTGCGCCAGCACTCTTACGGTTGCCGAGTGCCTCGACATTTATCGAGTCGTTCGGTTTCACGGTACCCGCTTCATTTTATGAATCGACTTCGTGGACGTATCGTTTGATTGGAGAAGACGATCTTGCAGAGATTGCGACACTTCAAGAAATGATGGCACAACTCCACCATGTGCAACGATTTGAAGCAATTGATTTTCCTATTCAAAATGAGGATGAGACGATTCGTGCCGTCCACAAAGCGTTAACTTATAGCTATCCAGCTCAGGATGCTGTACGCACAGCGGCGAAACAGACGGTGACGGAATTAAAACGGGCGATGCAACTGGAACAAGCCGCCTTCGAAGACCCGGTTCGTCCAATCGATACACCTTATCGGGAGCCGAAATGGCGTCAAGTGAAACAGACCGGTGCCGAACGGGGGACCACGTTACATTTGATTTTCCAAATGGCTGATCCGAACCAACCGATTGTCGATCAAATCGATCAATGGGAGAGACACGGTATGCTGAGCCCGGTCGAGGCTGAGACGGCGCGTCTTGCCATTCCTGACGTCGAAGCATTTTTCCAGACCGACGTCGGGCAAGCGCTCGCCGACGCGCTTGAGCGCGGCACGGCGTGGCGAGAGCTTCCGTTCACCTATACCGTTCCGGCTGAACGAGTTAACCCGGATGGACAGTTTACGGATGAGGACGTCTTGATTCAAGGGATTATCGACTGTCTGTATTTCGACGGAACATCGTATGTCCTGTTGGATTATAAATCAGATGCCGTTGTTCATTTGTCCGAATCTCGTGAAGACGCACACGAGCGGCTCCGTGAGCGATACGCGATTCAGTTGCAGCTGTACCGAGAGGCCATTGAGACGATTTGGGAGATTCGCGTCGAACAGACGCTCATTTACTCACTTGATTTACAGGAAATCGTCACGGTGACAACTTCATAAAGGCTACACGTTGAGCGATGTCAGCTATATGACATCGCTCTTTTTGTTATGTGCATCTTCACATTCTAAATCATTGACAAGTGAGTTGAGGAGGAGTAATTTATTTTATATAAGTAATTGTTCCATATAGAACAATCCGAAACGGAACGATAAAAGGAGTGAAGAAACATGACTGAAATGAGCGCAACAAGAGCGCGGGAAATGATGCAATCGTTTTGGCGCGTCCAACGTGTGTTGATTCGTCTCATGCATCAGACGGCCCAAAAAAATGACCTTACCTTGCCACAGCTTCACGGACTGATGATGTTGAATGAACAAGGGGCGATCACTCAAAAAGAGTTGGTTCGGCGCACAAGGATGCCGAAGAGTACGTTGAGTCAATCATTGGATGGACTTGTGGAAAGAGGGCTCATTCGTCGAGACATTAACCCGGACAATCGACGCGAAGTGGTATTGACAATCGATCAATCCGGCAAGCGATTGATTGAGGAGATTGAACAGCAGGAGGAAGGAACCGAACAACAGTTGAATCAAATCCTCGCTCGTTTAGATGAAGAGACGTATCGCCATATGATTGAAGCGCATCAACACATTGCAGATGGGTTGAACGAAGGATTCATCGATTGTGAAGGAGGATGTCGTCATGATTAAGTTGTTAAAACGTTTGATTACTTATAAATGGGCCGTCCTTATGGTCTTGTTATTTGTATTCGCCCAGTCGTTAGCAGATTTATTCTTACCGACATTAATGGCGGATATCATCGATAACGGGGTCGTGACAGGAGACACGGGCTATATTTGGCAAATGGGTGGCATCATGCTCGGTGTGACCGGACTCGGGGCGCTTGCAGCGGTCGTGGCAAGTTTTTATTCATCGAAAGCGGCGATGGGATTCGGACGTGACTTACGAAGACGTGTGTTTAACCATGTCGAGCGTTTCTCGCTGGAAGAGTTCGATCGTGTCGGCACAGCCTCGCTCATCACGCGGACGACGAACGACATCACGCAAGTCCAGCAAGTCATCATCATGATGCTTCGGATGGTCGTCAGTGCACCGATCATGTTCGTCGGTGGTTTGATCATGGCGACGTCAAAAGATGCAACGTTGTCACTTGTCATCGTTGCCGCCATGCCTGTTCTCGTCATCTCAATTTTCCTCATTTTCTGGAAGGCGATGCCGCTCTTTAAGAAAGTACAAAAACGATTGGACCGATTGAATCTCGTCCTACGAGAAAATTTGACGGGTATTCGTGTCATTCGGGCCTTTAATCGTGAAAAAGAAGAGCAAGTTCGTTTGACAGAGGCGAATGAACGATTGACGGACGTCTCGATTAAAGTCAACCAAATCATGGCGTTCCTCATGCCGGCCATGATGCTCGTCATGAACTTGACCGTCGTCGGCGTCATCTGGTTCGGAGGCATCCGAATCGATAACGGGGCGATGCAAATCGGGGATTTGATGGCGTTCATTCAATATGTCATGCAAATCATGTTCGCGCTCGTCATGGCTTCTGTCATGTTCATCATGATTCCGCGAGCATCTGTATCTGCGAATCGCATCAATGAAGTGCTCGAGATGACTCCTTCACTCGTCGATGACGGCACGAAAACGGCCGATGTGGAACACGGGACACTCGTGTTTGATGATGTCACGTTCTTTTACCCAGGTGCCGAAGAGCCGGCATTATCACATGTCAGTTTCTCAGCAAACCCAGGAGAAGTCACGGCGGTGATCGGTGGAACAGGGTCTGGTAAGTCGACACTCGTCAATCTGATTCCACGATTTTATGATGTAACGTCTGGCGAAATTCGCGTGAACGGGGTCGATGTTCAAGCCGTACCGCAAGAGGAGCTCCGTTCGAAAATCGGATTCGTTCCGCAAAAGGCGTTACTGTTCACCGGTACAATTGCTGAGAACATTCGATACGGGAAAGCCGATGCGACGACCGAAGAAGTCGAACATGCCGCGTCAATCGCACAGGCGAGCGACTTTATCGAGAAGATGTCAGATCGATATGAATCTGTGATTGAGCAAGGTGGCTCGAACGTATCTGGTGGACAAAAGCAACGTCTCTCCATCGCACGGGCACTCGTTCGAAAACCAGATCTATATGTATTCGACGACAGCTTTTCGGCACTCGACTTCAAGACGGATGCTGCGTTACGTAAGGCGTTGAAAGAAGAGATAAAAGATGCGACCGTATTGATCGTCGCGCAACGGGTGAGTACGATCATGGATGCCGATCGCATCATCGTGTTAGAAGAAGGAAGCGTGGCCGGAATCGGTACACATGATGAATTGTTTGCGACGAATGCGGTTTATCAAGAAATCGTGAAGTCGCAATTGTCTGAGGAGGAAATCGCATGAGTGAGAAACAAACAACGACGCGACAAACTCATGGCGGGCACGGTGGTCCAGGGGGTCCTGGCGGTGGAAACATGATGATGATGGGTGAGAAACCGAAGGAGTTCAAAGTCACGTTCCGTCGTCTGCTTGCCTATCTGAAACCACGGCGAAACACATTGATTGCGGTCTTCGTCGCAGCGATTCTAAGTACGGTCTTTATGATTGCCGGTCCAAAAATCATGGGGATTGCCATTACGGAACTCTTTGAAGGCGCCTATGCGAAATTCACCGGTGTACCAGGCGCAGAAATCGATTTCACGAGAATCGGGCAAATCTTGTCGTTACTCGCAGGACTGTACGTCATCAGCAGTCTATTCAACTACGTGCAACAGTATTTAATGTCAGGCGTTGCGCAAAAGACGGTCTATGATTTGCGGGAAGACGTCAATAAAAAATTGGAACGATTGCCGCTCAAATATTACGATGGTCGTTCGAATGGAGAGACGTTGAGCCGAGTGACGAACGACATCGATTTGATTGGGAGCACGCTTCAACAAAGTGTGACGTCATTCATTACCTCAATCGTCACGATTGTCGGAATCTTGATTATGATGCTGTCCATCAGTCCACTGTTGACGGTCATCTCTCTCGTGTCTTTACCTCTCACAATCTTTGCGATTCGCCCGATTCTAAAGCGATCACAACAATATTTTTCCGATCAACAGCGTCATCTCGGACGTTTAAACGGTCACGTGGAAGAAATGTATACCGGGCATGCGGTCGTCAAAGCGTTCGGTCGTGAAGAGACAGCCGTCCGGGAGTTTGATGAGGTGAATGAAGAACTTTACGATGCCGGACGCAAGGCGCAATTTATATCAGGGATCATCATGCCGATGACGATGTTCATCGGGAACATTAGTTACGTGTTGATCAGTGTCGTCGGTGGGATTTTAGTCACGCAACGAAGCATCTCCATCGGGGACATTCAAGCGTTTATCACGTACACGCGACAGTTCACCCAGCCGATTACGCAAACAGCGAACATCGCAAACATCGTCCAGTCGACGGTCGCTGCAGCGGAACGGGTATTCGAGTTGTTAGACGAAGAGGAAGAAGTGAAAGAAGTAACGACTTATCGATTGGAGCGAGCTGAAGGGAATGTCGCATTCCGTCACGTCGATTTTGGATATGGAGAGAATCTACTCATTCAAGATATGAATCTCGACGTGAAGACGGGACAAACGGTAGCCATCGTCGGTCCGACCGGTGCCGGGAAAACAACATTAATCAACCTTCTCATGCGTTTCTATGAATTGAACGATGGAGAGATTTTGATTGATGGGAAAGACTCGCGTAAAATGTCGAGACAAGATTTACGTCATACGTTCGGGATGGTCTTACAGGATACGTGGTTGTTTAATGGGACAATCCGTGACAACATCGCTTACGGGAAAACCGGTGCGACAGAAGATGAAATTGTCAACGCGGCGAAGACGGCGCATGCGGACTCGTTCATCCGGACGTTGCCAGACGGATATGACACCGTCTTGAATGAAGAAGCGAATAATATCTCACAAGGTCAAAAGCAATTACTGACGATTGCGCGAGCGGTTCTCGCAAATCCGCCGATTATGATTTTGGACGAGGCGACATCGAGTGTGGATACGCGCACCGAGATTTTGATTCAACAGGCGATGAAGCGGTTGATGAATGGGCGAACGAGTTTTGTCATTGCACACCGTTTATCGACCATCAAGGATGCGGATCTCATCTTAGTGATGGACCAAGGTCGCGTCATCGAACAAGGCACACACGAATCACTGCTCGAAGCAGGTGGATTTTATGAAGATTTATATAATAGTCAGTTCGCTGAAAAAGAAGTTGTATAAGAAGAATACAGGTTTTGCGCGCTATTGATTAGGCAAAAGACGTACGAAGATGAGTTTCGTACGTCTTTTTATTTTGTGTAACAATTACAAATCCGTTAAAATAAAAAAATGGGATAAAAAATGGAGGAACGATTATGGTTAAAATCTTACTTGCGGAAGACGAAGAAGTACTACGCATGCTTGTGATGGATACATTAGAAGACGAAGGATACGATATCGATGAGGCACAAGATGGCGTAGAGGCCTATCGATTGATTGAAGAGAACGAATATGATTTGGTGATTGTGGACCATATGATGCCTGGGATGACAGGGCTTGAGGTCATTGAAAAAGTACGGAAGTTACCAGGGCGACAAGATACGAAAGTGATGATGTTGACAGCGAAAAGCCAACAATCTGACCGTGATTGCGCGAATGAGATTGGGGTCGACTACTTCATTTCAAAACCGTTCAGCCCACTTGAACTCGTTAAAATCATAGGAGGCATCGTGAAGTGAAAAGGTGGTTTAAACAAAAACTTGGGCGAGACATCATGGTCGTCCTCTATTCATTCCTCGCCATTGCGTTGGTTGGATCGGTTCTGACATATGTGTATATCGAGAATCGACTCGAGGCGAATGAGGCTCGTTTACGTCAAGTAGACGAACGCGTCGATCGGTTGACGACGCTTTGGGATGAATGGCAAGCCGATCAATATGACACGCGCGGGTATCTTTTGTTTGGTGATACGGCGTCGCTAGAACGTTCAAGTGCGAACGAAGCAAAGTTCCAACAAGAAATTAACTGGTTTAAAACACAGGTACAAACTCGCCAAGGTGAATTGTTCGCAGAAGATTTGCAACAGTTCCATGACTTCTACTATGACGTCATCATTCCGGTGACGTATGAGTATGCGCAGGCACAGCTTGATGGTGAAGTTACGGAAACGTTTATCGATGCGGAAACGATTGCTGAGTTACCGACAGCTCAACGTTTAATTGACCAAGGTCTCGTTCAATTTAACCCGGAGCGTGGCATCGATATTTTAGGACCGATTGATGAAGTCGAATCGTCTCTCGAAAACTATCGTCAGTTGATGGCGTCTGAAAAAGAGACCGTTTACGCGGAATGGCGCCAAAACAATAACATGCTTCAATTCTTGTGGATCATGAGCATCGCCTCATTCGCCGCATTAATTTTGTTATTCGTCCAACCGTTCCTTCGTCGTCAAACACGTTTGATTTCAAAACTTTCGATTGCATCGAACCGTTTGTTGAAAGGTGAAATCGTCGACTTGAGTGATCAAATGAAACGTGAAGACGAAATCGGGACGATGTCTCGCTCGTTCCATAAGATGGCTGAGACACTTCGTGACAACGAACGTCATTTGATTGAAAAGAATCATGAACTTCAAGCACAACAAGAAGAATTGATTGCCCAACAAGAAGAGCTACAGGCACAGCAACAAGAGCTTGAAGAGATTCTCGAACAGACACAACAAAACGAACAACATCTCGCTTACCGGAACGAATTGACGGAGACGTTAGCGTCACGTGATTCGCTTACGGCTTATCCAGAGATTATCGAGAAACTCGTTACGATTACGGACTCGGAAGTCGGCGCACTCGTCTTCGTAGATGAATCAGGTACGTACCGCGTGACGAGCCATGGTTTGAATGACACATTGTCACGCCAGTTGCTCGATAGTGAGAATTCTGTATTGACACGAGCAATGACATTGAAGACGACGGTGCATTCGTCGAAACAAGTCGCAAGTGACCACCCACTCCCGTATCCGTACTATATGTTCGAGACGGCGGTGCCGGTCCATGACCCGACGGATGACTCAATCATCGCGTTCATCTATTTGGTCCGTTATAAAGACCGTTTCACACAGACGCAGATGGGTGACATCATGTCGTTCGCTCGTCAGCTTTCACTCTCGCTCTTACGGATGCGTTTATTCGAAGAGATGAAACGGGAGAAAGGGAAGACGGAACGCATTCTCGATTCGATTCGAGAGGCGGTCGTCTATATCGAACATGCGACGGATGATGTATTCGTGAACCGACCACTCTACGAGATGTTCCCAGAACTGAGTGATGTCAGCACGCAGGACCTTGAAGAAGAATCATGGGAAGAGTGGCGCAATCGTCTTGTCGAAACCGTAGACCAAGCGGAGGACTTTACGAAGTATACGAATCGCTTGTTCACCGAAGACTTCCCGCATGACAGCGTCAGCTTCTCGATCCGTAAAGGTGAGATGAACCTGCAGATGTATGCGGAACGGATTATCGTTGGCGGTCTTTCGAAAGGGACGCTTCTCGTTTTCCGAGATATCACGAGTGAAACAGAAGCTGAGCGACTGAAGAGCGAGTTTATCTCAACGATTTCTCATGAATTGCGGACACCACTCTCGTCCATCTACGGTTTTACAGAATTGATGGTGAAGAAACAGTTACCAAATGAGAAACAAGCAAAATATTTAGAGACAATCCATGCAGAGACAGAACGTCTGACGCACCTCGTCAACGACTTCCTCGATGTGCAGCGGATGGAATCCGGTAGTCAAATGTACGACCGGGAACAACTTGATATCGAACCGGTCGTCCGTGATATGTTGACGTTTTATGAAGCGTCTTCCTTGAAGCACGAATTCGAATTGATTGCGGATGATGCTCGTCCTTATGAGTTGTTCGTTGACTGCCAGAAGTTCAAGCAGCTGATGAGTAATCTATTGTCGAATGCCGTGAAGTATTCTCCACGTGGTGGAAAGATTACGGTGGAGCTTGCCCATCATGAGCATATCGTATCGATCAAAGTGAAGGACGAAGGGATTGGAATTCCGAGCGACGCGCTCGATCGATTATTCGATAAGTTCTATCGCGTCGATAACTCCGATAGCCGCGAAATCGGCGGAACGGGTCTTGGGTTACCGATCTGTCAAGAAATCGTCCGTGGCCATAACGGTCAAATTCATGTGGAATCGATTCAACACGAAGGGTCGACCTTCATCGTTGAAATTCCTAGCTATGAATATGCTGTCCAAGAGGCAGAGACGACACCAGTATAATGAAATGAGTCATCCTTGAAGGATGGCTCATTTTTTTTAGTAAGCGTTCGCTTGACCAATCAGGAGAAGGTTCGTGTACAATGAAGACTGTACAACAACATAAAGGGGGGCATTAGAATGCCACTGATTGCATTCTTGCACACGCACGTTACGAGCTGGATTTTATTACTTATTTTGTTTGCCGTGGCCTATATCGGTTATAAGAACGGCAACAAGAGTGGAAAGATCGCACATATGGCGTTTCGACTCATGTTACTCATCGCATTCGGAACAGGACTTTATCTCTACCTTCAATTAAACGGAGGCGGCACGTTCTATCACGTGAAAATCACAGTCGGTTTATTGACACTAATCTTCGGTGAGATGACGCTCGTCAAAGTGAAAAAGAAAAAACCATCAAACGCCTTGTTCGGCGGATTTATTGTATTGGCACTTGTGACAATCTTTATCGGTTACGCATTACCATATGGCCAATCATTCTTCAACAGCTTCATTCAATAAGATTTTCCCACTTCGCACACCGAAGTGGGAATTTTTTGTTTGTACACAAATTATTAGGGGAAAATAAAAAAATCAGTAATCATGACGATGAGGTGAAACGATGGATCAACAAATGACTGAATGGACACGCGTATTACATGCACGGAAATGGATGAAACAAACAGAATCATTTTTACCACTATGGCACGGATATATCGGATATAAGTTTGGCTTTTTCGATGCGCTTCAAGGTGGCGCAAGCGTGGCGGAAATGAACTTGCGACTCAAACGCCCGGTGACGCAACTTGCACTAGAGCGTTGGTTAGAAGTCGGGGTCGCAGTGCGTCATTTGAAGAAGAGAGGCTGGCGCTATTACCCGACACGTGGCTTAAAATATCAATTATCTGGTAACGACGAACGGAGCATTGGATTCATGCTTCAAGAGATGATGGAACTCCACATCCCTGCGTTGATCGCTTACCCGGAATTTTTAGAGTCCGGAAAACAAAAGACATTTGATGGGGCCGAGCACGGTCAAGTCGTCGCAAAAACGTCGACCCTCGTAGAGACGGTCGCTTTCCCGATTGTACAGCAGTTATTACGCCAGGCAAATGTCCAATCGATGCTTGATATCGGATGTGGCCACGGTGGCTATTTACGTAAATTACAAGCGCTCGAACCGAGTTGGGAACTGACAGGCATCGATTTAGAGGAAGAGGTCATCGAAGAGGCGCGGTCTCGTGATGAACGGGGTGATATTCATTTTGAAGTCGCTGACTTTATGAACTGGGAAACGGACGAGCAGTTCGATGCGGTCATGATGAACAATATGCTCTATTACTTTTCACCAGAAGAGCGGATCAAGCTGCTTCAGAGACTTCGGAATCGTTTAGAACAGAACGGGGTCGCAGTTCTCGTGACGCCGCTTGCAGAGACGGCACTGGGCGGACGATTCGCTTCCGCATTCAACGCATTCATGACTCTTCATGACAACTTGTATCCGCTCCCGACCATTCCACGATTACGCCTACAAATGCAAGAAGTCGGATTTGAACAAATTCGATTTATCCCATTCATCCCAGAAGGATCTTGGTACATCGTCATCGCCGAGCGAGGAAGAAAGAACCTGCTCAATCAACCGATTGAAAATTGAACTTGTCTCCGGTCATTTCTATAATGATAGAGAAGCATAAGAGACTATTCACATAGGGAGTTGTTGAGTGTGTCGAAACAAAGAGTTGCCGTAATAGGGGCAGGACCTGGTGGATTGGCTGCTGCGATGCTACTGGCGCATCGTGGGGTAGACGTCACCGTGTTTGAGAAACAACCGTTTGTCGGAGGGAGGACGTCACGCCTGCAAGTCGGCGAATTCACGTTTGACCGAGGACCTACATTTTTAAACATGCCATATATTTTAGAAGAAATCTTTGAAGAAACCGGACGCGATTTACATGATTACGTCGAGATGAAGCGGCTCGAACCGATGTATGATTTGTATTTCGACCGCGGTACGCGTCAACTCTCGATGACGACAGATCGTGATCAGATGCATCAAGCCATCGAAGAACAATTCCCGGGAAATGGGGAAGGGTATGAACGATTCATGAGCGAACAGGCAATCAAGTTGTCCAAGTTGATGCCTGTCCTACAGACCGCACATGATAAATTGACCGATTACGTCTCGTTGCGCGTACTCAAAGCACTGCCGTTTCTGTCGATTGGGAAGTCGCTTTATGATGTCTTATCCGAGTACTTCACGAGCGAAGAACTAAAGTATGCGTTTACCTTTCAAGCAAAATATTTAGGCATGTCCGCTTGGGAATGCCCGGGCGGTTTCTCCATTTTATCGTATATGGAACACGCATATGGGGTTCATCACCCGATTGGGGGAGTGAATCAACTTTGCCATGCGATGGCGAAAGTCGTGGAAGAAGAAGGTGGCTCCATTCGTCTAGGAGAACCGGTGGAGCGCCTCCTCATGGAGGACAAGAAAGTGACAGGTCTCGTGGCCGGAAGCGTCCATTATGCGTTCGATGAAGTCGTAATCGGTGCTGATTTTGCACATGCGATGACGTCGCTCGTTCCTGACGGTAAACTATCGAAGTGGAGTCCGAATCAACTGAAGAAGAAGCGCTATTCGTGCTCGACATTCATGCTCTATCTCGGACTTGATCACATATACGAAGACGTGGCACACCATTCGATTCACTTTGCAGACGATTATGAGTTGAACGTCAAAGAGATGACGCAAGAATTGAAACTGAGTGAGGATTTCTCATTCTACGTTCAAAACGCCTCACGCATCGACCCGACGCTCGCGCCTGCAGGAAAGTCATCGCTTTACGTGCTCGTACCGGTACCGAATAACTTATCCGGTCTCCCATGGGACGAGCTACAGACGACGATGACAGAACGTGTGCTCGACGCCCTTGAGACACGGTCACCGTACCAAGGCATCCGACAACATATCGAGGTGATGGAGACGTTGACGCCAATGGATTGGGAGACGTTCGGTGTATATGAAGGAGCGACGTTTAACCTTGGCCATAATCTTTCGCAAATGATGTATTTCCGTCCGCACAACCAATTTGAAGAGCTCGACAACGTCTGGCTCGTCGGC
Source organism: Exiguobacterium sp. RM11 (assembly GCF_059821525.1). Classification (NCBI taxonomy): domain Bacteria; kingdom Bacillati; phylum Bacillota; class Bacilli; order Caryophanales; genus Exiguobacterium; species Exiguobacterium sp. RM11. The sequence continues at coordinate 2,084,432 of NZ_CM187558.1, read as the reverse complement.
GGTGGAACGCATCCGGGGAGTGGACTTCCGACGATTTTTGAATCGGCGCGAATCACGACGAACCTGTTACGTGAACGGGCAGGTGTCGGCCGATGAACATCAGCTTTGTCGGAGCCGGGGTCGGTACACTTTATGCCGCCCTCTTATTGACGAAACGGAATCCGTCGCTAAACATCACGATTTATGAGAAAGAAGCACGCGTCGGTGGACGGTTGAACTATGTTGAGTTTGAGAATGGGGCGAAAGTCGATGAAGGGCCGACGATTGTTTTGTTACCGAGTAAACTGAAGCAACAGTTGATGGAAGCAGGGTTACCGGAAAGTGAAGTCGAGTTACTCGAAGTCGACCCGCTCTATCGCTTGCGTTATCAAGACGGGACATCATTCTACAAATATCGCGATATCGAACGACAGGCAGAAGAAATCGAGCGGACGTTCGGTGAAGGGGACGCGTTTCGTCATTATATGTCGCAGAAGAAAGAAGAGTATCGGATTGGATTCGATACGTTTTTGGACCGAAGCTACGCATCAAAGACGGAACTATTCGAACCTAAACTATTGCTCCTCCTGATGCGTCTGAAAGCATATGAAACCGCCCATGCGAACATGAAACGTTTCTTTGAGGACGAACGCCTACGAGTCGCCTACAGTTTACAGACACTCTATATCGGTGGTAATCCTTATGCGACGCCTTCTTTATATGGACTGATCCCGTATCGTGAACAGGAAGAGGGCGTCTGGTACGTAAAAGGAGGATATTTCTCGCTTGCGGCGAAAATGGAACAAGAGCTGAAGCGTCGAGGTGTCCGTTTCGTGATGAATGCGACCGTCAATCGCGTTCACGTCACAAACGGAGTGGCGGACGGTGTCACGGTCAATGACGAATATGTGTCTTATGACGCGGTTGTCGTGAATGGGGACTTCCCACTCATGGAGCGACTCATTGATGGCGTCACACCAAAGACATACGAACCGTCCAGCGGTACGTTACTTCTGTACTTTACCGTTGATGGAGCACTCGATTTACCAGTCCATCAATTTGATTTGCCAAACGATTTTGAAGGATCGATGCGCACAATCTTTGAGGATGGTAAACTAAGTGAGTATCCGGCGATGTACACGTTCAATCCATCACGGATTGATGCGACACTCGCGCCGGATGGGACGAGCGTGTTATATGTCCTCGTTCCCGTACCTCGTAAATTGGAACGGGAAGACTTTGAGACGCAAGGAACGATTGACCATCTATTCGGACGAATCGAGGCACTCGTACCAGGTTTTCGTGAGCGCGTGACCGAGATGAAGGTCCGGACACCGATGGATGCTGAGCGTTTCGGTCTATTTGAAGGAGGAAGCTTTGGGATTGCACCGAAGTTGTCTCAATCAGCCGCCTTCAAGCCACAGGCAAGACCGTTCCCAAAAATCGAACGATTGTATGCGGTTGGTGCATCTGTCCATCCATGTGGTGGCGTGCCAATTGTCATGATTGGATCACAGTTACTCGTGAAAAAAATGGAAGAAGAAATGGGGGCAATACATCGTGACGACACAAGAAGCGTATCGTCAATGTGAGGAAATCATGAAGAAAGGCTCGCTGACTTTTTATCGGGCCTTCTCTTTGCTCTCAAAACCAGATCGTCAAGCGGTCATGGCTGTGTATACGTTTTGTCGGACCCTTGATGATGCAGTTGATGAATCGGACCGTCCAGAAGAAAGTCTGGCGTCGTTTTTGCATGCGTTCGATCGTTTTTTGGCCGGGTATGATCAAGACGATGCACTATGGGTTGCCCTTCGAGATGTCTGGCAGCGCTATGAGATGGACGTCGATCCCTTCTTCGAGCTAGCAGAGGGGATGAAGTGGGATTTACATAAGTCGCGGTATGAGACGCTCGAAGAGACCGAGCAATATAGCTACTATGCGGCGAGCACGGTCGGTCTGATGCTACTCCCGATTCTTGTCCCGAATCAAGACGCTGCGACGAAACGCCAGCTTCGGCAAGGTGCCATTGACCTTGGAATTGCGATGCAACTGACAAATATTTTGCGAGATGTCGGGGAAGATTTGAACCGAGACCGCATTTATTTACCACGGACAATGATGCGACAGTTCGCTGTAACTGAAGAGATGTTACAGCAACGAGAAGTGACACCTGCTTTTATCGAATTATGGGAGGCGTTGGCGAAACGTGCGGAATTCTTGTATGAACGCGCACGTGGAGCCCATCACCTCTATCCACTGGCCAGTCGAAAGCCAGTGCAAGCGGCAGCGCTCCTGTACGAAGGGATTCTAGATGCGGCTCGAGCGAACGGATATGACGTCTTCACAAAGCGTGCATACGTATCGACGCTCCAAAAAGGAAAGTTGCTAGCAAAACTATAAGATGTCAGGTTTACTGTAGGCGCTTTTAGGCGTCTACAGTTTTTTGCGCAAAAAAAAACCACTTTTGGCGGGGGACCAAAAGTGGCGTAAGCGTTATGTGATCCATTCATCGGGGAAATGAATGAATCGATTTGTGATGAAGCCCTAAAGATGTGCCGGGATTCATGGGGAATGAATCAGTTGGGACATCTTCGTTGAAACAGGATGCTTGATGGACTAAGGGGGAACATCATACGCAAGCTGTCTCAACTACGGGATACGAGTGGGGAAACTCGCTCATCACTTTTTCTCGGGTGTGACAAGTTCAAAACGCGATGAGGCTCGGGGAAGCCATTCGATCGCTACAGGTGTAACCAACGTTACAGAACTGCTTGAACTCGAATATGATATTATCACGTCTTTCAATTGTCGACAAGTGTCGAAACTCGCGTTCACAAAATGTTCATATTGTCAGAGGTATGTCCTCTAACATCGATCGTGCCGCGAATTGTCCTGAAAGCGTGACCATTGGGCTCCCTCCCCCAGGATGGGTCGAACCACCTGCAAACCAGATGTTCGACACGTCCGTCGAGCGGGCTGCTGGTCTAAAGAATGCACCTTTTTTCGAGTTGGCCGACGTGCCATAAAGAGCACCGTAATATGCATAAAAGTCACGGCTCAAGTCTTGTGGTGTCACACGTCGGTGGAAGAGAACCTCTTCTTCTTCCCAATCGACACCGAACGCGCGCAACCGACGACGTATCAAATGCTCATACGTATCGGCATCAATGTCCGTCAAATGCGCGGGAGCATTGACGAGGATGAACAAGTTGTCTCCTGCCTCTCCCATCGATGGGTCAGTTGCGGATGAATTGGAGATATAGATGGTCGGCTCGTCTGCATAGCGTTCTTCTTGGAAGAGTGCCTTAAATTCTCGCTCGTAGTCGTCAGAGAAATAGACGTTATGATGAGCAAGGTTCAAGCGTTTCGATAACCCGATCATTAACACGAATGCAGAGATGGACGGCTCGACGGTATCGCGAGTTGGGACCGGGAAAGAAGGACGGTCTTTCGCATCGACAAGTCGAGGATATTGCGTGAGCAGCTCGCCATTGAGCAGAACAGCATCGCAAGAGATGACTTCTTTGTCATCAACGACGACTTCATGGGCTTTCCCGTTCAAGACTTCAATTTTCGTCACTTCGTGTCCGAGTCGGAACGTCACCCCGAGTTCACTCGCTCGCTTCGCAAACCCTTTGGCGATGTTCCAGTTGCCTCCCTTGGCAAAATAGACCCCTTCATTCAATTCTAAATGAGAGATGAGCGCGAACGTGCCGGGTGTCACGTACGGGCTACTGCCGATATACGTCGCATATCGGTCGATTGCCTGGATGATGCGCTTATCTTTGAAGTATTTCTGATGAAGGGCATGCAGACTTTGCAGCGGGTGTACTTTTACCATGTCCGCCCAAAGGCCCGGATCTAATTTTGTCTCCATACGGGTGAAGAAGCGTTCGTTCGCGATTCGGAACAACTTCTCTGCTTCATCTAAATAAGCTTGTAATTGATTTTTCTTCATTTGGTCATTCGTCAATCGTCGCACTTCCGATTCAAGCTGTGCCCGATCGGCGCTAAATGTGAACGAGGAGCCGTCCGAATAATGATTGACGGTATGTTGATCGAGTTTGATCAATTCAAAATAGTCATCAGGATTGGCACCGCTGTTTCGGATGACGGAACGAAAGACATCTGGCATCGTGATGGTGTTCGGACCGAAGTCGAAACGGTGCCCGTCGGTGATGACGGGCATAAGTTTTCCGCCGACATGTTCATTCTTCTCAATGACCGTGACGTCATAGCCGTGTGTGGCGAGCGTGACGGCAGCGCTCAGGCCACCTAGCCCTGCTCCAATGACAACAATTTGTTTCATACATTTGTCCCCCTTAAGTAAAACGCTCGATTAGGAATAATGGCGACCTTTCCACGTGATCGGTAGACGTCTCCATTTACGGATGACGGCGTTCCCGAGTAAGGTCAGATAAGCGATCAAGCTGATTGGATGCAACCATGTACCGGATCCATGAGATTTTATGTCGACAGCAAGTCGGGCGAGGAGTACGAAGAGTGCCGCACTAATCGTTTGCCAACTTGGTGAAAATAGCCATGCGAACATGGCGGTCAACTGAATCCCGTAATACGTCAAGAAGTACAAGGCAAGTCCTACTGATTCATTCATTCCCTTGAATACGTTTTTTGAAAACCCGCTCCATACTTCTTCATTCGTCTCATACATATCACAAGAGATGAACGGGGCGACTTGAACGAGTGACGTCACTTTTTGATGACGCTTGAACATACGACATAAATCGATGTCATCAATCAACGATGAACGGATCGAAGCGTGCCCACCAATCTCTTCGTAACTATTTCGTTCGACAAGTACATTCATTCCGTTCGCTGCCGCGAATGCTGGGTGTTTCACTTTTCGCCAGAACAAAGGCAGGTGTTGGGCGATGAGCACATGTTGCATCGGAATCAACAATTTCCCGAGAAATGTCGATGTCGGAAATTGAGGAAATCCGGATAAAAAGACAGCCTTTTCACGAGCGAGTGTCGCATGCATGCGGGGGATGAAGCTCGAATCGATGGTGACGTCCGCATCTAAAAAGAGGAGATACGGTTCAGTCGTATGTGTTGCGAGCTGATGACAGGCATGGACTTTCCCGGCCCAGTCATCAGGTAAAGGGACTCCCTGAATGACGGTGAATCGGGAATCGTCTCCGATTGCGCGATGTAATCGTTCATATGTATCGTCTTCGGAGCGGTCTTCATAAATGTAGACATGAGTATTCTCCGGGATCGCCATTTGTAAATTAGTAATCAATCGGTCGACATGTCGTGACTCGTTCCGCATCGGGATGCAGACGGCTGTCGCCATAGCTTTCCCGGTTTTTGCGAGTGGTCGTAAAAACGCTAGATTCACGAGTGTGAAGATGAGCATGCAGAGGGTCACGAACCAAAGAATCATGAGCCCCTCCTCCCGAGTCGAACGAACGTTTCTGTCCATTCGGCTAGATTGCGTCGCGGACGGAACAAAGGAGCATAGGCGGTCGAACGTGTGATGACGTCATCTCTGACATCGTCATACAACTGCTCGAGCGCTTGCGCAATCTCTTGTTTTTGAGTTCTCCGAGTCGACGAGGTCACGCTGTATTTTCGGAATCGGACGTAGACAACGGGCTCGGCATGGCTTTCAAATGCATAATACATGGCACATAAATGAAGGGGACGCTCATTCAGTAACAGGGTCGCCCCAGATTCGATTTCAATCGGACGCATTTCTTGAGGGACTTCTCGACCTTGTGGATACATCCATACCGATTTGCCTGAAGCGATCAACTCATTCGCGTAGGCGAGGGAAGCACGCACATCGGATAGACTTCCTTTTTTTACAGAGAAGGCCCCAAGGTGACGAAAGAACGGGAAACGACGCAATCCGTCCTCGTCCATCAACACATGGATGTCATGTCTCAAAAAATGTTCATTCACCATATACATGACGAGTCCATCCCACCAAGCACTGTGCGTACTTAAGATTAAACCAGGTGTCGGGATATCATCGGTTCGAATAAAAATATTATGAAACGTCGGACGAATCTGACGTTCCCTTACGAATGTTGAGAATACATTATTGAACCATTTCTTTTTGTGTGACTCGATCATCGCGAACTCTCCTTTCTAAAAGAATCACCCCAGACGTCAGAATACTCAGGAAGCCGATTCCATAGAGACCTGCGTTCACGGCCGTGACGCCAAAGAGGGCATGAAGCATGACGAACAAGTAAACGCCGTGCTGGATGAACAAAGAATCGACAGCTCGTTCGTGACGCTGTAACAACCATGAGAAAATAAGGGATAACCCGAACCAACCGATAAAGTTTTGCGTCGGGATATCATAATACAAGCCGTCATTTGCCCATTCCCAGTAGCCTTTCACGTTTGCTGCTACAGGATCGATTGCCATATCGAGCCATACGGCGAGAATCGGGACGAGCCATAAAATGTTGTTGCGAAACGTGAAGAGTCGAGCCACGGCAAAACTAGAGCCAATGACAGCGAGCCACGCCGCACCGATTGTGACAGGGACTCCAAAGACTGTCGGACCGAATGCCTCGGCATAGACGTATTCGCTGAACGGGAACCCTGTTTTTACGCCAAGTGTCTCGACGGCGATCGAACCGAAGAAAATAAACGGAACAATCCAAACACCTTGTCGAATCCCTTGATAAAGAATCGTTCCACCAATCGCGCCGGCGAGCCATAAAAAGACGGGGTTCGCCCATTCTAACCAAGGCGGAAGCAAATCGAATCCGACTAAGATCAACCCAATGAAATACCAGACAATAAACCATTTCCAAATAAACGGATACACTTTCATTCCATCACCTCTTCTTTCATTCTAAAGCTCATCTTAGTCTTCGTCTAACAAATGCATGTACAAAAAAAGAGCCTCGTCGAACGAGACTCTTAATTGGCCATCCGTTTCCGTCTTTTCACGAACGAGAAAGCGATGAATAAGACATAAAACGGGACGGCGATAAACCAGAACGTCGGCCATTCTTTCCAACGTGCGAACATCATGTACGTCACATAGACGAGGCTGATCGTAATGATGAACGAGTGACGTGGCAGTGGCACATCTTTAAAACTCGGGATGCGGACACGGCTGACCATCAACAGGGCGAGCCCTGTGAAGAAAATCGGTGTCAACAGTTCGCTGACGCGGTCCCCGAACGTCGTGATGACGGCGAGAAGTCCACCGGCGGCCGTAATCGGGACGCCTGAGAAGTAACTTGCCGCAACGTTTGTCGCAGACAAGTTGAAGCGGGCGAGACGGTATGCACCGAATAGCGGAAAGAGTGCCGCAAAGAACAATCCATAATTGCCGTAATCAATGAAAAACGTATAATAGGCGAGCATTGCCGGTGCGACACCGAACGTAACGATGTCAGCGAGCGAGTCTAGCTCCTTCCCAAAGTCCCCAGCGACTCCGAGCATACGGGCGAGGCGCCCGTCTAAACTATCGAGCATCATCGCGATGATGATTAATAGTGTGGCGTTTGAGAAGTCACCACGTGCGGCGTAGACAATCGCGACGACACCACAAAATAAGTTTCCGAACGTAAAGGAGTTTGGAACCCACGAACGGATGCGTTCTTTCCACATAATTTTGCCCCCAGTAAGGTCATTGGCTGAACCAGCGACCGTTTGTGAATTGCAGTAAATCTTTTGGCTTCAACTCGATTTGATAACCACGTTTCCCGGCAGAGATTGTGATGGTCTCTTTCTCTTTAGCTGCCTCGTGCAGATATACGGGGAACGGCTTCTTCGCCCCGATGGGAGAGACGCCACCCCGGATGTATCCGGTCAGTGCCTCGAGCTCTTTCATCGGGACAGGCGATGCTTTCTTCGCCCCCCAAGCTTTCGCGGCTGCCTTTAAATCGATGTCACGCTCTCCGGAAATGAGAAAGAAGGCGTATTGTTTTTTCTCGTTCACGAGACAAATCGTTTTGTACAGTTCATCGAGCGGTTTCTGAAGCGTCTCCGCAACATGTTTGGCAGAGACATCGGTTTCATCGACTTCATACGTATGATAAGCGAACGGAATCTTCTTTTGTTTCAGTTGCCGAGCGGCGTTTGTCAGTTGCATCTGACTCATCCTTTCGTGACCGACTCCTTTTAGAATAGCAAATCAACCAACTTCACGGCAATTGAACTTCAAAAAACTTTTCAGTAAAGGAAGGAGTTTGGCGGAATGGCGAAGAAATGAACAGTGATTCATTTTATAAGGGGGAATGAAAGTGGAGACGATTCAATTGACGACGCACAATGGGGTAGGGTGGTTGAAACTAAACCGGCCTGAAAAGCTGAACGCCTTAAACGAAACGTTGTTACGTGAAATGAAAACGGCAATCGATGAATTTGATCAGGACGACGCGGTTCGCGTCATCGTCCTTGTCGGCGAAGGACGGGCATTCTCATCTGGACAAGATTTAACGATTGAGAGCGATGCAGATTACGGGGAATATTTAGAAGAGGTGTATCATCCACTCGTCCGTGCGCTTTTCTCATGCCGTAAGCCAATCATCGCGGGCATTCATGGTGTCGTCGCAGGAGCGGGACTCAGTTTGGCACTCGCGGCAGACGTTCGAATCGTCGCCAAGTCGACGAAGTTCAGCTCGGCGTTCATTAAAATCGGGTTGGTCGCAGATGCAGGCGGACCGTATCACTTACGTCGACTCATGCGAGATGACCTCGCATTAGATTGGTTGTGGAGTGGTAGTACGATTGACTCAGAGGCGGCGCACACATTCGGACTCGTCACAGAGCTCGTGGAAGATGCGATGTATACGGAGCGATTGACGTCATACGCTGAGACGCTCGCTGCGAAATCACCGGTTGCTGTACAAGGGATGAAGGCACTCATGCGAGCCACTTCATTTGAAGAGGGATTGAATGAAGAAATCGATTGGCAACGAAAGTGTGGGGACACGGACGTACACCGCCAGGCGATGCAGGCATTTTTAATGAAATGAAAAAAGCGGCCGCGGCCGCTTTTTTACGTGGTTGATTTGGCTTCGAACTGGAAGCCTTTTTGTTGCCATGTCCCATATTTCCAACGACGGAACGCGAAGAATCCGCGGAACCACTCATCGAGGGAGAAGGCGAGCCAAATCCCAAGGATGCCGAGCCCCATTTGAAGACCGAACAAGTAGCTGAATGCCACGGCGACACCCCACATCGAGGCAATCCCAATCATGACCGGGAAGCGGACGTCCCCAACGGACTTCAACGATCCCATCAAGACGATGTTCATGGCGCGCCCTGGCTCTAAAATGAGCGTTGCCCATAAGATTGGCACTCCGACCGCGATGATGTCAGGATTTGACGTGAAGAGACCGAGTAGCGACTCGCTGAACACCGCCAATCCGAGAGAGGCGACGAACGAGGCGAACATGGCAATCTTCAATGTTTTGACGGCGCGATGATACGCCTCTTTGAAACGTTTGCCCCCGATATCTCGCGCAATCAAGAGCTGTGTCCCTTGCGCGACGGCGACGGTGAACAAGAAGGCGAGCATCGACAAGTTCATGACGTATACCCGTGCGGCGAGGGAAGCTTCTCCCATCGTCGCAATGAAACCGGTGATGATGATCTGTGAAGCTTGATAAGACAAGTTCTCTCCGGCAGAAGGGACACCGATTTGAAGGAGCGACTGGATGTCGTCTTTCTTCGGACGAATCACTTCTTTTAACGGGAAGCGGATCATAAGTTTCCGTTTGACGAGCCAGAACAACAGGACCATGGCGGCGAATCGTGCAATCACGATGGCCCAAGCGACACCGGCAACGCCAGTGACCGGAAGTCCGAACCAGCCGGTAACGGCAAAGATGGCACCAACAGCAGTGATGATATCAATCAGAAGCGTCGCGAGCATGGCATGTTTCGTCATCCCGTGACTTCGGAGGATCGAACTGAGCGCCATGATGAGCGCTTCGGTGAATAACGACAAGCCGACGATTTGCAGGAACAACAGCCCGTGTGCAAACAGTTCATCCGATAGACCGAATAGGCGCAAAAACGTTTCACCGAACAAGAAGATGACGACGACCATGATTGCACCGAGCCACATATTCAAACTGACGGCGGAGCGGGCGAAGTCACGACTCTTCTTCATGCGCCCAGCTCCGATGGCCTGACCAATCAAAATGGTCGCCCCGACAGACGTCACACTGAAGACAATCAAGAACACGTTTAAAATTTGGTTGGCAACCCCGACGGCCGAAGCGGCGGCGTCTGAGTAATGTGCGAGCATCAATGTGGCGATGATCCCGGTTCCCATGTGGAGGGCAAGTTCGATGAAAATCGGCCACGACAGTTTGAACAGGGTGAGCTGTTCCGTTTGTTTCGTCTGCATGTAGTGTATTCTCCCTTTTCTCTATAATTCTTTCTGTTAACTATTTGTTTTGTAAAAATGTCAAAGGTCATCTTACTCCTTATGAAATGAAAAAGATAGGGGGTTTGCTAAATTATTTTCAACAAAAAAATCACCCGAAGAAATCAGGTGATTTTCGAAATTATTTCAATTTCAGAATAGCTGCACTAAATGGTGCTAGTTCAATTTCGAGTGACTCGAGATCGCGGTCATGTAACAAGTCGTAGGCGGCGCCACGATAACCGAGCGGACTTAGTTTCGAAGTAGAGTCCGAGTTGTTGAAGTAGACCAAGTACGTCTCATCTTTCGTGCATCGTTCGATGATGACGGCATTGTTGGCGTCGTCGACCAAGTTGAAGCGATACGAGCCGGCATTCGCGAGTACGGGATGGTCTTTCCGTAGCTGGATGAGCTTTTGAATGTAACGGAAGAGGTTACGGTCTTCTTCGGCTTCGTCCCACGGCATACAGCGGCGGCAACCCGGGTCTTGTTCTCCCTCGAGTCCGATTTCATCCCCATAGTAAATACATGGGCTACCTGTGTATGTGAGCATCGAGGTCATCAATAGCTTGAACTTTCCTTTATGACCTTTCGCCCGCGTCAACGCACGTGGCGTATCATGTGAGTCGATCAAGTTGAACGTGACTTCGTTAACGTTCATCGTGTTCATCATCTCGACGCGCGTCAATTCGTTGCGGAACTCAGAAGCCGTCGTCCGGTCGAGTGCGAAATAGTTCAAGCTCGCGTTCGTGAATGGATAGTTCATGACGGCATCGAACTGGTCGCCTTGTAGCCAAGGTTGAGCGTCGTGCCAAATTTCCCCGAGGATGTAGGCTTCCGGGTTCGCTTGCTTGACGGCTTTTCGGAAGTCACGCCAGAACGCATGATCAACTTCGTTGGCGACGTCTAGGCGCCATCCGTCGATGCCAAATTCTTCGACCCAGTAACGGGCGACATCTAATAAGTAAGCTTTCAACTCTGGATGCTCCGTATTGATCTTCGGCATGTTCTTTTCGAACGCGAACGTATCGTAGTTCGGCTTCGGCTCCGTCACGATTGGGAATTCACGGAGATAGAACCAATCGCGATACTCAGACGCCGGACCGTTCTCGACGACATCTTGGAACCATGGGTGGTGATATCCGACATGATTGAAGACGGCATCGAGCATGACCTTGATGCCATTCTCGTGCAAGAGGTCGACCATTTCTTTAAATTTCTCTTTTGTCCCGAACTGTGGATCGATTTCCATATAGTCGAGCGTATCGTACTTGTGGTTCGTCGTCGCTTTAAAAATCGGGCAGAAATAGATTCCGGTAATCCCGAGTTCGACCAAGTGGTCGATATGGTCAATCACCCCTTGGAAATCCCCACCGAAGAAGTTTGTGATTGTCGGCTCTGTCGAGTTCCATGGCAGTGTCTCTTCTGGATTAAGTGAAGCATCTCCATTGGCAAAGCGATCCGGGAAGATTTGATACCAAACCGTGTCCTTCACCCATGACGGTGCGTGGAAGATATCAATCGGATTGATGAACGGGACACAGAAGTAATAGCCCGTATCATCGAGTGGTTTTTCTTCGAACCATCCTTTTTCGGTATAGACGGCTGTCTCTTGTCCATCATTCAAACGGAATCCGTAGCGAAGGCGACGGAACGGTGGTTTGATGGCGATGAACCAGTAGTCATAGGCGTCGTCAAAACCGATTTTCTCCATTGGAGTCTCGTATGTACGCCAGTAGCTCGGCTTGTCCGGGTCAAAGTTCCACATAGCTGGGTCTTCAGAATGCCAATCATAAGGGTCGTTCCAAATCAAATCGACCGATTCAATATCACCACGTTTCGTATGAAAACGGATGTGGATCGTCTCACGGTCATATTTGTAAACGAACGGGGACATAGCACGATGATAAATCGCTTCTTTCATCATAAGGAAAACATTCCTTTCTTTATAGGGGATGACATCATTTTACAACACTGTGAATCAAAGAGAATAGGTGTTGCGAAAACGTTTGCTCAAGCAAAGGGTAATAAAGCGTTTACATTTTGTCAATTGCTGAAACTCATAAAAAGTGAAGATTTGAGAACAAAATTTTATAAATTACATAAATGGGTCAACAGACGTAAAAAAAGTGTAAAAAAAGACTTGTAAAACGCTTTCACAACTGTATAATAAAAATTGAGGTGAGGATGCAAACGTTTTCACTACCGTGTCAATTTCGTAGCGGAGTTTTAAAATTGACGTGGTCGTGCGATTGCGCAAATCTGACCATACTATTTCCTTGGGGAGGTTTTTCATCATGAAGATGAAAAAAATGGTAGCAGGACTTTCAACAGCAGTATTCGCATTCGGTGCACTTGCTGCATGTGGTGGCGGAACAGACAACGGATCTTCTAACGAAGGTGGTTCTTCAAGCGAGAACAAACCTGAAAAGATCGTCATCTGGGAAGACATCGAAAAGTCTGAAACAACGAAAGAAGTTGCGAAGGCGTTCGAAGAAGAGCATGGCGTAAAAGTTGAAGTCGTCGAAGTACAGATGACAGACCAAAAAGACAAGCTTGCGCTTGACGGTCCAGCTGGAAAAGGTCCAGACATCGTTCTCGTACCGCACGACCAAATCGGTACAATCGCTGACCAAGGTCACTTGGCTCCAATCGCTGACGAAGGATCACTTGACGCATTCACAGACGCTGCGAAATCAGCTGTCATGTTCGATGGTCAAGCTTATGGATATCCAAAATCAGTTGAGACACCAGTTCTCATGTACAACAAAGATTTGATGGCTGAAGCTCCAGCATCAATGGACGACCTCTACAAGTTGTCAAACGATGTGAAAGCTGACGGCGAGTACGGATTCCTCGCACTTTGGGATAACTTCTACTTCGCACACGGTGTTGTCGCTGGATTCGGCGGATACGTGTTCAAAGAAGACGGTGGCGCACTCGACCCAGCTGATATCGGTTTGAACAACGAAGGCGCAGTTGAAGGATTCGAATACATCGGCAAATGGTACGAAGAAGGCCTCTTCCCTAAAGGATTGATCGGTGAGTCTGGCGGCCAAGCGATGGACCAACTCTTCACTGAGAAGAAAGCACATTCAGTCATGAACGGACCATGGGCTGTAGCTGGTTACACAGATGCAGGCGTAAACCTCGGAGCGGCTCCAATGCCAACACTTCCGAACGGTGAGCCAATCAAGACGTTCATGGGTGTGAAAACATATGCCCTTTCAGCTTACACAGAAAACCAAGAGTGGGCTGAAATGTTCCTTCAAGAGTTGACGAACGAAGAAAACGCATTGGCAATGTTTGAAGCATACAACGAGATCCCACCAGTAGCAGCACTCGAGTCGAACGAAACAATCACGTCGAACGAAGTTGCGAAAGCGGTATTCGACCAAGCGACAAACGCAATCCCAATGCCGAACATTCCTGAAATGGGACAAGTTTGGGAGCCAATGGCACAAGCACTTCAGCTTGTAGCGACTGGTAAACAAGATGCACAAAAATCTGCAGACGATGCAGTGAAAGTCATCGAGCAACAAATCCAAGCAAACAACCAATAAGGAATTGAAATGACGGGGTGCGCCACATGGCGTTCCCCCTCATTTTCTAGCATTGAGCAAACGTTTGCTTGATTGATTTGCTCAAATCGAAAGGAGAAACTGAGGATGGCTGCAATTGCGAACCCTAAAACACCGGACCAACGCCCGGACAAGCCTACAAATCATGCTCGGAACGCGGGACTACTTTCCATCATTCCGGGACTCGGACAGTTATATAACAAACAATACGCGAAGGCGGTAGCGTTCTTTATCGTCGTCGTATCTTATTTTGCCGTAAACTATGATCTATTTTTCAAAGGGGCGGGCGCCGGACCAGGTGACCGTGGAGGACTTTGGGGATTGATCACGCTTGGTGAAGTGCCAGGACCTCGTAACGACCACTCCATCTTCTTGATGGTCGAGGGGATTGTCGCGTTAATTTTACTTTTCTTCGGAATCGCGTTCTATGTTTGGAACATTCGTGACGCCTATCGTGTCGGTCGCGCTCGTGATCAGCATCTAAACCTTCCATCGTTCCAAATGCAACTTCGCAACTTGCGTGACCATGGATTCCCATACTTAATGTTAATCCCATCACTCATTTTGTTAGTGTTTACCGTTATTCTTCCATTGATCTTTACGTTCTTGATCGCCTTCACGAACTATCGCTATAACAACGCACCACCAGCGAAACTCGTCGAATGGGTCGGATTCGAGAACTTCACGCGTATTTTTGAAATCGATATCTTCCGTGACACGTTCGTCGGCGTACTCGGCTGGACGCTTGTCTGGACGGTCGCTTCAACGACAGGTGTTATCGCAATCGGGATCTTCCTTGCGGTACTCTTGAACCAAGAAGGTCTTCGTTTCCGTCGCTTGTTCCGCTCAATCTTGATTCTTTCTTGGGCAGTTCCAGCATTCATCACGATCTTGATCTTCCGTTCGATGTTCAACGAATCGTTCGGGGTATTCAATACGACGATCTTGCCGGCACTCGGTCTTGACCCAGTCAACTGGATGACCGATCCGACGGCGACACGAACAGCACTCGTTCTCATTCAATGGTGGCTCGGATTCCCGTTCATCATGACGCTTATGACAGGTGTCCTTCAGTCGATTCCTGGTGACTTATATGAAGCAGCAACGATTGACGGAGCAACCATCTTTGATAAGTTCCGTTTGATCACATTGCCGATGCTCTTGTTCGCAACTGCACCGATCTTGATCACGCAGTTCACGTTCAACTTCAATAACTTCAACATCATTTATCTCTTTAATGGCGGTGGCCCTGCTGTACCTGGACAAACGGCCGGCGGTACCGACATCTTGATTTCTTGGATTTACAAATTGTCTCTCGGTGCCAACCCGCAATACGGACTTGCGGCTGCGATCACACTCATCTTGTCATTCTTCATCATGACACTTGCCGTGATCCAGTTCCGTCGGACAAAATCTTTCAAAGACGAGGATATGATCTGATATGAAAAAACAAAAACGAATCAATTTGGCGATCTCGTATGTCATCTTGACGCTTGCGTCGATCATCATTCTCTATCCGATGCTTTGGGTTGTCGGTACATCATTCAACCCGGGGCGTACGATTACGTCAACAATTATTCCAGCTAACCCGACGTTTATTCACTATAAAAACTTGTTTGACCTAACGATTTCGGATTATAGTTTATGGTATGTGAACACGTTGAAAATCGCTTTCATCACGATGGCGCTCTCTGTCGTCTTGGTGACGATTACTGGTTACGTCTTCTCACGCTACCGTTTCGTCGGACGGAAGAACTCACTCGTCTTGTTCCTTGTCCTTCAAATGGTGCCACAGTTCGTTGCGATCATCGCGATTTATGTATTGCTCAACATGCTCAACCTTCTTGACACACATACAGCACTTATCTTGCTCTATGCAGGCGGTGCGATTCCGATGAACACGTACTTGGCGAAAGGGTACTTCGACACGATTCCAAAAGAACTTGACGAAGCTGCCCGCATGGATGGTGCAGGTCACCTCCGAATCTTCTGGCAAATCATCTTGCCACTTGCGAAGCCGATTGTCGCAACGATTGCTCTCTTTAACTTCATGGGACCATTCAACGACTTTATCTTGGCATCGCTCGTCCTTCGTTCACCAGAGAAACAAACATTGGCAGTTGGTCTTTACAACATGATCTCGAAACAGTTCGATAATAACTTCACGTTATTCGCGGCGGGTGCGGTTCTTTCAGCCCTTCCGATCGTCATCTTGTTCTTCATGTTCCAACGCTACTTCGTTTCTGGTCTTACAGCGGGTGGTACGAAAGGATAATACTCGTAAAAGGAGGAAGCGATATGAGGCGAGGCGTCGTGCTCGTGCTCCTGTCGCTTCTTTTGTTTCCGACAATCGTCGGTGCAAAGGAAGCTGCTACTTGGGAACAAGAACGCATGTATTTTATTATGGTCGACCGATTTGTTGACGGGAACCCGGACAACAATGAGCAAGTCGACAAAGATGATCCGAAAGCGTTTCATGGCGGAGACATCCGTGGGGTCATCGAAAAGCTCGATTATATCGAGTCACTCGGCTTCACATCGATTTGGTTGACACCCGTTTTTGAAAATATGCCGGACGGCTATCACGGGTATTGGATTAAGGATTTTTATAACATCGACCCGCAATTCGGGACGAAAGAAGATTTACAAGAACTTGTCGCGGAAGCACACAAGCGAGACATGAAAGTCATTCTCGACTTCGTCGTCAACCACGTCGGCCCGAACCATCCATGGGTGGAAGAAAAACCGGAATGGTTCCACGAACAGTTGCCGATCGTATTCTGGAAAGACCAGGAGCAGGTCGAGACGCACTGGTTATTCGACTTACCGGACTTTAAGACAGAAGACCCGGAAGTCAAATCGTATTTGATCGACGCGGCGAAGTACTGGATCGAAGAGACAGATATCGATGGTTACCGTCTCGACACGGTCCGTCACGTCGATAAAGCGTTCTGGAAAGACTTTGTCGAAGGTGTTCGGTCGGTCGACCCAGATTTTTACTTACTCGCTGAAGTATTTGACCCAGACCCACAATATGTCGCGCAATATGACGACCTTGGATTCAACAGCATCACGAACTTTACATTCTACGACCGGGTATCAAAAACGATGACGCAACAGCAGGCGAACGTCGATGAGATCGATGTTGCCGCAAGCTATGCCGAAACGTTCTTTAACGACCCGAATCAGATGGCGACGTTCCTCGATAACCATGATGTCGAACGGTTCATGCATATGGCTGAACTCGGCGGCGTGGAATCGGCGGAACGACGGTTACGTCTTGGGTTGTTCGCACTCTATGCGTCACCGGGTATGCCAATCGTCTTCCAAGGAACAGAAAATGCTCAGACAGGTGGAGCCGACCCGTCGAACCGTGTCATGACTGAATTCCCGGGAAATGAAGAGTTACACGAATACGTCGCAACGATGAACCGCATGCGTGAAGAGTATCCTGTGTTTGCGACAGGTGAACAGCGTATGATCGCATCGGAAGATGGAATGGCCGTCTTTGAACGTAAAGATGGGGATGACGTCGCGATATATGCGATCAACATGAACAGTGAGGATCGAGAGATTGAGATCGAGGTCAGTGAAATCGGGGAAGATACAAGACTTCGTGGTCTATTATTCTCACAACTGGTCACAAATCAACGCGGAACGTTTACAATTGAACTATCTGGCGAAAGTGCGAACGCTTACATTGTTGAGGAGTCATCGGTAAATCCGTGGATGATCGGGTTGATTGTTGTCACGATTCCGATTTTCTTGACAGGTTTGGTCATGTGGAAGCGCCGCAAATAAAGATATGACACGCCGAAAGGCACGAATTGAATTCACGGAAGCAGGGGGAACACCATGCAAATCACAATTAAAGATGTTGCGAAGCATGCGAACGTCGCGCCGTCGACGGTATCTCGCGTCATCGCCAACAGCCCAAGAATCAGTCAGAAGACAAAAGAACGAGTCAGAAGCTCGATGGAAGAGCTCGGTTACCATCCGAACATTCATGCGAGAAGTCTTGCCAACCGCTCGACACAGTCGATTGGTCTCGTCATGCCGAGCGCGGCAACAAAGACGCTTCAAAACCCATTCTTCCCAGAAGTGTTGCGAGGAATCAGTACGAAGGCGCATCAAAACGGTTATTCACTCTATATGACGACCGGTGTGACAGAGGAAGAGGTATTGTCGGGTGTGATCGAGATGGTACAGGGACGCCGTGTCGACGGTGTCATCGTCCTCTATTCACGCGAAGACGACCAAGTCGTCCAATATCTACGTCAGACGAAGTTTCCGTTCGTCGTGGTCGGGAAGCCGTTCGGGGACGCTTCTTCGATTACGTACGTCGATACGGACAACTATTTGGCCGGACGCGAAGTGACGAAGCATCTCTATAATCTAGGTCACCGACGCATCGCCTTCATCGGGGGATCGGACAAACTCGCCGTGACACAAGACCGCCGGAACGGATACGCGACGGCTCTCATGGAAGCGGGCATTCCGGTATGTGAGGACTATATCGCACGAGCCGAGTTCATGACGAAAGGTGGCGCAAAAGCCGTCCGTGAACTGCTTCAAAATGAAGAGCCACCGACTGCTGTCGTCGTCAGTGATGACATGATGGCACTCGGGGTCATCAGTACACTCAGCGAAATGGGACTCAAGATTCCTGAAGATGTGGCTGTCGTCAGTTTCAATAACGTCTATATCGCCGAACACTCGAACCCGCCGCTCACTTCGGTCGAGATCAACATTTTCGGTCTCGGCTTTGAGGCGACGAACTGTCTGATTGAACAAATTGGCGATAGCGCGCCGCCTTATGGGAAACGCGTCATTGTCCCCCATTATTTGGTCGTGCGCCAGTCGTGCGGTCAGAAAAAGAAAACCCAAATTGTCGAGTGATTTCAAACCTTCCGTGTCAGGCGGAAGGTTTTTTGTGTGCAATCTGGATGCATACGATAGAAGAAGAATCAATCGGTCAAAAGTCATAACGTTACAAACCGATTACAATTGTGAAAGAAACGATTGAAAGGCAGTTGCAAGGGAATATCCACATTACCGGCCGAATGGCAGATCATTACGTATCCGCCCAGCCTATAACCAAAAAAATAAAGAATTTGAAAGGGAGATACAATCATGGATAACAAACGTTATGTAGGCACTTACTATCAGGAGTCAGAGCTCGTGTCAAAAATTGATCAACTTCGCGCCGAGGGGCACCGCGAAGACGATTTATACGTCGTTGTAAAAGATAAGTCGAACCTTTCACTGGTTCGCGGCGAAACGGATGCAGAAGTAAAAGAAACGAAAGCATCGTGGCTCGATCGCTTCTTCGGAGTCGCAGACGGTGGAGACGAAGTCCGTCATACGTTCGATAAACTCGGCTTCTCGGAAGAAGAGACGGCACGTCATCACCAAGATATCGAGAACGGCGGTATGGTCCTCTTATTAGATACCGACAATGGCGTCTTCGATGACGGTCGCAACGACACGTTCGAAGGTGGTCGTACATCAGCTGGTTACGGATCTGAAGGGAATGAAGCGGGCAATATGACCGCACGTGATGTCGGGATGACTGGAGCTTCAAGTGCAGGCCTTACAAACGATCGCTTTAACGATATGGATGACGACATCCGAAATCGCACCGATTTGACCGATGAGCAAAAACTCGAGCTTCATGAAGAGCGTCTTCAAGTGAACAAAGAACGCGTGCAAACAGGAGAAGTTCGCGTCGAGAAAGACGTCGTTGAGCACGAAGAGCGCGTCGATGTCGAAGTCGAGCGCGACGAAGTATACGTCGAACGTCGCCGCGTCGATGGAGACCGTGAAGCGACTGGACATTCGTTCGATGCGACGAAGGACCGCGATGAGATTCGCGTACCGGTCACAGAAGAACGCGTCGACGTGACGAAGAAAGACGTCGTGGCCGAAGAAATCGTCGTCGGCAAAGAGAAAGTAAAAGATACAGAAACGGTACGTGAGACGTTGCGTAAAGAAGAGGCGCATATCGAAGGGGAAGATGACCTTCGCCATCGTGATGGCGATCATACGCGTCGTGACGACCGCGACCGTCTCTAATCGATTGTACAAGTACCTCGACAAGGATGGCTCTCTCTGAGGGACCATCCTTTTTTTCGCCAATTGACCAGAGGAGGAAGGAACGCCATGAAACAAGTGATTATTTCTGAAATATTTGATCAACCTGAGGCGCTGCTCAATCGAACGGTCGACTTGAAACGAGAAGGCTATAAAGAGGAAGATATGTATGTCCTCGTCAAACAGGCCGATGTGGCGGATGCCGTCCGTCGTCATTCGAACCTCTACGTCCTCGTCACTGATGAACCGGGTACGGTCGCTTCACTCGTTACATCGAGCGAGCGGCCAATCGAACGCTGGCTCAAAAGCATGCATTTGACGTCAGAGCAGCAAGACCGATTCGCGAAAGAAGTCGAACAAGGACGACTCTTCCTATACGTCGATGCGGACCGGAGCGAGCAACGTTTTGATGCCACGAGTCCGAAGACGGAACCGGTAGCAGAGACTGAAGAACAGACGCTCGCTTTGCACGAGGAACGGCTGACTGTCGAGAAACAAGCGGTCCAAACCGGAGAAGTCGTCATCAATCGCCACGTATCGGAGACCGAGCGAGAGATTGAAGTCCCGGTCCGGAGGGAACAGGTCCATGTGGAGCGGACGACAGGGTCGGAAGATGTGATTGAAGACTACGACTTCGATCAACCGGGTATCCGGACGATTGACGAAGGGGACCACTTACGGATTCAAGTCATCGAGGAACGGGCCTTCATCGTGAAGCGCCCAGTCGTCGTCGAAGAAATCATCGTCCGGAAACAAGTGACGGAAGACGTCAAAACGATGAACGAAACGCTCCGTAAGGAAGAAATCGAAGTGATCGAAGTCGGGCAAGCCGATGTCACGGTCGAAGACCATACAACGCGAAAGGATGAGACACGATGAGCAAACGTCGATTTGTAGACACATATCAAGAGGAAGCGGCACTCGTCGCCAAGATTGATCAGTTGACAGTTGACCGAAGAGGGGTACGACGAGAGCGATGTGTTCGTTGTCGCGAAAGATAAAGACGACGTCTCGCTCGTCTAACGAAATACTGACGTGAAAATCGAGGAAGCGAGCGCGAACTGGATGCAGAAGTTCTCTGGCGTCGCGGAAGGCGAAGAGGAAGTGAAGCGGGCCTTGCTCGACCTCGGTCTTGCTGACGACGACGTCAATCGGGCGTACGGGGATATTATGAACGGAGGTTACGCCTTCATCCTCGACGAACCGGACACAGGATTCAATGACGGGAACAACCCGGCCTTTGAAGGTCATGAGGCGTTCGGTGAAGAAAATCAAAGATGATGACCCGTTAAGACTGTCTCCGCGAGAGGCAGTCTTTTTGTTTAAAAAATGTGATGAAAAAAAGAAAGAAAAAGTTTTATGCAAACGATTGCATTCTCTCTTCAGTTGTGTAAAATGAAAGGTGAGATTAAATACAGCGCTTTCATAGACAAACGGTTGCATGAACTTGTTGTCCGTCGAAGGTAGCCTTGTAGAGAAAAAGGAGTGGCAGACAGATGAAACGATTGTTTGCAGTCGATGAATGGAAAGTAACAGAAGAAGGTCTTCACCCGAAAGAAAACCGTCTTGCTGAATCAATCACATCGCTCGGAAACGGGCATATGGGGATGCGAGGAAATTTCGAGGAAGATTACTCGAATGATACGCACCAGGGATTCTATGTGGCGGGCGTCTATTACCCGGACAAAACACGTGTCGGTTGGTGGAAGAACGGATATCCTGAATACTTTGCCAAAGTATTGAATGCGACAAACGTCATCGGTCTACGCGTCGCGATCAATGGAACACCTGTCGATTTGGCGAAATGGGACGTGAAAGACTTTACTCGCGAATTGGATATGCAGCGTGGTGTGCTCACACGGACGTTCACATTGATGAACGGCACAGAAGAGACAAAAGTGGAAGTCGTCCGTTTCTTCTCCATCGTCGATAAAGAAGTATTAGCGATTCGTTACAACGTCACACCGGTGAACTACGAAGCGAAAATCGAGTTCACGCCATACTTAGACGGCGATGTCGAGAATGAAGATTCGAACTACGATGAGAAGTTCTGGCTCCCGGTCGACCGTGGCATCGAAGAACGCTTCGGTTTCGTGACGACGAAGACGAAAAAACTCGATTGGCACGTTACGGCATCGATGATTGCGGACGTAGAAAGCGCTCGTTGTGAAGTGCTTGAAGCGACAGACCTCTTCGTGGCGAACAAATTCACGGTCAATGTGACTGCCGGTGAGACGGCGACAGCCTATAAATATGTATCTGTCGTGACGAACCGCGACCATGCGATTGAGGATCTTCAATCTGCAGGGATGAAACGCGTCGAAGCGGCATTTGAAAAAGGATTTGAGACGCTCCTCGCTGAACAGACGGAAGCGTGGCTCGCACGTTGGGAAGATGCGGACGTTCGAATCGATGGAGATATCGAAGCGCAACAAGGAATCCGTTTCAACATCTTCAACATGTATCAAACGTATACGGGCGAAGATTCTCGTCTCAACATCGGGCCAAAAGGGTTCACAGGTGAGAAGTACGGCGGTGCGACGTATTGGGATACGGAAGCTTATTGCCTCCACTTCTACTTGGCGACTGCTAAACCAGAGGTCTCGTGGAACTTGCTCAAATACCGTCACAATCAATTGCCACAAGCAAAAGAGAACGCTGTGAAGAATGTCGGTATGGAAGGTGCGCTTTACCCGATGGTCACGATGAACGGGGAAGAGTGTCATAACGAGTGGGAGATCACGCATGAAGAGATTCACCGGAACGGTGCAATCGCCCATGCGATCTTCAACTACACGAACTTCACAGGCGATAAGTCTTACCTTGGACAATACGGACTTGAAGTATTGGTCGAGATCTCGCGTTACTGGGCTAGCCGCGTCAACTTTGTGCCACACAAAGACGTGTATATGATCCTAGGCGTCACAGGTCCGAACGAATACGACAATAACGTCAACAACAACTGGTACACGAACTTGATTGCCGCGTGGACGCTCGAGTACACGCAAGAAGTGTATAACTACTTGAAAGAAGCAGAACCTGCACGTCTCGAAGAGCTCGTGTCGACACTTGGCATCACAGACGCTGAACTTGCGAAGTGGGCGGATATCCAAACAAAGATGTACTATCCAAAAGATGACCTCGTGCCAGATGTCTTCATGCAACAGGATGGCTTCATGGATAAAGAGCAGATTTTGGTGAAGGACCTCGATCCGAAACACCTTCCACTTAACCAAAACTGGTCGTGGGATCGCATCCTTCGCTCAAACTTCATCAAACAAGCGGACGTCCTACAAGGACTCTACACGTTCGGTGATCGCTTCACGCTTGAACAGAAACGTGCGAACTTCGATTTCTATGAGCCACGCACGGTTCATGAGTCGAGCTTGTCGCCATGTGTCTATTCGATCATTGCGGCAGAAGTCGGGTATGAGGACAAAGCGGTTGAACTGTATCAACGTTCAGCACGTCTTGACCTCGACAACTACAACAACGATACAGAAGATGGGTTGCACATCACATCGATGGTCGGCTCATGGATGTCCATCGTTCATGGTTTCGCAGGCATGCGCATCCAAGGGGATCACCTTTCGTTCAGCCCGATGATTCCGAAGGACTGGAACGGTTACTCGTTCAACATGCTCTGGCGTGGCCATCACTTGACGGTCACATCATCACGTGAACAAGTGACAATCCAACAAACAGGTGGTACAGATGTAACGCTTCACGTGTATGGAAATGCAGTAACGGTTCCTGCGAATGAATCGATTACAATTGAAACAGTGAAAGCGTGACCAATTGCTTCATACGAACAAGCCGACCTCGGTCGGCTTGTTTTTGTATGAAAAACTTATCGGATTTCCTGCATATTTGCTGTATGCAGCATGAATAATCTATGTTATCTTGATTCTTAGCTATTTTGAGAAAGGGGAGTTGAAGCTTGACGGAAGCCGTTAAAGAACATACACGAATCGGGGTTGTCTCGATCATCGGAGGATTGTTCGTTGCCTTATCCATGACATTATTTTTAATTCCAGCTGGCGTCTATTCGACAGGATTTACGGGTCTTGCCCAAATCTTGACAGCACTACTAGCTGGTACACCGTTTGAACTAGGGGAAGGGCTCTGGTTCTTTATTCTGAACGCACCACTGCTCGTCGTTAGTTATTTTATGCTCGGGCGGAATATGATGATCCATACGCTTGTCAGTGTCGCCTCGGTTACGTTGTTCATTCGTATGCTTCCGCAATCGCAGCTCCTCTCGGACGACCCGTTATTGAACGCAGTGTTCGGCGGTGTGCTTTTGGCGATCGGATCGGGGATTACGATTCGGTACGGTGCCTCGACGGGAGGCTTTGATATCGTCGCGTTGATTCTTGCGAAATTCACGAACAACTCGGTCGGTGTCTACCTCTTCTTGATGAACATGATGATCGCGCTCGCAGCAGGTGCCTTGTTCGGATGGCCGACAGCGCTCTATACGATCGTCTTCTTGTATGTGACATCAAAAGTCATCGATGAGATTTACACGAATACGCAGCGTCAGACGCTCTTTATTGTGACGAACCATCCAGATGAAGTCACGAAAGAATTGCATCAACACGTGTTCCGTGGCATCACGCTCATGCCGGCAATCGGCACGTACTCGAAAGTCGAGAAAGCAACGCTCATGATGGTCGCCCAACGACACGAGGTTCGTGAAATCACACGGATCTGTAAAGATGCGGACCCATCGGTTTGGATCAATATCTTGCCGACAGAGGACGTCGAAGGAACGTTCCGTCGCTAAAAAATAGACGAATTACAAAAAGCACCGACTTTTCTAGGTCGGTGCTTTCGTTATGACTTGATCCCAAGTCGTTCTTCTAGGAAAAGGGCAATCCCGTCATCCATGTTCGAAGCCGTCACTTCATTGGCCACGTTTTTCAGTTGGTCGATGGCATTCCCCATCGCGACACCTGTCCCGACATAGTCAAGCATCTCAAGGTCGTTCTCTTCGTCACCGAAGGCGATAATCTGCTTCCGGTCGATGTTCAAGTGCTTCGAGACTTCCTGGAGTCCGAGTGCCTTCGACGTGTTTTTGCTCATGACTTCAATCATGTGCTCCGGCATGCGCCATTGACGGTTCAATACGGCCTCGGCATGAAGGTCGTCGAGCTGCGAGCGGACGTGCGCCACATGGTCTTTTGTCGCGTGAATCAATAGTGACGTCGGCTCATCCTGCAAGTGCGTCAACAAGTTACCAGACGTGACGCTGAGCGCACGTTCTGCATACGGGCTGTAAAACTCTTGCGGGTCCTTTTGGAAATAAACGTGGTCGGTCACTTCGACGACGATGTTATGGGCTTTCGTATCGGCGACCTCTTCTATGATATCGTGTGCGGTCTTGAGGGGAATCGGTCGGTGTGTGACCGCATAATTCACATCTTTCGGGTGATGCACGAGGGCACCGTTGAAGTTGACGAGCGGAGTCGTCAATCCCATTTGCTCATAGTACATGATTGAATGGCGCTTTGGACGCCCTGTCGCGATCATGACTTCATGGCCAGCTTCACGTGCCGCTTGAAGGGCACGGAGATTTCGTTCACTAATGGTTTTATCATCTCTTAATAACGTTCCATCTAAATCAACTGCGATTAAATAACGTGACATCAGTCATCCTCTTTTCTTCACAATGATGTTTCTACGACCGTATCACATTTTTCGATTCGACGGAAAGAATATACAATCGAAGTCGCATATTCCATTCGAACAATGCTATACTAATGTCGTATGAATTTTTACGAATCATCTGTGAGATGGAGGGGACGTTCAATGCGTTATTTAGTGACATTGATCTGGGCGATTGTGCTCTCAAATACAGCGGTGTTTATCATTTCTGCTGTTGATGGTGTAGAGTTCAACGCGATGCTCGCGACAGGATTTGGCGTGGCCATCACAATCTTCGTTGCACTTCTCGATGTCTTAAACCAAGACATGGGAATCAGCGACGTTGCACAAGAGAAGTAAGCCGTCTACAATCAAACTGACTCGTGCATGAGTCAGTCTTTTTTCTTTATCCAACATAAGAGGAGGATCATGCATATGAAAAACCCTGAAAAACGCGCGAATTTTATCACGTTCGCCATCATCGGAGCGATTATCGTCATCGGAATCGGTCTGTTGTTCTTTTTAAACGGAGCCAATGAAGAAGAGGGCGTCAATGCCGTCACCGCAGACGAATTGCAGCAACAGTTAGACAAGGATGGCGAGGTTGTCGCTTACTTCTGGCAAACGGGCTGTGAATATTGTGAGCAAGTGAAACCGTATGTCGAACCACTCATCGAAGAATACGATGCGGTATCAATCAACTTGGCAGACCATAACGTATGGGAAACATACGGCATCAATGGGACGCCAACGATCATCCGATTCGAAGATGGAAAAGAAGTCGGTCGCATTGAAGGTGCGGTCTCTGAGCAACAATACGAAACATTCTTTAAAAATGAGGAGGCAAAAGAGGAATGAAGCGTCGTTTCTACCAAACGTTATTTGAGTTGAACGCCTCGCCTTGGATTGCCACACGCTTGAAGCGCTTTGCAGAATCAAGCGTGAGTCGCCACTTGATTCCTTCCTTTGCCAAAGTGTATGACATTGCAGTGGATGAAGCAGAACAACCGCTTCATGCCTATCCGTCGCTCCATGCGTTTTTCACACGTCATTTGAAACCGGGAGCCCGTACGATCGATGAGTCTTCCGAAACACTCGTCTCACCGTGTGACGGAAAGTTATCGGTCATCGAATCGATCTCAGAGGATAGCCGTTTTGAGGTGAAAGGACAGTCGTATACGCTTGCGGAGTTGCTCGGTTCTCAACAAGAGGCGAGACGTTACGCAGGTGGAACGGTCGTTGTCCTGTACCTCAGCCCGCGCGATTATCACCGCGTTCATACGCCTCTCTCGGGTCGCGTGCTCAGTCACTATGAACTTGGGGACCTCTCGGCACCCGTAAATGAGCTCGGATTGACGGAGACGGTGAGACCGCTCTCTCGCAACTACCGTCGTGTGACGCGCTTTGACAGTCCAGCTGGGACGTATGAGCATATCATGGTCGGTGCCTTGAACGTGAACACGATTGAGTGGACGCTCGAGGGCGATCAAGCGGAGAAAGGGCAAGAAGTCGGATACTTCTCATTCGGTTCGACGGTCGTGCTTTGTTTTGAGAAAGATGCGGTTCAAATGGACCATGGAAAAAGGGGTCCGGTTCGACTCGGTGAAGTCATCGGGACGATCAAAACCAACTAATTTTGTATCAATTTTCTTCCGACCGAACGATAGACTAGTCGTTTGGTCGGTTTTCGTTTACCATAGAAGGGATATCAATACTTGTATAAGTAGTTGAATCGTTTAGCTAATTGGAGGAATTTTACGTGTTTAATCGACTTTATCCGAAACAGTTCGTCGCGTCTGTGTTTGACATCGACTTACAAGAATTGAAAGACCGTGGGGTACGTGTCATTTTGACCGACCTTGATAATACACTCGTGGCGTGGGATGTTCCGCATGCGCCTGAGCTTTTATTGATGTGGCTTGAAAAAGTGAAATCATACGGTTTCGATGTGATTGTCGTATCAAATAATAACGAGAACCGTGTACGGACGTTTACGGAGCCGCTTGGTCTTCATTATGTCGCTCGTGCGAGAAAACCGTTACCATCAGGATTTAAAGCAGCACTTTCGAAATATGGCTATTCACCGAAGGAAGCCATTTTCTTAGGGGATCAGTTGTTTACGGACGTACTCGGTGCGAATATGGCCGGCATCCATGTCATCCACGTTCAACCTGTCGTTAAAACGGACGGGCTTGTCACGAAATTCAACCGGATGCTTGAGAAGGTTGTCTTTGCGCATATGAAGCGTCGCGGGAAGTATGTATTGATCACGAAAAAAGTGGAAGAGCTTGCTGTCGACGCGCAGCGGGCGAAAGTCGCGGTTGCTGAAAAAATCGGCGAAGCGATGCATCCACATTCCAAAGATTCACATAAAAAAGATGAATAAGACCTCGAACGCACAGGAAGAAGGAGGCTGCCCATGTACGGCGACCAAGGCGTCGGAATTAACGCTTCAGGAGTAGCAGCGAGGTGCTACGGCGAATGAAGAAGGGGAAACCTGAACGGCAGTAAGCACAACTATGGAAGAAACCAAACGATATTGCGCTGGGTGCGGCGTAGCCATCCAAACGGAAGACCCGAACGGGGTCGGCTATGCACCAAAATCAGCACTTGACCGAGAAATCGTCATTTGCCAACGTTGCTTCAAATTGAAGCATTACAACCAAGTTCAAGACGTCGAGTTGTCAGATGATGACTTCTTGCGCATCTTGAACGGCATCAGTTCAAAAGAAGCACTCGTCATCAAGATTGTCGATATTTTCGACTTCAATGGCAGCTGGCTCCCGGGACTACAACGCTCTGTCGGGTCGAACCCGGTCCTCTTGGTCGGGAACAAGGTGGACTTGTTGCCGAAATCCGTCAACCCGAACCGGATGGCGAACTGGATGAAGGCTGAAGCGAAAGAGCTCGGCTTGAACCCGATTGACGTTCACTTGATCAGTGCGAAAAAAGGACACGGCATCGATGAACTCGCGGAGAAGATCGAATATTACCGAAAAGGCAAAGACGTCTTTGTCGTCGGTTGTACGAACGTCGGGAAATCGACACTCATCAACCAGGTGATCAAGCGTTTCGGTGAAGAGGATGAAGCCATCATCACCGTCAGTCATTTCCCGGGAACGACGCTTGACTTGATCGACATCCCGCTTGATGATGATGCGAACTTGTACGATACACCAGGGATTATCAACCGTCATCAAATGGCGCATTACGTCGATGCAAAAGATTTGAAGACGATTACGCCGAAAAAAGAAATCAAACCACATGTGTTCCAATTAAACCCGCAACAGACGCTCTACTTTGGCGGTTTGGCACGCTTGGATTACTTGGAAGGCAATAAACGATCGTTCGTCATCTATATGTCGAACGAGTTGAAAGCACACCGTACAAAACTCGAACGCGCGGATGAGCTCTATGACCAGCATATTGGGAAAATGCTCAATCCCCCGAACGAGAAGACGCTCGAAATCTTACCACCACTCGTACGCCATGAATTCAGCTTACGAGACGGTGTGAAGACAGACATCGTGTTCAGTGGCCTCGGATGGGTCGCGATTCACGGTAAAGGCGGTCGCATTGCGGCTTGGGCTCCGAAAGGCGTCGCAGTCACGCTCCGCGAGGCGCTCGTATGAATCTGGCTGTCATCGGCCACCCGATTGCTCATTCGCTCTCTCCCCAGCTGCACGAGCAGTGGTTGAGGGCGTCTGGGCTTTTCGGGCGTTATGAGGCCATTGACGCCATGGCGAGCGACTTAGCTGCTTTGTTCGAAGCGATGCGGGGCGGAGAATGGGACGGATTCAACGTCACCATTCCGTATAAAGAAGCGGTCGTTCGTTACGTTGATGAACTCGACGAGGCAGCGAAACTTGCCGGTGCCGTCAACACGGTGTATAAGCGAGACGGACGCCTTGTCGGAACGAATACAGACGGTGCAGGGCTCGTCCAAGCACTGACACCGTTCACCGATTGGACAGGACAAGTCCTCGTCATCGGTGCGGGTGGGGCTGCGCGTGGAATCGTACAGGCACTACCGACGCGTCAGGTGACGATTGTCAATCGGACAGTCGAACGGGCAAAAGAACTCGCAGACGTGTTCGATGTCACGTACACGACGTTCGAAAAGGTCGACGTCTCGCAATATGAGGTCATCATTCAGACGACTTCTGTCGGCATGGACAAGAGCTCGACACCACTTTCATTAGAAGGACTACGACAAAACACGGTCGTTTGTGATATCATATATCGTCCACTTGTCACCCCGATGCTTCGTGAAGCGAAACATCGCGGGGCCGTCATTGTGACAGGGGTAGCCATGTTCGTCGGGCAAGGCGCGCTCTCGTTCGAAAAATGGACGGGCGTGAAACCGGACGAAACCATCGGAAAAAAGTTAATCGAAGGATTATTGGAGGAATAATATACTATGCTATCAGGTAAACAAAAACGCTTTTTACGCGCAGAAGCGCACCATCTCTCACCAATCTATCAAGTTGGGAAGAATGGGGTCAGCGAAGCGATGTGTAAAGATATCGTGGACGCACTCGAAAAACGCGAATTGATCAAAGTTCAAGTACTTCAAAACTGCATGGACACACCAAAAGACGTGGCCGGCGAATTATCAGAAGGTACAAAAGCTGAGGTTGTTCAAGTCATTGGTAAAGTCATCGTCTTATACAAAGAGGCGACTGAGAAAGAAAATCGCCAAATCAAACTCCCATGAGCCGCATCGGTTTGATGGGGGGCACGTTCGACCCGCCGCATCTCGGTCATCTGTTGATCGCCGAACAAGCTCGCGAACAACTTGAGCTCGATGAAGTCTGGTTTTTACCGGCTGCGATTCCGCCACACAAGGTCGGCTTCAGCTCGGCAGACCATCGAATCGAGATGACCCGCCGCGCCATTCAAGGTCAGTCAGAGTTCAAATTGAACCTGATTGAGTTTGAGCGGAGTGAGCCGTCCTATACGGTGGAGACGATGAAGCGGTTGATTGAACAGCATCCAGACGATACGTTCTATTTCTTGATCGGAGCGGATTCGCTCGTCGCACTCGAATCGTGGCACGACTATGAGACACTTATCCGTCTCGTTGCATTCGGTGCCGTCGCCCGTCCTGGGACGCGTTACTTGATTCCAGAGAAGGCGGACGTTCGTCCAATCGATATGCCGCAACTTGAGATTTCGTCCACCGATATTCGGGAGCGGGCGAAGCGAGGCAAATCCATCAAATATTTGGTCCCGGCGCTCGTCGAGACGTATGTGAAGGAGCATAAGCTGTATGACGTTTGAAGAAGCGCATGAGTTGATTAAACAGACGCTACCAGAAAAACGCTATATCCATACGCTCGGTGTCGTCGAGACGGCAGAGCGGATGGCGGTTCAGTACGGCGAGAACGTCGAAGAGGCTCGTCTAGCAGCAATGCTTCATGACTACGCCAAGTACTTTGACACGGAAGAGATGCGTCAAGTCGTCATCGAAGAGGGACTTGATTCAAGTCTTCTTGAGTACGGGGACGAATTGTTGCATGCGCCGGTCGGTGCGATCTTGCTTGCCCGTCGGTATGAACTCGAGGAAACCGTATTATCGGCGATTCGGAATCATACGACGGGAGAGCCTGGGATGTCTCGTCTCGATCAGATCCTGTTCGTGGCCGATGCCATCGAACCGAATCGGAATTATCCAGGGGTTGATCGCCTGCGAGTAGAGGCAGCGCATTCGCTCGAAGGGGCGGTTGTCGCGACACTGCGCCAAACGATTGAATTTTTATTGAAGAAGTCGGTGCGCATTTTTCCACTGACGATTGAAACGTATAATGATTTTGTGAATACACCTTAGGAGGGTCAATATGACTGCAAGAGAAGAATTAGAATTGATTGTTAAAGCGGCTGACGATAAACGTGCCGAGGAAATCGTTGTACTCGACATGGAAGGGATCTCGCCGATCGCGGATTACTTCGTCATCTGTCACGGGAACTCGGAGAAGCAAGTCGAAGCAATCGCACGTGAGATCAAAGATGTCGCTGGCGAAAACGACCTACCACTCCACAAGTTTGAAGGAATGGACACGGCACGTTGGGTACTCGCTGACCTCGAGAACGTCGTCGTCCACATCTTCCATCGTGACGACCGTGATTACTACAACCTAGAGAAATTGTGGGCTGACGCACCGCACGTCGAAGTGGAAGTCGGCTAATGGCATACGAAGGATTCGCCTATGTATACGACGAGTTAATGAAAGACGCGCCGTATGATGAGTGGGTCGCTTTCGTGCGTCGTCACGTCCAAGATGGCGCGACACTCGCGGATGTCGGATGTGGGACAGGATCGGCTACGATTCGCCTCGCCGAACATTACGATGTGATGGGGATCGACTTATCGGAGTCGATGCTCGAAGTCGCACAAGAAAAGGCACTCGAAGCAGAAATCGAGTTGCCACTTTGGGAACAAGATATGCGTGAGTTGGAGTTACCGGAACCGGTCGATGCCGTGACGATCCTCTGTGACTCACTCTGCTACCTGCGGGATGAGGCAGATGTGATCGACACGTTCGAATCTGTCTTCAACCAACTCAAACCGGGCGGGCTGTTCATCTTTGATGTCCATGCGCCGAATAAGATGCAGACGCTCTTCAACCAAAAGACGTACGCGTCAAACGGGGAAGATTGCTCGTATATCTGGTTTGCCGACCCGGGAGAGGCACCGCTCTCGGTCGTTCATGATTTGACGTTCTTCGTCGCGCTTGAAGACGGGACGTACGAACGGATCGAAGAGACGCATGAACAACGGACATATGAACCAGGGCAGTACATGCAATGGTTGATTGGTGCCGGGTTCCACGTCAAATCGGTCACTTCTGATTTCACCGAACATGCACCGGGAGCGGATGCCGAACGCATCTTCTTCGTTGCCCAAAAATAAGGAAGACCCCATCGTAGATTAGCGATGGGGTCTTCATCTGTATCAGGAGTTTAATACTCGATTTATAAATTCAGCTTTGGCTTCAGTATATTTTTCTCTGTCCTCACGAAATTCAGTCGCTAACTGCTTTTTTAGAAGCCCGTATTCCTTTGCGAGCAAAGGAGAGTCCCGTAACTTGTCTCGAAATTCAATTTGTTCTTCCCACCGTTTTGCTGTGCCTTTCATGAGATGCAAATGAGCAACTCGTTTATCATCTTTCACTTTCACAAAAAATCTGCGCCATGGCTTTCCATCCAATTCAGGTGGTACATAGTGCCAACCATATGCGGTTAAAGTATCAACAATCGCATTCATATTTACAAATGATTCGATTCGAATCATCACATCAATAATGGGTTTTGCAGGTAGACCGGGAACCGCTGTACTACCTATATGTTCTACTCCCTTAATATCAAATTTTGAAAGTACGTCAGACAACTCTCTTGTTTCACGTAGACCATATGTTTCCCATTGCATATTTGCATCTTCTATTTCAATCGCCTCATATGCCCAAACAGGAATAGTTAAGTGATCAGGATTCTCTTCTTTCATGAGTTTGATTCATCTCCTTGAAAGTACTTTCTATGGCGAAGCTAATCTTGAAACGAACAAAAGACCTCATCATAAAAATGTGTTTGAGGTCTTTTGGACGATCATGCTTCGTGGCTAAACTGCCATTGGACACCGAACTGATCTTCGAGCATACCATACGCTTTGCTCCAAAACGTCTCTTGAAGCGGCATCAAGACACGGCCGTTCACCGCTAGCGCTTCGAACTCGCGGTGGATGGCATCGAGGTCGTCCGTGACGACGGCGAGTGTGACGTTGTCCCCGAACGTGACCGGTCCGTCAGGCATCGCATCAGAAAACATGAGCGATGAGCCGTGAATCGATAGTCGGGTATGCAGCACGAGATTGGCCATTTCACTCGGCACCGGTTGACCGTCTGGACCAGGTTGGTCACCGAACGTCATGATGTCTGGAGCGGCATGGTTGAACGTCCGCATAGAAGTTTACGGCGTCGCGGCAATTCCCATTAAAGTTGAGATACGGATTGATCGGCATAGCAAGTTCCTCCTAGGATTCATAATATACATTGTAGAACGAATGTTCGTAAAAAACAAGTGAGTCCAACTAAATTTGATTGTGTGGTTGAACACGATTGAGAGTTGGGAATAGAGCTTATAGAGAACAAACTAGACGAAAGAAGGCGAAGTAACATGAAGCTCTCGAAAGGGCGTATCCTCGAATTCGGATTCGTCTTGTTCATGGCGGTCATGCTCGTGACATCAATCATTGAAGAATCCTGGTTCGATGCGAGTGTGGCGGGAGCCGGGATCATCTCTGGTCTCATCCCGTTTTTCATTGAGAAGATGTTCAAAACAGAGCTCGATAGCAAGATGAAGGTCGCATATATCCTGTTCTTATTTGCCTCACAGTATTTAGGGTCCATCGTCGGGCTGTACGGGAACGGCTGGTGGGACACATTCCTTCATCTTTTGAGCGGTATCTTTCTCGCATTTTTAGGGTTCGACTTTTTCAGTCGACTCGATGACGACATTCGAACCGAAATTCCGAAACGATTTTTATTCGTCTATATCGTCGTCTTTTCTATGGCTGGTGCGGCGCTTTGGGAGATGTATGAATTTACATCCGACGTCGTCTTAAACACAACGATGCAAGGGAACGGGAACGACGATACGATGGTCGACATCATCGCTGGGTCACTTGGTGGAGTGCTCGCCGCGTTCTTCGTCGTCACGCTTCATCAACGTGAAAAAGCCAAACAAAAGAGACACATGAAAAAAAGTTCGTGATTCACGAGCTTTTTATTTGTAATTATTCTAATATTTGATTAATATCAAGATTGTAATGATTATAAATAATGGGAGGCAATCATATGGATCAACACCGTCAACTAACTACTAACCAAGGCGCACCAATCGGGGATAACGCCAACTCCATCACTGCGGGTCGTCGGGGCCCGACGCTTCTCGAAGACTATCAACTAATTGAGAAATTAGCGCATTTCGACCGTGAACGCGTACCAGAACGCGTCGTTCACGCGAGAGGGGCAGGGGCGCATGGTGTCTTCACTGTAAAAAATAGTATGAAACGATATACGAAAGCCGCATTCTTGCAAGAAGAGGGGCAAGAGACGCCTGTGTTTGCGCGTTTCTCGACCGTTATCCACGGCTTAGGTTCACCAGAAACGCTTCGTGATCCACGTGGTTTCGCCGTCAAGTTCTACACAGAAGAAGGAAACTATGACTTCGTCGGAAACAACTTGCCGGTCTTCTTCATCCGTGACGCGATTAAATTCCCGGACGTGATTCACTCGCTCAAACCGGACCCACAAACAAATCTTCAAGACCCAGACCGCTTCTTCGACTTCATGTCGCTCACACCGGAATCAACGAACATGCTCGTGCATCTCTTCAGTGACGAGGGAATCCCAGCATCGTATCGCCACATGCGAGGGTCATCCGTCCATTCCTTCAAGTGGGTGAATGAATTCGGCAACACGGTGTACATAAAGATGCGCTGGGTACCGAAGCAAGGCATTCAAAACTTGTCAATGGAAGAAGCCGCGAAGATTCAGGCGGAAGACTTCAACCACGCGACACGTGACTTGTTCAACGCGATTGAGCAAGGAGACTATCCGGAATGGGATCTATATGTGCAAATTTTAGACCCAGCGGACATGGACAACTTCGACTTTGACCCACTCGATGCGACGAAAGATTGGTTCGAAGACGTCATCCCGTATCAATTGGTCGGAACGATGACGCTCAATAAGAACGTCGACAACTTCTTCGCCGAGACAGAATCTGTCGGCTTCAACCCGGGGGTTCTCGTCCCAGGAATCCAGCCGTCGGAAGACAAGATGCTCCAAGGACGACTCTTCTCGTATTCGGATACGCAGCGTCACCGTATCGGACCGAACTATCTCCAACTTCCGATCAACTGCCCGTTCGCTCAAGTCGCGAACAACCAGCGTGACGGGGCGATGCCGTTCAAGCAACAGACGAGTCCGGTCAACTACGAGCCAAACCGCTATGAAGACGCACCGAAGCCGAACGCGGACTATATTGAAACGCCGCAACCGATTACAGGCGTGACAGGTCGTCAGAAGATTGAGAAGACGAACGACTTCGGTCAGGCCGGAGAAGTGTATCGCCGTTATTCTCAGGAAGAGAAGGACGCGCTAATCCGTAACCTCGTCGCGCATATCAAAGAAGTTCGTCATGAGAAGACCGTTCTCCTCTTGATTTGCAACTTCTATCGTGCGGATCGTGAACTCGGGGAGCGTCTCTCGAACGAGTTGAACGTTGATCTCGCACCATTCTTGAACCAAATGTCGAACTAAGCATGTAACCGCGGTCTTGTGCCGCGGTTTTTTTTGAATGCAAAAAGACGCTCCTTTCATAGAGGAACGTCTCGTCTATTGTACTTATTCACCGACCATCCCGTCACCGTCTCGGTCGTCCATGTATTGATACAACCAATGATCACGTGTGATCGGCATCTCGAATCCGGCGTTTTTCGCTTCTTTGATCGTCACTTGTCCGTTTCCGTCAACGTCGATATCGGATAAGTCTCGCTCCTCGACCGGTTCCGTCGTCACGTCAGGTGGAGAGTCGTCCGTCAAATCGAGCGATTCGTTCACTTCTTCCGGGTCCTCGTTACCATACGTATCCGTGACCGTGTTGCCTCGTACGGTATACGTATACTGGTAGCGGGAAGGAATCTGTGTCGTCGTGTTCGGATAGGTAATGATCGCCTCAAAGTCTTTCGCACCGCCAGCCTTTCGAATGACATCTTCCATGAACGCCTGGTCCCCGTAGCGGTTGAGTGCACTGTTTTGTGGTGTGATGTTATAGGCATTCGAGACACCACCGAGCGAATCAGCGATGATATGACCTTCATCGAGATTCGGGTCTTCGACACCCGGAACTTTCGCCTCGTCTGAATAATAGCGACCAGAAGAATTGACGTCTTCGGTCTCATCGTCTTGAAGCGTGATTTCGTCGGCGATAACACGAATCAATTGACCATGCTCGTTCGTGAACGCCCAGTACTCACGGTCGCCGAAGCCGATATCGACGACGACATTCGCTTCCCGTGTTCCGGACTGATCACCGCCATCGACCTCAATTTGTGTATAGCCTTCAAATAAATCTTCTTCCTGTTCAGGTGAAGGCGTCTCGGTTGTCTGTTCTTCTTGTGTCGGTTCCTCTTCGACGGTTTCTTCAGTCGACGTCGGGACGCTCACATCGGCATCCGTACAACCGGAGAGGAGAAACACCCCAAGCAGGAATGGAATGTAAAATGGCATTCTTTTCATATATCTCGCTCCTTATTCGAAGTTACGCTGTCGTATTTTCTATGTAGTCTATAATGATAGCATAAGAAAACGAGAAGTGAGCGTCCTCCTTCAAAATGTGCCCGACGGATTCCTCTCATTTGTGGATTCAGAAAGCTTGTGCCAAGATTGAAAAAAAGGGGGAAGAACGTATGAACGAAGTGATTGAGACATTATTGAACCACCGTTCCGTCCGTGACTTTACGGACGAGACATTAACAGATGAACAAATCCGAACCATCGTTGAGAGCGCTCAACGCGCATCGACGTCTAGCTTTATCCAAGCCTATTCCATCATCGGGGTGACCGATGAAGCGAAGAAGAAACGACTTGCCGAGATTGCGGGCAACCAGTCCTATGTCGTCGAGAACGGTCACTTTTTCGTCTTTTGTGCGGATTTGCATCGCCATGAAATGATTGGTGAGCTACAGGAAGCGGAAGTGTCTGCGACGCTTGAGACTGATGAGAAGTTGCTTGTCGCTGTGATTGACGCTGCACTCGCCTCACAAAATGCGGCCGTAGCGGCAGAGTCGATGGGGCTCGGCATCTGTTATATCGGTGGCATTCGGAACGACCTTTTTGCGGTCAAAGAAGTGCTCGAATTGCCGGAACGGGTCATCCCGCTCTTCGGTATGGCCGTCGGTGTACCGGCCTCAGTCGAAGATCAAAAACCACGCTTGCCGTTCCAGCATGTTTATCATGAGAACACGTATGAAGCGAATCCAGAACGTATGAAGCAGTCCCTTTCCGATTACGATGCGTTGATCCACGATTACTATATGGTCCGTGGCTCGAACCCGCGTAAAGACACGTGGACTGGACAGATGGGACGCATGTTGTCAAAATCAACGCGTCTTGACGTCAAAGACTTCTTGAAAGCACAAGGATATTTGAAGCAATAAGATAAACCGCCGACAAATCACTGTCGGCGGTTTTGTCATGTTCAATTTACTTGAGCATCGAGCCAATTCTTATCGATGGCACCGAATTGTTTTGCGATGATCACACCGGATTCATCGAGCACATATGTCGTCGGCATCGCCTGAATCCGGTACGCATCTCCGACTTGACCGTCACGGTCATAGACGACAGTAAACGCATCTTCGTACGGTTCGACGAACGAGATGGCATTGTCCGGGTCACGTTCGCTCGTCGTCGTGTTGACGGCGACAATCGTCACGTCGTCTCGCTCTTTCGCGAACGCCGCCATGTCCGGCATTTCTGCACGACACGGAGGACACCAGGACGCCCAAAAGTTAACGACGACTTGTTGACCGCGTAACGCTGCTAAGTCGAACGTACTCCCGTCAGTTCGTTGTAACTCAAACGATGGGGGAATTTGCCCGATGTTTAGCCCGGTCGATGCCGTCTCTGTCATGATCGTTTGTGTCGCGCGTTCCGGTAGGGCAGCATTCACGATCGCGAGCAAGACGAGAGCACCGATACTCAATTGTATGACTCTTCTTGAAGGACGAGCGACATAGAGCGAAAGCCCGAGCAGGATGAAGGAGATGCCCATCATCCACCATTGAACTTGTCCAACCGCATACGACTGAAACAGCCAGGTACTAGATGCGCCAAGGACGGTCCAAAGGAGGTGTCCTCGAGTCGGTGCATGCATCCAACGCCATGTCATCCCGAATAGTATGAGGATAAGGACAGCACTCCAAAGATGAATCGGCTGGTCGGGTAGAGAGAATATCGTCCCGTATACCGGAACCGCGAGCGTCATCCCGAGCCAGATGAGGAGCCCGCTCAGCATCCAATATCCTAAAAGGTCTCGATCGAGTCGATAGACGAGCCAAAGGACAACAACGGCCGCGATCCATTGAGACCATACCCCTCCTGTAGCATAGAGAGCAAGAGAAATATCACGAGTCGTCAACAGACCGATGAGGATGGCGCTTCCTTTCCAGGCAAGGAATCCATAAAACCATGTACCGATGACGGCTTCGCGTTGCTTACTCTTCAGACCGAGGAAACGAAAGATCCCGTAAAGGATACCAAGGCTTACTAAAAAAATGAGTAAATCGACACGAATGTTAAGTGGACCGATAGCGACCACGTCTTTCCCTCCTAAACAAAAGGCGCCCCTCTCGAAGCGGGCGCCATATTCATAGTCAGTATAACATTACTTGATTTGTTGAGCGTTCAAGACAGTCTTCATTGCGCCGTAGCCACCAAGGATATTGTGGATATCTTTGTAGCCGAGCGATTGAAGGACACTTGCAGCCATGCGTGAGCGTACGCCTGATGCACAGTGGACCGCAATCGTTTGATCGGTCGGAAGACCTTCGTGATCACGTGTGAGTTTACCGAGCAAGATGCGCTCTGCCTTTTCGTAATGGCTCGCGTTCCATTCTGTCGCGTTACGAACGTCAAGGACGAAGACGTCACCTTTTTCTGCAGCTTCGATTGCTTCTTCTGCCGTCACGTCCGTATACGTTTCCGTCAAGAGTGAAGCGTCGAGCTCTTCGACCGGAACGATGAAGCGAAGACGGTCGAGACCGATTGATTGAAGGTCGGTCTGTACTTGATCGACATCTTCCGCACTTGCGATGAGTGTGATGTCTTTGTCGAAGTTGACGAGCCAGCCAGCCCACGAGACGAACTTGTTGTTGTACGGGATGTTGATTGTACCTGGTACGTGTCCGTTCGCAAAGTCTTCTCCTTTACGCGTGTCGACGACTTGCGTCTCTTCGACGAGTGTATCAAGGCGATCTGAACCGACGACTTCAGGACGAGCGACATTCGTTGTCACTTGAATGCCTTCTTTGTTCACTTTCTTCATCATGGCGAAGTAGTTCGGCGGTTCTGGTTGATCCGTCGTCAACTCTTTGATGAAGGCATCTTTGTCCGTCATTTGAAGCGCCCAGTTCGTCGCTTTCTCATAACCGACCGTCGACGTTGGAATCGCGCCGAGCGCTTTCCCGCAAGCACTGCCTGCACCGTGTCCTGGCCAAACTTGAACGAAGTCGGGAAGCGCCATGAATTTCTTGAGTGAATCAAACATTTGTTCCGCGCCGATTGCCGTCGTTCCTTTCACACCGGCTGCTTCTTCGAGGAGGTCGGGGCGACCGATATCTCCGACGAAGACGAAGTCGCCTGTGAAGATGCCCATCGGTTGTGTCTGGTTCCGGTCATACAGAAGGAACGAAATGTGTTCTGGTGTGTGACCCGGTGTGTGCATGACTTCAAGTGTCACGTTTCCGATTTTGAACGTGTCGCCTTCTTTGACGAGTTGTGCGTCGATGTCTTTGGCGAACGCATACTTCCAAGAAGCATCGCCTTCATCTGATAAATAAGCTTTCGAACCTGTGCGCTTCGCAAGTTCGAGTGATCCCGATACAAAGTCCGCATGAATGTGTGTTTCAGCTGTTGCGACAATGTTCATGCCTTCTTTTTTCGCTTCTTGAAGATATGGCTCGATGTTACGGGCCGGATCGATGACGATGGCTTCTCCTGTCATTTGGCATCCGACCATATATGAAGCTTGTGCTAATTTCTCATCATAAAAATAACGTAATAGCATGTGGATTTCCCCCTATAAATGAATGTAATGGTTTTATTCGACTTCGCCTTGCCAGCTCATCATCCCACCGTCGACGTTCGTGACATCGAATCCGAGTGAGTCGAGGTAAGCAGATGCGTTCATGCTGCGTCCACCGGCTGCGCAAATGACGTGAATCGGTTTAGAGCGATCGAGCTCATCGACTTTTGCCCCGAATTCAGAAAGTGGTACGTTTTTCGCTTGTTTAATGTGACCTCCAGCATATTCATCAACCTCTCGTACGTCGATGAGGTTGAGTGAGTCGTCAGCTTGAAGTAACGCTTCTAATTCAGTAGTCGTAATCGTCTTCATGAGTCTTTGATCTCCTTTTCGTGTTTAAGGTTTTTGGCAACGAGAATGTTTCGTTGGCTTTAATATACCCCCTAAGGTATAATGAGCGCAAGTGAAAAGAATTGGAGGGAAAAACATGAAGAAAATTTCCTTATTTGTTGGGATTTTGGTTGTTATGGTGATTTTTATCTTTGTAATCACATCAGAAAAGGATGAAATCACGAAAATTGATGCTGAAACTCTACAAAACAAATTGGAAAACGAGGAAATAACGCTTCTTGATGTACGTGAAGTATCGGAATACGAGGGGGGGCATATCGAAGGGGCGGTGAACGCACCACTTTCTTCATTAGATGCAAACCAACTGTCGTATCCGAAAGACGAACCAATCTACGTCATCTGTCGAAGCGGTAACCGAAGTGCCCAGGCTGCTAGTCAATTACAGGATGCCGGCTATACGGAAATCTATGACGTATCAGGCGGAATGATGGCTTGGGAATCGATCGAATAAGTAGAGAATACGAGAGCAAATGGAGGAGTCAATATGGAGTTCGGGTTTATCATTACAATCTTTCTTATTGGGTTTATCGGGTCGTTCATTTCAGGGATGGTCGGGATTGGTGGGTCGATCATCAAGTATCCGATGCTGTTATACATTCCACCAATCTTAGGATTTGCGGCGTTCAGCGCGCACGAAGTATCGGGAATTAGTGCGATTCAAGTGTTCTTTGCGACAATCGGTGGGATTTATGCCTATCGTAAGGGTGGATACTTAAACAAACAGTTGATCCTCTACATGGGTGTGGCGGTCTTGATCGGAAGCTTCATTGGAGGATACGGGTCGACGATTCTATCGGAGACGATGATCAATGTCGTATATGCCGTACTAGCGACGATTGCGACGATCATGATGTTCTTGCCGAAGCCGAAAGTGGACGACATGCCGCTTGATCAAGTGCAGTTCAACAAAGTGATTGCGGCAAGCTCTGCTTTCGTCGTAGGGATTGCGGCGGGAATCGTCGGGGCAGCGGGGGCGTTCATTCTCATGCCAATCATGCTTGTCGTCTTACGCATCCCGACGAAGATGGCGATCGCGAGTTCCCTCGCCATTACCTTCATCTCGTCGATTGGCTCGACGTTCGGTAAAATCATCACTGATCAAATTGTCTGGGGTCCGGCCATCATTATGATTATCGCGAGCCTGATTGCCGCTCCAATCGGGGCGAATGTCGGGAAGAATATGAATACGAAAGCACTCCAATGGATTTTAGCGCTACTCATCTTAGCGAGTACCATCAAAATTTGGAGCGACTTAATCGCATGAAAAAATCACGACGCCTATTTTCTGGCGTCGTGATTTTTTACGTTACTTCGTAATGAAATAGTAGAGGAGTCCGAGTCCGATGAACGAGACAGGAAGCAAGATGATGTAGAGCCAAGATACCATCGACCAGCTCTTCTTTTGGTTGTACGTGGAGCGGTCTTTCCCGAGCCCGACCATAATAGTGAAAATCATTGCAAGCAAACAGACGAGCAAGGCTAATCCGATTGTTAGGTACAAAATATCACACCCTTTACTGACAGTTATAACTTAAGAATAGCTTAAAAGAAGAGCTTTAAAACGTTCTAAATGTTGGGGTTTTGTGACCGCGATGATTATTATAAATCACTTTTGAATGTGACTCATATATTCAGACACAGGAGATATTTCAATTCCCAGTGCTTTATTGATAATCGTCAAGGCACTTTCGTGACGTTTTGATG
Source organism: Exiguobacterium sp. RM11 (assembly GCF_059821525.1). Taxonomy (NCBI): domain Bacteria; kingdom Bacillati; phylum Bacillota; class Bacilli; order Caryophanales; genus Exiguobacterium; species Exiguobacterium sp. RM11. The sequence goes on along the minus strand of NZ_CM187558.1, from coordinate 2,041,832 downwards.
TTTCTGCCGCCACACAATCACGAGGTACATATATATTATAGTCACGCATATATGCATCATTTGCAGAAAAGAGGATACAAATATCCGTCGCGACTCCGGTAAAAATCAATTTCGTCACGTTTAACTGACGAAGTAAAATATCTAACTGAGTTCCAAAGAAAGTGGAGTGCTTTGGTTTTATAATAAAATACTCTTCATCTTCCGGTTCGATTTGCGAGGCAATATGTTCACCATTAGAAGCTTTTACATACTCAATGATGTCTTCCGTGCTATCTTTCCATTGTCCGAAGTTATCGTTACAATAAATGACGGGCAAGTCCAACTCTTTAAAATGCTTTTTAAGCTCAAGAATCGGTTCAACAATCGCTTCCGTATGTTTACGTAGCATGTCGCCACCTTCAAAATCAAAATCATTGAACAAATCAATAATGAGTAATGCCGTCTTAGACATAGAAATACCTCCTTACTATAAAACTCCTATAGCAAAGAGGTACCACTTTTTCATTTGAAGTATGCTTATTCCGCAAACGTTTTGCTACGGAACATAAATGCCGTGATGAGATAGAAGGCGATGATATGAAGGGCGACATAGAAGATGGAGAAGCCCATCGTAGCATCCATCGCTTTCATGAATTCTGGATTCACATCATAAATAGAAAGGTCTGAATGCAAGAAGACGATCCATTTTGCGAGTTCAGGTTTCCAGGCAACGAGAAGACCCCCAATGATACTTGAGGCGAAGTTCGCGAGCACCGTAAAACCGATGACGACGCCGACTGACTTGAAGACGACCGAGAACATGAGCGTCAAGAAGATGATGAAGATTGGTCCGCTCACACTGATGAGAATAGGGCGAACGACGTCCCATGTGACAGAGCCGTCTAACGTGAGTGAGAACCCGAACGCGACGACTAAAATAAAGACGAATTGGAGCAACATGACGAGAACGGCCATAACGAGTTTTGACAACAAGATGCGGTCTCGGGAATACGGACTCATCAAGAGGTGCTTCAGCGTATCAAATTTCAACTCATTCCCGACCATCTCGGCTGTAAAGACGATGGTAAAGATGCTGAGGAAGGCGATGGCGCCCATCGTTGAGAATTCAAAGAACGATGCCGCTTCTGGTGTCCCTTCACCACTGGCTAATACAGCGTATACGATGAGGATGATCGCGGTGTATACACCTAAGGCGACGTAAGGTTTAATCGTGCGGCGCCATTTCATCCATTCATTGCTGAGTAATGAACGCATTGTTCGTACCTCCTTCTTTTTTCGTCAATTTCAAGAATTGTTCTTCGAGTGACTCGTGCTTCATGCCGATCTGATAGACGGCGATATCACGTTCAATCAACCGCTTCAGTAGGACAGGGATATCGGTCTCCTGACGTGGCACGATGAACGACTCGGCAGACTGTTGAACGATTTTTACATCATCGAAAGCGAGAGCTGCGACATCGAGTGCATCACTCATCTGTTCTTTCGCTACTTTACAGAGGATGACGCTATCGGCTTTCGTCTGACCGTCTTCTACTGATTTGATTTGTCCTTGGTCAATGATGGCGAAGCGGTCCGTGATCAGTTCCATCTCACTCAACAAGTGACTCGAGATGAGGATGGCGATGCCGCGGTGATCCGCAAGGTGGCGTAAGTAATTCCGAAGGTCGGCAATCCCGGCTGGGTCTAGACCGTTTGTTGGCTCATCAAGGATAAGTACTTTTGGATTATGCAACAAGGCGCGGGCAATCCCGAGGCGTTGTTTCATCCCGAGCGAATACTGTTTGACTTTCATATCGAGCTTTCCGTCGAGTCCGACGAGCGCACCAAGTGCGTTCAAATCGACTTTCTTTAAGTTCGGAATCAAGTTCATGGCGTGAATCAAGTTCTCACGACCGGTCATGTACGGATAAAACGCCGGATTCTCGACGATGGCTCCGATTCGGCTGAGCGCCTCTTGGCGGTTGTTCGCGACGTCATACCCATCGACCGTCACGGTCCCGTGTGTTGCAGGCATGAGACCTGTAATGATTCGAATAGTTGTCGTCTTCCCGGCACCGTTTGGCCCCAGGAAACCAAAGATTTCACCTGGTACGACATCAAAGCTGACATTCGTCAATACCGTTGCTTTTCCCATTTTCTTATGGACATTTTGTACGGATAACATGTGGTCACCTAACTTTCTTTTATGAGTGATAGTGTTCTTCCTACATCCCCTTCTACGGGCTTGTTTGAAATAAGGTTTCATCTTTTTTTGAAATGTTTGAAACAAATCTTTTGAGACACAATTTATCGATAAGCAAAACTTATCGGAATAGTATGGACGAATTGTGAATTTGTAAGGGTCTTTCTAGCATGAAAGGTGTAGTATGAAGTTGAGCGTAAGAGGCAAGATTTGGTTTTGTTCACTAGGGTAAGAGAAGAGTGAACGGCTTCGGGCTACATGTTAAAATGAAAGCGTTCACAGATTGGACGTTTAGGAATGGATAAGGGGGATTTATTCAATGGGAGAGTCGTCGAATGTTCACGAGAAATCGCAAGCATTTTATGGTCCTAACTTAGGCTACATCATTGAACTGTACGAGCAATATTTAGAAGACCCGTCTTCGGTCGATGAGGAGACACGTCGATACTTCGACGAGAACGGGGCACCAGAATCATCACCGACAGCAGTACCGGCCTCGGGTCCGTCGTTTGACTTAGAGAAGGTCGTCTCGGCGACACGTCTCGTCAACGACATCCGTGCGTTCGGTCATAAGGCGGCGGATATTTATCCATTGAAAGACCATCCGCGCGAACAAGAATTGTTCGAACTGTCTCGTTATGATTTGACAGAAGAAGATTTAAAACAAATTCCGGCCCGTCTTCTTTCAGACGATGCACCGAAACCAAATGCGAGTGCCCTTGAGTTATTCCGTCACTTGCTTGATGTCTATACAGGGACGGTTGCAATCGAACTCCGTCACCTAGACGATATGGAAGAGAAGAAGTGGATTCGCCGTCAAGTCGAACAAGGCGCATTGAAACAAACCTTCTCAAAAGAAGAAAAAATCGAATTGTTCAAACGTCTAGCTGAGACAGAACTGTTTGAATCATTCCTTCATAAGACATATGTCGGACAGAAACGCTTCTCCATCGAAGGATTGGATGCGATGGTGCCGTTACTCGACGCAATGGTCGGAGGCCTGATCTCGAGCGGGTCTGAACATATCAACATCGGAATGGCGCACCGTGGACGTCTGAACGTACTCGCTCACGTACTCGGCAAGCCGTACGAGATGATTTTTGCGGAGTTCCAACATGCACCAAATAAAGAATTGATTCCGTCTGAAGGATCAATCGGCATCAACTTCGGTTGGTCAGGCGACGTGAAATATCACCTCGGTCTTGACCGAAAAGTGCTTGAACAACAAAAAGAAGTACGTCTCAATTTGGCGAACAACCCGAGTCACCTTGAATTCGTCGGATCGGTCGTTGAAGGGTACACGCGTGCCGCGCAAGATGATCGTTCTAAAAAAGGTTCGGCTGTACAACAAGATGATTTGGCAGCTTCGATCTTGATTCATGGAGATGCGGCGTTCCCAGGACAAGGAATTGTCGCGGAGACGCTCAACATGACGAACTTGACGGGTTATCGTACGGGTGGAACGGTTCACGTCATTGCGAACAACACCATCGGTTTCACGACGGACCCGAACGATTCACGTTCGACACGTTACGCGAGTGATATCGCCAAAGGATATGAGATTCCGGTCCTCCACGTAAATGCGGACGACCCGGAAGCATGTGTCGCCGTCGCGAAGTTGATCAGTGAGTATCGTGCCAAATTCCATAAGGACATCTTGGTCGATTTGATTGGGTATCGTCGCTACGGTCACAACGAAATGGACGAACCGATGAATACGAACCCGGTTCTTTATAAAGCAATCAAAGGACATCAGTCTGTCCGTCACGTATATGCCGAGCAACTTGAGGCAGAAGGCGTCATGACAAAAGATGAGAAAACACAAATCGAACAAAAGATCGAAGAGGCGCTTAAAGCAGCACGCGACCTCGTTCCTTCTGAAGAAGAGGATGCTGACATCGTCTTGCCGGACGCGGTCCATAAAGGATTCCCGAAAGTCGATACGAGCGTGGAACTCGAACTCCTCACTCAATTGAACGAAGAGTTGCTTGACTGGCCAGAAGGATTCGGTGTGTTCCATAAACTTCAAAAAGTACTCGATCGTCGCCGTGACGCATTCGGTGAAGGTGGAAAAATCGACTGGGGTCATGCGGAAACGCTCGCCTTCGCTTCGATTCTTTCAGACGGTACGCCGGTACGCTTGAGCGGTCAAGATTCGGAGCGCGGAACGTTCGCCCAACGGAACATCATGTTGAACGATGTCGAGTCAGGGAAGAAGTTCTCACCACTCCATCAGCTGTCGACGGCGAAAGCTTCGTTCTCTGTCTACAACAGCCCGCTTTCAGAAGGATCAGTTCTTGGATTTGAATACGGTTATAACGTATTCGCCCAAGACACGCTCGTATTGTGGGAAGCTCAGTACGGTGACTTTGCGAACTCGGCGCAAGTCATGTTCGACCAGTTCATCTCGGCCGGTCGTGCGAAATGGGGTCAAAAATCAGGGCTTGTCATGCTCTTGCCACACGGTTACGAAGGACAAGGACCAGAGCACTCGAGTGCACGGATGGAGCGTTACTTGACGCTTGCCGGTGAGAAAAACTGGACAGTCGCAAACCTTTCGTCTGCGGCACAATATTTCCATATTCTCCGTCGTCAAGCTGAAATGCTCGGCAAGGAAGAGATTCGTCCGATGATCATCATGACACCGAAGAGTCTGCTTCGTCATCCGCTTGCGACGTCACCAATCGAGGCGTTCACGGAAGAGAGCTTCAAACCAATCGTTGAACAGCCAGGTCTCGGTGAGAACGCAGAGAAAGTCGAACGTCTCGTCTTCTGCACAGGGAAGATGGCGATCGACCTCGCGGAAGCGGTCGGCAAGTCAGAAGAGTCACTCGACTTCTTGCACATCATTCGGGTCGAAGAAATCTACCCGTTCCCGGTACGTGAGATTCGTGACATCATCAGCCGTTATCCGAACGCGCGCGAAATCGTCTGGGTACAAGAAGAACCGAAAAACATGGGGGCTTGGACGTACATCGAGCCTCGCCTTGAAGCGGTCACGACGAACCGACTCGATGTTCGTTATATCGGTCGTCGCCGACGCTCAAGTCCGGCTGAAGGAAATCCGACAGCCCATAAACAAGAACAAGCACGCATCATCCGTGAAGCACTCTCTCGCGACGTCGTCTCGAGCGGTGCAGGCACGAGCACATACCAAAAAGATCGTAAATAAGTTAAGGGGGAACTCATTGTGGTCGAAATTAAAGTACCTGAATTAGCAGAATCCATTACGGAAGGAACGGTCGCGACGTGGCTCAAACAGCCAGGCGACCAAGTCGAAAAAGGGGAAGCTATCGTCGAGCTCGAGACCGATAAAGTCAATATCGAAGTCCCGGCTGACGAAGCGGGTGTGTTAGAAGAACAACTTGCCGGAGAAGGGGATACGGTTCAAGTTGGCGACGTCATCGCACGTCTCGGTTCAGGTTCTGGTGGCGGAACAGCTGTCGCGACGAAGACGAAGACAGAAAACGCGACAGAAACAAAAACAGAAGCGCCGACTGAGAAGAAAACGGAGTCTGTTGAAGAAGGTAAGAAAGTGGAGAAACGCGAAGAGCACGTCGCGAGTCCAGGTAAAGGACCAATCGCAACACCTGCTGCTCGCAAACTCGCTCGTGAGAAAGGCATCGACCTCTCAGCTGTTCAAACGAATGATCCGATTGGACGCATCAATGTCCATGACGTCTCAAAACATGAAGACAAACCAGCTGTGAAAGAGCAAAAACCAGCTGCTTCAGCACCTGCACCGCAACCGGCTGCGAGTGGGAAAGAAGAAGAGCGCATCAAGATGACACGTCGTCGTCAAACGATTGCCAACCGTCTCGTAGAAGTGCAACAGACGGCAGCAATGCTCACGACGTTCAATGAAATCGATATGTCGGCAGTCATGGCACTTCGTAAACGTCGCCAAGAGAAGTTCGTGAAAGACAATGATGTCAAACTAGGCTTCATGTCATTCTTCACGAAAGCAGCGGTCGCGGCTCTTAAGCGCATGCCTTACTTGAACGCTGAAATCCAAGGGAATGAAATCGTCTTGAAGAAGTACTACGATATCGGGATTGCCGTATCGGCGCCAGACGGTCTCGTCGTCCCTGTCGTCCGTGAAGCAGATCGTAAAAACTTCGGTGAAATCGAGAAAGACATCCTTCACCTTGCGGATAAAGCGCGTAACAACAAGCTTGGTTTGAGTGACCTCACTGGTGGTACGTTCACGATCACAAACGGTGGCGTGTTCGGTTCACTTCTTTCAACACCAATCTTGAACGGACCACAAGTTGCCATCCTTGGGATGCACTCGATTCAACTCCGCCCAGTCGCAATCGACGCGGACACGATGGAAAACCGTCCGATGATGTATGTCGCACTCTCATATGACCACCGAATCGTAGATGGTCGTGAGGCTGTGACATTCCTCAAGCACATCAAAGAGATGATTGAAGATCCAGAACAATTGTTGTTCGAGGCATAAGATACAGAGGAAGTACCCGCTCCGATATCAGGAGGCGGGTACTTTTTTGTTTAAGGCTATGATTAAAAACCTTTTATTGGAATTTTTAGCAAGGTATATATGTTATCCTTGATGGAGAGAATCAGTAAAAGGGCGTGAATGGTAAATGAAATGGAAAAAATGGGTTCCTTGGATGGGACTTGTCTTAGTAATAGTGGTCATTGCTACATATGCATTCTATCAGTATTGGATGGGACCGAATCAAAGTGAGCTCGACCGGGACAATTTGACGCAAGAAGAGTATGAACGAGCGCTTGAATTGATTGACATCATTAGAGAAGAAGACCCGCTCGGACAGCGTCAAAACGTGACGCGCCGGATCGACCCGCAGGAGACGACGGGACTCGTCTTTGACGATGAGAAAAAATTAAACAAAGGGAATCTCGTCGATGCGATGCATCTGATGACGCACCAAAAAATCTTGGCGACAGAAAAAGCGGGTGCCATCCCGATGACGCACGACAATCTGAAAGAGGTCCGCGACTATTTAGAGTTGCTACGGGACAAGAATAAAATCAAGTCCGAAGATTATCGTCAACTCGGTCAAATCATCGAACGATGGGAACAAGCCATCTTTGATGAGATTGACAAAGAACAAGATCTTCTTCTAGAGGAGATGTACGCCGTCATCGGATTTTCGAACGGACTCGCGACACGTGCGGAAGAAGAGTTGTTCATCTTAAACAACTTCGGTGAGGAATACGTATATACGATGGATTTGGAGCCGATGCCCGAAGAGGAAGAGCAGAAGGAAGACGTGAATATGGAAACCGAAGAGTAAGCAAAAAGGAGTTCATCACGAACTCCTTTTCGTATGGGTGCCAGTAATCATTCGAACGACTCATGGAACGAAAGCCGCTTTTTCCCGTTCGCTTTTGACCGATATAAGGCGTCGTCCGCTTGTTCGATGGCGACGTGTGGAGGCTCGGCTGGCGACCAAATCGATGCGCCGATACTTGCCCCGACCTTTACCGACAGGAGACCGAGCATCACAGGGGTTGAGAGCGTATCAATGATGGATGTTCCGATTTCTTGAATATCTTGAATCGAACGTTCATGTCTTGGGAACATGAGAAAGAACTCATCCCCGCTCAAGCGGACCGGATAGATGTCATCGATTGTAAGTGTTTGTAGCCGCCTTGCGACTTCGACTAACAATTCATCGCCGACCGCGTGACCGTATGTATCATTTACCGCCTTGAACCCATCGAGGTCGATATAAAAGAAAACGTATGGCTCTTTCGAAGTGTGCAGTTGATTCAACTGCTCACGTAAGGCGACGCGGTTCGAGAGACCGGTCAGCGCATCACGGTTCGCAAGGAGCTCAAAGTGCACCCGTTCCGATTCTGACTCTGTAAGGGATGTGACGAGCGATTCCAGTGCGAATGCGAGTGACTCAATCTCTTTGATTCCGGATTGATGCGGAAATTTATCTACTTTTCCTTGCTCCATGAGCGAAGCCGTTTCAGTAATTCGTTTCAACGGTCTCGTCACGACGGAAGCGAGTAACCAACCGAGAACGGCCGTCACAAGCGATGCGAAGAGACCAATCCATAGAATTCTCGTTTCTAGCGCGTCAACTGGTGCGAAAGCGATGGCTGCCGGTTGACGGACGACGACACGCCAACCGAGTCCAGGATATTCATCATACCCTTCCCCAATCGACATCCCCGTCAGATAGTCCCGTCCATCCTCCCATTCTTTCACGGAAGCTCCTTCCGTAAACGACACGGGGAGCGGTTTTCCGATTAGGTCGTTTGGACCGAGGAGCACCACGTTGTCTCGCTCACTGACGACGAACAAATCCGTATCGTCGACTTGTTCATGGAGCGTCCGATTAAAATGTCCGAGTACTTCTTTTCCCCATGCCCAACTCAAGTGAGTGGCAAGCACCCCTTGAAACGTCCCGTCTTGAAATAAGGGGACACTGATATCGACGAATTGGAGCGGTTCACCCGTCGGATTCGGTAACAGTTCAGCTAAGAGGACCGCCTCGTGAACGTCACCGATAAAAGGCTCTTCTTTCGCTTCGAGATACACCGGGCGCTCAGCGATGGACGCCTCTTCGAGTATGCCGTTCGTAGAAGCGACGACAGTCCCTTCCGCATCCGTGACACCCATCCAAGAGAATGCTGGAATGTTCGACTGAACTTGATTGAGGAGTCGTCGTGTCGCGTCCGGGTCTTCTAGGTCGAGCCCTTGTAAAAGTTGGACCTCTTGATAGCGTGACCACATATAAAAGTCGAGTTTGTCCGCCAATTGATGTGATGTCGTAGAAAGACGTTCCCCGATTTCTTGTTCGAGCGAATCAGATGCCCGATGACTGATCAGGGATGTGAGTGCAATCGTCAGTAAAAAGACGAGCGTGGCGATGCTGAGCGCCAAAATGAGACCGAGGCGCATCGTAAAAGACTTGATCATGCGAGTAAAACCTCCTAAAGCTTGAAATGAAGACAATTATGAAAAACGAGTCGAACACGTGATAGGTGAAAGAGCTTCCGCTATAATGAAAGACGAGTCGAAAAATAAATAGAGGTGAAGAGAATGAAAAAGAATCAATGGTTGGTCATCATGACCGTCGTCGCGGTCGCATTGATTGCATTGGTGTTCGTCTTGCTCAATCAAGATGAGCCGACAACGGTCGACCGAGGCGATCACGTGTCAATCGAGGGACAACCGACACTCGGAGACTCGGACGCAAAAGTCTCGGTTGTCGAGTTCGGAGATTATAAATGTCCATCGTGTAAACAGTGGGGCGAAACGATCTATCCGCAACTGAAAGCGGATTATCTCGACAAGGAAGATGTCAGCTTCAGCTATATTAACGTCTTGTTCCACGGACAAGAATCGATTTTGGCATCCCTCGCTTCCGAGTCGGTGTACGAGCAAGATCCTGAATCGTTCTGGAAGTTCCATAAAGCGCTCTATGACGCGCAACCGGCTTCACAACAACACGACAACGCATGGGTGACGGTCGAGAAGTTGAAAGAAATCGCAGGTGAGACGACATCGGTCGACTTGGCACAACTTGAACAAGACCTTGGCGAAAACTCGACCGTGCTCGAAAAAGTCAGCACGGACGACGGGCTTGTGAAAGAGAACGGTGTTCAATTCACACCTTCGATCATGATCAACGGTGTGATGCTCGAGGACCCATTCGACTACGAACAAATCCAACAGTTGATCGAGCAGGATCTATAAGATGAAGTCATTTTTCGAAAAATATGGATTGTATCTCGCTTGGCTCGTCGCGTTGACGGCGACACTCGGGAGTCTCTATTTCAGTGAGATTCGGGAGTTTGTGCCATGTGAACTTTGCTGGATTCAACGCATCTTTATGTATCCGCTGACGATTATCCTAGGGATTGCCGTCTTCACGGAAGATCGGGCGGTGCGAAAATATGTGTTACCGCTTACTATCATAGGCGGTTTTGTTTCACTTTACCATTACTTGGTACAAAAAGTGCCGGGATTTGCAGAAATTCAGCCTTGTGCACAAGGTGTTCCGTGCAGCGGTCAATACATCAACTGGCTCGGATTCATCACGATTCCGTTCCTCGCATTGACGGCTTTCACGCTCATCACCATCCTCATGTGGAATGTCAAAAAGCGATAAGGAGTTGGAACGTGTGAAGAAATGGTGGATTGGTAGTTTGATGACGATGCTCATCGTCCTAGCAGGATGCGGACAAGAAATCGAGGACCCGCTCAACTGGGAAGTCGAATCGTTTGAATACATGAACCAAGAAGAAGAGATGGTCAGTCTCGAAGATTTAAAAGGGAAAGTGTGGATGGCAGACTTCGTCTTCACAAGCTGTGAGACGGTCTGCCCGCCGATGACGTATAACATGACGAAGCTGAATGAAGCGCTCGAAGAAGAGGGCGTCGAAGACGTGCAATTCGTCTCGTTCAGTGTCGACCCGACCGTGGACACTCCAGAGAAGATGAAAGAATTCATGAGCGGTTATGACCTGGCGAAAGCGGATTGGCAGTTCTTGTCGGGCTACTCGCAAGACGAGATTGAAACGTTCGCCCAAGAGAACTTCAAAGCACTCGTCCGGAAGCCTGAAGAAGGTACACAAGTCGACCACGGTACGTACTTCTATTTGGTCGACCAGGAAGGCAAAATCATCAAAGCGTATCCTGGTTTCCAAGACGTCCCGATAGAAGACATCATCAACGACATTAAAATCTTACAAAAATCTTAATCGAAGACCTGTCCCACCAAAGCAGTGGGGCAGGTCTTTTTGAATTGTGAAACCTGCTATGCTTGAGGGACTAGATCGGTTTTCCTTGAAAAGGAGTGAACGGGATGAAAGACGTCTTGATTCAATACATGAAACGGTTTACGGATTTGAGTGATAACGAGTGTGAGCGGTTGGTAGCGGATGTACCGATTGCCATGTTTCCGAAAGGGACAATTCTATTGCATCAAGGAGACGTCCCGACCAAATGTTATTTCGTGCTGAGTGGCTGCATTCGTCAATATAAAGTCGACGAAGACGGGAACGACCACACTGTCGATTTCATCACGGAAGAACAAAGCATCACCATATTGACGAAACATCATGCAGATGGACGATCACCGTATTCGTTAGCGTGTATAGAGGAATGTTGTCTCGTCGTCGGAGACCTTGCGACAGAGCAGGAACAATACGAGGGGAATCCTGTCCTTGAGGCGATGACGCGTGACATGATGCAAGAAGACATGGGGACGATGCGAGATGCGTTTGCCTCGTTCATGTCGTCCACACCGGAGGAGCGGTATCAGACCTTGATGGAGAAGAGACCTGACTTGGTTCATCGGGTCCCACAGTATCAACTGGCGAGCTATCTCGGCATCACACCGGAGTCACTCAGTCGAATCAAGAAGCGGGCGACGCGTCACCTGCGGATTGTCGAGTGACATCATGTATAGGAAGTATTCTTCCTTTCACGATCAACCATACGGCAAAGGCCAACTCGCCGACGAACATCGGAAGCATGAGGATGAGCTCGAGTCGAGTCGTCATGCTTTCAAGCGTGGGGAATTGGTAAAGGGCATGAACGATCGTATAACTGAAACCGGCGACGACGAGTAGGATTCCAATGGTTCTTGGAATGATTCGGGTCCGCATCACCATCCACCCGACTGCCATGAGGTGAAGGCCGAATACAATCAAGCCAAGCGACCAAATGGTTTCAAATGATGAGACCGTTTCATACACTTGTCTAGCTGAAGCAGATGTGTGGAGAAGACGCTCGGCTTCAACGAGGCGTAAAACAGCGAAGGCGAGAATGAGCGTATAAATAAAGCGAAGTGTCCCGGCGAGTAAGGCGAATGTGGCACGGAACGGTTTGAAGAAACGGTATAATCCGTAAGCGACAATCAGGTCTAGCACGACAATGATCCCCCAGCCGATGATGCCGAAACGGAACAGTGTCGGATGACTAAGTAAGTGTTCATACGTCGTTATCGCCTGATTTTCAATGACGAGTGATTGGTAGACGTACCCTTGCGCGAAAAAGGCAACGAGTGCCATGAGGACGAGAGCGATCCCGGACCAAAGCGCGGCACGTCGTTGTGAACGGACAGATGAATGGTTCATGAGAAAAACTCCTTTCGAATGATCTTGTCTCCATCATAAAAGGGTGGGAGCGGGCTCACATTGACTTAAGTCAAGAGCACGCCATTTTTTTGAAAGATAAGTGAATCTGCATACTAACCGATATAAGATGAAGACATGCACGTTATAATCAATGCAACGAACTTGTAGAAAAGAGGATCTAGATGAAAAAGACGATGTTGCTCTCATTAGTCGGAATGGCGGCTGTCACCGGGACGATTCTGACACAGTACAAACCACTCGGACGAAAACCGAAATCAATTCAATCCCCGAACCAGGTCAACGGGAAATTCCGTAATCAATACGAGACACCGATGAACTTTTCCGCAGAGGACATGGTGTCGATGGCTCGTGACTATCGTGATGTGACGTCGCTTCGTAAGCCGAGTGAACGCCTTCCGATTGTGCCCATCGATTTCGAGGAGAAGACAGGTTCGAGCTTCACGAGAATTTACTGGCTCGGTCATTCGGCGCTCATGGTACAAATGGACGGGAAGACGATGCTCGTCGACCCGATGTTCGGACGCAGCCCATCGCCGCTTCCGTTTGCCAAAAATGAGCGTTTCAGTGAAGATTTGCCGTTCGACCTCGAGAACTTGCCTGAAATCGATGTCGTCTTGTTGACGCATGACCATTACGACCATCTCGACTATGGGACGATCCTTGCGATTAAAGACAAGGTCGCCATGTTCATCGTGCCACTCGGTGTAGGGAGTCATTTGAAACGATGGGGTGTCGGTGCTGAGCGAATCGTGGAGAGAGATTGGAACGAGTCGTATACGTTCGGGAATTGGACGTTCGTCTGTACGCCGGCACGTCACTTCTCCGGTCGTTCTCTGACGGATCGCAACAGCACGTTATGGGCGTCATGGGTCGTCCTCGGCGAGACAGATCGTCTCTTCTTCAGCGGGGACAGCGGCTACGCGCCGCACTTCAAGATGATTGGTGAACAGTACGGACCGTTCGATTTCGCCGCACTCGAATGCGGACAATATGACGTGCGCTGGCCAGACGTCCATATGCAGCCGGAAGAGACGGCACAGGCGTTTCACGATTTACGCGCTGACCAAATGATGCCGATTCATTGGGGGGCGTTCACGCTGTCGTTCCACGATTGGTTTGACCCGGCGGAACAGATGGCGTCCCTCTTACCGAAAGAGGTCGTCCTCACTCCGAAGATTGGGGAGCGGATCACACTCGACGGTCGGAATGATACGACGACATGGTGGCGAGAGCTCGAAGACGCAAACAAGCGATGACATCGGTCATCGCTTGTTTTAATTAAGAAGAGATCTTCTCAGCAGAGTCTTCTTCAATATGCAGTTTATGTTTACGTGTATAGACGAGGAACGCTGCGGTCATCGCAATCGAACTGATTCCAAACAAGACGACCATGAGCTGAAGTCCGATCAAATCGAGGAAGAATCCTGTCACGAGAAGGACGATTTGGAAGATAATCCGGTCGAGCATGTTTCGGAACGAGAAGAAGCGCCCGTGATATTCTTTTGGCATCCGTGTCTGGAAAATCGTGACCGCCGTCGGGAAGAAGCAACCGACCGAGAAGCCGAAGAGGACGAATGCCGCAATCGACATAAATGGAATATCCGCAAAATATAGCATCAGTTGTGCGACACCAATCAAAAACGAGAACGAGAATAAAATCGAGAACGCCGAGAATTTTTCACCAATCCGTTTGATCATGAAGGCACCTGTCATGAAGGCGAGTCCTTCCGCCGTATAAATCCATCCTTTGATCGCGGTCGAATCCTGCAACTCACTAATGTTGATGACGAGCAAGTTGAATCCTCCGATAAAGAGGAGGGGGATGAGCGTCATGACGAGTGTCATGAAGATGACCGGGATCGATCTGATGATTGGAAAGACATCTTTGAAGCCACTCGACGCCTTCGCATCGATCTTTTTCGCCGACGGTGTCTTCGATTCATCTAGCTTTAAGAAGAGCGTCGCGACCGCAAGCAACAGATAGGCGACGAGGGAGAGCGCATAGACGTTACGGAGCGAAATCAGTGTCAACAAGACACCGGCAATCGCCGTCCCGATGACACGTGACAACGTCGAAACGTTCATATGGACGCCGTTCAAGGCGAGGAGCTCCCGTTCTTTCACGATGAGCGGAATCGCTGCCTGTAGGGCAGGGAAGTAAAAAGCCGCCGACCCTTGTAAAATAATCAAAAAGACGACCATCCACACGACCGAATTCGTCTCAATGGCAACGAACATGAAGAGCACGCTGAGCGCTCGGACGATGCTTGAGATGAGCATGATGTTTTTCTTAGAGCCTTGGTCAGTGAGGCGTCCGGCGAGCGGACCGATGGCGACCCCGGCGAGTAACCCGATGGCGAGAATGACCGCCTTCACAAAGTCAGAGGGAACACGGTCTTGCATGAATTCCAAATTACCGATGATGCCGAGCCATAGACCGAGACCGGCGACGAATTCGCCCGTCAAGATGATCCAGACGTTCCGATTTTTCCACATAGATGTAGTCCTCGATTCTTATATGCTAATCACTATTATCAAGTAGTAGGGTGGAGAATACCACAAAAAAGAAGCCGAACGTCGGCTTCTTCATCAATCAAATATCACAGTTGTCGTCGGTGCACGTCGCACCGTTCGATAGGACTTGGATTGACGGGTTATTTTCAGACCAGACTTTTTCGAGCACTTGCGTGAACGCTTCCGTCGGTTGAGCACCAGACACTCCGTATTTGTTGTCGAATACGAAGAACGGGACACCTGTGATCCCGAGATCGCTTGCGCGCTTCTCTTCGGCCCGGACGTCTTCCGTATACACGTCCGTTGTCAAGACGTCACGGACAGCGTCATGGTCAAGACCAACGCTTGTCGCGATCTCGAGCAGGACATCGTGGTTCCCGATGTGTTTGGCATCGACGAAGTAAGCCTGAAGCAACGCTTCCGACAATTCTTTTTCTTTCCCGACCGTCTTCGCATAATGCGTCAAACGATGGGAGTCGAGTGTACCTGTGACGACCATGTTCTCAAAGTCGTAATCGAGTCCGACTTCGCGGGCTTGAGCCGCGACTTGTGCCGTCGTTCCTTTTGCTTGCTCAATCGACATACGATATTTCGTTGCGAGTGCCTCATAAATGGTGCGTGAATCGTTCGTCGGCGCGTTCGGGTCGAGCTCGAAACTCTTGAATTCGACTTCTACTTGGTCTGCCTGTGGGAACTGTTCGAGCGCCTCTTCTAGACGACGCTTCCCGATATAACAAAACGGGCAGACATAATCTGACCATACTTCAATTTTCATCATGAATCCCTCCTGTCCTTAGTGTAGGAAATCTTGAATTCAAAGTACAGGAAACGGCTCACAAAAAAAGCCCTCCACGAGGAGGACTTAAAAGACGTACCAGAAGACGCAGACGAAGTGGGCAAAGCTTCCGAACAAAATGAACAAATGGAACACTTCATGGAATCCCCATCCCCGCCAATTGACGAATTTTGGCTTGAACCCGTAGATGAGCCCACCAATCGTATACATGACGCCCCCGAGGACGAGCCAGAAGATGCCGGCGTTACCAATCACGTCATGCAGCGGTCCGATAAAGAAGACGGACAGCCAGCCCATCCCGATGTAGAGCGCGGTCGATAAGAAACGTGGGGCATGGAACCAGACGAGTTTGAAGACGATGCCGAACAAGGCGAGTGCGTGTACGGTACCGAAGAGGACCCAGCGTGTCGGTCCCTCGAGCGCGAGTAGCGTGAGCGGCGCATATGTACCCGCAATCAATGCGTAAATCATCGCATGGTCGATTCTCCGGAAGAAGGCGATGACGTTCGGTGAGGCGATGATGCTATGGTAAAGACCTGACGATAAGTAAAGAAAGACGAGGCTGATCCCGAATAAAATCGCAGCCATAATCGCAAGGGGCGAGCCGAGTAGTGAAGCTTTGACGACCATCGCAATCAGCGCAATGAAAGCGAGTACCGCGCCAGCGAGATGCGTTAGCGCGTTGATCGGTTCACGGAAAATCGAATTCATGTAAAAACACTCCTTATCACATCATGTAGTATCGATAACTACATGATATACTGAAGAGGAACAAACAGCAAGGTGTACCTTTCGACAAATGAGAGTTTTCTTTATACTTGAAGGTGAGGTGAGACGGATGAAAGCGAAAAATATTACCGAAACAGAAGGGACGCTCCCGAGGGACGTATTGCCGACTGTCGATTTATACATGGACCAGGTCATCCAATTGTTCGAGCAACATTATGGGAAGATGAAGCGGGACGAGGATGAGACGATTTTGACGAAGACGATGATCAACAACTACGCCAAGGGCAAGTTGTTCCATCCTGTCAAAAATAAAAAGTATACGAACGAACATCTGATGTTACTCAGTTTGATTTATGAGATGAAAGGTCTCCTGTCGATCAATGACATCAAAGAGACGCTCCGACCGTTGAACGAGTCGGACGAGACGTTCTCACTCGAGGATTTTTATGAAGCGTATCAAGCGCAGAAAGTGAAGAATTTAGAAGCGTTTGAAACGCAGGCAGACACGCTTTTGAGCACATCGGTCGAAAAAGAGAATGGTATCCAACGGTCGCTCGCCATTGCGTCTGCCGTACACATGAGCCACTTGTATCAACGATTGGCCGAACAGTTGATTGATGATGAGAAATAAAACAACTCCTCCGAGGGCGAATGCCCCACGGAGGAGTTGTTTTTTAGTTATTGATGTACTTCTCGTATACCGCTCCGAAGTCTTTTCGGTTCCATTCATGATAGTGACGTTGTAGCCAATCGAACGATTGCTCGTTCAATTCCTTGAACGTGTTCGGTACGTTCATGTCGCCTTCGCGGAGCCCGCTCAAAATCGACACTGAGTGTGTGAGCGACGTGTTCGCATACTCCATCATACGACGACCTTCCCGTTGAATCTCTTCGATTGCGAGAAGTGCCTTATACAAATCTTTCACATGCTCGATTTGCTTTTTGTTGATGTCGATCGAGTACGCTTTGTCGCCGATTGAGAATTTGACTTCGACATCGAGGTCGACCGTACCCGCCGTCTCAAACATGACGTGCTTGATCGGATAATGTGAATACGGATAACGATAGAGGACGCGCTTCGAACTGATGGCGCTCGTTCCATCGAGGTGGATCATCGACAAGTTGGTGAAACAATACTCATCTGATTTCGACTTGATCAAGAAATAAATCTTTTCATTGTCTTCGTGAAGGACGTAATCATCCGCATCCGCCTTATCGAAGTCGGACGGATCGATCACCTCACCGATGTCGCTAAAGCCAGTCAAATCAGAAGCCAGTTTTTTGAACATGTCATTCACTCCTCAATAATGGATTTTATGCATCTCTTTCGGGTCGGAGCCGGTCCGCTCATCACGGTTGAGCGCATCGATCGCCGCCATCTCTTCTTTCGTCAACGTGAAGTCGAATACCTGTATATTCTCTTTAATTCGACTCGGTGTCACCGATTTCGGGATGACGGCGACCCCGTTTTGTAAGTGCCAGCGCAAGATGACTTGAGCCGGTGACTTGCCGTGACGGTTCGCAATCTCGACAATCGTGTCGTCTTCGAGCGCTTCGCGTCCTTTCATGAGTGGACTCCACGCCTGAATTTGAATGTCATATCGTTTGCAGAAAGCAATCAATTCCTTTTGAGACAAATACGGATGGATCTCGACCTGGTTCACGGCCGGGACGATTGAGCACGACTGAATGATTTGTTCTAAGTGCTCGACTTCAAAGTTCGAGACGCCAATTGCACGGACACGTCCTTCTTCGTATAACTGTTCGAGTGCCTTATACGTTTCGACGAACTTCCCGAAACGTGGCATCGGCCAGTGGATGAGGAACAAATCGACATACTCAAGACCGAGTCGGTCGAGACTATCCTGAAACGCTTGGAGCGCCTCATCGAACCCGTGGAACTCATTCCAAAGCTTCGTCGTCACAAACACATCCTCCCGAGGAATGCCTGCTTCACGAAGCGCTTGCCCGACACTTTCTTCGTTTTGATAAATCGCGGCCGTATCAATCAAACGATATTCCGCTTCAAGCGCAGCTTTGACCGTATCGACCGTCACTGCGCCGTCTTCGACCTTATACACACCGAGCCCGAGCATCGGCATCTTGACGTCATTATTTAACGTCGTCCATTCCATAACAAATCCCTCCCTCTCGTCTTTAACGTTACCGAAATTTTGCATGAAGGGAAAGGAAAAACTATAGGCGGATGCTTTCCCCGTGCGACTTGATCACAATTTGGTCACGGTCCAGTTTTGCGGCCGCGACGAGCCGATGATACGGCTCCTCGACCGGCTCATAAGAGAGGACGAACGTGTCCCAATGCATCGGGAAGAAGCGCTTCGCCCCGCTCTCTTTGTACATCATCCAAGCCTGTTCGGGGGTACAGTGCGCCTCTTGGAACGAGTCCGGTTGGTAAGCGCCGATTGGGAAGAACGCGAGGTCAATTGGTTCACGGTCAGCGAGCCCTTTGAAGGAGTCGGTGTACGCCGTGTCTCCCGCAAACAGCATGCGGATCCCTTTGTATTTGAGGAGATAGCCGTTATAGCCCATATGTTTGTCCCATGGGAAACGGTTGCCCCAATGCTTGACGGGGATGGCCCGGACATCGAGTCCGTTCGCCAAAGTCACTTTGTCATGCGGATGCAGTTCGAGCGTTTGCAGGCTCGGGTATCGACGGAGCAGGCGACTCGTCCCTGGAGCGGAGACGACGATCGTCTCGCGGGTGATGAGTCGTTTTAAACTTTTATGGTCAAAGTGGTCCATATGGGCGTGACTGAGCAGGATGACGTCAACCGGTCCGACATCCTCGATGGAGAGGGCGGGGGCCGTGTGACGTTTCATTCCGATTGTCAGCGGTCCTAAATGGACACCGATTCGTTTAGAGAAGACGGGGTCCGTCAAAATTTTGAGTCCATACCAATGGATGAGGACGGTCGAATGGCCAATCCACGTCGCTTGCACATGCGTCTCATCGATGGTTATCAGCTCTGGACGTTCCGGCCATTTAAAACGTGGGCGGGGAAGCCGTCGTTTGAATCGTGTATAAAGAAACGTTCCGACGCTCGCCAAGACGGCACTCGGAACGAGGATGCGTCGACGCATCATGCATCACCTCACTGTTCGAATATACTGTCATCATAACGCGGGAAAGAGTGTATCGCATCCGCCTAAAGGAGTAGAAAAAATGGGAGATTGTGGGGTGCGCCCTTGCGAATCCGCTTTCAATTTGATAAGGTGGCAGTAACTTAGGAAAGAGAGGTACACCGTGCCATGAAAAAAACATGTTCACTCCAACGATGAGACGAATCATCACTGTTCGCTTGAACAGTCACGGGTGAAGTGTGTCCATTTTTCAAGTGCGGGAAGCATCTTCTTTCCTCTTTGAACGGATTCCTTCACACCACCGCACTTTGAGCGGATGGTGTTTTTTGTTTCATCGCGTATCGGAAAAATGAGCGAGGTGAAACAGATGTTAGCTATGAAACAAGTCCGGTTCGATTACGACCGGAAACCATTATTTGAAGCGGTCTCGTTTGAGGTCGTAGCCGGAGAACGCGCTGTGTTATTCGGGCTGAACGGAAGTGGGAAGACGACACTCTTCCGACTCGTAACAGGGGAATTGACGCCACAAGCCGGGGCGATTGAATGTCACGGTGAAGTCGGGCTCGTCCGGCAAACGATCGAATCCGAAGGTATGCCACTACTCGAGTGGGTGATGCGGAGCGATCCTGAACGGTACGCCCTTTATGAAGAGGTGTCGTCTGGTGATGAGATGCGAGTCATGCGTTCCTATGAACGAGCGCTCGCACTCGATGTGTATAACTTGGAGCAAGAGGCGACGCAAGCGTTGACCCGACTCGGGTTGGACGGTCAATTCGACCAAAACATCAACGATTTGAGCGGGGGAGAGAAGACGCGGGCACAGCTCTCGACGTTGACGATGAAGCAGATCGACGTCGTCCTACTCGACGAGCCGACGAACCATCTGGATGTCGAGTCGATTGACTGGCTCACGAAATGGCTGAACCGATTCGAGGGAACGGTGCTGATCATCTCCCACGACCGTCAACTGATGGATGATGTTGCGACGGTCATCCTCGAACTGTCGGATGGGGAAGTTACCAGATATCCGGGAAACTATACGGCGTATCGACGTCAAAAAGAGGATGAACGTCTGCGTGACGAGCGAGCCCATGCCCGCTACGTGAGCCGCAAAGCAGAGTTGCTCGATATGATTGCCCAGTACAAAGGCTGGCACTTGAAGGCGAAAGCGACAGCCAGTGTCCGCAGTCCCGGTGCGCAAAAAGGAGCGGCCAATCTCGCCGTCAAAATGAAGGCGAGGGAACAGAAGCTAAAACAGCTCGAAGACAACCGTCCACGAAAGCCGAAAGAGGAAAAGACCATCTCCGTCCAATTTGCGGCCGATGAGCTCGAAGCGAAGACGTGGCTGACGTGTGAAGAGGTGACGTTTGGATACGACAACCCATTCTATGAACCGATTTCCTTCTCGATTCAAAAAGGAGAACGTCTCTCCATCATCGGACCGAACGGAAGTGGAAAGACGACGTTGTTGAATGTGCTGATCGGTGAACGAGCACCGCTTTCTGGTGTGATTAAACGGCATCCTCGTCTGAAGATTGGGTATTTTTCGCAAACGCTCGAACGTTTACCGAAGACGGGGACATTGCTCGATGCGTTACTCGCCCAGAGTGACATTGGGGAGACGGAGGCTCGGACACTGCTGGCTCACTTTTTGTTCCGTCGGGATGAGGTGCATCGACCGATCAACGAGGCGAGTATGGGCGAGAAGTGTCGGATTGCCTTCCTGATTCTCTATTTCTCCGATGCGCATCTGTTGGCACTCGACGAACCGACGAACTATTTAGATGTGGCGACACGGGAACAAATCGAGACGGCGTTAGACGTTTACCCGGGTGGATTGCTTCTCATTACGCATGATCGTTATTTCCATCGCTTGACCTCGCGGACGCTCGAGCTCGGTAAAACGATTCGTATTCGTGAGAATATGGAGAACGATGAACCGGTAGATGTCGAGCAGATGATGCAAACGATGGACGAATTGACAAAACACGACTTGAAATTTTTTGATGAGGCAGGAAACCTCCTACCATTTGACGAAACGAGTGGAATGAATCGAATCGAGTAGGAGTGAAGAACATGAATGGAGGAAGATTGTCGCGCGCGACGACACGAAAGCGTAAACGAGTGTTCCGGGTGACGACTGCTGTAGCCTTGGTCCTCGCTTTAGTCGGGATCATCGCGTTCGCGGCACTGATCGACAAAAAAGAAAAGTCTGCTTTACCGAAATCAGATGAGATTGCGACCGAGATGGTCGATTCCGAGTCGGAACAACCGTCCGATACCGAAACCGAGTCTGCAGATACAATCTATATCGGGCAACCGTATACGAAAGTCTATGCAGATGACCGTGTCGCAGTCGTCTATGAAGCCGACCTCGGTGATCGTTTCGAACGTTTGGAGACGGTCAGTGGCTTCGTGAAAGTACAGCTAAATGAGCGTATGACGGGGTGGGTCACGGAAGAGAGTGTGACGACAGAAGCTCCGGCCTTGTCGGACGATGACGTGATTGCCGCATGGCAACAAGTCGTCCCGAGCGCTTCGGGGACCGTCCTTGATTGGATTGGCAAAGATGTGGCGACCGTGCGCGCCGAACTCGGTAGCCCGACTGCCGTTCAGCGTGACCAAGTGAACGAATATCATTTCTATGATGGATTCTTCTTGATGGTACGAGACCAAAAAGTGCGTGCCGTCGATTGGGACCGTCAGGCAGTCGTGACGCCTGACGTGACACCGACGAACGAACAAGCAACTGGGATTTGGTACGAAGGAGAGACGGTTCAGTTGAAGCTGTTCCCATACAGCGGTGTGATGCGCGTGCGTCTCGAGCACAAGTGAGACAAGACGGGAGAGGAATCTCCCGTTTTTTTATGACTTATCATTCAAATTAACGTTTGAATGTTTCGGAAAAATGGAATAAGATAAGAAGTAGAAGGAGGCGTCAGTTATGGGACATCATCATGATCACGACCATCACCATCATCATTCCACGAATCAGCGTGCGCTGTTTCTCGCTTTTCTGTTGATTGCGACGTTCATGGTCGTCGAGGTCATCGGCGGACTATGGACGAACAGTTTGGCACTCTTATCCGATGCGGGTCATATGCTCGGAGATGCGGCGGCTTTAGGACTCAGTTTCCTAGCCGTTCGATTCGGGGCGAAAGCGGCGACACCGAACCGTACGTTTGGATATCGACGCTTTGAAATTTTAGCGGCATTCATTAACGGGCTGACGTTACTCGTCATCTCGATTTATATCTTATTCGAGGCATATCAGCGGTTGAGTGCCCCACCGGAAATTTTGAGTGGGGGAATGCTCGCGGTCGCCATCATCGGACTACTCGTCAATATCCTCGCCGCTTGGATTTTGATGCGCGGAGAGAAAGATAATTTGAACGTGAAGAGTGCGTTGCTTCACGTGTTCGGAGACTTGCTGGGGTCAGTCGGTGCCATCACGGCAGCACTCTTGATCATGTTGTTCGGATGGACGTGGGCGGACCCGGTCGCGAGTGCGTTTGTCGCCATCCTCATCTTGATTAGCGGTTATCGCGTGACGCGCGATGCGATTCACATCTTGATGGAAGGGTCACCGGAACAAATCGATGTCCGGGCGATGCAAGCAGAGATTGCCACAGTCGAAGGGGTGAAAGAAGTACACGACCTGCATGTCTGGTCAATCTCATCAAGTGAGCATGCGGCGACGTGCCATGTGTTGATTGGAGAAGATACGGACGATCAGGCCGTGTTACGTCAAGTGACGGAACGGATTCGAAAATATGGGACGTTCGAGCGCTCGACGGTGCAAGTCGAACGGGAGCGACAATGTTGCGAGGAGCGTATCATTTGGTAAGCAAAACGGACACTCATCCGAGTGTCCGTTATTTGCCGTGCACATCAATCACCACAATCTCTGGTGGGTTGAAAATGCGCGGTACGTTGAAACTATAATTGAATCCCCGTCCGATCACGTGGGTGAACGTCTCGTGTTCATAAAGACCGCCTGCATATTTCGGGAAGAACCCTTGATCAGGGGCGAACAACCCGTTCAATAAATATGGGATCCTCACTTGTCCGCCGTGGGCATGACCGGATAAGACGAGGTCAAAAGGTAAGTCGGCATACGTGTCGACCTCTTCGGCACGATGGGAGAGGAGCACGTTGAACGTCTCGTTCGGGTCGACATCTCGCATGGCTGTCGAGGCGTCCGTTTCCCAACTCCCGTAAATATTTTCGTTATATGTTCGTAACGGATCTTCTAATCCACCGATGACGAGATTGACCCCATTGACGGTAATCGGCTCCCATTCGTTTTCGAGAACGGTCACCCCGTGTGAGCGAAATACATTTTTGGCATCATGACGAATATAGTCTGCGGAGTCATCAATCTCATGATTCCCGGTTACGAAATACATCGGCGCAATGCCAGCGAGTCCCTCGACAAGCTCAAAAGCAGGTTCAGGAGAACGATAGCGATCGAGCAGGTCCCCCGGCATGGCGATCAGATCCGGTTTTTGGGCCCGGACTTGATCGATTAAAATCGATTGCTTATAACCGTACGAGGCGCTATGTAAGTCAGAGAGGAGCACGATGCGAAGCGATTCATCCGCTGACAGCTTGTCAGATGGGACGTCGTATGTCTGAACGGTCAGCGCATTATACGTCGCCGTGAACATCAAAATGCCGAGCGCGACAAACACGAACGTCGATTTACGTTTCTTCATCACGGCTCCCTCCCTTCCCTCATCGTTCTTTTATCTTACCCCGACACGCTAGGGGAAGCAAAAAAATCCCGCTCCATAAGAGCGGGATGGATGATTATGCTGCTTTGGCTGTCAATTTCACATCGACATTGCCGCGCGTCGCTTTTGAATAAGGGCACACTTGGTGTGCTTCTTCAACGAGGCGCTCTGCTGTCGCTTGGTCGACACCTTTGATTTCGACTTCAAGCTCGACTGAAATGAAGAACCCTTCATCGTTTTGGTTCAATGTGACATGACCTGTGACGCTCGATCCGTCTGTCTTCACACGTTCTTTCCCGATGATGAGGTTGAGGGCACTACCGAAGCAAGCCGCATATCCCGCTGCGAAAAGTTGTTCCGGGTTTGTCGCACCATCGACGTGTTTCGCGCCTGGCATTGAGACGTCCATGTCGATGACGCCGTCTGTTGATTTCACATGACCTTCGCGGCCACCGATTGCAGTTGCTGATGCTGTGAATAGTGATTTCATGATTCAATTCCTCCATTTCATTTTAAACAATTAAGTTGTGCACAATTTAAATTATAGAGCAGTCAAAAAGTTTCGCAAGTGATATGCTTGGCTAAAGAAGAGTACGGAGGATTACGTATGGAACAAACTTTAAAACTCGAACACCAAATCTGTTTTCAATTGTATACCGCTTCAAAAGAGCTTACCCGTTTATATCGCCCAATTTTAGAACCGTTAAACCTGACATATAGTCAGTATCTGGTCATGCTCGTCTTATGGGAAGAGGATGGCATCGATTTGCGTCAACTCGGAATGAGGCTGACGCTCGACTCGGGCACATTGTCGCCCCTCGTGAAACGATTGATTCAAATCGGGTATGTCGAAAAGAGTCGTGCGACAGACGACGAGCGAAAAGTCGTCGTTCGTTTGACCGATCGTGGTAGCGCGTTGCGTGAGCAGGCAGCCGATGTGCCGTTACAAGTCAGTGGTATGCTAAATATAGACGAAGCGACATATGTCGCATACATGGGGATGCTCACCGATATCAAGGAGAGACTTCACGATTTCGGGGAGCGTCAGCGCGAGCAGTAAGGAAGGAGGAGCCATGTTTCGAAAATTGATCATCCTCTTGATGGGGATCGGATTGTATATGGCTTGGCAATATGAAATGCCGAACGTCTCTGCCCCGACGAGCATTCAAGTGGAGTCTGAGGTGGCGACGGAACGTGCGACGGATGCACCGAAGTTCACGAGCCAATATGCCGGGCATGATTGGTACTTAGTGGAACGTGGTGGAGATCGTGGCCTTGAACTCATTGACGAGGACGGCGCCAAAAAAGGATTTTATCAGTTCGAGACCGAAAGCACGTATCGCGGTCTCGTGCTCGATGAGACGACACGTGACCAAGTCGAGGAAATCGGCTTTGAGAAAGTGACGTCCTACAACAAAGGATTGAATCGCTACCTGATCCCGGACGATCCATCCTTTTCGGTGTTTGCGATTGATGGACAATATGTCACGCTCTTCTTCGACCAACATGACGATGACCGCTTGAAAGGGGTCTTGTCGGTTGACCGCCGAGTGGAAGAGGCGAGTGATGGGTACTACGGTGATGTTTCTGCGGAAGGGACCGTCGCGAACGAACAGTTGATGCGAATCCTGATGAACTGGGACCGTGAAAAATATGAGTTGAGTGCGCTCGCTGATTATGAGCCACTCTATCCGGTCGTTCGGGCGCACAGTCAGAACATGGCGGAGAACGACTTCTTCAGTCATACGGACCCGGAAGGACGCGACCCGTTTGACCGGATGGATGAAGCGGGACTGTCGTACTCGATGGCCGGAGAGAATTTGGCCATGGGGCAGATGAGCGTGTTTCACGCACATTGGGGGCTGATGAATTCGAAGGGGCACCGCGAGAACATCATGCAACCTCGATTCAGTCATGCTGCCGTCGGGCTCGCCTATAATGATGAAAACAGTCCGTTCTATACGATCAACTTCATTACCCCTAGATAAAAGGATGACTCCACCTCGGAGCCATCCTTTTTGTGTTAGATGAGTTTTTTGACCGCATCCTCAATCTCGGCCGGTGTCGTCTGTGGCGAGAAGCGTTCGACGACGTTTCCATCACGGTCGACTAAGAACTTTGTGAAGTTCCATTTGATTGTTTTCGATCCGAGCAGTCCAGGTGCTTCCTTTGAGAGATACGTGAAGAGTGGGTGCGCGTCTTTTCCGTTCACATCGACTTTCGCAAACATCGGGAACGATACGCCATAGTTAAGTTGACAAAACTCTTGAATCTCTTCATTTGAGCCCGGATCTTGATGTCCGAACTGGTTGCAAGGGAAACCTAAAATCTGAAGACCTTGTCCCTTATACGAGTTGTATAGCGACTCGAGACCTTCGAGCTGTGGCGTGAATCCACACTTACTCGCTGTATTGACGATGAGTAAGACGTCTCCTTTATATGTAGCTAACGATTGTAACTGACCTTTCATGTCCAATGCTTCAAAATCATAAATCATATTGAATCCCCCTTTTATCTGTAGTATACCAAGAGAAATCCGCTATCTCGACTTTGAACGCGTTGCGTGCAATCAAATTGTTATAAAATCATGATGTCGCTGTTACATATTTCGTGAAGTACAATCCGTATAATGAAACTCGTTGTAGAAAGGAACGGTGTTATGCGACTTTTAAAAAATGAATTTATATGGATTGCGCTCATTTTGATTGGATTATTCTTCTCGAGTGCAACACCTTACTCAGACCAGTCGATCGTTTCGCCACTCGAGCGATTCGATTGGAGCTGGATTGAGCCGACGTTAGCGAACGTCGAGTTTGACTATGCAGGAAAAGAAGTGTCACTCGACACGTTAGGGACAGTCGGGCTCATCGAGTTCTTGATGCGGAAAACGGCACATTTCGTCACCTTTTTCGCTCTTGGCGCCTTGTTCGTCAAGGCGATTTCGAGAACGAGCCTTCATGCCGGGCTGAATCTATTGTTCGCTTGGACGCTCGCCAATACGGTCGCCATCTTTGATGAGTATCATCAGAGTTTGACACCGGAGCGGACGCCGTTACTGCAAGATGTCCTATTGGACAGCAGTGGGGCAATTGCTGGAGTCGTGCTCATCGGTGGCTTCTTATCACTTCGTTCAAAACGAAAACGAGGGAAACGAGCCGGATATGTGGCATTAAGGTAGTCAAAAAATGATATAGGTTGTTATGTGAAAAGCGCTTTCTTCAAGTGCTTTTCTTATTTTAAAAACTATTTTGTGACAACAAACCAAATAAAATATTGTCTATACCCACGTTTTTTAAGGGATAAAACCTAAATTAGGTCAATGTCATACGAATGAAATATAAGTGTAAAATAACTTTTGGTTTAGATTGCTATAATGAGTCACAGAGCGAATGAAATATCGCAACTGATCTTATAGAAAATACTTGAACGATTATAGATAAAAAATACACAGGAATCAGCGGAGGGAAGCACATTGGGTAACTTGAAGAAATTTGCAGCCACAGTCACTCTAGGCGCACTCTTGATCGGCGGAACGTCACCGACTTATGCAGCCTCACTTACAGAGAAGCAGAAGAAAGTACAAGAACAACGACAAAAGAATAGCAGCGAGCAGTCGAAAGCAAACTCTTCGATTCAATCACGTGAACAAGCCATCAGCAAAGAGCAACAAGAAATCAACAAGTTAGATGCTGAACTCCAAGACGTCATCAACGATGTCGCTCAGAAAAAAGCTGAGATCCGTGCAACTGAAGAAAAAATTCAAAAGCTTCAAGAGCAAATCAAAAAATACGAAGCAAAAATGAAAGCACAAGAAGAACTCATGAAAGACCGCATGGCGACGATGCAAAAGAACGGTGGCTCGTCAGTCAACTGGGCTGAGTTCATCTTCGGTTCAAAAGACTTCGGTGACTTGATCACACGTATGATCACAGCTGGTACGATTCAAGAGAACGACCAACAGATCTTCGAAGAATATGAAGCAACGAAAGAAAAACTTGCAAAAGCGCAAGCTGAATTAAAAGCAGAACGCGATTCACTCGTAAAGCAAAAAGAAGAGCTTGAAAAACGCCAAAAAGAGCTCGATCAAAAAATGAAAGAGCGTGCAGCGAAAATCAAGAAACTCGAAGCTGAAAAAGTGAAATTCGAATCAAAACTTATGAGCCTACAAGAGATGGAAGATACGCTCAAAGCTCAAGAACAAGCGATTCAAGCAGAAATCGAAGCACAACGCCGTGCTGAAGAAGAAGCGCGTCGCGCAGCGGCAGCGGCAGCAGCTGCTAAAAAGCAACAAAGTGCAAGCTCAAGTAACAGTGGTTCTAGCGCGTCAACATCAACACCTGTAGCATCTGCACCAGCGAGCGGCGGGATGTTCCAACGTCCGGCAAGCGGTCGCCTCTCACAAGGATGGGGCGCAGCGAGCGGTGCGAACGGATACTCGTTCCATAACGGTCTTGATATCGCAGGTCCAGTTGGTACACCGATCTATGCAGCACAAACTGGTACGGTCCTCCGTGCAGGTTGGGGTGGTGCATACGGAAACCACGTTATGATCGCACACGTCATCAACGGACAAGTGTGGACGACAGTATACGCACACATGAGCTCGGTCTCAGTTAAAGCGGGTCAACGCGTGTCACAAGGTCAAAACCTTGGCGGCATGGGTAGCACAGGGAACTCGACAGGTTCACACCTTCACTTCGAGATTCACCGTGGCGGTTACTCATACTCTTCATCGAGCGCGGGAAGCACAGTCAACCCAGCATCATTCTTCTAATCAACACAAAGATAGTGATCGACGAATGCGTCGATCACTTTTTTGTTGCCTGATACACGATAAACGTCAGGAGTGCGGCACCGATGACACTGAGCCATAGCGTATCGATGTTCGGGTCATCAAGGACGCTCTGTCCACCGACGATTAACATATAAAGAAGGAGTGCCACGCCAAGTGCACGTAAAACAATTCGGAATCTAGCCATGAAAAATCGCCTCCACCTAATAGTATAGGGGAGGCGATTCGTTTCATCTAGCGAGTCGGACCCAAGCAGAGTCCATGATCTGTTCGTACCCGACTTCTTGATAGATTTTGTTTGAGGTCGGGTTCGTCAAGTCCGTATAGAGGACACAGAACGACTTCGTCTCGAGTAACTGGCGGCTAAGGTCTGCAACGAGACTTCGTGCGTAACCTCTTCCACGTGCGTCAGGTGACGTATAGACGAAGGAGACGGTGATGCCGTTCTCGGTCGGACGTGCGCGTTTCGCACACGAGACAAGCTGTCCATCGACTTCCCAGAATACGGCGTCATCATTCTTGAGCATCGTGTCGATTGCTTTCGTCACTTTTTCAGGTGGTGACGAACGAAGTCCCGACTCAGCTTCGAAGGCGCTATACCAGGCTTCGAGCTGTGCTTGATCGGCTGTTGTAGCTTTTCGCATGTGGCCTTTCGCCATCTCGATGTCTTCTACCTCGTCGAGTCGATAAAGACCTTGTGACATGAACATCTCACTCGTCCCAGATGTGATTTCTTGCCACGTTTTCCCGAACCGTTCGGCTTGAACACGTTCTGAGACCACCTCGGTGAACGGGATCTCGTTTTCGAGAAGGTGCGGGATGATGAAAGCGGGGAGTTTTTCCTCTTGTTCCGAGTCCACGACGATGTAATGGAGCGGATGGGGCGGTGTCACTTGAAGGATGGCGAGGAGTTTACCATTCTCTTCGACGGTAAATTGATGAAACGCCTCATAAATGCCTTGAATCACGTTATTCAATACGCCGATCATTAAGCTGTTCTTGGCTTCTTCTTTTAACAATGCGTCCATGACGCGGTCAGCGAAGTGATTCGGGTCTTTCCATTCAATCCATTCCATATGTATCTCTCCTATTCGATGTAGACAAAAACGGACAAACCTGATGGCTTGCCCGTTTATGCGTTGTACGTTATGCGATATCTTCTTGTTTCGACGCTGTGTTGTCGAGAAGTTTCGTGTTGTGTTTGAAGTAGTGGATAATTTTTGCGATGGCACCGTCACCTGTGACGTTTGTAGCTGTCCCGAAGCTATCTTGCGCCAAGTAGAGTGCGATGACCAAGCTTTGCATCGTCGCGTCGAACCCGAGAATCGAGCCGAACAATCCGAGCGATGCCATAACGGCTCCACCTGGAACACCAGGTGCTGCAATCATCGTCACACCGAGTGCGAGGATGAATGGAAGGACGATCGCGTAAGACATCGGCATGCCGTTCAAGTACATGAGTGCGACACCGACTGACGTGAGTGTGATTGTCGAGCCTGACAAGTGAATCGTTGCCGAGAGCGGGATGACAAAGTTTGCGACACCCTCATCCGTGTTGTTCAACTTCGCTTGGCGAAGCGTGACTGGAATCGTCGCAGCCGATGATTGCGTCCCGATAGCTGTGAAGTAAGCCGGCATCATCGTCTTGAGCAACTTGAACGGATTCTCTTTGTTGAGACCACCTGCGATTGAGTATTGAATCATAAGCATCGTCAAATGAAGGACGATGATTGTGACGAAGACAAGTGAGAACACCGAGAGAATCTCAGCGACCTGACCAGCGTACGTCATGTTCATGAAAATTCCGGCGATGTGGAATGGGAGTAATGGAATAATGACTTTACTGATTAAGAGCTCGATGATATCGCGGAAATCCATGGCGAGGTCGAGTGACCGTTTGCTTTCAATCGCGGCAATCCCGATCCCGATGACGAAAGCTAAAATGAGTGCGGTCATGACACCGAATACCGGTGGAATCTCAAATTCCATGAACCCTTTCAATAGGGCTTCTTCTGGGTTTTCGGCTCCTTCCGTCGACCGTGTCAAAATTTGCGGGAACAAGTTGCTCGTTGCAAAATATGCGAGCGTCCCTGCGACAATTGTTGAAGCGTAAGCGATGAGTGCTGTGAGTCCTACTAATTTTCCTGCTCCTTTTCCGAGTTCCCCGATTCCAGGGATAATGAAAGCAAGAATGATCAGTGGGATGGCGAAGCCTAAGAACTGCCCGAAGACCGTGTTGAACGTCACGAACGTCCGAACGATCCAGTTCTGACTTTCTGGTACGATGCTCCCGAGCAGAATCCCGAAAGCAATCGCGATGATGATGCGACCTAAGAGGCCAATGCGTAATTTCAAATCAATCACCCTTTCTGTTTGTTTGAATAGTTGATATTTTCGCACATTTTACGAAATGATGCCACCATCTCTTGCAATTTTCCTGAAGAAAGACGTTTGACAACTTCATAGAAGGGTAATAGAAAATGTTGTACATATCAAGGGAAGGGGCTTCTCCTTTTCCTAATATAAAAACGATGTTATGATTAATGCTGACAGACGTAAAGGAGGGGTGCGCGTGCAGTTACAACGAACAACGATTCACATTGCGGGTCAAGACTATACGATCGTGAGCGAAGAACCCGCTGATCATGTGAGGGAAGTAGGCTTTTTGGTCGACAGTAAGATCCGCGAGATTCGTGAACAATCCCCTCATTTAGATGCTCGTCAGGCGGCGGTCTTGGCTGCGATTCAAATCGCGAGCGACCACGTCAAAACTAAACGAAATATGGGAGAATAAATCAATCCATGGTTACGCTACTTATACTGTTTTTCTTGTTTATTGGAATCGTCAACGGCTTCCGTCGCGGCGCGATTCTACAGCTCGGCCATTGGGTCGCGCTCATCATCAGTTTTCTCGTCGCCAACACGTACTATAAAGATTTAGCCGAAGCGTTCAAGCTCTGGATTCCGTATCCATCTCAGCTTGATGGAACGCTCCCTGGCGGCGTCTTGGACCTCAACTCGCTTTCAGGGATTGAGATGACGTTTTACAATGTCTTTTGGTTCGTCGTCTTGTTCCTCATCACGAAACTTGTCTTGCATCTCATCTTGGCGATGCTCGACTTCTTGACAGACTTGCCGATCTTGCGTCAACTAAAAGGGTTGATCGGAGCAGTCCTCGGATTCTTCGAGGCGTATGTCATCACATTCTTCATCCTTTGGGTGATCGCGTTCGTACCGATGGCAGGCGTTCAAAATGCCGTCGACAATTCGTCGCTTGCGACATTTATCATTCAAGACACGCCATATCTATCGGATTGGTTTTCAAATAAGATGTTGTGACACGACAGGCCGGAATGCAAGCTAGTGCTTGTATCTCGGTCTTTTCTGTGTGAAGAGGGGGAAGCATATGAATAAAGTAGAAGCGATGATGTTGCTCGAGAAGATCGCGCAATATATGGAAATTAAAGGGGAGAACCCGTTTAAAATCAATGCGTTCCGTAAGGCCGCAACGGCACTGGAGAATACAGACCTCGAGCTCGAGAATATCGACGACTTGACGTCCATCTCAGGCATCGGCAAAGGAACGGCGGCCGTCCTTGAAGAGTATCGGGATACAGGTCGCAGTGAGGTGCTCGAAGCGTTACAGGAAGAAATCCCGTTCGGCTTGATGAAGCTCTTGAAAATTCAAGGACTCGGCGGGAAGAAACTCGCCAAACTCCGTGAAGTCGGGGTCGTCGATTTAGAGTCCCTCATCCGTGCGCTTGAAGACGGGACGGCGGCTTCACTCCCGGGATTCGGGGCGAAAAGTGTCGAGAAGCTGCTCGCCGCAGCGAAGAACCTCGAGTCGCGTCCGGAACGATTGGCTTATGCGGTCATGCGACCAATCGTCGAAGAGATTAACGACGTGTTGGAGAAAGAAGAGCTCGTCTTACGTCATTCTGTCGGGGGAAGCTTCCGCCGAGCAGAAGAGACGTGTAAAGACCTCGACTTTATCATTGCGACCGAGGAGCCGATCGCGCTTCGAGAGAAGTTGCTCGCCTTGCCGTTCATCAATGAAGTGATCGCGGCAGGGGAGACGAAAGTATCGCTCGTCCTCGAACGTGAGGAAATGGTATCGGTCGACTTCCGTATGGTCGAACCGGGCGCATTCGCCGCGACGCTTCACCATTTCACAGGCTCGAAAGACCACAACGTCCGCATGCGCCAACTCGCGAAAGCGAAAGGGGAGTCGATTTCGGAATACGGAGTCGAAACGGCAGACGGGCTGTGGCAACCGGAAACGGAAGAAGAACTGTTTGAACGGTACGGACTCCCGTTCATCCCACCCGAGCTTCGGGAAGGGCACGCCGAGTTCGAGCATGACTTGTCAAAACTCGTCACGCTCGAGGACATCAAGGCAGACGCGCATATGCACACGGTCTGGTCGGACGGGAAGTTGACCGTCGATGAGATCGTTGTGGCGATGAAAGGGCGCGGTTATGAGTGGATGGCCATCACCGACCACGGGAAGTATTTGACGTTCGTCAATGGTTTGACCGAAGAACGACTCGAGGCACAAGGTGAGGAGATTCGCGAAGCTGCAAAGACACATGAGATGAACGTGTTGCGTGGCGTCGAGATGGATATCCGTCCTGACGGGACGCTCGACTACGAGCCAGAATTTTTAGAGACGCTCGACTATGTCGTCGCCTCGATCCATTCGAAGATGGACCAATCCGTCGACGAAATCATGGCACGTCTCGAGAACGCTTGCCGTTCCCCATACGTCAATGTGATCGCGCATCCGACGGGACGACTCATCGGTCGCCGGGACGGCTATCCGATCGACGAGGACAAGTTGATCGCCCTCGCAAAAGAGACGGGGACGGCGCTCGAATTGAACGCGAACCCGAACCGCCTCGATTTGACGGCATCGACGCTGAAGAAGGCGAAGGCGGCGGGCGTCAAAGTAATGATCAACACCGACACACACCACCCGGACATGATGGAAGATATGGCACTCGGCGTGTTACACGCACGGAAAGCCTATCTCGAACCATCGGATATTATCAACTGCTTCTCGTTTGAAGACGCCAAGGCGTTCTTCGCGGCGAAGCGATAGAAAGGAACATGCTAGATGGATCACGCGTTACGCGTATTAGAATATGAAAAATTGCGTCAACAGCTTGCCGGACATGCATCGAGCTCGCTCGGGAAAGATTTGGCGCTCAAGATGCAACCGGACTACTCGTACGACCGAGTACTCTCGAATTTGAATGTGACGAAAGAGGCGACCGAGGTCGTGCGTCTCCGTGACCGTCTGCCGCTCGGTGGGCTCACAGACGTCCGCGCGGAAGTGAAGCGGGCTGCCATCGGCTCGGTCCTCTCGACGAGCGAACTGCTTGCCGTCGCTGCCGTCATGTATGGCGGGCGTCAAGTGAAGAACTTCTTCGAGAAGCTGCACGAGGACAACGAAGAGATTCGGATCCCACGTCTGGATGAGTATGCGGACAAGTTGACGAAGCTCATCGAAGTCGAACAGTCGATTCGTCATGCGATCGATGACCAAGGGACGGTCCAAGACTCGGCGAGCTCACAACTTCGAGGACTTCGGACACAGCTCCGAAGCTATGAAGGCAGTGTCCGTTCGCGAATCGACAACATCCTCCGCAACAACGCGAAGATGCTTTCAGACGCCATCGTCACGATTCGAAACGATCGCTATGTCGTGCCGGTCAAACAAGAGTACCGTCAAGCGTTCGGCGGGATCGTCCATGACCAGTCGGCTTCCGGTCAGACGCTCTTCATCGAGCCGCAAGCCATCGTCTCGATTAACAACGAGATTCAAGAAGTTCGCTTGAAGGAACGCGCCGAGATCGATCGGATTTTGAGTGCGCTCTCGAACGAAGTCGGTGGGGTACATGATGCGATCATGACGAACCTCGACGTGTTGGCCGAACTCGACTTTATCTTTGCGAAAGTCGCTTACGGACAAGAGATGAAAGCGACCGAGCCGAAATTGAACGACAACCGTGAAATCAAGTTGAAACAGGCACGTCACCCGTTCATCCCGAAAGATGAGGTCGTGCCGATCACGGTCGAGCTCGGGGAAGACTATACGTCGCTCGTCATCACGGGACCGAACACCGGCGGGAAGACGGTCACGTTGAAGACGATTGGACTCCTCCAGTTGATGGTACAGTCAGGTCTCTATGTGCCGGCAGAATTCGGGACAGAACTCTCTGTGTTTGACGCCGTCTATGCCGATATCGGCGATGAGCAATCAATCGAACAGAGTCTCTCGACGTTCAGCTCACATATGACGAACATCGTCGGTATGCTCGACAAGATCGACTTCATGTCACTCGTCCTCTTCGATGAGCTAGGTGCCGGGACGGACCCGCAAGAAGGCGCCGCCCTCGCCATCGCGATTCTCGATGAAGTGAAACGTCGCGGGGCACGTGTCGCTGCGACGACGCACTACTCGGAACTGAAGGCATACGCCTATAACCGCGAAGGCGTCATGAACGCCTCGATGGAATTCGATATCGAATCGCTCAGCCCGACGTACCGCCTCTTGATCGGTGTGCCGGGTCGCTCGAACGCTTTCGAGATCAGCCGTCGCCTCGGACTGTCCGAGCAAGTCATCGACAAGGCACGAAGCCACGTCGGTAGTGACGCCGAATCGGTCGAATCAATGATCAACGAGCTCGAAGCGGCGAAACAACGCGCCGAACAGCTCGAGCAAGAACTCCTCGTCAAACGCCATGACTTCGAAGAAGAACAGGCAGCGCTTGAAGCGAAGATGACCGAATTCGAACGCGAACGCGACAACTTGTACAGTGCGGCCGAGGCGAAAGCCGAGAAGGCCGTCGAACAGGCGAAGCGTCAGGCGAACGAAGTCATCGACCGCTTGAAGAAGCTTCGGGAGCAGGGCATCGTCAAAGAGCACGAGATTATCGCGGCGAAGAAAGAGCTCGAGTCGGCCAAACCGACGCTTCAAGAGAAAAAGATCCAAAAAGTGAAACAAAAAGCCCAACAGAAACGTACATTCAGTAAAGGCGAAGAAGTGAAAGTGACGACGTTCAACCAAAAAGGCTACATCGTGAAACAAATCAACGACAACGAGTACAACGTCCAAGTCGGCATCATGAAAGTGAACGTCAAAGCGGACGACCTTCAGAAGATCGGTCCATCGAAAGAGAAGCCACTTCAATCGAAAGGAAGCTCGCTCAAACGTCAGAGTTCGACGAAGTCCGAGCTCGACCTCCGCGGTGTCCGTGTCGAAGAAGGTCTCATGCGTCTAGATAAGTATATCGATGAAGCACTCGTGTCAGGCTATGACAACGTCCGTATCATCCATGGTTTAGGTACAGGAGCGATGCGTCAGGCGACACAAGAATTTTTAAAAGGACATCGTCACGTGAAGAGTCAACGCCCAGGAGGAATGGGTGAAGGTGGACTCGGTGTCACGGTCGTCGAACTGAAGTAAGGGGAGTCGGGGAATGGGTACGATTACGTTTGCCGTCATGCTGGAGTCGTTCGGCCTCTATTCGATGGCGGGACTGATGATCATCGTCGGTCTTGCCATCTTCGAGGTGACGACGCCATACAGCAACTGGCGCGAGATTCAAAAAGGAAATATCGCCGTCGCTTTGGCGACAGGTGGGAAGATTGTCGGTCTCGCCAACATCTTCCGTGTGGTCGAGAGCTATCATGATAGCACGATCGATATCTTCGTCGGTGGAGGATTCGGCTTCATCTTGCTCCTCGCGACCTACTGGTTGTTTGAATTTTTGACACCGACGCTGAAGGTGAACGACGAGATTCAAAAAGGAAATATCGCCGTCGGGTTGTTGGCATTCTTGCTGTCGATCGGGGTCTCCCTCGTCGTCGGCGCGGCATTGGTGAGGTGAAGACATGGTATACGAACGATTGGCAAAAATCTTGTTCATCGGGGCCGGGCTGTTCTTAGTGGCAGCGGCGCTATGGTATATCTTTTATTGAGTAATTAAACATGAATAAATGTTTCTTTGAATATATCTTATATAACTGGGTAAATAGAAAACAAATCAATTATTTTTGGAATTGTAAAATAATTGATTTGTCTATCATTTGATGAAGGAAAAAGATCAAGTTTATTGAATTTTAATAATTACTGTTATTAAACTTGAGGAGGATTATGAATGTTGTTAGCAATGGAACAAACCAATGAGTTTTATAGTAGTAACAAGTTAGGAAAGTTGTATTTGATTCAAGAAATATCGAACTTAATAGAAAAAATCGATACTGATAATATCGTAGTGAAAAAATCAGAGATTTCTACAGTTTTGAAATTAATAAGTAATGCGAGAGATCATTATATGGGAAAATTCATTGAACCGTTGATATTGGGAGGTGCAGAATCTTACTCACTTATTACTAGTAGTTTTGATACTAAAGACATTCTTGATAAATCTTTTTTAGAAAATACAGATAATATAATTAATGTGTTAACGAGTTTACCTGCAATTAATGAAAGTGAAAAGAATGTTTTAGTTAAATTTCTTTCAAATTTGATTATTCATCTCAATATTAATAATTCGGACAATACAAGGAACTTCTTCGATTGGTGAGCCAACAGGATGATCATTTCTTTGACAGCTCATTACAAATTCATCATGATCAGATTTTTGCTTTGTTTAATCAAATCGAAAAGCTAAAGTTAACTGCTTATCCATCTGAAGAAATTCCTGATTTTATATCTGAATTATCTAAAATATGTAATTTCCTTCAAGATAAGTTTACTAAAATGGAAGTGTATAGTTATTATGAAATAAAATTTTATCAATTAATATTTAATGATTTACGTAAGATTGTTAGTTATGTTTCTCAATCAAATGTGATTAATCATCCTATGGAGGTTATGATACCTGCAAAGGAATTAATAACGGAGTTTGGGAATGAAACGCTGTTTTTTACTCAACCATCATGGGAATTAAATTATGCGATAGGTGATGTGTGGAGTCATTTCGTAAATAATATTGTTAGGTTATTTCCAGAACTACAACTTGATGAAGAACAAAAAATAATAATAATATTTCCTTTAATTCATAAAGATGATGTTCTACTTGGTTGTGTAATGGGTCACGAACTGGGACACTACTTTGATTTACATTCAAATCTAAATATATCAGCATCTTTGATTCCTAGACTATTACAGCATCCAAATACGTTTAAATTAACTGAATTTATCGATTTTAAAATAAAAGATGATTCTGTGGTGACTAAAGAACAAGTCGAACGTATTAAACATCAAAATGTAATTAAGATTCTAGGAATGGACTATCTGAGTAATTGGCTAAAAGAATTTGTTGCTGATATAGCTGGTATTTTATTATATGGGCCTGCTTCACATTTCTCTGGAGATAGTATTTTTACTTTTAGTTCACTTTCAGAAGAAGGTCAGTTGAACGATAGATTCGCTTCCTCTCATCCTAGATCTTCTGTTAGAAGCATTGTAAGAATAGAAACTTTGAAAAAATTGGGTTATTTTGAAGTTTTTGAAGATGAAATTAACGAAATTATTAGGAGAAGTGAGGAAAAGTGGATCTCAGCCAAAACCTTTGAAGAAGATAGATATTTAGATTATAGAGAGCAATTTTTTATTTATAGACTTAACTTGAATAATGAATCATATGAGTTAATTGAACAAATTTTACTTGATAATTTGGATAATATTATTAATGAAGTAATAAAAATGATTCCCGAAAAGATACATTATAGTTCAAATACTTTTAAAGATATAGTGCCAAAACTTTCAAAGAAAATATCTAATTTCATTCCCCCAAATGAATTGAACAATAATCCAGTAGATAGCATTAGTATTTTGAACGCTGGATGGCATTCATATTTAGTGCATAAACAGGTATTAACTGATCATCTTAGTGAAAATGAAAAAGACTATAATGTTAGGGAGGTAATAAACACGTTAGTAAGAAAAGGTTTAGTAGCAGCACACATACATAGGCGGTGGAACCATGTCAGTTCTCAGTAATCATATGATAAAGCAAAGGTTAGAAATTGAAGATGATGATGCGAATGAAAAGCTAGTTGTAACACCGCTATTAGAAGAAACGCAGTTGAATGGAGCAAGTATCGATTTGAGACTGGGAACTGAATTCAAAGTCGCGATTCCTACTAGAACTCCATTAATTGGAATTGTAGAAGAACCAATAGGCCAGTTTTTCCAATCCACATTTCGGTCATTTGGTGATGACTTTATTTTGTATCCTAATCAATTAGTGTTAGTTAACTCATTTGAATATATTAAAATTCCACAAGATACCTTAGGAATGATAAGTACTCGCTCATCACTAAATAGAATTGGTTTGAATGTAACTTCTATTGTGCATCCTGGGTATGCTGGAACTCTTACTTTACAGCTAGAGAATAACGGAGTAAGTGCCATAAAACTGAAGTGCGGAATGAGATTGATTCAATTAGTACTTTTTTTATGCGAATCTACTCCTGAATCATACATTGCGAATTCACTATCAAAATATATAAGTAATACTTCTCCTGTTTTATCACAAATTAATAGAGATTCCGATTTAGATGTTTTAAAGAAATTCTCACGAATTAAAAATGTTGAATGAAGATAAGTTATTGCCTTTCGGTCTCCGCGTAACTATTTCGCGAAGACCGAAGATTGTCATTCGTTCCTCATATCGAGCCCGTCATTCGCCAGAGTGTACCGGACTCCTTATCTATGATTTATTCGATGAGGTCGTGGACAGTGAAAGAGATGTCGTTCTCCGTGAGCCGCACTACTAAATATGGGCAAAATTCACTAGTTCGTAGTATACTCTTTGTACATAGTGACACCTCCAAATCTATGGTTTGGTCCCTTTAACTCTATCAGAGGTCGCCCCTATATGTTTATATCGAAATATGCATATGAACCCATAAAAAGAAAGAGGCCATCTGGCGCGACTCGTTCGCACTCAGATGGCCTCTTTCTTTTTTCTATTCAAACTAGGTTACGTGGTATGATTCAATTTACTTCAATTTTAATCGTATACACTTTCGGCATCGCACCGCTTGATGCATACAAGACGAGCGTTTTTTCTTTCTCTGGAACGAGGAAGACTAAATCAATTTCGGATTTCTCACCTGGTGTGTAAATGAAGCCACCCCGAAATGCTTTCTTATTGTGGTTGACCATGTCGACCGGACTGTACTCCGTCCCATCTGGCGTGTACATGCGGAAACCGTTTGGACGATAATCCATAGTGCCCTCATACTGATCTGGTTCATTGTACAACGAGATCGGTAGGCTGACGAATCGTTTGCCATCTTCCGGTTCGGTTCCGTCCGGAGAAGCGTAAACAGGTTCACCCACTTGGAATTCACGTTTCTTCATTTTTGGATCCCCAATAAACGTTTGGAACGTACCAAGGTTCATGATTTTTTGAAGGTCATCTTCTTTTGGTGTTGTGTGTTTGGCTTCTTTCGGTTTATCAGCTTTTAAATCAGCCTGTTTCGCACCCGTCGTCTGTGCGGTCGGGGCTGGTGTCGATTTCCCTTCTTCCGTGACCGGCTTGACTTCTGGTGACGTAAAGACGAACAAGCTGATGATTCCGACGACGAGTGCCGTCGCTGTCGTTCCGAGGACGAAGCGGAATCGTTTCTCGACTTGTTTTTGGTTGACGACATGCCCACCGATGGCTTCAGCCGGGGTGATGCGGACCGCACGTTCAGCAGGAAGCATTGCACCTAAGATACCTGTCACGACCGGGATGAGAATGGTCGCAAACAAGAATGGTAGCTCTGACGTCGGGAACTGTTGATACATGATCGTGACGATGATGATGGTGAAGGTCACGCCGAGTAGTCCGGCGAAGAATCCGGTCAATGCACCTTCCGTCAAGACGAGACGACGGATGGACGTGTTCTGCCAACCGAGCGCTTTCAAGACGGCGAGTTGTGGTTTTCGTTCAGAGACGTTTTGCCACATGATCTCGGTCGTCGTGAGCATCGCAATTAGTAAGGCGACCCCCATGGCGACGTAATGCATCGTCCCGACTTCAAGTGCCACGAACTCCCCAATCCACGTCGTATACAAGACACCTTGGAGACGGAACGTGACGAACAAGAAGAAGCCGAAGAGACTCGTCGGTAAGGCGATGGCAAGAATCGACAACAACGTCCGTGGCCAATACGTCACGAGTTGGTTCAAGCTCATGCCGGCGCTTGAGCGAGAGCGGCCGAGGCGTCGCCCTTTTGAGACTTCACCGGACTGCATCGTCTCATATGGCTTGATGCGACGGACAAGTCGGATTGGAATCAGTGTCCCGAGCCAGTAAATCAAGAGACCGGCTAGGCCAATCAATAAGATACGGGTAATCGATGTCGAGCCAGCTGCCGTCCAAAGGAAGGTCCCGAGAATCATCCACGAGATGAGCGCGACCATCGACCCGAGGATCGTGGCTTCTAAGAATAACAGTTTCGAGAGCTGACTCGGACGCCAACCGAGCGACAAGAGGATGGCGAACTCTTTCTTCCGAGCGTACAACATGATGATGTTTGAGCTAAACACATACAACATCGCGACGAGGATGACGCTCGCGACGACACCAGAGAAGCCGAGCTTCGCTTCTTGGAAAATCGTGATCGACGACCCGATCTTAATCCATGGCTGCTGGATCCAACCGAGCGAACTTTCTCCTTTTAAGCCAGGGAGATAGGTGACGGCGTATTGTGGTGACGAACCGAGCGTGACGTCGGTGATGAGACCGGTCTTGTCCTCGATCTCTTTGGCGACTGCTTGGAGCTTCGCTTCACTCTCTTCGTTCAAGACGTCCACGCCTTTCACGTTGACACGAATGGCCGAGATGGCCTTGTCACCGGCGATGGCGAACGCCGCATCGAGTGTCGTCAACATCGAAGGTGGCTTCGTCAAGAAGCTATATGGGTTATTCGTCGGTTTGACGGTCGTCGGTGGGTTGACCGGCTCGTCTTTCGAGTTCATGACCCATTCGGCGCTTGCCGGGAAATA
Organism: Exiguobacterium sp. RM11; assembly: GCF_059821525.1. NCBI lineage: Bacteria > Bacillati > Bacillota > Bacilli > Caryophanales > Exiguobacterium > Exiguobacterium sp. RM11. Next base: position 1,999,850 of record NZ_CM187558.1, on the reverse strand, counting down.
CGTCTCCATCGGGAGTTCCGTCAACGGATCTTTTGATAGCTTCAGTTTCGATGGGTCGAATAGTCCGATATAGTTATATCTTACTTTCGGTACATCGTTGAGGTCTTCCGCGTATAAATTGGACTTGCGATACATACTTTCTTGCCCATACTTCACTTGACCCTCAGCGAGGAACGGTTTGATTTGATACGAATACGGCCAACGTTTCGGGAACGGGCTCGTCACACCTTCATAGACGAGCGGTGACGCCTTCTCGGAAAGCCAAGTGTATTCCACGGTGACACGAGGATCTTGTGGCTGCGGTTTCCCTTCTAAAATGTGTTTCGTGATATTGTCGTGCATTTGTTGGGCTGTAAAGTCGTATGAAGCGACTTTCGTGCCTTTCAAGCTATCTAGATACTCCCCTTTCCCTTTCTCGAGATAGGTTTTGATAAAGGCTTCTTGGTCGCTCGTATCGGCATCGACTTCTTCGATGGTGTAGTTGATCGAGGCATCGACGTAGTCTTTTGTACTCATCAAAATCGGGATTGTCGTGATGTCTTCATCGTAAGGTTCTGGGACATCCTCTTCATTGAAGTAACGACTGAACGCTGTCGCTTGTACGGCATCGTCTAACCCGACGAGTTTCGCTTCGGCGACCGGGTCGATCCCCGCGAGCATGACATCGCTTCCGTAACTGAGTGGGAATTCTTCATATAGGGCGGTCGGACCGATGCCGATATGTGTGGTATCGCCGTTCGGCATCCAGCCTACCCAAAAGTAGGCTTTCAAGTCTTGGAAATCATTGATTTTTTCAATGCCCGTATCGATGAGCGTATTCATCTTGAGGCGATAGAGACCCGCTTTATCAAACGTATGCGTTTGCGTGAACGAGCTCGAATAAGTCGACCCGATCATGGCAATCGGTGCCGCGACATCGATGTCGGCAATCTGTTGGATTGTCTCGTACTGTTCGCGCGTGATCCCGCCTTCGAGTCCGCTCATATAGTTTGGCTCGAGCAAGTTCAAGTCCTCGGTCACGCTTCGGCTGCCTTCCGGACGGACGACGATGTGATAAGACGAGTCCCAACGCTTTTGTAGCTCGTTGACGACTGTCCCGTTATTCGCCTGGGTCACACCGAGAAGATAGCTGAGTCCGGTACTGACGATGAGCATCCCGACCATGAGCAGGATGAATCGTTCCTTATTCCGCCACCATGAATTCCAGATGAACTTAAGCATGATGGACGTCGCTCATGGCGACGATTTGCCCGTCGCGCATCTCGATTTTTCGGTTGGCCCGGTCGGCGAGTTCCGGGTCATGGGTGACGAAGAGGACGCCACATCCGTTCTCGCGATTCAAGCGGATCAATAGATCAAAAATGACGTCACCCGTGTGTGTATCAAGGTTCCCCGTCGGCTCATCAGCGAGGAGCCATTTTGGTCGATGAATAAGGGCGCGGGCGACGGCGACGCGCTGTTGCTGACCACCTGACAGTTGGGACGGTAACGAATCGACTTTGTCGCTGAGACCGACTTCTTTCAACAGTTCGAGCGCACGTTCATGGACGTCGTAATCGACTTTTCGTCCGAAGAGCGGGGACATGACGTTCTCAAGCGCCGTCAGTGTCGGGATGAGGTGGAACTGTTGGAAGATGAAGCCGATGTTCTCGAAACGGAAGTCGGCGAGTTGTTTCGCAGATAGCGTCGAGATCGGTTCGTCGTTGAAGAGCAACGTGCCCTCTGTCGGACGGTCGAGTGTACCAATCAGACTGAGGAGAGTCGACTTCCCAGACCCCGATGGTCCGATGATGGAGATGAAATCCCCATGCTCGAAGCGGAGGTTGATGTCTTGTAAGGCGACCGTTTTGACGTCACCCGTATCAAATCGTTTTGTTAAGTGTTCGCATGTGAAGTGATAAGTCATATCGTTAAATCTCTCCTTTACCTAATATTTAGTGAAAATATGTAAGAGGACGTAATATTCTGACTATTATCAGATTAGAGGAAAAACATTCCAATGTATAGCTGTATTTTTTTCGAATGGGGAACGGGTATAGAAGAGTGAGGAGGAGAGAAGATGAAATCATTCGAAATCGAATTCCATTTGATCAATGAAGAAGTACTGACGTATATGGTAGAAGCCGATACGCGATATGAGGCATTGGAGTCGATCTATCAAGCGTTTCGACATGCGAGTGATGGATTCGTGCAATTTGAGGACGAGTTGATTGTGATGTTGGATCATGTGGCGTATGTGAAGGCGTTCGAGGTGGTGGAGTGAAAGAATAAAGTTCAAACATAGCATTAAATAGGAAGAACCGTTTCACAAGTTAAGGTAAACAATAAAGTAGATTTTACAGTACATTTTAACAAAACAATATTTAATAAATAACTAAATTGAGGTAGTTCACTAAGAGCTATCACTTAAATTTTCTTTATAAAGATAGCTATAACATATTTTAAAACTAGGAGTAGTAGATTTGTCTAAGGATGAATATTCTGCTCTCTTTTAATTTGCATTAATGCATTTATCATTGCAGATTGTGAAAAATAAGGTAATGTTAAAATCAGGAATGAGGAGGGGTAATATGAAAGTTATAAATAATTTATCAGAAAATCATTTTGATGCGTTAGATAACATCTTATTTCATTCTGGAAAATTGTATATTGCGAGCCCATTTATGTCAGAGTCACCGTATTTTTATAAGTTATTTTTTAATAAAGTAAGAGAAAGAGATGTTAAAGAAATAATTTTAATAACCACTTTAGAAGATCATTCACCCGATTTAATTAAGAAATCTAACGCGCTGTTTTTATTTTGTTTGGGATGTAAACAAGCAAATATAAAATACTCTGTTCGTATAGATAATAAGTTACATGGAAAATTATACATAGGTATTAATAATGGTAAGTATAGAGGGATTATTACCTCTGCTAACTTTACGGAATCAGGGTTGAAGAAGAAAAATGAATGGGGAGTAATGTTAGAAGATAACAAAGTATTAGTTGATACGATATCAAAATTACAGTGTAATAGTATCGAATTAGATTACAATACTTTAGATGAGATTATTAAGATGATTGATACATACAAGGCTAAAAATAAGCTACCATCTAAAACGAAAATCAAATTGAAAATAACAGATATAATAAATAAAAAACAAAAAAGAAGTGAACAAAAAGCCGATACTAACAGTTCGAAAAAATATTTTTTAAAACCTGTAGGATATGCCGAAAAACCTTTTGAAACTAGCAGAGTATTAAATGCGTCTATTGAAAAGCTACATTTTGCAAAAAGACCAGTTGCAGTAGAGGTAGGAGATATCTTAATTTGTTATGGTGTCGGAACTACAAAATTATTGGGATATTTCGAAGTAATTTCAGATGTAATTAATTTAAGTAACGGTAGTAGGTGGGAGTGGGAAGTTGAAGGGAAAAATCTATTTCCCTTGTATAGTACTAAATGGAATCAGTTTGATTTAACCTTGTCAAAAGTGCGCTCCAAATACACTGGCTCCATTTTAACTCACAGAGGTGGTGATTCTTTGGGAAGTTTAAATAGAGGAGCAGATAAAATTAGATTAAATGAAGATTTTGCACATTATTTGATTAGTGAAATGGAAAACCAAGTCTAAATATCCGTATTACCAGAAAAGTATTGACTATTAAAAGTATAATTTATAATTAGATATGCAGGATTGTTCAGTAAATAAATAGGAAAAAATATAGGGTTGAAGATTATCAGTTCACTTATAGTACTATGGCTTAATAATATGATTCTACGTAATTTATTCAAGTTACTTTTTGATGATTAAAATTGAAGGAGGATTACAGTGCCTAGTTTTAATAAACTTATCCGCGACCGCATTCCTGAAATTATTCATCAATCAGGAAAAGTCCCAATTGTAAAGCAACTTAGCCAAGCCGAACACTTTGAACAAGCGCGCTTGAAACTTTATGAAGAAATCAAAGAGTATGAAGAGACAAACATTGATGAAGAGTCGCTGGAAGAGTTAGCTGACATTTTGGAATTGGTCTATACACTTGGGAACATGCATGGAGCAGACTTTGATGAATTGAATCAGATTCGTGAAGAGAAACGTAAAAAACGCGGCGGATTTGAGAAGGGACTATTTTTAGAAGAGGTTCTGGATCATGAGTGACTTACGACTCCATACGAGCAACCTTGGCACTCCTTTACAAGAACACATAGACGCGGCGACTGAAATTTATATGGTCGTCGCGTTTGCACAAGTGTCGGGAGTGAAAGAATTATCCGCTTCGCTAAGAAAAGCGAGTGAACGCGGTGCGCAAATCAGAATCTTGGTGGGGGACTATCTGTATCTCACCAACCCTGAAGCGCTGGATATGCTTCTAAAAATCCCGAATATCGAGCTCAGGCTCTACCGCTCCAAGGGGAGATCGTTCCATCCAAAGGCATATTTGTTCCGTACAATAAAAAGCGGTACATTCTTTGTCGGTTCCTCGAATTTGTCGCATAGTGCGCTCAATCATGGAGTGGAATGGAACGTTGAAATTCCTTCGAGTGTATCAGAGGAAGTGTTTGAAGAGTCAGTCGCTGCGTTCCATGAGTTATTTTATAGTGAATATGCACAAATGATGAATCCGGTCTCGTTACAGCCGTATCGCGAAGAGTATGAGGCGCGAAAGGATCGAATGAAAGAGCTGGAGGTCGCTGAGCATTCTCCCGTCTACATAGAAGATGATTCGATTACACCGACAACTGTTCAAGATGCGGCGTTGTTGGCACTTCGGGAAACGATGGCAGAAGGTCGAAAGAAAGCGATGCTCGTTTTAGCGACTGGATTAGGAAAGACGTATTTAAGTGCATTTTTTGCTCGTCAATTTAAACGTGTTCTTTTCGTCGCGCATCAAAAGGAACTTTTGTTACAAGCAGAAAAGTCATTCCTCAATGTTGCGACCGACTGGAAGACCGGGTTATTACTAGGAGGTGAATCACGAGATCAAGAAACTGCTGATGTTGTGTTCGCCTCGATTCAAACGTTAGCTTCGAAACAAAGAATGGAACAATATAGTCCGGAGCAATTCGATTTGATTATCGTGGATGAGTTTCATCATTCGGCTGCTCCTTCCTACCGTAGGGTGCTAGATTATTTTCAACCGAAGTTCTTACTCGGTTTGACTGCTACACCTGACCGCTTAGACGGGGGAGACGTATATGCACTTTGTGATGATAACGTCGCCTTCCAGATGCACTTTACGGAAGCGATTGAAGAATCGTTTTTAACCCCGTTTCATTACGTTGGAATCTATGATGAAATCGACTACTCTCAGATTCGTCTGATCAATGGACGTCGTTACGATCAAGAAGAGTTATTGGCAGAACAGTTAAAAGAAAGTGTTGCTGAGAAGATTTATAGAGCTTGGTCAGAGCATCATCAATCGAGAGCACTCGGCTTTTGTTCTTCCGTTATACAAGCTGAATATTTGGCTGATTATTTCAGGAGGCAAGGAGTACAAGCGGTAGCACTTCATAGTCAGGCCGATTATGATCGAACGGAAGTAATTGCCCAATTAAAGCAAGGACAATTGGACATCATTTTTGCAGTGAATCTATTTAATGAAGGTGTCGATATTCCTGAAATCGATACGCTATTGTTCTGTCGTCCGACTGAATCATTGACAGTATTCACCCAACAAATTGGACGAGGGTTACGTCTATCAAAAGGAAAGACGCATTGTACGATTATCGATTTAATTGGGAACTATAAAAATATTGATAAGAAACTGGCTTTGTTGACTACTAGCCGACAAGATACAGTGAGTTCCTTACCAACTACGATTGATTTACCTTCGTCATGTACAATAGAGTTTGATTTACAGACTGTTGACTTACTGAAGAAAATGGTGACACGTTCCTCAACGCGTCAGCAATTACTTGAACAAAATTATTTTATGGTGAAAGAAGAAATGGGTAGGCGCCCGAGCTACATGGAATTAATCCAACGAGGAGAGTACTCTATAGACGCTTATCGTTCCGAATGGAGAAAGCTTGGTGGTTCTTCGGATTCTTGCATAAACTCGGAGAACTAAGTGAGGAAGAAGCGAGAACATACAATGATGTAAAGTCGCTTCTTGTCGAGGTGGAATACACGAGCATGACCAAAAGCTATAAAATGATTGTACTTTCAATTATGCTAAAACGAGGAGAAGAGAACTGGTACAATCCAATTAAAGCATCTGAAGCCGCTCTTCCTTTTTATGATTACATTAAAAATAAACCATATCGTCAGCATATTGATGGACAGACAAAAGACTTTCAGCAACCATTCCATCAACAAAGAATTGAAAAATTATTGTTACGAATGCCATTCAATAAAATTGCCAAAGGACCGTTTTATGTAGAAGATGAAACTCTGCATATTGAATTCAATGAAGCGTTCCGCAATCTAACCGTTTATGAATGGGTTAAACAGATTGTAGATGTTCGATTACATTACTACTTTAGTCGGAAAGCGAAAGGATGAGCATGCTGAACGATAAAATAACTATCAACTCATCAGAGATTGCTATACAGTCTTTTTGTAACTTTATTGATGGTTTTGCGCGTCAAGGTACATATAAAATGAATGTTATCCAAGTCATGCTTAACAGAGGGTATGAAGATTGGTTTCACCCATTATCAGCTGATATGATCGCAAAAGAGTACTATGATTTAGTAAGAAAGCAAAGTGAAGAACATTCTTTGAATGGCATCGCTAAAATATTTCAAGAATCATTTTCACAGAAGGAAATCGAACGTCATCTAAATTCGCTACCGTTTAAAGCCTTGACGACAGAATCACCAAGAACAGGTAAATCACCATTTGAGAATGCGAATGGGAAACTCATTGTCAGAGAAGAGTACTGCATTCCGACTAAACAAGCGCATGCTGCTATTCAATTAGCGGTTGAAAACAAATTAGAAGACTACTTTGAAATGAAACAGAAGTAGAAAGGTGGGATAATATGAAACGCCTGTTACTACGCAAAATCCAATTCGCCCTCCAACACCACGGTGGGACGGCATCCTTGAAAGACATTTATGCATATGTCGAAAAATCATACTACCAACTCGAGCTCGATCGATATAAAGATTGGAAAGGGCACGTCAATAAACAGATTCGTGCGCATTCCAGTGATTCAGCGAGCTTTACCGGGAAAGAGGACCTCTTTTATTCCGCTGGAAATAAAGGCATTTGGGGTCTCAGACAATCCAATAACTAACGAAAGCGGGACCAATTTCACTTGGTTCCGCTTTCAATGTTTACAAAACATCACACCCTATTGTCACACAATGTTCATTCCTGTACACTTCGATATTGTGTGCTAAAAATTATGTTAGGGGTTAGTCAATGGAACTTGTACAGCAATTATCTCAAATGCAACTCATCAACCAATTCTGGTTGCTTATGGCCTTCATCATCCCGATGGTCATTTTATCTCGTATGGTCGTGGCTGGGACGCGCTTCTCGCCGATCCTCGTCATCGTCATCTTCGGTCTCGGTCTCGGATTCGGTATGGTCGAGCTCGGCATCGCGACACCGGGTCTTCCTGAATTCCCGCTCGTCGACTTCTTGTCACGGACGACGATCATCGCGTTAGTCGTTTCGTTCTTCGTCGGTGGACAGGAACTTCGTAAAATCTTAAGCAAACAAGAGCTCGACATGGAAGACATCGTCGTTCCTGCAAAAGAGGAGATGTTCCTCGGAACGGGACGTACGCAGTTCATCTTCATCCTTCGTTCGTTCTTCTTGCTCGTCGGTTTGGAAGGATTCTTCCGTATGGCAATCGAGCCAGGTACGGCAGAAGGGATTGCGCTTTACTACCCAATCCTCGCACTCCTCGGTCTTGCGGTGTCGTTCTTACTCATCGACCATAAAGCACAGATTCAGGACAAGAAAGTATACATGCAAAAAGGTGTCATCGAGACAGTCCTCTTGCTTGTCATCTTGTTCGTCTCGTTCCTGATTGCGACAGCAGTTCAGCCGATCATCGCACTTCCGCAAATCTTCTTTGCGATGTTGATTTCGTCAGCACTCGGTGCCATCTTCCATAACTGGACGTATGGACCGACTGTCCGTGCGCTTCTCTTCGCAGGGATTCCGGTCGTCTTGGCTGCCAACTTCATGGTTGGTGGTTCACGAATCGGTGACGCGTTCGCCATCGAAGGCATGAACTCGATTCTCGTGTACGGTTTCTTCGGACAGTTGTTCTGGATGTTCGGTGGAATCGCACTCATCATGTGGTTTGCTCGTACGGGTCACATCCGTAACCTCGCGCCAGGTATGGCGGGGTCACTTTCACATAGTGGTCTCACAGGAGCATGTACGGCTGGTGACTTCGGTCAAGTGGCGGCGAAACGTGCGCCAATCATGATCAACATCCCGTTCTTCGGACATATCTTCGTCTTCTCGATCCTCGCGGTCAGTGCCGACAACGGCGCGCTCTGGATCTGGCCGACGATGATCATCGTCTTGGTCGGTCTCGCGCTTACGGCGCTTTCGTTGAAAAACTTGCGTGCAGCAAACGGGGAAGACTTCAAAGAAGTCAAAGCCCTTATGCAGTTCTCGTTTGGATGGCAGATGATGGCCGTCTTCGGTGGTCTCGTCATCTTGACGTTCAGCACGATTGCATTTGATTACACGACGATGGCACAATCGTCAGCGATCTCGCACTTCGGCTTGTTCGCAGCGGTTCAAGGCGGCATGTTCGGGACGGAAGCCTCGCTTCTCATCCCGCTCATCTTCTCGATGCCGTTCCTCGTGCACCCAATCGTCTTCTTCATGTTTGGGAAAGCACTCGACAACAATGGCGAAATGCCACGTGTACCGGTATATGCGATGGCACTCGTCGGTGTCGTCGGTGTATCTGCAGCGATTTTCGTCTTGTAAGACCTCAATTCCGCTCTGACTTCGGTCAGGGCGGTTTTTTATTTGATGATTTGGATATGGTAGACTTTGGATAGTGAAAGCGGGGGAGAGTATATGAAAAAATGGTTGTTCTTCGGTTTTATTGTGTTGATTGTAGCTAGAGTCTGGGCGGCACCGATGTATACGACAAGTCCAGATATGGATGACTTTGTGAGCTGGTTCGAGGAAACGTATTCGGTACAATGTGAAGATGAGAGCTGTGACTCTTTTACGCTGATTGGTGATCAGACAAATACATATGTGAATGAAGAAGGGTATATGAAACAGTCCAGTGGCTTGTTCACTTTCGACATGGAGGTCAGGCGATTATATCGAAGTGTCGAAGAACACGAACGAGTCGGGACGATTGAAGTGAGATGGAATCAAGATTCGTTCGAGATTACGGAAGAGACGGGTATCTTTGTTTCTTCGCCTTAGGAGACTTGAAGCATGCTGATGATCACTCAGGATATAAAGGGGAAGCGCTATGAGGCGCTCATCGATACTTTGCTTGAGCACTGTACTCACTTTGCGTTCGTGGAAGACAGGCGCCGAATGGAGAGCGAAGAAGAGCGCCTGGCGTATATGGATGTACTGACGGAAGAGATTCGCTGGGATTTGATGGAACGAACCATCGTAAGTGAATGGGAGACGACAAGACTATCTGGGGATACGGCGTATCTATATTCGTTACATATGAATTATCGGACAGCACAGTTCCTAAAAGAGCATGGTGGCTCATTGTTCAGATGGATTCATCCGGAACTGCCCGAAGACTTGATGTTTTATAAGGGGGAGACGTGCGTGCTTGCGGTATGTTCCCATGAATCGTTCTTTGTCGTCGATGAAGCGTTGTGGAGGCAGGTTCAATGAGCTGAATGATTAAGGTCATCTCTTATACGGGTGACCTACCATTATGCCAGCTTGTTGGGGAACGGTCTCCAGTCCGGATTTTTTTTATCACATTCATGTGGTTTTCTGACAGAGTCAGAAAAAAGTCGTTCACTCGCACCAAATTGAATATAATTTTGTTGAGCCTGTCGAAGCGATACCGTATTCGCACCGCCTTCATAATCGGGATCGTCGAATTGAACCCCGTCATCTTCCCAAAAACAAATTCCACAAATATCGTATGTGCCTGGAGGTTCTTCTTCTAACGTCTGGTAGCCACAACATGGGCATGTGTATCTCAAGATCATCACCTCATTGTTTAGTATAGTGGATACAAGCAAAAAAGCGTCCGACCTTTTCTCAGGTCGAACGCTTTTTCTGTCATCACATCACCATCGAGATCAACGTCAAGATGGCAAGCCCACCTTGTGTCAGGATAATCTTTTTGTCACTCGTGATACTGCCATATAGGGCAACGAGAATGATATATGTCAGAATCATCGTGACAATCTCGACCGGATTGGGGGAGACGTATAGCCCGTATAAGAGCCCGACCCCGACCCCGATCAATCCGTTATACACGCCTTGATTTTTAAATAAAACCGATACCGAGTCTCTCGTCAACTCGTCTTTCGACATACGGAAGACGCGTGACGTTGAGGAAGAGGCTGTCGCAATCGTTTCTAAATAGAAGATATAGAAGAACTCGATGGAGACGAGCGTCCCGAGCACAAGGGTGAGCGTCGACATATTAGTTGACCGCTGCTACTTGCACGACCGGTTTCGCAGACACGTAGTTCGCAACGTTTTGTGCGAAGTTGATGAGGACCGGGTTTTGGTTATGCTGCTCGAGAGCGGCTTGGTCTTCCCAGTTCTCGATCATGACGAAACGGTTCTCGACAGACGTTGACTCGTATAGGTCATATCCGACGCAGCCCGCTTCTTGTTTTGATGAGTCGATCAAGACTTGGATGTCACGCAAGAAGTTCTCGCGTTGTGATGCTTGGATGTCAAATGTGGCGTTGACTAAGATCATGGTTGATTCCTCCGATTATTAAATAAATTATTTGAATGAAGTGACCGTTTGAGCGTCAAGACGTACAGATTGGTAACCTTCTTCTGCCGCTTTCCCGACAGACAAGATCATGACCGGTACATAACGGTCTTTGTCGAGACCGAACGCTTCTGCGAGTTGGTCTTTCTCGAAACCACCGATTGGGTTCGTGTCATAGCCGTGTGCACGTGCTGTGAGCATGAATTGCATCGCTGCGAGACTCGCATCAATCTTCACGATGTCGTTCATCTCTTGTTTCGAGAGGTTTTTGTAGTAAGGGATGATCGCGCCGAGCTGTTGATCACGAACTTCTTGTGGCATTTTGCCTTCTGCGACCGCTTGATCGTAGATTTGTTCGCCGTACTCGTAGCACTCCATGTCTCCGAAGATGAGGAGCATCGCAGAAGACGTGTCGTTTTGACGCGTGTTGAATTTGATGAGCGGCTTGAGCGTCTCTTTCGCTTCTGGGCTTTCAACGACGACGAAGCGCCATGGTTGCATGTTGACCGATGATGGGGCAGTCGTTGCTTCCTGAATCATCTCGAGCATCTCTTCTTGTGAGATTTTCACGTTCTCGTCATAGACACGGATTGATTTACGACCGAACATGACGTCTTTGAATGTATTGTTTTCGAATGTAGTTGCCATTGGTGAATTCCTTCTTTCTCTGTTTAGGTGTGACTGTTCAATTTTTGAAGCAGTCCGGATAAGTGTTGAATCTCTTCAGCGGACAAGGCTTGTAAGACGAGGTGGTTGGCCTGTTCGTCTCGCTCGCAATCCCTTAGGTCTTGCTCTGCTTTCTCTGTCACACGGACGAACATCTCGCGATGGTTCTCCGCGTTCCGCTCTCTGACGACATATCCTTTTTCTTCGAGGATCTTTAAATGTCTGGTGATGGCGGCATTGTCGATTTTCATTTCTTCTTTAATCAGACGTTGCGAACAAACGCCTCGTTCTTTGACGACTTGTAGCATCTCGTAGCGGGTCAGGCTGAATCCTGTTTCCCGTTCGAACGACGATGCGACGTTTTGTTCCGCCAACTTGATTTGGTAAAGTAATCGGCTGATTTCACGTAGGTCCATTGCGTCCCACCTTTCTCAATTGACTTATCAATCGTTGACTTGTCAAACGATAAAACGTTTCGGATTGCTTGTAAAGTCAAACGCTCAAAAAAAGACGACACCGAAATTATCGTGTCGTCTCGTCTTCGATGGGAGTGCCATCAAAATGATATTCTGTCATGAACGTCGTCTCGTCGAATCCGTAAAGACGGTCGTAGGCGTTCAAATCCTCAATCGTCCGCACGTCGAGGAATGACGGGTCGATATCAGACGCTTCACGCGTGAACATCATGTACCGTTCTGTATAGTCGTCATTGCCACCTGGCTTCCCGTCGAACGAGAAATGGATCAAATAAACGTCAGGCTCGATTTCACGGATGACGTTGAGAATGCGCTGTTTTTGTTCGTCCGTGTTGTTCCAGTCTTCATGAAACATGATTGAGACGTCGAGATACGTTTCCGGATTCGTTTCATAGATAGACGTCGGGGTCGGGCTGACGTTGGCTTGTGTTTCATCGGACACACCGATCGGCACCTCCGCACGGACGGTCTCTTCCTCCTTTAAAATTCCTTGTGACACGAGCCGCTCGTGAATCGTTCGTTCCGCCTCACGTTCCCAATACGTCTCGAGCACGTTGTCATGGATGGAGCCATCTCCATACGTCTCGAGAACATAAGTGCCGGCGAACGGTTCGTTCGTCAATGTGACTTCCCCGACATAACCGCCCATCTTCCAATCACGTGACAGTTCGATGTCGGGTTGTTCCTGATACGTTTCTTTTACATAAGTACTATATGCATCTCGTGCCTCGGATTTTTCAATCGTCGTATAAACGAAGAACCCTCCAGCGAGAAGCCCGCCGACAATGCCTGCCACGATTCGTTTTTTCATCATTTCGTCACCTCTTTCCCAATGTACCTGATAAATCGAGGAGAAACCTCGGTCCAAAGTCTTATTCAAATCATTTCCATTTCCCTGTAAACTGAAAGTGCCATCGAAATACTATTGCAATTACGTGTACTAATACATATAATACACTTAAAGAGTGACATTGACTATGAGAGGGTGTGACCCATGTTATACAAAATTGATATGAAGAGCTCAGAACCGCTTTACGAACAAATCGTCAATCAAACGAAAGAGCTCGTCATCCGCGGTATCTTACGTCCGGGAGACAAGGTGATGTCAGTGCGTGAACTTGCCACCGACCTCGTTATCAATCCGAATACGGTCAGTAAGGCGTATCAGGAGTTGGAGCGACTCGGTCTCCTCGAGATGCGACGCGGGCGCGGGACGTTCGTTTCCGAAGACTGGGTAGACGATGATGCATCAAGAGAACCGGTCATCGCATCGATCAAGAAGATTGCGATTGATTGCCATTATGCGAATGTGCCATTAGAAGAAGCCATCGACGTATTGCGGACCGAATATGAGAAAGTAGGGGAAGCCAATGCTGAAAGTTGAGCAATTGAGTAAACAAATCGACCGTCAGACGATTTTGGACGGAATTGACTTTACCGTCGAATCAGGAGAAATCGTTGCGCTCGTCGGGCGTAACGGTGCCGGCAAGACGACACTTCTCCGGACGATGGTCGGAATCATCCGCCCCGATCAGGGAGACGTACTTTATGGAACGAAAAGTATCTTTAAAGACGCCGGATTGAAGCGGGACGTCATCTTCGTACCGGATTCAGCGGATGCGCTCAAACATTATACGGTAAACGAGGCGATGGACTTATACGAATCAATCTATCCATCGTTCAATCGTTCCGCATTCCGTGAGACGTTGACGCGTTACAACATCGAGAACAAAAAGATTCGCCAGCTGTCAAAAGGACAGAAGGCGCTCGTCACGTTATCACTCGCCTTCGCCGTCCAAGCGAAATACTACCTGCTTGATGAACCGACGGACGGTTTGGACGTCGTCGCCAAGTCAGACGTGTTGAAACTGATGATCGCCCAGGTCGAGAAGCGGAACTGCTCGATCATCGTCTCGAGCCACCAGTTGCACGAACTCGAACGAATCGCCGACCGCATCATCATGATCGAGAAAGGGCGCGTCAAAGCAATCATGTCGCTCGAAGAGGCGCGTGCCCTCAGCATCAAGTGGCAAGTCGTCTTCAACGATCATGTTCCGGTCGAGTTGCTCGAACGAAAAGATATCGAAATCATTAGTGTGACAGGACGTGTCGTGCTGTTCATGGCGAAAGAACGAACGGACGAGCTCGAGACGTTCATCGATTCATACAATCCGATGCTCATCGAAGAGATCCCGATGTCTCTCGAAGACGTGTTCCGTATCCAGTTAGGAGGAGAAGCCCATGCCGTCTAAAGTGTTGTTGAAGAAAGATTGGAAACAAGTGTCGCTGCTTTGGATCTTGCTCGTCTTCTTAGGGATCGTCGCTTTCACGGTGCCGGTGTGGACGGATATGTATGCGTACGAACAACAAATTCTTGAAATTAAACAAAACCCGAGCGACTTCCCGGATATCGTGACAGGTGATGTGAACGAGATGGTGCTGGAAGACTTCTTCGGGGATGGATCTGGATACGGATACCTCGGAGGTCTGAACGGACTCATTCCGTCAGGCGGTGTCATTTTCTTGTTTGTCATCTTCGGTGCCCTCATGGCGTCCGTGTTGATCGGAAGTGAACGCAATAGTCAAATGTCCGATTTCACGATGTCGTTACCGTACACGCGTACCCAGCTATACATATCGAAATGGGTACTCGGTGCGACAGGAATTGTAACATCGACCTTGATTGGTGGGACGTTGATGTTCCTCATCATCCGCTTCTCCGATTACTCTTTCTTGATGGAAGGAAAAGAGTTCAAGGTGATTGCGATGATTCTATTCTTGATGCTATCCGGAATTTCATTTTTCTCGCTCTCGTTATGGATGGGATCATTTGGCGGAGAGTCCATCTCACAAGTCATCTGGACGTTTGTCGCGCTCGTCTTTCCGATGGGGATTTTACTCCTCGTCCAAGGTTCACTCTACGCCTTCTTCCCAGATCGACTCTTCTCGTTCTTTGATGAAGCGTTCGAGAGTATCCCGATGCGAATTTTGTCACCGCTAAACAATATTTTCAATGTCGATATGTATTCAGTGTATACCGATCAATCGGTGTGGAATGACTTTATCACGTATGCCCCGATCCTTGCGATCGCGAACATCGCGCTCACATTCGGTCTCGGGTTGTGGATGTTCAAGGAAGCACCGCAAGAGAACAACGGACGCTTCTTCATGTTCTCGAGCTGGTTGTGGCTCATCCATATCGTCATTGTCATTTGCTTCGCGATGTTAGGTGGCGTATTGTTCTCGGTCATCTCGTACCCGCAAAACATGATCTTGTATGTGATTGGCTTTGTGATTGCAGCCTTCTTGGCGCACTTACTCGCCAAACGCTTGCTCTACCGCTTCAACTTGAAACTCAAATCGTAAGGAGGGACACCTATGAAACGCTTCTGTCTGTTGCTCGTTCTCGCCATCTCACTAGTAGGTTGCACGAATCCGGAACCGAACGTCTTTGAATATAAAGGTTCGAAAGTCGGGGACAATGCCGCCGTCGTCGGGATTGCCGGAAGCTTACCGCTACACGAATGCTATCAATCGGTCGAGTTGCAGACGAAGAAGCGTCCCTATGGGTTGACCGTCCGTTATGAAGATCCAGAGATGGAGCGAGCGGAGCAAGAGCGTCTTGCGATTCGGAATGCGGCTACTTACTTCACGCTCATTCCGAATGCGGAGATCGTCCGCTTTGCTTTCCCGAACCGGACGTATGCCTTCTCCCGGCCAGAGATGGAAGCGTGGTTCGGAACGGATTTCTCGAACATTCGTCACGAGAATGAGTTACAACAATTAATGAATCAGAAGTTGGAACAGCTGGATTCGAACAATTCCTATTTTAGGCGGGTATGACAGCGATTGGATGACAAATCCAATCGCTTTTTTTGATATTTTCTGAAAATTATCGGGTAAAGGGTAGATGAAAGCGTTTTCTTAGCATTATAATGGAGTTAACTGAATGAGTATTCATTTCCAAGGAGGAACAGCGATGAACAAACCGTGGTTACAAGATTATCCAGAAGGTATGCCCCAGTCGATTGATTACGAGGTAAAGCCGCTCTATGAGGCATTGTCTCGCGCAGCAAAGGATTATCCGAATCGTACGGCCGTCTCCTTTATCGGGAAAGAGTGGACTTTCGCGGAAATCGATGATGCCGCACGCCGACTCGCCACGATGCTCCAAGCGAAAGGACTTGAAAAAGGGGACCGCGTCAGCCTCATGCTCCCGAACTGTCCTCAATACGTCATCTCGTTCTATGCCGTGCTCTATGCAGGAGGGACCGTCGTCCAGACGAACCCGCTTTATACGGAACGAGAGTTTGATAACCTCATCACGGATGCGGGCGTCAAAATCGTCATTACCCTCGACTTGCTCTATCCGAAAACGCTTCGCGTCAGTGAAAAGACGGAGATCCAAACCGTGATCACGACAAGTATCGCCGATTACTTACCGTTCCCGAAAAACAAGCTGTATCCAATCAAAGTGAAACGAGAAAATAATATTGTCATCGACACGACCGGCTCGACGCCGTTTAAAGACTACAAAGACTTTAATCCGGTCACGCCGCTCGACATCGATCCAAAAGAAGACGTCGCGGTTCTTCAATATACAGGAGGGACGACGGGACTTCCGAAAGGCGTCATGTTGACGCACTTCAACTTGACGGCGAATGCGGATCAAATCACGAACTTATTCTATAAGTATAATCGCGGGGACGAGAAGCGCGTCTTGTGTGTCGTTCCGTTCTTCCACGTCTATGGGATGTCGTGCTGTCTGAACTTCGGGATCACGAACGGATATGAGCTTGTGCTCGTGCCGCGCTTCGAAGTGACGGATGTCCTGAAGACGATTCAAAAGAAAAAGCCGCACTTCTTCCCAGGAGCTCCGACGATGTACGTCGGAATCTTAAACGACCCGAAACTGAAAAAATACGACTTGTCATCGATTGAAGCGTGTATCTCAGGTTCGGCACCGCTTCCGATTGAGGTGCAAGAGGAGTTCGAAAAGATCACGGGTGGTCGCATCGTCGAAGGATATGGTTTGTCTGAGACGTCGCCGGTTACGCACGCGAACTTCTTATGGGATAAGCGGATCGTCGGCTCAATTGGTGCGCCGCTGTCGGATACTTCTGCTAAAATAGTAAAAGCAGACGGAGAGACGGAAGCAGATATCGGGGAGATCGGCGAGATCATGCTGAGCGGTCCACAAGTCATGAAAGGCTATTGGCAAAAACCGGAGGAGACGGCAGCCGTTTTGAAAGATGGATGGCTCGCGACGGGTGACCTCGGTTATATGGGTGAGGACGGATTCTTCTATATTGTCGACCGGAAGAAAGATATGATCATCGCCGGTGGATTCAACGTCTATCCACGTGAAATCGAAGAAGTGCTCTACGAACATCCGGCCGTCAAGGAAGCGGTCTGTATCGGTGTCCCTGACCCGTATCGTGGTGAGACGGTCAAAGCGTTCATCGTCCTTCGTGACGGGTCGAGCGTGACCGAAGAAGAGCTCGACAAACATTGTCGTGAGAAACTCGCGGCTTATAAAGTGCCTAAGCTGTACGAGTTCCGTGACGAGTTGCCTAAGACGTTCGTCGGTAAGATTTTACGCCGCGTCCTCGTCGACGAAGAGAAGGCGAAACAAGTGAAACAAAGCAGTTGACACCAAGCGTATGCATGATAGAATAATAAATGAATGAACCATCATTCATTTTTCTGCAGCGGTAAGGAGCTTGGGGTTAATGACAAATCATATTTCGAAAAGTGACCGAATCATTGATGCGGCGGTCAAAGTAATTGCCAATCATGGCTATCACGGTGCAAAGGTGACAGCCATCGCCAAAGAGGCGGGTGTCGCGGACGGCACGATCTATTTGTACTTCAAAAACAAGGAGCATCTCTTGATCGAGTTGTTCCAAGCGAAGATGGGGCTGTTCATCGACTACTCGAAACAACAAATCGGGAACGAGACGACAGCCGGAGATCAATTGTATCAGTTGATTGAATCACATTTAAAACAACTGTCGGCCGATTACGACCTTGCCGTCGTGACACAAATCGAACTCCGACAGTCGAACTTGGTGCTTCGCCAAAAAATTGGAGAAGTGCTCAAACCATACTTGAATTTGATCGATTCGGTCGTCAAACACGGAATCGAGACAGGAGAGTTCGACAAGGATCTAGATTATCGACTCGCCCGTCAGATGATTTTCGGCACAATCGATGAGGTTGTGACGAGTTGGATGGCGAGCGGCTTCAAGTACGACTTGATGTCGACGCTTCCGAATGTGCACCATATGTTAAAGAAGGGGCTTACTTAACAGTGAGCCCTATCACTAGCTCAAAAAATGAATGCTGATTCATGAATGATGGGAAAGAATTGACTAAAGGGGGATCAACCATGAATATTTTTGTTTTGCTGAAACGTACGTTTGATACTGAGGAAGCGATTCAGCTCGAGAATGGGGAAATTCAAGAAGACGGCGCTGAGTTCATCATCAACCCGTATGACGAATATGCGGTCGAAGAAGCGATTCAAAAACGTGATGCACTCGGGGGAGAGGTCACGGTCGTCACGGTAGGACCAGAAGACGCGGACAAAGAGCTTCGTACAGCGCTCGCCATGGGAGCGGACAAAGCTGTCCGAATCTCAATCGAGGACGATGTCGAAGATGCAGACCACGTCACGATTTCAAAAGTGCTCGCCACATACTTGAAAGAACAGGATGCAGACCTCATCTTTGCAGGGAACGTTGCAATCGATGGCGGTAGCGGACAAGTCGCACCACGTGTCGCAGAACTTCTCGACATGAACTACGTGACAACAATCACGGCTCTTGAAATCGATGGCACGACGGCTACGGTCACACGTGACGTCGAAGGCGATACAGAAGTCATCGAAGTCGCACTCCCACTTCTCGTGACGGCGCAACAAGGGTTGAACGAACCACGTTACCCGAGCTTGCCTGGGATCATGAAAGCGAAGAAGAAACCACTCGAAGAACTCGAACTCACCGACATCGACCTTGATGAAGATGAAATCGAAGCGAAAATCGAGACGATTGAACGATTCTTGCCAGAAGAGAAGAAAGCCGGCCGTATCCTTGAAGGCGACATGTCGACACAAGTGAGCGAGCTCGTACAACTTCTTCGCACGGAAGCGAAAGTCATTTAAGGGGGAGATCATAGATGAAAGCTTTAGTACTCGCAGAAGCGCGTGAAGGCGCGTTACGTAACGTATCATTCGAAGCCATCGCTGCGGCGAAGCAATTGACAGACGATGTGACGGCAGTCGTGATTGGGGATCACGTGCAATCACTCGCGCAAGAACTTGGGGAGTATGGCGCAAGCCGTGTCCTCGTCGTTGAAGACGATCGCCTCAAACACTATACGCCAGACGGCTACGGGCAAGTGCTCCGTCAGTTGATTGAGCAAGAAAGTCCGGACATGATCGTCCTCGGACACACAGCACTCGGGAAAGACATCGCACCGAAACTCGCGGCACGTCTCGATGCTGGACTCATCAGTGACGTCGTCTCTATCGAAGGAACAGGTCGTGACGCTGAATTCGTTCGCCCAATCTACTCAGGCAAGGCGTTCGAGAAAGTGAAGTTCAAAGACTCGGTCATGTTCTTCACAATTCGTCCGAACAACATCGACGCACTCGCGCGTCAAGCAGGTGCAAGCGTCTCAGTTGAAACGCCAGCAGTCGAATTGAAAGACCTCGCGATGATCGTCAAAGAAGTCGTTCGTAAGGCGACTGGGAAAGTCGACTTGGCGGAAGCGAAAGTCATCGTCGCAGGCGGACGTGGCGTGAAGAGCGAAGACGGCTTCAAACCACTTGAAGAGTTGGCTGAACTTCTCGGAGGAGCGGTCGGTGCTTCACGTGGAGCATGTGACGCCGACTACTGCGACTATGCGCTTCAAATCGGACAAACTGGTAAAGTCGTCACACCAGACCTTTACATCGCATGCGGAATCTCTGGAGCAATCCAACACTTGGCAGGGATGAGTAACGCGAAGGTCATCGTCGCGATCAACAAGGATCCGGAAGCGAACATCTTCAGTGTGGCGGACTATGGCATCGTCGGTGATTTGTTCGATGTTGTCCCAATGTTGACAGAAGAGTTCCGCAAGCACCTCGTCAATAGCTAATAAGCAAAACGTTTTGGGGTTGTTACCCTCCGTGGTATACTCTGAACATGAATTGCATGAGAGTTCTACATCAGGACTCTCTCATCTTATTGGGGAGGTTTTTACAAATGGCTATTAAACACGCAACGACTCAATCGTTTGAACAAGATGTAAAAGAGGGCGTAGTCCTCGTTGATTTCTGGGCAACTTGGTGTGGACCATGTCGCATGATCGCGCCAGTTCTCGAAGAACTCGATCAAGAAATGGGTGACCAAGTCCAAATCGTGAAACTCGACGTCGACGAAAACCCTGAAGTCGCAGGTGCTTTCCAAATCCAAAGTATCCCGACACTCATGATGTTCAAAGATGGCGAGCCTGTTTCGAAAACAATGGGCTTCCAACCAAAAGAAGCATTGAAAGAGTTTATCGCAACAGCACAATAATTGCTTAGCAGCCGATTGAAATCGGCTGCTTTTTTGTTTTGTCGAACGGAAAAGAAGGAAAAGGACAGGCAAGTAGGGAATAGGTTGAGTTATTCCACACACCCTCATTTACGGAAAAATCCGATACATATCGTCTGATTTCAAAATTTTTTTTGAAGAAATTCCGTCGGCTTCCTTCATATTTAAAAGATTCGGAATTTTAGTGAGGGCGTGCGCGGACTGGAAGCTTTTATCATGGAAACAGACTGAAAATTTACGCTATACTCATGAGGAAGACATGATGGAGTCAAGTGACCTTACTTTACGGCTCAATCTATTGTACGACTCTGTTCGAAGGAGGAATTTTCTTGTCGGTGTTACATTTAGCTATTTTGTTGCCGCTTCTCGCGGCACCGTTCATCCCGTTCTTGTTTCGGGGGATGAAGCAAATTCATACTGGCTGGTTCGTTTTGATCGTACCGGTCGTGCTCGTCACCTACTTCGCCGGATTCATTCCGATCACGAGTGCAGGGGACGTCGTGACAGAGACGATTGCGTGGATGCCGTCCCTCGGGATCAACTTCACGGCATACGTTGACGGACTCAGTCTACTGTTCGCCCTCCTCATCACGGGGATCGGCGCACTCGTTGTCTTATATTCCATTTACTATTTGAATAAGGACAAAGAGTCACTCGGGCATTTCTATGTGTATCTCTTGATGTTCATGAGTGCGATGCTCGGGGTCGTTCTCTCGGACAACATGATTGTCATGTATATGTTCTGGGAGCTCACATCGATTTCATCATTCCTGTTGATTGGTTACTGGTATGAGAAAGAGCGTTCACGTTACGGCGCACAGAAGTCGATGCTTCTCACCGTATTCGGTGGATTGTCGATGCTCGGGGGGATCGTCTTACTCGAGTCGATGATTGGTTCGTACAGCATTCGTGATATGGTCGCGAACTCTGGCGTCATCGCCGAGAGCCCGTTCTTCCTTGTCGCGATGATTCTCATCTTGCTCGGGGCGTTCACGAAATCGGCGCAGTTCCCGTTCCACATCTGGTTGCCTGACGCGATGGAAGCACCGACTCCGGTCAGTGCGTACCTCCACTCGGCAACGATGGTCAAGGCGGGTCTCTACCTCGTGGCCCGTATGAGCCCGGTGTTCCAAGAGTCATCAGTCTGGCTATGGACGATTGCCGGGGTCGGGATGTTTACGATGTTCTGGGGCTCGTTCAACGCTGTAAAGCAGACCGACTTGAAGGGAATCTTGGCATTCTCGACAGTCAGTCAGCTCGGGTTGATTATGTCACTCCTTGGTCTTGGTGCGGCTGCGCTCCACTATGACGGTATGGATGACAATATCTTTATGGTCGCGACGATCGCAGCAATCTTCCATTTGATCAACCACGCGACATTCAAAGGCTCGCTCTTTATGATGGCCGGGATTGTCGACCACGAGACGGGTACACGTGACATTCGTAAGCTTGGCGGTCTGATGACGGTCATGCCGATCACGTTCACGATTGCCGTCATCGGTTCGTTATCAATGGCCGGTCTTCCGCCGTTTAATGGTTTCTTGAGTAAAGAGATGTTCTTGAAGGCGACGACGAAAGTCTTCTCGGCCGACTTCTTCGCACTCGATACGATTGGAATCTTACTTCCGGTCATCGCGTTCGTCGGAAGTGTGTTCACGTTCATCTACAGCATCATGCTGTTTACACGGACGTTCATGGGCAAAGCGAAGTTCGATCAATTGCCAAAACAACCGCATGAGGCGCCGATCGGCATGTTGATTTCGCCGGCCATCCTCGCGCTTCTCGTTGTAGGTCTCGGGTTCTTCCCGAACGTTTTGTCGAACTCGCTCATCAAACCGGCCGTCGAGTCGATTTATCCGACACTCGTCGCGCAAGGGCAAGATGTAAAGGTAGATATTTATTTCTGGCACGGTCTCACGCCTGAACTATATATGACAATCGGGGTTATCCTTCTCGGTTCATTGTTGTTCTGGCAAATGGGCAAATGGATGGGCATCTACAATCGGATCCCACATCGTTTGACGCTCAACGGGATATACGATGGTACGCTCGTCTGGTCAAACAAGGCGGCATATCGCTTTAAAGACAACTACATGACTGGTTTCATCCGGTCGTATTTGATCTATATTTTCGTCTTCCTCTCAGGCATGATGCTCTTTAGCATCTGGTGGTTCGATATGTACCGATTCTCGTTCGAGAACTTGGCAGAGATTGCACCGTATGAATACGTGCTCGGCGCTGTCGTGATGCTTGCGGCGCTCGCGATTCTATTTATGCGTTCGCGTCTACCGTCCATCATCTTACTCGGGGTTGTCGGTTACGGCGTGGCACTGTTCTTCGTCTTCTTTGGTGCACCTGACTTGGCACTCACACAGCTCGTCATCGAGACGGTCTCGGTTGCCTTGTTCTTGCTCGTGTTCTATCACATGCCGGACATCAGCAAGAAGGAAGTACGGATGCGTTTCAAAGTCGGGAATGCCATTGTGGCCATTCTCGTCGGGACGACCGTGACGCTTCTCAGCTTCATGGCGCTCACGAATAAATCGCTCACCTCGATCTCCGAGTATTACAAAGAGAACGTGTATGAGCTTGCAGCAGGTAAAAACATGGTTAACGTCGTCCTCGTCGACTTCCGTGGATTTGATACTTTGTTTGAAATCGTCGTTCTTGGAATTGCGGCTTTCGGGATCTACACGATGATTAAATTTAGAACAACACGACGTACGAAAGGAGAAGGTGCACATGAAGCAAAACAGCAGACGCGTCAATGACGTCATCTTGCAGACGGCCGCGATTATCATTTTCTTCATCATCGTCATCTTCTCGATCGATTTGTTCTTTGCCGGTCACTATTCACCAGGTGGAGGGTTCATCGGTGGATTGATGACATCCGCGGCACTCGTCTTGTTGCTACTCGCATTTGATTCGAAGACGCTCGCGAACGTGCTCCCAATCGACTACCGTCTCATGACGGCAAGTGGATTGTTGATTGCACTCGCGACAGGTCTTCACTCGGTATTCTTGGGTCGTCCGTTCTTGACGCATGCTTACGGGAAGTTCGACTTACCACTTCTCGGTGAACAGACGCTCCACACGGCGATTGCGTTCGACTTAGGGGTTTATCTCGTAGTCATCGGAATCACCTTGACGATTATACAAACGATTGGAGAGAGTGAATAATGGAAATCTTCGTTAGCATCATTATCGGTGTCTTGACGATGTGTGCCGTCTATCTTGTTCTCTCAAGAAGTTTGTTACGCATCATCATCGGCACAGCCTTGTTCAGTCACGCGGCACACCTTCTCGTCTTGACGACGGCAGGTTTGAAGACAGGGGCAGCCCCTGTCCTCGTCGACGGTGTGACTGAATTCACAGACCCGTTACCGCAAGCGCTCGTCTTGACGGCAATCGTCATCAGTTTCGGGGTGACGGCGTTCTTCCTCGTACTTGCCTACCGCACGTATCAGGAGCTCAGCACGGACAATATGGAAGAAATGAAAGGAACAGAATCGTATGATTAACTTACCGGTCTTTCCAATCGTCATTCCTGCGCTTGCGGCCATCATCATGATGTTCATGCCAAAACGGGTCCAGCTGCAGCGTGTGATGGCTCTTGGAGCTTTAGTTATTACGGCAATCGTGTCACTCTTCCTTGTGCACACGGTCTCCACGGAAGGGATTCAAACCCTCAACCTCGGGAACTGGCAAGCACCGTTCGGGATCACGCTCGTATCGGATATGTTGTCAGCCCTACTCGTGACGACGTCGACTCTCCTCACGCTCTTCATCGTGTGGTTCGCCGTCCATTACTTCTCAGACTCATATGAAGGCAACTACTTGTACATCTCGATGCTCTTCTTGCTCGTCGGGGTGAACGGTGCCTTCACGACAGGTGATATCTTCAACTTGTTCGTCTTCTTCGAGGTCTTCTTGATGTCTTCATACGTGTTGATTGTACTCGGTGGACGTGGCGTCCAGTTACGTGAGTCCATCAAATACTTGCTCGTGAACATCATCGCCTCGGCACTCTTCGTCATGTCGGTCGCCTTGCTCTATGGCGTTACAGGTACGCTCAACTTGGCAGACTTGGCGATGAAGATCCCGCTCGTCGATAACCCGGACGTCATTACTGTCATCGGTGTCCTGTTCGTCATCGTCTTCGGGATGAAAGGGGCACTTGTCCCACTTCACTACTGGCTCCCTGGAGCGTACGTGGTCGCGCCGACACCGATTCTCGCGATGTTCGGGGCACTCTTGACGAAAGTCGGGGTCTACTCGATTTTACGGACGTACACGCTACTCTTTGATGGAAACGGTGAGTTTTTACAGACGTTCCTCATGGTGCTCGCTGTCCTCACGATCTTCATCGGGATGACAGGGGCTATCGCTTATAACGATGTGAAGCTGATTATCATCTACAACATCATGATTGCGGTCGGGGTCATTTTGTACGGAATCTCGGTCAACACGCAGACGTCCCTTGAAGGGTCGCTCTACTACTTGATTCACGATATGATCATCAAGGCAGTTCTCTTCATGCTCGTCGGGATGATGATTGGGATCACCAAATCCGGTCAATTGCGCGATATGGGTGGACTCATCACACGCTTCCCTCTGTTCGGATGGACGTTCTTCGTCGCAGCGCTCTCGCTTGCAGGGATTCCGCCACTTAGTGGATTCTTCGGGAAGTTATTGATCGTATCAGGTGGGATGGACGAAGGAGAACTGTTCGGACCACTTCTCGTCCTCTTATCAAGTCTCTTTGTCCTCTACTCGGTCATGAAGATCTTCTTGAACGGATTCTGGGGAGAGGCGAAGCGTGAGTATGACGGACCACTCGTCCCATATACGAAACGTTTGATTGTACCGGTCTTCTTGTTGCTCATCATTGCGGTCGCATACGGATTTGGGGCAGAAGCCATCCATCCGTATATCACGCAAGCGATTGAGCCGCTCGTCAATCCAGAAATCTATATCGATGCCGTGATAAAGGAGTGAAACACAGATGGCTTATCAACTTTTGATTAACTTTTTCTTGGCGTTCATCTGGATGTTCCTCACGGGATCGTTCACAACGAGCGGATTCTTCGTCGGATATCTACTCGGATTGCTCATCTTGTTCATGATGCGCCGATTCTTCAAGTCAGGGGGAGGCAGCTTTTACTTCACACGCGTTTGGCGTCTGTTTAAATTGCTCCTCATCTTCATCCGGGAACTGTTCCTCGCGAACTTCGAGGTGTTACGTCTCGTCCTTAGTCCGAAGCTCAAGATTCAACCAGGAATCTTCCGATATGAGACGTCTCTCGACAAAGGATGGAAAGTCAGCTTGCTTTCGATGCTGATCACACTCACACCAGGGACGCTCGTCGTTCAGGTGTCAAAAGACAATTCCGTGCTCTATATCCACGCGCTCAACATGCCGGATAAGGAAGCCTTGCAAAAAGACATTTATGATAACTTTGAATCAAGCATTAAGGAGGCGACAGAGTGATGGATTTACTAGACATTCTCATCTACATCTCGCTCGCCATTCTCTTGCTTGCGATGTTGATGATGTTGTATCGCGTCGTCAAAGGACCGACGACGGCAGACCGAGTCATCGCGCTCGACTCCATCGGAATCGCGCTCATCTCGGTCGTCGCGTTATTGTCGATTCTGCTCGATACGACCCTATATTTTGAAGTCATCTTGCTACTCAGTATTTTGGCCTTCATCGGAACGGTTGCGTTCTCGAAATTCTTAGAGAGGGGAGAGATTATCCAACATGACCGCGACAATGATCTTTGATCTCATTACCGGCATCTTCACGATCATCGGCGTCTTCTTCACGGTCGTCGCCGCGATCGGTCTCATCCGCCTCCCAGACATTTATTCGAGAACACACGCTGCCTCAAAGAGTGCGACACTCGGTGTCATGTTCGTCCTCTTTGCGGCCGTGCTTCACGTATATGTCGATGAACGGGTATTTGATGCAAGACTCTTGCTCGGTCTCTTCTTCGTCCTCTTGACGGCTCCTGTTGGGGGGCACCTCATCTCACGTGCGGCGCACGCGAAGGGTGTCCCGCTTTGGGAAAAATCGTTACAAGACGCATTGAAAGAAGACAAGGATAAAGGAATCGAATAAGTGAAAGACGGGATTCGCCATGAGGCGAGTCCCGTCTTTTGTTTAGATCAGATAGGTTAGGTCGGAGGCGGCCGTCGGATAGGCGACTTCTAAGTGCTTCACGTGCTGATGCGACAGTTTGTTCTGTATAATGAAAGAGAACAGGTTGATGAGTTCTGGGGCATGGTGACCAATCAGATGTGCCCCGATGATATGACCTTCCGCACTCAGCAATACTTTCGAATAGGCGGTCGCATCATTGATGCGTGAATAGGTGAGGAAATGGGACATGTCCGTTTCTTTCACGTCGAAGTCGATGCCCTCGGCTTCCGCTTCCTCCACGGTGAGACCCACTTTGGCAATCGGTGGGGTCGCATAGACGATGGTCGGTGCCGGGCGCTCGGGAAGTGCCCGCGTATTCCCATGAAGCATGTTCAATGCAGCGAGACGACCTTCCTGACCGGCGAACGGAGTGAGGGCGGGATTTGGACTGTTAGCGACGTCTCCGGCGGCGTATATATTCGGATTGCTCGTCTGGAGATGCTCGTTCACCTGAACACCTTGATGATCGGCATTGACGCCTGCTGCTTCGAGATGAAGTCGCTCGATGCTTGGAATTCGCCCGGTGGCGTTAAGGACAACTCCTTCAAGGGTAGAGTCATCTGATAACGTTAAGACGTTCCCGTCGATTCGTGTCGGTTCGACGTCGTGTCGGACAGTGATCCCGATTCGTTTTGATTCTTCGAGGAGCCGATGGACGACGTTTGGGTCGAATGCCTTCAGCGCACGTGAGCGAATGAGAAGGGTCACGTCGCTTCCGAAGCGTCGGAAGATATGGGCGAATTCAAAAGCGATATAACCGGCACCGACAATATGAATCGATTTCGGTAACGTGTCGAGGTCGAACACATCATCGCTCATGATGGCCAGTTCGCCACCTGGGATGTCGAGAGGACGTGGTGTTTGGCCCGTCGCGATTAAAAATTGAGGGGCGGAGAGCTCGTGACCATCGATGACGATCGAGTCTTCATCGATAAAGTGAGGCTCCCCTTGATATAAATCAATGTTCATCTCGTTCCAATGTTGCGTTTTTGACGTAGGAATCGAGAAGCGATATTCATCAATCCGCTTTTTAAAGGACGACCAATCGAGGGATAGGCTGCCTTCGACGCCGAGCTCGCGCATGCGCTCGGTCCGGGCGAGTAGTTCGGCACCTTCGGCGAGCATTTTTTTCGGGTCACATCCACGTTGGGGACACGTTCCTCCGAACGTCCAGTTTTCAATGATGGCAATTTCTTTACCGGCGTCACGTAAAATCGTGGCGGCTTGGCTCGCGGCTGATCCGCTACCGACAATGATGACATCGTATCGTTTCATAATATAAAATCCTCCTCTGACGAGATATCACACTCTTTTTCCCGTCCAGGAGGAAGCTAAACTGAGGTGAATGGAATTGAGTCATACCGACCACATTAAACATAAATTGGCGCTACTCCCGGACGAACCGGGTTGCTATCTGCACAAAAATGAATATGGCGAGGTCATCTATGTAGGGAAAGCAAAAAACCTCAAGAATCGGGTCCGCTCTTACTTCACGGGCGCGCACGACATCAAGACGATGCGCCTCGTCGCAGAGATCCGTGACTTTGAGTACATCGTGACGGCGAGCGAACTCGAGGCGTTGCTCCTTGAAATGACGCTCATCAAAAAGCACGACCCGAAGTACAACATTCGCCTGAAAGACGACAAGACGTATCCGTACATCAAAATTACGAACGAACCGTATCCGCGTCTATTGACGACACGTAAGCTGAAGAAAGACGGCGGACATTACTTCGGACCGTATCCGAACGCTTACGCGGCGAACGAGACGAAACGTCTGCTCGATAAACTCTACCCGCTCCGTAAATGTCAGCCGATGCCAAAGAAACTTTGTCTCTATTATCACATCGGGCAGTGCTTAGGACCTTGTGAGCTCGCGGTCGACATGGATTCGCAAAAAGAGATCGTCAACGAGATTCGTCGTTTCCTGAACGGTGAGACGAGTGAGACGCTCGCCAAGCTGAATGTCGAGATGGGACGTGCCGCTGAAGACATGCAGTTCGAGCGGGCAGCTGAACTACGCGATCAGATTCGAGCGGTCGAATCGATTATGAACAAACAGAACATGATTACGGCCGACCCGACGGCGCGAGACGTCTTCGGTTATACGCTTGACCGAGGCTGGATGTGTGTCCAAGTGTTCTACATGCGAGGCGGTAAGATGATCGAGCGAGATGTCTCGCTCTTCCCGATGCATGGAGAGCCTTCCGAAGAACTCGAAAGTTTCATCGTCCAGTTCTATGAACAAAACGTCGTGCCAAAAGAAATCCTCGTACCGGAAACGGTCCGTCTCGATTTATTAAATGACGCCATCGGCACGAAAGTGATGCAGCCGAAACGAGGGGCGAAAAAGCAACTGCTCGATTTAGCGACGAAGAACGCAACAATCGCCTTGAATGAGAAGTTCGAATTGCTCGCCCGAGACGAAGAGCGGACGTTACTCGCGATGCGTGAACTTGGGGAAGCAATCGGCATCCCGAACTTGTCGCGTGTCGACATCATCGATAACGCGAACATTCAAGGGGCGGACGCTGTATCGGCGCTCGTCGTCTTTGAAGACGGGAAGCCGCTCAAGAAAGAGTATCGGAAATATAAGATTCGAACCGTCCAAGGGCCGGACGATTACGAGACGATGCGCGAAGTCGTGCGGCGACGGTTCCGCCGCCTGTTGACGGAAAACAAGCGTCTACCGGATCTCCTATTGATTGATGGAGGAATCGGGCAATTGAATGCAGCGCTCGACGTCATCCAAAATGAGTTCGGGCTCGACTTGCCGGTCGGCTCACTCAAAAAGGATGACCGACATCGGACGAGCCAACTGTTGTTCGGAGAACATGGTGCGGTCGTGGAACTTCATCCACGATCGAGTGCTTTTTATCTATTACAGCGGATGCAAGACGAGGTCCACCGTTTCGCCATCACCTTCCACCGCAGCTTGCGCACGAAGAAGATGACAAAATCGATTTTAGATGAGATTCCGGGAGTCGGTCCGAAGCGTCGTCAACAGCTCATCCGTCATTTCGGGTCGATGAAACAGATTCGTCTGGCCTCACTCGAACAATTGAAAGAAGCGGGACTACCGGAAAAACTGGCGGAGACCGTCCTTCAATATGTGCACGAGGATACGGATGAATGAGACAGCTTCCGACAGACGTGGAGAATACAATCGCTACATTCGTGAAAGCGATTGATGAATTTCTACCAACCGTTCAGCATATATACATTCATGGTTCATTAGCAATGGGTGGCTTTCATCCGAAACGAAGTGATGTAGATTTGTTGCTCGTCGTATCGAACGCATTGACTCGGGAGGAACGACAAAAACTCATCGACTGTTGCCTCTCATACTCCAACGAACCATATCCGCTCGAACTGAGCATCATGACGACGGCGCAGCTAAAAGACTGGTGTCACCCGAGTCCCTTCGAGTTTCACTATAGTGAAGGGTGGCGCTCACGTTTTGAAAAGGCAGGTAGGGAAGAGCGAACCGAATTGCAACAAGGATTCACCGATCCGGATTTGGCAGCTCATATGTTGATGATTTTAGAACGAGGCATCACTTGGCGCGGACAGCCACTTCATCAATTGCTCTGCGGATTCGATTCCGCTCATTTTTCTGATGCGATTCGGGCAGATGCGTTCGACTGTCTCGATACGATGGATGAAAATCCGATCTATTGCGTGTTGAACTTGTTACGCGGACTGGCCTATGAACAAGAACGTGTCCTTCTCTCGAAACAAGAAGCGCTCGGTTGGATGATAGAGAACGGACATTTTCCGGGAAATGTTATAGCTGTCGTTCGTAAGGCGAATCAGGGCTATGAAGGGGATGACGTGACGTTTGATCAACATGAACTCAACGTATTCCGTCTCTACATGTGTCAACAACTTCAGCAGAAACAAAAATAAGAGTCGATGCGTTTGGCATCGACTCTTATTCGTAATCGTCTTTCCGGTCTAGTTGGACGGTGATTTGGACAGTTTTTCGGGCGGGATCGGCATATCCTTCCGCGACGCACTGGAAACGACCTGCAATCTGTTCGGCTAAAAATCCAGCTTCGAGCTGATAGTAACCGGTCGCCTTGGCTTGGGTCGTGGGCGGTGGGATCAGTTCGTATGTAAATTTACTCCCACGTTCCTTTTTGAGCGTCAACGCTCCCCAACCTGCCTCGTCGAAGAATGCAGTCAGTTCATCGTCAGACATCGTCGGGAATTTGCGGGCGACCCGTTTTCCTGACCAATAGATGACTTGGGCGTAATCTTCACCAAGCAAGTCCGTCAACACATAGTCGCGAAGAAGTTCAATCGCGAAAATTGGTTGGCTCATCGTTTCCATTCTATCCCATCACTCCAATCTCTCTATATCATTATAACGACCAATCGGAATTTGGTCATCCTGTATTTTTGAAAAGAATGTGGCACAAATCGGCTAGGTTATCTTGTCATACAATTTTCACAAGAGTAGAATAGGAGTCAGAAAGCTATATCTGCATTTGAAAACGCTTTTATTGACAATACGAGCCAATGCTCGTAAAAAAGGGGGAACTAGAATGGCAGCGCATCGTGACTACTTCAGTCGTAAAGTCCATTCGCTACTTGGGGTCATTCCAATCGGTTTGTTTTTGATCGTTCACTTATCGGTCAACTACTACATCGTCGATGGGGTGGAGTCATTCAACAAAGCAGCAAAATTCATGGGGAACTTACCGTATCTGTACTTCCTTGAAGTGACGATTATCGCATTGCCGATGATCTTCCACGGCGTGTACGGCGTGTACTATGCGTTTCTCGGGTCGATTAACTCGAACCGTTATTCATACGCACGCAACTGGTTGTATCTCTTCCAACGCTTCACAGGGGTCTTCCTCGTCATCTTTATCGCTTGGCACGTTTGGGAAACGCGCTTAGCGAAATTACGCGGGGTAGAAGTCAATGCGGAGATGATGCAAAACATCGTCGACAACCCGCTCATGTTAATCTTCTACATAGTCGGAATCCTTTCGGCTACGTTCCACTTCGCGAACGGTCTTTGGTCGTTCTCGATCACGTGGGGAATCACACAGTCACCTCGTTCGCAACGTCTCATGAGCTACGTATCAGGTGTCGTGTTCTTGGCACTATCTTTTGTCGGCATCCGTTCGATTTTGACGTTTGCAGGCATCTTGTAATTAGGGGGAATTTTACATGGCAAATCAAAGTTTGATCGTCATCGGTGGCGGTCTAGCTGGACTCATGGCGACAATCAAGTCGGCAGAGATGGGTGTTCCGGTAAAACTATTCTCGCTTGTACCGGTCAAGCGTTCACATTCAGTTTGTGCCCAAGGTGGCATCAACGGGGCCGTCAACACGAAAGGGGAAGGTGATTCTCCTTGGCAACACTTTGACGACACGGTCTACGGAGGCGACTTCCTCGCTAACCAACCACCTGTTCAAAAAATGGCAGAGAATGCACCGAAAATCATCCACATGTTCGACCGGATGGGTGTCATGTTCAACCGTACGCCAGAAGGTCTCTTAGACTTCCGTCGTTTCGGTGGAACGCTTCACCACCGTACGGCATACGCTGGAGCGACAACTGGTCAACAACTTCTCTATGCACTCGATGAGCAGGTTCGTCGTTATGAAGCACAAGGTCTTGTCGAGAAATATGAGGGATGGGAATTCCTTCGTGCCGTCATCGATGAAGAAGGCATCTGCCGCGGTGCGGTCTGTCAGGATTTGCGCTCGATGGAAATTAAAGCGTTCCCATCGGACGCGGTGATCTTGGCGACAGGTGGCCCAGGGGTCATCTTCGGTAAGTCGACAAACTCGGTCATCAACACAGGACAAGCAGCGGCAGCGGTTTACCGCCAAGGTGCAGTCTACGCGAACGGGGAGTTCATCCAGATTCACCCGACTGCGATTCCTGGGGACGACAAACTTCGTCTCATGAGTGAATCGGCTCGTGGAGAAGGTGGACGTGTCTGGACATACAAAGACGGGAAGCCATGGTACTTCCTCGAAGAGAAATATCCAGCATACGGAAACCTCGTACCGCGTGACATCGCGACACGTGAGATCTTCGATGTATGTGTTAACCAAAAACTCGGCGTCAACGGCGAGAACATGGTCTACCTCGACTTGTCTCACAAAGATTCGAAAGAACTCGACATCAAACTTGGTGGGATTCTCGAAATCTACGAGAAATTCGTAGGGGACGACCCGCGTAAAGTACCGATGAAGATCTTCCCGGCAGTCCACTATTCGATGGGCGGACTGTGGGTCGACTACGATCAAATGACAAACATCCCTGGACTCTTCGCAGCCGGTGAATGTGACTACTCGATGCACGGTGCGAACCGTCTCGGGGCGAACTCACTCCTCTCAGCCGTTCATGGCGGAATGGAAGCAGGTCCTGCAGCGGTCAACTACATGCGTGGTCTCGACCAAGCGACAGAAAGCGTCTCAGACGCGCTCTTCAACTTCAACGAGCGTGAAGAGATTGAACGCTTCAACGACATCCTTGCGATGGACGGGACAGAGAACGCGTATCAAATCCACCGTGAACTCGGTGAACTCATGACGGATAACGTCACAGTCGTTCGTTATAACGACAAGCTCGAAGCGACGGACAAGAAAATCCAAGAATTGCGTGAACGTTTCCATAACATCTCGGCTACGGATACGGCACGCTGGAGCAACCAAGGGGCATCGTTCATTCGACAGCTCGACCATATGCTCGACCTCGCACGCGTCATCACACTCGGCGCACTCAAGCGGGACGAGAGCCGTGGTGCCCATTACAAACCGGAATTCCCGGAACGTAATGACGAGCAGTTCATGAAGACGACGATGGCACGTTACAAAGATGGGGAAGTCGATATCTCGTATGAAGACATCGATGTTTCGTTAATCCCGCCACGTAAACGGGATTACTCGAAGAAAGGGGCGAAGACGAAATGACGACGCCAATGCAATCTGAACAAAAAGACATCCGCTTCATCATCGAACGCCAAGATGGACCGGATCAAGCGACATATACTGAAGAATTCACGGTGCCGTACCGTCCGAACATGAACGTGATCTCGGCATTGATGGAAATCCGCCGTAACCCGGTCAACGCGAACGGCGACAAGACGACACCAATCAACTGGGACATGAACTGTCTCGAGGAAGTGTGTGGTGCCTGCTCGATGATCATCAACGGGAAGCCACGCCAGTCGTGTACCGCGCTCGTCGATAAACTCGAGCAACCGATCCGCCTCGCGCCGATGAAGACGTTCCCGGTCATCCGTGACCTTCAAGTCGACCGTCAACGCATGTTTGACGCATTGAAAAAAGTGAAGGCATGGGTTCCAATCGATGGAACGTATGACCTCGGTCCAGGACCGCGTATGCCAGAAAACAAACGTCAATGGGCATACGAGTTATCGAAATGTATGACATGTGGGGTTTGTCTTGAAGCGTGTCCGAACGTCAACGACAAGTCGGACTTCATCGGTCCAGCGGCGATTTCGCAAGTCCGTCTCTTCAACTCGCATCCAACAGGTGCCTTCCACGCGGAAGACCGCCTCGAAGCCCTTATGGAAGACGGCGGCATCATGCAGTGCGGAAACGCACAAAACTGTGTCGAAGTTTGCCCGAAAGGCATTCCGCTCACGACGTCTATCGCTTCGATGAACCGTCAAACGACGCTTCACTCGTTCAAACAGTTCTTCGGTAGTGACAAAGGTCGCACCGGTTCTGCGGTCGAGGCATAAGCGAGCCGATGACCAAGTACTTTCGAGAGCCAGGTTGGGAAACACGTGTCAAAGCAGGGGTCGCGCTCGATGTGAAAGTCCGCTTTTCGGAGTGCGATCCGTATGGTCACATGAACAACACGATCCCGTTCATCTATTTCGAAGATGCGCGAATCGAGTTGTTAGAAGCGACAGGATTCTCCTTGAAGGACGGGTTTGTCGTCGTCGCCGATGCGCAATGTGACTATGTTCGACAAGTCATGCCACGTCAACAGCTGACCGTGCATGCCAATATCTTGACGGTCGGAAACACTTCATGTGATATTCATTACGGGGCATATGACGGAGAGCAACTCCTCTTCGCGGGACGAACGAGCCTCGTTCATTTGACGAAGGAAGGTCGTCCAACGGAATGGACTCCGGAATATAAAAACCGCTTGCAGAATTTTTGCGAATCCGCTATCATTTGATAATGAGTTCACAAACAAAAAATATTCTGCCGGTTCGCCTGTAGAATTGAATTTTGAAGGGAGACCATCATCTCATGGAAAAAACGTTCACAGTCGTTGCTGATTCAGGAATTCACGCTCGTCCAGCTACTCAGTTGGTTAACACAGCTTCTAAGTTCCAGTCAGACATCAACCTCGAGTACAATGGTAAAACAGTTAACTTGAAGTCGATCATGGGTGTACTTTCACTCGGTATCGCAAAAGATTCTACAATCAAGATCACTGCTGAAGGTGAAGATGCAGAAGAAGCGATCAACACGCTTTCTGACATGCTCACTAGCGAAGGTCTTGCTCAGTAATTCGGGTAAGGGACGAGGCGCCACTGGCGACCTCGTCTTTTTTTGTCATGGGAACGTTTCTTTTTCCGTCTGATGTTTTTTGGTAAGATAGGTGAGAATGGAAGTGATGCAAAATGAAACGAGCGATTGGAGTCCTCGATTCAGGAGTCGGCGGGTTGACGGTAGTCAAAGAATTGATACGCCAGCTCCCTAAAGAAGAAATTATCTATATCGGGGATACGGAACGCTGTCCATACGGGCCGCGTCCGCACGATGAGATTGAAGCTTATACATGGGAACTCATTGAGTTTCTATTGAAGAAAGACGTCAAAATGATTGTCATCGCGTGTAACACGGCGACGGCAGTCGTTTTGAAAGAGGCGCGGAAACGCCTCGATATCCCGGTCATCGGTGTCATCGACCCAGGTGCCCGTGCGGCCGTCAAAGGGACGCGAAACAAACATATCGGTGTCATCGGTACGAAGATGACGATTGAGAGCGCTTCTTATGAGAAGGCGCTTCGTCACGTAGCTGGTGAGGTCGACGTGTACTCACTCGCTTGCCCACCGTTCGTCCCGCTCGTCGAAGCGGGAGACGTTTCAGGAGAGCGCGTCCGTCAAATCGTGGAAGAGACGCTGCGTCCGCTACAACCTTCCGAGATGGATACACTCATTCTCGGTTGTACGCATTATCCGATCCTTGCTCCTGTTATCCAGGACGTGGTCGGGCCGAACGTGCACCTCATCTCGTCTGGTGACGAGACGGCGCTCGAAGTCGCAGCGATGCTTGATTATCAAGAGCTCGAGAACGGATTAGATACTGTCCCATCCCATGCCTTTTATGCGACGGGGGATATTGAACTATTTGACCGACTAGCGAGCGAATGGCTCGGTCGTCCGGTCCATGCGGAGAAAGTCGAGGTGACCGGCATTGCGTGATACGAGACAATTTGATGAATTACGAACAGTCGAGATCGTACCGCATGTGAACAAGCATGCGGAAGGGTCTGTCCTCATTTCGATTGGTGATACGAAAGTGATTTGTACAGCGACTGTCGAAGAACGTGTTCCGAACTTCCTTCGTGGGAAGAAGCAAGGCTGGATCAATGCCGAGTATGCCATGTTGCCACGTGCGACAGGTGACCGGACTGTCCGAGAAGCGGTACGTGGGAAGCAATCGGGTCGAACGATGGAGATTCAGCGTCTCATCGCCCGATCACTCCGTTCGGTCGTTGACTTGGAACGTCTCGGCGAACGCACGATTTGGATTGACTGTGACGTTATCCAAGCGGATGGCGGTACGCGTACGGCATCCATCACGGGTGGTTTTTGTGCCCTCGTCCTCGCCGTCGATCGTTTGATCCGTCAAGGGAAACTCGACGATACACCAATCAAAGAAGGCGTCGCGGCCATCTCGGTCGGACGTACCGATGAACTCGTTCTCGATTTGGACTATATGGAAGATGTGGCGGCTGAAGTCGACATGAACGTCGTCATGACGGCAAGCGGTCGTTTCGTCGAAGTACAGGGGACAGGTGAAGAGGCGACGTTCACGCTTCAAGAGATGAACGAGATGCTCGCGCTTGCACAACACGGAATCGAATCATTATTCAAGACGGCACAAGAGGCGCTCGGTGCTTCTTGGTGGTACGTCGGAGAACGTTCGGAGGAGACATTATGAAGTTGATCATTGCGACACACAATCCTGGAAAAGTGAAAGAACTAGAAGGGATGTTAACACCGCTCGGATTTGAGGTCGAATCACTACTCGACTATCCGGATGCGCCGGAAACAGATGAGACAGGGACGACATTTGAAGAAAATGCGGCGTTAAAAGCGACGGAAGCGGCTGCCTATTTCGGGCATGCCGTACTCGCGGACGACTCCGGTCTTGAAGTCGACGCGCTCGACGGGGCACCTGGTGTATATTCAGCTCGCTTCGCCGGTCCTGAAAAATCGGATGAGGCGAACAATGCGCTTCTTCTTGAAAAATTGAACGGCGAAACGAATCGCGTGGCCCGCTTCGTCTGTGCCCTCTGTCTGGCGAAACCGACAGGAGAGACGTTGACCGTTCGCGGAACAATTGAAGGGACAATCGGCTATTCCCCACGTGGCGAGAACGGTTTTGGATACGACCCGCTCTTTATCGTTCCATCGCTCCACAAGACGGCGGCCGAACTAGAACGTGAAGAAAAAGCGGTCGTCAGTCACCGTGGACAGGCATTACGAAAACTGGAGGCAGAAATCATTCCATTCATGAAAGGATGAAGCTTATGCGTTTTCTAATAGTGAGTGATAGTCATGGTCTGACGGAAGAATTGACAACGATTTTTGAACGACACGAGGCGGAGATTGATGACGCGTTCCATTGCGGCGATTCACAACTCGCACTTGTCGATGAACATCTATTGCCGTATCGAACGGTCCGTGGGAATTGTGATTTTGGGGGAGACCTTCCGCTCGAACGGATCGAGACGACGGATGCCGGCACAATCCTCATCGTCCACGGGCATCATCACGACGTCAAATTTGACTTGAATCGGCTGCGTTACCGGGCGGAAGAAGTGGGCGCGAACGTCGTCTTGTTCGGTCACTCGCATGTGGCGGGTGCTTTGATCGAGGACGGGGTCGTCTACATCAACCCGGGTTCGATTCGGATGCCACGGGGACGTTCGGACAAAACGTATGCGCTTCTTGACCTAGAAAACGGGGAAGCGGCGGTACGTTTTTATCGATCGGAAGACGGTTCTCACGTCGAAGATTTGGACATCGCAGGAAAACTATGAGTTTCGAATGGGAAATCGATTGACAGGAAACCATTTTTCTATTATAGTTTTCATGTCAATGTCCCAATAGCTCAGCAGGATAGAGCAACGGCCTTCAAGACAAATAGGAGCCTTTATAGGGAAACAGAAACCTATAAAGTGGACGACACTATATCGGTGAAGCCTTAACAGATGATGCTGATGGTAATACCGAGGAAACTTACGATCTCTTAAGGAGTGATGTTTTATGTATCATCACACAAAAAGTAAGGGAGATTTAGGTGTTTTAAAGGCTCAAGTAGATTTATATCAAAAAGGGTTTATGATTTTGTTCCCTGCAACTGAACATGCACCGTTTGACTTAGTTGTTTACAAAGACAACCAGTTTAAACGGATTCAAGTTAAGTACAGAGAACTAAACACAAACGGGGTTCTAAATGTTCGGTTTCGTTCAAGCTATAGTACCGCGAGTGGAGTTCAGACGCGGTTTATAAACAAAGATGAAATTGATGTATACTGTGTATATTGTCCACAGACTGATACCTGTTATTACTTTGAACCGAATCTTTTTGAAAAATCTATTTCATTGAGGGTAAAAACACCAAAGAATAATCAAAAGCAAAATATTCTTTTTGCAGATGATTATCGTGAGGTTCCGTAGAGACTACACGTGTCGCACCTGAAACGGTGAAGATATAGTCCAGACTACAAACAACACGATGTTGGTGACGAAAGTCATGGTGGTAAGCTAAGCCGTCGGTCGGGGGTTCGAATCCCTCTTGGGACGCTTCCATTAAAATAGAGATGTTCTCTACGGAGAACGTCTCTTTTTTCATTTTCCGGGAAATCGATTGACAAGGAATCGCGTCCTAACGGAAGATGAAAGGGAATGGAAGAGAGGGTGAGGGAAGATGGAGAAGGAAAAGGACCAGGACTATCCGTTCCCCGGGAATTGGTCGCGCCTGCATAAGATGATTCAAGAAGCAGATGCCTCTGGGGAACGACAGCGGATCGAACCGATTTTATGGGATTGGTATCAGGCGATTCCGGGTGACCCGTTTATTTTCATGGAAATCTTCCAATGTGCGATGGAAAAACCGGACGACCCGGAAACGCTCGAGAAGTTGCAGGAACTCGTCGCCATCCAGATGGCGGAAGCGGAAGAACCGGCTTCGGGCGGATTACAGATTGCGCAGTATTACATCATGCGGGACCAGCCGTTTGAAGCGGCGCACTGGATCAACCAGTATCTCGAATGGCAAGACAAAAAGGATACGGTCAACACACAGGCACATCAGGTGCTTCAAGTGTTGAAAATGACCGAGTTTCCTGCGGCCATCGCCAAATTGAAACGGACGTTGACGCGCGGCAGTACAGGGGAACAAATCGAGGCGTTGCAACATGTTCATTTCAATATCGATTCGGTGCTCGACAATGTGCTTCATGAGCTACTCGTATCCAAGCGACCGAAGCTCGTCAAATTAATCGTGTTAGAGAAGGCGTTTGCCGAACTCGCGGTCATCAAGTGGTCGGATGGGGATTCGACAAACGAGATGTCGCAAATGGAAGCGACATCGCACATCGAGACGTGGGAGAAGACCGTCCTCTCGCTTCAGAAATCAGTTGAGGGCGATGAGATCGGGACTCAGTTGTTGATGAACTATATGTACACGCATTATCCGTATGTGCCAGCCGAAAAAGCGGACGTGGAACAGGCGCTCGTACAGGCGAAACAAGCGATTTTGCATGACGAGGCAGTCGACGGTTTGGCAGCTGCGATTTTAGAGGCGGATCTGCGCTTCACACAGGCGTTATTAGACTAAATCCTTGTGTGCATACCGAGGATTTATGCTATAATACGGATTGTTGTACATTTTTGTACGGTATAAACGAATTGTTGGAGGGACTTAGCATGACAGCAAAATGGGAAAAAACATCAGGTAGCCAAGGCGTACTCACGTACGAAGCTCCTGCAGAAGCTTTTGATAAAGCAGTTGACGCCGCATTTAAAACAGTCGTCAAAGACTTGAACGTGCCTGGCTTCCGTAAAGGTAAATTGCCACGCCCAATGTTCAACAAAATGTATGGAGAAGAAGCGCTCTATCAAGATGCGCTCGACATTCTCTACCGCGACACAATCCAAGGTGCGGTTGAAGAAGCTGGTTTCGAACCAATCGCGCTCGAAAACATCGATGTAGACGGCACGCTCGAGAAAGGCAAACCAGTCGCTTTCAAAGTGACATTCGTGGTTGAGCCAGAAGCTGAGCTTGGCGAATACAAAGGCCTCGAGTACGAAGCTGTTTCAACTGAAGTAACAGAAGACGAAGTAACAGCAGAACTTGAAGCACTTCAACAGCAAGGCGCAGAACTCGCTGTTAAAGAAGGTGCAATCGAAAACGGCGATACAGCTGTATTTGATTTCGCAGGTTTCGCTGACGGTGAGCAGTTCGAAGGCGGCACAGCTGAGAACTACACACTCGAAATCGGTTCTGGTCAATTCATCCCAGGATTCGAAGAGCAAATGGTCGGCATGACTGCTGGTGAAGAAAAAGACGTTGAAGTAACATTCCCTGAAGAGTACCACGCTGAAAACTTAGCGGGTAAACCAGCGACATTCAAAGTCAAACTTCACGAAGTGAAAACAAAACAAGTTCCTGAACTCGACGACGAGTTCGCAAAAGACATCGACGAGTCTGTTTCGACACTCGACGAGTTGAAAGCGAGCATCCGTGAACGTTTAGAAGCTGGTAAGAAACAAGAAGCTGAAGGTACAATGCGCGACCAACTCGTTGAGCAGGCGACTGCTAACGCGACAATCGACGTACCACAAGTTCTCGTTGACCAAGAAGTAGACCGCATGGTACAAGAGTTCGGTTCACGTGTATCTTCACAAGGAATCGACCTTAACATGTACTTCGAACTCACTGGTACTTCTGAAGAAGCAATGCGCGAAGAGATGAAAGAGCAAGCTGAAGAGCGCGTTAAAGCTCGTCTCGTCTTGAAAGCAATCGCTGAAAAAGAAGCAATCGAAGTATCTGATGAAGATGCTGAGAAAGAGCTTGAAGAAATGTCTAAACTTTACAACATCGCACCGGACCAACTCCGTACGATGCTCGCTCCACAAGGCGGTCTTGAGACACTTAAAGGTGACCTCAAATTCCGTAAAGCGATCGACATCCTCGTTGAAAACGGTAAAGCGAAGTAAGTTGATTTTTAGTGGGACGACTGCTTAGCGGTCGTCCTTTTTTCTGTCACAACACTTTAGATGTGTAATTCTTTGAAGTCGCAATATGTTCATGCTACAATTATTTCAACGCAGAGATGTAAAATGTCTTTTCACGGTGCATCGCACCAGAAAATACAAATCGCGATTTATCGCACTTACATCCATTTTCACCACAGAAGGGGTGTATCGAATGTTCAAATTTAACGAGGAAAAGGGGCAACTCAAGTGCTCGTTTTGCGGAAAATCGCAAGAACAAGTTCGTAAGTTAGTCGCCGGTCCAGGCGTATACATTTGCGATGAGTGTATCGAACTTTGCAATGAAATCGTTGAGGAAGAGCTCGGTGTAGAGGAAGAAGTCGAATTCAAAGACATTCCGAAACCACAAGAGATTCGTAACATTCTAGACGATTATGTCATTGGACAAGACCGCGCCAAACGTGCGCTTTCAGTAGCTGTCTATAACCACTATAAACGAATCAACGCCGGCGGCCGTTCAGATGATGTCGAACTTGCGAAGTCGAACATCGTCATGATCGGACCAACTGGTAGCGGGAAGACGCTTCTCGCCCAGACGATGGCTCGCGTCTTGAACGTCCCATTCGCAATCGCGGATGCGACGAGCTTGACGGAAGCGGGTTACGTCGGTGAAGACGTCGAAAATATCTTGCTCAAATTGATCCAATCAGCTGACTATGATGTCGAGAAGGCTGAAAAAGGAATCATCTATATTGATGAGATCGATAAGATTGCTCGTAAGTCTGAAAACCCATCGATTACGCGTGACGTATCCGGTGAAGGCGTTCAGCAGGCACTTCTTAAAATTCTTGAAGGCACGACAGCAAGCGTACCGCCACAAGGTGGACGTAAGCATCCGCATCAAGAATTCATCCAAATCGATACGACAAACATTCTCTTCATCGTCGGCGGAGCATTCGCCGGGATTGAATCGGTCGTCAAACGCCGAATCGGGAAGAAAGTCATCGGTTTCGGAAACGATCAAGAGAATCGCGAGTTGACGCAAGAAGACTTGCTCGCCCGCGCACTTCCTGAAGACCTTCAAAAATTCGGTTTGATTCCTGAGTTCATCGGTCGTTTGCCAGTCATGGCGACGCTCACGACACTCGACGAGGAAGCACTCGTTGAAATCTTGACGAAGCCGAAAAATGCCCTCGTTCGTCAGTACGAGAAAATGCTCGAGCTTGACGATGTCGAATTGACGTTCACAGACGAGGCATTGATCGAAATCGCCAAACTTGCAATCAAACGTAAGACTGGCGCGCGCGGTCTCCGCTCGATTATCGAAGAAATGATGCTCGATGTGATGTTCACCGTCCCATCGCGTGACGATATCGAGAAAGTCATCATCACAGATGAAACGATTACGGGTCTTGCCGGTCCGAAATACGTCCTTCGTGATGGTACTGTCGAACAGACAGGGGACAACAAAGAGACAGCATAATTTGTTAACGAAGAAGGCTCAAACACTCGGCATACTCCGAGTTTTGGGCCTTTTTGCACAGGAGGCGTTGTAGATGGAAAAATTACCAATCCTTCCGTTGCGAGGAGTCGTCGTATATCCGCTCATCGGTGTGACAATCGATGTCGGACGCCCGTTATCACTTCGGGCGCTCCTTGCTGCAAAGGAGCATGAGACGGATTTAATTGTCGTCACTCAAAAAGAGACCGGGAACGAATCACCAGAACCGGAAGACTTGTACACGATTGGAACGCGTGTCCATATCGCTAAAATGAGCGAATTGTCGAACGAGACGATTCGGGTTCGCATCGTCGGGAAAGAGCGTGTCCGCGTCGACTCGGTCGAATCGACGGATGAAGGCTGGTTCGCCAACGTCGAACCACTCGAGCTTGCTGAAGGGGAAGAGGTCGAGCGTACGGCGCTCGTCCGACTGTTGAAAGAGCAGTTCGGTAAACTTGTCGCGAATATTAAAGGCATGTCCCCGGACGAACGTCGTCGTTTCGAAATGTATGAGCGGCTCGAGTCGCTCACAGACTATATCACGTCGAAACTTGATGTCGATGTCGAACTTCGCCAAGCGATGCTCGAAGAAGCAGATGCGGTCAAACGAGGGCTTGAGCTGCTTGAAATCATCGCACACGAGGTGGAAGTAATCGAACTCGAGCAAGAGATGCGCGAGCGGACGAAGAAGTCGATTGAGCAGTCGCAGCGCGAGTACTACTTACGAGAACAGATGAAGACGATTCAACAAGAGCTCGGTGACCAGACGCAAGAGTCTGAGCCGAACCGCCTCCTCGAGAAGTTAGAAGCGCTCGACTTGCCAGAGAC
The DNA here is from genome assembly GCF_059821525.1 of Exiguobacterium sp. RM11. Taxonomy (NCBI): domain Bacteria; kingdom Bacillati; phylum Bacillota; class Bacilli; order Caryophanales; genus Exiguobacterium; species Exiguobacterium sp. RM11. The sequence goes on along the minus strand of NZ_CM187558.1, from coordinate 1,956,258 downwards.
GACTCGAAAGAACGTCATGCGTGAAGCAGAGCGATTGAACGTCGTCCCACAAACGTCGCCGGAGTATGCGGTCATCCGTAACTACCTTGACTGGGTCGCATCCCTTCCATGGGGCATCGAGACGGAAGATAAGCTCGATGTGAAACATGCGGCAGACGTCCTCGACGATGACCATTATGGCTTGGAGTCGGTGAAAGACCGAATCCTCGAATACTTGGCCGTCCGCCAGTTGACGAACTCGCTTCGTGGACCAATCCTTTGTCTCGCCGGACCTCCAGGGGTCGGGAAGACGTCGCTCGCCCGTTCTATCGCCTCGGCGCTTGAACGTCACTTCGTTCGTGTCTCACTCGGTGGGGTACGCGATGAGGCAGAAATCCGTGGTCACCGCCGGACGTATATCGGTGCGATGCCAGGACGTGTCATCCGCGGGTTGAAGCAAGCGGAAAGCAAGAACCCGGTCTTCTTACTCGATGAAATCGACAAGATGGCATCTGACTTCAGAGGAGACCCGGCGTCGGCGATGCTCGAAGTACTTGACCCTGAGCAAAACGTATCGTTCTCGGACCACTACATCGAAGAACCGTTCGATTTATCGAACGTCCTCTTCATCGCGACAGCGAACGACGTCTCTCAAATCCCGGCACCGCTCCTTGACCGGATGGAACTCATTCAAATCGGTGGGTATACGGAGCTCGAGAAAGTCGAAATCGCGAAGCGCCACTTAGTGCCGAAACAGTTGAAAGAGCACGGATTGAAGAAGAGCCAATTGACGATCAAAGAAGATGCGCTCTATGAAGTCGTACGCCGCTACACACGTGAAGCGGGTGTCCGGAACTTAGAACGCGTCATCGGTTCGCTCTGCCGTAAAGCAGCGAAACAAATCGCAATCGGTGAGAAAAAACGGGTCACGATTTCGAAGAAAGCCATCATCACGTATCTCGGAAAGCCGAAGTATCGTTACGGAAAAGGGGAGACCGAGGACTCAATCGGTGCAGTGACAGGTCTTGCCTACACGGCATTCGGTGGAGACACGCTCACAATCGAAGTGGCGCTCGCCCCAGGGAAAGGCAAACTTCAGTTGACGGGTAAACTCGGTGATGTGATGCAGGAGTCGGCACAGACGGCATACAGCTACGTGCGCGCGAATGCGGAACGGTTTGGGATTGACCCGACGTTCTATGAGCGACAAGACATCCATATTCACGTTCCGGAAGGGGCTGTCCCGAAAGATGGACCATCGGCCGGAATTACGATTGCGACCGCACTCATTTCCGCGTTGACTGGGAAAAAAGTCCATCGTGATGTCGGGATGACAGGCGAGATCACGCTCCGTGGACGCGTCTTACCAATTGGTGGATTGAAAGAAAAAGCGCTCGCCGCTCATCGGGCCGGGTTGACGACCATCGTCATTCCAAAAGATAATGAGCGAGACATCGATGACATTCAAGAAACGGTGCGTGAGAAACTGACGTTCGTTCCCGTGACGACACTCGATGAAGTACTAGATGTAGCATTTGGAGGAAATTAAATGAAGATCAACAAAGCAGAATTCGTGACGAGTGCCGTCGCGCCAGACCATTACCCGGTCCATGAGTTGCCGGAAGTGGCGCTTGCCGGACGGTCGAACGTCGGGAAGTCGTCGTTCATCAATAAGATTTGCCAACGAAAGGCGCTCGCACGGACGTCTTCAAAACCAGGAAAGACTCAGACCCTCAACTTCTTTAACATCAATGATGAAATCATGTTTGTTGACGTTCCAGGATACGGTTATGCGAAAGTATCGAAGACGGAACGTGAGAAGTGGGGCGTCATGATGGAGCAATATTTGACGAGCCAAGAGGCGCTTCGCGGCGTCGTCTTACTCGTCGATATCCGTCATGAGCCAACAGGTGACGATGTGACGATGTACAACTTCTTGAAGCACTATGACATTCCTGTCATCGTCGTGGCGACGAAGCTCGATAAGATTAAGAAGAGCCAGCGTCAAAAGCACGAGGCAGCGGTAAAACGTAAGCTTCAGTTCGATCCATCTGACCGTTTCGTCGCTTTCTCAGCCGAAACAGCAGAAGGAAAAGACGATGCGTGGAAAGCAATTTACGCACTCATCACGGAAGGTGAATGAAGTATGGGCGAAGGGATTCCTTCGCCTTTTTGTTTTTCTCATCCCGCAATCGGGTAATTATCGTATAATCATAGTTAGTACATAGTCATAATCGTAAACGAGGTGGAGAAATGCAGCGCATGTTTGAAAACAAATGGTACCGCGCCCTCTTTTGGACGCTGACCATCTTTTTAGTCATTTGGGTCGGAACAGAGATCTCATTCGTGTTTGAACCGATTCAAGTTATTTTGGCACTCGTCACGGTCCCACTCATTGTGGCCGGACTCTTCTTTTATTTCTTGGTCGGCATCGTCGACTTTTTAGAAAAACGGTTGAAAGGGAAACGCGCACTTGCGGTCGCGATGACACTGATCGGTCTCGTACTCATCTTTACCATCGTCTTCAGTATTCTCGGACCGGTCCTTGCTGAACAAATCACATCGCTCATCAATGCGATGCCGAGTATCGCGAAAGAGCTTCAACAACAAGCGTTCGCCGTCCGTGACACATTACTCCAAAATGAGTTCTTGTCACGCTTCATGGCAGAGAATGATGAGATGTTCCGCAACTTGACGACGAATATCACGTCGTATTTAGGAGACTTGTTCGGAAACATCGCGTCGTCATTCGGTCAAGTCGTCGGATTCGTGACGTCAGCGGTCATCACGATTGTCGTCATCCCGTTCATGCTTCTTTACATGTTGCTTGATGGGAAGCGTCTGCCGGACGCTATCGTCAAACTCTTGCCATCGAGCTACGAAAAAGAGACGCGTCACATTTTGCATGACATGCACGAGACGGTGCGAAGCTATGTCAACGCACAGTTGCTCGTCGCGTTCTTCGTCGGGATCACGTCGCTCATCGGTCTTTGGATCGTCGGTGTGGATTATGCTATCCTGCTCGCGCTCTTCATGATGGTGACAAATATCATCCCGTATGTCGGACCATTCTTAGGAGCTGCACCAGCAGTAGTGGTCGCGTTCATTCAAGATCCAATCAAAGTTGTATGGGTCATCGTCGTCATCATTGTCGTGCAGCAGATCGAATCGAACGTCATCTCGCCGCTCATTCAAGGGAAGTCCTTGAAAGTCCACCCGCTCACAATCATCATCGTTTTGCTCGTGGCTGGGAACTTGGCCGGGATCATCGGGATGCTCATCGCCGTACCGTTCTATGCGGTCGCCAAAACAGTTGTCCAGAATATCGTTCGCATCTATAAACTAAAAGAGCGTAAACAATATTTGGACAAAGAAGAGACGGAAAGCTCTATTATTACGGATCCAAACTCACCACATTCATAAGAAGAAGGGTAGAAATGGGGTTTCGCCATTTCTACTTCTTTTTGTCACAAAAAGTTCTTATTTTATTTCAGGAAAATCAAACAGAAGATTATAGTTACCAGATAAGAACTGTTATAATGTACGGTAGAGATTGAAAAAAGAAGAGACAACCGTCGGTGGATTTTAGATGAGGGGAAGAGATACATGCATATTGTCGTCGTTGGACTAAATAACAAGACAGCCCCTGTCGCGATTCGGGAGCAGTTCTCGTTTGGGGAGCAAGAAATCGTGGATGCGATGATTGCACTTCGCGAAGAGAAGAGCATTTTCGAGTCGGTTATTTTGTCTACGTGTAACCGGACGGAGCTGTACGTCGTGACAGATCAACTCCATACTGGACGTTATTACACGAAACGTTTCTTGGCGAACTGGTTCAATCTAGAGATGGAGCAGTTCACACCATACTTGTCGATTCGAGAAGGGGAAGAGGCGATTCGCCACTTGTTCCGTGTCACATCGGGCCTCGACTCGATGATCATCGGGGAAACACAAATTTTAGGTCAGGTGAAGACGAGTTTCTTCCGTGCACAAGAGCATGGAACGACAGGAACTGTCTTCAACAAATTATTCAAAGAAGCGGTCACACTCGCCAAGCGCGCCCATACGGACACGCAAATTGGGGAAATGTCTGTATCGGTCAGCTCGGCTGCCGTGACGCTCGCACAAGAAATGTACCAACAGCTCGAAGATAAGCAGGTCGTCGTCGTCGGAGCCGGAGAAACGGGTGAACTGACAACACTCAATTTGTTCGAGGCTGGTGCCAAACAAATCGCCGTCTTCAACCGGACGGAGAGCAAAGCGAAAGCTGTTGCGGACAAGTTCAAAGGCCGTGCCCATTCGATTCGTGAAATCGCATGTGGTTTACTCGATGCGGATATTTTGATCAGTTCGACCGGAGCGAAAGACGCCGTCATCGGATATGACGATGTGGCAGCGGCACAATTGTTGCGCCGTGAACGTCCACTTCTTCTCATTGACATTGCTGTGCCGCGAGATATCGATCCAGCGGTCGCGACACTTCCAGGTGTTCATTTGTTCGATGTCGATGATTTGAATGGAATCGTCAACAAGAATCTCGAAGCTCGTCTCCTCGAGGCCGAGAAGATCGAGATGAAGATCGATGAAGCGATTCAAGAGTTCCAAACATGGCTCGTCACGCTCGGTGTCGTACCGATCATGAACGAGTTGCGTGCCCGTGCACTTGATATTCAAGAAGACACAATGACGAGTCTAGAGCGTAAGCTCGACCACTTGTCAGCACGTGACAAGAAAGTCATCGGAAAGCATATGAAGTCGATCATCAACCAGATGCTTCGTGATCCGATTGACTATATTAAAGACGCAGCGGCACAGCCGGACGCGAACGTTCGAATCGCACAGTTTGTCGAGACGTTCGGACTCGATGTCGAGTTACCAGAACAACCGGTAGACGAAGTGGAAGAAACAGATGCCACTTCTGCGAAAGCACCACTTCGCGCATTGATGCGCTAACAAGATATAAAAGGCGACGTGTGTCGCCTTTTTCTATGAAGGAGAGACTCAACATGCGAAAAATCATCGTCGGCTCACGCCGTTCCCAACTCGCCATGACTCAAACGAAATGGGTCATCGAACAATTGAAGAAAGCCGGAGCACAAAACGAGTTCGAAATTAAAGAAATCGTGACGAAAGGGGACCAAATCGTCGACGTACAATTGTCAAAAGTCGGCGGGAAAGGTCTATTCGTCAAAGAGATTCAACAACAGATGCTCGACGGGGATATCGACTTCGCCGTCCACAGCATGAAAGACGTTCCAGCCGAACTTCCGGAAGAACTCTATATCAGCTGCATGCCGAAACGTGTCGACGCACGTGACGTCCTTATCTGCGAGAACGGCTACACGTTCGAGACGCTTCCGAAAGGTTCAATCGTCGGAACGAGCTCACTCCGTCGTGGGGCACAGATCTTAGCGGCACGTCCTGACCTTGAGATTCAATGGATCCGCGGAAACATCGACACGCGTCTTAAGAAGTTGGACTCGGAAAAATACAACGCCATCTTGCTCGCGAAAGCCGGGCTCGAACGGATGGGGTGGACGGACCGAGTCGACTTCGAAGCGCTTGACCCGGACGTCATGGTACCTGCTGTCGGACAAGGCGTACTCGCGATCGAGAGCCGTAAAGACGATGCAGAGGTAACGGCAGTGCTTCAATTGTTACATGATGACGTGACGGCAAAAGCCGCGACAGCGGAACGGACTTTCTTAAAAGCCATCGAAGGAAGCTGTCACGTCCCGGTCGGCGGTTACGCAACGGTCGACGGTGACGAAGTGACGCTCACGGGCCTCATCGCGTCAGTGGACGGGAAAGAAGTGCTCCGCGTGACGAAAACGTCAACGGACGGGGTCGCACTCGGAATGGACGTCGCAGAAGAATTGCTTGGACGTGGCGGGCGTGAAATCCTCGCCTCGGTCAATGAGTGACGTCTGGTACACGGGAACGAAACGAATGACCGCTTCGCAACGGGCGCTGCTCGAGGCGAGCGGTCTTTCCGTTCATCATGTCCCGCTCATTCAGACGAGAGAGACGCACGTCCCACCACCCGTGGAACGATTCGATTGGCTCGTCGTCACGAGTCAAAACGCGGTGCCCGCGCTTCGAAATCTGACGCGTGATGTCAAGGTCGCTGCTGTCGGTGAGAAGACGAAACGGGCGCTTGAAGCGGAAGGGTTTACCGTCTCGCTTATGCCGGAGACGTATACGGGTGAGGCGCTCTTTGAGCAGTTACGCGATGTTGTTTCCGCCGATGAGGTCGTCTTGTTCGCACGTGGCAATTTGGCGAACACGTCGCATATGACGATGCTCTCTCACGTGCAGGACTGGGTCGTCTACGAGACGATTCCAGTGCCACTGACACCGGCGCAACAGCAACAACTCGAGACCGTGAAGGCACTGCTCGTCTTGAGCCCGTCGGCCGTCGAGGCGCTCACACCGTACTTGTCCCGCTTCAATGGGACGTGGTACGCCATCGGCGAAGTGACCGCACGTGCCGTCCGACAAGTGTCGACGTTACCGGTACGAGTGCCAGAATGTTATACTATGGATGCATTAATACAGTGTGTAGGGGAGGATTTTTCATGAACCAGTTTGACCGTCACCGTCGTCTTCGCTCATCGAAGTCGATGCGTGCCCTCGTACGTGAAAATCATGTTCGGAAAGAAGATTTGATTTACCCACTCTTCATCATTGAAGGGACTAACATTAAACGTGAAGTCAGCTCGATGCCTGGCGTCTTTAATTATTCACTTGACCGACTCGAAGAAGAGATCAAAGAAATCGTCGACCTCGGTCTCCGATCCGTGCTCTTGTTCGGAGTGCCGGAACATAAAGACCCGGAAGGCAGTGAAGCGTATCACGACCACGGCATCGTCCAAGAAGCGATCCGTAAAGTAAAAGAGTGGGCGCCACAGCTCACTGTCATCGCCGATACGTGCCTGTGTGAATACACGTCTACAGGTCACTGTGGCCTCGTGAAGGACGGGGACGTCGATAACGACGCATCGCTTCCTCTTCACGTCCAGACAGCTATCACGCAAGCACAAGCGGGTGCCGATATCATCGCACCGAGTTCGATGATGGACGGATTCGTTGCAGCCATCCGTGAAGGTCTCGACCAAAACGGGTTTAGCCACATCCCGATCATGAGCTATGGCGTGAAATATGCGTCGGCGTATTACGGACCGTTCCGTGACGCTGCCCAATCAGCTCCAGGGGAAGGCGACCGTAAAGGCTATCAGATGGACCCGGCGAACCGTCGTGAGGCGTTCCGCGAGTCACAATCTGACGTCGAACAAGGTGCCGACTTCATGATTGTTAAACCGGCTCTCGCATTCATGGACATCATCCGTGATATGCGCGACTCACTCGATATGCCAATTGTGGCGTATAACGTGAGCGGAGAGTACGCGATGATTAAAGCCGCGTCACTCAACGACTGGGTCGACGAAGAACGCATCGTCATGGAGACGATGGTCGGATTCAAACGTGCCGGTGCCGATCTCATCGTCACGTATTTCGCAAAAGACGTTTGTCGCTATTTGGAAGGAGACTACGCATGACATACAACCAAACGCGCTCACAAGAAGCGTTCGAACAAGCCCGCCCACTCATGCCAGGCGGTGTCAACAGTCCGGTCCGTGCCTACAAATCGGTTGGTATGACACCAATCTTCGCCGAACGTGGTGAAGGTTCACGCGTCTATGACATCGACGGCAACGAGTATATCGATTACGTCCTCTCATGGGGACCACTCATCCTCGGTCACCGTGACCCTGTCGTCACGAAAGCGATCCAAGAACAAGCTGAAAAAGGCTGGACGTTCGGAACGCCGACCGAGCTTGAGACGAAGATGGCAGAACTCGTCATCGACCGCGTCCCATCAATCGAGATGGTTCGTATGGTCAACTCGGGTACGGAAGCGACGATGGCAGCACTTCGCCTCGCACGCGGCTATACAGGGAAGACGAAGATCTTGAAGTTCGAAGGATGCTACCACGGACACGGCGACTCGCTTCTCATTAAAGCCGGTTCGGGTGTCGCAACACTCGGTCTTCCGGACTCACCAGGTGTACCGAAAGAACTCGCAAGCCACACGCTCACCGTTCCTTACAACGACTTGGACGCAGTCCGCGTCGCGTTTGAGAAATACGGCGACGATCTCGCTGGTGTCATCGTCGAACCAGCGGCTGGAAACATGGGCTTCGTACCACCACAACCAGGATTCCTCGAAGGACTCCGTGAAATCACGGAACAAAATGGCGCGCTTCTCATCTTTGATGAGGTCATGACGGGCTTCCGTGTCGGGTACAACTGTGCACAAGGATACTTCGGTGTCACACCGGACCTCACATGTCTCGGTAAGGTCATCGGCGGTGGACTTCCGGTCGGTGCTTACGGCGGGAAACGTGAAATCATGGAACAGATTGCGCCGCAAGGTCCAATCTATCAAGCGGGTACGCTCTCAGGTAACCCACTCGCGATGATTGCCGGTTATACGACACTCTCGCAACTGAAGCCTGAGCACTATACGGAGTTCGAGCGGAAGGCAGACCGTCTCGCGGAAGGATTCACGCAGGCCGGTGAGAAATACAACATCCCGCACGACACGAACCGTGCCGGCTCGATGTTTGGTTTCTTCTTCACGAATGAGAAAGTGACGAACTTCGAGAAAGCGAAATCGGCGAACCTCGAGATGTTCCGTTCGTACTATCAGAAGATGGCAGCGCGCGGCGTATTCTTGCCACCGTCACAGTTCGAAGGATTGTTCCTCTCGACGGCGCATACGGATGAGGATATCGAGAAGACGATTGCAGCGGTCGAAGCGACGTTCAAGGAGCTTCAAGAAGAGTTTTCACTCTAATCTTGACTGCTGACGTTTCTGTCGCTACAATTATTTAACAGATATGATGAATTGCTTTGATGAGGAGTAGTACGCATCATCCATTCCTTTTTAGAGACGCGACCGCTTGGTGAAAGGTTGCGAGGGATGGACGCGGAAGTCGCCTCGGAGCTGACTTTCTGAATGGAGTAAGAAAGTTCGGTCCATCGACCGTTATTCGATTTTGAGTGCGCCACTTGTTGGCGAACTAAGGTGGTACCGCGGAAGATCACGGCTTCTTTCGTCCTTAGCGTATAGGACGAGAGAAGCCGTTTTTGTGTTCATTAAGATATAGAGGAGGCGCCACACATGGCCCATGAAACAAATGAAATTACCATGCCGACGAAGTACGACCCAAGTGCGACGGAGTCAAAATGGTACGACTACTGGTTAGAGAATGATGTATTTAAAGCAGATGAGGACGATTCGAAACAACCGTACACGATCGTCATCCCACCACCGAACGTTACGGGGAAACTTCACCTCGGTCACGCTTGGGACACGACGCTCCAAGATTTGTTGACGCGTCTCAAGCGCATGCAAGGCTATGACGTGCTCTGGCTCCCGGGAATGGACCATGCCGGCATCGCGACACAGGCGAAAGTTGAACAAAAACTCCGTGAAGAAGGCGTCATGCGTTACGACCTCGGACGTGAGAAGTTCCTCGAGAAGACGTGGGAATGGAAAGACGAGTACGCGAAGACGATTCGCGACCAATGGTCTAAGCTCGGTCTCGGCCTCGACTATTCACGTGAACGCTTCACACTCGACGAAGGGCTCTCAAAAGCCGTTCAAGAAGTATTCGTTCGCTTGTATGAGAAAGGCTTGATCTACCGTGGCGAATATATCGTCAACTGGGACCCGGCTCAAAAGACGGCCGTTTCGGATATCGAGGTTATTTACCAAGAAGTCGAGGGTGCGTTCTATCACATGAAGTATCCACTCGCTGACGGCTCAGGTCACATCGAGATCGCGACGACACGTCCAGAGACGATGCTCGGGGATACGGCGGTTGCCGTCAACCCGAAAGATGAGCGTTACACACACCTCATCGGCAAGACGATCATGCTTCCGGTCATGAACCGTGAGATTCCGATCGTTGCGGACGACTACGTCGACATGGAGTTCGGTACAGGTTGCGTGAAGATCACGCCTGCCCACGACCCGAATGACTTTGAAATCGGAAACCGTCACGAACTTCCACGTATCCTCGTCATGGACGAAGGCGGGAAGATGAACGAGAACGCTGGCAAGTACGAAGGGCTCGACCGCTTCGAGTGCCGCAAGCAACTCGTCAAAGACTTAGAGGCTGACGGCACACTCGTGAAGATTGAACCGCACACGCACTCGGTCGGTCACTCAGAGCGTTCAGGCGCAGTCATCGAACCATACCTTTCGAAACAATGGTTCGTTGACATGGAGCCACTCTCAAAAGCGGCACTCGAGGCACAAGGAAACGACGACACGAAAGTCAACTTCGTCCCAGAACGCTTCGAAGGCACGTACCTCCGTTGGATGGAGAACATCCGCGACTGGTGTATCAGCCGTCAACTTTGGTGGGGCCACCGCATCCCAGCTTGGTACCATAACGAGACAGGCGAAGTGTATGTAGGAAAAGAAGCGCCAGCGGACAGTGAGAACTGGACACAAGACGAGGACGTCCTCGACACATGGTTCTCGTCAGCGCTTTGGCCGTTCTCAACGATGGGCTGGCCGGATACGGACGCACCGGACTTCAACCGTTACTTCCCGACGAGCGCGCTCGTTACGGGATACGACATCATCTTCTTCTGGGTATCACGCATGATCTTCCAATCACTCGAGTTCACAGGGAAACAACCGTTCAACGATGTTCTCATCCACGGTCTCATCCGTGACTCGGAAGGACGCAAGATGTCGAAGTCACTCGGTAACGGCGTTGACCCGATGGAAGTCATCGACCAGTACGGAGCGGATTCACTCCGTTGGTTCCTCCTCACAGGTTCGACACCAGGGAACGACCTTCGTTTCTATTGGGAGAAGATCGAGTCGACATGGAACTTCTCGAACAAGATTTGGAACGCGAGCCGTTTCGCTCTCATGAACATGGATGGACTCAAAGTGGAAGAGATCGACCTCACGGGCGAGAAGACGCTTGCTGACAAGTGGATCTTGACACGCTTGAACGATACGATCGACCAAGTGACACGCCTCGTCGACAAGTACGAGTTCGGTGAAGCAGGTCGCTACTTGTACAACTTCATCTGGGAAGAGTTCTGTAACTGGTACATCGAGATGGCGAAACTCACGCTCTACGGTGAAGACGAAGCGGCGAAGCACACGACACGTTCGGTCCTCGCGCACACGCTTGATTCAATCATGCGTCTCATGCATCCGTTCATGCCGTTCCTCACAGAGGAAATTTGGCAGCACTTGCCGCACGAAGGTGATTCAATCGTTCGTGCAAGTTACCCGACGCGTCGTGACGACCTTCACTTCGCAGATTCGGTTCCAGCGTTTGAAGCTGTGATGAACGTCATCCGCTCGGTTCGTAACATCCGTGCCGAAGTGAACGCACCGATGTCGAAACCAATCCAGCTCTTCATCTCGACAAGCGACGATGCGACACAAGGTTACTTGAGCGCGAACGAAATGACGATCGGCAAGTTCACGAATGCGACAGAGCTTGAAATCGGACGTGGCCTCACGGCTCCGGACAAGTCGATGTCAGCGATCATGACAGGAGCGGAGCTCTTCATCCCGCTCGCAGACCTCATCAATTTCGAAGAAGAAATCGCGCGTCTTGAAAAAGAAGTGGCGAAGTATGAGAAAGAAGTCGAGCGCGTACAGAAGAAACTCGGAAACCAAGGCTTCATCGCCAAGGCACCGGCTCACGTCATCGACGAAGAGAAAGCAAAAGAAAAAGATTACCTCGACAAGCGTGACGCGGTCCGCGCCCGTTTAGAAGAGTTGCGTAAATAAGACATGGACCTTCTTTGGAGATGAATTCTCTGAAGAAGGTTTTTTTGTGTTTTGGTAGAATTTGGAGAGGTAGATGTAGAAAAGGGGATACAAGATGAAACGAATCGGGTTAATGTGTGTTCTTGTGTTGGGGCTGACTGGATGTACGACATCAGAAGAGACGAAGTCTATAAAGAAAGACAGAGATGAAGTTGAGACGATTGAAGTGACCACCTCGCCTGAATGGGTAGGTACGCTAGTTGAAGATGTACCAAAAGGCACCGAATCGCTATCAGATGCGGTGGTTCAGCAAATTACACTTCAATACAAGGACGGGTCAGAAGGACACCTTTCTAAAAACGATGTCATCTATGAGACGACAGTCGGAGACATCGGATTGATCGCGATTGGTCATCCGAACCAAACACCTTCCTTCGGGGTATATCACTATTCACGTGACAAGGAATGGGTCATGCACGGGATGAAGCATTTTGGGATTACTGACGCTTCTGATAAAAGACGTCACGACTTGGCGCTCCCACAAGATTTGATGTATACAATCGATAGTGAAATCGATGACGTGGAACGACCTGTAAAACTGTGGACGTTATATGATGAGACGCAACTAGTCACCATTTTGATGACCGATGCATTCAGTGTGGGAGACGGTGAGCGAATCAATCGTCATGCAGATGGAGTGGAGTATGATCGATTGAACCAGCCGAGCGGCAATGGAATCTACTTCATCAGTCGAGACAAACTGATTCTCGTGACAGGAAACATCTCTGAAGAAGAGCTGTTGACACTAGCTGATTCTTTACCGGAACCTTCATCTGTGTCGTTTCCTTTCGATGAATCAGAATAAAGATTCTTTATGTACAAAAGAGATTTTGGATTGGTGCTAAACATTAGGAATCATGGAAATGGGGGTATGAGATGAAGCGAATCGGGGTAATCTGTGTTCTTGTGTTGGGGCTAGCGGGGTGTATGGCACCAAAAGAGACGAAGTCTGTGGAGACGGTTGAGGTGAAAAAAGTAGAGCAAGTGGAAGGAATCGATGAATCACAATTTCCCGACGCAGAAGTGACAGGGACGATGATTGCCGAAGTACCACTAGGGACAGAAAAGGTCTCTGACGCGGTCGTGGCACAAATCACCCTTCAATATGAAGATGGCTCAACAAAACAGTTGTCGAAGGATCACATTTTAACGGAGACGATGGTCGGAGGAATCGGTTTAGTTGCGATGACCGTCCCTGACCGTGAAAACCCGTTTGGCGTATTCATTCATGATGAAAAGAAGGGATGGGCGCAACGCGGGATGCAACGCTTCGGGGTACCCGATACGTCCAGTGCGTCTACTCAGGGATTAAATCTTCCAGTCAAAGAGATGGAAGTCATCAGCTCTGACTATTCAGTTAACGATTGGCCGGTGAAGCTTTGGACGTTATACGATGAGACACGCCTCATCAGTATCATTGAGACGGACGATTTCACTGAAATCGAAGGGGAGATGTCGGATCAGCCAAAACCATACCTACTGGAGCAAGCATACGGGAGCGGCTTATATTACTTATCTCAAGGTAAGCTGATCATCGTAACGGGAAATATCTCGGAAGAGGAGTTGTTGAAGCTAGCTGATTCTCTACCGGAACCTTCATCTGTGTCGTTTCCTTTTCATGATTCAGAATAACAACAAGACCCGAGCGTCAAGAGCGACGTTCGGGTCTTGTTTGAATGAGCCACCAGACGATGACTCCAATACCTAATAGCATCGGGAGTTGAGTAAACAGTGGGGTCGTGAAACCGATTCGAAACAGGTGAACGATATACGTGGAATATAGAGCCGCACCAATAACCAGGAGAGCGATATAGATGCGTTTCATGCCTCTTCCTCTTCACTCCAAAACGGCACACGGCCTGTTGTGATGTAGTATGAAGATGTAAAAAGAAGACCAATCGCCACACCAGTCAACTGTGGCTGAATCGGTTGACCGACTAAAGTTAGATATAGACTATACACTACATAAGATGCTGAAGCGGTAATGAGGATCAATGGAATCAGTTTTTTCATTTTGTGTCACTCCATTCCGACTCATTGAGATGTTTCATGTACTGGACGAACGACACACTCAAGAAAAAGACGGGCATCGCCCAAACGATATTGCTTAAGTATGGGGCTTGCCAGAGTTCGAGTGCGAGTAAACAGGCAAATCCTAATGAGACGAGTGAGGTGAGTAAGCGCATATATAAGTACCTCCATTTTGTAATACCTTATCTTACGTTTGAAGATTGGAAAATGATTCAAAAAAACCATCTCGCGAATGCGAAATGGTTCATGTGCCACAAAACGTTTGGTACGGATACGTCCACGGTGGACCTGCTGATACGTATTCAGACGGTTGGTCGTAGTTATAAGGGTCAAGTAAAATCGTGAGTAGCGCCTCGGTCGGTCCGAAATCGCCTCGTTCTGCTGCTTGAATCGCTTTTTCGACATGATGATTTCGAGGAATGACGGCCGGGTTGTATTGGCACATGATTCGACTTACGTCCTCGTCTGGTAGACCTTGTTCGCTTAGGCGTTTTTGCCAAGCGTCAAGCCACGCCTTCCCATCTTCCCGAGTTGCGAATGAAAGCGAATCGATTTCACCGAGCGTCAACGAACGGAACGTATTCGTATAATCTGCCTCTGTCTCCATCATCAAGCGGAGCAGTTCATCGGTTAGTGCATCGTCACCGTCTTTTCGGACGTATACGCCGATCTTGTGCGCGAGTCCGGTAAAGTAGGCTTCTTTATACAACTCCGTATAGCGTGTGAGCTGTTTGTTTGCCACATCGACTGCTTCTTCTTTCGTCTCCCCAAGGAGCGGCAGCAATGTCTCTGCGAGTCGGGCAAGGTTCCAAGACCCGATGTACGGTTGATTTCCGTAGGCGTATCGTCCTTCCCGGTCGATCGAACTGAAGACCGTCTCCGGATGATAAGTATCCATAAATGCGCACGGTCCGTAATCGAGACCTTCTCCACTGATGAACATATTGTCCGTATTCATCACCCCGTGAATGAACCCGACGAGTTGCCAGTTAGCGATGAGTCTCGCCTGTCTTTCGACGACGCGTCCGAGAAACTGTTCGTAGCGATCGGGTGCATCGATGAGGTCTGGGTCGTGACGTTTGATTGCAAATTCCGCGAGCGCGATGACGTCATCGATGGAGCCGGCACCTGCCGCGAATTGGAACGTCCCGACACGCAAGTGACTCGAGGCGACCCGGGTCAGGATGGCTCCATGTTTTGGACCTTGACGCATGATGGCTTCCCCGGTCTGCACGACGGCGAGTGCCCGGTTCGTTGGGATGCCGAGTGCATGCATCGCCTCGCTGATAATAAATTCCCGTACCATCGGCCCGAGGGCGGCTCGTCCGTCGCCACCTCTAGAGTACTCCGTCGGTCCAGAGCCTTTGAGTTGCACATCGACACGTTTCCCGTCTTGAGTCACGTGCTCCCCTAGCATGAGGGCCCGTCCGTCTCCGAGCATCGTCAAGTTGCCGAATTGATGTCCGGCGTAGGCTTGCGAGAACGACGTCTCGGTTTGACGATTGCCTGCAAGTAAATCGATGTCTTGTTTGAGTGTTTGTGCATCAAGCCCGAGCGACGCGGCTAATGGATCGTTAAACAAGACAAGTGTTGGATTGTCGACCGGATGGATGGGTCCACGGTCGTAAAAGATGTCACGTAGTTCGAGGTACGTCGCCTCGAAGTTCCAGTCAGTTGTCATGGCGCATGCCTCCTTCTTCGCTTCGAGTATAGCACAGACTGTTTTCCATAACGGCTGTCGTGAATTTTGATAAGATGAAACAGAAGTGTAAACAGTAGGAGTGTGGAAGATGAAGACGAGACAAGATGTATTCGATTGGTTGAGTGGACAGCTTCGCTTCGGGATCAAACCGGGTCTTGAGCGGATGAACTGGATGATTGAGCAACTAGGGTTAGAAGAACGTCCATCCATTCATGTGGCAGGGACAAACGGAAAAGGATCGACCGTGGCCTTTTTACGGGCAATGGCGATGGAGAATGGATTATCCGTCGGAACGTTCACGTCGCCTTATATCATTCAGTTCGAGGAACGGATTATGTTGAACGGGGAACCGATTCAAGAAGACGCGCTCGTCGACGTGGCGAACCGTGTCAAAGCGTGTGCGGACGAGGCGCCAGAGACGTTGACGGAGTTTGAACTCTTGACGATGATGGCATGGTGCTATTTTGATGACACGCGTCCGGATGTGATCATTTGGGAAGTCGGTCTCGGGGGACGACTCGACTCGACGAACGTGTTGACACATCCACTTGCGACCATCGTGACGTCGATTGGACATGACCATCAAGGGATTCTCGGGGATACGCTTGAAGAGATTGCGATGGAGAAATACGGCATCATGAAGTATGACGTGCCGATGTTCCATAGTGTCGGTGAGGAAAAGTTGATTGAACTGTTGCTTCAAAAAGGAGAAGACGTGGGCGCTTCGATTCATGATGTACGAACACTTGTGACAGAAATCGAGGACGGGGCTGAGACGATTGTGACGTATGAAGGGATGCCGCCTGTCGTGCTCGGATTGACGGGACATCATCAAGCTTATAACGGGTCATGTGCCGTTGCCGTAGCGCGTCATCTCGGTTGGACGGAAAAGGCAATTCGTTCTGGTCTTGAGCGGGCACAACATCCGGGGCGATATGAACTCGTCTCCAAACGACCACGTGTGATCTTGGATGGGGCACATAACCAGGAAGGCATCGAGGCATTGGTTGTGCAAGCCAAACAAGAGACAGACGTGACCGTGCTGACAGCGATTTTAGCGGACAAGGACCGTGACACGATGATTCACGCGCTTCAAGAGATTGGCGACGTGTACGAGACGACGTTTGATTTTCCACGTGCGAGAACGAAAGAGCAGCTTATAAAAGATGGAGCACGCTTCGTTGAATGGAAAGAATGGCTAAACGATTGGATGGAAGCGCCGACGAGTAAGACGTTGATTGTGACCGGGTCTCTTTATTTCATTAGTGAAGTAAGAACTCATTTCCAAAGTTTGAAAAAATGAACTTGTTAAATGGGATTGGAAAGGGTATGAATTAACTGAAGAAGTGTGACGACAAACCGACTGGAGGACTTTCCATGTTCAAGCATCCGAGATCCAAGTACGGCCTGATCATATTGATTGCGACAGTATTCATCCTTTCTATTTACTCCTCAACGTTTGCTAAGAAAGATAGCGATTATCCGATCACGACACCAGTTAATGGTGAAGTCATTCGAACGATATCTCCAGACGAAGATTGGGTGCAATCAATCTTTACGTTGACGTATACCTTTGACCCCCAAAAAATTCTAAATGAAGTGAAAGGCCGTCCTAGTCTAAATTCCTATGAACTAATCAAATGGAATGCGGAAATTGTGGAGAAGATTCCTAAGGAGTTTACGGTACCTGATAATAAAGACTTACCTGAAGGTTTTGCTTTCAATAAAGAGACGCGAGAGTTAACAGGAAAGTTTTCGCTAGAATGTATGAAGGAGAAGGGGAAGAATGATAATAAATGTAACAAAGTACTGAATAAAAACTCACTGATTTCTGAATTCTCCATTCCTTTAACCGCGACAACACCTGGAACATTTACATTTAATTCTGGTAAGTTTGCGTATACCTTTTATGCGGAGCATTCTGGACAAGGTACAACGAAGCATGATCGTGACATAAATGGCAGTCCAGGGACACTATCATCTAAAACCGTTACAGTAAAAGGAACGACTTTGACCGTTCCGAATACGTTGACGTTGTATGTAGGAGAAGATGCTAGTACGAACGTAGACGCTACGGGTACCATCGATTCTTCTAAGGTGAGATGGGAAAGCGACAACGATGGGATTGTCGGACTGAAGTCAAACGGAACAACGGTATCGATTTTTCCTAAAATAGTAGGGGAGACGACAATTCGAGCGACATATACGTATCCGAATGGTTATGTCGTGAAGTCAAATGATTTAAAAGTGATGGTGAAGTTGCCGGATCTCGCATTGAATCCGAAACCGAACGAACTATGGGTATATCAAGATGCAGAAGGTACCCTCATCAAACAATCTGTGACCATTACCTTAGACCAGAAGAAATTAGACGGGTCTAAATTGAGTGGACCATTAGGGGTAGACTGGACGTCCTCATCCACTGCGTTGTCTGTCTCTGAAACTGGCGTGAACGTTGCAACGGTTCGTGCCGAACACGGGAGTCAGGGTGGCGTGACAATACTAGGTGAACTTACAGATTATCCAGGACAATCGAAACGAACATTGATCGACGTCAAAGAATACCCGCAGTTGATTTCAACGCCGAACGTCATCCTGTACATGAGCGACAGTCCATATTCGTATGGGAAACAAATCACTTTCTATCCGGATACAGCGAACGTTACGGGCTATGGATTGACGGTATTGGAAGGGACAGATGTGCTAAGAATCGAACAGGGGGAACTCAAACTGTTGAAACCAGGACTTGCGAAAGTGGGACTTGTTACACAAGATGTCAGCGCCTCATTCCCGAATGGTGGGGGCCCCGAGCCCATTTCTCAATATTTCTACGTTCAAGTGAAAGACGGGACAGATCCAAACCCTGGTATCGATACACCAGCTGGTGATTTTTACTAAGTATACGAAAAAGAAGCCGATTTGATGTCGGCTTCTTTTTTTATGTTCATTGTTTGACAGGACGTGCGGTAAACAGTTGAAGTTGGTTGGAAACAGGTAACGTATTGATTTGTTCAAACACGCCTTCGTTATACGTCATGATCAGGCGTGATTTTTCGATATCATCGGTCTGGGTCCGGTTACCTGGTGCAAACTGGGCCTCTTTTGCACTTTGGGCTGGTAGTGGGCGGAACGTCCCCCGGAACGTATTGATTTCTAGTGGACCACGACTATAAAGACCACCTTTTATATTGATGATTGAGCCAACTGCGTACAGTTTACTCTTCTCCTCTGAGTCACTGTATAAAAATGCTTGGAGCGGTGTCGTCGCATCTTCAAATTCATTGATTCGATTTAACAGCACTTTTCCTTTCGCTAACAGAACGAGAGAGCTATTTTGGGATTGGCTGACCCCTGTGATGGAAGCACGGTCGATAAAGGCATCTTTCAGGGCGTATACAGTCGTATTGAACGCGACATTTCCTCGAATCGTAAGGTTTCCATTCACAATAAGTGGGCGACTAATTGTGATTGGACGTATCGCTTCGATGATGACGTCCCCATCGAATAAGAGCGGCACGTTAGAGCTCGCGACCGATTCACTAATAATGGTAGAAGCGGCGACGGGTGATGTGATGATTTTAAGAGAATCAATCGCATCAATCTGCTGTTTGTCGATATATTCCGTCAATCCGAGGTTGGGCTGCTCCAAGTAAGGAGGACTTGAGATTGCTGGTATCCGTCCGCTATTAAAAATGGAAGTGGCAGGCGCATCTTCGTAGCTTAGTTTCGTAGCAGATTGGAAGCGATTGACGTATTGAATAATCGAATAGTCGAAATTGAATGGTGAGAAGGATGAATCAATCTCGCCAATCTTTGGTTTTTCTCCTGCAATCGGTGTCGTGTCACTCGTGAAATATTCGTTTAACTCGCAACCATCACAAGTCGCTCCAGGTGCTAAATCGATTTTTCCGTCCAAATAAAATCGACTTGTCGAACTATTTTCAAGTGATTTCTTTGTTGAACCTAGTTGGTAGAATGCAGTTCGTTGAACGTTTAATTCATTCGTCGAAGCATCACTATTTCCGACAAAGATGTTTCCTGTGATTTTAGGTGGACCATTGACTGTCAGCTGCTCGTCAGACCCGAGTACGTAATACAAAAAAGATGGCAGGGCGGTCACATATACTTCTTGTGTGTACGTAGCCGTTTGTATTGGTTGCTCGGCTTTTGGGACTGTCGTGCCCGTTGCTGTCAGTGTGAGGACAGTTGTGAATGGGGCATCGGTTCGATCTGCAGTAGAGCGTTCAATCGAATAGACGACATCGTTATCTCCGGACAATTGGTTTCCGGTATATGATTGATTACTCACGAGTAACGAATTTATTTCGTCTTGAAAGGCTTGCTCCGATTTCATGTAATTAGGTACATCTGCTTCATCGTGAATCGGAAATGTTGTCTTTAAATCAGCAACTAGAAGATTTAACGTACTTTTGACGTCGGCATCGAGTTGTGTCTCGTCAACGCGAATGATGGTCTGTTTATTTGTCGCTAAGTTGACTTGGATGGCAGCAAGTGACAAGACGGCTAATGCCGCCATGGTCACGAGGACAAGAATGAGGACGTAACCTCGTTCATCTTGCTTCATAGGTACAAACTCCTTTTCAGAATGGGATGGCACTCTTGAATGTCTTCGTCTCAGATGGATCATTGGCTGGAGATAGTGTGATTGTCAGTTCAATCAAGCCAGACTTATAGTAGGATGGCTGATTGACTCTCGCTTCGACGGCACCGTCAACAATCGAAATGTCCATCGATTGGAGTACGACATCATTCGTAGAAGAAGAGAAGGAAGCAGCGGATAATGTTTTGCCGGTATCGAGATAGCCGCTTTCACGATACAAAATCCCATTCGCCGATACTTTCGGGTCATTTAAGACGTGAAACGTATAGACCCCATTACGTTCAGTCATCGCATCAAATTTTGTTTGGTTCAAGTCCTGCATGACCGAAGCAATCAAATAGTCCGCTTCTGCTCGAAGAGAACTAGAATCATTCGTCAAACGAAAGCCGAGCGTCCCAGATAAAAATACCGTGATGATAATTCCGGCGAAGATGGTGGAAATAACGAGCGCCAACAACAACTCAACAAGTGTGACACCTTCTTCAGGGCGTTGTAGCTTCTGGATTGCTCGTTTCAGGGAACTTTTCATGGAGGCTCGCATCGGTCACGACTCCTTTCAGCGTGATTGGTTGGAGTAACGTATCGGAATCAACGATGATGGTCACGTCCATAACGTTCGAAGAAGTTTGAACGGAATCAATGTCAATCGAATAATCGCGACCATTTATTGTGGTCGAACATAAATCACAAGTTCCATTCACATCTGTTTTCAACGCATCAAGAGAAAATGAAGTGTCAGACTCCTTCGCTCTGCGTTCAATCGTATGTAACGTGCTTTGTGCAATTTGATTTGCAACCGTTCGATCTAAATCAGAAGAGGTAATTTGAAGACTTTGCGAGAAGATACTCATCATGGCTCCTGCCAAGATAGAAACGACGATAATGGAGACGAGTACTTCAACGAGCGTAAACCCTTTTTGGTTATGCGACAAAACGTTGACCTCCTATTCAAAAAAAGTAAAACAATCGGTAAATAACGTATGGAATAATGAATAAATTGTTATTTTTTGTACAATACATATTATACTAAAGTTACACACTGAACGGATACATAGAATAGTAGACAGATGAAACATAGGGGGATTTTTACATGAAGCGGTATGGGATGCATCTTTTCATTCTGATCGGACTCGTTGCACTCGTGACGTTGCCGACCATCGGACTCGTCAATTACTTAGATGCGTCCGCCGAATCAAGCACTACATATACAGAAACAATAGTCGCGGGCGTCGATGTTTCGGGAATGACGAAGGAAGAGGCTGACGTTCGTCTCGATAACGCCATCAAAGATTTCAACACGATGCCGTTTTCGGTCAATCTGATGGACGGGACCGTCATTGAAATCGGAAAAGAAGTCGTGACGTTTGACGTACCGAACACGCTCGATGCCATCCCGGATGACGGTGAATACCCATTGTTGACCGCAATCGATGAGTCAAAAGTCGAACCTTATCTCGAAGGTCAACCTGTGACGATGACGATGATTGCCCCGGCCTTGATGGAAGCGGCATCGATGCTTGAGTCAACGGTCGCATTGGAACAAGTCGCGGCAGAGAGTGAAGTCGTTGCTTCATTTACCGTGAGCCCGACTCCGGCGATGCAGTCGGCGCTCGACCGAATGAACGGATTCGAGATGGCAGCAGGTGATATCTTTAGTCTCAAATCGTTCGGGGAAGACTTTGAGGCGCTCACGACACTTGGCTCTTCGTTTTATCGCATGTTCGCTGCCACGCCGTTCGCCATTCTTGAACGTGTGCCGCATGAGACGCTTCCGTCTGGTGTCGAACTTGGATATGACACGAAAGTGGACGCCCGCTCGAACTTTGCGGTGCAAAACCGTGAGAAGTCATCATACGCCATTCTCGTTTTGAATGAAGGGAATGCGGTGACCGTCCAATTACTCGGTCAACCGTTTGAATCGGCTTACGAGGCGCGAGTGGAAGAAGTGACGTCGGTTCCTTATCAAAAAGTCGTCCGTTTCTCTTCGTCACTTCCGGCAGGCAGCTCATCAGTCACACAATCTGGACAATCTGGCCAGTCAGGTAAGTTGTATCGCGTCAAAGTGACGGAAGAAGGAGAAACGATGGAGTTGCTCGGATTTGATTTTTATGCCCCGACACCGGAAATCGTGACGAAGAGCTCGGTCCCACTTCCGCCACCTGAACCGGTCGAACCGGTCATTCCAACATTCCCGGATGAAGAGGTGGAAGAAGACCCGACTTTTGACGATGAACTAAATGACGACTTTGAAGAACCGCCCGTATTTGAAGAAGACCCTGCAGATCAGGAGGCAGTCGGATGATTGGTTATATGATTTTACTTGGTTTTTGGGTATTGGCCACATTGACGTTATTCGCCTTGTCTGTCCCATCGATGAAGAAGCGTGAAACGAAATTACTCATCAGTGTCTGGACAGCACTTCTTTCAGCAGGAATTTACTACATGGTGACGGAGTCGTTGACGCAAGCATGGTGGGCGTGGTTCCTACTCCTTGTCATATTGATTGGTGGAGTGACGGCCAGTACTTTCGTCGAAGAGAGGGAAGTCGAGCAAGAGGAGGCTCCTCAGAGGATGGTGAAGTGACGTGAGACGAACGAAACGAAGACTCGGCGAGATGCTCATCGAGGCCGGACTCATAACGACGAGTCAGCTCGATGAAGCGCTCGAACAAAAACGCCCAGGTGAAAAGCTGGGGGACACACTCATTCGGTTGAACCACATTACCGAAACGCAATTGATTCAGATGATTCATGAACAACTCCATGTGCCGATTATCGAGCTGTATGCACAAGATATCAACGTGACCGTCACGAAACTCGTGCCGAAAGCATTGGCACAAAAACATGATGTCATGCCGTATCAATTGATTGGAAACACGCTTCATATTGCGACGGCCGACCCACTCGATTTGATTGCGATCGATGACGTTCGTTTGCAGACTGGGATGAATATCGAGATTGGTATTTCGACACGTGAACAGATTCGAAAGACAATCAGTCGTTATTATGAGATGGATCATTCACTCGTCGAGATTTTAAAGGAAGATGCACCGGATATGGATCGACAAGAAACGACTAGTCGGGACGATGCCCCAATCATTCGTCTCGTGAACCAAATCTTCTTGAGTGCAATCGATCAACGAGCATCAGATATCCATTTCGACCCACATGAGAAACAACTTCATGTCCGCTTTCGGATTGATGGAGATTTGCGTACGGAAACGATTTATCCGAAGAAAATTCAAAGTGTTATGCTGACACGCCTCAAAGTCATGAGTAACCTCGATATCACGGAAAGTCGTCTCCCACAAGATGGGCGGATTAAGTATACGTTACGCAATCGCGCCTATGACTTCCGTGTGTCGACGCTCCCAACGATGTACGGGGAGAAGATTGTAATTCGAGTGCTCGACTCGTCACAAGGGCTGACAGATTTGACGAAACTAGGATTCGGGGAACGAAACGAGCAAGCGTATCGCGAAATGCTCAAACGTCCGAACGGCATTATTCTCATCACTGGTCCGACCGGTTCAGGGAAGTCGTCGACTCTCTATGCCTCACTAGTAGAGTTGAATGACGAGACGAAAAACATCATCACGGTAGAAGACCCGGTCGAGTATCAGCTCGATGGGATCAATCAAGTTCAGGTCAACTCCAAAGTCGGTTTGACGTTCGCATCTGGTCTTCGTTCGATTTTACGACAAGACCCGAACATCGTCATGGTCGGGGAGATTCGTGATACCGAAACAGCCGAGATTGCCATTCGGGCCTCACTTACAGGACACCTCGTCCTATCTACACTACATACAAACTCGGCCATCAGTTCCATCACCCGTCTCGTCGATATGGGTGTCGAACCGTTCCTCGTCGCCGCTTCGACGACCGGGCTCGTCGCGCAACGTCTCGTACGACGCGTCTGTCGTGACTGTGGTCAGGCAGAACCGGTCTCAAAAAGTGAACAACGTCTCTTCGAGGCAGAAGGCATTCACATCGACCGAATTGTTCGTGGAAAAGGATGTTCTTCATGCAACTCGACAGGATACCGAGGGCGTCTCGCCATCCATGAAGTAATTCCAATCAACGAAGGATTACGACGGATGATTATGAACCAGGCGACCGAATCTGAGATGGTGGAATACGCGAAGTCACAAGGAGCGACGTTCTTACTGGCTGACGGACTAGAAAAAGTCGCAGCCGGGTTGACGACGACTGAAGAAATATTACGAACGGTCATTACGGAGAGTGCTTATGATTAATCAATCGATTGAAGTCATCTTGACGAATGCGGTCGAGCGACGCGCCTCAGACATTCATTTGACGGCAGGTTCGCCACCAATCATTAGGGTAGACGGGAGTCTCATCACGATGGGTGAGGAGAAAGTATTGCCTCATCATCTTGAAGCCTTTTTAAAAGAAATTATGACGGAGGATATGCGTGAACGGCTCGAGCATGAACGTGATCTCGACTTCTCGTTCGGGGTGCCGCGTGTCTCACGTTTCCGTGTCAACGCCTATTATCAGCGGGGAACGATTGCCATCGCATTCCGTTCCATTTCCGGGGAAATCCCGACATTAAATGAACTCAACTTGCCTACAGTGTTGAAGCGATTGATTGAAAAACCGCACGGTCTCATCCTCGTGACGGGGCCGACCGGGTCTGGGAAATCGACAACGCTTGCGGCGATGATTCACGAGATCAATCGGACGCAACGAAAGCGGATCATCACGTTAGAAGATCCGATCGAATATTTGCATTCCCACGACCAAAGCATCGTCGACCAACGCGAAATCGGCTCGGACGTCATGAAGTTCGTGAGCGGTCTACGAGCGGCTTTGCGCCAAGACCCGGATGTCATTTTGCTCGGGGAAATGCGTGACTTGGAAACGATTTCGACGGCGATGACAGCAGCCGAGACGGGGCACCTCGTCATGGCGACGCTCCATACATCGAGTGCGATGTCGACCGTGAGCCGAATCATCGATGCGTTCCCGGCCGAGCAGCAAGATCAAATCCGGACGCAGCTCGCGAACGTTTTGCTCGGGGTCGTCAGTCAACGATTGTTTCCACGAATCGATGTGCCGAAAGGTCGTGTCGCCGCGATGGAAATCATGCTAGGGAACCCGGCGGTCGCCAACTTGATTCGAAATGAAAAAGAGTTCCAGCTTCCGACCGTCATCCAGACGAGTCGCCAGCATGGGATGCAGTCGATGGATGCCGCGATTGAACAGCTCGTACGGCAAGGGATCATCAATCCGAACGCCGTCCCGACAGAAGAGATGAGGTGATGAGTGATGGCGATATTTCAGTACGAAGGAAAGCTCCTGAACGGGAAGCGCAAGAAAGGTCGCATCACGGCCGTCTCGCTTCGGGAGGCAAAAGATAAGTTACGCCAAGAATCGATTCTTGTGACGGACTTGTCCGAACTCGAGTCGACCGGCTTAAACAAAGAGGTCAACATCCTACCGGAACGGGTCAAAATCGAACATCTAATCATGTACGTCAGACAGTTCGCGACGCTCATCCGAGCAGGGGTGCCGATTGTCCGTGCGACGTCCATCTTGCGGGTACAGACCGAATCGAAAGTCTTGAAGAAGACACTCAGTCAAGTCGAGGATGACTTGAAAGAAGGGATTGCCTATTCCGAGGCGATCAAAAAACATCCACGCATCTTTTCGAACTTCTTCAGTTCGATGGCACTTGCCGGGGAGACGAGTGGGAACTTGGAGGAGGCGCTCGACCAGATCGGGCTCCAACTCCAGAAACAATATGATGTGAAGCGGAAAGTCATATCCGCCTTGACGTATCCGTTGGTCGTCTCGATTGTCGCCATCGGTGTCGTCGCTTTCTTGATGGTAAACGTCGTTCCGACGTTCGCGAGCATCTTCGGTCAACTCGGCGGTGAGCTTCCGCTCATCACGAGAATCGTCGTCGCCGTTTCAGACTTTATCGCGGCGTTCTGGTGGCTCTTACTCGCTATCGCCATACTCGGGGTGCTTGTGTTCACGTGGATGTTGAAGCGGGACCGAGAACGATTCGTCATCGACCGCTTGCTGCTCAAGATGCCGATTTTCGGACCGATTGTGACGAAGTCGCAAATCGCGCTACTGACGCGAAGCTTGGCCGTCCTGTTACAGGCAGCGGTTCCGATTTTAACAGCCATCGAGATCACGGAACGTATCGTGTCGAACCGCGTCATCCGAAAAGGATTGACGGAGGCACGGGAAATGATGGCACAAGGGATCCCGCTCCACGAACCGCTCATGCGCAACTCGAACTTCCCACCACTCATGACGCAAATGATTGCGGTCGGGGAAGAAAGCGGGGATTTGGATTCGATGTTAAACGAAGTCGCCGAGTTTTATGAGACAGAGGTCGAGACGACGACGGATCGACTCAAGTCGATTATCGAGCCACTTCTCATCGTTGTCCTAGCGAGTGTCGTCGGGGTGATTGTCATCTCGATTGTCGTTCCGATGTTCCAAATCTATGGCGATATTCAAAATCAGTAAACGGAATATGCAGAGTTTTGAAAATATACCTTTTCAATACTTTATTTAGAAGGTATAGTAAAATTGTTCTACTTCTAGTTTAGGTCTTTCGTAATAAATCTAGCTTACATGCAGCACAACACACAAAAGGGGAGAATGAATCATGGTAGAGAAGTTGAAAATGATTTGGCAAGATGCCAAACAATTAAAAGATGAGCGTGGACTTACACTCGTCGAGTTGCTCGTTGTCGTTGTTATTTTAGGAATTATCGCAGCCATCGCGGTTGTTGCGATTGGTGGGATTATCGAGAACTCGAAAAAGGATGCAATGGTTGCTGATGCAAAACAAATGGTCAGTGCGGCAAAATTGTATACTGCATCGAATCCTGTACTAGACAAAACGCGTTTAGACTTCAAAGTAAAAACTGATACTGCTGCTGCGGGGACTACACCGCGAATTGTAGGAACTCAATCATATATTAGTGATATGAAAGATCCGTTTGGCGGAAGTGCTTATTCAGTAGCTACAGTAGACATAACTGAAAGTAGCGGGACATACACTTATACTGTTAATTTGACAGGATCTAAGTTCAAATTTGTAGATAAAGGCGAAAGTTCTCTTAATAAAGAAAGTGGTAATTTAGCAACTGCTCCATAATTCCCTCCGGCTGGCGCTGGGCACTCGCTCAGCCTAGCCGGTTTTCTGTTTTTGGCATATACTGACAAAAGGAGGATCCTCCCTTGATCGAATTGATTGGATTCTTATATAGCATCGTCCTCGGGGCGGTTATCACGTCGTTCACGAACGTCGTCGGGCTCCGCGTGCCACGCAATCAATCTATCGTGACACCGCGCTCACATTGTCCGTCTTGCGGTCACGAATTGTCACCGTGGGAACTCATCCCGATTTTCGGCTATCTCGCCCTTCGTGGGAGATGCCGTGGGTGTGGCGAGCGGATCGCGCCGACGTATCCGATCTTTGAATTGCTCGGAGCTATCGGATATGGCTATAGCTTTACACTTTACGGATTTAGTATGACGACGCTCCTCGCGTTCGCCTTCTTATCGACGTTGTTGGCCCTCGCCGTATCTGATCTATCAACGATGCTCGTGCCGAACGTCATCTTGCGGATCACGGCACCGATATTACTCGTCCTTACATACGTCACAGGAGCCACGTGGTGGTCACCGCTTGCTGGGGCGCTTCTCGGATTTTCTCTTTTAGCGACCGTCTTTTTCGTCTCAAAAGGGGGACTTGGGGCAGGGGACGTCAAATTGTTTACTATGATCGGTCTCGTGCTCGGTCCTCGAGATGTCCTCGTCGCTTTGTTCTTGTCGAGCTTGATTGGAGCGGTTGTCGGAGTGGGCTTGATCGCCTCAAAGAAAATTGGACGAAAACAACCGATTCCGTTCGTGCCATCGATCGCGCTCGGGACGATGTTGACGTTTTGGTTTAGTGAAAGCTTTTTTGATTGGTATTTTGAGTTGATGTAGGGGGAAAACGATCATGAGTCGTGGGATAGAGAAAGGGACGGTCACCTATTTTTCGTTTGATGCACTCAGCATCCACGGTGCCGTCATCAAACAAGGTGTGTTCAAACGAAGCGCCTCGGTTCAGTTGGCAAAAGATGCGTATGGCGAAGGAAAGATTCTCGATGAGACGGCGTTCAGTCTCGCCTTCGACGAACTCTGTCGTAAATTGAAAGTTCGTCGCGGAATGACGTGCGCGGTCGCATTGGATGAGACGGAAGTGTTGTCACGGAAAGTCGAGATTCCTTCTACGATTCCGAAGGATGAGATTCGTGGCTACTTGTTCATGGAAATCGGCAGTTCCATCATCTTACCGTTCGATGATGTGTCGTTCGATTATGAAGTGTTAGGCGAAGACGGGGTCAAGACGGACGTCATGCTTCATGCCGTATCGATTGAGCTGACGAAGTCGCTGCGCTCGTACATGAAAAAACGTGGTCTCGCTTTGAAGAAAATCACGCCACGCTCTGTCGCGGTCGCGAACGGTGTCATGCGTTTATCGGAGATCGATTCACTTCAGTCGACACTGATTTGGCATGTGACCCCGTTCTCGCATCAATTGTTGGTGTTAGAAGAAGGACAGATTCGCTTCATTCGTTCGATTGAGTCAGACCTCCCGTACCAAGTCGGGACGAAAGACGGCGTCGTGACGTATACATACAACGGGACGGATGAGATGAAAGCGAACCAGATGGATGACTGGTTGAACGAACTCGCCCGATTCCTTGATTTCTATCGTTACTCGCTACGGACGGATGGTCGTGCCATCGACCACTTGTACGTCTCGGGTACAGTATCTGAAGTGGATGACCTCGTCCGCATGATTCAAGCCGAATCTCTCGTCTCCGTGACTCGAGTCGAACAACCGCTCGCGATTGCCCATGGGACACCGCTATCGCATCAGATGCTTCCTTTACTCGGGATGGCGACCCTTCAACGGGACCAGGATACGAACTTTATCAACTCGACCGATGTGACGCTCCGTTGGCCAATCGTGACGGGACTTGTCGCACTTCTCCTCGGAGGAGGCGCTGCCGGTTACCTTTACTATGAGGTGGGGCAATTGGAAGCAGAACAAGCACGTATTGAAGAGGAACTCCAACTTGTTGAAATCTATCAAACGGAACAAGTGAACTCGAAAGCACAACAAGTGCTCTCGCTCGACCAGACCGTGACGGCGTTGACGGACATGGAGAAAGATGCGGTGCCGGCACTTCGGGCGCTGACCGAACAATTGCCTCCGACGGGTTACGTGTTGACGTATAACTACGCGGACGGATCGATTATGAGCGTGCGGACACAATTTGAGACGCTTGAAGATTTGAACGCCTTCCAACGTTCGCTTATGACCGATGAACGCTTCCTTGACGTGAAGCTTCTCGGCGTGACGACCGAATTGAAGTCGGCAGAAGAGGAAGAAGAGAGTTCATTCGAAGAAGACCCCCTTCCACGCTACATCGGAGAGTTCACGTTCATGTTCCAAGACGTGGAGGAAGAATTGACTGAAGAAGAGGAAGCAGATGCGGAGGTGGTGAGTCAATGAAGCGTTCGACAATTTATGCGTTATTTGCGATTTGCCTCCTCGCAGCCATCATAGCTCCGGCTTACTTCGGTTATACGTACTTCATCAAACAAGGAGAAGTCGAAGCGCTCGAGCGAGACCTCTCGCTCGAACGGACGAAGCTTGAACTGTTGCGTCAAGAAGGGAAAGCCGTAGACGTGGCAGACTCACAAACGCTCCAGACACGCGTTCCGACGGCACCTGCACTCGATACGGTCGTCGAGGCGTTGTCTCAGGCAAGCTTATTAGCTGGCGTCGATGTCACAAGTATCGCGTTCGCCGATGGGCTAGTAGCTGAGTCTGAGGTACCTGAGACAGTCGAGCCGTTCAATCCGGCCGACGTCAGTGAGACGAATGAACCGGCTGAACCGACGGACGTCGCACCGGTCAATGCCTCGACAATTCGTTCGACCGTGACCCTTCAGGCCGAAACGTATGATGCCCTCGTCTCGTTCTTGGAATCGATTGAGTCGATGAACCGCATCCATGTGTTGCGGACGGTCCAGTTCACGGGACCAGCCGAGACGGGACCAAATACGGTCGAAGAAGTACAGGCGCTTGATTTTACGGTCGAGCTGGATGCCTTCTATCGTCCAGACCTCGATCAGCTCGTACCAGATCGTTACATCCCGGAACCGGCTTTCGAACAGAAGGATATTCCAGTCTACGACTATACGACACCATGAATTGACACGTCCCTTCAAAAAATGAAGGGGCGTTTTTTTCGACCCGAGTGATTGTGTTTACGACCCGTGTTGCCTACAATCAACAGAGAAGTGTGAAACTGCAAGGAAGCCCGTTTTAGAAGAAGAGAAGGAGTCGATACAATGAATTCAACACAGAAGCGTGTCATTCTCGCCTCGATGTCACCACGACGTACGGAGTTACTGCGTAAAGCGGGAATCGAGCATGAGGTCATCCCATCGAACGTGACGGAAGGAACGGACGGCAAGGAGTCCCCGAGCGATTACGTTGCCCGTCTCGCTCGTGAGAAAGCGATGGATGTGGCACGTGATCATCGAGATGCTATCGTGATCGGCGCGGATACGGTCGTCGTCTTAGACGGCGTCATCTTGGAGAAGCCAGCGGACCGTGAGGATGCGAAACGGATGCTCGAACGCTTATCCGGCTCGACCCATGAAGTGCTCACAGGCGTGAGCATCATCGGTGCGACGCAGGACTTGTTCGTCACGACGACGCATGTGACATTCGATGTGATTCCGGAGAGTTGGATGGAAGATTACCTTGATTCCACAGAACCGTACGACAAGGCGGGAGCATACGGCATCCAAGGGTCGGGTGGTCTTTTCGTTGAGAAAATCGAAGGTGATTTTTATAACGTCGTCGGCTTGCCGATTCATCCGCTTGTCAAGACGCTCGACCGGCATGGGGTGACGCCTCGCTTCCTGTGAATGCCTTGAAAGTAGGTGAAGGAATGACCATGGTGATTGACCGTAGTGTAGAGACCGCCATCGCCAGATTGCTTCAAATCGGAGGGCGGGGACCGGACCCGATGGAGACGGCACGCCGTATCTCGGACGTGTATCCGACGTTACGGGCGCTGTCACAGGCGTCCGTCCATGACTTGTGCAAAATCGAAGGGATGACGAAGAAGAAGGCGGAGCAACTCCTGGCCGCATTCACGATTGGGATTCGATACGTCGAAGAACCGAAAGCGAGTATGCCGACGATTCGGTCGCCGCAAGATGCGTATGAGTTGTTGCGGGATGAATTGCGGCTTTTGAATCAGGAGCATTTCGTTTGTCTGTATCTCAACACGAAAAATCAACTGATTGCCCAGAAGACGCTCTTTGTTGGTGGACTTAATTCGTCAATCGTGCATCCGCGTGACGTGTTCCGCGAAGCGCTCAAGTTGTCTGCGGCGTGCTTTATCGCTGTGCATAATCATCCGAGTGGGGACGCGACGCCGAGTCGAGAAGACATCGAAGTGTCCGAGCGGTTGGTCGAAGCAGGGAACATCGTCGGCATCGCCTGTCTCGATCACGTCATCATTGGGGAAGACCATTACGTCAGTATGAAGCAGCGAGGATATATGAATGGGTGAGAAGTGGGAAGCAGGCATCGGGATGTCTGCTTTTTTATTTTGTTGTCTTATAGAATGACGACACCTCTTTATTTTTTGTATATAGTTGGAAAATGATGAAGGAAGATGTAAAATTTGAAGAGGGCAGAAATGATCATGCATTACTTTGCGCACAGGAGGTGTCTAATTTGTCGCAAATCACGATATGGAATGTGATTGGATGGGGATTTCTTATTTTCTTAGCAGTCAGTAAATCCTTTTTTGATGAGCAATTGTCCTTGATTACGACGGGACTGGGCGGATTGATTTGTTTGATGTTAAGTTTGTGGATGATTAATTCCGGTGGAGAAGAGTCACCACAACATTCGAATGAAAGACATGAATGAATAGTGATATCTAAACTAAAATTTGGCTAAAAATTAGATAAAGAATGAAATTGAGAAGAGCGGTGTTGGAATATGAATGTATTGCCGGAAGATGAATTAAAAGAAACCCTTCGGATGATGAAAGATGGAAATCTGACGTATTACGAAAAAAATAAAGAAGCCATTCTCACAAGTATGGTTCAGCATATCGGATCACCGGACGGCGAACTCCGTGATCGACTCATATACACAATGTTCTTTCGCCTCATCGTTGAACAAAAAGACATCGAAATTGACAAGATGAGTGAGCTACTTGAAACGTCCGTGGAGTCTCTTTTATTTCATGGGATAGAGAAAATGAAGTCGGACGACGTTTTCACGAGAGCGTTCACGACCTTACTGATGGCATTGATCCTCCATCGAGATATAGAAGAGAATTTTTTGACAGAGGAGCAGTTCAAGCGTACAAAGACTGCTCTTATTCAATACTTAACATTAGAGAAAGACACAAGAGGATACGTAAATGGGAATGGGTGGGCCCACTCGATCGCCCACGCTGCAGATGCGGTAGACGAGCTCATCGCAAATCCCAAACTCAAGCCAAAGTCATTTCCTGAACTGTTCAATATCATCATCGTACAAATCATGCGTTCTGACATATTGGCGCATGATGAGGAGGAACGTCTCATCAACCCGCTCCTTCGATTACTCGATCGTGGGATGGATATCGGAGCTGTTCGTCGCAAGCTAGAAAGTTTGCCGCAGGATGTTGCGAATCTCAAGCCACACCTTGATGATGAACGATACTGGTACGTTGTTCATAACGTGAAAACATTTTTAAAAGGTCTGTACATCCGATTAAACGAAGACCATCTTCACGTTTCCTTGCAACAAACTACCTTGCATACGTTAAAGAAACTATGACTAAGAAAAGAAATATACAATTTCCTCCAATTGACTTGTGAACTTTGGTAAGATTGTCAGGTGAGGTGTTCAACATGGAAAAAATCATCTGGTTGTTCATGCTTGGCGTATCGCTCCTTGTGAGCTACGTCCATCTAGACACAACGATCTTCTCGCTCGCTTTGTTCGTTCTATTTTTATTCGTGAGTACGACGCTATTCCTTCGGTTCGATGAGGACCACTGGCTCAATCGCGTCTCACCGCTCGTCGGTGTCGGGGTAGGCATTTTATCACTCATCGCCTATCTTGGTCTGGTTGTATTCACTTTCAACGAACTCGACCAACTTGGCATTTGGACGGTGCCCGTCCGCTTGCTACTTATGTACGTTGGGATCTACATATTCGTTATGACGACATCGAGCTTTTTAGCCGGGGCGACGCGCGTGAAACCATCCCGTTTCTTTCGACCGGTGCTTATCTTTTCGGTCTTCTTTTACGGAGCGATGCTTTTACTCCCGCTCCAACCTGGTTTGTAACCGTTCTCTATTAGGCAGACGCCTACTCGCGTCTGCTTTTTTTGATTTGCCTTTTTCCTCAAAAGAAGGCAAACTAGTAGACGGTGAGACAGGACTGAGATGCGGTTATTGTAAATAACCTGTAATCGAATGAACGTTTTCAAACATGATTTTTCCGTTATAATAAAAAATAGTGTAACGAAGAGAGGAGCAACACCTATGTTTCGTAGTTTTAACCGAGAAATCGGAATCGACCTTGGAACGGCTAATACGCTCGTTTACGTAAAGGGTCAAGGAATTGTTGTTCGTGAACCGTCCGTTGTGGCGTTCCGCACAGATACAGGTAGAATTGAGGCCGTTGGTAACCAGGCAAAAGATATGATTGGACGTACACCAGGGAACGTCTCTGCTCGTCGTCCAATGAAAGACGGCGTTATCGCTGACTTTGAAACGACAGCAACGATGATCAAATACTTCATGGAGCAAGCGCAAAAATCAAAAGGCGGTTTGTTCTCATCGAAAACGAACGTCATGATTTGTGTGCCAAGTGGCATCACGTCTGTTGAAAAACGCGCTGTTGAAGACGCGGCAAAACAAGCAGGCGCTCGTGAAGCTTATACAATCGAAGAACCGTTCGCGGCAGCAATCGGCGCAGGTCTCCCGGTTTGGGAACCGACTGGCTCGATGGTCGTGGATATCGGTGGCGGTACGACCGAAGTCGCAGTGATCTCACTCGGCGGCATCGTGACAAGCCAATCGATTCGTGTCGGTGGTGACGAAATGGATGACGCCATTATTCGTTACATCAAAAACAAGTACAACCTCATGATCGGGGAACGTACGGCCGAGACGCTCAAGATGGAAGTCGGTTCAGCACGTATCGACGCATCAAACGAGGCGGAGAAGATGGAAATCCGTGGTCGCGACCTCGTGACAGGACTTCCGAAACAAATTGAAGTGTCATCTACAGAAGTATGCGAAGCACTCTCAGATACAGTCGAAGCGATCTTGGCAGGTGTCAAGCAGACGCTCGAACAAACACCACCAGAACTCGCGGCTGACGTGATGGACCGTGGAATCGTCTTGACTGGCGGCGGCGCGCTCCTCAAAAACTTGGACGACGTCATCTCAGACGAGACGCACATCCCGACACTCGTTGCGGATGAGCCACTCGACTGTGTAGCAGTCGGTACAGGAAAATCTCTTGAAATGATGGACGTCCTCCGTTCGAAATCAGGCATCTCGTCACGTCGATGAGAGGTGAGACACGATGAGCCGATTCGTACGTAATAAAAAGCTCATCATCACGCTAATTGTACTGATCTTGTTTTTCGTCATTTTAGGGGTTTCGATTCGAGGACGATCGGAATCAGCCTGGTACCAAGACGTCACGCGTGATGTGGTCGGCACGTTCCAGCGAGTGTTCGCGGTACCAATCGGATGGATGGACTCGACCGTCTCATCCATCTCGGACGTCCGCGACATCTACGAAGAGAACCGTCAACTGAAAGAACATTTGGCGAAGTATGCTGAGGTATCGGTTGAGGCAGATGATTTGCGCCGTGAGAATGAGGAGCTTCGGAAAATGGTCGAAGCGAAAGACGAGTCGTTACGCGACTTCGACCTCATTCCGGCGGAGGTCATCGGGCGGACACCGAACGATTGGCAACGCTACGTCACCATCAACGTCGGTTCTGAAAGCGGCGTTGAGAAAGGCATGGCCGTGACCGCGGCGAGCGGGATGGTCGGTCGTGTCATTCAAACGAGTGCCTATACGTCACAAGTGCAGCTGCTCAGCGACAACAACCGGACGAACAACGTCTCGGCTGTCGTCAAAGATGCTGACGGCAAAGCGACGTATGGGACGATTGACGGCTTCGATACGGAGACGAACGAGTTATTCTTCACGAAAGTATCGAATAGCGTCAAGCTGAAAGAAGGAGAAATTGTATCGACCTCTGGACTCGGAGGACGTTACCCGGCCGGACTCGTCATCGGTACGATCGAGTCGATCGAGACGGACGAATATGGCGTCTCTCAAGTCGCCCGGATCAAACCGGAGGCCGACTTCAATGAGTTCTCACAAATGTACGTGATTGATCGGACACTAGACGAACCGTTTCTAACGGGTCCCGAGGAAGGAGGAGCAGCGGGTGAGTAACATGAAAGTGTTCATCGCCCTGTTCCTCCTTTTTCTTATTGAAGGAACATGGGCATCGATTTTCTCGTGGCACTATGCCACGCCGTATCTTTTATTGACGCTAATCGGGCTGATGTTCGTCAGTCTGTACGGTCGATGGGAGACGGCGCTCGGGTTCGGTCTTGTATTCGGATTGCTGTATGATATCGTCTACACCGACTTGCTCGGAATTTATGTATTTACTTTTTCACTCATTCCTCTCTTAGCCAGCTTCGTGTTAAAATATATAGGTGAGAACTTCTTCTCCGTCACCATCACCTTCACGTTCATGATTGTCGTATTCACAGTTGCGATATACGGGATCATGGCAGCAATCGGTGGGACGTTGATGACGATTCAAACACTATTGATTGAACAGATTCCAGGGACCGTGCTCGTCAATGCCATCGCCATCGTGATTCTTTATTATCCGATGATGCGGTATGTGACGATCCGACCTGTTGTGAAAAGAGGGTAGCCATGATGGAGCGTAAACGACACATTACGATTAAAGGACATCGCAACGGAATTGCCATCCACTTCAATCCGAAGAGTGGCATCGACGAGGTGCTTACGGACTTTGAAGCGACATTACAAGAAATGGAGCCGCCGTCCGGTAAGATTGCCCTGAAGTTGCACGCGGGTACTCGTTATCTTGACGAGGAGCTGACACGTCAAATTCGTGAGGTCGTCGCTCGTCATGGCGTTTTTTATATTGAAGACTTGTCGAGCGATGTCATGTTGACGGAAGAAGCGAAAGCGACGTACGGCAGAAAGACGTTCCATTATCATAGTGGGACGATTCGCAGTGGACAGGTCCTCGCGTTTGATGGCTCGGTGCTTGTGATCGGGGACATCAATCCCGGTTCTGAGGTCCGGGCGACAGGAAGTATTTATTGTTTGGGCACGATACGAGGAAATGTGCGTGCGGGTGTCGAAGGATGGGAAGAAGCGGTCATTACCGCGAGCCTCCTCCATCCGAAGTTTTTGGCAATCGGCGAACATGTTCTCACGTCCGACGATGAGGAAGAACTTCCTGAGATTGAGATGGGTTGTGCGTATCAGACGAATGACGGGATTGAGATGACACGTCTCCGCCACGTCATGACCGGTCTGAAAGACGCATATGCAATGGAATTACAGAGAGGGTGAGTGGAATGGAGCAAGTAGTGGAGCCTGTACATACAGAAAAAGAAGTGAAAAACGGCAGAGCCATCGTCGTGACATCAGGAAAAGGGGGCGTCGGGAAAACGACGACGACCGCCAACATCGGGACGGGGCTCGCCTTGTCTGGACACTCGGTCTGCCTCGTCGATACGGATATCGGGTTGCGTAACCTCGATATCATTCTCGGACTCGACAACCGGAGCATTTATAACCTCGTCGACGTCATCACAGGACAATGTAAGTTGAATCAGGCGCTCGTTCGCGACAAACGGTTCGAAGAGATGTACTTACTTCCGGCCGCACAGTCGAAAGACAAGACGTCGGTCAATCCTGAGCAAGTGAAAGAGATTGTCGACCAGTTGAAGACAGAATATGATTTCGTCTTGATTGACTGCCCTGCAGGGATCGAGCAAGGGTTCATGAACGCGATTGCTGGAGCGGACGAGGCGATTGTCGTCACGACGCCTGAGAAGGCGGCCGTTCAAGACGCGGACCGCATCATCGGGATGCTCGAGCAAGCGAGTCACATCGAAGCACCGAAGCTCGTCGTCAACCGGGTGAAGAACCACCTCGTCGAATCGGGCGATATGCTCGATATCGATGACATCATGCGCATCTTGTCGATCGACCTCCTTGGCGTCGTCATCGATGATGAGGAAGTCATTGCCGCTGCGAACCGCGGGGTACCGGTCACGATGAACCCGGACAACAATGCCGGACAAGCGTACCGCAACATCACGCGTCGCATCCTCGGCGAATCGGTCCCGCTCATGTCGATTCAGACAGAGACGGCGCCGGTCGGCTTTTGGGCACGACTCATGATGAAATTTGGAATGAAAAAAGGGTAAAGGCAACGAAAGTTGCCTTTTTCTGTCGAAAGGAGAGGTGCACATGAAGTTAATCTACGAACGAACACCTTCCATTGAACGGGCGATGCTCGTGGACGGGGAACGGTTACTCGAGGTCGAAGAACGCTTCGTCGACCAATTATCGGTCGGTACGATTGTCGAGGCTGCGATTGAACGGATCCATCCGTCACTCGGTGCGGCTTTTTTGACGGACGGGGAGACGACGTTCTTTTTACCGATTGCGGAGACGCTTCGCGCACTGGCCTCGTATCCGGACGTGCCTGCCATCGGACAAGCGGCTGTCGTCG
Organism: Exiguobacterium sp. RM11; assembly: GCF_059821525.1. Lineage (NCBI taxonomy): Bacteria > Bacillati > Bacillota > Bacilli > Caryophanales > Exiguobacterium > Exiguobacterium sp. RM11. The sequence goes on along the minus strand of NZ_CM187558.1, from coordinate 1,918,139 downwards.
GGGAAAAACGACTCGTGCAAGTGACGAAAGAAGGCATCAACGGCAAGCATCATAAAGTGACCGAAAACATTCGGTTCGGTGGACGTTACCTCGTCTACTTCCCGTACGGTCGTCGGAAACTGTTCAGTCGGAAGCTCGACCTCGTCACGCAGGACCGTCTCTCGAAGTCGATTGCGCTTTCAGAAGAGGAAGGGGTCCTGTTTCGGACGGAGGCCGGACAAGTGGCACCAGACGCCTTACAGGAAGAACTCGATCTACTCCGCGACCGTGCGAAAGCTGTGATCGAACAGCGTTACGGGCAAGACGAACTACTATGTGAACATTTCGTACGGCGCCATGCGGTCGAGTCGGTCCTCTTGAACGACAAGGAAGGACAAGCTCGCGTCGAACGCTTGGACGTTCCCGTGAAACGTCACATCGGGAAAGGTCGAATCCCGGAGGCGAAGCGTCTCGACGAGGCGATTGAAAAGCTCGAGAGTCGTGCCGTCTGGTTAGATGGCGGGGCGTTCGTCTTGATCGAACAAGTCGAGACGATGACCGTCATCGACGTCAACAGCGGGAAGAACGTCGCCGTCAAAGACAAGGGGCGCGCGGCCGACACAATCAATGAAGCGGCGCTCTATACGATCATGGAGCAGTTGCGCTTACGTAACATCGGCGGCATGATTGTCATCGACTTCCTACGCGGCTCGAAAGATGGTCAAACTCGTCTCCTGAAAAAGTTGAAAGAGCTCGGGGCACGTGACCCACGACGCGTCGAAGTGTACGGCTTCACACGGATGGGCTTATTCGAATTGTCACGGGAGCGGACCGGACGCTCGATCCAAGACCGGATGACATATGGAGGCAAGCCGTCGAAACTGGCCGTCTTCTCGCAGTTTGAACGCGCGCTCCTTGATCTGAGTGGGCAATACGAGGCGGTCGTACTCGCACTACCTAAGAAGTGGCATGACGCTTCCTGGCATGAATTTGACATTGACGTACACCTCGTCGAAGGGGAGCCGGAGTTCGCCTTTTACGGGACGTCCGCAGAATGTCAGAATTTCTTATCTCGCCGTTGACAATGAATAATTGAGAGTGGTATTATCTATAACGTTAGTTCGTTTGGAAGCACCCAAATGGCTACAACCGCACAGAACGGGTTTTAAAGGTATTTGCCCTGCCCAGGATGGCGAGTCTGAGTTTAACAAGGAGGTGCACGTATATGTACGCAATCATCAAAACTGGTGGTAAGCAAATCAAAGTTGAAGCAGGTCAAGAGATCTACATCGAAAAACTCGATGCTGATGTCGAAGGTACTGTAGAATTCGGTGAGGTTCTTTTCGTTGGTGGTGACGATGTTAAAGTCGGCGCTCCACTCGTAGAAGGCGCTAAAGTTGTCGGTACTGTGGTAAAACACGGCCGCGCTAAGAAGATCACTGTCTTCAAAATGAAAGCTAAGAAAAACTACCGTCGTAAGCAAGGTCACCGTCAGCCTTACACGAAAGTTCGCATCGAGAAAATCGAAGCGTAAGCTATGATTCGGGTCAAGGTAAGACGAGACGAGGCGAACTCGATTCGCTCCGTCGAAGTGACTGGTCATGCCAACTTTGCAGAACCTGGTTCTGACTTGGTGTGCGCCGGTGTTTCAGCCATCATATTTGGTGCCTATAACGCCGTCGAAACGCTTGCGGGTCAATCGCTTCTTGTAGAAATGGCAGATCAAACAGAGGGTGGTTACTTTTATGTCGAGACGTATCCTGACTTATCACCGCAGGATATGGAACGCACCCAACTGTTATTAGAAGGGATGCTCGTGCAGTTAGACACGGTCGCCCAAAGCTACGGTGAATATATCCAAATTGAACAATAGGAGGTGGACCTCATGTTACAATTGAACCTTCAGTTCTTCGCTTCGAAAAAGGGAGTTGGTTCGACTAAAAACGGTCGTGACTCAATTTCGAAACGTCTCGGTGCAAAACGCGCTGACGGACAAACAGTTTCAGCTGGATCAATCCTTTACCGCCAACGCGGTACAAAGATTCACCCAGGTGAAAACGTTGGCCGTGGTGGCGACGACACTTTGTTTGCGAAAGTTGACGGCGTAGTACGCTATGAGCGTCTTGGTCGCGACAAGAAACAAGTGAGCGTTTACCCAGTCGCGTAAGTTGAACGACGCAGAAGACTCTAGCCACTTTTTTGGTTAGAGTCTTTTTTTCTAGGAGAGGATCAAATGGATTCAGAACAGACACTCGAGCTCTTATCGACCGTCCGTCACGAATGGATGAATCGGCTTCAATTGATCTCGCTCTATGCGGCACTCGATCCGAATAAGCTCGAGGAACTTTACGAACGCTATCGGAAACAGGCCGACGAGGAGAGTGCGCTCGTTCGGTTGAACGTGCCACAGACGAGCCTTGTCGTGATTCAAGCGAATTGGGAAGGACGGATGACGTATACGATTTCGACCGACCAACTCGCCATCGATGATGCGCGAGTGGCAGAGATGCTTGTCCGCTTGTTGAAAGACACGGACGGGCCGATTCATGTGACGTTCACGGACGGACTGATGGTTCGCGTCACGGGAGAAGTCCCGGAAGACGTGCTCACGTCAGCCGATGTGTACGAACAGAACGTAGAGATGACTACGTTTCACATAAAGGAGGGGAAATAAATGTTTGTCGATCAGGTTAATATTTTTGTAAAAGCTGGAGACGGCGGAAAAGGGATGGTTGCCTTCCGTCGCGAAAAGTATGTCCCAGATGGTGGACCTGCAGGTGGTGACGGTGGTCACGGTGGAGACGTCGTCTTCGAAGTAGAAGAAGGATTACGCACACTCGTTGATTTCCGTTATTCGAAGAAGTTTATTGCCCACGATGGCGAAAAAGGGATGTCAAAAGGGATGCACGGACGTAAAGCGAAGCCGCTTATCGTCAAAGTCCCACCTGGTACCATCGTATTCGACGCAGAGACGGATACGGTCATCGCCGACTTGACGGAGCACGGACAACAAGCGACGATCGCCAAAGGTGGACGTGGTGGACGTGGGAACTGTCGTTTCGCGACACCGGCCAACCCGGCTCCAGAAATCGCGGAGAACGGTGAACCAGGTCAAGAGCGTGAATTGCGTCTTGAATTGAAACTCCTCGCAGACGTCGGACTCGTCGGTTTCCCGTCTGTCGGGAAATCAACGCTTCTGTCTGTCGTTTCGTCGGCACGTCCGAAAATCGGCGCGTACCACTTCACGACGATCACACCGAACCTCGGTGTCGTCAAGACAGCGGACGACCGTAGCTTCGTCATGGCCGACCTTCCAGGTTTGATTGAAGGGGCTAGCCAAGGCGTTGGTCTCGGTCACCAATTCCTTCGTCATATCGAACGGACGAAAGTCATCGTTCACATGATCGATATGAGTGGAATGGAAGGACGCGACCCGTTCGAAGACTACACGACAATCAACCGTGAGCTCGAGTCGTATAACTTACGTCTCCTCGAGCGTCCACAAGTCGTCGTGGCGAACAAAATGGATATGCCGGACGCAGAGGAACATCTTGAAGAGTTCAAGAAGAAAGTAGGAGACGATGTCAAAGTCTTCCCAATTTCTGCCCTCGCACAAGATGGCCTTCGTAACTTGTTGATCGAAGTGGCGAACTTTGTCGATACGACACCTGAATTCCCACTCGATGAGCTTGAAGAGAAGACAGCGACGCCTCGTGTCGTGTATCGTTATGAGAAGGAAGAGAAAGGCTATCAAATCCACATCGATGAATACGATCGCTTCGTGATCACGGGCCCTCGCATCGAGAAGCTCTTCAAGATGACGAACTTTGACCATGATGAGTCGATCAAACGATTCGCTCGTCAAATGCGTCAGATGGGCGTCGATGATGATCTTCGTAAGCTCGGTGCCGAAGACGGTAGCGTTGTTGCGATTCTCGACTTCGAATTCGAGTTCGTGGAGTAAGAAAAAAATTATTTGTTAAGAAGAAACGGAGTGTGAAGCTAACGTGGACCCTGTGCCCTCGTCAAGTTTAATTCTATATGTAGTTCTCGTCATGTTGTCAGCGTTTTTCTCATCAGCAGAAACGGCGCTTTCAAGTGTAAACCGTGTTCGGATGATTCGGATGGCAGAAGACGGCGACAAAGCCGCAAAACGCGTCCTCAGTCTCGTCGACCGCTTTGACGATACGCTCTCGACGATCCTCGTCGGGAACAACATCGTCAACATCGGTTCGGCGACGGTATCGACCGCCATCGCCACGTCGATTTTTAGTGGCGGTACGGGTCTTCTCGTGTCGACGTTCGCGACGACGGTCATCATTTTGATCTTCGGTGAGATTTTACCGAAGTCGCTCGCCAAAGAGTTTGCGGAGAAGTATTCGCTTCTTATCAGCGGGATTCTCGTGTTCCTCGTCAAAGTCCTCAAACCGGTGACGATGATTTTCACTGGGTTGAAGAAGTTGACGCTTCGGATGATCGGGATGAAAGACAAGGAGCCGTCAGTCACGGAAGAAGAGTTGAAAGTGCTCGTCGATATGGGAGAAGAGGAAGGTGTGCTTGGTGAGACGGAAGCTGAGCTCGTCCATAGCGCCTTCGCCTTCAACGATATTACCGTCGATGACGTCTTGACGCCGCGAATCGATATTTTGGCTGTCGACATCGACGATTCGCTCGATGAAATCAAAGACACGATTTTCAGTGGGGGACATTCACGTTTGCCGGTCTACAAAGACTCGATTGACAACGTCATCGGTGTCTTGTCAGAACGTGACTTCTTACGTTCGATGATGAAGGATGAAGTGACGGATGTCCGTTCGCTCATCCGACCGCTCACATACGTGTCACCACAGACGAAATTGATTGAACTACTTCCGATTCTCCAACAGAAACAATCTCACATGGCTGTCGTCCTCGATGAATTCGGGGGCACGGCGGGTCTCATCACGTTAGAAGACATGCTCGAGGAACTCGTCGGCGATATCTGGGATGAGCACGACGAATCCGTCGTCTATCTCCGACGTCTCCGTGAAGGGGTCTACGAATGTATGGCTGACATGAACGTCGATGAATTCGCCGAAGAGATGGGGATTGCGGAACCAGACGTCGATTCCAACACGATGGGCGGTTGGTTCGTTGAATTACTCGGCGACATTCCGGAGAAAGGTGCACAAGTCACGTATCAAGATATGACGTTCACCGTTCTCCACGTGGAAAAACGCCGTGTCCGGAAACTGTTAGTGGAGACTGGACAATCACAGCAAGAAGGCCTACAAGAAGAAGCATAAAGAAAAGGGATGATTCGCGCATAGCGGATCATCCCTTTTTGCGTTACACCGATTGGCGCTCGATGCGCTCAATCAATTCGTATGGACGTACTTTGTAGATGGCGTATGGCATATATACAGGGTCGATCGCATCGAGGAAGCGCATCTGGAAGTGCTCCCGTTTGATATAGTCACCGACGTTACGCGAGTCGACTTTGTAGAATCCGACTTCCTGTGTTTCCCCGGCTTGTGGTCTGAGGTCCCCGGATACATATTTTGCGCGGAACGTGACGCAGAGGACGCGGGACGACACGTTTTGATAGATTCCCGTGATGCCTTCGACCTCGATTTTCACGCCTGTCTCTTCGTTCACTTCACGGTGGATGGCGTCGACGAGTGACTCGTGCTCTTCCACCTGTCCGCCCGGCATCTCGAACGAATCGTTCCGGTGCATGTTTTTGACGAGGAGGATTTCACCTGCTTCGTTCGTGATATACGCTGTCACACAGACAATCGCACGCGGCGGCGTGTAGTGACCGGTCGGCATCATGAACTCTTCGCTCGACTTGATATACAGGTCTTTTCCGAGGCGGGCTCGCTGCTTCATGGCGTCCCGTCGTAACGTGCTACCACGGTAGTCCCGCTCGACTTGTTCATAGTGTTCACGGTCCCGATATTCCCATAATGCCATGACCTCGGATTTGTCTTCGGTCACCCAGCGTCCGACGAGGCGAGCGCCATGGGACGCTTGAATCGGATAGATGTATGTATGGAAGAAGTCGGTGAATTCTTGCAGGCGTTCAGGTCGAATCGTATACGTTTTACGGCGATGGAACATGGTGATTCCTCCTTTTTCGTTGTGCGGTGTCCTGTTTGTGTGACCGCGATTCGCTTACATGGTTCTTATTCGACAGATGATAGCGTTTCCCTTTCCGACAAAAAAAGAATCAGCGTTCGTTACGCTGATTCTTTCACATGTTTTGGTTGCTGACGAAGATGACGGACGACGAGAAAAATTCCGATGGCGAGCGCCAGGAAGGGCAGGATGTCGTCCATGAAGTGGCCAATCATCCGCCAGTTGTTGCCGAGCATCATCCCGACATGAATGAAGATGAATGACCAGACGGCAAAAATGACGGTCGTCACCGACAAGAACTTTCGGAACGACAGGCGCATCACGCCGGCACTGACCGCGAACAGCTGGCGCCAGAACAGGCTGAGACAGACGATCCATGCCCCGTATTTCTCAAACCAGCGCTCGGCCCGCAGTTGCTTGTCTTGCCGAATCCGGAAATAACGATACAGCTTCAAGGCGACGGGACGCCCACCATATCGACCAATCCAGTACAGACCGATCTGACTGAGCGTGAAGGAAACCCACGCCAGTAGGAACATCAGGAAGAAAGACGCGTCATGCGAATCGACGAGAAAGCCGCCATATGCGAGAACGAGTTCGTTCGGGATGAATTGGATGAAGATGCCGAGAGGAATGCTGAAAACACCACATACGGCAAGCATGTGCTCGAGGACGTTCATGACGAGATCTCCTTTCAAAGTGATTGCAGGAAACTTGTTCCATCCATCAGTATAACGGACATGACTGAAAAGAAAAAGAAGAGATGTCACATATTCGTGACATCTCTTCAATCTAATTCGGATACGAGAATACCGAGCCGGTCAAGCTCTTTCACCGCGGCATCAATCGCTTCCTGATGATCGGCTTCAAGTGTATGGACATGTAATCCTCCGGTCAATTGCGAGAGCGGTGAGGCCCCGTGTGCCTTGACCCGTTCGAGGAAGGCGCGGACGTCACGTCGACTCTTCACCATGAGCTGTCCCGTGATGGATCCGTAAACGGGGTGGTCGATGATGACATCTTTGATGGTGACCCCTTCATCGACGATGGCGTTCATCTCTGCCTCCATCTCTTCTGCCGTATGGCGGCAAGCCACCTTTTTTGAATAAGTAGACGGGGTGAAGTCGCCGTGCAAATAAACGTAACCGCGAGCGGTGGCGACGATTTGGTGACCTTTCGCTTTTAAGAGCGACAAATCTTGGACGATGACTTGGCGACTGACGGATACATGCCTTGCCAGTTCAGATCCAGTGATCGGTTCATTGCTCGATTCGATCAGTTGAAGTAAAGTGCGACGGCGTTCTTCACCGGCTAAACGTTTGTTCATGATGTTCGACTCTCCTTGCTAAAGTGACGATGGCATCGGCGAGGGCCGATGTGTCTTCGACGGTCGTTTGTGCGCCGAAGGAAATGCGGACGAGGCCGTGGCAGGCGCTCGTCTCATATCCGAGTGCTTCGAGCATGCGGTTCGGTCCGTTCTGACCGGCGCGACATGCTGACCCGGCGGATACTTGGAACCCGAGATCGTCGAGCTCGGTCATCCACCATTGTCCGTCGCGTTGATGGGATACGAAGGAAAAGATAGCGGGACTTTGTTCGTCAAACTCGAGCCAATGGACATACGCTGACGTCTTCTCTTTCAAGATAGCACGAAACGCCATGAAATTTCTCTGAAAACGTGTCAATTGATCCTGACGTTCCCCGAGCGCTTTGACGAAGGCGCTAATTCCTGGAACATCGATCGTACCCGGACGAATCCCGTATTGGTGATGACCCGGGTAGTAAGGTGGGGGAATCAAGCGTTCCATATAGAGGGCACCGATCCCTTTTGGACCACCGACCTTATGGGCGCTGAACGAGTAGGCGTCGATTCCTTCCACAGAAATCGGGATTTTCCCTAGTGCCTGTACCCCGTCCACGTGAAAGAGAATCTTTTTATATTTTAGGAGACATTGGATGTGATGGAGCGGCAACACCCATCCCGTGTCGGAATTGACGTGTTGGAGCGTGACGAGTCCGATGTCACGGTCGAGTAAGTGCGTGAACGTCTCCAAATCAAACTTTCCGTCTTTCAATTTTAAGCGATGGACGATGATCCCTTCGCGTTCCCATTCTTCAAGCAGGAGGGCGACCGAATCATGTTCGTGCCAGGACGTGATGACTTCTTTTCCTTTCATGCGTTTCCGTAAGCTCGTCAGCGCGATGTAATTACTTTCAGAACCACTTCCAGTAAATAATAACTTACCACGTAAGACATCGAGTCCTAGTGCTTGTTTAAGTAGTCGCCGTGCCTCTGTCAAATAATCTTCAGCCATATATCCGTGCGCGTGGAGTGATGATGGGTTCCCATAAACGTTTTTGGCCATAGCCACGTAATGGTCTAATGCTGCATGTGTCATAGGATGTGTAGCGGCGTAGTCGAAGTAGCGGTTCATCATGGACTCCCCTTTTCTCATGTTGTCTTCTACACAAAATTATGCGAAACTAGTTTACAAGTCAACATTACATATGAAAAACAGGTGATATACAAGTGTCTTTACATATAGAGAAAACCGACATTTTGATTATTGGAACAGGACTTGCCGCCGTCACGACGGCGCTACATGTGCCATCCTCTTTGTCTGTCCTCCTCGTCTCCAAAGGGGAGGCGACGTCGACGAACTCCGATTTGGCACAGGGGGGAATTGCGAGCTCGTATCTCGAGGAGACGAGTGAGGCACATAAAGAAGACACGATGCTTGCTTCGAATCAGACATCGTTCTCAGAACGCGTCGACATTCTCGTTGAAGAAGGACGTCGAGCGATTAAAGAGATGGAACGGTTCGGTGTCCGCTTCGATCGTGACGAGGACGGGTATGCCCTCGGACGGGAAGGGGCTCATCGGTTGCATCGCATCTTTCATGCCGGGGGTGACGAGACCGGTCGACATGTCATGCGGCACTTGCGCCAGTCTTTACCGGATAACGTGAACATGCTCGAACACGTCCTCGTCCATGACCTTGTGATGAAGGAAGGACGAGTCGTCGGTGCGTTGGCGTTTCAGAAAGAAAAATGGCTACACATCGAGGCAGGTGCCGTCGTTCTCGCGACCGGCGGAATCGGTGGACTTGTCGATTGGACCTCGAACGCGCAGACGGTGACCGGTGACGGTCTCGTCTTGGCAAATCGATGCGGGGCCAAACTGACGAACTTACAGCGGATCCAATTTCACCCGACCTTGTTGGCCGCCGATGAACCTCATCTCGTCACCGAGGCGCTCCGTGGTGCCGGTGCAAGACTGGTCGATACATCTGGAAACGATGTGATGGCGCATCACCCGCTTGGGAGTCTCGCCCCTCGAGACGTGGTGGCCCGTGTCCTGACAGACCAGGCTGGACACGTCTTTCTCGATACGTCTGGCGTGACGCGATTACGTGACCGGTTCCCGAAACTCGCAATGACGTGTGACAAGTTAGGCATCGACCTTCGCCAAATCCCCGTTCGCCCAGGGCTTCATTTTCATATGGGGGGAATCGAAGTGGATGACGTGGGTCGAACGGACGTCGACGGTTTGTATGCCGTCGGAGAAGTGGCGGAAGCAGGTGTACACGGTACGAATCGACTCGCCTCGAATTCACTCTTGGAATGCTGGGTGTTCGGAAAACGTGTCGCCGAGGCGATTCAAGTGAAGGACAGAGGCTTTGCAACGAGCGATGTGATGGCGTATGACATCTCACCTGACACGTTCCGTTCGCTCCGCCAACAAATCGGCAAGTGGTTGACGATTTCACCGAATCACGACGAAATGAAATGTTTCTTACAAAATACCCAAACGTTGACCTTGACGAAACACGTGACAAGACAATTAAGTGAACAAACTTTACAACTTGATGCGGCGCGCCTCATCGCGCAAAGCATCCTCGAAATGGAGAGGTACGATGAACACGATTTATCTACGCGAACAGCTACGACAGTTTCTGATTGAGGATATCGGATATGGCGATCTATCGAGTGAGCTGATCGATGAACACGACGAGTCAATCGCGACCATCATCGCAAAAGAGCAAGGCGTCTTCTGCGGGAAGCCGATCGTCCAAGAGCTCGCTAGAATGCAGCAACTCGAATTGGTGGATTGCCGAGATGACGGGAAGCGGATTGAACCAGGCGATGAACTGATCATCTTGAAAGGGAAGACTCGTGTCCTATTAGAGACGGAACGCGTCCTATTGAATGTGATTCAGCGTGTGAGCGGGATTGCGACGATGACACGTCAATGTGTCGATGCGCTCGATGACGACTCGATTCACGTCACGGATACGCGGAAAACGACACCAGGACTCCGCATGCTTGAGAAGTACGCCGTTCGTGTCGGTGGCGGCTACAACCATCGGCTCCGCCTCGACGATGCCGTCATGATCAAAGATAACCATATCGTCGCACTCGGTGGTGTGACAAAAGCCATTCACGCCGCGCGCTCAAGAGTCGGTCATACAACTCCAATCGAAGTCGAGGTCGAGTCGTTCGCGCAACTCTTAGAAGCCGTTCAAGCGAATCCGGATATTGTGATGCTCGATAATCGGACACCCGATGAACTGCGAGAATGGGTCCAGCATATTCCGGACCATGTCACCATCGAAGTGTCTGGCGGCATCACGCTCGACACGATTTCCGACTATAAAGGGATTCGCATCGATGTCATTTCACTCGGTCAGTTGACCCACTCGGTACGGGCGCTCGACTGCAGTATGAATTTACAAGGAGGAATGAAACATGCAACTACTCGGAACACTCCCACCGACGTACGCTAATCTATCAGTGGAGGAAATGGAGACGCGGATTCAAGCGGTCAAGGACCGGCTCGGGACACGTCTCTTCTTACCGGCGCATCATTATCAAAAAGACGAGGTCGTCCAATTCGCGGACGCGACAGGGGATTCGCTCCAGCTCGCACGCCTCGCAGAACAGATGAGCGAAGCGGAATTCATCGTCTTCTGTGGCGTGCATTTCATGGCGGAGACAGCAGACATGTTGACACGCGACGACCAGATTGTCGTCTTACCTGATATGCGGGCCGGTTGCTCCATGGCAGACATGGCTGATATCGATCAGACAGAGATTGCGTGGGAAGAATTGACGGAGCAGTTCGGGGAAGGAATCATCCCGATTACATACGTCAATTCGACGGCGGCCATCAAGGCATTTGTCGGACGTCATGGCGGGGCGACGGTCACATCGTCGAACGCACATGAAATCGTCCGCTGGGCGCTAGAAGCAGGAGAGCGCATTTTGTTCCTTCCCGACCAGCATCTCGGACGGAATACGGCGTATGACCTTGGCATCCCGCTCGAGGCGATGGCCGTCTGGGATCCGCTCCGCGAAGAACTAGTGGCAGAAGGAGAACTCGAACAGATTCGGGTCATTCTTTGGAAAGGGCATTGTTCTGTCCATGAGAAATTTACGGTCTCGCAAATTCAATCGTTCCGTGAGCGCGAACCGGATCGTCGCATCATCGTCCATCCGGAATGTACGTTTGATGTCGTGCAGGCAGCCGACGAGGCCGGATCGACGTCGTATATTATCGACAAGATTGATGCGAGTGAACCCGGGACAAAATGGGCGGTCGGGACGGAGATGAACCTCGTGAACCGATTGGCGGCGACGTACCCGCATCTCGATATCGTCTCGTTGAACCCGTTCATGTGTCCGTGTCTGACGATGAACCGAATCGACTTGCAACATCTCCTCTGGGCGCTCGAGTCGCTCGAGACGGACCCTGTGAACGTCATTCGCGTCGATGCTGAGACGACAGAGTGGTCGAAACGTGCACTTGAACGTATGCTCGCACGGTAATCGCTTCAGGACAGGCAAACGCCTGTCCTCAGCTTGTTGACTAACATGAATCATATCGCTCGCCTGTCCGGCGCCCACGCTTTCCGCAGGCAATCCCGGAGCCGCATCGCGACCTAGGTCGCTGCTGGGTCTCCGTCGGATTGCTTTCCTGTCGGAGTCGGGGCGCCGTTGGGCGAGCAACGCAAACGGTCGTCATCTGACGGCCGTTTGTCTTTTTCTGAGGCCTCGATGGCCGAAGAAAAAGCCTGATACATACTTCGAACCCTTACAAACAGGGAAAGAAGAAGGTAAACAACAAGTTCGCCCGTCATCAAAAGGAGGAACCCGATATGTATCGCGCCCATTCTGAGAAACGACATGAACCGATCCAGTCGAAGACCACGTTGGACCAGCTGGTCCCGCAGGATGATCTTGTCCGGAGACTCGACCGTCACATCGACTTCTCGATCGTGCACCGGCTCTGCGCCCCGCTCTATTCGAACACCGGTACGCCCGGCATCGATCCGGAGATCATCATCAAGATTATCCTACTCGGACCCCTGTTCAACATCCGTTCCGTGCGCCAGACCGTGAGGGAGGTTCAGACGAACCTCGCCTATCGTTGGTTCCTCGGTCTCGGCATCGATGAGAAGGTTCCCGACCATTCGACGATCAGCCAGGCCTACCGCCGACGCTTCCAGGGGAACGACGTGTTCCAACAAATCTTCGAGGACATCGTCCGACAGGCGGAATCTCACGGTCTCGTCTCCGGACGCATCCTGATAACGGATTCCACGCACATCCGAGCGAACGCGAACAAGAAGAAATTCGACAAGGTAGAGGTCGAACGGGTCGTCGGTGCGATCGAGGACGAGCTTCTCACCCGCGTGAACGAGGAACGGGCCGAACGCGGAAAAAAGAACTGAAACCGGCATCTGAGAAGAGGGAGCGCCGGCTCGTCAAGATGAGCCGGACCGACCCGGATGCGGGATACATGTATCGTGACCAGAAGCCGGAAGGCTTTTTCTGGCTGGCGCATCGGACGGTCGACGCCAAGCACAATTTCATCGTCGATGTACACGTCACACCCGGGAACGTCTCGGACAGCACCGTCTATCTCAATCGGCTCGACCATGTCCTCGAACGTTTCCATTTCCCGCTTGAGGCGGTCGCACTCGATGCCGGCTACTTCACGACCGGGATCGGCGAAGGCGCTCGTCGAACGGGGCATCTTCGGGGTCATCGCCCGGAGGCGTTTCGGCGGAAAGAAGGGGATGTTCCGCAAGACCCGGTACACGTACCTGCCCGAGGAAGATGCATATCTCTGTCCGGCGCGACAGCGCCTCACCTATCAGACGACGGACCGCCACGGCTATCACCATTACGTGTCCGACCCCTCCATCTGTCAGAACTGCCCTCTCCTCGAGAAGTGCACGTCCAGCCGGACGCACCGAAGGGACATCACACGCCACGTCGATGAACATTACCGTGAGCAGGTGAACGAGAACCGCCTGTCCGCGACTGGAAAATCCCTCTACCGACTGCGGCCACAGACCGTCGAGCGCTCGTTCGCCGATGGGAAAGAGCTCCACGGGCTCCGTTTCACCTTCTACAGGGGGACCGCGAAGGTCCAACGCGCCAATCTGGTGGCAGCCACCGCACAAAACATGAAGAAGCTGGCCAACCTGTTGGCCAGAAAGGACTGTCTACATAACATTTCTTCAATCTTTTGTCGGACAGAACGCCTCAAGCTCGTTGAACATAAAAAAAGACGAACCAGATCGCATCTTGCGATCTGGTTCGTCAACAGCCTGAGGACAGGCAAACGCCTGTCCTTTTTTCATATCGCTCGTTATGGTACAATAAATGCAGTTTTTCCGACCGAAAAGGAGATTACACCGTGATTGAATTCGTAAAAGGACCCGTCGCCTATGTGTGTGCGGAATATATAACGTTAGATGTCTCGGGCGTCGGCTACAAAGTACATGTGCCTAACCCGTTTTTTTATCGTGAACAAGACGAACATGTAATCGTGTTTACGTATCATTACGTCCGTGAAGATCAACAGACGCTATACGGTTTCCGGTCACGCCGGGAACGGGAGCTCTTCAATAAACTCCTTAGCGTGAGCGGCATCGGACCGAAAGGGGCACTCGCCATCGTCGCCTCTGGAGATATCGACGCGTTGATCGATGCGATTGAAACCGAGAATGAGAAGTATTTGACGAAGTTCCCGGGAGTCGGGAAGAAGACGGCCAAACAGATGGCACTCGACTTGAAAGGGAAGTTATCCGAACTTGCACCGGATTATGTGCCGAACGAAGGATTATTCGCACAAGGTGCATCAGAACTCGACGAGGCGTGTGAGGCGCTCGTCGCCCTCGGATATTCTGAACGAGAGATCGCGAAAGTCCGCAAAGCATTGAGCGGGGAGATCTTGACGACCGACGCGTACATAAAACGCGCGCTACAGCTGTTATTGAAATAAGGAGGAAGCTATGGACGAACGATTGTTGTCACAATCTCATCAGCAATATGAAGACTCTGAAGAGTGGAGCTTACGTCCGCAGCGCTTCGAGCAATATATCGGGCAGGAAAAGGCGAAAGGCAATTTGTCGGTCTTCATTCAGGCCGCTAAACTTCGCAGTGAGACGCTCGACCATGTCCTATTGTATGGACCACCGGGACTCGGGAAGACGACGCTCGCGCAAATTATCGCCAACGAGATGGGCGTCGGCATCAAGACGACCGCCGGACCAGCGATTGAACGCCCGGGTGACCTGGCAGCGATCCTCTCGACACTTGAGCCGGGTGACGTCTTATTTATCGATGAGATTCACCGGTTGAGCCGGACGATTGAAGAAATTCTCTATCCAGCGATGGAAGATTACTGTCTCGACATCGTCTACGGACAAGGTGAGATGGCACGAAGCGTACGCATCGATTTGCCGCCGTTCACGCTCGTTGGGGCGACGACGCGGGCCGGGATGTTATCGGCACCGCTTCGGGACCGTTTCGGGGTCACATTGAAACTTGAATACTATGAGCCACATGAACTCGCGGCCATCGTCAGTCGGACGGCCCAGCTGTTCCGCCTTTCGATCTCACCTGAGGCGAGTGGCGCGATTGCGAAGCGCTCGCGAGGGACACCGCGAATCGCCAATCGTCTCTTGCGTCGAGTCCGTGACTTCGCGCAAGTGGCCGGCACGAAAGAAATCGATCCGGTGCTCGCATCCGATGCGCTCGACCGTCTACACGTCGATGCACTCGGACTCGATGAAGTCGACCACCGATTGCTTCGGGCCATGGTGGAACGATTTGGAGGGGGACCGGTCGGGCTTGAGACGCTCGCCGCAACCATCGGCGAGGATGCTCAGACGATCGAAGACGTCTACGAGCCATATTTATTACAACAAGGGTTCTTGCAGCGGACGCCGCGAGGACGGATGATCACACAGTTTGCCAAGTCGCATTTTGGTTATGAAGAGGAAGAGGAGTAAGGTATGCAAGACATTCAATTGAACGTAAACGATTATGATTTTGAATTGCCAGAAGAGTTGATTGCGCAAGTTCCGTTGCTCGATCGGACGAGCTCACGTCTGCTCGTGTTGGACCGTGAGACAGGAGACATCGAGCATCGTCATTTCCGTGACGTGCTCGACTACTTGAACGAGGGAGATGCGCTCGTCGTCAACGATTCGCGCGTCTTACCGGCTCGTCTCTTCGGAGCGAAACAAGAAACAGGCGGGAAAGTCGAGTTGCTCTTGTTGAAGCAGACGGAGGACGACGTATGGGAAGCACTCGTCAAACCGGCGAAAAAAGTTCGCGTCGGTTCCATCGTCGAATTCGGTGACGGACTTCTCCGCGCGGAATGCGTCGAGGAACTCCCGGAAGGAGGTCGTCGTTTCAAGTTTGACTACGACGGTATCTTCTACGAGATTTTAGACGAACTCGGAACGATGCCACTCCCACCGTACATCCGTGAACAACTCGATGACCAAGATCGTTATCAAACGGTCTATGCGCGGGAACGTGGCAGTGCAGCCGCTCCGACAGCAGGTCTTCATTTTACAGAAGAACTGCTCGAGGCAGCGAAGGCGAAAGGTGTTCGGTTGATCCCGCTCACGCTTCACGTCGGTCTCGGTACGTTCCGTCCGGTGACGGCTGATTCGATTGAAGAACATACGATGCATAGCGAATATTTCGAGTTGTCAGCTCAATCGGCTGAAGCGCTCCGAGATGTCCGGTCGAGTGGCGGTCGCATCTTTGCGGTCGGTACGACATCGACACGCACGCTCGAGACAATCATGCGAGACCATGGGGACTTCGTCGAGTCATCGGGCTGGACGGATATCTTTATCTACCCTGGTGTCGAATTGAAAGCAATCGATGGATTGATCACGAACTTCCACTTGCCTAAATCGACACTCGTCATGCTCGTCTCGGCATTCGCGACGCGCGACATCATCTTACACGCTTATCGGACTGCGGTCGCAGAACGATACCGCTTCTTCAGTTTTGGAGACGCGATGCTCATCACGAGGAAGGAAGTAACACAATGACAAAACACGCAGTCACATACGAACACATTCACACATGTAAACAGACCGGAGCGCGGCACGGAATCGTCCATACGCCGCACGGGTCGTTCGAAACACCGGTCTTTATGCCGGTCGGGACGCAAGCGAGTGTCAAGACGATGGCACCAGAACAGGTAAAGGCGATGGGTGCGAACATTATCTTGTCGAACACGTATCATCTATGGGTCCGCCCGGGACATGAGGTCATCAAACAAGCTGGCGGGCTTCATAAGTTCATGAACTGGGACGGCGCGATTCTCACGGACTCAGGCGGCTTCCAAGTGTTCTCACTTGCCGACCTCCGAAACATTCAAGAAGAAGGCGTGCATTTCCGAAACCACTTGAACGGCGACAAGTTGTTCTTGTCACCGGAAAAGGCGATGGAGATTCAAAACGCGCTCGGCTCGGATATCATGATGGCATTCGATGAGTGCCCACCTTATCCGGCGACGCATGAATACATGAAGAAGTCGGTCGAACGCACGAGCCGTTGGGCAGAACGTTGCCTTGAGGCACACGAGCGTCCAGAAGACCAAGCGCTCTTCGGGATCATTCAAGGTGGGGAATATGAGGACCTTCGTCGTCAAAGTGCACAAGATCTCGTCTCACTCGATTTCCCAGGATATGCGGTCGGCGGTCTCTCGGTTGGTGAACCGAAAGACGTCATGTATCGTGCCCTCGAGTTCACGACGCCGCTCATGCCGGAAAACAAACCACGTTATTTGATGGGTGTCGGTTCGCCGGATGCATTGATTGAAGGGTCGATTCGTGGAATTGATATGTTCGACTGTGTCCTCCCGACACGGATTGCACGGAACGGGACGCTCATGACTTCGAAAGGTCGCGTCACAATCAAGCAAGCGAAGTATAAGACAGACTTCGGCCCGATTGATGAGAAGTGTGACTGCAACACGTGTAAGAACTACTCACGTGCCTATGTCCATCATTTGATTCGTGCGGACGAGATGTTCGGCCTTCACTTATGTACGACACACAACCTTCACTTCCTTGTGAAGTTGATGGAGCAGGTTCGTCAAGCGATTCGCGAAGACCGTTTGCTCGATTTCAAAGAAGAGTTCTTCGAAGAATACGGCTACAACAAGCCGAACGCGAAGAATTTCTAAGCAAACGTGTCGGACATTGTGTGACAATGCTTCAGTTTCACGGTATAATGAACCTGATATTGAAGGAAAGGGTGAATGTTACTCATGGAAACAATCGTTGCGTTATTACCAATGATCTTGATTTTCGTCGTATTTTACTTCTTGTTGATTCGTCCACAGACGAAACGCCAAAAAGAAGTTCAAGCGATGCAAAACGCCCTCGAGCGTGGCGACAACGTTGTCACAATCGGCGGTTTACACGGCGTCGTTCATCAAATCGAAGACACACATGTCGTTTTGAAATGCGATCAATCGCTTCTCCGTTTCAACCGAAGCGCAGTTGCGGAAGTCGTGAAAAAAGCGAATGCCTCATTTGAGGAATAAGCCAGTAAGCGTCTGACCATTATGGTCAGACGCTTTTTTTATAGAAAAGCGACTGTTTTTTGACAAAGTATGTCAATTCGGTGATTCATCCACCTCATTTCGAAAAATCGATTTGATTCATGAAAACGTTTGCATTAATGTCAAGTTGAGAAGAAATTCGAGATGAAGGAGAACGGATGACATGGACGTGAAACGATTGGTACGACCGATAAAGAATTGGAAAGGGTGGACATGGAAGCGGAGTGGTACAAAACAGAAGGGACGTTCTTCTCTCAGAAGACGAATGTCGATTGCGCTAGTACCCACAATTATTGCTCTCGTTCTTGTCGGGGCGCTTGGTTCATATCAACTGAGACAATCGACTGCCGCATATGACCGGGTGTTGAGCGAGGGGACACAGGAGATGCTGTTGGCTGAAAATCTGTCGCTCGCGGTGACCGATGCGGAACGTTATTTGAATTACTATATGCTCGTTGCCAATCCGAAAACACTCATCAGTCTGCAAAGTGTCCAGGAGCAGCGTGACGAGTTGATGGCTTCACTGAAGGCATCCTCTTCAGATGAGAAGATTTTATCTTGGTTGGGCGATTTGGAGAAATTTAACGAGTTGTTGGACCGTGAAATGAATCGTGCCATCGAACTTCGCCAGCAACAAGATGAGATTGGGTATAAAACGGTTCTCAATACGAGCGTGACGCCGACGACGGACCGTGTTCGGATGACGGTGACAGACCTTGTCGAATACAAAGGTGATCTCCTCGCGTCAGAGACGAAGGCTGTGCAAGCCGAAGCGGAGAGCTCGATCCTCTGGATGCTTGTCATCAGCGTCGTCGGTGTCGTGATTGGAATCCTGTCCTTGCTCGCCCTGCAACGTCTCTTCTTAAAACCGATCAACCGACTCGGTCGTCAAGCACGAATTATGGCGGGCGGGGATTTGACGGGCGAAGATATTGAGGTTGCCTCAAACGATGAGCTCGGAGACCTTGTCACGGCTTTCAACGAGATGAAACATAACCTTGTCGGATTGATTCGTCGGGTAGGAGAAGCTTCAGAAAAAGTCACTGCCTATTCAGAAGAACTGTATGCGAGTACGGACCACGTGGCGACAACGACTCAAGGTGTCTCTCGTTTGTTTGAAGACATGAATGTGGCGGCCCAAGGGTCGTCTAAACGAGCGGAAGAAGGGACGATTGGCGTCAATCAAGCGGTTGATGGATTGAACCAGATTGCCGCAGCGTCACAAGGCGTGAATGAACAGACGATTCATACACTTGAAGCGGCAAACGGTGGGCTTGAGACCGTTCAATTAGCGGAGAAACGAATGCAAGAGATTCGTCGCGCCAATGAGCTCACGCAACAGATGGTGACTCGTCTTTCGAACCAGTCGCTTGAGATTGAGAAGATTACCCGCTCCATCACGGCCATTACGGAACAGACGAACTTGCTTGCGCTCAATGCGGCCATCGAGGCGGCACGTGCGGGAGAACATGGGAAAGGTTTCGCGGTCGTCGCGGCAGAAGTGAGAAAGCTTGCCGAGGAGTCGAAGCAATCTGCCATTCAAATTCAGACCGTCGTCCGTGACATCCAGCGAGACACGGAGCAAGTCGAGACCGCGTTTGAAGAATCGAGCGTGCATGTCGAGAGTGGGGTATCACAGATGGGTGAAGTCGCCTCGGCGTTCCGTGAGATTGTATCGGTCATTGAAGAGACGTCGCGTCAGATGAGTGAGATTGCCGCTGCGACAGAAGAAGTCAGTGCCAATACGACAGAAGTTGCCGTTTCGGTCGAGGATATGTCCACGAACGCCGTCTCGACACAACGGAGCGTCGAAGAGGCGGGGGCCAATGTCGAGGAACAACTTGCGGCGATTCAAGAAATCAACAGCATCGCAGAGACGATGAGTCATATGTCGTCCGAATTAAAAGATGTCGTCCATGTGTTTAAGACGACATGACAAATGCCCTGACGTCTCGCGTCAGGGCATTGCTTGTTACATTAATAGGATAAGACTCGTCGCCATGACAATCATCCCGGCGACCATTCCGTACATTGAATGATGGGCATTCCCATATTCACGGGCGGCAGGAAGCAACTCGTCGAGTGAGATGAAGACCATGATCCCTCCGACTGCCGCGAATAACAGCCCGAAGACCGTGTCGCTTAAAAATGGCATGAGAATCAAAAATCCGATGGCAGCCCCAGCTGGTTCGGCGAGACCGGATAACATCGAAAGTTTGAACGCCTTCTTCCGTGATCCTGTCGCATAATAAATCGGGACGGAGACGGCAATCCCTTCCGGAATGTTATGCAGTGCGATGGCGATGGCGATGGCCACACCGACGGTTGGGTCATCGAGCGCCGAGATGAACGTCGCAAGTCCTTCCGGAAAGTTGTGAATCCCGATGGCGAGTGCCATGAAAATCCCCATTTTCTTTAGACGACTTTGTGTCTCAGGATGATTGATTGGAGCCGCTTCATTTGTTGCTGTCGTTGCCAACTCTTGCGTTGACGGATCGTTCTGCATCGATTCAACGAACTTGACCTCGTGCGGGTTCTCCATTTTCGGGATGAACTTATCAATCATACCAATCAAGAACATTCCCCCGAAGAACGCGAGGACGGTGTAAATCGTTCCGGTATATTCCCCGTGTGCACCGACAAGTTCCTCAAGTGCCTTTGGGAAAATCTCGATGAACGATACGTAAATCATGACACCGCCTGAAAATCCGAGAGAGATGGACAAGAAAGCCGTGTTTGTTCGTTTCGCAAAGAATGCGATCATACTCCCGATTCCCGTCGCAAGCCCTGCGAACAAGGTGAGGAGAAACGCAAAAATGATTGTGCTGTCCATGTGGAAAGACTCCTTTGATGTTGTGATGTTAGCTACATCATACATGAAGTTTTGCCCTTGCGCAACATTTAGTCTTATATGCAAATTAACGCTACATTTACGTGAATAGACGTTACAATTTTAGGAAAATGATTGATAAATGTTTAGAAAATTTGTAATGTTAACGAGAGAAGTTACATCAAGAACAGTGGTTTAGAAAGGAAATAGTCGTATGTACAAAAAAGGCAACATTGCGATTTTCGCGATCATCATGATTGCGACAATCCTGCTCGCTGTGTTCTCGACACCTTGGGTCGTCAAGAACACAAACCTCGGACTCGACTTAAAAGGTGGATTCGAAGTTTTGTATGAAGTACAACCGCTCGAAGACGGCGACGTCATCGACGAGTCGGCGATGAATGCAACCGTTCGCGCCATCAACAACCGAATCAACGTCCTAGGGGTTTCCGAACCGGACGTTCGAATCGAAGAGAACAATCGAATCCGTGTCCAGCTCGCTGGCGTATCGAACCAAAACGAAGCGCGCGAAGTCATCTCGTCAACAGCACAATTGACGTTCCGTGACGTGGATGACAACGTCTTGCTCGACGGGAAAGACTTGGCGCCGCGTGGGGCAGCGCTCAGCTACAACCAACAAGGACAACCGGTCGTTGAGCTGACACTTCAATCGGCCGACAAGTTTGGCGAAGTGACATCTGAGATTGCACAACGTCCAGCTCCTGAGAACCGTCTGGTCATCTGGCTCGACTATGAAGAGGGCGACACATATGAGGAAGAAGTTCAAAAAGAGAACTCGAAAATTGTGTCAGATGCTTCGGTAACGAGTCCGATCTTATCGGATAAAGCCATCATCTCAGGTGGTGGAATTGACGCGGAAAGCGGTCAACGCCTTGCGGACATCTTGAACGCAGGGGCGCTCCCGGTCAAACTTGACGAAATCTACTCGACGTCGGTATCGGCTCAGTTCGGTCAAGACGCATTAGAAGAAACGGTATTTGCCGCTACAATCGGGATCATTGCCGTGTTCATCTTCATGTTGTTCTTCTATCGTCTACCTGGACTCGTGTCGATCATCACGCTTGTACTGTATATTAACTTGATCATGTTGTTCTTCAATGGAATCAATGCGGTCTTGACGCTCCCAGGGATTGCGGCACTTGTCCTCGGGGTCGGGATGGCGGTCGATGCGAACATCATCACGGCGGAACGAATCAAAGATGAGCTCCGCTCTGGGAAGTCGGTCTTGTCGGCATTCCGTGCAGGTAACCGTCGTTCCCTCAGTACGATCATTGATGCCAACTTGACGACGCTCATCTCGGCTGCGGTCTTGTTCTACTTTGGACAAAGCTCGGTCAAAGGGTTCGCCGTCATGCTCATGATCTCAATCGGGATGACGTTCATCTCGAACGTATTCATCTCACGTTATTTGATGCACCTCCTTGTCTCAAGTCGTCTGTTCGACAAACGTAAAGGATGGTTTGGTGTGAAGGAGAGTGAAATCCGTGAACTTTAAGCTTACTGAATGGAATTACGTCAAACATATGCGCACGATGTTCTTGGTTTCGACAGCAATCGTCGTTCTCGGAATCGGTCTCTTGTTCTTCCGAGGATTGAACCTTGGGATTGACTTTGCTTCAGGAACACGTGTCGAGATTTTAACAGAAGAACGTGTCTCGCAAGAAGAATTCACACAAGCGTTCAACGATGCCGGTGTCAACCAAGAGATTTCGAGCGTCCAATATGCTGATGAAGGACGTTTGGCATACGTGACGTTTGTTGGACAATTGGGTCAAGAGGAAGTCGCGAACGTCAAGACGGCGTTCACAGAACAGTTCGGGAACGACCCGAACATCAGCACCGTCTCGGCTCAAGTCGGTCGTGACTTGGCGAAAAATGCTTTGTACGCGGTAGCCGTTGCGTCGATTGGGATCATCCTGTATATCACGGTCCGTTTCCAGTTCTCCTATGCGGTTGCGACCGTGGTGGCGATGTTACACGATGCCTTCTTCATGATCGTCGCATTCTCGCTCTTTGGAGTTGAAGTCAACTTATACTTCATCGCAGCGATCCTGACGATTATCGGTTATTCCGTCAACGATACGATTGTTACGTTCGACCGGGTCCGCGAGAATATCACATCGTATGAGAAAGAACGAAAAATCAAGTCGATGGACGTCTATGAGTCGATCATCAACAAGTCGATTCAAGAGACAATCGTTCGGTCCGTGAATACGGTCATCACAGTACTCGTTACAGCCATAGCCTTGTATGCGTTCGGTGCAGAATCAATTCAAAGCTTCTCGCTCGCGCTCATCGTTGGTCTCCTCATGGGGATGTATTCTTCGATCTTCATTGCATCGTATTTGTGGCTCCTTATTAAACGCACGACCATCAACAAGAAAAAAGATACGCCGGTCACAGAGGCGTAACGAGTGGGTCTCCCTTCAAGCGGGAGACCTTTTTAAATGTCAAGACGGCACATCTTTCACGTGGTCTGCTATAATCTACAATTGATTGGAGTGAAGGACATGTACCATTCGAAGAAACAGTGGCTCTATCCGAAAACGAACCCGGACGACGTCACACGTTTACAAAACGAATTAAATATATCAGCACAACTTGCGACGTTGCTCGTTCAGCGTGGACATCAGGATGTAGAAGCGGCCAAGGCATTTTTGTATGCCGAGGAAGAACTCGTCTTTCATGACCCGTATTTGTTTGAACAGATGGAAAAAGTCGTATCCCGGATCAAGCAGGCGGCGGACGAGGGTGAGATGGTGCTCATCTATGGCGACTATGATGTCGATGGTGTCAGTGCCTCTTCGGTCATGTGGCACGCTTTGACCGAGGTTGGTGTCATGGCCGAGTGCTATATCCCAAACCGTTTCACGGAGGGATATGGACCGAACAAGGAAGCGTTCCAATGGGCTGCGAACGAAGGATTCACCTTGGTCATCACGGTGGACTGTGGGATCTCGGGGATCGAAGAAGCAACACTGTTAAAAGACCTCGGTGTCGATTTGATCATCACGGACCATCACGAGCCGAAAGAGACATTGCCGGATGCGTATGCCATCATCCACCCGCACATCGACCCGAGATATCCATACGATAAACTCGCCGGTGCGGGGGTCGCCCTCAAAGTGGCACATGCCGTTTTAGGAAGAATGCCAGAGGAACTCCTTGATTTGGCCGTTCTCGGAACGATTGCTGACCTCGTCCCACTCGACGGTGAGAACCGATTGCTCGCAAAAAAAGGAATCGCGGCACTCGAAACTTCGAAACGACCAGGTATTTTAGCATTACGTGAAGTGTGTGGTCTTGGTGATAGCGTGTTAAACGAAGAATCGGTCGGTTTCGCCTTCGGGCCACGGATCAATGCGGCGGGCCGTCTCGATTCGGCGATGCCGGCGCTTCAAATGCTCCTTGCCGAACACGTTGAAGAAGCGCTCGAACTTGCGAAACAACTCGACAAGCAAAATAAAGAACGTCAAGACATCGTCAAAACGATTACGGCTGAAGCGAAAGAACTCGTCGAAGCATCGATGACCGAGGACCGTGTGCTCGTCGTCGCGAGTGAGAAGTGGAACCCGGGTGTCGTCGGGATTGTCGCCTCTCGTCTCGTCGAGGCGTACTATCGTCCGGTCATTCTCCTTTGCCACGACCCGGAGACGGGCAAGGCGAAAGGTTCGGGTCGCTCGATTGACGGGTTTGACTTATTTAAAGAACTCTCGAAAAATGAAGACATCTTGCCGCACTTCGGTGGGCATCCGGCCGCTGCCGGGATGACGCTTCAGTCCGAGAACGTCGCCGAATTGCGTGAACGACTGAATCGCCAAGCGGAAATAATTCCAGATGACGTATTCGTGCCGCGGGTCAACGTCGATTTGAAGCTGACGGTCAATGACGTCTCGCTCGATTTGATTTCAGAGATTGCGAAACTAGCACCGTTCGGGATGGGCAACCCGTCTCCCCGCGTCGTCGTCGCAGATGCGAAACTGCGCGACATTCGTCAAATCGGACGTGATGCGACACACTTGAAAGTACAGCTCGCCGGAGACAAGCGTGAACTCGACGGCATCGGCTTCGGTTTCGGACATGTCGTCTCGGAAATCTCACAGATGGCTCACATCTCGGTGATGGGCAGTCTTCAAGTGAATGAATGGAACGGGATGCGAAAGCCTCAACTCATGATTCAAGACTTACGCGTCGATGACTTCCAAGTGTTTGACTATCGCGGCAAGAAAAAATCGGTACAAGAGTTGAAGGACTTACCGAAAGAACATACGTCGTTCTTATCGTTCCAGGGAACAACGGAAGACTACCCGCTCCATGAAGGAGATGAGCCGCTCAATCGTTTCGTCGTCCTGCTCGATCTGCCTGACGATGAAGATGTCCTCGCAGAAAAGCTTCATGAAGGCGTCGAGCGGATTTATTGCGCGTTCGGTCAAGGGGACTCGTTCTTTGAACGGCTTCCTTCGCGTGAGGATTTCCGAACGTATTACGTACACATGGCGACATGCGAACGGAAAAATCTACGTGAAAACCTGATTCGTCTGTCAAAAGAGCGAAAATGGTCAAAAAATACGATTCAATTTATGCATCAAGTATTCTCTGAACTCGAATTTCTTGTTACAATGGAAGACGGACTGCCTGGAGTCAATCCAGAAGCACCGAAACGCGATTTGACCGAGGCGCCGTGCTATCAACGCCGGATTGGGCGCCAACAACTCGAAGAGCGTTTCGTATACGCGTCATTGGCGGAGCTCAAAGAGCGGTTACAATCGTTGCGATCGAACAAGATGCAGGAGGCATACACATAAAATGGATTTCAAACATCATATTAAAGAAGTAGCGGATTACCCGAAGGAAGGAATCAGCTTCAAAGACATCACGTCACTCATGCAAAATGGCGAAGTCTACAAGAAATCGGTAGATGAGCTCGTCGCTTATGCACGTGAACGTGGAGCAGAGTTGATTGCTGGACCGGAAGCGCGCGGATTTGTCGTCGGTTGCCCGGCAGCATATGCACTTGAACTCGGGTTCGTACCTGTACGTAAAGAAGGAAAGTTACCACGTGAGACAGTACGTGTATCATACGGTCTCGAGTACGGAACAGACATCTTAACGATGCACAAAGATTCAATCCAACCTGGACAACAAGTCGTCATCCTCGACGACTTGCTCGCGACAGGTGGAACAATTGAAGCGACAATCAAAATGATTGAACAACTCGGTGGAGTTGTGGCAGGAATCGGGTTCTTGATTGAACTCGACGGACTCGGTGGACGTGAGCGTCTTGAAGGATATGACGTCTTCTCACTCATCCGATACGAAGACTAATGTTTAAACGGGAAGCATATGCTTCCCGTTTTTGAATAGTTTTTGAGGAAAATAACCTACAACCTTTGACAGGTCGTCAGATTTTTTCGATAATGGTTATAAAAATTAGAGAATCTTGAATATAAACTACTACCATGCTGCGACGAATCCGAGGCGATTGGAGCGGTTAGAAAAAGGGTGTCGAATGTTATGACCAAAAAACAAATCGTAAGTATTGAGGATCTTCTCGACGCGCTCGGGGAGTATATGGGTGACGACGATATAGCCGAAGTGAAACGCGCTTACGAATACGCAAAACTTCATCATACCGGTCAGTTCCGACGTTCGGGCGAGCCCTATATCCTCCATCCGGTCCAAGTGGCCGGTATTCTCGTTGATATCGGCTTAGATGCCACAACGATTATCGGAGCGCTCTTGCATGATGTTGTCGAAGATACGGATATTTCGTTACAACAATTGACGGACGACTTCGGTCCGGACGTGGCCATGCTCGTCGATGGCGTCACGAAACTTGGTAAGATCAAATACAAGTCGAAAAAAGAAGAGCTCGCCGAGAACCATCGAAAGATGATCATCGCGATGGCAGAAGACGTGCGCGTCATCTTGATCAAACTCGCGGACCGTCTTCACAACATGCGGACACTTCAGCATATGCCGAAAGAAAAGCAAGTCCAAAAGGCCGAAGAAACGCTTGAAATCTTTGCCCCGCTCGCACACCGGATGGGGATCTCGACGATCAAGTGGGAGCTCGAGGATATTTCGTTACGTTATATCAACCCGCAGCAATACTACAAGATCGTCTCGATGATGAAACAGAAGCGAACGGAACGAGAAGCGCTCGTCACTTCTGTCATCACGGAAGTGAACGGAGTTCTTGAAGAAGTGCATATCGATGCCGACGTGAACGGCCGACCGAAACATATCTATTCCATCTACAATAAGATGGTGAAGCATAAAAAAGAATTCAATGAAATTTATGATTTGATGGCGGTCCGCATTATCGTCGACTCGATTCGCGATTGTTATGCGGTACTTGGGATCATCCACACGCAATATAAGCCGATGCCAGGACGCTTCAAAGATTATATCGCCATGCCGAAGCCGAACATGTATCAGTCGCTCCATACGACCGTGATCGGGCCGAAAGGTGAGCCGCTCGAAGTTCAGATTCGGACGAAAGACATGCATTTTATCGCCGAGTTCGGGATTGCGGCACACTGGGCGTATAAAGAAGGGAAGAACGTCTCGACGAACGGGTTCGATGAGAAGATTGCGCACCTGCGTGAGATTCTTGAGCTTCAAAAAGATACGACCGATGCTGAGGAATTCATGGAATCGCTCAAAGTCGACTTCTTTAGCGATATGCTCTACGTCTTCACACCGAAAGGGGACGTATTCGAATTGCCGAAAGGCTCTGTCCCGATCGACTACGCCTACCGGATCCATACGGAGATTGGTCATCGAATGACGGGTGCGAAAGTGAACGGTCGGATGGTGCCGCTCGACTATAAACTCGAGACGGGTGACATCATTGAGATCATCACGTCGAAGCACAGTTATGGACCGAGCAAGGACTGGTTGAAACTCGCGGTTTCGAGTCAGGCCAAGAACAAGATTCGTCAATGGTTCAAACGTCAACAGCGTGAAGAGAACGTCGAGAAAGGGAAAGATCTCGTCGAGGCAGAAATCAAGAAGCTTGGTTTTGAACCGAAAGAAGTGATCGATGAGCCGGCACTCAGTATCGTTGTCGAGAAGTTCAACTTCGGGAACGAGGAAGAGATGTATGCCGCTGTCGGTTACCAAGGCATCACGGCCGCTCAAGTCGCACATAAATTGACGGAGAAACAGCGGAAAGAGCCGAAACTCGAACTTTCTGAAGCGATCAGCGAACTAAAAGTCAGTCAGGCACCGAAGAAGAAAACGACGGAAGCGGGCGTAACGGTCAAAGGGATCGACAACATGCTCGTCCGTATGAGCCGTTGCTGTAACCCGGTCCCAGGAGATGAGATCGTCGGATACATTACCCGTGGACGCGGCGTCTCGATTCACCGGAAAGACTGCTTGAACATCGTCAACGAACAACATCCGGAGCGTCTTCTTGACGTCGAATGGGAAGTCGGACAGGCGAAAGAGAAGAACTATAACGTCGATATCGAAATCACGGGATATGATCGTTCAGGTCTCTTGAACGACGTCCTTCAAGCGGTATCGGCGACGAATACGAATATCGTGGCCGTCAGTGGTCGGGGCGACCAAAACAAACAGGCGCGCATCTCGATGACGATCTCGATTCCGAACGTGAATCATTTGCAGAAAGTCGTCGAGCGCATCAAACAAATCTCAGACGTGTATTCGGTCAGCCGAGTCATGATGACGTGACGAAAGGAAGAGGAACGTGCGTGTATTATTGCAACGAGTGAAAGAAGCATCGGTCACAGTCGAGGAAGAAGTCGTCGGGGCAATCAACGCCGGATACTTGCTTCTCGTCGGTGTGACACATGAAGATACTGAAGAAGAAGTGAACTGGCTCGCCGATAAGGTGACCGGACTTCGCGTCTTCGAGGACGATCAAGAAAAGATGAACTTATCGATTCAAGATGTGTCCGGTCAAATCTTGTCGGTCTCGCAATTCACATTGTATGGAGATACGATGAAAGGGCGGCGACCTGCTTTTACAAAGGCCGCAAAACCGGACATGGCCGAGACGCTCTATGAAAAATTCAATGAGCGACTCCGGTCAAACGGGCTCGTCGTCGAGACGGGACGCTTCGGTGCGATGATGGACGTCGCACTCGTCAATGACGGACCGGTCACACTCATGCTCGAAAAAAACGCTTGACAGATGCCGGCTTGATTCGGCATCATGAAGCATATAGTCAAACACCTATGATAAAGAAGAGTACGGTCAACCCACCAGCAAAGAGAGCGATGCCTTGGCTGAAAGCATCGACTGGATGATGACCCGAACGACACTTTGGAGGTGCTCCCTTGAAAATAAGTAGGGGGAGCCGTCTCATCGGGCGTTAACCGATTTCGAGTGGCAGAGTTTCAAGTAATGGCTCTGCAACGAGGGTGGTACCACGGGAAACTTACACAGGCTCTCGTCCCTTTGCGGACGAGGGCCTTTTTGTATTTTTTAAGGAGGGAAATGTGATGATGAAAGCACCACGCGGTACACAAGACCTGCTTCCGGGCACGGTCGAGACGTGGCAATATGTCGAGGAAAAACTTCGCGACATGAGCGCCCGTTACAACTATAAAGAGATCCGCACACCAATCTTTGAAACAACGAACCTGTTCACACGCAGTGTCGGGGAAACGACGGACATCGTACAAAAAGAGATGTTCACGCTCGTGAAGAAAGGGAAAGACGAGTACACACTTCGCCCAGAAGGAACGGCATCTGTCGTCCGTGCGTTCGTGACGAACAAACTGTTCGGGAATCCGGACCAACCGACGAAGCTCTTCTACATGGGACCGATGTTCCGCTACGAGCGTCCGCAAAAAGGCCGCTTCCGTCAGCTTCACCAATACGGTGTCGAAGCGATTGGCAGTAGCGATCCTGCCGTTGACGCTGAGGTCATCAGCCTCGCCTACTCGATCTACAAGTCGTTTGGGCTTCAGAAAATCAAAGTCGTCGTCAACTCGCTTGGGGACGCGGAAAGCCGCAACGCCCACCGCGATGCGCTCATCCGTCACTTCGAGCCGGTGGCAGGCGAACTTTGCCAAGACTGTCAGTCACGTCTTTACAAGAACCCGCTTCGCATCTTGGATTGTAAGGTCGACCGCGATCACCCGTCGATGAAGACAGCACCGTCAATCCTTGAATATTTGAACGAAGAATCGAAAGCCTATTTCGACCAAGTGCTCGCACAACTCGATGCACTCGGCGTCGCCTACGAAGTCGACCCGACGCTCGTTCGTGGGCTCGATTATTACACGCACACGGCGTTTGAAATCA
This sequence comes from Exiguobacterium sp. RM11, assembly GCF_059821525.1. NCBI lineage: Bacteria > Bacillati > Bacillota > Bacilli > Caryophanales > Exiguobacterium > Exiguobacterium sp. RM11. Next base: position 1,888,010 of record NZ_CM187558.1, on the reverse strand, counting down.
TGTCCGAGGCAGAAGGGTTCGGAGCCATCACGACACTTTGTGGCGGTGGACGCTACAACGGTCTCGTACAAGATATCGGCGGACCGGACATGCCGGGAATCGGTTTTGGGATCGGATTGGAGCGCCTCATCCTCGCATTGGAGAATGAAGGAGTCTTACCTGAACTCGAGACAGGTCTTGATGTCTTTATCGTCGCCCAAGGCGAGAAAGAAGTCGAATTGACGGCGACACGCCTCTTACAACTCCTTCGTATGGAAGGATTCAAGGCAGACCGTGATTACCAAGGACGCAAGTTCAAAGGACAATTCAAACAGGCGGACCGCCTGAAAGCCAAGTTCACAGTCATCTTAGGGGATGACGAAGTCGAACGTGGGGCAGCCGCCTTGAAAGATATGACGACTGGTGAACAAGTCGACGTGCCACTCTCGGCCGTCGCAGACAAAATTCGTGAACTATCGGAAGGAGCAGGACAATGATCGGACGCACACATATGAACGGCCGCGTGACAGAGTCACTCATCGGCCAAGAAGTACAATTAAAAGGATGGGTACAAAAACGTCGTGACCTCGGAGGACTCATCTTCATCGATCTTCGTGATCGCACAGGGATCGTCCAAGTCGTCGTACGCCCGGAAAACGAAGCAGTCCACCAACTCGCGGAAACGATTCGTAGCGAGTATGTCCTCGACGTGAAAGGAACGGTTCTCGAGCGTGAGAACAAAAACCCGAACATGCCGACAGGAAACATCGAAGTCATCGCGTCTGAGATCGTCATCTTGAACGCGGCGAAGATGACACCAATCCCGATCGGTGATGAAGCGGAAAACGTCTCAGAAGACCTTCGCCTCAAATACCGTTACCTCGACCTTCGTCGTCCAGCGCTTCAAGAGACGTTCCGTCTCCGCTCGAAGACGTCGAACACGATTCGTAACTTCTTGACGGAGCAAGAGTTCCTCGAAGTCGAAACGCCAATTTTGACGAAGTCGACACCAGAAGGTGCACGTGACTATCTCGTACCGAGCCGTGTCCACGGTGGTGAGTTCTACGCACTCCCGCAATCACCACAGCTCTTCAAACAGTTGCTCATGGTCGCAGGATTTGACCGTTACTTCCAAATCGCACGCTGCTTCCGTGACGAAGACCTTCGTGCAGACCGTCAGCCTGAGTTCACGCAAGTCGACATCGAGACGAGCTTCATGGACATCGAAGACTTGATGGCGATGATGGAATCAATGATGGGACAAGTCATGGAATCGACGCTCGGTCGTACGGATACACCAGCGAAATTCGAACGCATGACTCATGAAGAAGCAATGCGTCGTTTCGGTTCAGATAAACCGGACACACGTTTTGGCCTCGAACTCATCGACGTAGCTGACGCCGTGAAAGGTGCGGGCTTCAAAGTATTCGACGCAGCACTCGAATCAAACGGACAAGTCAAAGCGATCAATGTCAAAGGTGAGGCGGACAACTTCTCACGTAAAGACATCGACAAGCTTCAAGAGTTCACAGCGGTCTACGGTGCGAAAGGTCTCGCATGGCTCAAAGTGACAGCGGAAGGCTTGAACGGTCCGATTGCGAAGTTCTTCGACGAAACGTACTCACAGAAGTTGATCGAAGCGACGAATGCAGAAGCAGGAGACCTTCTCCTCTTCGTCGCATCGAAACCAACTGTCGTCGCAGACAGCCTTGGCGCACTCCGCGTCAAACTCGGACACGACCTCGGTCTCATCGACGAGTCGAAGTTCAACTTCCTATGGGTGACGGACTTCCCACTCGTGACGTTTGAAGAAGAAGACGGTCGTTTCTATGCGAACCACCACCCGTTCACGATGCCAAACCGTGAAGACCTTCACCTTCTCGAGACAGACCCGGCAAGCGTACGCGCCATCGCCTATGACCTCGTCTTGAACGGTTACGAGCTCGGTGGCGGTTCACAGCGTATTTACGAGCGTGACATCCAGGAGCGCATGTTCAAATTGCTCGGCTTCACGCAAGAAGAAGCAGTTGAACAGTTCGGCTTCTTACTCGAAGCGTTCGAATACGGTACACCACCACACGCGGGAATCGCACTTGGTCTCGACCGTCTCGTCATGATTCTTGCGGGTCGTTCGAACCTTCGCGACACGATTGCCTTCCCGAAAACGGCTTCGGCAAGCGACTTGCTCACGCAAGCACCGAGCCCGGTCGCGGACGCGCAACTTGAAGAGTTGTCGATTCGTACGGCAGTAAAAGAGAAAAAATAATACGCTTAAACAGGATTCGTCGTTCTCGGCGAATCCTTTTTTATATTTTTCTGACAACTTTGTATAAGGTTATGATACGATTATGGAATAAAATGTATTTTGAAAGTAGGGGAAATGTTGAAGCGAATTAATACGTTGGCATTAGGGGTATGTCTAGGGGTTGCAACGATGTTATCCGGGTGTACGGATGACACAAAAGCTGCACCAGAAGTGGAAGAGGTTGTTCAAAAGAAGGAGTCGACGACAGAATCGACACCGGATGCACCAGCAACATCCGAACCAGAGGAAACATCGGAACCAGCCATCCGTTTACAAAGTGCGGGAGAGAGCGAACCGATTGGGGAAGTGGAATCGTATGACTTATCTTTATTCTTTGCAGATCAAGTACCGATGATCGCACCAGAGCACATCACTGGCAACCGAATCGTCTATACGGAGTTGATTGAAGAAAGCAGCAGTCAAATAAATGTGTACGATACGGAGCGTAATACAAACGATCTTATTCATACGTCCTCAAAAACGATTGGGAATCTTGTCGGGATTCAAGATGAAGTGTTTTGGGTTGAATATGTACAGGCTGAAGGATATGCATATGAATGGTCGATTTTTACGATGTCGTTGGACGAACAAAAACCTGAACAAATAGCGGAAGGGACTAGTCGATTTGAGACGCCCGTTCCTTATGTAACAGCTTCCGATGATACCGTCACATGGGTCGATTATGAGGCGTCGGCGTCGGATACGAAGACGACGGTCATGCAGTTCTCGCCGATGTCTGATTCGATTCAAACAATTGAGGCATTCACGCTCCAAGAAGAGGGAAAGCGTGACGGAGAATATATCTTTGATTATCGCTCGGGTGAGGAAGGATTAATCCTACATAAAAGTGTCTTCAACGAAGGTGACCTGACGAGTAGATTAGTCACGACCGATGGTTCATTTGATGAAGAAGGTGGGGCATTGATTGATTTCGAACGAGGAAGCAAGTTCGTCTCTCTGGGCAAAGAAGGAAGAGTCGAATTTATATCCGCAACTCCGTCCAACGTGAAATACGTGTATAACGGCTCGCAGAAAAACATTACGTTCGATGCGTTTCGTTATTTGCGTGACGATTATATTTTGTTCCGTGAAGGGATGAATCGATTGCTTATCGCGGATTTAAAAGAAGAGACCGTTTCGTATTTACCGAATGACGGTGGAACGGTATCCAAGCCGGTCTTTAAAGATGGAAAATTAGCGTATGCTGAATTAGATGGTGAGGGATTGGTTCGTTTCTACGTCATTGATGTGAAGTAAAACGATAAATGTCATCGGTAGTACGGTTTTATGAAGGGAGGGGGTTCGCAAATGCGAACCCTTTTCTTTTGAATATAAAAAAGGAAGATTCGTCCCTGAAAGACGATACCTCCCTTAATTTTTTTCCTCATCGCGTTGCATATACTTTGCTGTTCGCTGCAACGCAAAACCAAACGCAAACAGCGAGGCGATGACTGCGGACATCGTATAGACTGAATCGATGAACGCTAAATAAATCCCAAGCAGCCCGATCCCGAAACTCACGAAAAAGAGAATAAGGAGTTTCGGATGTTGTTTCAACGTCTGTTTCATCGGCTCGGGACGTTCAACTGACAACCTGTGCCGTCCGTGACGAGAAGGTTCGAATTGAATACTTGTCCGTCACTTTTCAAGACGAGCGTACGACGGTCTTCAAGGAAGTCGATTTTCATCTGTTCGTCTAAAAATACTTTCGTCCAGTTTTTGATTAAGATCGGACCAAGGTTCGATTCGATTTCGACGTCTTCTGGGGTCTTCTCCGTGACGTATCGAATTTCGAAAATCCCGCTATTTCCACAGCCGCAACCTTCCGTCTCATAGAAAAGGTGCATTTGTCCCTCACGTTCGCCCTTCAATGACTCGATTCGTTCGAGCGCACGTTCTGTAATGTGTACATGCATGTGTATCACTCCTTACTTTCATTATACGCCGATCGAAAAAAGAATGAAAAAGGGATGCATCCTGTTTTCCACCTTTCGGAAAAAAGCGTACACTTAGAGTGTTGAGAAGGGGGAAAGAGAATGATTTCACGTTTTTTTAGTTATTATCGACCACATAAAAAGCTATTTATCCTCGATTTTTCATTCGCAATTCTCGTCGGCTTACTTGAACTCGGGTTTCCGCTCGCCGTTCAATGGTTCATCGACGACTTGTTGCCGGGTGGGGAATGGAACTGGATTATCATCGTCAGCATCGGTCTGTTGATTCTATACATATTGGCCATGATGATGCAGTATGTTGTCAACTACTGGGGGCATAAGCTCGGGATCAACATCGAGACAGACATGCGGGAAGAGTTGTTCACACATATCCATAAACAGTCGTTCCGATTCTTTGATAATCATAAGACCGGACATTTGATGAGCCGGGTCACGAACGACTTGTTCGACATCGGGGAAGTGGCGCACCACGGACCGGAAGACTTCTTTATCGCCATCATGACGTTACTCGGTGCGTTCGGGATCATGTTCTCGATCGACCCGGAACTCGCACTCGTCACCGTTGTCGCGGTACCGTTCCTGATCATCATGATCACGTATGCGAATAAGAATATGAACAAGGCGTGGCAAAAGATGTACACGAACATCGGGGAAGTGAACGCACGTGTCGAGGACAGTGTGTCTGGGGCACGTGTCGTCCAGTCGTTTACGAACGAGGCGTTCGAGATCGGACGTTTCCAAAAAGACAACAACTTCTATCGTGGCTCGAAGATTGAAGCATATCGCGTCATGAGTACATCGCTCGCGGGCATTTACATCACGACGCGTCTGATGACGTTGCTCGTCCTTGTCTACGGGGCGTACTTAACGTACGAGGGTCAGTTATCATACGGACAGCTCGTCGGGTTCATCTTGTACATGAACTTACTTATCAAGCCAATTGAAAAGATCACGGCACTTCTCGAAATGTATCCGAAAGGGATGGCCGGGTTCAAGCGATTCACGCAGTTGCTCGATGAGGAGCCAGACATCGAGAACCGTTCGAACGCCATCGAGGTCGAGACGTTGAAGGGTGATATCGTCTTTGACGACGTTTCGTTTGGCTACTCGGACTACCGCCAAGTGTTGACGGATATTGACTTGTCAATCAAGGCAGGGACGACCGTCGCATTAGTTGGGACGAGCGGAGCGGGGAAAACGACCATCTGTTCACTCATCCCTCGCTTTTATGATGTGACGAATGGTGCCATCTCGATCGACGGCATGGATATCCGCGACATGACGAAAGAGAGCTTACGTCGTCAAATCGGAATCGTACAACAGGACGTCTTCTTGTTTGCGGGTACGCTACGTGAGAATATCGCTTACGGGAAGCTCGATGCGACCGATGGGGACATCATGCACGCGGTCGAGAAAGCGCATCTCGGGACGCTCGTCGAGGAGCTCGAGCACGGTCTCGACACACAAATCGGGGAACGTGGACTGAAGCTCTCGGGTGGTCAGAAACAACGCATTGCCATTGCGCGCATGTTCTTGAAAAACCCACCGATTTTAATTTTGGACGAGGCGACCTCGGCGCTCGACACGGAAACGGAGGCCATCATTCAAGATTCACTCAATGAATTGGCGGCGAATCGAACGACGCTCATCATCGCCCACCGTTTAGCGACAGTAAAAAATGCCGATCGGATTCTTGTCGTGACGGCAGAAGGAATCGTAGAAGATGGAACGCATGAAGAGCTTAGCCAAAAAGGCGGCGTCTTCACGAACCTATTACAACGTCAACAGCTTTAAACGGGAGGTCACCTTTTAAAAGGTGGCCTTTCTGGCGTGATATAGGTGGTTCGTGGGTAAATACATATGGATGAGCGAAAGAGAGGGAGGAAGATACACCATGAAAGCTGTACAAGTCGTAGGATACGGTGATGTCGATCAACTCCAAGTGGTCGATATCCCAAAACCGGCACCAAAAACTGGAGAAGTGCTGATTAAGGTACGCGCCTGTGCCATTAACAATACAGAAATATGGATGCGAGAAGGGGCGTATGGAACTGGCGAGAAGTCAGGGTGGCGCCCGGAAGGCGTCCAGTTCCCACGCATTCCCGGTTCAGACATCACAGGTGAAGTCGTCGAGCTCGGGGATGGGGTCGATCAAGCTTGGATGGGACGACACGTCGTCTTGTTCCCATTCACCTCGAGCGGTCCTGAACGAAAAGAACATTTGTCGGACGATATGTCCTTTATCGGGTCGGAATATGACGGAGGTTACGCAGAATACGTAGCCTGGCCGGCTGACCTTTGTTTTGATATGCCACTTGATGATTTTGTTCAGAGTGCGGTCTTTTCCGTGAGTGGACTCACGGCATGGCATATGAACGAGCAGTTACACATCCGTACCGGTGAAACGATTGTCGTCACGGGTGCGAGCGGTGGCGTCGGTTCGCTCAACGTTCAAATTGCCGCGAACGTTTTTGGTGCGAAAGTGTTCGCCATCGTTGGTGATTTGAAGAATGAGAGAGAGTTAAAGGCGTTTGGGGCAACGGAAGTCTTTTCTTATCGTTCTGAGACGCTTGCGGAGGACATCATCGCTGCGAACGGTGGTCCGGTCGATGCCGTGCTTGACGTTGTCGGAGATGCGTTGTTTGGTGTGTCTCTTCAAGTATTGAAGAAGGGCGGAAAGTTCTGTATATCCGGTTCTGCTGGCGGACAGACGACCCATCTCGACTTCCGGACACTCTACTTGAAGCATATCGCCATGTACGGGTCTGTGCTCGGGACACGCTATGAATTCGCAGAAATGTTGCGGTCGATTGCAGAAGGGAAGCTGAAACCGGTCATTGATCGGACGTTCCCGCTCGAAGAAGCGCGTGAGGCACAAACGTATTTCAAACAATCCGGTAAGTTCGGAAAGATTGTCTTGATTCCGAACACATAAAAAGAGAGGGGGGTGATCCCTCTCTTTTTCATGCAAATTTGACTTTCAAGCGATCGACGTAGGCGATGAACAGACGGAAGCGTTCCAACCAGAACTGGAAGAACGGACCGATGAGGAAGATGGATAGGACGGTACCGAAGAAGAGCGGTCCCCCGAGCGCCCAACCGATGAGACAGGCGACCAGCTCCATCCAGGTCCGCATGGAACGGACAGACGTATTAAAACGGTCTGCTAATGCGAGTGTTAGTCCATCGCGTGGACCGGCTCCATATCCGACAGCGACGTACAAACCGGCTCCCATCCCCATGACGAATATCCCGAACGTGAGCCAAACGACGTTTACAAATAATCCATCGAATGTCGGGAGCCATTGCTCGTTCAAGATCAGGTTCATAAATACCCCGACAAAGACCGCGTTGACGAGCGTGCCGAACTGGGGACGGACGCGGTCGAGTATGTATTTGAATAGGACGAGTAGAAGTCCGACGCATAGGATGACCGTTCCGATTGAAATCGGGAGATGGTGGGCAATCCCGATATGGAGGACGTCCCATGTGGAAACCCCGAGATTTGCTGTGATCATGATCGATGACCCGAGTGCGAGCAAGAACAGCCCGGTCATGAAAAGACCCCATTTGAAGAGAATGCGTAAAAAGTGGATGGATCGGACTTGCACGAACATCGCCTCGTTTCCATGAAATGATTGATTTATCTTAGCACATTCGATTTGAAAACATGAAAAAAACGCCTCAGCTTGTTAGCTGAGACGCTGGATTCATTTCTTCGGTGATTTCTTTGCTTTGTTCTTTTTATAGTAATCGTAGACGAACGGAGCGACCGCCGTCGCAATTTTGATCAGTGTTCCCATTTTGCCTTTCTTAGCCATTATGCTGCACCCCTTTCTCTTCTAGAACAATATATTCCACACAAATTGATTTTAAAAACATATCTCTAGCACATTCTATTCTTATGGACCGTATATAAACCCATCATACTAAGGAGTGGAGGAGGTCTATTCATGAAAACAATCATTTGGTATCAAAACGATTTGCGTGTCGATGATCATTTACCCCTCGAGGAAGCATTGCGTCATGATGATCCAATTGAAAGTCATTATTTTATTAGTCCAAAACAACTCGTTGAAAATCGTTATGGTGTCATTCCACTCGGGAGCGAACGACTCCACTTCCTGAAAGACTCGTTAGAAGATGTGGCCGGTTCATTGGATGCGCTCGGAATCCCATTTTTTGTCCATGTCGGTCATCCAATCGAAACGCTCGACCCGACCGACCGTCTCTTATTTCAACGGGCCATCGGGTACAATGAGCGCCGGCGTGAAGAAGAGGTGATGAAAAAGTGGAAGGGGGAGTACAAGGCGTTCGATGGATTCACGTTATTTGAAGAGGATGACATCCCGTTTGAGAAAATACCGTTTCTTTTCACAGAGTTTCGAAAAGCGGTCGAATATGATGTCCGTCCTCGTGAACTAATTTCCCGAAAAGCGACTGCTGCCACACGCGAGGTGACGTTCCCGTTTCCGATGCAAGAAATCGAGCAGGACCCGAGGACAGCATTTCCGTTTAAAGGTGGCGAACTGGCAGCAAAGCGTCGATTGAATGACTATTTGTCCGTACCGATTCGAACATATAAAGAGACGAGGAATGGGTTTGGGGTCGATGACTCGACGAAGCTGTCTGCGTATTTGGCGAACGGATCATTATCGCCACGACGGGTGTTTTTTGAACTTGAAGCGCATGAACGAACGCATGGAGTGAACGAATCGACCTATTGGCTCTACTTTGAACTCTTGTGGCGTGAATTTTTCCAATGGGTTGCACTCGAACAAGGGAAGAAATTGTTTCGGTCACAAGGTATCCGGTCGAAGCGAAAAGACTGGCGCGTTGAGGCGGATGTCATTGAAAAGTGGCGACGGGGAGAGACGGGCGTCGATTTCGTTGATGCGTTTATGCGCGAATTGAATGCGACGGGTTGGATGTCCAATCGGGGACGGCAAATCGTGGCCAATTATTTTGCCAAAGAGTTAAAGCAAGATTGGCGCTACGGGGCTGCCTACTTTGAATCGAAACTGATCGATTACGATGTCGCGAGCAATTGGGGGAATTGGGCGTACCAGGCGGGTGTCGGAAACGACTCACGCGACCGACGTTTCAACATCGATCGTCAACAGTTCACGTATGACCCAGATCGTGCGTTTCGTAACAAATGGTTGTGACCAAACTGTCACGAGAAGTCGGTGTTTCTCATTGACTTCTTTTTACAGAAGCGCTATAGTTAAATCAACAGATGGGATACCTGAGGTGTACGAGAGCCGCCTTCGTTATTTTGAGCCAACACTTTGAATACGGGAGACCGAACTGCTAACCAGATCAACTGCCTCATCACGTGCAGGAGGACTTGTGAAGGAAACGCTAGGTCACCCACCTGCATACGCAGGTTCAAAAGCAGGGCATCGTCACGGCACTCCGGGCCCCATCGATTTTTTTGTAAATACGTCGCGAGACGTCTTTTTTTTGATTATAATTCCGAGTAAAATAGTATGAGAAAATAGAATTAGTTGGAGGAAGAAATATGTTACACCAGTTTTCAAGAAATGAATTGGCCATCGGCTCTGAAGGCCTTGATGCTCTAAAGAATAAAACGGTCGCGATTTTAGGTGTCGGTGGCGTCGGCTCGTTTGCGGCAGAGGCACTTGCGCGCAGTGGCGTCGGGCGCATCGTCCTCGTCGACAAAGATGACATCGACATCACGAACGTCAACCGTCAAATCCATGCATTATTGTCGACAGTCGGTCAACCGAAAGTCGAAGCGATGGGGAAGCGTCTTCTTGACATTAACCCGGACTTAGACCTCGTCCAATTGAAAATGTTTTATACAGAAGAGACATACGAAGAGTTCTTCGCTCAAAATATCGATTACGTCATCGACGCCTCAGATACGATCATCTATAAGATTCATTTAATCGTGGAATGTAAGCGTCGCGGCATCCCGGTCATCTCGAGCATGGGGATGGCGAATAAGATGGATCCGACACGTATCAAAGTCGTCGACATTAAAGATACGTCATATGACCCGATTGCCAAGATGGTCCGTACCCGTCTACGTAAAGAAAAAATCTACAAAGGTGTTCCGGTTGTCTTCTCAGATGAGTCACCGATCGTGACGCGCGAAGACGTGAATGAAGTCGTCGGTAAGAAAGACGCTCCGATCCGCAAAGCGAAGATGCCACCGAGTTCGAACGCGTTCGTCCCATCGGTTGCAGGACTTGTGGCTGCCGGTTACGTCATTAACGATTTGCTCGAAAAAGCGGGCGTCGAAATTAACCGCATCCAAAAATAAAACGACGCTGGCTCATTTCGAGTCGCGTCGTTTTTCCCAATAATCGAGCCGTTTTTGAATCTGTTGCTCGAATCCACGTGGTGTCGGTTTATAGTAGGTTGGTCGTTTACGGGCTAAGTTTTCTGGCCAGTAGTTTTGAGGGACGAACCCATCTTTTTCATCGTGTGGGTATTTGTATCCGACCCCGTTTCCGAGTTCGCGAGCCCCTGGACTATGAGCGTCACGGAGATGTACGGGGACAGGTCCACCCTCGACTGTCCGGACGTGATGGAGTGCCTTATCGATGGCGGTGATGACCGCATTTGATTTTGGTGCGGTCGCCAAATAGAGAACGGCTTCTGCAATCGGGATGCGGGCTTCCGGGAAACCGATGTATTCGCTCGCTCGAGCCGCCGCATCCACGATGAGTAGTGCGTTCGGATCACTCATTCCGATATCTTCGGCGGCATGGACGTAAAGGCGACGCATGATGAAGCGCGGCGATTCGCCAGCCTCGATCATGACGGCTAACCAGTATAGCGCTGCATCAGGGTCCGACCCACGAATCGATTTGATAAACGCCGAGATGACGTCGTAATGTCGGTCACCCGTCTTATCGTATTTGATCGACTTCTGTTGAATCGACTCTTCCGCGACCTCGAGCGTGATGTGAATTTGTCCATCCACTTCTGGCGTTGTCAAGACGGCGAGTTCGAGTGCGTTCAATAGGACACGGTAGTCACCATCCGCCATTTTGATATAATGGTCAGCGGCAGCTTCATCCATCTTCACCGGGTAATTTCCGAGCCCACGTGAGTCGTGTAGCGCACGCTCAAGGACGATACGTAACTCCTCGGCACCTGGTGGTTCAAGCCGAAATACGGTCGCCCGTGACAAGAGGGCGGCATTTACTTCAAAGCTTGGGTTTTCGGTCGTCGCTCCGATGAGGACGAGTTTTCCGGACTCAAGGGCAGGGAGGAGCGCATCCTGCTGAAGCTTATTAAATCGATGGATCTCATCTAAAAAGAGGATCGTGCGCTCGTCCTCATAGTCAAACCGGGACTCCGCTTCACGAATGACGTTCCGCAATTCATCGAGTTTGGCTGTGACGGCGTTCAATTGGACAAATGTCGCTTTCGTATAATTCGAAATGACACGGGCGAGTGTCGTCTTCCCAGTGCCAGGCGGACCGTATAGGATAATCGTGCCGAGTCGGTCGGCTTCGATGGCACGGCGAAGTAGCTTGCCCTCACCGATGATATGGCGCTGTCCGATGACGTCATCTAACGTTTCGGGGCGCATGCGGTTGGCGAGCGGTCCGCCATTCGATTGATGAAACAAATCAGGCATACGTAACCATTCCTTTCGACAAACGTTTGTTCGATTAGTATAACAGAAGGAGACTTGAAGATGAAAATATCTACAAAGGGCCGTTATGGCTTAACGATCATGATTGCGTTGGCACGAGAGACAGACAACAAGCCGCTCAGCTTAAAGAAGATTGCGGCACGGCATGAGTTGCCGGAGCATTATTTGGAGCAATTGATCGGTCCACTCCGTAATGGTGGACTCGTCAAGAGTGTACGCGGCGCGTACGGTGGCTATCAGCTCGTCAAACCGGCAGAAGAAGTGACGGCGGGTGAAATCATTCGCTTACTCGAAGGACCGTTAGCCGTGGTCGAGGAATCTGAAGCAGATGATGCGGTGAAACGGAAGCTTTGGGATAAAATCAAAGAAGCCATCGATACCGTCCTTGACGAAACGACACTCGCCGATCTTGCCGAGGAAGAGTCAGACGGCTATATGTTTTATATTTAAGAACGAGGTGACCCTTACATGAACTATTTTGATCACGCTGCGACGACGCCGATGCGACCGGAAGTCCTCGAGGCGATGACCCCTTACTTTTTAGAGACGTACGGAAACGCGTCGAGCATTCACGGGATTGGGCGTAACGCGCGGGCGGCGCTCGATTCGTCACGTCGCGTCCTCGCGAAATGGATCGGTGCTTCACCAAACGAGATCGTCTTTACATCGGGTGGGACGGAGTCAGATAACTATGCCTTGTTCGGTGCGGCATATGCCCATCAGGAAAAAGGCAAACATATCATTACGACAAAAGTCGAGCACCATGCCGTTCTTCATGCGATGGAACAGCTCGAGCGTGAGGGCTTCGACGTCACGTATCTCGATGTCGATGCGTCGGGATCCGTCACTGTCGACGCCGTGCGTTCAGCTTTACGGGATGACACGATTCTCGTATCGGTCATGTACGGCAATAACGAAGTCGGGACACGCCAACCGATTCAAGAAATCGGTGAGTTGTTACGAGATCATCACGCCATTTTTCATACCGATGCGGTACAAGCCCTCGGGACAGAACTGATTGATGTGAAGGCGATTCATGTCGATTTATTGTCGGCGTCCGCACATAAAGTGAATGGACCAAAAGGTATCGGTTTTCTTTTCATGAAAACAGGTGTAAAATTAGCGTCACGTTCTTTTGGTGGACAACAAGAACGTAAACGTCGAGCCGGCACGGAAAATGTTCCGGGTGCCGTCGGATTCCAAAAAGCAGCTGAACTCGTCATGGCAGAGCGTGAGGACCGAGTGGCTCTCTATGAGTCGCTCGATCTGGCGCTACGTCAGCGCCTTGACGAACTAGGCGTATCTTATGAGGTGAACGGATCAAATCGTTTACCTCACATCGTGAACCTATACCTTCCTGGAATTGACCTTGAACCCTTCCTCATCATGATGGATATGCGGGGCATGGCGATTTCAAGCGGAAGTGCCTGCACGGCAGGGTCGGTCGAACCGTCCCACGTATTGTCGGCGATGTACGGGGATTTAGAGCGGACACGTCAGTCTGTTCGAATCAGTTTTGGCCACGGCAACTCGATCGAGGACGCGAAACGGCTCGCGGAGCGACTACAAGAAGTCGTCTCGACATTTATGAACGGAGTGAGATAGATGAATTTACGCACGAAAGCCCCTGAAGAGACGACGGTCGTCGTCGGGATGTCAGGTGGCGTCGATTCATCGGTGACGGCCCATGTATTGAAAGAACAAGGGTATAACGTCATCGGAATCTTTATGAAAAACTGGGACGACACGGACGAGAACGGTGTGTGTACGGCGACAGAGGACTATGAAGACGTCATCGCCGTCGCGAACCAAATCGGGATCCCATATTATGCGGTCAACTTTGAAAAAGAATATTGGGACCGTGTCTTTGAGTATTTCTTGGCAGAATATCGTCTCGGTCGTACACCGAACCCGGACGTCATGTGTAACAAAGAAATCAAATTCAAGGCGTTCCTGGACCATGCGCTTCGACTCGGTGCGGATTTTGTCGCAACCGGTCATTATGCACAAGTAGAATACGTCGACGGAGAACACCGCTTGTTGCGTGGGAAAGACGACAACAAAGACCAAACGTATTTCTTGAACCAATTGTCTCAAGACCAGCTCGCGCGGACGATGTTCCCGATCGGTCATATGGACAAAAAAGACGTACGTGTCATTGCTGAAGAAGCAGGACTCGCGACAGCGAAGAAAAAAGATTCGACCGGAATCTGCTTCATCGGTGAGCGGAACTTCAAAGAGTTCTTGTCGGAATACCTTCCGTCACAGCCAGGTGAAATGCGGACGCTCGACGGTGTCGTCAAAGGACGTCATGACGGGTTGATGTATTATACACTCGGACAGCGTCACGGTCTCGGAATCGGTGGCGATGGGGACCCTTGGTTCGTCGTCGGGAAAGATGTCGAGAACAACGTCTTGTTCGTCGGACAAGGCTTCCATCACGACGCACTCTATTCAGATGCGCTTCTCGCTTCGAAACTGTCGTGGACAGGGGCTGCTCCTACAGGAGAATTCCGGGCGACGGCGAAGTTCCGCTATCGTCAACAAGACGTGCCGGTCACCGTCGCCCCACTTGAGGGCGGCGAAGTACTCGTCAAATTCGATGAGCCACAACGTGCCATCACTCCTGGACAAGCGGTCGTCTTCTATGATGGCGACATCTGTCTCGGTGGGGCAACGATTGACGAAGCGTACCGAAACGGAAAACGACTCGACTATATCGGATGAGGTGATTGATATGAACGCAAACGAACAAGGCATCCAAGCGATGCAGCAAGGTGAATTCGAACAGGCAGCCAAACATTTCAATGAGGCGATTGAAGCGAACCCGACGGACCCGACTGGTTTCGTCAACATGGGGACGTTACTTCAGGCGATCAACGATTACGATCGTGCCGTCATCTTCTATGACAAAGCGATTGAACTCGATGACTCGTTCGGTGCCGCGCATTATGCGAAAGGTGCCCTTGCCTATGAACTCGAGCAATTGGAGACGGCAGAAGCGTCGCTTCGCCAAGCGCTCCTCTCGGGGATGGATGATGCCGATCTTCATTTCATGCTCGGCTTGACGTACAAAGCGATGGGTGACTTCGTTCGTGCGATGCCGCGCCTGCGTGAAGCGAAGAAACAATCGCCGGAAGACGTGGAAATCACGTTCCAATACGGACTTGCACTCGCACAAAGTGAACAGCTTGAAGAAGCGGTCGTCGCGTTAGAAGAGACGCTCGACCTCGATGCGAGCCATACGGATGCCCGTTACAACTTGGCAATCGCGTATGCGTTCTTGGGTGACCAGGAACGGACGTATGCCGAACTTCAACGCGTCCTTGAGATGCAACCAGATCACGAACTCGCACGTGACGCCATCGCGAAGATGGACGCACTGCTCGGGAACTGATCTCTTGAATAGGAAAGTGCCATCGCAATAGAGCGATGGCACTTTTTTGGTGGCAATTAAAGTTGTTTCGTCGTGATTTTGACGGGTTCTCCGGCGAAGTCGCCGTATGCCTCGTCCATATTTTTCGTATACAGTTCGATGATGTTGTGGCTCGGGTCTTTGAAGTATGCCGAGCGTTCTTTCCCATTCTTTGTCTCGTCCTCGTCCCACGTCCGTAGTTTTACAGGCACATCGGTCTCATCTAGGATCTCGAGTGCCTTTTCAAACGACTCCATCGGAACGAAGAACGCACAGTGGACGTGGACCCCACCTTCATCATAGAGCGTGTCCCACTCGGTCACGTCCTGTTTTCGGTTCGCATCCTCTTCTTCTGTAAAGTTACGTTTTAGCCAAAGCCCTAGCCGCGTATTCCCTCCGATGTAGAGCCACGTTGCCCATGGCTCATTCGCTTGTTCTTGCGATTCACTTGGCTCAGCATCGTCTCCGACCCATTGTTCGACGACGGGGAGACCTAATTTTTCATGCCAAAAGGATACGGCTTCTTCCATATCTGTCACTTCCAATACAAGTTCACATAATCCGCTGACTGGAATTCGTTTACCCATATATGACTCCTCCTTCAATGTGTCATTCGAACAGTTCCCGCTTTCTTCAAATCAAAAACGCGACTAGCTGTCTTGAAGTGAGGGAATGACACTTTATAGAAGGAGGTCGAATGACTTGCGAAAATTTAGCATGGTCAGTGTCATTTTATTTTTCATTATTGAGTATGTGTGGATCACGCAATTATTTGAAACGGTGAATCAGCGACTTGCGGATGGGAAGTGGACGAACACGATTTTATATCAAGTGGTCGTCGAACCGCAGGGGCTTTTAACGCTGTTGCTCATTCTATTCGTGGCGCTCCTCATTGTCGGATGGATTGTTCATTATATGTACGCGGAACAGAAGTCCTGGCAACTCACGTCTGAACATGTCGGGGGCGGCTGGATCGTTCCATTGATTCTTGCGATTTTAGGCTTGGTGATTCCGAACGTATACGTTCAGGTCGGGATGTTGCTCCTACAATTAACGTTCATCCCGCTCATCCCATTCATCGGACAGACCGTCCCATTCTGGAAAGTCGTGACGAATTGGTTGATTCAATTGGCGGTCATCGGTCTCGTCCTATTTGGTGCTCGGGGGATGTTGGAGGATTCGATTCGGATCGAGAAGACCGAGCTCTTTACAAAACTCGAAGCGTATCAGGCGTCGGGGGACTTGGACCGAATCCAACGCTTGATTGAAGAAGTGGACCTGGATCAGGTGGAGCGCATCTTGGACAGGGTCGACCTCGAACAACTCATTCGCATTTTGGAAGTCGTCGACCTCGACCGAATCGAGCAAATCTTGAGTCTGTTCGACTAGGTCATTTGTTCAATCGATTCATCTCGGGCTATAATGAATGATGGAAAAATAGCTGGAGGTGTCGGATATGATGGCAGCACCTTACGAGTTGACTGGAAAAGTCATTCGAGTCCTGTTTCAATCAGAAGAAGAAGCGCACACCATTGCGCTCGTACGAATAAAAGAAAAGAATTTTGAGACGGACGAGACCGAGATGGTCATCGCTGGCGTCGGGGTCGGCATCGAAAAAGGGGAGACATATAAGGCGCACGGTCGTCTTGTCGAACATCCCCGATTCGGAAAACAGATGAAGGCCGATTGGATTCGTCGCGTCGTTCCGATGACGAAACGAGCAGCCGTCCGCTTTTTGACGAACGGTTCCTTTCCCGGAATCGGACAAAAGACCGCTCAGAAGATCGCAGATACGCTCGGGGATGATTGCATCGACCAAATCGTGAAACATCCGAGTATCCTGTCAGAAGTCGATGGGTTAAAAGAAAAGCAGGCGCGTGTGATCACGGAACGTCTGAACGTCTTATACGGGGTCGACCAACTGCTCTTGTTTCTCGCTCCGTTTGACGTGACACCGCGTCTCGCCTCAAAGATTCATAAAGAATATGAAGGACGGGCGATGGAGACGATTGAGAAGAATCCGTATGCGCTCATGTACGATGTACAAGGCATTGGATTCAAGACGGCGGATGCCATCGCCGCGCATTTCGGGATTCAAGGTATTCATCCTGAACGTATCGCGGCAGCAGTGCTTTACGTGTTAGAGCTCGAACAAGGGAACGGTCATCTCTATGTGACGGCGGAGCAACTCGAAGCGGAGATGCCTCGAATCATCGGGGCAGACCCGGGGGATGCGCTCGTCACGGCATTAGAGTCGCTCGCAAAAGACGAGCGGGTCGTCATCGATGATGGGGTCGTCTATCACCCTCGCGTGTTCCGCGCTGAACGAAAGGCGGCAGAAGAGTTGGCTCGTATTATGGCGACATCGACAACGGAAGACGTGGACATGACGACAATCTTTGACGCGGTCGGACGTGTCGAGGAGATGTTTTCGATCGAATACGCGACCCAACAGCGAGAAGCGATTGAGCTCGCGCTCAAATCACCGCTTATGGTACTCACCGGTGGTCCGGGTACGGGGAAGACGACGGTCGTTCGAGGCATCATTCATGCACTGAGTGACGTATTCGACTGGAAGTTAGAGCCTGTCCCGAACCAACCGTTCCCGTTCGTCTTGGCCGCACCGACGGGTCGGGCCGCAAAACGGCTCAGTGAATCGACGGGTCTTCCGGCATCAACGATTCACCGTCTGTTAAAGTTTGACGGAAGTTCGTTCCAAGTCGATGAGACGAACCCACTTGCGGGGAAAGTGCTCATCGTCGACGAGGCGTCGATGATTGATATCTTCTTGTTCAGAAGCTTACTCAAAGCGGTACCGAACGGCATGAAGATCTTGTTCGTCGGGGACCGCGACCAGCTCCCGTCAGTCGGACCAGGACAAGTGCTCGCCGATTTGATGGCGACAGACGGGATTCCGGTCGTCCGTCTCGACGTCGTCCACCGTCAGGCATCGGAGTCGAGTATTTTACGTCTCGCCCATTCCTTGAACGCTAAAAAGATGCCAGAAGACTTATTGGCGGCGCTCCCGGACCGTCGTTTCTACACGGCGAACCAAGAGTCGGCGCTTCAAGCGATTTGTCAGATGGCAGGAGCGGCCCTCCGGAAAGGGTATTCACCATTTGATATCCAAGTGCTCGCTCCGACGTATCGAGGCGTGTGCGGAATCGATGGGCTGAACGAAGCGCTTCAACACGTGTTCAATCCAAAATCGAGTGCCCGTGAAGTGAAGCATGGGACTCGCATTTACCGAAATGGGGATAAAGTGCTACAACTCGTCAACAACGCCGAGGAGAACGTTTATAACGGGGACATCGGTGAGATTACGAATATTTTCTACGCGAAAGAGAACGTTGATAAAGTCGATAAAATTTATATCCGATTCGATCAGACGGAAGTCGAATATAATCGTAGTGAATGGGATCAGTTCACCCACGCCTACGCCATCACGATTCATAAGTCACAAGGGTCCGAGTTCCCAATCGTACTCATGCCGGTCTTCTTTAACGGCGGCTTCCGCTCATCGCGAAACTTGATTTATACGGCCGTGACACGGGCGAAGAAAAGCTTGCTGTTGTTCGGAGACGTACGGGCACTCGAGGCGGCAACACGTGAAGAAGAACCCGTACGACGGACAAAATTGGTCGAACGCTTAGGCGGGAAGTCTTGACGTCTTCATAAGCGCGTGTGATAATGACGAATAGACAACTGAAACGATACAGACGATGAAGGAAATGAGTACGTCGTCACCGCCTCTACAGAGACATCTTCCTAGGCTGCGAGAAGATGGGGGTCGGCCGACCGAAGCTATTCTGGAGTCCCCACTCAACCTGGGCGCCTCATCCACGTTAACGGATGTTCGAGGCACGGTGTTTACCGTGCGAACGAGGGTGGTACCACGAAGCGATGCTTTCGTCCCTTTCCACAGGGGCAGGCATCGCTTTTTTTCGTTTCGTTCAGAAATAAGGAGGAATTGTTCATGAAACCGCTCAAATCATTGACTGGCGCACAGATTCGCCAAATGTACTTAGATTTCTTCAAATCAAAAGGTCACAGCGTTGAGCCGAGTGCGTCGCTCGTACCGGTCGAAGATCCGACTCTTCTATGGATCAACTCTGGTGTCGCGACATTGAAGAAATACTTTGATGGACGTGTCATCCCTGCGAACCCACGAATCGTCAACGCACAAAAATCGATTCGTACGAACGATATCGAGAACGTCGGGAAGACAGCACGTCACCATACGTTCTTCGAAATGCTCGGAAACTTCTCGGTCGGAGAATACTTCCGTGAAGAAGCAATCACATGGGGTTGGGAACTCTTGACGAGTGACGAATGGTACGGTCTCGACCCAGATCGCCTCTCTGTCACGATTCACCCGGACGATGAAGAATCAAAACAAATCTGGTTGAACCTCGGCATGCCGGCTGACCGCATCATCCCACTTGAAGATAACTTCTGGGAAATCGGTGAAGGCCCATCTGGTCCGAACACCGAAATCTTCTTCGACCGTGGACCAGCGTTCGGAGACGACCCGACAGACCCTGAACTCTATCCAGGTGGGGAAAACGAGCGATACCTTGAAATCTGGAACATCGTGTTCAGCCAATATAACCATGACGGGCACGGGAACTACACAGAGCTTCCACGTAAAAACATTGATACAGGGATGGGACTCGAACGGATGGCGAGCGTCCTTCAAGACGTACCGACAAACTTCGATACCGACCTCTTCATGCCGATCATTCGTGAGACAGAAAAAATCAGTGGCGACGTATATCGTCAAGATAGCAGCAAGGATGTTGCCTTCAAGGTCATCGCTGACCACATCCGTACCGTATCGTTCGCGATTGGTGACGGGGCACTCCCGTCGAACGAAGGACGTGGATATGTCCTCCGTCGTCTTCTCCGCCGTGCGGTCCGCTATGCGAAGATGCTTGGCATCGAGCGTCCGTTCATGTATGAACTTGTCGACGTCGTCGGTGACATCATGGTCGACTTCTATCCACAAGTGAACGAGAAAAAAGACTTCATCAAGAAAGTCATCAAGAACGAAGAGGAGCGTTTCCATGAAACGTTGAACGATGGACTCGCAATCTTGAACGAAGTCGCGAAAGCGCAAAAAGCAGCAGGAGCAAACGTGATCAGCGGTCAAGACGCGTTCCGTCTATACGACACGTACGGTTTCCCGCTCGAATTGACAATCGAATACGCTGAAGACCATCAGATGACGGTTGATGAGGACGGCTTCAAAGAAGCGATGAATGAACAACGTGAACGTGCACGCCAAGCGCGTGCTGACGTTGAATCGATGCAAATCCAGTCTGGCGTACTCGCGGACATCACGATGCCATCGACATTCCTCGGATACGACAACCTTGAGACGAACGCGAAAATCGTCAGCTTGATTCACGACGGGGAACTCGTTGACGTCGTCGCTGCAGGGGAAGAGGCACAAGTGATCCTCGATCAAACGCCATTCTACGCTGAGAGCGGCGGTCAAATCGGTGACAAAGGTCAAATCGTTGGCGAAGACTTCCTTCTTCGCGTGAAAGATGTATCGAAAGCACCGAACGGTCAAAACTTGCACACGGTCACAGTCGAGTCAGGCGTCGCGAAAGCGGAAGTGGCAGTGACAGCAACGGTTGACCAAGACTCACGTCAAGCGATCGTGAAAAACCATACGGCGACGCACCTCCTTCACCGTGCCTTGAAAGACACGCTCGGCGAGCACGTCAACCAGGCTGGGTCACTCGTGACACCAGATCGTCTTCGTTTCGACTTCTCTCACTTCGGTCAAGTGACGGCTGAAGAGCTTCAATCGATTGAGCGTCAAGTGAACGAGAAGATTTGGGCATCGATCGGTGTCGACATCGAAGAAATGAATATCGCGGATGCGAAAGCAAAAGGTGCGATGGCACTCTTTGGTGAGAAGTACGGCGATGTCGTTCGTGTCGTATCGGCTGGGGACTACTCGGTTGAGCTTTGTGGTGGATGCCACGTATCTAACACGGCTGAAATTGGACTCTTCAAGATCTTGTCTGAATCAGGAATCGGTGCAGGAACGCGTCGAATCGAAGCGGTCACAGGTGCTGGCGCATACGAAGTAATGAACCAGCAAATCGAGACGCTCGAAGCGGCAGCGAAACTGTTGAAGACGAAACCACTCGAGGTTCCAGCACGTGTTCAAGCACTCCAGGCTGAAATCAAAGACGTGGAGCGTGCTTCAGAATCGCTCAAAGCAAAACTTGCGAACATCGAAGCTTCTTCATTGACGGATGCAATCGAAACGATTGGTGACGTTCAATTGATTGCGAAGCGTGTCGATGGACAAGATATGGATGCCCTCCGTAGCATGGTCGACGACTTGAAAGGGAAGCTCGGTTCTGCCGTGATTATCCTCGGGTCGGCGAACGGTGAGAAGGTCAACCTCGTCGCAGGTGTGACGAAAGACTTGAACGACCGTGGCTTCCATGCCGGAAAACTCATTAAAGAAGTCGCAACACGCTGTGGCGGCGGTGGTGGCGGTCGTCCTGACATGGCACAAGCAGGTGGCCGTGATGCAACAAAACTGGACGAAGCATTGAAGTTTGCTTCACATTACGTCCAATCACTGGCATAATAGAGTGTGAAGTGCAAACGGAAAGAGGTGGATTCTTGTGAGCCAAATGGATCGCACGATGCAATTCAATTTTCCAGAAGATGATCAACGTGCTAACACACGTGAGACGCTGATTACGGTATATCAAGCACTCGAGGAAAAAGGTTATCAACCGATCAATCAAATCGTGGGATACTTATTGTCAGGTGACCCCGCCTACATCCCACGTCATAATGATGCGCGAAACTTGATTCGCAAAATTGAGCGGGATGAACTTCTCGAAGAGTTGGTCAAATCGTATTTGAACGATCGTAGAGAGGATTAATATGAAGCGAGTCATGGGACTCGATGTCGGATCGAAGACAATTGGTGTCGCGGTGAGTGACCTGATGGGATGGACGGCACAAGGTGTGGAGACGGTCTATTGGACCGAACCCGACTTTGACGAAGCCGTCCGTCTCCTTCGTCCGTTTATCGAGCAGTACGATGTGAAAGAAGTTGTCGTCGGTCACCCGAAAAACATGAATGGAACAGTCGGTCCGCGCGGTGAGGCGTCAGAGGCGTTTGCCGAGGCGTTCACCGAACAGACAGGCTTACCTTGCGTGTTGGTGGATGAACGATTAACGACGATGCAAGCGGAACGGATGCTCATTTCAGCAGATGTCAGCCGCAAAAAGAGAAAAGCGGTCATCGACAAAATGGCGGCCGTGATGATTTTACAAAACTACCTGGACCGTTCCGGGAAATAAGGAGGAATCTCTCATGGCAGAAATCCGTCGTGAAGAAGAAATGTACCGTATTCCAGATGAAAATGGAGACGAGCATTTATTTGCAGAAATTTTCCGTATGACAAGCGACCGTTCGAAGAAAACATTCGTTGTACTCGAACCAGTCGGCGCTCCGGAAACAGAAGATGAAGACACAATCGAAGTATACGCATTTGAAATTGAAGAACTTGAAGATGGCGAATTCATCTTGAAGCTCGTCGAAGACGATGAAGACTTCGAAGAGGTCATGGAAGCATTCGATATCGTCAATGACGAAGTCGGTCTAGACTAAATAGGGGACAGGCGGCTAGGGATTTCCCTCGTCGCCTCTCTTTATAAAATGAACAGGGGAGAAATGCATGAATCATCCATCTATGTCAGATGAGAAACGTGCCCGCAACCGGATTGTTCGTCGCATCACGGTTGTCATCCTTGCCATCTTCCTTCTCGTCATCGCCACAGGCTCGGCACTCGCTTACGTCTTCGTGAAGCGCTCCGTCGAACCGATTGATCCGACATCGACGGAAACCGTTGAGGTCGAAGTCCCACTCGGTGCCGGTTCGGGATATATTGGTGAATTACTAGAAGAGAATGGGCTTGTAAGGAGTAGCACGATTTTCCGTTTCTATACACGCTTTAAAAACGAGTCATCGTTCCAAGCGGGGACGTATACGTTGTCACCATCTCAATCAATCGATGAGTTGATTGAAACGTTGCAAACAGGTAAAGTCATTGTGGTTCCTGATATCAAGCTCGTCATTCCGGAAGGGTTCACAATCGACCAGGTCATCGCGCGACTTGCGAAAGAGGCCGATATTCCGAAAGAAGAGATTTCCGAACAATTGAGTGACCGTGAATATATCAGTTCGCTCGTGAACGAGCATGAGATGTTGACGGAGGAAGTATTGCAGGAAGGCATTTATCATCCGCTTGAAGGATACCTGTTCCCGGCAACATATGAATTCAACAAAGGGGTAACACTCACTGAAATCATCGATGAGATGCTACTCCCGACTGAAAGCATGTATCAAGAGTACAAAGGTCGTTTGGCTGATTCAGGACGCACCTTCCATGAGACGCTCGCGCTCGCATCGGTAGTCGAGAAAGAAGCTGTTTCAACGGAAGACCGGAAAGAAATTGCCGGTGTCTTTGAAAATCGTCTAAACGACGGCATGAAATTACAGTCTGATCCGACCGTCTGGTATGGCACGGGGGAGACATCGATTTTCACTTCATTCGCAGATTTGGAGAACGATTCCTTATATAACACGTATCGTTATGAAGGGATTCCGATTGGTCCAATCGCGGCTGTCAGTCGCGACGCGTTTGAGGCGGTACTCAACCCGAATGACACAGAGAACATTTACTTCTATGCACGCCCTCCACGTGAAGGGTTCCCGAATGGGGAGGTCTTGTTCGAAGTCAATTATGAGGACCATCAACAAAACGTCAATAAGTACCGTTCCGAATGGGAAGCGTTTGAAGAAGCGAACAGTAATTGATGGGACGACCGGAAGCGGATGCTTCCGGTCGTTTGAATGAAGAGAGTTAAGAGGTGGAACGAGTGGACCATGCATCCTATGAGGGATATGTAGAACAATTGATCAACGACCGCTCTCCGCTACTGACGGAGATGGAGGCATTTGCGCGAGAACATCACGTTCCAATCATGGACTTGACGGGCTCTGAAGTGCTTCTCTCTTTGTTGGCGATGCAGCGACCGACCCGCATCCTTGAGGTGGGGACGGCAATTGGCTACAGTGCAATCCGTATGGCAGAGTTGTTACCAGATGCCGAAATCGTCACGATTGAACGAAATGCTCGTCGTTTCGAAGAGGCGACTGGTTTTATCGGACGTTCTGATGTTCGCGATCGCATCACATTGATTCACGGTGACGCCGTTGAATTGATTGGTTCGATTGAAGGTGAGTTCGATGCCGTGTTTATTGATGCGGCAAAAGGACAATATCAAAAATTTTTTGATGGGTATGGCGCTTTAGTACCAATTGGTGGTACGATTTACAGCGATAATTTGTTTTTACGAGGGGACGTCTTACTCGAGGACGTGTCAGTACTCGACCGACGTCGACGCCGACTTGTCCGTCTCGTGAAACAGTTTACTGAGCAATTGATGGCACGGACCGATTATCATACTGCAATTTTGCCCCTTGGTGATGGCCTAGCAATCAGTCGTAAATTACGATGAGGAGGACTTAACTTTGATGCAACATAAACCCGTCATTATTGGCGTGGCCGGGGGTACCGGATCTGGAAAAACGACCGTGGCCCGTGCGCTCGTCGATGCGTTTAAAGGTCAATCGGTCGTCATGATTGAACAAGACGCGTATTATAAAGATCAATCTGAAATGACGATGGAGGAGCGGTACAAGACAAACTACGACCACCCCTTCGCCTTTGATAACGATTTGCTAATTGAACATATCCAACAATTGCAACAACATCAGGCTGTCGAGAAGCCGGTATATGACTACGCGGCCCATACGCGCTCTGATGAGACGATTTTGATCGAACCGGTCGATGTCGTCATCGTTGAAGGGATTTTAGCACTTGAAGATGCCCGTTTGCGTGAATTGATGGATATTAAGGTGTTCGTGGATACGGATGCTGACGTTCGCATCCTGCGCCGCATGCAGCGGGATATCAATGAACGTGGACGTTCGATCGATTCGGTCGTGGCACAGTACACGAATGTCGTTCGTCCGATGCATTTGCAGTTCTGTGAGCCGACGAAGCGGTATGCGGACATCATCGTTCCTGAAGGCGGAGAAAACTTTGTCGCAATCGATTTACTCGTGACGAAGATCCGTTGGGTGCTCACTGAGCGTAATCGCGCGTGAGGAAATAAATCGTTTTCAATTTACCCTAGCTGTAATATACTAGGAGACAATGAAGGAGTGACAGAAATGGCTGAAAAACAACACTATATGACGTTAGACGGAAAAGCGAAGATCGAGAATGAATTAAACGAACTGAAGACGGTCCGCCGTAAAGAAGTCGTTGAAAATATTAAGATTGCTCGTGATTTCGGTGACTTATCAGAAAACGCGGAATACGACGCGGCGAAAGAAGAACAAGCGATGGTCGAAGGACGAATCGCACAATTAGAAGAAATGCTCCGCAACGCAGTCATCATTCAAGATGATGCAGGCGATAACTCGGTTGTCTCAATCGGGAAAACTGTAACATTCTTCATCCAAGAAGATAACGAAGACGAGACATACACAATCGTCGGTGGTGCCGAGGCAGACCCGTTCACAGGGAAAATCTCGAACGAATCACCAATCGCGAAAGCACTTCTTGGCCGTACGATCGGAGATGTGGTCACGGTTCAAACACCAGGTGGCGACATGATCGTCGAAATCAAAGAAATCAAATAAGTTGTTGAGCGACCTCCATTTTGGAAGTCGCTCTCTTTCTGAGGAGGAATCGGTATGAAAGTTGGAATCATCGGTGCGATGGAAGAAGAAGTGAATTTGCTTCGGAACGAACTAACTGAACGTAAAGATACAGAAATCGCAAGCTATCATTTTTATGAAGGGTATCTTGGAAACATGCAAGTCGTCATCTTGAAGTCAGGCATCGGGAAAGTCAATGCCGCGATTGGGACTACACTCTTGATTGATAAATTCAAACCGGACGTCGTCATCAATACGGGTTCTGCCGGCGGATTTAAAAAAGGGATGAAAGTCGGTGACGTCGTCGTCTCAACAGAAGTACGTCACCACGATGTTGACGTGACAGCATTCGGCTATGAGTACGGACAAGTACCAGGGATGCCACCAGCGTATGAAGCCGATCTAAAGCTCGTCAGCGTCTGTAAAGATGTGATTGAAAACTTACCGGACGTGAACGTGCATCAAGGATTGATCGTAACGGGGGATTCGTTCATCAACGACTCAAAACGTGTAGCGGACATCCTTGGCCATTTCGATGGCGTCGCTGCCGTCGAGATGGAAGCTGCTCCAATCGCGCAAACGTGTTACCAGTTCGGTGTTCCGTTCGTCGTCACACGCTCGATTTCAGACAGCGCGGACGAAGAGGCGAACTTATCGTTTGATGAATTTTTAGAAACGGCGTCGATCAACTCTGCGAAGATGGTCATGGCTGTCACGAAACGCCTCGAACAAGCTTAATCGATTGATCATGAAGAGGATGCATTGACATCCTCTTTTTATTCCCTTATATTAGTACCAGATACTAAGAATAGGGGTCGACGATATGAATATTGGAATCATCGGCATCGGATCGTTCTTACCGGACAATCGGGTGACAAATATCGATTTAGAAAAACGAATGGATACGAGCGATGAGTGGATTCGTACGCGTACAGGCATCGAGGCGCGACATTTAGCAGAAAGTGACGTATCAGTCTCGGATATGGCGACACGTGCCGCAGAGCGGGCGTTACAGAGCGCTGGAGTCAGCATCGATGAGATCGAGGCGATTGTCTGTGCGACGGCGACTGCGCCAGCCTTCCCCGCAACCGCGTGCGTGGTTCAGGCGAATCTTGGCGCGAAAGCCGCTGTGGCGTTCGACATCAGTGCAGCATGTAGCGGATTTATTTTCGCCATGGATACAGCGAAAAGCCTTATGGACTCGAAAGGCTTCAAGAAAACGCTCGTCATCGGAGCAGAGAAGATGGGAAGTTTGATTGACTGGGATGACCGGTCGACAGCTGTCCTATTCGGAGACGGAGCTGGAGCTGTCGTACTCGGGGAAGACGAGATCGCTTCAATCGACTCCATCGTACTTGGAAGTGACGGTACAGGTGGCAAGCACTTGTATGAAAACGATGAAGGAAAGATTGTCATGAACGGTCGCGAAGTGTTCAAGTTCGCCGTGCGGAAAATGCCGGAGATTGTGCTCGAATCGTTAAACAAGGCCGATAAGTCGTTGAACGACCTCGACGTCCTTGTACCGCACCAAGCGAATCGTCGAATCATCGATGCGGCGATGGAACGTTTAGATTTAGAAGAAGAGAAAGTCGTCATGACCATTCAAGACCATGCGAATACATCAGCGGCATCAATCCCGCTCGCCTTAGCGGAAG
This sequence comes from Exiguobacterium sp. RM11, assembly GCF_059821525.1. Lineage (NCBI taxonomy): Bacteria > Bacillati > Bacillota > Bacilli > Caryophanales > Exiguobacterium > Exiguobacterium sp. RM11. The sequence continues at coordinate 1,860,281 of NZ_CM187558.1, read as the reverse complement.
CCGTCAAGTCTGGTAAAATCCAAGATGGACAAACGGTCGTCATCGCAGGGTTTGGAGCCGGACTCACGTGGGGTGCAAGCTGTCTGACATGGAATCATGCAACAATTACGGAGGGGAATCATTCATGAAACGAGTAGTAGTGACAGGATTAGGAGTCGTATCACCGTTAGGAAACGACGTGTCGACAATGTGGGACCGTCTTTTAAAAGGGGACAACGCGATCGATACGTTGACGAAAATCGACATTAGCCAATATCCGGCGAAAGTCGGAGCGGAAGTAAAAGAGTGGAACATCGAACACTTGGTCGAACCAAAAGAAGCACGTAAAATGGATTCGTTCATTCAATACTCACTGTTGGCGGCAGACGCTGCCCATAAAGACAGCGGACTCGATGTAAAAGCGATTGCCGATGAAGTCGGAACGTGGATTGGGAGCGGAATCGGTGGCGTCGAAACCATCGACAAGCAGTCAGCCATCCTTCATGACCGTGGACCGCGTCGTGTAAGCCCGTTCTTCATCCCGATGATGATTCCGAACATGGCGAGCGGACAAGTGTCGATCTACCTGGGGGCTAAAGGACCAAGTAATTGTTCGGTGACAGCATGTGCATCAGGGACGAACTCAATCGGAGAAGCGTTCCGCGTCATTCAACGAGGAGATGCGATTGCCATGTTCGCCGGTGGAGCGGAAGCGCCAATCACACCACTCTCGTTCGCAGGCTTCTGTTCGAACAAAGCACTTTCAACGAATCCGGACCCGAATACAGCGTGCCGTCCATTTGACGAGAACCGCGACGGGTTTGTCATGGGTGAAGGCGCTGGCGTACTCGTATTAGAAGAGTATGAACATGCGAAGGCACGTGGAGCGAAAATGTATGCAGAAGTCGTCGGATACGGGATGAGTTCAGACGCCTATCACATCACTGCACCATCACCAGAAGCAGAAGGCGGGTCAAAAGCAATGAGTGAGGCGATTCGCGATGCGGGAATCAAGCCGGAAGACGTGCAATACATCAACGCACACGGGACGAGTACACCGCTCAACGATATGCTTGAGACGAAAGCGATTCGTCGTGTGTTCGGGGAACACGCTGAGAAACTCGCAGTCAACTCGTCGAAATCGATGATTGGTCATCTTCTCGGAGGAGCAGGTGGCGTCGAGGCAGTCATCACAGCCCTTTCAATTCATGAAGGGAAGATTCATCCGACAATCAACTGTGAATCACCTGCAGCAGATTGCGACCTTGACTATGTACGTGAAGGAAATCGGGAACTTGACATTCAGTATGCACTCAGTAACTCACTTGGCTTCGGGGGCCACAATGCGACACTCGCATTTGCGAAAGTGACGAACTGACGGTAGAAAAATCATTCAAAAAAGGTTAGGGTATAAGGGTTGGTCTAACAGAAAGGAGTGCAACGAATGAACAAGAAATCATTCATCGTGGCCGCCTTGTTAGGTTCAGTCCTTATCCTTTTTTTATTTATTTGGAACGAACAACGAGAGCAGTCACGTGAACTACTACCACCAGAAGAACAAACAATTACGATTCATGGGGAATCCCTTCCGACTCAACCGGACGTCATGCTCGCGATTGACCCGGCATCGCAAACGGTTTTGTCACATCTATATGAAGGACTCTATCGATTCGGCGCAGATGGGGCGATTGAGCCGGGACTCGTCGAGAAGCTAGAACGATCTGAAGACGGAACAGTCTATACGTTCACATTGAAAGAAAGTGTGACGACAGAAGACAATTCGATAACGGCACAAACGTTCGTCGATCATTTCCGTAAACTCGTCGATGACGATACGAACTCACCATTTAGTTTCTTACTCGCAGATGTCAAAGCGGCAAAAGAAATTGGGCTCGGACAACAAGAACCAGACGCGTTAGGCGTTCGAGCAATTGATGAAGGAACGCTAGAAATCACACTCATCCGCCCGATGGAAGGGTTCGAAGAAATATTTGCCATGCCAGCGTTTTTACCACAACCATCCGTGACATCATGGGATGAGTTAGAAACGAACGGTCCGTTTGAATTTGATCGAATGAATGATACAAGCATCTCGTTACATAGAAGCGAAACGTATCGTGAGGCTGACAATGTTACGCTTGAAACGATCATCATTCGAAGTGAATCAAATTTGAATGAGACATCAGGAATGCATTTGATTCCTTATGACTTCGACACTTCTACCATTGATGAGGAAGTCATGAATATTGAGGACGTTCCGCGAAGTGGCGTGTTTTATTTAAAACCAAACGTTGAAAAAGCACCATTCGATGATGTTGCGTTTCGACAAGCCCTCGCACTGATGCTTGAGCGGACGACACTTGAAGAATCGCTTGCACGAGCGGAACGAACGACGGAACGACTTCTCGTCATGGATGAGGAGGCTTTGGTTGCAGAGTTGGAAGGCGATGCCAACCAATTATTTGAAACCGTGAAAAAACGGTTAAAAAAAGAAACGATCGAGATTGAATTGCTTAGCTTTGTCGATGAAGAAGCACGTGAAATTTCGACAAGATTAAAAGAGAATTTGGAACAATTGGACGGGTTGACCGTCAAGGTTGTAGAGCTACCACTTGGAGAAAAAGTTAGGAAAGAAGTCTCAGGAGATTATTCCTTTTCGTTGTCAGGATGGCAACCGGACTATCCGATGCTATCTGCCTATTTGACTCAATTTGAGTCTGACGATGTGCTCAATTCAAGTCGATATGCAAATGAGTCGTACGATCAACTGATGGATCAGGCCCGCTCAACTGAAAGTTTGGACGAACGTAATATCATTTTACGAAACGCGGAAGCAAAGCTGTTAGAAGAGGCGGTTGTTATGCCAATCTATCAAGCAGGACGTTCTTATTTGGTTGAAAAAGGATACGATCAGATTGGTTATCCGGTCATCGGTCCTTCATATGTCCTAACCTTTTCGAAAAAATATGAAAATTGAGCTAAAGGCCCGCCGCTCTTGGCGGGCTTTTTGACTATAGAGAAAATTTTTTAGAAAAATCAAAATAAACACTTTGCAAAATTATCAGAATATTGTATTATTGCATCAACGGGATTTTGGTAACAAATACTGTCAGAAGAAATGACTGAATTTTCTACCATCATTCACTTCGTTAAAACGAAAAAATCAGGGGGTCATCGCAATGAATAAGAAAAAAGGTTTTGCTTTAGCATCTTCGGTTACACTTCTTTCAAGTGCTTTCCTAGCTGCATGTTCGACAGGGGATGAAACAGATTCTTCACAAGGATCATCAAATGAAGGGTCTTCAGGCGAAGCGCAAGTCCTCAACTTGCTCGACAGCTCAGATATTCCTTCACTTAACCCAACACTCGCAACAGACGCTGTATCGTTCAACGTCTTGAACAACGTTAACGAAGGTCTTTACCGCATGGATGAGAACGATGAGCCGACTCCAGGTATGGCTGAATCTCACGAAGTTTCAGAAGACGGGAAAACATACACGTTCAAAATCCGTGAAGGCGCGACTTGGTCAAACGGGGAGCCTGTCACAGCGAACGACTTCGAATACGCTTGGAAAGAAGTACTCAACCCAGATAACGCTTCACAATATGCATACGTTATGTCAGTCATCGAAGGCGCGGAAGCGTACAACACTGGCGAAGGCGAGCGCGATGCAGTAGGCGTTAAAGCAATCGACGATCAAACACTTGAAGTTAAATTGACAGCACCAGCTGACTACTTCCTCGGATTGACAAGCTTCGGCGTGTTCATGCCAAAACTTGAGTCATTCGATACAGAGCAAGGCGAAAACTTCGGTACATCTGCAGAGACAACTCTCTACAACGGACCGTTCAAACTCGACAGCTGGGAGCGCGAGCAAGGCTGGAAAATGGTCAAGAACGAAGACTATTGGGATGCAGACACAGTTAAACTTGAAGAAATCAACGTTAAAGTCGTTAAAGAAGTTTCAACAGGTGTTAACTTGTATGAAAACGGTGACGTTGACCGCACAGGCTTGACTTCTGAGCTCGTTGCTCAGTATCAAGATAACGAAGACTTCTCAACTGTCGTTGAGCCAACACTCTTCTACCTCCAGTTCAACACTGCTGTGGAAGCTCTTGACAACCAAAAAATCCGTAACGCGATTGACCGTGCTTACGACAAAGCTGCAATCTCAGAGACACTTCTTGCGAACGGTTCAGTTCCTGCTAACTACCTCGTACCGAAAGACTTCGTAACGGGTCCAGACGGAAAAGACTTCCGTGAAGCAAACGGCGACATCGGCGGATACAACGTGGAAGAAGCTCAAAAACTTTGGGAAGAAGGACTTTCTGAACTCGGAACAGATTCAGTTGAACTTGAACTCCTTAACTATGACTCTGAGTCTGCGAAGCAAATCGGTGAGTTCATCAAAGGTGAACTTGAGAAGAACCTTCCAGGTATGACAGTTACAATCAAGCAACAGCCGTTTAATAACAAACTTGACCTTGAGAACAAAGGAGAGTTCCAATTCACATTCGCTGGTTGGGGCCCTGACTATCAAGATCCAATGACATTCGTTGACCTCTTCGTTACAGACGGACCATACAACCGTGGTAAGTGGTCGAACGATGAGTTCGATAAGTTGATTGAATCTGCGAAGTCAAGCACAGATGCTGAACAGCGTTGGGCTGACCTTCAAGCTGCAGAGAAAATCGTTCTTGAAGAGAATGCAATCTCTCCAGTTTACCAACGTGGATCGGCTCGCCTCACGAAACCGTATGTTAAAGGTATCGTTGAGCACGCATTCGGTGCGGACTACTCTTACAAGTGGGCTTCAATCGAAGGTAAAGAATAATTTCATTTCACGCTTAAAAGAGAGACAGGGACGCCTGTCTCTCTTTTTATGTGCAGTTTTTTATTCGAAAAAAGAACTCTCGCTTGGAGAGTTCTAAGAAGACAAACTTATTTTTTCACTTTGGCACGTTTACGACTAAGGCCCATCGCTTTTTCTATCTTCGAGAGATTTTTATTCGCGATGGCTTCAGCTTTCGCACGACCGGCATCAAGAATTTCATCGAGTTCTGGAGAATCGATCAGTTCGTGATAACGAGCTTGAATCGGTTCGAGCAAGGCGACGACTGCTTCTGCCACATCTTGTTTAAATGTACCGTAATTTGAGTTCTCATATTGCTTGACGAGGTCATCGATTGAGGTACCTGTCGAAAGCGAATAAATTTCTAACAAGTTCGAAATTCCTGGTTTGTTCTCACGGTCAAACGAGATGATACCACTTGAATCAGTTACGGCACTCTTGATTTTTTTACGGATAACATTCGGCTCGTCGAGCATCGAAATGTATCCTTTGGCGTTCGTGTCGGATTTTGACATTTTTCTCACGGGATTTGTGAGAGACATGATGCGTGCGCCTTCTTTTTGAATAAGTGGTTCAGGCATCGTGAACGTCTCATAGTAACGTTTATTGAAGCGCTCCGCCAAATCACGAGTCAATTCGATATGTTGCTTTTGGTCATCTCCGACTGGAACGAGTTCCGTATTATATAACAAAATGTCAGATGCCATAAGTGTTGGATAAACGAATAATCCGGCTCCAACATTCTCATTGCCTTGCGATTTATCCTTATACTGTGTCATGCGACCAAGCTCACCCATTCCCGCGATGCATGTTAACATCCATCCGAGTTGAGCGTGCGCCTTCACTTCAGATTGAACGAAGATTGTCGCTTTCTCTGGGTCGAGACCAGAAGCGAGATAAAGTGCCGCTAGTTTTCGTGTGTTGTTCATTAACTCGACACGGTCGAGTGGTACGGTGATGGAATGCAAATCAACGATACAATAATATGCATTGTTGTCATCTTGAAGATCGACGAATTGTTTCATCGCGCCTAAGTAGTTCCCGAGCGTCACGACGCCGGTCGGTTTGATTCCTGAAAAAATCGTTGCCATGTGTATACACCTCCGAAGAATATAAAAAACCGCAGTCGTCCGTCCGAATAAATCGGGACGAATAACCGCGGTGCCACCCAAATTTGCATAAAATATGCCACTTGAACGCTGTAACGGGCGTGAATCGTCTCGCCATACTCATGTTCAAGCGAGCCACTCCGAAGTCCATTCATTCAAGTCTTTTCATCTACTCGCAGCACCGTAGACTCTCTGAGGAAAAGGTGATTTGAATTACTTGTCTTCATCCAAGTGTTCTTATTCTGCATTAAGTTTAGCATAGGATCATGCTCTCGAAAAGATTAAATCAACGCAACGAGAAACGAAAGAACGATACTTCCGACACCGACAAACACCCAGTTCCAAGCCGATTGCTTACGGAGTTGCCGATCTTCAGGGTCTTCTTCTTCTTCATCCTCTTCATAATCCGCATCAATTTCTTTGAGTTTTGCACGTCGACTTCGCTTGAAACCATACATAATGCCATCGAACAATCCTGTCGCACTCATATGTGAGAACATCCCGATCGCAAACGTGAGAATACCCGAAACAAATAGACCGCCGCTCAAATGAAACAGGAAAGATTCGCTTCGGAAATATGAAAAAATCGACCAAACGGTGTACAGGATTGTGACAATCCCCCAAACAATCAATATATTTCGAAACTTTTTCAACGATGTAATCTCCTTTCACGCCATAAAAGGAACGAGCAACCGTTCCGCGTTTCTTCTATGATACTAGTAAGGCAGGGAAGAATGCGAGTATGAATTTCAAGTAGCATGATAGCGTTTTATTCAGTAGTTGACAGTTTGATTAAAAATTTCTTACAATAGCCCTAACGTTCTTTCGTCGAATACTTTATGAAATATTCAGAAAATTAAAGAAAAAGTAAGATGTTTATTCGACGAACGGCTAGCTTTTCAATACGAAAGGGGAAATCGCAATGAAGAAAAAATCGATTCTGCTCATGATGACGATCATCTTGGCACTCGGTTCAGTACTCGCGGCTTGTTCGACAGGCGGAGACTCTGATGGCGGCAGTTCTTCTTCAAACGGAGAAAAAGTTCTTCGTTTGACAGATACGTCAGACATCACAACAGCCGATCCGGCTCTTGCTACAGACGCGGTCGCATTCAACTTAATCGCTAACACAATGGAAGGTCTTTACCGTCTTGATAAAGATGGAAATGCCGTACCAGCTCTCGCTGAAGGCGAACCAGAAGTAAATGAAGATGAGACTGTTTACACATTCACACTTCGTGATGCTGAATGGTCAAACGGAGAGCCAGTTACAGCCAACGATTTCGTTTATGCATGGCAACGCGCTGTTGATCCTGCAACAGGTTCACAGTATGCATACATCATGAACACAATTAAAAACGCTGAAGCGATCAACACAGGTGACACACCGAAAGAAGAGCTTGGCGTTAAAGCAATTGATGAGAAAACACTCGAAGTCACACTCGAGCGTCCAGACCCATCATTCCTTTCACTTACTTCATTCGGAACATTCACACCGATCAATGAAGCATTCGCGACTGAAAAAGGCGAAGATTTCGCAACGAATCCTGAAAACCTTCTCTACAACGGACCATTCACATGGACAGAGTGGGATCGTGAACAAGGTTATGTCTTAACAAAGAACGATACGTACTGGGATAAAGACAACGTCGCGCTTGAAGCCGTTGATGTTCGCGTCGTCAAAGAAACATCTACAGTCGTAAACTTGTATGAAGCTGGCGATGTTGACTATGCAGGTCTTGCATCAGAACAAGTTGCTGCTTTCCAGGAAGATGAAGATTACAACACAGGTCTTCGTTCTGCCATCGGATATTTCAAATTCAACCACGAAGATGAAATCTTCTCCGATGTAAATGCACGTAAAGCCATCGCGCGTGCGGTCGATCCAACTGGAATTATCGACCAACTCTTGAACAACGGTTCAATTGCAACAACATCATTCATTCCAAAAGACTTCATCAAATATGAAGACGGAACGGATTACACAGAAGGTGTTGAGTACTTCCAAACAAACGCTGACGAAGCTGCTTCACTTTGGGAAGAAGCAACAGGCGGAGAAGCGACAACAATCGAACTCCTCTCGTTCGATAGCGAAGTTTCAAAACAAATTTCTGAGTACATGAAAGGTCAAATTGAGTCGAACTTGCCGAACGTAACGGTTGAAATCGCTCAACAACCTTTCAACAACAAACTTGAGCGTGAAGCAAACGGAGACTACCAAATGTCATTCGCACTTTGGGGACCTGACTACCAAGATCCACTTACGAACCTTGGGATCTTCACATCAGACAACGGACAAAACGACATCAACTATGCGTCGTCTGAATATGACCAGTTGATTGACGAAGCGTCTGCTGAAACAAACATCGATGCACGTTATGACTTGTTCAAAGAAGCTGAGGCTCTCTTGATTGAGCAAGATCAAGCGATCATGCCGATTTATCAAGCTGGTGTGGCGTACTTGATTCGTCCAAACATCGAAAACTTTAACCGTCAACTATTCGGTGCTGATTACCAGTACAAATACGTTGATATCAAGTAATGGGATGAGGGGGCATGCGAACCGCATGTCCCCGATTTTCTAAAAAAATCTACTGAAGTTAGAGAAAATACTGTTCAAATGTTTTGTTGGTAAAGTATAATGTAGTAACAGTGAAAATTCAGAATAATCTCTGAAAAGAATATTCTTTGTTTTCAGCCGCTGTGCTAAGAGCCTTGAGATGACGTATACGCTATTCTTTCAGAATATTCCTTTCATTTTGTGAATTTGAAAAATAGGTCATATGTCATAGTGAAGCTGTTGGTGCAAGTAGTAGAAAGAATTAGAAAAAACAGGGGGTTTTTATTCATGGGACGTTATATCCTACAACGGCTGACTTACGGCCTCATCACGTTCTTCTTGATTGCCACGTTCACGTTCTTCCTGATGGACCTGCTCCCAGGTTCACCGTATCAGAACCAGGAAAAACTGACAGAATCACAAATTCAATTATTGAATGACCGTTACGGACTCAACGATCCGCTTCCGGTCCGCTATGCGACGTACATCGGAAATATGCTCCAAGGCGACCTTGGCGTTTCATTCCGTACGGCGAACCGTCCAGTAACTGAGTTGATTATGGAACGAATCGGTCCTTCGGCACAATTAGGGCTCCAAGCATTAGTTCTCGGAACTTTTGTAGGCGTATTGTTAGGTGTTGTTGCGGCGATTCGTCACAATACGGTCATTGACTATGGTTCAATGTTCGTATCGGTAATCGGGATTTCTGTCCCATCGTTCGTTTTTGCAGCCCTCCTTCAGTACTATGTCGGAGTTAAATTGCAGTTGCTTCCAGTCGCGTTCTGGGAAACACCAGCTCATACGATTTTACCAACAATCTCATTGTCGCTCGGTGTGACAGCAGCGATTGCTCGTTTCGTCCGAACCGAGATGCTAGAGGTTACCGGACAAGACTATGTCACGCTCGCGAAAGCGAAAGGGTTGACGGGGAATGCGATCGTATGGAAACACATGGTTCGTAACGCGATGATTCCTGCCATCACAATTCTTGGACCGATGACAGCTGGACTCTTAACGGGTACGTTCGTTATCGAGAAAATCTTCGCTGTACCAGGACTTGGGGAATTGTTCGTCACGTCAATCACGTTGAACGACTACTCTGTCATCATGGGAACGACATTGTTCTTCTCAGGATTGTTCATTATTATCATTTTGCTTGTCGACTTGCTCTATGGGGTTGTTGACCCACGTATTCGTCTTGGGGGGAATAACTGATGATTGAAAACAAAAAGAATTACGAACAGTTCGACCAAGACATGTTCACACCTGTTGAGATGAATGAACAGCTTGGTGAACGAATCGCTGGGAAAAGTTTAAACTTCTGGCAAGATGCATGGATGCGCCTAAAGAAAAACAAAGCGGCCATCCTCTCGCTATCGATTATTTTAATTCTCGTTGCACTTGCATTGTTCGGACCGATGTTGTCGGGTCGTGATGCCTACGAACAAAACATTTCACAAGCAAAACTTCCGCCAAAAGTCACAGGTCTTGAATGGGCTGGCTTTGATGGAATGGCGACACTCGGTGGTCGCGATATCGACTTCTACGAACAAAAGAACGTAGAAGAGAACTTCTGGTTCGGTACGGACTACCTCGGTCGTGATCTCTGGTCACGTATTTGGGAAGGGACACGTATTTCCCTCTTCATCGGTTTCGTTGCGGCCATCATCGATACAATCATCGGTGTGGCATATGGTGGAATTTCAGCATACTTCGGTGGGCGTACGGATAACATCATGCAACGTATTGTTGAGATCTTGACAGGTGTACCTAACTTGATCTTAATCATCTTGTTCATCTTAATCTTTGACCCTGGTGTATTCACCATCATCCTCGCCATGGCCATCACAGGTTGGATCGGGATGAGTCGACTCGTTCGTGGTCAGATTTTAAAACTCAAAAACCAAGAGTTTGTCTTGGCAGCTCGCACACTTGGTGCATCTAGTACGCGATTGATTTTCAAACACTTGATTCCAAACACATTGGGTGCGATTATCATCACGCTCATGTTCACGATTCCATCTGCCATCTTCTTCGAGGCATTCCTCAGCTTTATCGGGATCGGGCTTCAACCGCCACAGGCATCACTTGGTACGTTGATCAACGATGGATACAAAGAACTACGGACATTCCCGTTCCTTCTTATTATCCCGTCGGTCATCATCGTCTTGCTCATGGTCAGCTTCAACTTGCTTGCCGATGGCTTGCGTGATGCGTTCGATCCGAAAATGCGTAAATAAAAAAGAAAGAGGGGGACTCGTGCATGGAAACGATTTTATCAGTCCGAGATTTAGAGGTCTCGTTCCACACATATGCAGGAACGGTTCAAGCCGTTCGTGGCGTATCGTTTGATTTGAAAAAAGGCGAGACGCTCGCTATCGTAGGAGAATCGGGTTCAGGTAAATCCGTTACTTCGAAGGCGATCATGCGTCTCATTCCGAACCCTCCAGGTGAAATCACGAACGGAGAAATCATGTTCGAAGGGAAAGACTTGGCGAAACTTTCGGAAAAAGAAATGCTTAAAATTCGTGGTCGCGATATCGCAATGATTTTCCAAGACCCGATGACATCACTTAACCCGACAATGACGATTTACAAACAAATCGCAGAAGGGTTGAAACAACACCAAGGGTTAACAGGTGAGGATGCGAAGAAACGTACGCTCGAATTGTTGACACTTGTAGGGATTCCAAACCCAGAAGCGCGTTTGAAACAGTACCCACACCAACTCTCTGGTGGGATGCGTCAGCGTATCGTTATCGCGATCGCACTCGCATGTAACCCGAAAGTGTTGATTGCCGATGAACCGACAACAGCACTTGATGTTACGATTCAAGCGCAAATTCTCGAACTTTTAAAAGACATTCAGCAAAAAACAGGCACAGCGATTATCTTCATCACGCACGACCTTGGCGTTGTTGCGAACATGGCTGACCGTGTCGCTGTTATGTATGCAGGTCGTCTTGTCGAAAAGGGAACAGTCGATGAAATCTTCTATGAGCCACGTCACCCGTATACATGGGGACTTCTTGGTTCGATGCCACGTCCGACAGATGACCGTAACGAAGCGTTACCGGCAATCCCGGGTACGCCTCCAAACTTGCTCGATCCTCCAAAAGGGGATGCATTCGCACCGCGTAACCCATACGCGATGAAGATTGATTTTGAGAAAGAGCCACCGATGTTCCAGGTGAGTGATACACACTTTGCTTCTAGTTGGTTATTACACCCACAAGCACCAGTGGTTAGTCCGCCACGTGCGATTCGTGAACTCGCTCTCAAGTATCGTCCGGACAGTGCGTTCGCAAAATCGTTTACGAAAGGTGGTGCTGAATAATGGAACGCGAGAAATTACTCGAAGTAAAAAACCTGAAGCAGCACTTTAAAATTGGCCGTGGCCGCGTTGTCAAAGCGGTCGACGGAATCTCGTTTGATATTTTCAAAGGTGAAGTGCTCGGACTCGTAGGAGAGTCTGGCTGTGGGAAGTCTACGACAGGACGTACAATCATCGGTCTTTATGACGCGACTGACGGCGACGTTGTGTTCAAAGGCGAAAACGTCCACGGTAAAAAATCAAAAGCTGACAAGTTGAAATTCAACCGTGCTATGCAAATGATTTTCCAAGATCCATACGCATCGCTTAACCCGCGTATGACGGTTGCGGATATCATCGCAGAAGGGATTGATATTCACGGTCTTGCGAAGACGAAAGAAGATCGTATGAACCGCGTGTATGACCTTCTTGAAACGGTTGGTTTGACGAAAGAGCACGCGAGTCGTTACCCACACGAATTCTCAGGTGGACAACGTCAGCGAATCGGGATTGCCCGTGCCCTTGCGGTTGAACCAGACTTCATCATCGCCGATGAGCCGATTTCTGCACTTGACGTTTCGATTCAAGCGCAGGTCGTCAACTTGATGAAAGAATTGCAACGCGATCGCGATTTGACGTATTTGTTCATCGCCCACGACTTGTCGATGGTTAAATACATCTCTGACCGTATCGGTGTTATGTATCAAGGTCACCTCGTAGAGCTTGCGACAGCAGATCGCCTTTATGAGAACCCAATTCATGCGTACACGAAATCGCTTCTTTCAGCGATTCCGCTTCCGGATCCGGAGCATGAACGTACACGTAAACGGATCGTATACGAGTCAACTTCGAAAGGTCCAGTTGGACGTTCGGATGAAGATTCGAGTATCCCACCACTTCGCGAAGTCGAGCCAGGACACTATGTCTCGCTCACGGACGAAGAGTACGAAGCATACAAAGCACAACTCGTTTAATACGATGACCCTGACCTCTAAATGAAGTCAGGGTTTTTTAGCGCAAAAAAATAGTCACCTAATGAGCTAGGTGACAGATTATCCGTTTGAAATACGCGGTAAATTTGAGAGGCGTTCAACGATGGCATCGATTTGACGGACGCGAGCTAGTGCATCTTCAATCTCCATTGTCTCATAATGATGAAGACCGCCCGGCTGCTCCACGAACGTATCTGCGTCGTGAACGAGCTGTTGAAGCGGGGTCCGTTGAATTCGACTTGGTGGTAAATAGGAATCGGTATGCAAGAGAATCATGACAGAAATCTCTTTGGCACGGGCAGGGTCTTCCCCGAGACGAATGAGTAGCTTGTGCGCTCGCTCCGCACCTTTAATCGCATGAATATCGTTCTGACGATATAAGTCATAATTCCATTTGCCTTCTGTATACCATTCATAGTGACCGATATCATGAAGTAGCGCAGCTTTCGTCGCTAGATCTGTATCGAGACCACGTTTCGTTGCCATTTCGAGAGCGCGCTCACAAACGTCTACAGCATGTTTTAAGCCTGATCGAGTTAAATATTTCTGGGTAACCGGATGTCCCATAATCGTTTCTAATGTGATTCTCATCATCGCTCTCCTCCTTAAAAGAAAAAGGTTATTTCTATAAACTATACAGGCTTTTTGTATGTAATGCAAATGATATACGTGTAAAGAAATGATGAACTCGTAAGAATGATTCACATTTCACAAACAAATGTGCTATAATTTACTTGTAGATTAGTGCAAGTTCAAGATTTTCAGAATCGGTAATGCTCGGTCGGTTGCTTACGCTGTACGGGGGTGAGAGGCCATGAAAGAACGTGACAAAGTTCTACGAGAGAAAAAACGACTTTTGAAAGAAGTGTTGAAGAAAAAGTTGAAAGACTTGCAAGTCAAGCCAGGGAAAGAGACGGTGTCTCAACCAGTGTCTCGAATCCCGGCATCTTGAGATGGGTCATTCAAGGTCGCATTCAACGAATGCGCCCTCTTTTCATATCTGAATGATAAAGAATATCATTGAAGTTTTAATAATTAAGAATTATTATAATTAAGTGGATGCGAATTTGGGTATACAAATAGAGTCACTTAAAAAGATGGACGCATACTCGATCAGGGAGGAAGAAAAATGGTCACACTTTATACGTCTCCAAGCTGCACATCTTGCCGAAAGGCTCGAGCTTGGCTCGAAGAACACGATATCCCGTTTACAGAACGAAACATATTTTCAGAACCGCTCTCACTTAATGAGATTAAGCAAATCTTACGTATGACAGAAGATGGAACGGATGAGATTATTTCAACTCGTTCTAAAGTCTTTTCTAAAATCGATGTATCCGTTGATGCCTTATCGCTTCAACAATTGTATGATTTGATTCAAGAATATCCGGGCTTACTACGTCGTCCGATTTTGATTGATGAAAAACGACTACAGGTCGGATACAACGAGGATGAGATTCGTCGATTCTTGCCACGGAAGGTTCGGACGTTCCAATTGCAAGAAGCACAGCGACTTGTGAATGAATGAGAGCATACTGTTTAAGCAGTGTGCTTTTTATTATCGATTATTTCCTATAAAATAAAGTTATAACCCGTCATCTAGATTGAACGATGTCAAAAAGGGTACAAAGATAACAAGACAATTTCCCCTCTCCTCCTTATGTGAATTGGGAGCGAGGTGAGAAGGGAGTGGACAATCGTGAAAATTGAGCGCATCAATGACAATACCGTCAAATTTTTCATCACATATGTGGACATCGAAAAACGTGGCTTCGCACGTGATGAAATTTGGTACAACCGAGAACGTGGCGAGCAGCTGTTCTGGCAGATGATGGACGAGGCTCACGAACGTGAAGACATCTCGTTTGATGGTCCACTGTGGATTCAAGTCCAAGCTTTTGAAAAAGGTCTAGAAGTGACCGTGACAATTGCGAAAAATGTGATGGATACGGAAGACGATTCTGAACTCGGTTCGCTTCTTCGCTCAGCGATTGATGAAGCACGAGATCAACAATCGGTACTCGATCAATTGAGTGAGTTGGATGAGCTTGAAGCGGAAGCAGATGCTTGGGCGCCACTCGCGATGGAAACAGATGATTTCGAGGCGATCATTTCACTGAGTAAGCGTGCAGGTGAAACGTTCAGTGATCTTGATTTGAAACTATATCATTATCAAGACCGTTACTATTTGTGGATTGATTTCCCGGATGAAATGGAGCCTGAAGACGAAGAGAATGCACTCAGTCTTCTAGCAGAATATTTAACATTTAGTACACAGACGCAACCGATGCTTGAAGAGTATGGTAAACTCATTCTCGATGGCGACGTCTTCGCGAAAGTGCGTCATTACTTCTAAATGATCAATCGCCTGTTCAGACGGACAGGCGATTTTTTCAAATCAATGGTAAAGAGGTGTGGGTATGGTGAGACGAATTCGACTACTACTTGACGATAGTGCATGGTTCGTTCCATTTTTATATGGGATGGGGGGCATTGTGTTAACAGCGTTGACACAACTGTTCGGTGAGTTTTTCCGAGATTTACTACCGGACTTTATTTATTTGGACTTGGACTCGGCAGCATCCGTACTGTCTTCGACGTTCACGAGCCTTATGACGATGATGACGTTTAGTTTTTCGACAATCCTTGTCGTGTTGACGACGTATTCTTCACAGTTTTCTCCACGGACCATCAATAACTTTTTGACGAACACGTCGGCTAAGCATACGCTCGGTCTCTTCATTTTGACAACCGTTTACGGGATTTCGAACTTATTCCTCGTCCGAACGGCAGATGACGGTGTCGTATTATCCTCAGGAATCAGTGTGCTCTTAGTCATTGGTTCGATTTGGGCGTTTGTCAAGTTCATTCAGACCATCAGTGTCTCGATCCAGGCAGAACGTTTGTTATCCGCGTTACATAAAGAAGCACTATCGGTAATCAGTGAGCAAAAAGACGCCGTCGAGTCAGATGACGTGAATCTCGTTTTACCACGTTCTGTTCATTCGTTTGAAGGTCAAGCGGTACGGGCGCCGCAGACGGGGTATATCCGCTTATTTTTAAGAGAGAAGCAGGGAGATCATGAGACGGACTTTGAATCGGTCGTAGCCGTAGGTGAATTTGTCGCAAAAGGGGATTTACTCGGATTTTGGAAAGGTGAGGATGCCCCGGACATCGAGCTATTTGAGATCGGCGAAGTGCGGTCCTCGATGCAAGACCCTTCATTTGCGATTGAAAAGTTGAGTGAGATTGCGTTACGTGGAATCTCTCCAGGAATCAATGACCCGAATACGGCGATTCATGCGATTCATTACATCGGAGATATTTTACGGGAACTTTGCGAACTGCCGGATGGAGATTTTTTATACTCGAACGGGGAATCTGATTGGCATGTGAAGCGAAAGACGCTTGAGACGATTCTGTTTGAATCGCTATCGCCGATGCAGACTTACGCGAGTAAAGACATATTTGTGATGGGCTCCGTGTTCGAGGCGATTCGAATGGCGCGTCTCCAGGCGCATGAGACGCTAGATTCGACGTTTGATGAGATGATTGATTATTTTGAAGATGTGATTGATTGGGAAAGTCTTCATTCGAAAGAACAGAACTATTTACGCAATAAAATAGGGAGAGCTAAAAAGATGACGACATGACAGGAGACCACCTTTTCAAAAGAAGAGGTGGTCTCTGTTCAAGAGAGCGTATATCCGCCATCGACCGTGATGGCTTGCCCGTTTATATAAGTTGAGGAATCGGTTAATAAAAATTCGACGACCGGTGCGACTTCTTCCGGTAGGGCGGCATGTCCCCGGAAATGATGGGTCATTGCCTCTTTGAATTTTGCTTCTCCACCGTATAGTTTATGACTGAGCGGTGTATCGACCGGACCGAAACAGACGGCGTTAAATCGAACTTTTCCTTTCATTCGGTGTGCGAACGTTTTCGTCAAGGCAACGACAGCGGCCTTCGAGGCGGCGTAATGAGCGAGCATAGGAGGGAATTTGACGTGTCCCACGATGGCGGCGTTATTGACGACACTCGCTCCTTGAGCAAGCAAAGGGATGGCGCGTTGTGTGACGGTGTTCAGTGCATAGAGGTTGATATCAAACACTTCAGTGTATGACTCTTGAGACAAACGCTCCGGTGTACCGGGTCTACCGAATGTTGCGGCATTGTTGAAAAGACCATGTAACGTCACCCCTTGTTCCTTTAAATGTCTAAAGAGGTGATCGATGTCTTCCGCTGAATGGAGATCGCACCGGATGAACGTGGCCAATCCGTTCGAATCTGATTCGAGAGAAGCCCCCCGTGTCTCATCACGACCGATTCCGATGACACGATGTCCATTCTCGGTTAACTGCAAGGCGACGGCGCGCCCAATCCCGCTTGTCGCACCTGTGATTAGAAAAGTCCCCATAATTCATTCGCTCCCCTCAAAAAATTGGCGTTACGATGTATAATTAATGATAATACACGACAGAAACGAGGTCAGGTTATAATATGTTGCGACGCATACAAGTACTCTTTTCCCTTATTTTGCTCGCAGGACTCATTGCGATATTATCGTATTACTGGAGCTCACAAGTGATCGGGCTCTTCTCGATTCTCGTCTTTTTGACAACGTTCAGTATTTTGCTTGTGATTTTGCTTGAAAATCGCAACCCGCAACGCACGTTGATCTGGGCGATTGTCATGATTGGCTTTCCTGTCATCGGGCTATTTGCGTACTTTGTGTTCGGTCAGAACTATCGTCGTAAACGGATGTTCAAAGAAAAGGCGATGCTCGACGAAGAGACGTACTTGGCCTATCGGCAAAAAGCGATGACGCTCTCTCCGTCACTGATGTTTGCGCATGACGATTATGAGAAGTTGATGCATCTCACCTCTTCGTTAAACCAATTGCCCGTCTCCTCGAATACGTACACGCAGATTTTGACGAACGGTCGTGAAAAATTCTCGAAGTTACTGCCTGCTCTAAAAGGCGCGACACGGCACATCCATTTAGAGTATTACATTTTTCGGGAAGACCGTATTTCTCGGGAAATTCAGCGTATTTTAATCGAGAAAGCCAAAAAAGGGGTCGAAGTTCGATTCTTATATGATGCCGTCGGTTCCATTCATACGAGCAGTACGTTTTTCGAGGAGATGAAACAAGCTGGCGTCCAAGTGCAGGCGTTCTTCCCAGTCGTCCTTCCGCTCGTGTCGAGTAAGACGAACTATCGAAACCATCGAAAAATTGTCGTCATCGACGGAACAGAAGCATTCACTGGAGGTTTGAACGTAGGGGATGAATATTTAGGCGAACACTCTAAATTTGGTTTTTGGCGCGACACCCATCTGTATGTCAGAGGAGAAGGGGTGTCCGAGTTACAGTTGATCTTTTTACAAGACTGGTACTACATGACGGGAGAACGGCTGTTCACGCCATTCTATTTAGAACCGCTCGAAACGGTACGAAGCGCGAGTGGAGGCGTCCAAATCGTTGCCAGCGGACCCGATGAACCATATGAGACGATGAAATCGATTTATTTCTCGTTGATCAATGCTGCGAAAAAGTCCGTCTATATTTCCTCCCCGTATCTGATTCCTGATGAGGACATTATGAGTGCTTTGAAGACAGCATCTCTATCGGGCATCGATGTTCGGATCGTCTTACCGAGCTATCCGGACCATAAAATCGTCTTTTATGCGAGTCGTTCCTATTATGAGGAGTTACTGTTGGCCGGGGTAAAGATTTATTTGTACGAAGAAGGATTCATGCATTCAAAAGTCATCGTCGTCGATGACGGACTTGCCACGATTGGGACTGCGAACATGGATTTTCGTAGTTTCCATTTGAACTTCGAAGTGAATGCTCTTTTGTACAACACGAATTCGGTCCATCAGTTGAAACAAGACTTATATCATGATTTCGAAGGGTCTCATGAACTTGTATTAGAAGAGTTTGCGAAGCGCTCATTTTTTATAAAACTCGTAGAATCATTGGCCAGAATGTTTTCACCACTACTATAAGGGGGGAGCAAGATGCGGTTTGCGATCGGTCGAGAAGGGGATATCGTTGATTCCTTTACTCTAAATCGAATGCAGGCGGAGCAGCTTGCTCCTTTTCGATGTCCGACGTGCCAGGAAATGTTGATTCTAAAGGAAGGAGCGAAACGTCGGCTACATTTCGCCCACATCCATACGTGTGGGAGAGCAGAATCCGTTACGCACCATCAGGATAAATGGGCAGTGTGCCAATGGCTTCAAGAAAGAGGATACCCTGTCGACCAAGAAGTGACGATTAAGAATCGTCGGGCAGACATTCTTACGAATGTGGATGAGAACCCAACCGTGTTTGAGATTCAGGCATCTCCATTGGTAGCGGAAGAGTATGTCGCGCGAACGAATGATTATAAACGAGCAGGTTTGGATGTAATTTGGCTCGCGAGCGGTCTTGATTTAAAGATGAACCAATCGTTTCAACCGTGGATGCGCCTTGAACTGTTTCGGCGACATCGGTTGATGACAGTGAAAAATGGACAGTTGGTGCGTTTCAATGGGTTTCCCATTTCAATCAAGTATGGAATCGGAAATTGGGAAGTCTCGTCCTCAGTGACCACTTCCCCCTATGAAGCATATTATCGGTTCAATGCATTGGAATGGACGGAGATGATTCGACGAAAGCGAATGTCACCAATCTATCCATCCCCAAAGAATCGACGTCTCATTTTAAATCGTCTGTACCCATTAGGGGTGATCCCCGCCTTGTTACCGACAGCCTGCTATCTTCCCCTCACGTCACTTTGGGGAATACACATTCATCCGATTGAGTTTCAAATCGTCCTCTATTTAAATCGCTATGAGTCACCGAATGATTCAGTGGAATGGAGCATTCAAAAGACGTGCCGCCAGTTCGGAGTGACACCGACAAGCGACTTTTCCCAGTCATTTCATGTACAATGGAAACAACTCTTGAATGCATGTCGTCTATCGTGTGATGTCACGACTTGGGTGCTTCCAACCACCTATGAAGAGGCGAGACCTCACGATACACGATTGTTTCAAGGACTTCAGCGATTGATGTTACAATCGACGAACCAATCAGAAAAGGGAGTGAACGTATGTCAGAAGTATTGACACGACAACAAGTTCCAGTCGAAGAGACGTGGAATTTAGAGACGATCTACAGTAACGACCAAGCATGGGAAGCAGATTTTCAAGCATTGAAAGAGCAGGTACCGGCATTAATCGGATTTAAAGGAAAACTCGGTGAATCGGCAGAAACGTTATACGAAGCGTTACAACTCCGTGATGAGCTTTCTCGTAAGTTACATAAACTGTATACGTACGCGCACATGCGTTACGATGAAGATACAGCGAACAGTCATTATCAGGCGTTGAATGACCGTGCAGGCTCACTCG
The DNA here is from genome assembly GCF_059821525.1 of Exiguobacterium sp. RM11. Taxonomy (NCBI): domain Bacteria; kingdom Bacillati; phylum Bacillota; class Bacilli; order Caryophanales; genus Exiguobacterium; species Exiguobacterium sp. RM11. Next base: position 1,840,071 of record NZ_CM187558.1, on the reverse strand, counting down.
CCTCGCAAATTTCAGCCCAACTCGCTTTCATGACGCCAGAGCTTCTTTCAATCGATGAAGCTCAAATTGAAGCCTTTATGGAGCAACACGAGTCACTTCGCGTGTATCGTCATGCGTTCGATGAGTTGGCGCAAGAACGTCCACACGTATTGACGGAAGCGGAAGAAGCAATTCTTGCGCAGGCTGGAGACGTGCTCGGACAATCGAGTTCGACGTTTGGTATGCTCAATAACGCGGATTTGAAATTCCCGAAAGTGAAGAACGAAAAAGGGGAAGAGGTCGAATTGACGCACGGACGTTACATCACGTTCCTCGAATCGAGTGATCGAAGTGTCCGTGAGAACGCTTTTAAAGCGATGTACGGGACGTATGGGCAGTATTTAAACACGTTTGCCTCTACGCTCTCAGGCAGTGTGAAAAAAGATAACTTCTATGCGACTGTCCGTAAGTTTGAGAGTGCAAGACAGGCAGCCCTTCACCATAATGCGATTCCAGAGTCTGTATATGACGGTCTGGTCGAAGCGGTGAACGAGCGTCTTGATTTGTTGCATCGATATGTCGCATTACGGAAACGCGCGCTCGGATTAGATGAGTTGCATATGTATGATTTGTACACACCACTCGTCAAAGACGTAGAGATGAAAGTGTCGTACGAAGAAGCGAAACAGTTGATGGTTGATGGTTTGGCACCACTCGGAGAAGAGTACGTTCAAATCGTCAAAGACGGTCTCGATTCACGTTGGGTCGACGTACGAGAGACACGCGGTAAACGGAGCGGGGCATATTCATCAGGAGCATACGATACACAACCGTTCATCCTTATGAACTGGCAGGACAACGTCAACAACTTGTTCACGCTCGCGCATGAGTTCGGTCACTCGGTGCATAGCCATTACACGCGTACGTCACAGCCGTATCCGTATGGCGACTATTCAATCTTTGTAGCAGAAGTCGCGTCGACGACAAACGAAGCGTTATTGAACGACCATTTATTGAAAACGCGGACGGCAAAAGAAGAACGTCTCTACTTGTTGAACAATCAACTCGAAACATTCCGTGGGACGTTGTTCCGTCAAACGATGTTCGCTGAGTTTGAGCATATGATTCACAAGGCTGCTCAAGAAGGCGTATCGCTCACACCTGAGTATTTGAATGAGACGTACTTAGAGTTGAACAAACGCTACTTCGGAGAAGAAATCGTCATCGATGAAGAGATTTCGTATGAATGGGCGCGTATCCCGCACTTCTATTACAATTACTATGTCTATCAATATGCGACGGGTATCTCAGCATCGGCAGCGTTGTCGCAACAGATCATGGAAGAGGGGGAGCCGGCCGTACGTCGTTACATCGATAACTTCCTCAAAGCTGGGTCTAGCGACTATTCAATCGAGGTCTTGAAAGCGGCAGGTGTCGATATGACGACGAAAGAACCAGTCCTCAAAGCGCTTGATCAGTTCGAAGCAGTGCTCGATGAAATGGAATCATTATTGTTCTCGTGAACAATATGTGACAATGTGCACAAACTAGTTGTCAGATGAAGCGGGACTAGGTATATTATAAGTGTGAAATCAATCACAAACCCCTTTATTGACCGTAAACTTTCTCCCATCTTGCAGGCCTTCCCCGGGCCTCAAGGTACGACGGCTCTTGTCCCCGCTTGAGACGTCAAAAACCCCACGGCTCCCCGGCCGTGGGGTTCTTTTTTATTTCGTTTGCGCCCATGCTTCACCGCTACATCCCGGTACAGGACGGCAGCGTTGCTGCAAGGAAAGCTTCTTCAGTTCGCGTTCAATCACAGTTTTATCTAAGTCTAGAATATACGATAGTTCAGTAATCGTCGACGTGTCATAACGAGCCAAGACTTTGGCTACATCCCAGTCAGTCGAACGACTCGGGGCATAACCGAGCAATTCGGTCATGACCGATTGATACACGTCGTACGGATAGACACCTTCAATCTTCAATGCTTCATCGCGCGTCACGAACGTAAGAGCGGGCAATGACTCAATCTCCCAATCTTTCAGCACTTGATGATCGACTGCTAAAGCATTCAAGAGCTGGTTCGATTGAAGATCGGCTTCAAGTTCATCCAAATCAAGACCGTACTCTTCGAAAGACCGTGCGATTTCCCATAAATCAATTGAGCCTAACTGTTTACCAGAGAATAAATCATTCACATGCAAATGACGTAAAAAACGCATCGCATGACGTTTCCCTTGTAATTCTAGCGCTTTGATCATTGTGAGAAGGCGAACTTCTTCCTGACATCCGCCAACACAGCTAGGAACGGTAGAGACCATTCGGAAACGAATCACATGTCCGTATTCAATCTCTAACTTTTTGATCAGTGTCATCACGTGAAAATTTTCAGGACTCGAGATGTCCATGAAATAGAATAACTCCAATGGCTTATACGTTACTTGAATAGGAGTTTCTTCCAGTGAACAGGATGACCCATTACATTGTTCAAGTTCCATTTGTGTCGCCTCCTCTCGGCAAAAAACTCATTTAACTTTGTAAACTCATTGTAGCAACGAAAAAAAAAGGTTGGCAATGTATCTGCTCAACCTTCCAACCGACTCATTTTTAATTCCATGAATCGGACGATTTTATTTTTGGCGGGACGATAGGGGAGACCGTGTTTTGCAAGAAGTCCTTCGAACGCACGTTTTCCCTCTTCTTCATTCGTCACTTCAAATTCTATTTCATAGTCGCTCGTCTCCAAATAATGGCTTTCGTCCAAAACGAGTAGACCGTCTTCTGTCTGCAACTCTGCCCGATTCGTCTCGAGTCGACCGAGATGTTCGAGCGGTGCATTCAGCTGGAACGGGGCCAGTGCCTGTTTCATTTGCTCGTCATGAATGATACCGTACTTAAACAGATCCTCAGCCTCATCTTCTGTAATAGTGGCATGTGTCTCAAGCAATCCAACCTCGTTTGGTTGCTTCAACGTCAGCACTTGACCTTGTTTCTTCTCGCGAATCCGAAGTGCCGCCCCGTTCGCTTTTAGCTGAAAGGAAGGGGTATCGAAATAGTCATTCGCTTGCCAACGAACCTGATCATCAAGCTGATAGGCACGTAGGAGTGTCTCATATTCGTCTTTCGTCAACATTGATTTAAATTCAATTTCCACTTCTTGGGTCATGAATCATCGCTCCATTCTATGAACAATTGTTCGTTTATGATACCATACAAACGGATACATACGGAAAGGACGCGTTTTTTCCGGAAAAGAACGAAAGTGGTGACAGCGTATGCAATCAATGAACTGGGATCAGTTTTTAGTACCGTATCAAATCGCGGTAGACGAGTTGAAAGTCAAATTGAAAGCCGTTCGAAAGCAATTCAAGTCCCAAAATGACCATTCTCCGATTGAATTTGTCACAGGTCGAGTGAAGCCGGTCGGGAGCATTCTCGAGAAAGCGAAACGAAAAAATATCGCTGACCATGAATTGGCGACGGATATGCAGGATATAGCGGGATTACGAATCATGTGTCAATTTGTCGATGATATCGTTCACGTCTTGGATTTGCTACATCGTCGAACAGATTTTAAAATAGTGGAAGAACGCAATTACATTACCCATCAAAAAGACTCGGGCTATCGATCGTATCATGTCATCATCGAGTACCCGGTTCAGACGATTCAAGGTGAAATCCCTACGCTCGTTGAAGTGCAAATCCGCACGCTTGCGATGAATTTCTGGGCCACGATTGAGCACTCATTGAATTATAAATATGATGGTGACATGCCTCTTGAAGTGCAGGAACGATTGAGACGTGCAGCCGAGGCGGCCTTTTTACTCGATGCCGAGATGAGCCAACTCCGCGTTGAAATTCAGGACGCCCAGCAGGTGTTTCGGGATAAAGAGATGAACGTGAAAACGGACGAAGACTAGGGGGAAACCGATATGCAGTTTGCGATTGTATCGAGGGGAGATACGCGATCAGCGGAGATCGCCGAGGAACTGACTCAAAAACTTCAAGCCGCCGGGCATACATTATCTGAACAGCCCCGAATCGTAGTATCGGTCGGAGGGGACGGGACGATGTTACAGGCGTTTCATAAATACATCGACCGACTCGATGAAACGCTACTTGTCGGGATTCATACCGGGCATCTCGGCTTTTATGCCGATTGGCAACCGGATGAGTTGGATGAATTGACCGAGATGATCACAAGCGAATCGTTCGAGCCGGTCTCCTATCCGCTCGTCGAAGTGCTCATTGACTATGAGAACGGAGAGACCGATCGTCGATTGGCGATGAATGACTGTACGATTAAGAACTACAAGCGAACGCTCGTCTGTGATTTATCGATTCGAGACGATTACTTTGAAACGTTCCGTGGAGATGGGTTATGTATTTCGACACCATCGGGTTCGACCGCCTATAACAAGGCACTCGGTGGAGCGATCGTTCACCCATCGATCGAAGCCATTCAAGTGACCGAGATGGCTTCGATCAACAACCTAGTGTATCGAACGATCGGCGCACCGCTTCTCTTACCAAAACACCATCAAGTGAAAATCAAGCCGCACACGAAAACCGAATTCGAATTGGCGTTTGACCATCAGGAAGCGTTGTCCTGGTCGGATGTCGTCTCGATTCGATGCGCGGTCGCAAAAGAAAAAGTGACGTTCGCTCGTTTCCGGCCCTTCCCATTCTGGCGCCGAGTTCGCGAATCGTTCATCGAGGAAGGAAAGTAACGAATGCAAGGGTTTACGATTCGTCGCGTTGTGGAGAAAGCCATCCCACTTCGCGACTTTTTAATGCAAGATATGGGCATTTCTCGAAAGATGCTCACGCTCGTGAAGCATGAAGGCGATATTGAAGTGAATGGCATGCACCGCACCGTAAGGCATGAACTCGAACCAGGAGATGAAGTGATCGTGCGATTCCCGCCCGAATCCCCATCACTCGACATGGTCGCTTCGGAAAGACCGATTCGAATTCTGTATGAAGACGATACGCTATTGGCGGTCGATAAACCGGCAGGGATTGCTACGATCCCATCACGACTACATCCGACCGATACACTTGCAAACGCTGTAATCGGCTATTATCAACGTATCGGTCTGTCATCTGCGATTCATGTGATCAATCGACTCGATCGCGATACGAGCGGTGTCGTCTTATTTGCAAAGTATGGATTTATCCATCATCGATTTAGCGAACTTCAGAAAGCGAATGGATTGATGCGTACGTACAAGGCATTGGTCGAAGAAGAAGTGACGCCTCAAACGATTGATGCACCGATCGGGCGTGCCGAGAACTCGATTATGGAACGAGTCGTGACAACTGAGGGACAACGCGCCATCACGCACATCCTCGCATGTCAGCCGTTCGGGAGCGGCTCGTTATTGACGATTCGACTCGAGACGGGACGGACCCATCAGATTCGTGTGCATTTGCGCCATATCGGTCATCCGCTCATCGGGGACTCCATGTATGGGGGGACGGCTCGTATGCCCCGTCACGCCCTTCACAGCGCGTCTGCGCGATTCATTCATCCGATGACAGGGGATGAGATTCAGATTGAGGCGCCAATTCCGGAAGATTTTCGAACTGTATAAAGAAGAGGCTAGGACATAACTAGCTGGTTTTAAAGACTTTTGATAAAAAGAGGGGTCCGGTCACCGATTTTCGGTGGCCGGACCCCTTCTTTTCTGTTTAGTCCGAAATGCACGAACCCATAAAATGACAAGAGGCCCCTGTGCGCGAACGAGTCGCTCACGGGGACCTCTTTCTTATAAAATTTCTGGGTTATGTCCCAGCCTCTTTTGTCAATCATCATCAAACATATAGGTTTTTGATTTAGAGGCAACGTTCATGACGAGACCGATGGCAATCATGTTCATGATAATCCCTGTCCCCCCGTAACTGATGAACGGAAGGGTGAGTCCAGTGATTGGCAAGACACCAATCGTCATACCGATGTTTTGGAACACCTGGAACGTGAACATGGCGATAACGCCGGTGACGATATAACTTCCGAACGCGCTACTAGACTCTAATGCAATGTGAATCATCCGATAGAGGAATAGGAAGAAGACGATGATCACGAGAGCTGCGCCGATGAACCCATAGTGTTCTGCGATAACAGCAAAAATGAAGTCCGTGTGAGATTCCGGTAAATAGACGAGGCCCTGGCCGTATCCCACTCCGAACATCTGTCCAGAACCGATCGCCTGTAGCGATTTGATCAATTGGAATGCCAAGTCATCTGAATATTCGTATGGATATATCCAGGCCTGGAAGCGGTTGAGGGCGTGTCCAGGTACGAATGCTTGCAAGACTTCGAAATGGGCAAAGAACAGATACATGAACGTGCCGATGGTCAAAGCCGCGGCGCTGAAGAGACCGAGAAGCCACTTCCAACCGATTCCCGAGACGATGATGATGGCGCCGAGCATCGTCATCAAGACGAGCCCGGTCCCTAAGTCCGGTTGTGTCACAATCAGACCGAGCGGCGGGATGGCCACTAATACCAGTTTCACGAGGAGCCACGTATCGAGTTGTGACGAGCCATAACGTTTATTGTGCTCGTAGACGATAGTCGACATGGAAATCAATAAAAAGAGCTTCATGAATTCGGCCGGCTGGAAACTGAATCCAGGTACGTTATACCATCCATATGCCCCATTGATGTTCGGTACGAGCGACGTGTCACGAAGCGGAATCAGACCGACGAGCAGAAGTAGACCGAATGCGTATAAGTACCAATGGATTTTCCGGAGTTGCTCATATTCGATCGTCATGATTGCGAACATCGCAAAAAAGCCGATGACATAACGAATGCCTTGTTCAAGAGCGAAGTTGATATGTTGAAGTCGCGTTGGCAACATCGGTTGAGCGGTATAGATTGCACCGAGACTGATGATCATCAATAGGAAGACGATGGTCAACAGTGTCGTATCTAAACTTTTAAAATATGATTGTATACGGTTCATAATGAAGTCGAATCACCCTTTCTATACGTATTTTATCTTACCGCAACTTAAAAAAATCGCAATACGTAACGAGTCGGTTGACAAAACAGAAACCTTTCTGTAATCTGATAACAGATATTATCACCAGGTACTAAAAAGGGGAGTTTATGATGTCAATTTTTCCAACATTAACGAATAAAACGTACGTCGTCATGGGGATTGCCAACAAGCGCTCGATTGCATGGGCCATTGCCAAATCGCTTGATGAGGCAGGGGCGAAGCTCGTGTTAACGTATGCGGCAGAACGATTCAAATCAGGTCTCGAGTCACTCGCAAGTGAGTTGAAGCAAGAAGCGATCCTACTTGAGTGTGATGTGACGAATGACGAAGCAATTGATTCAACATTCTGTTCGATTCACGAACAAGCGGGCGAGATTCAAGGAATCGCGCATTCGATCGCGTTTGCTGACAAAGAAGCATTGCGCGGTGAATTCTCAGAAATGACACGTGGTCAGTTCGCACAGGCGTTAGACATCTCAGCATATAGTTTGACGGCAGTCGTGAAAGCGGCGAAGCCTTACTTCGCACAAGACGCCTCCGTCATCACGCTCACGTACCTCGGCGGCGAGCGTGTTGTTCCGAACTACAACTTGATGGGTGTCGCCAAAGCGGCCCTTGATTCGAGCGTCAAGTATTTGGCGAACGAATACGGTCCCCACGGTGTGCGTGTCAACGCCATTTCAGCTGGTCCGATTCGTACATTGTCAGCCAAAGGGGTCGGCGATTTCAACAGTATTCTTTCTGAACTTGAACAGAAGGCGCCGTTGCGTCGAAATGTTTCGGCAGAAGAAGTGGCTTCGACAGGTCTCTTCCTCCTCTCGGGAATGGGAAGCGGCGTGACCGGAGAAGTCATTCATGTAGATAGCGGATACCATATTTTATAAGTTTGGGGAATGGCGCAGTGATGCGCCATTTTTGTATTACCTCGTGAATAAATCGGGTAAGGACCTATGAAGGAGGTCAGATCATGGGTCCTTATCAGATTGATTTTACTGTCGTACAATACGTCAACCGACAAGTCCAGCCATCAGGTCGAGCGAGCATCGAACCGGTGACACGAATCAAACGTGTCCAACGAATCCGACCTCGACGTGAAGAATGGCTTGAAGAAGAGCAAGAAAAAAACCCCGGTCGCTATGTCGACCGGAGCATATAAGGTTAGCCTCGGAAACGGAACGTCTCATAGACGTTCCATGTTTCATTTTCGAGTTCATACATGACGGCCATCCGAGTGATCGTCTCTTCGAAATGAACCTGCTCCATACGCATACGTTCGAGGACGTCGAACAGCTCGGCATCGGTCAAATCTTGACCAATCGTGATGTGCGGCAAGAATTCATATTTCGGTGCTTGGCTGAGCACATCTTCATGCAATCGTTGCTGAAGAGTCGACAGATCACGTGTCGGCAACACTTTTAAGTACAAGACATTGTTCGTTGGTGCGAAAGACCGAACGCCATCGACTTTTAACTGAATCGGTTTAGTCGAATCCGCAACTTGTTGCAAGTACTCCAGTACTTTTGGCAAGTCTTCTTCGGACACCTCAGTCCGTTCCTTGATGGTCACGTGAGGTGAAATCAACGCATATTTTGTGTCATACCGTTTTCGATAAGAGTTCGCAAAATCTTGCACTTGTTTAGACGGAAATAAGACTACCCCAATCTTCATTCCTCTTCCCCCTTTAATCGTTTAACCTACATGTTTATGATGACCGATTTAATGAGGGAAGTCAAAGCAGGGTTCGTCTTTTTTCGATTTTTCAGTATAATGGTTATATTAACTAGAGAGATGATGACTCTCTGAACGAAGGGATGTGAAGCGGGATTTCGATCCTGCGCCAATTATGAAACACTTACCACACTCACGTGACGTTCGAGAAGCAGCTCGTGCTCGCTTACTCGAGCGCGGCGTCACGATTGAATCGATTGCCGAAATCGTCTACCAGATGCAGGCCCCTTATTCGCCGCATCTTTCGCTAAAAGATTGTAAGGATTCCGTCGAGGCGGTTCTCGAAAAACGTGAATTGCAACATGCTATTCTCGTCGGATCGGAGCTCGATATGTTGGCGGAGAAGGGTCAACTGTCTGAACCGCTTTTGTCTATCATCGCATCTGACGAAGGCTTATTTGGAGTTGATGAAACGATCGCAATTGGTGCCGTGAACACATATGGTTCGATTGCCGTAACAACGTTCGGGTACTTAGACAAGGCTAAGATCGGCATTATCAAACAGCTCGATACGAAAATGGATGACGGTCAAGTGCATACGTTCATGGACGACCTCGTCGGCGCGATTGCAGCGAACGCGTCTGGGCGGCTGGCACACCGTCTTCGCGACATGGTCGACTTCGGTGAAGAAGAGATGCGTGAACGTAAAGGGTTGTATTGATGAAGTTGACACCGATGCAGGTGGTCATCACCGGGACGATTGCTTATGTGATTGTGTCGGTGTTTGTCGTTTTGGGAGCAGTTGGCCCTATGAATACGTTCGTGTATGAGTTGTTACAGCCGTTACCCGATCGTGTATTTGCATACGTCACAGAATTAGGGAGCGCTCAAGTCATAGTCGGGCTCTCAATTCTAGGTTCATTATTTTGGTTTTGGCGCGGTGACCGCGTCGAAGCTTGGCGACTCGCGCTCGTTGGGATTGGGACACTTCTTTTCACACAAGTGCTAAAGCTTGTTTACGGGATTGACCGTCCGCTTATTGACGCGTCCCTCGATGCGACGACATATAGCTTTCCGAGTGGACATGCATCTGGGTCACTTGCGTTATATGGATTGACGGCTTATGTGCTATACCGAAAGAGGCAGTCACCATTCGCCATCTTCGTACTATTATGCCTCGTCCTTGCGGTGTCGCTCAGTCGAGTCGTCTTGAACGTCCATTACTTTAGTGATGTGATTGGAGGCTGGCTCGTCGCGTTGACTATGATCGCCTTATCTGAATGGATTATAAGGAGGAAAACGGTTTGATCGTCATTGTAGATGTAGAGAAGTGGTTATTTGTTCAAAAGAAAGAAGCGGATGAAGCGTCGGTCCCTACGATTTTAGTAGAGAAGAAAATGGAGGGGGCCACGTGGTTCACTTCCATGAAGATTTTATTCCAATTAAAAAAATGGACGAGTCAACGTCAATTCGTTCCTTTATTAGCTTATGATGAGGAAACGTATCGCTCGTATGAAGTTTTCCACGTTGATGCCGTCCCTCCGATGGCGTTACTTGACGGGGGACGAACGTTACTCGTGAATAATCAACGAGACGAGTCATACGATTTTGCCTTGCAGGGAAGTGGGCACGTCTCGGAGACGTCAATCTTATCGTTTGCGCTCGACTATCTTGAAAAGATGACGAATGAACGTGTCGTCTTTGCAGGAGATGAGACTATCGATTCCGGTCACGTCGTCCCGACCGAGTTATGGGATGCAACAGATCGATTGAAGTCGGGTTATCGTTTATTCGAATGGATTCGAGAAGAAGACGCACGTAAGGAGAATGGACATGACTGATTGGGAAATGACGTTTCAGCAATTACTCGATAAAGAAATAGATGAAGTCCAAGTGCCCCGAGAAGATTTTTTGAACGCTCGTACGATTTTGATTGAGAAAGGCTGGCTCTTCCAAGTTGTAGGTGAAGCCAAGCATGGCGGAATCACAATTTATCGCCGCAATCCAGTTGCACCGACCTCATCATAAAATAGCGTACGACTTTTTCTTCACTTAATATAAAAATGAGGTCTTTCTCCCACATGGAGACAAGACCTCATTTTTTTACGCGTTCGAAGCGAGTTTGATTTTTTGTCGTTTCATCTTGTGGAGTAACCATGCATAGAGGACTTCACAAGAGTTGTGAGGAAGGGTCAGTTCCACAAGTGGGTGGGCATGACCAAATATAGTGAAGCGCGAATGGTCCTCGTCGAGCAGAGAGACTTGAATGTCAGTCGCATCCTGAAGTGAAATGCGTTGTTCCCCTGCGTGAGCATCTTTAAGTTTCAGCATTTTTCCATTCGTCGCAAACTTGGTGAACGAAGAGACTCCTTGTACTTTCAGTTGTTCCATTTCGTGTATCTATCCATCCGCGTGATGAATAGATTTTCACCTCGCTTTCTCTATATTGCCTTCCATTCCTCCAGAAGGTTATTCCTAGTATAACGCCTCGTCCGAAAAAGAAAAGTGTTAATTTAACAAAAAATTAAGACAATTTGTTATCAATTTTTAAGAATAGCGTTCACACCCGTTCATAAAGGGATTTGTCTTTAAACAATTGGTCTGAAAATAACAAAAAAGAACCTCGTTTTCAGAGGTTCGATTGCATTTCTTACATCCATGACCTTATAACCGTTCAATGTGCCACGTGCGACGGCGATACAATAGCTGACCTTTCAGCGCGATTGATTCCTTTTTGGCATCAAAGTCTTCTTCGAGGACGGACATGTCTTCATAGCGACCGGCCACATAGAAGGAGATTACGATTTGACGATTGAATAGACTTCGTTTCGTGTGATCAAAATCGATGATGAGCCCTTGAGGTGCCAAATCGAGCAATTCATCGATGACAGGGAGCGGAATCGGCACGAAGCTAATGTTTCGGATGTCTCGGTCCAGTTTGCTTTGCAACATGTTTTGAACGAAACGATTGATCGTCGACCAATCACGGATGTAGAGACTGCTGTGACGGTCGTTCGCTTCATTGAAGAACGCAATCTCATTATCAATTGAATCCAGAAACGGCTTCTTCATCCCGCGCTCCATATGACTTAAAAATAGGATCTCTGCGATTTCGTGATCCGACAGCGTCTCAAGCGTATTGTAGTCCGGGAAATCGATTGCAGTGAATGTCGTTTGGTTATTTAAATACTTAGACGAGAATGAAGAGAGCTCATGCGCTTCGATATATCGGAAACGCGACCTAGAAGATTGCCTCATTCCTTTGATATCGGTTCGACAAATGATCATCGGTCTCGTGACGGAAAGGGCCTCTGTAATGTCGACCAATGTCACGCCATGTAACGTAAAGCGCTGGACATCTCGGTCTTGTTTTAAATAAAAGAGTTGTTTTGACATATGGTATCCCCTCAGTTTGACATACTACACTTATAGTAGCAAAAACACATGATTTCCGCTATCTTGAGACGGTTCGAGAGGGTTGAGTTCGATACATTTGGGAAAATAGAAGTATACTTGAGGAAACGAATAGGAAAGGCGGGTTCCACATGTGGGGATTGAAACGTAGTTTTCCTGAGCTCGCTACGCCCCGGTTTATCCTGCGAGAGCTAGAACCGCGTGATGCTAGAGCACTTTATACCATTTTATCCACTGAAGAAGTGATGCGTTATTATGGGTCGGACCCGTTGCTTGCTGTTTATGAGGCGAAAAATGTCATCGCCTATTTCAAAGACCAGTTCCAACAAGGCAAAGCGATTCGTTGGGCTATCTGCGATCGATTGACAAACGAGTTGATCGGCACAATCGGTTTTCATAATTGGACGCCCCAATATTACCGGGCTGAAATCGGATTTGAAGTCTCGCCCCATTATTGGAGACAAGGGGTGGCATTTGAAGCGGCAACTGCCGTCATCCGACACGGATTCGAAGAGTTCAAGTTTCACCGAATCTCCGCCTTGGTGGCACCAGGGAATGAAGGATCGAATCGCCTTGTACAAAAACTCGGATTTATAGAAGAAGGTCTCTTACATGATTATGCATATAGCCATGGTCGATTCATGGATTTGACGATGTATCGGCTACTTAAAACAGAATGGGAAGAAAAGGAGCACTCGATGATATGAAAGCACTCGTATTGTTACATGGATTGTGCGGTTCGCCCACATATTTTGAACAGCTAGAACCGTTATTGAATGCCGAGGTTCATGCATTCACACTTCCGGGTCATGCAGGAACGGAAGTCGGACCAGAAACGATGGACCAGTTCGCAGATTGGGTCATGGAAGAGATTCGACTCCGAAACCTTGAACAACCACTTGTTATCGGACATTCGTTTGGAGGATATGTGACGACCAACCTCGTTCGTCGATATCCTGAAAAACTATCCGGCTTTGGGTTGATGCATTCGACCGCTGCCTCTGATTCAGAAGAAGCAAAAGAAAAACGGAACGGGGCAATCAACAAGGTCATTGAAGAAGGGGTGAAGCCGTTTATCGACGGGATGATCCCGAATGTCTTTTCGAAGGAGTCAAATCCTGCACTCATCGAACAAGCAATCGAGATTGGATACGAGATGTCGGTTGAAGGGGTTGTAAACGCACAACGAGCGATTCGTGACCGTGAAGACGAAGTTGATACTGTTCAGGTGACCGAACTCCCTGGTTTATTCATTTATGGGGAGAAAGATCCGAATATGGACGAGACACGGGCATTTTTAGGTGCTGAGAGTCATAGGAAAGTGATTGTCCCATACAGTCACATGGGGATGATGGAAGGTCCTGAAGAAGAAGCAGAAATCGTGAATCAGTGGATTCAGGAGGTAGAGCATGGAAAAATATAAATTAATCGCCATGTCAGGGAGTCTTCGAAAGAAATCATTTAATACCGCTCTTTTACATTCAATTATTGAACTTGCTAAAGATGATTTTGATATTGAAATCGTCTCCATTGAGCTCCCGCTGTTCAACGATGATTTGATTGATCCGGATGAACCGGAAAATGTGGCCGCTTTGAAGCAGGCCGTTCGAGAAGCCGATGGATTATTGATTGTCACGCCAGAGTATAACCATAGCATCCCTGGCGTCTTAAAGAATGCGATCGACTGGTTATCGCTCGAGCCGGGGACGCCGCTTCGAGATAAACCGGTCATGATTGCTGGTGCCTCACCAGGCATCCTCGGAACGGCCAGATGTCAAATTCATCTCCGACAAGTATTTGCCACAAATCGTGCAAATGTTTTACCGGGAAATGAAATTTTCATTACACATTGTAAAGAGAAGATTGATAATACTGGATTACATGATGAAAAATCGATTCATCAAATCAATAAAACATTATTGGAGTATCGTAAATGGATTGAATTTTGGAAGCGTAACGCAAAAAATTAACTTGAAGTCGCTCTTTTTGTTTGATAGAAAGGAATTGTGAAAACAAACACAAGAGGAGCGACACCAAAATGGAAACTTACATCGAACTGTACAATGGCGGCGAATTAGGTGATCGAGCGGTAATGAATGATGGAATGACGTTTGGACGGATGACGATTGTTGAATTGTTTTATCAATCCAATCATATTTTTGGTTACGTAAAAGAGAATGGTGAAAAACGTTTCTTCCTTGAACCGATTTCAGAGGACGACACGTTTACTGTGGATGGTACGACGTATTCACTCCAGCAGTTTATTGCGTTGTTCTAAATAAAATAGATAGGTGATTCGAACGCAAGCGACTCGCTTGCGTTTTTTTGTCATTTTCGTCACGATTGAGAGTGAGGTGATGAGGATGAAACTAGTAGCAATTGAACCGACACCAAGTCCGAATAACTTGAAAATCATTGTGGACCCTCCGTTTGAAGGGAGAGGCACCACATATGACAAAGCGAGTACGGATGCCCCAGCCATTATTCAAGAAATCGTTGGGCTTCGAGGCGTCAAATCGGTATATGCGGTATCTGATTTTCTCGCTGTCGAGCGTCATCCAAAACATGACTGGCATGACGTGATGAATGAAATCCGACGGGCGTTCGGGGAACAAGTCGAGGAAGTCGAATCTGCACAGATGGATACAGACTATGAACCGGTCCATGTATCCGTCCAGTTCGTGCTCGATGTCCCGATGCAGTTGAAACTCGTCAAAGGTGACGAGGAAAAACGGATCGGGCTGTCGAAACGATTTGTCGACGCGGCCATGGAAGTTCAAGCACAAGTGAAGAATGTCATTCAAGACCGCCGTTGGGTGGAGCAAGCCCCACGCTATGGTGAACTGGATGAGGTCAGTGTCGTCGCTCAAGAAGAGTTAGAAGCTGCGTATCCACAAGAACGAGTGGAGCGCATCGTTGCTCGAGCGTTTGGGCGCGAGGCTGATTTTGAAGCAAATGCGAACCACTTGCAATCTGACAATTGGAAAGACCGGATGGCTTTCTTGGACGAATTGGACATTCAAGACGAAAATATGGTGTATTTCCGCCGTGCACTCGAAGATTCCGTGATGGCGATTCGCCGACAAGCTGTCGTCATGATCGGGATGTTTGAAGAACGTCGTGAGGAATATGTCACATATATTGAACAAGCACTCGTAGATGCATCTCCAATCGTGCGACGTACGGCCGGGGATACGGTCTCAGATTGGGCGTTACCTCAATCTCAACCTTCGATGATTGAAGCGCTGAAAGACAAGAATAAACTCGTTCGTTGGCGTGCGGCTCGTTTCTTATTCGATTGTGGAGACGAACGCGCTGTTCCGGCTTTAACAGTTGCCGAACAAGACCGTGAATTTGAAGTTTCGTTACAGGCACGACTCGCAAAAGAACGGATCACAAGCGGAGAAACGGCTCTCGGAACCGTATGGCAACAAATTTCAAACCGCACGAAATGATGTTTCGTTCGACATGTGATGAATCAATTTCATTTACATTTTCAGGAAAGGAGAGGTGTCTGCAAGGCGGATTTCCTCTCTTTTTCGATCTCTTAAATGCACATTTCACCATTTGACTAACATTTGATGTAAGCGTTTCGACAATAGGTAAAATGTCACTGTTCCCCTGTCGAACGATAGGACCTAAATCTTGGTTTTAGATTGGTACACTAGGTTTATCACAGATGAACAAAGGAGCCATAATTATGATGTTGTTTGCAGAAACGCCTGAACTTGTAGCTTATAAAGAAGTGGTAGGAGAGACGATGGTCGTCACGTTTGAATCAATGCATAGTGAGACGTTCTCCATTTCGGCTCAAGTCCGGTCTGATCTCGATATCGCTGATTCGTTGTTCATGACCGGTTGGCAACAGTACATGGAACAAGCTAAAGTTTCGTAAAAAAGGTAAATAATATAAGGGAAATCATTACAAACGTCTGCACTTTGTATACACTAGTGCTATAGACGTTTTTTATTTTGTTGAGGAGAGTGGGATCCATGAAAAAAACTTGGTTACTCGCCGTCGTGACGGCAATCATACTAGTCGTAGCAGGATGTGGAAAAGAAGAGGCGAAACCGAGTCAAGTGAATAGCGATTCGTCTGAACCACCAGCTCCATTAACACTTGACACGGAAATGGCATATGACGCGTCAGCTAATACATTATCAGCAACTGTCAAGATGACGAATCCGAATGAAGAGGCGGCGAAGGTGACGTTCAACTCATCACAACGTTTCCAATTGATCATCAAACAAGGTGACGAAACTGTGTTTGACTATGGTAGCGAATATATGTTCACGGAATCGATTATCGAAGAGACGTGGGAAGCAGACTCGCAAAAAGTATTCGATGAAGTCTTCCCGTTAGAATTGGCAGCCGGTGAATACTCAGTCGAAGTGATCGGGCTCGGCCAAGTCGATGGGGCACCGGAGATCGCCGTGACGGATGAGACGTCTTTCACTGTTGAACGAGTAGCAGAAGAGCCAGAAGAGGACACAACAGAAACGCCAGAAGAAACACCTGCATCTGAACCGCAAACAGACGGTGCGTTCCGTGACGTAAAAATTGATTTGAATGATACGATGATTCAAGTCAGTGGCTTCACGGAAGAAGTAGAGTTTGAATGGTCTGTGTCAGACGGGCATAACTTGTATGCACAGGGTGCGGCAGAAGTAACAGGCGGAAGCTTCACATTTGGTGTGTTGCTCGATGAAGCACCAGCGGAAGGTCAAAAATTATTCCTCGAATTGACACCGATTGGTGGAGAAGTTACGTCATTCCAAATTCAATAATCATGAGACGGAAACGATTGTTTCCGTCTTTCTTTTGTATGTCGCTAGTTGACGGGGTTTGTGAATTATCAGACAATAAAACGAAATGAGAGAATTATGGGAGGGTCATTCATGCAACAACATATTATCGAATCAACACATGTCAAACCGACCATCGATCCGCAGGCGGAGATTCGTCAACGAATCGATTTCTTGAAAGCGTATGTGAAACGTGCCGGTGCGAAAGGACTTGTCCTTGGAATTTCAGGTGGACAAGACTCTAGTTTGGCAGGGAAACTGTGTCAGCTCGCCATGGAAGAACTACGAGCGGAAGATGCGGGGGACTACACGTTTTATGCGGTAAGATTACCGTATGGCGAACAACATGATGAAGATGATGCCCAACTCGCCCTCGAGTTCATCCGTCCGGACAAGTCACTCACCGTCAATATCAAACCTGCCGTCGACGCATCGGTAGAAGCGTTCCGACAAGCGACAGGTCTTGAGTTGAGTGACTTCCATAAAGGGAACACGAAAGCGCGTGAACGGATGAAGGCGCAATATGACATCGCGGCAACGTTTGGTGCACTTGTCGTCGGTACGGACCATGCAGCGGAATATGTGACGGGATTCTATACGAAACACGGAGACGGGGCGTGTGACCTCACACCGTTGACTGGTTTAAACAAACGTCAAGGGAAAGCGTTGCTTCACGAACTAGAGGCGCATGAACGAGTCATTTATAAAGTGCCGACAGCAGATCTCGAAGACGGTCGTCCTGGCCTGCCTGACGAAGTGGCGCTCGGCATGACATATGACCAATTAGATGATTATTTAGAAGGTAAATCCATCGACCCGGTGATTGCGGAGCGGATTGAGACGATTTTCAAACGTTCACGTCATAAGCATCACATGCCTGCTTCTCTATACGACGAGTGGTGGCAATAAGAAAAGGAGGAGCTGTCTTGATGACGGCTTCTCCTTTGTATGTCTTACGCTTTTTTGAACGGGACAAATTGAATGATGAGAATACATGTAAAGGCGATAAAACTGAGAAGTGGGATGGTAACAAAACCAAAGTAATTCACCCAGCGAATGAGACAGTCGTTCGTGCAGAAGGCTTCTCCGTTCGGAATACGTTCTAGGATGACGTGATAAAGACTGATACACCAGCCGGCGCCGGCCATGATTCCGACGAACAATCGATTCACATCGCGGGCGGTCAGCATGATCGTCAAGTAGTAGATGGCGAGTGGATACATAAAAATACGTTGGAACCAACACAGTTTACATGGTAAAAAGAGCATGACTTCAGAGAAGTAAAGGCTGCCAAGCGTCGCGACGGTCGCAACGATAAAGGCGAAATGATGACGTTGCATCAGATTTCCTCCTAACAATCAAATTGATGAATAAACATGATATGATACATTGAAACAAATACTTATTCAGTATACAATCTTTCAAACGATAGAGAAACAGGTGACGTCATGCAAGTATCGGAAGTAGAAGTGTTGATTATCCTTGCAGAAGAATTGAATATGCGCAAAGCGGCGGAGCGGTTATTCGTCTCCCAACCGGCGCTCAGTCAACGGCTCGTGACGATTGAACATCAATGGGGAAAAAAAATCTTTGTCCGTTCGACACGTGGTCTTGCCTTGACGCCAGACGGGGAGAAGATCATCGAGTTCGCCAAGAAAATGTACAGTGAAGAACAAGAGTTACGAAGCGAGCTGACGGCAAATCCGGGAGAAGTATATGGCACGTTAAAGATTGCTGTCGCTTCCATCATGGGTCAGTATTGGCTCCCGAAAGTGTTAAAGACGTTCGTGGAGCGATATCCGTCTGTCCGTGTCAAGTTAGTCACCGGATGGTCGAGTGAAATGATGCGTTACATGCTTGAGGAGAATTTTCATATCGGCATCATTCGAGGGAATCCGGATTGGCGCGGGGAGCGCATGAAGCTGTTCTCTGACTCCTTACACTTGGTCGATTTAAAAATGACAGACCTCTCCCAACTAAAAAATAACGAACGCTCATTTATTCAGTTTAAGAGCGATTCGACATATTACCAGGAAATATTAGAATGGTGGCAGGAACGATTTTCGAGCCCGCCGCTCACCACACTCGTCGTCGACCAGATTGAAACGTGTAAACAGATGGCGTTACATGGAATCGGCTTCGCCATTTTACCGGAGTCGACCATTAAAGATGTCAATGAAATGAACAAGATTCCGTTGACGTCCTCGAGTGGTGTCCCGCTCGTTCGGGACACATGGATGCTGTCGACAGAATCGATGTTGGAATTGGCACAAGTACAAGCATTTTGGAACATTGTTGAAGAAGTTACGAAGGAGACTGAATCATGAATTGGGCAATCGAAGCAAGAAGACAACTGCATTTAATCCCGGAAGCCGGATATGAAGAATTCAAAACGCAAGCGACTCTCGAACAACTGATTCGTTCGCTCGATTCGCCACGTGTTCATATCACGCACTGGCGGACGGGTCTTTTCGTACGTGTGGATGGTCTCGTCGGGGAGAAGACGATTGGGTATCGGGCCGACATGGATGGGTTGCCGATTACCGAGGAGACCGGATTGGAGTTTGCATCGATTCATGAAGGTATGATGCATGCGTGTGGCCATGATGTCCATATGTCCATCGCACTCGGATTGATCAAACGGGCGGTCGAAGTCCCGTTCAACCACCATCTTGTCGTCTTCTTCCAACCAGCTGAAGAAGGGCCAGGCGGGGCGGAGCCGATGGCGAAATCCGAATTATTCTATCACTTCCGTCCGGACGCGCTGTTTGGATTACATGTCGCGCCTGAATATCCGGTCGGGATGGTAGCTTCTAGACCAGGTGTATTATTCGCAAGCGCACGTGAACTCCATATTACGATTCATGGAAAGGGAGGGCACGGCGCATTCCCTCACGCAGGAATTGATGCCGTTATCGTCCAAGCCGCCCTCATCATGCAACTGCAAACCATCGTGTCACGGAACATTGATCCGATGGGAAGTGCGGTCGTCAGCATCGGGAAAGTCGCAGCGGGAACAAAAGAGAACATCATCGCCGATACAGCCAAGTTAGATGGGACAGTACGCGCGTTATCAGACAAGGAGATGGTTGTACTTGAAAGCCGGATTCGTCAAATCATCGCCGGTGTTGAAATGACGTACAACGTTCAAATTGACCTTGAATTCGGCAATCGCTATCACGAAGTCGTCAACGATGAGCGCTATCTTTATCAGTTCGAAGAAGCGGTCGAAGAGGTAGGATATTCGTATAAGACATGTGTTCCCGCCATGACAGGGGAAGACTTCGGATATATGCTGAAACAAGTTCCTGGATTCATGGTTTGGCTAGGTGTGAACGATATGGGGTCAGGTCTCCATCAATCGACGCTCAATCCAGACGAACGAGCGATTGAAGTAGCCATCGAATTGTTTGACCACTATTTCCGAACGGTCATGATTCAATAACACGAAGCGGTCTTTGTTGAGACCGCTTTTAGTGTGCCCAAAAAAGAGTGAAGTGTGAGCAAAGAGGGAATCAAATATGAATGTAAAGCGACAATTCTGTGGCGATTGCTCAAATGTGAACATTTTGCAAACTCGAGCATTGAGACATTACAGCGCAATATAAAATCATTATGATGGAAGTATCGAAGGGTATTCATCTGTGATTGTCGTTTCATACATGGGTTCGAAGCGATAGAGAGAGATAGGAGGTAATCAATAGATGTTTCAAGATCCTGTCCTGATGAGCCGAGCATTAACGGCACTCACTTTAGGTTTTCATGTGATTTTTGCCACACTCGGCGTCGGGGTTCCACTTTTAATCTTATTGGCAGAATTTTTAGGAATTCGTAAAAAAGACCCGAAATATACCCTCATGGCTCGCCGGTGGTCACGCGGTTATGTCGTGACTGTAGCAGTTGGGGTTGTAACGGGTACAGCAATCGGTCTTCAGCTTTCGCTATTATGGCCGAACTTGATGCGCGTTGCGGGTCAAACGATTGCACTTCCACTATTCATGGAGACGTTCGCTTTCTTCTTTGAAGCGATTTTCCTCGGAATTTACTTGTACACGTGGGATCGGTTTAAAAATCCGTGGCATCATATGCTTCTCGGGATTCCAGTCGCAGTCGGTGCATTGTTCTCAGGGTTCTTTATTACAACGGTAAACAGCTTTATGAACCAACCGGTAGGATTTGATATCGTTGACGGTCGTTTGGCAAACGTCAGTCCGCTTGAGGCGATGTTCAGTCCAGCTATGCCGACGAAGATGGCACACGTATTGACGTCTGCGATTCTAACGTCTGCGTTCATCCTAGCGGCGATTGCAGCTGTACAGTTGTTACGTCAACGTCGTAATCAACTCGACAAGATGTCAATCGAATATCACAAAAAAGGTCTTCGCTTGACGATGACAGTCGCTTTGATTTTTGCGATTGCGACAGCACTTGTCGGAGACTTCTCAGGTAAGTATTTGGCACAATATCAGCCGGATAAATTAGCAGCAGCGGAATGGCACTTTGAAACCTCCTCCGAGGCTGAGTTGATTCTTGGTGGTTGGTTAGAAGATGACGGTGAAGGCGGATATGAAGTCCGAGGCGCCTTGAAGATTCCTTACGCGCTTTCTATTCTTGCCGGCGGTGTTCCGAATTATGAAGTGACAGGTCTCAATGAATTTGCGAAAGAGGACCAGCCACCGCTCTTTGTTCACTACTTGTTTGATGCGATGGTCGGAATCGGGATGCTTCTAGCGCTCATCTCTTTCCTATTCGTATTAGGGCGTTATATTAAACGTTTGAACCAGTTCAGTAAACCGATGCTCTTTGCGATCGCAGCCGGTGGACCGCTTGCGATGGCAGCGATTGAATTCGGTTGGTTCTTCGCTGAATTTGGTCGTCAACCGTGGGCACTTTATGAGTTGATGCGTACGAGTGAAGCAGCTACGACGTCGGCAAATGTCGGTTGGATGCTTGTCGCTTTCGCGATCCTCTATGCGGTACTCGGGACAGTCACGGTGGTCGTTCTATCACGTCTGTTCAAAGAGAACCCAGTAGGGAAAGAACTAAATCAATCCGAACATCGCGGTGAAGCGATGTTTGCGGATGAAGTGTGATCGGAGGGTATGACATGCAAATTCAAGAGTTAGGGATTGCCGTCTTATGGACGTTTCTATACGGCTATCTCATCGTCGCATCGATTGACTTCGGTGCTGGCTTCTTCGCATTCTATAGCCGTTATACAAAACGGGATCACTTGGTGAACCGTCTCGTTAAACGGTATTTGTCACCGACGTGGGAAGTGACGAACGTGTTTTTCGTCTTCTTCTTCGTCGGGATTGTCGGATTCTTTCCGGATACAGCTTATTACTATGGAACGGCGTTACTCGTTCCGGCATCCGTCGTGTTGATTTTACTCGCGATTCGCGGTAGCTTTTACGCATTCGCGAACTATGGGTCGAAAGAAAGCACGCTGTATATGTTCCTATACGGAGCCACAGGATTACTCATCCCAGCTTCGATGTCGACCGTATTGACGGTCAGTCAAGGTGGATTCATCACCGAGACGGAAAACGGCGTCTTCTTTGACGGCGCGAAGTTGTTCACCAATTTTTATTCATGGACAGTCGTCATCTTGGCGATTGTTTCAGTCCTCTATATTAGCGCGATGTTCCTCTTGTTCTATGCGGACAAGGCACGCGATCAAAATGCCGTCGAACTCGTCAGAAAATGGGCGCTATTCTGGAGCGTTCCGACGATTATCGCTTCTGGGCTCGTCTTCTTCGGTTTGAAGTCGCAAGCTGCTTGGCACTACGAGAGCATCTTAGGAGGAAACTGGTGGTGGTTCGCAATGAGCTTCCTCTTCTTCGTGATTGCCGTCTCATTCGTTTATATGAAGCGAAATTACGGGATTGCTTTCTTGATGGTCATGGGACAATTCTTCATGGCATGGTTCGGCTACGGATATTCACACTTACCGTATATCTTGTATCCGTATATCGATATCAATGGAAGTGTCGTCAACGAGTCGATGGCGGTGGCACTCGTCATCGTATTCATCTTAGGGTTGCTCCTTCTCGTTCCGGCGCTCTACTTGTTGCTCCGTTTGTTCCTGTTTGACAACGATTATGTACGTGGGAAACGTTCGAGCGGAAAAGCGTGATTGAAAAGATGGGATTTCCTTCATACGGAGGAGATCCCATCTTGTTTTTTTATATAGAGTTTTCAAGTGGAATCAGTTACACTGAACGAAGAATCAAGAAGAGAACATGTGTAGGAAAGGGATGTAATATCATGACAGGTGAATTTGCAGTCATTGGATTAGGGCGGTTTGGTGGGTCAATCGTCCGTGAGTTGTCTTCAAACGGATATGACGTCCTCGCCATCGATTCAGATGAAGAACGCGTCAATGAGTTCATGGGTTTGGCCACTCATGCCGTGATCGCGGATACGACAGATGAAAACGTGTTGAAGAGTTTGGGGATTCGTAACTTTGAACACGTCATCGTTGCCATCGGTGAAAACATTCAAGCTTCGATTTTAACGACGTTGATCTTAAAAGAACTTGGCGTCCAAATCATCACTGTCAAAGCGACAAACGATTACCATGAAAAAGTTCTCCGTCGCATCGGTGCAGATAATATCGTCCACCCAGAACGTGACATGGGTGTTCGAATCGCAAACGGTTTGATGAGCCAGAGCATTTTAGATTATCTTGAATTATCAAATGAACATTCGATTGTTGAAATTAAAGCGTCAGATAAGTTATCGAACAAATCGCTCATCGATTTGGACTTCCGTGCGAAGTATGGGGTCAACATTGTCGCCATTCGTCGTGATGATGATGTCATCATTTCGCCGCAGGCGGATGAGATGATCTTATCAGAAGATATTTTGATTATCATCGGAAAAGATACCGATTTAGACAGACTTGAACGGACGTTACGTTCGAAATAAAAAAAGACCTCTTGAGCGATACCGTGATCGTTGAATCGATTGATCCAACTCGGCGGTTTGACGCAAGAGGTCTCTTTTTTAACTAAATCAGGCGAGAATTCTCCCTCCTCTAAGCGTCTCGGGGCGTAGCCCGGCGGAGGTGGGGGATGAATCGCCCGGTCCAAAACTCTTTTTCCCTGTGACAGATGTGACGAACAGAAGTTCGTGATTCCGTCAGATTTTCCCTCCCCCTCCGCGGGTATCGGATGAGGAGGACACATCACGATCTTCTGGAGGGAGAAGGGACGGACATGCTGAAAGGCTACACATACAGGCTCCATCCGACGCCGGCACAGGCCGAGTTCCTCATCAAGACGATCGGCTGCGCCCGGTTCATCTACAACAAGCTGCTCGAGGACCGCATCGCCATCCGCGAGGAGGCGAAAGCGGGGATCGTGACGAGACGGAAACCGGCGACACCCGCATCCTACAAGCCCCTGTTCCCGTTCCTCGCCGAGGCGGACAGTCTCGCGAACGCGAACGCGAAGCTGAACCTCGACACCGCGTTCGCGAAGTTCTTCGCCGGGACGGGCGGCTTCCCGGCCTTCAAATCGAGACGACGGTCGCGTGCCTCCTACACGACGAACAACCAGCACGGCACGATCCGCATCGAGGCGGGAAAAGTCCGGCTGCCGAAGGTCGGGTTCGTGCGGTTCACACAACATCGCCCGTTCGAGGGCGTCATCCGGTCGGCGACGGTCTCGATGACGAGGACGGGCAAGTTCTTTGTCTCCATCCTCGTCGATCAAGAGGATGCACCATGGATCCCAGCCGAGAACAAGGTCGGGATCGATCTCGGCCTAAAACATTTCGCCATCATGACGAACGATGCGATGGTCTCGGAGAAGATTGACAACCCTCGCTTTCTCCGACAATCCGAAGCGAAGGTCAAGAAGGCGCAACGCGCGCTGTCACGCAAGAAGATCGGGAGCAAGAATCGTGAGAAGGCCAGGTTGATCCTCGCCAAGAAACACGAAAAGATTGCGAATCAACGTAAGGACTTCCTCCACAAACTGTCGAGACGGATCGTTGACGAGAATCAAGTCATCGTCGTGGAGACATTGAAATCGAGCAACATAATGAAGAACCGACGCTTAGCCAAATCGGTTGGCGATGTCAGTTGGTACGAGTTCGTCCGTCAACTCGAGTACAAATCAAACTTCTACGGACGGACGCTCATCAAGGCAGGTCCTTGGTACGCATCCACTCAGATCTGCTCCACTTGCGGCGTAAAGGGCGAGAAGAAGGCGATGGATGTCCGTGAATGGACATGTGTCTGTGGCGCGCATCATGACCGTGACATCAACGCGAGCATCAACCTATTGATGTTGGCCGACTGAACATCCTTCAGGGTGGGAACCACCCGACGAGCTTGGTAAACAACCGTGGCTAGTAAAAGTACGGTCTTCCCAAGAAGCTCCCCCTTCAATTTGTGAGGCAAATAAGTGGCGAGTAGTTCACATTAATTTCATCGCTTTCAATCCATATTCGATGCCATCTTCAAGAATCGATTTCGTCACAAAGTCCGCAACGTCTTTCGCTTCAGAACGAGCATTTCCCATGGCAATCCCTGTCCCTACATATTGGAGCATGGCCAAGTCGTTCAAAGCGTCTCCAAACGCGTACGTATTCTCGAGTCGATAACCGTTCGCTTCGATAAAGTGACGAATGCCGTCGGCTTTACTTGCACCTTTATTGATGACGTCCATCGCATGTGGATGCCAGCGGATGAAGTCGAACTCATGATAGGCGTCGAGATAGTGATGCTCATCTTCAGGTGTACAGTAAAGGAGCGTTTGATAGACGTCTTCTTCTGTGTGGAAGTTTGGTTCGTAGCGCGGAATCGGCATGTCGAGTTCTCCAAGAGATTGCTTGACGATGGCGTCATCCGGTTTTGAAGCGCCGCCGCGATCTTGTCCCAGGTAGACGAGAGTATGGTCGTTCGAAGCGGCATGAGTCGTCAAACGACCGAGCGCATCTTTAGATAGGGTGTTGCGATACACGATTTCACCTTTATGCACGACGATTTGACCATTGTAACAAACGAGGCTATCGATTCCGACACGTTCCGGGATATCTGATAACATCGCTGGTCCTCGTCCCGTCGCGATAAATGTCTCGACGCCGTTTTCACGAAGCGCTTGAATCGCTGAAATCGTTGAAGGTGGAATATAGCTACCTTCATGCAAGAGTGTGCCGTCAATGTCGAAAAAAACAACTTTTTGATCTTCCATTTGATTCACCATTCTTTCTCTTTGTCTAAAAAATATGTTTTTCGATCCCACTAAAAGGATAACACGAAATAGGGAAACTACCACGAATATCACATCGTTAGTGAAATATTGCCATGATATGAGCTATAATGAAAAAAGAATCTTACGGACATATTCGAGAATCACTTATGTTTCACATAGATGTATTAATAATTGAAGTAAGGAGAGATTAAATGAAGTTTGTTAAGAACCACCAAACAGCCGTGTTCGCATTAGGCGGACTAGGAGAAATCGGGAAGAACACATACGTTGTTCAATTCCAAGATGAAATCATCGTCATCGATGCGGGAATCATGTTCCCAGAGGATGACTTGCTTGGGATTGACTATGTGATTCCGGATTACTCGTATTTGATTAAAAACAAGGACAAGGTAAAAGGGGTATTCATCACGCACGGTCACGAAGACCATATCGGGGGAATTCCATTCTTACTCAAGCAAGTCCAATTACCGATTTATGCGACGAAACTTGCGCTCGGTTTGATTAAAGTAAAACTCGAGGAGCATGGATTGTTGCGTGAAGCGGAACTCCACGAAATCGATGAGGATTCACTCATCAAGTTCCGTAAAACGAGCATTTCGTTCTTCCGGACGACGCACTCGATTCCGAACTCGCTCGGTGTTGTCGTCAAAACACCACAGGGGAACATCGTCCATACAGGTGACTTCAAGTTCGACTTCACTCCAGTCGGTGAACCTGCCGACCTCGCGAAGATGGCGGAAATCGGAAAAGAAGGCGTGCTCTGCCTCTTGTCTGATTCGACAAATGCGGAAGTCGAAGGCTTCACCATGAGTGAGAGCGTCGTCGGGGGGACGATTAGCGAGACGTTCCGTAAAGCGGACGGTCGAATCATCTTCGCCACATTCGCATCGAACATTTATCGTTTACAACAAGTCGTCGATGCTTGTGCTGAGACTGGGCGTCATCTCATGATTTTCGGTCGTTCCATGGAGAAAGTCATGACGATCGGGCAAGAGCTCGGATTCATCAACGTTCCGAAAGGGATGATCATTGAAGCGAATCAAATGCGTCACTATGACCCGAACGAGATTGCCATTCTTTGTACCGGTTCACAAGGTGAACCGATGGCCGCGCTTAGTCGTATCGCGAACGGAACACACCGTCAAGTGTCGATTATCCCAGGAGACACGGTCATCTTCTCATCTTCTCCGATTCCGGGGAACGCCATCTCGGTCGGGAAGACGATTGACCAGTTGTATAAAGCAGGGGCTGACGTCGTGTACGGGAAATTGACGAACATTCATACGTCTGGACACGGTTCACAACAAGAACAGTTGTTAATGATTCGTCTTCTCAATCCAAAATTCTTTATGCCGATTCACGGAGAGTATCGCATGCTGAAGAAACATGCGGAGCTTGCTGAATCAGTTGGGATTCCGAAAGAAAATAGCTTCGTCATGGATAACGGAGAAGTGCTCGCTGTCGATTCTGAGTCGGCTGCGGTCACTGGTAAAATTTCTGCGAACGCCGTTTACATTGATGGGAATGGAATCGGCGATATCGGGAATATTGTATTAAGGGATCGTCGTATCCTTTCTGAAGATGGACTTGTCGTCGTTGTCATCAGTATCGATGGCAAAACACGTAAACTCGTTTCAGGACCGGATATCATCTCGCGTGGATTCGTCTATATGCGTGAATCAGGTAGCTTGATTCGTGACGGCGAACGTCTGTTGAAGAAAACGGTCGAGCAAGGGTTGTCAAATAAACAGATGAAGTGGTCGGAGATGAAGCAACTCGTATCTGATACGCTCACACCGTATTTGGCACAAAAGACGCGGAGACACCCGATGGTCCTGCCGATTATTATGGAAGTATGATCGAACGGGCTGTAGGTGACTACAGCCCGTTTTTTGAACCGCGAAGGAGGAGGGGAACTCATGGCTAAGGAAAAAGGGAAAAAAGGATGGCTCAAGTGGGGATTGGTCATCATCGCGGTCATTTTTCTCATCACACTTGTGTATCATCAAGTGAAACCGTTACCGGATGGGGTGTCACGACAATCTGAACCATATCTCATTTCAGACGATCAAATCGATTTTCTTCATGATTTGACATATCAAGGAGAGGATACGGAGATTGTCGAGCAAGAAATTTTTAAGGAAGTCGAGCGAGCGATTCGAGAAGCTGAGGAATATATCGTCATGGACTTTTTCTTATTCAATCCATATTCCAATGAAGACCGACAATATCCGGATATCACATCGCGATTGTCATCAGCTCTTCTAGAGCAAATAGAGCGATACCCGGATTTGAAAGTCGTCTTTATTACAGACGATATCAATACGACGTATAACGGACACGTTTCCGACCACTTCGATGTGCTTGAAGAGGCGGGAGTCGAAGTCGTATACACGAATCTCGACGCACTTCGTGACCCGAACATTTTGTACTCCACGTTTTATCGGATGGCGATTCAATGGTTTGGGGATAGTCAGGACGGCTGGTTGCCGAATCCGATGGCCTCGTCGGCACCGGATATTACCGTCCGGGCGTATTTACGATTACTGAACATTAAAGCGAACCATCGAAAAGTGATGGTGACAGAAAATGAAGGGTTTGTGCTATCGGCGAACCCGCATGATGCAAGTGGATATCACTCTAACGTCGGTGTCCATTTAAAAGGCCCTATTTTAAAAGAAATTGTGGAAGGGGAGCAAGCGGTCGCGACGTTCTCCAAAGGCGATGCGCGACGTTTCCCGGATGATGAGGCGTTGTCAACGATTGAGAGCGAACCGACCGAGGCGCCGATGGAGATTCGTTACGTCACGGAAGGGAAGATCCAGGAGTCAGTGCTCGATGCGATGAACGGGGCGACGGAAGGGGATACGATATGGATCGGTATGTTCTATTTGGCTGATCGAAATATCATTCAAGCGATTGAAGATGCCGCCGGTCGAGGTGTGACCGTGAACATGATTCTCGACCCGAATACGAACGCATTTGGTCGTTCAAAATCGGGATTGCCGAACTTACCTGTGACGGCAGAACTGAATACCGTCAATCCTGAACAAATCGAAATTCGTTGGTATGAGGTCGGCAAAGAACAATATCATCCAAAAATCCTCTATGTGGACGGTGAAGAGAAGACAGTCGTCCTAGGTTCTGGGAATTATACGACACGAAATATGAACGACTACAACCTTGAGGCAGACGTCGAAGTAAAAGGAGAAGACGATACAGCTTTCTTTGATGAAGTAGACGATTATTTCAATCGCTTATGGAATAATGAGGATGAAACGTACACTGTGGCATATGACGAGATTCAAACCGATCTCCCGCTCGGAAAGTACGTGATGTATTGGCTTCAAAAAGTGACATGGACGATGACATACTAAAAAACAGCTATCCTCAGATTAAGGATAGCTGTTTTGACGTTAGTTCGTCTCGATTGGATTAAACTCGTTCGTGTATTCATATAAGAATTTCCCGGTCTCTTTCAAGACGTCACTCTTACGGTGAAGCGAGAAGTGGTCGTACGGTACGGTCTCTGTTTGAATATTATTCGTGTACTCTTCGAGTAACAGAGAGCTTTCCGGCTCGATTAAATTGAACTCGCCGCCTCTTCCAGAGAAGGAGAGGACTTGGACAGATCGTGGCCACGTCTCAAGTTTTGACTGGAAGGCCTGTAACCCATCCGAATTCGGTGATAAGTCACGGATGGCAGGGCTACCTGTGTTGATTCCAAAGTTACTAGCCGATAGGCCGAAGTTTGCAAGTCGGGTGCCCCCAAATGGGCTATCGAACGTGACGAACTTATCGATGATGTATGTCTCCTGATTCAAAATGTAGTTGGCAGCCGCAACGCCACCCATACTATGACCGAGGATATACATGCGATCGAATGAGCGGTTTCTCGTTTTCTTATACGTTTCAATGGCAGCATTTAACCATTTCGTTTGATTGTTCAAAGAAGCTTCTGCATCTTCGAACTCGATGCGAACGATTGGACGATTCGAGCTGTAGTCATAAATTTCGCAGTCGGTTTTTCCTTTGACGGTAACCGTACAAAGGGCGCCGTCGGTCGCCTGACCGCTCTGTTCCATCGCTTGCGAGAAGCGGAGGAACGTTCGGTCGGTCCCAAGTAGACCATGCACCGCGAACGTAGGGATAAATTCGTTCGTCTGCGAGGCTTGGCGAATCGCCTCGGATTGTCGCTCATTCGCCAATTCTTGTCGGAATGTCCCGACAATCAATGCGAGTGAAAGGGAGACAATCAATAACCCCAACAGGCGCGAACGAATCGATGTTTCTTTAGGGTTACCGATGTTTTTTCGATACTTACGCCAAATGAAATACCCTAAAATAATCGCTGCGACAAATACGATGATGGTGATCACCCATGCTTTAACGTTTGGCACATGGGCGACGAGTTTTAAGTTATTTTGGCGTCCTCCGTACACTTGCCATTCGACATGCTTCATCGATCGAAGATCAAGTCCGGTCCCGTCCTCCACGAACACACCGGTCGGAACAGTCAAGTTAAAACGAATGTCGGCTTGACGGATATAGCGCTCGGCTAATTTTTTTGGAGAGCCCGATAGTTCGACACCCGGTAAGTCAACCTGGTCAAGTCGGAGGTCGAGGTTCGTCTGCATCGTGTAAGAATCAAACCAAATGCCTTCTCGTTGCTCGATATCGAATTGAATGTCAGGAGGGACGAGAATTCCAGCTGGCCCCGTTTTCCACTCTTCTTTAATCTGTTGCAACTCATCCACATTGCGGAACGTCTTTTTCAAGACCATTCCTTCATAATCATCGGCGCTTGAATAATCTTCTGTCTCGTACCCGTTTTCCTCCGCCTGCTCCTTCCACGTATCCCAGTCGAGCCTGAGATTGAGCAACTTCATCACCGGGTGGTCGCGGAAAGCATATGTGGTTTCGAGTGAAACGGATTGATCGTAATGCACGGTCGCATCGTAATTAATGCGCACACATCCGCCGATTAAAAGAAATAAAAATGGGAATAGTAACAACAGTGCCTTTTTTCTCGAGCTAAACATGTTAAATCGGTTCGCCGTATGTGTCTAGCGGATTCGACATATTGATTCGGTCATAGAACAAGATGCCGTCCAAATGGTCGAGCTCGTGCTGACACACGATCGCGCGCATTCCCCGAAGACGAAGCTTGATTGGCTGTCCGTCTCGGTCAAACCCTTCTAATGTGATTCGACGAAAACGAGGTACATTTCCTTTGATTACGCGGTCGACCGACAAACAGCCTTCCCCACCGTTTAAAAATGTCTGTTCGACGGAGTGGCTCGTGATTTTAGGATTGAAGATTGAGAGTTTGAACGTCTCTTCCTCTTCTTGTAGCAAGACTGTGAAGAAACGACGGTTTACCCCGAGTTGTGGCGCGGCGATTCCGACACCACCTCGTAACTCGTATTTTTCACTCATCTCTGGGTCTTGACTATTGACGAGGAACGTCTCCATCTCGTCGAGTAACGCCAAGTCCTCTTCGGTTGGCGGAATCGGTACTTCAATTGAACGTGTGCGGAGTCGTTCGTCTCCTTCGCGAATGACGTCTTTCATCGTTAACATGTGCAACTTCCTTTCTGTAAAACATATATGATTGATTATATCATATTTAAAGAGAGAAGAATGTGGATGGTACAGAAGGTGAAACGAAAATGATACAGAGACAAAATGAATGTCATATCCCTTGAATGTAAGCGTTTTATTTCGGTAAGCATATTTTTTGCGTTATTATAACAACCCGTTTTATACTAACTAGGAAACGGCAGGAGAGCATAACTTTCCTGAATTACGTTAATACAGATTGCTTTTTTGGACAGATACACGTAAGATTTGAGATAGTGTTTGATCACAAAAAAGACAATTGTCTCATAGTTGAAAGGATGAGGTGAAACGAATGAACAACGTTCAGGTACTTCAAAACGTGGAAGAAAACTTCCAAACGTTCCGTATTCTCGACGAGAAGGGTGAGGTCGTCAACCAAGACGCAATGCCTGACCTAACGGACGAGCAACTTCAGGAACTCATGCGCCGCATGGTCTATACTCGAATCTGGGACCAACGCGCCATCTCACTTAACCGTCAAGGACGCCTAGGATTCTACGCGCCAGTGGCAGGTCAAGAAGCGACGATGATCGGGACGCAATACGCGCTCGACAAAGAGGACTGGATCCTTCCAGGATACCGTGACATTCCACAACTCGTATTCCACGGACTTCCGCTTTATCAAGCGTTCTTGTTCTCACGTGGACACGTGGCAGGAAACCGCATCCCTGAAGGTGTCAACGTATTGATGCCGCAAATCATCATCGGTGCACAAATCATTCAAACTGCGGGTGTGGCAATGGGCCTCAAACGCAACGGCAACAAAAATGTCGCTATTACTTACACAGGTGACGGTGGCTCATCACAAGGTGACTTCTACGAAGGATTGAACTTTGCAGGTGCATTCAAATCACCAGCAATCTTCGTCGTTCAAAACAACCGCTTCGCTATTTCGACACCAGTTGAGAAGCAAACAGCAGCTAAAACGATCGCGCAAAAAGCTGTTGCAGCTGGAATCAACGGAATCCAAGTAGACGGAATGGACGTTCTTGCAGTGCTTGCAGCTACACAACAAGCTCGCGTAGACGCACTCGAAGGAACACCGACACTTATCGAGTCACTCACTTACCGTTACGGACCACACACGCTCGCTGGGGATGACCCAACACGTTACCGTACAAAAGAACTCGACACAGAGTATCAAGAAAAAGATCCACTCGTACGTTTCCGTCTCTTCCTTGAGAACAAGAAACTCTGGAACGAAGACATGGAGAACGAAGTGATCGAGCAAGCGAAAGCTGATGTGAAAGAAGCAATCAGCCAAGCTGACAAAGAACCAAAACAAAAAGTTTCGGACTTCATCAACAACATGTTCGAAGAACTTCCTTCAAACTTGAAAGAACAGCTTGAAGAATATACTGCAAAGGAGTCGAAGTAAGTTATGGCTCAAATGACAATGATCCAAGCGATTACTGATGCGATGCGCGTTGAAATGAAACGCGACGAGAAAGTACTTCTCTTCGGAGAAGACGTTGGTAAAAACGGTGGGGTATTCCGTGCAACGGAAGGCCTCCAAGACGAGCTCGGCGAAGACCGTGTCTTCGACACGCCACTCGCTGAATCAGGGATTGGTGGTCTTGCAATCGGTCTAGGTCTTACTGGATTCCGTCCGATCATGGAAGTTCAATTCTTCGGATTCGTATTCGAAGTATTCGACTCAATCGCAGCTCAAATGGCACGTATGCGTTACCGTTCAGGCGGCGCTTACAGCCAACCAATCACAATCCGTTCACCATTCGGTGGTGGAGTTAAGACACCTGAGCTTCACGCGGACAGCCTTGAAGGTTTGATGGCTCAGACACCTGGTCTTAAAGTCGTTATTCCGTCGACTCCTTACGATGCAAAAGGTTTGTTGATCGCGTCAATCCGTGACAACGATCCAGTTGTGTTCCTCGAGCACATGAAATTGTATCGTTCATTCCGTGGCGAAGTACCTGAAGGTGATTACACAATCGAACTCGGTAAAGCAGATGTGAAGCGTGAAGGTACAGACGTTTCAATCATCACTTACGGTGCGATGGTGCATACTTCACTTAAAGCAGCGGAAGAACTCGAAAAAGAAAACATCAACGTTGAAGTCATCGACCTCATGACAGTGAGCCCGCTTGATATCGACACAATCGTAGAATCTGTTAAGAAAACAGGTCGTGCGATCGTCGTTCAAGAGGCACAACGTCAAGCAGGTATCGCTGCGAACGTTGTAACTGAAATTCAAGAACGCGCAATTCTTCACCTCGAAGCACCAGTTCTTCGAGTAACTGCACCAGACACAGTCTTCGCATTTGCACAAGGTGAAGACATGTGGTTACCAGACCATAAAGATGTCGTTGCAAAAGTTAAGGAAGTTGTGAACTTCTAAGATCGTGTCGAATAAATGATAAGGGAGAATCTTCTCCCTTGTCGTGTTTACATGATGAATTGATGGGAGGAAAAACCAGTGGCAGTATTTGAATTTAAATTACCAGATATCGGTGAAGGTATTCACGAAGGTGAAATCGTCAAGTGGTTCGTAAAAGCAGGGGATACGGTCAAAGAGGACGATGTTCTTTTAGAAGTACAAAACGACAAAGCAGTCGTTGAAATCCCAGCTCCAGTCGACGGTACAGTCAAAGAAGTTAAAGTTTCTGAAGGTACAGTTGCCGTAGTCGGCGACGTCCTCATTACGTTTGACATCGAAGGCGACGCACCAGCAGGTGAAGAAGAAACACCTGAACAACCGAAAGCAGAAGAGAAGACAGAAGACGTAAAAGAAGATGTGAAAGAAGACGCGCCACGCGACGTTCAACTTCACAAATCTGAGCGTGTCATCGCAATGCCATCTGTCCGTAAATATGCACGTGAAAAAGGTGTCGACATCCGTGAAGTAAACGGTTCTGGCGACAACGGTCGTGTCTTGAAAGAAGACATCGATGCATTCGCGAACGGTGAAGCACCGTCTGCAGAAGCTACAACAGAGAAAACAGAATCTGTAGCACCAGCAGCAGCTGCGAAAACGGAAATCAAGCCTTACGAGTCAGCGACTCCAGAACTTGAAACACGTGAGAAAATCCGTGGAATCCGTAAAGCCATCTCGAAAGCAATGGTTAACTCGAAACACACTGCACCACACGTTACACTCATGGACGAAGTCGACGTTACAAAACTCGTCGCACTCCGCAAAGACTTCAAACAAGTCGCGGCTGACCAAGGCGTGAAACTCACGTACTTGCCATTCGTCGTGAAAGCATTGACTGCTGCAGCGAAAGCATTCCCAACAATCAACGCTTCAATCGATGACGTGAACGAAGAAATCGTTTACAAAAACTATTACAACATCGGTATCGCAGCTGACACGGACAACGGACTCGTTGTACCAGTCGTAAAAGATGCAGACCGTAAATCAATCTATGCACTTGCTACAAACATTAACGAACTTGCAGGTAAAGCTCGTGAAGGTAAGCTCGCTGGGGAAGACATGAAAGGCGGATCGATCACAATCACAAACATCGGTTCTGCTGGTGGACAATGGTTCACACCTGTCATCAACCACCCAGAAGTTGCAATTCTCGGTATCGGACGTATCGCTGAGAAAGCTGTCGTGAAGAACGGTGAAATCGTTGCTGCGCCAGTACTTGCACTTTCATTCAGCTTTGACCACCGCCTCATCGACGGTGCGACTGCACAGAACGCTCTTAACATGGTGAAACGCTTGCTCGAAGACCCAGCACTTCTAATGATGGAGGGATAAGAACATGGTAGTAGGAGAATTCGCACAAGAAACTGATTTGCTTGTCATCGGTGCCGGTCCTGGTGGATACGTTGCCGCAATCCGTGGCGCACAGCTCGGAATGAAAGTAACAATCGTTGAGAAAGGCAACTTCGGTGGTGTCTGCTTAAACGTCGGATGTATCCCATCGAAAGCGTTGATCACAGCTGGACACAACTTCCAACACGCTAAAGGACACGATTCAATGGGAATCTCGTCTGACAACGTGTCAGTGGACTTCACAAAAGTTCAAGACTGGAAACAGTCAGTTGTTAACAAATTGACTGGCGGTGTCAAAGGTCTCCTTAAAGGAAACAAGATTGAAATCGTTCAAGGTGAAGCGTTCTTCGCTTCTGAAGACACAGTTCGTGTCATCACAGAAGACAGCTCAACTCCTTACAAATTCAAAAAAGCGATTGTTGCGACTGGTTCTACACCAATCGAGATTCCATCGTTCAAATGGTCAAAACGCGTCCTTTCTTCAACTGGCGCATTGGCACTTCCTGAAGTACCGAAGAAACTCGTCGTCATCGGCGGTGGATACATCGGTATGGAGCTCGGTACTGCATACGCTAACTTCGATACAGAAGTAGTTGTTGTAGAAGGCGCTAGCGACATCTTGTCTGGTTTCGAACCACAAATGACGCAAATCGTTAAGAAGAAGCTCAAACAAAAAGGGAACGTCACAATCC
Organism: Exiguobacterium sp. RM11; assembly: GCF_059821525.1. NCBI lineage: Bacteria > Bacillati > Bacillota > Bacilli > Caryophanales > Exiguobacterium > Exiguobacterium sp. RM11. Next base: position 1,803,902 of record NZ_CM187558.1, on the reverse strand, counting down.
ACACGAACGCACTTGCTAAAGGTGTCGAAGAAACGGAAGACGGCGTAACTGTTAAGTTTGAAGTAAACGGTGAAGAGCAATCTGTTGAAGCGGACTATGTCCTCGTCACAGTTGGTCGTCGTCCAAACACAGGCGACATCGGTCTTGAGAACGCGGACGTTAAAATCAGCGACCGTGGAATCATCGAAATCGATGACCAGTGTAAGACTTCGAACGAAAACATCTATGCAATCGGTGATATCGTTCCTGGACCACCACTTGCACACAAAGCATCTTACGAAGCGAAAATCGCAGCGGAAGCAGCAGCAGGTAAGCCGGCTTACCTCGACTACTCTGCAATCCCTGCAGTCGTCTTCACAGATCCTGAACTCGCAACGGTTGGTTACACTGAACCACTCGCAAAAGAAGAAGGACTCGAAATCACAGTTTCGAAATTCCCATTCGCAGCGAACGGTCGTGCACTTGCACTTGACGAGCCAGACGGCTTCATGAAGCTTATCACTCGCAAAGAGGACGGTCTCTTGATCGGTGCTCAAATCGCGGGTACTGGCGCATCAGATATGATTGCTGAGCTTGGTCTCGCAATCGAAGCTGGTATGACTGCTGAAGATATCGCACTTACAATCCACGCTCACCCATCACTCGGTGAGATGGCAATGGAAGCTGCTGAAATCGCAATGGGTATGCCAATCCACGTCGTTAAATAAGCACGCTAGAAAAAACTCTCTCACGTTTCGTGAGAGAGTTTTTTGATATAGGTGACGACGCGTTCGACTTCTTTGAATCCGATTTTCTCATGGAACTGTTGGCTGCTCTCGTTTTCAAGTTCAGTATCTGATGCCAGTTCGATACAACCATGACGTGCAGCGAACATGGACGCAGCATCAATCAGACGGGCAGCGACACCTCTCTGACGCTCGGATTCAACGACATAGATTCCTTCCACATAAGCTGTCGGAGACATGCTTGAACCTGGCACGTAGTCATGCCGGAAGCTGAGCTGGCAAAATCCAATCGCTTTTGTGTCAGAGGATGCGATGAAATAATGCATTTTTTTTGAAGCAAGACCGAGTTTGACTTCCATCCGCAATTCCTCAATCGGGGCGTCGGGCCATAGCTCATGCATCAATTGCGCGAGTGTTTCTTGGTTTGACGATTTGGCATACTCAATTTTCATGATGACTCTCTCCTTAGGTTTCATACTTGTAGTATAAAGGAAAATACTTGTGAAGAGAGAAGGGAGGGAATCCTGATGGCATTCGATGAGGAGTTATTATATACCGTATCCGAGACGAGTCGTGTACGTTTCACCGGGATTGAGACAGAAGCTGCCCGCTATGACTTTGGTTTCGTCTATACACACCAATTCATGGGCAAGGTATTAGTCGTCTGTATGCAAACGGGTCAATCGGCCCTTCTCGATCTGCATGCTTTAGAAGAGCCTCGTCAATTGTATCCGATGCTCGGTATTAACTTGAATGACACAGAGCACGTTGCTGAATTTTTACGACTCTGCCTAGTTGAAAAAACAGAAGCATCTGAAGAAATTGATACTTGAAAAAATGTAAGCGTTTTCTTATAATAGGCAATAGGGGAAGCAATTCGATCATCTACAGCCACCTTTTCTGAGATGACATAAAAAATGAGCCGGTCACGATGACCGGCTCATTTTTTGTTTAGCGAATCGCTTTTGTTTGTTGGATGACTTTGATCATCTGAAGAGACTCATCTTCAAGACCTTGAACTGGAAGACCGGCTTCGATGTTGGCCATAATGTAATCGAGTGTCGACGTTGTGATCAATTCACCTGGAATGATGATTGGAATCCCTGGTGGGTACACCATAATGAATTCCGCTGAAATGCGTCCGACGGCGTTCTCAAGAGGAATTGTCTCCGTCTCTTCATAAAACGCATCACGCGGGCTTAGCGCCAATGGTGGAATCTCTGGAAGCATGATCGATAATGAGTCATTCCCAGACTTCTGATAAACAGACACGACGTCACGCATCGCTTCAATCAATGCTTGGATCGTCGACTCATCGTCTGCTGACGTGACAATGAAGAGCACGTTCAATAGATCTGACATCTCGACTTCGATGCGGTGTTTCTCACGAAGATACTTCTCGACTTCAAATCCTGTCACACCGAGCTCACGAACCGATACGAGAACTTTTGTCTCATCGAGTGCATAAGTCGATTCTGAGTGAAGCTCCGCGTGTCCGTAAACCGACAAGTTTGGCATTTGACCGATTGCTGTCCGTGCTGCTCGAGCAAGGTCAAGCGCACGTTCGTTCATCATATGACCTTTCGTCGCAAGCTGTCGACGCGCTGCATCTAGAGAAGCGAGGAGCAAGTATGATGTTGAGGTCGTCGTGATCATCGAAAGCATCGCGTGAATCCGCTCAGGTGACACGAGACCACGGCGTACGTTCAAAATGGAACTTCCTGTCATCGAGCCACCAAGTTTATGCACGCTCGTTGCCGCCACGTCCGCTCCCGCTTGCATTGCCGAGAGTGGAAGTTCATCGTGAAACGGAAGATGGACACCGTGTGCCTCATCGACAAGTACAGGTACATCTTGTGCATGAGCGACCTCAACGATGCGCTCCAAATCACCCGCGACACCGAAATAAGTCGGGTTGATGACGAGTACGGCTTTTGTATCCGGGTGAAGCTCGAGTGCACGTTCTACGGCACTTGCTGTAATTCCGTGCGCGATGCCGTACGTCTCATCGAATTCTGGGTGGATGAAGACCGGGTGCGCACCCGTCAAGACGAGCGCGGACATGACCGATTTGTGCACGTTTCGTGGCACGATGATTTTCTCGTTCGGTCCGACGACGCCCATGATCATCGCCATGATGGCACTCGACGTTCCTTGAACGGAGAAAAAGGTCTCATCAGCACAGAACGCCTCTGCCGCCAAGCGTTCCGCTTCAGCGATTGCCGCTTTTGGATGATGAAGGTCATCGAGTGGGGCAATGTTAATCAAATCAATTTTTAGGGCGTTTTCGCCAATAAAGTCACGAAACTCCGGATCCATCCCTTTCCCGCTCTTATGACCAGGAATATGGAACGCAATCGGATTTGAGTCGACATGTTCAAGTAACGTGTCAAATAGTGGCGTTTCGAGCTGAGTAGCACCTTTTAATTTCAATCGTAAATCCCCCTTGGAATCAGTATATTTATTAGATGAATAATATCGTTACGTTATATGTTGATTTAAAAAAAGAAGCAACAAAAAAACTATAGAGATTTCTGACGTAACTTGCAATAGTTTTTTTTGTTGATACAATGAGTGTCGAGGTGAACAATATGCAAATTAATTATCCGATTAATCCGGATTGGACGACCGATGAATTGATCGAGGTCGTCGAGTTTTATAATGTTGTCGCACAAGCGAACGAAGGTGGAGTCGAGCGTGAGGTTTTCCTAGACGCGTATCGAGCCTTCAAGCAAATCGTAACATCTAAGTCAGAAGAGAAACAACTGAACGCGGTTCACGACGAACAGACTGGATATTCTACGTATCGTACCGTTCAAACAGCGATGAAGTCGTCGAGCAAGATGATTAAAATGTAAGTCCGAGCATGCCCGAGCAAATTCAGGCATGCTTTTTTGTTATTTCTTCTTTAAATCGGGTACAGTTATCTAACACTTATTCAGGTTTAAGGGCATTGAAATTGGGAATATATCCATTAAGATAAAAAATTCAAAATAGTCAGACAATTCTCTTTCTTTTTCGAATTTTATCTGATATACTCAATTCAACTCACTAAACCGTAACTTGTAGCCCAACAAAAGGAGTGTGGCATCTTATGAAACAAGTGATTGAGGCATTCAAAAGAAAAGACGCAGAAAAACGGATTCCGGTGCTGCGCTTGGAGATTGATTATGAATTGGCAACCCTTTTCGATGCGATGGCGTCACAGGATGATGCTACAGTTCAGGCTAGCAAGCATCGGTTGGAGAAGTACCGCCAAGAATTATTGCGTCTCGAAGCCTGACCATTACACACACATTCAACCAGTATTCCGAGCGGATACTGGTTTTTGTTTGGTACAATACAGTTGAGGTGATCACAGATGATAGAATGGTTTGCAGTCGATTTAATCAAACAGGCGGGAGAACTGATTCGTCGCGAGATTGATCAACATTATGAAGTGGAACGAAAGACCGGAAAAGGAGATTTGGTCACTGAGATTGACCGAGCGGTGGAACAGCTGATTGTCCGCCGTATCCAAAACCAATTCCCGGACCATCAAATCATGGGGGAAGAAGGAACGACGGATACGCCAGACACGTTATCAGGAACGGTATGGTTCGTCGATCCAATTGATGGGACGTTAAACTTTATTCATCAGAAGCGTATGTTCGCCATCTCGGTAGCTGTGATGGTCGATGGAGTCGTAGAGTACGGATTCGTCTATGACGTGATGGCGGATGAGATGTTTATGGCCAGAAAAGGGTATGGTGCGACATTGAACGGACGAACATTGACGAATCTACATGAACATCATGTACGAGATGCATTTTTAAGTATGAATGCGACGTGGGTCACGCCGAACCATCAAATTGCCCCGGAAATCCTTGCCCCGATTGTTCGAGATTCGATTGGGACACGGGCGCATGGCGCTGCATCGCTTGAGCTTGCTTGGCTCGCCGCAGGACGAGTGGACGGATACATTACGATGCGCAACATGCCGTGGGACTATGCTGCAGGGAAATTGCTTGTCGAGGAAGTGGGTGGACGGGTCGTTTCCTTATATGGGGAACCGATTCGATACGATGGGAGAACATCTGTATTGGCAGGAAGCGAGACATTCGTCAATGACGTCATCAAACACTATGTCATCGCAAAAGGGGTGACCCCAGAAGCGAAGCCGGATCTTCAAATCGTGGAACATGAATCGTACGAAGAAATTCGTGATCTGCTCGTTTTAGCGAATCCGAATGAAGCGATGGTGCGAGAACAGTTTCAAACAGGACGAACATTTAAAGCGTTACTCGGAGGAGAAATCGTCGGTGCCTATATGCTCGTATCACACGGGTCAGGACGGGTCGAGCTTGTCAATATCGCGGTGAAGCCGGAGAGACAAAACCAAACGATTGGTCAGCGGATGCTACAAGACGCGGTAAAACGGGCGACAACACTCGGCGGTCAAGAACTCCTCGTTTGTACTGGGAATTCAAGCATCATGCAATTGCGCTTTTATCAACAAGCCGGATTCCGATTTGATTCTGTGGAACGTGATTATTTTAAACAGCATGGATACGATCCGATTGAGGAAGATGGTTTGATTTTACGTGACCGCATCTGTTTGACGCGTCCGATTTGAATCATCAAATAAAAGGAAAGAGGGTTCGCTCGACTTTTGTCAGAGCAACCCTCTTTCTTTATGAAGATTGACGATCAGAAAGAATGCGACGACGTAATTGAATACCAAAGAACGTCGCGACACCACTAAGTACGAGGCTTCCTAAAATGATAGCGGCGCTGCCTTCAGCCACCCCGATGCCGATGCCAACAAATCCAGCGACGACGGCCATGGCAATCAATAGAAACATAAGCTGCATGGAGACTCCTCCTTATTTTCTCTTCTCTACCCCATTGTATGATAAAAAACGTCCAATGAAAACGTTCACAGTCGATTCCACTCGACAAAGGTACTGTGACGTGTGCTATACTCTTAAAGTTGAAGAAAAGCTGAAACTTTTTAAATAAGAGAGGAATAACTACATGAACGTAAGAACAAACCTTCGTAACGTAGCCATCATCGCTCACGTTGACCACGGTAAAACAACGTTAGTCGATGAATTATTGAAACAGTCTGGTACTTTCCGGACGAACGAGGCAGTCGCAGAACGCGCGATGGACTCGAACGATATCGAACGTGAGCGCGGAATCACAATTCTCGCGAAAAACACGGCAATCGATTATAAAGATACACGCATTAACATCGTAGATACGCCAGGTCACGCAGACTTTGGTGGGGAAGTTGAGCGAATCATGCGTATGGTTGATGGCGTTATCCTCGTCGTCGATGCGCGTGAAGGCTGTATGCCACAGACTCGCTTCGTATTGAAAAAAGCACTCGACCAAGGACTTCGTCCAATCGTCGTTGTTAACAAAATCGATAAGCCGATGGTTCGTCCACTCGACGTTGTCGATGAAGTCGTCGATCTCTTGATCGATCTTGGCGCAGATGAAGATCAACTTGAATTCCCTGTCGTCTATACATCGGCTGTCAGCGGTTCAAGTTCGTTCGATCCTGATCCAGCAAACCAAGAAGACACGATCACACACGTGCTCGATACAATTCTTGAAAACACACCAGCTCCAGTGGATAACTCAGATGAGCCACTTCAATTCCAAGTAACGATGCTCGACTACGATAACTACCTCGGTCGTATCGGTGTAGGTCGCGTCTTCCGTGGGAAAATCAAAGTCGGTGAGCAAGTATCACTCTGTAAGACAGATGGTACGGTGAAGCAACTCCGTGTCACGAAATTGTTCGGTTACTTCGGCCTCAAGCGCGTCGAAATCGAAGAAGCAAAAGCAGGTGACTTGATTGCCATCGCTGGTATGGAAGACATCAACGTCGGTGAGACAGTTACGCCAGTCGGTAAAGAAGAGCCACTTCCGCTCCTTCGTATCGATGAGCCAACACTTCAAATGCGCTTCATGACGAACAACTCGCCGTTCGCAGGACGTGAAGGGGACTTCGTCACTGCACGTAAGATCGAAGAGCGTTTGATGAAACAACTTGAGACAGACGTGTCACTTCGTGTAGAAAACACGGATTCTCCTGACCAGTGGGTCGTGTCAGGACGCGGTGAGCTTCACCTCGGTATCTTGATCGAGAACATGCGTCGTGAAGGTTACGAGCTTCAAGTGTCGAAGCCACAAGTTATCATCCGTGAAGACGAAAACGGTACGAAAGTTGAGCCGTTTGAGCGCGTGATCATCGACGTACCAGAAGAGTACACAGGTTCAGTCATGGAGTCGATTGGTCTCCGTAAAGGTGAACTTGCTAACATGAACACGAACGATAACGGTCAGACACGTATGGAATTCATCGTTCCATCACGCGGCCTCATCGGTTACCGTAACGAATTCTTGTCGGCGACACGTGGATACGGAATCTTGAACCACACGTTCGAAGAGTACCGTCCGTATATCACAGCTGATATCGGTGGTCGTCGCAGTGGTGTTATGGTTTGTATCGAAAACGGGAAGTCAACGGCTTACTCAATCGGTGCACTCGAAGACCGTGGAACGATCTTCATCGAGCCAGGTACGGATGTATACGAAGGAATGATCATCGGTGAATGTAACCGTGACGTCGACCTTGCGATTAACGCCGTTAAAGGGAAGCAGTTGACAAACATGCGTGCTTCAGCAAAAGACTCGACACAAGTCTTGAAACGTCCGCGCGTCTTCTCACTTGAAGAGTCGCTCACGTTCTTGAACGATGACGAGTACTGTGAAATCACGCCAGAGTCAATCCGTCTTCGTAAGAAAATCTTGAACAAGAACGAACGCGAGAAAGCTGACAAGCGTCGTAAACTTGGTAAAGAATAAGTAGGTGAAAAAGGGAACGCTTCGGCGTTCCCTTTTGCATGGAATAGTGTAGAATGGATGTGTATGAAATAAAGGGGGACTCTTTGTCTTGAAAGCTTCTCAAACAATCGATATCACACAAATTGATGTTCCGTGGATTGCCTCGATGCTAGGTGTCGGGAGCGACCCGAACGATTTTTCGGTCGGATTCAACGCACTCGTTGTCACGGTCATCTTACTGACGATTCTCGTCTTTAAGCTTGGTTTTGCAAAACAATTGGCATGGTGGAAATCACTGATCGTCTATATTTTACTTGCACTTGGCGCAGGTACGATGGCGCTCGTCTTTTTCACGTGGCCGATTCCAGAAGTACTTGCTGTCATGGCCATCGTGTTGGCCATCTATCGCGGTCGTCTTTGGTGGAACCGTCGTCAGGATGCAGTCGAGTCATAAAAAATACGGGCGTCTCTTCGGAGGCGCCCGTTTTCATTACCAATTTCGCTTTTGTCGAAATGTAGGATATAACTTGAATTGTCCAGATGCGGCGCGTTCAGCCGTACGTTCGCTGATTCGCTCCTGACAGTCTTGACACATATACGTTTTAGCCGGCTTGTTGCGCAATCGTTTTGCTTCAAACGACCATGAGTCGATCGTTTCGACTTTATCGCAAAGAGAACATTTTACACGCATCTTCTCACCTTCCTCTATAGGATGAGTATAGCATGATTTCATTCGTTGAAAGCAGGGAATTGAATCGGTAAGGGAGAATGGTACAACCATACCCGGTTAAAAGGAGGGGAGTTGAATGGCGAGTAAGGCAACGTTTGAATTGACAGCCGCTCAACAGCGATTGTTGAATGACATGCCGTTAACATTTCTCGTCGGTTTTGATGAGGCAAAGCGTTGGCCAATCAGCCATGCCATCAGTTGGGTGCAAGCACTCGACAAGGACACGATGCGGTTCGCCTTAACCAAAAATTCGCATATCGTGACGATTTTATCAACTGAAAAGACAGCGGGTCTCATCTTTATCGAAGATGGTCAGTCCTATCATGTTCTACTTTCATCCATCCGAGAATTTGAGCCAGCGGTAAAACCGAGCCTTCATCTTCGTTTTTTTGAAGGACATGTCGAAGAAGTGAGAAATATCTCATTTTATGGTGCAGCATACGCTCAGCCCGAAATCACGAAAACGTATGATATCCGAGCGGCGGAAAAATTAGACCGTGAAGTGAAAGAAAGTCTTCATTCTTGATTACCATCCTATAGTCGAGGGGCGGCAAAGTCTATGAAAAAAACGTATGTACTCGATACGAACGTACTCCTACATGATCCGCTATCCTTATTTCAATTTGAAGAACATGACGTGGTCATCCCGGCCATTGTCTTAGAAGAACTTGATGGTAAAAAACGAAACATGGATGAGGTCGGGCGAAACGCCCGTGAAACGTCGCGTGTCCTAGACCAGCTCCGAACTTCGGGGAAACTTCATGACGGCGTCCCACTTGAAAACGGTGGACGTCTCTTTGTCGAGATTGGACACGAACACGAAGTCGATATTCCATTCGACGTGATGACGAACGATAACCGCATCCTACTCGTTGCCTTAAAATTAATGAAACAATACGAGCATGACACGAACCATAAAGTCGTCGTCGTCTCAAAAGATATACTGGTCCGTGTGAAGGCGGACGCAATCGGAATTGATGCCGAAGACTATCTGACCGACCACATCGTCGATACGACGAATTTATATGCCGGCTATCGTGAAATCGAGGTCGATCAATCACTTATCGATGAATTTTATAAAGTACGCCAACTTCCGACATCCGCATTGACGAAACAAACGTTATATCCGAATTCGTTCGTCGTGTTAAAAAGTAACGTGTCGAAAGCGAGTGCGCTCGCGGTTGTCGACACGCTCCAACCGATTGTTCGTCCGCTAGCGCTCGACGCTGACCACATCTGGGGAATTCATCCACGAAACGTCCAACAACGCATGGCGCTCGACTTATTGTTGCGAGATGACATTCCGTTCGTCACGTTACTCGGGAAAGCGGGAACCGGAAAGACGCTCCTTGCCCTAGCGGCAGGACTCTCACTCGTTGAGGACGAGCAACGATACAACAAGCTCGTCGTTGCCCGACCGGTCGTCCCGATGGGGAACGATATCGGCTACTTGCCAGGTGAGATGGAAGAAAAATTACGTCCATGGATGCAACCGATCTATGATAATCTAGAATTTCTCTTCAGTGCCAATTCAAAAGATGAGCTAGGAAATATTCTGGCCGGCATGAAATCGATTCAACTCGAAGCGCTCACTTATATTCGAGGAAGAAGCATGCCCGACCAGTTCATCATCATCGACGAAGCTCAAAACTTAACGAAACATGAAATCAAGACGATTCTAACCCGTGTCGGGGAGAACTCGAAAATTGTTCTCGTCGGTGACCCGTACCAAATCGATCATCCGTATTTAGATGAATATTCGAACGGATTGACATACGCCGTTGAACGATTCAAAGGACAAAATGTCTTCGGTCACGTCCAACTTGTCAAAGGGGAGCGTTCGTCTCTCGCAAGATTGGCGGCCGACTTGTTATAAGCGAGATACACAAATAACGCCGAGCTAAGCGCTCGGCGTTATTTTGTATCGAGTTGTAGCGATTGGACGTTCGTCCGTTCTAAAAAGGCGTTTGAAATCATGATCAATCCTGTGACGATGAACAGTGCGGAAAATCCGAAGTGTGCTACGATTTGGGATCCAAATAGCGGTCCGAGTAGATTTCCCATGAACTGAGCGGACTGATTATAGGAAAAGATTCTTCCGGTTGCAGCGGTTGGAGTATGCTGCCTCAGCAACGACTGAACGGATGGCATCAACGCAGCGGTCGCAAATCCAATCCCGAAGCGTAACAGAATGAGTTGAGTCGTCGAGGTGACGAATGCTTGCGGGATTAAGAATAAACTGTAGAGGAGCAGTGCCCAAAATAAGATCCGTTCTGCCCCGTATCGGTCCGATAATCGTCCGAGACGCTGCGCCGAAAAGAGCGCGGCAAGTCCGGGGGCAGATGCGACAATTCCTGCCATGAAGGCAAGTGCGGTCGTATGCGGATTTAATTCACGTACATATAATGTCAAGAGCGGTCCGATGGATTGTGTTGAGAACTGGATAAGGAACGTTGTCACAAACAACCCGACAATCAATTGTGGATGCCGCAGTGAGGCGAAAATGGACTTCACTGAAGCGAGTTCTTCACGTTTCACTGGGACGAAGTCTTCTTTTACGAACCAGAGCGTAATCAGGAATGTTAGGAAGAGTGCACTTCCGGTAAAGAGAAAAACGGATCGAAGCCCAATCCAGTCTGCAAGTAGTCCGCCGATGAGCGGACCGAGTAGACCACCGGTGATTCCACCAGTCGACAGGGTACCGAGCGCCCAGCCACTTTTCTCTTTTGGGGTTTGGGAAGCGACTAAGGTGATGCCGGCTGAGATAAATCCAGAAACGGCACCCATGAGTAAACGCAACCCGACCAGTTGATATACGTCTTGCACAAAACTGATGAGAAACATCACGATAGCCATTCCGAGACTCGCTCGAATGAGCATCAACTTTCTCCCTTTTTGGTCAGCCAGACGCCCCCACATCGGGGAGACGATGGCGGCCACGAGGAACGTCGCGCCAAAGGCGATCGCCGACCACGTGACGACATGGTCAGGGTCCTTCACCCCGAGTTGTTCAATAAACAACGGCAGGAAGGGGAGGACGAGACTCATTGAAGCGGCGGTCAAGAAGCTACCGATCCAAACAACTATTAAATTTCGTTTCCATAAAGGCATTGTAAGCGTCACGACCTTTCTTATTCAATTCGTAGTCAATACACTACATATTACACTTTATGAACTAAAAAGTCCAAAAAATGAGAAGGAAAGTCCCTTCTCATTGATTGCTCAGTACAGTGATGTGATTCACTTGGCGAATGACCTGATCTTCATATAATACGTAGACCGGTCCGTCAGCGAGTACTTTCCCGTCTTTTGAAAATTGTAAGTACACGCGTGATGCTTCACTAAGCGTCAGCGTCAACACCGTTTCTCCGTAAAAACGGACATGCGTGGCCAAATCAACAGGTTCGGCATTGTTCAAAAATGGTGCGAGCGGCATCGCGAACGAATCGCGCAAAGCTGCGTCCTTGTCTTGACGAGACATCGGCTTATTGTGGTCGATTCTTGTTCCTTGTGATAGACCATCGTCCCATGCTTTCCCCATTTTCGCATAGTAGGCCTCACGGTCATTCTCCGTCACAGAGTCTAATTCTTCAATCTTTCGTTTTCGGTCGTCAAAAATCCATACGGTCGGGTCAATCGTCAAACTGTGACGAACCGCTCCGTCTAGTGGAAAAATCATGCTTACATCCCCCTTTATACACATTACACATTTCATTATAGCGCTCTTTATCTTAAAATGGAAAAGAGGAAGAATGTCGCAATCATCCATACTGTACATTGAATTATGATGAAAGATAATGTACAGTTGAGTTATGACAAACAGTCTGTCATCGTACGGAGGAGGGGTCGTAGTGGCGACAAATTTGGCTGCAATCCAACGGGAGCAAGCGCTTCAGTTACTCGAGGCGGATGCTGAAAAAATCCGTTGTCTGATTGAAGTGCAGTTAGAAAACCTAAAAATGCCGAAGTGCCCGCTTTATGAAGAGGTGCTTGATACACATATGTTTGGACTATCGCGCCAAATTGATTTTGCGGTTCGTCTTGGACTCATTTCAGACATTGAAGGTAAAGGACTGCTCGATTCATTGGAACAAAAGTTGTCTGCCTTGGCAGAAGCTTCAGAATTATGAACCTTATACTCAAACTGTGCAAGTGGCGCTGTTTGAGTATTTTTTTATAAGGGTCGTCGGATTGTTTTACATAAGGAAGTGAATACATGAAAACACGGTTTCGGTATTTTGATTTTGCGTTGTTTTTGTCAGTGCTCTTACTCGTCGGGATCAGCTCGATCATGATTTACAGTGCGAGCGTTTGGAATCGTGGGGACTATGCGAATAGTAGCTTGTTCTATCGCCAGCTCGTCTACGTAGGAATCGGGATCTTTGTTTATTTGATTGCAACATTGTTCCGCTATGAGATGTTTCGGAAGAAAGGCATTCGTCTCAGTATGTATGCTGTCTCGGTCATCTTGCTATTTGTTACATGGGCGATGCCACCATTGAACGGTGCACGCGCATGGCTCATTATCGGCGGATTCACCATTCAGCCGGTCGAGATCGCCAAATTTGTTCTCATCATACTGCTTGCGAACTATTACCACGAGCTATGGAATAATGAGTTGAAAGGATTACCGGGGCGTCTCGCTCGGGCTGCCATCGTGAAAAAAGGGTGGCGCGCTCAAATCGGTGCCTTCTTCTTAGTACCGGTTCTCTTTTACTTCTCGTTCTACGCCATCGCCATCAATGGACAGCCAGACATGGGGGGACTATTCGTTCTCGGTTCCATCATGCTTCTCATGTGGTTCGGAGTCGGGGCACCCCTTCGAATTTTGATTCCTGGGATTTTAGCCGGTGTCGGTGCTGTGTTCTTATTGTTCACGACAATCTTCTCAGAGAATCAACGGAGCCGGATTGAGGTCGTGTTCAACCCGTTCATGGACCCGGAAGGATACGGTCATCAGTTGCTCATGTCGATCATCTCGATTGTACATGGTGGATTGACCGGTGTCGGACTCGGGAACAGTTTTCAAAAGTATGGGTATTTACCAGAACCCGAAACCGACTATATTATGTCAATCATTGCCGAAGAGTTAGGGTTCTTCGGTGTGCTGACGGTTTTGGTACTACTCTTCTTTATCGCGTTTCGCGCGATTCATATTGCCAATCATGCGGATAGTCATTTTGCGATGTTCGTCTCGTTTGGGATTGCATCACAGATCATCATTCAAACAGCCATCAATATCGGTGCGATGTCTGGTTGGTTCCCAGGGACAGGTGTGACCTTGCCGCTGGTCAGTTATGGGGGGACGTCGCTGATCATGATGATGGGTGTTCTCGGGGTACTTAGTAGTATCTCGATGCGTAACCGTCATCGAGAAGCGACACGACGAGAAGAAATTCGGATGAAGTCCGAAGAGAACGTTCAACGTTCATCGCTTCATGTGGTCAGGTAAGAAACATTTAAATTTTATTAACGGGGGGATTTCATTTGAAACCAATTAAAAAGTTACTTGTTGCAAACCGTGGGGAGATTGCCATTCGCGTATTTCGAGCAGCAACTGAGTTAGGCATTCGTACTGTAGCCGTCTATTCACAAGAAGATAGCGGTTCATTACATCGCTTTAAAGCGGATGAAGCCTATTTGATTGGACTCGATAAGAAGCCGATTGATGCGTATCTCGATATCGAAGGTGTCATTCGCATCGCCAAGGAGTCAGGCAGTGACGCGATTCACCCGGGATATGGTTTCCTTTCAGAAAACATTGACCTCGCACGACGTTGCCGTGAAGAGGGCATCATCTTTGTCGGTCCACACGAGTCACACTTGCATGCGTTCGGGGACAAAGTGCGGGCGCGTCAGAGTGCGATTGCTGCAGGTCTTCCTGTTATCCCAGGCTCGAACGGTCCACTCACATCGTATGAAGATGCAGAAGCGTTTGCGAACGAACACGGCTTCCCGCTCATGGTCAAAGCATCGATGGGTGGCGGAGGACGCGGGATGCGTGTCATCCGTACAGAAGCGGAAATGAAAGATTTGATTGAACGTGCAAAATCGGAAGCGAAACAAGCATTTGGTTCTGATGAAGTGTACATAGAGAAATTAGTTGAACGTCCGAAGCACATCGAGGTTCAAATTCTCGGAGATGAGCACGGTCACATCATTCACTTGTTCGAGCGTGACTGTTCGGTGCAGCGCCGACATCAAAAGGTCGTCGAAGTGGCACCATGTGTGACGTTATCCGAAGAATCACGTCAAGCGATTTGTGATGCGGCGGTTCAACTTATGCGTCACGTCGGATACGTCAACGCCGGTACGGTTGAATTTTTAGTGACAGAAGATGAATCATTCTACTTCATCGAAGTAAACCCACGCGTCCAAGTTGAGCATACGATCACAGAGATGGTCACAGGGTTTGATATTGTCCAAACGCAATTGATGATCGCACAAGGAGAATCGCTTCACGGTGATCTGATTCAAATGCCGAAACAAGAGGACATTAAACTCCTCGGTTATGCGATTCAATCACGTGTAACGTCAGAAGACCCAGGGAACAACTTCATGCCGGATACAGGGAAAATCATGGCATACCGTTCTCCAGGTGGTTTTGGTGTCCGTCTTGACGGCGGAAACGCGTACGTCGGTGCAGAAATTTCGCCGTACTATGACTCGCTTCTCGTCAAACTGTCGACGCATGGCATGACATTCGAACAAGCCGCTTCGAAAATGGTACGAAACTTGAATGAGTTTCGAATTCGTGGAATCAAGACGAACATCCCGTTCTTGATTAACGTCATGAAGCATCCGAACTTCATCAATGGGGACTACAACACGTCATTCATCGATGAGACGCCAGAACTGTTCGTCTTCCCGAAACGAAAAGACCGTGGGACAAAGTTGTTGAACTATATCGGCGATGTAACAGTGAACGGATTCCCAGGAGTCGGTCTGAAAGACAAACCGATCAGCCGCTCGGTACGTATCCCACAAGACCTACCGACAGAAGCAAAACCGGGAACGAAACAAATCTTGACGGAACTCGGTCCAGACGGTCTGGCTGACTGGATCAAGCGTCAACCAGAACTGTTATTGACGGATACGACGATGCGTGATGCGCACCAGTCATTGCTCGCGACGCGCATGCGGACGCAAGACATTCTCAATATCGCAGAGCCGACAAGCAAGTTGATGCCAGAATTGTTCTCAGTCGAGGCATGGGGTGGGGCGACGTTTGATGTTGCCTACCGCTTCTTGTCAGAAGACCCATGGGTACGTCTTATGAAGCTTCGCGAGAAGATGCCGAACGTCTTGATTCAAATGTTACTTCGCGGCGCGAACGCGGTCGGGTATAAAAACTATGCGGACAACGTCATTGAGAAGTTTGTGCATGAAGCGGCGTATGCAGGAGTCGATGTATTCCGAATCTTCGACAGTCTTAACAACTTAGAGTCGATTCAATTGGCAATTGATGCGACGCTACCGACAGGAAAAGTAGCGGAGGCGGCGATTTGTTATACAGGTGACTTGTATGACGGCAACCGGCCGAAATACCATCTTCCGTACTACATTGACCTTGCGAAGAAACTTGAAGCGAGTGGTGCGCATATTCTAGCCATTAAAGATATGGCCGGCTTATTGAAACCGGAATCTGCCTATGCTCTCGTGTCAGCATTGAAGGATGCGGTCGATTTACCGATTCACTTGCATACACACGATGCTTCAGGTAACGGAATCTTCACTTACGCACGTGCGACGGATGCTGGTGTCGATATCGTCGACGTTGCCGCAAGCTCGATGTCAGGGATGACATCGCAACCTTCAGGTGGAAGTTTAGTCTACGCGCTCAACCACCACGAACGACAACCGAAGATTGACCCGAAACAATACGAAGTGATCAGTGATTACTGGCAAGACGTGCGCCACAACTACGAACCGTTCGAAAGTGATATGCGCGCACCGCATCCGTCTGTATACGAACACGAGATGCCAGGTGGTCAATATTCGAACCTTCAGCAACAAGCGAAAGCAGTCGGGCTTGGAGACCGTTGGGGAGAAGTGAAGGCGATGTATGCCCGTGTCAACATGTTGTTCGGTGATATCGTCAAGGTCACCCCTTCTTCGAAAGTCGTCGGTGATATGGCGCTCTTCATGGTGCAGCACAACTTGACAGAAGAGGATGTGATGACGCGTGGCCATCAACTCGACTTCCCAGACTCGGTCGTCGAGATGATGCGCGGCGAGTTAGGTACACCTCCTGGCGGTTTCCCGAAAGATGTCCAACAAGTCATCTTAAAAGGGGAGGAGCCACTGAACGTTCGTCCTGGTAAACTAATCAAGCCATATGACTTTGAATCAGCACGCCAAGAGTTGTTCGAGAAGTTTGAGCGACCGGTCACAGACTTTGAGCTTCTTGCCCACGCGCTCTATCCAAAAGTATACGAAGACTATGTCAAACATACGACGACGTACGGTGACGTATCCGTCCTCGACACGTTGACGTTCTTCTACGGATTAAACGTCGGTGAGACGATTCAAGTTGAGATCGAGACAGGGAAGACGTTGATCATCAAGCTCGTACAAGTGAGTGCGGCAAACGAAGATGGCATTCGTCTCGTCTCTTATGAAATGAACGGCGTACCGCGTGAGATCGAGATTAAAGACGTGAACGTCAAATCCGCGACAACAAGCCGTCCGAAAGTGGACCGTTCGAACCCGAAACAAGTCGGTGCCTCGATGCCGGGCTCTGTTTTAAAAGTGTTGGTCGAACCGGGAAGCCGTGTTCATCGTGGAGAGCAGCTACTCGTCACGGAAGCGATGAAGATGGA
The DNA here is from genome assembly GCF_059821525.1 of Exiguobacterium sp. RM11. Classification (NCBI taxonomy): domain Bacteria; kingdom Bacillati; phylum Bacillota; class Bacilli; order Caryophanales; genus Exiguobacterium; species Exiguobacterium sp. RM11. Next base: position 1,786,785 of record NZ_CM187558.1, on the reverse strand, counting down.
AACGACGATTCAGGCAGCACAAGATGGCGAGATCAAAGCCATCCATATTAAAGAAGGCGACACAATACAAAGTGACGACTTGTTGATTGAATTTGTATAATCAAAAGAAGCATAGTTCGCTATGCTTCTTTTTTGTAGATGGGAGTGGGAATGATGAAACGAGTATGTTGGTTTCGATCGGATTTTAGATTGACCGATAATCATATGCTTCACCGGGCGCTGAACGATATGGAAGAGGGGGATGACCTCGCTTTCGTCTTTTGGCTAAACCCGAAATATTGTGACCCGTTCGAAGTCCGTCACGATTATTTCTTCTCGACGATGCGAACGTTTATGGATGATTTGGAAACAAAAGGGTTGGGGCTTCGAGTGCTCGTCGCGGAAACGGAGAAGGATTTCGTGGAACAGCTCGGGGAGATAGATGCTCTATATTTCAATGCGGAGTATGTAGAACCGTTCAAACAGCGAGACGACCGTGTCATCGAGGCACTTGGTGAAGAGGTGAAAGTCGTACGACTCCTTGACCGGCATCTGTTTCATCCCGATGCGTTCAGCACGAAGAGTGGAGACCCGTATAAAGTGTTCACCCCGTTCAAAAAAGCGGCTTATGCTGAGCAACCGCCGAAACCGTACGATGTCGATATCAATCGTTTAACAGATTTCATCAGCTCGAAAAACGAGCAGCCGAAAGAACTGAAAGACTTGTTCAAACGCTGTGAGCGAGAGTGGAAAGGCTTAGGGGAGACCGAAGCGAAGAAGCGGTTGACCCGCTTCGTCAATGATCGGATGGTCGATTATGATGAAAAGCGTGACATCCCGAGTATTGCCGGGACGAGCCGATTATCCCCATACTTACGGACCGGTGTATTATCGATTCGTACGATCACCGAGCAGGTGCTGTCCGCCAGAAAATCTAAAGGACGCGACACGTATTACGACGAACTGTTGTGGCGCGAATTTTATTATATGGTGATGGCGAAGTTAAAAGGATTGAAAGATCAACCGTTCAATGACAAATACAAATCGCTCGAATGGGAAGATAATGAGGAGCAGTTCGAAAAGTGGTGTAACGGGGAGACGGGTTATCCGATTGTCGATGCAGCGATGCGTCAATTGAACGAGACCGGATGGATGCACAACCGTCTACGCATGATTGTCGCATCCTTCTTGACGAAACATCTTCTTCTCGATTGGCGGAAAGGGGAACGATATTTCGAGAGGAAGTTGATTGATTACGAGGCCTCTTCGAATATCGGGGGTTGGCAATGGGCCGCCTCGGTCGGGACGGACGCTGTTCCGTATTTCCGTATTTTTAATCCGACGATGCAATCTGAACGGTTCGACCCAGATGGGACGTTCATCCGGAAGTATGTGCCGGAGCTAAAAGATGTGACAGACAAATCGATTCATTTTCCGGACCCGTCAGAGCGAGACAATTATGCGATGCCGCTCGTCGACCATAAAGAAGCGCGAGAGCGTGCCCTCGAACGATTTAAAGAATTGTAAACAAAAAAGCGCCGCGGCGCTTTTTTGTTTACTTACCCGTTCATGTCTTTTAATTGTGAATCACTTTGTCGGTCTGTCGAACGGTACGCATGGTAAGCGAGATAGGACAGGATGCCGAAGTAGCAAGTGATCAAGAATGCATGGAGGAGCGGCACGTACGTGGCGTGTCCACCGAGTACGATCCATGCGCCAGTCCCGACTTGAAGAAGAATGAAGAAAAGGGACGCCATCATGCCGCGTTCGATTAATCGATTCATCTCTTTTCGAGCAAGATAGAGGACATACAACGTGTACAAGACAAGTAGTCCAGCCATCACACGGTGACCCATTTGAACATAAGACTCAAACGTCCACACTTCTTGTTCACAAATCGGCCAACCGACACAAGCGTATGTAGCACCGAGGTGACGGACATAGGCTCCTGTGTACACGACAACCATCGTGTAAATCGAAAGACCGTAAAGATGAGATCTCAACCGTTTGGATACGACTTTATGCTTTCGGTCACCTTCGAATAATAGAATCGTCAAAATGAGTAGCGATGCAAACGAGACGAGAGAAATTCCGAAGTGAAGGGCCAAGATGGCATCTGATTGTTGCCAAATAACCGCCCCTGCTCCGATAATCGATTGGATGAGCATAAAGATAAATGCGAGAAACGCGAAGATTTTCACATCGACACGATGTTTGACCGCGATGAACGTCCAAATGGCGAGTGCGATGATCAAGAGACCTTCGATTCCCGAGACGACGCGGTGACTGTACTCGATCATCGTCTCAACACTTGGATTGGTCGGAATCAACTTACCGTGACAGAGTGGCCAGTCAGTCCCACAACCATCCCCTGAGTCTGTCTTCGTCACGGTTCCACCCATGATGAGGACAAGCATCATTCCGAGGGTGACAAACCCTGAGAAAAACGCGAGTTTTTTATGCATGCAATACCACCTGCTTCTAATCAAAATCCGTTAAAAATGTACCTTGTTTATTTATATTTTTTTCGCCATACTTATTATACGGCTTTCCGTTCAAAAAACGAAATGGAAAAGCTTGCAATCGTTATCAAAAACGTTATTCTAATATTAGTAAGGCACATAAGGTGTGACAAATATCACACTATAGACACAAAAAACTCGCTATTTTACAAGCATAAAGGGCGTATTTTATAAAAAAATATGGTATCTTTGTAGAGAGTTAAGTGTATTTTGTTCATATTGTGTTTTTTCTGTGAAGAGAATGCGAGGATTTCGTGATTATGTGGGGGGGGTCAGTATGACAAAAGTCAACCCAGGAATGACCGTAGATGTAGAATATACAGAGTCAACGTCATTCCGAGATTACGTCGCCTTAGCGAAAATGGGAATCGTTCGCGCCAACTTGATGTTGGTGTTTGCAGGTTTCTTCGTGGCAGCGACGTATCAGAGCGATACGCCAGTCCTTTATTTGTTTGAAGTTTGGCCACAGCTCTTATTAACGATGTTAGGAAGCGCACTCGTGATTTCGGGGAGTTGTTACCTAAACAACTTTGTGGACCGAGATATCGATTACTTAATGGATCGTACGGACAATCGACCGAGTGTAAACGGCAAGATTTCAGGGGAGAAAATTTTACTCCTCGGATTGACACAACTTGCGTTAGGAACTCTGTTATTGCTCCTTGTATCGTACGTCGCCGCTGTATTCGGTTTAATCGGGGCATTTTTTTATGTCGTGATTTATACGATGTGGCTGAAGCGTACGAGTACGCTCAATACGGTCGTCGGTAGTATTTCGGGAGCCGTTCCACCGCTCATCGGTTGGGCAGCACTTGATCCGAACTTGTATATTGATGCGTGGCTCATGTTTCTTGTCATGTTCTTATGGCAACCACCTCACTTCCTAGCGCTCGCTATGCGACGCACGGAAGAGTATCGAGCGGCAGGCATTCCGATGCTTCCGGTCGTGAACGGATTTGCCATCACAAAACGGCAGATCATCTGGTGGATTGCGACGCTGATTCCGGCATCGCTCTTATTTATGCACTATGGTCTTGTTTACTTGACAGTCGCAGCCGGTTTAGGGGGCTACTGGTTGTATCTCGGATTGAAAGGATTCAATGCCGAGGACGAAATTAAGTGGGCAAACAAAATGTTCTTCTATTCATTAATTTATTTAGTCGTGTGGATTATCGCGCTGATTTTGACAGCAGCAATGGCATAATCGCACTCACTATATAGAAAACCATTACACATCATTTTGGGAGAAAGTGGGGATTGTTGTGAAATCATTTAAGAAGCTTCTGTTTGGCATCGTCCCGATGATGATGTTCGCAGTCCTGTTGTCAGGTTGCGGTCAAGAGGGATTGTCTGCATTGAAGCCGATGGGAGAAGGCGCTGAGCTTCAGCTCCGCATCATTCTCATCAGTTTGGCGATCATGCTCTTCGTACTCATCATCGTATCGGTCATTTACGTGTACGTGCTCATGAAGTTCCGTCGGAAAGATGAATCGATTCCGAAGCAAGTTGAAGGTAGCAGTACACTTGAGATGATTTGGACAGTCGTTCCGATTATCCTTCTCATCATTCTCGCTGTTCCGACAATCACAACGACTGTCGAACTCGCGAAAGCGAAAGAAGCGAAAAAAGAAGAAGAAATCAACGTTACAGCAAACTTGTACTGGTGGGAATTTGAGTATCCAGAAGCAGGTGTCGTGACAGGTCAAGAACTCGTCATCCCAGTTGGGAAACGCGTCGGCATCAATTTGACATCAAAAGATGTCATTCACTCATTCTGGGTACCGGCTTTATCTGGTAAAACAGATACAAACCCAGGACTTGATAACGAAATGTGGTTACATGCAAATGAACCAGGTACTTACTACGGGAAATGTGCAGAGCTTTGCGGTCCGTCACATGCCCTTATGGACTTTAAAGTCATCGCGCTCGAGCAAGAAGAATATGATCAATGGCTCGCTGACATGAAAGCCAAGCAAGACGAGAACGGTGAGAAACTCGTCGCAGACAACACGAACTTGACGACAGGTGAAGAAGTGTATGTTCAAAGCTGCTTGAGCTGTCACGGCGGCGGTAAAGTTGCACCAAGTTTAACGAACTTCGGCGATCGCGAGTGGCTCGCAGGTTACCTTGAAAACAACGAGGACAACTTGAAAGAGTGGATTCGTAACCCGCAAGATAAGAAACAAGGGGCTCTCATGCCAGGTTTCAATGAAGGTCAAATCAGCAACGAAGAATTAGACGCACTCGTTGACTTCTTGTATGAGCAGAAGATTGACTAACGGGAAAAGGGGGATTTCACGTGGCACAGACCACTGCAATGCAGCAATCGCGTAAATACAATGGCATCATGGATTGGATTACGACGGTTGACCACAAAAAAATCGGTATTTTGTATTTGTTCTCAGGAATCTTCTTCCTCCTTCTCGGTGGAATTGAAGCATTACTGATTCGTTGGCAACTTGTTAAACCAATGAACGATTTCGTCAGCGGTGAAACGTTTAACCAATTGATTACGATGCACGGGACGACGATGATCTTCCTAGCGGCGATGCCGATGCTATTCGGTTTCATGAACGCCGTCGTACCACTTCAAATCGGGGCACGCGACGTTGCGTTCCCATTCATTAACTCATTAGGTTTTTGGTTGTTCTTCTTCGGTGGAGTCATGCTTAACTTGAGCTGGTTCTTCGGAGCAGCACCGAACGCAGGGTGGACAGCTTACGCTCCACTTTCGACTCAACCGGAAGCAACAGGGGTAGACTTCTACGCCCTCGGTCTTCAGATTTCAGGTTTCGGTTCATTGATGGCCGGGATTAACTTCCTCGTCACAATCTTGAACATGCGTGCGCCAGGTATGAAGCTCATGCGCATGCCGCTCTTCACATGGACGACTTTCGTTGCATCGGCATTGATCGTCTTCGCATTCCCGCCACTTACGGTCGGATTGTTCATGTTGATGTTTGAGCGACTCTTTGGAGCCGCATACTTCGACCCAGCACTCGGTGGGAACGTTGTCATCTGGGAACACCTTTTCTGGATCTTCGGTCACCCGGAAGTATACATTTTGATCTTACCGGCATTCGGTATTTTCTCGGAAATCATTCCAACATTTGCGCGTAAACGCCTCTTCGGTTACACGACGATGGTCTTCGCGACAATGCTCATCGGTTTCCTTGGATTCATGGTTTGGGTTCACCACATGTTCACAGTCGGTCTTGGTCCAGTTGCGAACTCAATCTTCGCTGTTGCGACGATGGCGATTGCTGTACCGACCGGTGTTAAAATCTTTAACTGGCTCTTCACACTGTGGGGCGGTCAAATTAAATTTAACGTGGCGATGCTTTACTCAGTCGCGTTCATTCCTTCATTCCTCGTTGGTGGGATGACAGGGGTTATGCTTTCAGTCGCACCGGCTGACTACCAGTACCACGACAGCTACTTCGTTGTCGCTCACTTCCACTACGTTATCGTAGGTGGGGTTGTATACGGTCTCTTCGCAGGTCTTTACTACTGGTTCCCACTCATGTTCGGGAAAGCCCTTTCTGAAAAGCTTGGATACTGGCAGTTCTGGTTGTTCTTTATCGGTTTCCACTTGACGTTCTTCCCGCAACACTTCCTCGGATTGTTCGGTATGCCACGTCGAGTCTTCACGTACCTCGGTGGTCAAGGTTGGGATACACTTAATTTGCTCTCGACAGCCGGAGCATTCTTCATGGGTGTATCAACGATTGTCTTACTCATCGCTGTCGTGAAAGCCTTCTTGTCAAAAGAACGCGTCAAACCAGACCACTGGGGAGACGGGCGTACGCTTGAGTGGACACTTCCTGTTCCGACTCCGGAGTACAACTTTGCACAAACGCCACTCGTCAAAGGACTTGATACGTTCTGGCTCGAGAAAATGGCAGGAAACAAACGCGTGTCAGTCGCTGAGGAAGTTTCGGACATCCACATGCCGAACAACTCGCTCATTCCGTTCTTCATGTCACTCGGCCTCTTTATCGCAGGACTCGGTGCCATCTTCCAGATGGATAACACAGTCGTCGGTTGGTCATTGATCGGATTTGGATTAGCGATGACGTTCGTCTCGATGTTCCTACGTTCTTGGATTGACGATCACGGCTACTACATTCCGAAGTCACAAGTCGAAGCAGACTTGAAAGCGATTCGTGAGAAAGGAGAACAATAAATGGCACATGCAGTAGAAAAACACCCAGTGACCGGTATCCCGGCCAATCCAGAGAAAGCAACACTGGAAGGGAAAAATAAATATGTGGCCTTCTGGTTCTTCCTTGGTGGAGAGACCGTCCTCTTCGCCTCGCTCTTTGGAACGTACGTTGGTCTCTTGAACTCTGGTGCGCCAGAGGAGTTACGCTCGTATAACATTTTCGAAATGGAGCTCGTCTTCATCATGACGATGCTCCTCCTCACAAGTTCACTGACAAGTGTCCTTGCGATGATGAACATGAAAGCAAACAATCCAGGGCGTATGAAGCTTTGGTTGATTGTGACGCTCCTTCTTGGTGCAGGATTCCTTGGTGCTGAGATTTACGAGTTCATTCACTACTACCACATCGGTCACACGTTCACGTCGAGCGCATTCGGTTCAGCCTTCTACACGTTGGTCGGCTTCCACGGCGCACACGTTACGTTCGGTCTTCTTTGGATTACGACACTCTTGATTCGTAACTGGAACCGCCCAATCGATGTGTACAACGCACCGAAGTTTTATGTATCAAGTCTATACTGGCACTTCATCGATGTTGTTTGGGTCTTCATCTTCTCAATCGTCTACCTCTTAGGGATGGTGAACTAATATGGAAAAACGAGCAATGAACGAATCACACAAACAATTAGAGCTTGAAGTAAAAGCAGAATCGAAGCGCGAGTATCAACTTCAGTTGATCAGCTTCGCCATGATGATTTTACTCACGTTCGTGGCATTCGGTGCCGTCTATGCGGAACTGATGCCAGTCTGGGCAGCAGGTGGTTTCTTAATCATCTTGGCGGTCATTCAAGTCTTCCTACAGTTGTATATTTTCATGCATATGAATAACCGTGGGAACACATGGATCGTCGTCATGATGTGGTTAGGCATCTTCGTCGCCATCATCACGGTCGCGGCACTACGCTTACTCATTTGGTAATTGTGACAAAGGATTGAACATCTGTGGAAACACGGATGATTCGGTCCTTTTTCCTTTACTTCAAAAATGAATGAATAGTAATCTTGAAGTGAACGGTTTCAAAGGTTAGGGAGAGAAAGAAAAGGGGTGAACGGATGCTCTGGAATACGTCGGAGCTGCTCAATCAATTTGATTGGCTCACGTTATGGAGTCCGCTGTTCGGATTGCTCATGGTCGGGATTTATGTGTTATATGCCGTCGTGACAGAGAGAATGGCGAAGCGAGGATATGCCTCGACCACGTTATTACAAAAGTTTAGTATGTTGTTTGCAATTGTCTTGTATTATATCGGTTTCGGAAGTCCAATTGATGTGTTGGCACATATCATTTTATCGGTGCATATGTTCCAAATGGTGCTCGTCTATATTTTGGCACCGGCACTCGTCGTGTATGGTCTACCGTACTGGGTGTTTGAAAAAGTACTTAGCTTCAAATTCATTGGGCCAACGTTTAAGTTTTTAACAAAGCCACTCATCGCGCTCATTTTATTCAACGCATTGTTCTCGATTTATCACATGCCGGTCGTATTTGACTATGTCTTGACGAACTATGGCGTACACCGCATCTTCCACGGTGCATTATTCGTCTTTAGTTTGACGATGTGGTACCCGGTCATCGTTCCGCTCGTCACAGACGAAGAGGAAGGCATGTCCGACTTAAAACGAATGGTGTATATTGTCGCCAATGGAGTGTTGTTAACACCAGCCTGTGCGCTCATCATCTTCAGTCAAACGACGCTATATAACGCGTATACGGACCCGGAGACGTTCGCTAGGGTACTTGGATATTGTCTACCGAATGGGGACGTGTCGGGGATTAACTTAGAGGCGCTCATGGGAGCGACGAACAGTGCCCTCGAAGATCAACGGTTCGGTGGCGTCTTGATGAAACTCGGTCAAGAGATCGTTTACGGCTTCTTCTTCGGCTGGACCTTCTTCGGTTGGGTACGCCGTACGAAATCTCTTGCTCTCGATGAAGGCATGTCTTTCACTCCGCAAGAAACAAATGAGAAAAATTAAACAGAACAAAAGGGGAAACATTGATGAACTATCTTGCCTTAATTAGTGTGACATTCATCGTCATCAGTGCGATTCTTGTCGCCATCGGATGGGTGATCATCGCAAAAGACCGTAGCAACATCGAAAAACATAAGAAAGTGATGACGGCGGCCGCGATTGCAGCGACGACGTTCTTCATCCTTTACGTCTCACGTACCATCTTTGTTGGGAACACGGCATTCGGGGGACCGGATTCTGTCAAACCGTTCTATCTCGGCTTTATGATCTTCCATATCCTACTCGCGACTACAGGTGGCGTCCTCGGTTTGATCACCTTGTATCTCGGTTATAAAAACAAGATTGAGAAACACCGTAAAATCGGACCGAAAGCATCAGTTGTCTGGTTTTTCACGGCCATTACAGGTGTGACGGTTTATATTCTTCTCTATGTTGCTTATGACCCGGGTGAAACGACGAACGTATTCCGCGCAATAATCGGAGGATGATCCATAGAGAGGGAGAGTTGTATGAAACGGAATAGCTATATGACGGTCGGTTTAACGGTCCTAACGCTCGTTGTCATCGGAGTAGCCGTGTATTTTGTATTCTTCAACCAAGACGACTTGCCGGTCATCCAAGAGCCAACCCCGTTCACATTGACGAACGCATTGAATGAAGAAACATACAATTCCGATAATGGGAAAGTAAAAATTGTCACATTCTTTTATACGAACTGCCCTGATATTTGTCCGCTCACGCTACGTGATTTTATGAAGCTTGAGAAAGAGTTGAAGGCAGAGAATCTATACGGTTCAGACGTAGAGCTCGTCGCCATCACGGTCGACCCGAAAGTGGACACGGTCCCCGTACTCAAAAACTACGGGGAAGCGTTCCAGGCGGAGCCAAACGGATGGAAGATGTTGACGGGTGACCAGGTCGACATTGACCGAATCACACGACAGCTGCAATTTTATTATTCGAAGGCGAACAGCGGGCTTGTGACGCATGCGACGACGATGTACGTCATCGACCGTCATCATGATGTTCGTGCCGTCGCTCAGATGGCGACAGCAGGGGATGAACCCGTTGATATCGAATCTATCATGGAGGACGTTAAAGTACTCGCGAATGAAAAGGAGTGATCACCATGAACGATACGATGGCTGTGATTGGGAATGACTATTCATACGGAGACGTGACGATTGCAGAACGGGCGATTGAAGATTTAATCGCATGTAGCGCCATTGAGTTCGGCTTAAAAGAAGTGAAAGTCGTATCTCAATCGAAAGACCATTATGATTATCGAATCATTGCATCTTTACCACTCGTCGAGGCGGAGCGATTGTATCGCTACGTTCGAGACCAATTTGATTTATTGCTCGGTCAGGTCGATGTGACGCTGACCATCATTGCGACCAACTAATATAAGCCCACAGAGACGAATCGTCTTCTGTGGGCTTTGTTTGTAATCAAAAACCCCTTTGCTTATGCAAGGGGTTTGACTTCTAGTGTTTCTGCGAGTGCTTTTAGGCGACGTTCGCAGTCGCGGACGATTTCTTCTGGGAAGACTTCATCGTATTCAACACCGTGTGGATAATAATGCTTCCCTAAAATCGGTGTAAGCATTTTAACAACAGCGTGACGATCTTCGATTTGACCTTCAATGGCGTATACAGGTAAGCGAAGATAGAATGTTTCGCCAGTCGATTGTTTCTCATATTTCATATCATACGTGGCACGCTCATAATCCCAAGCACCTTCACGGATGAAATGATGATGATCCATGATCGTCTCGAGCAAACCAAAACGGATTTCTTTTCCCTCGATGTGGAACTGCTCAAATTTCATCATAATCCCCCTTTTCGAATAAACCTCATATGTCATCATACCATATTCAAAAACGTTCTTGGAATAACGTGTGTTCAAATTGTGAAAAAAAGATGAACGATTGATCAGCTTAATGTAGATAAATATTCTTCGATTTTTTGAGGGAGCTTTACCCCGAGTGGGAGCAGTCCTTCCGAACCGAAAAAGACGTTGAATTCCAAGATATAAAATCCTTCTTCCGTCACGATAACGTCAAACGCTGCATGGTTGATGTGCAACGTATTCGCAATCGATTGAACTTCTTTGACGACGTCTTCAGGAATGTCTTCGTACGAGAAGTTAGCGCCTTGGGCGACGTTGTTCAAAAACGCCTCACTGACGCGCCAATACGCACCGACGACTTCTTCACCAATAATGATGACTCGTAAATCGCGATCATTTGGAATGAACTCTTGGACATAGAACGTATCGTGATTTTCGACATACTCTAACCAGTCTTGATCGTTCTTGATCAGCCAAACCCCTTGTCCCATAGAGGATTTGGCTTTTTTGGCAACGAACGGATAGTGGAACTCTTCCAACACGCGTTCAATCGTGTATGGATTTTTTCCGTAGATGAGCGTCTTGGGAATACGGTGAGGGTACGTCGCTTTAAAGGCACGTGTCATCTCGATTTTGTCGTGCCCGAGATGATATGTCGCAGGAGATGGGAAAATGGCTTTGTTCATCCCGTAAATGATGGAATTGACCATCCAGTACTCGGGGAATAAAACGAGGTCAGCTTCGCGTACTTTATCGAGTTGATCATAATAATATTCAGGCTTCGCATAATCCGTCTTGATTCCGGCTGATCGGATCATATTAAAAGAAACTTTTTTCATATACAGACGCACTGGGTACGTCTATTCACTTCCTTTCTACATTGAACGCCTTGCGGTCAACTTCAATTATAGTGTGGATTGCTTACATAGGGAAACAATTGTGGTAAAATCATGGCAGAAAGGGTGAGGGGTATGATAATCACTGAACAGACGATTGCCCTGCTCGATCAAACTGAAGAATTGACCGATTTGATTGAAGCAAGCGAATCGTTTCAAACATATATTCAAACGAAAGCGGCACGTCTCGCATCACAAGAAGCGAAGGAAATCGAGCGCGAGTTCCTAAAGATGAAAGAAGACTATGAGTACGTCCAGCGGTTCGGGAAGCACCATCCGGACCACGACCGCATCAAGAAAGAGATGCATCTCGTCAAACGTCGTCTTGACGTTCAGCCGGAAATTGCTGCGTTCAAAAAAGCAGAACGAAGCTTGGATAAGTTGTTAGGGGAAGTGAGTGAACTATTAGCTCATTCAGTCTCTCCTAAAATCAAGGTCCCGACTGGTAATCCATTCTTTGACGAAGGTGGATGTTCCGGTGGTGGCAGTTGCGGAGGAGGCGGAAGTTGTGGATGCGCCGTCTAAGTTGAATGAACGGATCGGGTTCGTCGTATACGTGAATTCCTTGAAACAAGTGAAAGCGTTAAGACGTTATGCGAATCTGTACTTTGTCTCAAAACGAGAGAAGTATGCGTTTCTTTATACAGACCTCGAAGGTCATGAAGCTGTACTCGAACAAGTAAAGGCATTGCCGTTCGTGGAAGCGGTCGTTCGGAGCGAGCGTCCATTCATTTCCGAAACGTACGAGACAAAATCGAAATAAACAAAAAGATGAAGGTGGCATCACCTTCATCTTTTCTGCTGGAGGGAAAGACATGCGTGTCATATCTGGAGAACGAAAAGGGACCCGTTTAAAGGCGGTCCCAGGAACGGCTACGCGGCCGACAACAGATAAAGTAAAGGAATCGTTATTCAACATCATTGGACCCTATTTTTCTGGTGGGAAAGCGTTAGACCTCTATGCGGGCAGTGGTGGACTTGGCATCGAGGCGTTGTCGAGAGGGTGTGACGAAGCGGTGTTTGTCGACCGTCAACCGAAAGCCGTGCAAACGATTCAAGAAAACTTGCGGGCGACCCATTATGAAAACAAGGCGAACGTGTATCGCCAAGACGCCAAGGCGGTGCTCGAGCAACTTCGCGCACAGAAGGAACAGTTTAAGCTGATCTTTATGGATCCCCCGTATCATGCGGAAGAGCACGAGAATTTCTTACGACTGATTGATGAATCTGACATGTTGATCGATGTTGGCGTCATCGTCTGTGAACACGGGAGCGACGTGACATTACCGGAACGTATCGGACGACTTGAACGAATTAAAGAACAGCGATACTCAGAGGTGATCACAATCAGCTTTTATGAGTATGCATCGATTGAGGAGTGAAACAAATGAAGCGGATTGCGATTTGCCCGGGGAGCTTTGACCCGATCACAAATGGACATTTAGACATTATCGAACGAGCGGCGGCCATCTTTGACGAAGTCATTGTCGCCGTCCTTGAAAATTCAAGCAAGGCCCCACTATTTGATGTGGAAGAACGATTAGGACTCATCCGAGAGGTGACGACACATCTTCCGAACGTGTCGGCTGACGCGTTCGGTGGACTTCTCGTCGAGTACGCTGCGGAGCGAGAAGCGGCAACAATTGTGCGTGGATTACGAGCCGTATCTGATTTTGAATATGAACTTCAAATCGCATCAATCAATAAGAAGTTGAATGAGAACGTGGAAACATTGTTTATGATGACGAACAGTCAATACTCATTCCTTAGCTCATCTATCGTGAAAGAAGTAGCGAAATATGGTGCATCAGTTAATGAACTCGTCCCAGAGCAAGTCGAAGTCGCGTTACGTAAAAAGTATCAAGTGAGTTCGGGACAATGAAATCACTAAAAATCGGACTTGGTCTGCTCGTCACTGTTCTTCTATTTCTCTTCGTTCCGCTCCCTTATTACATTTCTTCACCTGGTGCCGCAACGTCGATTGAAGAGTTCCTGACCGTCGAAGGTGGCGAAAAGGATGAAGGGGAACTGATGATGGTGACCATCTCACAAAGGAGAGCGACACCGTTTTGGTTAGTGGAGAGTTGGGTCACACCGTTCACAGAAGCCAATTTATCTAGTCGTTATTTATACGATGGAGAAAGTGAGGCGGACTACGACAGACGTCAACAACTTTTGATGGACTCCTCTCAACAAGCGGCAATCCAATATGCATATGAGCTCGCTGGCGAAGAAGTGACGGTCGATTTTGAAGGGATTTACGTCTCTGCGCCGATTCCGGGATCTCTCGCCGCCAACGTCTTAAAGCCGGGCGATGTCATTACGGCAATCGACGGAATGTCTTTTGCGACACGTATGGACTTTTTAAATCGAGTGATGGAATCGGATGCCGGTGATGAAGTCGAGTTGACGATCGAGCGAGACGGGGAGGAGCGTATCGTGCAGACGCTCATTCAACCGATCGACCAAAGTGGTGACCGCGTCGGGATCGGTATTTATGAGCCACTCCCCGTCCAAGAGATCACAGCAGACCCTAAAGTCGATGTCGCTTTGACGAATGTCGGGGGGCCGTCCGCAGGATTGATGTTCACGTTAGAAATTTATGACCAGCTGACGCCTGGCGATTTGGCGAACGGAAAGCGGATCGCCGGCACGGGAACCGTCGATGAAGAAGGAAATGTCGGACCAATCGGAGGCGCGTGGCAAAAGATTGTCCCAGCGGACGAGGAAGGGGCAGAAGTCTTTTTCGTCCCGGCCGGTTCCAATTATGAGAAAGCGCTTGAATCGCGCGACCGTCTCGACAGTGACATAGAAGTCGTGCCCGTCAAGACGGTCGAAGATGCAATCCGTTATTTAGAAGAGATGAACTGAGGTCGCTGGCGGTGTTCAATCAATGTGTCGTTATGAAGCGGCAGTCGATACGCCTCAGTGACACGCGCTTCAAAATCGAGCCGTTCATCGTACTTACCGATGAGCGGCAATTCTTGTTTCACATCCCGTAATGCCAAACGGCCGATGTCATTAAACGCGAGCGGTCTCACGTATGGAACATCATCAAAACGAGTCGGTGCTTCTTCTTTTAACCAGTGCAGAAGGACGGAGACGAACGCTCGTTGAATCGATGTGCGCGTATAGCGACGTGTCGAAACGGATGTGAGGGCACGTTCAAATGACGTTTCGAATCCTGCTCGTTTCAGGCGAGGTGCGAGGGAACTGTCAATGCCGACGAGCTCGCTCAACGTATGGAGCGGTAACGTCCTGAGTTTGTATTGTAAGACGGGCCAATACAGTTCCCAATGCGTCATCGATTGCGACTGGAACATCGCTTCTGTCGATGCCGGGACGGCACGAACTTCACCCGTTTCTAGGTAATGGGCCCGGATGCCGGTGGCCGACATGACGTCTGTGAGTGAGGTGTCGTGATAATCTGCCCCGAGACGCTTCACAGTATGTAATTGAATCGTCTTTGCTGCTTTGGCGTAATGATACGCCAAAATATTATTAGGACGTGTCAAATCAAACGACGGATAGACGTAACGGAAAGCCCGACTCGAAGCTTGCGCCGACGAATGACCTTCTTGTAGCGCTTGATGGAGTGCCTCTTTATATGGAGGTGTCTCTTCGACATTGGACTGCGCTGCATGAAGGATGGCGTCGACATCGCCGCTTTCGCTTCCGAACGATAGCGTTTGGCAACGAAGTAGTTCGGCGATTGAGACGGCGGACATAGCGAAGCGGTCCGCTCGTTGTACCCCATACTTGGTCGGTAGTTCGACGACGAGGTCGATTGCCCCGCTCTCGACGGCCGCTCTTGCCCGTTTCCACTTATCGAATGAGGCTGGTTCTCCTCGTTGTGTGAACTGGGCACTCATGATGGCAATCATGGCATCAGCCCCGGTTTCTTGACGTGCGGTTTGCGCTTGATAATAGTGCCCGTTGTGAAACGGATTGTACTCTGCGATAATGGCCGTCTTTTGCATGATTTACTCCTTTGCATTGTCGTATGGATTGGTGTAAGATGAGTAAGTACGCTTTGGCAAAGCGCCGTCGTCAACTGATTTTAGTGTAAAGAAAAAACATTGACAAAACAAGTTGGCCTATCTATAATTCATATTGTTGCAATTGAGGTGATTCGGATGAAATGGTCTATTGCACAGCTACTTAAGCTCCGAAACCAGGGTGACGGTTTTACGATCGATGAGATGGTAGAACTACCAGAGCTAACTCAGCTCCATCCGGATATCCGTTCGATTCGCCCGGTGCATGTGCACGGGGATGCATCGTTCACATCTAATCAAGTTACATTCAATCTGAAGATTCAAGGTGATCTGACGTTGCCAGATGCGCGAACGTTAGAAGACGTCACTTATGAATTTGATATTGAATCGCTCGAGCCTTTCTTTTTGGAGAATGGGCGTTATACGGAGCAATTCGATGACGTGAATTTGCCAGAAGGAAATACAATCAGTCTTGTACCGATTGTAAAAGAGCTCATCATGTTAGACGTCCCGATGCAAGTTTACGGGAACGAAACAGACAAAACTCAGGTTGAAGGGGAAGGCTGGACGCTCACTGACGAACAGCCGGACGCTCAACCAAAAATTGACCCGCGATTCGCGGGACTGGCCGACCTGTTCTCGAAAAAAGAGAACGAGGAAGGTTAACTTTTCAAGGAGGTGGACAACGATGGCAGTACCATTCCGTAGAACGTCGAAAACTCGCAAACGTCTTCGTCGTACTCACTTCAAACTCAACGTACCTGGTATGAACGAGTGCCCGAACTGTGGCGAAATGAAACTTTCACACCGTGTTTGCAAATCTTGCGGACATTACAACGGTAAAGAAGTAACAAGCAAATAATGCGAGAAGAAGTGATCTGATATCAGGTCACTTCTTTTTTGTTTGTCATTTTTGGGTCATGGCGAGAAGATGTGGTAAACTTTTTGTGCGAAAATAGTTCTATTCAGGAGGAGAGCATGTATGAACTCCATTAAACGGATTGGCATTATCGGGAACGGGGCGGTCGGACTATTGATGGCATCCTTGCTTGCTGATGATTATGAGGTGACGGTATACGGACGAAGCGGATCACCTGAAAAGATTGTAATCACACGGACAGGTTTGACGAGTGGGTCAGCATATGTATCGCTACAATCTAGTGCCACATTAGAAGAAACTGACCAAGATCTCTTTTTTGTCACGACGAAAGCCCATCAAGTCGAACAGGCGACGGAACGACTCTCTGGAGCCGTTCCGGTCTTCATTTGCTCGAACGGGATTGCCCATCTAGATTATGCGAAACAACGTGGTTTTCATATAGGTGTCGTTGAACACGGGGTAACGAAACAAGGGAACATCATCGAGCATCGTGGACTCGGGCGTATTCGAATCGGGAGCATGACAGGTCTCCTTCCAATCACACTTCAAGATAGTCCCCTTCAGGTCATTTGGGAAGACGACATCGAACAAGTCGTGATCGAAAAGCTCTTTGCGAATGCCATCATCAATCCCATTACAGCACTATGCCGTGTTCCGAATGGGGCGCTCGTAAACGCACCATATCGTGAAATTGCGCATTCTATCTACGAGGAACTAACGCCGTTATTTTCAAAGCGTGTCTCGTATGCTTATATCGAGTCGATCATCGAACGCACTGCCGAAAATCGTTCTTCTATGTTGCGTGATCTTGAAGAGGGACGACCGACAGAAGTGGATGCGATTCTAAAACCAGTGATTGAGAAAGCCGAACAAATGAAGATTTCACTTACAGTCATCCCACTGCTACATAAACTGATTATAGGAGCGAGCGCATCGTGTTAGTGTATATCGTTTCATTTCCACTCATCTTATGGTTTATGGTGTATATGATACTTAGAAAAATTATGCCGAAATCAATCAACTCATTCAAACTCGCCTGCGATGCTGGGGTCGTGCTCTGGTTCTATGCATGTGGCGTTTTACTGGAGGCCATCTTCGGGACGGAAGTGTTTCTTCTGTTGCTTGCGGCGTGTTGCGCCATCTTTCCGATCAATGCAATCTGGCAGCGGATTCGTTATGAGGAAGTGTTATTCACGAAGATGTTCGTTCACGGCTGGCGCTTGCTCTTCTTAATCCTAGTCCCGACGCATGCGATTTTATTTGCGATCGGCGTGGCCCAAGAGATGATTCGTTGATTGATTGAAAGGAAGTTGTTATACGTGAAGGTAGAAGCATTTGATGCCCTATACGCACCCACATCCCCGATGATACAAATTGCAGAAGGGTACGGGCGCTGGCTCGATTATCAAGGTATGGATGAAGTCGAGAAGCGCGCAACGGAGATTGCAGGACGTTCTTACGACCATCTCCATGAACTCGTCCACATTTTAAAACAGCAGCAACAGCAGTTCGGGGAACTATCGGAACGTCTATCAGCGAATCTCGATTTGCTCGAACAGCGTGAAGCATACGTTATGGTGACCGGTCAACAAGTCGGCGTGTACGGAGGTCCTCTATTCGCTGTATACAAATTGCTAGCGGTCATCAAACGAGCGAAAGAGGCGGAAGCGAAGCTCGGCAAACCGGTCCTTCCGATTTTTTGGATGGCGACGGAAGATCATGACTTCGCGGAAATCAATCATGTCTTCACGACCCAGACGTTTTCGAGAACGTTAAAAAAAGATGCATTATCCACGCTTCCGTTAGCAGGGAAAGCATCTGTAGGGGAACTCGAGTTCGATCGAGTGAAACTTGAACTGGTACAAATGGCGCAGCGGATGTTGTTGAACGAGACGGAGACGCCCCATACATTACGTCTGTATCAGGAGCTGATTGAACTCATTCAAGAAAGTCATTCGTTCGCGCAGTTCTTTGGAGGAATGATGCGCCGTTTCGTAGGGAACGACTTTTTGTTGTTTGACCCGCACGCGAGTGACGTCCGCGCACTTGAACGTCCGATGTTCCGTCGACTGATCGAACAGCATGACGCATTGCAACGAGCGCTTGAACATGCCTTCGAAGACGGCATGCCATCTGTCGAGTTAAATAAAGAGGCGGCACATCTCTTTTATCATGACGGGACGCGTGAGCTGCTCACAAAAATCGACTCGGTATACACAACAAAACGTGGGCATCGATTCACGGAGACCGAATTGCTCAATGAAATCGAGGCACACCCGGAACGCTTTTCAAACAACGTCGTCTCTCGACCGCTTATGCAAGACTATTTGTTTCCGACGCTTGGTTACGTCGCTGGTCCTGGAGAAATCGCCTACTGGCTGCAACTCCGTCCGTTATTCCACGAGATTGGATGGAAAATGCCGCTACTATTACCACGCCTCGGCGGGTTAATCGTCTCGAGTAACGATGAAAAGAAATTACGACAAGAAGGCGTCACACTTGAGGAATATATGAAACACCCACTGCCTGATCATCCGTTTGATGATGAGGCGTTCGAAGCGAAGTTATATGCGTATCGGACACTCACGGAGGCGGTCAGCCAGGAAGCCCGCAGTCACGGCAGACGATTTGAGTCGAAGTCGAGACACGTTCTCGAACGGTTGGCAGATGAGATGCGTGGCGAGGCAAAACGTGATCAATATCGATTGAACGCACGCCGCATTCATCTTTCGACTCGACTGTTCCCAATGAATGCGCCTCAAGAGCGTATTTTATCGATGGTCCCGATGTTGAATCGCCATGGTTTGGATATTTTTGAGCGGATGAAGCACGCTTATGAGCAATCGGAAGCGGAGCGATGTTTGTTCAAGGTATAACCTTTTTTTGAACAGCTCTTGACATTTGTCAGGAGCTTTTTTTTGTTGTTACCTTTTTGTTTCCTCTTTTCACTAAAAACCTGTACGGACCTTGACATTTTTATGATAAAGTAAGTGTAATAAAACAGTTGAAATATGTAGGTTGAGAGGGTTTTTTGAATGTTTGAGCATGAAACGGTTTTAAAAATGGAGTCCATTGAAGGATTGAACATCAAACCAGATGGTATATATGTGGACTGTACGTTAGGTGGAGCGGGTCATAGTGAAGAAATCGCAAAGCGTTTAACGACGGGACAACTATATGCGTTCGACCAAGATGACGTCGCACTCGCGCACGCGAAAGAGCGATTGGCTCCTTATGAAGGCCGTGTGACGTTTATAAAGAGCAACTTCGTTCACTTGAAAGAAGAACTCGCCCAACATGGTGTGATGAAAGTGGACGGCGTACTATTCGACCTAGGCGTTTCATCGCCTCAGCTTGATGAGGCAGAACGTGGATTCAGTTACAATTACGACGCGCCGCTCGATATGAGAATGGATCGCTCGCGAGAGTTTTCAGCTTATCATGTTGTGAATGAATGGTCGTTTGGAGAACTTGCTCGTATTTTCTTTACATACGGGGAGGAAAAGTTTTCAAAACAAATCGCACGAAAGATTGAGCAAGCCCGTGCCGATAAACCGATTGAGACGACGTTTGAGCTTGTCGACTTAATTAAAGAAGCAATTCCTGCACCAGCAAGACGCAAAGGCGGTCATCCAGCGAAACGGACGTTCCAAGCGATTCGAATCGCCGTCAATGACGAGTTGAACGTATTCGACCGTGCCGTTCAAGATGCGATTGATATACTCGCAGTGAACGGACGCATCTGTGTTATTACGTTCCATTCATTAGAAGATCGAATTTGTAAACAAGTGTTTAAAGAACGGAGCCAACACCCGCCGTTACCACCAGGATTGCCGGTTATTCCGAAAGAGTTCGAACCTGAACTCAAATTGATCACACGCAAACCGATTGTGGCGAGTGAAGGAGAACTCGAAGATAACCGTCGTTCACGCTCGGCAAAACTGAGAGTGGCCGAAAAACAAAAATAATCACTTTGTAGGAGGGATACCTGATGCCAGAAGCTGCCCGTAAGGCGTTGCAGCCTCAAGTTACACCGAATCGAAATCCGATTCCGCAAGAACGACCAATACCTGCTCCAAAACGACGCACGTTGACCTTGTTTGAATCGATCCTGTATCCAGTGATGATTGGTTCAGTGGTCGTGTTCGGTGGCATCACGGTGTCAAAACACAACGAAGCGTATAACATGATGCGTGATACGGCAGCCGTCAACCAGCAGGTAAATGGGGTTGCAAAAGAAAACGAAGAACTAAAGTATGAAATCGCCCAACTAAGCTCGCCAGAACGAATTTACGCGATTGCCGAGAAACTCGGAATGAAATTCAATGAGAAGAACGTCAAGGTGATTGATTGATGAATTCTCTACAACAGAGTAAAAAAAGAGTGGCGTGGGTAGCGATTGTCTGCTTCACCCCACTCTTTTTATTTTTTGTCGGATGGTTTCTTTATTTGTCTGTCACGCATACATATAAAGGCGAGAATATGTTGGCGTTCGCTGAAGAGCAGCGGTGGAAGGCAGTCAGTACGTTAGAAGCCGAACGAGGCGAAGTGTATGACCGTTTTGGTCAACCGATTGCCATCAACATTCCTTCGTATCGACTTGTCGCCGTATTAAAACTTGGTGGCAAGCGGGTCGAAGGGAAGACGCTCATGCCAAACGAGTTCGAAGAAGCTGCGAAACAACTCGCGACCGTGCTTCCGATGACAGAGGCCGACATCTTAAAGCGACTGGAGCAAAATGTCGACCGCGGCCAAATCGAGTTCGGTGTTCCCGGGCGTGATTTAACCGTTGAACAAAAAGAAGAAATCGAAGCGTTCGAACTTCCGGGTATTACGTTCGTCGAAGAACCGAAACGTTACTACCCGAATAAAGTGTTCGCATCTTCTGTCATCGGCTATGCGCAAAAGATTGACCAAAACGGTCGGATCGAGCTCGTGGGTGAACTCGGAATCGAAAAATCGCTCAACGATATTTTAAGTGAGTCGTATGGTTTGTATCGATTCGAAAAAGATTTGGCAGGGCGCGAGCTCGTCTCGAGCGATGAACAATTAAAAATCGAGCCAGAAGACGGGGCTGATGTGCAACTGACGATTGATCATCGGATTCAACAGCTTCTCGAGACGAAGATGGATGAGTTATATGAGGAATATGAACCGAAAAATGCGACGGCCATCATTATGGATCCGAAAACAGGAGAAATCATCGCCTTATCGGACCGTCCATCTTTCGACCCGAACACGCGTGAAATTTCCTCATACAGTAACTTCTCGGTCTCGTCTCGCTTTGAGCCAGGGTCGACGATGAAAATTTTCACGTTGGCGGCTGCAATTAACGAGGGCGTATATAATCCGAACGAGTTGTACAAGTCAGGATCATACAAATACGGCAAGACGGTATTTAATGATTACAACATTACCGGATGGGGTACCATTCCTATGGTAGAAGGCGTCTGGCACTCGTCGAACGTCGCGTTCTCGATCTTAGCGAACGAACGACTCGGTCTCAGTCGCTATGAAGATTACTTTAAAGCGTTCAAGTTTGATCAACGGACCGGGATTGATTTACCTGGCGAGGTAAATAGTCAATTCGACTTTGAGAGTCCGATGAACGTCTTGATCACAGCTTGGGGACAATCGACCGCGGTGACGCCAATGCAAATCTTGCAGGCGACATCTGCGATTGCAACGGACGGCACGATGAAACAACCACACGTCATTAAGAAGATTGTCAACAGCGAGACGGGCGAAACGATTCGGACGACGAACCCGAAAGTGGTCGGTCAACCGATTACCGCAGAGACTGCGAAAAAGACGCGTGAAGCACTCGACGGTGTCGTCAATAGCGATGTGGGAACAGGCCAACTGTATGCGTTAGATAACTATCAAGTGGTCGGGAAGACGGGTACTGCCCAAATCGCTGAGAACGGAAAGTATTTGAGCGGACAGTACATTCACTCATTCGTCGGGATGGCACCGGAAGACGATCCGGAACTCGTCATGTATATCGCAGTCGATCGTCCGAACAGTGACTCGTCGACAACGGGACCACGCATCATGGCGCCACTCTTCAAAGACGTGATGGATGTCGCGTTACGTTACCGGAGTGTCGAACCTGAAAAACAAGAAAAAGCAGTCGATGCCTCGACAAAGACGACGACATCGTACATCGGTAAAAACCGTGAAGATGTCGTAAAAGAGGCGACTGACAGTTCATTCAATCCGATCGTCTTAGGTGAAGGGGATGAAGTGACGGCTCAAAGTCCTGTAAAAGGACAATCTTATGTCGTCGGTGAGCGACTGTTGCTAAAAACGGGTAATTCGTTTACGATGCCAACATTAAAAGGGTGGTCGTTACGAGATGTAAAACGTTTAGCGACGCTTTATCAATTAAATTTAGAAATTGATGGTACCGGATTTGTCACATCGCAATCGATTGGCAAAGGGAAACCTGTCAAGACGGGTGCCTCCTTGAAAGTGAAATTGGAGACACCATCGAATTAACGCACGAGATGAAGAGGGCTGCGGCTCTCTTTTCCTATGTATGAGGAGGAAGTTTGTATGGAACAATTGACAGTTCAAAAATTAGCGTCTTGGTTTGGGATCGACGTGGAAGACAATCGTCTCGTCGAACGCGTCGCCACAGATTCGAGAGATGAGAATGGGGCAGGACTATTTGTCCCGATCGTCGGTGCACGTGTTGACGGTCATGACTACATCGAAGCAGCGATTGAGAAAGGGGCCATCGTCACGTTTTGGGAAGAAGGTCGCCCTCAACCGGACAATGTGTTCGTCATCCCTGTCAAATCGACGATCGACGCCTTGCAAACGGCAGCGGCACGCTATTTAGAGGAAATCAATCCACTCGTTGTCGCCATTACCGGATCAAACGGAAAAACGTCTACGAAAGATATGATTGCCGTCGTACTTGAAGAAAAATTCAAGACGCACAAGACAGCTGGAAACTTCAACTCGGACGTTGGTTTACCGCTCACCGTCCTTCGCATGCCGCGCGACACGGAAGTGGCCGTGTTGGAGATGGGCATGAACGGATTTGGTCAAATCGAGCAATTATCGAAAATTGCCAAACCGGACGTGGCATTTGTCACGAACATTGGGGAGTCACATGGTGAACAAGTCGGCGGACGCACAGGTATCGCGAAAGCGAAGCTTGAAATCAAGGCTGGTCTTAAACCGGACGGACGATTAATCGTCGATGCGGACGAACCACTTCTTGCCGGTCAAGGCTATCGAGTTGGATACGATGAGACGGCGGACGGGAAAATCGAAGTGATCGAGACGACGTTCGATGCATCCATCTTTAAATACAATGGTGACTTGTACGAACTGAAGGTGCTCGGTGCCCATCAAATCCGAAACGCGGCTTATGCCATCGCGTGCGGTCTCGAGTTCGGACTCGATCATACGATGATTCAACGTGGTCTTGACCGTATCAAACTGACGACCATGCGAATGGAGAAGCAGATGTTCGGTGAAGCACATCTCATCAACGATGCATATAATGCGAGCCCGACATCGATGATTGCGGCAATCGAAACGGTCAAGTCACTCGAAGGCTTCTCGAAGCGCGTGCTCGTCCTTGGCGATATGTATGAGCTCGGAGCGGATGAACAAGCCCAGCACACACAAGTGGGTGACGTCGTGACATCTCCTGTGACGGATTGTATTCTCGTCGGTGAAAAGGCGAAATGGATTGCGGGTGGGATTCAAGACAGGCGTGTGAACGTCACATGTGTCCCGAACGTGGAGGAAGCGAAGGCGCTCCTTCATCGTTATCAACGTCCGGATACTGTGGTATTGTTAAAGGCATCTCGAGGACTGGCGCTTGAGCGTCTCGTTCAATAAATAGAGTAGTGAGGTAGCAACATGTTAATTAGTTTAATTGTCTTAATCAGTGCATTATTAAGTGTATTAATCGTCATGCCGCGAGCTATTCCGGCATTGCGTCAGTTAAAATTTGGACAAGAGATTCGTGATGAAGGTCCAGGCTGGCACCAGAAGAAATCGGGAACGCCGACGATGGGCGGAATCGTCATCTTGCTCGCCATCTTAGTCGGCTTCATCGTGTCTGTCATCTTCGGGGAAGCGGTCGCCGGATTCGGGACACTTCTATTCGTGACGATGGCGTTCGGGGTAATCGGATTTTTAGATGACTATATTAAAGTCGTGAATAAACGAAACCTCGGGTTGACGTCACTTCAGAAGTTGATTGGTCAAATTGTCGTATCCGTTCTGTTCGCCTGGTTCCTATCACTCGGTGGAGAGCTTGATACGTCGATTTCGATTCCATTCACATCGATTTCATTTGAGACAGGTTGGTTCTATATCGCCATCGTCATCTTCTGGCTTGTCGGCTTCTCAAATGCCGTCAACTTGACGGACGGCCTTGACGGTCTCGTCTCGTTCTCGGCGATTCCAACGTTCACATTCTTTGGGATTTATGCGCTCGCACAAGATGAGCTTGGGATTGCCTGGTTCGCATTCGCCGTCGTCGGCGCATTGATCGGGTTCCTCGTTTTCAATAAATATCCGGCGAAGATTTTTATGGGCGATACAGGTTCGCTCGCATTAGGTGGAGCCGTTGCAGGACTAGCGCTCATGTTGAAACTTGAGTTACTTCTCGTATTCGTCGGGATCATTTTTGTCATCGAGACATTGAGCGTCATCTTGCAAGTTCTTTCATTTAAAACGACAGGGAAGCGCATCTTCAAAATGAGCCCGATTCATCACCACTTCGAAATGGTCGGTTGGTCGGAATGGCGAATCGTTCTTACTTTTGGTGGAATCAGTTTAATTACAGCAGGTTTATCATTACTACTCATGTAAAAAGGGAGAGACAGATGGAAAAGCAATGGCACGGTAAAAAAGTTCTCGTCCTCGGCGCCGCCAAGAGCGGGATCGCAGCGGCGACGTATCTGCATCATGCGGGAGCGGATGTGACGATCAATACGGGGAATATCCCTCCCGAAGACGAACAGGAAAAAATTCAGTCACTTGGGATTCAATCGGTGTTTAATGAACATCCCCTCGCTTTGTTGAATGAGACAGAGTTGATTGTGAAAAATCCAGGGATTCCGTATCACATCCCATTGCTTCAAGAAGCGATGTCCCGTGAGATTCCAATCTACACGGAAGTCGAGCTCGCCTACATGGCAACCGAAGCAGAATTCGTCGCAATCACAGGCTCGAACGGAAAGACGACGACAACGACACTCGTCTATGAGTTACTCAAAGGCGGAGAGCGCCCGGTTCATCTCGCGGGAAACATCGGATTCCCGGCCATCGAGGTCGCGACAAACGCGAAAGCGGGCGAATTGATTGTCATTGAACTGTCTAGCTTTCAGTTGATGGGGGTCGAGTCCTTCCATCCGCGTTCGGCAGCGTTGCTGAATCTATCAGAAGCCCATCTCGATTATCACGGCAACTTCGACTCGTATGCAGATGCAAAAGGAAACTTGTTCCGTCAGATGACACGTGACGACCAAATCGTCGTCAAAGTGACAGACGCTGAAGTGATGAAACGTGTCCCGGCTCATCTTGAACCGAATACGTTCAGCTTTGAGCGAGGAGATGCGTCCGTTGTGGACGGTTGGGTCACGGTACGCGGAGAGCGAATCATTCGTGTAAATGAATTGGCATTAGGTGGTGCCCATAACGTCGAGAACGTATTAGCGGCTCTTTTGTTGGTCGAACCGTTTGCACTTCCAAAAACACACGTCGAGCGTGTATTACGAAACTTTGGCGGTGTCGCACATCGAACTGAAAGTTTAGGTGATGTTCTCGGACGTACCGTCTACAATGATTCGAAGGCGACGAACAACGTTGCGGCGGAGGCGGCGCTACGAGGATTTGATGCTCCGATCGTGTGGCTTTGTGGAGGACTCGAACGTGGTGCGGACTTGTCTTCGCTCGCGCCAGCTCTCTCAAACGTAAAAGCTGTCGTCGCGTATGGGGAGACAAAAGAGCGTTTTAAAGAGCTTGGGGAATCCCGACAGATTCCATCTTTCACGGTCGAGACGTTAGCAGACGCCGTTCCACTCGCGTTTGAACAATCTGAGACGGGAGATGTCATTCTCTTATCTCCTGCTTGTGCGAGTTGGGACCAATTTAAGACGTTTGAAGAACGAGGCGAACAGTTTGTCCATCTCGTTCGCGCATATGAGGAGGCGAACCGATGAAAGTCATGATTTCTGGTGGAGGTACCGGCGGTCATATTTATCCGGCCCTCGCATTGATTGAGACGTTACAAAAACGTCACCCGAATTTACAGGTACAATACGTAGGAACGGAGAATGGGTTAGAAGCCGATCTCGTTCCTCGAGCAGGTGTCCCGTTCAAATCGATTCAAATCGCTGGATTGAAACGGTCCCTCTCCCTCGAGAACTTAAAAACGGCGTATTGGTTCTTGAAAGCTGTCCGCTCTCTTAAAAAAGATATGGCAGCATTCAAACCGGATGTCGTCATCGGAACGGGCGGATTTGTCTCAGGACCGGTCGTCTATACGGCGCAACAACTCGGTATCCCGACCATTTTGCATGAACAAAACAGTATCCCAGGGTTAACGAATAAGTTTTTATCGAAAAAGGCGGATCGGGTCGCCCTTTCCTTTAAAGGGTCAGATGTTCATTTCTCTGGGGCAAACGTACGCTTGATTGGAAATCCGCGTGGAAGTGAAGTGCTACAGACGAAAGTCGACGATGCAGCTGTACGAGAACAGTACAATCTCGATGAACGACCAATCGTATTGATTTACGGAGGGAGCCGTGGCGCCGAAGCAATCAACCGTGCCGTCACTGAGGCCATCCCAGCGCTTTCAGACTTACCAATCAACGTGCTCTACGTCACAGGGAAAGTGCATTACGAATCTGTATCGAAAGAAGCCCCATCGTCTGAAAACGTACACGTTCATCCGTACGTCTATGATATGCCTGCCTTACTCGCTTGTACGTCAATCGTCGTCTCGCGTGCGGGAGCTTCGACGATTTCTGAATTGACCGCCCTCGGTTTACCGAGCGTATTGATTCCGAGCCCTTACGTGACAGCAGACCATCAGACGAAGAACGCTTCTGCCCTTGTTGAAAACGGTGCAGCGTTACTCGTGAAAGAGGAGTCGTTGTCAGGAGAGACGCTCGTCGAAGCGATTCGCCAAGTGCTTGGCAAACAAAATGAGATGGCGAACGCATCCCGTGCCCTCGGATATCCGGACGCGTCGGATGCATTAGCCGACTTAGTAGAAGAAGTCATTCGATAAAGGAGTAGAATCCGATGGAACCAAACCAACAAACGGTACGCAGTCTAGAAGACCGTATTCCGTACATGAAAAAGCAGCGACGGAAAAAAGCGAACCGTCGGATGTTCTCCGTGCTTTCCTTGTTTGGAATTCTCATCCTACTCGTGGTCTATATGCAAACTTCGATGTCAAACGTGAAAGAAGTGAACGTATCTGGGCTATACTGGCTTGATGAATCCTACGTGTTTCAAGACATGGAGCTCGACACATCGACAAAATTTGTCAGTCTATCACCGAGCAAGATGAGTGACCAAATGGAAAAGTTGCCGGGTATCAAACGAGTAGACATTGACCGATCTTGGTATAACGTGGTTCACGTAAACGTGACAGAAGAGAAGATGATTGCCTATGCTCGTGCGGAGACGGGAGATGTCGTCGTTTTAGCAGACGGCTCACTTCATCCGACAGGCACCATTACCGACCCTCAGAAGTTAAAAGATGGTCCACTGCTTAGAGAGTTCAATTCGGAAAAAGAACTCGAAAAGATTGCCAGTGAGTTGGAACAAGTCGATGACGCGACGCGAGCGCGTATGTCGGAAGTCATCCTGTCTAAACAAAAGGGAGAGCCGACACGTTACGAGATTTTTATGAATGACGGAAATACGCTTCTCACCCCGACACTGAAATTAAGCGAGACCGTTTCGAAATATGGAGAAATCTATGAAAACATTCCGAAAGGTCAGCAAGGAACAGTCGTCATGGATGGTGGTTTTTACTTTGTTCCATACAAGAAAACGAATGAATAATCAGTTATATTACAGTCCTTAGACACATAAGGGCTGTTTTTTTGTCGTTTGTAAACGAATTGATAACGCGAAACCGCTTAAATTGTAGGATTCTACCTTTTCTCACTATCTTATTTGTTGTAAACTTAGACGTGAGATATCTTGTCGAAACCAACAATTTTTTTGGATATCTGTCATATTTGTCATGTAATTTGCAAAGGAAAATTATAGAGCGGAGGTGTTTCCCTTTTGGAAGCGAATGGTTATGTGGCCGCATTAGATATTGGAACGTCAGAGATTAAGCTCGTCGTCGGTGAATTGCTCGGCGGAACGCTTAATATTTTGGCAGAAGGGTGTGCACCGTCTGCAGGGGTGAAACGTGGTGCTGTCGTAGACATCGATAAAACAGTCCAAGCGATCAAACAGGCCGTTGAACACGCGGAGACATCGTTAGGTGATCAAATTCGATCTGTATACGTTGCCATCGAAGGGGAACATATCCAAATTGCCCCATGTCATGGAATCGCATCCGTGAAGCGGGAAGATCAGGAAATTACAGATGCAGACGTGATGGAAGTCATCAATTCAGCACAAGTGATGCGATTACCGGATGAGATGAGTGTCATCGATGTAATCCCATCATCATTCACGGTGGATCAACAAACGGGTGTCGTCGATCCTCGTGGAATGCTTGGTTATCGACTAGAAATGCATGGGAAAATGGTTACTGGATCGAAGACAATTTTACATAGTATTCGTCGTTCGATTGAACGTGCCGGATTACACCTCGAAGGATTTATTTTAGGGAACCTCGCGCTCGGCATGAGTGCAGCTTCTGTAGATGAAATCGACCTCGGCATTGGTCTTGTCGATGTCGGGCACGAAAAGACGACGGTCTCGGTATTTTATCGCGGAGATCTCGTTTACTCGTATATCCTTCCAGTCGGTGGAGACCATATGACAAGAGACTTGGTCTATAAGCTAAATTGCAAATATCAAGACGCCAAAGTGGCGAAAGAAGAATACGGTCTCGCACTCGAAGAAATGGCTGATGGAACAGAAGGTTTCTCCTACACGAACATCAATGGGGAAGTGGCGTTCGAACCACAGTCAGAAATTAGCTATGTTTTAGAGGCGAGAATAGAGGAAATGTTTACCCTTATGTTGAATAAGGTTCAAAAAGTAGGTGTTCCGATGCTGAATGGCGGATACTTACTTTGCGGTGGAGCTGCTGCTCTACCAGGTATTCAAGAGTTAGCGACTCGTGTCATGGGTCAAAAGACGAGATTGTATCAACCGTCGTCGATTGGCGTCAGACATCCAAAATACGCGACAGCAGTCGGTGTTTTGAAATATGTCTTAATGAGTGATCATCACGTTTCAAAATCTCAACTCGAAAAACCGGAAGTTCGCTACGAAACGCTTCACAATAAGCAGGAACCGACCGATACTCATGTTGGAGAGAACGAATACGAGACCGATCAAGAGTCGAAAAAAGGTTTTAGTCGTTTGATGGAAAAATTATTTGGCGTTTAAGCTGACGTTGTAATACAACTTGGAAAATAAGTAGGGGGATACCTGAATGATGTACTTTGATGAGGCGATTGACGCCGTAGCAAAAATTAAAGTAATTGGAGTCGGAGGCGGCGGTTCAAACGCCGTTAACCGTATGATTGAACATGGGGTACAAGGAGTTGAGTTCATCGCTGTCAACACGGATGCTCAAGCCTTGAATATGTCGAAAGCCGATGTGAAACTTCAACTTGGTGCCAAATTGACACGTGGTCTCGGTGCTGGTGCGAATCCGGATATCGGTAAAAAAGCGGCAGAAGAAAGCCGCGAACAATTGATTGAAGCGCTTGATGGAGCGGATATGGTTTTCGTCACAGCTGGTATGGGCGGCGGGACAGGAACTGGTGCTGCACCGGTCATCGCTGAGATTTCAAAAGAAATCGGCGCGCTCACAGTCGGTGTCGTCACAAAACCATTCATGTTTGAAGGCCGGAAGCGCATGCAACACGCGCAACATGGGATTCAAGCGTTTAAAGAAAAAGTAGATACACTCATCGTCATTCCAAACGATAAGCTTCTTGAAATCGTGGAACGCAACACACCGATGATCGAAGCCTTCCGTGAAGCGGACAACGTCCTTCGTCAAGGTGTACAAGGGATCACTGACTTGATCGCCATCCCTGGTCTCATCAACCTTGACTTCGCTGACGTGAAGACGATCATGACAGAAAAAGGATCTGCACTCATGGGTGTAGGTGTTGCTACAGGTGAAAACCGTGCCGTTGAAGCAGCGAAGAAAGCAATCTCTTCACCACTTCTCGAATCTTCAATCGAAGGAGCGAAAGGTGTCTTGATGAACATTACAGGTGGGCTCAGCCTTAGCTTGTATGAAGTGACAGAAGCAGCTCAAATCGTTCAAAGTGCCGCAGATGAAGAAGTAAACTTGATCTTCGGTTCGGTCATCAACGAAAACTTGAACGATGAAATCATCGTCACCGTGATTGCAACTGAATTTGCTGAGGAAGCGCAAGGGACAAACCCATTCCTTCAGCAGCCGAAAAAACAGCCAGAGGTTGAGAACAAGGAACCCCAACCAAAAGCAAATGAAGCGGCTCAACAAGACGAAGGGAACTTCCATCGCCCAGTGTATGGAGGAGACGTCCCAGACGAGACGATCAACATCCCTGCGTTCGTGAGACAACGCCGTAACTAAACAACAAGGGGGTGCCGTGACTCGGCATCCCTTTTTCTAAAAAAGGAGAAACCGATGCAACTGTTACATACATGGGAAACCGAAACGAATCGCTATCATGCTTACGTGACGACACGGACGAACGGACACAATGCCGGAAACGTCGGTCTTCATGTCGGCGATGATATTGAGGGAGTCATTCAAAATCGTCAATGGTTCTTTCAACAGGCGAATCTTTCGCTAGAAGACTCCGTTTGGGCCGACCAAGTGCACGGGACAACGGTCCAAAGCGTGGATTCAGCGGACAAGGGCAAAGGTGCGTTTCGATATGACGAGGCGATTTCGCAAACAGACGGACTGATCACAAAAGAAGAAGCATTGCCGCTCGCTCTCGTCTTTGCAGATTGCGTACCTCTCTTTTTCTGTGCGAAAGACCATGGAGTCATCGGTGTCGCTCATGCGGGTTGGAAAGGGACCGTCGGTAATATCGTCACGTCCATGATCCAAGCGTTTGAAGAACAAGGCATCGATGCGACAGAAGTGGACATGCTCGTCGGTCCAGCGATTGCTGGGAATGAATATGAGGTCGATCGTCGAGTGCTAGATGCGGTTCAATCCGTTTCGCCGACTGCCTATCAAAAAGCCGTTCGACAGGAGTCGGGCGACCACGCCTTGTTGTCACTCCAAGCCGTCAATGAAGTGTTGGCAAACGAACATGACACGTCCGTCATGCAATCGAATTTATCGACTGGCGCAAGCACCCCGTTTTTCTCGTATCGAGACGGAGAAACGAAACGTCGATTTGCGGCAGTCATCGTCAAGGAGCGTAAATTGTGAGTATTTCAGATAACGTAAAACAAGTTCAATCCATCATGGCAGCTCACGTTCAAGATGTGGAGCCTACTTTGATTGCCGTCACGAAGTCGGTAGGCGTAGATGTGGCCAATGCTCTCTACGCAGAAGGAATTCGTGACTTCGGTGAAAATCGTCCAGATTCCTTACTTGAGAAAGTGAACGGCATGCCAGAAGATGCAAAGTTTCACTTCATCGGCACGTTACAGACACGTAAAGTGAGACAAATCATCGATTACGTGGCAGCTATTCACTCATTGGATCGTTTATCACTCGCTGCAGAGATCGATAAACGAGCGAGCGAGACGATTGATTGCTTCGTTCAAGTGAATACGTCAGGAGAAGATTCAAAACATGGTCTTGAAATAGAGGAAGTTATGCCTTTCATCGAGAACTGTAAACAGTATCCTCATATTCGAATCATCGGGTTGATGACGATGGCACCGTTCACGGAAGAAGAGTCAGTCCTTCGTGAGACGTTCGGTCGTTTACGTCGATTACGTGATGAAGTGACCGCAAAAGGGTTTGAACACGCCCCTTGCACGGAGCTATCGATGGGGATGTCAAACGATTATCCAATCGCGATTGAAGAAGGCGCATCGTTTGTTCGTATTGGTACCGTACTTGTGCAATAATATATCTTAAGGAGGAATCCGTTATGTCAATCAAAAACAAAATGAAAGATTTCTTTGGACTCGAGGAAGATCCGAACAGCACATACGAAGAAGAAGAGTTTGCCGTCGCAAACACATCAGCAACTTCTTCAACTGAAACAACGGTCGTGAGACAAGAGGATCGCCCAAAATCAGCAAACAATCTCGTGGCATTGAATACGAAGAAGAAAGAACGCTCGAAAGTCGTATTGGCTGAACCACGTGTATTCGCTGAAGCGCAAGATATCAGCGATCAATTGAAAGAAAACCGTGCTGTCATCGTCAATCTTCAGCGCATGTCAAAAGAGCAATCACGTCAAGTCGTCAACTTCCTTTCTGGTGTCGTATATGCGCTAGAAGGATCGATGACTTCGATTGGACATAACACGATTCTGTGTACTCCGAACAATGTCGAATTGACTGGTTCAATCTCAAACTTGATTTCGGAGGATGAACTTCACAGTAAAGGGTGGTAACTGAATGGAAAACGTAATCCCTGCCTTAGGCAATACGTTAAGTACTTTGCTTGGTATTTATAGTTGGGTCCTGATTGGCTATATCTTATTATCATGGTTCCCGAACGCACGTGAATCCATGTTCGGACAAATTTTATCGTTTTTATGTGAACCATTTTTAGCACCGTTCCGACGGATTATCCCACCAATCGGTGGCATGCTCGATATCTCTCCAATCGTCGCATTGTTCGTGCTTCGGATGGCACAAGCCGGTATCGCTGCCATTTTCGGGTGATGTATGAGCGTTTATGATCACTACCGACCAAGTGAACGGGCGTTCGTTGAACAAGTGTTGGATTGGGTACAACAAGTCGAGAACAGCTATGTATTGAAGTTGACGGACTTTTTAGACCCTCGCGAACAGCAAATCGTCAAACAGCTTGTCGGTAAACAGCTCGTCATTCACGACGATGGCGGGTTTGAAGGAGCTGAACGACGTCGGCTGATTTTGGCGCCAGAGTATTATGAGCTGAATACCGATGATTTTGAAATTGAGATTCGTCGTATTGAATATCCGACAAAATTTGTTGACCTGACACATCGACAAGTGACTGGAACTTTACTGAATGCTGGATTAAAGCGTCAAAAGTTTGGGGACGTCGTCCTGGAAGAGGAAATCGTCCAGTTTGCTACGACCCGCGAAGCGGTCGGGTTCATCGAAATGAACTTGGAACGTGTCGGAAAAGCAAGAGTTCGCATTTCTTCTGTTGCGAAGGATGACATACTCGTCGTTCCGAAAACAGAGTGGGTCGAAGGGTTCGGCATCGTCTCTTCGTTGCGATTTGATACGGTTGTGAGCGAGGTACTCAACATATCTCGTCAGAAAGCTCAGGCGCTCGTGAAACACGGTGACTGTAAAGTGAATCATAAAGTCATTGAAGATCCGAGCTTCTTGCTTGAACCAGATGATCTTTTATCCGTCCGTGGATACGGTCGTATTAAGATGATGGAGATCCTTGGTTCGACCAAACGTGAAAAGATTAAAATCCAGTATGGGACCATACGTTAAATTTTAGGAGGAAAGTCGAATGGCGTTGACACCGATTGATATTCATAATAAAGAATTCTCTTCCCGTTTTCGTGGGTACGACATCGATGAGGTCAATGAATTTTTAGATCAAATCATTAAAGAGTTTGAACTATTGATTCGTGAGAATCGACGGTATGAAGAACTTGTCAACGATATGCAAGCTCGCATTGACTACTTCTCCTCGATGGAAGATACATTGAACAAGTCAATCATCGTCGCGCAGGAAGCAGCGGAAGAAGTGAAGAACAACGCGCAAAAAGAAGCGAGCCTCATCTTGAAACAAGCGGAGCGTGAAGCGTACGCTCGTGAAGAAGAAGCGGCACGTAAAGAGCAACTTGCAGAACGTGAAGTCGTTCAAATGCTCAAAAAAGTCGAGTTGTATCGAACACGTTTCCGTGTCCTCGTCGACGCCCAAATGGAGCTCTTAAACAGCACCGAGTGGGAGACGATTGTCGGGGAGCCGCCTGTGCAGACGGTTCTTGACGATAGATCAGAACTTGCGTATAATGACCACGAAGTCACACAGAATGAAGAACAACATGGATAAATGATCAACACGTTGAGTAGGACGCGTCGATCGAGTCATACCTACGAAGCGACTTAGGGACGGTGAGAGCCTAAGAGAAAGACTTGAATCGGTATCCCCTATGAGTCGTCACGCTGAACTATAGTAAGCGTGACCGCCTGACCTCGTTATCGGTTACCGAGAGCGGTCTCACGAACGTGAGACTAGTAGGGTGGTACCGCGAGTCAACCAACTCGTCCCTATCAGGGATGGGTTGGTTTTTTTTGTTTTCTAAAAAATGTTGATGGAGGAGTTTCGATGAACTACAAAGACACGCTATTAATGCCAAACACAGAATTCGCAATGCGTGGGAATTTACCAAAACGCGAACCAGCGATGCAAACAGAATGGGAAGACATGGACCTTTACAACAAGGTGCAAGAAAAAAATGCAGGGAAACCACAATACATCTTACATGATGGTCCTCCATATGCGAACGGCGACATCCACATGGGACATGCGATGAACAAAGTCTTAAAAGACATCATCGTCCGTTTCAAAGGGATGAACGGATACCAGTCTCCAATGATTCCAGGTTGGGATACGCACGGTCTTCCAATCGAGAACGCCCTTCAAAAAGCTGGCGTCAACCGTAAAGAAATGACGGTCGCTGAATTCCGTGAAAAGTGTGCAGAATATGCGATGGAACAAGTGAACTCACAACGTGAACAGTTCAAACGTCTCGGTCTTCTTGCAGACTTTGAAAATCCATATATCACGCTCCTTCCGGAATATGAGGCGGCACAAATCCGCTTGTTCGGAACGATGGCTGAAAAAGGATACATCTACAAAGGGAAGAAACCAGTCTACTGGTCGCCGTCTTCGGAGTCTGCACTCGCAGAAGCGGAAATTGAATATTACGATAAAAAATCACCAGCCATCTACGTGGCATTCCGCGTCGTAGACGGAAAAGACACATTGACGTCTGACGATCATTTCGTCATCTGGACGACGACGCCTTGGACAATCCCGGCGAACCTCGGAATCGCAGTGAGTGATGAATTGACGTACACGCGCATCGAACACGAAGGAAAAGGCTATATCGTCGCAGAGACGCTCGTTGAAGAAGTGACGACTGCGCTCGGCTGGACTGATTACACTGTGAGCGGTTCATGGAACGGTCGCGACTTTGAATATATGACGGCTCAACATCCGTTGTATGACCGCACATCACTCGTCATGCTCGGCGACCACGTCACAGCGGATGCGACTGGACTCGTCCATACAGCACCAGGGCACGGGGAAGATGACTATCGTGTCGGACAGGCTTACGGCTTGGATGTCCTTTGCCCGGTCGATGACCGTGGTTACATGACGGCAGAAGCGCCTGGTTTCGAAGGATTGTTCTATGAAGATGCGAACAAACAAATCGGGATGAAACTTGAAGAGAACGGCTACTTGCTCAACTTGAAGTTCATCAAACACTCGTACCCGCATGACTGGCGTACGAAAAAACCGGTCATCTTCCGTGCGACACCGCAATGGTTCGCTTCCATCAAAGATTTCCGTGAAGACATGCTCCGTGAAATCGAAGAAGTGAATTGGGTTCCGGAATGGGGAATGACACGTCTTTACAACATGGTCCGTGACCGTGGAGATTGGGTCATCAGTCGTCAACGTGCATGGGGCGTGCCAATCCCAATCTTCTATGCAGAGGATGGAACGGAAATCATCACGAACGAGACGATCGACCACGTCGCAAACTTATTCCGTGAGCACGGCTCGAACGTCTGGTATGAGCGTGAAGCAAAAGACCTACTTCCTGAAGGATTCACGCATCCGAACAGCCCGAACGGCGAATTCCGTAAAGAACTCGACATCATGGACGTCTGGTTCGATTCAGGTTCTTCACACGCTGGTGTATTAGAGGAACGTGAAAACCTACGTCGCCCGGCTGACCTTTATCTTGAAGGATCTGACCAATACCGCGGTTGGTTCAACTCGTCACTCTCAACAGCTGTTGCGACGACGGGCAAAGCGCCATACCGAAACGTCTTGAGCCACGGTTTCGTTCTTGACGGGGATGGACGTAAGATGTCGAAATCACTCGGTAACACGATTGCGCCAAACGACCTCGTGAAGCAATATGGTGCTGAAATCGTTCGTCTTTGGGTCGCGTCGGTCGACTATCAGTCTGATGTTCGCGCTTCACACGACAACTTTAAACAAGTGTCAGAAGTATACCGTAAGATGCGTAACACGATTCGTTTCCTTCTTGGAAACTTGAACGGATTTGATCCGTCGATGCGTGTCGCATTCAACGACATGCCAGAGGCAGATCGCTTCATGGCAACGAAACTGAAACAACTCCAAGCAAAAGTGGTCAAAACGTATGACACGTTTGACTTCATGGCGGTGTATCATCTCGTTCATAACTTCTGCGTTAACGAGTTGTCATCGTTCTATCTCGACTTTACAAAAGATATCCTTTATATCGAGCGTGAAGACGATCTCCGCCGTCGTGCCGTTCAGACGGTCATGTACGATGCGGTCGTCCTTTTGACGAAGCTCTTGGCTCCAGTCCTTCCACACACTGCCGATGAGGCGTGGAAAGAGGTTCCTGGGAAGTCGGAAGCAAGCATCTTCTTGACGGATCTAGAAGAAGTGGATGCATTGACTGCTGACGAGCAAGCGTTGCTTGAGAAATGGTCGAAATTCCTCGTCTTCCGTGACGATGTCCTCAAAGCGATCGAAATCGCACGTGGCGAGAAATTGATTGGGAAACCACTCGAGGCAAAATTGATTCTCGCACCGAAAGCAGAGACTGCGGCGTTATTGGAAACAATCGATAACGTCAGTCAGTTGCTTCAAGTATCACAAGTAGAATGGGCTGAGACGGCAGACGTCGATTATGCGACGACGAAAATCACAGTCAAGAAAGCAGATGGTGCCGCTTGTGCACGTTGTTGGACATACTCGACAGAGCTTGGACAAAACGAAGAGCATCCTGAGCTTTGCCCACGCTGTGCATCAGTAATCGGTTAAGACGAACCGGAGTGGCGTCCCCACTCCGGTTTCTTAACGGCTTGAAAGGAGACGCATATGAAACGATATTACGGATTGGCCGTCATCTTGATTCTGCTCGATCAACTCACAAAATGGGTGGTCGTTCAGACGATGACAATCGGTCAATCGATTGAAGTCATCCCGAACTTGTTATACTGGACCTCTTATCGCAATAAAGGAGCGGCTTGGGGGATGTTAGAAGGACAGATGGCGTTCTTCTTCGTCATCACGATTCTCGTCGTTGCGGGTCTTGTTTACTTCCTGCATAAAGAAGTGAACGGGTATCAGCTTCTCGGATACAGTGTTGGACTGCTCCTGGCCGGTGCGATCGGTAACTTTATCGATCGACTGTTCCGCGGTGAAGTCGTCGATTTTGTTGATACGTATCCGTTTGGCTATAACTTCCCGATTTTTAACGTGGCCGATATGGCACTCACGTTTGGTGTCATCTTGATGGTCATCGGGATTTTATTTGAAGAAAAATTACACAAAGAAAGGGGACAATCGTAATGGAATCCTATACTTTTGTCGCCGATGAAAAGGCAAGGATCGACAAGTGGGTGAGCGACCGTGGAGAATGGTCACGCTCACAAGTACAAGAATGGATTAAGACAGGGGCACTTCTCGTCAATGGTAGTGCCGTTAAACCAAACTATAAGCTCCAAGTGGGCGATGAAATCGAAGTGAACGTCCCGGAAGCGGTGGAACTCGAAGTGTTACCTGAACAGATTCCGCTTGAAATCGTATTCGAAGATGAAGATATGATTGTCGTCAATAAAGCACGTGGGATGGTCGTTCACCCTGCTGCCGGGCACACGTCTGGAACGCTCGTCAATGCACTTCTCGGACATTGTGATGACCTTTCAGGCATCAATGGCGTCAAGCGCCCTGGAATCGTGCATCGAATCGACAAAGATACGACAGGTCTCCTTATGGTCGCTAAAAATGACTTGGCTCATGAATCACTTGCGAGTCAATTGAAAGACAAGACGATTAAACGTGAATATATTGCGCTCGTTCACGGCGAACTCGTTCACGAACTCGGGACGATCGAGGCACCGATTGGTCGCGATACGAATGATCGTCAGCGTATGACCGTGACGGACAAGAACGCGAAAGAAGCGGTGACGCATTTCCGCCTGCTCGAGCGCTACAAAGACTTCACGCTCGTCGAGTGTAAACTCGAGACAGGTCGTACACACCAAATCCGTGTGCACATGCGCTATATCGGGCATCCGCTCGCAGGCGACCCGAAATATGGACCACGTCGGACAATTGAATTAGGCGGTCAAGCCCTACATGCGGCGACGCTCGGTTTCCATCATCCACGTACGAAAGAATGGATGGAATTTGAGGCACCACTTCCAGAAGACTTTAAGGCAGAACTTGCAAAGTTAGATAAAATCGAGAAAACTCGTTGACTTCTGTCACGTTCCGATTTATAGTCTAGGAAGCATAACACCTTTAAACCCAGTCCAGAGAGGCTGTGAAAGGATTGTGACCGCGGTCACACTAACGTCAATTCAACCCGGCACCAGACTGCCGTTTTTGATGAAGACTCCCTTTCCAGCCGGACGAGGGAGTCTTCTTTTTTTGAATGAAGCATGAAAGGAGGAGTGACGTGAAACAGTCCGTCATTTTAGATGAATCAGCCATCCGTCGAGCGTTGACACGAATCGCTCATGAAATCATCGAGCGGAATAAAGGAATCGACGATGTCGTCCTCGTCGGAATCAAGACGAGAGGCGAGACGCTCGCTGACCGACTCGCGCGCCGGATCGAAGAGATTGAAGGCAAGCCGGTCGCACTCGGGAATCTCGACATCACGCTTTACCGGGATGACTTATCAAAAAAATCGTTAGACCCAGAAGTGAAGGCAACTGAGTTGCCACATGATATTAACGGTAAGACCGTCGTCCTCGTCGACGACGTCCTATATACCGGTCGAACGGTCCGTGCCGCAATGGACGCACTCGTTGACCATGGTCGCCCAGACTATATCCAACTCGCGGTCTTGATTGACCGGGGACATCGGGAGCTTCCGATTCGACCTGATTTCATCGGGAAGAACGTTCCGACATCGAAGTCCGAGCAAGTCGTCGTCCGACTCAGTGAAGTCGACAAGGCAGATGAAGTGACAATCAATCAGCAATAATCTTAAAACCTTTAAGGTGGTCCAGAGAGGCCAGGAAGGAGAAATTCAATATGAAACAACCCGTTCTACA
The DNA here is from genome assembly GCF_059821525.1 of Exiguobacterium sp. RM11. Taxonomy (NCBI): domain Bacteria; kingdom Bacillati; phylum Bacillota; class Bacilli; order Caryophanales; genus Exiguobacterium; species Exiguobacterium sp. RM11. The sequence goes on along the minus strand of NZ_CM187558.1, from coordinate 1,746,877 downwards.
CATCCACGAGCGTCCAGCTCACTTTCCACAATGGCTGTTATTCAGTCTTCAACACGTCTTCGCCATGTTCGGAGCGACGATTTTAGTCCCGATTTTAACAGGATTGAATACATCGGTCGCCCTCGTCGCTTCCGGAGTGGCCACGCTCTCATTCTTAGCGATTACGCGCTTCAAAGTCCCAACATACCTCGGTTCAAGTTTTGCCTACATCGCCCCAATCATTGCGGTCAGTCAGCAATGGGGTGTCGAAGCCGCACTGTTCGGCGGAATCATTGCCGGCTCGGTATACGGTGTCGTTTCCTTAATCATCTATAAGACAGGCGTCAACTGGTTGCTCCGGTTGCTCCCACCAGTCGTCGTCGGACCGGTCATCATGGTCATCGGTTTGTCGCTCGCGCCGGTCGCCATCGACATGTCGATGAATCAAGACGGAGTTTATAACGGAACGTTCATGACAATCGCACTCCTGACACTTGGAATCACGATGCTCGCCATGACAAAACTGAAAGGAGTTTGGGGAGCGGTTCCAATCCTTTTCGGAATCGTCGGAGGCTACGGGATTGCTGCAGCATTCGGAATCATCGATTACTCACCAATCCAACAAGCAAGCTTTTTCCAACTCCCTGACTTCACGATGGTGTTCGTCGACTACATGCCGATGTGGCAAGTCGGTGCACTCCTCGCGATCGTACCGGTCGCACTCGTCACAATGACCGAGCATATCGGCGATCAAATGGTCACATCTAAAATCATCGGACGAGAGACGATGAAAGATCCTGGCCTCCATCGCACGCTACTCGGTGACGGGGTAGGGAAAGCAGTCGCTTCCGCACTCGGTGGTCCACCATGTACGACATACGGTGAAAACAACGGCGTCATGGCCATCACACGCGTCTACAGTGTCTATGTCATCGCTGGAGCGGCGCTCATGGCCATCAGCTTCGGATTCCTCGGTCATATCGAGGCATTCATCTCAACGATTCCGAATCCAGTCAAAGGTGGCATCTCGATCCTCTTATTCGGGGTCATCGCGTCGAACGGACTACGGACGATGGTAGAGAGCAACGTCGATTTGGCAGAAAAACGCAACTTGATCATCTCATCGGTCATCCTCGTCATCGGGCTAGGTGGTGCGATGATTCAACTCGGCAGCTTCCCTGTACAAGGGATGGCGCTCGCGACGGTAGTCGGGATTCTCTTAAACGCCATCTTACCGAAAGAAGAAGTTGAGACGGTCGTGGAAGTCAACACAACTGAAGAAACGAAACAAGCAAGTAACTTTTAATTCGATCCCGTGAGGTCGGCAAAGTGAAGGCTCGTTTATTTGGGTGTACCTTGCCCAAATAAAGGCGTCCCTTCACATCGGTGAAGAGGCGCCTTTTCTCTTTGCCTCTAACAAAAGGAGGAGACGAACATGAATACGATGCAAACGAATGTCAAACCAGTCAAACACTTCGTCAGCTTAGACACACTCTCACTCGATGAGATCATGGGCATGATTGAAGAGTCATTGCGCTATAAGCAAGGGGACCTACCCCCACTATTTGATGGGAAGACGGTCGCAAACCTGTTCTTTGAAAACTCGACGCGTACGAAAAACTCGTTTCAAATGGCCGAGCGACACTTGAACATGCAAGAGATTCCGTTCGATGTGACGACGTCATCGGTCACGAAGGGAGAGACCCTATACGACACATGTAAGACGCTCGAAGCGATTGGAGTTGACGCACTCGTCATCCGACATCCGGAAGCGGGATACTACCATGAGCTCGTTGAGAAGTTGAATATCCCGGTACTCAATGGGGGCGACGGGAGTGGTGAACACCCTTCCCAATCCCTACTCGACCTCGTCACAATCTTTGAAGAGTTCAGAACGTTCCAAGGATTGAACGTTGCCATCTGTGGAGACCTCGTTCACAGCCGCGTCGCTCGATCGAATGCGAGTGTGTTGAAGCGTCTCGGGGCAAACGTCGTCGGATGCAGCCCAGCCTCATGGTGGGATGATTCCATGGGGCTTGAGCGTAAAGAACTTGATGATGTGCTAGCAGAAAGTGACGTCATCATGCTGTTACGGGTTCAGCACGAGCGTCATATCATGGGAGACATTTTCTCGAAAGAGGAATATCACACACGATATGGACTGACGGTCGAGCGAGTCGAGCGGATGAAAGAAGGAGCCATCATCATGCATCCGGCACCGGTCAATCGGGATGTCGAGATTGCGGGCAGTCTGATCGAGCATGAACGCTCACGCATCTTCCCGCAAATGAAGAACGGCGTCTATGCACGCATGAGCATCTTAAATCGAGCATTAGGAGGACAACAATGATACTTCAAAACGCGACATGGTATGACAACGGGACAAAACGCACGACAAACATCCTCTTGAAAGACGGGAAAATCGAATCGCTCGATTATAACGGGTCGACAGCCGGGGAAGAAGTCATCGATGCGACGAGTTACTTGCTCGCACCAGGACTTGTCGATGTCCACGTCCACTTGCGTGAGCCGGGAGGCGAAGCGAAAGAAACGATCAAAACGGGAACGATGGCGGCAGCGGCGGGCGGATTCACGACAATCTGTTCGATGCCCAACACGCGACCGGTACCAGACGATCGCGTCACGATGGACGCGCTCCTCCAAAAGATTGAGCAAGATGCAATCGTCCGTGTCCTTCCATACGCTGCCATCACGAAGCGGCAGCTCGGTGAAGAACAGGTTGATATGGAATCTCTATCAGATGCATTCGCCTTCACCGATGACGGGGTCGGTGTTCAATCAGCGGCGATGATGCGGCAAGCGATGCGTGAAGCGAAACGCTTGAACAAGGCCGTCGTCGCACACTGTGAAGACAATACGCTAAAAGCAGGATCGGTCCACGAAGGAAAGTTCAGTGAGGCGCACGGGATTCAAGGGATTCCAAGTCTTGCAGAGAGTATCCATATCGCCCGAGATGTGCTGATTGCTGAAGAAACGGGCTGTCATTATCACGTGTGTCACGTCTCATCGCGGCAATCGGTCCGTGTCATCCGAGATGCGAAGCGGGCAGGTATTCAAGTGACCGCCGAAGTGACTCCTCACCACCTCGTCTTGAGCGAAGACGATATCCCAGGGCTTGATGCCAACTTCAAGATGAATCCTCCGCTCCGAAGCGAGGACGATCGACAGGCGCTTCTTGAAGGATTATTCGATGGAACGATTGACATGATTGCGACAGACCATGCCCCACATACGGCAGAGGAGAAAGCGCAAGGCATCGAGCGTGCACCATTCGGGATTACCGGATTTGAAACAGCGTTCCCGCTTCTGTACACGACGTTCGTGAAGACGGGCATCATGAAAGAACATCAGTTAATCGACTGGATGACAAAGCGTCCGAGCGACGTATTTGGATTATCAAGAGGTGAACTGAAAGTTGGGGCGGATGCCGATTTGGTACTAATCGATACAGAAACGACGCGAGTGGTGGATCCGTCGACGTTCTATTCAAAAGGAAAGAACACACCGTTTACGGGGAAACAACTTGTCGGATGGCCGGTCATGACGATGGTCGGTGGCGAAATTGTATATAAGGGGCGATTTGATGAAACGAACATTATGGCTTGAGGATGGAATGAAATTTGTCGGTAAAGGATTCGGGGCACCAGCGGATACGATGGGGGAAGTCGTCTTCCAAACAGGTATGACCGGTTATCAAGAAATTTTGTCGGATCCGTCGTATTGCGACCAGATGATCGTGCTGACGAACCCGTTGATCGGAAACTATGGGGTCAATCGTGAAGACTTCGAAACGACAGTTCCGATGGCAAAAGCATTGATTGTAAAAGAGGCTTGCGACACACCGTCGAACTTCCGTTCCACGGCGACGCTAGATGCAACGCTTACTCGCTTTGGTATCCCGGGGTTATCCGATATCGACACGCGTATGTTGACACGTCACTTACGGGCGCAAGGTGTCATGCGAGGTGTCCTCGTCGATGGTGAGTTGACATGGAACGAGGTACAGTCTCGCTTTAACGAACTGTCTCCGAACGATCAAGTCGCACGCGTCTCGACGAAACGGACGTATGTAAGTACGGGTACGGGTCCACGGATCGCGTTGATCGACTTCGGGGCCAAACTTGGCATCATGCGCGAGTTGATGAAGCGGGACTGTGAAGTCATCGTCTTCCCACATGACACTACTGCAGAAGACGTGTTGCGGTACGAGCCAGATGGCATCATGTTGTCGAACGGACCGGGGGATCCGAAAGACGTCCCGACAGCGATTCCACTCATTCAACAACTTATGCCGACGACACCGATGTTCGGGATTTGTCTCGGTCATCAACTGATCGCGCTCGCGAACGGGGCGAACACATTCAAACTTCCGTTCGGACACCGTGGGGCGAACCATCCTGTCCTTGAATTAGAGACAGGCGCCGTGACGATCACATCTCAAAACCATGGATACGCAGTAGAGGAGGCATCACTACTCGATACAGCGCTCATCGTGACGCATCGCGCGGTCAACGACGGCACGATCGAAGGAGTGAAACATCTGCATCATCCGACATTCTCGGTACAGTATCACCCGGAAGCAGCACCAGGACCATTTGACGCCAACGATTTATTTGACCGTTTCATGCAACTCGTTCAAGAAAACAAACAGAAAGTGGGAATTTGACATGCCAAAACGACCAGATATTCAGAAAATCCTTGTAATCGGATCAGGACCGATTGTGATCGGACAAGCAGCAGAATTTGATTATGCTGGTACACAGGCATGTCTTGCCTTGAAAGAAGAAGGCTACGAGGTCATTCTCGTCAACTCGAACCCGGCGACGATCATGACGGACCCGACGACAGCGGACCGCGTGTATATCGAACCACTCGAACCTGAATTCGTCGAGCGGATCATCCGCCAAGAACGCCCGGATGCGCTACTCGCGACACTCGGAGGTCAGACGGGATTGAACTTGGCGTTTGAACTCGATAAGCGGGGAGTATTACGCGATTGTGGGGTGGAATTACTCGGAACGAACCTAGCGGCCATCGTGCAAGCTGAAGACCGTGAGCAGTTCCGGAACCTCATGTTCGAACTCGGGCATGGCGTTCCTGAGAGTGAAATCGTCCATACGCTCGATTCTGCTTGGGGATTTGCAGAGCGTATCGGATATCCAATCATCATTCGACCTGCTTACACGCTCGGCGGAACCGGTGGAGGGATTGCCCATGACCGTGAATCGTTCGAGCAAATCGTCGAATCTGGTTTAAAGGCGAGTCCAGTGACGCAAGTGTTGTTAGAGAAGTCGATTGCGGGGATGAAAGAAGTCGAGTTTGAGGTCATGCGCGACTCGAGCGACCAGGCCATCATCGTCTGTGCGATGGAAAACTTTGACCCGGTCGGTGTCCATACAGGAGACTCAATCGTGTTCGCACCGACTCAGACGTTATCGGACCGCGATTATCAGATGCTTCGTAGCGTCTCGCTCGACATCATCCGGGCACTCGGGATTGAAGGAGGATGTAACATCCAGTTCGCTCTCGACCCAGATAGCTTCACATACTACGTCATCGAAGTTAACCCACGTGTTTCACGAAGCTCGGCGCTCGCATCAAAAGCGACAGGCTATCCGATCGCCAAACTCGCTGCAAAAGTCGCTGTCGGCTATAAGTTGTCAGAACTAAAAAACCCGGTCACCGAGACGAGCTACGCCTCATTCGAGCCGGCACTTGATTATGTCGTTGCCAAAATCCCTCGTTTCGCTTTTGATAAGTTTGAGTCCGCGGATCGCCGCTTAGGCACACAAATGAAAGCGACGGGTGAAGTCATGGCCATCGGTCGAAACTTAGAAGAGGCGCTTTTAAAAGCCGTGCGCTCGCTCGAACTTGGGATGGAGGAATTATATCTCCCGCAACTTAAGGACTTGAGCACAGAACAGCTCGAGCACGGTCTCGTTCACCCGACAGACGAGCGCTTGTTCATGGTATATGAGGCTCTTCGCCGCGGATACACGGTAGAAGCGCTTCATCAATTGACGAAAATCGATCGTTTCTACTTACACAAACTGAACCATATTTGGCAGACCGAGCAACAACTTGCATCGGAGCCATTGACGTCAGAGCGTTTGCTCGACGTGAAGCGACTCGGCTTCAGTGACGTCGCCATCGCCCGAATCCTTGAGACAGACGTTGAGACGATTCGTGCGCAACGTCACGGATGGAACATCCGCCCTGTGTATAAGATGGTCGATACGTGTGCGGCGGAATTCGCATCGGAGACGCCATATTTCTACGGGACATATGAAGTGGAGAACGAAGCGGTGAAGACAGACCGCCCATCAATCCTCGTCCTCGGATCAGGTCCGATTCGAATCGGTCAAGGTGTCGAGTTCGACTATGCGACCGTTCATTCGATTCAGACGATTCGTGACGCCGGATATGAAGCCATCATCATCAACAACAACCCAGAGACGGTCTCGACAGACTTCTCCATCTCCGATCGCCTGTACTTCGAGCCGTTGACGACGGAAGATGTGTTAGAAGTCATCGATAACGAGAATCCGCTCGGCGTCATCGTTCAATTCGGTGGACAGACCGCCATCAACTTGGCGGCATCGCTCGAAGCGAACGGCGTAAAGATTCTCGGGACATCATTAGAAGACATCGATCGCGCGGAAGACCGGAAAGCGTTCGAGGCTACCTTGTCAGCTGAACGATTGGCTCAACCACCAGGGAAGACAGCGACGAACGTCGAAGAGGCGGTTGCATGTGCGAACGACCTCGGTTATCCGGTACTCGTCCGACCATCTTACGTCCTTGGCGGACGGGCGATGGAGATTGTATATGAACAGTCAGAGCTCGAGCGTTACATGCGAAACGCTGTCATCGCTTCGAAAGATCGTCCGGTTCTCATCGACCGCTATTTAACGGGGATTGAGATTGAAGTCGACGCGATCTGTGACGGGACGGACGTCTATATCCCAGGCATCATGGAGCATATCGAGCGTGCCGGTGTACACTCTGGCGACTCAATCGCAGTATATCCGCCACAACGCCTCAGTGATGCGTTGAAGCAAAAAGTCGTCGACTACACGATCAAGTTGGCGAAAGCGTTCCGCATCAAAGGGCTTCTCAACATCCAGTTCGTCTATGCGGATGATTTGTATGTCATCGAAGTAAACCCGCGTGCGAGCCGAACGGTTCCGTTCATCTCAAAAGTGACAGGTTTACCTGTCGCACGAATTGCGACGCAAACAATTCTCGGAACGAGCTTGAAAGAACTTGGTCTTGGAACAGGCATCCATCCCGAGTCAGACAGCATCTCTGTCAAAGTGCCGGTCTTCTCTTTCGCGAAATTGAAAGAAGTCGATCCGTCGCTTGGACCTGAGATGAAATCGACAGGGGAAGTCATGGCAACAGACCGGACTCTTGAAAAGGCACTCTATAAAGGTCTTGTCGCAGCTGGAATGAACATCGCCTTAAAAGGAAACGTCCTCATGACAATCGCGGATCACGACAAGGAGGAGGCGATTGCCTTAGCCAAACGATTTGACCGTCTCGGCTTCCGTCTCATGGCGACGAGCGGTACGGCAGATGGACTAGAAGCGGAGCAGATGCGCGTCCGTCGGGTCGGGAAGATTCAAGAATCAGGTGAGACGATGCTCAGCGTGATCGAGCGCGGGGAAGTCGACTTGATCATCAATACGACGAGTCGCGACGCACTCGTGACGAAAGACGGCTTCTTGATTCGTCGTACGGCCGCCGAGCAAGGCACAGTGTGCCTCACATCGCTCGACACGGTCGAAGCGCTAATACAAGTCATTGAAAGCCTGTCGTTCCAAACGGTCAGCATTCCGGCATTCACAAAGTTCGGGGTGATGGTATGAGACGTGACGTAACCATCATCAGCAATCGCCAAATCGCAAAAGCGACGATGGAGATGAAAGTACGTTGTCCTGGGGTGGAAATCGCCCCAGGGACGTTCTTTCACATCAAGACGTCCGGTCTGTTACGTCGACCGTTGTCGGTGGCGAACGTTGAAGGAGAAGAAGTCACATTTTTATATAAGGTAATCGGAGAAGGGACTTCCGAGTTGGCAAACAAGCGTGTCGGGGACACACTTGACGTCCTCGGACCACTCGGCAACGGGTTTCCGCTCGCACAACATGGGAAACGGATTGTCCTTGTCGGTGGTGGAATCGGGGTACCTCCCCTTTACTACGTCAGACGTCGTCTACATGAGATGGGGATTGAGACGATTGCGATACTTGGGTTTGATTCAAAAGAGAGCGTCTTTTATGAAGAAGCATTTCAAGAGCTCGGGGAAACAATCATCACGACCGTTGACGGGAGCCACGGGGAACGCGGATTTGTGACGGGACCACTCGCACGCATCGATGCGGACGTGTTATTCAGCTGTGGTCCAGAAGCGATGTTGAAGGCGGTCGCCGCTTCACCGATTCCGGAGCGTTACATCTCGATTGAAAATCGAATGGGTTGTGGCATCGGCGCTTGCTTTGCTTGCGTCTGCAAAGCGCCGGAAGGCTATGTGAAAGTATGTAGCGATGGACCGGTATTCAATGCGGAAGAGGTGCTGTTATGAGATTACATGTCGAGTTACCAGGACTCCAGTTGAAAAATCCGATTATCCCGGCTTCTGGATGTTTCGGATTCGGGGAAGAGTTTGCCAAACTGTATGACCTCTCCATCTTAGGCGGCATCATGATCAAGGCAGCGACAGAAGAGTCACGATTCGGAAATGCGACGCCACGTGTCGCAGAGACGGCGCAAGGGATGCTCAATGCGATCGGCCTTCAAAATCCAGGGGTCGATGCAATCATCGAGGAGAAATTGCCGTTCCTCTCCACTTTCGATACAGAGATCATCGCCAACGTCGCCGGGTCGACGCCAGACGAATACGTGGAAGTCGCACGTCGCATCAGTGCGGACCCGACCATCAAAGCCATCGAGCTGAACATCTCATGTCCGAACGTGAAGTGTGGGGGGATGCAGTTTGGGACGGATCCTGTGATGGCTGCGGAATTGACGAGACTCGTCAAAGCGGCTTCAAGTAAGCCGGTCTATGTGAAGCTGTCCCCGAACGTCACGTCAATCACAGACATGGCGCGTGCAGTCGAAGCGGCTGGGGCGGACGGTTTGACGATGATCAATACGCTCGTCGGGATGCGGATCGATATCGAAACCGGGCAACCGATCTTGGCGAACCGAATCGGCGGATTATCAGGTCCAGCCATTAAACCGGTGGCGGTCCGGATGGTATATGAAGTCGCGCAAGCGGTCGACATCCCAATCATCGCCATGGGCGGCGTTCGGACGGTCGACGACGTTCTCGAATTCATCTATGCGGGAGCGTCCGCTGTTGCAGTCGGTACCGCAAATTTTGAAAATCCATATGTTTGTCAAGAAATCATCGAGGCATTACCGGCACGACTCGATTCACTTGGAATCGATCATATACTGGACGTGAGGGGGAAAGCATATGCACAACTTGTATCTCGCCCTTGACGTGGAGACACGCGATGAGGCGCTTCATTTATTAAAACCATTCCCGGGCCGACCTGCTGTCAAAGTAGGGATGGAACTGTTTTATCGGGAAGGTGGACGCTTTGTCGAAGAGTTGGTCGACCTCGGGTATCCGGTTTTTCTCGATGTGAAAGTACATGACATTCCAGAGACGGCACGTCGCACGATGCGTCAAATCGGAAAGCTTGGAGTCGCGATGACGAACGTGCATACGCTAGGCGGTGAAAAGATGATGCGCTATGCGTTGGATGGGCTTCGCCAAGAAAATGACACGACCCGTTTGATTGGTGTCACCCAATTGACATCCACGGATGAACAGATGATGCAGACGGAGCTCGGGATAACGGGTCGACTTGATCAAGCTGTCATCCGTCAGGCATCGCTCGCTAAGCAGGCGGGACTTGATGGTGTCGTTGCATCTGTTCAGGAAGCGAAGATGATTCATCAGGAACTCGGTGACGCGTTTATGACGGTCACACCTGGGATCCGACTCGGTCAAACCGATGACGACCAAGTACGTGTCGCGACGCCGCATGAAGCGAGACTCGCCGGTGTCCACGCAATCGTTGTCGGTCGCCCGATTACACGCGCAAATGATCCGTTAGCTATGTATGAACAATTTATGATGGAATGGGGACAATCATATGAAACAAATCGCTGAAGCCTTATTACAAATTAAAGCCGTCACATTATCACCGATGGAGCCATATACATGGTCGAGCGGGTTGAGAAGCCCAATCTATTGTGACAACCGGTTAACGCTCAGTTATCCCGACATCCGTAACATGATCATCGATGGATTGGTGGACGCAGTCGGGACAACAGAAGTCGATATCATCGCGGGAACGGCCACAGCCGGTATCCCACACGGCGCTTTACTTGCCGACCGTCTCGGTCTCCCATTCATTTACGTCCGCTCGAGTGCGAAAGGTCATGGGAAGGGGAATCAAATCGAAGGGAAACTCGATCGCGGAGCACGCGTGCTCGTCATCGAAGATTTGTTGTCGACAGGTATGTCGAGTATCGATGCAGCCCATGCGATTCGTGAAGCGGGTGGTGAGGTCATCGGCATTCAAGCCATCTTCTCTTACGGATTGCCGATTTTAGAGAAGAATTTAGCGGGTGCAAATATCAGTGCCACTTCCTTGACGACATTCCCCGAATTGGTCGAGGTTGCGGAATCAACAGGGAACTTAACCCAATCAGAGATTCACTCTCTTCGCGAGTGGCAACAAGACCCTCGCGCCTGGAGCGACCTCGTCACATCTTAAGAATCCACCTTCGGGCGGATTCTTTTTCGATTCGGCATATGTCATACTTCATGGTAAACTGATGAAAGTGAACTAAGAAGGAGAGGCATATGGCGTATTCAAGAAGCAAAGAAAAAACATGGAGCGCACGATTTCGGGCAATCCCGAAACATCGTAAAATCGCCTTCGGTCTCGTCTTGACGGTCATCCCGACGCTCTTTCTCGTGAATTTATTCGTATTCAGCCATTTGTTGGCGTTAGGGGACCAGTATGAAGATCGATACCAAATGAAGAAGTTACGACTCGAGACGTATCATGGGAATGTCGAGTTCGTGCGTAGTCCAAATGAAAAAGTACAGATCGAAGTGGTGCAGACCAATTCGAAAGAACGACGTATCAAAGTAAAATCGGTCGGCGATACCATCTATGTCGTCGAGCGGTATGGATGGTTCAGCTATTTCGGCAGTCGGGCCAGTGATGAACCGTCCCGCTATAAGCTTCGCGTTGCCTTACCGAGTTCGATGACGTCGGTCCATCTCGGTGCTGAACAAGTGACCGGGCAAGGGTTAAACGTGAAAACGATTGTGATGAATGCGAACGCCGTCAATTTGAAGCAAATCGATAGTGATCGTCTGCGAATCGAGACGAAGAGTGATACGACAATCGAATCCGCGCGTCTCGTAACGGGAGATATCCGTTCTTATCGTCATGCGACCATCACAGACGTTGTCGTGAACCAGGCGATGACGGTTCAAACGGAAGCAGGAACGCTTAGTTATGCGCCAAAACATGCGACAGGGCAAGTGAACGTGACGACGACTGGGAAAATTTCAAGTAGCGACCGTTACGATGAAGTCGAACCAGGTGTCTATCAGTTGTCGACATCGAATCGACCTGTCGTTGAGTTGATTTCTGAGACAGGGAAGGTCGAACTGAAATGAATGGAAAACGCTACATCCCGAAAATCGGGCTTCGTACGTTAAAGACCGGGATTGCCGTATCAATCACCGTCGCAATCTCGTGGTATGTATTCGGAATTTATTCTGGAATGGGTGCAATCGCAGCAGTCGTGGCGATGCAACCGACCGTCAAGCGCTCGTCTAAAATCGTGTTCAGTCGAATCTTTGGAACGGTCGTCGGTCTCATGTGTGGACTATTCATCGTCTATTTGTTCGGCGTCAATCCCATTTCCATTGGTATAGCGGTCATCGTGTCGCTCACGCTCAATACGACATTCGATAAGACACACATGTCGACGTACGCGGCGTTCGCCATCGTCATGATGTTAGAAAACCCGACTTCGGATTTCTTCCATTATGCATGGACACGCTCATTGTTGACGGCGGTCGGTGTATTCGTCTCACTTGGTGTGAACTATGCGTTCTTGCCACCGCGGTATGAAGATCGTTTGTTGAGCGAGGTCAGAAAGACTTCATCTTATTTGTTCCACCATTGGCGTGAACTCGTCGGTTCACCGGCGGAACTGTTAGAGACGCGTGCCCGCATCCTTGGTCATCAGGAGCTGCATATGATGCTTCAAGAGGATATGAAAGTGACGAACGTGAAATTGAAGTATATGACAATCAAGCAGTATCGCTTGCTCATTCATCTCGAAGACAAGCTCGTCTTGTTGCTAGAAAGTCTAGCCGAGCATCGGGAAGCTTTCTTACTCATGAGCGAGGAAGAACGTCAGGCGTTCGAATCGGAGTTCTTATATTTACTCGCGCACCATCACGATATTCTCTATACGTGTGATAAACCGTATTCGCTCTTTAGGTTGCCGCACGAAGATTTATCCGTTTCAGAAATTTTACACGGGCATTTGCTCGATTATCATGAACAGCTCGAAGCATTTAAGCATGACCCGAAAGCGTAAATCAAGTTGTTTCCTTACTAAAAACCCGCCATCAGAACATGGCGGGTTTCGTTTATGACTGTTTCAGCGACTTCATCAATTGCTCATCCGGTGTCACGTAGACGGTCTGTTGATCCGTATAGATGACAAACCCGGGTTTGGCACCGCTTGGTTTTTTCACGTAGCGGGCGCGCGTATAATCGACGGGCACACCGCTCGATGCGCGTGCTTTCGAGAAGTAGGCAGCGACCGATGCGGCTTCGAGAAGCGTCGTCTCATCGGGGTCCGTGGAACGAATGATGACGTGAGAACCCGGGATGTCTTTGACGTGTAGCCAAATCTCATCACGGCGTGCGAACTTGAACGTCAGATGGTCGTTTTGGGTATTATTCTTCCCGACGAAGAATTCCGTTCCCGTCGAAGACGTGTACGCTTCAAGCGAAATCTTTGGATTCGCTTTTTTCTTTTGACGTTTTTGACGGATGTATCCTTCTTCGGCGAGCTCTTCCCGAATCTCGAGTAGGTCGGATGGAGAGGCGACATCGAGCTGGGCGGTGAGCGTCTCCAAATAGTCGATTTCCGCGTCGTTTAATTCGAGTTGTTTTTTCACTTCGACTTTAGCAACTTTTAATTTGTTGTACTTCTTATAATATTGTTGCGCATTCTCGTTCGGCGTTTTGAGCGGGTCGAGCGGAATCGAGATGGTCGCACCCTCTTCATCGTAGTAATCGACGACTTCAGCGACACGCATCCCTTTTTCAAGCTGGAACAAGTACGTCGTCAACAACTCGCCAAACTTTTGTAACTCGTCCGCTCGTTCTGTCGCCTTTAAGTCCTCTAAGAGACGGCGGCGCTTCAACAAGTTCTTCTCGAGTTCGGATTTCAAGAGCCGCTCCACATCGTGGGCTTGTTGTCTGACGCGGTCACGGTTCGCTTTCTCATAGAAGAAACGGTCGAGCACTTCTTTACTCGATGCATATGTTTCCTCGGATACGATTTCTCCTGCCGTCAATACGATCGGGGCGAAACGTTCCTTTCCAGAAGCGAGTTGTTGGAACACATAAGGTCCTTCAAGCTGACGCAATACGTTCTCGAACGCTTGCTGAATCGATTCACGGTTCGGCATCTTCGAGAGGTGCACGACTTCTTGAGCGATTTGAGGGCTGACCCCAGCGAACGTGGCGACGATTTGTTTGTCCAATTTGCCGGCATTCCAGTCGATTCGCTTCAACCCTTCCGTCAAATCAGACAACGGGTCGAACTTATGTTGTTCTGGCGGGAGGAGGTATTCACTACCCGGCATGATCGTTCGATACGTGTTTTGCGAAGGCGGGAGGTGTTTGATTGCATCTAATATTTTCCCGTCTTCTGTAGTTAAGACGACGTTCGAGTGACGTCCCATCAACTCGATGTAGACTTTTTTCGATTCTTCATCACCGAGCTCGTTTCGAGAGCGGACGGAGATGACGATGACACGGTCACGACCGATTTGTTCGACCGCCGTGATAAATCCGCCTTCTACATGTTTTCGTAGCATCATGCAGAACATCGGCGGTTCTTGCGGATTTTTAATCGGTGTATCCGTCAATTGAAGACGGGCATACATCGCGTTTGCTGATATGAGTAGTTGCGCGTTCTGTCGGTTCGAACGAATTTGGAGCATCAAATCGAGAGAATACGGTTGATGTACTTTGTTGATTCGTCCTCCGACGAGCGATTGTAATTCTTGTACGACACGATATGTCATTAATCCATCATAAGCCAATGATCTCATCACCTTTGTTCATTTTCTGTCTCTACGTTATCAGAAAAACAGAAAATATGGTACGATGGAGTAGGAAATCCGAACTTCTTCTTGCCGGGACAATTGATTGACTGCTATTATAATTAAATGTGATGTTAGAAGATGGAGGGCTTGCAGTGAATTTTAAAGAACGAGGATTATTAATCGTTTTGTCTGGACCGAGCGGTGTCGGAAAAGGGACCGTTTGTCGTGCTCTTCGCGAGGAAGAGGACAATAACCTTCAATATTCGGTGTCGGCGACGACTCGAAAGCCACGTGAAGGGGAAGTCGAAGGAGTGCATTACTTCTTCAAATCGAGAGAAGAGTTCGAACGCATGATCGAACAAAAAGAATTGCTCGAACACGCCGAGTTCGTCGGCAACTATTACGGGACGCCTGTAGAGTGGGTGCGTGAAACGCTCGAAAGCGGCCAAGATGTCATTCTTGAAATTGAGGTGCAAGGGGCGTTCCAAGTGAAGGAACTTCTCCCAGAAGCCGTCTTTTTATTCTTGGCACCACCAAGTCTTCAAGAACTTCGCAATCGTCTAATCGGACGAGGCACGGAGTCTGAAGAAGTCATCAAGCAACGCCTGCTCGTCGCGCGTGAAGAAATCGAGTTGATGGACGCCTATGATTACGTCGTCACGAACGACGAGGTCGACAAAGCCATCGATCGGATTAAAGCGATTGTGACAGCTGAGCATTGTAAACGTGAACGTGTTGCGTCACTCTATAAAAAAGCCATGATGGAGGTCATTTAATGTTATACCCTTCGATTGATGCCTTACAACGTACTATCCCGTCAAAATATACGATCGTTACGGTCGCTGCAAAACGGGCGCGTCAGATTCAAGATGGAAAAGCACCGAAAGTCGCCGAGCCAAAATCATATAAGCCGGTCGGTCAAGCGTTAGAAGAACTATTTTCGGGTGATACGACAATCATCGTGAACGAAAAAAACAACGGATGAAGTGTGACCCAAGTCGTTTGCGACTTGGGTCTCATTGTCTATAAGGGGGAGTTTGGGAATGGTGAAGGATCGTACTATTTTGTTATGTGTGAGTGGTGGCATCGCCGCCTACAAGGCGTGTGCGCTCACATCGAAATTGGTTCAAGCCGGAGCGAATGTTCGCGTCGCGATGACGAAGTCGGCAGAACAATTCGTGGGTCAGGCGACCTTCCAGGCGCTCAGTCGAAATCCGGTCTATACCGATGTGTTTGAAGAGCATGATCCAACAAAGATTGCACATATCGATGTCGTCGACTCGAGTGACTTAATCGTCGTCGCTCCTGCGACGGCAAACACGATCGCGAAATTAGCGAACGGGATTGCAGATGACTTCATCACGACGTCGATCCTAGCGGCGAAGTGCCCAGTGATCGTCTCACCGGCGATGAATGTGAACATGCTCGAACATCCTGCCACACAGCGGAATATCGAGACGTTAAAATCTTACGGCTATCAGTTGATCGAACCAGGCGTCGGTAACTTGGCATGTGGCTGGATTGGCGGTGGACGTCTACCGGAACCAGAAGATTTGGTGCGCATCATCGAAAGCCAGTTCGTCCCGAAACTATACCTCGGAAAAGAAGTATTGATTACGGCTGGTCCGACGGTAGAACGCATTGACCCCGTCCGTTACTTATCAAATGACTCTTCAGGAAAAATGGGTGTGGCGCTCGCAGAAGTGGCACGTGATATGGGTGCCCGTGTCACCCTCGTCCATGGTCCGCTTCAAGTCCCCGTACCAGACGGTGTGACGGCCATTCCCGTCAAATCGAGCGAAGAGATGTTGCAGGAAGTGACAAGTCGTTTCGAATCACTCGACCTCGTCGTGAAGTCGGCGGCAGTCGCGGATTATCGTCCTAAAACGGTCCATGCAGAGAAACATAAAAAAGTGCATGGTCCACTCACAATCGAACTCGAAGAAACGACAGACATTCTCAAGACACTCGGTGAACGAAAGACCCATCAAGTGTTAGTCGGCTTTGCTGCGGAGACGGAACGACTCGAAGAACATGCGGCAGCGAAGCTGAAGAAAAAGAACGTCGATTTCCTCGTTGCAAACGATGTATCCGGTAGTGACGTCGGATTCGGTGCAGATGATAATGAGGCTGTCCTGTTCCACGCCGATGGGACGACGCTTCAACTTCCGAAACAGTCGAAGAAACAGTTGGCGTTCGAGTTGCTCACACACTTTAAGGAAGCGGTCCAATGATTGCCCACGTCCATGTTGATGCACCGGTGATCACGATTGATCGTCCGTTTGATTATGAAGTACCCGAACAATTCGAATCCTTGATTGAACCGGGGATGCGTGTCTCCGTTCCATTCGGTTCACGCCGTCTGTTAGGAATCGTCGTTGGCACATCGGACGGGACGAGAGATGGATTGAAGCCGCTCGAAGCCTTATTAGATGAAGAATCCTCACTAACGGATGAACTGCTCGACTTGTCCATCCATGTGAAGGAGACGACGCTATGCTTCCGTTCTTCTGCACTCCTTGCGATGCTACCGGCAGCGCTAAAAGTTAGTTACGACAAAGAAATTAAAGAGGGGCATGTGCCTGAAGGTGTTCGTCTCGGGACACATTTATCGGAATATCCGAAAGACATTCAATCGGTCATTCTCGGACTTGCTAAAAAAGGGGAGCTTACCCTCGCTCCCGTTCTGAAAGAAAAGAAAACAGTCAAAACAGACATCGTCGTCGAACTGCTCAATCCGACAGTCGTCTCGAAACGTGCGAAAAAGCAACTAGAAGCGATTCAAGCGTTAGAAGAGACGCCACGTATGTATTGGTCGGCATTACGCCAAATCGGCTTGACTCGTCCGCAACTTCAAAAGCTCGAAGATCTCGGTGCGGTGCGGTTGACCGAAGTGGAATTGAATCGTGACCCGTACGCGACGATTGAACAAGTACAGGAATCGGTGCAGTTAAACGATAGTCAGGCGAACGCGGTCCAGGCAATCCATGAGGCGGATGCAGGCGAGACGTTACTTGTACACGGTGTGACCGGTAGCGGAAAGACCGAAGTGTATTTAGAATCGATTGGGCAAGTCATTGATGAAGGAAAGCAGGCCATCTTGCTCGTGCCGGAAATCAGTTTGACGCCGATGATGGTAAAACGTTTTAAACGTCGCTTTGGTGAACGCGTCGCAGTCTTACACAGTGCCCTTTCTAAAGGGGAAAAGTATGATGAGTGGCGTAAAATTAAGCGGAAGGAAGTCGACGTCGTCGTCGGTGCTCGTTCGGCCATCTTTGCGCCGCTCGACCGTCTCGGCCTCATCATCTTAGATGAAGAGCATGAGACGACGTATAAACAAGAAGAGAATCCGCGCTATCATGCGCGCGATGTCGCCATCTGGCGGGCCCGCTATCATGGGTGTCCCGTCGTGTTGGGGAGTGCGACACCTTCGCTCGAGTCATACGCCCGGGCGCAAAAGGGTGTGTATCGCTACTTACACTTGAAAGAACGGTACGGTGGAGAGATGCCACCGGTCCACATTATCGATATGCGCCGTGAACTGGCAAAAGGCAATACGACGATGTTCTCTGAGGAATTGTTTAATGGAATCCTCGGCCGGATCGAGAAAAAAGAGCAATGTGTCATTCTGTTGAATCGCCGTGGGTTTACGACATTTGTCATGTGTCGGGACTGTGGGGAAGGAATGACATGTCCGCATTGTGCGGTCAACTTAACGTATCATCAATATGGTGATCGATTGAAGTGTCATTATTGTGGCTACGAAGTCGGCATGCCGTCAACGTGTCCATCGTGCAATAGTAAGAAAATCAAGCAGTTCGGATCAGGCACCCAGAAGATCGAGACGGAGTTGTTGAATCGGATTCCGGAGGCGCGGATCATCCGAATGGACCAAGATACGACGTCGCGGAAAGGATCGCACGAACAATTGTTACGACGCTTCGAAGAAGGAGAGGCCGACATTTTACTCGGCACCCAAATGATTGCCAAAGGACTCGACTTCCCAAACGTCACGCTCGTCGGAGTACTTGCGGCAGACGCGACGCTCGGGATGCCTGATTTCCGTGCGACCGAGCGGACGTTCCAACTTGTCACCCAAGTGGCAGGGAGAGCCGGTCGTGGAAAACTTCCAGGTGAGGCGTTCGTCCAAACGTACAATCCGGACCATTATGTCATCGAGACAGCGAGTGAACACGACTATGAGACGTTCTTCGCCAAAGAGATGGGTCTTCGTCAAGTCGGGAACCATCCGCCGTATTGGTTTTTGACGCTCGTCACGTTCTCGGCAGAAAATCCGCTCGTCGCCAAGGCGGAGGCGGAACTGTTTGCATCAGACTTTTTACAGGCACAAGTGGAGAACAGCCGCTTGAACGGTCCGATGCCTGCCCCGTTATCAAAATTAAAGAATGCGTATCGTTATCAGGTGTTCATTAAAACGAAACAACCTGAAACGCTCTACGCGGAGTTAGCTCGCCTTCAACAAGCAAGAGCGAAAGCGATCAGTAAGAAAGAATATCAAATGAGTATCGATGTGAACCCATACGTATTCATGTGAGGTGGAGAGACATGTATAAAGTAGTAGAAGTACCGAACGATATATTACGCGTAACATGCGAACCGGTAACGAAGTTCGATAAAAAATTGCGTCAAACGGTCGACCGATTGTTTGATACGATGTATGAGTATGATGGAGTCGGTGTTGCGGCACCACAGGTCAACTTGAATCAACGACTCGCAGTCGTCCATACCGATGATGAGACGGGTCCTCTCGTCTTGATCAATCCTGAAATCATCGAGACGTCAGGACGTGAGGTCGGACTCGAAGGGTGTTTGAGCATCCCAGGCGAATTTGGATTCGTGGAACGTCATGAGTCGATTGTCGTCAAAAATCAGGACTTGAAAGGACGCACGCATACGATTCAAGCGAGCGGCTTCTTCGCCCGGGCGATTCAGCATGAGATGGATCATTTGAATGGCGTCTTATTCACAGATAAGCTCGCGGTTCCAAACCCTGGAAAAGACAAACGGATCGTCTTCATGGGAACTCCGACATTTGCGGTATCTGTACTTGAGCGACTGCTCGAAGAAGGATACAATGTCGTAGGTGTCGTCTCGCAACCGGACAAACCGGTCGGACGAAAACGTGAACTGAAACCAACGCCTGTGAAAGAGTATGCACTACGTCACGGCATTCCTGTCTTGCAACCTGAGAAAGTTCGCACGGATTATGAAGAAATTTTAGCGTTACGTCCGGACCTCATCGTCACGGCAGCGTATGGTCAAATCGTGCCGACCGCATTACTCGAGGCACCGCCTCACGGAGCAATCAATGTCCATGCCTCGCTACTTCCGAAATATCGTGGAGGTGCCCCGATCCATCAAGCCATCATCGATGGTGAGTCGGAAACAGGTGTGACAATCATGTATATGGTCGACAAATTGGACGCAGGTGACATGATTGCCAATACGATTGTTCCGATTGAAGAAATGGATACGGTCGGAACGTTATTTGATAAACTGGCTGTAGCAGGAAGCGATCTTCTCATCCGTACACTTCCAGCTTTCTTAGAAGGATGGATTGAAGCGGTCCCTCAAGATGAGCGGGATGTGACGTTTGCACCGAACATCAGCCGTGAGCGCGAACAAATCGACTGGAGTATGGGTGGGGAAGCCATCTATAATCACATTCGCGGGATGAATCCATTCCCGACTGCCTATTCGACGCTTGAAGGTGAACGCGTGAAACTGTTCATGGGAGAGAAGACGACGGGTACAGGGCAACCTGGAGAAGTCGTTCGACTTGAAGAGGACGGGTTCGTCGTGGCAACTGGGAACAGCGTTGCCATCAAAGTGACGGACTTACAACCAGCAGGGAAAAAACGAATGGATGGTGCGACCTTCATGCGTGGAGCTGGACAGAAGTTGCGTGTTGGTGACCGATTAGGAGGAACTCATGAACGTACGTGAAGCAGCGCTTGATACGCTGATAAAAATTGAACAAGGCGGCGCATATTCAACGATTGCCGTCAATGACGCATTAAAACAAAAGAAAGTCGCCCCAAAAGATGTCGGTCTGTATACCGAACTCGTTTACGGGACACTCAGTCGAAAAGGAACGTTGGATTACATCTTAAACGATCGAATCCGTTCGCCGAAGAAGCTCGATAAGTTCGTCCTTCCGCTTCTTCGGATGAGTGTATATCAACTCTTTTACCTCGATAAGGTGCCAGATCGTGCCGTCTTACACGAAGCGGTCGAAATCGCGAAAAAACGAGGACACCATCTCGGAACGAGCAAATTCGTGAACGGGGTGTTACGTAACGTTCTCCGTGAAGGGTTCCCTGATTTTAGCGAGTTGACAGATGCGGAAAGAATCTCGATCGAACATAGTCATCCGAAATGGCTCGTTTCCGATTGGATTTACCTATATGGGGTGGAAACAGCAGAAGCCATCTGTCAATTGAACAATGAGCCGGCTCCTGTCACGGTTCGCGTCAACCGTAAACGAGCGTCTGTCGACGACATGATGAACCGGTTGGCCGACTTAGGTGTCTTGACGTCACGCTCTGAACTATCAAGCGACGGACTCGTCGTCGAATCGGGCAACGTCCATTCGACCCCGTTCATCGAGGAAGGCCTCTTATCGATTCAAGATGAGAGCTCGATGCTTGTCGCAGATGCCCTCGGTGTGTCGAAAGATGATCAGATTTTAGACGCATGTGCCGCCCCTGGTGGGAAAGCGATGCACACGGCAGAACGGATGGAGAACGGTTCGCTCACAGCACTCGATTTACATCCACATAAAGCGAAATTGATCGACCAGCAAGCCAAACGTCTTCACATCAATGGAGTGACCGCACTTGCCCTTGATGCTCGTCTGGCAGGTGAACGGTTTGAAAAAGAGAGCTTTGACCGTATTCTTCTAGATGTTCCTTGTTCGGGTCTTGGTGTCATTCGTCGGAAGCCAGATATCAAGTGGACGAAAGACAAAGCCCAGTTAGAAAACTTACCGAAGATTCAACGACAAATCATTGATGCCGTATTGCCACTGCTCAAACCAGGTGGTACGCTTGTTTACTCGACATGTACGATTGATCCGTCCGAGAACGAGACGCAGGCTGACTATGTATTGTCAAAAGGATTGGTGTGGGACGAGACGCTAAAAGAGCGTCTGCCGCAATCTGTTCGTCCGATCATGGCATCGGACCGTGCTGAATTAAAACTATTACCGACGACATTCGGGACCGACGGCTTCTATATCGCCGCATTTAAGAAAGAGGTATAAAACAATGAATCCAAAAGCAGTAGAAAAGAATCCACTTTTAGGCGCAAAACCGTCACTTTATTCGTTGACGTTCCCTGAACTTGAGGCGTGGGTCGTGGAAGCAGGAGAAAAATCATTCCGTGCGAAACAATTATATGATTGGATGTACGTCAAACGTGTCACGTCATTCGACGATATGACGAACGTTCCAAAAGTACTTCGTGACCAATTACAAGAGTCGTTCCAACTGACAACGTTGAAAGAATTGGTCAAACAAGAATCGCAAGACGGTACGATCAAATTCTTGTTCGAACTTCAAGATGGCTATTCAATTGAAACGGTTCTCATGCGTCACGAGTACGGGAACTCCATTTGTGTCACGACACAAGTCGGTTGCCGGATCGGCTGTACGTTCTGTGCCTCAACACTCGGTGGGTTGAAACGTAACTTAGAAGCTGGTGAAATCACGGCACAAGTTCTTGATGTACAGCGCGCCCTAGACGCGACAGGCGAACGTGTTGACTCGATCGTCGTCATGGGAATTGGTGAACCGTTTGATAACTATGATGAGTTGATGCGCTTCTTACGTACGGTCAACCATGATAACGGCCTTAATATCGGTGCCCGTCACATCACGGTATCAACGAGCGGAATCGTTCCAAAAATTTATAAGTTTGCCGATGAAGGTATGCGCATCAACTTCGCCATCTCTCTTCATGCGGCTTCGACAGAACTACGTACACGTCTCATGCCAATCAACCGTGCGTTTGACTTGAACAAGTTGATGGATGCCGTCCGTTACTATACGGAGAAGAGCGGTCGTCGCATCACGTTCGAATACGGATTGTTTGGTGGCGTCAACGATACGGAAGACCATGCCCACGAATTGGCTGACTTGTTGAAAGGCATCAAATGTCACGTCAACTTGATCCCAGTCAACCACGTATTGGAACGCGACTACGTACGCACACCGAGAGCTCAAATCTTTGCCTTCGAAAAAGTGCTCAAAGACCGCAATGTGAACGTGACGATTCGTCGCGAACAAGGTTCGGATATCGATGCTGCTTGTGGGCAACTTCGAGCGAAGGAGCGCGAACAAGAAACGAGGTAATCAGAAAGATGGAATTAGCATTTCGAACAGATCGTGGACAAGTACGCACACAAAATGAAGATGCAGTTTTAATCTTAGGCGATGCCTTCTCAGGAATTGCGCTCGTTGCCGACGGGATGGGTGGACATGCAGCGGGAGAGGTCGCGAGTCAAATCGTGATTGAAGAGTTTCGACGGGCTTTCCCGTCTCTCCCGTCGACCCCTGTCGACATCGAACAATGGTTCCGCCATCACATTCACTTGGCGAATGAACAAGTGTTGCAGTTTGCGAAACAGTCGAACCTTGTCATGATGGGAACGACTGTGGCGGCCGTTTGTTGGAACGGAGAGACAGTTGTCATCGTTCATATCGGCGATAGCCGTGTCTATGCCCTGCAAGCGAACGAATTAAGGCGTCTTACAGAAGACCATTCTTACGTCAACGTGCTCAAACAGCTCGGTGAATTGACGGAAGAAGAGATGCGCGTTCATCCGAAACGAAATGTCATCACCCGAGCGATCGGTTCAAGCGAACAAGTCGAGCCTGACGTACAAGTGCTCGCTGACCCTGAGTTTGATGTGATTTTAATTTGTACGGATGGATTGACGACACATCTGACCGATGGGGCGATTCAACACGTTTTACAACAAGCTGTATCAGCTGATCAAAAGGCAGATCAACTGATTGCGGAAGCCAACCAATTGGGAGGGAGCGACAACATCACGGTCGCCCTCGTTCAATTCACAGATAGAAAGAGAGGATGAATCCGATGCGAAGCGGAGAACGAATCAACGATCGTTATCGGATCGAACAACAAATCGGCAGCGGAGGCATGGCAAATGTATACCGGGCTCATGACGAGATTTTAAACCGAACCGTCGCCATCAAGGTGTTGCGATCTGAATTCTCACATAACGAACAATTTATACGTCGGTTCGAGCGAGAAGCCCACGCGGCTACGAGTCTGAACCATCCGAATATCGTCGCCATCTACGACGTCGGCGATGAAGATGATTTATACTATATCGTCATGGAGCACGTCGATGGCATGACGTTAAAACAATATTTGCAGGAAGAATACATATCTGTCGATGAGGCGTTGCGCATCATGGGGCAGATTTGTGATGCGATTGACCACGCCCATGCGAACCGAATCATTCACCGGGACATCAAGCCGCAGAATATGATGATCGATCAGCATGGAAACGTGAAAGTGACCGATTTTGGGATTGCTGTCGCGATGTCGAATGCGACGTTGACGCATACGATGTCCGTCCTTGGTTCTGTCCATTACTTCTCACCCGAGCAAGCTCGTGGGAAATTTGCGGATGAAAAATCGGACATTTACTCGCTCGGTGCGGTTCTTTATGAATTGTTGACGGGTCGTGTACCGTTCATCGGCGAGACGCCGGTCGCGGTCGCCCTTCAACATTTGCAAGATGACCCGATTCGACCGATGGACTTAAATCCGAATATCCCACAAGCGCTTGAGAACTGTGTCATGCAAGCCTTATCAAAATCACCGGGTGCCCGACATGCATCGGTCGCAGCCTTTAAAAAAGATTGCATGACCGCGTTGAGCCGTGAACGTGCCAATGAACCGAGACGACTCTCGGCAAATCAAGACGAGTTCGACCAGACGCTCGTAATGGCACCGGTCGTGCCGGAAGAAAAACAAGATGTGCCCGTGACACCACCACCGGTCACGCCACCAAAAGAACAGGAACCGGAAGAGGTGCCTGTGAAAAAGAAGAAACGAAAATGGTGGATTTGGATCTTACTCATCGTTCTATTGATTGGTGGAAGCATTGCCGCTTACGTGGTTGCCGATGAGATGTCGCGTTCCGTCGTGCCGGATGTCGTCGGTATGAGTATCGGGGATGCGACGACAGAGCTTGAAGCTTCCGGGTTTGTCGTCGAAGTGACAGAACGGGCGAGCGATGATATTGCGGAGGGTGAGGTCATTTCGCAAAACCCGCAAGAAGGACGTAAGCCAAAACGCGGAACGACCGTGACGATTGTCGTATCGGCCGGAAAAGAGACGGTCGAAATGCCGAACGTAGAAGGTCTCTCGCAAACTGCTGCCGAACGTATGTTGAAAGACTTGGCATTCAGCGACCTTGAAATCACAACAGAAGCTTCCGAAACGGTGAATAGTGGAGACGTGATTTCGCAATCGGTCGACCCAGGTGAAGAGGTCGTTCCTTCAGAGGTGACGGTCACACTCGTCGTTTCGACAGGAAGCAACAAAGTGGAACTATCGAACCTTGCTGGATATACGTTCGACGAAGCATCCATTTATGCTGAACAGAACAAATTGAAAATCGTGAAGCGGGATGAATTTTCGACAAGTGTTCCAAAAGGTCAAATCATCCGTCAACTTCCGACAGCCGGGACAGCAGTCGACCCGGGAACGGAGCTCACGGTCATCGTATCGGAAGGCGTTGAACCGACTGATATTTCAATTGAACGTGAAGTGACCGTGGAAGTCGAGCAACCGGACAAAGACAAGAAACCGAAGACGGTCGAAGTCGTGATTCGTACGGTTGACGCACGCGGTGAGATTGAGGTGCTTCGTGATCAAATCACAGAGACGACAACGTATTCGTATACGCTCGTCATTGCCCCTGACGAAGTCGGGACGGCGACGATTGAAGTCGATGGTGAGATTGTCCGAACAGATTCAGTCACATATGCACAAGCTGAAGAGGCACAATAAAGAGGTGACGGTGTCGTCACCTCTTTTTTAAAGGAGGTAGTCATAATGAAAGGAACAATCATTCGCCTTCAAGGCGGGTTTTACGATGTGATGACCGAGACGAATCAAGAGATTCGTTGTCGGGCCAGAGGAAACTTTCGAAAACGCAACATCTCACCGGTCGTCGGCGATGATGTGGTGATTCAAGATCAAGAAGATGGGACCGGCTATATTTTAGAGGTGGAAGAGCGTCAAAACCACCTCGTTCGCCCGCCGATTGCCAATATCGATCAGGCGTTCCTCCTCTTTTCAGTAAAAGAACCGGCGTTTTCATATCATTTACTCGACCGTTTCCTCGTCCTCATCGAGTCAAAGCAAATTCATCCAATCATCGTCTTGACGAAGATGGACTTGCTCGATGAACATGAAGTCGAGCCGATACAAGAAGCGATTGCACGTTATCGCGCCATCGGGTATGACGTGATTGAGACATCGACGGAGCAAGCGCACGGAGTGGATGAAGTGCGCGGTCTCTTCAAAGGGAAGACGAGCGTCTTCGCCGGTCAGACCGGTGTCGGGAAAAGTTCGTTACTTAACGCCGTCGCGCCAGAGCTCGAGTTGGCGACAGGGGAAATCTCTAAATCACTCGGTCGTGGAAAGCATACGACGCGTCACGTGACGTTGATTCAATTAGCGGATGGTCTTGTTGCCGACACACCTGGATTTTCAAGCTTGGAGTTTCCGCAAGAACTTGAGGCAGATGAACTCAGATGGTGCTTCCCTGATTTCGTGGAACGCCATGACGATTGTAAGTTCCGTGGATGTGCTCATCTGAATGAACCGGGATGTGCCATCAAACAAGCCGTTGAAAATGGTGAAATCGCTTCAACACGATACGAGAATTATGTTACCTTTATGGAAGAGTTAAACGATCGAAAACGGAGGTATTGACAGATGATTAAAATTGCACCATCTATTTTAGCGGCCGACTTTGCCAATTTGGAGGCGGAAGTGAAAGCTGTCCAAGAAGCGGGAGCGGACTATATCCATTTTGACGTCATGGACGGACAGTTCGTGCCGAACATCTCGATTGGTCTGCCGGTCCTCGCAAGCTTGCGTAAAAAATCAGACATGGTCCTCGATGTGCATTTGATGATTGACCAACCGGAACGCTATGTCGAAGACTTCGTGAAAGCGGGAGCGGACATCGTGACCGTTCACGTGGAAGCGACGAACCATTTGCATCGCGTCTTGCAACAAATCAAAGCGGCTGGCGCAAAATGCGGAGTCGTCTTGAACCCGCATACACCGCTCTCGACGATTGAACACGTGCTTGCGGACGTCGACATGGTATTGCTCATGACCGTCAACCCAGGGTTCGGGGGACAAGCCTTCATCGAATCGGTCGTACCGAAAATTTCAGCACTCAGTCATCTCCGCCAAGACCGTCAGCTTGATTTTGAGATTGAAATCGATGGTGGTGTCAACGCGGAAACGGCAAAATATTGCATCGACGCAGGGGCTGATGTCCTTGTTGCGGGATCAGCCATCTATAATCAACCAGATTATAAAGCAGCCATCGATAGCATTCGTGGCGCATCTCGTGTATAATCGACGATAGAACAACAAGATAGAGTCGCAAGGGGTGTCACATCATGTGGCTGAGAGGCATACGCTAACCCTTTGAACCTGTTCCGTTCACACGGACGTAGGGATGTGGCGAAAATGCACGTTGCGAATCCAAGCAGCATGGCGTTTACGTCATGCTGCTTTTTGTCGTTCAACCAAATAAAGGAGGAAGAAAGATGAAATCACGTTTCAAATTACAAGCGCTCATTGAAATTTCATTGTTTGCAGCGCTCGGGCTCATTTTTGATTTGCTCATTCCATACCGTTTGCCACAAGGGGGATCCATCAGTTTAGCGATGCTCCCGATCTTTGTGATGGCATTCCGCCACGGATTAAAAGGTGGTCTCGCAACAGGTGCCCTCGTCGGGACACTTCAACTCTTGTTCGGTGCCTATATTTTCACGCCTGTACAATTCCTGCTCGACTATACGGTCGCTTATGGTCTCGTCGGAATGGCCGGAGTGTTCGCGGGGCGTGTGAAGCAAGCTGCGAGCAACGGGGCGACGAAGACGCTTGCCACATATTTAGTACTCGGGGCGCTCCTTGGTTCGATGTTACGATACGCGGCGCACGTCATCTCGGGAATTGTCTTCTTTGCTGAATATGCAGAAGGTCCGGTCGTCGCCTATTCACTCGGCTACAATGCTACGTATATGGCACCATCCTTTGTCATCTCAGCCATCGTGTTAGTGCTCCTCTTCACGACAGCACCACGTTTCACGCGTGTGGCGACACGGGATCTCCGTCAATGAATATTTTGATAGTCGCGGCTAGTCCGGAACCCATTCCGGACTTACCGCGTGATGCCGATTTTGTCATCGGTGTCGATGGTGGATATCAAAGATTATTAGATGAAGAGATCATGCCAGACGTCGTGGTCGGGGACTTTGATTCGTTTAAAGGACTACCGCCTGAGGAGGCGCTACGCTATCCTTCGGAGAAAGACGTGACGGACTTAGAGATTGCACTAGCGTTCGCGAGAGAACGCGGGGCGACACGGATGGATGTATATGGTGGCTTAGGCGGACGCATCGATATGACGTTTGCGAACGTCGGCTTACTTGAAACGTATCCGGAGATGGTTCTTCACGGAGAAGGTCAAACGGTTTATCTCGTGAGAACAGGTAGCGAGGTCATTATGAAGCGAGACGGGCACTATCTTTCCTTCATGCCTTGGAAGACGGCCACGATCTCGATTGAAGGTGTCAAATATCCACTCGACCATCATGAGGTCAAGAGTGGGGAGGCGTTGACGATTTCGAATGAATGGACCGAAGCGTCTGCCCGATTGACGGTCCATCACGGAATGGTTCTTGTCATGATCATCAAAAAATAAGCAAAAAAAAATCCCATCGGCGAATGCCGCTGGGATTTATTCGTTCGTGTATAAGTATTATACGCGTTCAACGAGACCTGATTTAAGTGCGCGAGCTGAAACCCAAACGCGTTTCGGTTTACCGTCAACGAGAATACGAACTTTTTGTACGTTTACACCCCAAGTACGTTTTGTCTTGTTGAGTGCGTGCGAACGGTTGTTACCTGATTTAGGTGATTTACCTGTTACGTAGCATTTACGTGCCATGCGTTTCCCCTCCTTTTTTATGTGGGTTCGTCCTAATAGACACTCGTTTATATTAGCACGGCTTTTTTCCCGATGCAACTAGAAAATCGTACCATGACAAGAAAAAAACTTGACATTACTCTCAAGGATTTGAATAATGAATGAGGTTATCGCGTTAATTGACCGAGTTTCTGGAGCAGGTTCTTTTAATAACTAGGTACTTATTGTAGAATGTACATTAGGAATCATTCCGAATAAAGGAGGCTACTCCATATGGCAATTGAAATGAAGACAACATATGGCAATATTGACATCACAAGTGACGTCATCGCGACACTCGCAGGTGGTGCGGCGATGGAATGCTTCGGTGTGGTCGGCATGGCTTCACAAGCACAACTGAAAGACGGCATTGCTGAATTATTAAAACGTGAAAATTACGCGCGTGGTGTCGTCGTACGTCAAGAAGATGAAGACGTACATATCGACATGCACATCATTGTAAGCTACGGAACGAAAGTATCTGAAGTTGCATACAACGTGCAGAGCCGAGTGAAGTATACGCTCGGAGAAACTTTAGGATTAAACGTTTCGTCGGTAAATATATTCGTTCAAGGCGTTCGTCTGACGAATGACTGACGAAAACGGAGGAGGATTTGGTGTGGGTTTAAAACGTTTAGATGGATTGGCGCTCTCAAACATGATCGCGAACGGAGCGGCCAACTTGAGCCAAAACGCAGATTATGTGGATTCGCTTAACGTCTTCCCGGTTCCAGACGGAGATACGGGAACGAACATGAACTTGACGATGACGTCGGGTGCGAAAGAAGTAGCAGCGATGAACTCATCAGATATCGCAGAGGTGTCATCGAAGTTTGCTCGTGGACTACTTATGGGAGCACGTGGAAACTCAGGCGTTATTTTAAGTCAGTTGTTCCGTGGATTCGGTAAAGCGGTTGAAGGCAAAGCGGAACTGACAACTGTTGATTTTGCAGAGGCGCTCAAGCGCGGTGTCGACACGGCATACAAGGCGGTTATGAAACCGGTTGAAGGAACGATTTTGACGGTTGCTCGTGAAGCGGCCGACGAAGCGCTTCTTGCGTCAGAGTCGACAAGTGATTTCACTGAATTTATGAAACGTGTCATCGTAGAAGCGAAAGCATCGTTAGACCGTACACCGGACTTGTTGCCGGTATTAAAAGAAGTCGGCGTCGTCGACTCAGGTGGTCAAGGTCTTCTCGTCATCTACGAAGGATTCCTTGCAAGCCTTGAAGGAAAAGAACTCGAGAAACCACATGCACCTGTCATGGATGCGTTGATTGAGGCAGAACATCATGCCCATGCAGCACAAGGGTTCATGTCAACAGAAGACATCGAATTCGGCTACTGCACGGAGATCATGGTTCGTTTCCAAGACGATAAGTTAAAGAATGCGCCGTTCAATGAAGACGCATTCCGTAACGAATTGTCAGAACTAGGGGATTCTCTCCTTGTCGTCGCGGACGAAGAACTCTTAAAAGTTCACGTTCACGTCGAGACTCCAGGTGAGGTCATCACGAAAGGTCAGCGTTTCGGTGAACTCGTTGCAGTCAAAATCGAGAACATGCGTCAACAACACTCGACAATCCTTGAAGAAGAACACGGCGCAAATCAGCACGGTGTTCAACAGGCCGAGAAGCCAAAAGCACCATTTGCGATCGTAACGGTGGCAATGGGTGAAGGTGTCAGTGAATTGTTCCGTTCGCTTGGGGCGGCACATGTTATCGAAGGCGGTCAGACGATGAACCCATCGACAGAAGATATCGTCAAGGCGATTGAATCTGCACATGCGGAACATGTCTTTATCTTCCCGAACAACTCAAACATCATCATGGCTGCTGAGCAAGCGGCGTCTGTCGCACCATGCGGCGTCTCTGTCATCCCGACGAAGACGGTCCCACAAGGTCTTGCGGCGGCAATCGCCTTCAACCCAGAGGCGGATGTCGAGATGAACGAACAAGCGATGAAAGCGGCTGCCGCGACTGTGAAGTCTGGTCAAGTCACTTACGCTGTTCGTGATACGAGCATCGATGGCGTGGAAATCAAGAAAGACGAGCATATGGCAATCGCAGAGAAGAAAATTGTTTCTTCATCGACGTCAAGCCTCGAAGCGGCTAAAAAGTTGGTCGATGCACTCGTCGAAGCAGATGATGAAATCATCACGATCTTAACAGGTGAAGGCTCATCTGAATCAGACGTGGAAGCGTTGACGTCATATATCGAAACTGTAAATGATGAGATTGAGATTGAAGTACACGACGGCAAACAACCGCTTTACTCTTATATTTTTAGTGTGGAATAAGCTGTTTCAAGTCCCTACCTTCTGTATAATGAAGGTAGGGATTTTTGAAAGGGGGAAAATGAAGTGAAATATCGTAGTGTGTTTGACATTATTGGCCCTGTCATGGTCGGGCCGTCGAGTTCGCATACGGCCGGTGCCGCACGCATCGGGCTGATGGCAGGGAAATTATTCGGGCGAACGCCCCGCACCGCGCACATCACATTTTATGGGTCATTTGCGGACACGTATCGGGGTCACGGTACGGATGTCGCGATCGTCGGTGGAATCATGGGATTTGATACGTTTGACTTGCGGATTCCACAGGCGTTAGACATCGCCCGCGAAAAAGGAATCGAGGTCATCTTTGAGACGAGCGACTTGTTGACGGATCATCCGAATACAGCGCGTGTCTTGCTCGAAGATGAGTTCGGGACATTTGAAATCGTCGGGATTTCAATCGGTGGGGGAACGATTGAGATCACGGAACTGAATGGGTTCCCGTTGAAATTGACAGGTGGGGGACCTGCACTCGTCGTCTTGCATCATGACCGATTCGGCGCCATCGCTGCAGTGACCGGCGTCTTGGCAAACCATCAATTAAACATCGGGCATATGGAAGTGAGTCGCCACGAAAAAGGAATGCAAGCTTTGATGGCGATTGAGATTGATGAAACGATTCCTGCTGAAGTGATCGCAGAACTGGAACGGTTACCGCAAATCGAACGGATAGCTATTTTTGGGGAATAAGGAGAATGTGAGATGTTTAAATCAGTAGAAGAGTTAGTGACGATTGCCACAGAACGAGGCATCCCGATTTCTGAAGTCATGATCGAACAAGAGATGCACGTCAGACGCTCGAGCCGGGAGGACATCGTCGGGATGATGGACCGTAACCTCGAGGTCATGGAAGAAGCGGTTGAACGCGCCCTTCAAGGTGTCACATCGGTGACAGGATTGACGGGGAACGATGCCGTACTCATGCAAGAGTATATCCGATCAGGTAAATCACTGGCTGGAGACCTCATTTTAGATGCCGTGTCAAAAGCCATCGGGACGAACGAAGTAAATGCGGCGATGGGACGGATTTGTGCGACACCGACTGCGGGGAGTGCAGGCGTCGTACCTGGAACGTTATTCGCTGTGAAAGACCGTCTCGAGATGGACCGCGATGCGATGATTCGTTACTTGTTCACGTCAGGTGCTTTCGGTTTCGTGGTAGCGAACAACGCCTCGATCTCGGGAGCGGCAGGTGGCTGCCAGGCAGAGGTCGGTTCAGCGACCGGAATGGCTGCAGCCGCCATCGTCGAAGCAGCCGGCGGGACACCGGACCAGTCGGCGACGGCGTTCGCGATCGCCCTTAAGAACATGCTCGGTCTCGTCTGTGACCCGGTGGCAGGACTCGTTGAAGTCCCATGTGTAAAACGAAACGCCATGGGTGGTGCCAACGCCATTGTTGCGGCGGACATGGCTCTCGCGGGAATCACATCACGCATTCCTTGTGACGAAGTCATTTCAGCGATGCATGAAGTCGGTCAAATGATGCCGACCGCATTGAAAGAGACGGCGAAAGGTGGGCTGGCGAATACGCCGACGGCTCGTCGCCTCGAACGAAATATATTTGGAGCGAAAGAAGATGCAAAACAATGAACGACTGACGACTCTGAAAGGAGTCGGGCCGGAGATGGCCAAAAAACTAGAAGTGATGGGACTTGTTCGAATCGAGGACGTGCTAGAGCACGTCCCGTTTCGTTATGAGAATTATAATAGTGGGACCGTAACGACTGCCGTTCACGGTGACTTGATCAAGTGGAGTGGGACAGTCCAGGCAGAACCGCTCGTTCGCTACTATAGTAAAGGTAAGAATCGACTTCAGTTCAGATTGTTGTTAGAAGAACGTTATGCGGTCCAAGTGACGATGTTCAACCGTGCGTTTTATAAAGAGAAGTTAGCAATCGGCGAGACCGTCACGGTCAAAGGGAAATGGGACATGAATCGAATGACGATCAGCGCGACCGACCTCGAGTTCGGTGCTCCGTCAGGCGGACTTCAACCAATCTATTCATTACGAGCGGGTCTTACGCAAAAGAACTTTAGTCGGATCGTCAAGTTAGCATTCGAACAAGTGGGCGAGCTTCCGGAGCGGGTACCGCCGTCCATACGGGCCAGGTATCGACTTGAAGACCGAATGGATATGCTACGCGGCATGCACTTTCCGGATACCGTGGAAACGTATAAGCAGGCGAGACGGAGTTATGTTTATGAAGAATGCCTCATGTATCAATTGAAATTACAGGCGTTTCGAAAAATGGAGCGGTCAGGAAACGGTCGGGCCCTTCAACTCGATAAGCATCAATTGAACGAGTTCGTCAAACGACTCGCATTTCCGTTGACGGGAGCCCAAACACGGGTCATCCGTGAAATCGTATCCGATTTGGAGAAGCCAGAACGGATGAATCGATTGCTACAAGGGGATGTCGGGAGCGGGAAGACCGTCGTTGCCGCGATTGCCTTGTATGCGACTGTCATGGCGGGGTATCAAGGGGCGTTGATGGTGCCGACTGAGATTTTAGCAGAACAACATGCGACGTCTTTACAGGAATTGTTCGAACCGTTCGGCATCACCATCGCTCTCTTGACGAGCTCAGTGAAAGGAAAGGCGCGAGAAGCGCTTCTAACGGCAATTCAATCAGGAGACGTCAACATCATCGTGGGGACACATGCACTCATTCAAGGACCCGTCGAGTTTTCGAACTTACATTTGGCGATTACGGATGAACAACATCGATTCGGTGTCGAACAACGAAAGAAACTTCGCGATAAAGCGGAATTTGCGGACGTCTTATATATGACCGCGACCCCGATTCCGAGGACACTTGCCATCAGCGCGTTCGGAGAGATGGACGTCTCAACAATCGATGAGATGCCAAAAGGCCGAAAACCGATTGAAACGTACTGGGCGAAGCAAGACCAAATCGACCGTGTCCATTCGATGGTCGACCGTGAACTGTCTCTCGGTCGTCAAGCATATGTGATCGCACCACTGATCGAGGAGTCGGATACGCTTGAGGTCGAAAGTGCGACGGCTTTGTATGAACTGTTGAAAGAACGGTTTCCGAACTATTCTGTGGGGCTGATGCATGGAAAGCTATCGAGCGCAGAAAAAGACGACGTGATGAAGTCATTTGCTGACAATGCGACGCAAATTCTCGTATCGACGACGGTCGTCGAAGTCGGGGTGAACGTTCCGAACGCTTCACTCATCATCATCCATGACGCCGAGCGTTTCGGTCTCGCGCAATTGCACCAGCTACGTGGCCGCGTCGGTCGTGGTGCCCATCAATCGTTCTGTATCCTCGTCGGGGACCCGAAGTCAGATGTCGGGAAAGTACGACTGAAAACGATGACAGAGACGAACGATGGATTCGTATTGGCAGAGAAAGATTTAGAGTTACGTGGTGCCGGTGATTTCTTTGGTACCGCCCAAAGCGGTCTTCCGAGCTTCCGGGTCGCAGATCCCGTTCTCGATTTAAAAGTGATGGAAGTAGCCATGCAAGATGCCGTGAAACTTCTCGGGAGCGACGCCTTTTGGCATGATGCCCAATACGAAGGATTACGTGGCTATTTGAAACAACTCGACCTTCTCGTTGGGGAAAGGTTAGAATAATACTTGAAAATGACGACTAAAGAATATATACTGCTATTAGTACCAGGTATTAAGTTCTTTAGCGATTAGTTTAGGAGGGAACTGAATGCGGGTACCTAAGAAAGAGCGGCAACGCTTGTTACAAGAAACGATTGAGCGCAACCCGTTCATCAAAGACGAAGAACTATCAAAACAGTTTTCCGTCAGCATCCAGACGATTCGACTCGACCGGATGGAATTAAAAATTCCAGAAGTGAGGGAACGAATCAAACATGTGGCTTCCGAGCACCTCGATGAAGTCAAATCGCTTTCAATGAGCGAGGTCATCGGTGATATGATTGACTTGAAACTCGATGACTCTGCGATTTCTGTCCTCGATATAGAAAAAGAACACGTCTTTAGCCGCAATGAGATTGCACGTGGGCACGTCCTGTTCGCGCAAGCCAACTCGTTAGCGGTGGCGCTCATCAATGATGAATTGGCGTTGACCACTAAAGCGGAAATCCGGTTTAGTCGCCAGGTTCATCTTGGAGAGCGAGTCGTTGCCAAGGCTCGTGTGATGAAGCTAAGAGGGGACGGGAGAACAGACGTCACGGTCGAAAGTTATGTCGGTGAGGAGCGCGTTTTTGAAGGCGACTTCACGATTTACCGACGTGGTGAGGAGGAACAAGCATGAAATTAGCAATTGATGCAATGGGTGGCGATCACGCACCGAAAGCAATCGTAGAAGGTGTGAAACGGTTCGTCGAACAATATCCGAATGAACCGATGGAACTCTTTCTAGTCGGTGACGAGGTGAAAATTGCCTCTTACGGACTTGACGATCCTCGTGTGACGGTCGTTCCAGCAAGTGAAATCATTACAGGTGAGGATGAGCCTGTTCGTGCGGTCCGCCGCAAAAAGGACAGCTCGCTCGTCGTAGCGGCAAACCTTGTTAAAGAGGGGAAAGCGGATGCTCTCGTGTCTGCCGGGAACACCGGTGCCTTGATGGCAGCTTCTCTCTTCGTCATCGGACGAATCCCAGGAATCGAGCGTCCGGCACTATCTCCGACGTTCCCTACATATACAGGTAGTGGTGTCGTCGTGCTGGATGTCGGAGCGAATCCGGATGCGAAAGCCGAACATCTTGTGGATTATGCAATCATGGGTTCACTGTATGCAGAACATGTCCGTGGCATCAATTCACCGCGTGTCGCCCTTCTCAATATCGGGACGGAAGCCGGAAAAGGAAATGCGCTCACGAAAGAAGCGTTCCCCCTCCTTGAACAGGCCCCTGTCCACTTTGTTGGAAATGTCGAAGCGCGTGAAGCGATGTCGGGAGACGTGGACGTCATCGTGACGGAAGGATTTGCCGGTAACATCTTGTTAAAAGGTGTAGAAGGGTCCTCAGCGATGCTCATGAAGATGATGAAAGAACAATTCACGAGCAACCTTGTATCAAAACTTGCCGCTCTCATCTTAAAGCCGAAATTAAGACGATTGAAAGAAACGCTTGATTATCGTGAACATGGGGGAGCCGGATTATTCGGGATCAATGCGCCTGTCATCAAGGCACACGGATCGAGCGACGCACTTGCGATTGCGAGTGCGTTGAAACAGGCGAAAATCATGGTAGACCACGACGTCGTCGATAAAATCAAGCGTGCCAAAGCGATAGACTAAGCGAAAGCAGGTGAGGACATGGGGAAAGTAGCATGGGTGTTCCCGGGACAAGGCTCTCAAGCCGTTGGAATGGGACAGACCTTTTTAGACCAACCTGAAGCCCTTCAGGCAATCGGGCGTCGACTCGGATTTGACCTTCTTGAAGTCATGTCTGCCGGGTCGAAAGAAGACCTACAAGAAACAGAAGTCGCACAACCAGCAATCGTGGCACATGCCTCGTTGCTTGCACAAGCCTATGCGGCAAACGGTGCGACACCGGATGTCGTCATCGGACATAGCGTAGGAGAGTATGCGGCGCTCGTCTCAGCGGGGGTCATCGATTTAGAAGAGGCGACCGTGCTCGTTCGAGAACGTGGTAATTTGATGTCTTCTGTAAAAGACGGGACGATGGCGGCAGTCGTCGGAATGACCGATCTTCAAGAAGCGCTTCATATCACTGAAAAAATTAGTGCGAGTGGAGACTTGGTTCAAATCGCTAACTTGAATTGCCCTGGTCAGTTTGTCATTTCCGGGCAGATCGATGCGGTCGAACAGGCGAGTGTAGAACTGAAGGCAGCCGGCGCGAAACGGGTATTGCCGTTAAACGTCTCCGGTGCGTTCCACAGTTCATATATGATGCCGGTGGCGACACGTTTCCAAGATGTCCTCGCCTCATCACCGTTCCAAGAAGCGTCTGTCGATTTCATTTCGAACGTGGATGCGGCTGTGCATCGTGATCCCGAACATCTGAAAGCGTTGTTGACGAAACAACTATATTCGTCTGTTCGTTTTGAAGAATGTGTTCGAAAAGCGATTGCAGACGGGGTGGACACGTTCATCGAATTCGGTCCATCGTCACCACTTTCGGGGTTGATTAAACGAATCGATTCGAATGTATCGATTCAAAAGGCGACCACGTTGGAAGAAGTCGCCTCGTTAGGAGGAGAAGTTCGTGCATGATCAAGTAGCGATCGTGACTGGCGCGTCCCGTGGAATCGGTGCGGCCATCGCGAAACGTTTAGGGGAAGACGGCTTCCGAGTCGTCGTGAATTACTCGGGTAGTGAAGAAAAAGCAAACGCTGTCGTGGCGGCCATCATTGAAGCAGGTGGCGATGCTACGGCCGTGAAGGCGGACGTCTCAAACGCTGACGACGTTAAAGCGCTCGTCAAGACGACGGTCGATACGTACGGACGCGTCGATTGTCTTGTGAACAATGCAGGCATCACACGTGACGGGTTACTCATGCGGATGAAAGAAGCGGACTTCAATGACGTCTTATCGACGAACTTGAAAGGCGCGTTCCTCACATCGCAAGCGGTCACACGATCGTTGCTCAAATCAAAATCGGGGCGAATCATCAATATCGCCTCAGTCGTCGGGATTACTGGGAATGCCGGACAAGCCAACTATGCGGCTGCAAAAGCAGGATTGATTGGGTTGACGAAATCAGTGGCACGCGAACTCGCAAGTCGTCATGTGACGGTCAATGCCGTTTGCCCAGGTTTCATTCAAACCGATATGACTGATGCCTTGACAGATGAACAGCGGAACGCTACACTCGAGCAAATTCCGTTCAATCGTTTCGGACAAGTCGAAGATGTGGCGAACCTCGTCTCATTCTTAGCATCTGAACAAGCCGCTTACGTGACGGGTCAGACGATTGCCGTCGATGGCGGCATGACGATGGTGTAAAAGAGAACTTTACCAATAGACAGACATTTAATATACTTACCTTTGGAGGGATTTTATCATGACAAAAGAACAAATTTTAGTAGACGTACAAGAAGCAGTAGCAGAGAAGCTCGGGAAAGACATTTCTGAGATCACTGCAGAGAAATCGTTCAAGGACGACCTTGGCGCTGACTCGCTTGAAGTAATGGAAATGGTGATGGACCTCGAAGACAAATTCGACATCACGATTGAAGACGAAGACGCTGAGAAGCTCGCGACTGTTGGCGACGTAGTAGCGTATATCGAAACAAAAGTGTAATCAAGCCATCCCACCGCTCGGTTTCGAGCGGTGGGCTTGTGCTTATTCATGGAGGGAACTATGACAAAAGACAAACGACGGTTTGACCGTCAAGGGTCGGCGCAGCGTCGCCGGCGTCAGGAAATGGAACGGGCACGCATCTTAGAATTATTCAAGTCATTAGAAGAGCGTTTAGACGTTCAGTTTTCGAATCACGACTTGCTCATGCAGGCGTTCACACACTCTTCTTATGTGAATGAACAACGTGGACTACGAAAAGACAATGAACGCTTAGAATTTTTAGGGGATGCCGTGTTAGAGTTGACCGTATCCCGCTTCCTATATGAGACTTATCCGGAGCGCTCCGAGGGGGAATTAACGAAATTACGGGCGGCGATCGTTTGCGAACCGTCACTCGTGAATTTTGCGGAGGCCTATGCTTTCTCTGACTTCATCTTGCTTGGAAAAGGTGAAGAGTTGACCGGTGGACGAAAACGTCCGGCACTACTTGCCGATGTCTTCGAATCCTATATCGGTGCTCTTTATTTAGACCAAGGGATTGAGGCAGTCGAACGATTCCTCGCCGAAGCGGTTTTTCCGAAAGTCTTAGCGGGTGTATTTGAAGAACAGACCGATTTCAAGAGCCAGTTGCAGGAAAGTGTGCAACGGGAAGGCTTAGGTCCGGTCACGTATGAAATCATCGAGGAGCGAGGACCGGCGCATAGCCGTGAATTCGTTGCCCATGCACGTCTCAGCGACGACATCGTCGGGGAGGGAGTTGGGCGCTCAAAAAAAGAAGCCGAGCAGTTGGCTGCTAAAGAAGCGCTCATCGCGTTCAATCGACGTTACGCTGATCTATAAACAAAAAGGAGTGGACCATTCACAATGGTTCCACTCCTTTTTCATGTCAATTGACCGAGTTCTTCGACAATCCCGTCGACTTCCGATAAAGAGAGGGAAGAACGTGTCATTACGTACTCGTAAATCTCTTTCACCGCTGATGGGTCAGCCGCATTATATTCTTCCGCCTTGATTGCACCGCGGTTAATAATGTTCATTTTGTCTAAAATCGCTTCAATCATCTGTTCATTCGTCATCTGTATTCCCCTTTCTACAGTTCTTTTAAGAATAGCATGATTCTGTCATTTTGACGAACTGTTAACTGTGGTAAAATATACAGATGAATGCTTACTGCGGATAGGATGGTCACGATGCACTTAAAACGAATCGAACTCGCTGGCTTTAAATCATTTGCCAAGCGAATTGAATTAGATTTCCGTCCCGGCGTCACGGCTGTAGTAGGGCCGAACGGAAGCGGAAAATCCAATATATCGGACGCTGTTCGCTGGGTACTTGGAGAACAGTCGGCCAAATCACTTCGCGGTGCCAAGATGGAAGACGTCATCTTTGCCGGAAGTGAAGGTGAGAATCACCGAAACGTCGCGGAGGTCACGCTCGTCCTCGATAATCGCGACGAACAGTTACATCTCCCTTATGAAGAAGTGAGTGTGACCCGTCGCGTGACCCGAAGTGGGGACAGCGACTATTTTATGAATAAAAAACCATGTCGTCTAAAAGACGTTATTGACCTCTTTTTAGACACAGGTCTTTCCCGTGATGCATTCGCGATCATCGGGCAAGGTCGAGTCGAACAAGTCATTTCCGGTAAGCCGGAAGACCGCCGTGCCGTCATCGAAGAGGCGGCGGGTGTCCTCAAGTATCGCCAGCGTAAAAAACAGGCTGAGCGTAAATTGCAAGACACTGAATTGAACTTGTCACGTGTCGACGACATTTTGTTTGAATTGGCCGATCGGGTGGAACCACTTCGTGAGCAGGCGGCGCTCGCTCGGGAATATACAGTGGCCAAGGCCCGTCATGACGAACTCGAGACGGGGATCATGGGTGCCGAAATTCAGTTGCTCCAACAAGAAATTGAACAAGTGACGGTACGTCATACAGAATCAATCAAGCAATTATCGGATTGTGATCGTTCGGTACAACACCTCACGGAGGAACGTAGTCAACTTGAGGCTACGCTATCGACCCTTCGTGACGAGTTATCCGAGATGAACCAAAAAGAGCGCGAACAGTCGACGTATGTCGAACGTTTGACCGGTGACATCAAGCTCGCGAAAGCACAAGAAGAGCATGGAGCCGAGATGAAAGAGCGTCTCGTCCGTCAACGTGAAGAAGTGAGCGCCGAGATGGAAGAGCTAGAGACTCGACTGGTGGTCGTTCGTGATGAATTGTCTAAAAAAGTAGATACGTTGCGACAAACGACCGAGGCGAGAGATACGCTTCAACAACAGTTGACAGCCGCCTCGCGTGATTTCAATGTCGAGATCGAAGCGTTACAAAGTGAGGCGTTCGAACTCGCGACAACACGAGCGACAATCAGTAACCAACAAAAGCGGGAGCAACGGGATATTGATGTCGCCATCGAGTCGAAAGAACGTCTCCTTCGTGAGAACAAACATCGTCTTGATGATCGGTCTTCACAAGAAGCAACACTCGAAGCGACACGGGAACGATACGAAGATGTGCAAGGTCGTTTCGAATTACTAAGTAAAAAAGAAGCGGAACTTCGCGACCAAGAGACGGCGATCCGCGAAAAGTTGACACGGGCAGAAACGTCTTACTATGACCTCGAACGTCGTCGTCAAAAGACGGAAGATCGGATTGAGATGCTCGAACGGATGAAGCAATCGTATGAAGGATATTTCCATGCGGTTAAGTTTGTATTGAAAGACCGTTCATCAGGTGTGCTTGGTGCCGTCGCTGAATTGATTCGTGTTCGTCCTTCGTATGAAGCCGCCATCGAGACGGCTCTCGGACAGACGCAACAACATGTCGTCGTCAAAGACGAGACAGTCGGACGTCATGAAATCGATCGATTGCGCAAAGCGAACGCAGGTCGCGCGACGTTCTTACCGATGACGACGATCAAACCAAGATTTGTACCGACTGAGGTGTTACATCGCCTCGAATCGATGACTGGATTTGTTGGAGTGGCATCTGATTTAGTCGAGACGGACGAGTCGTTCGAAACGTTGAAAAAATCACTTCTCGGTTCGGTGCTCGTCGCCGAGACATTAGAAGTCGCGAACCGGATTGCGCAAATGACCGGATACCGTTTCCGCGTCGTCACGCGCGAAGGAGACATCGTGAACGTCGGTGGTTCGATGACCGGTGGGAGTCGTAAGCAAGGGGTGGCCTTGTTCACGCAATCGCGTGAGTTAGACGACTTGAAACAAGGATTGACGCAAGGGCTTGCGATGCTTCATGAGCAAAAACAACGTCTTCAAGAATACACGGAAGCGTTGAAGACAATCACTGAAGCATTATCAACGCTACGAGACGAGAAACGTACCGTCGAAGGATCCCTTCGAGAAGTCGAGGCTGCTTACCGTACCGCCGAACGCGCCTCGCTTGATGCCAAGTCACAACTTGAACTGTTCGATCATGAGATGCTGCGTTATGAGAAAACGATTGAGACGTCGACAGCCGAGCTCGAACGTTTGACGAAAACGTTGGCGGATACGGATAAAGAGCAAGCGGACATTCGTGTTCGACTAGAGTCGCTTCGTGCCGAACAGGCAAAAAGTGCCGAAAGTACGGGGCAACTTGAAACGTTGCTTCGTCAAAACGAGCTCGACCTACAACGCCATACGCTCGAAGAAGAACGGGTTCGTTATGAAGTGGAGCGCTTGACGACTGAACGGAAGCGTCTACAGGAACGCACTGATCAGATGAATCGTGAGCTCACGCGACTCGACAGTGGGGAAGTCGTCTCATCTGCCGAGTTAGAAGAGACGCTCGCTACGGCCAAACTTGAATTCAGCAACATTCAAGGGCGACTTCAAGAGATGACGGCAACGCTCAAGTCAAACGAGGAAGCGTACCGCATCATGCGTCAGCGCGTCGATCAGGCAACGGAAGCACGGCGTCAGGCGGAAGCAGTCGTTCGAAAACTAGAGACGGCGAAACAAGAGTTTGAATTAAAACGGCAGTGGAAGCTAGATGCGTTAGAGGAACACGGACTCGTTGCAGAACTCTTGCCGGCGCTTGAGATTCCTCTTGATGAGGCGAAAGAAGAGTTCAAATTACTCGTTCGTCAAATTGAAGAGATCGGACCGGTTAACTTGAATGCGATCGAGGAGTTCGATAGCGTTCACGAACGCTTTACGTTCTTGTCTGAACAGCGGGATGACTTGGTCAGTGCGAAAGAAGATTTGTATGAGATCATCGCCGAGATGGACCGTGAAGTGACACGTCTTTTCAAAGAGACATATACGAACGTTCGGGCACACTTCAAACAGACGTTCACCGAGTTGTTCGGTGGGGGCGAAGCCGATTTGAAATTGGTCGATGAGTCCGACTTGTTGAATACAGGGATTGAGATCGTCGCCAAACCGCCTGGCAAAAAGCTTCAGACGCTCAGTCTGTTGTCTGGAGGAGAGCGTGCACTCACGGCAATCGCCTTACTGTTTGCGATTTTAAAAACGCGTCCGGTACCATTCTGTGTCCTCGATGAAGTCGAAGCGGCGCTTGATGAGGCGAACGTACATCGGTTCGGGGAATATATTCGCACGCTCTCAATCGACACGCAATTTGTCATCATCACGCACCGAAAAGGTACAATGGAAGCGGCAGATACGCTTTATGGCGTCACGATGCAACAGAACGGAGTGTCCGAAGTGTTATCGGTCGAACTGTCTGAAGCAAAACGTGTCGTAGAAATGGATGAAGAGATGGAGGAATCACGTTGAGTTTTTTCAAGAAATTAAAAGAAAAATTAACGACATCTACCCAAGAGGTGTCACAAAAGTTTACAGATGGATTGACGAAGACGCGTGACGGATTTGCGAGTGCCGTCAACGACCTCGTTTACCGTTTTCGCGAGGTGGATGAGGACTTCTTCGATGAACTCGAAGATCTGCTCATCCAAGCGGATGTCGGCGTCACGACGACGATGGACCTTGTCGAAGACTTGAAAGAAGAAGTCAAACGACGCAACTTGAAGGACCCGGTCGCTGTTCGGGATGCTCTCGTTGAAGTGGTGGCGAAACGCCTTCAGGAAGACGAATCTGACCGCGAACTGAACATGCAAGACGGGCTCACGGTCATCTTGTTTGTCGGTGTGAACGGGGTCGGAAAGACGACGACAATCGGGAAACTGGCGCATCAATTGAAGTCGGAAGGTCGTAACGTCATGCTCGCGGCAGGAGACACGTTCCGTGCAGGAGCGATCGAGCAACTTCAAGTATGGGGCGAACGCGTCGGAGTACCGGTCATTCGTCAAACGGAAGGGTCTGACCCGGCTGCCGTCGTATACGATGCAGTTCAATCTGCGAAGTCACGTAACATGGACGTGCTCATCTGTGACACGGCGGGACGCCTTCAAAATAAAGTGAACTTAATGAAAGAACTTGAAAAAGTGAAGCGGGTCATCGAACGAGAAGTCCCGAACGGACCACATGAGGTGTTACTCGCATTAGATGCAACGACCGGACAAAACGCTATGATTCAAGCAAAAGCGTTCAAAGAAGCGACGAACGTGAGCGGGATCGTCTTGACGAAACTCGACGGTACAGCAAAAGGTGGGATTGTTCTCGCGATTCGAAATGAACTCGATATTCCGGTCAAATATGTCGGTCTCGGGGAGAAGATGGACGATTTGCAAGAGTTTGACCCAGAGCAGTTCGTCCTGGGGTTGTTCGGAGACGTTTTCGAGGACAAATCAGAAGAGGACTCAACTGAAAATGAGGACACAAACAAAGACCTCGCCTAAGTTTTACTGTTAAGAAAAAAACTTGACAAGTACTAGGCACGGCTGTACTATTGGTAGTTGTAAAGGGATTTCACTTAACATGTGGAGGTGAAAGGTTTGACGCTCGAAAAAACGAATCGCATGAACTATCTCATCGATTTCTATCAAGCGCTCCTCACACCGAAACAGCGCAACTATATGTCTCTTTATTACCTAGATGACTACTCGCTCGGAGAGATAGCGGAAGAGTTTGAAGTCAGCCGTCAAGCGGTCTACGATAACATAAAGCGTACAGAAACGATGCTTGAACAGTACGAGGAAAAGCTCGCTCTATTCGAAAAATTCGAACAGCGTCAGCAACTTCTTCAGACCCTCAAACGTCAAGTCGAGCTCACGGATGACGTGCAGGCTACGATTTCTGCGCTTGAGAATTTAGAGTAGGGGGCTGGAGCATGGCATTTGAAGGATTATCAGAACGGTTGCAATCGACGCTTTCAAAGATGCGCGGTAAAGGGAAAATCTCTGAGGCTGATGTCAAAGAGATGATGCGTGAGGTTCGCCTCGCCTTACTAGAAGCCGACGTCAACT
Source organism: Exiguobacterium sp. RM11 (assembly GCF_059821525.1). Lineage (NCBI taxonomy): Bacteria > Bacillati > Bacillota > Bacilli > Caryophanales > Exiguobacterium > Exiguobacterium sp. RM11. The sequence goes on along the minus strand of NZ_CM187558.1, from coordinate 1,702,305 downwards.
TTAAAGTGGTCAAGCAATTCGTCAATGACGTGAAAGAACGCGCGGTTGGTCAGGATGTCATGAAATCATTGACGCCAGGTCAACAAGTCGTCAAAATCGTTCACGAAGAGTTGACGAATTTGATGGGAAGCGATGTCGTCCCGATCTCATTCAGTCAGAAACCACCGACAGTCGTCATGATGGTCGGTCTGCAAGGGGCAGGTAAGACGACAACGACCGGGAAGCTAGCGAACTTGATTCGCAAAAAGCATAACCGCAGTCCACTTCTCGTCGCGGCGGATATTTATCGTCCGGCGGCAATCAAGCAGCTCGAGACACTCGGGAAACAACTCGATTTACCGGTCTTCTCACTTGGCGATCAAGTGAAGCCGGAAGAGATTGTGACGAAAGCACTCGAGTACGCAAAAACAAATCATCACGATTTCGTGTTGATCGATACGGCGGGTCGCCTTCATATCGACGAGACGCTCATGGGTGAGCTCGAAAATGTGAAGACGATTGCCAAACCAAATGAAATCTTCCTTGTCGTCGACTCGATGACAGGTCAAGATGCGGTCAATGTGGCCGACAGTTTCAATGAGAAACTCGGAATCACCGGGGTCGTGCTCACAAAGCTCGACGGAGATACACGAGGCGGGGCAGCCCTTTCGATCAAGGCAGTCACGGGAGCGCCGATTAAATTCGTCGGTCTCGGCGAAAAGTTGGATGCCCTCGAACCATTCCATCCAGAACGCATGGCGTCACGGATCCTTGGAATGGGGGACGTGCTCTCGCTCATTGAAAAAGCCGAGACACAGATGGACCAAGACGCAGCGAGAGAGCTAGAAAGCAAAATTCGTGACGCGTCATTCACGTTCGATGATTTCATTGAACAGTTGGGTCAAGTGAAAAACATGGGCCCGATTGATGAATTACTTTCGATGTTACCTGGTGCAGGTAAGATGAAAGGGTTGAAGAACGTCCAAATCGACGAGAAACAACTCGATCACGTCGAAGCGATCATTCGCTCGATGACGAAACATGAGCGTTCCAACCCGGAAGTGCTCAACGCGAGTCGTCGGAAGCGGATCGCAAAAGGTAGCGGTCGCTCGATTCAAGAAGTGAACCGTCTCATTAAACAGTTCGATGACATGAAGAAGCTGATGAAGCAAATGTCAGGACAAATGAAAGGGAAGAAAAAGGGCTTAGGTCTTCCGTTCTTCTAACAAAAACTTTTGTCAGTCGGACAAAAAAGCTGTATACTATAAAAGTTGTCAATTCTTAAACACATGATGGAGGTATATTACCATGGCAGTTAAAATTCGTCTTAAGCGCATGGGCGCAAAAAAATCACCTTTCTACCGTATCGTTGTAGCAGACTCACGTTCACCACGTGACGGTCGCTTCATCGAGCAAGTTGGTCACTACAACCCGGTTGCAAAACCAGAAGCTGAAGTTCGCATCAACGAAGAACTCGCTCTCAAATGGTTGGCAGACGGCGCGAAGCCATCTGACACAGTACGTAACTTGTTCTCTAAAGCAGGGATCATGGAGAAATTCCACAACGCGAAAAACGCGAAGTAATGATGTGGCCGACCTTTTCTGAGGTCGGCCTATTTTGTTGAGGAGGGAACGCGAATGGATTGGTTATACGTTGGGAAAATCGCCAATACGCACGGCCTTAAAGGGGAAGTAAAGATTTTGGCGGCGACAGATTTTCCGGAAGAACGCTTTAAAAAAGGGAACACGTTGTTCCTTGACGTGGACGGAACGAAACAAGAGATGACGATCACGACGTATCGTCCGCATAAGCAGTTCCATCTCGTCACGTTCAAAGGGTTTGAGAATATCAACCTCATTGAGAAATATAAAGGCTTGAAGTTATATGTTCATGCCGAACACGTGCATAATCTCTCGGAGAACGAATATTACTATCATGAGATTATCGGTTGTGAGGCAATCGTCGATGGTGAGTCGATCGGTGTGATCGATGATATCTTTGAGACGGGTGCGAACGACGTATGGGTCATCAAACGTCCAGGTAAATCGGATGCCCTCATCCCTTATATCGAATCGGTCGTCAAAGAGATCGACGTCGAAGAGAAACGTGTCGTCATCACACCGATTCCTGGAATGATTGACGATGAAGATTGATGTGTTGACGTTATTCCCGGACATGTTCAAGACGCTCGACCATTCCATCGTCGGCCGCGCGAAAGCGCTCAGACAAGTGGAGATGTCGTTCATCAATTTCCGGGATTTTTCAACGAACAAGCATCATAAGGTTGACGATTATCCGTACGGGGGAGGGGCGGGCATGTTGCTTACCCCACAACCGATCTTTGATGCGTTTGACTCGATCGAGGCGAAGTCACCACGTGTCATCCTTACGACACCGACCGGAAAGCCGTTCAATCAGCAGATGGCGGAAGAATGGGCGCGGGAAGAACACCTGATCTTTTTGTGTGGGCATTATGAAGGATTCGACCAACGCATCCACGATGAACTGGCGACAGACGAAGTGTCAATTGGCGACTTTGTCTTGACGGGTGGCGAGCTTGCGACGATGGTGATGATCGATGCGACGGTGAGACTGCTCCCGGACGTCCTCGGCGATCAGGCGAGCCACGAGGATGATTCGTTCTCAACCGGTCTACTGGAATATCCGCACTATACACGACCTGCCGATTTTCGTGGGTTGAAAGTACCGGACGTCCTCCTCTCTGGCAATCATGCCCGCATTGAGACGTGGCGACGCGAACAATCACTCGAGCGAACGTACAGACGTCGACCGGATCTACTCGAGCAACTCGAGCTGACAGAAGACGATAAAAAGTTTCTCCAATCGTTGCGCGATTGAGAAATATATGCTATGTTTGAGCATGTGGGTTAAACCCATCGATTACCGATGTTCCGCTATTGGATGCTTGGGCATATGAAGATATGAACATTGAAGAAAAAGGAGATATGATTCATGAACACACAAAAACTGTTCCGTGAAATCACAGAAGAACAATTCAAATCGGACGTACCTGCTTTCCGTCCTGGTGACACAGTACGTGTCCACGTTAAAGTTGTAGAGGGAACGCGTGAGCGTATCCAGATCTTCGAAGGTGTTGTAATCAAGCGTAAAGGTGGCGGCATCAGCGAAACATTCACAGTCCGTAAGATTTCTTACGGCGTAGGTGTTGAGCGTGCATTCCCGCTTCACTCACCACGCGTTGCACAAATCGAAGTCGTACGCTACGGTAAAGTTCGCCGTGCGAAACTTTACTACCTCCGTAACCTTCGCGGTAAAGCAGCACGTATTAAAGAAATCCGTCGTTAAGATGGGAATTAAGCTTGTCGCTTGCGACAAGCTTCTTTTTTTCTAGTACAATAAGTTCAAATGGATAGAGGAGTGAGTGAAGTTGAAAGAAGTGTTTAGTTGGCTCAAGGCCATCGTTGTCGCTCTTGTCATCGCGTTCGTCATCCGGACGTTCATCTTCGTTCCTGTCATCGTTGAAGGGGAGTCGATGATGCCGACACTCCACAATGCGGATCGAATGATCGTCAGTAAAATTTCGAACTATGTTGGTGAGCTAGACCGAGGTGATATCGTCGTATTCCATGCGACAGAATCAAAAGATTATATTAAACGTGTCATCGCCATTCCAGGCGACACGCTCGAATATCGAGATGACGTGCTCTATATTAACGGTGAAGCGGTAGAAGAACCGTATTTAGACGAGTTCCGCGCACAGATGAACGGGTTCCCGCTGACGGAGAACTTCACGCTTGAACAAGTGACAGGCGAGTCAGTCGTCCCTGAAGACTCATACTTCGTCATGGGAGACAACCGTCAAAACTCGAAGGACAGTCGTGAAATCGGATTTGTGTCGAAAGAGGAGATTGTCGGTAAGACGAACTTCATCTTCTGGCCGCTCGACGATGTTGGCACGGTAGAAGATTAAGGTGGTGCTTTTTTGGCAATTCAATGGTTTCCTGGCCACATGGCCAAAGCAAGAAGACAAGTAACTGAAAAATTAAAATTGATCGATGTCGTCATCGAGCTCGTGGATGCACGTGTGCCACAATCGAGTCGTAACCCGATGGTCGACGAGATTACGGCTGGTAAGCCAAGACTCATCGTCCTCAACAAGGCGGATATGGCCGACCCTGTCGTGACGGACGCGTGGTTACGTGCTCTGAAGCGAGAAGAGGTCGAAGTCGTCGCGGTTGATGCGAAGCATAGCAAAGGCTTGAAACAGCTCATCACAGGCGCGCAAAAGTTGATGCAAGAAAAACATGATCGCATGCGTGAAAAGGGACGTAACCCTGGCCCGATTCGTGCGCTCATCATCGGGATCCCGAACGTCGGGAAGTCGACGCTCATCAACCGTCTCGCAGGTCGTAACATTGCCATCACAGGCGATCGACCGGGTGTGACGAAGCGTCAACAGTGGATCAAGATGAAGGGTGGCGAGATGGAGCTCTTAGATACGCCAGGTATTCTCTGGCCGAAGTTTGAGGACCAACTCGTCGGATATCGTCTCGCCGCGACCGGCGCCATCAAAGACGAGATTCTCAATTTGGATGATATCGCCTTGTATACGGTTCGTGAGTTGCATGCTCGTTATCCTGAACAATTAAAGGAACGCTTCAAACTCGAAACGTTACCGGAGGACGGCGTGGAACTCCTTGAGATGATTGGGAAGAAGCGCGGTCTCATCAGTGGAGGTTACGTCGATTTTGAGAAGGCGAGCGAACTACTTTTGAATGAACTACGGCATGAAAAAATCGGACGGATCTCGCTTGAGACACCGGCTGACCATGAAATGGCGTAAAGTCCTGTGAAAACAGGGCTTTTTTGAATAGGAGGAAGAACGTGACGATTCAACAGATTAAACAACAACTAGCGGACATCCGATATGAAGAATGGGTACAAATCTTCCCAACCTTGTCACAAGACCCCCGAGCAGGCGTGCAAACGTTGCTTCGGCAAAAAGTGCGCCAATTCGAGCGAGAACAGGCATTACAGGACGATTTTGAGCGTCGAATGACGTATGAACGTGAATGGAAAGCACAAGGGTTCACTCGAATTGTCGGAGTCGATGAGGTCGGGCGTGGTCCGCTCGCAGGACCGGTCGTGGCAGCTGCCGTCTTGCTACCGGAAGGGTTTTATATCGCAGGGTTGGACGATTCGAAGAAAATGTCGAAAACGGCGAGAGACACGGCATACGATCACATCATGGAAGTCGCGGGAATCGGTGTCGGTATTGTCGAGCCCGCGGTAATCGATGAGATCAACATCTATGAGGCGACGAAGCTTGCGATGATAGAGGCGATTCGTCAAGTCGGGGAGGTCGATGCTTTATTGATTGACGCCATGAAACTGGACCTCGACATTCCTCAGCAGTCCTTGATTAAAGGGGACACGCTCAGCGTCTCAATCGCTGCGGCGAGTGTTGTCGCTAAGGTCGTCCGGGACCGAATGATGGAAGAATACGACCGAACGTATCCTGGTTACGGGTTTGCCAATAACGCCGGGTATGGGACGGAGACTCATTTAGAAGGGTTGAGACGCTACGGGGTGACACCAATCCACCGTCGTACATTTGCCCCCATCAAGCATATGTGAAAGGAGTGATGGCGTTGCGCATCGATCATCAAGGGGTTTTACCATTCAAAGTGACCGAACAGACGTCGCGACCGCTTTTGCTCGGGAATACAATTGTCGGGAAGGTGTTACAACTTCTGCCCGGAAACGAGGCAGTCATGCAGTTGCCGCAAGGAATATTCCGGGTCGGTGTCAATGCGAACGTGAAAGAGAACGTGACGTATAAGATGGTCGTCACGGACGTCGAGCCGAAGCTCGTCTTGAAAGTCGTCCCACAAGCGACAGAAGCGCTCATGGCTTCCAAATCACCTCTCCAGACATTAGGGGAACAACTTGCCCGTTTCATACGTGAACCGATTCCGACACCAGAATCGGTCAAGACAGCCGGGAAAACGATGCTAGAGAGTGGAGCGGGGTCTGATGTAAAGGCGCTCGTCGGCGAACTTTTCAAAGCGAAAGGCGAGCCGAAGTTCGAGCAGTTCGTGCGAGCTCAGGAAGCGTTCAATGCGACCCAAAGCCCCCCGTTCGTCGCTCAAGCATTTCACATACCGCATTTAGGTCCATTTGAAAACGTTCAACTTCGTTTAGAAGCACCAAAACGAGAGGCGATTGATTCTGATCATGCCCGAATCGTCTTGTTTCTTGAAACGCCACGATTCGGCGAAACGGGAATCGATGTGTTGATTCAAAAACGGTATGTATCCGTTCGGGTATTTAATGAGCAACATGATTTGAGTCCATACGTCCGTACATACGAACCGCTTCTAAAAGAAGGGTTGAAACGCGTCGATTTCGATTTGTCTTCTTTTTCATACGAAGAAAAGCGTGAGCGTGTGCCAGAAACATTTGCGCCTCTTGGAAAGGTGGATCTCCAAATATGAACGATCCAAAGAAAGCAATCGCTCTGTCATATGAGCAATCAATGGATGCCCCGCACGTCGTGGCGAAAGGGACGGGGATTGTCGCTGAGCGGATGCTTGAGATTGCTCAAGCGAACGGAATTCCTGTTCATGAGGACCCGGCACTCCTATCCTTACTCTCAGCATTAAACATCGAAGAGCAGATTCCGGAGGACGTTTATCAAGTCATTGCCGAACTTTTTGTCTTTCTTTATCAGATGGAACAAGATAAAATTTGATTTGTCTAGGGTTATATGTGAAAAAAAGATGAAAACTTAAAGCAAGAACGATAGACAGCGCTTTCAGTTTTTCGTTACAATAGACGTGCCGATATTAAAGGGGACTAAGGGGGAAAACATATGAATATCCATGAGTATCAGGCGAAAGAATTGCTAAGAGAGTTTGGGGTAGCCGTTCCGACGGGTTATCCAGCCTTTACTGTTGAAGAAGCTGTAGCAGCAGCTGCTAAGCTTGACGGTGAGTTGAAAGTTGTAAAAGCTCAAATCCACGCAGGTGGCCGCGGTAAAGCAGGTGGCGTCAAACTTGCGAAGACAGATGAAGAAGTGAAGCAATACGCGACAGAGATTCTCGGAAAAACGCTCGTGACACACCAAACAGGTCCGGAAGGAAAAGTTGTCCAGCGTCTCTATATCGAAGAAGGTTCTGCGATTGACCAAGAATTTTACTTAGGACTCGTGCTTGACCGTTCGATCGGCCGAATTGTCATCATGGGTTCATCAGAAGGTGGTATGGACATCGAGGAAGTCGCTGAACATACACCTGAGAAGATTCATAAAGAGATCGTCGATCCGGTTGTGGGCTTGCGTCCATTCCAAGCACGTCGTCTCGCATTCAAAATGGAAGTCCCGACGAAACTTGTGAACAAGTTCAGTGACATGGTCATGAAGTTGTACAAAGTATATGTCGAGACAGATTGCACAATCGCGGAAATCAACCCGCTCGTCACGACGAAAGACGGAAACGTCATCGCGCTCGATGCGAAGTTGAACTTCGATAGCAACGCACTTTATCGTCACTCAGATATCCTTTCGCTTCGTGATACGACGGAAGAAGATCCACGTGAAGTCGAGGCATCAAAACATGACCTCAGCTATATCGCACTTGATGGAAACATCGGTTGCCTTGTCAACGGTGCAGGCCTTGCGATGGCAACGATGGATATCATCAAACATTACGGCGCTGAACCCGCTAACTTCCTCGATGTAGGTGGCGGTGCGACAAAAGAAAAAGTTACAGAAGCGTTCAAATTGATTCTGTCTGATGACCAAGTCAAAGGAATCTTCGTTAACATTTTTGGTGGAATCATGAAGTGTGACATCATCGCAGAGGGGATTGTCGCAGCTACGAAAGAAATCGGACTCGACTTGCCACTCGTTGTTCGCTTAGAGGGAACGAACGTTGATGCCGGGAAGCGCATTCTCGATGAATCTGGACTTGCGATCACGACAGCTAGCTCGATGGCTGACGGTGCGGAAAAAATCGCAGCACTTGTTCGATAAGGGGGAAACGACATGAGTATTTGGGCGAATAAAGATACGAAAGTCATCATTCAAGGGATTACAGGGAAGCAAGGTTTGTTCCATGGTGAACAGATGCTTGCTTATAACACGAAATTAGTCGGCGGGGTAACACCAGGTAAAGGTGGTACGACCGTTCTCGACAACGTTCCAGTCTTCAACACTGTCTCTGAGGCGGTCGAGACGACTGGTGCAAACGCATCGATCATCTACGTACCACCAGCTTTCGCAGCTGACTCAATCATGGAAGCAGCGGACAGTGGCATCGAACTCATCATCTGTATCACTGAAGGCATTCCTGTAGTGGACATGATCCAAGTGAAACGCTATCTCGAAGACAAGCCGGCTCGTTTGATCGGACCGAACTGTCCTGGAATCATCACTCCAGGAGAAGCAAAACTTGGAATCATGCCTGGCTATATTCATACGAAAGGGCATGTCGGAATCGTGTCACGTTCTGGAACGCTCACGTATGAGGCGGTTCATCAGTTGACGACGGCAGGAATCGGTCAATCGACAGCTGTCGGAATCGGGGGAGACCCAGTCAACGGAACAAACTTCATCGATACGCTCAAGGCGTTCAACGAAGATGAGGACACGAAAGCTGTCATCATGATCGGGGAAATCGGTGGAACAGCTGAAGAAGAGGCGGCTGAATGGGTGAAAGCGAACATGACGAAACCAGTCATCGGCTTCATCGGCGGACAGACGGCTCCTGAAGGCAAACGTATGGGACATGCCGGCGCAATCATCTCAGGTGGTAAAGGGACGGCTGCTGAAAAGATTAAGACGTTGAACGCGAATGGAATTGAAGTAGCTGAAACACCAGCTGTCATCGGTGAAACGTTGATTCGTGTCTTGAAAAATGAAGGTCTATACGAAGCGTGTGTCACGGGTCAACCGACGACATAAGAATCATGAGGGATGCTTGCATCCCTCATTTTTTTAAAGGAGAGATTGTGATGAATCAAACAATAGCTCGGTTTGCCGCTGCACGAATTCCGGTTGAGTTTGTGCATCATTATTTGAACGGAACGCTAGAAGCACATCGCACTCATTTTTCTTCACATGTCTGGAAGCGAGCTAGTGCTGCGCTCCGATCGTCCGAATCGTTTACTCGATTTGTCACTTGGGAAGATGAAACGTTCCCGATACGCTTGCTCGAGATTCCCAACCCGCCGTACTGTTTGTTTTACGATGGAGATTTAGAGGTACTACAAGAAAGAACGACCGCGATGGTCGGAAGTCGTGAGTTGAATCGAATTAGTCAATCGTTAGTGCAACACTATCACTCTTTAATAGAAGAAACTGTTTCCGTTTCGGGTGGAGCGCTTGGCATTGATGGTCTCGTCCACCATCATGCAGTAAATGAGAATCGTCCGACCGTGGCGGTGCTCGGAGCTGGACTGAACAACCTCTATCCAGCAGCGAATCGACAGTTGCTCTTACGGATTCCAAAGCAAGGGATTCTCTTGAGTGAGTATGCCCCAAACACACCTGTTCAAAAATTTCAATTTTTGGAAAGAAATCGATTGGTGAGCGGTCTCGGTGACACGCTCGTTGTCTTACAGGCGAGACGAAAGAGCGGAACGATGAATACGGTCGGACACGCGCTAGAGCAGGGAAAGACGGTGTTCGCCGTACCCGGTTCACCGCTTGATCCATTGGCGGAAGGACCGAATCGATTGATTGAAGAAGGCGCGATTCCATTGACGAATTCCGATCAAATTATTCGAGATCTCAGGATTGTACGTTGACAAACCGGTGAGAACATGAATATTATGGTAGGGATTTAAATGACCTCTAAAAGGGGAGCAGATGTATGGCAAAATATTTGGTGATCGTTGAGTCACCTGCGAAAGCAAAAACAATTAAACGTTATTTAGGTCCGAATTATATGGTCAAAGCTTCGATGGGACACGTCATCGATTTACCGAAGAGTCAACTCGGTGTAGACGTCGAACACGACTTTGAACCGAAGTATATTACCATCCGTGGTAAAGGACCCGTATTGAAAGAATTGAAGACAGCGGCGAAAAAAGCCACAAAAATCTTTCTCGCAGCCGACCCCGATAGAGAAGGGGAAGCGATTGCCTGGCATTTGGCTCGCGCTCTCGGCGTAGATGAAACGACTGAATGTCGTGTCGTTTTTAACGAGATCACAAAAGATGCAATTAAAGAATCATTTAAACATCCACGTAAAATCAATCATGACCTCGTCGATGCGCAACAAGCACGACGGATTTTAGATCGTCTCGTCGGATACGGGATGAGTCCGTTATTATGGAAGAAAGTCAAAAAAGGACTATCTGCTGGACGAGTTCAGTCGGTTGCCGTGAAGATGATCATCGACCGTGAACGCGAAATCAATGCGTTCGACCCAGAAGAATATTGGACGATCAAGCTCGACTTGAATCATGATGGGGAAACGTTCGAGACTTCATTTTACGGAAAAGATGGGAAAAAGATGGAATTGAAGTCGGAAGAAGACGCTCAAGCTGTCCTTGATGCCATCAACGACGAATTCAAAGTCATCGACGTGACGAAGAAAGAACGTAAACGCAACGCTTCGTTGCCGTTCACGACAAGTTCGTTGCAACAAGATGCGGCACGTAAATTGAATTTCCGTGCGAAGAAGACGATGATGCTCGCCCAACAATTATATGAAGGAATCGACCTCGGTAAGAAAGAGGGGACGGTCGGTTTGATTACGTATATGCGTACAGACTCGACACGAATCTCGGACTTGGCGAAGGGAGAGGCGAAAGAATACATCGAATCGACATTCGGTGAAGAATACGTCGCCTCACAGAAGCAAAAGGAAAAGAAAGCGGCAAACGCGCAAGATGCGCACGAAGCGATTCGTCCGACATCGGCACTCCGCGACCCTGCTTCATTAAAACCTTATTTGTCTCGTGACCAGTTGCGCCTTTATAAATTGATTTGGGAACGTTTGATTGCGAGTCAAATGGCACCTGCCGTACTCGATACCGTCAAGATCGATGTAGAATCGAACGGAATGATCTTCCGTGCGAATGGCTCGACCGTCAAATTCCCAGGTTTCATGAAAGTATATATCGAATCGAAAGATGATGATATCGAGGATACGAACCAAGAGAAAGAGGGCTTGTTACCACCTCTTGAAGTCGAGGATACGGTCAGCTTTGAAGCGATTGAGCCGAAGCAACACTTCACGCAACCACCGCCGCGTTACACGGAAGCACGACTCGTCCGTGCGATGGAAGAGCTCGGTATCGGTCGCCCGTCGACATATGCCCCTACACTTGACACGATTCAACGTCGTGGCTATGTCGTCTTAGAAGAGAAGAAGTTCCTTCCGACTGAGCTTGGTGAACTCGTCATTGAAATGATTGATGAATATTTCAATGACTTTATCACCGTCCAGTTCACGGCCGACATGGAAACGCTCCTTGACTCGATTGAGCATAAAGAAGTGGAGTGGACGGAAGTCGTCGCCCCGATCTATCGTTCGTTCGAGAAACGCTTGAAGCGTGCCGAAGAAGAAATCGAAAAGATTGAAGTGAAAGATGAGCCTGCGGGAATCGATTGTGAAGTTTGTGGTTCACCGATGGTCATCAAGATGGGTCGATACGGTAAGTTTATGGCTTGCTCGAACTTCCCAAACTGTACGAACACGAAACCAGTTCAAGTTGAGATTGGTGTCCCTTGCCCAGACTGTAAGGACGGACAAATCGTGGAACGTCGTAGTAAAAAAGGTCGCCTCTTCTATGGCTGCTCGAACTATCCAGAATGTGAGTTCGTCTCATGGGATAAACCGGTTGCGAAACCGTGCCCAGTATGCGACAGTTTGATGGTCGAGAAGAAAATTAAAGACGGCGTGAAATATCAATGTACGAAATGTACCCATACCGAGGTACATCAGCAAGAGGAGGATTAATGTTGCAACAACGTGTAACTGTAATCGGAGCCGGCTTGGCCGGTTCCGAAGCAGCTTGGCAACTCGCCAAGCGTGGCATTCAAGTAGATTTGTATGAAATGAGACCGGTCCGTCAAACACCGGCGCACCACACGGATCAATTCGCAGAACTCGTTTGTTCGAACTCGCTTCGGGCGAACGGGCTTCAAAACGCGGTCGGTGTCTTGAAAGAAGAGATGCGTACACTTGACTCACTCATCTTGAAAGCGGCAGATACGGCAAGCGTCCCAGCTGGCGGCGCCCTTGCTGTCGACCGACATGAGTTTGCTGGGTTCATCACTGAGAAGTTGAAGAACCATGAAAACGTCACGGTGCATACCGAGGAATTAAAAGAAATTCCTGAAGGGATTGTCATCGTCGCGACAGGGCCATTGACGTCTCCGGATTTATCGGCATCGCTCAAAGCGTTCACAGGGGAAGATTATCTTTACTTCTACGATGCGGCCGCTCCGATTCTAGATGGCGATACGATCGATCGCGATAAAGTATACTTGAAGTCGCGCTATGATAAAGGTGAAGCCGCTTACTTGAACTGCCCGATGACAGAAGAAGAGTTTGACGTCTTTTACGAGGAATTGATCAAGGCGGAAGTCGTTCCGTTAAAAGAGTTCGAAAAAGAGATTTACTTCGAAGGTTGTATGCCGTTTGAAGTCATGGCTGAGCGTGGGAAGAAGACACTTCTCTTCGGACCGATGAAGCCGGTCGGTCTAGAAGATCCGAAGACGGGTAAACGTCCGTATGCGGTCGTTCAACTTCGTCAGGACAACTCGGCAGGAACGCTTTATAACTTGGTCGGCTTCCAGACGCATTTGAAGTGGGGCGAACAGAAACGTATCATCCGTCTCATCCCTGGACTCGAAAATGCAGATATCGTTCGTTACGGTGTCATGCACCGCAACACGTTCATCAATTCGCCGAGCTTGTTGAAACCGACGTATCAGGCGCGCACGCGTGACACATTATTCTTTGCCGGTCAGATGACGGGAGTAGAAGGATATGTGGAGTCAGCAGCGTCAGGATTGTTGGCGGGAATCAATGCAGCGAAGATGATCGCAGGAGAAGAGCTCGTCGTTTTACCACGTGAAACGATGCTCGGTTCGATGGCGCACTACATCACGACAGCGGACGGGAAGCATTTCCAACCGATGAATGCGAACTTTGGATTGGTCCCATCTTTAGAGGACGCTCCGAAGAAAATGAAAAAACAAGAGCGGTACGAGCGTTACGCCAACCGTGCTTTAGAAACGATTCAACAGTTTAAGGACCTTTGAACAGGAGAGCCAGTTTTTGGCTCTTTTGTTTTGAAATAAAGTTTCAATTGTGTATTTTGTTTCATACTTTGAAAATTTTCAGATTATTGAACGACTATCTATTGTCACTGTACATTCTGTATGCTATGCTAATTTCGATTTGACGAGAACATGCGTTTTTACGTGTCATCGAGGAGGCGATAAAATGGGATTCTTAGAGGATCGACAATCATTTTTACGCTACTGCCAAATTGAACGTCGACTGTCTCCTCATACGAAACGCTCCTACGAGCAAACGCTCGACCAGTACGCCGCATATTGCCAATCGACGCATCAAGATCCCTACGATGCACAGACGGCGCGGCGTTATTTATATGTCCTTTATGAGAAGCAATTGGCCGCGTCTACAGTGTCCCAAAAAGTATCTTGCCTTAAACAGTTCGGTAAATATATGGCGAGAGAACATGGGGGAGAGCCCTTGTTCCACGACCTGACTTCACCGAAAAAGCGACAATCCTTGCCGACGTTCGCCGTACCGTCTGAAGTCGAACGGTTGTTAGAGGCGGCTTCCATGCAAGACGACCCTTTTTTACAGGCGAGAGACGTCGCCATCATTGAGGTGTTGTATGGAACGGGAATCCGTGTCGCAGAGCTTTGTGGGATGAACCTATCTTCCTTTGACGATGTCTTATCTTTCGTCCATGTGATGGGGAAAGGAAAGAAAGAACGGTACGTTCCAATCGGTCAATATGCCGTACAAGCATTGAAGCGCTATGTAGAAATACGGAAAGATGTCGGACTCCCGACGGAAAGCGCATTATTTTTGAGTCAAAAAGGGAATCGGATGACAACAGACCAAATTCGGTATGTCATGAAGCGCTTGAGAAAAGACAGTGGGGTACATAAGCCGTTGACCCCGCACTCGTTGCGACATAGCTTTGCAACGGACCTATTGGAGCGGGGAGCGGATTTGCGCGCTGTCCAAGAGTTGCTCGGTCACGAGTCCTTGTCGACGACCGGACGCTATACCCACGTATCGACTGAACGATTACGTTCGATTTATCAAGCGACACATCCAAGAAAGTAGGAGGTTACGATATGTTTCATGCAACAACGATTTTTGCAGTTCGACACAATGGCCAGTGCGCGATGAGTGGAGATGGCCAAGTCACATTCGGGAATGCCGTCATCATGAAAAACAAAGCGAAGAAAGTCAGACGCTTATACGGCGGGAAAGTCGTTGCCGGTTTTGCAGGCAGTGTAGCCGATGCTTTCACATTGTTTGAAAAGTTTGAATCGAAACTTGAAATGTATAACGGTAACTTACCGCGTGCCGCGGTCGAGCTTGCCAAAGAGTGGCGCGGCGATAAAATCTTGCGGCAACTCGAGGCGCTTTTGATTGTGATGGATGCTGACCATTTACTGCTCGTCTCTGGGAATGGAGAAGTGATTGAGCCGGATGACGGGATCCTTGCAATCGGTTCGGGTGGTAATTACGCACTCGCAGCAGGGCGTGCACTCGTCCGCCATTCCGCTGAGAAGTCAGCGGAAGAAATCGCACGAGCCGCTCTCGAGATTGCCGGTGAGCTTTGCGTGTATACGAATGATCAAGTTATTGTAGAAACGATCGGAGGCGATGCTGAATGAATCGAGAGTTGACACCAAGACAAATCGTATCGGAACTGGACAAGTTCGTAATCGGTCAGAAGGACGCCAAACGAGCTGTATCGATTGCATTGCGTAATCGTTATCGTCGTCAGAAATTAAGTGCAGACCTTCGTGATGAAGTCACACCGAAAAACATTTTGATGATCGGACCGACTGGGGTCGGGAAGACCGAAATCGCACGTCGTTTAGCGAAGTTGGTCGGGGCACCGTTCGTCAAAGTGGAAGCGACGAAATTTACGGAAGTCGGTTACGTCGGTCGTGATGTCGAGTCGATGGTACGAGATCTCGTCGAAGCATCCGTTCGTCTCGTGAAAGAAGAGAAGAAAGAAGACGTGAAGGAGCCGGCAGAGCGAGCAGCGACAGAACGATTGCTAGATGCCTTACAAGGGAAAGCGAAAGCTACACCAAGTGCATCAAACCCGTTCGAGGCGCTGTTCGGTGGGCAGACACAACAGCCTGAATCCACAACGGATACGTCAAAGAATGATCGGGCACAGCTTCGCCGTCTTCTCGAGCTCGGTGAACTAGAAGACCGAGTCATCGAAGTTGAGCTTGAAGAAAAGCAAACGATGGATTTGTTCCAAGGGCAAGGAATGGAAGGGTTATCGAACCTTCAAGATATGCTCGGACAAATCGTTCCGAAGAAACGGAAGCAACGGAAGTTGACCGTCCGTGAAGCGAGACCGCTTCTCATAGCGGAAGAAGCTGAAAATCTTCTGGATTTGAACGAAGTACATGATGAAGCGGTGCAACGTAGTGAACAGATGGGCATCATCTTCGTCGATGAAATCGATAAGATTGCAACGAAGTCGCAAGACCATGCTGGTGTCTCTCGTGAAGGCGTGCAGCGCGATATCCTTCCGATTGTCGAAGGGTCAACGGTCGTCACGAAGTACGGACCGGTCAAAACCGATCACGTTCTCTTCATCGCAGCTGGAGCGTTCCATATGGCCAAACCGTCTGATTTGATTCCGGAGTTGCAAGGACGCTTCCCGATTCGTGTCGAATTGAACAGCTTGACGGAAGAGGACTTCGTCAAAATCTTGACAGAGCCATCTCAGGCGTTAATCAAACAATATACCGCATTATTGGAATCGGAAGAAATCACGGTCCGATTCACGCATGAAGCGATTGAAGAAATCGCAAAAATTGCGACACATGTCAATCGCGAGACCGATGACATCGGCGCGCGTCGCCTTTATACTATTATGGAGCGCGTGTTAGAAGAT
Organism: Exiguobacterium sp. RM11; assembly: GCF_059821525.1. Lineage (NCBI taxonomy): Bacteria > Bacillati > Bacillota > Bacilli > Caryophanales > Exiguobacterium > Exiguobacterium sp. RM11. The sequence goes on along the minus strand of NZ_CM187558.1, from coordinate 1,686,185 downwards.
CTTTCATTTGAAGCGGCAGATATGCCGCAAACAAGCGTGGAGATCACTCCCGCTTATGTACAAGCTAAAGTTGGGTCGATCGCGGATGATCGAGACCTCAGCCAATATATTTTATAAGATTCTGTATGCACATACAGGGAGGAAATAGACATTATGAATTTACTAGACAAAACTCGCCAATTAAACACGATGCTTCAACAAGAAGCGAGTGCGCACGTTGATTTTAAAGAAATGGCGGATAAAATGCGTGAAGTGCTTGAATCCAATACGTTTATCGTGAGCCGTCGTGGTCGCCTACTTGGCTTTGCGATCAAACAACAGATTGAGAATGACCGCATGAAGGCATTTCTCGTTGACCGACAGTTCCCAGAACCATATGCATCAAACTTGTTCAATGTGAAAGAAACGACAGCGAACATCGATATTGACAGCGAGTATACAGCGTTCCCTGTAGAGAACCACGATTTGTTCCTCAACTCAAAGACGACGATTGTCCCAATCATCGGTGGTGGAGAGCGTCTTGGGACGCTCGTGTTAGGTCGATTGGCTAACGAGTTCACAGAAGATGACCTCGTCCTCGCAGAATATAGTGCGACGGTCGTTGGCATGGAGATCCTTCGTGAGAAGGCGGCAGAAGCAGAAACGTCAGCCCGTAAAAAAGCTGTCGTTCAAATGGCAATCAATTCATTGTCGTATTCAGAGCTTGAAGCGATTGAACACATTTTCGAAGAGCTCGGCGGAAACGAAGGGTTGTTAGTTGCTTCCAAAATTGCCGACCGTGTGGGAATCACACGTTCTGTTATCGTGAACGCACTTCGGAAACTAGAAAGTGCAGGTGTCATTGAATCACGTTCGTTAGGAATGAAGGGAACGTATATCAAGATATTAAATGATAACTTCTTGTTTGAATTGCAAAAACTGAAATCAAACTGAAACACAACTTTAGATGTGTATTTTCCATTGAAAACACTATAAAAAGGGACTTTGTTCCTAAAAAACCGCTTTCTTCATTGAAGAAGCGGTTTTTTTTAGTGCAAAAGTAATCATTTTCAGAATTTGTCGTTAATTCGACAAAAAGATACGAAGCCATTTACCTATGTTTTAAAAAATATCTTTCAGAACTGTTACAGATTTGTTTCAATGAAATAGTAGAATTTCCAAATCAGGTATATATCAGTAATGAGTATATGAAAGCGAGTGAACGCCGTGAATTGGATTGGTAGTGACTATCAATTACTCAAGCAAGCCGTCAATCATGCAGTCCTCAATCAAAAAGTGATTAGTCATAATCTTTCGAATATCGATACGCCAAACTTCAAAGCAAAGCAAGCCGTATTTGAACAGACGCTCCAAAGTGAAATGCGACTGAAGCTCCAAGGTGGGCGCCCGAGTGATTCGACGCAGTCTACTGTCATCGATCGTGCAGGTGGAGCGATGCGAAGTGATGGCAACAACGTCGACTTAGATTATGAGATGAGTGAACTGGCACGTAATCAACTCCAGTATGAGGCGATGATGGAGCAATTAAATCGTAGGCTAGGTGGATTGAAGTCTGTTATTCGAGGAGGTCGCTAATCGATGGGAATGTTTGATAGTTTTCATATTTCAGCTACTGCCTTAACGTCTCAACGTTTACGAATGGATACCGTATCGGCGAACATCGCCAACGCCCAGACGACTCGAGGGAAACTTGTCGATGGGGAGTGGCAACCGTATACGAGAAAGATGACGGTGTTACAGGAAGCACCTTTCCGTAAACAGTTAAACACCGTCAATGGTGGGGTCCAGGTAGCTCAAATCATTGAAGACGATGCGCCGTATAAGCTTGCCTACAATCCGAGTCATCCTGATGCAGACGAGCGGGGGTATGTTCAAATGCCGAACGTTGATCTACTCAAAGAAATGGTCGACCTTATGGGTGCGACCCGCTCTTACGAAGCAAACATTGCCGCGATGAACGCATCAAAAGCAATGCTCGTCAAAGCGATGGAGATTGGAAAAGGATAAGGAGTGACGAAAGATGCAAATTAATCCGATTCAATTGATGAGCCCAGAGATCACGCCATCAATGAACAAAACAAACCCATCTCAATTTGGGTCATATTTGAATGAAGCGATGAATGCGTTGAACGAGACACAACAAGCAACGAGTCAAGCCCGTCAAGATTTAGCTGTCGGGAAAGCTGACCTTCATCAAGTTATGATCCAAAGTGAAGAGTCGTCGATTGCGATGCAACTTGCCATCGAGGTGAGGAACAAGGCTGTTGAAGCCTATCAAGAAATGATGCGAATGCAAGTTTAATTGTAGAGGATGACAAGTTGCGATGAATGAACAATTAAAAGAACGATTCAAATCAATGACCGATGGGCTGAAATCGATGCCAAAGAAGCGAAAACTCGTTTGGGGTATTTCCATCGCGGTCATTTTAATCGCGGCACTCTTACTCACTTTCTTCCTTGCACGACCAAATATGGCACCTTTGTACACGAACTTATCCGCACAAGAAGCGGGGGAAGTGACAGAGAAACTGACAGCGGACGGTGTGAAGTCGGAAATTAAAGCGACTTCGAACGGGGTCAGTGTATATGTGCCAAATGAAATGGTCGACCAATTGAAAGTGAGCCTTGCCGCGGCCGGGATTCCAAAATCCGGGTCGATTGACTATAGTTTCTTCAGTGAAAATGCTGGTTTCGGAACAACAGACCGAGAAATGGCGGTCATTGAACGAAGTGCGATGCAGACGGAACTCGAGCGGCTCATTACTCAAATCGAAGGAATCAACCAAGCGAAAGTCATCATCTCGCTTCCTGAGAAGTCAGTCTTTTTAGCGGAAGACCAAGGTGAGCCGACAGCCTCGATCGTGTTAAATATCGGAGCAGGAACGAATCTAGAACCAAACACGGTCAAAGGTCTTTACCATTTGATCAGTAAAAGTGTCCCGAACTTAAAACCTGAGAACATCTCAATCATGGACCAATACTTTACGTATTATGACCTTGATCAAACCGTTGTGGCGGGTGGCTCTTCCACTGATCCGTTGGCACTGAAACGTCAAGTTGAAAAAGACGTCCGTCAACAAATTCAGCAGATGTTATCTGTTCTTCTTGGTGAACGAAGCGTTCTTGTCTCTGTCACAGCAGATATTGATACGACTCAGACGGCCGAAGAACAAAACCTTGTTACGCCAGTCAATGAAGAAAACATGGAAGGTATCGTGACGTCGGCTGAACGAATTGCAGAGGCGTATACGGGCGGTACGGGAACGGCGACAGAAGCGACTGGGACCGGTGAGAATGACACGATCAACTTCCCTGCTGCTACAGGTGACAGCACAGAAGAAAGTGAAAAAAATCATGAAATCATCAACTATGAAGTGAATCGCATTACGAAACAGATTCAAAATGCACCGTACACCATCCGCGACCTTGGGGTGCAATTGATTGTAGAACCACCAGACGGTGCGACGAGTATTGACCCACAGCTTGAAGGTGACCTGGAGACGATGATGTATTCCATCATACGAACATCACTAGCGAAAACGGACGAAGCCATCACAGATGCGGAGCTTGAACAAAAAGTAGTCGTTGTTTCGAGACCGTTTGCTGAGGCAGAAGAGGTGGCAACGACAGAGCAGCCTACACCATGGTGGATGTACGCGGCAGCAGCTGGAGCAGTCGTTTTACTTGCCCTGATCTTCTTCGCAATGCGTAGACGCAAACAAGAAGTAGGGGAAGAGACGAACGAGTGGGAAGTTCCATATGAAGATGAAGTGCCTGACCTAGACCTCGAGGAACGAGGCGAAGGGGCTGTGAAGAAGAAACAGTTAGAAAAATTAGCTGAAAGTAATCCAGAAGAGTTTGCTAAACTGCTTCGTACTTGGATGTCTGAGGAGTGAGTAACGTGAACTATGCCAAACAATCGAATCGAGAAAAAGCAGCAATGCTCATGATCTCATTAGGTCCAGAAGTGGCAGCGAATGTTTATAAACATCTTTCGGAAGAAGAGATGGAACAGTTGACGCTTCAAATCTCAGCGCTCAAAAAGGTGTCTCCAGAAGAGAAAGAGAGTATTCTCGGTGAGTTCCACGAACTTGCGATGGCTCAGAGCTACATTACCCAGGGTGGGATTGGCTTTGCCAAAACAGTTCTTGAAAAAGCGGTCGGCGAAGAAAAAGCGATGGCATTGATTCATCGGTTGACGTCGACTTTACAAGTTCGGCCGTTCGAGTTTGCTCGAAAAGCCGACCCGAAACAGTTGCTGAACTTTATTCAAAACGAACATCCACAGACGATTGCTCTAATTTTAGCTCACTTGGAGCCGGTCAAATCAGGGCAAATCTTATCGGAACTTCCTCCTGAGATTCAATCGGAAGTTGCGAAACGGATTGCGACGATGGACCGACTTAATCCGGATGTCATTCATGAAGTCGAACAAATCCTTGAAAAGAACCTCTCGCAGACGGATATGCAAGATTATGCCCAGTCAGGTGGAATCGAGGCGGTCGTCGAAGTGTTGAATGGTGTCGATCGCACGACCGAGCGCACGATTCTCGATGCACTTGAGATTGAAGATCCTGAACTCGCAGAAGAAATCAAGAAGCGTATGTTTGTCTTCGAAGACATCGTCACACTCGATTCACGTGCGATTCAACGAATCATTCGCGAAGTGGCGAACGACGACCTGTTGCTAGCACTCAAAGTGTCGTCAGAAGAAGTGAAACAAATCATCTTCAAAAATATGTCTCAACGGATGGTCGAAACGTTTAAAGAAGATATGGAATTTATGGGACCTGTTCGATTGCGTGACGTCGAAGAAGCACAGAGCCGAATCGTCGGAATCATCCGTCGTCTAGAAGACGTCGGTGAGATCGTGATCAGTCGTGGTGGGGGAGATGACATCGTTGTCTAATGTGATCAAACGTCAACGTGCGACATCGCATATTCCACAGCGGATCGAATCAAAACGATTGGAAACATCCATTCCTGACCCGACTGATGGCATCGACCATCATCAAGTCATCGAGTCGCGTTATGAGAAATTAAGGCAGGATGAAGAAGCGTTCCGACAGTTTCAGCAGACAGAATTCGAGCAACTCGAACGATTCAAACAAGAAGCATATGAACAGGCTCGATTAGAAGGTTTTGAAGCGGGCCTATTCCAAGGAAGACAAGATGGATATGCCGAGTTTGAGGACGTTACGACACGTCTAAACTCGGTTTCCACTGAACTCGAACAACTGTTCCAAGAAAAATGGAAACAGGCAGAAGTTCAACTCATTGACCTTGCGATTGCGGTAAGTGCGCAAGTGACGACGGACCTTGTTCGAAAAGATGAGGCGTTGTTTGCGGCGATGATTCAAGAACAGATGGCGCAACTCATTGATGCGGAAGCGTTAACGATTTTCGTTCATCCCACTCGCCTTGCTTCGATTCAACGATTTGAATCGATGTGGCGTGATGAAGAGACACCACCTTTGAAATATCGTGGAGACGGCTCTTTAAATGAAACGTCCGTACGCATTGAGTCCCCACATCGAGGTAATGAATTGGATCTATCCTACAGTTTCGAACGAATCCAAGCCAAAATCGAGGAGGTTTTAGCGGATGGCGCTTATTGAGCAGGTCATTGATACGATCAAACAGTCTACGGATGGCGAGTTCACTCGCAAAATCGGTCGAGTTTGTCGGGTCGTAGGGTTGATGATCGAGTCAAATGGACCGAGTGCGTTTGTCGGAGAGCGATGTTTCATCATGCTCCCATCAAATGAGTCGGTCGAAGCGGAAGTGGTGGGCTTTAATGAAGAGCGCGTCCTTCTTATGCCATACGGTGAAACGACACAGATTGCACCAGGCTGTTTAGTAAAAGGAACCGGGAAGATGCTCCAAGTCCCCGTCGGTGAGGAACTGATTGGACAAGTGCTTGACGGACTAGGACGACCTCTGTCAGGTGAACGACTTGCAACAGGTAAGCGGTATGATGTTCAACGTAAACCTCCTAACCCGTTGAATCGTCCACGGATTTTAGATACGTTGTCGACGGGTGTTCGTATGATCGATGGTCTCCTGACTGTAGGAAAAGGGCAGCGTGTCGGATTGTTTGCCGGTTCTGGGGTCGGGAAGTCCACGTTACTCGGCATGATTGCCAAGCGCTCCTCTGCAGACATTAACGTCATCGCCTTAATTGGGGAACGTGGTCGGGAAGTGAAGGAATTCATTGAAAAAGAGCTCGGTCCAGAAGGAATGGCTCGGTCTGTCGTCATTGTGGCGACAAGCGACCAACCACCGCTCGTGCGATTGAAAGGGGCATACACGGCAACCGCAATCGCTGAATATTTTCGTGACCAAGGTAAAGAAGTGGTGCTCATGATGGACTCGGTGACACGCTTTGCAATGGCCCAACGAGAGATCGGACTTGCGACGGGGGAGCCACCGACATCAAAAGGATATACACCGTCTGTTTTTGCGATGCTCCCGCAATTATTAGAGCGAAGCGGGACGGCGGCGACCGGATCGATCACAGCATTTTATACGGTCCTCGTTGATGGTGACGATATGAACGAACCGATTGCCGACGCGGTGCGTGGGATATTAGATGGACACTTTGTCATGGACCGCGCGCTTGCGAACCGTGGACAGTTTCCTGCCATCCATGTCTTGAAGTCAATTAGTCGGGTCATGAACCAAATCGCCTCGCCATCACATCGTGAAGCGGCACAAACGTTTCGAAGTTGGCTGGCGACATATATCGATGCCGAGGACTTGATTAACATCGGCGCATATAAAAAAGGGTCGAATCCAGCGATTGACACCGCAATCGAGAAGTATCCATACTTATTGACATTTTTGAAACAATCGATTGAAGAAGACGCCGCATTCCAACAAACGATGACTCATTTGTTACATATCGCGCGAGGTGAATCATGAACAGACTTATTCTAGAACGAATCATGCCAATTGCTGAACATGAGAAAGAAGATGCGGCTTCAGAAGTTAGAGGCTTCAAGGCGAAACTCGAAACGGAAATGGAAGTGTTGTATGACCTTCTCCTCATGTATGAGTCATTGATTAAACATCAAGACGAACAGCAAGGGAATATTGATTTACTCATGTCTCAGTACCGAGAAAAAACGCGTGAGCAGGTGAAGCGTCAAATCGAAACGCAACAGCTCGTCGTTCAACAAGCGCGCAATCGTTATCACGCCTCGCAAGAAAGACTTCTTGGGAAAGTAGTGGAAGAAAAGAAATATGTGACGCTACATGAAAAGGTCAGTTTAGAAGAGATGACAGCGGCAAAACTCACAGAGCAACTAATGATGGACGAACTCGCTGTGATTCATCATGGGAAAGGGAAGTAGCATGGCAAAAGAGAACAATAAACGAGGCAAACAAATGATTGTTGCGTTGGTCCTCATTCCAGCAATCTTCATATTAGTAGGCGGAATGGTCGTCATGAATTATGCGATGGATCGTCCACTTCTATCTGTACCATTCCTACCAGTTAGCGAGGACGGAAAGACATCAGAAACGCCTGATTCGTCTGAGGCGAAAGTGAACGTGACGGGCATCGACAGTGACGCCACAAACCGGTTGAAAGCAGCAAACAGTGAGATTGAGAAACTTCGAAATGAAAATGTAGAACTGACAAATGAAGTGAAAGCAAGGCAAGAAGAGATCACCGACCTAATTCGAGAACGTGACCGACTCGTCTCCGAACTTGCAGCAGCCACAACGGAAGAGGAAAATACATCTGACATTTCGAGTGTGTATGAAGAGATGTCTGCCAAACAGGCGGCAGCCATCATGGGAGAACTAGAGAGTCCGCAAGTGGCCGAACTGTTGAAAGAACTATCACCGAAGCAACAGGCTGATATTTTAGGGCGGATGAATGCGCAACAAGCTGCAGTTGTGACGCAGCTTCTCCAATGAACATGAGAAGGGAGGACCCACATTGAATATTGCGTTACTAACTCAAGCCATTCAAGGTTCAGCGACTCGTACCGGAGTAACGGAAGGCGAATCACAGGGGGCAGGCGGTTTTTTAAGCCTCTTATCCGCCATGCTTGCCCCAATGCAAGGCTCGGGGGAGCAGGCGGGGCTTCCTCAACTTGAAGAAGGCGCATTATCTGAAGAACTCGTCGACCTCGAAAAAGTGGCGCAGGAACTTGAGACATGGTTTCAAAAACCTGAAACTTTGAAATGGCTCAAATCACTTCCGCAAGATGCATATCGGACGTTTATGGATGCATATGTAGGCGTACTCGGGCACTTGTCCATGCCGTCTAGCAATGCTGAGGATGCGCCCCTTGCGCTTGCTCAGACAACTGGTTCAAGTAGTGGCATCATTCAACAGGCAGATCCGTCTGCGAAAAGTCGTGTGACACCTGCTGTCCCGAATCAAGAACTTGGGAAGCAGATCCAAACGATTCAACGGGTGATTGCACAATTTAATGGACCGACTGGCAACACGAAAGAGATTCCCGTCATGCCTTACGTTGAAACCATTAAATCAGCAAAAGCACTCCCTCAATCAAGTAACGTGGATTGGTTACCGAAAGGCTTGAACTGGTCACGACCACAAATTGATGTAGAGACGGTCATGTATGCCTCGAAGGGATCCTTGCCTGAAAACTTACAGGCAAGGATTGAGGCAGCACTTCAAAAAGCACCATTTCAAAGTGGAGCGGATGGATCGAAAGTGTTTACGGTACGACTTTATCCAGAACAGCTAGGAGAACTCGTCGTCAAGCTAGAACGGCAGAACGGGGAACTTGTCGTGAAGTTGTTCGCAAGCAATCAAGAGGCGAAGCAACTGATTCAGTCACAAGTCCAGCAGTTACAACAAACGTTGATGCCTCATTCCCAAAACGTTCGGGTCGAGGTCAACTTGACACAACAAGCACTCGATGCGAAATCGACGATGCCAGACGGTTCCGAGCAACCGGAACAGGAACAACCGCAGGAACAACCAAAAGGAGGATCTGAGGATGACGAGCATCCAGCCGAAGACGAATGATTTTACTTTGCCAGACCAGTCGCTTCCGAAAGCGACGAATCAATATGACAAGGACATGTTTATGAAGTTGCTGCTCGCTCAAATCGCGAACCAGGACCCGATGTCACCGATGGAAGACCGTGAGTTCATCGCTCAGATGGCGCAATTTTCTTCGCTAGAACAAATGCAAACGATTTCGAAACAACTCGATTCGGTATTGGTTGACCGTCATATGGCCTCGATTTCTGAATTCAGTAGCATGATTGGTAAAACGATTGACTACAGTTCGGAATCGAGTGAAGAAACGACAAAAGGCTCAGGCCGTGTCGTCTCGATTTCACGATCTGATTTAACTGGATACATGGCCGACCTTGAAGACGGCACATCGATCAGCGTGTACGATATCACTTCCATCAAATAAGCATAGGGGGAATTTATTATGTTAAGAGCAATGTACTCAGGGATCAGTGGTCTGAAGAACTTTCAATCGAAATTAGACGTCGTCGGGAACAACATCGCGAACGTCAACACGTTCGGTTACAAAAAGGGTCGTGTCACGTTTAAAGACCTCGTCAGTCAACAAGTCGGTAGTGCGTCAGGCGGGAACGGAGCGACGGCCGGAGGGATTAACCCGAAAGAAGTCGGTCTTGGTGGGACGATGGCAACGGTCGATAACGTCTACAACCAAGGAGCGATGCAAAATACGGGACGTGCGTTAGACGTCGGTATCTCGGGTGAGGGCTTCTTCGTCACAATCGTCAACGGACAAGCACAGTACACACGTGCTGGTAACTTTTATACGGACAATAACGGTGACTTGGTAACAGGTGAAGGAACGTACTTATTAGGAACGGGTGCAAAACCTGCTGCTAACCTACCTGCTCCGAACTTGACTGGGAATATTCCTGACGTCGTGGCAGGATCGACGGCTTACGGGAAAATCTCAATTCCGACAGATGCACGTTCATTGTCGATTGGAAAAGACGGTCAAGTCAGTTATGTCGATGCAGCCGGTGCACTTCAGACAGCAGGCTATATTGTGACGGCAAACTTCAGCAACAATGCTGGTTTATCGAAAGTCGGTGCTAACAACTTCTTACAATCTCAAAACTCAGGCGACCCACTCATCGGGGCAGCCGGTGATTTAGGACGAGGTAACCTCGTTTCAGGTGCTCTTGAAATGTCGAACGTCGACCTTTCTGAAGAGTTTACGGAAATGATTGTGGCACAACGTGGTTTCCAGGCGAACACACGAATTATTACAACGTCAGACGAGATTCTTCAAGAACTCGTCAACTTGAAACGCTGATGATTCGCGTCACGGCATTTCGGGGTGAGGAATTCGTGCTCAACGCTTTGCTCATCGAAACGGTGAAAGCAGAACCGGACACGATTATCCAATTGTTTAATGGCAAAACATATCTCGTGAAAGAAACGAAAGATCAAATCATTGAACGAACTGAAGCCTTTTACCGCTCAATCGGTTTAGTCGGAACGATGTTCACAAGAGGTGAAGAAGATGAGTGAAGAAGAGAAGAAAAAGGGTGGCGGCCTGAAGGTTGTCATCATCTTACTAGTCGTCCTACTCGTCATGGGCGGAGCCGGCTTCATGACATATAAATACGTGTTCGGAGATAACGTCACCGCTAAAACGAAACCGGTCACTGCCGAAGAATTGGCGGAACGAAGCTTCACGACCGATGACATGACGACGAACATTCAAGATGAGCGTTTCATCAACGTTCAATTCACGATTGTCACAGATTCTTTGGAAACAAGGGAGAATCTAGAGTTACGTAAATTCCAAGTACACAACGTCATTCTCGGGGATTTGGCTGGAATGACAAAAACACAGTTAGCAACAAAAGAAGATATGCAAAAGTTTGAACAGACACTACGAGAACAACTTAATGGACTGCTTGAAGAAGGTGAAGTCCAACGCGTCTATATGACGAAGAAAATTATTCAGTGAGGTGGCATCATGGGAGAAGTACTGTCTCAACAAGAAATTGATGCCTTACTATCTGCACTAAGCAGTGGGGATGTCGAAGCGGATTCCTTTCTTGCGCAAGAGGAAGAAAAGAAAGTTCGGCAATATGACTTCAAGCGAGCCGTCCGATTTTCAAAAGATCAGATTCGCAGTTTGACTCGAATTCACGAGCACTTCACTCGCATGTTAACGACGTTCTTCTCGGCCCAACTGCGCACATATGTTCAGTTTTCCGTCAACTCGGTCGAACAACTACCGTACGATGAATTTATTCATTCTATTCCGAGTATGACGATGATCAACTTGATTGAAGCGCCACCGTTAAACGGACGATTCATCATCGAGGTCAATCCGAACATTTCCTATGCGATGCTCGACCGTCTACTCGGCGGTCCGGGTGTCGAGATGGACAAAATTGAATCGTTCACAGAAATCGAGATGCGCATTCTGACGCAATTATATAAGCGTGCCTTCTCAACGTATGGAGATGCGTGGGAATCGATTGCGGAAATTAAGGCGGAAATGTCTGCAGTGGAAGTAAATCCGCAGTTTCTACAGCTCGTTTCACCAAACGAGACGGTCGTCCTCATCTCGATCGGGGTGACGATCGGCGAAGTGAGCGGAACGATCAACGTTTGTCTTCCATTCGTGACAATCGAACCGGTCTTGTCGAAGTTGTCGAGTCATTACTGGATGCAGGAGGCGAATCGTCGTAATGCGAGTGAGTCAAGCAAAGAACCACTCAAAGCCCAGTTGATGAACTCGACGGTCGAGGTCGTCTCGTTACTAGGCGAAACGACAATCACGTTTGGTGATCTGTTGCACCTTGAAGTTGGGGACTGTTTGGCACTTGATCAAGTGGCGAAAGAACCTCTATCTATCATGGTAGGGGAGAATAAAGTATTTAAAGGGCAAGTCGGTGTGAGCGGGAAGCGGATGGCGGTTCAGGTGCTTCACCGTGTGAAGGAGGAAGAGCAATGAGTGAAATGCTGTCACAAGATGAAATTGACGCGTTACTACGTGGGACAAGCGACAGTACGCCGACGCCAAAGGCGGAAAAAGAAGAGCACCTAGATTCGATGGAAAGCGATGCTCTTGGGGAAATCGGAAACATTTCGTTTGGAAACTCAGCAACGGCATTGTCGACGTTGCTACAACAAAAAGTAGAAATTACGACACCGGTTGTCAGTGAAGTGAGAATCGAAGAGTTGCGTGAGCGTTATCCGACGCCTCATGTGGCATTACGTGTCGGGTACACGGAAGGGATAAAGGGTGAAAATGTCCTCGTCTTGACTCGCGAAGATGCGGCTATCATCTCTGACCTCATGTTAGGTGGGACGGGAGAGAACGTCGATCCTGAAAGCCTTGATGAGATTCGTTTATCGGCCGTTCAAGAAGCGATGAACCAGATGATGGGTGCTGCCGCGACATCTTTATCGACAGTATTCTCGAAGAAGATTGACATTTCTCCACCACTTGTCGAAGTGTTTGATGCGACGAAAAATCAAACCATTATCGACCGCCTCGAACTTTGGGAGACGATGGTGCTCATTGAGTTCAATCTCAAAGTCGGTACATTGATTGACTCGACAATTGTTCAAATTGCACCAATTCAATTTGGAAAACAGTTGGTCGACGAATTGATGAAAGCGACCGGTGAGGCACAAACGGCAGTGGAGCCTGTAAAAGAACAGCCGAAAGCCGAGGCACCGAAACCTCAACCACAGGCGCAACCACAGGCACAACCACAACCGGAAAAGCAAAAATCGATGCCGGAGGTCGCGGTAAGCCAAGCAGAATTCATGCCGCTCCAATCACCGGCTCCGCAAGAGTCCGTGCCGGCGAACTTAGGATTACTGTATGACGTTCCGTTGAACGTGACCGTCGAACTAGGCAGAACGAAAAAATCTGTCCGGGAAGTACTCGAGCTATCACAAGGTTCAATCATCGAACTCGACAAGCTAGCAGGCGAACCTGTTGATATTTACGTCAACCAACAGCGGATTGCTAGAGGAGAAGTAGTCGTCATTGAAGAAAACTTTGGGGTACGTGTAACAGAAATTATTCAACCGCATGAGCGGATCGGAATCGTTTAAGGAGGAAATTAGAATGAGTGCAAAAGTATTAGTAGTAGACGACGCAGCGTTCATGCGTATGATGATCAAGGATATTTTGACAAAGAACGGATATGACGTAGTAGGTGAGGCAGAAAACGGAGCTGACGCGGTCGTAAAATATCGTGAGCTCACACCGGACCTCGTCACACTTGATATCACGATGCCAGAGATGGACGGACTTGCAGCATTAAAAGAGATTCGTAGTTTCGACTCGAACGCAAAAGTCATCATGTGTTCAGCGATGGGGCAACAAGCGATGGTCATCGATGCGATTCAAGCAGGTGCGAAAGACTTCATCGTCAAACCGTTCAACGCAGAGCGCGTCATCGAAGCGGTTTCTAAAACGGTCGCACAATGAAGAAATGGTGGTTGATTATTCTTCTCGTGGTCGGTCTTTATATTCCGACCACGGTTGAGGCCGCCACCGTAGACCAACAATTCGAGCAAAAACAGACAGAAGAATTGGAAAGTAACGTTCCAACGACAGCGTCAACGATTGGGAATGGCGTGAAAGTCGTGTTGAGTCTCGTAGTCGTGGTCGGCGGTTTCATCGTCTTGATGCGTTGGCTCGGTTCCAAAACACAAGGTGTGAAAGCGACTCAGCATATGAAACATCTCGGAGGCGTCCCACTCGGAAAAGACCGTTCCGTCCAACTCGTGAAGCTTGGAGATCAAGTCTATGTCCTCGGCGTCGGGGAATCGATTCAATTGATTGATCGACTCGATGCGGAAGCGGTGGACGAGGAGCAGTCGGAACCTTTATCACTCCGAACGGCGAATTCGAATGCATTTTTGGATACCTTTAAGAAACAACTTGCTCAACTAGAAGAAGTGAGGAAGAAGTCATGACAACGTTTGAGCAATTAATCAATTTAGAGACACCAGACAGTACATCCACATCGATCAAACTCTTGATTTTACTGACGTTATTGACACTTGCACCATCTTTTTTAATTTTGATGACGTGCTTCACACGTGTCGTCGTCGTCTTATCTTTCATTCGACCGGCGCTCGGTACACAGCAAACACCGCCAAACCAGTTGATTGTCGGATTAGCCTTGTTCATTACATTGTTCGTCATGTCTCCCGTTCTCTCTGATTTGAATGAGAACGCATTAAAACCTTATCTCGATGATAAAATCTCTCAAGATGAAGCGTTTGATGAAGCGAGCGGAACGATGAAAGAATTCATGTCGAAATATACAAGACAAGAAGATTTGCAACTCTTTTTGAAGTATGGGAACTACGAGCAGCCTGAATCACTTGATGACGTACCGCTTCTCGCGCTCGTTCCGGCATATGCGATTAGTGAGTTAAAAACGGCTTTCCAAATCGGATTCATGATTTTCTTGCCATTTTTAATTATCGATATGGTTGTTGCGAGTGTCCTCATGTCGATGGGGATGATGATGTTACCACCGGTCATGATTGCCTTACCGTTTAAATTATTGTTATTTGTATTGGTCGATGGCTGGCACTTGATTGTGGAGTCATTGCTTAGAAGTATGTAGGGGGAACGGACATGACACAAGAAATGGTCATTTACTTGGCAACTGAGAGTGTGTGGACATTATTAAAAATTTCAATGCCATTGCTACTCATTTCACTGATTGTCGGTCTCGTGATCTCGATTTTACAGGCCACGACTCAAATTCAAGAACAGACGCTTTCGTTCGTTCCAAAAATCATCTCGGTCTTTATTGGTCTTGTCATCTTTGGACCGTGGATGCTTCAACAAATTGAAGGGTTCACGCGACTGATTTTTGAGCTGATGGTCGAGGTTGCGTCGAAATGAATGCGGTCGACTTCATCAGTATGTACGGTCTGACGTTTGCGCGACTCTCTGGCTTCTTTGTCAGTGTCCCATTGTTCTCGACGAGGCAGTTGCCGGTTATGCATCGCGTCGGATTTAGCGCGTTTTTAGCGTATTACGCAATGTTCACATTGACCGAGCCAATCGAGATGACGAATGCGTTCGTCTTGCAAGTCGTCTATGAGGTCATGATCGGACTGTTGCTTGGACTATTGATTAACATGCTCTTTTTTGCTCCGCAAATTGCCGGAGGGGTCATCGATCTTCAACTCGGATTGGCGATGGCTTCCGCATATGATCCGATGTTTGGCGGACAGTCTCCGCTCATTGGACGATTTTATTATATTTTTACCTTGTTTATCTTATTGACGAGTAATTTACATTTACTCCTGATTGACGGCATTTATTACAGTTTTCAAATCTATCCACCCGGTCAACCGATGATCAACTTCTCGGAAGCCTCACTCATGATGGCAGTGAAAGTTGTCACGATGACGATGATGGTCGCCTTGCAATTGGCTTTGCCGATGATGGCATCATTACTACTTGTCGATTTGGCACTTGGATTTTTAGCAAAATCGGCGCCACAGTTCAATATCTTTGCAATTGGTTTTTCGTTTAAACTCATTGCTGGATTTGCCGTCATGGTGTTGTTGATGGGATTGACATTGACGGGCATTAGTCAGTTCATTCCGCTATTACAAGAAGTCATGCACGACTTTATGCTCATACTAGGAGATGCCTCATGAAGAAGCCTCTATATCCTTTATCGGTCAATCTACAGTTTTTTGCAGGTGAAAAAACAGAAAAAGCGACACCGCGTAAACGAGAGGACTCACGAAAGAAAGGGCAAGTCGCGAAATCTGCTGATTTGACGGGAGCATTCGCGCTCTTTGCCATGTTTCTCATGCTGTCATTCTTCGGACCAATGATTGGGCAACAACTGCTTTCATTAGTCGGTGATTTACTTAGCCCACAATATTTACTGTTCAATATATCTGAGGGCATGTCAGGAATGGTCATCGACTTGATGCTTCGAGTCGGACTGATTTTGGCTCCATTCTTCATCGTCGCTGTCGTGTTTGGGATTCTCATCAACTATTTACAAGTTGGAACGTTGTTTTCTTTGGAAGCAATCCAGCCAAAGCTCGAACGGATCGACCCGATCAAAGGGGTAAAACGGATCGTCAGCATGAAAGCGGTCGTCGAATTTTTAAAGTCCTTATTCAAATTTTTGATTATCCTGACAACCGCTGTTGCTGTCCTTTGGCAAAACCAAAAAGAATTGTCCCGAATGGCCGTCGAACAGATTCGAGAATCGATTGTCGCGCTCGCAGGGATCACGATTGAGCTTGGGCTCTGGGTAAGTGTCGCCTTGCTCGCACTCGCATTACTCGACTTTTTTTACCAACGATTTGATTTCGAAAAATCGATTCGAATGTCAAAGCAAGACATTAAGGACGAGTATAAAAACTCGGAAGGTGACCCACTCATCAAATCCAAGATTAAGCAGCAACAACGGGAAATGGCGATGCGACGGATGATGCAAGAAATTCCGAATGCCGACGTCGTCATCACAAACCCGACCCATTACGCGGTCGTCATCCGCTACGATGACACGAAAGATTTTGCGCCGCTCGTTGTCGCAAAAGGGGTCGACCGAGTCGCCTTTCATATTCGAGATGTCGCAAAAGAGCACGATGTGACGATTGTCGAGAACAAGCCGCTCGCACGTGCGCTCTACGCACAAATCGATATTGGAGAAGTGGTGGACGAATCATTCTACCAAGCAATCGCGGAAGTGCTCGCGTTCGTCTATCAAATGAAGCAACCGTCTTGAGGAGGAGTATGTGTTGGCAGTAAAAGCAAAAGATTTTGCAGTTTTGATTGGTGTCTTGATGATTGTCATCATGCTGATCATCCCGTTACCGGGCTTTTTATTAGACTTTTTAATCATCGTAAATATTTTAATCGCCCTCATGATCTTACTTGTGGCGATGAATGCCAGAGAAGCGCTTGACTTCTCCGTATTTCCTTCTCTCTTATTGATCGTGACGTTGTTTCGTCTCGGATTGAACGTATCGACGACCCGCTCGATTCTCTCGAACGGGTATGGAGGGGAAGTTATTGCGACCTTTGGTGACTTCGTCATCGGAGGAAATGTCCTTGTCGGATTCGTCGTCTTCCTGATCCTCGTCATCATTCAGTTCGTCGTCATTACAAAAGGTGCCGAGCGTGTGTCTGAGGTATCCGCCCGCTTCACACTCGATGCAATGCCAGGGAAACAGATGGCCATCGATGCTGACTTGAACTCCGGATTGATTGATGACAAGGAAGCGCAGATGCGTCGCCGTAAAATTCAAAGCGAGGCCGACTTTTACGGTTCGATGGATGGGGCATCCAAGTTCGTCAAAGGGGATGCTATCGCCGGAATCATCATCGTGACGATTAACTTGATTTTCGGAATCATTATCGGCGTCGTTCAAATGGGACTACCGGTCGGGGAGGCATTCCAAACATTCTCGCTTATGACGATTGGGGACGGACTCGTCAGTCAAATCCCAGCACTCTTGATTTCGACAGCGACCGGGATCATCGTGACCCGTGCCGTCTCAGACGGCAATTTAGGGGAGGATGTCATCGACCAGCTCGGTCAAAACCCATCGCTTCTCTATATCGCAGGCGGCATCGTCTTCTTGCTCGGTTTCGTGTCACCTCCACTTATTCCAGTGACGATGATCATCGCAGGTACAGCGTTCTTCGGAGCGTATACGATGCGACGAAACATCCGGCAGGTAACGGAGGAACCGATTATGGAAGAAGAACCTTCGATGGCTCCGACAGAATCTGTCGTCTCGCTCTTACAAATCGATTCGATTGAATTCGAGTTCGGCTACGGCTTGATCCCCCTTGCGGATGAGTCACAAGGCGGTGACTTGTTAGATCGTGTCGTCATGATACGTCGTCAGCTTGCACTCGAACTCGGTTTTATCTTGCCGACGGTTCGTATTCGCGACCACCTACAACTCTCGCCGAACGCGTATCGCATCAAGGTGAAAGGAAACGTCGTTGCAGAAGGGGAGTTGTTACTCGACCATTACTTGGCGATGAGCCCAGGGATTGAAGACCCAGAAGTATATGGAATTGAAACGACGGAACCGGCATTCGGACTTCCTGCCCTTTGGATTGATGAGGAGACACGGACGCGAGCTGAAATGAGTGGGTACACTGTCGTAGACCCACCATCCGTCGTCGCGACACATTTGACCGAAACGCTGAAAAAGCATGCCGCTGATTTACTCGGTCGTGAAGAAACGAAACAACTCGTCGAGCACTTGAAGGAAACTCATCCGGTTCTTGTAGAAGATGTGACGCCTTCAGTCCTCTCGATCGGTGAAATTCAAAAAGTACTACGTCACTTATTACAAGAGAACGTATCGATTCGAAACTTGCCTCTCTTGTTCGAGACGATGGCAGACTACGGAAAGGTAACGAAAGATGCAGAAATCCTCGGGGAATATTGTCGCCAAGGATTATCTCGTCAGCTGACCGACCAAGTCAAGCCACCAGAAGGTCCATTGTATGTGGTCACGTTTGGTGGTCAGACGGAACAGACCGTTCAAGATGCCGTACAGAAGACCGAGTTTGGGAACTATTTGGCGCTCGACCCGGAGCAAGCACGTGAGATCATCGAACGTACGGGCGAACAATTGTCGATGTTCGAACGCTACGGTGCATCGGCGGTGATTTTATGTTCACCAACGATTCGATTGTTCGTCCGACAGTTGCTCGAACGATACTATCCAGATGTGCCTGTTTTGGCCTATAACGAGTTACTCAGTTCCGTCGAAGTGAAAAGTATTGGGGTGATTTAAATGCAAATTAAAAAATTTACAGCAAAAACGATGGCTGAGGCGATGACGAAAGTGAAGCAAGAGCTAGGTGATGAAGCGGTCATCCTCAATTCGCGGCAAGTGAAGACCGGATGGTTTGGTTTATTCGCTTCGAAACAAGTGGAAGTCATCGCCGCACTCGAAAAAGAGAAGGCGGTCACGAAGCCAAGGCGAACAGAATCGGTTCGGCCAGAGCCGACCACAGCACCTGCACCAACGCCATCACCTCAAGTACCGTCAACACCTCGTATGGTAGGAGGGACAGCACCAAGGCTGCACTCGTCACTACAGCACATCGACGCGTTACTTTCGACGGAGTCGTTCGCAGAAGAGTCATGGGAAGAGACGTTGAACGAGCTTTACTATACGACGAAGTCTGTGGAAGTAGCAGAACGATTCGTGTATGAGCAAGTTAAATCGACTTTCGTCGAGCCACCTGAAGCGAAGCGCTATGTCATGCTCGCCGGACCGACGGGTGTCGGAAAAACGACGACACTTGCCAAACTAGCTGCACATTTCAAATTGACAGAAGGCAAAACGGTCGGGCTGATTACGACAGATACGTATCGAATCGCGGCCATCGAACAGTTGAAGACGTACGCTGAAATTATGAATATCCCTGTCGAAGTGGCATACGACTTTCATGATTTTAAGCGAGCGAAGCAATTATTTGCGCGAAAAGATATTGTATTGATCGATACGGCAGGTCGAAACTTCCGAGACCCAGCATACGTGGAACAATTTCACGAACATCATGACTTCACGGAAACGAGTCTATCGCTTGTATTGAGTTTGACATCCAAAATGAAAGATATGGATATGATTTATTCCCAGTTCGAATCCCTCCCCCTCAGTTCGCTCATCTTCACTAAAGCGGATGAGACGAGTGACATCCACGCGATGTATCGAATGGTGAAAAAGAGCGGCTTGCCTGTCGCATGGATGACAGACGGTCAAGAAGTGCCAGATGATTTGATTCGAGGAGATGCGGAGGCGTTGACGAAACGGCTGTTTGAGAAAGAAGGGTGGGCCAGATGGACCAAGCAAGGCGTTTAAGAGCAATCAATGATGTCCATCCGACGACCATCGCTTTTGCGAGCGGGAAAGGCGGCGTTGGAAAGACGAACGTTTGCGTCAATACGGCAATCGCCCTTTCGGAGCTCGGAAAACGGGTGTTGATCGTTGACTTTGATATTGGCATGGCCAACGTTCACATCTTGATGAACGCAATGAAGTCGAGAACGATGATCGAGTCTGTAAAAGCTCGTATTCCATTGGCTGCAGCTGTTCAGAAAAATGTGCATGGTGTCGATATATTACATGGAGGGAGTGGACAAGACCAACTCGTCCATCTCTCAGATGATGACATGCAATTTCTCATGCGAGAACTCGAAGTACTGACCGCATATGATTACGTCCTCTTCGATATGGGCGCCGGGGCGACGGACACCTCCCTGCAATTTATTGCGGGGTGTGACGAAATGTTTTTGATTTTAACACCGGAACCGACTTCGCTCATGGACGGGTACGCATATACAAAACTAGTGCATCATCAATATCCCGACTTACCACTCGGCGTCATCGTAAACCGAGCTCAGTCTGGAGAGGAAGCACTGCAATGTTTCGAACGGATGGAAGTCGCATGCAAGCAGTTCTTAAATAAGACGATTCGATTCCTCGGATTTTTACCGGATGACCCTTCAGTCCGAAAGGCAGTCATCGCACAAGTCCCGTTTTATCAATACAATCGAAAAAGTGATATTAGCTGGCGGCTCGAACGAATTTTGACAACGCTTACGGGAACGCCTCCAAAACCACGTCACTTGATGGACCGTTTGATGGGGAACTTACGGAAACAATGGAACCGAGTATAACGACAGGGAGGCAATAAAGATGGACGTGAACGAATACTTAGGGTTGTTTTTAGATGAATCCCAAGAACATATCCAATCGATCAACACACAGTTACTTAAGTTAGAGCAGTCGGGTGGGGCGGATGTCGTTCAAGAGATTTTCCGGTCTGCACATACGTTAAAAGGGATGTCTTCGACGATGGGGTACGAACGCGTCGCCAATTTAACGCATGAGATGGAAAGTGCACTCGACCTCGTTCGTGGTGGTAAAAAAGAAAGCAACCAACTCTTGTTGGATACGATGTTCATCGCGATGGAACAAATGGAAGACATGATTGCCGATATCGAGAACGGGGGACAAGGGGCAAACGTGGATGTTTCTGAAACGGTCGCCGCATTCCAATCATTCATCGGTGGAAAAGAGGTTGTGGTCACTGAAGCGAAAGAGTCGAGCACTTTCGACGTCGACCTTTACACAAACTCGGTCATCGACCAGGCGAAACAGACTGGATTTGAAGCGTATCAAATCACTGTGAAACTATCAGACGCTGTCGTCTTAAAAGCGGCTCGGGCGTATATGGTGTTTGATCGCCTTCAAGAACTCGGTGAAGTGGTACGGACACATCCGGAGACAGAAGAGATTGAACAAGAGCAATTCGACTTATCGTTTGACGTCTTGTTCCTCTCACAAGAGACAGCGGAAGTCATCGAACACGCCATCGCCCAAGTGTCGGAAGTGGAACGTGTCGAAGTCAATGTGTTCACAGGGGCGTCAGAAAGCGAACCAGAAGTCGCAGTGACAGCCGAAGCGATAGTCCCAGAACCAGTGGTGCAGACAGCTTCAGATCAGGAAGAAAAAGACACGAAAGATACGAAAGAACAAGTTGCGGCCCAGGCACAAGCGAAGACGATTCGTGTCAACTTGGAACGAATCGATCGTCTCATGAACTTGTTCGAAGAATTCATCATCGATCGTGGACGTTTGGAACGACTCGCTGACGAGGTGGGGCAACCAGAATTGAATGAAACGGTTGAAAAAATCAAGCGGGGTACGAACGAACTACAATCTCTCGTCTTGACACTTCGCATGATGCCGATCGAACAAGTGTTCAATCGCTTCCCGCGTATGGTGCGGTCGGTCGCAAAAGAAATCCATAAGAAAGTTCAATTGGATATTTCGGGTGCGGAGACAGAACTAGATCGTACGGTCATCGATGAGATTGGCGACCCGCTCGTTCACTTGATTCGGAATGCGATCGACCATGGAATCGAACGTCCAGAAGTACGCGTACAAGCTGGGAAGCCGGAACAAGGCATGCTCGCCCTTCGTGCTTATCACGGCGGGAACCGTGTCTTCATCGAAATTGAAGATGACGGCGCAGGGATCAATGTCGATAAAGTTCGTGCAAAAGCGCTAGAACGTGGTGTCATTTCAGATGAAGAGGCGACCATGATGTCTGAGAATGAGTTGGCGATGTTGATCTTCGCCCCAGGTTTCTCGACAGCAGATGTGGTGACAGACCTTTCAGGTCGTGGAGTCGGACTCGATGTCGTCAAAAATAAAATCGAGTCGCTCGGTGGTGTCGTTTCGTTAGAGACGGTAGCGGGACAAGGGACGAAATTCCAAGTCAGCTTGCCACTCACCCTCTCCATCATCTCGGCCATGCTCGTACAAGTCGGCGAGGAATCGTATGCGATTCCGTTGTCATCGATTCTTGAGACGACTTTACTTGATGAGGCGGACATCTTGACGGCGCATCGTGAGCGCGTCTTTGATTTCCGTGGGCAATTGGTTCCACTCGTCTATTTGAAAGAAATGTTCGGAATCGAATCTGAAACGAAGTCCCAATTCCCGGTCGTCGTCGTTCGAAAAGGCAACAAACTCGTTGGCGTCGTCGTCAACGATTTGATTGGCCAACAAGAAATTGTCATGAAACCGCTCGGTACGTATCTTGAAGGGATTCCAGCTATCTCAGGTGCGACCATACTTGGTGACGGTCGCGTCGCCCTTATCGTAGATAGTAACGATCTCTTTTAAGGAGGAATTTGGATGGAACAGAAATGGGTAGTCTTTTCACTTGAAGAAAATACGTACGGGATCGATGTGCAATCGGTCCGTTCAATCGAGCGGCTTCAGCCAATCACACGCGTCCCGAACGCCCCGTCACACGTGAAAGGGGTCATCAACCTTCGGGGTGTCGTCACACCGGTCATCGACCTTCGTTTACGTCTCGGTTATGAAGAAGTCGAACCGACGGATGAGACGCGTATTTTAATCGCATCATTGAATCAAGGAGATGCAGGCTTCATCGTCGACCGTGCAAACGAAGTTGTCGAAAGTGATGAAGTACGAATCGAACCAATTCCGGAATCGAGTCGCGACATGATTTCAGCACACTTGACCGCAATCGCCAAAGGGGAAGATAAACTCTTCTCGCTTCTCGATGCGAATGCGTTGTTTGAGGAACAGTATGCTGAGTGAGTTTGAGCAAGATTTGTTAAAGGAACTGGGAAATATAGGGTCTGGGCATGCGGCAACTGCGTTATCCGCTATGTTAGCGAAACCGGTCAACATCACGGTTTCTTCTGCAGAGATGGAACCGATCTCCTATTTGCCAGACCGGGTTGGTGGTCCGGAGCGACACGTCGCTTCGGTGCTGCTCGAGTTAGACGGTGAGATTCGTGGCATGATTCTTATTTTATTCGCTGTCGAGGACGCCGAGCAGATGGTCTCGACTTTGATCGGCATGCCATTTTCATTCCGATCTGGTGATGAACTTGGACAATCAGCCTGGGAAGAAGTCGGGAATATTATGAGTGGTGCGTACGCACGTGCATTAGGGGATTGGTTGCAGACTCCAATCATGATTCAAGTACCGGCTACCGCCATCGATATGGCAGGATCGATCGTCGAGTTTGTCGTCACATCGGTTCAACCCGAGGAAGACGCCGCACTGTATATCGATACGACCTTTATGATTGATCAAAAAGTAAGTGCAGGACATGTGTTGTTCCTACCAACACATGGTTCACTCAAACGCATTCAAGAACGGTTGATTGGTCATGGCTGACGTTTTAAAAATTGGCATCGCCGAGTGGAAGCAAACGACGGCACCGAATCGGTTACGGACAGCCGGACTTGGTTCGTGTGTAGGCGTCATCTTATATGACACTCGTCTCCAATTGGCGGCAATGGCGCATGTCATGTTACCTGACTCGACCATTGCGCGGAAGAATCAAGCGATTGAAGTAGGAAAATATGCGGACACAGCCATCGATACGCTCGTCCGTTCTCTCAAACGAGAGGGAGCGACGCGGCTACAAGCGAAAATGGCTGGTGGGGCACAAATGTTTCAATTTAAATATGAGAATGAAGCGATGCGAATCGGTGAACGAAACGCCGAGGCGATTCGTCAAGCATTAAAGGTTCATCGGATTCCGCTCGTGGCCGAAGATTGTGGCGGTCATAACGGACGGACGATTGAGTTCGATGTTGCGACATCGGTCTTATCGATTCGGACGGTGAGCGTAGGTACGAAAGAACTATAAGGGGGGATCGACATGACGACTCATCTTACACAGTTGTGGGATCGCTGGAATACGGACCGTGATATGGATACAGCAAACGAACTACTAGCACATTACGAGTTTCTCATCCACTACCACGTACAACGGATGATCGTGACGCTTCCAAAGAGCGTCGAACGCGACGAATTGAAAAGTTTGGGTTACATGGGATTGTACGATGCCCTTATGAAATATGATCCAGAGCATAACAATAAATTTGATACGTACGCTGCGTTTCGAATTCGAGGAGCTATTATCGATGGATTGCGCAAAGTAGACTGGTTACCTCGTTCGGTTCGTGAGAAAGTGAAAAAAATCGATCAGGTAGCAGAACAACTTGAGCAATCACTTCATCGCGCTCCGACGAAGAATGAGTTGGCGACTGCTTGTGATCTTCCTATTTCAGAAATCGAACGAACGATGGCAGAGGGGTATTTCGCCAACATGTTGTCGATCGACGAGGCCGTGACGTTACAAGAGGAAGGCAAAGTCATGTCAGTCACGTACTTCGACCCGGACTCCGAAAAACCGGAAGACACACTACTTCAACGAGAGTTGATTGATGTGCTCGCGACAGAAGTGGACCATCTATCGGAAAAAGAACGGCTCGTCGTATCGTTATTTTATTTTGATGAATTGACATTGACTGAGATTGGGGAAGTGCTCGAATTATCGACTTCCCGCATTTCTCAAATTCATTCAAAGGCCTTGAAAACGTTGAAACAAGCGCTTGGACGGTCCTATTTAGAAGAAAAGACATCGTGAGGAGATGAACAAGTGTATATTGTGTATGTAGTAACGGCTTGTTTGGTTGCTTACGGTTTTTTATTCGGGTACCGTCAAGTCCAGACGTTACAAGAACGGATTGAACGACTCGAACGGGAGAAGCATGAAACGGAGACGTTGCTTCTCTCGTTCATGGAGTCGATGAACGACCTTGTCACGAAAGAACCGGTAGAGCGTAAAGCGGACGTTCATCGGGAAGACTCTATACTTGTTGAAGCAAACGTTGAGTCCGTGTCCGATGAGTTGAATGAAGAGAAGTCAACAACGTCGGTTGACGTAGACGATGTGTTACTGCGCCATTCGGTTCGAGACGCGGCCCGCATCCTCGGAAAAGGGGAAGGTGAACTTGCGCTATATGCGAAACTTCGCAAAAAGTGAGAGTTGCCGGATTTCGTGACATATGCTATAGTAGTTCTCGGTGTTAAACACATCACACACGTCTCGGGATGATATTCCTCGGTGCCGAAAGGTCGGAATACAACAATGAACGAGGCGGAGGACTTTTTTAAACCACAAGGAGGAAATTTATCATGGCAGTAATTTCAATGAAGCAATTGCTTGAAGCTGGTGTACACTTCGGTCACCAAACACGCCGTTGGAACCCAAAAATGGCGAAATACATCTTCACAGAGCGTAACGGGATCTACATCATCGACCTTCAAAAAACGGTCAAAAAAGTAGACGAAGCTTACAACTTTGTTCGTGAACTCGCGGCAGAAGGCGGAAACGTCCTCTTCGTTGGTACGAAAAAACAAGCTCAAGATACAATCAAAGAAGAAGCAATCCGTTCTGGAATGTTCTTCATTAACGAGCGTTGGTTGGGTGGAACACTCACTAACTTCTCAACAATCAAAAAGCGTATTAACCGCTTGAAGCAACTCGAAAAAATGGAAGAAGACGGCACGTTCGAAGTACTTCCTAAGAAAGAAGTCATCATCTTGAAAAAAGAAATGACTCGTCTTGAGAAGTTCCTCGGCGGAATCAAGGATATGCCTGGTGTGCCTGACGCCCTCTTCATCGTTGACCCACGTAAAGAGCGTATCGCAATCGCGGAAGCTCACAAATTGAACATCCCAATCGTTGCGATTGTCGACACAAACTGTGACCCAGATGAAATCGACTACGTTATCCCAGCGAACGACGATGCAATTCGTGCAGTTAAATTGCTCACTTCGAAAATGGCAGATGCGATCATCGAAGCGAAGCAAGGTGAAGAAGAAGTTGCTGAAGAAGCTGTAGCGACAGAAGCTGAAGCTACAGAAGCTGAGTAATCAGTGAGACAATAGGTGATAAAGGGAAAGCCTTTTATCACCTTTTTTTAGGACAAGTATTCAAAAAGCCTCGTGCTTTTTCTTAAAATTCGTAAGTTTTACAAGGAGGAATTTCCGATGGCAGTTACAGCAGCAATGGTAAAAGAACTTCGTGAAAAAACAGGAGCAGGAATGCTCGATTGCAAAAAAGCACTCGTTGAAACAGACGGTGACATGCAAGCAGCAATCGACTTCCTTCGCGAAAAAGGAATCGCTAAAGCAGCAGCAAAAGGTGATCGTATCGCCGCTGAAGGTTTGACAGCAGTAGCAGTTGAAGGCAACAAAGCTGTGCTCGTCGAAATCAACTCAGAAACAGACTTCGTTGCGAAGAACGAGAAGTTCCAAACACTCGTCAACAACGTAGCAAAAGCAGTACTCGCTTCAGGCGCAACAACTGCAGAAGCAGCACTCGCAGCTGATTACGAAGCAGGCAAAACACTTGAAACGTACATCCAAGAAGAAGCTTCTACAATCGGAGAGAAAATCTCACTCCGCCGTGTGGCTGTTCTTGAAAAAGCTGACGACGCTGTATTCGGTACGTACCTCCACATGGGTGGTCGCATCGGTTCTGTAGTCGTAATCGACGGCACGTCTGACGAAACAGTTGCAAAAGACGTTGCAATGCACGTTGCAGCAGCACGTCCACTTTACGCGACACGCGATGAAGTATCAGCTGAAGAAATCGACCGTGAGAAGAAAGTCTTGACTGAGCAAGCTCTTAACGAAGGCAAACCTGCTAACATCGTTGAGAAGATGATTGCTGGTCGCATGAACAAGTACTTCGAGGAAATCTGCCTCGTAGACCAAACGTTCGTAAAAGACGGCGACTTCAAAGTTGGTAAGTATGTAGAATCTAAAGGCGGGAAAGTCAACTCATTCGTACGCTTCGAAGTAGGAGAAGGTATGGAGAAACGTGAAGAGAACTTTGCTGAAGAAGTTATGAACCAACTTAAAAAATAATCTGCGTCATCGTATATGATGCATTCAAAATTGGGAACACGTCTTTATAACCTTGAGTTAGTTCGTTAAGGGAGCGTGTTCCCTTTTTTCAAGCAAGAGGAGGCAAAGTTATGGAACCGAAATATAAACGAATTGTGTTAAAATTGAGTGGAGAAGCGCTCGCTGGAGATCAAGGTTATGGGATTGACCCTAACATTGTAAACTCAATCTCAAATCAAATTAAAGAATTGATCGAGATGGGTGTAGAAGTGGCCGTGGTTGTTGGTGCCGGAAACATTTGGCGTGGAAAGACGGGTAGTGAACTTGGAATGGACCGGGCAAACGCAGACTACATGGGAATGCTCGCCACTGTCTTAAACTCACTTGCCCTTCAAGACAGCCTTGAAACGTACGGTGTCCAAACGCGTGTCCAAACATCAATTGAAATGCGACAAGTTGCTGAGCCATACATTCGTCGCCGGGCAATGCGTCACCTTGAAAAAGGTCGCGTCGTCATCTTTGCAGCGGGTACAGGAAACCCATATTTCTCAACGGATACGACAGCTGCGCTTCGCGCTGCTGAAATCGAAGCCGATGTCATTTTAATGGGTAAAAACAATGTGGACGGCGTCTACTCTGCCGATCCGAAATTGGATGCCACTGCAGTGAAATATGATACGTTGTCTTATCTTGATGTCTTAAAAGACGGGCTTCAAGTCATGGACTCAACGGCAACATCACTCTGTATGGACAATCACATTCCATTGATTGTATTCTCATTGCTTGAAGAAGGTAACATTAAACGTGTCGTACTCGGGGAACATATCGGGACGGTAGTAGGAGGAGTCAATTCATGAGTGTCAAAGAAGTATTGCAAACAGCTGAAGAAAAAATGGAAAAAGCGCACACGTCACTGAAACGTGATTTTGGTACGCTTCGCACTGGCCGTGCCAGCGCATCGATTTTGGATCCTGTTCAAGTTGATTACTACGGTGTTCCGACACCACTCAATCAAGTAGCAAACATCAATACACCAGAAGCGCGCTTGCTCTTGATTCAACCATGGGATAAATCAATGGTTTCTGAAGTAGAAAAAGCGATTCAAAAGGCAGACCTCGGCTTGTCTCCATCTTCTGACGGAACAGTCATCCGTTTGGCGATTCCTGCCTTGACGGAAGAACGTCGTAAAGAATTGGTTAAAATCACGAAGAAATATGCGGAAGAGGCGAAAGTCGCTGTCCGTAACGTTCGCCGTGATGCTAACGAAAACTTGAAAAAACTCGAAAAAGATGGCGAGTTAACAGAAGACGATCTCCGCGGATATGCAGATGACGTTCAAACGTTGACGGATTCGTATATCAAGAAGATTGATGAATCTGCAGCAACGAAAGAAAAAGAAATCATGGAAGTGTAATCACGGAAGTGGTATACCAAAAAGCTGTGTGGGGACCCTTTTTCTGAGAGGGTCCTTCTTTCATACAATCAGGAGGATAACAGAATGTTTAAATGGGTGAATCCTAAAACAAAAATCGAGGCAGAATTAAGTGTTCCTGAGCACGTAGCCATCATCATGGATGGAAATGGACGTTGGGCCAAAAAACGTGGTCTCCCTCGCATCATGGGTCACCGAGAAGGGATGAAGTCAATCCGTGAAGCGGTTCGGACAGCGCAAGAACTCGGGATTCAATCACTGACGCTTTACGCGTTTTCTACGGAAAACTGGACTCGTCCGGAAGAGGAAGTCTCGTTCTTGATGAAGTTGCCGAAACAATTTTTAGAGACCGATTTGAAAGAACTTCATGAACAAAATGTTCAGGTGCTCGTCGCTGGGGACACGACGAAGCTTCCACGCGAGACGCGGGAGGCTGTCGATCAGGCGAGAGAACGGACCGCTACAAATACAGGTTTGAAACTCGTCTTTGCACTCAACTATGGTGGTCGGGATGAACTTGTCCAAGCGATGCGTAGCATTGCCGAGGATGTACGGTCTGGTATGCTAGTACCAGACGCCGTGGATGATCAGTTAATCGGTGAACGACTCATGACTCACGTTCAAGATGTGGATCTCATCATTCGTACGAGTGGTGAACAACGACTGTCAAACTTTTTACTATGGCAAAGCGCATATGCTGAACTCCACTTCACAGAAGTATTGTGGCCGGAATTTAAGCGTGAGCATTTTGTAGAAGCGATTGAATCTTACAACGCGCGCACGCGACGTTTTGGTGGGGTGTAACATGAAGACACGAATTATTACAGGCCTATGGGCGGGCGCAATCTTTATTACCGTCATCGCACTCGGTGGTAACGCCTTTGTTTCTTTAATGGGGATTCTCGCCCTCATTGGATTGAGCGAATTCACATTGATGCGAAAACATAAGCTGTTGGCGTTCCCATTTTTAGTGACATCGCTCCTCGTTGCTTTCCCGTTCGTCTTGTTGTTACTGGAAACGCGAATCGTCACGGGCGAGATGCCGTTCACGATTGAACAGTGGCTCGTATTAGGGCTTGTGTTATTACTGTTTTGGACAGTCGTCACAAAAAATCGATTCACGTATGAAGATGCTGGGTTCTATTTTGTATCCGCTGTCTACTTGGTCGTCGGTTTCTCAAGTTTCGCACTCGTACGCCTGTCTGACGACGGGTTGTCGAAAGTGTTGCTCATCTTGTTCATGATTTGGGCGACGGATTCTGGAGCCTATTTCACTGGGAAAGCGTTCGGGAAGGCAAAATTATGGCCATCGATCAGCCCGAATAAGACGATTGAAGGGGCAATCGGCGGAATTGTATCGGCCATTATACTCGGCATCATCTTCGTCTGGATCGATCCGATTTTACCGGTATTAGAAGTGATTATTTTAGCCATTGTCGTTGCCGTCGTCGGACAGCTCGGTGATTTGGTACAATCCGCTTATAAACGTCAGTTCGGAGTAAAAGATTCAGGTCATCTCTTACCTGGGCATGGAGGAATCCTTGACCGGTTCGACAGTATGATTGCGGTTTTTACCGTCATTTGGGTGTTTAATCTGCTATAAGAAGGAGTGTCGAGATGAAGCGAATTAGCTTAATTGGGGCGACAGGTTCGATTGGCGTGCAGACATGTGACGTCATCGAACAGCACCCCGACCTGTTTGAATTAGAGGCGTATGCGTTCGGCACGAACGTCGATGTCGCCACGGAATGGATCAATCGACTTAGACCAAAATATGTGTCGGCGACAAGTATCGAGGTACTCGAACAATTGAAGCCGCGCCTTACATATGAACCTCTATATTTCATCGGTCCTGAAGGTCTCAAAGAGTGTGCGACGGCAGAACGCGCGGATATCGTCGTGACAGCAGTCGTGGGAGCGGTCGGTCTCGAGCCGACGCTTGCTGCGATTCAAGCAGGAAAAGATATTGCACTCGCCAACAAAGAAACACTCGTTACGGCAGGGCACCTCGTCAAGGCGGCCGTGAAAGAACATGGAGTTAAACTTTTACCGGTCGATAGCGAGCATTCTGCCATCTACCAGTGTTTGAATGGGGAACGAAGAGAAGATGTTTCAAAAATTATTTTAACAGCGTCTGGTGGAAGCTTCCGTGACCGTTCGCGGGAAGAATTAGCCGACGTGACGGTTGAAGATGCATTGAATCATCCGAACTGGTCGATGGGGGCGAAAATCACAATCGATTCTGCGACAATGTTTAATAAAGGGCTCGAGGTGATCGAGGCACACTGGCTGTTCGATATCGATTATAATGATATTGAAGTCATCTTGCATCGTGAATCGATTATTCACTCGATGGTCGAATTTAAAGATGCAGCCGTGATGGCACAGCTCGGAAACCCGGATATGCGGGGACCGATTCTCTATGCGCTTTCGGAACCGAAGCGGCTTGAAATTGAGGGGAATAAGCGGTTAAACTTGAAAGAAATCGGTAAGCTACATTTTCAAGAGGCTGATTTCAACCGTTATCCGGCACTTCGGTTAGCGTTTGAAGCAGGAAGAATCGGCGGCTCGATGCCGACAGTCCTGAATGCGGCCAATGAAATGGCAGTGGATCTGTTCCTAAACGGTCAGATCACGTTCTTAGAAATTGAACGACTCGTTGAAGAGGCGATGGCTCAACATGAAGTGATTGCCGAACCGACGCTCGCACAAATTCTAGAAGTAGACCGGGCAGTACGTCAACAGATTCAGCAAGGAATTGAAGGTGGGGAATAAATCATGACGACTTTTATCGCCATCGTCCTGATGTTCGGGGTTCTCATTTCTGTACACGAGTGGGGACACCTCGTCATGGCGAAACGGGCAGGCATTCTCTGTCACGAGTTTGCAATCGGATTCGGTCCGAAAATTGTTTCATTCCGTAAAAATGAAACGCTCTATACCATCCGTCTCTTACCAATCGGTGGCTATGTCAAAATGGCTGGGGAAGATTTCGAACCGATTGAAGTACGTGCAGGGCAACACGTTGGACTTCGTTTAACCGAACAAGGCACAGTGGATCGGGTTTATTTTCAGCCGGACACCGCTACAGATGTTCAAGTCGTCGGTACCGTCGATAAATTTGATGCGACGCATGAATTAAAATTACAGCTCCTCATCGATGAGGAAGTGCGTGTCTATTCGTTAGAACGGGATACACTTCTTGTCGACCAAGGGATGGAAATTCAAATCGCACCGTATGATCGCACGTTCGGTGCCCAATCGGTATGGAAACGGGTCTTGGCGATTGCAGCCGGTCCAGCGATGAATTTCGTGTTAGCGTTCATCTTGCTCATTATCGTGGGTCTCGTTCAAGGAACGCCGACGAATGATGGTCAAATCGGTACCGTTCAACCTGATTCAGCCGCTGATGAGGCAGGGTTGATGAGTGGAGATGAAATCGTTTCGATTGAAGGCGAACCAGTCACGGATTGGCTCGACTTGCGCACGGCTCTAGCTGACCGCGCCGATACGCCAACGGATGTCACGTACGTCCGCGATGGTGAGGAGGCGACCGTCACCGTCACACCACAAGCGGTTGAACAAAATGGCGAAACGGTCGGGATTCTTGGTGTCACGAACGCATTAGAGCGTTCACCGGTCAAAGCCGTGACGACAGGTGCTGAGACGACGTGGACGATGTCCACCCTCATCTTCTCAGCCGTCGGTGATTTGGTGACAGGACAAGTTGGTGTCGATCAATTGGCAGGACCTGTAGGAATCGTACGGATGACAGACGAAGTGGCAGCGAGCGGTTTGATTATGCTGTTGAACTGGACAGCGCTCCTTTCTGTCAACCTCGCCATCTTCAACTTGCTCCCACTCCCGGCTTTGGATGGAGGACGTTTGATTTTCCTCTTATTCGAAGCGGTGCGAGGGCGTCCAATTGATCCGAAAAAGGAAGGATTCGTCCACTTTATCGGGTTCGCTTTATTGATGATCTTAATGTTGATTGTCACTTGGAACGACATTCAATCATTCTTTAAATAAGCTGTTTGTAGAGAAGGGAAACGTTGAACTGTATGAAACAATCTAGATTGCTCATGCCTACATTGAGAGAAGTACCGGCTGACGCGGAAGCGGTCAGCCATCAACTTCTCGTCCGTGGAGGATTCATCCGTCAAAATGCGGCAGGAATCTATTCTTATCTTCCACTCGGACATAAAGTGTTACACAACATCCAAACAATCATCCGTGAAGAGATGAATCGTGCGGGTGCACAAGAGTTATTGATGCCGGCCATCCAACCGGCAGAACTATGGGAAGAGACGGGACGTTGGGGCATTTATGGTCCTGAATTGATGCGATTGACTGACCGCCATGACCGTCGCTTCGCACTCGGTGCGACACACGAAGAATTGATCACATCAATCGTCCGAGACGAGCTCAACTCGTATAAAAAACTTCCGATGAACTTGTATCAGATTCAAACGAAGTATCGCGATGAACGTCGTCCGCGCTTTGGATTGCTTCGCGGACGTGAGTTCTTGATGAAGGATGCATACTCATTCCACGCGACACAAGAAGACTTAGACGAAGAATATACAAACATGTATAACGCGTACTCACGCATCTTCGACCGCACAGGTCTTAAGTATCGTCCGGTCGTCGCAGACTCTGGAGCAATCGGCGGGAAAGATACGCACGAATTCCAAGCGCTCGCTGATATCGGTGAAGACACGATCGTTTATACCGATTCATCGAACTATGCGGCGAACATTGAAATGGCAGAAACACTCGACCGTTATGAGATGCAACAAGCTGACGTACGTCCACTCGAAAAAGTGGACACGGAAGAAAATCGCACGATTGAAGACGTAGCGAAATTCTTGAACGTCGATCCAAAGACGACCATCAAATCTGTCCTATTCAATGTGGATGGAGAGACGGTGATGGCAATCGTTCGTGGCGACCACGAAGCGAACGAGGTCAAAGTGAAGAACGCACTCGGTGGACTCGATATTCAACTCGAAGATGAGGCAAAAATCGTCGAGTTGTTCAAGTGTGCACCAGGTACGCTCGGACCAATCCATGCGCCAGTTAAAGTCGTTGCCGACTATGCGGTCAAGTATCTCGTGGACGCTGTTTGTGGAGCGAACGAAGCAAACACGCACTACACAGGCGTAAATGCCGAGCGTGACTTAGGAGAATTGACTTATCATGATTTACGTTTCGTCGTCGAAGGCGATTTAGCACCTGACGAGTCGGGTCCTGTTCGTTTCGCTCGCGGAATCGAAGTCGGGCAAGTCTTCAAACTTGGGACACGTTATTCAGAGGCGATGGGAGCGACATTCTTAAACGAAGAAGGTCGTGCTGAACCACTCATCATGGGTTGCTATGGAATCGGTGTGTCACGGACACTTTCTGCCATCGTCGAACAACATCATGACGATCGTGGAATCATCTGGCCACGAAACGTGGCGCCGTTCGATCTTCATTTGATTGCAATCAACACGAAAGATGAGGTGCAAGTTGAACTTGCAAATCGTCTTTATGAAGAGCTCGGCCAAACGTACGATGTCTTGTTCGATGATCGAAAAGAACGAGCGGGCGTCAAATTTGCCGATGCAGACTTGATCGGTCTTCCGATTCGCGTCAACGTCGGGAAAAAAGCCGGTGAAGGAATCGTTGAAGTAAAAGTACGTGCCACAGGCGAAGTGATTGAAACTTCAATCGACGAATTGAAACAAGTCATCACTTCAAAATTTAGCGAAGTTCATTAATTAATGGATGAAGGTGACAGCGTAAGCGGTCACCTTCATTTGTCGAATTGGCATAAAGGGGGAAAGACGGACCCGTGGAAGCAAATCAAAAGATGCAACTATTATTAAGTGATCTTGGGATCACGACTGAGACAGACCTGTTCGACGAAGCGGAACTCTCACGACTCGTCGTCAATAAAAAACGACGTACGTGGACGTTTTATTTTACATTTCCGACAGTCTTACCGTACGACGTCCATCAATTGTTCATGAGTCGGTTAGAAAATCGGTACGCGACGTTCGCTGACGAAGTGTACGCGCGGTTCTCGACAGCAAAAGGTGGGAGCGAGCAGGACTATATCGATTACTGGCCACGAATCGTCAGTGAGTTGAGTCAAGTGTCCGGAGCGATGCGAAGCTATTTCGGATCGGTCTCACCGCGATTTGAACAGAATAAATTGTTGATCCCGGTACGGTCCGGACCTGAGGCGAGCTATGTGGACAAAGAGCTCTGTCAAGAAGTCCAAGCGCTCTATAGCGCTTATGGGTTCACGAAAAAACCGTGTCAGGCACACTTTTCTGAAGACGCCGAAGCCAGTCAGGCTTTACGTGAACAAGTGGTACAAGAAGATATCGAGCAAGCGAAAATGGCGCTTGCGGCACAATTCGCTAAAGCGACGGAAACGAATGACGAGCCCATCACAGAGATTCGGATGGGTGCGCTCATCAAAGATGAGATTGTCCCAATCAAGACGATCATCGAAGAAGAGCGCCGCGTCGCGATTCGTGGTCTCGTCTTCTCTGCGGAGCGAAAAGAGCTGAAGAGTGGGAAAAAGCTATTCACTTTCAAAATGACGGATTATACGGATTCGCTCATCGTGAAAGTGTTTGCGCGCGATGACGATGACGACCGGATGCTCAGTGCCGTCAAGAAGGGCATGTGGATTCAAACGGCAGGACGAGTCGAGGATGATTCGTTCATGCGTGAACTATGCATGATGGCGTCGCAACTCCAAGAAGTGAAAGTCGAGCCACCCCGAGATGAGTGGGAAGGTGAGAAGCGGGTCGAACTCCACGCACATACACAGATGAGTCAAATGGACGCAGTCACGAACGTGTCCGCTCTCGTCGCGCGTGCTGCTAAGTGGGGACATCGTGCGATTGCGATTACCGATCATGCTGGTGTCCAAGCGTTCCCGGAAGCGTATTATGCCGGGAAGAAAAATGACATCAAAGTGTTGTATGGGGTCGAGGCGAACGTCGTCAATGATGGCGTTCCGGTCGCCTATCATCCAAGTGATGTGTCATTAGATGATGCAACATACGTCGTCTTTGACGTCGAGACGACGGGACTTTCTGCCGTCTACAATAAAATCATCGAGCTCGCTGGTGTCAAAATCAAGGATGGGGAGATCATCGACCGCTTTGAGGCGTTCGCTGACCCGAAACATGCGTTGTCGGCGACGACGATCGAGTTGACGGGAATCACGGATGACATGGTTCAAGGACAACCTGACCCAGAAGTCATCACGAAACAGTTCGTCGAATGGTGTGGTGACAGTATCCTCGTCGCCCATAACGCATCGTTCGACATGGGCTTCCTCGAGGCGACACTTCGGAGCGGAGGTCATGAACCGGATGATTACCCGGTCATCGATACACTCGAGCTGGCTCGTACATTGATGCCGACCTTGAAGAATCACCGACTAAACACGCTTGCGAAGCGATTCGATATCGAATTGACTCAGCATCACCGTGCGATTTATGACGCGGAAGCGACAGCGTATTTGTTGATGAAACTTCTCGACCTCGCCAAACAGATGTTTGAGATGACGACGCATCGCTCGTTGAACGCCAAAGTCGGGAGTGACGTGTCGAAGATTCGTCCGTTTCATGCGACGATTTATGCGAAAAATAAAAAGCCAGGACTTCGTCATTTATACGAACTCATTTCACTCTCTCATATCGATTATTTATATCGGATGGCACGGATGCCACGTTCAGAGCTCGTGAAACGCCGTGAAGGACTATTGATTGGTTCGGCTTGTGACAATGGTGAGATTTTTGACGCTGCTTTGAACAAGTCAGATGATGAGCTCGAGAAGATGATGTCGTTTTACGACTTTATCGAGATTCACCCACCGGCGCTCTATCATCATTTGATCGATAAAGAGATTGTCGCGAATGAGATGGAGCTCCGTGAGATCATTAAACGAATCATCCGTGTAGCGGAGAAAGCCGAGTTGCCGGTATGTGCGACAGGAAATGTGCACTATCTCGATCGGTCAGACCGCTCGTATCGTGAGATTTTGATTCGTACTCAAGGTGGGGCAAACTTTATCAATACTCGAAAAGAGTTGCCACACGCCCATTTCCGGACGACGAAGGAAATGATGGAAGAGTTCAAGTTTCTTGGTGACGACTTGGCACGTGAAATCGTCATCACGAACCCGAATGCGATCGCCGATCAAATCGAATCGATTCAAATCATTCCGGATGACTTATATACGCCGAAAATTGAAGGGGCGGATGACGAGGTTCGGAATATGAGCTACGACATGGCCCGTTCGATTTATGGGGACGAGCTTCCTGAAATCGTTGAGGCACGTCTAGAAAAAGAATTGAAATCGATCATTGGCCATGGATTTGCGGTCATCTACTTAATCTCACATAAACTCGTTAAGAAATCTCTAGACGACGGATACTTGGTCGGTTCGCGTGGGTCGGTTGGGTCGAGTCTCGTCGCTACGATGACAGAGATCACCGAGGTCAATCCGCTACCGCCGCACTACGTATGTCCAAACTGTCAACATTCGCACTTCTTCAACGACGGGTCGGTCGGTTCGGGATATGACTTACCGGACAAAGAGTGTCCGGAATGTGGCACATGGTATACAAAAGATGGACATGATATTCCGTTCGAAACGTTCCTTGGATTCAAAGGGGACAAAGTGCCAGATATCGATTTGAACTTCTCGGGTGAATATCAACCGCATGCCCACGCCTATACAAAGGTGTTGTTCGGAGAAGAATATGTATATCGTGCCGGCACGATTGGAACGATTGCGGATAAGACGGCATATGGGTACGTGAAAGGATATGCGACCGAGAACGACAAGATTTATCGAAACGCTGAGGTCGATCGTCTCGTCTCCGGGGTTACCGGCGTGAAACGGACGACGGGGCAGCACCCGGGTGGAATCATCGTTGTTCCTGACTATATGGACATCGCGGATATCTCACCGATTCAATATCCGGCGGATGACAACTCGTCTGAATGGAAAACGACACACTTCGACTTCCATTCCATCCATGACAACTTATTGAAGCTCGATATTCTCGGGCACGATGATCCGACCGTCATTCGGATGCTCCAAGACTTATCCGGGATCGATCCGAAAACGATTCCGACAGACGATCCGACCGTCATGAAAATTTTCTCCTCGCCAGAAGTGCTCGGAGTGACACCGGAACAGATCGAGTCGAAGACCGGCACACTTGGGATTCCTGAGTTTGGGACGAAGTTCGTCCGTCAGATGCTTGAAGAGACGAAACCGTCCACGTTCTCGGAGCTCGTTCAGATCTCAGGTCTGTCTCACGGGACGGATGTGTGGCTTGGTAACGCGAACGAACTGATTTACAACGGGACGTGTGAACTGAAAGACGTTATCGGTTGTCGTGACGACATCATGGTCTATTTGATTTACGCAGGGCTCGAGCCATCGTTCGCCTTCAAAATCATGGAATCCGTCCGTAAAGGGAAAGGTCTCACAGAGGAGATGGAGTCAGAGATGCGGGAGAACGATGTACCGGAATGGTATATCTCTTCTTGTAAGAAGATCAAATACATGTTCCCGAAAGCGCACGCGACGGCATACGTCTTGATGGCCGTTCGTATCGCGTATTTCAAAGTGCATCATCCTATCCTGTACTATGCGACCTACTTCACCGTGCGCGCCGGGGACTTTGACTTATCTGCGATGATCAAAGGTCCTCAAGCCGTCCGTAAAGCGATGTCGGATATTCGTGAAAAAGGCTTCGACGCGACAGCGAAAGATAAAGGATTGCATACGGTCCTCGAACTTGCGCTTGAGATGCTTGAGCGGGGCATGAAGTTCCAAAATATCGACTTGTATCGTTCAAGCGCGACAGAGTTCTTGATTGAGGATAATACGTTGATTCCTCCATTCAATGCGGTCGATGGGCTCGGAACGAATGCGGCAAAAGCGATTGTCGAAGCGAGGGAGGAAGGGCAGTTCCTTTCGAAAGAAGATTTACGCAAACGAGCGAAGCTATCGAAAACGGTCATCGAGACACTTGATACGATGAAATGTCTCGAAGGCTTGCCTGATGAGAACCAACTCTCATTCTTTGATTTTGGGGTGTAAGTTGCGATTTGTCGGGAAAATATGATATATTGGTATCGAACAAAGTTGGATACTACGACGGAAAGGAGTAGGGAACCCTACTCCTTTCTTGTATGTAAAAGCCAGAAGGAGGGATGAGAGTGTCCAAAATAACAGAAGTCGTTGAATCGATTGCGTTGCCAATCGTCGAACGAGAAAACATGGAATTGGTCGATGTGGAATTCGTAAAAGAAGGTCCAGACTGGTTCTTGCGCGTTTACATCGATAAACCAGGGGGCGTCGATTTAGACGATTGCGTCAATATCAATGAACAACTCTCGGAAAAACTGAACGAAACCGATCCGATTGAACAGGCTTATTATCTTGATGTCTCGAGTCCTGGTGCGGAGCGTCCGCTTAAAAAGCCGAGTGATTTCGAACGTGCTGTAGGCAAAAACGTCTACATGAAAACGTTCGCTCCGATCGATGGTGCCAAGGAGTTTGAAGGAATTTTGACGGCATATGATGGGGAAACGGTCGTGATCGAGACACGCATCAAGACGAGAAAAAAAGCGGTATCGCTACCGGTAGACAAAATTGCACAAGCCCGCTTAGCGGTCACGTTTAGTTAAGGAGAGGGAAGAAGATGGGTCCACAATTACTCACTACAATCGAACAGATTGCCAAAGAAAAAGGAATTGACAAAAATATTATTATCGACGCTCTCGAACAAGCGCTCATTTCTGCATACCGCCGAAACGTCGCGAACCCGAATGAGCATGTGAAAGTCGAATTCGACCAGGTGACAGGAGACATTCGTGTCTACGCACTTTTAGAAGTCGTCGAACGTCTCACACAACCAGACCAACAGCTCTCGCTTGAGGAAGCACATGAAATCGACCCGAACTATGAACTTGGTGACTTCCATAAAGAAGAAGTCACACCAAGTGATTTCGGACGTGTCGCAGCGATGACGGCGAAACAAGTCGTGACGCAGAAGATGCGTGAAGCGGAGCGTGAACGCATCTACAACCACTTCGCAGATAAAGAAGACGAGATTATGACAGGGATTGTGGAGCGTTTTGACCCGCGCAACTTGTATATCGGTCTTGAGAACAACATCGAAGCAGTCCTCACTCCGAACGAACAAATGCCGAACGAGTCGTATCAGATTCACGACCGTATCAAAGTATACGTGACGAAAGTTGATTCAACGACAAAAGGTTCAGGAGCTGCGATTCAAGTGTCGCGTACGCATCCGGGACTTTTGCGCCGTTTGTTCGAACTTGAAGTGCCTGAGATTTCAAACGGAACAGTCGATGTCATGTCTGTATCGCGTGAAGCAGGTGACCGTTCGAAAATTGCAGTGCACTCGGATATCGTTGACCCGGTCGGCGCATGTGTCGGACCGAAAGGACAACGTGTCCAAACGATCGTCGACGAGTTGAACGGTGAGAAAATCGATATCGTTCGTTGGTCTGAAGACCCGAAAGAATTCGTTCGAAACGCACTCAGCCCGGCGCAAGTCGTTGCCGTCTATGTCAATGAGCCTGCGAAGTCGACGACAGTCGTCGTACCGGACTACCAATTGTCACTCGCGATTGGAAAACGTGGTCAAAACGCTCGTCTCGCAGCGAAATTGACTGGTTGGAAAATCGACATTAAGAGCGAGACAGATGCGGAAGCACTCGATTTGTTCGATACGTTCGCTGAAAAAGTTGAATCAGAACCAGAAATTGTTCAAAATGAAGTTGAACAAGACTTATCAGATGCTTCAGTTGAAACAGCTGTGGTGAAAGAAGAGGAATGACCATGAAGCAAAAGAAACTTCCTTTGCGTAAGTGTGTGGTCACACAAGAAATGCTCCCGAAGAAAGAATTGATTCGTGTCGTTCGAACGCCTGAAGGTGACGTGGTCATCGATCAGACGGGTAAAGTGAACGGTCGCGGTGCCTACTTATCAAAAGATATCGATGTTGTTCGTCAAGCAGAGAAAAAACGGACGCTCGATCATCATTTGAAAGTGAAAACGAGCGATGACTTGTATGAGCAGTTGAAAGCTGCCGCAGGTGACGAATCATGAGTCAGTGGGAATCATTGTTAGGCCTTGCCGCTCGAGCAAGGAAAGTAACGATGGGAGAAGAGTTTGTATTAAAGGATGTGCGAGCGGGTCGTGCCAAGCTCGTCATTCTAGCCGGAGATGCAGGTGCCTCGACGAAAAAACGAGTCACCGACAAGTGTGCATCTTATCAAGTGCCGCTGATTGAAGTGAGCGATCGCTATACGATCGGTGCCGCACTCGGTAAAGATATGCGTGTCGTCGTATCGGTGACAGAATCCGGATTTGCGAACAAGCTTAAGCAACTTCTCTCTTAACTATTAACGGAGGTGGATGCTTTGGGAAAACGCGTCTATGAATTTGCAAAAGAACAGAATGTAACGAGTAAGCAAGTCATTACTCAACTAGAAAAATTGAACAAACCGGTGAAAAACCACATGGCCGTCCTCGATGATGAGACAGTCAAACAGTTGGACCGTGTATTCAATCCAGAAAAATATCGCGCTGAGAAGCAAGCTGAAGCGAAAGCGACTTCAACTTCAAACGAGCCGAAACAAGAGAAAAAAGAACAGTCACGTCCGCAAGCGGCGCAACAAAACCGTGGCGGTCAAAATAATCGCGGTGGTCAACA
Organism: Exiguobacterium sp. RM11; assembly: GCF_059821525.1. Lineage (NCBI taxonomy): Bacteria > Bacillati > Bacillota > Bacilli > Caryophanales > Exiguobacterium > Exiguobacterium sp. RM11. The sequence goes on along the minus strand of NZ_CM187558.1, from coordinate 1,644,717 downwards.
TCGTAACGACAACCGCAACAACGATCCGCGCAATAAAAAACGCGGAAAAGGGAAAGGTAAAGGCAAGCCGGTAAAAGCGGCTGTGCCACAAGAAGCCGATCCAAATTCGAAGACAAGTCAGCGTAAAGCGGCTCGTCTCGCTCAAGAAGCAGAGATGGGGAACGTCATCAAGTATGAGGATGTGCTCAGTGTCTCTGACCTCGCAGAGAAAATGAACAAAAAACCAAACGAAATCATTATGAAATTGATGGGTCTTGGTGTGATGGCGACAATCAACCAGACACTCGATGACGAAACAATCGAGTTGCTCGCTTCAGAGTTTGGTTTTGAAGTAGAAAAAGAAGTCGTCGTCGATGAGACAGACTTCGAAACAGTTGAGATTGACTTCTCACAATATGATCTTGAAGAGCGCCCAGCGGTCGTTACAATCATGGGTCACGTTGACCACGGTAAAACGACACTTCTTGACTCGATTCGTAACACGAAAGTCGTTGCAGGAGAAGCGGGTGGGATCACGCAACATATCGGTGCGTACCAAGTGTCTGTAAACGACAAGAAAATCACATTCCTCGATACGCCAGGTCACGCGGCGTTCACAACGATGCGTGCACGTGGTGCGGAAGTGACAGATATCGCCATTATCGTCGTCGCGGCTGATGATGGCGTCATGCCACAAACAGAGGAAGCGATCTCGCACGCGAAAGCAGCGAACGTTCCAATCATCGTTGCGGTCAACAAAATGGACAAAGAAGGGGCAAACCCTGACCGTGTCAAACAAGAGTTGACTGAGTTTGGTCTCATTCCGGAAGAGTGGGGCGGCGAAACGATTTTCGTTCCGATCTCTGCGATTAAAGGTGAAGGAATCGATGAGTTGCTCGAGATGATTCTTCTCGTATCTGAAGTCGAAGAATACAAGTCGACGCCCGACATGCCAGCTCGTGGATCAGTCATCGAAGCAAAACTCGACAAAGGTCGTGGACCTGTTGCAACGCTTCTCGTTCAACACGGTACGCTTCGTATCGGTGACCCAATCGTTGTCGGTAGCACGTTCGGTCGCGTCCGTGCAATGGTTAACGATATCGGTCGTCGTGTGAAACAAGTCGGTCCATCTACACCGATTGAAATCACAGGTTTGAACGATGTGCCACAAGCCGGTGATCAGTTCATCGTGTTTGAAGATGAGAAGAAAGCACGTGCAATCGGAGAAAAACGTTACCAACGTTATCTCGAGTCACAACGCCGTGAATCAGCGAAAGTCAGCCTTGACGATTTGTTCAGCCGTATTCAAGAAGGTGAAGTGAAAGACTTGAACGTCATCATTAAAGCAGACGTACAAGGTTCGGCTGAAGCATTGGCTGGTTCACTCCGTAAGATTGATGTCGAAGGCGTCAAAGTTAACATCGTTCACCAAGGTGTCGGTGCCATCACAGAAGGTGACGTCATTCTCGCATCAGCTGCGAACGCCGTCATCATCGGTTTCAACGTACGTCCTGACGGTAACGCCCGTTCGATGGCTGAACAGGAAAATGTTGAAATGCGTCTCCACCGCATCATCTACAACGCAATCGAAGAAATCGAGAGCGCGATGAAAGGGATGCTTGACCCTGAGTTCGTCGAAGAAATCACTGGTCAAGTCGAAGTCCGTGACGTCTTCAAAGTATCGAAAGTCGGTACGATTGCAGGTTGTTATGTGACTGAAGGTAAAATCACACGTGACGCTGGTGTTCGTGTTATTCGTAACGGAATCGTCGTATATGAAGGCAAGCTCGATACGCTTCGCCGCTTCAAAGATGACGTAAAAGAAGTTGCGGCTGGTTATGAGTGTGGGATTAAAGTAGAGAAATTTGATGACATCAAAGTAGAAGATGTTATTGAAGCGTTCGTCATGAAAGAAGTCGAACGTAAATAATGTGAGGAGGGATCACGTATGAAAATTCGTGCCCAACGTGTTGCCGAGCAAATGCGTAAAGAGATTACAGATGTCTTGTTACGGGAAGTGAGTGACCCACGTACAAAGAACGCTACAATTACGAGCGTTGATGTGACAGGGGACTTACAACAAGCGACGGTCTACTATACGGTGCTCGGTGATGAGGAAGATGTGAAAGCAGAAACGCAAGCAGGTCTCGACAAAGCGAAAGGATTTATCCGTCGCGAAATCGGGAACCGCATCCGTCTTCGTAAAACACCAGAAATCTCGTTTGAATACGATTCTTCGGTCGCATATGGTAGCCATATCGATTCATTGATTCGTGATTTGAACAAAGACCAATAATTTGAAAGGGGAGACATCGTTCTCCCTTTTTTGTATGGAGGGATGAAGTTGGAACCGAACGGAGTGCTTGTACTCGATAAGGACCGAGGCATGACGAGTCATGACTGCGTGTTCAAGTTACGAAAGTTGTTTCAAACGAAAAAAGTGGGTCATACGGGCACGCTTGACCCGGAAGTGACAGGCGTATTACCAATCTGTTTAGGACGTGCTACGAAGTTATCTCGTTTTATCACGGATGAGGGCAAGTGTTACGTGGCCGAGGTGACAATCGGGACGGCCACTATGACCGAGGACGCTCATGGCGAGGTCGTAGAACAGAAGACAGTCACACCGAATGAGTTGGTCGAGTCACAGATTGATGAAGCGATGCGACAATTGGTCGGAACGATTGAACAGATTCCACCTTATTATTCAGCGGTCAAGGTCAATGGGAAGAAACTGTATGAGTACGCCCGCAAAGGCCAAACCGTAGAACGCCCCCGTCGGATGGTCGAGATTCACCGTCTGGAGCGGACGAGCGAGTTAACGTTTGAAGAAGGAGTATGTCGTTTCCAAATGGAAATCGATTGCGGAAAAGGGACGTACATTCGTACACTCGCTGTACAAATCGGTGAGAAGCTCGGTTACCCTGCCCATATGAGCGAACTGAGACGCACGAGCTCCGGCTCTTTCGAAGAAGCGAACGCTATATCCCTCGAACAGTTACAGGCATTAGAGACGGTCGAAGAACGAATGGCGCATGTCATCCCACTCGAAGAGGTCATCAAACGTTGGCCAGCCATCACGATTCCAAAGAATCGGGAGCGGTATATTCGGAATGGTGGCAAGCTGAACGGCGTTTCGCTCGAATTTGAGTTATTTACTGTCTATAATGAAGAAGGAATCCCTCTTGCTTTATATCGAAGACAAGATGGAACGACAGACGCTACAGTCGAGGTCATGCTGGCCATCGACTAAGGGGGAAATTGACAGTATGGAAACAAGACATCTCACCTATCCAGAAACGCCTGACCTGTATCCATCGGTCATGGTACTCGGTTTTTTTGACGGTGTTCATAAAGGGCATCAAGCCGTGATCAATCATGCGAAGCGTGTTGCAGCGGAGCATAACCTTCCGGTGACGGTCGTCACGTTCGACCCACACCCGAAACAAGTACTCTCAAACAAATCCGACGCGGTCCGTTATATCACACCGCTATCCCGAAAATTGAAACGAATCGAAGCGCTCGGGGTCGAGCGATGTCTCGTCTTGACCTTTACGAAAGAGTTGGCTGGATTATCTCCTCAACAGTTTGTCGACGATTATTTGATTGCTGCTGGAGCCGTACACGTGACGGCAGGATTTGATTACTCGTACGGCAAGTTCGGTGAAGGGACGATGGAGACACTCCCATACCATTCTCGCGATCAGTTCACGACGTCCATTGTTACAGAACAGACGATGAATGGAGAAAAGGTATCATCGACGCGAATTCGTAAATTATTAGCTGAAGGCCACGTCGACGCGGCTCAAGAGTTACTCGGTGCCCCTTATGTCATCTGCGGTGGAGTCATTCACGGAGATGCGAGAGGGCGTACAATCGGGTTCCCGACAGCAAACGTGTTGATGGACGCCTCATATGTCATGCCACGACTCGGCGTGTATGCGACACGTGTCACGCTCCCTGATGGTCGGACGTTCGAGGCGATGACCAACGTCGGGCGTCGTCCGACGTTCTATGAGACGGGAGCAGTCTCTGTCGAAAGTCATCTCTTTGACTTTTCGGAGGATTTGTACGGGCAAGTGATCGAGATCGAGTGGGTTCAGTATATTCGTAACGAGCGAGCGTTCGATGGGTTAGATGCATTGGTCGCTCAACTGAAACAGGATGAGGTATCGGCACGCTCAATCCTATCTTGACTTTCGGTTGCGGTTACGCTATCCTTGTCAAGTACGCAAAGTACACCGTTTCGCTTGGCTGGTCGATTCACCAACGCCGGCTCGGCAACGCGGCAATTTTTAATTAAATGGAGGTGGAGAGGCAATGGCACTCTCAAAAGAACGTAAAAACGAAATTATCGCGGAATACGCGACTAAACAAGGTGACACTGGTTCACCGGAAGTACAAGTGGCAGTGTTGACTGAACAAATCAACACATTGAACGCTCACCTTCGTACACACAAGAAAGACCACCACTCACGTCGCGGTCTCTTGAAAATGGTTGGACGTCGTCGTAACTTGCTTACGTACCTTCGTAACAAGGACGTTACGCGCTACCGTGAATTGATTCAACGCCTCGGTCTCCGTCGTTAATCGATCGAGACTGTTTAACGGGCTGGGACAACGTCCTAGTCCGTTTCTTGTTTGTTAAGAGGAAAATGATTAGACATTCGTAAGATAGAGTTACATAATAAACTAGATAAGGTTTGAGAGGAGAATGTACATGTTAGGTACGAAACAAGTATTCTCTACAGAGTGGGGCGGACGCCCATTGTCTGTAGAGGTCGGTCAACTTGCGAAGCAAGCAAATGGCTCGGCGCTCGTTCGCTATGGTGACACGGTCGTCCTTGCGACAGTAACGGCTTCAAAAGCACCAAAAGATTTAGACTTTTTCCCATTGACGGTCAACTATGAGGAAAAACTTTACTCGGTAGGTAAAATTCCAGGAGGATTCCTTCGCCGTGAAGGACGTCCGGGGGAAAATGCGATTTTGACATCACGTCTCATCGACCGTCCGATTCGTCCACTCTTCCCAGATGGATTCCGTCATGACATTCAAGTCATGATTTATGTCATGTCGAACGATCCAGACTGCTCGGCTGAAATGGCGGGAATGCTCGGAACGTCAATCGCACTCTCGATTTCAGATGTACCATTCGATGGTCCAATCGCAGGTGTGACGGTCGGCCGTGTTGACGGTGAATTCGTCGTCAACCCAACGACAGCTCAAATGGAGAAAACGGATCTTGAACTTCAAGTTGCAGGTACATCGACTGCCATCAACATGGTTGAAGCTGGCGCGAACGAAGTACCAGAAGATGTCATGCTTGAGTCGATCTTGTTTGGGCATGAAGAAATCAAACGTTTGATTGCGTTCCAACAAGAGATTGTTGATGCAGTCGGCAAACCGAAGTTTGAATATACGGTCTCGAAATACGATGAGGTACTCACAGCAGAGCTTGAAGCAGCTCGTCCTGAAATCGTTGAAGCGGTTCAAGTGGAAGAGAAACATGCCCGCGATGAAGCGATCAACGAAGTGATTGCGAAATACGTGGCAATGTATGAAGAGCGCCTTGCTGATGAGCCGTCGAAACTTGGAGAAGTTTCAGGCATCTTGAACAAATTCGTCAAAGATGAAGTCCGTCGCTTGATCACGGTCGACAAAGTCCGTCCAGACGGTCGTCGCCCAGATGTCATTCGTCCGCTCGCATCAGAAGTCGGATTGCTTCCACGCGCACACGGTGTCGGTCTCTTCACACGTGGTCAAACACAAGTCATGTCGGTCGCAACACTCGGTGTCATCGGCGATGCGCAAATCATCGACGGAATCGGCTTAGAAGAGAACAAGCGCTTCATGCACCACTACAACTTCCCACCGTTCTCGGTCGGAGAAGCACGTCCAGTCCGTGCACCAGGTCGTCGTGAGATTGGTCACGGGGCACTCGGTGAGCGCGCACTCTTGCCAATCATTCCGAAAGAAGCAGACTTCCCGTATACGATTCGTCTCGTCTCGGAAGTACTTGAATCAAACGGTTCAAGTTCACAGGCTTCAATCTGTGGCTCGACGCTTGCCTTGATGGATGCAGGTGTACCAATCAAAGCGCCGGTCGCTGGGATTGCCATGGGCCTCATCATGGAAGGGGAGCACTACACGGTCTTGACAGATATTCAAGGTCTCGAAGACCACCTCGGTGACATGGACTTCAAAGTTGCCGGAACGAAAGATGGGATTACAGCCCTTCAAATGGATATCAAGATTGCTGGAATCACGCGTGAAATCTTAGAAGAAGCGCTTGAGCAGGCACGTGTCGGTCGTCTACACATCCTTGACCATATGCTTGAAACATTAGACACACCACGTACACAATTGTCGAAATATGCACCGAAAATCGTGACGATGACAATCAATCCGGATAAGATCCGCGATGTGATTGGACCAGGTGGTAAGATGATCAACAGCATCATCGACCAAACAGGCGTCAAGATTGACATCGAACAAGATGGTACGGTGTTCATCGCCTCGACAGACCAAGAAGGCATTGATCTTGCCATGAAGATGATCGGGGACATCGTTCGCGAAGTCGTCGTCGGTGAAGTATTTGATGCAACGGTACGCCGCATCGAGAAGTTTGGCGCGTTCGTCGAACTCTTCAAAGGAAAAGATGCACTCGTACACGTTTCAGAATTCAGCCTCGAGCGTGTCGCAAACGTTGAAGACGTTGTGAAGCTTGGTGATACGATTCAAGTCAAAGTTACGGAAATCGATGATAAAGGTCGTGTCAACGCGTCGCATAAAGCGCTCATTTTAGAAGGCTTATCTCCTGAAGAGCGTGAAGCGTATGAAGCGAAACGGAAGGCTGCACGTGAAAGCCGTCCACCTCGTGAAGGCCGTCCGCCACGTCGTGACGGGGACCGTCGTCCACCGCGCTCGACAAATTAATTATTCTGGCCATCGTCTTGGTGCGATGGCCTTTTTCATAGGAGTGAGAATATGGAATGGATGACACTACAAAATGGTATCCGCGTCATCATCGAACCGATTGAAGGTTCTCGCAGTACATCGACCGGTGTCTTTATTAAAGCTGGGACACGAACAGAGTCATTTGAAAACATCGGAATCAGTCATTTGATTGAACATATGTTATTTAAAGGAACATCGACGAAAAACGCGAAAGAAATTGCTTCCTTTTTCGATGAACTTGGTGGAAGCGTCAACGCCTTCACCTCAAAAGACCATACTTGTTTTTACGTGAAGACGCTCGACGAGCATGCGGTCATGGCACTCGACGTCTTGACGGACATGTTGTTTGATTCGGTACTCGATGAGACAGAACTCGAAAAAGAGAAACGTGTCGTCGTGGAAGAAATCAAAATGTATGAGGATACACCTGAAGATCTCGTACATGAGCTATTGGCAGTTGCGGCATATCGTGACGATATCCTCGCACAACCAATCCTTGGAACGGAGGAGAGCGTCAATCGATTGACACGCGACCAACTCGTCGATTATTTACAAGAACGGTACGTGGCAGAAGAAATCGTCGTCTCCATCGCAGGACATGTCTCTGAAGAGTTGATGGAGGCAGTGAAGCGTAGGTTTGCCAACATCCCTTCTAGGGAATCGTCGAAAGAACTCAATCAACCAGAACTGTTCCATGATACGTTGACGAAACGTAAGGAGACAGAGCAAGCACATCTCTGTTGGAACTATGAAGCCATCTCGGCAACGGATGATCGTTTACCGCACTTGGCACTGATGAACAACGCCATCGGTGCAACGATGTCCTCACGGTTATTTCAATCGATTCGTGAAGAAGAAGGATTGGCCTATTCGATTTACTCATACTATACGACGTTCGCCGATCATGGGACGTTTACAATCTATGTCGGAACATCTCCAGACACGTTGAATCAAGTCGAGGTCATTCTAGAAAGAGAATTGAAGCGTTTGTTCGAAGAAGGATTGACGGATGAGGAAGTCGATAAAGGGAAACGCCAATTGAAAGGTTCGCTCGTTCTCGGGAATGAAAGCTCGAGCGCACGGATGAATCGGAATGGTCGGAACTTGTTACTACTTGATGAAGTGGAGCCGATTGAACAAGTGATTCAAAAAGTGGAGAAAATCAAGCGTGATGAGGTCAATGCGTTGATTCGTGAAGTGTTGACACATCAGCCAGCGAAGTCATATGTCCTCCCAAACGAAGCGTGACTTGAAACCGAATTGTAAGTTCTCTACACTGATTAAGAGGTATTCTTTAGTTTGGATAGGATACAGGTGAAAGAAGGGAAAGACTTGAACTTAACGGACTTAGTGAAGACGATACAACTCATTAACCAACCAAATCTTGAAGGCATCGTGGTGACTCACGTGACAACCGATTCTCGGGAAGTGATCCCGGGGACGTTGTTTGTCGCCATTAAAGGCTATACGGTCGATGGACATGAATATGCGGCTCAAGCAGTGGAACGAGGGGCAGTAGCGGTTGTCAGTGAACGACCGCTCGAACTATCGGTTCCGAACTTGATTGTGCGTGATAGTTCTCGCTCGGTCGGTCTTTTGGCTTCGGCGTTTTATGCGTATCCGTCTGAACAGATGCGACTGTTCGGAATCACTGGAACGAATGGTAAAACGACGACAACCACGATTTTACGGGATGTCCTAGACGTCCTCGGACACTCGACTGGCCTGATTGGCACCGTCGAGGTACGAATCAATGACAAGGTCGTACCGAGCAAAAATACGACACCTCAAAGCTCAGAACTGCAACAACTACTGGCACAAATGCGTGATGAGGGTGTGACGGACGTCATGATGGAAGTCTCTTCGCACGGTCTCGAACTCGGTCGTGTCATCGGTACGGATTTTGATATTGTCGGATTTACGAATTTGACCCATGATCATCTCGATTTTCATGGGACGTTTGAAAATTATGCCCGCGCAAAGGGATTGTTGTTCGCTCAACTCGGTCAAATGGCATCACGTGGGAAGGTAGCCGTCTTGAATGCGGATGATGCACAGAGCGCTCTCTATGAGACGATGACAGGCGCTAAAGTGTTGACATATGGAATCGACACGACGGCCGATTTGATGGCGTCAGAGATTGAACAGACGTTGTCTCAAACGAGCTTTGTGTTGAACTATCAAGGCACACGCCTACCGGTGACCGTACAGTTTATCGGTCGTTTTAACGTGTATAATTTATTGCTGGCGACAGGTTGCCTCCTCGCAGCAGGATACTCATTGGAGCAAATCGCTAGAGCGCTTGAAATGATTCATCCGGCCAAAGGACGCATGCAGCGCCTAGACGTGCCTGGGTACAACGTATACGCAGATTATGCACATACACCGGATGGCATCGAACAATGTTTGAAATCGCTCGTCGGTGTACCGAAAGAGAAGATTGTCTTTTTAATCGGTACGGGCGGGAACCGTGACGTGACAAAACGTCCGGCAATGGGTGAGATGGCATCGACTTACGCTGGGACGGTCATCATTACAACGGACGACCCACGTTTCGAAGCGTATGAATCCATCACGAAAGGGATTGCGGCCGGAATGACGCATGATAACTATGTGGAAATCGGCGATCGGGAAGAAGCAGTCCGTTACGCGGCAAGTTTAGCCAAATCGGATAATATCATCGTGTTAGCAGGAAAAGGGCACGAAAAATATCAAATTATCGGAAACGAAAAATTGCCACTCGACGAAGAGGCGATTGTCCGATCGACCATTTTGAATACGGAGGAAGCATGATTTATGGCAGTACAACCAGTTACGTTGACAGAAAAAGAACATGACGACTTCGTCAAAGCACATGATCGTGGTGATTTATTACAACTATCAAGTTGGGGAGACGTAAAACGACAGAATGGGTGGACGTCGGAGCGCGTTGCGGTTGCCCGTGACGGTTTAACGACCGGTGCGGCGTTACTGTTATTTAAGCGCGTCCCGAAATTACCGTATACGCTATGTTACGCGCCACGCGGATTAGTGGTGGATTATGATGACGTGGCGTCTCTCCAGGCACTTGTAAAAGAAGCAAAACGAATCGCTGCGAATCACAAGGCGATTGTCGTTAAAATCGATCCAAACATCGACCGCGATGAGATGCCGGGCCTCTTGACGGAAATGGAAGCTGTCGGATTCCGTCATAAAGGGTACGGGGGTGGCTTTGACTATGCACAACCTCGTTTCACGATGGAGACAGATTTACGTCCGAGTGAAAAAGAAATCTTTGCGAAATTCCATCATAAATTCCGTTATAACGTCCGGTTAGCGGAGAAAAAAGGAATCGTCTGTAAAGAAGTCGGGCGAGACGGATTAAAAACGTTTGCCGACCTCATGAAAGTGACGGGAGAACGTGATGGGTTTGCCATTCGAGGTCTCGATTATTTTGAGAATCTATATGATTGTCTCCAACCGAACGATGCGCGACTCTTTTTGACAACGCTCGAACCGAAAATTGCGCTCGAGCAGCAACAAGCGACGCTTGAAAAAGCAAAAAAAGAGTTGGAAAAGATTGAACGTGGATTGGAGAAGGAAACGGTCGAAAAGAAACGGACAAGCCTTCTTAATCGTAAAGAACAGACGGTGGCACAAATTCAAAAAGCTGAGCAGGCGTTACCTGAGCTCATCGAACTGAACAAGACTTATCCGGATGGGGTTGTGTTGTCAGGTGGGCTATTGACACTTGCGGGACGACGTTCATATTACTTATATGGTGCCTCATCGAATGAATTCCGTGAGTTCATGCCGAACCATTTGATGCAGTGGACGATGATGCAAGCGGCGAAAGAGAGCGGAGCCGAACGATATGACTTCGGCGGTGTCTCAGGCAGCACAGACCCAGATGATGAATACGCGGGTCTCTATGCCTTCAAGTCCGGATGGGGGAGTGACATGATTGAGAAAGTCGGAGAGTTCGACCTCGTCTTGAATCGTCCACTCTATATGGCACTTGAAAAAGGATTACCAATCCTTAAAGGACTGCGTAAACGGTTAAGAAGATGAGGTGGACCGGCGTGTTATCACTTGCGATGGTCGCCTTCTTGATTGGGATAGTGCTGGCTTACTTTTATATGCAACCACAACCTGTACCGTGGGTGGATGAGCCGACGTTTGAAGCGGACATGTGTGTGCGAAACGTAGAGGCAGAAAGTACTATTTTGGCAAGAACCAATATTGACTTCGACCGCCTTCATCCGCAAGTTGCGGAACGGGGAGCGACCTTCGTGCGCTTGGCACATTCTTGTCTCGGTCTCGAAGTTCGACTGACGTCAGGATATCGTTCAGCGAAAGAGCAAAATGCATTATATGCGCAAGGCCGGTCTGAACCCGGGCAAGTCGTGACGAATGCAAAAGCGGGTCAGAGCTATCATAATTATGGACTTGCAGTCGATTTTGTCATCATCCATGAAAACAAAACGGACTACGATTTAAGTACGGACCGTAATCGCAATGATGTACCAGATTGGCAAGAGCTCGGAGAATTAGGGAAGGCGCTCGGTTTCGAATGGGGTGGGGACTGGAACTCATTCCCTGACTATCCGCACCTCCAGATGGACTTTGGCTTGTCCATCCGACAACTCGACGCAGGGAAACGCCCGGATAAAGAAGCGGTCGCACCGCTTGCGGATACACTAAAACCTCTACTAGATTGAACGGAAATGTTGGCAATGAAGCCGTTTTCCGATACAATATTCAGTAGCGATAAGGGACGAAACAGAATATGAAACATTTAGGAGGTTTTTGTTAGTGTCAAAAAAGAAGACAGAGAATATTAGCGTCTTTGCGCTTGGAGGCGTAGGCGAAATCGGAAAGAACATGTACGTCGTGGAGCTAGACGACGACATCTTCGTCATCGATGCCGGTCTCATGTTTCCAGGCGATGAGATGCTCGGGATTGATATCGTCATCCCAGACATCACATATTTAAAAGAAAACAAAGATCGCGTTCGAGCGATTTTCATCACACATGGTCACGAAGACCATATTGGTGGACTCAGCTACGTCTTACGCGATTTAAAACACGTTCCGGTATACGGGACAAAATTGACTCTCGGGTTAATTGAACTGAAATTAAAAGAGGCCGGTTTATTGAAAGAAGTCGACCTTCGTATGATTGATGCCAAAACGAAATTGACTATCGCTGATCATCTCGTCACGTTCTTCCGCGTCAATCACTCGATTCCCGACTGTGTCGGTGTTTGTATTCAAACATCTCAAGGTGCAATCGTCCATACCGGAGATTTCAAGTTTGATTATACGCCAGTCGACGGGAAACAATCCGACTTTAATAAATTAGCAGCGATTGGACAGCGCGGTGTACTCGCGTTACTTTCCGACTCAACAAACGCGGAGCGTCCGGGTCAGACTGGTTCAGAATCGATTGTTGGTGCTGAATTGAACGATGTGATTTATCAAGCCGAAGGTCGTGTCATCGTAGCGTCATTCGCGTCGAACGTCCATCGCTTACAGCAAGTCTTTGCAGCCGCAGAAGCGAATGACCGTAAAGTCGCGGTCGTTGGCCGTAGTATGGTCAATATCGTCGAAGTCGCACAAAAATTAAACTACTTACGTTTCAAAGCGAAGACACTCGTCGAATTGTCGCAAGTAAATCGTCTTCCTGATAACAAAGTCGTCATCTTAACGACTGGGTCTCAAGGAGAGCCGATGGCTGCATTGACGCGTATGGCACGTAACGCGCATAAACAAGTGAACATTCGTTTGAACGACACAGTCGTCATTGCGGCGACACCAATTCCAGGGAATGAAAAGTCGGTTTCGAAAACGATTGACTTATTGTTCCGTTCTGGGGCAAACGTCATTTACAACCAACGTAAAGTTCACGTATCCGGACACGGTTCGGCAGAAGAATTGAAGTTGATGCTCAACCTCGTCAAACCGAAATACTTCTTACCGATTCACGGGGAATACCGGATGCAAATGGCACACTCGAAGCTCGCTGAACAAGTCGGTGTCAAATCGAACAACATCTTCATCGTCGAAAAAGGAGATGTCGTCGAGTTCACGGGTCGAAAAGCCCGGATGAACCGAAAAGTTCCTGCGGGTAACGTATTGATTGATGGGATTGGCGTCGGTGACGTCGGGAACATCGTCTTACGAGACCGTCGTTTGTTGTCACAAGATGGGGTCGTGCTTTGCGTGGTCACATTGAATCGGAAACAGAAGAAATTGATTTCAGGACCTGAACTCATCTCACGTGGATTTGTGTATATGCGCGAGTCGGAAGAAATGATTTCAGAGGCAAACCGTATTGTCACGAAACAGATTGAAAAGAGTCTGCAAGCTGGCAGTGATTGGACCGAATTGAAATCAAATATCCGCGAGCGACTTAGCGTCTTCTTATTCGAGCAGACGAAACGTCGTCCGATGATCTTGCCGATCATCATGGAGATTTAATGGAATGAGAGTGAGGCAAAAGTCATCTGACTTTTGCCTTCTTTTTTTAGGAGGAACTAAAAGTGGCTCAAAAAACGAGAAAAACACCCGTGAAGCGGAAGCGACCAACAACGCGAAACACGAGAAAACGGAAAAAACAGCCGATTGCGCCACGTACATATGGATGGGGAATTTTCGTTCTTTCCATCGTCGCATTCGTATTTGCCTTATTCGATTTTGGATGGATTGGTCGGCAACTATCTGACTTGTCGGAATACCTGTTTGGTGGCTGGGGTGCGCTCACCTATTTGATGATTGCCATCTTGTTATGGATTGTATTAAAACCGATGAAGCCGATGGAGCGAGCAGGACTGCTCAGTATGACCGCCTCATTTCTACTGTTTGGAGATTTACTTTGGGGAGATGAGCGCGGTGGGGTCAACGGTGCGCTTTATGGCTTAAACCAATACTTATTTTCTGATTTTGGTCTCATCTTTTTAGGCATCGTCTGTTTTATCCTCGGTGTTTCCCTCTATGTCCCAACGATTTGGGGAACCATCTATCATCGCCTAGAGGAATCCGTAATGGCCGTGAAAAAAGAATGGCAATCGAGACCGAAAGCAGAAAAAAAACAAGACAACAAGCAAAATCAAGAACCGAAGCGGTCGCGAAAACCATCGCCTGAGCCGATGCTGGCAGAAGCCGATTTAGAGGTGGAGTCAGAATCAGATGTGGTCACGATGAATGACATCCCAATCGTCGGATTCAGTGAGAAAGTTGTCGCGGAGAAAAAAGAGGAGCCTAAAATGGAGCCGTCTACGGAAACGGATGAATCGATCTCGACCGAGGAGATGATGATGACCGCGGCGCAAGACGTCTCGGATACGTATGAGCTCCCGCCTTTCACGAATCTGAAGGAACCGGTAATCACCGATTTATCTGGGGAAAATGCGCGTTTGAAAGAGAATGCAGCTAAGTTAGTGAAGACGTTAAAGTCGTTTGGTGTAGGGGTGAAAGTATTGAAAATTCACCTTGGTCCGACGGTCACGAAGTATGAGTTACAGCCGGACATCGGTGTGAAGGTCAGTCGAATCACATCGCTTAGTGATGATCTCGCACTTGCGCTTGCCGCGAAAGATATTCGAATCGAAGCACCGATACCAGGCAAGGCGGCGATTGGTATCGAGGTACCGAACCAGGAAGTCGCTCCAGTCTGTCTACGTGAAGTGCTTGAGGCAGACCCAGTGAAACAAGACGATTCAAAACTGCTCGTTGCACTCGGACGAAGCATTAGTGGCGAGACTGTCGGCATCTCACTAAACAAAATGCCGCACTTACTCGTGGCAGGATCGACAGGTTCCGGTAAATCTGTCTGTATCAACGGGATGATTGTATCCATCTTGATGCGTTCTCGACCGGATGAGGTCCGTCTCATGATGATTGACCCAAAAATGGTCGAACTCAATGTTTATAATGGTGTGCCGCATTTGTTGACACCGGTTGTCACAGATCCGAAAAAGGCGGCTCAGGCATTGAAACAAGTCGTCGCCGAGATGGAAAGACGATATGAGCTGTTCAGTCGATATGGTGTCCGTAACATTGAGGGATACAATGAACTCGTCGACAAGTCCGATGATGAGGATGCAAAACGTCTACCGTTCATCGTCGTCATAGTCGATGAGTTGGCAGATTTGATGATGGTCGCTTCAAATGACGTTGAGGACGCCATCATGCGACTCGCCCAAATGGCACGGGCTGCCGGGATCCATATGGTACTGGCGACACAGCGTCCGTCGGTTGACGTCATTACAGGGGTCATCAAAGCAAACATCCCGTCTCGCATCGCATTTGCGGTCTCATCACAAACCGATTCTCGGACGATATTAGATGGAGGAGGAGCAGAAAAACTGCTTGGGCGTGGCGACATGCTCATGCTTGCTAATGGGATGAACAAGCCGGTACGTGTCCAAGGAGCGTTCGTCTCCGATCAAGAGGTCGAAACGGTCGTTAATCACGTCATCGCACAGCAACGTGCGCAGTACGTAGAAGCGATGATGCCGAAAGAAGAAGAAGTGACGACGATTGACTCGGACGATTCATTGTTCGGAGAAGTCATTCAATTCATCGTTACCCAGGAAACGGCTTCGACCTCGATGATTCAACGAAGATTTCGAATTGGGTATAATCGGGCAGCGCGTTTGATTGACTCGCTTGAAGAGGCGGGATACGTAGGTCCGTCAGAAGGTTCGAAACCACGGAAAGTATTAATTCATGAACAAGACGAATAAATTTAAAAAACGAACGATTGTATACATAGATATACAATCGTTCGTTTTTTATTCCTTTTTCTACGATATGGAAATATTCGTTCAAATCAGAGAGGTTCGCTATAATATAAATGTAATATAGCACATATGTCCTATAACGTTTATTAGTACATACTTTTAAAAATGACTGAAACGCTTACATTTTTTAATAACGTTTACATTTTACAAAAGTTTTTCAAACTGAATCGAAATGGGTAAAATGGACTCAGAGGTACGGTTGGAGATAGTTTTTTAAAATATTTCCTTGATTCCGAACAAAAACTATTGCGTTCTAATTCTCGAATCCCTATACTTAATATTGGCAAGGACATTCATACGTCAGATGTCTGAGCACTGGTAAGTAAATTAAAGGTGGTGAGGCCAATGTCGATTAAGCTCGATCATCGATTGCTCTATCTTCGAGTGATTGAGAAAATTAAGCAAGATATCGACGCTGGTGTCTATCGTGAAGGTGAGAAGTTACCTTCAGAGTTCGAGCTTTCAAAGCAACTCGGAGTAAGTCGAGCGACACTTCGTGAAGCGTTAAGAATTCTCGAAGATGAGAAATTTGTCGTGCGAAAACATGGAGTAGGGACATTTATTAGTTCTAAACCGCCATTCACGTCAGGAATTGAAGAATTGTTCAGTGTCACTGATATGATCACACGCGCAAAAATGACACCAGGAACGAAAGTATTGGTGGCCGAGAAAGTGTTGGCAACAGAGAGAGAAGCCGAGCGTCTCAAGATTGAGCCGAACTCACCGATTTATCGGATTGTTCGAATTCGATATGCGGATGACACACCGGTCGTTTATTGTGTCGACAAAGTGCCGGCCCATCTCGTCTCGAATCCTGAGGCATTGACTGAAGGGAAGTCTCTGTTTGACTCTCTCGAAAAAGAGGTAGGACGTCGAGTCGCATACGCAATCACGCACATCGAACCGAGTGTCAGCTCTGAAATTTCGTCACAACTTCAGACGGACCAACCGTTACTCGCTTTAAAACAATTGCATTACGATGAGAGTGATTTACCATTACTCGATTCGGCCAACTTTTTCCGAGCTGATCGATTCGACTTCCATGTCGTACGTAAACGAGTGTAACCGAACAGTTTTTTAACGGAAGAGTTATTTTTGGGGAATAGCGTGAAAGCGCTTTCTTATACCGGTGTAAAGACTACTGATAACATGACAACAAAATTTGTTATGAACCGAAAGGGGAAACACGACGATGATGAACAAAAAGAAAACGATTCTCTCAGCTTTAGCAGCAGGACTCACACTCTCTACAGTACTCGCAGCATGCGGTGGAGATGACAACGAAGGCGGCTCATCTTCAAACGGCGAAGGCGGCGAGGGCGGCGACTTTAAAGTAGCAATGGTTACAGATACTGGCGGTGTTGATGACAAATCATTCAACCAATCTGCTTGGGAAGGTCTCACGAAATTTGGTGAAGACAACAACTTGACTGAAAACGAAGGATACAAATACCTTCAATCAGCTAAACAAGCGGACTACCAGCCAAACTTGCAACAATTGGCTCGTGACAACTTCAACTTGATCTACGGTATCGGCTTCTTGATGGCTGAAGACGTACAAAAAGTTGCTGAGCAGTTCCCGGACAACAACTTCGCAATCGTTGATATGGTTGTTGACGCTCCGAACGTTGCTTCAATCACGTTCAAAGAGCAAGAAGGTTCATTCCTCGTTGGTGTCATTGCCGGTCTCACAACGACAACTGACAAAGTTGGTTTCATCGGTGGAGTAGAGTCTGACTTGATCAAGAAGTTTGAAAATGGATTTAAAGCGGGTGTCATGGCTGTTAACCCAGAAGCAACAATCGACGTGAAGTATGCAGAAGACTTCAACTCGGCTGAAAAAGGAACAGCAATCGCTTCAGGTATGTACGGTTCTGGATCGGACATCATCTATCACGCAGCTGGTGGTACAGGTGTAGGGGTATTCACAGAAGCGAAAAACCGTAAGAAGAACGGCGAAGAAGTTTGGGTAATCGGGGTTGACCGTGACCAGTACGAAGAAGGTCTTCCAGAAGACGTTACGTTGACTTCAATGGTCAAACGTGTAGATACAGCTACTTATGACGTATCGAAACAGACGATGGACGGAGAATTCCCAGGCGGCGAAATCATCGAGTTCGGTTTGAAAGATGACGGTGTCGGCATCGCAGAAACTTCTGACAAGCACGTTTCACAAGAAATTCTCGATAAAGTTGAAGAATATCGTACAAAATTGGTTGACGGAGAACTCACTGCACCAGCAACTGACGCTGAGTTCGAAGAGTTCATGAAAAACGTAAAATAATTCATTTGAGTGAAGGGGGGACCCATGTGGTCTCCCTTTACTTAAAGTTAGGGGTGAACTTCCTTGGAATATGTAATTGAAATGCTAAATATTCGCAAAGAGTTCGGTACGTTCGTTGCGAACGACAATATCACACTCCAATTGCGCAAAGGAGAAATCCATGCGCTTCTCGGAGAGAACGGGGCGGGGAAGTCGACGCTCATGAACGTGTTATTCGGTCTCTATCAGCCTGAAGGCGGGGAGATTCGTGTGCATGGGAAAAAAGTGGATATTGAAAACCCGAACATCGCCAACGAACTTGGGATCGGGATGGTCCACCAGCACTTTATGCTTGTTGAAAAATTCACAGTCACTGAGAACATCATCCTTGGACTTGAGCCAAAGAGCGGTGTGACGATTGACCGTGCGACAGCCCGTAAAAAGGTCATGGATATTTCAGAACAGTATGGGCTTAAGATTGATCCAGACGCCAAGATTGAAGATATTTCAGTCGGCATGCAACAGCGTGTAGAAATCTTGAAGACGCTCTATCGCGGGGCAGATATTTTGATCTTCGATGAACCGACGGCAGTGTTGACACCACAAGAGATTCAAGAACTTATCCAAATTATGAAACGTCTGATTGCTGAAGGTAAGTCGATCATCTTGATCACGCACAAGCTGAAGGAAATTATGCAAGTCGCAGACCGTTGCACAGTCATTCGCCGTGGACGTTATATCGGTACCGTTGAAGTGGATGAGACGGTTAACGAAGATAGTCTTGCTGAAATGATGGTCGGGCGAGAAGTTAATTTCGATGCAGAGTATTCGAAAGCCGACCCGCAACAAGTCGTTCTCGACGTTCAAGGACTTGTCGTCAAAGACAGCCGTGGTTTGAAGGTTGTCGAAGGATTGGACCTTCAGATTCGTGCTGGAGAAGTACTCGGGATTGCCGGAATCGACGGCAACGGTCAGACAGAACTGATTGAAGCGATCTCGGGACTTAAAAAACCGGAGTCGGGTAAAGTTTTGCTCAACGGAAAAGACGTGACGGGTCATACACCGCGTAAAATGACGGAAGCTGGAATCGGACACATTCCACAGGACCGTCATAAACATGGTCTCGTCCTTGACTACTCGATTCGTGACAATATGGTTCTTCAAACGTACTACAAAGAACCGTTCTCGAAACGAGGACTCATGAATTATAAAGCAGTGGCAGAAAAAGCGAAGGCGTTGATTGAGAAGTTTGACGTCCGAACTCCATCCATCGACGTTCCGGCTCGTGCCCTTTCTGGTGGTAACCAACAGAAAGCAATCATTGCCCGTGAGGTCGATCGTTCACCTGATTTACTCATCGCAGCACAGCCGACGCGTGGTCTTGATGTCGGTGCGATTGAATTCATTCACGAACAACTCGTCAAAGAACGTGAAAAAGGCCGTGCCGTCTTGCTTATTTCGTTCGAACTTGATGAGATTTTGCACGTATCCGACCGGATCGCCGTTCTTTATGAAGGAAAAATCGTAGGAATTCGTGATCCGAAAGAGACGACGGAACAAGAGCTTGGCTTCTTGATGGCCGGCGGTCAGAGAGGGGACGACAAAGAATGAAAAAATTAAGTTTAAATCAACTTCTCATTCCATTCCTATCCATCATTTTAGGACTTCTCGTCGGAGCCATCGTCATGTTGATTGGTGGATACGACCCGATTCAAGGCTTTATCTCTTTGTTTGAAGGGATGTTTGGAAGCCCATATGCCGTTGGGGAGACGCTACGAGCAGCAGCACCTCTCATCTTCTCAGGTCTCGCGGTTGCCTTCGCATTCCGGACGGGGCTATTCAACATCGGGGTAGAAGGTCAAGTATTGATCGGATGGGTAGCAGCTGTATATGTAGGGATCAACTTCGATTTGCCGATGTTCATCCATTTACCGCTTGCACTTCTCGCGGCGATGGTCGCGGCAGCACTCTGGGCGTTCGTTCCTGGATTCTTGAAAGCGAAGTTTTACGTCCACGAAGTCATCACATCCATCATGATGAACTATATCGCGCTTTACACGACGAACGCGATTTTGCGTAGCGTCATTGGCGTAACGAACGAACGTACTGACTCAATCAATGAATCGGCATCGCTTGCGTCACCGTGGTTGCAAGAGTTGACGACGTACTCACGTCTTCACTGGGGTGTCCTCGTTGCAGTACTCGCGGCGATTGTGTACTACTACATTCTTCAACGTACGACACTCGGTTATGAGTTGCGTGCAGTCGGATTCAACAAACACGCCTCTCAATATGCGGGGATGAGCGTTGACCGTAACATCGTCCTTTCGTTTGTCATCTCAGGGATGTTTGCAGGTCTCGCTGGTGCGATGGAAGGTCTCGGGACGTTCGGTAGTATGACGCTCTCTGCATCGTTCACAGGTGTCGGTTTTGACGGGATCGCAGTAGCCCTTCTTGGTGCCAACACAGCAATCGGTGTCATTCTCGCAGCGATTCTATTTGCTGGATTGAACATCGGTGGATTGGCGATGCAGCTCGGTGCGAACGTACCGTCTGAACTTGTTAAAGTCATCATCGCAGCAATCGTCATCTTTGTGGCATCTGGTTATGCCATTAACTATGTCATTGAGAAACTTAAAGGAAATCGTAAGAAAGGAGTGGAGAAAAAATGAGCTTCTTAGAAGTCCTCTATATCGTCGTACCGGTTGCGCTTGCCTATGCGACTCCACTCATTATCGCAGCACTCGGTGGAATCTTCAGTGAGCGCTCTGGTGTCGTTAACATTGCCCTTGAAGGGATTATGATTATCGGTGCCGCAACAGGGATCATCACTACGCTCACGTTAACAGACTTAGGAGCCGGTGTATTTAGCCCATGGATCTCCTTGCTCGTTGCGATGGTAGTCGGTGCGCTCTTCTCGCTCTTCTTGGCTGTCCCTGCCATCCTATGGCGTGCAGACCAAACGGTTCTTGGAGTAGCGATCAACATGCTTGCGATCGGTCTCGCCATCTTCGTTGTGCGTGTGCTTTACAACAAAGGTCAAACTGACTTTATCGAGTACCGTATTGCGAAGGAGAACGTACCATTTTTATCAGATATTCCGGTATTAAAAATGTTCTTCATTAACGTACAATACACGTCATTCGTTGCCATCGCTTTAGCGTTTGTCGTCTGGTTCGTTATCTTCAAGACGCCGTTCGGACTTCGTCTCCGCTCAGTAGGAGAACACCCGATGGCAGCTGACACGATGGGGATCAACGTCACGAAAATGCGCTTTATGGGCGTCATGCTTTCTGGTGCGTTTGGTGGTCTTGCCGGAGCGGTATACGCCGTCACGGTTACGACGAACTTCAGTGGAACGACAATCGTTGGTCAAGGGTTCTTGGCGATTGCTGCAATGATCTTCGGGAAGTGGAATCCACTCGGAGCGCTCGGCGCTGGATTGTTCTTTGGATTCGCCCAAGCGTTATCGATTATCGGAAGCAACTTGCCTGTCATCAATAACGTGCCGCAGCTTCTACTTTTGATTGCACCTTATGCCCTCACGATTCTTGCGCTCGCTGGACTCGTCGGTCGTGCAGATGCACCGAAGTCGGTCGGTATTCCATATATTAAAGGAAAACGTTAATCCGGAATAGGACATATGTCCATTTTAGGAGGGTTGTTTGGTACTTAAGCCAAACAACCTTTTTTGTTATACTTGGCTAGAGCTGTCATGATTAGAGTAGGATGGAGAAGTGAACAAAAAAAGACATATTGGTCATTTGACCAATATGTCTTTGCAAGTTTATTCGTACTTCAATGCATCGCCATCGAACGATTCGTCTGCCACTTTGATTGAATCGGTCGGGCACCCTTCGAATGCATCCATCATGTCTTCGTACAACTCGTCAGGGATTTCCACAGTACCTGTGTTGTCATCCATCAAGTTGAATGCGAGACCTTCATCATCGTAATCATAAATATCTGGTGCTGCTGCACCACAAGCTCCGCATGCGATACATGTATCTTTATCGACGATAGTAAATTTTGCCATGATAATAACCCTCCAAACGGTTCGTTTCTCTTAGAAATCAATCTACTGTCTACGAGTAATTGTAGTCTACATACCCAATTATTTCAATGAGGAAACGAGTGTCTTTTTGGTAGGATAATGATTTTTTTAAGGATGTGACGACTTGGTTCATTTAGCAGATGGAGTTTTACTGCTGGCCATTAAGCGATTAAACGGGGAACGGAGTGAACGTAGCCTGTTCCATGTCTTGAACGGAAAGCGCTCGGCCACGACGTTACAAGACGCGTTCTTTTATGAGCTAGAGCCTGTTTTTGGTCAATTTCCTCAAACGACGTACTCATATGAGTCTTTATTAAAAGGATTTGAAAAGCGGGGATGGCTGGACCGTAAACAGTTTAAACTGACAGAAGCGGGAAACCTATTGTCTTCACCTGAAACGGTAGAGGATTTATTCAATCGTTTAGGGGGAGAGCGCCGTGATTATAATGCGACGACGTGGAAACGTTTGAGCCTCTTTGTTCAGACATTCATGTCTAGGGAACATGAGAGGACGTTTTATCCCGTTCAAGCCGATCGACCCGCGGAACAGTGGGTCAAACAGTTGTTACAGATCGATCGAGATTGGAAGGTGCTTATGCAAACATTCCATCATGAGATCGAGGCCGCGCTTGACATCATTGGAGATCCATATGCGACAGCGGTCGTCTATCGATTTACGGGAGCCTTTGAGACCGGTCTGACCTATGAACAAATCGCCAGTCTCCTTGATGTCGATTCGGAGACGGCTCGCCTTTATTTTTTAGCAGGATGGAATGAACTGTTAACTGTGTTACCGAAAGAGGCGAAGCTTCGGGGTTTCACGTATGGATTGTCGACTGAGCGAATGACCTATTCGGCACGTGAATCGTATGATCTCTTTCTCAAAGGCTATTCGTTTCAACAAGTTCAGTCTCGCCGACGACTACGAACGAGTACGATCGAGGATCATGTGGTGGAGATGGCAATGTATTTAGACACCTTTCCCCTCGATCAATTTGTGCCGAGCGACGATATCGTCACCATCGAGAAGCTGCGAGACCCAGAGAGCTGGGCTTTGAAACCTATCTTCGAAAAGATGGGCAACGTGAGTTACTTTCAAATACGCCTTGTGTTCGCAAGGTTGAAACGAGGTGAGACATTTGTATGAATCGACATTGAAACGCGTGTTCGGATATGATTCGTTTCGTCCTGGGCAGCATGAAATCATCAATTCCGTTGTAGAAGGGCAAGATGTATTAGCCGTCATGCCGACAGGGGCAGGGAAATCGTTGACGTTTCAACTTCCTTCGTACATCAAAAATGGGGGATTGACGGTCATCGTCTCACCTCTCCTCTCTTTGATAGAAGACCAAATGCTCCATATCCGAGAGCGGGGAGAACGTGGTGTCGCACGTTTGACGTCGATGGAGTCTTCTGAAGAAAAACAAGAAATCATCAATCACTTGAAACGTTATCGATTTTTATATCTCTCCCCCGAACAGTTGGCCGTTCCGTACGTTACACGCGCACTCTCAAACGTGAAGATTCAAATGCTCGTCATTGACGAGGCGCATTGTATCTCACAATGGGGTCATGAGTTTAGACCAGAATATGCGCGCTTAGGCGAACTACGCAAACAAATCGGGAGTCCTCAATGCATGGCCGTCACAGCGACGGCTCCTGAGAGCGTGAAGCAAGATATCATTGAGAAGTTGGCACTCTTTTCACCGGA
Source organism: Exiguobacterium sp. RM11 (assembly GCF_059821525.1). Taxonomy (NCBI): domain Bacteria; kingdom Bacillati; phylum Bacillota; class Bacilli; order Caryophanales; genus Exiguobacterium; species Exiguobacterium sp. RM11. Next base: position 1,620,966 of record NZ_CM187558.1, on the reverse strand, counting down.
GCAGTTCGTGCATTCTGCGAATCGACCAGAAATTCGATTGATGGTCGAACGACTTGAAAAAGAGAAGAAACTTGAACGACTCAAAGAATTGGTCCGAGACATACCAAAACCTGCAGTCGTCTATACGGCGACACGTCGAGAAGCGGAAGCGTTGGCGTTTGAACTAGAGGACGCGTTGTTTTACCACGGCGGCATGTCAACGGAAGACCGACGACTCGTACAATCTCAATTTTTACGGAATGAAGTGTCGGTCATGGTGTGTACAAGTGCATTTGGGATGGGTGTGAACAAAGACAACGTCCGTTCTGTCATCCACTATCAAATCCCTGCAACGGTGGAAGCGTATATGCAGGAGATTGGACGAGCAGGTCGTGATGGAGAGCCGGCGTTTGCTGTCCTCCTCTATGCGGATGGAGATGAACGCATTCAACAATTTTTGATTGATGGTCAATATCCAAAAGACGAAGAGATTCGCTTAGCATACTTTGAGTGTGAAAATGGCACGACACTTTCGCAATTACCCCGCTTATTGAGGATGAACGAAGAAGACCCGAAATTCCTTCTTTTAAAGCAGATGCTGTCTGAACGCTCGCTTCAAGAGGCGGTCGATTGGGTAAAAGAAAGAAAACGTGATCGCTATCGTCAACTCGGACAGATGATGGATTATGCTCTTATCCGAACGTGCCGACGCGATTATTTACTCCGTTATTTTTCGGAGCCGACAATCGACCAAGAGGAATGTTGTGATGTGTGTGGGACGATTGAGTTTCCTGAGACACCGCAAATCGTTCGAAAAAATGTGACAGAATGGAAAATACGGTTGACGCAAATCTTTTCCTTTGAATAATATCATAGTAAAATGATAAAAAAGGTAAAGGAGGGCATACGTTGCGACATCGGAATCAGGCAGATTCTTTACGCGAGCAGTTGGCGGACACGCTGCCGTCTCGATCGGAGAGGCAAGAGCATGAACGGAAGAGGAAGTTGAACGATAACTTGATGAAGCGCCCGTTGGCGATGACTCTAACCTTCGCCATGTTAGCGATTATTCTCATTTTCATATATATCGGGCGAGATGCCATTTTTTAAGAAGGGTGCGGACATGGTCCGTGCCTTTTTTTATTTTTGGAAAATACTCGATTGCACAATAAAAGGGGTAAACCTCTTTAATTGAGGATATACTTATATCATAGAACGAATAGGAGAGGAGGGCGGAGATGCCGAAATACTCCATTAAAACTGTGGCGACGTTGACCGGTGTCAATCCAACGACCATTCGAGCTTGGGAACGGCGATATCAATTTATCGTACCGAGCCGGACCGAATCAGGTCACCGCCTGTATTCAGATCAAGATGTCGAGAAAATTAAATGGGTGGTAGACAAGCAAAAAGAAGGGTTGACGGTCTCACAAGCAATCCAACAACTCCACCAAGCTCCTGAACCAGAACCGACGTCTGCGAAGCTTTACGATGAAGAGTTAAAGGATGCTCTGCTTCAGGCATTGCTTTCTTTTGATGAGCGGACCGCGCATGATTTAATCAATCGTGCGTTCAATACGTTCAGTTTTGAAAAGGTCACAAAAGATATCATTGGACCGTTACTGATGGATATCGGTTCAAAGTGGGAGCAAGGAACGATTACGATTGCCCATGAGCACTTCGCCACGGCGTTTTTACGGGCGCGTCTCTCTACGCTGTCACTTCAAATGCCGATGAACCCGTTTCTTCCACGAGTCACTTGTGTCTGTGCACCGGGTGAGATGCATGAAATCGGATTGTTGTTTGTTACACTTTATTTGCGCCAACATGGGTACGACGTCATCTTTTTAGGAGCGGGCTTCCCGAAAGAAGATTTAAGCAAGGCGCTGCACGACATTGACACATCTTGCCTTATTTTCGCATGCACGTTAACGGACCATATCCCGAACTTGTTAGAGGCGATGCACTATATTCAAGAAGAGCACCCTACATTAAAGATTGGGGCGGGTGGATACGCAGTCAGCCTCGAACGGAGTCGGTTCGATGATGCATTTCTTGGTGATACGCCAGAAGAGTGGACGAAATGGTTATCAACTATTTGACACGGGATTAAAACGGGAGTAGCTTATTAGTAGGATTGAATATTCACTGGAGGTTTTCGATTGAGATTTGAAAAACAAACAAAAGAACATCTTCGTGTATATGTGACTGCGAATGAGCTTTCGTTACGTGGGATCGCTATCGATACGATCGTGGGGGAAAACGGTCAACAGCTGTGGAAAGAGTTACTTGAAACAGCAGAGAGTGAATACGGATTCTCACCACAAGGAGCGGTCGATTTGAATGTGACGATGTTTCCTCGTGATGGTCTCGTCATCGATGTTCAAAAAGGTGAGGCCATAGCAGAGCTTGATGTCGAGCAAGTTGAGATTCGACTCACAATTGATGTCATTCATCATTTGATTTATCAGTTTGATGATATCGAAGATGTGATCAACGCGTCGATTCAACTGTTTCCACATATACATGAAACTGAGCAGGGTGGAGCACTTTATCACTATGAGGGACGGTACTATCTCCACTTCGTGGAAGTGCTACCTGAGAAAGTGGAAGAACGTCTCGCTGCCATTTTGTCCGAATATGGTAAAACGACTACGGTCAGTCCGTACGTCATGATGGAATATGGAAAAACGATTCAAACTGAACAGGCCGTGAAAGAGCTGTACGATGCATTCGCATAAGTACGGCTTTTTTACTTTTCTGTTTCTATTGTTTTTGACATGTCCGTGTTATGATTAGACATGAATTTTCAGTAGTTAGTTGAAGGAGAGATTGGAATGAAGGTCGCTGTATTGTATGGTGGAGTGTCAGGAGAACGTGAGGTATCCCTCACAAGTGGACAAGGGATGATTGAGGCATTGACGGAGCGTGGCCATGAGGTCACGGCAATCGATTTTCATCCAGAACGCGCGAACGAGTTATTGACGTTAGATGTCGATGTCGTCGTCAGCGCATTACACGGGAAATATGGCGAAGATGGTCGCGTCCAATCGTTGCTAGAAATGGCGGGAATCCCGTACACAGGGTCAGGTGTCTTGGCATCTGCTCTTGCGATGGATAAGGCGCGAGCGAAAATCATCTTCGCAGCATCAGGCATCCGTGTGGCACGCGACGTGTTAATTGAATCTGTGGATTCGATTGATGCGAAAGTAGCTGAGTGGGGAAATGAGTTTCCATGTGTCGTCAAGCCTGCACAAGAAGGTTCTTCGAACGGTTTGACAATCGCGATGGACGAGTCGATGTTACGTGCAGGAATTGACCGAGCATTTGCATGTGATTCAGCGGTACTTGTTGAACAGTACATTAAAGGAAAAGAATTGACGGTACCGGTCATCGGAAACTTCGGGAAAGAGGAAGCACTTCCTGTCATTGAAATCATTCCAAAAAATGAGTTTTACGACTATGAGTCGAAGTATACAGAAGGTGGTTCGATTCACGTATGTCCAGCCGAAATCTCGGATGAGTTGACGACGGAAGTGCAACAAGCGGCAGTCATGGCTCACCGTGCGCTCGGTTGCTCAGGGTATTCACGTTCTGATTTCCTCGTATCGGAAACGGGAGAAGCGTATATTTTAGAAACGAACACGCTGCCTGGAATGACGCCGTTGAGCCTCTTCCCGGACAGTGCAAAAACAGTCGGGATCTCATACGGTGAGCTTTTAGAACGCTTTATGGAGCTAGCACTCGAACGTGAGTCGAAGTAAGACATCTGGATCATTCCATACTTCAAGAAAACGCTTTCATTATTTTTGTAAAACCCTTTCAAATTGAGCGCGTATCAGCTATACTTTTAAACGAATACGAGGTTAATTCTTGGGGGAGAATTGACAATTTAGGGGAGGAAACCTTCATGATTACGGATCAAGAAAAAGGTCATCAAAAACGAAAAAACATCTTGGAATCGACACAAGAGGTGATTCACGAAGCTTTAGATAAACTCGGCTATCCAGATGAGATGTACGAGTTGTTAAAAGAACCGCTTCGCATGCTGACCGTTCGGATCCCAGTTCGCATGGATGATGGCTCGACGAAAATCTTTACGGGTTATCGCGCTCAACATAACGATGCGGTCGGACCGACAAAAGGGGGAATTCGGTTCCACCCGAGCGTAACTGAGGTAGAAGTCAAAGCATTATCTGTATGGATGAGTTTAAAGGCGGGGATTGTCGACTTGCCATACGGTGGGGGGAAAGGCGGAATCGTCTGTGACCCACGTGAAATGAGTTTCCGTGAAATCGAACGATTGAGCCGTGGTTATGTGCGTGCCATTAGCCAAATCGTAGGACCGACAAAAGATATCCCTGCTCCGGACGTGTTCACGAACTCACAAATCATGGCCTGGATGATGGATGAGTATAGCCGAATCGATGAATTCAACTCACCAGGTTTTATTACAGGTAAACCACTTGTACTTGGAGGTTCGCACGGTCGTGAAACTGCGACTGCGAAAGGTGTAGCTATCATGATTCGAGAGGCGGCACTCCGCCGTGGTATCGAATTGAAAGGTGCCCGTGTCGTTGTTCAAGGATTCGGGAACGCGGGTAGCTTCCTTTCGAAATTCATGTACGATGCAGGAGCAAAAGTGATTGCGGTCAGTGACGCGTATGGCGCGATCCATGACGAGAATGGCTTAGATATCCCTTACTTGTTAGACCGTCGTGATTCATTCGGTACGATTTCGACGCTCTTCAAAAACACGATTTCGAATAAAGAGATGTTAGAACTCGACTGTGACATTCTCGTGCCAGCTGCTATCGAGAATCAAATCACGGAAGATAATGCCGATGCCATTAAAGCTTCCATCGTAGTGGAAGCGGCGAACGGACCGACGACGAACGAAGCGACGAAAATCTTGACAGAGCGCGGGATTCTCCTCGTTCCAGACGTATTGGCATCAAGTGGCGGGGTCACGGTCTCTTACTTCGAATGGGTACAAAACAACCAAGGTTATTACTGGACGGAAGAAGAAGTCGAGGAAAAACTTGAAAAAGTACTCGTTCATTCGTTCAACACGGTTTACAACACATCTTCAGCCCGCAAAGTCGATATGCGTCTCGCTGCCTATATGGTCGGTGTACGTAAGATGGCGGAAGCGTCACGTTTCCGCGGTTGGGTTTAAATAAAAAAGTTCGGTCAACATGCGTTGACCGAACTTTTTTATACTTGAATACGATTCGCGATTGTATCTGCAATAGCTTTCCCATGAAAGCGACCGTTTTCGATAAAAATCTTATTCGCATCGTTGCCGGCAGCGACAACACCAGCGATGAACAAATGCTCGACATTCGTTTCGAACGATTCCTCATCAAACGTCGGAACACCGCTCTCCTCATCGATTGTGATTCCCGCATTTTCAAAAAGATGATGATCTGGTTGATACCCTGTCATCGCGAGGACGTGATCGGCATACACGTGCTTCTCTTCCCCATGTTGGTAATAATAGACCCCGTCTTCGGTAATGCGATCGATTGTTGCCTCAAATTCCATCCGAACTTTCTCATGTCGGACGAGTGAATCGAAGTTAGGCAGAACCCATGGCTTCACCGAAGGACTATAGGAGTCACCGCGATAAAGCACGGTCACGTACGCTCCGGCTTTTTCGAGTTCGATTGCCGCATCGACTGCAGAGTTCTTTCCTCCGATAATGGTGACGTGTTGTCGATAGTACGGATGGGCCTCGTGGAAATAATGGTGGACGTGTGGTAACTCCTCACCAGGTACATCGAGCATACGAGGACGTCCATAATATCCTGTGGCTAAAATCACATAATCTGCCTCGCGAACGATTTCCCCACGACGCTCATGTCTTGACGTCACGACAAACCGATTGTCGATTTTTTCTACTGATTCGACGTTCTCGAACGGATGGACGTTCAATCCGGTACGGGTGACGACTTCCCGATAGTAAACGAGTGCATCTTGTCGACGTGGCTTTAAATCTTTACATATAAACGGGATGTCCCCGATTTCCAACAGGTTTGCAGATGAAAAGAACGTTTGATGGGTCGGATATCGATAGATTGCATCAACGATATTTCCTCGCTCAATTACCGTACAAGAAACCCCAATCTTCTCTAACTCGATGGCCGCTGATAGACCACATGGTCCAGCACCCACGATAATCGCTTGTTTATTCACTGAAAATCACCTCTTTGCTCATTGTAGGGAAGGGACTGCGGAAGCGCAAGGTTATTGCTGGAAGCTAAAGCTATGCTCCATCACGGATTGAGAAGAGCCGGATTCGAGTTCCACGAGTAAACGCAGGCGAGCTTTTTGCGAATTTAGCCCGTTCGAGAAAATGATCCCCATCTCTTTCAATTGTTTCCCACCACCTGCATACCCGTATACGTCTTGGACGATTCCGTTAAAGCAACGGCTGACAATCACGACGGGAATTTCCTCGACCAAACGTTCAAGTGCCGGCAATAGTGTCGGTGGGACGTTTCCTTGCCCTAACACTTCGAGGACGAGTCCGTCGTATCCAAGTTCCATCACCGATTCGAGCAAATCAGGCTCCATTCCCGCAACGACTTTTAACACAGCTACCCGTTTTGAGATGGACGGAATCATTTTAGGCTGTCTCGTTGCCGGTTGACTATAGATGAGTACGTGATCTTTTGTGACCATACCCACGTTTCCGAAATGAACCGACTTGAACGTATCGACGGATGACGTATGCGTTTTTGTGACGTTGAAGGCCGAGTGTATCTCTCCGTTAAATACGACGAGTACGCCTTTTCCGCGAGCCGATTCACTCTTTGCGACCCGAAGAGCGGTAATTAAATTGAATTCACCGTCTGAACCGACTTCATTCGAGGAACGCATCGCTCCTGTCAAGACGATTGGTACAGGCGCACCGAGCGTAATCTGCAAGAAGTAAGCCGTTTCTTCAAGCGTATCTGTTCCATGTGTGATCACGACTCCGTCATACGTGTCCTGCGTCAACTCATGTTGAATGAATTGAGCCAGTTCAAGCATTTTATCGGGTGTCATATGTGGAGATGGGATATTTGAGAAATGCTTCGTTGTAATGTGGGCAATGTCCGTCGCCTTCGGAAGTGTAGCGTCGATTGGATTCACATCGCTCGGTTCGACGTGTCCTGTACCGGATTGGGACATAGCGATTGTACCGCCTGTGTGAATAAGTAATAAATGATTCATAAATGACCTCCTAATTATTTTTATGGATATTTCCATTTTCTAGGCGTTACACACTTTTTCTTTCAGACAATTCAGTGTATGCTAATGAGAGAAAGGAGAGATGCGTCATGATCGCAATCGCCTTGTCTGCGGTTGCACCAGGGCTTGCCCTTCTTTCCTACTTCTATCTTCGGCATGAATTGGAAGCAGAACCGCTCGGATATGTGATTCGTTCTTTCGTGGCCGGGGCCGTTCTTGTTTTCCCGATCATGTTTATCCAATATGCGTTCGTTGAAGAAGGGGTACTGACTGGTCCGTTTTGGCAGGCATATGTCACCACTGCCTTACTCGAAGAGTTTTTTAAGTGGTTTATGATTTATTATACAATATATATACATAAAGTCTTTGATGATTACTACGACGGGATTCTCTATGCGGTCGCCTGCTCATTAGGCTTTGCGACGTTAGAGAATTTTTTATACTTATGGGTGTACGATTCATTAGAAATCGCGATTTGGCGCGCCATTTTACCCGTGAGCGGCCATGCATTGTTTGCGGTTGTCATGGGCTACTGTTTGGGACGTGCTAAACATTCGGCACGTGAGCGGGTGTGGCTGTTTATGGCAATTTTTTCTGCAACGGTCATCCACGGGACGTTTGATTTGATCTTGATTTTAGAACCGAATCATAAGTTGCCGGCCGTGCTCTATATCGTCATTTTATGGATGGTTGCACTTCTGCTTGTACGAGCAGCCAATCTGTCCAATCGTCGTCAATTTAAATAAAGGGGAACATGCGTATGCTGAAAGAAGGACAAGAATTACGAATCGAAGTAGAAGGACGGAATGAGGGGAAAACAAAGATTGCGGCTATTGTGGATCAAATCGTTTGGATTGAATCACCAAGTGACATGACGACGCTTAAAACCTTCTTCTTACATGAAGAAGAAGAGATGCGTGTTTACTTTTTCAAAGGGGATAACCAATTGTTCGCATTTGATACGAAAGTTGAGAAGCGAATCAGTGATGCGCAGATGACGATTCGCTATGCTTTCAAGATGCCGGATGAGAAAAAAATTAAACGAATTCAACGACGTGAATATTTGCGCGTCCCTGAAATGATTGATGTGACAGTTGTTGCGGCAGATGGGGCAGACTTCGAATCGTTCGAAACGACGTCGCTTGACGTATCGGCAGGCGGTATGAAAATTATTGCGAACCGTGTGCCCGTTGAAGTAAACGAATCGCTCATCGTTGTGTTCCGAATTGAAGATGAGCAGGGTGCGCCGCAACTCTTTCGTGTGAAGAGTCGTTTAGTACGTATACATAAACAAGAAGTGAAGCAAGAGCTTTCTTTGGCATTCGAAGATTTGACCCCTCGTGATCAGGAGACGATTTTACGATACTGTTTCCGCGTTCAACTTGAAGCGCGTAAGCGGACAGGGTCTGTATTTTCTTCAAGATAAAAAACTGTTATGATGTTCTCGGGATTATAGACCGAGAGGAGGAGGGTATCGGGCACACTCGATACCCGTTTTGTATGAAAAAATCGTTACAAATTGCTTTAGATGGACCGGCTGGTGCCGGGAAAAGTACAATCGCCAAGTCGTTGGCGAAACAATTGGGCTATGTCTATATAGACACAGGTGCGATTTATCGAGCAGTCACATATCGTGCTTTAAACGAGGAGATTAATCTTGAAGATGGTCCCGCACTTGCAAAGATGATCGAGAACATGTCGATTCGTCTCGTGCCATCTGAAGAAGGGCAACGTGTATTCGATGGCGAACAAGAAGTGACAGATGTCATTCGCTCTAGTGAAGTGACGAATAATGTGAGTTTTGTCGCCCGTCAATCGGAAGTACGGGATGCCTTGATGGATTTACAGCGTGATTTGGCGAAGCATGGCGGTGTCGTCATGGATGGGCGCGATATCGGCACGCATGTGTTACCGAACGCAGATTTGAAAGTGTTTATGACTGCCTCGGTCGAAGAACGGGCACGCCGTCGTCATGAGGAAAATGTGTCAAAAGGAATCCCGAGTGATTACGAGCGATTGAAGGAAGAAATTGCTCTTCGTGACAAACGTGATTCAGAGCGCGAGGTCGCGCCTCTCCGTCAAGCTGAAGATGCTCATTATCTCGATACGACGACGTTGTCGATTGATGGGGTCGTCTCGGCGATTGAACGATTAATTGAAGAGGTGAAAGCATGAGTAAACCGTTGAACAATGGTCCGTTTGGAATGTATCGGATGGCTAGAGCCGTCGTGAACATCATTCAACTCGCATCGTTTCGCGTCGAATTCATCGGACGCGAACATGTCCCAAAAGATGGATCGATTCTCGTCTGTTCGAACCACCAGTCAAACTGGGACCCGGTCCTCCTCGCATGTGCGATTCCGAAAGAACGTCCATTACGATTCTTTGCGAAAAAAGAGCTTTTCAGCGTTCCTGTATTGAAGCATATTTTGAACCGTGCGGGACAAATTCCTGTATCGCGTGGGGAAGGTGACCGTCAGGCGCTACGAGTTGTTCTTCAAAAGCTAAAAGAAGGCGAGGTCATCTCGATTTTCCCTGAGGGTACACGTTCAAAAGATGGGACGTTAGGAAAGGCGCAAGCCGGGGTTGGTTTCTTTGCGATGCGTTCAGACGCGCACATTTTACCGATTGCCATCATCGGTAGATATAAGTTTCGTGCGAAATTGCGTGTCGTCATTGGAAAGCCGATTGATTTGGCTCCTTTGAAGGAACGTAAGGCAAACGCACAAGAGGCGGCTGACTTAATCATGGATACAATTGCCGACCTCTATTTGAAACATTCATTCACGAAGTAATTATAGGTTTGAGGAATTGAGGTTTAAACTTCTTTCAATAGAGGTACAATCTTCATAACGCCTTGACAAATTCTCGGAATTATAAGAGATTTATACTAGGTGTAAGCGCCTCAGGGCGCTCCTTTTTGTACTCATCGTGAGGGGGTAGTGTTGGAATGGTCGAAGAAATGAAAGATATGCCTGATTTTGAAATTAATCGTGGTCAAATTGTGACCGGAACAGTTGTCAAAATCGAGGACAAGCAAGCGCTGATCGATATCGGTTATAAGACCGAAGCGATTTTGCCAATTAGCGAAGTATCAAGCATGCATCTAGACGATTTAAACGAATCACTCCAAGTGAACGACGAGATTCGTGTCAAAGTTAAAAAAGTCACGGACGAAGAAGTGGTCGTTTCGAAAAAAGACGTCGATGCTGAAGCAGCATGGGATCGAATTGTCGAGAAATTCGAATCGGGCGAAGTGTTTGAAGTGATGGTGAAAGATAAGGTCAAAGGTGGCCTTGTCGTCGATATCGGAATCCGTGGATTTATCCCGGCATCTCTCGTCGAAAGTCACTTTGTCGAAGACTTCTCGTCTTATTTAAACAAACCAATTACCGTAAAAGTCGTCGAGATTGATCGCGAAAAAAATCGCGTCATCTTGTCACATAAAGCAGTTGTCGAAGCAGAAATGAGTGCCAAGAAATCAGAGACGCTTGAATCGCTCGAAGTCGGTCAAGTGATCGAAGGAACGGTTCAACGTTTGACGGACTTCGGTGCGTTCGTTGATATCGGCGGTGTGGACGGCCTCGTCCATATCTCAGAAATGGCACACAGCCGTGTTGAGAAGCCGAGCGATGTCGTAACAGAAGGCGACCGCGTCAAAGTGAAAGTCCTTGGTCTCGACTTGGATAATGAAAAAGTGAAGCTCTCGATTAAAGAGACACAACCAGGTCCGTGGGAAACGATTGAAGGGAAAATTCAACCGGGTGATGTGATCGAAGGAACTGTCAAACGTCTCGTGACGTTCGGTGCGTTCGTCGAGGTCGCACCACAAGTGGAAGGTCTCCTTCATATTTCGCAAATCGCAAACCGTCATATCGCAACGCCATCTGAAGTGTTATCAGAAGGCCAAGAAGTGAAAGTTAAAGTATTAGACGTTCATCTCGATGATAAGAAAATCTCATTGTCGATGCGTGCACTCGAATCATCTGAACCGACTCGTCAAGATGATGACCAAGCGTTACTCGACGAATACAGCGACCAAGGAGGATTCTCTGTCTCTGAATTGACAGGTGATGAATCTTCGGACGACTCTAAATAAGATGATCGTTCAAGCGGGAGTCATGCTCCCGCTTCTTTTTGTATGGTCACTTAATTTTGCCTGTGATATGATAGGTAAGTTGCGTTTCGAAATGTTGAAATGATGAAATTTTGATAGAAAGATTAGTGAGGTGTTGTTATGGGAATTCCAGTAGTGGCCATCGTTGGCCGCCCGAATATCGGGAAATCCACAATTTTTAACCGCATCATCGGAGATCGTGTCTCGATCGTCGATGATAAACCAGGTGTCACACGTGACCGTATTTATGGTACAGGTGAGTGGCTCAACCGTAAGTTCCATTTGATTGATACAGGTGGGATCGAAGTAGGAGACGAGCCGTTGCTCGTCCAAATGCGTCATCAGGCTGAACTTGCCATCGATGAGGCGGATGTCATTATCTTCATGGTGAACGGACGCGAAGGCATCACGGCAGCCGATGAAGAAGTAGCGAACTTGTTGTTCCGTTCGAACAAACCGATTGTCCTTGCCGTCAACAAAGTGGATAACTTTGAAATGAGAGATCTCATGTATGAATTTTATTCACTTGGATTCGGTGACCCGTTCCCGATTTCGGGGACACATGGCTTAGGACTTGGTGACTTGTTAGACCAAGTGTTCGAACTTGCTCCTGAAAAGGATGAATTTGAATATAACGAAGACGTCATTCAGTTCTCGTTGATCGGTCGTCCGAACGTCGGGAAGTCTAGTTTGACGAACTCAATTCTTGGTGAAGATCGTGTCATCGTGTCAAACATCGCTGGAACGACTCGCGATGCGATCGATACACCGTTCACACGTGACGGACAAGAGTACGTCATCATCGATACGGCTGGTATGCGCAAACGCGGAAAAGTATACGAATCGACAGAACGTTACAGCGTCATGCGCGCGCAAAAGGCGATTGAACGCTCAAACGTCGTCCTCGTCGTCCTCGATGGTGAAGAAGGAATCATCGAACAAGACAAACGTGTTGCCGGTCTCGCCCATGAAGCCGGGAAGGCGATTGTCATCGTCGTCAACAAGTGGGATGCAGTCGAAAAAGATGATAAGACGATGAAGAAGATGGAAGAGGAAATTCGCAAAGAATTCTTGTTCCTTGATTATGCACCGATTGTCTTCTTGTCGGCACTTACGTCGAAACGGTTGCAAACATTGTTGCCTGTCATCAAGCAAGTGGCAGAAACACATCGTCGTCGGATCTCGACGAGCGTATTGAACGATGTCATCGTCGATGCGGTCGCGATGAACCCGACACCGACAGATAAAGGACAACGTTTGAAGATCAACTACGCGACTCAAGTTGCCATCGAGCCGCCAACGTTCGTCTTGTTCGTCAACGATCCTGAATTGTTGCATTTCTCGTATAAACGTTATTTAGATAATCAAATTCGTAAAGCATTTGACTTCACTGGGACGCCGATTCATATCGTGGCTCGTCAGAAAAACTAATAACGGGGGTGCCACTTATGGCAAATGTAGCTGTCATTGGAGCGGGAAGTTGGGGAACGGCCATCTCGCTCGTATTAGCGGATAATGGTCATGACGTCCTGCTCTACGGACGTGAACAAGAGCATGTGGACGAGATCAATTCGTCTCATACAAACTCGTTTTATTTGAAAGACGCACCGTTACCGGAATCGATTCGGGCCACGACAGATTTGAAGGAAGCGCTCGACGGACACAACATCGTCTTCCTTGTCGTCCCAAGCTCGGCGATTCGTCCTGTCTCGAAACAGTTGAACACCATGTTGAAGGAACCGGTCACCATCGTTCATGCCGCAAAAGGGATTGAACCGAAAACGCACAAGCGTCTCTCGGAAATCATTGCGGAAGAAATCGACCCGTCGAAACGTCGGGCCATTGGTGTCTTGACCGGACCGACTCACGCTGAAGAAGTCGCAGTTCGGAAACCAACGACAATCACGATTGCTTGTGAGGACCTCGATGTCGCTGACGAAGTGCAGGAGCTGCTCACAAACGATCAATTCCGCGTTTACTTGAACTCGGATGTCGTCGGTGCCGAGTATGGCGGGGCGCTCAAAAATATTATCGCCCTTGCTGCAGGTATGACCGACGGACTTGGTTATGGGGACAATGCAAAAGCTGCCCTCATGACACGTGGGATTGTGGAAATTGCCCGACTTGGAGTGAAGCTTGGAGCCAATCCGGCCTCTTTCTCTGGATTGACAGGAATCGGGGATTTGATTGTGACGGCGACGTCGCAACATAGCCGAAACTGGCGGGCCGGCAATGCAATCGGACGCGGCGAAAAGCTTGAAGACGTTCTCGGAAACATGGGAATGGTCGTCGAGGGTGTCCGTGCCTGTGAGGCAGCACACTCGCTCGCGAAAGAAGCGGGCGTCGAAATGCCGATCACGGAAGCGCTCTATAACGTGCTATTTGAAGAAAAGAGTCCTCATGATGAAGTGAAAAAACTTATGAGACGCCCACAAAAGCATGAGATGGAACAAGTATTTCATTTTGAAGAATAATACTTTGGAGAGGAGCTGACGTTTTCGTTCAGTTCCTCGCTTTTTTTTGCTACACTTGAAGTCTGGAGAACATAGAGAAAGTAGGGGGATAGACGTGACACCGTCACTCATCAAAATGTGGATTTCATTTGCGGGGATTGGTGCTTTTGCCATCGCTGCACTGATGGTCGCCATCAGTCACACGAAACTGACCGGATGGTTTGCGACACTTGTGCGCCTGATTGCGTTCATCATTTTCTTATTTGGGACAGTTATTATGATTTTTGTCGTCGTCTCAGGACCGACGGGAGGATAGACCATGAAAAAGAGCATTATCGCTGTTAGCGTACTGTTAACGACTTTGTTGGCAGGATGCATGTTTCCGGACTCGGAACGAGCTAACAATATTCCGTATGAAGACCAATTGAATACCGTACAAAGTGCGGTCGATGCATATCGTGAACAATCTGGGGTCTTGCCCATTAAAACAAAACCAGCGGAAACGCCGCTCATGGAGCGTTATCCAATCGAGTTTGCCCGGCTCGTGCCAGGGTATTTAGCGGATCCTCCAGCGAATAGTTTTGAGGGCGGTGGGTTGTTCCAATATATTCTCGTTGATGTCGAAACGGACCCGACCGTCAAATTGATCGACTTGCGTGTGTCGGAACGTTTGCAACAGCTTCAGACAAACATTAATGCGTTTCGGGCGAAAGAAGGGAAGTTCCCGTTCGATGGATCGATTGGGAAAAATCAGTTCACGCTCGATTACGACAAGATTTTTGTCACAGAGGAGCCGGTCATCCCGAGCCCGTATTCGGATCGCGAACTCCCGATTTACGTAGACGGTACCGGACAACTATTTGTAGACTATCGAGAAGATGTGAAGGAAGCGCTTCAAAATACGGATGAGTCGCCAGAAATCGGTGAAGACATTCGTTATTTGCTGTATGAAGACGCTCCATTCGCCCCTGCTTATTCACAAGGCTATACAATAGATGAACAAGGAGAAGTTGTTTTTTTAAACAACTGAGCTTGTTTTGATGGCGAATGTCGTGAATTCACGCAAAAAATGTTGTCATATCAACGTTTGTACGATATGATTAATCCCGTAAACTCCTAGTGAGAGGAGGTGAATCGTGATGAACAAAACTGAATTGATCCAAGCAGTAGCGGAGAAAGCAAATGTTTCGAAAAAAGAAGCTACAGTAGTTGTAGAAGCTACTTTCGAATCTATCACTGAAGCACTCCAAAACGGTGAAAAAATTCAATTGATCGGTTTTGGTACTTTTGAAGTTCGTGAACGTGCTGCCCGTAAAGGCCGTAACCCACGTACAAAAGAAGATATCGAAATCCCAGCGAGCAAAGTCCCTGCATTTAAAGCAGGTAAAGCGCTCAAAGATGCGGTCAAGTAATCAGCAATACATAAGTCGCCGAAAGGCGGCTTTTTTGTTTGGTTTGCGAGTTCTAATGACGTGAATGTGACAAAAATGTGCTATACTATGTCAGAATGACAATGAAGTGGACGAGGGGGGATAGCATGGAACAGTTGACAAATGAATTCGTTGTCACAGACCTTGCTCGTCAAATCCAACAACGTATGAATCATCCCTATTTGACGAAACACGAGGTTGTACCAGCGGTCGACATGCTGTTGCTTCGTTGGATGGTCGAGATGATTGATTTGGAATCGATTGAGCATCGACAACTCGTGATGGCAACTTATTTCGCTCATCAGGCGCTCGAATTACATGATCAAGTGAACAGTAGTCCGAAAGGGTCGCTAGAGCGCCAATTAAAAGTGCTCGCGGGCGACTTCGCCTCGGCTCAGTTTTATAAAATCTTGACGGCTTTCCCAGCGTCGTATAGCGATCGATTCGGACAGTCTGTACAACGTGTCAATGCTGCAAAATGTACATTACTGCTCGATAAAAACGTATCGATGAACATTTGGATCGAAGCGAACGTCGGATTGATTCAAACACTTTCCGAACTGATTGAACAACCTTATTTGACAACAAGTGGGAAACGAATGATTGATAAGAAAGCGACAGCGCTCAGACAAGACCAAAAGGAGCAACTCAACACGTTGCTCGCGCACGCGGTCGCTTAGAACGGAAAGGATGTTACGCGTTGCAACCGATAGAAAAAGAGCAAAAAGTATACGAAGTATTTCAGTCCATTTCTCCGAGCTACGATACGATGAACTCAATTATCAGCTTCCGACTTCACAAATGGTGGCGTCGGACAACGATGAAGAAAATGAACGTCTTTCCGGGGGCTAAATGTCTAGACGTTTGTTGTGGCACAGCTGACTGGACGATTCAATTGGCTGAAGCTGCAGGGAATACGGGGGTCGTCAAAGGCCTCGACTTTTCAGAGAATATGCTGAAAGTGGGAGAAGAAAAAGTAAAATCAATGCCGACGATTGAACTACTACACGGAAATGCGATGGCGCTACCGTTTGGAGATCATTCGTTCGATTACGTCACAATCGGATTTGGACTTCGGAACGTTCCGGATTACATGACGGTGTTGCGTGAAATGCATCGCGTCTTAAAACCGGGCGGGACGGTCGTCTGTCTTGAAACGAGTCAACCGACGGCACCCGTCTTTAAAGAATTATATCGATTTTACTTTGGGACCGTCATGCCTGTGTTCGGCAAAGTGTTTGCCGGTTCATACGACCAATACAAATGGTTACAAGAATCGACCGATCAGTTTCCTGACCGTCTGACGCTCAAGCGCATGTTTGAAGATGCCGGTTTCGAACAAGTCGAAGTGAAGACATTCTCCGGAGGTGCATGTGCCATGCATCTAGGAAAGAAGTGGTGAAGCATGTCTTTGAAGCGACTTTACCGTCATATGAACCGAGAGATTGATCAAATCGATCAATTTTTATCAACTCGCGCCAGGACGGACCACCCTGTGATTGAATCGGCATCTCGCCAACTACTCGATGCTGGTGGTAAACGCATCCGACCAGCTTTCGTTTTATTGAGCGCAGGATTCGGTGAGACGAAAGATATCCGTTTGACGAAAGTTGCCTCAAGTCTTGAATTGATTCATATGGCATCACTCGTTCATGATGATGTCATCGATGATGCGATGCTTCGCCGGGGGAAACCGACCGTGATGGAGCGGTATGATGAGACCGTTGCAATGTATACTGGAAATACGTTATTCGGGGAGGCGATTCGTCTCGTATCCGAAATCGATTCTCCGGAAGTGATGCGAATCATGGCGGACACGATGGAGCGGATTTGCGTCGGCGAAATCAATCAAATCCAAGATCAATATGATTGGGGTCAATCTCCTAAACGATATTTAGATCGGATTGCACGAAAGACGGCCCTTTTAATTGAGACGAGTTGTGCGGCAGGCGCTGTTATTTCAGGAGCGTCACCTCATGTCGTCAAACAATTAAGCTTATTTGGGTATGACATCGGGATGGCATTCCAAATGACTGATGATTTACTCGATTTTACGGCAAAAAGTTTCCAACTCGGGAAACCAGTCGGAGAAGATTTAAAGCATGGTCATAAAACGTTACCGCTCCTCTATTCATCGGAGGATCCAACTTTTTACGAGCGTCTCTGTCAGGTGAACGCATCGACGGACACGGAGATGACAAAATCACTCGTGCGTGAAGTGCAGCGGAATGGAACGTTAGAACGAAGCCAACGCACGATTGACCGATATGTTGAACGCGCTATTCGAAGACTCGATGGGTTGCCAAATGTGCCTGACAAACAATCTTTGATTGAAATCGCTCAATATATCGGGAAACGTAAATGGTAAATGCCCATGTAACCCCTTTCAAAAATGTGCAGGAGCGTGTACACTAAATACGTACAACGTACACATTTATTGACTTAGGGGGATTTGGGGAATGGAAAAGACATTTTTAATGGTTAAACCGGATGGGGTAAAACGTGGATTGATTGGGGAAATCATCTCACGTTTTGAAAACAAAGGATATACATTGAACCGTCTCGAAATGGTGACACCGTCAGTTGAGGTCGCAGAGGCACACTATGCAGAGCATAAGGAAAAGCCGTTCTTTGGTGAATTGGTAGAGTTTTTGACTTCTGGTCCGGTCGTCGCGATGGAATGGGAAGGGGAAGACATCGTAGCTGTCTCTCGTCTCATGATCGGGAAGACAAAACCGATCGATGCACAACCTGGAACGATTCGTGGTGATTTTGCATCGACGATGTCACAAAACGTAATTCATGGTTCTGATAGTGTGGACAGCGCAGAACGCGAATTGGCACTTTGGTTCGCAGGAGTTGCCTCACACGTTTCATGACTTTTCGAAGGGACGGGGAAACCTGTCCTTTTTTGATTCCCTTCTAAAAGCCTGTGGTCAGAAGAAAGAGGAAATGAGAAAGAATTGAGGTTGAAATTGGTGATGAATGATTATGCCATCTTCGTAAAAAAGTTCTATATCAAGTCTGGAATTGACTTGAATTTATATAAAGAGGCGCAAATGAAGCGTCGGATGGTCGCCTTACGCGAAAAGAAGGGATATGCGTCGTTTCTTGAATATTTAAAGGCGATGGAGACAGATCGACAGCTCTATGAGGAGTTCCTTGACCGAATGACGATTAACGTAAGTGAGTTTTATCGCAATCCGATCCGTTGGCAGCAGCTAGAAGAAGATATCCTGCCTCACTTGATTCGTTCGAGTCAAGGAAAGCTCCGCGTGTGGAGTGCAGCGTGCTCGACTGGAGAAGAACCTTATTCGCTCGCCATGCTGTTGTCTAAACATCTGGCACCTTCTCAATTTTCCATTATGGCCACTGATTTAGATGATCTCGTCATCGAAAAGGCGAAACAAGGGAAGTATCACGAACGTGCACTCATCGACTTGCCAGACGAGTTTAAAAGCCGCTACTTTACGCGTCGTGGAGACGACTATTTCATTTCGGATGAGATTAAACAACTCGTGACGTTTAAAAAACACAACTTATTAGCGGATGTGTATGAACGGAACTTTGATTTGATTGTCTGTCGAAACGTATTGATTTACTTTACGGAAGAAGCGAAAGAAAAAGTATATACATCGTTTCAACGTGCCCTTCGACCAGGAGGAATCTTGTTTGTCGGAGGAACTGAACAAATCTTCCAGCCTAAGCGTTATGGATATGCGATGAAACAAAGCTTCTTTTACGAAAAAATAGATGGATGAGGTGAACAGATGCGCTATTTGACAGCTGGTGAATCACACGGTCCGGGACTGACGGTCATTATTGAAGGTGCCCCTGCCGGTCTCGCTATAGATTTAAATCAAATTAACCTAGAGTTGAAAAAACGTCAGTCGGGATATGGACGAGGGCGTCGCATGCAAATCGAGTCAGATCAAGTAGATGTTCGTTCTGGTATACGTCACGGTAAAACGACGGGCGCACCAATCACATTCTGGATTGAGAATAAAGACCACACCCATTGGAAACACGTCATGCAAGCCGAGCCAATCGAAGATGATGTCGAAATCAAGCGCCGAGTCTCGCGACCGAGACCAGGGCATGCCGACTTGGTCGGTGGGATGAAGTATGACCATCGCGATTTGCGGGATGTTTTGGAACGTTCGAGCGCAAGGGAGACGGCGGCACGCGTCGCGGTCGGTGCCTTTTGTAAACAATTGCTTCAACAAGTTGGGGTGTCGCTCTTCAGTTACGTCAAAGTGATTGGTGGAGAACGGGCAAAGATACGTACATTTGAATCGCTCCAAGAAGCAAAAGAAGTGATTGACGCCTCACCCGTTCGGACGCTTGACGAAGCAGCTGCTGAGCGGATGATGCGTCGCATCGATGAAGCCAAGGCAAATGGAGACTCGATTGGCGGCATCGTCTGTACGGAAGTGCACGGTGTCGTACCAGGTCTAGGTTCATATGTGCAGTATGACCGAAAATTGGATGCGAAAATTGCGCAGGCGGTGTTGAGTGTCAACGCATTTAAAGGCGTGGAGTTTGGAGATGGTTTTGAAATGGCATACCGTCCCGGTTCTGAAGTGATGGACCCGATTGCATATGGAGACGAAGGATATACCCGACTCAGTAATCATCTCGGTGGTTTTGAGGGCGGGATGACAACGGGTATGCCGATTATCTGTTCAGCCGTCATGAAACCAATCCCGACACTTTATAAGCCTCTTCAATCAGTCGATATTGATACGAAAGAGGCATTCCTCGCTCAAATCGAACGGAGCGATTCGTGTGCTGTCCCTGCAGCATCACTCGTCGTCGAGGCGGTCATTGCGTTTGAAATGGCGAAGGAAGTATGTGAGACGTTCGGTCATGATACGATGGACCGAATAAAACACCGAATCAATGAGTATCGAGAGGAGTTACGAGTATGGTGACCATTCCAATCGCGGCATCGACCCCGTATCAGGTTGTCGTCGACGATCAAGACCGCTGGATGGAAACAAATGATTGGTCACGTTACCCGATGCTCTGGGTCGTCACGGATGAACGGGTCGATGCGCTTTACGGGGAATCGTTCCTTGCAAAGTTGGAGCAAGTTCACCCATGCGTCGTCTCATCTGTCGTCAAGGCGGGTGATGCGTCGAAGTCGTTATCGCAACTCGAACATCTCGTCACAGAAGGATTGAGACACGGATGCGACCGTCATACTCTGATTGTCGCTTTCGGTGGCGGGATGATCGGTGATTTGGCTGGTTTTTTAGCGAGTGTCTACATGCGTGGTGTTCCTTACATACAAGTCCCGACAACGATTTTAGCACACGATTCGGCTGTCGGTGGTAAAGTCGCCGTCAATCATCCGCTTGCGAAAAATGCGATCGGCTCATTCTATCAACCGATTGGTGTCTATTATAATGTTTCTCGACTTCATACCTTGCCGATCCAAGAAGTTCGGAGCGGTCTCGGTGAACTATTGAAACATGCGTATTTATCACGTTACGTCCTCGAATCCTCTTTCGAGGACGACTTGTTTTCCGCTCTTTCTGAACATCAGGAATTGGATTGGGTCACATGGCTCGCACGCGGCATTGAAGTGAAACGAGCAGTTGTCGAGAAAGATGAGCAAGAGCAAGGTATTCGCGCTTGGCTGAACTTCGGGCATACGTTCGGTCATGCGCTTGAGTCCGTCGAAGCGTACCGTATCCCTCACGGAGAAGCGGTGTTACATGGGATGGTGTTTGCCTTTTTACTATCGGGAGACGAGACACGGGCGAAACGATTGTTTGATTGGATTCGTCTGAACGATGTCACACCGATTGACTGGAAACCGTTCGAGCAATATGTCGAAAAAATGGTTCGGGATAAAAAGAATCGTCACGGCGAAATTCGGTTCGTCTTGCTCCGTGACACGATTGTCGTTGAATCTGTGCCGCTCGAGCACCTTGAACATACATTTGAACAGATGAAAGGATGGTGGGAATGATGAGTTTAAACGGTTCAATCCGTGTGCCGAGTGATAAGTCGATCACTCATCGTGCGCTTTTATTCGGCATGATGGCGACTGGGACGACGCGCGTCGTGCATCCACTACTCGGTGCCGATTGTCGCTCTACGCTCGACATCATTCGATCACTCGGAGCAGAAGTGATTGAAAAACAAGACGAACTCCTCATCACGGGGATCGAGTCACCGCGTTCGGCACGATTAGACTGCGGGAACTCAGGGACGACGATGCGCTTGTTGATTGGACTCTTATCGGGGTATGATGGGTCATTTGAACTCGTGGGAGATGAGTCATTGTCAAAACGTCCGATGCGACGTGTCAACGCACCACTCCGTGAAATGGGAGCGGACGTGAAAGGTGATCTGGCGCCAATCGTGATTGAAGGAAAAACGCTACAATCCATCGACTATACGTTACCGGTAGCGAGCGCCCAAGTGAAATCGGCTGTCCTCCTTGCCGGGTTACGTGCGGAAGGGACGACGATTGTTCGTGAGCCGATATTGTCTAGAGACCATACCGAGCGAATGTTGCCGCTCTTTGGGGCGCAGCTCACTGTTGATGCGGAAAAAGGGGAACGAATCATTCGTGTCGAACCTTCTCGACTAAGTGGCGCGACGGTCGATGTACCGGCAGACCCTTCGTCGGCTGCCTTCTTCTGGGCAGGGGCGGCCATCGTGCCGAATAGCTCCGTTACGACGACGGACGTCTGTTTGAATGAGACGCGAATCGGATTTTTGCGGACGCTCGAACGGATGGGGGCACACGTCATCATCTCCAATGAACGAACCATCGGGGAGGAATTGGTCGGTGACGTCACGGTGACGACAAGTGAACTGTCTGGCACGGTCGTAGAAGGGGATCTGATTCCGTCACAAATCGATGAGTTGCCGTTATTCGCACTCGTCGCTTCACAGGCAAATTCTCCGTCAATCGTGAAAGACGCAGCAGAACTGAGAGTGAAGGAGACGGACCGGATTGATGTGGTCGTCTCGGAGTTGCGAAAATTGGGGGTGGACATCGTTGGAAAAGAGGATGGATTTATCGTAAAACCGAGTCGTCTTCATGGCGGAAACGTCTCGGCTCATGGTGACCATCGTCTGTCGATGATGTTACAAGTCGCTACACTCGTCACGGATGAAACGATTCAGATTGAAGGCATTGATGCGTCCGATGTCAGCTATCCCGGCTTCCGTCAAGATTTACAACAGATTCAACGTGAGATAGAATAACGACAAACCGAAGGCCAGGAGGACGAAACATGCTAGATGAAGCAGCATTAACACATATTATCGAGATGCTTGAATCAGGAGAGACTGAACATGCTCTTGCACATATAGAAGAACTTGAGAAAGACGGGTCGGATGATGATCGCTTAGCGATTGCTGATTTGTATTTAGAGCTTGGTCTTGCCGACCGAGCGACAGAAGTCCTTTCAAAATTGTACGTGGATTACGAAGGTGACCCAAACGTCGCCCTTTCACTTGCAGAGGCATATTTAGACAGTGACCGTGAAGAAGAGGCGATTGCTGTTTTAGAGAAGGTCAAGTCAGATGACGCGGAGACGCAAGTGAGAAGTCTCGTCTTATTAGCTGATTTGTATCAATCTCAGGGGCTCGACGAGGTAGCTGTGAAAAAATTGATGGAAGCTCTTGAAAAGAATCCGGACGAACCGTTACTCATTTACGGGTTGGCGGAATTGTACGCTTCGACGGGGTCGTTCGAGCAGGCCATCCCGCTCTATGCACGATTACCTAAAATGAATTTGCCGTCCGAAATCGATTACCAAGCTGACTATGCGGAAGCACTCACAATGGTTGGGTCGTTCGAAGAAGCGCTCGACGAGTATGAAAAAGCAACACATCGTAATTTAAATACCGTCTTCGGACATGCGATGACAGCACATCGAATCGGTCGAGAGGAAGTTGCCATCAAGCAGTTTAAAGAGCTTCAGGCGATGGACCCGGACTTTACCTCGCTCTATCTTCCTTACACCGAAGCACTGGACGCGAATGGGCAGACGGAAGAAGCGCTTGAAATCGTCGGTCAAGGAATCACGCGCGACGACTATAATGACGAACTTCGTCACGTGAAAGCAAAATTGCTCCTCAAGCTCGGTAATCGCGATGGTGCCGTTAAAGAGCTTCGAGAAGCACTCGTCTTGAATCCGGAATCGCTACAAGCGACAGAATTAATCTTATCGATTTTATTCGAAGCAGGAGAAATCGATGACGTCCTCGAAACAATTGATGCACTCGAAGATCATACGACATCCCCGCTCATGACTTGGTATAAGGCGAAGGCGAAATATGAGCTAGAGGACTATGACGAAGCTGTCAGTTTGTATGCCTCGATTGAGCCGATGATGAAAGAGGACGTGTCATTTGTGACAGAATGGGCTACACTGTTGATAGAGGAAGGTCGTAGACAAGACGCACGCCGTGTGGTCGAGCAATCGCTTGCACTGGTGGTCGACCTCGAAGATCGCCAAGTGCTTGAAGACCAGCTCGAACAATTGTCTGATGACGTAGAATGATAAAGGGAAGGGAATGAGGTCAGATGGTCGAGCGGAAACGGAATTTTTTGAAGCGATTCGTCGCTCATCATACACTTCGGAAACGTGAAGCGAAATGGATTCTTGACTACTGGTTGAGACATCCGGATAAGCTTGGCAACGTTCATTTCGTAACAAACGCCTCGGTCTCGCCACGAAGTCTTGTGATGACGGCGTATGGATTTGACGGTGAACCGTTTCGATATCGACGGGGAGACCTTGTGACTACGAATCCTGAAAAGGCGTATCATGACATCCGTCTGCACGATGGGCCAATTTATGTAGAATTGAATTTTCAAGGCATGATGATTGATGAGAATTGGATTGACATCGTGGAGCAAAATCCGTTCGAACCGGTTGCGGAAGTGAAAGATGAAGTGTCTTCTTCTGCCCAAACGGTCATTCAGGCTTCCGTTGCCCAATTTGAAGAAGAGCGATTATTGATTGAAATCGATAAAGCGCTCGACCGTCGGGACGAAAACTTATTCCGCAATTTGACGAGTCAACTCCACCAAGTAAGGGAATCTAAATTATTTTGAAAAAAACAAGCGCTTCCGTTCCGGTTGGCGCTTGTTTTTTGGTATATTAATAACGTAGGAATACACAATTATTTCACAGTTCGTTCATAAGTTTGAAACGTGAACGAAGTCATGTACGATACAATAGACATGATGAGATAAGTTGGAGAGGAGGGAAAAGATGAGGTTCGATAGTCAAGGGGCACTGCGCTCGATTGCCGAACGACAATACGTCGATACGCTCATCGTTCCGCTCGCAGAATTGGCGTTTGGTGAGGATATGGTTCGTAAAGCCGAAAGCTATGAAGTCATTCATGCCGTCACGGTTGAGACAGAACGACAATTATCTGGTCGGACGATGCTCAGCCCAACAATCAGTTACACCGATGTGGAAGCTGGTGTTGAACTGGTGAAAGATGTGGTGGTAAAAGCGGAATCATCCGGTTTTTCTCACGTTTTATTTATTGCGTCAGACGTCCGTTTCAAGCCATATGATTTGCCGATGTTGTTCGTACCACCGCTTGCGCTAGGAGCGATGTCGAGCGATCAGGCGCACACGATGGTTCAAAATTTTGCGACACAAGTTATCACGGAACTTTCGAGCCGTTGGATGGCGACATGAAGCGGTTGACGTAGAGGTTTTATTGATATACTATTTTGTTGAGTGAGAAATTTTTGTGAAGAATGCATAAAGAATTATGGGGTTATGCACACGAATGAGGGGGGAACGAAATGGCTCAAAATGGGTCAAAAGTCACGCGCCGTCAGTTCTTAACGTACACACTGACTGGAGTAGGTGGCTTTATGGCGGCAACATTGATCAGTCCGATGGTCAACTTTGCGATCGATCCGGTTTTGAAGAAATCTGGAGCAGGCGACAAAGTAAAAGTAATGAGTCTTGATGACATCACGACTGAGCCGCAACGTGTCGACTTTAAGAAACAAACACAAGATGCTTGGTACGAATTTGAAGAAACGCTTTCGGCATGGGTATACAAAACAGAAAGTGGCGAAATCATCGCACTCTCTCCGATTTGTACACACCTCGGCTGTCAGGTAGCTTTTGCGGGTGATCCGACTCGTCCACAAGAATTCTTCTGTCCGTGTCACTTAGGACGTTACGAAAAAGATGGAACGAACATCCCGGGTACACCACCAACAGCGCCACTTGCACGTTATGAAAAAGAAGAAAAAGACGGCTTCCTATATTTAGGTAGTCCAGTCGCTCAGTAATGAGAGGGGGAACTAGCCGATGTTACAAAAAATTTATGATTGGGTCGATGAACGCGTAGACATCACACCGCTCTGGCGCGATATCGCAGACCATGAAGTACCGGAACACGTCAACCCTGCTCATCACTTCTCTGCATTTGTCTATTGTTTTGGCGGTTTGACGTTCTTTACAATCGTCATTCAAATCCTATCTGGGATGTTCTTGACGATGTACTATGTACCAGATATCATCAACGCGCACGCGTCGGTATACTATTTGCAAAATGAAATCGCACACGGACAAATCGTTCGTGGGATGCACCACTGGGGCGCATCCGTTGCCATCGTCATGTTATTCTTACATACGCTCCGCGTGTTCTTCACGGGATCGTATAAGAAGCCACGTGAGCTTAACTGGGTCGTCGGTGTTCTCTTGTTCTTCGTCGTCTTGGCGCTTGGACTTACAGGATACTTGCTTCCATGGGACATGAAAGCATTGTTCGCAACGAAAGTTACGCTTCAAATCGCTGAAAGTGTACCAATCATCGGTGGTATTGCGAAGACACTTCTCGCCGGTGGTGAGATTGTCGGGGCGAGCACGCTCGCACGATTCTTCGCCATCCACGTCTTCTTCTTACCGGCTGCATTGTTCGGATTACTAGGGGCCCACTTCTTGATGATTCGTAAACAAGGTATTTCTGGACCGCTATAAGCCGATTCGAGGAGAAAAAGGAGGAGAAACGATATGCATCGCGGTAAAGGGATGAAATTTGTAACCGACTCTCGAGTAGGAATCTCGAATCGGAAACAAAACATTGCAAAAGACTATTCAGAATACCCAGGACGCACAGAGGCGTTTTGGCCGAACTTCTTGCTTAAAGAGTGGATGGTAGGGTCGGTCTTCTTGATCGGCTTCATCGCTTTGACAATCGTCGAAGCACCACCGCTTCAAAATATCGCCGATCCAACGAACACGTCATACATTCCATTACCGGACTGGTATTTCTTGTTCTTGTATCAATTACTCAAATATCAATTCGCTGCAGGAGACTGGATCTTGCTTGGTACGGTCATCATTCCAGGTTTGGCGTTCACGGCACTTCTCATCGCACCTTGGCTTGACCAAGGTCTCGAGCGTCGTCCGGCGAAACGTCCAGTCGCCATCAGTTTCATGTTGCTTGGAATTCTCTCAGTCTTCTACTTGACTTGGGAATCTGTTCAAACGACACACTGGGATCAAGTTCACGCTCAAGGTGAACTTCAAATTCCAGGTGAAGGTCCTGAAATTGATACAGCTGCACCAGGATATGAGATTTATTCAGCTCAATCTTGTGTGAACTGTCACGGTCAAAACCTAGAGGGTGGAGCAGCAGCTCCAGCACTCGTGGGGACACAGTATACAGCTGAAGAGATTGCGGATATCGCTGTAAACGGGATTGGGACGATGCCTGCTGGTCAGTGGGACGGCTCGCCTGAAGATTTACAAGTACTATCTGAATTCATCGCTTCATATGGTGAAGGCGGCGAAAATAACGAGTAAGCCATGAAGTGTAGCCTGAGAAACCAGGCTACACTTTTTTACTTATGTATTCGTATTGCGATAAACTGAAGAAAAAAGGATTGAGAACATGAACCCGACGTTTTTAAACACTTTCTTAATGAATCGAATCGTACTGACGTTATTATTTGTCATCAACTTAGGCGGTACGATTTACGGTTATATTTGGTATGAGCCTCAACTTCGTGACACACCATACGTATATTGGCCGTTCGTCCCGGACAGCCCGACAGCATCCCTCTTCTTTACAATCGTCCTCGGGTTGTGGATCGTGAATAAACGTTCTCCATTATTCGAGACGCTCGCATTCATTACCTTAATCAAATACGGCGTCTGGGCCGTCATCATGAATATCATGTTTTTAGGGGAGTTACCGGTGGATGCACCGACCATCACCATTTTAATGGCGGTCATGTTGATGATTTCTCATGGAGCGATGGCGCTTCAAGCACTTATCTACGCACCATTTATGAAATGGACCATTACTTCGTTTGTCTGTTCATTGATTTGGGTAATTCATAATGACGTAGTTGATTATGTGCTCGGACAATGGCCGCGCTATCCGTCACTCGCGGAACATATTATGTGGATCGGCTACGGCTCGTTTTGGTTAACGGGATTATGTTTTTTTATGGGATATGCGTTCGTCCTACGCCCTTCGCTTGAAAATAAGTTCATAAGAATGTAAAATCGAATTATCAAATACACGCAGAGGTGAAATAGAAAATGTCATTAGGTGGCTATATTTTCTATCTTGCACTGATTATGCTCATCCCCTTATGGGCTCAGATGCGAGTGAAAAGTACGTACAAACAGTTTTTAAAACAACCGCTTCAAAGCGGTGTCACTGGCGCACAAGTCGCTGATTTCATTATGAAACAAAACGGTGTCAACAATGTACGAATCGAGATGGTCGATGGACTCATGAGCGACCACTATGACCCGGTCAATAAGGTCGTCCGTCTCTCTCGTGAAGTGTATCAAGGTTCGACGATTTCGTCGGCAGCCATCGCGGCCCACGAGATTGGTCACGTCATTCAAGATGCGACCGACTACAAGATGATGCGCGTCCGACATAGTCTCGTTCCAGTCGTCAATATCACGTCGAACTTGTCATTCCCATTATTAATCGGTGGTTTCTTGTTCGGTGCACTCGGATTGGCACAACTCGGTGTCATCATGATGCTCGGTGCGGTTGTGTTCCAATTGATCACGCTCCCAGTCGAGTTCGATGCGTCGAAACGAGCGATGGCTCAGTTGACGTCACACGGCATCGTGACGGCGACAGAAGAGTCTGGCGCACGGAAAGTATTGAATGCCGCAGCATGGACGTATGTGGCTGCAACGCTCGTTGCGGTTGCCGAACTCATCCGTTTGGCACTCATCGTGTTTATGCCACGTGAGGAGTAGAACGAAATCCCGTCATAATCGGCGGGATTTTTTTATTTTGTGATGAAAGGAAATGTTGTTGATGAAACTGCAACTGACAGAGAAGGGTCATGAGCAATTGAAAAATAAACTAGCCATGTTAGAGCAAGACAGGACGGATGCTCGTGAACGTATACGTACGGCGCGGAAATTTTGTGATTTTCGAGAAGATGTCACCTATACTGAGGCAGTACGGGAATATGAGCGGGTGGAAGCGGATATTCTAGACCTTAAACGCCTGCTTGCTGACGTGACAATCGTCGAATCGGAACAGTCGGAAGTCGTGACGTTCGGGAATCGGGTCGTGATTCGTGAAGGCGACGAGGAGATCGAGAGCTATCGAATCGTGAGTGAGGCAGAAGCAGATCTAGAACGAGGAAGTATTTCGATGACATCGCCACTCGGTCGTAGTTTGATGGGGGCGACTGTCGGTCAAACGATTCAAGTTGAAACGCCTGGAGGCACGATTCAAGTCGAGGTGCTCAACATCGAGCCATAAAAAATCGCCTGTTCATTCCTATGAACGAGGCGATTTTTTGCTTATTTCAGCGGCATTCGATTCTCATCGAACGTAAAGCCTTCTCCGCCCACTTCATAGACGTGATGGAATGTGACGAACGCATGAGGATCGATCTGTTTGACGATCGTCTTCAAGCGATTCACTTCATTTCGCCCGACGACGACATACAGCACTTCAAGTTCACGGTTCGAATAGCCACCTTTGGCAAGTAGTCTTGTCGTGCCGCGGTTCATCGTCGCATGAATACCGTCGGCGATGGCAGTCCGGTGGTCACTGATGATCATCGCCGCCTTACCGGCATACGTTCCTTCTTGCATCGAGTCGATGACACGTGCCCCGATATAGACAGCGAGAAGCGTATACATCGCCTCGCGGATATCGAGATACGTCAAACTGAGAACGATGACAAAGAAGTCAAAGATAAGGAACGTCTTTCCGATCGACCAGCCGATATAGCGTTGTACGAGTCGTGCGATTATGTCGACGCCCCCCGTCGTTCCGCCATTGTTGAAGATGATTCCGAGTCCGACTCCGATAAAGAGACCCGCAAACAAACTTGCGAGCACCATGTCATCCGTTAGGTCGATGACGAGTGTAGAATATTTAGCGATAAGTGCATACCAAAGTGAAAATGAGAACGTCCCGATGAGTGTATAAACGAAAGTCGTTCGACCTAATAACTTATAACTCATGAAAAAGAGTGGGATGTTTAACGCCAAGTTCGTGATGGAAGGCGAGATATCAAATAGACCACGTAGAATCAAGGTGATTCCGGTGAACCCACCCTCTGCCAAGTTGTTTTGGACGTTGAAGTGATAAACGCCGAATGCAAAAATAAAAGAACCTATTAAGATGAAAATAATATTTCGAACACGAATCGGTAATTGTACCGTCATCAGGTTCACCTCCCCTTAGATAGAGTACTCGAAAAACAGTTCGATTGACTACCCTGAACATATGACATTCAGAAACGAGTCGGCTATACTTTTCAAAGAAGAGGTGATGTAAATGAAAGTAGTAGCCATCGGGGCACATCCAGATGATATCGAGATCGGGATTGCAGGGATGACAGCCCAATGGACGAAAGAGAAGATTGAGGTCGTGTACGTCGATTTGACGAGAGCGGAACTTTCTTCAAATGGTGATGTAGAAACGAGACAACAGGAAGCCAGTGTGGCAGATGACGTGCTTGGTGTCCGCCGAATCAATCTCGGATTTAAAGATCGGGGAATTGACGGGGGAGAAGAACAGCTCGAGGCAATCGTCTCCTTGATTCGACGTGAGCGTCCAACGCACTTGTTGTATCCATATGAAGTCGATCGCCATCCCGACCATGCGGCATGCGCTTATCTCGTGACAGAGGCGTTATTCAACGCGGGTATTCGAAAATATTTACCGGAGCTTCCGGCATATCGACCAGAAAGTGTGTATCAATATATGATCAATGCACATGTCGAGCCGGATGTATGCGTTGATATTAGTGACACGATTGAAGTGAAGACACGGGCACTCCAATGTTACGCTAGCCAGTTCACTCCAGTCGATGGGGTGAAAACACCGCTCACCGATGCATACGTGGAACGGGTCATTGCCCGTGAACGCCATTTTGGGAGCTTGATTGGCGTCGCTTATGCGGAAGGGTTGAAACGGGTGCGACCGTATGTCGTCAAACGGGCAGGTGAGCTCACATGACGTATCGAATCGGAATTCTTTGTTATCCATCTGTCGGTGGTTCGGGTATTTTAGCGACGGAACTCGGCATGAAGCTTGCGGACCGAGGACATGACGTTCATTTCATTACGAGCAGTATGCCGTTTCGTTTGAACGCCTATCATCCGAATATCACGTTCCACCAAGTCGAAATCAACCAATACTCGGTCTTTCGCTATCCGCCGTACGATATGACGCTCTCCGCGAAAATTGCGAGTGTCATCCAGTCATTCGGCCTTGATGTCATTCATGCACATTATGCCGTACCACATGCCGTGTGTGCCGCGCTCGGGCGTGAGATGGCCGGTGTGAAGACGCCGATTGTCTCGACGCTACACGGAACCGATATCACCGTTCTCGGTGAGGATGAGGAATTGAAACCGGCGATTTTATATGGGTTGCGCCAATCTAATGCGATTACGGCCGTCTCACACAGTTTGAAACGGGAGACAGAGGAGCGGATTGCTAGCAATTTGCCGATTCAAGTCATTCACAACTTTATTGATGAATCGGTATACACCCCACAATTCGACCCAACCTTACGGGAACGATACGGCTTAACGACAGACGACCGGGTCGTGATTCATATTTCAAACTTCCGTCCCGTCAAACGCGTCGACCTCGTCCTCGAGGCGTTCGACAAGATGGACGTTCCAAATAAAAAACTGTTACTCGTCGGAGACGGCCCGCTCATGGGTGCCATGCGCCGCCTCGTGACAGAGATGGGTCTTGAAGATCAAGTCATCTTTGCCGGGAAACAAGAGCAAGTCGCTGCACTGCTCTCCATTAGTGACGTCCATGTTCTCTTATCAGACAAAGAGGCGTTCGGACTTGTGGCACTCGAGGCGATGGCAACGGGAGTCCCGTCGGTCGTCAGTGACGCAGGCGGACTACCTGAAGTGATCACGGACGGTGAGGACGGGTTCGTCGTTCCACGAGGCGATGCAATGAAAGCCGCTATGGCCATGCAACAGCTGTTGACAGACGCAACGTTACAGGAGCGTTTCAGACAAAACGGGTTGGTGAAATCGAAACGATTCGCCTCACAAGACATCGTGACACAATATGAACGCTTGTATGAACAGGTGGTGACATCATGACAGAATGGGAGTATGCAAAACAGATTATCGAGACGATTGAACGACATGGCGGCGAGGCGTATATCGTCGGTGGAGCCGTTCGGGACTATGTCCTTGGAAATTTGCCCGACGATATCGATTTGGCCACGTCCCTCTTCCCGGAAGAAGTGATGGCGCTGTTCCCGAAATCGGTCCCGACCGGTATCGAACATGGAACGGTCACGGTCATCATCGACCATCATCCGTTCGAAGTGACGACATTCCGGTCTGAAGGATCTTATTCAGATTCAAGACGTCCGGACCATGTCGCACTCGGTGTATCGCTTGAAGAGGACATGTTACGTCGTGACTTCACAATGAACGCGATGGCGTTTCATGACGGACAAGTCGTCGATTTATTCGGAGGGCAACACGATCTAGATGAACGCATCATTCGCACGGTCGGGAGTCCTTTCGAGCGGTTTGGTGAAGATGCCCTTCGCATCATGCGTGCGCTGCGTTTCATGTCTCAGCTCGACTTCACATTACACGAAGAATTGCGTCACGCAGCGAGTTCGCTTAGTCATAAGCTTGAACAAATCGCAATGGAACGCATCGCAATCGAGTTTGAGAAACTGTTGACGGGACCGGCCTATCGAAAAGCGTTAGCAGAGATGGTCGAGCTCGGCATCCATCGCTATCTACCGAACGTGACGACGGAACTGATGCAACGGGTGCAACAAGATGATCGCACTCCAGTGAATGCGGTCAGTGGATGGGCCATCTTCCTCTATCACGCGAAAGATGAGGCATGGCTACTGCCATGGAAACGATCGAATGCAATCAAGCGGGAGGCTCGAGTGCTTGCGCAGCTCTGTGAGACCGGACTCGATGTGATGACGGTTTATATGACGGATGAGCCGACTCTCTCGACTTATTTTAAAATGAATGGTGAACCAGACCGCAGTCGTGAACTGAAGGAGTCACTCCCAATCCAGTCCCGCCAAGAACTGAAATTCAATGGACGGGATGCGCTTGAACTCGGTGCGACAGGTGAGGCGATCAAGCATCTATTGCTTGATCTCGAACGACGTGTCATTTCACAAGAGATTCCGAATCACGGGACCGTATTAAAAGAGGAGGCGAGACGATGGCTTCAACGCGCGGGCGTGTCTTGACGTTATTACAAAATGGGGAAGTGTGGAGCGGACAAGAATTGGCGCGCCAATTGAATATTTCACGTACCGCTATTTGGAAGCACATTGAAACGTTGAAGCAAGACGGATATGCGATCCATACGATTCCCCGTAAAGGATATCAACTGATTGAACAGAGTGACCGTCTGGATGAACCAGCATTTGTCTCATTCCGTAAAGGTCGATTCGGTCAGACGGTCCATGCGTATGAACAAGTCGATACGACACAACGAATCGCCCATGAATTGGCGCAACAGCATGTGTCGGAAGGAACGATTGTCATCAGTGAAGAACAGACTGCCGGACGAGGACAACTCGGTCGTCATTGGCATAACCCAAAACATGTCAATATTGCTGCGAGCATCATCTTAAGACCGGATTTGCCGATTCGAGACGCATCGAAACTGACGTTGATGGCAGCGAGTGCATTCGCACGGGCGCTCAACCATCAAAATCTTGATGTCATGATCAAGTGGCCGAATGATTTATTATTGAATGGGAAGAAAATCGGTGGCATTTTGACAGAGATGCAGACGGAGGGTGATCGGATTCAGGCTGTCATCCTAGGTTTCGGGATGAACGTCAATGGTGAGGAGATTCCAGACGAGTTAGCTCATCGGGCCACTTCTCTTTATCTAGAGACCGGAAAGCGATTCCGTCGAAGTGAACTGTTGGCTGAACTACTGGCTGAACTTGAAGTCGAATATGACCGATTCCTCGAAAGTGGTTTTGATCCAATCCGGATCAATTGGATGCAACATGCCGCCTACTTGAATGAAAAAGTCACGTTGAACGCTTCTCGTACTTCTCGTACAGGGGTCATGCGAGGGATTTCCAAAGAGGGCGCATTGCTCCTTGAAGAAGAAGGAAAGGTTGAACCGGTCTACTCTGCTGAGATTGCAGTGTGGAATGATTGATGAAAGCGAGACCATCGACTATACTTAATGTGTCGGACGCTATCAGTTATTGAAGTGTACCGCGCTTGCAGACTGTCACAATCAGTTGTCTGCCTTGATCATTTTGACAGGGACAGAAGGACACTACTCATGAAAACCATGAAATTGTTTTTCGTGCGCCTTCTTGCCAACCGTGTAAGAAGGCGTTTATTCTTTCCTGTCTCCACGTTTAGGAGGAGAAACAGATGCACACGATGACTTCATTATTGAAAAAGATGAACGAGCAAGAAAAGCTCGTCATGTTGACGGCGTATGATTACCCGTCAGCCAAACTTGCCGAAGCGGCTGGGGTCGATTTGATTTTGGTCGGCGATTCTCTTGGGATGGTCGTCCTCGGGTATGACTCGACAATCCCGGTGACGACAGAAGATATGCTTCACCATTCGAAGGCTGTTCGCCGTGGAGCGAAAAACACATTCGTCGTGGTGGATATGCCATTTGCGACATACCATGGTAATTTTGACCGAACACTTCAGGCTGCGTCCCGTCTCTTCCAAGAAGGACATGCGGATGCGATCAAACTAGAAGGTGCAGGTGAAGTTCTTCAGACGATTGAACGACTCACTCAAGTAGGAATGCCTTGTGTTGCCCATCTAGGGTTGACCCCGCAATCGGTCGGTGTACTAGAAGGGTATAAAGTACAAGGGAAATCCCTTGAGGCGGCAGAGACACTGCTTCAAGATAGCTTGGCTGCCGAACGTGCCGGTGCGAAGATGCTCGTCCTTGAGTGTGTACCGCATCAGTTGGCGAAACGAATCGCAGAAGAGTTGACGATTCCAGTCATCGGTATCGGTGCCGGGGCAGAAGTCGACGGACAAGTACTCGTCTACCATGACGTATTAAAATATGGCGTGGACCGCTTACCGAAATTCGTTCAGGCATATGCCG
This sequence comes from Exiguobacterium sp. RM11, assembly GCF_059821525.1. Taxonomy (NCBI): domain Bacteria; kingdom Bacillati; phylum Bacillota; class Bacilli; order Caryophanales; genus Exiguobacterium; species Exiguobacterium sp. RM11. The sequence continues at coordinate 1,586,152 of NZ_CM187558.1, read as the reverse complement.
ACGTGAATGAAGTGGCGACAGATGCCATCCGCTCTTATGTGGAAGAGACGAAAGCTGGACAATTCCCGCTTGAACGTCATACGTTCACAATGGATGAGTCATTGCTTGACTCGCTGTACGGAGGAAAATGATGAAAATCGTATCAACAGTTGAAGAGTTACGTCACACGTTGCCAACGGATCAAACGATTGGTTTTGTACCAACGATGGGATATTTACATGAAGGGCACATGAGTCTTATCGAGAATGCACGACGTGAGAATGACGTCGTTGTCATGAGTATTTTCGTCAATCCGACTCAGTTCGGTCCGAACGAAGACCTCGACCGATATCCTCGTGACTTCGAACGAGATGAAAAGTTGGCAAGAGAAGCCGGTATCGACCTTCTCTTCTATCCGACGACGGAGACGATGTACCCGCTTGATATGGCTCGTGTCACTGTGCGCCAAGGGGCGGATGTATTATGTGGGGCGAGTCGTCCCGGCCATTTTGATGGTGTGTTGACAATCGTCTCGAAATTATTTAACCTTGTTCAACCGACACGTGCTTACTTCGGTCTGAAAGATGCCCAGCAAGTGGCACTCATCGAAGGGTACGTCCGAGACTATTTTGTCCCGGTCGAGATTCGACGCTGCCCGATTATTCGTGAGGAGACAGGACTAGCCAAATCTTCTCGGAACGTATATTTGTCAGACGTTGAAAAAGAAGAAGCGAGTCAAATCTTTAAAGCTTTGACGACAGCGAGAGAAACACTTGAGGCAGGTCATGATCTTGAAGAAGTGAAGCAACGACTGACCGAACGATTACACGAGATTCCGAACAGTCAGATCGATTATGTCGAACTCGTTGACTATCCGACGCTTGCTGACGCTTCAAGCGATTCGGAGGAAATATTGATAGCAGTGGCCGTTCAGTTTGAGCGAGCCCGATTGATTGATAATGTGATTTGGAAGAAGGGATGAATCCAATGATTCGTACATTTATGCACGCGAAGCTTCATAAAGCAACGGTGACAGAAGCAAACTTACACTACGTCGGTTCGATTACAATCGATGAGGACTTGATGGATGCAGTAGGCATCATGGAAAATGAACATGTGCACATCACGAACAACCACAATGGCGCTCGAATCGAGACGTACGTCATCAAAGGCGAACGTGGTTCTGGTGTGATTTGTTTAAACGGTGCGGCAGCACGTCATTTCCAGGTTGGTGATGTTGTCATCATCATGGCGTACGGTCAAATGACTGCAGAAGAAGCGAAAACACATCGTCCAAAAGTAGCCGTATTGAACGAGCAAAACGAGGTCGATCAACTTCTTTACGAAGAAATCGCTCACACGATTTTATAAAACATTCGGGGATGTCGACAAAGGCATCCTCGTTTTTTCGTCGTTCGTTCTATGGTAAGATGAGACAGACAGAAAGCACGAGCGTGCCTAAGATGGGATGGATGTTATGGACACGTATGTGATTGTGGATATAGAGACAACGGGTCATTCCGTAAAGTCCGGTGATGAACTGATTGAGTTTGCGGCGGTCGTTGTACAAGATGGTGAAGTGATCGAGCGCTACAGCACCTTGATTCGACCGGGTCGACCAATCCCACCTTTTATTACGCAATTAACAACGATTAGCGATGATGACGTAAGTGATGCACCAACATTTGAAGAAGTGATTCCCGACATTTGGAAAATGCTAGATGGACGGGTATTTGTCGCGCATAACGTCGCATTTGATTTAACTTTTTTAAACGAGAGCCTTGAACAAGCGGGCTATCTTTCGTTTCAGGGGAGGGCCATTGATACGGTTGAACTCGCTCGCATCCTCTACCCGACACTTGAGAGTCATGCCCTAGAAGCGTTATCTGAGACATTCGACCTCGTACATACAGACGCACACCGCGCACTCAGTGATGCGGAAGCAACGGCCGAGCTTTTTATCCGAATGCTCGAGCGCTTGCGCGATTTACCTGTCGTGACATTGAAACGACTTCGCGATTTGTCTGAATCGTGGACGAGTCACGTCGAGCCGTTGCTCGATGAAATCATCCTCGAGGTTGGGATTCGACCAGACGACGAAACGCGTTTTGATATTCATCGAAAGATTGCGTTACACCGTCCAAGCGATACGTTCGTTCCGGCAGAAGAACGAGAACCCTTTGAACCGTTTCTCCTTCACACGATCGAAGAAACGCTTCCGTCAATCTTTGATCAATTTGAGCCGAGACAAAGTCAATTTGAAATGATGCGTCACGTCTATAAAGCGTTAGACGACGAGGAAACGTTGTTAGTCGAAGCGGGGACGGGAACCGGGAAGACGTTGGCGTACTTAATCCCGAGTGCCCATCATGCACTCGAAACGAAGCGCCCTGTCGTCATCAGTACGCATACGATTCAATTACAGGAACAGCTCCTGAACCGGGATTTGCCGGTACTTCGACAAATTTTTCCGGAAATTGAATTCACCTTGTTAAAAGGAAGACGGAACTATATTGATTTACGAAAATTCGAGATGGTACTCGATGAGTCGAATGATGGATTGTTAGTTTCGATGTGTAAGGCGATGGTACTCGTCTGGTTAACCGAGACTGAGACGGGGGATTTAGAGGAACTCTCATTCCCAGGATCTGCGATGCAAGGTCCGGCTTCTTTTAAACGGTTGATTCAAGCTGATGCTTCAAGTGAATTCGGACGGTTCGACCCTTGGTATAGCCGAGACTTTTTCACAAAAGCCGTCCTCCGTTCGAAAGAAGCAGATTTGATTGTGACGAATCACGCACTCTTATTCTCTGATTTGCAACATCAGGCAGGCATCTTACCGACCGATACTCCACTCGTCTTAGACGAGGCACATCAAGTCGAAGAAGTGGCCTCTCACCATTTCGGTGTGACATTTGACGCCATCCAATTTGATCGGTTGTTCAAATGGTTCGGATACGGTGCGGACGGGAAGTTTCATTCTCGGATCATTCAGCTAGCCGATTTGACGTCTGTGACAGAAGAGGCAGAAGCGTTCAGTCAACAGATTGATTCTGCGCTCGCACGGGTCGAAGAAGAGCTCGAAGACCTCTTGACGGCACTACAGTCGCTAGGAAAGAAAAAAGAACCCCGGCAAACCGTTCGATTCGAGCGAGAAGGCGCATCATTCAGACCGATTCGTGAAGTGGCGAATCGATTAGAGGACAAGTTACGTACACTACGGACGTCACTCAGACATCTCCATCGACTGCTCGATGAGCGTAAAGAGCACATGACGTTCAAACAACGCGCGCTTTTGAGTGATTTGAAAACATTGATTAGCGACGTCCGTGAGCTCGAAAGTGTCATTTATGAGACGATGCTGACACGTAATGATGATGCGGTCAGTTGGGTCGAGTTGAATTTAGGCAACCGTAAGTTGACATCGGTCTACACGCAACCGGTTGAAATCGGTCCGTTGCTGCACGAACGATTATTTAAGAAGAGACCGACGATTTTGACGTCGGCGACGATGACGGTCTCGGGCAAATTTAGTTTTATGGAACGACGACTCGGACTTGAAGGAGAACCGGTCAGACGAGTCGTATTGCCTTCGCCGTTCAACTTTAAAGAACAGGCAAAACTGTTTGTTCCGTCAGACTTCCCATTGATCAATGATGTGCCGCTTCCTCAGTTCGTTGATCAGACCGCTCAATCGATTGTTCAAATTGCAAACGTCACAAAAGGGCGAATGCTCGTCCTCTTCACCTCGAATGAATTGTTACGTCTCACTTACGAACAAGTAAAAGATCATCTCGACCCTTCTTATACGCTACTTGCTCAAGGGGTCAGTGGAGGATCGCGAAGCCGATTGACGAAACAGTTCAAGCGGATGGAACAGTCGATTTTATTCGGGACAGCCAGCTTTTGGGAAGGTGTCGATATTCCAGGTGAGGCGTTGACATGCCTCGTCATTGTGCGTCTGCCGTTCGCGCCGCCCGATCAACCAATCATGCAAGCCCGTTCGGAAAAAATTGAATCGATGGGGAAATCCCCATTCTTCGAGCTTTCGCTTCCTCAAGCAGTCATTCGTTTCAAACAAGGTGTCGGTCGATTGATTCGATCAAAATCGGATTATGGTGCGATTTTTGTGTTCGATCGCCGTGTCGAGACAACTCGTTACGGGAAACAATTCATCAATAGCTTACCGAAGGTGGACCGGATTGAAGGGACGCTAGAGACATCCTTATCCGAGTTAGAATTGTTCTTAGATGAAAAGGAAAACTCTGTGACAAGAAATGATAGATAACGCTAGGCATCATGATGTTATCGTTTTATAATGATACGTATAGGTTTTGGAGGAGGAGTCAACATGAATTCGAATATTGAGACGCTTGCGAGTGTGCGCATCGAACCGACGGCGGACGTTTATAAGATTGTCGATTTATTGAATCGGACGTTAAAAAGTCAAGATTTGATGTTCGGCCTTTCACTTGAGAAGAAAGTGAATGATCCGAAGAAGGAAGAGATGGTCTTCACCATCTATCGTACAGAATGACCAGAAAAACAAAATGGATCGTCTCGTTACTGGCGGCACTGCTCGGTGTCGTCCTTGTCTTTAGCGTGATGTATCGATTCACGATCGGACACACAGAAAATCAAAAAGAGCAACTCATTGAGGAAGCCTTGATTCGATTGAACGAGGAATCGCCAGACGTTCAAGTGGGGCAAGGAGAGCTATTCAATGGGACAGAGGCATACGTCGTATTTCCGGAAGCGGACGGAGACTCGATTTGGTTCGTTCCACTCGATGAAGAGCTCGAGATTGAACAACGTGAAATCGGTGAAGTGAATGCGAATGATGTCTGCGCTCGTTCTGTCCAAGATACAGGCGGACAACTCATCAGTTGTAAGTACGGATTCGACGAGAGAGCGCTAGTCGAAGTGGTCACAAAGGCAGACGCATCTTATACGTATTCGTATTACACGTTACAGACTGGAGAGTTTATTCGACGCGTCCAATTGACCGATCAAATGTGAAGAATTAGAGGGGGATAATGATGGAACATCTATTAGCGAAACGAGTGAAACAACTCACGCCGTCGACAACATTAGCGATTACAGCGAAAGCAAAGGCGCTCAAGGCTTCGGGCAAAGATGTCATTGGACTCGGCGCAGGTGAGCCTGATTTCAATACACCGGAACGAATCATCGATGCTGCTTGTCAAGCGGCTCGTGATGGCGATACGAAATATACACCTTCGGGCGGAACGGTCGCGTTGAAGGACGCCATCATTGAAAAAACGAAGCGGGACAGCCAGCTGACGTATGAGCGCAATGAAGTCATGGTCGCTTCGGGTGCAAAGCATGCGCTTTACGCATTGTTCCAAGCGATTTTAGATGAAGGTGACGAAGTCATCGTCCCGACACCTTACTGGGTCAGTTATCCAGAACAAATCAAACTCGCTGACGGTGAACCTGTATATGTCGATACAAATGAAGACACATCCTTCAAATTGACACCTGAACTGCTCGAACGTGCAATTACAGATCGTACGAAGGCAGTCATATTGAACAGTCCTTCAAACCCGACAGGAATGATTTACACGAAAGAAGAGTTACAGGCACTCGCTGATGTCGTTCTTCGACATAATCTTCTCGTCGTGAGCGATGAAATTTATGAGAAGTTGATTTACGGTGACGCAACATTCGTATCGATTGCGACATTACCGAATATGCGTGAACGTACGATCATCATCAACGGTGTCTCAAAATCTCATGCGATGACAGGGTGGCGTATCGGATATGCCGTGGGCGATGCGACAATCATCAGCGCGATGACAAACTTAGCGTCTCACTCCACATCAAACCCGACATCTGTCGCTCAGGCAGCAGCGGTTGAGGCATACAATGGACCACAGGATGATGTAGAGATGATGCGTCAGTCGTTTGAAGAGCGACTCAACATCGTTTACAACCGTCTCGAACAAATTCCAGGAATCACTTGCTTGAAGCCACAAGGTGCATTTTACTTATATGCCAATGCGAAAGTTGCCGCGACTGAGAGTGGATACGACAAAGTCGATGCTTGGTGCGAGGCAGTACTTGAAGAGGCAAACGTGGCACTTGTTCCAGGCTCTGGTTTTGGACAGGAAGACTACGTACGATTATCATATGCAACAGAATTAAAACGCGTATTAGAAGCGCTCGATCGAGTAGAAGACTTCATTACGAAGCGCGCTCGATAAGCGAAAGGATGGAAATGAATATGACAACAATTTCGATTAACCAATTTAAAGACTATGAAGGACAGACGGTCCGCGTCGGAGCTTGGATTGCCAACAAACGTTCTAGCGGGAAAATTGCATTCCTTCAACTACGTGACGGTAGCGGATTTGCTCAAGCGGTCGTCGTGAAGGCTGACGTCTCCGAAGAATTGTTCACTCTTGCTAAAGGCGTGACACAAGAGACTTCTGTCTGGGTGACAGGTAACGTCAAGTCGGATGGTGGACGTACACCACTCGGATTTGAATTAGAAGTGACAGATGTAGAAGTGATTGCAGAGTCAGTGGATTACCCAATCACACCGAAAGAACATGGAACAGAATTCTTGATGGATAACCGTCACTTATGGCTCCGTTCACGTCGCCAACACGCGATTATGAAAGTGCGTAACGAAATCATTCGTGCGACGTATGAATTCTTTAATAAAGAAGGATTCGTCAAAATCGATCCGCCAATCCTTACGAGCAGTGCACCTGAGGGCACGACAGAGTTGTTCGAGACAGACTATTTCGGTCAATCCGCTTACCTCTCACAGACGGGCCAATTGTATATGGAAGCCGCTGCAATGGCACTCGGTAAAGTATTCTCGTTCGGACCAACTTTCCGTGCAGAGAAATCAAAAACGCGTCGTCACTTGATTGAGTTCTGGATGATTGAGCCAGAGATGGCGTTCTTCGATCACGACATGAACCTTGAGATTCAAGAGCAATACGTCTCATATATCGCACAATCAGCGCTTGAGAACTGTAAGGATGAACTTGAATTCCTTGGACGTGACCTTGAGAAGTTGTCACAAGTGAAGGCACCTTTCCCACGTGTCCGTTACGAAGAGGCAATCAAATTCTTGAAATCAGAAGGATTCGACGATATCGAATACGGCGACGATTTCGGTGCACCGCATGAGACGGCGATTGCTAACGCACACGACCAGCCAGTCTTCATCACGCACTGGCCAAAAGAAATCAAACCGTTCTACATGAAAGTGGACCCTGAAAATCCTGAGCTCGTTCTTTGTGCAGACTTGATTGCACCAGAAGGATATGGAGAAATCATCGGGGGGTCTCAACGTGAAGACGATTACGACCGTCTAAAAGAGGAGATCATTAAAGAAGGTCTTGATGAAACAGATGCATACGACTGGTATCTCGAGCTTCGTCAATACGGTTCGGTCCCACACTCTGGTTTCGGACTCGGACTCGAGCGTACGGTTGCATGGATTAGTGGAATCGAGCATATTCGTGAAGCCATTCCATTCCCTCGTTTATTAAACCGAATCCACCCTTAACGATTAATCGGGGAAGACGTCATGTCATCCCCGATTGATGTGTCTTAGAAAGGAAGTGCGACATGGATGCACATCAATTGATTCAATTATTCGAGCAAAGTCCGGTCGTTATTCCGCGCAAACTGTTCACTGACGCTAGACGACTCGACTTATCGCCTGTCGAATTCAGTCTCATCGTCCATCTTCTTGAAATGACGGGGGAAGGCATCGTCATGCCACTCCCGAGCGAGTTAGGGAAACGGTTGAACGTCTCTGAGAATGAGGCGCGTTCTGTGTTACTCGGCTTGTTGCAAAAAGAATTGATTGCCATTGACGCGTCAGGGAATAGCGAGCGATATAGTCTATTACCGTTATTTGAGGCGTTACAAGTAGAAGAAAAAATCGCACCGCAACAGACGCTGAATGAAAATATTATCCATACGTTCGAACGAGAATTTGGCACAATCACTCCGTTTGAAATTGAACAAATCGTCGGGTGGATGACGGAAGATAATTTCAGCGAAGAACTAATTATGGCCGCGTTACGCGAAGCGAAACTTCGGAATGTTCGAAACTTCAAATACATGGATAAAATCTTACGCGTCTGGCAGGACCATCAAGTCGAGACGCTTGAGGATGTCGTGGAATATCAACGGAGGAATAAATGATGTTGACGAAAGTCCAGTTACAAGAAGTGTCTGATACGATGAGGCAAATGTTCCCGGATGCACATTGCGAACTGACGCATCAAAACCCATTCGAATTAGTGGTCGCCGTGGCCCTCTCCGCCCAGGCGACGGATGCCCTCGTCAACAAGGTGACACCGGGCTTATTTGAAGCGTTTCCGACAGTCGAAGCGATGGCTGCGGCAGACGTTTCAGAGATTGAGGCGTTGATCAAACGCATTGGATTGTATCGGAACAAAGCGAAGAACGTGAAGGCACTCTCTGAAAAAATCGTGAACGAGCATGGCGGCATCGTGCCGTCGGACCGGGCATCACTTGAGGCCCTTCCAGGTGTCGGTCGTAAAACGGCCAACGTAGTCCTGTCGGTCGCGTTCCATGAACCGGCCTTTGCGGTCGATACCCACGTCGAGCGGGTGTCGAAGCGTCTTGGCATTTGCCGCTGGAAAGATAACGTCCGTCAAGTCGAGGATACGTTGATGAAGAAGTTCCCACGCGAGGAGTGGTCACAACTCCATCATCAATTTATTTTCTTCGGACGCTATCATTGTAAAGCCCAGAGACCTGCCTGTGAGACGTGCCCGCTTCTTCATATGTGTCGGGAAGGAAAGAAACGAATGAAATCCGCGAAAGTCACGACATAAAAAATGCATCGGCACATGTGTGTCGATGCATTTTTGTGTTAATGATTCCAAGGATGGTCGCTCCACTCACGACGCTTTTTCGTGATGGGTACCTTTTTGAAGCCCCAGTTGCGGAAATCTTGGTCTGGACTTTCTTTACGAATGTAAATTTTGTCCTTGATTGCTTTAAAGATTCGGTTCTCGTCCCCATAATGGACGAACCGTGGTTTTACCTCGATCACACCTCGACGGACACGTGAAAGTGGGAGACAGACGAGGTCAGCGATTTCTAAACCGGATTGATACATCGTGTTCTGTTTCTCAGAGAAGATGAACCCTTTAATTTTTTGACGACTCTTTTCGACATCGAGATGGACCGTGCCCGAGTTGAAAATATCAAAAAATGCTTTTTGAATGAGTAAGTTCTGGTAATCATCTCGAGATTCGAGGACGACGCGTGCACTGACCGCCTCTGTTTCCTCTAAGAACGCATAGAACGACTTCATCAAGTGGGCGAAGGCGACTACATACGGATCTTTTGGCGTCGAATAAAAGTCATGTAGTTTTTGTTTATCGACTTCAACACTGACGATTGTACAATCGATTCCTCGCAAAAAATCAGGTAGCTTGTCCCAAAAATCACGCAACATGTCGATCGTGATGCCATCTTCTTTCCCATAAGGATGCTCGGCTTTTAAAATTTCTTTTAAATGAAGCGGGATTTGCTCGGTTTTAAAAACATCTCGCTTGAACGCGTGAAGACGTCGCTTCAATTCACATGGCATTCCAGTCTCATCCGCATCGATTGAATATTTGTACTCCATTAGAACACCAGTCAAATTGAACTGCGTGTTTCCTTTCGGTGTACCTGTTTCGTCGACGAACATGACATACTTCTTTCCACTTTCCATCCAATCCCTCCAAAACGGCTTAACAGTAACGGCTTTAAGCATTCTATTTTATTTCCGAATGATGATTCGGTCAATCAATTGCACAGGTATGGCACACTTTTTTTAAGAATGACATCAATTAGGTTTATCGATGTACAATCTTGGTTAAACAGAAGAGGTGCTATTATCATAGAAAAACAATCAAGTCTTACGTGACGAGAGCTTTTCAATTTGGATACACAATCGCTTACATACTAGTTTAACATACGGGAGTTTGGTACGATATGTGTTGCGGTAAATCCACACAAGTGTCGACCGACAGAAGTCGACAATCAGACCTGAGACGGAAGGAACGAGTGGACCGACCTGTTAATATGTATGTATGGGGTGACGACATTGTTCCATTATCCAAACGGTAAAAAAGCAAAAGTGACAAAGACACCAAAGGAGGAAGGAATTTCGAAACAACCCTCGAATTCTCCAACCTATGCGAATCGCGGAATGAATTTGGAGACATTGTTGAATGAAACGAATGAATTTTACCGAATCCATCAACGAGCCGTCATTCATAAGAAACCGACACCGCTACAAATCGTCAAAGTCGATTACCCAAAGCGAAGTGCAGCCAAGGTGACGGAAGCCTATTTCAAACAGGCATCTACGACTGACTATAATGGGGTGTATCGCGGCAAGTACATTGACTTTGAAGCGAAAGAAACGAATAACAAGACGTCGTTTCCGCTCGGCAACTTTCACGAGCACCAGATTGAACACATGCGCGAGTGCGAACGCCATGGAGGGATTTGTTTTGTCATCATCCGCTTTAGTCGCTATAATACGCAATATGTATTGACCACGGAACAACTTGTTCAGTGGTGGGAACAACGATTGACGGGACGCAAGTCAATTCCACTTCGTTTTATCGAAGAGGAAGCGATTGAAGTTCCGACGAGAGCCTTGCCGTCGATTGACTATTTGGCGGTGCTCGATCAATGGCTCGATTGAATAGAAGGAGTGAACCATGAATGGAGCGAAGTAGGGTCGCACGTCGACAAGATTCGACGACGAATAAACGCAAAAAAACTGGGAAACAATCAAAGACGAAAAGTAAAAAACCGATGTGGAAACGCATCTTTTTATTAGGTTTCTTATTATTTATTGCAGCAGTCATCGCGTTCGGGGCATATACCGTATATGCGATTGCAACGGCACCAGAGCTTGACGAAGAAAAACTCGTCGATACGTATCCGATTCAGCTAATCTCTGCTGAAGGTGAACCGCTCGAAGGAGCCGGTCAAATTCGGGAATACGTCTCCATCGACGATATTTCAGAAGTGATGCAACAAGCGGTCGTCTCGATTGAGGACCGTCGTTTCTATGAGCACAACGGAATCGACTTACGTCGGATCGGTGGCGCGGTCGTGGCCAACTTGACTGACGGTTTCGGTGCAGAAGGTGGATCAACCATCACGCAACAGTTGGTGAAACAGTCGTTTCTTTCAACAGACAAGAAGTTGAAGCGGAAGCTTCAAGAGCAGTGGCTCGCGCTCAAACTTGAACGTGAGTATACGAAAGAACAGATTTTAGAGATGTATTTAAATAAAAACTACTATGGTAGTGGTGGATACGGTGTACAAACTGCATCGAAGCGCTACTTCAACAAGCCGGTCTCTGAAGTCAATTATCAAGAAGCGGCAATCCTTGCAGGTCTTCCGCAACGTCCAAGTGCATACGATCCAATCAATGGTGACCAAGAGTTGACGCGTTATCGCCAAGAACAAGTCTTGTCTGCGATGAAGCGAGACGGCCACATTTCGGAAGAACAGTATAACGAAGCGCTTGATGTTGCCATCGCAGACGTCATCTCACCTGGTGAAGAGACGGAAGAAGAGGCGTTCACACGTGCGATTTATTCACGCGTGCTCAATGAATTAGAAGAAGATTTCGGACTTGAACAGTCAGACATTTACGGAACAGGTCTAAAGGTATATACGTCAATCAACAAAGAATTGCACACGAAAATCAATAGCGATATTAAATCAAACAATGTCAATCTTCAAACTAACGGTTACCCAGAGGAATTAAGAATGGGTGCAACCGTACTGAATACGAAGACGGGTGAAATTGTCGCGATTGTCGATAGTCATCAGGAAAAACAAGGTGATACAACGTACCGTGACTATTCAAACGAGAAGTATCAAATTGGGTCAACGGCGAAGCCATTTTTCGACTACGGTCCAGGGATTGAGAACGGACAATGGTCGACTGGTAAAGTATTACTTGATGCGCAACTTGATGGTAAGTTCCAGCCTAATAACTATTATCAAGGTTTCCGCGGACCAAACACGATGCGTCAATATTTGAAGATTTCTGCGAACACGCCAGCAGTTCGTGCCTTCCGAGAAGTTCGGGATGAGTACGGTCAAGAGGCGATTGAATCGTTTGTAAAGAACGTTGGAATCGAACCGGAATATGCTGGTGATGAATTACTTGAATCAAACACGCTTGGTACAGCAGAGGCGAGTACGACGCAAATGGCCGCAGCCTACGCGGCACTCGGTGCGAATGGTATGTATACGAAACCTCACTTGATTCAAAAGATTGAATTTAACGATGGCTCAAGTATTAACTCGCCAGTCAAAGCGAAACAGGCGATGGAAGACTATACAGCTTATATGTTAACCGATATGCTTCGTGACGTAGTGAGCGCTGAAGGTGGGACATATGTACCGGGTGCATTCCCATGGGATGTAGCTGGTAAAACGGGTACGACGAATGAGAAAGATGAAAATGGAAATGTCATTCCAAAAGATAAATGGTTTACAGGATACTCGACCGACTATTCTATTTCGGTTTGGACGGGAAAATCGAGTGAAGCAACATCTGAACAATTTGATCCTGACCATGCACAATATTTCTTTGAATATATCATGCAGGAAGCGACAAAGATTTCAGGTCAACCAGATCGCTTCCAACGTCCAGACTCTGTCTTGTCTCTCGGGAATGAACTTTATGTCAAAGGGACGAAGCCAAAAGATCTTCAACCTGAGAAATTGACTGCTCCAACAGGCGCAAGCGTCAACTATGATGAAGATTCACAAGCCGGTTCTGTCACGTGGTCATACGATTTTGATGGCGCACAAGCAGATGGCTATTCAGACATCTCATTCACCGTGACGCAACGGTCAGCAGAAGGCGGTGAACAAGTCGTCGGTACGACGGGAGAGACGAGTATCGATATCGCAAACTTGGCTGAAGGGGACACAACGTTCACCATCGTCGCCAAGGCGACAAACCCATTGACGGGTGAACAGCAGTCTGCCCCGGCACAAGCGAGCTACTCGATTGTGCCGAAAGAAGAACCGCAGGAGGAAGAAGAAAATCCTTCTGGTGAAGAGAACAATGAAGACAACCCATCGGACGAGAACAACGGTAGCGGGAACAATAGCGACAATGGTAACGGAAACGAAAACGGCAACGGAAACGGTGAAGATACCACTGACGAACAAAATCCTGATGAGCCAGCGACCGATGAAGGAACGGATGAAGGAACAGACCAACCGACTGACGGAGACGATGAAGGTGCTCCGCTAGAAGGTCAATCGAATAATGAATCGCCAGCCACGGAACGTGGGAACGGCAATTCGAATAACGGAAATAACTAAGGAAGGCAGGGCGACATTGTGCGCCCTGTTTTTCGTATGACTTTGTTATAATGAAAAGAAAGGGAACAGGATGGTGACACATGGTTCAACTCTCTTTAAAGCGAAAGATGAAAGTGTTATTTGTTATAGATCGACTGCAAGACGACGATTTCGGCGTACCGCTCAGTGGACATCTCGGATTAAAGCTTTCCCATCTATTATTAAAAGAGTCGATTCCACTCGGACGTCTCATCCAAGATCAAACCGTCGCTGAAGCGATTGGACATTCTTACTTAAAACGAATCGGAGTCGAAACGATGTTCACGGGTGAAGAATCCTACTATCCGGACTTGCTTCGTGGCAACCGTCAACAGTTATCGACAGACGAAGATTATTATAAAACGGTGCAACGCTACGCCAAACATCTATTAGCGGTTCATTCGAAATGTACGAAGCTACATACCATTGTCTTATTCGGTCGATCGACACAACGTCTATTTTCAGACGCGCTCATCCGCCTCGAAGAAGAGAATGCACATGTGGCTGATACGTTTCAACACATGACCATTTTAAAAATGCCCGCTGTATCGAGAATGATACGAGATGAACGGATTCAATCGATCCGACAAACCGTAGTCGAACTTGCACCTTCGAACTCATAAAAAAGAAGGTGAACTGATGCGAAAATCACGCTCCGTCGAAGAGATGATTCAAGAATTAAAAGAAGACCCGAGCTTTGCCAAAAACGTTCGTCACTGGCATACAGTCGATGCACGTCCGGCACAATATGCACCCATTCCAGAGCAAGTACCGGAACAGTTGACGAACGTGTTGAAAAGTCGGGGAATTGAGCAACTGTATACGCACCAAGCTGAGGCTGTGAAACAAACGGCTGCCGGTCATTCGACCGTCATTGTGACCCCTACCGCATCAGGGAAAACATTGTGTTATAACTTGCCGGTACTTTCAAAAATGATTGAAAAACCGACAGCACGTGCACTTTATCTATACCCGACAAAAGCGCTCGCCCAGGACCAAAATAGTGACTTGATGGAGATGGTCGAGGCACTTGAAGGGAATTTACGATGCTTCACGTATGATGGGGATACGTCTCCCGCTGCCCGAACGAAAGTCAGGGATGCGGGGAATATCGTCATCACCAATCCGGATATGTTACATTCCGGTATTTTACCGCACCATACGAAATGGATTCGTCTATTTGAAAACTTAGAATACATCGTCGTCGACGAGCTGCACACGTATCGTGGTGTGTTTGGCAGTCATGTGGCCAACGTATTTCGCCGCTTGAAACGAATTTGTGCCTATTATGGGAGTCACCCAAAATGGATTATGACTTCTGCGACGATTGCAAACCCGCGAGAACTCGCCGAATTATTGACGGAAGAAGAAGTCGTGTTGATTGACAGGAACGGGGCGCCACAAGGGAAGAAACACCTCGTCTTCTACAATCCTCCTGTCGTCAATGAGGCGCTCGGAATCCGAAGAAGTGCAACGCTTGAGACGAAACGAATCGCGTCGAAGCTCGTGGAAGCGAACATCCAGACCATCGTCTTCGCACGTTCACGTGTCCGAGTCGAGGTGCTTCTGACGTATTTACAAGAACTGACACGACGAGAACTCGGACCAAAGTCAATCGTCGGTTATCGAGGAGGTTATCTTCCGTCTGAACGTCGCAAGATTGAACGGCGCTTACGAAATGGCGAAATCAAAGCAGTCGTATCGACGAACGCGTTAGAACTCGGTGTGGATATCGGTCAATTGCAAGCATGTGTCCTCAATGGCTATCCTGGAACCGTCGCCTCACTCTGGCAACAGGCGGGTCGTGCAGGTCGTCGTCATTCTGAATCACTCGTCGTATTCGTCGCATCGTCTTCCTCTCTTGATCAACTCGTCGTCGAACAGCCTGACATGATTTTAGACCGTTCGCCGGAAGCGGCTCGTCTTGACCCGAACAACTTGATCATTTTAGTCGACCACATGAAGTGTGCCGCATTTGAACTACCGTTTCAAAAAGGAGAGCGTTTCGGAACGGTCGACACAGAGGATATTTTAGATTTCCTAACAGACGCACAAGTGCTACACGAACGAGCGAATAAATACTATTGGATGACCGATTCATTCCCGGCACACGATATCTCCCTTCGCACGAGCGACCAAGAGAATGTCGTCATCGTCGACCAAACTGCGAAGCATCAAGTGATCGGTGAAATGGATACGTTCAGCGCGATGACTTTGTTACACGATGAAGCCATTTATTTACACGGAGCTGAACAGTATCAGGTCGAAAAATTAGACTTTGAAGAGAAGAAGGCGTTCGTCCGTCGTGTCGATGTCGACTACTATACGGATGCGAATCTGGCAGTAGAATTAAAAGTGCTCGAAGAGAACAAAACGGATGGTGCAAAAACGTTTGGTGAAGTGTCGGTCATTGCGATGGCCACGCTCTTCAAAAAAATCAAATTTGGGACGCATGAGAATATCGGTTCAGGCCCGATTCATCTTCCGGAGCGAGAACTGCATACGACGGCGACATGGTTCACATTGGATGAGCGCTTTGCTTATTCGGAGGCAGATCTCGAAGATCAACTCGAAGCGGTCAGTGACTTATTCAGACGGCTTGCCCCACTCTATCTCATGTGTGATACACTCGATTTATTTACAACCATTCAAATGAAGTCGACTCATACGAATAAACCGACCGTTTATTTATATGACCGTTATCCTGGTGGCATCGGCCTCAGTGAGGCACTCTATAAAGATGCAGATATGGTGCTCGAGGCAGCAGAGCGGACGGTATCGGATTGTCCTTGTGAGAGTGGATGCCCTCGCTGTGTCGGTATGATTGGATATGGAGACTTCAAGCATCAGGTCATCCGTCAGTTACAAGCTTTGAAAGGATCGTTATGAAAGCAAAATTATCAAGATTGATTAAAACGAAAGAACCTGTCGAACGCCCGCGCGTTACCTCACCTGATGAAGTGGAACAACAGAAATGGACTGAACAAGGTGGGGAAATTTTAACGTTCGAAGGAGAATGGTGTGTCCGAATCCGAAACACCTATCCGCTCGATGAGATTTATCACGACTATGCGTTCGGAGACGCCAGACGAATGATGCAGAAAACGGAACATCCGTTTTTCGCGGTCGACTTAAAACCGGATCAAGTCTTGTTTATGGATACAGAGACGACCGGATTACGTGGGTCCGGGACGTCGATTTTCTTGATCGGATTTGCACGGATTCGTGCGGAAGAACTTGAAATGATTCAGTATGTCTTGCCTCATCCTGCCTTTGAGACTGCCTTTTATTATCATTTTCTACAGGACATCGGGGATGAGGTACGGTTCGTCACCTATAATGGAAAGTCTTTTGACTGGCCACAAATCAAAACGAGACATACGTTTGTCAAATCACGGGTAAAAGCATTGCCTTCCGTCGGTCATGTCGATTTACTACATGCGGCAAGACGATTGTTGAAACCGCGATTAGAATCGGTGTCGCTCAAAGCGGTCGAAACGTATTTCGGTCACGGACGGACGGATGATCTACCTGGATTTTTAGCTCCGATGCATTATTTTCAGTACGTCAAAGAGCGCAACCCTGAGATTCTCATGCCGGTCCTTGAGCACCATCATGCGGATTGTTTGAGCCTCGTCTCTCTTTACACGCGACTCAGTCAACTCGTCATGACTCCTGAGACCGATTTCGGAGAAGAGCGTGCGCATTGGTTGCATGACCTAGGGGAGCAGGAGCAGGCACTTAAAGAATTCGAGCAGCTGTCTGACCCTTCGAAACGAGCCATCATGCGGCAAGCGCTCTTATTGAAACGAACAGGTCGTATGGAGCAAGCAATTCCGCTCTTTGAATCGTTGCATACGATTGAAGGGTATGTGGAGCTCGCCAAGTACGCAGAGCATAAACAGAAGGACGTGGCACTCGCGATTGATTACACGGAACGAGCCGTCGAACTGCTCGAGCAAAAGCGCACCGTTTTGCGTCAAACCGTTAATCGCGAGAAGGCCGAGCTCGAACATCGGCTTGCCCGTCTAGAAAGGAAGCGATCATGAAAGTTGTAGCCGTCACAGGATATCGTCCCCATGAACTTGGGATTTTCAAAGCGGACCATCCGGGGATCGACATCATTCAAGAAGCTTACCGAAAAAAAATCCTGGAAGTCATTGAATTAGGTGCTGAATGGTTCATCTTTAGTGGAACGAACGGTTGTGAATTATGGGCCGGACAAGTATTGTTAGAGTTAAGAGAAACATATCCGATTAAAATTGCGGTATTTCCTCCGTTCTTAAATATGGACGAACGCTATAAACCGTTCGAACAAGAATTGTTTGTTCAACTTCAACTCGAAGCAGATTTCTTTGAACCGTTGACGCAACGTCCATATGAGGATCCGAGTCAATTACGCGCAAAAACTGCATTCTTTTTAGATAAAGCAGAAGGATTGATTACCTTGTATGACGAAGAAACGGAGGGAAGTCCCCGTTTTCTAGTCGAAGGGGCTCGGCGAAAGCCAAATATGGAGGTCTTTCTCATCACACAGGAAGATTTACGTGTCATTGAGGAAGAAAAACAATGGGAACAACAATGGGAGTGATACAATGCAAACCGAATTAACGGCAGAGGCAATTTATAAACAAGAATTTAAAACGGCATTACGAGGCTACTCGCAAGAAGAAGTCGATCAATTTTTAGATGTCGTCATCCGCGATTATGAAAAGATGGCGAAAGAAATCGAACGGCTTCAGAAAGAAAATGATTCATTGCGTCGCGAATCGGCACCAGTGGCAGAACCTACAAAACCAGCGCAACCTGTTGCGTCGAACTATGATATGTTACGTCGCATTTCAAATCTTGAAAAAGCAGTCTTCGGAAAGCAAGTGGGACCAAGCGAATAAGGAATAGGGGGTGGAGTGAATGTTGCAAGTGTTAACGGCTACGGAAAAACAACCCGTTAAACAACAATCAAGAAAGCTGTTTCGAACGAAAGAAGAAGTGATGAAAGCACCGACAAGCTATACAGATCGTCTCGTCGAAAACATCAGGCACACCTGTCGATTTGATTGGATGATGATTGAACAAGTCGAATTTGGCGAGGATCTCGTTCATTACGTGCTCGTCGGACCGAAAGGTGTATTCTTGATTCAATTAAATCGAACTCCAGCCCCTGTCCATTTGACGAACCGCGAGTGTCGAACGGAAACATCTATGGGATGGAAGCATATCTACCCACATCCTCTCACAGAGCTAGAGCGAATGACGAAACAAGTACGGACACGGTTGAAAAAGGAATGTGGGCAAGCGATTCCTGTCTATTCATTCTTGATTTTCCCGGAGACGGAACAGTTGAAGCTTAAGCGGGTCAAAGCCAATTGTGGGGATTCTTTCGCATTCGTCAATCAGGTCATCAGCAAAACAAATCTTGAGACGTTGACAGAACCGCTCGTTAAACAAATTGCCTACTATTGCTCTGAACGACAAGTACATAAATAAGAAGAAGGCCAAATATTGTATTTGGCCTTCAGCTTGTTGACTAACATGAATCATATCGCTCGCCTGTCCGGCGCCCACGCTTTCCGCAGGCAATCCCGGAGCCGCATCGCGACCTAGGTCGCTGCTGGGTCTCCGTCGGATTGCTTTCCTGTCGGAGTCGGGGCGCCGTTGGGCGAGCAACGCAAACGGTCGTCATCTGACGGCCGTTTGTCTTTTTCTGAGGCCTCGATGGCCGAAGAAAAAGCCTGATACATACTTCGAACCCTTACAAACAGGGAAAGAAGAAGGTAAACAACAAGTTCGCCCGTCATCAAAAGGAGGAACCCGATATGTATCGCGCCCATTCTGAGAAACGACATGAACCGATCCAGTCGAAGACCACGTTGGACCAGCTGGTCCCGCAGGATCGATCTTGTCCGGAGACTCGACCGTCACATCGACTTCTCGATCGTGCACCGGCTCTGCGCCCCGCTCTATTCGAACACCGGTACGCCCGGCATCGATCCGGAGATCATCATCAAGATTATCCTACTCGGACCCCTGTTCAACATCCGTTCCGTGCGCCAGACCGTGAGGGAGGTTCAGACGAACCTCGCCTATCGTTGGTTCCTCGGTCTCGGCATCGATGAGAAGGTTCCCGACCATTCGACGATCGAGCCAGGCCTACCGCCGACGCTTCCAGGGGAACGACGTGTTCCAACAAATCTTCGAGGACATCGTCCGACAGGCGGAATCTCACGGTCTCGTCTCCGGACGCATCCTGATAACGGATTCCACGCACATCCGAGCGAACGCGAACAAGAAGAAATTCGACAAGGTAGAGGTCGAACGGGTCGTCGGTGCGATCGAGGACGAGCTTCTCACCCGCGTGAACGAGGAACGGGCCGAACGCGGAAAAAAGAACTGAAACCGGCATCTGAGAAGAGGGAGCGCCGGCTCGTCAAGATGAGCCGGACCGACCCGGATGCGGGATACATGTATCGTGACCAGAAGCCGGAAGGCTTTTTCTGGCTGGCGCATCGGACGGTCGACGCCAAGCACAATTTCATCGTCGATGTACACGTCACACCCGGGAACGTCTCGGACAGCACCGTCTATCTCAATCGGCTCGACCATGTCCTCGAACGTTTCCATTTCCCGCTTGAGGCGGTCGCACTCGATGCCGGCTACTTCACGACCGGGATCGACGAAGGCGCTCGTCGAACGGGGCATCTTCGGGGTCATCGCCCGGAGGCGTTTCGGCGGAAAGAAGGGGATGTTCCGCAAGACCCGGTACACGTACCTGCCCGAGGAAGATGCATATCTCTGTCCGGCGCGACAGCGCCTCACCTATCAGACGACGGACCGCCACGGCTATCACCATTACGTGTCCGACCCCTCCATCTGTCAGAACTGCCCTCTCCTCGAGAAGTGCACGTCCAGCCGGACGCACCGAAGGGACATCACACGCCACGTCGATGAACATTACCGTGAGCAGGTGAACGAGAACCGCCTGTCCGCGACTGGAAAATCCCTCTACCGACTGCGGCCACAGACCGTCGAGCGCTCGTTCGCCGATGGGAAAGAGCTCCACGGGCTCCGTTTCACCTTCTACAGGGGGACCGCGAAGGTCCAACGCGCCAATCTGGTGGCAGCCACCGCACAAAACATGAAGAAGCTGGCCAACCTGTTGGCCAGAAAGGACTGTCTACATAACATTTCTTCAATCTTTTGTCGGACAGAACGCCTCAAGCTCGTTGAACATAAAAAAAGACGAACCAGATCGCATCTTGCGATCTGGTTCGTCAACAGCCTGAAGGCCAAATATTGTATTTGGCCTTCTTCTTATTTCAAGAGTTCTCTTGCCTTTGCCGCATCATCTCGATGAACGAATAGTGCGACACGGTCGTCTAAGTTTTTCGCGAGCGGCTTTAATAACTTTCCGGTCGGAAGTCCTTGCTCGATGCGACATGTGATTCCCTGTTCTGTCAGGTAATGATAGTCACCTAGAAGTTCTTCCCCTTGTTTCCCAAACGCTTCACCGAAGCGAATCCATTTTAAGTTCCGAATCGTCCGAATCGTCACTAAAATGACGAACAAGATGGCAAGTACAATGATGAATAATGTTTCCAACGCATTCAACCCCTTCTTTACACAAGTTTAATAGGGTGGCGAGTTGAAAGCAATACGAACTGAACGTTATACTAAAATGGAAAAGAGGGGATTATATGAAAAAACCGATTCAATCAAGACGAGAGGCTATTTCGCTTCTTGAAGATCAACAAGTTCTCTATATTCGCATTCACAACGGACAAACGGGCATGATCAAGTCGACAGAGGAAGGGATTATCGTTGCCATCCCGAACGAAGAGACTGACAAGATTGACTTTCGCAAGCTAGAAGATATCGAAGCGTTCGAAGCATTCTATGACTTGACGCTCTCAAAACCAGGTATTCTGTATGTAAATGTTGAAGAGTAAATGACATGGAGAGCTTCACCAATTCGGTGAGGCTCTCCATTTATAAACTTTTAAGATGATGGAAGCCAGACGGCCAACTTCTCTTGCAGCGGTTTTAGACGGACGTGATGTTGCTTGTGCAATAAATAACCGTCCGGACGAATGACTAAAATACCACGTTTCATAAACAGGGACTTGGCGAGTTCATTCCCTTGGTCGAAAAATGGACGACTCGTCTTCGACAAGGTGATGGTCTGAATGAACGGATGATGCTGATTTAAGTACTCATAGATTGACGTCAAATCACGTTTGCCATCGTCGAAAACGAGTACTTGGAAGCGACCGTCGGCAATCTCTGAAATCTTCGTCCGGAATCCATCATCTGTTCGTAAAATTTCCGTCTCTGGGAATATCTTCCCTTCTGCGACGCGGCGAAACGGCATACGTAAAGATTTCGGATAGGATAGGTGAAGTTGAGAGATTCGTTCCGTGATTTTTTGATTGACGAGATTGACGCGAGTGAAGACATCTGCCCCAATCGCTTGAAACGGTAATAGCATCGGTAACGTCGTCTGAAGCATCACAGTCGCGACATTTGTCGTCTGTAGTACATTTCTGGCAACATGTTCACGCTCATTCCGATACGTCGAGACGACTTGATGCGGTGCCCCTGTCTTCAAATGGAGCCATAGTTTCCAGCCCAAGTTGAATGCATCCGCAATTCCGGTATTCATTCCTTGCCCCCCGACCGGTGAATTGATATGGGCGGCATCACCCATTAGAATGACGCGATTATGGATGAACGTATCGACCATCCGGTTATGAACCCGAAAGAGCGAGAACCATTCGACATTGTGTATGTGAACGGGCATATGACTACGTTGCTCCACGAATTGTTGGAGGTCTGATTCGACAAACGACTCATCGGTCCGTAGGTTTCCTGTGATTCGAATTGTTTCATCCGTGAGTGGAAATACTTCGAGCACCCCTTGGTCCGAGAAGAAAATGTGAACCTCTTCGCGAGAAATCGGCCAATCGGCTTTCAAATCTGCCAATACCCACGCCTCTTTGAACGACTTTCCACTGAATGGGAGGGCGAGCATTCTACGAATCGAACTATTGGCGCCATCAGCAGCAACGACATACTTCGCTTCGACCGAACGATGAGTTCCGCCTTCAGCAGTCAAATGAGCGATTGTACGCGATGGATATTGAGTAATGGAAGAGAGTGATTCTCCACGCTTCACCGAGTGACCATGTTTTTTTAAGGCCTGTTCTAGAATTTCTTCTGTTTCATTTTGACGAAGTAGTGTCACGAACGGATAAGGGGTGACAAGTTTTGAGAACTCGAGCTTTGCCGTCCATTGACCTGAGAAGTAGAGATTCCCTCGCTCAATCGTCCGTGCCCGTTCGAGCACTTCTTGTGCAACATCCAAACGAGAAAACACTTCGATTGTACGCGGTTGGATTCCGATGGCTCGAGAATTATCCGACGGGGTCGTTTTTCGATCGATGATTTGAAATGATACGCCATATCTGGCTAAGGTGAGGCCGAGTGTTAGGCCGGTCGGTCCGGCTCCAACGATTAGTACATCCACTTGTTCGTCCAAAGTGATCAACTCCTATCATTAATAATGATATTTCCGACATTGGCAGCGATTAAACGAAAAGTGGGGTATAGAACGGTATAGGATATTCGATGACGGAAGGTGAGTGAACGGTGTGCAGCCATGGATCAAAGAAAAGCAAATTCGAGATAGCTTTACAATGGAAGAGGATTATGAACAGACGGCAGCGGTTTTGATACCGCTCGTTGAAATAGAAAAAGAATGGCACGTCGTCTTTGAAGTACGTGCCCACACGATGCGGCAGCAGCCTGGGGAGATTTCATTTCCCGGTGGACGACTTGAAAAAGGGGAGACGCCTGTCGAAGCAGCGGTTCGAGAAACGTGTGAGGAGCTCGAGCTTGACTCCAGTCAAATCGAAGTCATCGGTAAATTGAGGCCGCTCGCCACGCCCCATCGACAATTGATTTATCCCTTTGTGGGCATGTTGGCGGAGTTGCCGACCGTAAAAGAGACAGATGAGGTCGATCATTTGTTTACGGTACCGGTATCCACCTTGCTCATGATTGACCCGTTTCATGGGGAGATGGAGTGGACGATGAACCCAGATCAAAATATTCCGTTAGACCGATTGGCGAATGCTAAAGCGTACAAAAAACGGGTAATTAAAATGAGAGAACCTTTTTATGAACATGAGGACTATATCATTTGGGGACTTACTGGAAAATTTTTGACACAATTTATTCAACGCATAAAAGAAAACGTATTCAAACCGACATAATTTCGTTATAATGATAGAAACAAATTTAGATTGGAAGTGAATGGGTGTGTCTGAAGAATTCCTCGTAGGTGATATCGTGAAGTCGACTCGTGAAGGATGGGTCGCAGAAGTGACCGCCGTACTGACCAATACTGTAATCGGAGACGTATCGATTATGGAAGAGTTTCAACAGCTCGGGCTCGAGTTTGAAAAACAAGTTTTACTAAAATCAGAATTAGAATTGATTGAACGCGCCAGCTGACCTTTTTTCCGAAAGGGATGATTCAGGTGTCCATTGACAAAAAAGTACGTGAATGGCAAGAGGCGGGTTTGTTAGATGAAGCGACCGGTAAAAGACTAGTCGACTATGAACATAAACAACGGGCGGCTAGTGGGCAACATGATCACAAGCCGCCTGTTTTGGTCATTGTCGGTTCAATTTTACTGGCACTCAGTCTATTCAGCTTCGTCGCAGCCAATTGGCAGGCGATTCCCGACCTTTTGAAGATTGGATTATTTCTCATTTTTATGGTTGGATTTTATGTGTTTGCCGAACGGGTCCGATTGAAAACCCCAAGGTACGTGACATTATTGCGAGTACTAGGATTCGTCTTTTTTGTAGCGACCATGGCGGTCATCTTTACTACGTATAACCTTTCGGGGCAGTTGACGTTTCTATTTTGGATTTTGTTCACAATGGCAGTCCTTCACCGAATCATATATGAGCACATCATCTTTTCGGTGATCTCCGCTATCGCCGCATTTATGGCCGTTACGAACAGTTTCGAAAGTCTCGGATTGACGTTGATCGGATTTGCACTCATCGTGACATGGGTATGGTTCCATTTTGTGGAAGAATCGTTAGACCGAACGTTCGCTTGGCTTACCTTTTATGGCATTCTCAACATTTTTGGACAATATGTCGACTATGAAGGTAGACTATGGCCACTTTGGTCTCTTGTTATTCTACATGTGCTGCTTCTCATTTATCGAAAACAAGCTGCATGGCAAGCTGTATATTTGTTCGTCGCAGCCATTCTATCCATCGGTTATTTGGTGAACGTCACGGAAAGCTGGCTCTCTCAAAGACCGCCTTCGATTATAGAGGCTACGCTTTTATCCATTGCGCTCGTTGCCGTCTACTTGATTCATCGTCGGAGCGATTTGATGTGGGTAAGTTTGCTCGCAGTCATCCCGTTCGCGTTGTTCGAGGACTCTGGTGTTCTTTTGGCGGTATTAATTGAAGTGATTGCATTGGCTTATCTCGTTCGTCAAGACATGACGAGACAACGAACCATCTTTGCCTTCATCTATTTCTTAGTCGTCCAGATGACGATTTATTTCATTTACGTTTGGGACCGTCTCGATATATCTCTCTTCTTCTTGATTGGTGCACTGATCGTCTTTGCGTTGTCACTCGGATTATGGTGGCGTAATCGTACGAGAAGGGATGTGACGACATGAAACGGTTGTCAACGTGGATCATTCCTGCCGTCCAAGTCATGATTGCGATTTTGTTTGTCATCCTTGTTTACGCCATCTCGTGGGTGGGGGAGACATACACGTTCAAGGGTACCTCGTTCGAACCGTATGATCCGTACTTTGGGGACTCGATTTATCTGGAGTACGATGAATTCGAAGGCCGTCATAATGTGGAGACGGGAACCGTTTACGTCTCGTTTGAACAAGGGGAAGATGGTTTTGCTGTCATCGACCGAGTGGAGTCAAAACCGTTTTTCGGAGGAGTACGCGCGAACTATTATGACCGTAACCTTTATATAGAAGAAATGGGATCGTATCGTGTCCCTCTAGATGAAGTGGATAGGGTCAAGGGTGAAAAATCGTTCACAGTGGAAGTTGATGTTGCACCGTGGGGGATGCTCAGATTGCATGATTTAAAGCCAATTGAATAAGTAAACCGCATGACAGGGAGATTACAGGTTTGTTACAAGACTTATTGTAACGAATCTGTAATTTTTTTGTGAAACCTAGTAATAGCAACGTTTTTTGCAATTGTTACAATCTGTAACCACTTTTGAAGTCATATGTCAGGAATGTTTCACTTCGTTGAAATGGCTACTCGAATGTGACGGGTCGTGGTAAATTAACATCTGTTCGTTACATAACGAGAAAGGTGATGACCTTACTACGATGAAATTCATTAAATATATGATTCTATTTGGAACCGCGATGATGGGGATGTTCACATTCGTCGATCAAGCAGATGCTGCTCAGATCGGAATCGGGACAGAACAGAAGATCGTCCAAAATCCTCTTGAACTTGAACGACAAGCGATCGAAGAAGAACGACAAAAAGAAATCGCTCGTCAAAAGAAAATTGCTGAAGAAAAACGCATCGCTGAAGAGAAACGTTTAGAAGCAGAACGTCTCGCTGCTGAAAAAGCGAAAGCAGAAGCGGAAGCAGAGAAAGCAAGACTTGCTAAACTCGAAGCAGAGCGTAAAGCGGAAGAAGCGCGTAAAGAAGCAGAACGTGCGGCAGCACAACAAGCAGCGGCTTCTTCGAGCAAGAAGACCACGGCAACACCGGTGTCTACGTCGCCGAATAAAAAAGTCATTACAGTCGAATCGACAGCATACTCAAATGATGTGGCTGACAACAAAGCTTATGGCGGTCGTGTCTTAACAGCAACCGGCCATGATGTCACAGATTCAATCTATTATAATGGAATGCGAATTATCGCCGTCGATCCGGCCATTATTCCATTAGGTTCTAAAGTCCATATTCAAGGTGTCGGTGACGCGATTGCCCTTGATACAGGCGGCAGAATCAAAGGACATATCGTCGATTTACTCGTCGATTCAAAACAGGATGCCATCCAGTGGGGGCGTCGACATATTCAAGTTACGCTTTATTAATGATGAGGTTCTCCGGAAGGAGAGCCTTTTTTTGTTTAACAAAGCAGAAAATAGGGCAAAATACTATTTGAATTTCCATTTTGGAAATAGTCGAGGAGGGATCAGGTTGATTGAGTTTCGTGATGTATCAAAACGTTATGAGGACGGGACGTTAGCCGTCAAAGAATTAAGCTTAACAGTAGAAAAGGGAGAAATCTTTGTATTGATCGGACCTTCCGGTTGTGGAAAGACTACAACAATGAAAATGGTGAATCGTTTAATTGATCATACGGATGGTAAAATTCTAATCGATGGAAAAGAAATCTACCAGTTCAATATTTTCGAATTGCGTCGTAACATCGGTTACGTGCTCCAACAAATTGCTTTATTCCCCCATTTGACAGTGGAAGAAAACATTTCTGTCGTACCTGAACTATTGAAATGGAAAAAAGAACGAACAAAAGAAAGGGTAACGGAATTGATGAAAATTGCCGGTCTCGATCCAAAACTACGTTCGAAGAAGCCTTCGGAACTGTCTGGGGGTCAACAGCAACGTGTGGGTGTATTGCGCGCCTTAGCGGCAGACCCGGACGTCATCCTTATGGATGAACCGTTCTCTGCACTTGACCCGATAAGCCGTGGCCAATTGCAAGATGACATCAAACGACTAAATGACGAACTCGGTAAGACGATTCTTTTTGTCACACACGACATGCAAGAAGCGATGAAGCTCGGGGATCGTATTGCGTTAATGCGTGATGGAGAACTCATGCTAGTCGGAACACCAGAAGAAATCTTGGCGAGTGAAGACCCGTTCGTCTTAGAATTTACACAACGTGGAAGAGGTGAGCTGGATGCTTGAGACGTTCCAAAATAGACAAGGACAGCTTGTCGAGGCACTGATTGAGCACTTACAGCTCTCTGTCGTATCGCTATTGATTGCCGTCTTAATTGCCGTACCATTAGGGATTTGGCTGACGCGCCGTAAGAAGATCGCTGAAACCGCCATTGGCGTCACTGCGATTATTCAAACGATTCCTTCGCTTGCCTTGCTTGGATTGATGATTCCGCTCGTCGGGATTGGGGCATTACCTGCCATCATTGCGCTTGTTTTATATGCGCTCCTACCGATTTTACGAAACACATTCACTGGTTTGAATGAAGTGGACAAATCGTTACTTGAAGCAGCTCGAGCTTGTGGGATGAAACCGAATCAAAGTTTGATGAAAGTCGAACTTCCGCTCGCCCTACCTGTTATCATGGCAGGTATCCGTACAGCGATGGTCCTCATCGTCGGTACGGCGACACTTGCCGCTCTCGTCGGTGCAGGCGGACTCGGTACGCTGATCTTGCTCGGGATTAACCGAAATGACAATTACTTAATTCTATTGGGTGCCATCCCAGCTGCCATTTTAGCCCTCCTGTTTGACTTCTTGTTACGTCAGATGGAAGGTGCGACAGCGACACGTAATAAGACGAAATTGATTGCCGTCTCTACCGTACTCGCCCTCATCATCATCACACCGCTCGCATTTGGTCGCTCGCAAGAGACAGACCTTGTCGTAGCTGGGAAACTCGGTCCAGAGCCAGAAATTCTTATGAATATGTATAAGTTGTTGATTGAAGAAGAAACAGATTTGACTGTATCGGTGAAGCCGAACTTTGGGGAGACGACATTTGTATGGGGCGCCCTCCAATCTGGTGATGTTGACATTTATCCAGAATTCACCGGAACGGCACTCGCGAGTCTCGTCAAGGAAACACCCGAATCAAACGATGCCCGTGAAGTATATGAACAAGCTAGAGAGGCGCTTGCTGAAGACGGGTACGTCATGCTCGAACCGATGCAGTTTAACAATACGTACGCACTCGCAATCCCACGTGACTATGCAGAGGCAGAAGGCATTTCCGCCATTTCAGATTTACGAAACGTTCAGTCTGATATACAAGCCGGATTCACACTTGAATTTACCGACCGTGAAGACGGATATCCAGGACTTCAAAACGAGTATGGTCTTGATTTCCCATCCGTCGTCTCGATGGAGCAAAAATTACGCTATCGTGCCATTTCACGAGGAGATGTCAATTTAGTAGACGCTTATGCAACGGATCCTGATATCGCCGAGAACGACCTTGTCGTTCTAGAAGACGATCGACAATTCTTCCCGCCTTACCAAGGGGCACCGCTCTTGAAAGAAGAGACGCTTGAAGAGTATCCAGAAATTGAAGATGCACTCAATCAGCTCGCAGGTAAAATCACAGACGAACAAATGTCTGAATTGAACCGTCGTGTCGCGTACGGAAATGAACGCGCCTATGATGTAGCGAAAGACTTCTTAGAACAGGAAGGGTTATTATGAGAGCATTGATTATTTCGAATCCGAAGTCTGGTACGAGCGAAACGATGCTCGGGGAAGTCATCGGAACGATTGAATCGCTCTATGAAGAAATCATCATCAAGAAGACACAAGAAATCGGGGACGCACTTCGATTTGCAAAAGAAAGTGGATCGTTCGACCATCTGATTGTCATCGGGGGAGACGGTACACTCAATGAAGTAGTCAATGGGTTGATGACGTTAGAGCTTGAGGAGCGACCGACAGTAGGAATCATTCCTGCAGGGACGTGTAACGACTTCGCACGAGCGCTCGATCTTCCTATTCAACCAACACAAGCCGCGAGCATCATCAAATTGAACCATGAGCAACATGTGGACGTGATTCAAGTAGATGAGATGTATGCCCTCAATTTCGTTGGAGTCGGATTGATTGCAGATACGTCACGTCAAATCGACCCGGGCGAGAAAGAATCTTTAGGTTCAATCGGCTACTTTCTTGCAACTATCCGCCAATTTCGTGAAGCTGACCCATTTCAGATTCGGTTACGTCGAGGAGATGAACTTCTTTACGAAGGAGACGTCAGCTTCTTATATGTAGGGAACGGGAGTTATCTCGGAACCGTACCGACGAAATTGGAGACGCAATCGTTTTCGGATGGCATGTTAGAAGTCGTTCACAGTTCGTCTATTGGATTTCCGATGATTCGACAATTGTTGGCCCAACAGCTCGGTCTCGATCAAAAATCAGAGGAGTGGAATCACTTTCAAACTTCATATGTCGAAGTTGAGTTGAATGAGCCACAAGTCATCGATATCGACGGTGAACATTTTGAAACAGATCACTTAGCAATCCAGATTCGAGAGCAGGCTCTCACGTTTTTAACGCCATAAAGCATCAACAGAGAAAAGTATTCAGACTTTTCTCTGTTTTTATGTTGTCCTGACCCTTGAACCGTGTTAGTATTTCACTATTATTATGAAAATGAAATGAAAAACAGGAAGTAGGGGTAATCATGGCGCAAAACTCATTCGCCTCAAAAATTGGATTCATTCTAGCTGCCGCAGGGTCGGCAATCGGTTTAGGTGCGATATGGAAATTTCCATATGTCACTGGAACTAGTGGGGGCGGTGCCTTTTTACTCATGTTTTTGGCGTTCACATTATTACTTGGTCTGCCATTATTGATTGGTGAATTCATCGTTGGACGTTCAACTCAAAAGACGGCACTTCTTGCCTTCAAACAATTAGGGCATGGTCGTTGGAGCATTATCGGTTATTTAGGAGTCATCGCATGTTTCTTGTTGCTTTCCTTCTATAGTGTTATTGGAGGATGGGTCCTTATTTATATCGGTCTCGGTTTGAGTGGGACGTTAACTGGACGTACAGCTGACGAGTTCGGAGATGTATTCGGAAATGTCGTGTCAACACCTGGCATCGCGGTGCTCGGACAATTCTTATTCTTGTTGATCACGTTATTGATTGTCTTACGCGGGGTCGAAGCAGGGATTGAACGGATGAGCAAAATCTTAATGCCGCTCTTGTTCATCAGCTTCATCGTACTCGTCGTCCGTTCATTGACACTCGACGGGGCGATGGAAGGAGTCCGCTTCTTCTTACAACCTGACTTCTCTGCATTGACGGGTGAATCGGTACTATTTGCCCTAGGACAAGCCTTCTTCTCCTTATCGTTAGGGGTAGCGGCGATGTTGACATATGCGTCGTATATCAAGACGAAAGGGACGTTGAACCGTTCTGCGAACATGATTGTTCTATTGAACATCACGGTTTCACTCTTAGCTGGACTTGCTATTTTCCCGGCAGTCTTCGCTTCAGGACTTGATCCGGCTGAAGGTCCGGCGTTACTGTTCGTTGTATTACCAGCTGTCTTTAACCAAGTACCACTTGGCGGGTTCTTTATGGTGTTGTTCTTCCTCTTATTCGCGTTCGCATCGATCACGTCGTCAATCGCGATGTTAGAAGTTGTTGTCGCGGGTGTGACAGATCGGTTGAACGAAAAGAAATCGACTTGGACGAAGAAGCAAGTAACCGTAACGGCAGCCATTCTCGTGTTCGTCGTAGGCGTTCCATCTGCATTGTCATTCGGACTATTGAGTGATTTACAGATTTGGAATGGGCGTACGTTCTTCGATACGATGGATTACCTCGTCAGCTATATTTTGATGCCGGTCGGGGCGCTCTTAACATCGATCTTTGTCGGATACGTCGTCGATCAACGTATTTTGAAAGATGAGATTCAAACGTCAGAACCGGGTAAGAAGCTTTATCCGATCTGGCATGCGCTCATTCGCTACGTCATTCCTGTGACAGTAGCCATTGTTATGGTATCAACGTGGGTCACAACATAATAGACAAACCGTAGGCTTAAAGGTCTACGGTTTTTTTCATA
Organism: Exiguobacterium sp. RM11; assembly: GCF_059821525.1. Classification (NCBI taxonomy): domain Bacteria; kingdom Bacillati; phylum Bacillota; class Bacilli; order Caryophanales; genus Exiguobacterium; species Exiguobacterium sp. RM11. The sequence continues at coordinate 1,554,915 of NZ_CM187558.1, read as the reverse complement.
GCACAACGGGAAAGAAGTCGATATAGGTACTCGTTTTTACACCTGTGGACGGAGGGAACAACGAATTTTATTATGCTAAAATGATAGGGATGACGAAACTTTTTTTGATAGGTTTCGTAATGTACAATAGAAGTAACATGAGATGAGGTGAAAAGAATGAAAACATGGATGAAATGGGCCCTGACAGGGGCAGTCATATACTTTGCCATCAACGTATTCGATTTCTCCTGGTTATTCATTATAGTAGGGGCGCTCGTCTTGAATGAAGTCTGGTCGACGAACAAGCGCAAAAACCGTCAACGAACACCGACAATGGTCGCGAAGCGTGCCAAGAAAAAACTGTTGCTCGATGAGGACGAACCTTTCTCAGGTTCAAGAATCCTCAAGCCGATTGAGGAACCCGTCCCGGCGCGTCAATTCGAGGCGACGGACGATTTAGAACTTCAATTTTTGCAACGGACGATTGAACAAGGATATGAGAAGCTACAACAGATTGACCGCGTCCTTCCTGAAATCAAAGATGTGGAAGTAAGGCGTGAGATGAAAGCTGTCTCCAAAGAAGCACACGAATTGTTCGAAGAACTTTTCGAAAATCCACAAGACGCAAAACATGTTCGAGACTTGTTCACATTCTACTTAGATTCCCTCGTCTCGGTCGTTTTGAAATTTAAAGAACTTGAAGGAAAACGAGTCGTCATTCAAGAAGAGACTCGAGAGCAATTAATCACGAATATGCGACTAATTGTCGATAAATTTAAAGAACAACGCGGACGTCTTCTTGAAGATGACGCCGTAGACTTCGAACGCGAACTGATCATGATGGAGCGAGTCTTATCTGATCAGCCGGAAGGGAGAAAGAAACATGACTTCATCGAATGAAACGAACTGGCAGTCATGGCCGGAAGAAGAGCTGACATCTGATACGAAAACGAAAACAGAAACAGAGGGATTTAGCGACCCATCTGTGGAATGGTCATCTGTTTCACAACCTCACGAAGTACCTGCCATCCAAGCCAAGCCAGACGTGCCTCAAGAGCACCGTGAGCGAATTACACGATTGGCGGAGTCGATTGATATTAAAAAGACAGATTCGGTCATGTTGTTTGGCTCGAACGTTCAACGTGAACTTTCACAATTCTCTGACCAAATTCTGACGGAAGTTCGAATGAAAGATGGCGGGGATGCGGGGAAACTCTTGTCTGACTTAATGCAGAACGTCCGAAAGATGGACCCGGACATGCTTCAACCGGAGAAAAAGAGTTTTATGGACAACATCCCGCTCATCGGTCGTGCAAAGAAGAAAGCCGAAAACTATAAGCTTCAATTCGAAAAAATGAACGTCTATTTGGAAGAGGTCATCCATAACCTCGATCGTGCGAAGTTCGGTCTGATGAAAGATATCACGATGCTCGATCAAATGTATGATAAGAATAAGCGGTATTTCGAAGAGTTGAACGTCTATATCGCTGCGGGTGAAACGAAACTTGATCATGTACGTGAACATGAAATCGCGCCACTTCGTCAAGAAGTCGAAATTTCAAAAGATCAGTCTAAACTTCAACAGTTGAACGACATGATTCAATTGGCAGATCGATTTGAGAAGAAGCTACATGATTTGAAATTGAGCCGTACCATCAGCCTACAAATGGCGCCACAAATCCGAGTCATCCAACAGAACAACCAAATTCTCGCTGAGAAAATCGAGTCAGCAGTCGTCAATACAATCCCGCTTTGGAAGAACCAAGTCGTTCTCGCGCTCAGTTTGACACGTCAGAAGACGGCGCTTCGCATGCAACAGGACGTGACGAAGACGACCAATCAGTTGCTTGAGCAAAACTCGAAGATGCTCAAAGACTCTTCGATTGAAATCGCTCAAGAAAATGAAAAAGGGATTGTCTCTGTGGAATCCCTTAAAGTAGCCCACGAGAATTTACTCTCGACACTTGATGAAACGTTACGCATTCAACAAGAAGGTAAACAAAAGCGTCGTGACGCTGAACGTGAACTCGACCGGATGGAGCATGAGCTCAAAGAAAAAGTCATTGAGATTGCCTCAAAAAATAAAGAACTGCCAAAAGATACAGGATATTAAGAAGGGAAGTCTGAGCAATCAGACTTTCCTTTTCTACGAGGAGGGACTTACATGGAGAAACAACGATTGTGGGACGAGACGTGGTTATTGTTCGCCGATATGATGGCAGAACGACATTCGAAATGTGCATCGAAAAGTGTTGCCTGTGTCATCGTCAAAGATGAAAAACCAATTTCAATTGGTCTAAATGGTACACCTTCTGGTCATACGAACTGTAATGAGATTTATATCAAGCAAGAAGACGGCTTCTATAAGCATGCCGACTACGTTGCATCATCGGATCTCGATATGATCAATGAGCCCGCCCGGCTCATCCGGGATGATGTGACATATATCAAATGTACGGACCCGTATGATCATCATCACTGGTCGAAGCAACATGAGATTCATGCCGAAATCAATGCGATCGGAAAATTGGCTGCTGATTCGACGAATGCGTTCGGTGCGACAGCCTACGTTACTCATTCACCGTGTCATGCCTGCTCTCTTGCTCTGATTGCAGCGCGCGTCGCCCGCGTCGTCTATGCGGTCGGATATGAGCATGGTGACGGTTTAGAATTAATGCGTGAGAGTGGGATTGAAGTGTTACATATGCCACTTGAAAAAATGTACAAAAATACATTGTAAACGTTTTCATTAGATGATATATTATTAATGTACTGCCAATGGTGTTTTACTCTTCCATTATTCGCCCCTCTTCGGAGGGGCCTTTTTTGTTGTTCAAAATGAAGTGAGACAAACTTTACACATAATGTTCAATATTTCACAATATACTCTCTAAAATCTCTTATATAATAAAAGTAGATTCAGGAGAGGGGAATTTGTTCATGGAAAAACACGTTCGCTTTACAGATGGTGCATATGAAGTAGAAGCGTTAATCACGCTTGAAGAAGTATGGGAAGATAAATTTGCGATTGGCATGCATCAGGAATTGGCAGTCAAATCGTTGACCATCAATGGAAATGAAGTTTCTGAGATTAAGCATGTCCGTGCACTTCTTCGTTACTATCCGACACTCGGGGTGTCAGGCATTTTGTTAGCACTTGATAAGGCAGCCGCTGAAATCGTTGCTTTATCAAAAGATCAAGATCCTGCCCTTCAATATGTTGAACTTGTAGCCCTCCAAATGGATGAGGCAGCGACAAACGACTTGAAAACTTTATACGCAGCGATGTGATTTTAATTGGGTGAACCATTTCACCCAATTTTTTGTTGCATCTATTCTTCGTTATGGTATGATATTTACAGATGAAGAAATGGAACGCCATATCGTTGTCAACCATAAGCATGGGGATCTAGATAGCTAGATCGCTGTCAAAAAGCCACGTTCATAGGAACGTGGCTTTTTTTTGTGCAATGATGTCGAAACCAGCGGCTACATCTTTAGCGAGGTGAGCATCTGATCCTAACGTGAAAGGGATGTTCAATTGGTTCGCATCTTTGGCGAGTCCGGCGACGTATGGCTCACCACAATCAGGTTTTCTAAGTCCTGCGGTATTAAAATCGAGGCCGAATCCTCGATCGGCAATCGCTCGCAAGAGACGTTCTTCCTCTTGTCTGACTGCTGAACGATTCCAGTCATAATTTTTTTGATATTTGATCGGTAAGTCGATGTGTCCAATCCGAGTGACTTGAATCGTTTCCCATGGAAAGCTGAGACTACGTTCAATCGAGTCATAATAAGCTTTCATCGCGTTTTCGAATGAACCGAGCGCTTGAACGATGTCGTCAAACGTTTCAGCAGAATAATCTACTGGCATATATACACCATCTATTAATAAAAAGTGTTGGGACAAGATGACTTCATCAAGTAGAGGAGCATATGGTTTCAACAAATCGATTGTTTCTTCTTCTAGACGTGGCAACAAGTCGACTTCTAGTCCTACTTTAATGTCAATGACCTCTTGATACTGTCGTTTCATCTGATGCAATGTATTGAGGTAGTCAGGAAGGAGGTCGATCGACATCGCGGAGTCTTGATTCGGCACCGGATCGATAAATACCTGTGGGAACGGTGCGTGTTCTGTGAACGTCATCGTTTGCAGGTTTTTTTCAATCCCGACTTGAATATAGTGTTCAATCGGGTCTTTCGTACCGTGTGGACAATATGGGGTATGCACATGGCCATCATGGGTAAAGTTAAACATCTGTTACACGTCCTTTTCAGTTCAATTGGTTGACAGGTGTTTCTCTGTTTGATAAATTTAACACACTACTTTAGTTTGGTAAAGTGATAATAAGATAAAGGGTGGTTATCATGATTTGGTCAAATTCGAAAGGTTCAATTCCAGAAGGATGGTATGAACTACAATCAGGAGATGTCATTCGACCAAAACGGTGGATGCTTTCATTTTTAGAAAAGGCAGAGGCGAGCGGTTATGCCGTCATCGACCCGCCGTTACTCGAATACTATTCGCACTATCAAAATTTGGCGCTCTTTGACGAGTCGGCCTATTATCGTTTATTCGGGAATGACGGGGAACTCCTCGTCATGCGCCCTGACTATACATTGCAAATCGCAAGAAAGTTAGCAGACGGTCATGAACCGATGCGTGTCGCGTACGCCGGGGCTGTCTACCGTCGGACGGTCAAACATTCCGGTCAACCACATGAACGGCAACAGCTCGGACTTGAGTGGGTTGATGGGGAAGAGAAGGACAGTCATCTTATCGAATCATTTCTCGATATGACGGAAGGAGTCCTGCCGACTGAACGTTTGACAATTAAAATCGGATCAGCGGCTGTCATCTCGCTCATCGCGAAAGAGACAGGCATTCAAGAACGGACATTCCGAAAAATCTTAGCACTTCGAAATTTAGAATCGTTACGTGAGTTAGCAGAGACGTATCGCTATCCATTGATTGCAAAGCTACCGTTTTTAATTGGGAATTCAGCGCTCGAAGAATTACGGGCTGAGTCACCAGAGTCTTTAAACGATGCCATCGATGAAGTCGATGAGGCCGTACAACACTTGCGTGCAATCGGTCTAGACGTATCGTACGATTTCGGTCAAACGGGAGATTTCGATTACTATTCAGGTTTGACCGTGACGGGAAGTGTAGAAGGAAAGCGTGTCCTTTCAGGGGGACGATACGATTCCCTATATGGTCATTTCGGACACTCAAGACGAGCGTTCGGCATGTCACTCGATTTAGAACAGTTAGATGAGGTGATCAAATGAAGGTAGCGGTTGCGAAAGGACGAATTGAAAAAGCAGCTCGTCAATTTTTTGTCGAACGTGATTTACCCGTTTGGCCAGAGAAGCGGGGACGTGAACTCACAGTAAAAGCAGGAGATCATGAATTTATTTTCGTCAAAGGGGACGACGTCTATAAATATGTGATGCACGGAGCGGCTGATGTCGGAATTGTTGGTGGAGATATTTTACGAGAGAAAACGCCAGGTGTACTTGAAGTCGTCGACTTACCGTTTGGACGCTGTCGGATGGCCGTATGTGGTCCGAAAGTTCGACGTAATGGCACAAAGAAATTAAAAGTGGCGAGTAAATATCCGAATATCGCCATCTCACACTTCGCGTCAAAGCGACAAAACGTAGAAGTCATCGCGTTGAATGGGTCTGTGGAGCTCGCTCCGTTAACAGGACTAGCGGATTGTATCGTCGACATCGTCGAGACAGGTGCAACGTTAGCAGCGAATGACTTAGAGGAATATGAAACGATTTTTTCAATCAATGCAAAATTCATCACGAGCGAAACGGCTTTGGCAGAGCAGCCTGACGAATTAAAGGCATGGATTCGAAAGCTGAGTCAGGAGGAGAATGCATGAGTACAGAAACGAATCGATCACGGCGAGAAGCTTGGGCGGAAGCGGTCAAACCAATCGTAGAAGCGGTTGAGGCACGCGGAGATGAAGCACTCCTTGAATGGACGCGTCAATTCGATGGGATCGACCAAATCGAATCTGTCGATTTGTCTCGCTTTACCCCGCCGGCAGCGTATGCTGAACTGACGGAAGCGTTGACCTTAGCGGCAGAACGAATTCGCGCCTTCCACACGCATCAAGTACGTCAAGATGATGTGTTCGAAGATACGATGTTCCGACTCGGTAGACGTTATATGCCGCTCGATTCGGTCGGTGTCTACGTACCAGGTGGGACAGCCGTCTATCCGTCGAGCGTCCTGATGAATATCATTCCGGCGAAAGTGGCCGGTGTCAAACGAGTCGTCATGGTCACTCCACCAAAAGCAGATGGGATTGACATTTCCCTCTTGATTGCAGCAAAAATCGCAGGGGCAGATGAATGTTTTCTAGTCGGAGGCGCGCAAGCCGTTGCCGCACTCGCATATGGGACGGAAACGATTCGTCCGGTCGATAAAATTGTAGGACCCGGAAATGCGTATGTCGCGACGGCGAAGGCGCTCGTCTCGCACATCGTCGGCATCGACTCTGTAGCCGGACCGTCCGAAGTGTTGATCATTGCCGATGAAACGGCAAATCCGAAGTGGGTCGCGGCGGATCTTCTCGCACAAGCAGAACATGACGTAGAGGCGACGGCTATCGCACTCGTCACGACAGAAACGCTTCGTGAAGAAGTCGAACAAGAACTTGAGCGTCAACTTTCGCTCTTACCACGACAAGAGATCGCTAGGGAGTCATTGAAACGTGGCGGAGTCATCGTTCGATCACTAGAAGATGCCATCGAGTACGCGAACACGATGGCTGCGGAGCACGTCCAGTTGGCCGTCAAAAATCCTGAAACGTTGATGGGTGCGATACGTCACGGCGGGTCGTTCTTCCTCGGTCACGAGGCGGCGGAAGCGTTCGGGGATTATATCGCTGGACCGAACCATGTCCTTCCGACAAGTGGGACGGCGCGATTCTCGAGCGGATTGTCCGTCGATGACTTTTATCGCCGTCAGACGTTCCTTGAGATGACAGAGCTTGATGAGGCGATCACAAAGGCTGCGATTCGAATCGCAAAACAAGAACAATTAGAAGGACATGCCCGTGCCATGGCTGTTCGGATGGAGGACGTATGAGACGAAATTATCAGAACATCCCGCGATATGTGCCCTATGCCGTATCAGGATACGCGCTCAATCAAAATGAAAGTCAATATCCGTTACCAGAGCGGCTTGAACGGGCTATTCGAAACGTTTCACTCGAGGCGCTCAGCCGTTATCCGGTCGAAGAATTGCTTGCTTTAAAAGCGAGTTATGCGAACTATGCGGGAGTCGAGACGATGCAACTGATGGTCGGAAGTGGAAGCGACGAGCTGTTGGCCATCTTAAGTCAGGCCATTTTAGATACGGAAGACCGTGTGGTCGCACCGGCTCCAGACTTCTCGATGTATGGCATATACACACAGATTGCGAGAGGGCACTTCATGCAACCGGATAAGCATGGATTGAGTTACGATGCGCTAACCGAACTCATTCAAACGAATGAGCCGAAGCTCGTTCTGATTTCGAATCCAAATAACCCAACCGGTAAGATGTGGACACTTGAAGAATTGTCGGACATTGCGACACGTGTCCCTTATCTCGTTGTGGATGAAGCCTATATCGATTTCACGATGGAGGATTCATTTGTGTCTCGCTTGAACGAGCATCCGAACGTCATCATTTTACGGACGTTATCAAAAGCGTTCGGTCTTGCGAACCTTCGGATTGGATTCATGATTGCGTCAGAAGAAATCATCGAACAGATCGACCGGTTCCGTTCACCGTTCAATGTGAGTGGACTCAGTGCCGCGGTCGCCAACGTTGTATTGCGTGATGAGACGTATATCCAAGAGTCGATTCAGTTCCATACGGCGCAACGTGAGAAATTAACTGAGTTGTTACGACCGATCGGTGAGATTTTACCGAGTCGTGCCAACTTTATCTATGTCAAAACCGATGACAGTGAAGGGTGGGCATCCCACTTCCTTGAAAAAGGCGTCCATGTACGTGCGTTTCCGGATGGATTACGTGTCAGTGCAGGGACAGATGAGGCGTATGCCTATATCCGACAAACGATTGAAGAGGTGAATTCTGTTGAGAACAGCTGAACTAAAGCGTGAGACGAAAGAGACAAAAATTGAGATTCGAGTCAATCTAGATGGAACAGGAGAAAGCACCATCCAAACAGGAGTCGGTTTTTTTGACCACATGTTGACGTTACTTGCCTTTCACAGTCAGATGGACTTAGAGGTGAAAGTTGAAGGAGATACATGGGTCGATGCCCACCATACAGTGGAAGATGTGGGGATTGCGCTCGGTCAACTCATCGCCAAATCTCTCGGAGACAAAGTCGGGATTCGCCGCTATGGAACGAGTTACATGCCGATGGACGAGACGTTAGCGCGAGCGGTCGTCGATGTGTCAGGACGTCCCTTCCTTGTCTATCAAGCGGATATTCGCAATCCGAAGCTTGGGGATTTTGATACCGAGCTCGCTGAGGAATTCTTCCGAGCGGTTGCCATGAACGGTCGACTCACGCTTCACCTCGCGGTCCTGTATGGATCGAACTCACACCACATGATTGAAGGGTTGTTCAAAGCGTTCGGAAGAGCACTTGCTGAGGCGGTCTCGAGCGATGGGACGGATCGTCTCCCTTCTACGAAAGGATGGATTGAAGGATGAAAGTAGCGGTCATCGATTATGGAATGGGTAACGTATTCAACGTCGAACGTGCGTTGCAGGCCATCGGTTGCTACGTCGTGATTACGAATGATGCAAGCCAAATTGAAGAAGCGGACGCCATTTTACTTCCTGGGGTCGGTGCTTTCCCGCAAGCGATGCAATCACTCGAACAGACGGGGCTCATCCCGCTATTACAAAAGATGGCGACGGAAAAGCCGTTTTTAGGGATCTGTCTTGGGATGCAGCTCTTGTTTGATTCAAGTACGGAAGGCATGCCGACGAAAGGTCTCGGGTTGATTCCGGGAACGGTTGAGCGAATGCGCGCGAAGCGTCTTCCACACGTTGGATGGAACTCGATTCTTCGCGATGAGGACGTCTACTTTGTTCACTCTTATCACGCCGTGACGGACGATGCCTATATTGTGGCGGAAGCAGATTATATGGAAGAGCGTGTTCCCGCGATTGTTCAAAAAGGACTCGTCACGGGCATGCAGTTTCACCCGGAAAAAAGTGGGGCGTTCGGTCTCAGTTTACTTCAAGAATGGAAGGAGGCGGTCGAGCGTGAAATTACTACCCGCCATTGATTTAATTGGAGGCAAAATCGTCCGTTTGACGGAAGGCGATTTTTCGACGGAAGAACAATACGGTGACCCGTATGAATTATTAAAAGCGTGGCAAGGAAAAGTCCCGATGATTCACTTGATCGACTTAGAAGGGGCTAAGGCAGGCGAACCGCGTCACTTAGATGTCGTCCGTTATGCGAAGTCTCTTGGCTTTCTCGTACAGACGGGTGGTGGGATTCGTTCAGAAGCCTCACTCGATGCGGTCATGGAAACCGGTGCGGATCGTGTCCTCTTAGGGACAAAAGCATTTACGGATCCTGACTTTTTAGACAAGGCGATTGAAAAGTATGGCAAACGAGTTGCTGTGGCACTCGATGCATATGACGGAAAGGTCGCCATCAACGGATGGCAGGAAGCGACAAAGCTCGATGACATCTCGGTCGCTCAAGATCTCGTCAAACGAGGGATTGAGACGATTCTGTATACGGACATCGGATCTGACGGAAAACTGAATGGTCCGAACGTTGCGCGCATGAAGGCGCTACGCCAAATCGTCAACGTCACACTCATTGCCTCAGGCGGTGTGACGACCGAAGAGGACGTGAAGGAACTAAAGATGGCTAAGATTGATGAGGCCGTCGTTGGGAAAGCACTCCTCTCCGGTAAAGTAAGTATCGATGAACTGATTGAATGGGAGGCGCGTTATGCTTAAACGCAGAATTATTCCATGTCTCGATGTGAAGGAAGGCCGTGTCGTCAAAGGGATTGAATTCGTTCAACTACGAGACATCGGTGACCCGGTCGAAATCGCGAAGTATTATGATGAGTCCGGAGCCGATGAACTCGTCTTTCTCGACATCACGGCAAGTACGGAACGCCGCCAGACGATGCTAGATGTCGTCAGTGCAGTGGCACGGAAAGTATTCATCCCGTTGACGGTCGGTGGAGGGATTCGTTCACTTGATGACATCTCGTCATTATTAAAAGCAGGAGCAGATAAAGTATCGTTGAACACGCTCGCTGTCGAATCCCCAAGTCTCATTCGAGAAGCGGCCGATCGTTTCGGGTCACAATGTATCGTCGTTGCGATCGACGTGAAATTTGAAGACGGGGAATACTATGTGTACACATATGGCGGTAAACAGAAGACAGAACTGTTAGCGGTCGAATGGGCGAAACAAGTGGCCGCACTCGGGGCGGGTGAACTTCTTGTCACGTCCATGAACCAAGACGGAAAGCAAAGCGGATATGACCTTGCGATTTTAGAACAACTTCGCGAAGTCGTCGACATTCCGATTATCGCCTCAGGTGGGGCGGGGAATGCCGAGCACGTAGTCGAAGCGCTCGAGAAGGTCGATGCCGCACTACTTGCCTCCATCTTACATGACCGAAAAACGACAGTAGAAGAGGTGAAGCACGTATGCACGAGTCACAACTTGCCGATGCGGTTCGTTTCGACGAAAATGGATTGATTCCCGCCATCATCGTCTCAGAAGAAGACGGGGCCGTTCTCATGCTCGGATATATGAACGATGAGGCCATCCGTCAGACGCTACGTGAACGGGTCGTGACATTCTGGTCTCGTTCAAAAGGTCGGCTATGGATGAAAGGGGAGACGAGCGGCAACACACTTGACGTCGTCAGTATCCACGTCGACTGTGACCAGGATGCGCTTCTTGTTCGTGTCCATGCGAATGGTCCGACTTGTCATACCGGAAATCGAAGTTGTTTCTTTACGGAGGTGAACGTATGATTCATGAATTGGAGCAATTGATTCAATCAAGAAAGAATGAACCAAAAGAAGGTTCATATACGACGTATTTGTTTGAACAAGGCGTTGAAAAAATTGCGAAGAAGTTCGGTGAAGAATCGTTCGAGGTCGTGATTGCCGCAATGACGGACGAAGATTTGGTCGAAGAATCGGCCGACCTTCTGTATCACCTGCTCGTCTTATTGGCAGCTAAAGGTGTGCGCTTAGAAGATGTAGAAGCGTTACTTGCCAAACGTCACGGCACGACGACGCCTGCGAAGCCTCGTCGAGACGTCACGGAATGGTAAAGCAAAAGGAAGGAGCGCGTCTCCTTCCTTTTTTGTGTCAACGATTGACCGAGGCAGCCATGCGAATGTATGTATGACGTCGCCCGCGAATGGCAATTGAAAGTGCCTGAATGTTCTCTGGTACGGCAATCCCAGACAATCCGGCGTCACCGATATGGACGATATCTGCGCCTCCACGCTTTGAAGAGAGTGCGATCTCACGAACAGTCGCCACATCAGCCCCTTCTTGAGATGTCCCGATTGCGGCTAACGTGAGTGCTCCGAGTGCTTGCAGTTCTTGTACGAGTTCGTGGAATGCCTCTTCACGGACACCCGGAACGGTTCCTGGAGCTGGCAGAAGAATAATGTCTGCCCCTGCTTCAACGAAGCGGATATATGCGTCGCGATCTAACACGCTGCCGACACCGGCCTGATGCATCTTTCCGGCAATGATGACGCCAGCGAATTCACGACGCCCTCGGATAATCGCTTGTTCGATTGCTTCATTCGTAACCCCGGTATTCGGGTTGCCTGTCAGACAAACGAAATCGATCCCGAGTTCAGACGCTTTTTGGAACGCTTCGACTGAAGCGAGTCTGCCTCGTTTCACTTCATTCATTTCAGACGATCTCTCTGAAAAGTCGACAGGCTCTAAATTGACTCCAATCGGCAATCCGATCAATCGCTTTAGTTCCAAAATCGGATGGTCACTCATCTCCTCACCTGGCATGTCGCCGAACAGCGCGTGACTTTCAAGTCCTTTAATGTAAGGATGGAACACATCTAACATGTTCAATAAAATCAAGTCGGCACCGAACGCTCTTGCCAGTTCTGCATTCGTGACTTCTGGGTAGAGCGGTTGCACCGTCGGGATGACCTCCGCCATGACCGTTCGTCCTTCTGCTTTTCGAATCGACCCGACTAAATCTTGACGATTAAACGTGATAAAATCACTTGCCCGACACTCTAAAATACGTTTCATCACATCTTCCTCCTTCTGCTCATCCTTGTCTCTATTCCCTAAATGATTTGAAAATCCTCTATACTGAGTGTAAGGAGGGATTATGATGACGGAAAAAGAGAAGATGATTCGTGGTGAATTATATTTAGCTGTTGATGAGACGCTCGTTAAAGATCGGAAGCATGCCCGGCGATTGACCGAACGATTCAATCGTTCCGGGATTGATGATTTGACTGAACGGAAAGAAATTCTTAGTGCGTTACTCGGTTCGACGAAAGAGTCGTATTACTTCGAACCGAACTTCAAATGTGATTACGGGTACAATATTCACTTGGGTGAACGATTCTATGCGAATTTTGACTGTGTCTTTTTAGACATTTGTCCCATCACTTTCGGGGATGACTGTATGCTTGCACCAGGTGTACATATCTATACGGCGACACATCCGATTGATCCGATTGAGCGCATCTCTGGGTATGAGTTCGGAAAACCCGTGACGATTGGAGACCGGGTATGGATCGGTGGAGGGGCCATCATCAATCCGGGTGTGACGATTGGAGATGAGGCAGTCATCGCATCTGGTGCGGTCGTCACAAAAGATGTGCCACCACGGACGGTTGTCGGAGGAAATCCGGCGCGCGTGATCAAAACGATCGACTGACAAAAACTCCTGAACATGAGGTTCAGGAGTTTTTTACGTGACTTGTTTCCTTGTATTGCTGAATAGCTGTATGTGCGAGATGAAGTGCCGCTTCGTCACCGATGGTCACTCGAATGCCCGTCGGTTGTTTCGAAGTGTGTACGTTCAATGCGGTCAATTGTGCCCATACTGCTTCGAGTTGCTCGAGCTCGATATACAAAAAGTTTGTCGAGGCAGGGAGGACGTGACCAATTGATTCAAAAGCGGATACCCACTTTTGCCGCATCTCGTCATGCCATTCGATTGTTTCTTGAAGATAAGTTGCATCTTTTAAGAAGATGTTGCAAATCTTTGCACTCACCCCGCTAATGTTGAACGGTGGGATGAATTGACGGAAATAGTGAGCGAGTTCGTTGTTTGTCACCATGAATCCAATTCGTACGTTTGCCAATCCGAACGCTTTTGACATCGTGCGAAGGACGATGAGATTCGGATGGTTTGCAATGAACGGGATCATGCTGTCATCCGGTGTGAAATCCATATACGCCTCGTCCACCACAAGGTAAGGAACGAGTGAGGCGAGATGCGTCAACTCTTTCACGGTCCACAGCTTCCCGGTTGGATTGTTCGGGTTCGAGAGAAGAAGAAGCTTCGGATGATGCGTCTCGATTGCTTCTACAATTCCCTCATATGATAAATCATTGGCTTGAACATGTTGCCCGTGGGCGATGGTCGTAAAGATGGGATACATCGAAAAGTCAGGAGCCGGGGACAAGACGATGTCATTTGGTGCGAGTAATGCTTGCGTCACGACATGAATCATCTCATCACTTCCACAACCGACGAGCAGTTGCTCAGGTGTCACACCGACGTACGCAGCATATTGTTCGAACAATTCATTGATCGGTTCGACCGGATATTCATGTAAGTCATGATACGTCAACGAATCAAGCTGGCTCTTGATTCGGTCAGGTAAAGGGAACTGACTTTCATTTTGATTTAACCGATGTCCCGTCGGATAAACGACGGGATAGATCGGCAGCTCGACTTGTCTCATTCAGTCGGCTCCATCGAGAACCATTTTTTCACCAATTCATCGATTTCGCCAGATTCCATCATCTTGTTCAATTCTTCGTTGAACTGGTCGCGTAACTCATCATCTAATTTAAATGCAGCAGCTGATCCTTTTTCGCCATCCTCTTTTAAAGCGAATGTATAGAAGCTGTCGTCTTGATCTAGATACTTTTGTGCGACCGTGTCTTCGATGACCATTGCATCGATTCGACCTGTATTCAACTCTTGAACGATTTCAGGGATCTTGTTCAACGATACGAGTTCAGCGTCAGGCGCTTGTTCTTTTGCGATGTTTTCTTGAATCGAAGCCGTTTGGACACCGATTTTCTTACCAGACAAATCTTTGATTGCCTGAAGTGACTCATCTTTTGTCATGATCAAGTTTGTCGCGGAAAGATAGATGTCTGAGAAGGCCGCATTCTCTTTACGCTCTTCTGTTGGCGTCATTCCTGCCATGACGAAGTCGACACGCCCGCTGTTCAAGGCTCCGAGTAAGCTACCGAAGTCCATATCTTCAATCTTCAATTCGTAACCGAGACGTTCTGTAATCGTCTCCGCGATTTCAATATCAAATCCGACGATCGCATCTCCGTTTGCCGTATCGACAAATTCATATGGGAAGTAATCGGCGCTCGTCCCCATGACGAGCGTTTTTTGCTCTGTCGCTTCACCTTCTGTTTCTTGACTACATGCACCGAGTAAAGCCGCGCTTAACATAAGTGTACCTGCTAATAACCATTTTTTCATATGTGTATAATGCCTCCCTGTTGTAGATGAGACTAAGTGTATATGTATAATTATTAATTGTAAAGCATAAAAATACAAAAAATTAAAAAAAGAAAAACGCTTTTGAAATGAAAGCGTTTTATTATTGGTTTTTTAAAAGATAAGACATAATTTGCTCGATTGGAATCTCTCGATTGTCCATCGTATAGGTTTGTAAGTAGGGATGGTTTGTAGGTCGTTTGCAGTGTTCATTCATTTTAGACCAATTCTCATACGAAACCTGATCAATTTGACTTGGTCGTCTGACACGGTTTCGAAGTCGTGCGTTAATTTCTTCGTGATTTTCATGACGACATTCGATGTAACGATAAGTTGCACCGTACTTGGTGGAAATCGCTATCCCTTTATCGAGCAATTCGTCATAGAGACAAGGACTGTCGAGAATGACGTTTTGTCCAAGTGATAGGTGATACTCGATGAGAGACCAATCGACATCATAAGCCATCTTCCCGATTTCTCGATCCGAGAAGTTGCCAATGGGAAGCGTATGGAGTAGGGCGGTCTTTGAAACATCATGATCGATGACGACCGCGTGTACGTGTTGGATGATTTGCTTAGCCAATGTGGATTTTCCTGATCCAGGTGTTCCAGACATTTGAAGAAAAAACAGATGATCACCTCACATCTATGTGGGAGTAAATCTTATTACTCATACAACTTGATTTACTTGTTACAATGGCTCAGTTCTCCAAGGTAGTCATCTTTACAATCGACCCGGATGATCTGAGTTGTCTGACTAAAGTTTTGATCCGATGTTAGCATTTGCATACCATGATGACATTTCCATCAAGATCTTTGAAATTGAACCAATGTTCGTGCTCAATTGGTGTGATGACATCAATGTCGTTTTGAATCATATAAGTATAAGCTTGATGAATATCGTGCGTATTTAAGTGAAACAGTGGTGTCTGGATGATGTTATCTTTTGAGTAGATTTTGCTATCTAAAACGAGGTTGGTACCCTCTAATGGAATGACATATAAATGGTCGAATAAACTCTCTCCTTTTGTTGAAAAATCAAATAAATCACAATACCAGTCACGCGCCTTTTGAATGTCACTTACCGGAATAAAGATAGTACCGATTTTGTGAAGAATAGGGTTCATAGAAACTTCTGCCTTTTCATTTGATTAATAAAGTTTTGAACATCTTTCCGAGATTTTAAGACAATGATTTGTTTCTCATGAGAATATTGTTCGATTCGTTTGATCATCTCAGGCCGTTGAATGTCAGGAAAATTCCAAACCCATTTCAGAAATGCGAAATCGAGCTTTTCCTCACAGGATGCGCCCATATCCGGTCGCGTCGTACCACGGTAACGGGCAAATCGTTTGAGGACGCGGTATACACAAATGATTCGCGGAAGGTCAATCAAAATGACGGTATCTGCTGCCTGTAAACGTAAATCAAGCGTGTTCCCGAAGTTTCCATCGATGATCCATTGATCTTTCTTCACGAGTTGTTGTTGAATATCGATTCGTTCCTCTCTCGGCGCCATCACCCATCCCGGTCTCCACATGAGAGCATCCAAATGATAGACATCGAGGTGTAATCGTTCACCGAGTTGACGGGCAACTGTGGATTTCCCTGCACCGCCTGAACCGATGATGAGGATTCGTTTCATATTTGCATTGCGACTAAGTCGTAAGTTGCTCATCTATTCTTGTTCATCCTCCAATACAATCCATTTCTTTAATTGCTCATCCTCTTCATAGATGACCCGAACATCCATCTGTCCGATGACGAGACGTTGTTCCGAACTGAACATGACAATCGGATAGTTCGTGGACACCGGCTTGTCCGTCTCGAAAATAGGGCTATGCGCCTGCATCGCGTAATACCCGTCCGACCTCGTGTTGGCAGCCCCTGCATCGATCTGTGTCACATGGTCAAATCCTCTCAGTCTGAGCACATAACTATAAGACGTTCTCGCTCCTTGCTCGAGACGCCATTCTTCGATGATGGCTGATTTGTCGTCCGCCGATCGCTCTTCTAGCACTTTCTGTACCGTATACTCTTTTTCGTAAGGAATCATCTCCTGGATGCTGACGACGGTCATCGTCGCGAGCTTGAGCGATTCCTCGGAAGGTGGGGTAATCAGTATACCAATAAAGATGAGGATGGGAATCAATAAATAAACCATGACACGACTACGCATTTTCATCACCTTACCTTTTCAGATGTAAACTATTTCTGCATAGGAGAATCAGTTCCCTTCAAAAGAACGCTGGAATCTCAAAAACCGATTCATTTCTTCAATTTTTTAACGGAGCAGGTATGATATAGAGAGGAGGGATGTACATGAAAATCGGGGTCATAGGTGGAGGTGTCGCGGGTTTGACGGCAGCTGCGCTAACTCAGCAAAAAGGACATGACGTAACCGTCTTTGAAGCATCGCGTGAATGGGGAGGATGTGCCGGCAAGTTTCAACGGGGTGACTACTTGTTCCCGGCAGGCGCGACGCTCGGAATGGGATTTGAAAAAGGTGGAGTCCATCAGCGTGTCCTTGAGAAATTGGACGAATCGGTCGAGGTCACTTTATTGGATGAGGTGATGGACATTCATCTGCCTGACGTTACCCTCACTTACTATCGCGACCGAGAACGTCTACTTGATGAGCTCAGTCATGCGTTCTCAGAGAACCACGAGGCAATCCATGCGTTTTATCGTGAAGTGTGGGGTGACTTTGAGAAGATTCGTCCGTTGTTTCAAGAGTTACCTGCACTTCCGCTACGCACGACATCAGACATGCTTTACGCGCTGAAAGGTTTTCGACCGAATCAAATCACAGCGCTCCTGAAACTCCAGCGGCCACTCGGTGACACGTTAGCTCGTCATGGACTAAACGGTACGATGTTCGAGCGATTTATCGATGGAGTCCTGCTCGATAGTTTGCAGACCGGTGCGAAAGAAGCGAGTCATTTACTCGGTGCAGTGGCGCTGTCGGTCTATCACGAAGGAGCGTACTATGTTGAAGGTGGCCTGTATCAATTGGCTCATGCGTTAGAGCGCGCCGTCCGAACGTTTGGTGGCGAGACGAAATTAGGGAGAGATGTCCAGTCCATCGAACGAGTGACGGATGGATGGCTCATCACCGATCGAAGAGGACGACTTGAACTGGTCGATGTGATTGTTTCCGCCATCCCGATTGAGCGGACGAGCGAACTTCTCAAAGGACAGGAACAACGACGCTTCAAACGACAATATCGAAGACAGTTGAAACAATCGCAATGGGGCACGTTCAGCCTCTACCTCGTCTTGCCTGAGGATGTCTGTCAACAGCAACCACTATTTCAACAAATCTATCACGAGCGATTACCGAGTGGGCATGCGTTCATATCCATGTCGGCGCCGGATGACGTGTTGCGCACAGAAAAACCGGAACGGACCATTACGGTATCCACACATATCGATTTATCAGAATGGCAACATTGGAAAGACCGAGCGGCATATGAGAAACTAGAACAAGATTGGACCAATCGTCTCGTCGACGTCGTCGCGACTGGATTTCCCGATTGGGACCGTGAATCGTCACTTCTCCTTCCTGGTGGACCAGGTGCATGGGTGAAGTATACGAAGCGACCGCATGGCGCAGTCGGGGGGTATGCCCAGACGCCAAGCCAGGCGTTGTTCCGTGCCGCGAGTTATCGCACAGACTTGCCGAACTTTTATGTATGCGGGGATACCGTATTTCCAGGGGCGGGGACGATTGGCGCAATGACGAGCGGGTTACATGTTGCCCGAGCACTCGGGGTGACGATTGATTAGGGGGATATTGATGAAGAAAAAAACATTTGATGAACTGACAACATTGGAATTGTATCGCTTACTGGCGCTACGGACTGAGATTTTCGTCGTCGAACAGAACTGTCCGTATCAAGAAATCGATGGAAAAGATGAACAAGCCATCCATTATTGGATCGAAGAAGATGGAGAGATTGTCTCTGCGCTTCGTGTTTTGACGGAAGCCTCTCCAGTCGCCATCGGACGTGTCGTCACGAAAGCGACGCATCGAGGGAAAGGTCATTCTCGTAAGCTGATGGAAGCTGCAATTAAGGATTTTGGTCATGAGACATTATATCTGCAAGCTCAGACGTATGTGGAACCTTTTTATGCCTCGTTTGGCTTCAAACGGACAAGTGATGTGTATCAAGAAGATCGTATTCCACACGTCGATATGTTACGAGAATCAACGAATCCCGCTAGTACCGTTTCCGAATCGTTCATGTTAGAATGAGAAAGAACATTCACGTGCCTTTGAGCACGATTACATCATAGACATAAAGGGGTTTACAATGGTGACCGATCAACAAGTAATTGCAAAAGCAAGAGAATTGGCAGACGTATTAGCACAAACACCAGAAGTGGCGCGTTTCAAAGAAGCGGAAGCGAAAGTGAACGGAAGTGACCGCGTACAGACGTTGATTAAACGAATCAAATTCTTACAAAAAGAAGCCGTCAACTGTAAGCATTACGGCAAGACGGAAGCACTCGCGAAAGTCGAGCAGAAGATTGATAAAGCGATGGAAGAACTCGATTCAATCCCGGTCGTTCAAGCGTTCCAGGAGACACAGGTCGAAGTGAACGATTTGCTTCAATACGTGACGGTCACGCTCGCGAACTCTGTGACGGATCGCATCATCGAATCGACGGACGGAGACGTCCTTGCAGGGAAGACAGGGAGCGGCATGGCGGCTGAACAAGCACGCGGCGGCTGCGGATACTAAAACGACACAGCTGGCCGATGGTCAGCTGTTGTACTTTCTAGAGGTGAATTAACATGCAAGAAGTACATCAGACACCAATGATGAAACAATATTTCTCCATCAAGGCAGACTATCCGGACGCCTTTTTATTCTATCGACTCGGCGACTTTTACGAGTTGTTTTTTGAAGATGCGCAAATTGTCGCCAAGGAATTAGAGCTCACGCTCACTTCTAAAAATGGGAAGCAGGCTGAGCATCCAATTCCGATGTGTGGTGTCCCACACCATTCGGCGGCAATCTACATCGAACAACTGATCGAAAAAGGATTCAACGTCGCCATCTGTGAACAGACAGAAGATCCGAAAGCGACAAAAGGGCTCGTGAAGCGGGAAGTCATTCAAGTGATCACGCCAGGTACATACATGGCATCACTAAGCGAAAAAGAGAACCGTTATCTCGTCGCCATCTCGGACGTCGCGGGACGTTTTGGGATTGCTCGAGGTGACGTGACGACGGGGGAATCGTGGCTGACGACGCTCTCGTCAGAAGAAGCCGTCTTACGAGAAATCGAAGGATTGCTTCCGAACGAGGTCATCGTTGAGGATGAACGACTCGCTGACTTGTTAAAACAGACCGGCATTCCTCTCTCGATTCAAGTGGACAAGCGGGAGAGTCCACTCGCACAAGGTGCGAAAGACGAGGCGCAGCGCTCGGCATTTGAGTTGCTGTTCGCCTATCTCACGAAAACACAGAAGCGTTCGCTCGATCACTTGCAACCGGCTGTCGCCTATGAGGTCGAACAGCATATGCAGCTCGACGCCAATACGGCCCGAAACCTTGAACTGTTTCGTTCCGCTCGTTCGGGAGAACGGAAAGGGTCACTCCTTTCACTACTTGATGAGACGACGACGGCAATGGGTGGTCGTTTGTTGAAACGCTGGCTTGAACAGCCGCTCTATACAGAACAAGGCATCAAAGAGCGACAGGACGCCGTCGAAAACTTAGTGGACGACTTTATGTTGCGCGATCAACTACAGGAAGAGTTGAAGCGAGTCTATGACATCGAACGCCTTGTCGCAAAAGTTGGGTACGGGACAGCGAATGCGCGAGATCTCGTCCAACTTCGCGACACGCTCGAGCGGATGCCTTCTGTCCGGTCACTCTTACAAACAGTGAAAGCGGATCGCTTGCAGCAAATCGAACAGAATCTCGACTCGTTCGAGACGTTGAGTGAACAGCTCCGGACTGCCCTCGTCGACTCACCTCCGATCTCGACGAAAGAAGGCGGGATGATTCGTCACGGGTATTCAGAAGAGCTCGATGAACTGCTAGAAGCGAAAGCGAACGGGAAATCGTGGATTGCCAACCTCGAACAACAGGAACGTATCGCAACCGGCATCAAGTCGTTGAAAGTCGGTTATAACCGCGTATTTGGTTACTACTTGGAAGTGACGAAGTCGAATGCGAAGTTGCTCGAAGAAGGGCGTTATGAGCGGAAGCAGACGTTGACGAATGCGGAACGATACATTACGCCTGAGCTAAAAGAGAAGGAAGCCCTCATCTTAGGAGCAGAAGAGAAGAGCTGTACGCTCGAATATGACTTGTTTGTCGCACTTCGAGAAGAAGTGAAGACGTACACGAAGGCTCTTCAGCAATTGGCCCGTTCACTCAGTGAGTTGGATGTGCTCCTCGCCCTTGCCGTTGTAGCGGAAAGACGAGAATATGTACGCCCGAAAACTACATCGCACGTACAAATCGAACGCGGCCGTCACCCTGTCATTGAGACGGTCTTGCCGCGAGGTGAGTATGTCGCTAATGACTTGACACTTGACGACACACGTCAAATGTTACTCATCACCGGACCGAACATGTCCGGTAAATCGACGTATATGCGTCAGTTTGCGTTGATTGCGATCCTTCATCAAATCGGTTCATTCGTCCCGGCAGAAGCAGCAGAACTCCCGCTCTTTGACCGCATCTTTACACGGATCGGTGCGGCGGACGATTTGGTGAGCGGACAGTCGACGTTCATGGTCGAGATGACCGAGACGCGACAAGCCGTCACAGAGGCGACGAGCAATAGTCTGATTCTATTGGATGAGATTGGTCGAGGGACGTCAACGTATGATGGGATGGCACTTGCACAGGCAATTGTCGAGTATATTGCCTCAACAATCGGAGCGAAGACACTCTTCTCGACGCACTATCATGAACTGACGGTGCTCGAGGATTCGATTCCGACACTTGAGAATGTTCATGTTCGGGCGATTGAGCGGGATGGGCGTGTCGTCTTCCTCCATGAAGTGCATCCAGGACGTGCGGATAAATCGTATGGGATTCACGTGGCGGAATTGGCCGAACTCCCAGATTCATTGATTGACCGGGCACGGACGATTCTGTCAGAACTCGAATCCGAAGCAACGAAACCTGCTTTGAACGAGCAAACCGCTCCACCTCAAGTGGAAGAAGTCAGTCAGTTGTCATTGTTCGAGTCGAATGACGCTGTTCGAGAACAGCTGCTCAAACTCGATCTATTGGCAATGAATCCAATCGAAGCGATGCAGGCGCTCTACGAACTGCAACAGACCGCAAAGAAAGGGTGAGTCGATGGGAATCATTCGAGAGTTACCGGAACAACTCGCGAACCGAATCGCAGCCGGGGAGGTCGTCGAACGACCGGCTTCCGTTGTCAAAGAATTAGTCGAGAATGCGATCGATGCGGGAGCGACGAAAGTGGACGTCGACTTACAAGAGGCGGGTATCCGTCTCATCAAAGTCCGTGACAACGGGCATGGGTTCCATGAAGAAGACGCAGCCCGAGCCTTCTTACGACATGCGACGAGTAAAATCCGGGACGAGCATGACTTGTTTCGTATTCGGACGCTCGGTTTCCGTGGTGAGGCACTCGCCTCGATTGCGTCGGTCAGTCACGTCTCGTTAAAGTCTAAACGAGCAGATGAAGACGGTTTTGAGATGACGCTTGAAGGCGGTGTCGTAAAGGAGACGAATCCGGCGGCGGCGAATGTCGGAACCGAGATCGCGGTCAGTCAACTTTTCTTCAACACACCGGCTCGTCTGAAATATTTGAAGACATCGGCTACAGAACTCGCGAGCATTACCGATACGTTGAACCGTTTGGCACTGTCTCATCCAGAGATTCGCTTCACCGTCTTTCATGAAGAGAAAGAATTATTGCGCACGAACGGCAATGGAGACTTGAAACAAGTCATGCTCGCCATCTATGGTCGACAAGTCGCCGCACAAATCGTTACGGCGTCGAGCAAGACGAACGACTATACGTTGAGCGCGCATCTCGTACGCCCGGAAGTGACCCGTTCGAACAAACAATATGTGACCCTCATCTTAAACGGTCGAAGCATCAAGAACTTTGCACTGACACAAAGTGTGCTCGAAGGCTATCATACGCTCTTACCGATTGGTCGCTATCCGATTGCCGTGCTCGAAGTGAAGATGGACCCGATGTTGATTGACGTGAACGTCCATCCGACGAAACGTGAAGTACGCTTGTCGAAAGAAAAAGAACTATGCCAGCTCATCCGAGAGACCGTTCAATTGACGCTCCGTGAGCAACGTCTCATTCCGTCTGTGAAACAAGAATCAAAACCAAAACGAGAGACACCGTCCGAACAGTCGAAACTCGACTTCTCGATGGAACCGCAACCTAAACAAGTAGACACGGTCGAGTGGAATTATCCGATTCCTCGTGAGCGAAAAGAGTCGCTCACGTCTCCTTCCCAGTGGAACCCGGCGCCGCTCGTTCATGAACCAGAGCCGGAGATGCTCCAGGTAGAACAGGTCGAGGAACCCGTTCTTCAGTCCGAACGTCTTCCAGCATTAGACGTCATCGGACAACTGCACTCGAGTTATATCGTCTGTGGAGCGGAAGACGGGATGTACGTGATGGACCAACATGCTGCCCAGGAACGCATCAAGTATGAATTGTTTTATGAGCAGTTAGGACGTCCGGAAAAAGAGTATCAGCTTCTGTTGATTCCGTTAACGTTAGAGTTCACGCAAGAAGAGACGCTCGCCATCGAAGAAGTGCTCCCGCTTCTAGCAGAAGCCGGTATCACATTAGAACCGTTTGGGGGAAACACGTTCCTCGTGCGCGAGATTCCGACATGGTATCCGCAACATGACTTAGAGGGTACAATTCGTGATCTAGTGGAGATGGCGATTCAACAACGCTCGATTGACATCGCGAAATATCGTGAGGAAGCATCAATCCTCATGGCGTGTAAACGGTCGATCAAAGCGAATCATCCACTCAATATGGACATGATGCGACAATTGATTGATGATTTAGGTCGTACGACGTCTCCATTCACTTGTCCGCACGGTCGTCCGATTCTCGTGAAGTGGAGCACGTACGAACTCGAGAAGTTATTTAAACGCGTCATGTAATCGTCTTGTTACCTTGTTTTAATACGATGTAACGTTTATTTACGAGTCCTCATGGGAAAACTATACACATGTCACTCAACGCATCGAGGTTGAGAGGTGGCTTTTTCACTGCCTCACCCTCAAGATGTCGACATGAAATGTATATCCATGTAGGAGGAAAAGAAAATGACGAACAAACTTCAAGTATCAAAACGAGAATTACGCCCACGCTCACTACGCACGAAGTTGCGTAACGAAGGAAAAGCGTTAGGAGTTGTCTATGGTTATAAAGTAGATAGCACACCAATCGTGTTTGACGAGATGGACCTTCGTAAAATTCTTCGAGACCACGGTGACAACGCCTTGATTGAACTCCATTTCGATGGAAACAAAATCAACACGCTCGTGCACGGATCAGAAACAGATCCGTTCACAAACTTCTATCAGCACGTCGAATTCATGGCTGTGAAGATGGATGAAGAGACAGAAGTCGAAGCGGATATCGCCCTCGTCGGCGACGCGAAAGGCGTCAAAGAAGGCGGATATCTCGCTCAGTCGCTCTATAAAGTGACGGTTTCTGCGACACCTGCCAACATCCCTGAACGCATCGAACTTGACGTGTCAGACCTCGAAATCGGTGACTCGGTGACGGTAGCAGATCTTCCAGAAGACAAATCGTACACGATTGTCTCTGAACCAGATATGCACATCGCCTCTGTGAATGAGCCGGTTGCTGAGGAAGAGGAAGAAACTGAATCAGAGGAAGGTTCGACTGAAGAAGAAGCTTCTGAAGGATCTTCTGAAGAAACAGAAGAATCGACTGAGGATAAAGAATAATTGTAGAAAAAGTGCTTCGAGAAATCGAAGCACTTTTTCTTTGTCACAAATCCGCCATATGTAAACGATTACGATGTGAACACTCTGTCAATTCATAAAAGACAGGATTGCCAACAGACACTGTACAGTTTATATTGTTAATGATTTCACATATTAGAACTGATACTTTCCTATTTAATTATTCAGAAAGAAGGGTTTGTGACATGGCATCAATGGAAATCCATGCACTCGAATCATTACGGAAAAAAGCACAGGCTTCCTCGCAAATGATTCATTATCGTCCAATGGAATACTTTTTACGGGCAATGTTAGCCGGGATCTTTATCGGCTTTGCTTCAATCTTCACATTGAAAGTCGTCAACGGTATGTATTTAGCGGAATCACCGTTCACGACACTCATCGGGGGCTTCTCGTTTGGGATTGCGCTCGTCATGATCATCTATGGGGGAGCGGAGTTGTTTACGGGGAATACGATGTATTTCACGACGTCGACACTTCGCGGCTATACAACGCTCAGCGACACGATGCTCGTCTGGTTACTCTGTTTCGTCGGGAACGCACTTGGGGGAATCCTATTCGCGTTACTACTTGCACCGACTGGCGTCATCCAAGAACTTGGCATGAACAACTGGCTGTTCTCAGTCGTCGAGGGGAAAATGCATCACACGACGGTTGAAATTTTCTTCCGCGCCATCTTCTGTAACTGGATGGTCTGTCTCGCCATTTTCTTACCGAAACAAATGAAAAATGAGTTCGCTCAAATCTTCTCGATGATTTTCCTTGTCGCCGTCTTCTTCGCTTCAGGATTCGACCACGTCATCGCCAACTTCGTCTTGTTCGCCTTGACGCTCGTCGTCCCACACCCTGAGACGATCAGCATGGCTGGTGCGATCCACAATTTGATTCCTGCGACGTTCGGTAACATTATCGGCGGCGCCCTCTTCATGGGAGCAATCTATACATGGCTCAACTCAAAAGGTCTCCGTGAGGCGCAAGAATTAGAGGAAGAAGTCGAATTAAAAGTCGTCAAAGCTGCTAAATAAATGACGTTTGTCACAAATAACGTTGGGCCTTGTCTTACCGAAGACGAGGCTCTTTTTTGTCGTATGCTCACAAGTAAACTGTCACAATATCGACTCGTGACCTTCGTAAAAAATACGTGTCATAATCTATATATAGGATTTAAAAAACATTTATGAATGTTTTTAGTCCATATATAGTGAGGTGATAGATTTTGAAATTACTGCAGTTGTATGAGGATGTCTGCGTCTTACCAGACCAAGACTTAGTACAAGAAAATGCGAATGTGGACGGAAAGTCCCCACTTGGGAAACTAGCACGACTCTCTTCAGAAGTGTCGAAAGAATTGTCGCAGACATATTTGATGTCGGAGCGATCAAAACAGGCCGTCACTGATAACTATTTATACGTGCACGACGCCGACTATTACATCACAGGATCGACGACATGTTGTCAAATACCACTCGGTCAATTATTAAAAGATGGATTCCATACGGGGCATGGAACAATCCGGTCGCCAAAGGACATTCGCTCTGCTATGGCACTCGCGTCCATCATCCTTCAAGCGAATCAAAATATGCAGCACGGGGGTCAAGCGTTCCCGATGTTTGACGTCGACTTGGCGCCGTATGTCGAGAAGACATATGAGCGCCAACTGAACCGACTCCAATCACTGCCTGTTGAATGGGACAAGACACAATTGGAACAACTCGCAGAAGAAGAGACGATCTCGGCGACATATCAGGCGTGTGAGGCGTTCATTCATAATGCGAACTCGATGCATTCACGAGGTGGCGGTCAAGTCCCTTTCGTCTCGATCAATTACGGGACGGATACCTCAAAGTGGGGACGCATTCTCATTCGTGAGCTACTTCGTGCCACGGAACGGGGATTAGGGAATGGGGAGACCCCGATTTTTCCCATTCAAATCTTTAAAGTAAAAGAAGGCATCAACTTCAACGAGGACGACCCGAACGTCGATCTTTTTCGTGAAGCGTGTCGTGTCACAGGCAAACGGCTCTTCCCGAACTTCTCCTTCATCGATGCCCCGTTTAATGCCGCTTACTATGATGGGTCGCATGAATCTGAAGTGGCGTACATGGGCTGTCGCACTCGGGTTATGGGAAATCGGCACGGAGAGGAGACGTCAGTTGGACGTGGCAATCTTTCCTTCTCCACACTCAACTTGGTGAAGATGGCACTGATCTCGGAGTCACTCTCTGACTTTTATCGCATTCTTAACCGATATATCGATATCGGCATCGAACAATTGGTTGAACGATTCGAGTATCAATGCACGCGTCGCGCTGAAGAGTTCCGTTTCCTTTACACACAAGGTGTCTGGCGTGGAAGTGAGGAGTTACATATACATGATGAGGTCCGAGATGTTTTGAAACAAGGAACGCTTTCACTCGGCTTCATCGGACTCGCCGAAACGTTGAAGGTGTTGACGGGAAGTACACATGCCGAGTCGCGTGAAGCGGAACGACTCGGTCTCGATATCGTCACGCACTTAGCTGATCGGATGCGAGCGGCGGCCGAATCATACGATTTGAATTTCTCGTTGCTTGCGACACCGGCGGAAGGACTGTCAGGCAAATTTGTGACGCGAGACCAGGAAGTGTTCGGCATGATCGACGGGGTAACGAATCGTGCGTTTTATACGAATTCCTTCCACATACCTGTTTATCAGTCCGTGTCTATTCGCGAGAAAATCCGAATCGAGGCTCCATATCACGCGTTGTGCGATGCGGGACACATCTCCTATGTCGAAGTCGATGGCTCCCTTGCCCATAACGCGGAAGCGGTAGAGGCGATTGTTCGCTTGATGCGCCAGCATGATATCGGCTACGGTTCTATCAATCATCCCGTCGACCGGTGCGGGAATTGCGGGCTTGAAGGATTAATTGACGCGGCTTGTCCGACTTGTGGAGAAGATGAGAAGATTGAACGGATCCGCCGTATCACTGGCTATTTGGTCGGGACGATGGACCGCTGGAATACGGCGAAGCGAGAAGAAGAACGGGCGAGGGTGAAACACGATGCGCATTCTATCCGTCGTTGAAGAATCCGTCGTTGATGGACCGGGGATTCGAACAGTCATCTTTACTGCTGGCTGTCCTCACCACTGTAAAGGTTGTCACAATCCTTCATCGTGGAATCCAGCTGGTGGTGAGGAATTCGAAGTGGATGAGATCGTCCGTCGCATCAAGATCAGTGGTTGGGACGGCGTCACGATCTCAGGTGGTGAACCGTTTCTTCAATCTTCAGAGTTAGCAAAACTTGTCTTGGCATGTAAGTCGCTCGGTAAAAATGTATGGGTCTATACGGGTTATACGATCGAACAGCTGGTAGCGATGCACGACGAAGCAATTCAAACCGTGTTAGACTACGCCGATGTACTCGTTGACGGTCGCTTTGAGCAGTCGCTACGAGATATGGGACTCCGCTTTCGGGGATCGAGTAATCAACGAATCATCTTTTTGAATAAAGTGTAATCGAGGCAGAGATGTCTCGATTTTTTGTATAATGATTAAAAAAGGGGGATTTTAGATGAAATGGTGTAGTTTTGACATGCAAGAAGAGCAACGAGTGGGAATCATCGAGGGCGATTTCGTCTACGATGTCAGCAATCAAGTACATACGACTAACTTATTAGAAGTGATTGCGCGAGAATTCGATCCGGATATTGATTTAGACGTGGCACCTTCATACCGAGTGACGGACGTGAAATTGCTTGCCCCGTATCGACCGTTGAAAAATGTGATTTGTATCGGGAAGAACTATGAAGAACACGTGAAAGAGATGGATACAGCGGGAGCGGGGAAACTCGTCATCTTCACGAAAGCACCAACCTCAGTCGTCGGCCCGGACGCTGTCATCGAGCGCCATCCGGAATTGACGGAAAAACTTGACTATGAAGGCGAACTCGCCGTCATCATCGGAAAGTCGGGACGAGACATCGAATCGGTCGAAGAACACATTTTCGGATACACGATTCTAAACGATGTGACGGCACGAGATGTGCAAAAAGAGCATGTCCAATTTTTCCGTGGTAAGTCACTCGATACGTTCTGTCCGATGGGACCATTCATCGTGACGCCGGACGAGCTTCAATTTCCTCTCCGGATCAAAACGAATGTCAACGGGGAGACGCGCCAAGACGGAACGACGGCCGATATGATTCGTCCGATTGACGAGCTCATTCGTACGTTATCGAAAGGCATGACGCTTGAAGCGGGTGACATCATCGCGACAGGAACGCCAGCCGGAGTCGGGCATGGGATGACACCACCGACCTATCTTCAAACGGGAGACACCGTCGAAGTGACGATTGAAGGTCTCGGCACGCTAAGAAATGTGATTGTCTGAATGAAATGACGCAAAATGTGAAGAATCTTGTAATTCATTTATCATTTTATAAATGAGTGTTCCTCTTCGTTATAGTAAGGGTAGAAGATAACACAGAGGAGATGAATCATTATGGATCGTCACGATCAATCAAATGAACGCGATCAATTACATGAATCAGAACAGCAAAAAGATTGGTTAGATACAGAACTCGGTTCATCCAACCGAGAAAAGACAATGGTACGAACACAGACAAAACCTTCATTCGTCAGCCGCATGTTCCCAGGACTTGTCGGTGGGGTCATCGGGGCATTGCTGACGGGCGCAATCGCTTACCCGTTCATTGACCAACCCGCTACGAGTGTGAGTGACACGAACGTGACCTCACAAGGGACTCCGGTCCAAACGTCATCAAATGTGTCTGACTCTTCAGTCACGAATGCCGTAGCGACCGCTCAGCCTGCCGTCGTGACCGTGAACAACTTCGCCCAAACCGGCTTCTCGAGTGAAGCGGTTGAGGCTGGAGTCGGTTCAGGGGTCATCTACAAAAAAGAAGGTGACTCGGCATTTATCGCAACGAACCATCACGTTGTTAATGGGGCAGACAAGCTGACGGTCACGTTTAATGACGGAACGACAGCAGAAGCAACGCTCATGGGCAGTGACGCGACGTATGACTTGGCGGTCTTGAAAGTGGATGCTGACAAAGTACCAGCTGTCATCTCAATCGGAAAATCGAGCGAATTGAAACCTGGACAAACGGTCATCGCCATCGGGAATCCGCTTGGACAATTCGAAAACTCCGTGACACGCGGAGTCGTCTCATCGACGTCACGT
Organism: Exiguobacterium sp. RM11; assembly: GCF_059821525.1. NCBI lineage: Bacteria > Bacillati > Bacillota > Bacilli > Caryophanales > Exiguobacterium > Exiguobacterium sp. RM11. The sequence goes on along the minus strand of NZ_CM187558.1, from coordinate 1,525,019 downwards.
CTCGTGCCGGTGGATACGGATGAGAACGGACAGGCTGACTTCAACGCTGAGGTCATTCAAACAGATGCTGCCATCAACCCAGGTAACTCGGGTGGTGCGTTAATCAACGAAGAAGGACAACTCGTCGGAATCAACTCGATGAAGATTGCGACGGCAGAAGTCGAGGGAGTCGGATTCTCGATTCCGGTTGACATCGCCCTTCCGCTGATCAATCAAATCGAACAGACGGGAGAAGTGAATCATCCTTCGCTCGGCGTATCGCTACGTGATGTGTCAGAGTTCCCTCCAGGTTACTTGACGGAACAAATCAATTTACCTGAATCGGTAACGGCCGGAACGATTATCGTAGAAGTTCAGCAAAACAGTTCAGCCGCAAAAGCGGGTCTTGAAGCGCGTGACGTCATCGTGAAAATCAATGACAAAGACGTCAGCTCGTTCATCGACCTCCGCAGTGAATTGATTCGAGATACGGACGGAACGGTCGACATCGAATATGTCCGTGACGGAAAAACGGAAACGGTTCAAGTCGAGATTCAAAACGCAAACGGTTCTGCATTGTAAAAGGTGGGCAACGTGCCCGCCTTTTTTGCTATGCTTATACAAAAGGAGGATGAAATATGGTACGAAATTTATATGGGGTGTTATTATTCGGGGCAGGGATTTTACATTTTGTCAGAGAGAAGGCGTTCATGTCGATTATTCCAAAGTCTTGGCCGTTCCGCCGCTTGATGGTGCAACTGAGCGGAGTCGTGGAAGTCGTCTTCGGGGCGATGCTCTTACTCAACAAAGGAACGTCGTTCGTGAAACGGACGCTACCGGCATTCTTTATCGCTGTCTTCCCAGCCAATATCAATATGGCCGTGAAGCCATCTAGAATCGGTGGGAAAGTCATTCCGAAATGGATCACATGGGGACGACTCCCGCTTCAATGGGTTCTCATCAAAGGTGTCAAAAAAATATAAAGGTGTGGAGATACATATGACAAACGTATTGAAATGGTTTGAACATTTTCATGCACATCCAGAAATCAGTTGGAAAGAAGTCGAGACGACCCGAACGATTTCATCGATTTTATCGGACTGGTCGATTCCACATCGGACGTTTGAAAATGTGACCGGGGTGATCGCTGAGATTGGATCGGGAGAAGACGTGATTGCAGTCCGCGCCGATATCGATGCGTTATGGCAACAAGTGGACGGTACGTTTCGTGCGAACCATTCATGCGGGCACGACGCGAACATCAGCATGGTACTCGGTGCACTCGAACAGTTGAAGGACGAGGCATTACAGAAGCGGATCCGTTTCATCTTCCAACCTGCCGAAGAGCAAGGGAATGGTTCCCTCGCCATGATCGAACGTGGGGCGTTAGAAGACGTGACGCAACTCTTCGGGATTCATTTGCGTCCACAAGAAGAGTTGAAGAAAGGCCAGTATGCGGCGGCGATTCAGCATGGTGCTGCCTTCTTCTTAAAGGGAGAGGTCATTGGGGATGACGCGCACGGCGCAAGACCGCATCAAGGGCAAAACGCACTCGATGTCATCTTCACGATTCAACACATGCTCAAAAGTATTTACTTATCACCGTTTGAGCCACACTCCGTCAAGTTGACGAAAGTACACGCCGGGAGTGACAACATGAACATCATTCCAGGAAATGCGACGTTCTCGATTGATGTCCGCGCTCAACAAAATGAGGAATTGCTCGAACTGCGAAATCGTGTCGAAGACATGTTACTCCATGTTGGTCAGCTTCATCGTGTGACATTGGAGTGGGAGTGGCAAGACTTCACACCAGGAGCGGTCGTTGGGGAACAGTCGAGTCAAATTGCGAAGCAGGCGATCGAGCAACGCTTCGGTCAGTCGGCTCTCGTCGAGAGGATTGTCACGTCAGGTAGCGATGATTTTCATTTTTATACCGTTGAGAAACCGACGCTTGATGCGACGATGATTGGAATCGGCGCTGATTTAGGTCCAGGTCTTCATCATCCGCATATGACGTTTGACCGTGACGCGTTAAAAGATGGGGCACTCCTGCTTGCGGATGCGCTCCGAATTGCAGCAACATAATTCAGGATGAGTGTGATAGACAGATGTCTGTCCACTCATTTTTTTATTGCATCAAGTAAGTGTAAGCGCTATCATAACGTTATTAGCGACAATATAACGACAATTCTGAATTTTCGCTATAGGGGAGGAAGTTAGATGGAAAAAACGGGGAACAAGCAAGACATGAAGCTAGGGTGGGCGCTCTTACCACTTGGTGTGATGATTGTTGTCATGCTCATCTCAATCGTCAAGCTCGGACAAGGACCACACATCCCGCTCATCGTCGGGACTGCGGTCGCTTCGCTCGTAGCCTGGCGTCATGGGTTCAAATGGAAAGAGATTGAAGAGATGATGTATAAAGGGATTCGTCTCGCCTTACCGGCAGTCGTCATCATTATTTTGGTCGGATTGACAATCGGTGCTTGGATTGGTGGGGGAATCGTTGCCACGATGATCTATTTCGGACTGAAGATTATCTCGCCGGCATACTTTTTGTTAACTATTTGCCTCATCTGTGCGGTCGTCGCGCTCTCGATTGGGAGTTCATGGTCGACGATGGGAACGATCGGTGTAGCAGGGATGGGGATCGGACTGAGTATGGGGATACCAGCTCCGATGGTTGCGGGAGCCGTCATCTCTGGTGCATATTTCGGGGACAAGATGTCACCATTGTCAGATACGACAAACTTGGCGGCAGGACTGACTCATACAAATCTATTCGTACATATCCGACACATGTTATATACGACCATTCCAGGACTCATCATCGCGCTAGGGGTATACGCTTGGCTTGGTAGACGGTTTGCAGATTCGACGACGGACTCTTCAGAGATCACACAGACGCTTAACATTCTTGAAGATAGTTTTGTCATCTCTCCGTGGTTACTCGTCGTGCCGCTCGCTGTCATTTTGCTCGTCGCGAAAAAAGTACCTACGATTCCAGCACTCGTTGTCGGGATTGCACTCGGTTTCTTGGCTCAAGTATTCATCCAAGGCGGGTCACTTTCAGACAGCGTAGGTGCTCTTCAAAGTGGCTATGTCATTGATACGGGTAATGAATTGGTCGATAACCTCTTTAGTCGGGGCGGTCTTGATGCGATGATGTACACGGTCTCCATGACAATCGTTGCGATGACGTTCGGTGGAATTTTAGAATATTCAGGTATGCTTCAATCGATCATGAATCAAATCCTGAAGTTGGCAAAAACGGCAGGATCGTTGATTGCTTCAACAATTTTGGCTGGGATTGCGACAAATGCGACCTGTTCGGAGCAGTATATCTCGATTGTCGTCCCGTCGCGTATGTTTGCAGGGGCCTATGAAAAAATGGGATTACAATCAAAAAACTTATCTCGCGCACTTGAGGACGGTGGAACATTGACATCGGTGTTCATCCCGTGGAATACGTGTGGGGTATTCATTCTTGGTACGCTCGGGGTCGGGGCATTCGAATATGCGCCGTACGCCGTCTTAAACTTTATCGTACCGGTCATTTCGATTCTGTACGCCTTTACGGGATTCACAATCGAGCGCATGGCCGTCATTCAGCATGAAGAGTCAGTTGTGAAGCAAGCAGCCCAATAAAACAATTCCCGGTCGTCAATCGACCGGGAATTGAAATTTATAGACGGTGCGCGGACGACCTTGGCTGTAGCTCATCTCTTCGCCAATCGGATGAACGAGTTTTGTATCAACCAATTTTTTGATGAGTCGCTCTGTCGTGCGACGGGTGACATGTAAGTAATCGGTCAACTCTTTAGCCGTGAACTCAAGTTGATTTTGTGAGAAGTGGATGAGTTTTTCGATATTGGTCGGACTCATACCGGTCTGTTTCATCATGTCGTAAACTCGTGTTTGCGTGACACGAAAATGAATGGGTGATGGTTGATCCGAGAACATCAGTCGCTTCGAATCATCGACGATGCGCATCAGACGTTCACTTTCTGCATAAAGCGCGAGTCGTGCATGGTCGAGAGCACGCTGATAGTCTGAACCATATCCGATGCCAACATGAACAGACGAGAGATCCGGTAAAACAACACCATTTGAAATAGCGGTCTCAATTTTGCCTTTATTCGACAAGATTGTGACCCCCTCTTCATTCGATTGCAACAACTTGCCACCGAAGAACTGTTGGTCCGTCACGTGTGCTAACGTTTCTTCACCCGAATTCGAATAGTGAAGAATAGCAAATTGTGACTGATCTGATTTTTGCAATCGAATCTGTTGAAGAAAATCATTAAAATGGTGAAGAATCCTCTCTTGTGGTTCAATCATGAGTTGACTCTGATAGCCGTCACTTACTAATCGACGATGGACCTGCTCGACACTCGTCAAAGCGAATCGTGTCCTCTTGTTTTCTTGAAGTTGTTTATGAAAGGCAATCAAGTCCTCGAAATTCATGTTTGGATGAAGCTGTTTCACTTGAGATTGCGAGATACGAGTGGGGAATGGCTCTAACATTGATTCAAGTCGTGACGTGTCGACGAGGTCAATCGATAGATGTTCAAGTTGGACGTGTTGCGTCAACGTCATATATAAGAGTGAAGTCAATAGGACGACATCATCTTGAACGACATGATGAGCATACGGGAGGTTCACCTTCTCCATCGCGTACGAATACGGAAATGAACCGGAGAAGAAAACACCGTCAAAAAAGTGTAATTGATGGGCGATGTCTCTCGCTTCGCGTGGGTCATCATAAGGAAACCCTTCAATCCGGACATCGGGTAAAGAAGAACCTCTTACAATATGTTGAATAAAAGCTGGTGAGCCGACGACGGCGATATGGATGGACATCACAAAATCCCCCTTGCAATTTAACGACTATATAACGACAATATAGAGGAAAGCGTAGACGAAGTAAAGGAGTGATGAAATTGAACATTCAAAGCATTGAAATTTTCTCAGTTCGATTCCCACTAAAAGTTCCATTTATCGTGAGTTATCATCGTTATGACGATATGCCATCTGTCATCGTCAAAATGACCACGTCTTGCGGACTGATTGGCTATGGGGAAGCGGTAGCGGATGAACACGTGACGGGAGAGTCAGCTGAAAGTACGGTGAGTGTCCTCCGTCATCTATTGGCACCTTTATTGATCGGGAAAAATCCGATGCATTTGGAGCGGATTCATGACGAGATGGACCTCGCGATAAAAGGTGTTCCCGCCGCAAAAGCAGCGCTCGATATCGCCTGTCACGATTTGATCGGAAAGAAACTGAAACAACCGATTTACGAATGGATTGGCGGTCGGTACCATGAGTCGTTCCCGGTCACACACGTCTTAAGTATCGGGGAACCGGATCACATGGCACAAGAGGCTCTTGATCAAATCAAACAGGGCTATACGGCCGTGAAGATGAAAGTCGGGGTCGACGTACAAACGGACGTTGCACGTGTCAAAGCCGTGAGAGAAGCCGTTGGACCAAATGTTCCGATTCGGGTCGACGTCAATCAAGGGTGGGTCAATGCGGCCAACACGGTCCAAGCCATGCGTCTACTCGAACCATACGGAATCGATTGGGTTGAACAACCGGTCAAGGCGGATGATTTTGAAGGCATGTTCGAAGTGAAACAAAAAATTTCGGTGCCACTCATGATTGATGAAGGTCTGAAAGACATTCACGATATGAGACGGTTGACGATGATGCAAGTAGCCCATAAAGCGAACATCAAGCTGATGAAATGCGGTGGCATCTATCCGGCGAAGAAGTTGGTCCATATGGCGGAGATGTCAGGGATTGAATGCCAAATCGGCTCAATGGTCGAATCTTCGATTGCGTCGAGTGCGGGATTCCATGTCGCCTTTTCTAGTAAGATTGTAAAAACGGTGGAATTGACAGGACCGCTCCGCTTCGGGAAGGATGTCGGGAACTTAACATATGATTTGCCAATCATCTCATTGAACGACCGTCCTGGTCTCGGCATCGATGTTGATGAGGACTTATTGCGTGAACTGACGATCGATTCATATGTGATTGGAGAAGATTCACATGTGGCAAGGTGAGATCAAAGGTCTTCCGCTTCAAGTGCATGTTCTGACGTTGTCAGACTTACCTGAGTTGTTGTCGATTCAAGAGGCAGTGATTCAAGCTTTGGCTGAACCGGAGCACTATCAATCATTATCAATTGAAGAATTCACAAAGCTGTTGGCGGATCAGACGTTGATTGGGGCAACGGCTGAAGGGCGACTGATCGCATTCCGTGCCATGCTGATCCCGCCGATTGACGACGAACATTTAGGACGAGATATTGGCTGGCCGGAGGTTTCGCTTGAACGTGTCCTTTATCAGGAAGTGACGAATGTTCATCCAGATTTCCGGGGATATGGGTTGCAGACGCACTTGGGCAAACTATTGATGTCACAAGTTGAAGTGGATGACCGATTTGATGTCGTCTGTGCGACGGTCGCACCGTTCAATATTCCAAGTATGAAAGACAAGTTCACGCTTGGACTTCGAATCGGGGCATTGAAAGAAAAGTATGGCGGGAAACTCAGATATATCTTTTATAAAGAGCTTCATCGTTCATGGCAACCCACATCAGAAGTGATGGATGTGCCAATGGAAGAACGGATGAAACAAGTTGAGTTACTCCAAACCGGTTGGTTCGGGACTAGTCTCATGAAACAAGGGGAACAGTGGATTGTTCGATATGAGAAGTAAAAAATCCTCGTCAAGCTGACGAGGATTTTGTTTATTCGAGGACGAAAAGGACATCATTCGCGAATTTTTCATACGTACGGTCACTCGGATGGAATTGGTCGGTCGCGAGATCACGTGATAAATCAGAGATATAGGCGAACGGGTCAATCACATCAATATTTTGCGCATTCGCTAATTGCTTCGCAGAGGCGTTCCAATCGAGGATGAGCTGATTGAACGCTTGTCCGTTCTCATCATTTTGAAACGGGTTGTATAGGCCGATGTAGACAATCGTAGCTGAGTCGTTCAGCGCACGAATCTCAGAAAAAATCGTTTCGAGGTTTGTCTTTGCATCCGTGACCACTTGTTGAATATCGACAGATTCAAAGTTGTCGACGTTTTCCCCACGGTTGAACAAATCGTTTCCGCCGATCGTCAACGTGATATATCGTGCGTTTTCAATTGTCCGACGTACTTCGGGCTGCTCAAGTTGAGCAAGTAAATCCTCAGTACGTGCCCCAGACACAGCTAAATTTTGTGTACGGACCCCATCTTCTTCTAGTACTGTACTAACAGGTTGTACATATCCCGCGCCTGACGTCGAGCCGACACCGCGAGTCAACGAATCGCCGAGGGCGACATAGATGTCTCCTTCTGGCTCAGGACGTTCGTCTTCAGAGACGGAAAGTGTTCGTTCTGGCGGATTGACGATATCTTGATAACCAATCCAAAGACCATATATGGCGATTCCGGTCAAAAGTACGGCGCCACTTAAAAATGCATACCATTTCGAATGTTTCATGGGCTGACCTCGCTTTCTATACAGACATCATATCAAAAATGTGACGATGTGCCCTATGTGAATGTTCGAATAGGACAGATTCAATTTTGTCCGATAGAATAAAGAAAGAGGTGAGACAATGGAACCGACGTTAAAGTTACATCAACTGACAAAAGTGATTGGAAAAAAGACAATCATCGATAATATTTCGTTAGAAGTCAATCCAGGGGAGGTTTTCGGATTTTTGGGACCGAACGGGGCCGGGAAAACAACGACGATTCGAATGATTGTCGGATTGATTAAACCGACGAAAGGAAGTGTTTCGATTTGTGGCTATCGCGTCGACAAGCAATTCGTTCAAGCGATGAATCAAATCGGCGCGATTGTTGAGAACCCGGAACTTTACAAATTTTTATCCGGACGTGAGAACTTAGAAGCGTTCGCGCGGATGTTGCCTGGCGTGGATGACAAACGGATTCAAGAAGTAATCGACCTCGTCGATTTAACCGCTCGAATTGACGATAAAGTGAAGACGTACTCGCTCGGGATGCGTCAACGGCTCGGTATCGCACAGGCATTATTGAACAATCCACGCGTCCTTATTTTAGACGAACCGACGAACGGACTTGATCCGATGGGGATTCGAGATTTACGACTTTTCATTCGTAGACTTGTCGAAGAAACGGGGCTGAGTGTTCTCGTGTCGAGTCACATCTTAGCGGAGATTGAATTGTTAGCGGATCGAGTCGCGATCATGTCGCGCGGGAAGATTGTCAAAGTGGGGACGGTCGATGCTTTGATTGAAGAACTCGCATCGACGGTCGACTTGCATGTCGCCAATAGTTTTGAAGTGTTACCAATCGTTCAAGGTTATGAAGGGATCGATCAAGCGGACGTGATCGATGAGCGAACGATTCGAATATCAATGAACGTTGAGGAAACAGCAAAATTGAATCGATATCTAATGGAGAGAGATGTCGACGTGTTCGGACTCGAACGTCGTGTACAAACGTTAGAGGATCTCTTCATTACATTGACAGGCGGTGATCACATTGCCTAATCCATCTTTACTCGGACTCATACGTAATGAAGTATTGAAAATTCATCGAAAACGCAGGTTGATGGTCGTCTCGATCATCTTGATTGTCCTTGTCTCGATGTTCACATACGCGAACTATCGTCAAATCGAGAAGCAACGTGAAGAGCAAGGGACGATCGATTGGCGTGTCGATCTTCAGCAAGAGATTATCGATACACAAAACCGACTCGCTTCTGCGAACGTCCAAGATGAGTTTAGACAAATCCTTGAGTTTCAAGTGCAGCAGAATCAATACTATTTAGATAATGATATCAACCCGAACTATCCAGGCGCTCCAACGTTTATGCGTGTCTTCTTCTCGCAAGGGACGACGCTCGTACTACCACTCTTTATCATCGTCTTGATGGCAGATATCGTCAGTGGGGAGCATAACGACGGGACAATCAAGACGCTACTGTCCCGACCGGTACGGCGTTATAAAATTTTGCTTGCTAAATGGTTGACGACACTTTTGTATACGTCAATTTTAATATTTGTAACCGCCGTCGTCAGTTACGCCATATCCGGAATTGTTCTCGGGTGGGATGGTTGGGCAGCTCCAATCCTGACAGGCTTCCAAGCTTCACCGACTGGAACTTTCTCAACCGATTTCGTCCACACCTTGCCGATGTGGGAATACTTGCTCATGTCGATGGGACTCTCATGGCTTGTTGTAGCTGCCGTCGGTACAATCTCACTTATGATCTCGGTATTGGTGAAAAATACGGCGACCGGAATCGGGATTATGATGGCCGTCCTCATTTCAGGACCGCTTTTGACGTCGCTTGGATCAAATTGGGATAGCTCGAAGTACTTGGTGAACGTCAACTTCGGCCTTCATACCTACTTGGAAGGACAAGCTCCACCGATTGAAGGGATGACTCTACCGTTTTCTCTAGTCGTCATTCTCATTTGGTCGATGGCCGCTCTCGCGTACGCGTTTTATCACTTTACGCAAAAAGATGTATATTAATGTCTATAGTGCTACCCTCCTGGGTGGCACTTTTTTTAGTGGCTAAATGATTATTAATAAGAACTAAATAGTGCTTATGACTCAATATTTAGAATTGTCAAAATAATTAAAAAGTTGGATACATTGTTTGTGGGAAACTGTGTAAAGTAAGAATCATCACAAAGGAGGCAAACACATGAAAAAAGTTGTATCTACATCATTAATCGCAGGTGTCCTACTCGTACCACAATTGGTCGGGGCGGCAGAATTGAAGTCAGGCACGTTGACGAAACCATCTGAAAGTGCTCCGACGACAATCGTCAAAGAGTTCGTGAAAGCAAAAGGTGAATTCAAAACGATCGAGTCGAAATCAGACAAACTTGGTAAAGTCGTCAAGTTACAACAGACGGTAGACGGTGTTCCGGTATTCGGTGGTGTCGTTGTAGGTGTCGTTGATGAAGCCGGACAATTGAAAACGGTCGTAGATGATGCAAAATCAGTAAAGAATCTACATAAATCAATCAAATTGAGCGAGAAGAAAGCCATCGCAAGCTACAAAGCGCTTGTCGGACATAAAGGTGCTTACGAACTCGAACCTGAAGCGGAATTGATCGTCTATCCAAATGGAGACAAGTCGGTCTACGCGTATCAAGTGACCGGAACGATTTTAGATGCCGAAGAGCCGTCACGTTGGACATACTTCATTGATGCTGGAACAGGAGAAGTTCTTAATAAATTCGATCAGTTAGCACACGCAAAACCGACGAACGGTGTGACAGGAACTACATACACAGGAACAGGGATCGATGTTCTTGGATCTAGTCAGACGTTCAAGACAACGAAGAGTGGTTCATACTACTACTTACAAGATTCGACACGTGGAAAAGGAATCTATACGTACGATGCTGGAAACCGTACACGCCTTCCAGGTTCACTTTGGGCTGATGTCGATAACATCTTGAACACGACATACGACCGTGCAGCAGTCTCGGCACACGTCAACGCAACGAAAACGTATGACTTCTATAAGAACACGTATGGACGTAACAGCTATGATAACGCTGGTGCAGCTCTCAACTCGACGGTTCACTATAGCCGTAGCTACAACAACGCGTTCTGGGATGGTAGCAAGATGGTATACGGTGATGGAGATGGTCAGACATTCACATACCTCTCTGGGGCACTTGACGTTGTTGCCCACGAATTGACTCACGCAGTCACGGAGTATACAGCAGGATTGATCTATCAGAACGAGTCTGGCGCAATTAACGAGGCGGTATCGGATATCTTTGGTACAGTTGCCGAGTACAGTGTTGGTACAGACTTCGACTGGTTGGTAGGGGAGGACATCTACACACCTGGAGTAGCGGGAGACGGCCTTCGTTCGATGGCAAACCCGGCAGCAAACGGAGACCCAGACCACTACTCGAAACGTTACACAGGTACACAAGATAATGGTGGTGTGCACATCAACTCTGGAATCGTGAATAAAGCGGCATACCTTTTAGCTAGCGGCGGATCACACTACGGTGTGTCTGTTCAAGGGATCGGAGTCATGGAAATGGGCGATATCTACTACCGTGCGCTCAATGTTTACTTGACGCCAACATCTAACTTCTCAAGCCTTCGCCAAGCGGTCGTTCAATCGGCGAAAGATCTTTACGGTGCAACTAGCCCACAAGCGGTATCGGCTGCGAAATCGTTTGATGCTGTTGGAATCAACTAAAAATCTAAACGTGAAATCTCTTCCGAAATATTTCGGAAGGGATTTTTTGTGTCGATTTAGGGTAAATCAAATTGAAATGATGACTGAAAAGGGGAAATAACATGAATCTAAAAGAATATATGGCCGTACCGAACAAGGAAATTCAGTTGAGTGATTTCTCTACCCATGTGAAAGATAAACCCGATGATTCGACATTGACCGATGAACTGATTCCAGACAGTGTAGAACGATTGAAAGAGTTACATTGGAGACTATACGCCGAGAGCAAGACCGGAATCGTCGTCGTGTTACAGGCACTTGATGCAGGTGGGAAAGACGAGGCAATCAGCTACATTTTTTCAAACTTGAATGCTCAAGGGTTAAAGACGAATGCGTTTCAGAAACCTTCCGATACAGAGAAGAAGCATGACTATCTATGGCGAATGCACGACCTGTTACCGGAAAGAGGTCAAGTTGGCATTTTGAATCGGTCTCATTACGAAGAAGTGATTGCTCCTCGTGTCCATGACTTGTTAGGGGACGAAGTACTTCCGGATGAAGAGGATCAAGAAAAAGTGTGGAAAATGCGATATCGTCAAATCAACGATTACGAATTGTACTTGAAAGAGAACGGGTTTGAAGTCATCAAGTTCTTTTTCAATGTGTCAAAAGATAAACAACGTGATCGTTTGTTAGAACGACTGAAAGACCCGAAGAAGAATTGGGAGTTTTCGTTCAGCGATGTGGAAGAACGGCAATATTGGGATGATTATCAAAAAATCTTTGAAGAGATGATCACACACACATCAACGGACGTTTCACCGTGGTATATCTTGCCGGCAGACGACGAGTGGTACAGTCGTTATATCATTTCATCCGTCATGATTGATGTCCTCGAGCAAATCGACCCACAATATCCAACTTTTTCAGATGAAGAGCAAGAACGCATCGATGAAGCGATTCAGATGCTTGAAAATGAGTAACGGATGACGTTCTCGTGAACAATCAAAAATCCCCTTGCACTGAAAGCGAATTCAAGCTAAAGTGATACAGTAGAATAGAGGTCAGACATCTGTACAAAAGGGGTAATGAGAGTGGGTAACGTAAGTTTATTATTTGGTGGCGTCGCGCTATTTTTAAATAGTCTCGTCCTTCTCGGGAAGGTCGATATGAAGAGTGCCGGTGTATTCAGTTTATTCACGGGAATCTTGCAAACGTTTATCGCAACGTGGTTACTGATTGGCGCAAGTCCTGAAGAACAATTCGGTCTTGCGAGCATCTATCTGTTCGCGTTCACTTATTTATATGTCGGTGTGACGTTTATTTTGAATTTAGACGGACGCGGCGTCGGCTGGTTCTCGTTATTCGTCTCGATTGCAGCTGCTTTTTATGGGGTGATGGCAATCGCTGTAGCCGATCCAATGGGTGCATTGACATGGTTCTTCTGGTCACTCTTATGGGGACTCTTCTTTTTCGGAATGGGACTTGGCAGACCGAATGAGGCCATCACAGCACGTGTCGCTCTCGTATTGTCGTGGTTGACGCTGATTGTCCCGGCGATGATCGGGATGGCCGGACTCATGAACGGCTTGTATGACATGATTTGGTGGGCAGCGAGCGGTACGGCGATTCTATACTTTATCGTCTCCGTCAAACGAACGAAACAGGCCGTAGAAGTGGCTTGAGTATCTAGAAACACATATGAGGTCATCTGGTGAGGTATTATCGCATCGGATGACCTTTTTGTATAAATTGAAATGGTTTGGTATATACTACATTCAACAGAAAATGTTGCGTAGAAAGGGGGCCGTGGATTGATCGCCTTAGAAGCATTGAAAAGTCGACTTGCAGACAATCAATTGAAAGTACAAAGGGAAGAAGGGGATGTTGACACGTTACGATTTTCCTTCAATCAGCCTGCGACAGAACTTGAAATCAAACGATTGCCAAAAAGAACACCAGAAGCCATGATACACGTTTTGAACATGCATAACGGCGCACAGCTATTTGTCCATCCGACATACGGTGGGGGGATCCAACTTTTTAGTGTGGAAGAAATCAACGAGTATCGAGAAATATGGGAATGTCCTGAGCAGTTCATCCCCGTCGGCACCGGTATGGATGGGGAATGGATTGTCTGTGAGGTCGTCAACGAACATGAAAACTACATTTGGGTCGGAGAATTTTTGACTTATCAAGATGACATTGAAAAACTTCCGATGTGCTTTAAACGTTGGTTTGACTATTTGATTGTCGCGCAAGGTGCCCATTTTTGGGATTGGTTCAGAAGGTAAGAATTGATTAGTGGTTTCTTCATATACTTTGACTGGCACTCTTCATGAGTGTGCTTTTTTCTCATCTATTTTGTGTCTAAAATGTGAAAAGTGGGAATGAGGAAGCTAAAGGAGGCGAAAGCAGATGAGTGATGGACTCGTGTTATTACTCGGATTACTTTTATGTGGTTGGATGCTGTTTGCCGTCGTATTTGATGATAGAATAAAAAGAAGAATTTGATGGCCCGTCTCGTGAGGAGACGGGTTTTTAATTGAGGAGTGAGAGGTATGAAAAAAACACCTGTCGTCGTCATCGTCGGACCAACTGCTGTTGGGAAAACAAAGACGGGTATTGAACTAGCGAAAGCGTTCGACGGCGAGATTGTCTCAGGTGACTCGGTTCAAGTATACCGGGGCATGGACATCGGTTCGGCAAAAGTAACGAAAGAAGAAGCCGAAGGAATCCCGCACCATTTGATTGATATTTGTGACCCGGATGACGCAATGAGTGTCGCAACTTTTCAACAGTTGGCACGTGCTGCCATTGATGATATTTATGCCCGTGGCAAACTACCGATTATCGTCGGCGGAACAGGTTTGTACATTCGTTCGATTTTATATGACTATGAATTTGTGGAACGACCTGTGGATGAGGCGTTGCGGGCTGATCTCGAACGGTTAGCAGAAGTCGAGGGACGTGAGGCGTTACATCAAAAGTTGGTCCACCTTGACCCGGAACGTGCGGCTACGATTCACCCGAATAACGTCCGTCGCGTCGTGCGTGCGCTCGAAGTGGCGATGCAAGGCGATGCGCAGACGACAGACAGCGCGCCGTCCGAACATTATGATTACCGATTATTCGTCCTCCATGCTGACCGAGAACTTCTTTATGACCGAATCAATCAGCGGGTTGATGCGATGATGGAAGCAGGACTTGTTGAGGAAGTAGAGAGTTTAATGGCGAAAGGATATCGAGATACTCAGGCGATGCGAGCCATCGGATATAAGGAAATCATTCCTTATGTTGAGGGAGATATTTCGAAAGACCGTGCGACAGACTTGTTGAAACAGCATACGAGACAGTTCGCAAAGCGTCAGTTGACGTGGTTCCGTCATCAATTTGATGGAATTTGGGTGGATATGGGGCGAAAATCATTTGAACTATCATATAAATATATTTATGATGATGTAGAGGGGTTTTTTCGAAAATTCCGATTATTTTAAAGAGATAAAGACTAGGGGGAATCCAGCATGAAAGCGAGCTACAACATCCAAGACCATTTTTTGAATCAACTCCGAAAAGAAATGGTGCCAACGACCGTCTTTTTAGTGAGCGGGTTTCAAATTCGAGGTGTCATCAAATCATTTGATAACTTTACTGTCATCGTCGAATCGGAAGGTCGTCAACAATTGATTTACAAGCATGCGATCTCAACATTCTCACCTGCACGTAACGTCACGTTATACGAGCCAGATGCAGTCGAAGTAACAGAAGGATAAGCATAAAAAAGGAGCGGCCCGGGGACCGCTCCTTTTTTATGCTGTTTTTGACGTACCGGGCTGTTTGATTGCATCTAGGACGCGCTGGATGGCACATCCACCAAGGAGCGAATCCATTTGGCCACAAATCTGTGACGGGGTCGAACGGTGTAACAATGTATATGTGCGTTTCCATGCCCGTTCTGCCGATTGAATCCGGACTAGAAGGTCGGCATGGCTCAGCTCTTTCAACTTATCAATGTTAAGGCGGTTCGTACGTGTGAAAGCAGATAGGATGACCGCTTTTGCAAGTGGCGTCTGGAGTGGGTAACCAGATAGCTCGAGAGCGGCCATGGCACCTTTCATCTCGTGTTCGACGATTTTATCGAGTGACTCATCTTTTGCATATGGATTACCGGAAAGATGAGTGAGTGACTGTTCTAAGTCCTTAACCTCTATCGGACAACTGGACGCTTGTAGAATATGTTCAATGGATTGTTGCTCTTGTGCATAACGTGTCGCTTCCCCCGAGGCGATGAAACGCTCATACGTATCGATTAATGAAATCATTATCGTTTCCCCCTTTGTAGAACTATCTTTATCGTACCAATAATCGTAAGCGCTTTCAATATAATGAATGTGAAATCATGACCCTACTAGAAAGTATGTTCGCCTAATGAGCGGAAACGCGATACAATGTCAGAAGATGCGAGGAGGGAATGTTCATGAACTATTATCAACAAATTGATTCGGTCACAGGTTCATCGACGAACCGTGAAAGATTTCAAATACCGCAAATTGAAAAATCGAAAGAACGATTAGATCAGTTACCAGACGGGGCTCCTGTTCAGACGAAAGCGCTCGTTAGCACGGTCGAAGTGAGAGAAGGGAAAAGCGGGGCGAAATGGCTACAGTTAAGTGTCACGACAGCGAACGGAATGATGCGTGCGAAGCATTGGCTACGTGGAAATGAGAGTGAACTACTTCCAATCTATGAATCGGGTGTCATCGAATTGTCCGGGAAAATCGATGTCTATCCAAAACCGGATGGTGCAAAGTCGATTACAATCGATCGTGTCCAACCGATTTCAAAAGATGAGGCGATTTCTTTACTCCCAGGGTTACCGAGTGATGAGACGATGGAACAGTTTGCAGATGAGTTGTTCAGTTTAATCGATAAGTTGTCACCGACCTATCAACAGATTGCATACGGACTCCTTGATTTCGTCTGGGATGACTTTGTACTATCGCCTGCAGCTCTTTATCACCATCACAATTACGCAGGAGGATTGCTGAAGCATACCGTCTGCATGTTGCGTCTCGGATATCGGATTCAAGAACAGGATGACTATTTGGCAATGGTGTTCCGTGTGATCAAAGAAGCCGAGCAGTTGCATAAAGTCGACCTTTGGAATACGATGAACGGTGTTAAAATCGAACAAGCCTATAAAGGTACGTTCGAATCATTATATGCGGCATGTGAAGCGATGGCAGAGCGGAAGGAACCGCTGAATTGGGATGAGCTTGCGCTAGGGATCCTCTTCCATGACATCGGAAAAATATATGAATACAGTCACCTGTTATCGAGTCCAAACCGTTTTGAAAAACTTTCGCCTGTCGATGGCACGAGTGAGACGACAGGGATTTCCATCAATCCGCTAGGAACGTTGATCGGACATATGCCGTATGGTGGACTGCTATTCGAAGAAACGCTACGTCGTGCAGATGTTCGTCTGCCGATTGACGTCCATCACCGCATTTGGCATATGATCTTATCGCATCACGGGAAACGTGAGTGGGGTTCGAGTGTATTACCGATGACGACAGAGGCGTGGATGCTTCATTTAATTGATTTGTTAGACGCGCGCTACGAAAAATGGGCACGTGCACACGAAGATTTGTAAGAAAAGGGTGATAGTATGATTCCCGTACAGTTAGTGACTGGATTTTTAGGAGCAGGTAAGACGACGTATATGAATCGTCTACTCGCTGCGACAGATGAGAAGATTTGTTTAATTGTCAACGAACTAGGAGCGGTCAATATTGATGAACAGTTGATTGTAAAGATGGACCAGGAGCAAATTGAGCTCTCGAACGGATGTATTTGTTGTTCGATTCAAAATGACTTGAGTAAGACGTTTTATCAACTCGTGTCGAAGAAAGAGACGTTTGACCGAATCATCATCGAGACGACTGGTGTTGCAGACCCGGCCCCAATCATCCAGACGATTTATTACGACGAATACTTACGTCAACATTTTAAGATGAACGCCATCTTGACTGTCGTGGATGCCAGTCAAATGGATCGCGACTTATTCAAAGAAGGCATTCATCAAATCGCGTATGCGGACATGATCTTATTAAACAAGACAGATTTAGTCTCGAGCGAGGAATTGAAACATGCCCGAGCACGTATCAATCAAATCAATCCGACCGTTCGTGTAGTGGAAACGGTCCAGACGGAAGGGGCATTTGACCTTCTTGAAAACACGTTCCAACTGTCGCGAGTCGATGAAGAACAATTGAGTCGTCTTACAGAAGCGACCGAATCTGTCTCTTCTCTTCGGGCCGTCACGTTGAATGCAGATCGTCCGCTCTCTCGTGAACGCGTGACGCGATATGTTCGTGAGGTACTGATGCATTATGAGGATTCAATCTATCGGATGAAGGCAATCGTTCGTCTAAAGGATGAGAATCGAAAATTCGTCATTCAAGCAACGAATCAACTCATGGGCGCGACATTTGCGAATGAGGTACATGAAGGAAACCGTTCGGTATTCGTCTGGATTGGAAAAGAACTAGATGCCGATGCATTGGCACGAGGATTAAAAGCATGTGAGGTGGAGCAAGATGAAACTCATTCTCGTTGATGGATTTAACTTATTATCACGTTATTATTTTGCAACGGAGCGGAGAAGAGCACTCGACCCAGACGTGACGGTGAAAGGGTTGCTTCGAAAAGTCGATGCCTGGACGACGGACTTTTCACACATCGCTTTCTTTTGGGACGGGACGAGAGAAACGACGCATCGTTATGCCCTTTATCCTGAATATAAAGCGACGCGTAACGGACTCCCGGAACCGCTTTTCGAAGACTATGTCAAATTGAGAGCGGCCTTGGACGAGCGAGGGATTCTACAATCAGAATTGACCGGCTATGAGGCGGACGACTTGATGGGAGCTGTGGCGACAGCGTTCCCAGGAGAATCATATCTTTATTCCTCTGACCGTGACTTACTACAATTATTGTCACCAAACGTGTTTCAAATCATGCCGAAAAAAGGTGAAGAACAACTCGTCAATGAGAGTTCGTTTGAAGCGATGTATGGGGTGAAACCATATCAGTTTGTCGACGTGAAAGCATTACAAGGTGATTCTTCCGATAATATCCCTGGCGTTCGTGGCATCGGGCCAAAAACGGCAACCATCTTGATTCAACATTACGATACGGTCGAAACGCTCTACACGCACGTTCAAAATGCAACGCTCGAGGCACCACATCAGAAGTTTGCAAAAAAATTAGACGGGCATGAAGAGATTGCGCTCTTATCTAAACGTCTGTCACAAATTGATATCCATGCGCCGATTAATACGGACTGGGAGGCGTATCGATTTGGTTCACATTTATTTTGACGCAGCAACAAATCAGACAACCGAAGAGAACGGGCTTGGTGTCTGGATTAAGTCATCAGACGGTACGGTCTCGACGTTCAAGCGTCAAACGCAAGGTTTGTCCAGTGTCCATGCAGAATTAGCGGCTTGTGCCTATGCACTTGAAATGGCGCATACGATGCAAGGAGAGACGTCATTCATGCTCTACTCCGATGCGGAAGTGATTGTTCGTGCGTTGGAGCAACGTTTCATGAAAGATTCCTCGGCCAAACCCCTCTTTCTCAAAGCGTTGATTGCGTATGATGATTTACCGAACGTCTTTATCAAATGGATTCCTCGTGCAGAAAATCGTGCAGATGTCATTGCACGTGAAGCATTAAACGGAACGAAGTAAGCGACTAAGATCATTCTTGGTCGCTTTTTGGATTGAGTCGTTTCTTTTTAGATGGTTTTTCGCTAAAATGAAAGCGTAGTCAACTATAGAGGGGGAATTTAGCATGAAGGATTATCGAATCGAACGGGACACGATGGGGGAAATTAAAGTCCCGGCTGATGCAAAATGGGGAGCACAAACGCAACGTAGTCTTGAGAACTTTAAAATCGGTGCAGAAAAGATGCCGCTTGAGATTATACGTGCCTTCGCAATCTTGAAAAAAGGGGCGGCTCTCGCCAACGCTGAACTTGGAGTACTGGAAGAAGAGAAAGCTGAAATCATTGCGGAAGTAGCCGATGAGATTTTAGAAGGAAAGTACGACGCTGAATTTCCACTCGTCGTCTGGCAAACGGGATCGGGTACCCAATCAAACATGAACGTCAACGAAGTGATCGCGAATATTGCGAATATCAAATTGCATGCGCGTGAGCAATCGATTTGGATTCATCCGAATGATGATGTCAACAAATCGCAGAGCTCGAATGACACGTATCCGACAGCGATGCACATTGCGGCCATCCTTTCCGTGCAAGATGACGTCTTGCCGGCAATCGATGCCCTTCACCAAACTCTTTCGCAAAAAGCGGAAGCGTATATGGATATCGTCAAAATCGGACGCACACATCTTCAAGATGCGACACCGGTCACGCTCGGTCAGGAAATCAGCGGCTGGGTGCGGATGCTTGAACTCTCAAAACAAATGATTGAACGGACGATTGAACCATTGACAGAGCTTGCTCTCGGTGGAACAGCTGTCGGTACCGGAATCAACGCCCATCCTGAATTTGGGGAAGTCGTGGCGAAAAAGATTTCTGAAGAGACAGGTAAACCGTTTGTCACGGCCGTAAACAAATTCCACGCTCTTACGAGTCATGATCAACTCGTCTTTACACATGGTGCTTTAAAAGCGTTAGCGATGGATGCAATGAAGATTGCGAACGATGTGCGGTGGTTGGCATCGGGTCCACGTGCGGGAATCGGCGAAATTACGATTCCTGAAAATGAGCCAGGAAGTTCAATCATGCCAGGGAAAGTCAATCCGACACAAAGTGAAGCGCTCACGATGGTTGCCGCCCAAGTTCTTGGTAACGACGCGACGATTGGTTTCGGGGCAAGCCAAGGGAACTTTGAACTGAACGTCTTCAAACCGGTCATCATGTATAACTTCTTACAGACTTGTCGTCTCTTGACGGACAGCCTACATTCATTCAACGATCATTGTGCAATCGGGATCGAGCCGAATCATGATGTGATTTCTCGTAACGTGGAACAGTCGCTCATGCTCGTCACAGCACTCAACCCACATATCGGATATGAAAATGCTGCGAAAATTGCGAAACTGGCACACAAAAACGGTACTTCTTTAAAAGAGGCGGCATTGGAAACAGGATTATTGACAGAAGAGCAATTTGATCAATGGATTCGTCCTGAAGAGATGACATCACCGAACCTAAAAGTGAAAAAATAACACAAAGCGGTCGCAAGACCGCTTTTTTCTATGTCTATTTTAGGACGTAAGCACTAGGTATATGTAAAACAATAGAAAATAAATAAGGAAATAGTTGTATTTTATCTGTAGAAGTCGCATAATCGATACATAAGAGAATTCGGGGAGTACGAACATAGGGGGGACGAAGATGGAGCAAGGTCAACTCACTGAGCGTATACATATGATTTTAAAAAAAATATCAGAGTCTAGACAAATTCCTAAATCCGATATCGAGTTTCTACTTGATTGGGTGAAGAAAGAGGTTAGACAGCGACGCTTTATGCATCTGTTAGAAATATTTAGTCGTGTCGAGTCTGATGCGAAGGAGTTGCCTAGCGTCCTTACCCAAGCAGAGGCAATGACCTTGATCTCACCGGTGAAACGATACATCCATACCGTTCTAGGAATTGAACAAGAAGATGAGGACCTCGTTTTGATTCTTTCTGCGAGTTTTTCGACATTTAGTCGGTATAAGTCGCGTGTTGAGAAGCTTGGAGCACGTCCTGTATTCTTGCAAACACTCGAAGAAGCGGTCGAGTATGACTATGAGGACGTCCCAAAAGCCATCATCATGGACGTCGAACTATGGCCTCAGTTTAAAGAACGTGACATCCAATCGTTTGTGAGCAAGATGAGAAAACTTTACGTTCCGCTTATTGTCATCGGAACGAATGAGCATTATCGTCTCGCTGCCTATTCCTACGGATTCGATGACTATTGGGAATCATGGGTACCGATGGAGGAACGGTTAGTCCGTCTTGGTCTACATATTGAAAAGTCTCGTTTAGTTTCAAAGGCATTACTTGTCGATGAACTGACGGGTGCGTTCAACCGAAAATATTTAAAAGCGACGTTTTCTCGCTTCATCTCAAGGTTAGAGCGCTCTGGTGAGAGCTTTGCCGTTGCGCTACTTGATATCGACCATTTCAAACAGTTGAACGATACGTTCGGTCACTCTTATGGGGATGATGTGCTCCATCGTGTCTCCGAAGAAATTCGACACGCGATTCGATCGAGTGATGAGCTCATCCGTTATGGAGGAGAAGAGTTTTTAATTCTCTTGAACGTATCGGACCGAGCGATTGTCGAATCGGTGCTAGAGCGCGTCCGTACCCGGATTGAAGAGATGGAATTCCCGTACAAGCATCAAGTGACCGTATCAATCGGATATACCCGTGTCTGCCAAACAGGATATACGCTTGGAGAGTGGTGTGCATACGCAGATGAGGCGCTCTATAAGGCAAAACGTGATGGTCGAAATCGTGTCGTCCGATATACGTCGGCGGTTCGTGAGGAAAAGCGGATTGCTTACGTGACAATGTCCGAGAACACGTACACATCGCTTGCAAACCGCTTGCCAAAAGAGCATCGTCGCTATGAGGTCGTGTACCGTCCGTATGAAGCGTATTCTTGTAACGACAACATCGAAATGTTCGTCTTAGATGACACCCGCGTCCATGAAGCGAGAGGGACGCTCTCTGCTGTGAAAGAACAGCGTGGTAAATACAGTCACATCCTCGCGGTCTCCAAGCGCACAGCCTCCGAACTTGAAGCGATTTATGACGACTTCGCTGATGATAATCAGGATGAAGTCATCACGAAAAAAATTGAACAATGGTTAGAAAAACTACCTGACTAAAAAAGCAGACATCGATGATCAATCGATGTCTGCTTTGTCATATTGTATGAACGAAAAGGCGTATGCATGTTTTTCGTCTTGCGGGTGATCCATCTGATTCTGGATCGCCCATGAACCGCTCCGTTCAGGGTAATACGTGTCTGCCTCGAACGAAGCGTTTACTTCGGTGGCATAGATTCGACTAGTCATCGACATAGTCTGTTCATATAGCGTCGCGCCGCCAATGACAAACCATTCCTCGTTTTGACTTTCTTCGACAAGGCGTTCTAAATCATGCCACACTTCAATGTGATCTGCTTTAAAAGTAGAATCGGACGTCACGACGATGTTCCGTCGGTTCGGCAATGCCTTTCCAATTGATTCGAACGTTTTTCTTCCCATGACGACCGTGCCACCAGACGTGACAGATTTAAAGTGTTTTAAATCATCCGGCAATCGCCACAATAAATCATTGTCTTTCCCGATTTCCCGATTGAGTCCGTACGCGACCACATGCGAAATCATACGCTCACTTCTCCTTTAATATGTGGATGTGGGTCATATCCGAGAATCTCAAAGTCCTCAAAACGGAATGATTCAATTGAAGGTACGTCACGGACAATCTTGAGTTGTGGTAACGGACGCGGGTCACGCGACAGTTGAAGTGCCACTTGTTCGAGATGGTTATGATAAATATGAGCATCTCCGAGCGTGTGGACGAAATCGCCAACTTCTAGGCCGGTCACATGAGCGACCATATGTGTCAAAAGTGCATACGATGCGATGTTGAACGGAACACCTAAGAATGTGTCGGCGCTTCGTTGATACAACTGGCAAGAGAGCTTCCCATCAGCGACATAGAATTGGAAAAGTAAATGACACGGCGGAAGGGCCATCTCATCGAGCTGCCCAGGATTCCATGCGGAGACGATCAACCGTCTTGAATCAGGATTCGTTTTAATTTGTTCAATCACTTGAGCCAGTTGATCGACGGACGAGCCGTCCGGGCGTGGGAATGAGCGCCACTGTGAGCCGTATACCGGGCCGAGGTTCCCTTCTTCATCTGCCCATTCGTTCCAAATCCGCACTCCGTTCTCTTGTAGATAACGAATGTTCGTCTCACCCGAGATGAACCAAAGAAGTTCATGGATAATCGAACGAGTATGTAACTTTTTCGTCGTGATGAGGGGGAAGCCTTCTTGTAAATTGAATCGCATTTGATAGCCGAAAACGCTGGTCGTCCCTGTGCCGGTACGGTCCTCTTTCACTACTCCGTTTTCGAGGATGTGTCGACATAAATCATGATATTGCTTCATAAGGTGATGAACCTCCTTTTAAATCTTCGATGACTAAAGGATAACACAAGATATAGTATCTAGGAGCGTATTCCATCCATATACTGAAAAAACAACCTTGATTCTTCGTTTTCGAGAACCTCTGTTTCGGGTATAATGGGGAATGAACAAAAGGAGGGGTTTGATGAAACTACAAGGAAAGAAAGTCCTTCAACTTGTCAGTAATGACTTCGAGGATTTAGAACTTTGGTATCCTGTACACCGTCTTCGTGAAGAAGGTGCGCATGTCATTTTAGCCGGGGAAAAGGCAGACCATGCCTACATTGGGAAGTATGGTGTGCCAGCGAAATCGGACGTATCATTCGATGATGTGGATATCACATCGTTTGATGCGATCCTCGTACCAGGTGGCTGGTCACCTGACTTGTTGCGCCGTTTTGATTCTGTGAAAGGCTTCGTCCGTTATATGGATGAACAAAAACGACCAATCGGCCAAATTTGCCATGCTGGATGGGTCTTGATTTCAGCGAATATTTTGGACGGGGTGAACGTCACGAGTACACCAGGAATCAAGGACGACATGGAAAACGCAGGCGCCATTTGGCATGACGAACCTGTTGTCGTCGATGGACATATCGTCTCAAGTCGTCGACCACCCGATCTACCAGACTACATGCGTGCGTTTATCGACGTGTTCGCAAAACAGTAATTGAATCATAAAGGAGCTATACAACGTTGAACTTAAAATCGAATCCACTACTTCGTAAATCAATGCAGTCTACAGCTTACAGTGCCGAGCCGATGACGAAAGCTGGGACATGGTCAAAAGTGTTCACCTTGCTTCTTCTCGTCACAGCGGCAGCCGGAACGACGTGGCTCGTCGTTCCTACAATCGGGGAAGGGCTCTTGTTCCCGCTCATGATCGGGTCACTCATCCTCGGTTTCATCTTTGCGTTACTCATCACGTTCAAGCCGAATACGGCACCTGTCGTTGCGCCGCTCTATGGAATTGTCGAAGGTGTCTTCGTCGGTTCAATTTCATACTTCTTTGAAGCGATGGTCCCTGGTATTGTCGGCCGTGCCGTCATGACGACGTTCGTCGTCGCGTTTGCGATGTGGTTTGTCTATACGACAGGTCTTGTCAAAGTGACGCAAAAGTTCAGAGCAGGTGTAATGGCTGCAATCTTTACGGTCATGTTATTGTACCTTGTCCAACTCGTCATGAGCCTGTTCGGTTCAGGATTGGCGTTTATGACAGGTTCAAGCCCACTTGCAATCGGCGTACAGTTTGTCATTGTCATCGTCGCTTCGCTCGCACTCGTCTTAGACTTCGATTTCATCGCACGTCAAGTCGAAGAGCGGGCACCAAAACAATTAGAGTGGGTGGCGGCGTTTGGATTAATCGTCACGCTCGTCTGGTTGTATATTGAATTGCTAGACTTACTGTATCGTCTAGCGATGAGAGAATAACAATCAATCATCGATCCATTGGGTCGATGATTTTTTCACGAAAGGATGTGTTCATCTGTCTGAAAAGGCAGCTACATGATGAAAAAAATTGTGATTATTGGGTCGGGCATCGTCGGTGTCTCCACAGCCTATCATTTGGCTGGGAAAGCTGACGTGACGGTCATCGACCGTAAGGAAGAAGGACGGGCGACAGATGCTGCGGCAGGAATCGTCTGTCCATGGATTGCGCAGCGGCGTAACAAAGCATGGTATGCACTCGCTAAGGGTGGTGCACACTATTATCCGCATGTCGTGAAAGAGTTGGAAACTGAAGGGGAGACGGACACTGGATACAAACGTGTCGGGACACTTGCACTCCATGAAGAGTCTAAACTTGATCAAATGATGGAGCGGACGATGGTTCGTCGCGAAGAAGCACCAGAGATCGGTGACTTAGAACGATTGACAGCAGAAGAGGCACAACGTCTTTTCCCTCCACTATCAGATGAATATGATGCGCTTCTAGTCAAAGGTGGCGCACGTGTGGATGGTGGGAAATTCCGTGCAGCACTTGAACGAGTCGCTATGAAACGTGGTGTGAAATTTGTATACGGTTCTGCACGGTTGACCGATGGGGACGCGATTGGCGTCGAGTGTGAGGGAGCTCGATATGAAGCGGATGAAATCATCCTTGCGAATGGGGCGTGGCTTCCGGAGCTGTTACAGCCTCTCGGATATACGGTGCGCGTCGACGGAGAAAAGGCGCAACTCGTTCACGTCCAGTTAAAAGATACCGATGCCTCGAATTGGCCGGTTGTCATGCCGCCAAGGCGACGTTATCTACTTGGATTTGAAGACGGGAAGGTCGTGATTGGCTCGACCCATGAGAAAGGTAAAGCGTTCGATGTTCGACCGACGGCGATTGGTGTCCACGAAGTGCTGACGAAAGGGCTTGAATCAGCACCAGGACTTTCGGAAGCAGAACTCATCGAGACGAAAGTCGGTTTCCGTCCGGTCACACCGAACTCGATTCCTGTACTCGGGAGAGTACCGGGGGCGAATCAATTGCTTGTGGCGAACGGACTAGGGTCATCCGGTTTGACGGTCGGTCCGTTCATCGGAAAAGTGTTAAGTGAACTCGTGCTGACGGGCGAATGTGAAGTGGACCTTTCACTCTATCCGATTGAAGACTTTATATTCAAAGCATAAGAAAAGGTGGCTGTCTCTTTATTGACAGTCACCTTTTTAGCGTTTAATGACCCCGTTCAAAAAGAAATGAAAATAGTCTTCCATCGTCTCTTTCATGTCCCCGATTGAAAAATGCGGGTCGGACAGGATGGCCTGTTGCATCAATTGAACGTACCGTAAGTAGGAAGTGGTCGATAATGTGGCATCAATAGTGCCTTTTTGTTTTCCGTATTCGATTAAACGGGCGAAAGATGCATAACCACGAGACGCCAACTGCTCCCAGTTCGGATCTTGTTGAATCATCGTAGTGATGGTCTCATCAAAAAGAACAGCCGTTTTGATTTTTCGTTTCAAAATATCGACGAGTAACGTCTCAAACGGAGCGTTCGACTTAATTTGTTCATCAATCCAACTCATTTGTTCTTCCGTCATCTGCTGCAACACTTCAATGATGACTTGTTCTTTCGAGCCGAAGTAATTGTAGATCGAGACGGGAGAGACATGAGCTTGCTTCGCGAGTTCACTTACGGTAAACCGAGATTGTTTTTCTGTCATCAAGTCATATGCGGCACGTAAGATGGCCTGTCTTTTTTCCTCGGTGCGTTTTGCGAATCCATCCATAGGTCGGAGCACTCCTTTCTATAGTTTTGTAATAAATATACCATTTCCATTTCAAAAAAGAACGTGATATACTAGTTTTGTAATCATATTAATCTTATATTTCAAAAAAGGAGGGCTTGTGATGATTCGGATTGAACGATTGACAAAACGATTCGATGCAACCCACGGTATTTTTGATGTGTCACTCGATGTGTTACCCGGTACGATTTTTGGATTCATCGGACCGAACGGTGCTGGGAAATCGACGACGATTCGTCATCTAATGGGTCTGTTGACACCGAGCGAAGGGAAGGCGACCATTAACGGGTTCGACTGCTGGAGCGAAACCGAGCAGGTCAAACGAAATGTCGGTTATTTACCTGGGGAAATCAATTATCCACAACATATGACCGGAGAAGAAATCATTCGGTTGACGCGTCATTTGCATAAAACGGATTCTGCACGAGAGCTGCGACTTCGCGAACGATTCGCATTCGATGAGTCGACGAAAGTTCGGAAGATGTCTAAAGGGATGAAACAAAAGCTCGCCATCATCACGTGCTTCATGAAAGAGGCACCCGTCTATATTTTGGATGAGCCTACGAGCGGACTCGACCCGCTCATGCAAGAACGTTTGATTGATTGGCTAATCGAAGAAAAAGAAGCAGGTAAGGCGATTCTGATGAGCTCTCACCATTTTCCTGAGATGGAACGGACGTGTGATCGAGCCGCGTTGATTAAAGACGGGCGCATCATTATTGAGGAAGATATGGAAGAGCTTAGACAGCACAGTGTGAAACGATATCAGATTGAGTTTTCTTCTGAGGCAGAGGCAATCCGATTCACCGAAACGACTGGAACGCGAGATGGAATACACGTAGAAGTCGCCATCACGTCGCCAGAAGACTTGAACAACTTGATTCGAACGCTTGCCGACTATGAGATTCGTTCTTTGGAGAGTGGCGCTGACGAACTCGAACACTTGTTTATGCAGTATTACGGGGAGGCGACATAAATGTTAATACGCTCAATGTTTAAACAGAATCGCAGTTGGATTCTCGGTTATTCGGTCGGGACAAGCGTCTATCTCTTCTTTTTGGCCGCTATATTCCCATCCATTCAGGAAACGGGACTGATTGAGGCGAAATTAGAGTCACTACCACCTGAGTTACTCGAAGTGTTTCAAATTGATGCGACGATGGCGATGGATAATCTGCTCAATTTATTGTCGAGTAACTACTATGGATTGATTTTTTATGTACTTGCCGTGTTGTTTGCGTTGACGTTCGCCTCGAAACTTCTTGCCAAACCGGTCGATTCAGGTGAAATCATGCTGTATATGGCAGCTCCGATTTCTCGTGTCACATATGTATGGTCTACGTTCGTCATCCTGATCATTGGAGTTGGCTTGTTTGTCGGGTTGAATGGCTTCAGTCTCATGGCGGCAGATGTATTATTCGATTTACAAATCGACTATGCGGTTTTATGGATGCTTCAATTAAACGGAGCGCTCATGCTTCTCGTATTAGGGGTCGTTGCCTATATGCTGGCCAGTCTGTTTGATGACAGTAGTAAATCTTATATGGTGACTGGCGGAATCTTCACGTTCTTCTTGATGGTGAATATTATCAACGGAGTAAGCGAGCAGTTCGAATGGTTAGGGAACATCTCTTTCTTTTCTCTCTTCGATACTCCGGCCATCATGCGTGAAGAGTTCGGTGCTGTTCACTTTATTTGGTTAATCGGCTTGTTAATCGTGTTTTCAGCACTCTCATTCTTCCGCTTTACCCGAAAAGATTTAACGATTTAGTTTTCCGAAATAAATTGTCGGGTATGATACAATCAGCTCGTTAGAAAGAAAAGGGGATGAATGAAATGTTATATGCTACGTTACGAAACAAAGTAGAGATTCCGATGATTGGGTTTGGGGTATGGCAAGTCGACAATGAGACAGAGGCACCAGCTGCTGTCGTCGAGGCACTCAAGACTGGCTATCGCCATATCGACACGGCTGCCATTTATAAAAATGAAGAAGGCGTCGCAAAAGGGATTAAAATCTCTGGAATCGACCGTTCAGACCTATTCATCACATCGAAAATTTGGAATGATGATATTCGTGAAGGGAAGACGAAAGAAGCATTTGAAGACTCATTAAAACGCCTAGAGACAGACTATTTAGACCTTTGTCTGCTTCACTGGCCTGTTGATGGTTTCGTCGATGCTTGGAAGGACCTGATCGAACTATACGAAGCTGGAAAGATTAAAGCAATCGGTGTTTCCAACTTCAAAGAACATCATCTTGAGACGTTAAAAGAAGAAGGACTGATGGCACCACTCATCAACCAAGTAGAACTTCATCCACAACTTCCACAACCGGATTTGTTGGACTATTGCCAGGATGAAGGCATTCAAATTGAGGCGTGGAGTCCACTTATGCAAGGGAAGTTCTTAGAGATCGATGCCTTCTCGGAGATTGCGGAGAAGCATGGAAAAACGCCTGCACAAGTTGTGCTTCTTTGGCACCTCGAGTCAGGTCATGTCGCATTGCCGAAGTCGGTGACACCGCACCGAATTCGTGAAAACTTCGACGTATTCGATTTTTCACTCGACGCGGACGATTTAGCAAAAATCGACCAGGTGGCGACAGGTGAACGTCTTGGACCAGATCCGGACGAAATCGACTTTTAATGACTTGGGGCTCGCATTTGCGAGCCCCTTTCTAAGTGTAGAGTCACATGGATGCGGGTAATGATTATTATGTTGCTAAAAGGAGGTGTTTGATCTTCATTCAGAAGATCGTGCTTATGGACTTATCAAAATGGCCAATTGTAAACTGGGTCGCTTTTCTAGCGACCGTCGTCATCAATTATTTTGCGAGCGGTGATAATGCCGCGGTTTCAGACCGAATTGACATCTACTTTAAACCGGCGGGTTATGCCTTCTCCATTTGGGGCGTCATCTATGTCGCATTACTTGTCTGGTTAGTCTTACAATTGAAAAAAGGGACGACGGCCAATCGACAGGCCGAACGTATGAAAGCAGGATTCCTGATTTCATGTGTGTTGAACGGATTGTGGCTTCTCGCATTTACGAATGAGTGGTTCGTACTCTCGCTCGTAATCATGGTGGCATTCTTAGCGTCTCTATGCTGGCTATACTATATTGCATTCCGCACATCTACAAGTTGGCTCGATCGTTTCCCGTTCTCGATCTATATCGGTTGGGTGTCGGTCGCAACGATTGTCAATACGTTCGTCGTGATGAAGACAGAACAGATCACTTCTTTATTAGGTCTTGATGAACTTGCATGGACATCGCTCATGCTGATGGTCGGTGTTGTATTAGCCCTACTCTTTATGTGGTGGCATCACGATTTCATCTATCCACTCGTATTCGTCTGGGCCTATATCGGTATTTTTGCAAGAATCGAAGAAGGGACACTGTATGTCGTCATCGTCAGTGCGCTCGCATTGCTCGCGATTGGATATATCGGTTTGATCTTGTGGAAGCGTCCGAAATCGTTTTTGCATCACCCGCGAAAAACAGTTGAACACTAAGTTCGAAAGGGATGTCTATAAAGATATCCCTTTTTTATGTTCTTAAGAACCTACAAATAAATAATATTCATGGATATTTATTCTTTATCTAACATAACTAAAACGATAAAACCTATTGATATCAGCTATGTATACGCTTTCAATCGTAATAGATTCAATTCCTATTATGCAAAAATACATACAGTCCACTTGATTTTTCAGAATATTTAGAACAGAATGTTAATTACGAAACTGTGAGTGAAAGGGGTCGATGATATGAGTCGAGTTGGACTGTATGACTCAAGATTTGAGAAAGACGCGTGCGGGATTGGATTATACGTCAATTTAAACGGACTAAAAAAACATGAGATTGTCCGTAAATCACTCTCGATGCTATGTAAATTAGAGCACCGAGGAGGGCAAGGTGTCATCGATGCCGGTGATGGTGCGGGTATTATGACTGAAATCCCACATGAACTTTTCACGCAAACGATGAACCTTCCGTCACCTGGTCGTTACGCTGTCGGAATGGTTTTTTTTCAGCCATCAGACGATCGGCTAAAGGAAAAAATAAATTTGATGGAACGCATGGCAGATGAATTAGACTGTTCGACTATCGAGTGGCGAGAAGTACCCGTGGACGCAACGCAAATCGGGGAACATGCACGCGTGACGCAACCGGTCATTTATCAGTGGTTCATCTCTTGTCCGTTTCTCGATGAAGATGCGAATGAACGTGTGTTCTATGAACTCCGACGAAAGATTGAAAAAGTTGAATCGCTAAACTTATATATTGCGAGCCTGTCGACGAGAACGATTGTATATAAAGGAATGCTGACGCCAGTTCAAATTGATGCCTTTTATTTGGACTTGCAATCACCGCATTATAAGAGCACGTTCGGGATCGTTCACTCTCGCTTCTCAACAAATACGTTTCCTTCATGGGAACGTGCACACCCAAACCGGATGATTGTCCATAATGGAGAAATCAACACGTTACGAGGCAATATCGATGCGATGCGAGCGCGCGAAGGGGTCACATCGACCGATTTGTTTGAGGATGTGAATCATTTGTTCCCAGTTCTCCAAGAGGACGGCAGTGATTCGTCGATGCTTGATAATGCCTTCGAGTTCTTCACACGCACCGGTCGATCGATTGCGCATACGGCGATGATGTTGATTCCCGAACCGTTTGTTGAAGGTAAGATGGAACCGTTCAAACGTGACTTCTATCAATATCACTCATCCATCATGGAGCCGTGGGATGGTCCAACCGGCGTCGTATTTACCGATGGGCGACAGATCGGTGCAATTTTAGACCGGAACGGGTTACGCCCGATGCGTTACGTCGAGACATTGGATGGAGAATTGATTCTGTCATCAGAGACAGGAGTCATCCCTGTCGATGCCGAGAACGTCAAATCAAAACAGCGCCTACGACCTGGGCAGTTGCTCTTGATCGACTTGATTGCGAAACGTTTGATTCCCGATCAAGAAATCAAGGAGACGATTGCAAAATCGGAGCCGTATCATAAATGGCTCAAACAAATGATGAAAGTGGAAGATA
The DNA here is from genome assembly GCF_059821525.1 of Exiguobacterium sp. RM11. Taxonomy (NCBI): domain Bacteria; kingdom Bacillati; phylum Bacillota; class Bacilli; order Caryophanales; genus Exiguobacterium; species Exiguobacterium sp. RM11. The sequence continues at coordinate 1,493,271 of NZ_CM187558.1, read as the reverse complement.
GAGGTGTTCAGGAACAAGACGTCTCAGAACTAGATCGTGTGCAACGTGCGTTCGGGTATACAAAAGAGGATATCGAACAGTATATGATTCCATTAATCAACGATGAGAAAGATCCGATTGGGTCGATGGGGCATGATCAACCAATCGCAGTTCTCTCTACCCGTCCTCGGTCGCTCTTCCATTACTTTAAACAACATTTCGCGCAAGTGACGAACCCGCCAATTGATGCCTTACGGGAGAAAATTGTCACAGCGACGTTCACTTGGATTGGTCCGCAAGGTGATCCGGTCCATACCGGACGTGGTCACGCGAAACGTGTGTGGCTGGATCATCCAATCATCGATGGTTCGACACTCGATCAAATTAGTGAGCGACTCAAACTCGCACGCGTCGATACGACGTTCACAAATGATTTAGAGGCGTCGCTTGAAGCCCTTTTGCAATACGTCAGCGAAATTGTACGAAATGGTGCGAACGTCATTGTCCTATCTGACCGTTATATGTCACGTGATCGGGCTGCGATGCCGGCGCTCCTCGTGATCAGTGCCGTTCACCAACATTTGATTCGTGAGAACTTGAGATCGAACTGTAGCGTGATTTGTGAAAGTGGTGAAGTGCGAGAAGTGCATCAGGCTGCGACTTTGATTGGTTATGGAGCCGATGCGGTCTACCCTTACGTTGCCTATGCGACGATTCAACACTTGGTCGAACATGAACAAATCACTCATTCATTTGAAGCGGCAATTCGTTCCTATCAAAAAGCTGTCGTTGAAGGCATCGTCAAAATCATGTCGAAAATGGGAATCTCGACGATTCAAAGTTATCGTGGGGCTCAAATCTTCGAAGCGGTTGGATTAGACCGTGATTTGATTGAAACACATTTCCGAGGAACGACGTCTCAGCTGTCAGGAATCGGATTCGTTGAATTAGAAGACGAGGCAAAAACACTCCACAAAGACGCATATGAGACAAACCGCCCGCTCGAAGCGGGAAGTGACTTCCAATGGCGTGCAGACGGAGAGGAGCATGCGTTCAATCCGAAGACGATTCACTTGTTGCAACGCGCCTGCCGTGAGAATGAGCGAAAATATTACGATGCCTACGTGAAGTTGCATGAGTCGTCGGGACAATTTATCCGTCAGTTGTTCGCGTTTAAGGAACAACGTCCGGTGGCGATTGATGAGGTGGAACCGATCACGGCAATCGTACGCCGCTTTAAGACGGGAGCGATGTCGTTCGGATCCTTGTCAAAAGAAGCACACGAGACGCTCGCTATTGCGATGAACCAAATCGGTGCGAAAAGTAACTCAGGTGAAGGTGGGGAAGACCGTGCTCGCTTTGTCCCGGATGAATTCGGGAACGAGCGCATCAGCCGCATCAAACAAGTGGCGAGTGGCCGTTTCGGCGTGACGGCGGAATATCTATATCATGCCGATGAAATTCAAATCAAGATGGCACAAGGGGCAAAACCAGGGGAAGGTGGACAACTTCCAGGGAACAAGGTGTATCCATGGGTCGCCGAAGTCCGGGGATCGGTTCCTGGCGTCGGACTCATCTCGCCGCCTCCGCATCATGATATTTATTCGATTGAGGATTTGGCACAACTTATTTTTGACTTAAAACATGTGAACCCGAACGCGAAAATCAGTGTCAAACTCGTTTCAAAATCAGGGGTTGGGACGATTGCAGCAGGCGTGGCGAAAGCGAACGCGGATACGATTGTCATTAGCGGATACGACGGTGGGACCGGTGCTTCTCCGAAGACGTCAATCAAGCATACAGGTCTTCCGTGGGAACTCGGTCTCCTAGAGACACATCAAACGCTCGCATTGAACGGACTCCGGGGAAGAGTCACGCTCGAGACGGACGGGAAGCTTATGACGGGTCGCGATATCGTCATGGCAGCCATCTTCGGTGCCGAAGAGTTTGCGTTTGCGACAGCACCGCTCGTCGTTCTCGGATGTATCATGATGCGCGCATGTCATTTAGATACTTGTCCGGTCGGTGTGGCGACCCAAGACCCGGTACTTCGTCAGAAATTTATGGGGAAACCAGAGCATGTCGTCAACTTGATGACGTTCTTGGCTGAAGAAGTGCGGGAAATCTTGGCGTCACTCGGTGTCACATCACTCGACGAAGTGGTCTGTCGAACAGATCTACTCGAAGAAAGCGTGTGGAAGACGAATCATCCGAAAGCGCGACGTCTAGATTTGTCTCCAATGATTTCGATGCCGACACCGTTGCCGGAACGAGAAGAACTCACTCATCCGGCATACCGTTCATACGATCATCGTAAGCTCATCCCGGCTGTATCACGTTCCATCACTTCTGGCCAACCGACGTTCTTCGTAGGTCGCATCCGAAACACCGATCGAGCGGTCGGAACACAGTTAGGTTTTGAAGTGACGAAAGTTCATGGTCAGGTCGGTTTACCGGACGATACGATTTCGCTTCGCCTTAGTGGATCTGCCGGACAAAGTTTGGGGGCATTTTTACCGAACGGAATCACTATCTCTGTCATTGGCGATGCGAACGATTATATCGGCAAAGGCTTGAGTGGAGGAAAATTGGCATTGATTGCTGAAAAGCATGCGCCGTTTGATGAAAGTGAACAAATGATTGCCGGTAACGTCTGCTTGTACGGAGCGACGAGCGGTCAGGCGTTCTTCAACGGACATGTTGGTGAGCGGTTCGCCGTTCGTAACTCTGGTGCGACGGCAGTCGTCGAAGGAGTAGGGGATCACGGGTGTGAATATATGACCGGTGGGACGGTTCTTGTACTCGGACAGATAGGACGAAATTTTGCCGCCGGTATGTCCGGTGGGACAGCTTATATTTACGGAGCGCAAGCCTATGAACAACTCGTCAATGAGGAGCTTGTCTCCGTCGTACGGGAGTTGGGCGATGAAGATATCGAACAAATTTATGCGCTTCTTGAAGCGCACCAATTCCACACAGACAGCGTCAAAGCACGGACGATTTTAGAGTCATTTGAACAAGTACGTTCACACTTTGTGAAAGTCGTTCCGAGAGACTACGCGAATGTCTTAGATGTGATGCGTCAAATTGAGGCGGAACGCCCAGAATTGAGTGAAGCAGACAGAGCACTTGAATTGTTCCGTGTCGTGACTGAAGGAGGTACCGCATGAAACATAACTTTTTGAACATCGCGCGAACGACCTTACCGGAACGTCAAGTCGATGAGCGTGTGAGAGATTATGACGAATATGCGACGAGAATGGATGACGAATCGGTCCAGCAACAAGCCGCGCGTTGTATGGACTGCGGCACACCGTTCTGTCATGTCGGTGATTTGATTGGTCAAGAGACGATTGGATGCCCGATTCATAATTATATTCCAGAGTGGAACAAGCTCGTCACGAAAGCGGACTGGATGGGCGCATATCATCGTTTGATGGAGACGAACAACTTCCCGGAGTTCACGGGAAGGGTTTGTCCGGCACCTTGTGAAGGATCGTGTACTCTCGGAATCAGTGAAGATCCGGTTGCCATCAAGTCCATCGAGCGAACAATTATCGACCGGGCATTTGAAGAAGGATGGGTGAAGCCGAGACCGGTTCATCGAAGAACCGGGATGACGGTCGCCATCATCGGAAGTGGACCTGCTGGTCTAGCCGCCGCTGATCAATTGAATCAATTGGGTCATTCGGTCACCATCATCGAGAAAGCGGATGAAGCGGGAGGACTGCTCATGTATGGAATCCCAAACATGAAACTCGATAAAGATGTCGTAAGTCGTCGCGTTCGGTTACTCGAACAAGAGGGGATTGTCATCCGAACGAACGTCGAGGTTGGTAAGGATGTAACGGTCGAATCGCTTCGGAACGAATACGATGCGGTCATCTTGGCGACCGGAGCTCAAAAACAGCGCACGCTCGGGATTGACGGAGATGATGCCGTTGGCGTTGAAATGGCGATGGATTATTTGACGGCATCCATGCATGAACGAAAAGGAGCTCCCCTTGTCTCTGATTATGACGCCAAAGACAAAGATGTCATCGTCATCGGAGGAGGAGATACAGGAGCGGACTGCGTGGCGACGGCAATCCGTCAAGGTGCAAAATCAGTCGTTCAATTTGGGAAGCACCCGTCAAAAGGGTTGCTCCGTGCACCAGAGAAACCTTGGCCACTTCAACCTGACACGCTTACGACCGATTATGCGTATGCGGAATCACTCGCGGTCTATGAGAAAGACCCGAGAACATATTTGATTCGCTCCAACCAAATCGTCACGAAAGAAGGACGTGTCACAGGGATTGAAACGGAAAGGATGACGAAAGTCGTCAACCCGGATGGTCAAGCGACTTTCTTCGTAGAGGAAGATTCGATGGAGACGTACCCGGCGGACCTCATCCTCGTCGCCATTGGATTTGAACGACCAGAGCACGAGTTGCGGAAAATCGGCGTCGAGAAGACGAAAGATTTCCATACGGAAACGGATAACGTCTTTGTCGCTGGGGATGCGAAGCGGGGGCAAAGCCTGATTGTATGGGCAATTCGAGAAGGACGAGAGGTGGCAGAAGTGGTCGATGCGTATCTCGATACTTGCAAGACCGTTTTAAAAACCTCATCATAAAAAGGAGCGACAACTGTCGCTCCTTATCTTTTGTTTAGGAGGAGTTTTATGTTCACCGAAATCCTCATGTATACGGGAATCTGGTTTATTCTCATCCTGATTTTATTAGGAACCATTTATTCACGACGGAAAAAATGATCAAAGCACCATCGCGGCAATCACCCCGAAGATGATGAGTGGAATGTTGTAGTGTAAGAACGTTGGCCAAACCGTTTCACGAAGGTGATCGTGTTGACCGTCAGCGTTCAATCCACTCGTAGGTCCGAGTGTCGAGTCACTCGCAGGACTCCCGGCGTCACCAAGAGCACCTGCAGTCCCGATGATGGCAATCGTCGCCTCGACAGAGAAGCCATACTGTACACAAAGCGGTACGAAGATGGCCGCAATGATTGGAACTGTTGAGAAACTCGAGCCGATGCCAAGTGTAATGACGAGTCCGACAAGTAACATGACAAGAGCTGCAATCATTTTAGAATCACCCATCAAATCGCTCGCACCGTTGACGAGCGGCTCGATGGCACCTGTTTCACGAATAACGGCTGCGAATCCACTAGCGGCAATCATGACGAAACCGATGAATGCCATCATGCGCATCCCGCTCGTGAAGATGTCATCGGCCTCTGACCAGGGGATGAGGCGGAAAATCGAGAGTAAAATCAATCCAGTCACCGCTGAAGCGATCATCGACTCCGTCTGCAATTGGACGATGAGGACGATGAGAACGACGGCAAGTGTCATGATCATCTTGAAGCCGCTCATTTGGCGAACTTCATAGTCAGACGGGCCGAGTGCGATCGTTTCGTACGAACGCGGTTTCCGGTAGTGAATGAACGCAGCGATCAATCCGACGACCATCCCTAATGCCGGAATTCCCATGATCGAGATGATATTGACGTCTCCGACTGCTAAGCCGTTCGCTTCAACGTTTGCAATCAAAATTTCGTTCAAGTAAATGCCACCGAACCCGACTGGTAGCAACATATACGGTGTCACGAGACCGAACGTCAAGATGGTTGCGACGAGGCGGCGATCTAACTTCAACTCATTGAATAAGACGAGTAACGGCGGAATCACAATCGGAATAAAGGCGATGTGAATCGGGAGTACGTTTTGTGAGCTGATTGACAACAATAAGAGAAGCGATAACAAGAACGCTTTGACATACATTACGCGCTTTCCTGACACGTCACGACCTGACATCGCAATTAACTTTTCAGCTAAGACGTCCGGTAGACCCGTCTTCGACAATCCAACGGCGAATGCCCCGAGAAGCGCATAGCTAAGGGCGATGCTCGCTCCGCCGCCAAGACCGTCGCTGAAGGCGGTCAACGTATCGTTAAATCCGAGCCCTCCTACAAGCCCACCGACAAGCGCAGCTAATATTAAGGACAATACAATGTGCACGCGACTGATGGCGAGTGCAAATAAGACGATGACTGCAAGTAATACTGCGTTCATTTCCATCCAACACCTTTCACAATTTCTTTCTCTTGGTATCACTTTAATATGATAAAGACTTTTTGAAATTTAACATATGATGTGACCCTTGTCAAATCGATTATGAAAAAAAGCGATAACTCGTGAAAGTTATCGCTTACGTGTTACAGATCGACGTTGTGATACACTTGGCGAACATCTTCCAAGTCTTCGAGCACATCGATTAATTTTTCAAACTGTTCTTTTGAATCGTCATCGAGCGACACTTCGTTTTGTGGAAGCATCGTCAGTTCGGCGACGGCGAACTCTTCAACCCCTGCAGACTTGAATGCAGTCTGAACGGTATGGAACGCTTCTGGCTCGGCATAGACGATGACCGTCTCATCTTCTTCGATGACGTCACGAACGTCGAGGTCGTGTTCCATCATGAGTTCAAGGACATCGTCTGCCGACATTTGATTGACACCGATAACGGCAGTCGCATCAAACATGTAGGCGACCGAACCGCTGACACCCATGTTTCCTCCGTTTTTACCGAAAGCGGCACGTACTTCAGATGCTGTACGGTTCACGTTATTCGTCAACGTATCGACGATGACCATCGCACCGTTCGGTCCGAATCCTTCATAACGAAGTTCATCGAAGTTTTCCTCGTCGCCACCTTTTGCTTTATCGATCGCGCGATCGATAATCGCACGGGGCACGTTATACGTCTTCGCACGCTCCACAACGAATTTTAATGACTGGTTCAACTCAGGATCAGGTTCCCCTTGACGGGCGGCCACATAAATCTCGCGACCGAACTTCGCATAGACGCGACTCGTGTTCGCGTCTTTTGACGCCTTCTTCTCTTTAATGTTGTTCCATTTACGACCCATTACATGTCATCTCTCTTTCCATTTGTACGTAGATTCATTACAGATTATATAAGAAGTTGCTTGAATTGACGAGAAAAGTTTTACTCGTCGCCTTTATCCATCTTCTCAACAATCTCGGTGAGCGTCTTCAAACTGTCAATGAGGCGGTCGGTTTCATCCTCATTTAATAAGGCTAGACGCTCTTCAAAAAGCCTCCGGAAAGAGTCTCTCCGTTCGAGTAAAATACGCTCACCTTTCTCTGTCAACTGGTTCCAAATGACACGACGGTCCCGTTCATCCGGTACGCGTGTAATATATCCTTCATTTAACAGCTTCGTGATGAGCGGGGTAACGTTTGGCGGCGCGATGGAGAGTGTTTCACTAATTCGTCCGTTTGTGACAGCCCCCTCGTCCTCAATCAACATCAACAGATGGAAATGAGAGAAGTTCAAGTTCGGAATTTGTGGGAAATCAGATCGACGTAGCAGTTTACGACGAATTAAAGGGATCAGTTTGACAAACTGGTCCGCAGCATCTTGTTTCGGCATAGTAGATTCACTTCCTAGTTAGGTTCTATTTTTATTATACACGAGTTAGGTGCAGTTGAACCTAAAAACGGGTTGATGTGATGATTCATACATCATAGTAGAAATAGATTCGACACAATCGATGTAAGCGTTTACATAAACGGAATTACTTGTTTTCATGAAAACGTATTCGATTTTACTGAGGACACAGTTAAAAATCAAGGGCTATCAACAAATGACAAAAAAATATTGTGAAAGAGTTCACATTGTTGTCACCCACAAACTCTGAAAAACATTGTATTCTATGAATGTGAAGGAAAGCACAATCTCTTGAAAGCAGTCATCACATTGTGTCTTCCATCAAGTCAATATGTTCATTAAAAGCTCTCAATTATGAGGAGGAACCTAACATGGCAGTCAAAGAGAAAGCAAAAGTGGAAACTACGGCAGAACAAATGGTGGATGCGCTCGTAGCGGGTGCACATGCCGCACTCGATACGTTGATGACGTTCGACCAAGAGAAAATCGATGAAATCGTACAAGCGATGGCGCTCGCTGGTCTTGAGCAACACGTCGCACTTGCGAAACTAGCACATACAGAAACAGGTCGCGGTGTCTTTGAAGACAAGATGATCAAAAACATCTTCGCGACAGAATATATTTACAACTCACTCCGTGGAGAAAAAACAGTTGGCGTTCTTGAAGACGACGTTCAAAACGGAATCACATACATCGCAGAACCAGTCGGTGTCGTCGCTGGGGTCACACCGGTCACAAACCCAACATCGACAACGATGTTCAAAGCAATCATCGCCATCAAGACACGTAACCCAATCATCTTCGCGTTCCACCCATCCGCTCAACAATGTTCAAGTGAAGCTGCACGTGTGCTTCGTGACGCAGCGGTAGCGGCAGGTGCTCCTAAAAACTTGATTCAATGGGTTGAAGTCCCGTCACTCGATGCAACAAAAGCACTCATGAACCACCCAGGTGTGGCGATGGTTCTTGCGACTGGTGGGGCAGCAATGGTCAAATCGGCTTATTCGACTGGTAAACCAGCACTCGGTGTCGGACCTGGTAACGTACCGGCTTACATCGATAAGACTGCGAAAGTGAAACGGGCCATCTCAGACGTCATCCTTTCAAAAACGTTCGACAACGGTATGATTTGTGCGTCTGAACAAGCAATCATCGTCGACCAAGAAGTTTACGAAGAAGTGAAGGCAGAAATGACGGCACTCGGTTGCTACTTCTGCTCACCTGAAGAAAAAGCGAAACTCGAAACACTCGTCATTCGCACGGACACATGTGCGGTCAACCCAGAAATCGTCGGGAAGCCAGCAGCGTGGATCGCTGAAAAAGCAGGTCTCAACGTACCGGCTGATACGAAAATCTTGATTGCTGAACTTGAAACGGTCGGCGCAACTGAACTTCTTTCTCATGAGAAGTTGAGCCCGGTTCTCGGTGCTTATAAAGTTCAGTCACGTGAAGAAGGATTCGCCATCGCTGAAAAAATGCTCGAAATCGGTGGTCTCGGTCATACAGCGGTCATCCACTCAACAGATGATGATGCAATCCTTGACTTCGGTCTTCGTATGAAAGCTTGCCGTATCATCGTCAACTCACCTTCAGCACACGGTGGAATCGGTGACCTTTATAACGAAATGACACCATCCCTCACGCTCGGCTGTGGGTCATACGGTAAAAACTCCGTCTCAGAAAACGTGACGGCGAAACATCTACTCAACGTGAAAAAGGTGGCGAGACGTCGCGTGAATATGCAATGGTTCAAAGTACCTGAAAAAATCTACTTCGAGAAAAACTCGGTGCAATACCTTCAATCGCTCACAACAAAAAAACGGGCGATGATCGTCACGGATGAAATGATGGTCAAACTCGGATTTGCTGACAAAGTCATCAAGAACTTGCCAGCAGGTGTTGAGTACCGCATCTTTGACCAAGTCGAACCAGACCCATCTGTCGAAACGGTCATGAACGGTGCCGAAGCGATGCGTCACTTCCAACCAGACATGATTATCGCACTCGGTGGTGGATCACCGATGGATGCTGCGAAAGGAATGTGGCTCTTCTACGAACGTCCAGAAGAGAAGTTCTCAAACCTTCGTCAGAAATTCATGGATATTCGCAAACGGACGTACAAGTTCCCGACGCTCGGTAACAAATCAATGTTTATCGCCATCCCGACAACTTCTGGTACAGGTTCTGAAGTGACACCGTTCACCGTCATCACAGACAAAAAACGTAACGTGAAATATCCGATTGCTGACTATGCAATCACACCAGACGTTGCAATCGTCGATCCTGAGTTCGTCATGACCGTGCCAGCATCGATTACGGCTGACACAGGAATGGACGTCATGACGCACGCGATCGAAGCATACGTTTCAGTCATGGCGAATGATTACACGGACGGCCTCTGCCTCCGCGCCATCAAGATGATCTTCGACTACCTACCAAAAGCGTATGAAAACGGTAGCGATGCGGAAGCACGTCAGAAAGTGCACAACGCTTCAACGATGGCTGGTATGGCGTTCGCGAACGCGTTCCTTGGAATCAACCACTCGATCGCTCACAAAATCGGTGGAGAGTTCCACGTACCACATGGTCGTACGAACGCAATCCTTATGCCACACGTCATCCGTTACAATGCGACACGCCCATCAAAACTTGCGGCGTTCCCGAAATATGAGTCATTCATCGCAGACGAGCGTTACGCAGAAATCGCACGTTACCTCGGCCTTCCGGCAAGTACGACAGCAGAAGGTGTCGAGTCACTCGTCCAAGCGATCATCGAGCTCGGTCAACGTTTGAACATCAAGCTCTCGTTCAAAGCACAAGGCATCAAGAAAGCAGAACTCGATGCGAAGATTGACAAAATGGCAGTCGACGCATTCGAAGACCAATGTACGACGGCAAACCCGAAAATGCCGCTCGTTGAAGAGTTGAAAGAAATCATGTACGCAGCATACGAAGGCGTATAAGAAATCAAATCAATCAAGGTGCCCGTTCGAGAGAGCGGGCACTTTTTTTGAGGAGATAAAAGGTTAGTTAAGAAACGGCACAGGTTACGACATATTTTTTTGGTCGTTCGTTTCGGGTATGATAGAAGTGGAGGCGATACGATGAAACAAGAGATGACGATTACGACAGCATATGGAACGATTGCAGGAACTTTTCTTTCGCATGAGGAGCCTCGGGCGACCATTGTCATGTTGAGTGGAAGCGGACCAAGTGACCGTGACGGGAATATGGGTGGCGTCGGCTTTAATACGTACGGAAAATTAGCTGAGGCGCTATACGATCATGGCTATAACGTCTTTCGGTATGACAAACAAGGAATCGGGAAGTCGGATGGTGACTTCAATAAGGTCGGGTTACATGATTTGATCAACGATGCGATTCTAGTCGTGCGGACGATTCGACAACTTGCAGATGTGAATCATCTCTATATACTCGGTCATAGTGAAGGGGCAGTCCTTGCGCCAGCTGTACAATTGGAGACGAAATCCGATGGACTCATTTTATTGTCAGGGTTCCATGAGTCATCGAAACAGATGTTTTTATATCAGGCAGATGCCTTAGCAAAGGACGTCGAACGTGTCAAAGGATTGAAAGGTATGTTTTACCGGGTGACAGGGGTGGCGAAAAAGGTAAGACAGCGGCAGGATGACTTGCTCGAGCGATCTTTACGCACGAACGTTTCCGCTTTTAAATACAGAGGACAAGTCGTGAACGCAAAATGGATTCGCGAACATGCCTCGTATGACGTACGGGAGCGGTTAGAACATGTCACCGTTCCGGTCCTTGCGATTACAGGGGGACGTGACGTACAAGTCCCACCGGAACACGTCCATATGATTCAGACGAAAGGGGAGGTAAAGTCCTCTATCATCGATGACATGAATCACCTTCTCGTGAAGCGAGATTCACCGCATTCTCTTCTGACGCTTCATAAAGAATACCGCGAGGCGATTGATGAACCAATTCATCCAAAACTCGTGCAAGAAGTGGTGGAATGGTTAAGAAAACAGTCATAAACATAAAAAACGGTCATTTTATGACCGTTTTTTATGTTATAATTGTGACAGATTGAATGTATCTGAATGTTTTTGAATGATTTTAATTGTTTTTATAATGAAAACGCTTTATATTAGACGTATGGAGGGAACAAGATGTTAACGAAGCAACGACATCAGTTGATACTACAACGCTTATCTGAGCAGAAAGTCGTCAAATTGAAAGAGTTGGTTGATTTGACGGATTCATCCGAGTCGACGATTCGTCGTGATTTGACGGACCTCGAAGCGGAAGGATATCTGGCAAGGGTGCACGGGGGAGCGACACTCATCGCGACTCCTGACGAAGAACCGACATTTGAAGAGAAACGAGATCGTTTCGTCGATGAAAAAGTTGCGATTGCACGGAAGGCCGCAACCTTCATTGAAGATGGGATGTCGATTTATTTAGATGCCGGGACAACGACTCAAGCGATGGTACCGTTTTTAGAAGGAAAGAAAATTGTCGTCGTCACGAACAGTCTACCGATAGCGAATGAATTATTTGATCTTGATATTAAGACGTTTGTGATCGGCGGAGAATTGAAACGGTCGACTCAAGCGCTCGTCGGATACAATGCACGCGAGAGCATGATGAATTATCGAGTTGACCTCGCTTTCCTCGGAATGAACGGAATCGACCTTGACGCAGGCTACACGACACCGGACCCAGAAGAAGCGCTTGTCAAAAAGACGGCAATTGAATTGGCACAGACGTCATACGTGCTCGCGGACGCATCGAAAATCGGGAAACGAACGTTCAGCCGAGTCGCCACGTTAGACGCTGCGCAATTGATCACATCAAGCGATGCATCAATGAGTTCCATCCAAACAATAACAAAGGTGGTGAATGCGAAATGATTTACACGTTAACACTCAACCCTTCTATTGATTACTATGTGACATTACCAGAAGTAAATTTAGGAGAAGTGAACCGAATCGAAGAAACGACCGAACGTGCAGGTGGAAAAGGGATCAACGTTTCGATTGTGCTTCGAGAATATGAAAAAGAAACGAAAGCTCTTGGCTTTATCGGTGGAACGACAGGTGACTTCATCAATAAGTCGCTCGTCGACCATGGCGTACACACGGATTTTGTTGAAGTGAACGGAAATACCCGAATCAACGTCAAGATTCGTGCAAAAGAAGAGACCGAATTGAACGCGAGCGGACCGAACATCACGGATGGTGAACTTGAACAATTGAAAGCGAAGTTCGACCAAGTCGATGAAGGTGACATCGTCGTTCTTGCGGGAAGTATCCCAAGCAATTTACCGGACTCATTGTACCGGACGATCGCTGAATCGATTCGCGAAAAGGGTGCCGACTTCGTCGTCGATACGACGAAAGACGCCATGCTTGAAGTCCTTTCGCTCGAACCGTTGATGATTAAACCGAACCATCACGAGTTAGGCGAATTGTTCGACACAGAAATCGAGACGTTTGACGACGCGCTTCCTTATGCGGAGCAGCTCGTCGAACGTGGCGCGAAAAACGTCATCATTTCGTTTGCAGGAGATGGAGCACTACTCGTCAACAAGGACGGCGCGGTCACGGCGAACACACCGGTCGGTAAACTCGTCAACTCAGTCGGTGCCGGAGACTCACTCGTTGCCGGATTTGTCGCAAACGTCAAAGAAAAAGGCGAACAGGAGGCGTTCCGCTACGCTGTCACAACAGGTAGTGCGTCCGCATATACGTTTGGTCTTTGTTCAAAAGAAGATATTGATCGATTGATCGATCAAGTACAACTCACACCACTTAAACGAATGGAGGAAACAACATGAAAATCACGGACTTGCTTCAACGCGATACGATTCAATTGAATCTTCGTGCTAGCTCTAAGCGTGAGGTCATCGAAGAACTCGTCGATGTCCTCGACCGTGCCGGCAAACTATCTGACCGCGATGGATATCGTGACGCCATCTTAAAACGTGAAAGCGAGAGCACGACTGGACTCGGAGAAGGGATTGCCATCCCTCACGCGAAAACGAGTGCTGTCCAAACACCAGCAATCGCCTTCGGACGCTCAGAAGGAGTCGATTACGAAGCGTTGGACGGTCAACCAAGCCGACTCTTCTTCATGATTGCGGCAGGGGAGAACGCGAATAACGAACACCTTGAAACGCTCTCTAAATTATCGGTTTACTTGATGGACCCAGCATTCCAAGAGCGCCTCTATGCAGCGACTTCTGAAAGCGATGTCATCCGTGCCATCGAGGAGAAGGAAGCGGCTGAAGAGAAGCCGGAAGTCGTCAAACCGACGAACGAAGATGCTCCGTTCATCTTAGCGGTCACGGCTTGTCCGACAGGAATCGCCCATACGTATATGGCGGCGGACAGCTTGAAACAAAAAGCGGAAGCGATGGGTGTCGATATTAAAGTCGAAACGAACGGTTCTACTGGAGTGAAGAACGAGCTTACACGGGCAGACATTGATCGTGCGACAGCCATCATCGTCGCAGCGGATAAAGCCGTGGAAATGGATCGCTTCGCTGGAAAACGCGTCATCGAAGTACCGGTCGCACAAGGGATCCGGAAACCGGAAGAACTCATCAATCGTGCCGTCAATCAAGATGCGCCGGTATATGAAGCTTCCAAAACGTCTGGCGCACCGAAAGAACAACGTACAGGTGTCTATAAGCACTTGATGAGCGGTGTATCTGCGATGCTACCACTTGTCGTTGCAGGTGGTCTCTTGATCGCAATCAGTTTCTTCTGGGGCATCAACTCTGCTAACCCGGATGATCCATCTTACAATGAATTCGCAGCACAGTTGATGACAATCGGTGGAGCTGCATTCGGCTTCCTCGTTCCGATTCTTGCAGGTTTCATCGCGATGTCGATTGCCGATCGACCAGGTCTCGCACCAGGTCTCGTCGCAGGGGTACTCGCAAGCCAAGGGAACGCCGGATTCCTCGGTGGTCTCATTGCCGGTTTCTTGGCAGGTTACGTTGTCCTCTTCTTGAAAAAGGCACTCGCGAAATTGCCTGCTTCGCTTGAAGGAATCAAGCCAGTTCTTTTGTATCCGTTACTCGGATCGTTTATCTCAGGTATGATTATGTTGCTTGTCGTCAATGAACCGATTGCAGCACTTATGACATGGTTGATGGATACGTTGAACAGCATGAGTGGAGCGAATGCGATCCTTCTCGGTGTCATCGTCGGAGGAATGATGGCAGTCGATATGGGTGGTCCAATCAACAAGACAGCATACGTGTTCGGTACGGCAGCTCTCACAGCAGGAAACCAAGAAGTCATGGCAGCCGTCATGGCGGGTGGAATGGTACCACCAATCCTTGTCGCACTTGCATCAACCGTATTTGCTCGTCAGAAATTCTCGAAACAAGAGCGTGAAGCTGGTAAGACTGCTTACATCATGGGAGCTTCATTCATCACCGAAGCGGCCATTCCGTTCGCTGCAGCTGACCCGATTCGCGTCCTACCATCTGCCATCCTCGGTTCTGCAATCGCAGGTGGATTGTCAGCATTCTTCGCGATTCAATTACCGGCCCCGCACGGTGGAATCTTCGTCTTCCCACTTCTTGAAGGTGCTGGAAATGTCGCGATGAGTATGGGACTCTATGCCGTTGCCATCTTGACAGGTGCCCTCGTCGGTGCATTGCTCCTTTCATTCTTGAAGAAGCCGTTGACAACATCTACACCAGTGCAATCAAAAGAAGTCGCATAAACCGAAAGAGCCGTTGCCTCAGTAGAGGTGGCGGCTCTTTTTTTGTAGCAGAAGAACGATGAAAATTCACATAATCTCGGATTGCAAGTTGGGGATTTGTGGTAAACTATTTGTAAAGCTTCGGGTTAGGAGGGGGTCACATTGGACATTCGAGTCGCCAAACCAGATGATGTGTATGGGATTGCGAGAGTGCGTGTGAACGGATGGCGTACGACCTATCGGGGGATCGTTCCGACTGAGTATTTATTGAAAGTTTCGTCCGGTTCCATCGAATGGGCAGAACGATTGCGGACAGCGCTTCGTCGGCAGGAAGTCGCCGGCTTTGTGGCGATCGTGGATGATGAGATTGTGGGCTTCGTCCTTTACGGAGAAGAGCGTACGGGTGAGTATCCAGACCATACGAACGAAGTGTATGCCATTTATATTTTGGAAAATCATCAAGGGAACGGAATCGGGTCCGCTCTCCTTGAACATGCCGTCCAATCGATGTGCGAGGCGGGACTTTTGATTTGGGCGCTTGAGATGAACCCATTCCGCACATTTTATGAGCGGAAACAAGGGCAGGTCATCGACCAAAAGGATCGGGAATTTGGTGAATTGTTACTCCGTGAAGTGGCGTACGGTTGGGAAACGACCCGTCATGATTCGATTATGGGTGCCTAAGCTTAGTGACTGTAGAATGTTCTACGGTCTTTTTTGTATTAAAGAAATGAATAAGGTTCATTTAAATAAATATATTTCTTTCTAATCGTTGTCTGTTTGTAACAACTCTTTTATACTGAATTGAACAAAAAATTCCAAATGAAGGGTTGAGAGACATTGAAGCATCGAAAAATTTGTATCAAGTTAAGTGGAGCCGCTCTGGCTGGTGATGGAACGGATAATTTTGACGAAATGAGCCTCAGCCTGATTGCAGAAGAAATATTATCACTCGCAAATAGCGGGGTTGAAGTGTGTGTCATGGTCGGCGGGGGAAATCTCTTCCGAGGGAATCAAGCAGAAGCATGGGGGATCAATCGAGTGGAAGCTGACAGCATCGGGACGCTCGGGACAGTCATGAATTCATTGATGCTGCGTGGTATCTTGAAACGAGATACCAATCGAGAGGTACGCGTCATGACGTCGATTCCAATGCCAAGTGTAGCCGAGCCATACATTCAACTTCGGGCCATCAATCACTTGAAAAAAGGGTACGTCGTCATTTTCGCAGGCGGTAACGGTCAACCGTTCGTCTCTTCAGACTACCCGGCTGTTCAGCGTGCCATCGAAGTGGGGTGCGATGCCTTGTTTGTGGCCAAGAACGGTGTCTCCGGCGTATTTGACCGAGACCCTCGGTTGGATTCGGAGGCGCGTCAATACGAAACCCTACACTATAACGACGTCATCGCACATGATTTGAAAGTGATGGATCAATCGGCATTACTTCTCGCTAGAGACCACGGTTTGCCGATTCACTTGTTCGACTTCAAGGAACGGAACGCCATTCATCGGATTCTCCAAGGAGAGACCATTGGAACGATGATTCATCACCATGACACGCAACTTTTGCAGAATTGAGGGGACGATATGCATGAAGTAACAGATGGTCAAGTCATGGGGACAAACGGAATACCTGTCTCGTATTCGTTCCTGCAACCTGATTCGTCATCCGACACGCTCGTGATGTTGTTGCCGGGATACGGATATACGAATGATTCCCCGATGTTTCGATACACGACAGCACTTTGTTTAGAGAATGGATTGAACGTTCTTGAAATCAACTACAATTATCGGGATGAGCGGTATGATTCAGTCGATGTATCAGTGGCGATTGTTGACGATGTTCGTCTCGTCATCGACCAAGTGCTACAATTCCATTCTATTAATGAATACATAATCGTCGGGAAATCGCTCGGTACGATGGCGATGGCAAGTGAGCTTACCCGAAACGTGTTTCATGATGCCAAACTGGTTTGGTTGACACCGTTGTTGAAACAAGACGACATATACGAAGCGATCCTGTCCCATAAAGGTAAACAGCTCGTGCTAACGGGAACGGCGGACCAACATTATGTAGATGAGAGAATGAAGCGTCTTGAACATCTGGCCTTGACCGAACTCGAGATTGTCAAAGAGATGAATCATAGTCTCGAGTACACAGGAGAGACATACCGGTCACTCCGGTTACTTGAAACACTTCTCAAGCGCGTGGAGCAATTTATTATTTCCTCAAGGTATTGAACCTGTGGGGAGTTTCATGGGGAGATTGCAATCATATGTGGCGTGGCGTTTACCTACTTATTTTCCTCTTTTAAATGATTCGAAGTATGTATCGGGCTTTCGGCCGTCGTGGCTTCAGAAAAAAACAAATGGCCGCCATAGCAGGCGGCCATTTGTGTGACTCGTCCCACGGCGCCCCGACTCCTACAGGAACGCAATCCGCCGGAGACCCAGCAACGACTTAGTTGCGGTGCGGCTCTAGGATTGCCTGTGGAAAGCGTGGGTGCCGGAAGGACGAGTTCGAACATGTTATTTGTTAACAAGATAGGGAGATGACGCGTGTCATCTCCCTTTTTTTACAATGTTTCAATAACCGTTTTCGGGTCGACTCGTTCTGTATAGTCAGCGGGCACATCACTGAATGAAATCGTACCATCCGGTTGGATGATGAATGTCGCTGGCTTCGGAAGTTGCCAGTCCTCATTGCCGTTATGTGCATCGACGCGAAGACCAGATGCCTCATAAATCTCAATCAAATAATCCGGCATATCAAAGACGAGATCGAATTGGCGTGCGACTTGATTGTCCACGTCGCTCAACACGTAAAAATCGAGCTCATTTTTCTCTTTCGTAGATAGTGAGTAATCCGGAGTCTCCGGGCTGATTGCCACGAGTGTGGCGCCCTTTTCCTCAATTTGTGCCAATTCTCGCTGATACGCTCGGAGTTCGAGGTTACAGTATGGGCACCATCCACCGCGGTAAAACGTGACGATGACAGGTCCTTTTTCAAGGAGTGTTTTCAAACCGACTTCTGTCCCATCCGCATGAGACAATTCAAACAGCGGAGCTTGATCCCCGACTGCTAAACCGGCAGCCACCCCTGATTCTTTCAATTCTTGTGTCGCCTGCGCCATCAAACGTTGTTTTTCGGCCGGCGCTTTTTGCTTGAATTGATCTTTATACGCTTTGATTTCTTCCAATAATGTGTTCATGTTTTTACCCCCTTTTCCGATATGTTAACTGAATACATTTTAGATTACGAATATAATGATTTGTCGTTATGTTCTGAATAAAGTGAATCTCCATTTCAGCTTCCGAAAAATAATTTTCGAATAATTCAATCAATGATTAACATCTATTTTTCCTAACCGATATTGTAAGTAACCCAAGGAGGATTCGGTACCCCATACCGATGCTTCTTGAACATTCTATTCGGGGTAAGGAGATGTTTTATGAAACAGAAGCGTACCATCAGCATCAAACAAAAATTAATTGTCTTATCAGTTCTATTACTACTCATTCCAGCAACATTGATCGGGGTCGTCGCTTATACGCAGGCGAAACAAAAAATCGAGTCACAAATGATCCAGTCTGCCAATTCGGGGGTAGACCGGATGAATAATGAAGTGACGAATTTGATTGCTCCGATTCAGACGGACATTTCATTCTTCTCCAATCGGATTGATGCATCCATCTATGAAGAAGGTGAAGACAATCAAGCGTTAGCAGAAAAGTTCACGGAATACTTAGACACACACCCTAAAGTGACAAATATTTATTTTGCCTCAGCGGAAGGTACGATGACGATCTATCCTGAGCAAGAATTGCCGGAAGGGTACGATCCACGGACTCGTCCTTGGTATGAGGCGGCAGAAGCGAGCGGTCAAGACGTCGCCATCACGAATCCATACGTAGACGCCGCTTCTCAAAAAATGATGATCACGGTCTCTAAAAAGACGGCAGATGGTCGCGGGGTCGTGGCGGTTGATGTGGACGTGAATGATATTGCAGAAGTCGCAAAGAATATTCAAATCGGTGAAGAAGGATATGTGGCCATCTTCGATGAGGCCCAACAAGTCGTCATTCATCCATCGATTGCTGTCGGAGAGAAATCAGAAGAGTCATCGATGGAATCTGTTTTTGCAACAGATGAGGGAATCCTGTCCGCTGAAGAGAATGGAAAGGGTGTCGAAAAAGCGTTCGTGACGAACCCGCTCACAGGGTGGAAAATCACAGGGACCCTATACGATGGTGAAATTCAAGACGAGACTGTCGGCATCCTTTGGACGACCGTGTTCGTCATTATCGGTATGTTCGGTGTGGCGGCTATTCTTCTATACTTCGTTCTTCGGTCGATCTTGCGCCCTCTACGCTTATTAACCGAGGGAGCAGAACGGATCAAGTCCGGCGATTTGACTGAACCGATCAGCGTCTTATCGAACGATGAGATCGGTCGTGTTTCAGAGAGTTTCAATGAGATGAGTGCCTCACTGCGAATGGTATTACTTCGTCTAGACGATTCAATTAGTCAAGTCGCAGCATCTTCGCAGGAATTGATGGCGAACTCCGCACATAATTCCGCTTCTTCAGAACAGATTGCTCGTGCGGTCGACCAGATGGCGGTCAGTGCCGATGGTTCAAAACGTCAACTTGATGACAACGCGACGTCACTCCAGGCCATCACATCTGGTATCATGCGCATCTCAGAGAGCTCGATGGACGTGTCTGAACTATCACGTGAGACGTCAAATGAAGCAGAAGATGGGTCAACGACCGTGCGAGAGAACGTTAAACAGATGCAGGCAATCGATGCATCGGTCGTCACGTTTGAAGGTGTCATCCAATCGTTGGCACATCGTTCAAGTGAGATCGGGGAAATCGTCTCGGTCATCAACGGGATTGCAGAACAGACGAACCTGCTCGCTTTAAACGCAGCAATTGAAGCGGCACGTGCCGGTGAGAACGGGAAAGGGTTCGCCGTCGTGGCGAGCGAGGTCCGAAAGCTTGCGGAACAGTCCCAACAGTCGACGAAACAAATTGCGGCATTGATTGACCGCATCAAACAGGAGACGGAGCAATCCGTCCACCTGATGCAAGAAGTGTCCACTCATACGAAAGCCGGTCTCATTTCTTCAGAAATGACGGCAGATCGATTTGAGAAAATCAAAGAGCGAACGGTCGCGATGACACCGCGAATCGAAGATGTGACCGCAACTGTAGAAGAGATTGCGGCAAACGTCCAAGAAGTAGCGGCGACCGCATCCCAAATTGCTGACATCGCCGACGAGAACTCAAGTGTCTCCAAACAAGTCGCAGCGACGACAGACGACCAGTTGAAATCGATTGAAGAAGTGTCACAATCGGCGAAGGCACTCGCGACGATGGCAGAAGAACTACAAGACCTCGTCTCACGATTCAAACTATAAAATGAAAAAGAAGCAGAGCGCCGAGCTCTGCTTCTTTCGTTATAAAATCGGGCTGAGGAGTCGTGAGACACCCTCCCGAGCACGTACTGTCCATTTCCGCTTTTCATAGTCTTCCATCGTATACGTCCGACTGACCGCCGTGTCTGTTTCAAATAAAGAAACAAGTTCGAGGGCGACGCGTTCGTCGTAAATGACTGCGTTCACTTCAAAGTTGAGACGGAAACTTCGGGCATCCAAATTCGTCGTTCCGACCGTCGCAATCTCCTCATCGACGACAAGCGTCTTCGCGTGGAGGAAGCCTTCATCATACAGATAGACGTTTGCCCCATAATCAAGCAACTCTCCAAGGAAGGAGAGCGATGCCCACATGACGAACGGGTGGTCCGGTTTTCCGGGAATCATGATGTCCATCTGAACGCCGGAGTTGAGTGCCATTTTACATGCATCCATAAAACTCGTGTCGGGTATGAAATAAGGGGTTTGGATGACGACCCGTCGTTTCGCTGACATGATCATTTTAATCATCATATTTTTTAAATGTTCCGTGTCCGAGTTCGGTCCACTTGTGACGATTTGCATTGGCGAATTGTCTTTAATCTCATGTCTCGCAAAGCAGAACGTATTCTCCGGGTCATGCTTGCGGTGACCTGAGTAATTCCAGTCCAGGATGAAGCGGTGTTGAAGATTGTAGACGACGTCTCCTTCGACACGTAAATGGGTATCGCGCCAATAACCGAACTTCTCAACAAGTCCGAGGTATTCGGTCCCGACATTAAATCCACCGACATATCCAATCTTCCCATCGATGATGACGACTTTTCGGTGATTGCGGTTGTTCAACTTAAAATTGATCATCACAAGTGTCGGTGGGAAGAAGACACGTACTTCCCCATCGTTTGCAATTAATTCTTTGAAGTCAGAGTTCCGAAGACTGCGAGAACCGACCGCGTCGTAAAGAAGCCGAACTTTGACACCTGCTTTCGCTCGTTCAATCAATTCCTTTAAAAGAGCTTGTCCAAGAGCATCGCGCTGGATGATATAGTACTGGATGTTGATTTCGGTTTCGGCGGAGCGAATATCATCCATCAACGCCTTAAACTTTTGTTCGCCGTCATGTAAGATGAGGGAACGGTTATGTACACTGATTAATGATTTTGAAGAGCGCAAGTTCATTTGAAGCAGTTGGTCATACTTTTCGAACAGTGGCTGCGCAAGTTGCGTCTGACGTGTGTGGATCTGTTCGAGCTGTGCTTCTACTTGTAGCGCATGAAAAGAGCGTTCTTCCACACTCAAATTATAAAAGTTATCCTTTTTGAGTTGTCGCCCGAGGAACAGGTAAATGATAAACCCGAGCACCGGCAAGAAAAATAGGACAAGCAACCAGGCCCAGGTCGCGCCGACGTCACGTCTTTCGGCAAAAATGACGGCGAGTGCGAACAATAAGTTTAACCCGAGGACGATATATAGCCCCCAACTGAAAATAACGGACCAATCCAACAACATACACCCCTTAAAAATCGATTTGTAGCTTAATCATACATCAAATGCGGGAATAGGTTGCTATCAAATGAAATAGGGGGAGAAGACAATGAACATGGAAGTCGTATGGAAGCAAGGCATGGCGTTTGAAACGCATACACCATCGGGGCACACGGTGACACTTGATGCGTCCGAGGACGTGGGCGGTCTCGACACGGGACCTCGTCCGACGGAGATGTTACTTCACGCCACCGCGTCTTGCACGGGAATCGATATCGTCTCCATTCTGCATAAGATGCGTCAACCGTTAGAATCGTTCGAAATGAAGATTGATGGGGTTCGGGCAATCGATCATCCGAAACGCTTTACAGCCATTCACATCTTGTATATTCTGAAAGGCGACATGTCAGAAGAGCGAGTGCGACGTGCGATTGAACTATCTGTTGAACGCTATTGTTCTGTTTCACATAGTCTCAACGCGACTTTATCCTACAGCTATCAATTAAACGATGGCGAGGTCACACCGTTCGAACTTCAACAGTGAGCAAGATGGTTGAAAGGCAATCTGTTCTCCGTTATATTTGTATTTCAAATACTGTATAACTAAAGGAGGACGTTATGATTCGACTCGCGACGAAGCGCGATGCCAACAACATTGCGAACCTAATCGAACAACGAGCCGTAGCGCTAAATGAACAAGGAAGCGACCAATGGACCGAATATTTGGAACAGGACCTCGTAGAGCGTGTGCGCACTGACATTGCAGAAGGCAGTGTATATGTCTTTGAAGATGACCAACAAATTTTAGCTTCTATCGCCTTGTTACCCCCGGACGACTGGGATGACAACTTATGGGACGACAGTGAGCGTGGACAATATATCCATCGAATCGTCGTCAGCGAAAAGCTGAAAGGTCGTGGCGTCGGGCAGCAACTCATGGAGCACGTACTAGAGGAAGCCGATGAAGATGAACCAATTCGTCTAGATTGTGTTGCTGACAATGAATTTCTAAATAGTTATTATCCACGTTTTGGTTTCGTCTTTGTCGATTCACGAAACGGGTACAATACGTTCGAATACAGATTAGATAAGAGCATGAGTGCATAAGGGTCTATGGACCCTTTTTTTGATACAATAATATAAGCGAAAAGGAGGAGTTTTCATGATTAAAACCATTTTGGTAGGGTTCGGCTTTTCAGCGAACACATTCCATCTGCCGTTTTTAAAGGCGATTGACACTTTTGAAGTGAGCGGGGTCGTGTCATCGCGTCCGGATGAAGTGAAAGCTGAATTACCGGGTGCCACGGTGTATGCGACATTAGACGAGGCGCTTCAGACAGATGCTTCTTTATATGTCATTACGACACCATCACATTTACATAAAGAGATGATTGTTGCCTGCCTCAAAGCTGGAAAAGATGTGTTGGTTGAAAAACCCGCATTCCTGACAACGGCAGAAGGATCTGAGTTGATGAGCATCGAAGCGGAGTCGGAGGGAATCGTCAACGTTTATCAAAACCGTCGTTATGACGGTGATTTCTTAACTATTCAGTCATTGCTCGACTCAAATGTGTTAGGGGAGTGGAAAGTGATTGAATCCCGATTTGATCGTTTCCGACCGAACGTACGGGACCGTTGGCGTGAAAATGCAGGTCCGGGATCAGGGATTTTGTTTGACTTAGGAAGTCATCTCATCGATCAGACGCTCGCCTTGTTCGGAAAACCTGACAAGATTCAAGCGGATGTGATGATTCAACGCGAGGGTGGACAGTCTGACGATGGATTCTATGTGACATTCTATTATGGAGAGAAGCGAGTGTATCTTCGCTCGAATCCATTCATCGCTGGCGAAACTCCGCGGTTCGAAGTCCATGGAACGAAAGGTAGCTTCGTGAAGTTCGGACTTGACCCTCAGGAAGAGGCACTGAAGCATGGAAAGTTGGCGAGTGACGTGTTAGAAACTGGAATCTTATCGACGGATGAGGTCGAAACGATTCAAATCGAGAAAGGTGACTATTTGATGTATTATCATCAGTTAGCCGAAAGCTATCAGACACGGCAACCTGTCGTTTCATTAATGGATGCGACACTTACGACGCAAATGATCGAACTCGCTCGACAATCGTCCAAGACGGGTCAAGTGATTTCAGTAGATTGATGTCCTTAAGACTTCTATAAGAACGAATTCGCCTAAGTGCGAGTTCGTTCTTTTTTTGAACAAAAACGTAAAAAGAAATAACGATATTTATTTCGTGAATTACCTTTATCGGATATTGATTGTTAACAACAAAAAGTTAAATTCTTCACTGGTGTGCTCATCCTTTAATGGGAAAAGTGGTTATGGAAATCACTTACTGAAAAGGGGATGAGATGATGGAATTCAAAATCATCAAAGACCAAATGGAATGGGAAAAATGGTTGGATCTAACAACATGCGATGCGTATGATCATTTTGATTATGTCAAAGTGAATTGTGAATCGAACGACTCACCAGAGCTGTTTCTCGCCATCACATCTAAAGGGATGCTTGTATATCCATATATCCGTCGCCGAATCAATGAAAAATATGATGACCTTGTGACAGCTTATGGATATGGTGGTCCGTTTCGTGTTGGGAAGTTCACAGATGATGAAGTGAAAGTCGCAAGGCAACATTTCATTAAACGCAAGGAGAACAAGAAAACGGTGACCGAAACGATTCGTTATCATCCATTAAGAATTGATGAGGTCATTATGGAAACATTCGGGAGAGCAATTCCAGTACGACAGACTGTCCATGTTCAACTAGATGAACCGTATGAATACTTGACTGAGCGATTCCATAAAATGACGAAGCGAAACGTGAAACGAGCCATCCGTGAACAGTTGACTGTCGTGCGTGGTGACGCCTCTGACATTCACACATTTATGCATCTTTATGAGGCGACCATGAATCGTCGGGATGCAATTGAAGACTATTATTATACCGATTCTTATTTCACTCAGTTACTGACGAGCGAATCCTTTGAAGCGGAATTTCTATTTGCTGTGTTTGAAAACATGGTGGTTGCAGGAGTTCTGGTATTGTACGGAGATGAGGGAGCCAATTATCACCTTGGAGGGTCTCTTAAGGATTACTTACCTCTCCGTCCAAACCATTTCCTCTTCAGTGAAATGATTCGCCGGGCGGGTGAAAAGGGTAAACTCCATCTTCATCTCGGGGGAGGGGCGACCGGGCAGGATGCACTCTATGACTTTAAATTGAGTTTTTCCGGAGATGAGCCGCTTCCTTACTACATTGGTCAATTTGTATTCAACGAACAGGTTTATCAGCAATTAAATGCGAAGCATATTCAATTGCATGGATTATCTAATTACTTTCCAATCTACCGGACACCTGTAAGGTTGGATATCCCACTCCCGAAAGCAAAATAAAAAATCGATGCACGCTTGAACAATTCGTTCGGCGGCATCGATTTTTTTATGCGGCATCTTCTTCTGTTGATTCAACTTTTTCCGTATGTCGGACAATCGGGAAGTTTTTAAAGAGTCGACTTCCAATCAATCCGAATCCGATTCCAAGGATGAATAAAACAACAGCTGTCAGTGTGACAGTCTGCCAGTCGTTGAAGCCATACATGACGAGTAGACCAGGAATACCCGCAGCCGACCCGGGCGCATCATTGATCATACCGGTCATCGCTACAATCAATCCTGCGATTGCACCCCCTACAAAGTTCACACTGTAGATTGGGATTGGATTCGCCGAGATGAGGTCGGCCTGTGTCAACGGTTCAATGGCTACAGAAAGCTGGTCTTTTTTCGTACCGATTTTCAGTTGACGGAACAACAGGTAGTTCATCGAAATGGATGCAGTCAACGCGAGAGCGGCAATCGCCATCGGCACACCAGTCAATCCGAGCATCGCCGTCAAAGCCATTGAGCTGAGAGGTGACGTCGACACGACAGTAACGATTCCACCGAGAACGAGTCCCATGACGACCGGGTTTTGCGTCGCGGCGAGTTCGATGACTGCACCGATTTGTGCAAGTGTATTTGAAACCAGTGGGTCCACGCCAGTAGCGACGAGACGTGCGAGCGGTGCCATCACGATCACGTAGAAAATCATATCGACACCCGTCGGGAGATAGCGGTTTATTCGTGTGCCAGCCAGAGCCAAGATGTATCCTGCGAAAAATCCAGGAAGGATCCCGAAACCAGACACGGATAACCCGATCATTAAGCTATAGACGGGGTTGATTCCGAGTGCGATGGCAACGAGTGCTGCGGCAGCAGGAGCAGATAATGAACCGGCTGCCTGCCCGACTTCTTCATATAAAGGGAGTGGCAGTAATCCGCCGATGGCATAAGCGTTGAATGCTTCGACGAGAAAGCTTGCGATTGCCGCACCTGCCAATGCGCCCATCGCTTTCATTCCGTATGGCGCCTTGTAACTGAAAAGTGTGAACAAGGCGAGGATGAGCAGTAAAAGTGCAATTCCTTGAATAATGACCATAAACTCTTCCTTCTTTCTATCTATCTGTATTCGTTCATAATTTCTTCTATATTCAATGATTGAAAGGCTTCTGTAAAGCCATTTTCATCAGAAAAATCAAAATTGATTCATGATACCGTTTACATGAAGAAATAAAGAATCATGGGAGCGTTTTCTTTGAAAAATGACATCAATTATACAAGTTTGGACGTGTCGAGCCGCATCAGATTGGGAACAGATAGGGGATAGATGTTTTCATAAAGTATTGGTCGAGGAGGAAAGAACATGCAGAACGAAAACAGGGAATGGCATGCGCTCGAAGTAGACGAGGTTCAGTCCCACGTGGAGACTGATGTAGAATCTGGTCTCTCGAAACAAACGGTCACCAATCGTCAGGAGGAGTTCGGAAAGAACGTCCTACCTGAAAAGGAGAAGACGCCTGAAATCATAAAATTTTTAAGACAGTTCAATGATATTCTCGTTTATGTCCTTTTAGGAGCGGCAGTTGTCACAGGTTTCCTTGGTGAATATATCGATACAATTGTCATCGTCTTGGTTGTAACGGTCATCGGGGTTGTCGGTTATCTCCAAGAGAATAAAGCGGAAGAAGCATTAGAAGGAATCAAAAAGTTGTTAGAGACGAAAGCGACCGTCATTCGCGATGGTAAACAATCCGAAATCGATTCAAGTGATCTCGTCGTCGGGGATATTCTCGTACTCGCTGCAGGCGACAAGGTACCAGCCGACGCTAGGGTTATTCAAGCGGAAAAATTTAAAGTGGAAGAATCCGCATTGACCGGTGAGGCCACAACGGTCGAGAAAAAACCAGACGTCGTCAAAGAAGAGGCCGTGCTCGCAGATCGAAAAAACATGGTCTATTCAGGAACGAGTGTGGCGACGGGAAGTGCGAAAGCCATTGTGACGGCAATCGGAGAAGGTACGGAACTTGGTCAAATCAATGCGTCGATTTCAGAAGTACAAACCGTGAAGACGCCACTGATTCGTCAGACGACAAAGTTTGGACAGACGGTCTCCATCGCTATCCTAATTATCTCTGTCATTATTTATGCATTCGGTTATTTCTTACGAGATTATGAACCAGTTGAACTCATGTTAACGACAATTGGTCTAGCAGTCGCAGCCATTCCAGAAGGATTACCAGCTGTCATCTCGATTATCTTGGCGCTCGGGGTTCGGAATATGGCTGAGCAAAAAGCAATTGTTCGAAGTCTGCCATCTGTTGAAACGTTAGGCGCAGTCTCGGTCATCTGTACAGATAAGACCGGAACGTTGACGAAAAACGAGATGACCGTCAAACAAATCGTGACGGCGAAACATGACATCGAGGTGTCAGGTAGCGGGTATGCACCGAACGGAGACTTAGAATTAAACGGTCAACCGTTTGACTTGGATGACGATGAGTCAATGATTGACCTATTAACTGTCGGAAAGACGTGTAACGATGCACAGTTGAACGAAGAAGATGGGGATTGGGTCATCAATGGGGACCCGACTGAGGCGTGTTTATTAACTGTCGCTGAGAAAGCGGAGCGCCCGATTGAACGTCTTAAAGTCATCTCTAAAATCCCGTTTGATTCAGAGTATAAATACATGGCGACGCTCGTTGAGTATAAAGGCGAGCGCATGATCTTCGTCAAAGGGGCTCCGGATCGCTTATTTGATATGGCGACAACAGACGGATTCAAACAAGAATATTGGGATGAAAAACGAAAAGAGATTGCTGACCGCGGTCAACGTGTCCTCGGTGCTGGATTAAAACGTGTCGACAGTTCAAAACAATCGATTGATCATGAGAACGTTGAAGATGGTCTGACTTTCCTCGGTTTGTTTGGTATCGTCGATCCGCCACGTCAAGAGGCGATTGACGCAGTCGCCGCGTGTCGTGATGCTGGAATCCGAATTAAAATGATTACGGGTGACCATAAGGATACGGCCGTCGCCATCGCAAAAGAGCTCGGTATGGAAGTGGAAGGGGCGCTCGAGGGTCGAGAGCTGACAGACATGTCTGATGAAGAAATCAAAGAGGCGTCGGTTCATAATGACGTATTCGCCCGAACGAGTCCGAACGATAAACTTCGTCTCGTGAAAGGGTTACAAGAGAATGGATTGATCACCTCGATGACCGGAGACGGTGTGAACGATGCACCAGCCTTAAAACGTGCCGATATCGGGGTCGCAATGGGGATCAAAGGGACGGAAGTCGCAAAAGAAGCCTCTCAAATGGTTCTTGTCGATGATAACTTCAAAACCATCTATAACGCCGTCCGTGAAGGTCGACGTGTTTATGATAACTTGAAGAAAACCATCCTCTTCCTACTCCCTACGAACGGCGGACAGGCGTTACTCGTTGCGATGAGTATTTTACTCGGCGCAGCAGCACCACTCAGCCCGGTTCAAATCTTATGGGTCAACATGGTCGTCGCGATTACTCTTTCATTAGCGATTGCCTTTGAACCACTTGAAGAGAGTACGATGAAGCGTCCTCCACGACCGGCGAACGTTCCACTTCTCAGTCGCTATTACATCTTCCGTGTCACGTTCGTATCGATATTGATCGGGGGAGGTAGTTTATGGATCAACTACATGCTCGGAGATTTCGATTACTCCACCGAGAAATTACAGACCATTACTTTAAATGCGATTGTCATGGCACAGTTGTTCCACTTATATAACTGTCGTACCGAGTTGGTTCCAGCGTTCAATCGTCGTTTCTTTGATAATAAAATCGCGTTCCTCGTATCTGGGTTGCTCATCGCCCTCCAATTGTTCATCACGTACGTTCCGTTTATGCATACGCTGTTCGGGACCGCTCCACTTACGTGGGAAGATTGGATTTATCCAGTGGCATTTGGAGCCGTCGTATTTATCATCGTAGAGATTGAAAAAGCCATCTCAAGACGAGTGATTGGGAATCAAAATATACACTGATACGTTTCATCTATAAACAAAACGGATAAATAAATGGAGTAACGATGAAGGAGGGATACGATGAAACGAGACGAATCACAACCAGGGGTACATCCAGATCCAATTCCGGATGATGAATCAAACCCGGCACAAAAACCGGCTCCGACCCAACACCCTGATCCAGATCCCGATGAAGAATCGGATGAATAAACAAACTACCTTGTAAAAATAAAAACCTCCTCGTTGATTAGACGAGGAGGTTTTTCGTGTCGAGGTTACTTTTTTGTCTTTGAGGAACGGCTATTTTGAAGACGGTTGAATTTCTTCTCATCCGTATGCTCTGTGATGACAAAGTCACCGACGGGGCATTCCCATTTTCCTTTTGCGACAACACATTCACGCAACGATACTCGATCGTCATACAGATCAAGCTCTAGCGTCTCTTTTAAAAATTGATCTACTTTTTGATTCGGCACTTTTACATATTCATTCAACACGAGTTCTTCATTCTTAACAGTCACATAAGAGGTGACTTGAAAATAGCGCATGCGATAATCTCCTTTGATAATAAAAACTAATAACTAGTATAACGGTTCATGAGACAAAACAGGATATCAATGTTTCATCTCGGCGCGCTCACGTTTTGGCGGTGCCTCGTTAAACGGTTTTTGATGCCGGATCATGAGCCAGAAGATCAAGCCGAAGAGCGGGATGTATGGAAGAGGCCAAAGGCTCATCTTATACCGTTTCGCATCGCGGTTCATTAACGTGATCTGAATAAACGCCAATAAAAAGAAATCGACAGTCATCGTTCGGACAAATTGGTTATTCTCCACATACGACCAATATTCTGCTACATTCCCTGTATTTGCGGCCGCGATAAACAATCCGATTGTCACCAGCAACAACACGACGCCAAGGATACGTGTCGGAAGCGGTTTAACGGGAGTTGGATAAGGGGATTGTCTCGCAAAAGCCAAATAGGGAGCGAGTAAGAAGCCTCCTACAAAAAAACTACTGATTGCCGCAAACAGCGGATTTGGTTTCAATTGGTTCACTTCTGACCAAAGCAGCGGGAACATGGCTAATGGAAATACACCTAGAATACTGAATAAGGAAAGAGAATAGCCTTCGTAGGCATCCGTATTATACGTCACGAAATCAAGTAAGAAACGCCCGTCGAACGGTACGTTCGGACCGAAAATAGCCAAAGCAATGGCCACGCCCCATGGAATCAATAGAAATTTTCTTGTCATACGAACACCTCACCCAATGATAGTCATAATAGTAGTATACCCTCTTTTGGAAACACGAAAAAATGAGAAGATGCGATGGCGCATGTTCTCATTTATTTTCACGTGCATACATTTTAATCATCGTGACAAGTTGTTGCGTTTCTTCCATTTTGGCATCAAGTAAAATACCATAATCGTATAATGAACCTAATTGACTGCAATGTCTGACATGTCCAATCAACTCAATAGGTTGAAGAGTCGGAACGAGATCGAGGACGAAGTGGACCTGCAAATCATCGGATAGTGGGAAAAGATAATCGGAGCGCAATTTCAGTCCATGTGAGCTCACATTCAATAGAAGTCCTTCTCCCTCATAAAGTTCCTTCTCTTCCCAAACGAGTCGATATGGGATCGTGCGGGGATTCGGTAGAATATAGCGAAAAGTTTCTTGTCTGCGATAACGCATCAATTCACCCCATTTCTCTACTCCCTATATCGGACATTTACAATTCGAAATGAAGTGGAAATGTGTATAATTTTTAGATAAGCTCGCTTTACAAATATGAAAACGCTTTCTATAATGGGTGTACGATTTAAATAGGGAGGAGATCAGATGAATGTACATGATTTACTCCGACGTTACTCGATTCAAACACCAGTCATCTATGAAAAAAAACGTAACGGGGAGTGGGTTAAACTCGAGCGTTTACCTGCCTATACCATTCTTGAAGTCGAAACGAACGATCAAACGATTGAAGCGGTCGCCATTGATGCGTTTAAGGCGATCACCGTCTGTCGAGAGTCGGCGTCGATTGAAGAAGCCCGTCCGTATGCTGTGCGTATCCAGATTGAACGACCATAAGAAAAGCCGTAACTTCGACAGTGAAGTTACGGCTTTTCTTATGCAGCGTCTTGTTCGGTTTCATCTTGTGGATTCGTGCGTTTTGCATAGTACATGAACGGTGTTGCCATCCAAGCAATCACGAATTTCGCAACGTACGTCGTAATGAAGATATTCCACCAGATGTCCCAATCCATTCCCCAGAAAGCGATGATACAGAAAGTGAACGTATCAATTAACTGTGAGAGCACAGTCGAACCTGTCGTTCTGAGCCAAAGTTTTTTCTCGCCCGTTTTGGCGCGAATCTTCGAGTAGACGAAGACGTCAAACAATTGAGAGACGAGATAGGCGGCAAGGCTACCAAGTGTGATCAATGGAAGCATCGAGAAGAGTGCCTCAAAACTTTCGTGCATGAAGAGCGCTTCTTCGAACGGTTCATACAAGAGGGCATACTGCATGAGTATCGTCGAAACAATCAAAATGAAGAACCCGAGCCATACCCCTTTTCGAGCCGCAGCTCGTCCGTGTTTTTCGTTCAAAATATCAGTCGCTAAATAAAGCGAACCGTAGACGATGTTACCGAGCGTAAAAATGTATCCGCCAATTACAATCTGTTGTGTGACTTGAATATTTGCGACAACTGAAGCCATCGCAATCCAAGCATATAATCCGACCCGTCCGAACAATTTGTAACTGAGGACGAGAAGACCGAGTGTAAGGATGGCAGAAGGAATCCATAACCATTCGTTTAGCATGAATCATGCTCCTTCCTCTAACTATTCAATGATTTCAACTTTTCAAGTTTATAGAGGAACGGAAATGATGTCAAGGTGATGAAGGAGACTCATTCTGAAGTGTATTAGCAAGCAAAGGAAACCTTTAGCTATTTCTACTCTATAATGTGGACTTGTAAACTCAGCTAGAAGGATAATCGTTCGACAAAATAAAAACCGATTCGACAAACGTGCGCTCGCGACATGAAGAAAGTGGGAACGGACAAAAAGAAAGCACCTCCTGTCATAAACAGGAAGTGCTCTGAACCGCTTCGTTGAGCGGTGTTTTTGATGCCTCCGACGAGAATCGAACTCGTGCTGCAGCATTACCATTGCTGAGGTCTGCCACTAACCTACAGAGGCGTTACACCAACTATGTTACACACGTTCCTTCCATTTTTCAAGCTTTTTCAGAATAATAAGACCTCCAATCTTCTTTGTTAGAAGACTGGAGGTCAAATGGTTCATCCTTATTTTGTACGGATCCAAACAGCACCTGCAGAGTTGTCTTTCGCTTCACCGACAACGTCAATGACGAGCCCGTATTGCGGAAGTTTACGTCCTGCATCTGGGATGAGTGAGTTGATGTACGAATTCGCATCATTGAACTGTTTCACGCCAGCTTGTGCTTTGTAGTCATACACACCACGACTTGGTGAATCGATGTACCAAGCGAGTGTCTTATCGAGACTGAATGCAGCATCAGCGATTTGGTAACGCGTGCTACCTGCAACTGTCTCTTTCCCGTTCAAGTTTCCGATGAGCGCCTCTGGGTGAGAGTCGAC
Source organism: Exiguobacterium sp. RM11 (assembly GCF_059821525.1). NCBI lineage: Bacteria > Bacillati > Bacillota > Bacilli > Caryophanales > Exiguobacterium > Exiguobacterium sp. RM11. The sequence goes on along the minus strand of NZ_CM187558.1, from coordinate 1,460,166 downwards.
GACACCGAGGAAGCCTTCACCAGGGTGGACACCGACCCAGTTGTCTGTGTACGAGTCATCACCGTACCACACGACAAGACCAGTGTTGTATTTCACGCCACGGCCGTTGAGAAGACCCATATCCGACCCGGCGTGGTTACGCCATTCGAGGTAGTAGTAATGCGGTTTTGAATCGTATCCGTCTGAGTTGACAAATCCATCAAGTGTGACGGCTTCAGCACCTTCCGCATCGTCTGCGAAGAGTGTTGCTGATTCTGATTGGATTGACAAGTTGTCGACCGCGAAGCCTTTCATTGCGACGCCGCCATCTGTCACGTATTCGAATACGATCTGTACATCTTGTCCAGCGAATTGTGAGAGGTCATAAGACTTGTTGACCCATGCACCGTTCGTCGTCTCAGCAGGGTATCCAGCTTCGTTCTCGCCGTTGACGTCGTCACCGAACACATCGAGGACAACTTCTTTACCGCCGCTGACGGCTTTCACATACAAGTAGTCGTAATCTGATTCAACTTCATAGAATGAATCGAATGTAAGAACACCGTCCGCGCCAAGTTTCACGCTAGGTGTAGCCATTTCTGTATGGATGTCGTCACCTTTTGTCGAGTAGTAGTAGCGCTCGCCATAAGCTGGTTCGATTCCTTTAATCTTCTTATCAGGAAGGTTGACTTTGACGATTCCTGGGTTGTTTGACTTCGTCACAGATTGGTCGAGTTGTGAGACAAAACCTTGTGAGCTGATGTCTTCAAGATCGACTTCTGTGATGTTCGCCCAGTTTCCACCCATGATTTTTTGGAAGTATTCTTTGTTTTGTGGTGAGAAGCTTGTTGGCTCTGTACCAGCGACTTTACCAGCCCAGCTACCGCCACTCATGATTGACCATGATTGTACTGGCTCACCTTGACCTGTGTACTGCGTATCGTACTCATCTGGAAGACCAAGGTCATGTCCAAATTCGTGTGCGAAGACGCCGACTGCGCCGTCTTCAGGTTGAATCGTGTAATCGTACGCCGCCATTTTTCCGCCCCAGTAAGGAACTGCAGCTTCTGTGTTAGCTACTGGATAAACACCGTTGAGGACCCAGCGGTGTGACCATACTGCGTCGTCACCAAGTGCGCCACCACCAGCTTCTTGACCAGTACCAGCGTGGATGATCATCAAGTGGTCGACGAGGCCGTCTGGCTCATTGAAATCACCGTCTCCATCCAAGTCATAAAGATCGTATTGGTCGTGTTCGGCAAGATCGATTCCTGATGCGACAGCAGCGTTTAACGCATCTTTAACGAGTTGACGCGGACCAGGACCGACGTTATCGTGTCCACCTGCTGCACTATCCGCACCATAGTCTTTCGCAGTTCCTGGTACGGTTAACCATTCAGAAACTTCTCCGTCGACCGTGTAACTGCCACCTGATTGTTCTTCATAGTATTGTTTGAATGTTTGAACCTTTTCTCCGTTGAAGAGTTCAAATGGTTGGTCACCGAACATGTATTTTTCATAATGCTCTTTGCTGAAGTTATCGCTATACATATAGCCTGGATCTTGTTCGACGTTATTGTGTTTGAAGTCGCTATACTCGACGAGAAGGACGAGGACCTTATCTTCACGCACTGCACCGTTATAAGATGATTGTTGTGCCGGAGAAACCTTCACTTGACCGTTCGGTTTTCCTTTACGGTAGTTCGCTTGTCCCTTTTTCGCTTTGTCGAGAATTCGTTCAGTTTCTTTTTCGAATTGAGTATGTATCTTCTCTTTTGCTTTTGAAGCCTTCTCATTCAATTCGTCGTCGTGCTTATGTGGATCTTTCGCTTCACCTTGTTTTTTCGCGATATACGCGTCGACCGCTTTCATGCGCTCAGATGCTGACAATCCTTTTTTGATGACGCCACGCTTCTCGAGTGCTTTTGCGAGACGATCTTCATCGATGATGTTGTGGTCGAACGGAGCGAGCTCGCTCGTTGTCGGTACAGATGGTGCAACCGATAGCGGTGCAGCACCAGCAGCCGGAACGATGCTGACTGTCATGGCAGATGTCATGAGAGCCGCGAGCGTCGTTCGACGGATGGAACGTTTTTTCATTTGTATGAACCTCCTGTAAAAAATAATGGGAAAATGTGTGAGCTTGTTGTAAATGTACCGTTTGTGTCTGATTAATGTCAATATTCAGAAAATAATAACCAAAAAAAGAGCCTAAAGACCTATTTAGTCAATATGTACTAAATAGTCTTAGACCCCAGGTCGATATATCCATAATGGAACTTCGATGTTTTTCGCTTTATGTGAGTAAAATCATAGCGTTTGAAGGCATCGCTCTCATAATGCGCCTTTAAGACAATTCGTTTCTTAGCTACTCGTTTCGCTTCAATAATCAACTCTTCCGAGAGTGGGGAGGTGTCGGCGATTGAACGAAGTGGGTTCAGATGAACCGACTCTGAAATCGTTTTTTCGAACATCGGATCAAAGTAAACACAGTCGTACGAATTTTCCTCACACGATTTCAAATAATCGAGAGAATTCGTATGAACGACCTCAATGCGGCGCATCGCCTCATTCACCTGCTCATCTTTTTCGACCCAAACGGACATGCCTTCCCGGACGAGTTGTGCCGTTATGAATTGGCTTTCAAGACCGATTACTTTACCGGTTGAACCGACGGCATGGCTCATGACGATACTGTCCGATCCGAGTCCGAGCGTACAGTCTAATATACGATCACCAGGTGTTGCTTGTAATGCGTCAATGAGTGGGTCTGTTCCGCCACGACTGAGTTGCTTCACCCGAAAGACCGAACTAGAAGGGTGAAAAAAGAATGGCTCTTTACTTTGCAGGGGTGTGAACTCAACACGTCGCTTGTCAAAGACAAGTACATCTTGGTGATGCCGCTTTTTCAATTCTTCAATTGAATGTTTGCGTCGCTCGATAAATTTCATGTTGTATGTGGTGGCATGCTTTTGCGCTCGATACAATACTTCGTCTGTCGGACGTAAACAAGTGGTTACGATATACATGGGACGGGCTCCTTCACAAAAAATGAGACGCACTCGCGTCTCATTTTTTCTTACTGAGTAAATCTGACAGTTCGTCAATCAGTGCTTTGTGAGAAGCAAGTTCTTTCTTCTTCTCGTCGTTCACGTTCACCGGACGTTTTGAACGGCTTTGAAGTGCTTCTAGTGTTTCGTCGATTGACGATTTCAACGTATCACGCTCTTCAGGTTTCAAAGATACTTCGTGAGGATTTTCTCCAGACGCATCTAACTCACGAAGGCGCGCCATCAATTGTTTCGCTTCACGATTCAAATCCACTAGTAATCTGTCAATTTGTTCCAAACGCAATTTGATTCCATCTCGTTCTGTAAACATTTGTTTCACCTCTTTTGCGGTTTAACCTTAAGGTCTCTTCCTGTTTACTTTACCATAAAATTTGTTAAACGAAACTACCGGGAATATATTCCATTTATTTTGGCTGTAAGAAACATTGTTTCTCTATCCCCACACGAAGTTCACCTGCTATACTAACTGAGCTAATAAGGAGGTGGGCGGATGGAGACTACAAATCATCCACCAAAAGCGCTCAAGGGAGCGATTGTGTCGATCACGGCATATTTGATCTTATCTATATTAAAAGTATTCTTCGGATACTTATATGAATCTGAGGCGGTTTTAGCCGATGGATTCAACAATACGACAGATATTATCGCGTCGGTCGCCGTCTATATTGGAATTCGGGTTGCTGCGTTACCACGGGATGCCGAGCATAAATATGGTCACGCGAAGATGGAGACAATCTCCGCTCTCATCGCTTCATTGATCATGATTGCGGTCGGTATTTTCGTCTTCTTTAATAGTCTGTCGAATTTAATCGGGGGAGCATATGCAGAACCGAACCCGTTGGCAGCGGTCGTCGCATTCGCCAGTGCGCTCGTCATGTTCGGGGTGTATTGCTTCAACTTGAACCTCGCGAAGAAAACAAAGTCATTGGCACTCAAAGCTGCGGCGAAAGACAATTTGGCCGATGCGATGATTTCTATTGGTGCGACACTAGGTGTCTTATTCGCATATTTCCAAGTTCCATGGATGGACACGGTATTAGCAATCATTATTGCCGGTATGATTGTCCGGACAGCGATTCAAATCTTTTTAGATGCCACCCATCAACTTTCTGACGGATTCCCTCCACACCTTGTCGAGACATATGAGGAAACGATTGAACAATTTGAGCGTGTGAAAGAAGTTCGGGAAATTAAAGGGCGTCATTTAGGAAATCACGTAATGCTCGATGTGACGATTGCAGTTGACGGTGATTTGACCGTGGACGCGGCCCATGAATTGTGTGACGAAATCGAACGAAAACTGGATGAACAGCATGCGGTCGATTCGGTGCATATTCATATTGAACCGATTTGACGTTCGGTTATCTTTTGCGCTTCATGATTGGATTCGTTTATAATAAGCGCAGACAGATATTGAACTACTAGTTAAGGAGGGCACGGGATGAACATCGTGCGTCAACCTATTCGCCAAATTGATGAGATCGAATATGAACATTTTCAGAAATATGGAGAAAACGCATATGGCGTTTCTGCTGAAGAGTTGAAAGGAATCTTCGAAGAAATGGGGTCGGAGCAACTATATCATGCAGAAGAGCATAGTTACGGAGAGGACTTTTATTACGACTTGATGGTCGATGACAAACTTGTCGGTAAAGTCTTGTTGCTCAAGCTTGCCCGAGTTTACCAACTTGACCTGATGGTGTTCGATGCATACAAAAATAAGGGATATGCGACGGAAGGTTTACGTCTCGCCTTATTGGACTCAAAATTGATGGATGGACAAACAGTCCGGGCCGGCATTCCACCGACAAGCCCACATCAACAAGAGATGCATCAAGTGCTCGTTCAAAACGGATTTGAAAAGCGGAACGGTCTATATTATTTAAATTTTAAGAAACGATATGTAGTAAACCATTAAGCTGACGGCGTCTCGCACGTCAGCTTTTTTCATATGGAGGGGTAAGGATGAAGCAGGTCACCATTAAAGATATAGCCGAACTCGCAGGGGTCGCAAAGAGTACAGTCTCCCGCTATTTGAACGGTGGGTCGGTAGGGAAGGCGACGAGAGAGAAGCTCGATCGGGTCATTCGGGAAACCAATTATGAACCGAATCAATTCGCCCAAAGTCTTAAGTCAAAGCAGACGAAGATGATTGGGGTCATCGTTCCGCGACTCGATTCTTACGCTGCCTCGCGTACAATGATGGGAATTGATGAACGATTGACAGAACGAGGCTATCAGATGCTTGTCGTCAACACGGCACAACAGACGGAACGAGAGATTGAACAATTATACAACCTCGCCAAACAAAAGGTCGCCGGCATCATTTGGCTCGGGACGACTGTCACCGACCGTCACCTCGAAGCAATAGAGGCGATTCAAATCCCGGTGTTGCTGATTGGTCAACAGCATGATAACGTCCACAGTCTTGTCTACCCAGACTATGAAGCCGCATACGCCCTCGGTAGTGAGTTCACGAAATGGGGTCATCGGGACGTCATCTACGTAGGTGTTTCGGAGTCAGATATCGCAGTCGGACAAGATCGGCGCGATGGATTTTTGAAGGCGCTTCATGAGGCGGATGCACGCGTCACAGTCGTTCAGACAACCTTTAAAATCGAGGATGCCATTCCTATTGGAGAACGGTTGGTCAAAGATATTGGCTCGACCTCACTCATTATTTGTGCAACAGACAATATTGCCCTTGGTGTATTGAAGGGACTGGCGAATCAAGGGATTTCTGTTCCGAATGACATCTCTGTCAGTGGCTTTGGAGGCTATGATTTCACGGAAGTCTTACATCCATCGATTACGACCGTCCATCTTCCGTATCGGCGAACTGGGGCTAAGTCGGCTGATATGATGCTTCAACTTTTACAAGGAAATGACGTCCCGATGAAAACGTTCACAATTTTTGAATTAAAAGTGCGCGAAAGCGTTGACAAGCTGAATTAAATCGTTTACATTTGTGTTGCGGAACCGGTTCCGCAACATTTTTTATTCTAAATTGGAACCGGTACCAATTGTATGTAGAACTTATAAGATTTTTGGAGGTGGACGATATGAACACCGTACATTGTATCGGCGAATTGTTGATTGACTGGGTATGCGAGGATGCCTCGAGCGACCTCGTCAACGGAACGACGTTCGTCAAAAAAGCAGGTGGCGCACCTGCAAATGTGGCGGCAGTCGTCAGTAAGCATGGTGGACAGTCGAGTTTTCTCGGACAAGTCGGGAATGACCCGTTCGGTCTCTTCCTGAAACAGACGTTGACCGACAACGGAGTCAGCACAGATAACCTTGTTGAATCGGGAGATACGACATTCGCTTTTGTGTCGATTCAAGAGGACGGAGAGCGGGACTTCACATTCCGTCGTGGAAGTGATGGAGATTATGCGTTTGAATCCATCGATTTGTCATTGATTCAAAAAGGTGATCTCATTCATTTCGGTTCTGCGACAGCATTACTAGATGGAAAACTAAAAGACGCGTACTTCAAATTATTGCAATTTGCAAAGCGGGATGGTTTGTTCATCTCATTTGACCCGAACTATCGAGATGCGTTGATCACGGACCTTGAGCAGTTCAAACAAGATGCGAGACATTTCATCGCAGAATCAGACTTCATTAAATTGAGTGAAGAAGAAGCGCACTTGTTGACCGGTAAAGAGCAACTTGAAGACGCTGTTCAAGCACTACTTCAATTAGGTGCAAAACAGATTGCGATCACATTAGGGTCTCGTGGGACGTTGATTGCGACAAGCGCGCATCATGAAATCGTTCCTTCAATCTCAATCGACAGTGTCGATTCGACAGGAGCGGGAGATGCGTTTGTCGGTGCTTATTTGTATCGGTTGGCGACGCTCGGATTTGACCCGGAACGCTTACGTTCCGACATCGAATATGCAAACGTAACGGGTGCATTAACATGTACAGCTTATGGCGCTATTCCAGCAATTCCATCACAACAACTTGTGAATGAAACGTTAGGAGGGAAATGAAGATGGATTACAAAAAAGAAGCTGCATCGATATTAGAAGCGATTGGCGGGAAAGAAAACGTAGCGGCAGCCGCCCACTGTGCGACACGCCTTCGTCTCGTATTGAACGATGAGTCAAAGGTTGATGAGAAAGCACTCGAACAACTTGATGTGGTTAAGGGAACGTTCTCAACGGGAGGACAATACCAAATTATCATCGGGCAGGGTACGGTCAACAAGGTTTATGCTGAATTTTCACAATTGACAGGTCTTGGAGACATGTCAACGACAGACGTGAAGTCAGCCGGAGCGAAAAAGATGAACCCGCTCCAACAGTTTGTCAAAATGTTATCGGATATCTTCGTTCCAATCATCCCGGCCATCGTCGCCGGCGGTCTCTTGATGGGGATCAACAATTTATTGACGGCACCGGATTTGTTCTTCGAAGGACGTTCATTGATTGACCAGTATCCAGGCATGGCAGACCTCGCAGCAATGATCAATACGTTCGCAAATGCCGCCTTCGTCTTCCTACCTGTACTCATAGGTTTCTCTGCAGCCAAGCGGTTCGGGGGTAACCCGTATCTTGGTGCAGCGCTCGGGATGATCATGGTTCACCCGGACTTGATCAATGCTTATGCACAGGCAACTGTTGAAGAGATTCCGGTTTGGAACATCTTCGGTCTCGAGATTGAGAAGTTAGGATACCAAGGACAAGTCTTACCAGTTCTCGTCTCGACGTATATTTTATCGAAGCTTGAAATCAATATTCGGAAGTTCATGCCGGCGTCACTTGATATCTTGCTTACGCCGTTACTCTCACTCCTCTTCACAGCGTTCATCACGTTCGCATTCGTGGGTCCAATCACACGTGAAGCAGGGAACTTGATCATTGATGGGTTGGTATGGACGTATGATTCACTCGGATTCGTCGGTGGTTTGATCATGGGTCTTCTCTACGCCCCAATCGTTATTACAGGTATGCACCATAGCTTCATCGCGATTGAAACACAACTTCTTGCTGATATCGCCGAAACTGGCGGATCGTTCATCTTCCCAATCGCTGCGATGTCGAACGTCGCACAAGGGGCGGCTACACTCGCTGTCTTCTTCTTGACTGCTGATAAGAAGATGAAAGGTGTCGCATCAGCGTCAGGAATCTCAGCATTACTTGGAATCACAGAGCCTGCCATGTTCGGGGTTAACTTAAAGCTTCGTTATCCGTTCATCGCAGCCATCGTCGGTTCAGCTATCGCCTCTGCATTCATCGTCGGAAACGACGTATTGGCAGTAGCGCTCGGTGCTGCTGGGTTACCAGGAATCATTTCTATCGCACCTGGTTCGATCATCTCATATATCATCGGTATGGCCATCGCATTCGCCGTGACATTTGGATTGACATTCATCCTCGCGAAGCGACAAGCAAAAAAAGAAGCGGTCAAACAAGCCGCGTAATGAAAAAGGAAGTGACACTATGAATTGGACGAAGGCCGAACGTTATCGTTCACTCCGTGACGTGAGCGCCCTCGAAATGGAGGTGCTCCGTACAAAGACGGCCGCATCCCCGTGGCGGTTTGGATACCATATCCAGCCGCCTACGGGCCTCCTCAATGACCCGAACGGCTTCGCATATTACGATGGAGAGTACCATCTATTCTATCAGTGGTTCCCGCTCGGGCCAGTTCACGGTCTCAAACATTGGTACCATGTCAGTTCACCCGATCTCGTCCATTGGACGGACCGCGGGGTGGCGTTAGTCCCTGAAACGAAGGAAGATTCTCATGGTGCATATTCTGGAAGTGGATTCGTCGTTGATGACACCCTTCACGTGATGTACACCGGGAATCATCGTACCGACGATTGGACGCGTCACGCCTCGCAAATTATCGGTGTCTTACGTGACGGGGTAATTGAGCGTCGTAATGTGGCGATCCCGGATATTCCAGCAGGCTACACGGAACATTTCCGTGATCCGAAAGTATGGGAAGAAGATGGATCGTATTATGCGATTGTCGGTGCACAGCGAACGGACGAGACAGGATGTGTCGTCTTATATCGTTCGACCGACTTGAATGAATGGACGTTTTTAGGTGAAGTGAAGACCGAGCTTGAGCGGTTCGGTTACATGTGGGAATGTCCTGACGTGTTTGAACTGAATGGAAGACATGTCCTCATTTTTTCTCCTCAAGGGATTGAGCCTGAGGGTCATCGCTACCACAACATCTATCAATCCGGATACGTCACAGGTACGCTTGATTTAGAAACGCTCGTCTTCACGCACGAGTCATTTGAAGAGCTCGACTTCGGTTTCGACTTTTACGCTCCACAAACGACGGAGCATGATGGTCGTCGTATTCTAGTCGGCTGGATGGGCTTACCGGAGATTGAATATCCGACGGACCGCTACGGTTGGGCCCATGCGTTGACGCTTCCTCGAGAACTCTCGCTTGAAGATGGCGTATTAAAACAACGACCAGTCCCTGAAATGAAGCAACTTCAAACTAATCAGTTCGCAGACGAATCAGGTACGCATATCGAAATGATTTCGCCCGAACGTTATGAATTGAAATTGTCGACGTCCGGAGAAGACTTCGAGCTTGAACTATTGAAGACAGAAGAAGAGTCGCTTGTGATTCGGTACGAGAAAGATACACGCGAATTGACCATCGATCGGACAAACGCGGGTGAACCGTTCGCGACCGAGTTCGGGACGACTCGGACAAAAGTGATTGAGGTCACGTCCCTTCATCTGTTTGTCGATTCCTCAAGTGTTGAATGTTTCGTCAATGACGGTGACGCAGTGGCAACGCTTCGCGTCTTCCCAAGTGACGACGAGAAACGGATTCGCTACATCGGAGCGGATGCGACATTAGTTGGTTGGAAGTATGAATGAGTGTAAAAGCTGAGCGTTTGCTCGGCTTTTTTATTTTCCAAATGTTGAAACCGTTTCACAAAAACAAACGTATATAAAACGAGACGGGAGGTTAGAGTGATGGATAAATGGATTCGTTTAGCAGGTGAGATACGTAAAGTGACGATGTCTTATAAAATCGATACAGAAGAACTCGAGAGAGAAGAAATGGAACGAGTGATGGTGGCGGAGTCATCAGAGCGCGGAACATTCAATCCAGAAGTAGCGTTAGAGTTTCATGAATTGAGCCAGGTGCGGGTCTTCGCGGAAATGCTCCGAAGTTCAGAAGAAATCGAAGGCATTGAGATTGAAGTGGCTCCTGATTTCGATCTTATGTTGCACTATAAGGGTGGAGAACAGGAATGCTATCAGCTTTGGCTAGGACAACCGAACCGCCCAAGTATCATCACGAAATTTGGACGGGAGGACGTGGTCTACAAGATACCGGAACATAGTACGAATCGATTGATTGATGTCCTCGGGTTACATACGTAAAAAAAGCACCTCTTTATGAGATGCTTAAGAGTTGAATCGAATGAATCGTTCGATTTGTCGCTCTGATTTTCTAGCTTGCCGTCCGACCCAAATCAAGTGACCCGGGCTGTTCAGGATTGTTAGCTGAGCATGGGGGATCAAACGCTTCGCATAATAGGCGTGGCGAACGGGTACTGCTTTGTCATTTTTCGAGTGAATGATATAGGTCGGGCACGACACACCAAGTAAGACTTCGCTCGATACACGCTGTTTCAAATCGAACTGTGCGCCAAGGCCAAACGCCATTTGATTGGCGACACGTTTGAGGAGGAAGATGTCATAAGGAGACACCTCTTCCCGAATCGTCTCGAGTGCCAACACACTCGTCGATTGAATCATGCGTGCTGTCGCTTCGAAAGGATGTTTTTGAATGGCACGAGCAATGAATTGTTTCATGATGTATTGAAGCGCGATGAATGCAGGTTGGACAATATTTCTGCTGACTGTGTCCCGATACGGAAAATCGACGACACTCGTTACAGCCGCAGCTAGCGTCAAGCTTTGTACACGTTGGTTTTGAGAAGCGAGCTCAATTGCGGTCGGTCCTCCGGCAGAGATGCCATAAACATGATATCGATCTATTTTTAGCATTTGCATCAAGTGAGCGAGTCGGGATGCAAAGAGTTGAGGAGATGCTGAAAAAGAGTACGGTGTTTCTCCATATCCGGGTCTAGATGGGACTATGACCCGAAAACCGGACAAAACGAGCTGGTCCACATGGTATGGTTCTAAACTCGATGACTGGGTCCCATGAATCAGTACAATCACAGGACCGTGACCACGGTCTATATATTCAATTTTTGAGCCGTCGACGTGTGCGTAATATTTCACTTCAGATGGCGCCTCCTTAAACAGTTTGTAATGGAAAATACCTTTATTTCGTGGAAATAAAATGATAATGTCTGTTTATACATATTATAGATATAGAAATGAAAGGGGATAGAACCGTGAATAACCGAGAGCGGTTACTTGAAGTTCGACGTTTCTTCGAACGTTACACGGATGAAGCAAATCCTAAAACACTAGAAGATTTGCTCGAATACTTGTCAACAATTGGAGATACTTCTAAGTTAGCAAAAAAATCGGTGAAAGACGATATCCAAGCACTGAATAATTCGGGGTTTGAAGTGCAGGATGAGTTGGAGAAGAATGGTCTCGCCAAAAAATATTGGCACTCTGCTCGTTTGTTCGAGATTCACGAACTTCGGATGATGGTCGATGCGATCGTCGCAGCCAAATTCATCTCGGAAGACGTGACTGAAGAGATCGTTGAAAAGCTTCAAATGCTGACGAGCAATCCTGAAGCGAAGACGTTGCAATCGATCATTAAGACACCGAAGAAAAAGCACGGACAGATACCGTACCACATCGACCGCATTCAGCGAGCGATTCATGAACGGAAAGCCATCTCGTTTCAATATACGGACGTCATCGGATTTGACGTGACAAAGCGGACATTCCCACTCCGTCGTGACGGAGAGCGGTATGTCATCAATCCAATCGACTTGCATTGGAACCACGAACAGTATTACTTGATTGGGATCGATGAATCGATTGGAGAGGTTCGGAACTATCGGGTCGACCGAATCGTCAACTCCGAGATTGTAGAAGACGGCACCATTCGTCCGAAACACCATCTGCCAGATGACTATTACCAAAAGTCCTTCAATATGTACAACGGCTTGGATGAACAAATCGTCTTGTCGGTCGATGAGCGTGTTCTACCGGTCATTTTCGATAAGTTAGGAGAAGACGTCTCTGTGTCTGAACATGAAGAACGCTTCCTCATCCGTTTCGATGCGGCCGTGTCTGACGGATTCATTTACTGGTTGCTCTCTTTAGGGGCACAAGTAGAAGTTGTTGAACCACTCACGCTCCGCGACCATATGAAGGCAACGATTAAGAAAATGGCAAATACTTATGAGAATACAAGCATTCATTCATCCATCGAGTAATCAGATGTGCTATACTGCTTGCGACACTTAATGAAGGGGGACAGGCGGATGTTGAATTGGATGCCATTGATCATTCCGATTGTCGCTGTCATTTTCGTAACGATCGTCGCAAGACGCGCCATGAAAATGGATAAAGAGAACTAACATGAAGAGACATCATCCTTGATTGGGAGATGTCTCTTTCGCTATGGAGGTATAACGTGGATACGATTACACATACGTTATTCGGTTTAACGCTATATGGTGCAGCCGATAAACGTGATTTACAACAACATGAAAAACGAGCCTTGTTCGTCACGACGCTCGTCGGGAGTCAAATCCCGGACAGTGATGTGATTTCAAGACTATGGGACACGGAAGGGATGTATCAGATGTGGCATCGCGGCATCACACACTCCATCTTTCTCGTCCCGCTCTTTGCACTGCTCATCTACATACTCGTTCGTCTCCTCTTTCGAGTGACGGACATCCGCTATTTTTGGTGGGCCCTATTGTCTGTGTTCATCCACAATACATCCGACTTGTTCAATGCGTGGGGGACAGGTTATTTTGAACCGATTTCAGACGTGAGGATCACGTTCGGTGTGATTCCGATCGTAGATTTTGTCTATTGGGGAATCTTCTTGGTCGCCTGGCTCGTCGCGCGTAAACAAGAAGTCCGCTATAAGACGTATCGGTATGCATGGGCTGCCCTCGTCCTGTATGTCGCGATTCAAAGTGCGCAAGGAGCTTACTTGTATCAGACATATGCAGATGAACATGACGAAGTAGCCCTTTCGGCTTCTTTCATCCCGACTCAGTTCACCGTCATCACAAAGACTGACGAAAACGTATCGCTTTATACAGACTCTATTTACCAAGAGGCAACCTTGCAATACAACTTGACGTCTGACGAACAAGTAAGTCTCGAACCATTGTTTGAAGCGAATCAAGAGGCGCTCACATTGACCAAATGGTCACCGTTCGTCGTCATCGTGGCAAATGAAGAACGGCTCGGCGTCTTTGACCCACGTTTTTATGACGGGAAGTCTTCTTTCTTATACGAATATATAGAAAGGTAGGATCAATCGATGGGACGCATCCGTTATCTCTTTATTTTCGCTTATGAACAAGCCCTCAGCTGTATTTTCCCAGTCGCCATCTTCGGTGCACTCGCCGTCACGAAATTTTTGGAGTTGCCGATTCCCCGTTACGATGTCTTATTTATCTGGTGTGTGCTCGTCCAAGTGTTCCTCGTAAAAACAGGACTTGAAACAATCGAAGAAGTAAAAGTCATCAGCTGGTTCCACGTCATCGGTCTCGGACTTGAACTATTCAAGGTACAGATGGGGTCATGGAGCTATCCGGATGAGGCGTTCACAAAAGTATGGGGCGTCCCACTCTATGCGGGCTTTATGTATGCGAGCGTCGGAAGTTATGTCGTTCAAGCGTGGCGTCGTCTCGATTTACAGTTCACGAAGATGCCCAACCCAATCATCGCTTTCGGACTAGGCATTGCGATTTATTTCAACTTCTTCTGGCACCATGTTTGGCTAGATCTGCGATGGCTATTGATCGCACTTATCTTCTTGGCGTTTGGCCGCTCGGTTGTCTCGTACAAACTCGATGACCGGCGATTCAAGATGCCGGTCGTGCTCTCGTTCTTCTTGATTGCCTGTTTCATCTGGCTTGCTGAAAATATTGTGACCTTTTACAACGGCTGGGCGTATCCGGACCAGTTGAACGGCTGGGCCATCGTTGATTTAGGGAAACTATCCTCTTGGTTCCTACTCGTCATCATCAGCATCCTACTTGTCGCTTGGCAAAAGCGAAAGCTGGAGTATGAAACGACTTAACTCGACGTGTGTCGAGTTTTTTTGTGAGAAGCTTCGAATCTTTTTTCGAGGAAATTCGTATTATAAATTGAGGTGATTGGGTTGTTGGAAATTGTATTCTATTGGTTCATTGGATTATTGTGTCTCGCTTCTCTTGTCATCTATTGGATGGAGTGGCGGAAGACACGCGATCGTGTGAAATTAGGTCAAGCTGCTATCGCGATCTTTGCATCAGTGGTTGTACTTGGAATGGCGGGAATGGAGACGTACGACCGTATGACGACGAATTACATCGTCGAGACGGGAGAATGTTATGTCGTCGATGACCGATCATCGAAGGGTTCATCGAACGTGACGCTATGGTTCGGCGAGCGGTCATATGGCTTCAAGGAAATTCCGGATGTTGCATATGGTCCGGGGCATGTGTTTACATGTCGCGCGACGATGACGAAGCAGTTTCAAAGCGGGATTGACTATGAGTTGAGATCAGAGGAAGGTCAGTTGTTGTTTTCGACTTACTCACAAAAAAGTAAAAAAACCGATTGAGATGGAAGCATTCCACTAATCAATCGGATTGTTTTTTATCGGAAGAGAATCTTTTTTGCCGAATGTTCTCTAAAAATATCGGAAGGAGATTCAAGAAAATCGCCGCAATCGTCAAGAACCATAATGCGCGTGACATTCCGGGCACCACATCCTTTAAGGCAGCCCAGTCCTCTGCATCGACCCACATATTGATTAGGCTATACTCGGCGCAAAGTGTTAGTGCAGTCAAGGACAGCGCAATCGCCATTGGCAGTTTGTAATCTTTCTCCATCATAAAGACAGTCAAGTTCAACAGCGTTGCTCCAATGGCCGCCAATCCAAAAATAATCCACATGCTTCAACCTCCTAAATATTTCTATAAATCCATTATAGCATACATCATTATCCATCATGATTTCTGAAAATTGTTTCTATTCACATAATAAATATGCTAGAATCAATGGAACGTGTCTTTGGATATAATTCCCTTTACAAAGTGAAGAGATAACGAGAGTCCTTCCACACTTACGATTGAGATATGTCATCTAAAGGAGACAGAACTATGGCCTATATTGCACGAAAATCTGCACATCTTGTCATCGCATTCTTTGTCTTGATTGCAATCAGTGCGCTACCGACGATCGTCGTTCAAACAGATTTTAGTCTGACGAGTTACTGGAACGGCATCCAACAACAGCTGGACCAACTCCAAAAACTTGATGAGATTACATACTACAACGTCACCGCTCAAACAGATTTACCTTTATTGCCTGCACTTGAGCCACTCGTCAAAGAGTCGGTCATCATTTTTACGACGGCGCTTGCCGTGTCGACCATACTTGGTCTCCTGTATGCCTACTTCTATTATCGGAGCGGCAGACGGGTTCGCACCGTCCTGCACCAAACGAGTCAAACGCTCGAAATGGTGCCTGATTTATTTTGGTTAATCTTTTCACAATTTCTCGCCATTTCTATACATAGAGCAACAGGGTTTGACCGAATCGAAGTAGCTGGTGGGTTCGCAGAATACATACGATTTCTACCAATTGTCACATTGACACTGACAACGTTATTCTTCTTTATTAAATGGTTGACCATCCATATCCATGAACAAGAAGCCATCTCTTACCTTGAACTTGCCCAAGCGAAAGGGATTCGACCAAGAGGACTGTTTTGGAACCATTTGTTGCCGAACATCATCTATCGCTTCTACCTCTTTTTTCGTTCAAACATCATCACCATCTTATCGACACTTCTCATCGTAGAATATTTGTTCAACGTCCAGGGACTGTTTCGATTCGCCGTCTACAACCCGCAGATGGAGATCTTACTGGTCATCTTATTCGTCATCTATATCCCGATTTTTCTGTTGGATTTACTGATTGAATGGATTATTCCGAATGCAT
This sequence comes from Exiguobacterium sp. RM11, assembly GCF_059821525.1. Classification (NCBI taxonomy): domain Bacteria; kingdom Bacillati; phylum Bacillota; class Bacilli; order Caryophanales; genus Exiguobacterium; species Exiguobacterium sp. RM11. The sequence continues at coordinate 1,443,992 of NZ_CM187558.1, read as the reverse complement.
GGAAAGGAGGGATTTGATGCGACGCGTATTAATGCGTGACCCGATTTTTATCTTCTGCTTTGTCATCGTCACGGGTCTATTGTTGATGAGTGTTGGAAATACCGTGTTTCGTGATGGGAACGTAGATCAAACGCTTATGCTCTACTCGGATGAAGGGAGACTCATCGGAATCCCACCACTTGAACCTTCGAAATATCAATGGCTCGGGACAGACAATGCTGGATATGATTTATTCCAGATGCTCGTGGAAGGATTTAAATGGACCGTTAGTATCTGTGCGATTGTCGCACTTGGGCGCATGACCATCGGTTTATTGGTTGGGATACCGCTTGCTTTCAGGGGAGCGCGATTGAATCACTTTTTTAAAACGTTGCTCGATGGATTCTTGATTTTACCGATTTCGTTACTCGCATTGATGATGCTCGCCTCGACGATGATCTTTTGGGATTCGACACAAGTTCCTCCACTATGGGATCGGGTGAAGATTGAGCTAATCGTTTTAGTCGTTCTCGGGTTACCTGCCGTCACGTTATATCTCATCACGGAGATTCGTCAATTGTTACAACAAGAGTTTATGATTGTTGCCCAGACGCTTGGTGGGAGTGTCTGGCATCGTGTGAGACTACATCTATTGCCCCATCTGATTCCGACGCTTGTCATCGTTTTTATGCAACAGTTCGTACAAACGCTCATGTTGCTTATTCATCTTTCATTGTTTGGAATCTTCTTTGGCGGGACTGTTCTTTTACATGAAGGTGTCATGCCGACGATTTATGAATGGTCTTCGATGTTTGGATACTATTTCGGACAATTCACAGCGATGACATGGATGACAAATCATCTATTCCTGATTCCTGCGATTGCGCTCGCAGCGCTGATTTTTATCTTTAATTTATTGACCAGTCGACTCGAACGGGCGTTCCGTCTACGTCGACAAGAACCGATGGTGACCGAAATAAACATCGCACAGTCGGAAGCAGCAGCCGCGTCGCTCGACAATCCGTTTTCTCTCGTAGATGCGAGTGTATCAATAAAGAATGAACCGGATGATATCGTATGATGTCATCTGGTTTTTCTATGCCAAATCGACTGAACCCTCATGATTGCGGGAACATATATAACAGAATGAAGTGACAAATCAGAAAAGGAGTGAATCAACGTGAAAGCTGCGATTTGTACGACGTATGGGGGACCAGACGTGTTCGTCATTCAAAACGTAGACCGCCCGAAGCCAAAAAGCAATGAGCTACTGATTCAAGTACATGCATCGGCCGTTCACTCAGGAGATCGACGACTTCGCGCACTGGACGTTCCTGCACTCGGAAAACTACCGATGCGGATAGTTATGGGGTTCAAGGCGCCAAGACAACCGATTCTTGGTGTCGTGTTGGCAGGTGTTGTCGTCGAAACAGGTCGTAGTGTGAAAAACTTTCAGATTGGAGACAACGTGTATGCGCTCACGGGTATGAAGTTTGGTGGATATGCGGAGTTTGCTTGCGTGAACGAATCGAAATGTGTGGTTCAGATGCCCGAGCATGCCAGCTTTATCGAGGCGGCGGCACTTCCGTTCGGAGGGACCACCTCGTTACATTTTTTACGGAAAGCAAACATCGAACATGCGACAAATGTTTTGATTTATGGTGGATCAGGTGCGGTCGGCTCCACTGCCGTACAGATTGCAAAACATTTCGGCGTACATGTCACAGCAGTTTGCCATGAGCGGAACATCGAGCTCGTGAAGCGACTTGGGGCAGATGTGGTCGTCGACTATTCGAAAGAAGGCTACGACCGTGAATTGGGTACGTATGATGTCGTGTTTGATGCGTCTGGAAAAATTGATAAGCGATTGGCTCGAAAACATGTTGCGGAGAACGGGTCATTCCGTTCTGTTGCGGGACAGGGGCCAGCGAGTGAACGAAAAGAGGATTTGAGGTTCTTGAACGAATTGTTTGAAGCAGGAGAGTTGCAACCCGTTATTGATTCGGTTTATCCACTGGATGAGATTGTCAAGGCACACCGATATGTCGATCAAGGGAGAAAAGTTGGGAATGTGATTGTGACAATTGAATAGGAATGAATCAGATGATTGATAGTATTATGAAAACAGGATATCAATGTTGAACTTCATAGTGAGGTACGTTCTACCATCTCACTTACATATAAATAGCAGACGTGGGCAATGAGACGGAGGAGTAATGATGAATATATTAATTGGACAACCTAAAATGGAGCAAGATCTTAAGCAATTGAAGCTAGAGATTGAGGCGAACCCGACAGTAGACTTGATTCTCTATCCGGAGGGATATTGTACATATACAGAATTAGATATGATCCGTCAGTTAGCTAGTGCATTCAAGACGGCAATTGTTTTAGGTTATCGGGATGATACGAATAAAGATCGGGTCCTCATTGTAAATAAGAAAGGTGAAACGCTGTTAACGCGACGGAAAACACCTGAAAGTGTGCGCTTGTTCATGCCATCAAGTGTCAAGGACGGAGCGGAGGAATACGGATACTTACTTTGCAGGGAGATTTTTATGGGGGTAGAGGGATTAAAGAATCATGAGCATCTATCAATCATATTCAATCCAATCGGGGTCGGGATGTTTAGTGAAGAACAATTCATGGAGTGGTCCGAAGAAGCGAGAAAGACTGCGATGGAACGTAAAGCGATGATTATCGGAACGAGTCACGCGGATGGGTCGTATCGAAATTGTGGTGTATCGATACCAATCGCGTATTGTTATGATGAAAAGGGTGAAGAAGTGTTTCTATCGAAAAATGATACGAGGACGAGAGTGTTAGATACTGTTTCAAAAGGTACAATGATTGTCTGACCTATTATAATATTATTAGCATTTTGTTATTTCACATACCGTATTTTAACTTAAAAATAGAAAGAGAGAATGTATGAGATACCCATTCAAACGAAAACACAACAAAAATTGTACTTGCTCAAAATGTGGCAGGAATACAGAAAGTGAAGTTGGTTTTGGATCAAGGATGCCAACAGTTCTAAACGGATTGACAACACGTGAGATGAAAAAACGTGTCGTATTGACAGATGATGTATGTGTCCTCGATGAAGCCCACTTCTTCATTTACGGATGCCTTGAGATTCCGGTCATTGGGGAAGAGAATCCATTCATCTGGAACGTCTGGGTATCACTCAGTCCGGATAACTTTTTCAAAGTCATCGATTCATGGGATGAACCCGCTCGTGTTGACCTCGACCCGATGTTCGGCTGGCTATCGACAGACCTTCCCATCTATCCGGACACCATCAATTTAAAAACGAATGTCCATATGCGTGAAGTCGGACTACGCCCGTTGATCGAACTCGAACCGACGAATCATCCTCTTGCCATCGAGCAGCGCAATGGCATCACGAGGTCGAGGGTCGATGATATTTTCCAACTCGTTGAAGATGATGAATAAAGGAGGTAAACAGGGTGAGTCAATTGAAGTCATCCTTGATTTTCGATTTAGATTCAGGAAATCAAGCGCTCACTTCCATTCAGCAGACCATGTTAGAGCGAATCGAGGTACTTGTTCACGACAAACAATTCAATGAACTTGAACATTTCATGCGCAACTCTCCGGACATCGAGCAGCTGTTGATCGACCATGTGATGCTTGACCCGACCGATTCATATCGTTGGGATTTGCTTATCGGTTATGAACGGATGGATCGGATTGAAGATTATGATCGAGTGAATGCGTTTTGCCGAACAGCCTTTTCATACCATCCAGATAAACCTTTCTATTTTGCCTTGGCGTTATATGACATAGGGTGGAATGATTTCGAGATGGACGAAGAAGTCATTGAGGTGGCGAATCGATGCATAGAAGAGGCTTCAGCTGAGGTTTCTGCATTGATTTGTCTAAGCATGTCAAAATCGCTAAGACATATGGAGCGAGAGTATCTGGTCAAGGCCATTGAAAGATGTCCGCGGGCAGTTCAGCCCTACTTTTCTTTAGGAGAATATTTCATGCGACACAATCCGAGGTTGGCCAAATCTTATATAGAGAAGGGACTTGTTCAACTGGCTTTGACTTTCGACGATTCAAGTGAAAAATGTGTGACTCAAGTGATTGGCTTCAACCCACACACTTGGCAGAGGGACGTTCGTAACGAGCTGTTAGGCATGGATATGAGTTCGACAGCATATAAAAAATACAAGCGAATGATCAAATGAAGGAATCAAGAATAGTGATGAGGAAGGCGAGGAGGGATTTCATGAGAATCACAGAAACTACACTGTACACGAACCGGCTTGACGAAATGAAACGTTTTTATACGGAAAAACTTGGATTATCAGTCATTGAAGAAGACTCGACGAGTTTTCGAATCAATCTAGGTGAAGATGCGCTGGTGTTTCAAGAGGCAGCGACCATTCGAGAGCGACAGTATCATTTCGCCATTAATATCCCGTCCAATCGATTCAAAGAAGCGAAAGAATGGATTAAATCACGTGTTTCACTTTTGAGTGAAGATGATGAGGATGAGATTTACTTTGAAGGGATTGATGCCTCGTCACTTTATTTTTACGATGCGGACGAGAATGTCGTCGAATTGATTGCTCGACATTCGATTAACCCGGAAAGTGATGCAGAGGTATTTTCTACTGATGACTTTCTTGGAATCGGCGAGATGAGCTTGACTGCAGTAGACCCGCTTCATGTCGCACAAGAACTTGCGAATATCGAGATTCACCGCCGAGACGGCAACCCAATCGATGAACGTCATCTGAATTTTTTAGGCGCACCGAATAGCGATACATACATTTTATTGGTGCCAGAAGGTCGTGTGTGGCTGTTTTCACCAAAGCTGTCGATACCGAGCCCTATTCAAATGACGATCAATCGGCAATATGTCATTGAAATCGATAAGAATCACAAATTACAAATTCGTTCTATCAAAAAATGAGTTCATTCCTGAACTCATTTTTTTTCGTCTTCACTCAAGTACATCCGAATCTCATCCAAACTCATAAATGAATTCTCTAAGGTCACTTCAAATGATTTATCTAAACAATCAATAGTAAGTGGTTCGCCATCTAGACGAGAGTATCCTTGTAACAGTGGTTTGATGCGTTCATGAACGATTTGTGCATTTTCGAGTGAGGTTTGAGGAAAAAGGATGGCAAATGTATCGGAGGCAACCCGATATTTTTTATCAGTCCGTCGTGTCGCTTCATGTAATTCGTCACTGAAATAATCTAAAAACCATTCATATTCGGATCGACCATAACGTTTTTCGAAATCGTTGAGGAGCGGTAATGTGACGAATGTGACGACGAACGTTCCACTATTTCGAATCAATCGATCCCGCTCTGCTTCAAGGTCCATGAAGAATCGATTACGATTATCGAACCCGGTCTCAGGATCGACGGCAATTAATTGACTGACTCTCGCTTCTGCGACACTCAATGCAAATTGTGAGCGAAATAAACCGACTTGAAGCAAGTAAGCTAGAATCGTCAACATCGCAAACAACAGAAGAATCAGTAGTTGAATATTTAAGGGAATTGTAGTTCCAGACATCATGATGAAAAAGTAAGCGCCGAACCCTAACGAGATCAGGACTCCAGATGCTCGGTGTATGAGTAGCGTTGAAAGATAGAGGACAGGGATACAAATCATCCACCAGACCGGTAGATTGTTCATCATCAGAACAGAAGACAATAGAGTACTTACGATCAATGAGCCAACGATGAGCGCAATCAGTTGAAGTGACATGGCAGACCAATGTCGCATCTCATCTCCCCCTTCCTAAAAGAAATAAATTGCAATAGTAACACTATTATCCATTTTCCGAAATAGTGATCATTCAAACTGATTCGTACACTTGATTCATTATAAGTGATTCTTTAATTGAATAACGGGATATTTTTGAAAATACGCCAATGTTTCAGAACACTTCTTTACCGAAAGAGAGTTCATTGATTGGTGTATAATGGAAATGAGGTGATGACATGAATCAAAAACATATTTTAATTGTCGGTGGTACCGGAATGTTAGCTGAAGTCACATCTTGTTTAGCAAGCGAACATCTTGTCACTGTCATCGGGCGAGACCCGGAAAGAATGGCAAAAGTCGTTCGACGAAACCCTGAAACGTGTCATTCACTACTACTTGATTATCGTAGCGAACAGGATTTATCAAAAGGGCTACAAGAATCGATCAAGCGGTACGGACCATTCAAACAAATCATTGCATGGGTACACCGGGACTCCGGGAAGGCGATGCAAATCATCTTGAATCATTCATTGCATGCAGATGTTCTACATATTTTAGGGAGCCAGGCGAACTCCGAACAGGAGAAACGGTCTTTATACATAAACGAACAACAAACGTACCGACAAGTCCAACTTGGCGCAATCTATGAGCATGAAACTTGGCGTTGGCTGACACACGAAGAGATTGTGAAGGGTATACTAACCGCTTTGCACCAACAATTTGATTATCAGTGTATTGGTATAAATAAGGAGGAATCGGATGCTCACGAAAGAAAGAATGAGTGAATTGATGAAGAAACATCATGTCTCTCAAATAGATATGGTATTTGTTAATGAGAGTGAAGAAATGTCTGTATATCGAATGGGAGATGCTTCTCCTGAGGGCAGAATGTTTGCCGCCTGTTCCATCAGTAAACTTGTAACGTCTATTCTTATTCTTAAGCTAGTTGAAAACCGGAAGCTGAGTCTAGACTCTCCAATCAACGACTATTTTGCCTCTTTTTCGTTGAATGATCAAAATGGTATGCGTTCCCAGGTCACAGTCCGTCAACTCATCCAACATCAAGGGGGTCTGGTCGATTTACCGAATCAGTTTGGAACAACGGTTCAACGTACAAGCTTTCCGTCAATGAAAGAAATCCTATCGGGCACGACACCATATTATGAACTTCCTGTGTTTGTTCAGTCACAGGAAATAGGTAAGTTCCATTATTCAGATGCAGGTTACTGTTTACTTCAATATGCGATAGAGGAATGTATGTCATCTACATTCGAAAAGATTATGTCTGATTTCATCTTTACACCACTCAATATGAAAACGAGTTCGTATGACTTGGAGATAGTGGAGAAGTTTGGCGTTAATGGGATTGAGCCAGATGAATCAATCGTTTCTGCATATACTTGTTTTTACCCGTATCCCGCAGCGAGCGGTCTATGGACGACGACTTCGGATTTAGCGACGCTCGTCAACGCGATTACGACAAAAGGGTTCTTGAATACTGAGTCAAGAAGGATCCTGTTCACAACCTCTTCTATGAATGCTGAAGTAGGACATGGTCTATTTCTAAATCCGAATGAACCGAGTAAAGGATTCTCGTTCGGTTGGGGTATTGGGTTTCAAAGCATACTCGTAATGGAGAAAAACTCTCCAATATGTTTGATTTGTTTGTCAAATCGGAATGAAGGAATTCATCAGTTTGAAGGGATGATTGGACAGGTGCTACGTGCATACACATAACATAACGTGAGGAGGTATAAACGTTGGCTAGACACTATTCAACGGGAGAGGTCGCAAGAAAACTGAACGTGTCTGTGCGTACGCTTCGATACTATGACCAAATCAATTTGGTCACCCCCTCGTATACGAACGATGTACAGAAACGATTTTATAGTGATGACGAAATGTTTCGGCTTCAAAAAATCATGCTTTTAAAATCGATGACCGTCCCGCTCGATGAGATTCGGAGAATCTTAAATGAGGAATCTCTTACAAGCATCTTGTCCGCCCATCTGTCCTCGTTAGAAGGAAAGATAGAAGAATTGCAACAGGCGCAGAATCATACGATGACACTCCTTCAATCCATGAAGCTCGAAAATGAAAAAATCGATTGGACGAAACTACAACATATTCAAGCGAAATCAAATGACCGGAAAAAATGGACGGACTATTTTTCGGAAGAAGAGTCTGACTCATTGAAAGCAACTTTACCTAAATTAGAAGACGGTGAGCATGATACGAAAAAGTGGATCAACTTGATTCGGAGAACCGAAATTCTAATCGAACGTGGGGTCTCCCCTTCCTCAAAAGAAGCCCAAATTCTTAAAGAAGATTTGACGTGGTTAACAGACGAGACATTTGGAGAAAATCAGCAATTGATTGAATCATTTTGGAAGATTCGAAAATCAACTGATGCATCGAATGAATTAGGACTGTATCCAATCAATGCATCGATTCTTGCCTATATTGATTCACTATATCAAGAGATAGCAGACTGATTCATTCATGCCAATGCAGTCAATAGAACGGCCAGCCCATTAAAGGTACCATGGATGACCATGCTGGAATAAATGGAGTTTGTTCGTTCATAAACCCAGGCGAACACAAGCCCAGATACAAAATTGACGAGTAATGTGTTTGTTGTCGGTAAATGAGCGAGAGTAAAAATTCCAGCACTTACGATCATCCCAATCCAAACCCCAAATCGTTGCTCAAAGAAGCGGTATAAAAACCCGCGATAAAAGATTTCTTCATAGATTGGTGAAACGATGGCTGCCGATCCGAACGCAATCAGTATGGAGATAAGCGACAAGTCACTTTGTAAACTCTCTGTTTTTATGTTCGATGTACCGATGCCGAAATAGGTTTGGATTACAACAATGATGAGACTAATTACAATTAATACCACCGTCCATAGAAGGATTATCTTCGAGTCTTTACATGAAATACGACGAAGCCCTAACGTTTCGAGGGATATGGTCCGTGGTCGTATTGCGACGAAATAGAGGACAGTCATAAACACTACGGCTAACGCCAAGCCAATACTTGTTCCTGAATAGAGGGTGTTTCCCCATGATTGCTCTAAAAAGTTGTATAAGTGTTTTTCGATGAGTAGGGGCGTCACTCCGAATAGAAGAATCATTGTGATTGCGAACTGATTCCATGTCCAAATGGGAGTTGTTTTCTTTTGCATTAGACTGAACATCGTGTTTCCTCCTCATGTCGTTGTAGCCCCATCATATCGGGTGACGTAACGTCACCTGCAAGCAGAAAAATAAAAAAGGAGTAATAAGACTATGAAACAGTGGATTGGATCAGCTGCTTTATGCATCAACGACGAAAAGAAAGTTCTGTTCGTAAAGAATCGTGACGTACAAAAATGGAGTTTGCCATCAGGTGGTTTAGAAGAAGGAGAAACTCCTGAACAGTGTTGCCTGCGTGAAGTGTTCGAAGAAACGGGCTATCGCATTTCGATTAATCAAAGATTACATATCAAACGAGCCATCATCTCAAGTTACCAAGTCGAAACGCACTATTTTTTGGCAACGTGTGACGAGCGGATGGCGACCGCAACTATCGACTCGGACATTGATGAAGTCAATTGGTGGTCGATTCATGAAATAGAGCGATTGGAACTTGCATTTCCAGAGGATCTTGAGCTGATTAAACAGTGGAGTGTATGATGAAAAATCATTGAAGCGATTCACCGAATCGAACAAGCCGGTCGCATAAAAACGACCGGCTCATGACTTAAGAAACTTCTTCGATTTGATTGTGATTGAAATACTCCCGTTTCGAACGGTCGCGCATGACATGTATGGTGTAACAACCAACAAGGAAGAAGATAATCGAGAATGCGAGATAGACTGGACGAATCCCAACCATTTCGGCAAGAAGTCCAATCCCAAATGTGAGTAGGATGACGAGTAGCGACTCTGCCACATTGATAGCGCCAGAGAACCTACCCATGATTTCGACCGGGACATGGTGTTGATAGAATGATAAGAATCCTGTATTTGCAAAGGCAAGCGCGAATGTCAGGACAAAAAATCCAACCGAGGCCATCATGAATGACGATGAACTTGCGAAAAGAAGATAGCCGACTGGTGTCATGATCGCCCCGAATCCAATACAAAACGATAAGGACAAGCGGTGACTCCATCTTGAATTGATGAGTGATCCAAAGATAATCCCAATCCCAGCGATACTGACGAGAAAGCCATATCGGCTCTCAGACAAGTGAAGGACTTGGGTCGCGAATGACGCCTCCAAGGAATCGAGTCCAGACATGAAGATGGTCATGACACAGAACAATCCATAAATGAGCGTCACGTATTTGGAATTTGATGCAAATCGTACGACCATTTTCCAATCCTCGATAATGAAACTTACAGAGAATGGTTCAATCGACGCTTCTGTTCGATGATGAGACCGAAGGCGCGATAGCATACCGACCGAGACGATGAGTGCGAACGCGTTCACGAAAATCGCAAATGTTGGGCTCCCGACTAGAAAGAGCAGTCCTGCAATCGTCGGACCTAGAATAAACCCGGATGACTGTACAAAGTTCTTCATCGCATTGAACTTTTGTCGGTTCGAGGCAGGTACGAGTTGCGTCATGTAGACCAGACTCGATGATTCGAATAACGAGCTCATCACATTGAGAAGAAAGACGATCCCGTAGATGAGCCACAGTGAATCAATCCAGCCTAAGCTGAATACGAGGAACGCACGCAGACCATCCAGTAACATCATCAGTCGTCTCGTATCGACCCGGTCAATCAGGCTACCTGACCAAAGATTCGAGACGAGCGAGGCGAGCGGGACTAATACATAGAGAATCGAGACGGCGAAAGGGGATCTAGTCATCTCTAGGATAATCAAGTTGAGCGCAATGAAGTATATCCAGGCACCAAGGTTTGAGATTCCGACACTAACGAGCAGTAGCGCAGAGGTTTTTCGAAACGAATTCAAGTCAATCACTCCTTCTATTTTTGATCACTTTCGGAACGCAAAAAAATCCCACCCCCAAGAACGAATTCTTGGGGACGAGATTCTCATCGTGGTGCCACCCCTGTTCGTCCGTACGTCACCGCACGAACCTTATTCGGTACTGCCGAATGAATCGGACTATACCTCAACTCTATAACGGGAGTTCCCGTCGCCACATCCCTCGGGGTGAGTTCCATAGCGCTGCTCAGAGGCTTGTTTCGATCAACGTTCTTTACTCCTTTTCACCAGACGGAGCTCTCTTAGAAAGATTCATTGATGTACTGTTCTCTTCATCGCGTTTGTCAGATCATTTTTAAAAGGATAGCATATTGTGAAAAATATTGGAAACGTTTCTGGTAAAAAGATGTATATCTTCTTCAAGGTACTAAACTATGGTTGTCATCTAGGAAGCTCGGTCCATTTCTGAAGGTTGACACTTATCCAGTTCTTTCAAGATTGAACGATAGAAGAAGATTGCCAATATACCAAAGCAAATATAAGTGATGGCCATCCAACCAGGTGACACGACATCATAAGTCGAGACGCTGATTGCGCCGATGAGAAGCGCACCTCGGTAGCGGAAACCGTTCGCGGCCAAGTATTGACTGCGGAGGTGGTCTTCGATGAGTCGAGCTAGCATGGCTTGGTGGATGGGGACATATAGCAGTTCTCCAAACGTGAAACAAGCCGTTGCGAGCACTAACATTGAAAGATCATGTGAAACCGGTAAGATGGCGAATCCAAGACTGAACAGTGTGACACCCGTGTAAAGTAACGCATGTTCAGAGATAGATTTGGTCCAACGCATCAACACAAGACCGAGCAGTAACACGAGAATCGTATTCTCCGCTCGAAGCAGTCCGAGAATCTTCGTCCCATCTAGTGAGAAATGGAAGAACGGGACAACGTGTAACGTTTCAGCAAAGTGAATCGCGAGATAATGCGTAAGCTGCAACTCTAATGACAACGTCAAAATCCCTGCGACGAGGTATTTCCAAAAGAGATGGTTCCTCATGACCGTCTGGTAACCTGTCCATACACCAGTGGTCTTATGTCCTTTACGCGGTAAAGGTTTATAGTTGTCTTCTAGTTTGAAGGAAATCAGGAATACACATCTGAATGAAAGAATGGCTGCCGATAATAACAAGTAGAAGAGATGTTGTTCGAAGAAAAAACCTCCGAGCAAACTACCGATGACGATGGACCCGTTCATCAGCCAGTAACTGAGTGTATACAAATATTTTCGCTGCTCGGGTCGGCTATCATCAATCAAGATGGCCTCGTTTGCAGGTGTGATGGCACTACTCAGAAGGTTACTGAAAAAGAAAAAGATAAATAATAAAACGGCATTGTCGATTATATGAGAACCTACGATTGCCATGCCGATATAACAGACGAATCGTAGCATTTCTCCGATGAAGAGCACGCGTTTTCTTCCATATCGATCGGACAGAAGACCACCATAGAGGCTTGCGATGAATGAGGCAATCATCGTCAGGATGATGAGCGGTCCAGTATCCGTCGCACCGAATTGGCGAACGAAATAAATCGTCATAAAGGGAAATATGGCGGTTTGAGTCAGTTTTTGAAAGAAGTTTAAGGCAAGTCGTATTTTTAAATTGGGATGAAGCGATTGAAACATGCGAATCACCATCTTTTCATAAGGTCAGCGAAGTGGCCACTTGACTGTTATGAACAGTATGCGTGATTTGAAGTGATTCATCGTGCACTATATTGCTCGATTTTTGCGCAATAATCTGGAGGGGTATATGGAACAATTACTGACACTGCCTGACGTTGCCATACGTTATGTCTCCTTTAATGGGGATTGGACGACAGAGAGAGAAGAGAGCGTAGAAGACATCGTCTGGGTTCTCGTATTGGAGGGAAAGATTGGGATTGAGGTGGATGCGTTCGAATATCGACTTCAAGATAGCGAATCGATTGTAGTTCAACCGAATCAGTCCTTTCGACTGTTCGCTGATGCAATTGAAGCGACTTACGTGAGTTTTCGATTTACTGCAAGTCGCTTGAGCGGATTTGAAAATAGATTGAATCCAACGTTTCCATCTGTAGCGGTCATGTCTATAAGAAGGTTGCTAGGGCAATGGTCAAGTCGATGGTTTTTAGGGATGGATTCAACAGTTGAAGTCATGACGTTCATTCAAAGTCACCTCCTTCACACTTCTTTAGAAGATGAAGACATGTTCGCCTCTGTCTTGGGAGTCATTCATGATTCTTATCATACAGAGCTTCGCATCGAGGAATTGAGTCGAATCGTTCATCAAAGTAAGTATCAGTTCATAAGAAACTTCCGAGAGCGAATCGGTCAGACGCCGTATCAATACATCACGAGACAACGCCTGATTCATGCAAAGTCGCTCCTTCGCTATTCGGATCTTACACTACTCGCAATCAGTCAAGAAGTCGGGTTCAACAGTTCGGCTCAACTGAACAAGCATTTCACGGAATGGGTAGGTTGCACCCCGGCTCGATTCCGTGAGAATAAAGGACATCAGCTCAAGCGTGATTAGAGAGCTTCAATCGATCTTGGATTTGGTGGGGGAGGGCGCTGAACGGTCCCTCGCAAAGTTGTACCGCATATACATGATAAAACGTGCTCGTCTCCTCCATATTCATCATTTGATCACCCAAATCGTAAAGGAAAACGGGTTTGTTCGTCCCGAGTGCAATCCCGAGTTCGACGTGTGCGCCTTTGCCTCCAGGCAACAGGATGACAACGAAGTCCGCTGTTTGAATTCCAGAAACCTCTTCTTCGCCAATCGAGCGTAACGCATCAATTGAAGCGGCGCGGTCGTTTTGTGTCCAGTCATACGTATGCGTGTGACCGAGGGCCATCAGCTCATCACGTATGAACCGTACTTCTTCGATATTCGCAAAACTTGAACCGACATAAAATCTCATAGGAAACCCTCCAATTCGTTATAAGTGATTCATCTGGTAAAGCGCTACGACATAAAACATGGTGATCAACAGACAACAGAGTACAAGGAAAAAAATCACGCTAATCAGGACGAATTTTATCAAAGAAAGTGGAACGTATGATTGAATCAAGCCCGTGATCGATATAGACGAGAGGACGAGTAAAATGATTGTGCCAACTAACCAAATGTAGTCATACGTGATGTTTGGCATCTGCCAAAAGTAGACGATTGTTATGACGATTAGACTGAAAGCCATCACCAAATCTTTATGCTTTCGTGTCATCTGAAACCTCACGCTGATGTTCCAACTTCGACCTTACCTGTTCGGCATCTTCCGCATCAAATGTGCTGTACCACCTCACATGATCGAGGTCGATGATACGATAATGTCCGCTGATGATATTTTGTTGAAGAGTGAAGTATGGTCCTTCTTCGATTGCGTGCCAGAAAACACGTCCTCCGAGCGTCTTTTCTTTCGGTTCATATGTGTTCGCGGTCGCAATCAGTTTGACGAACTCGACCGGGTCATCACCAATTAAATGGATGAGGATCTCACTCTCATTGAACAAGGCGCATAGCGTGACTACGGTCGACCAACTCGCTTCATTCCGTTCCTTCTCGATTTGAATGAGTGTTTTTTTGGATATACCAAGTAAACTCGCCATCTCATCTTGTGAATGCTGGGATTCAATACGAATCAATTTCATTTTTCGAGAGACCTGTCCAATAAATTCAGATTTTTGCATATGATTTTTTCCCTCCTTTTCATAGAACTCAAAGTGACGCCGAGCTAATGAAGATCAGAATCCATGAGATGCCGAGAAACACGGTGAATAAGAGCAGACAGACGACGATATAGCAGGAAATGTATTGCCAATATGTGAACCGTTTCGATTGATAAAAATGGTATGTAAAACTGAACGTCGCGATGCCGATGACTAAGAAAGCGACGATATCCCAGATGATGCCGACTTTTAAGAACGATGGAGTAAAATACGATGCAACAAGTGCAAGTACAACCGTCACCACTCCAGTAGAAATGGCAGCAGATGGTGTTGAAGTGTTTTCCAACATAATCACCTCTTAATATATTACAAGTGTAATTTTACACTAAAAGTAGACAAAGTCAATTTTCAATTCGTAAAAAAGCCCTTCTCAAGGAAGGACTCTATCAATCGTCATGCTTGTTCGTTAAATATGTCGTCAGTGGGTAAACACCGATACTTTGTAAGATCAGGGAGAGTAGAATGACGGCGAACGCGAGGGATATCATTTCGCTCGACCCGGCAATTTTCTCTGCCTCTAGCCAGAGCACGAGGGCAATCGACATCGTTCCTTTGATTCCCGACCACGTGAGTAAGGAAGTCGCCGTTAAATCGTCTTTAAATTCCTTACGCCAGACGGGGACCGAATAGACGAGGCCGCCGACGACGATGAACCGGGTCACGATTGAAAGTAAGAATAAAAGAACTGCGAACGTCCAGAGAGATACAGACAAATAGCTGGTCGCTTCAATTCCAATCAATAAGAACAAGAGAGCGAGTAACATCGGAATGACGATGTCCCAGAAACCATCCAAGTGACGCTGGACCGATTCGTAATCCTCTTTTGTTCCGAGTTCGTGAGACAACATCATACCTGCTGTCACCGTTGCGAGTACACCAGATACTTCTAGCGCATCGGCGAGGTAGAAGGCACCATATGCAGTCACAATCGTCAACATGACAAGCTCATGCTTTTTAAAGCTGACAATCATCATTTTCTTAAGTAAAAATCCAGAAATGAAACCAATGCCGATTCCTCCGGCAGACACAATCAAAAATTCGGTCAAGAAATTGAAGGTGGAGAAACGCTCTCCCGTTGCGAACATACTGAGAAAAATGGTGAAGATGACCACACTCGTTCCATCGTTCACCATCGATTCACCTTCGACAACATCCGCAATCCGCTTCTCACCTTTACTCCGCTTTAAAATCGCGGTCACGGAAACGGGGTCGGTCGGAATCAAGATGGACGCTAATAAGAAGGAAGCAGTCAGGCTGAGCGGGGTGAAGAACTCACTGATCCAAAATGTGCCATATCCCATCAAGATGGCGGTCAAGACAAGGCCCACCGTACTCAATATCGTGATGATCCCAATATTGTCCTTCAAATCTTTGTATTTGAACTGATAGGCAGATGTAAAGAGAAGTGCAGGCAGGAACACCTCGAAAATCATATCTTTTGAGATGAACACCGAATCAAAAAAGGCGATATACGAGAGACCGATCCCGATCAAGACCAAGATGACCGGAACAGGGAAGTAATTGCGTTTGGAATCAATCAAATAAATGAAATAGCCAATGAGTAGTAATGTGATCACCTGTTGCGCAATCATAACGACGTCCTCCTCTACATTCAACATGCTATACACTATCTTCCCATTCAAGGTCTAATCAAACGAGAAATGTGGAATATAGGGGATAGTACATTCATTTCATATAGGGAGGAATCGATATGGGAAACCCAATTGGCGATTTGTCGTGGACGTTTTATTCAGAGTGTGAGGTGCCGAGTGATATCACCGAGACATTCATCGATGGGGAGCGGGCCGTCGCTGCCTACAAGACGGTACGTGACGTCGCCGTATTCACGAACAAACGCCTGATTGTCCGTGACGCGCAAGGGCTCACGGGGAAGAAGATTGAAGTCTACTCACTTCCGTACGACTCAATCAATATGTATTCGACGGAGAACGCGGGACGCATGTTCGACTTGAACTCAGAAGTCCAACTGTTCACGCGCGCCGGAACAATCAAAATCAATCTGAATAAAAAAGTGGATGTGCGTAAGTTCGACCGTCTGCTCGCGGAAGCAATTTTGTAATACAGTGGACCGAAAAATCTTTCGGTCCTTTTATTTGGATTTTTCTGACAATCCATAATCTTGCATGATACGATAGGACATAATGTGTGACGGAGGTTACGATGCGATTTACAACCCGATTATTGATGATCATGCTCGGCGGTTTGATGTTGGTGACTGGATTTATCCATCTTGCTCGTCTGTTTTGGGAATGGTTTCACGACCCTACGGAGGGAGGGATTGTGCTCCTTTTTTCTGGAGAGGATGGTGAGAGCAGCGGTTTTTATGAAGGGAAGTCACGCAAGATGAGAGAGGACGATGAATTACAGTTCTTGAATATCGACTTTCTAGATTACACGTTCGGAGCAGATGGGACGGTGACGGAGTCAGGGAGTTCATACTGGTTATGGTTCCTTATTGGAGGATTGATTGTTTTAATGATTCTACTGATCATCGCGATGCGAAGAAGAAAGCGTGTCGTCTCGACCATTGATTTCTCGAGTGACGCCGTAAAACGAAGACGGAGAAAGACCAAAGCAAAAGAGTTTGTAGAATTTAAAGAGATTCAATGGACCGATAGCGAGATTCGGAATGCGCTCATCCAGTTCAACTTGAATTTACCGGTTTCATTAAAGCATCAATCGAATGAGACCGTTTTGGACTGGTTCAAACGGATCGGTGTTGAAGAGTTTGACCTCTCTCCTTATTGGAAATCGAGATATGTGGATGAAGGAGTGTCTGATGAAGAATCTAGACAGTTTCGAGAGGCGTTACAGTTCATGCGATTGGAAGAGGATAAGGGGTGATTGTGTATGAACGATGAAATAGAGGTGGTTGATTTCGATCTGCAGAAGTCAATGGGCTCCGCTCGTTTGGTAAAGTCCAATCATCGATTCTATATTAATTGGGATGAGCTGGTCATAGACCTTAGACGGCATGAATATGTCTCAGGTATTCGAATCATTGACGAGAGTCACTTGTTCATTTGGGCGTTTACGTTAGAAGGAGAACCGATCAATGCGTGGGTGCTGGATAAGCATGGACAGATCAATCATTCCTTTCATGCAGGAAACGCAATTGCAGCAGTTGTAATGAACGATACGGGAATCTGGATTGGATATGGGGACGAGGGCATCTTTGGAGATGGGATCTCTACCGAGGCACTCGTCTGTTTCTCAAAGGAGGGAAGCGTACATTTTCGGTACAATCAAGAAGTGAGAAAGGCCCCAGCTCTTCATGATTGTGACGTGATGTGTGCGTCAACGAATGGAGTTTGGGTCATCTCTTCAATCGATGCTCGTCTCGTCCATGTCCAAATGAACGGACGGATTGACTCCTATCCGATGCCCCGTCATCTCCTTGACTGTTCGTCATTGATGATTGAAGACGGTGTTGCCTATGTCATGAAAGACGAGCAGGTGTATCGCTGGCCATTCGAGGATAGAAAGCGTGCCGAACTAGTCGAAAGTTAACGAAGATATTAAGTAGATTAAATGGGCAATCAATTGAATTCTTTATCGCATTGAGAGTCAGTGGATTTAGTCACAAAATTAAAGGTCAAAAAAGCTAGGAGTATTATTTCACATACCGAAATCATACTAAATATGTGTTTAAATCATAAACAGAAAATAATCCGCTCTCACTCAAGAATTGCTTTAACAGATGGATATGTCCTAAACCATAAAGTACAAAGATGCGATCATTTGATTCCCTTAGTGACATCAATTCCTTAAAAATCATTAAGTTACGAAAATACCAGTAGTGTGATACCCACCTAGTACCAGACACTTCAAGAGATGCAATCTCTAAATAGGCGCGATGCATAGATAATGTAATTGTAGGGTGATTGATTTCTTTATAATAGTCAGAAATCGTACGATTCTTAAATATTTTTTCGATATGATTCATGACATCTTGTTGGGATGATAATATTTGCTCCATTTCTTGCTTCTTATCTTGAATAATGGTTTCTAAACTGAATCCCTCATCCTCATTCCAATCGATTGGATATACGAAATCTAGATAAGATTGTTGTGCAAGTCGGAATGCAATTTGTTCACGTTCGTTAGCGGTTGCTAATTCCGGCTGCTGAATGATACGTTGTAATTGCTCATTTATGTATTCTTTCTTTGAAGTATTCATTTCTACACATACTTTAGTAGGTTCAAATTTTGCTAATTGATTCACGAATTGTTTAATTTCTAACTGACGTTTTTCGCTTAACACATCTGGCATGTCCGGCATAAATAAATCACCATTGTTTGGCATGTTTAGATGCGTTGTGCCAACGAGCAATATATCTGTTTTATTCATAGTAATCCTCCTTATCAATTTGATGTATAGTGTTAACTACGCTTATACTTCTTCTAGGTTTCATATTTTGTTACTTGATTTCAAAAGAACCAAGTCAATATTTCTCATGGACCTTCGAGTTCATCCTAGTTAACAAACTTGTTAAAAATCTACATAGAAATGAGGAATTCACATGATTCGTTTCGGCATCATTGGTACAAACTTCATCACAGACTGGTTTATCGAGACAATCCATCAGTTGGATGACGTAGAAGTGACGGCACTTTACTCGCGCACGGAATCACGTGTTAAAGAATACGCAGAAAATCACTCCATTGTACATACGTTCACGTCACTTGAAGAGATGGCTCAGAGTGATGTCATCGATGCCATCTATATTGCGAGCCCGAACTCACTTCACGCCGAACAGAGCATCTTGTTCATGCAGCATGGTAAACACGTCCTGTGTGAAAAACCGCTCGCCTCGAACGTCCAGGAAGTCACTCGTATGATTGAAGTCGCGAAGAAGAACCACGTCGTCTTACTTGAGGCACTACGTAATCTGTTCATGCCGAACCTTGAACGGGTTCAACAAGCGATGGAACAAATCGCTCCGGTGCGCCGGGCCGTCTTCAATAAATCACAGTATTCTTCACGGTACGACCTGTACAAAAAAGGGGAGAATCCGAACACGTTCAATCCTGATTTTTCGAACGGCTCGTTGATGGACCTTGGTGTCTATCTCCTCGGACCTGCTTTGAAACTGTTCGGTCAGCCGAATGAGATCCAGGCGAGCGGCGTTACGTTGGAATCTGGAGTGGACGGGAGTGGTACGGTCCTTCTCTCTTATGACGACCTTGATGTAGTTGTCATGCACTCAAAGATTCATGCGACATCGACGCCTTCTGAGATCATTGGGGAAAAGGGACGCATCATCATCGACGATATTGCGACGTGCGATGATGTCCGTCTGGAGTTACGGAATGGCACGTCAGAAATCATATCAGAAGCGCAGAATGCTCCGATGTCATATGAGGTCGAAGCGTTCGTCCGTGCAATCGAAGCTAGGAAATCAGAGACGGATGCGCATTCAGGAACTGATATGATTCGTCTTGCTGATGTGATGACAACGGTACGAAAACAAGTTGGTGTGGTTTATCCAGCAGACAAATAAGTACACAAATAAAACGGTCCTCGATGTCATGTGCACATCAAGGACCGTTCTCATTATTCTTTGTTCAAATAGAGATATCTCAGAAACAGTCCCAAGACGATCGTCATGACGACAGCAGGGATGAGACCGATGAGCAGTAATGTGTTCATACCGTTTCCTTTCTGAGCGATTCGAGTCGTTCACGCATCTCATCAAAGGAATGGCTGTCCGTCAACATACTGAGCTCTGCATCGGCAAGTTCTTTCACCTGGGTCGACCATTCTCGTTCAATCTCGATTTCAGCATTTCTAATCTCCTCATTGGCCCGCTCGAGCTGTTTCTGATGAATGCTCTCGAGACGAGTGCGAATCATGTCACGGAGGAGTGCCGTCAATTCATCCTTTAGTTGCGTCCGACCCTCTCCCTCGAAAAATTGACTCGCGTTCTTATAGCGCTTCAATACTGACTGATAAGGTGGTGTTTCGAGATGAATCGATTCGACAGCCTCTCGAAGCCATGCCACGTCGAGTTCACGGTCGAATTCAAGCGTCGGTAGGATAGACGCTTGACGTTCGGTCAACCGTTCGACCAAGGCTACGAATTCGCGTTTAACGTATCGCTCCAACCGATATTGAAACACTTGGAGCTCTTGTTGGATGTCATAGGCGTATTTATCGAGTGTACGTCCAAGTGCACGCTCCAGGCTCTTCCTCGACCCGTCGACCTCGACCGGGTGGAAGGTCTCTTTGACGAAGTCCGAGAGGCGGAGAAGCGAACGGGTCTCGAGGTGGGCGAGGAGTTCTTTCGCTTCCCGGTCAAACAGGTCGATGAGTGCTGATACATCGAGTGCCGGCGGGTTCTCGAGTACAGCATTCAATTGCTTTCGACGTTGTTCTTTCAACGACTCGTCTTCTTCCGCTTCTTGTAAAACGCGATCGAAGGCGGCGAGCAATGCTGTCGTCTCTTCCTGTATACGCATCGCGTTCGCGAGACGAAGGTCTTTGTCGACATAGCGTTCAAGCGTCGAGACGAATCGGTCGAATCCTACGTCATTCCCTTGCATGGCGTTTCGGCTTGAGATGGGGAGAACGGTCGGTCGTCGAACACCGAGCGCGGTCAACTGTTGCGAGACATAGCTTGTGACAGCATCCCGTTCTTCGTCATCTGTCGCAAGATCGGAGGCGTTCACGAGGAAGAACATCTCGTGGTCTCCGGTCCCTTGGACACGACCGAGCTGGATGACGAGCTCTCGGTCCGCTTCCGTGAACGCATGATTATAATACGTGACGAACAAGACAGCATCCGCGTCACGCATGTAACCGAATTGCACCTCGCTGTGTCGGTTGAACTGCGAATCGGCACCTGGTGTGTCGACGAAGACGATGCCGCGTCGCGCCCACGGTGAGTCGAGGTACAGTTCAATCTCTTTCACGATACAGCTTTTCTCTTCTTGTGCAACGAACGCGCAGAACGTGTCATAGTCGACGGTCTCCATTTGCCCGAGATAATCGAGCGGTGCCGATTTAACAGCATTGACGAACGGGTGGTCGACATCGAGTGAGGCGAGGGAAGTCCCATAACCTTGTAACTCATCCTCAAGTTCATCTCGTGACTTGAAGGTGATTGTCGCTGTACGATTCGTCCGGCCGTTCGGCGGAACAATCTTCGTGATTGACGCCGTGAGCGGGTTCGGTGAGGTCGGTAACACCGTCTCCCCGAGAAGGGCATTGAGGGTCGAAGATTTTCCGGCTGAAAACGCACCGAAGATGGCAAACGTATATTGTTCATGCTTCGCACGATCGATTTTTTTACGAAGAGTCGTCACACGAGAGCGGAATAAAGGATGACTCTCTAATATTTCACATACCGTATTTTCATAAGAAAAATTAAAATCAAATAAATCATGATCATCTTCCAAAATCGACGTCGATGCAACCTCTGATTCAACAACATTCGACTGTTTTTCCGGGAGATACGTTGCATCGACATAGTTTCGAACGGCCAACTGATCTAACTGACCTGAATCAAGTTGCAACGCTTCATATTGACCGATAGCATCTAGACGGTTCAATAGGCGTAAGCGTAATGCTTCATTATCGAGCGCTTCATACAACTCGTCTTCTTCAGTCGAAAATTGTTCCAAGCGCATGTCGACTTCCGCTTTCATATACGTATCCGTCGAATGGACCCACGGTTCTGAAACTTTCGTCACCCATGACGCAAGGGCCGTCTCGATGTCACGACTAAACTGTAACACCGTGTCACCACTGAGTGATGCACCGGATTTTACTTGTTCGGTGATGAGTGAGCTCGGAGCAATCGGTAGGACATCACCTTTCGGCAGGAGAGTCTCTGGAAGTTTCAAATCCCGAATGATGTCTTCTGCATATTTCACGAGGTGCGGACGTAAATTCATATCAATCAAACGGTTGAACTCTTTGACGGCCACGTCTTCACGACGAGCACGTTCTTGTTTTGTTTTCTCTTTCGAGAACAAAAGACCGACCTTGAATGAAGGGGCACAACTTTCGAGATAGGAACGAAGCAATTCACGGAATTCATAGGTCATGATGGGTGCGCTCTCGACGATTGGCGCTTGGTGTTTGAAGAATTCACGACGGAACGATCTCCACCATGCCCGTTTCTTCTCAAGTCGGTGCAGGCGAGATTGCATTTCCTTCGGACTCTTCTCATAGGTCGGTAATTGATCCAACGTCGATTGAATCGAAGTTTCGTTGCGTTGGACCAACGTATTGATCAATGCATCCGCATGCTCGACTTGCTGCTGTCTCGATTCCGTGATGACTTGTCGCACATACGACCGCAAGCGCTCGACTTCGTTATGTGGATGCTTTAAATCACGAAGTGAGATGTAGAACGTGTCATTTGGAACGATGTCATGATGACGGAATGCTTTCGTCAATGACGCCTTGAAGTCCACAAAGGAAAGCTCATCCTCATCATGCTTGTCGATTTGGTTAATGATGATGGAGTAGGGACGTCCTTCCCGGCTAAATTGTTTCATCAGTCCGATGTTTTGTTCCGATTGGACATGGTTGTAGTCCATCATGAAAAACAAATGATCGGCCAAGAAGAGCGATCGTTCCGTCGCTTGGCGATGTCGTTCATCCGTTGAATCAATCCCAGGTGTATCCATCAACACGACATGTTCATCAAATGGGAACCGATCGATCGTATACTCGACTTCCTTGATTTCCTCGACTTTGCAATAGTCACTGATGTTTGATAGGGAAGAAGCGTCTAATGAAATCCAATCCGTATCATTGATTGCGACGGCTGCCGCTGATTCTCCACCACGTAACGTGACGATATTGGCACTTGTCGGAATCGGACTTGTTGGAAGGAACCCATCTTCTAGCCAGTCGTTGAGCAATGTCGACTTCCCGGCTGAGAAGTGACCACAGACGGCAATCCAAACTTCTTCATTCGTTACTTTTTGTAGGGCGGTGCGGGCGAGTCGTGCTGCGTCCGTCATCTCCTCTTGTTGAAAGGTTAAAGCAAGCCGTGCTAATTGTTCTCGTTGTTCGTGCATGTTTCCCATCCCCTAATTATGATTCCGTCGTGATGCCGACACGATGTCCGACATATTCATCATTCGTTAAACAATCCAGCACCAACTCGGCGACATCGTCTCTCGAGATTGGACCTGATTGTTTCGTGCCTAACACTTCTTTTGAGACAATGATGTCTCCATTCGATGGTTCATTGATCAGTTGAGTCGGACAGATGACTGTGAACGCCAATCCGGAGTCTCGTAATAATTCATAGGCCCGTGCATGATCTTCTGCTGCGGTTGTCATCGAACGCTTCGATTCTTTCGTTTCAAAGCGATAGTTGTCGCTGTCATGTGCCTGTAAGATGCCGGCGGTCCCTACTGTGATGATGCGTGTTACATCAAATTGTTTCATCGCGTCAATCACGAGTGGTGTGAATGTAGACAATACGTTTTGTTTGTCCGTTCCTAACGCCGAGATGACGACGTCTGCAGATTGTACCGTTTCTAGGACTGCTTCTTTGTCCGTCGCGTCTCCGATGATTTCGTTGACACCTTCCTTTGAATCCAACGAATGTCTCGTTAAAAGTTTGACGTCATGTCCTTGATTTAATAAACGCTCAAGTATCCGTTCCCCTGTACGGCCACTTCCGCCGAATAAAGCAATTGTTGACAAGTAAACCCCTCCCCATCAATATGAAAGAAATATCCAACGCCATCATAACACGGAAGCGTTCACAAAACTGCCTGAAATGGTTCGATTCTGCTTGAAAAGAATGTGGTACGTTTTAGAATTGAGGAAGAAGGCAAAAAATACATATGACAAGCGTAAGAGAGGAAGGCACCATCACATGAAATTTGGGGCTCGAACTATTAAGACCGGACTATCGGTCGCAATCGTTTTACTGATTGCCGAGGCGTTTCAGTTCCAACAGATCGTCGTCCCGGCACTCGCTGCGTCACTCGCGCTTCTCCCGTCTGTTTATCAGACCGGACTTCGCTTAATCGAAGAGATGAAAGGGAACTTGATTGGGGCATTGCTCTCCGTCGGGTCCTTGTTGCTCACTCCGAATCCGACACCCATCGCCATCGGATTCGTCATCATCATCGCCATCTCCATCCTTTTGTTTTTAAATTTAGAATCGACGACACGGACCGTCATCTTGACGACGATTCTCATCATGGAAGGGGCAAGTCAGTCGGACATGCCGGTTTGGGTGTTTGCGGGTGAACGTTACTTACTCATCATGATGGGGATTACTGTTGCATTAATCGTAAACGCACTTTTGTTCCCACCTCGATATGAACGGAAACTGGAAGAGCAGGTGACGGAGGTATTTCAAATGGTCGTCCGGATCGCACGATTGTTTGCGGAAACAGAAGGCGGTCGTTCATCCTTTGAATCCTTGCCTGAGACGAAGAAGTTGCATAGTGATTCAAAACAAACATATGCCTATTTTGAAGAAGAAATCAAAGCGAATCGTTGGCTCGAGAAGAAGACTCCGATCTTCCGTCGTGCCGTCCTGAAGTCCAAGATGATTGAGACGAACCGAGCCGCGCTCCATGTCATCGAGAAACTCGATCATGATTTCCATACGATTGAACAACTTCCTCCACAATTGAGCGATGAGTTGTATCGCCACATTCGGCATTTGTTGCGTCGACATGAGCGTCTGTTCTCAGCTTATGAGCTTGAGAACGAGCACCTCATCGACCGGGATGAGGATCTTATTCATGAGAACTTTGACTTTGCGAAGTTAATGATCGAGAGGATGCGAGAAGAAGAGGAAGAACTCATCCTCATTGTCGTGCCGCTCGTAGCGACGATGACCGACTGGGTCAAGGCAATGAATGAACTCGAACGCTACCTTGTGACGGAAATGAAGAAGCATGGAGATAACTTAAAAGTGGAACCACGTAAGAAATGGTTTTTTGAAGACTGAGAAACGGGCCGACATTCGGCTCGTTTTTTAAGAGAGTTAATTTTGTTATAGAAGAGAGGGCATTGAGTATGAAGAAGTCTTTTCAACACATCACAAAGTATTGGAACATCATCGTTATAGGTGATGAATTTGCTGTAAACTACGGAAAAATCGGGACAATTGGAAAGGTACAAGTAAAATCTTTTGAATCCGATTCGGAATGTATGAAAGAAGCAGAAAAACTTATTCGTCAAAAGTTGAGAAAAGGATATGTTGAATGCCCTTTTGATTGGGACAACCATATGTATGTGGATGACCCGGAAGTTGGACCGAGTTTTCTGACCTCTCATCCGAAGTATCAGGAATGTTTCAACGATGAATTCTTTGTGGATTGTACGGAAGAATATGCTCCGTTCGGAAATGATGCTGGCGCCGATGCATTGGTTATGTACGAAGAAGTGCTCCGAAAGGATAGAGACCTTTGTTATCTTTCATACGCTTACGCCTTAATTGAAAGTTGGATTGATCGAGACGTATACGGCCCAGAAGATTGGTCAACGTATGAATATGCCTATACATGTGATCAAGTCCTCGTCGCTGGTGCGTTTGCTTCCATAAAGATGACGGGAAAGCTGACAGGTAATTTGAAAATAACAGGATTAGCGGCCATCCATCGATTAAAACAAGCTTTCGAAATAGAGGATCTGTCTATGTTTGATAAGTTATATGAACGCTTGAGTACATTCCCGACCGAATCCTGAAACTTTTCGAGAAGAAACACGTATACAATAGAGACAGATACATAAGAACGATAGGGGGATTCACCATGTCAGAAACAACACCGACACCAGAAGAAGGTGTCACACCACAACGAATCAGCGGAACACTTCCGATCGAGGCACGGGCGGTCTTTCGATTATCGAGTGCGATTTTTTATCTCATCGGTCTCCTCATCACTGGAGCTCTCGTTGTCGCATCATACTGGTTCGACTGGCCGACTTGGCTACAGATTGGCTTTATCGTGCTACTTGTCATCGATGTCGTCTATAGCTTGATTGATATCATCTGGTTCCAAAAGTGGAAACAGGAACGATTCACGTATGATGTCCAGCCGCTTGAAATCCGGATTCATCATGGAATCATCACGACACATGACGTACTCATCCCGATGACGAAAGTCCAATATGTTCATGCGGAACAAGGACCGATTCTACGTAAATACGGGTTACAGACCATCACCATCGGAACAGCGGCCGGTTCTCACGAAATCTATGCGATTGAAGAGTCATTCGCGAAAACACTCCGTGAGCAGATTGCCATCTATGCACGAATCGAAGAGGAGGATGTCGTATGACCGAGACCGCGTTAACATGGCATCGACTCCCGAGTCGCGTTTTGGTGCTGCGTATTCTCGAAGTCATCAAGTCATTCGCCATTCCAATCGTCTTACTCTTTGTGCTCAACAACGACTGGGAATCGACTTTCGGCATCATCATCCGAGTCGGCATCCTACTCTTTCTATTACTTGACATTGTCCAGAAGTTCTTTGGGTGGTTAAACTTCCGATATGCCCTCGATGAAAAGACTGTCTATGTGATCGAAGGGAACTGGTTGAAAAAAGAAAAATCGCTTCCGCTTTATAAAATTCAAAGCGTTCATTCGAACAGTCCCTTCCTCTATCGATTGCTTGGCGTCGTCGAATTGACGTTTGATACGAATGCCAACAGTGACGATGCATCATTCAAACTGGCTGGTGTCTTTCCGACCGAAGCGAAACGACTGGAAGAGATTCTCGAGCAAGTCCGTCATCGGAAACAGAATGCACAAACCGAAGAGAATCCAGAAACGACAGATGCGACAACTGAACAGGCAGAATCTTTACCAAGCCGTCTGTTATATGCCTTGTCCACGCGCGAAATCGTGTTGGCTTCTATCACGTCGCTCTCTGTCTTCGCCATCTTCCCGGTCGCTTCAACAATCATCTCCTCGATTGATGACTTCATCAATTTGGATGGGGCGTTCAACCAAGTAGAAGATTATGTCGTCCATGCGTCCATCATCGTCATCGGTCTTCTCGTCATCGGGGTGTTGATGCTGTCGGTCGTGATTGGCATGGTCATCAACTTCTTGAAATATGGGAACTTCCGACTCGAGCGAAGAGGGGAGCGCATTCGTGTCGAAAAAGGATTATTAAACCGGAGTGCAAAAGAGATCCCCTATGAGAAGATTCAAGCGATTCGAATCAAAGAGACGTTCATCCGTCGCTGGTTCCACATCGTCGGAGTCGAACTCGTCGCAGCAGGAACGATGGATGAATTAAAGGACGAATCATCAACGATTCTTCCGTTTGTTCGACGTGACCGTGCGATGCGAGTACTCCGTGAACACTTCACGCACTTCACATGGTCGGATGAATTACATCGACTTCCAAAAAAAGCGTTAGGAATCAAACTACTGCGAATCAGCTGGTTCGGCTTCATCTTATCAGCACTCGTGCTCTATTTCTTCCGAGATTATGCATGGTGGCTCCTTCTTTTATGGGCCATTATCATCGGGGGACGTGTGCTCAGTTACGTCACGACAAAATATGTCCGTACCGATCAATTTATTCAATTGCGGACGGGAACTTTCAACGTCCGGTCGTTCTTGACGGACAAACCACGGATCGAACAGATTCAAGTGAAGCAATCGCTCTTGCAACGTCGATTCGGACTTTGTACGGTTCAGTTCTCGACTCGAGGAGGATTCTTGTCCGTCGAGACAATTGACGACATTCCGAAAGAAGAAGCGGACGCGATGCTCGTCTGGTTCTCCCGTTATAACGAAATGAATGAAAAACGCTCAGGATAAAGTTTCCTGAGCGTTTGAATTATTTGTGATTTTCGTATCAAATGATGTTTCTCTTACTGAAAATGCGGATAAAGTATGGTATGATGCAAGTAGAAAGAGACCGGTGCTGGACACACCGACCTCTGGCTTACAGGCTCCCACTTTAAGAGTGGTCCCAGCCGCCACAATGGTTAGTGAATCAGAAAGTGACCCATCTCATTGCGTGAACTGCTCCCCGTCAAGTAGACAGGGCAAATAATGAAAACCAAACTAGGCGGCTTGAGACCTGTATTCGACAGGGCTCAAGCCGTTTAGCCGTTTCTGGAAACGGTCATGATTGTAGAACGATATGTAGGTTTCGATGGCCGACGTGAGTTCGCTATAGGCCTGGAATTCACGCAGGTAGTACATCTCGACTTTCAGGGTACCCCAAAAACCCTCGATCGGGGCGTTGTCGAGACAACGTCCGACCCGGGACATGCTGTGGGTCAGTCCTGCGTCTTCTACTATGCGTTTGAACCCTCTCGATGTGTATTGATACCCTCGGTCGCTATGGATCATCGGACCCGCTCCTGTACGGAGCCCCGCGATCGCTGGCATCATCGTCTGGAAGACGAGTCCGTTGTTGTTGGACTTCCCGACGCGATAGGCGACGATCGAGCCGTCATAGAGGTCGATGATCGCGCTCAGATACGCCTTCCTTCCGGCGCCATATTTAAACTCGGTGACGTCGGTGCACCATTTCTCGTCCGGTCGGGACGCGCTGAATTCCCGGTTCATCAGGTTCTCGGTCACATGCTGCGGGGACGATTTTTTGTACCGCTTTCGCTTCTGGCGGATGACCGAACGAATCTCATGGATGCGCATGAGACGATAGATGCGCTTCTCGTTGTATGCCGGCAGGCCATGCTGGCGTCGTCTGCGGTTGACCGTCATGGTGATCCGTCGATAGCCGTAGGTCCCGTTCACCTGGTCGTAGAGGAGGCGGATGTCCTCCAGTAGGCCCAGGTTCTCCTCCTCGCGTACCGAGACGGTACGCTTCAACCATTTATAGTAGGCGGCCCGTGAGACCTGCGCGATTTCACACAGGAGCACGACCGGGAACGTATCGGTTGTCGACATTTCCTCGATGGCCATGTAACGCAATTGTAGCCGGATCTGGCTGATCAACCTCTCCTCTCGATCTCCTCTAACTTTTTTAGGAACAGGTTCTCGGCCCGCAGGCGCTC
This sequence comes from Exiguobacterium sp. RM11, assembly GCF_059821525.1. Classification (NCBI taxonomy): domain Bacteria; kingdom Bacillati; phylum Bacillota; class Bacilli; order Caryophanales; genus Exiguobacterium; species Exiguobacterium sp. RM11. Next base: position 1,414,533 of record NZ_CM187558.1, on the reverse strand, counting down.
GTTCTCCCGCTCGATCTGTTGGATGCGACGTTCGAGCTTCTCCTCGTTGGTCAGTTCCTCTTCTTGCTTCGTCCGTCCACGCCGGTCCTCGAGCCCGTGCACGCCGTCGGCGTCATATTTTTTCGTCCATCCATAGACCTGTTGATACGACACGGCGAACATCTCGGCCGTCCGTTGATAGTTCCGTCCATTGTCCAGGCAATATCTGACGATCTCCATGCGTTCCTCGAATGTGGTCTTTCTCCCTTTTGCCATAGCTCGATCCATCCCTTTTCTCGAATCTGTTAACTCGCTATGACCAGTATACTTCTTAATCCATCTCCGAAGAACAGACCAATCACTGATTTGATGTTTGGAGAGAACCTCCATTTTAGTGAACCCATCGAGATAGTCACAGACGGCCGCGAGCTTCTGTTCCTTGGTGTACAGTTTCCATGTCTTCGATTCCTTCAACGCATCGATCCCACCGGTATCGAATTTCACTTTCCACACCCGGAGGGCATCCTTAGAAACGTCATGGGCCTCCATAATTTCCTTCCATGTGTATGTTTCTGCTTCTATCATGCGCAGCGCACTCAGTTTTTGTTCGATCGAATGCCGACTTCTCGCCATAAAAAAACACTCCCCAATTAGAATAAACAGATTTGTTATTTCATCTGTCTACCTATCGGGGAGCATATCAGCGCCGAGGGGGTCATTTTTTTGTGCGTTCAGACGTTGCACGATCGGATGTTCGGTGAATCACCAAGTGAACGATGATCGGAGCGAGGATTGGGATCATGACATAATCTCCAACCCAGGTCCAAAGTTGTTCCATCCGCACCACCGCCTTCCTCCATTGTGGACTTGGCGGCTGACCCCACTATTGCTGCGTTAACCTGCCCTTTCATTATAACAGATTCGTTCGTAAAATGGCGTTAAAAATAAGAACAAACGTTCTTATTTTATAAAATGAATCTTTTGATGGAATCGGTCTCATATATGGGTCCAAAGAAGGAATTGAATCGAATCGCTCTTGCTTGTTAGATGTCTGACAGGATATAATCAATCTCGTGTGTATACACGGGTGGGTGAGGGTGCCAATAAAGGATTGATTCCTATGGCAAAACAAACAGAATGGAAAACAGAAACATACGGGGGCGTGCTGAACTTTCTGGCGACAGCATACATCCCGGCCGTGCATGCGGCAATTTTGACACAAGCCGGACTCCCGTTCGAGGGGGCGCTCGTCGGAGCGATTTTGACAAGCATCATCGGGACGTTGATTGCGGGATTCTTCAATCTACCGCTCCTCTTGTTACCAGGAATGGGGATTAACGCGCTCTTCACGTACACGCTCGTCTTACAGATGGGATTGAGCTGGCAAAGCGCGCTCGCCGTCTCTTTCGTCTCAGGTGTACTCGTCGTATTGTTGACGGTCACCAAGGTGGCGAGGAAATTGGCGAACGCGTTCCCGCCGATTATCCATGACGGATTGACGGTCGGTCTCGGCCTCTTTCTCATTTTGATTGGTCTTGAGGCGGCAGGAATTGTCTCAGGTGGGGGTGGGGCATTGCTCCACATCGGTGACCTCGGAGAGCGTAACGTCCAGGTGGCCTTTTTATCACTCTTCGTCGCCATCTTGTTGTTCTTGAAGATGGGACCGAGCAGCTTCCTATGGACAATCGGTTTCGGTGTCGGTCTCAGCGCCGTGATGGGAACGCTAGAGTGGACGGGAAGTTTCTCGTTGTCACCGTTCTTCGAGTCATTCGGCACGGTGTTTGGGAACATCTCGTTCGCGGAATCTGCGTCTCCGCTCTTCTTAGTCGCGGTCGGTGTACTGACGCTCGTCTTGTTGATTGAAAACATCAGCTTGATCCAGAATCAGACACGTGCAATCGACAAAGAAAAGGATGCACCGAAAGGTCTCGTTGCACAAGGCCTCTCGACGATGGCCGGTGCCATGTTCGGGTCAAGTCCGACCGTCTCGACGGTCGAAGTGGCTGCCGGAATATCGGTCGGTGCACGAGGCGGGATTGCTTCATTCGTCACATCTGTATTGTACGTGGTATCGCTCTTATTGCTACCGCTCTTTGCAATCATTCCTGTGACGGCGATCGCTCCGGTGTTGATCATCATCGGGATGATGATGTTCCAGAACGTGAAGCATCTGCCGCTCGATAACTGGGAACATGCCTTCCCGGCGATTCTCGTCATCATCATGATCCCGTTCACGTATTCCATCGTCGATGGGATCGGACTCGGGTTCATCGCGTACACGATGATTGTCTTGTTCAAAAAGGGCTACCGGTCACTCAGTCCGGTCGTCGGTGTCTTGACCGTATTGTTCTTAGTTTTCTTCTCATTACCAGTCTGGTTATAGAGATACGCACGGCATCGTTCAGGAAGAACGGTGCCGTTTTTTGATTTGAAAAGACTCGTTCGTGCTATAATCGCAGTAATTTAAAGCGAACGTGGAGGGGATTGGATGCAAGTTATTCAAGAATTCGCATCGTACACAGAATGGCTCAAGACGTTAGAAAAGCTGAGTGAATCTGATTGGAACAAACAGAGCGACTCGGAGAAGTGGTCCATAAAGCAAATCGTCTTACATATCGCCCATTGGGACAATCATCTGTTGAATGTCATCATCCCATCGGTGAAGAACGGCGAAGGGATGATATTCCCTGACTTTGACTCGTTCAACGCGCGGGCGACGAAAAGGACCGAGAAGTTGACAGGTGAGACCGTACTAAAGGAATCCATCAATAGTCGGCGAACACTCGTCACGATGCTTGACTCCTTAAGCGAAGAAGCGCTGACTTATAAAACGACAGCGAATGGCGTCTCACATGATCCGCATCAAGGTGTCCCATATTCACTATATGTGATTGTCAGAGAATTCATCGAGCATGACCGGCACCATATGAAGCAAGTTGAGTCCATCCTGAAATGAGACATCGGAAAGTGCGTGGTCTGAAACGAAAGTTAAGTCGTCTTCAGCGTAATATGCAAGAAAATCATCGTGATTTTCCAACTGAGTTTCATAATGGTTATTGCAATACCAAGATTCCGGTTGGATAAACCTTTTTATTGGATATTCAACATAATGCCCGAATCAAACAGGCAATCATCCATATTCTGCTCGATGAAGCAAAACGACTAGTAGAGTTGCGTGTGGATGAGCGAGTGCGAGTTGCCGTGCTGCTAGATTTTCCTACACTCTGGAACTCTGAGCTTCTCGTGTTTGAAGATGAAGAGGAGTTACAAACGTTTATGCGGCGTGATTCATCCCATCAAAAATGGATCCCGATTTCTCATAAAAAAACGTTTATGAACAAATGGGACATTCGTAGTGACCAGGAGATTCGCGTGTATGGATTTGAAGAATGGTTGTTCGACGAAGAAGATGAAGGTAGAGAATTGTGGATGCTCGTTCAATGAACGGGCATTTTTCTTATGTCTAAAAATAACTGAATATTCCGTAAAAGTTCATGGTATAATCCATTTAATCCTATTTCCAAAAAAAGGATTTAGACTATGAGAGGAGCCGTCACATCAGATGAAAACAATCAAACCGAATATACATAAGCGGAAACACCGATGAAACAAGCCAAAACGATTTTTGTGTCAGGGATTCTATTCTCCTTACTACTTGTCGCCCTCATCTCCTATTCCGGTCAACTGGGATACCGCTACTACCAATCATTAGACATCTCAGGGAGCGACATCACGAGTTGGGTCACGGACTGTCATGACAAACGAAAGTTTTTAGGGATTTTCGAAGTGACGGATGTCGATTTTTGGTGTGGGGACGCGCCATATGAAGAACCAGAAGGAAATGGTCCAGACGGAGCGATGATTGACTCAGAAGAGGATTCAGGTGGTACACCGAAAGAGCGGATCAATGACCAATCCCCTTCTTACGGAAACCCGTCAGGAGAAGAGACGAGCAGCGTCTCCTACCTCCCATACATGATAACCGGACTGTTTATCTTGCTCGGATGGTGGCTCTGGAAAAAACGACGCCCCTCGAAGAAACAAAGCGAGGAGGGAGAGTTAGATATCGAGGATCACTCGCTAGTGACTTCTGACAACGCGTCGATGCAGATAAACCGAACGGTTAATCCATTACCAGCATCGACTATCCGAAAGCAGTTGATTCAATTCGAAGCAGCGTTACCTCCATATAAACGTCGTCGCCCAACTGAGACGTTGTCGACTTGGGCGAAACGAATCGAACTCGATGCATCCCTACTTACCTATTTAGAGACACGTTATGATGATGGAAACATCTCACCACAACGTGAGAGAGCGTTCACCCAACAACTTGATGAATACCTACTACGCACACAAAAGGAGTCGAACTCATGACCATCCGACACGTATTGGACCAATTAGACCGCATTTACCTCGGTAAACCGGAAATCACAAAATTATGTTGCACAGCCCTTTTGGCGAACGGCCATATCTTGCTAGAGGATGTGCCCGGGACGGGGAAGACGTTACTCGCGAAAAGCATCGCCAAAAGCTTTGAGGCAGACTTCGCCCGAATTCAGTTCACAGCCGACCTGCTGCCTTCTGACATCATCGGTTCAGACTTCTTCAATATGCAGACCCAGACGTTCGAGAACCGTACCGGTCCCATCTTCACAAACATCTTGTTAATCGATGAAGTGAACCGCGCCGTTCCGAGAACGCAATCCGCCTTGCTTGAAGCGATGGAAGAACGCCAAGTCTCCATCGGCGGCGTCACCTATCAACTACCGAAACCATTCTTCGTCATCGCGACGCAAAACCCGATCGAGTCTGCGGGAACGTTCGCCCTACCAGACGCCCAACTCGACCGCTTCCTCATGTCTCTTCAAGTTGGGTATCCTGGGGCAGACGAAGAGCGGAACTTGATTCTGCAGACGATTTCAAAGACGAGACAGACAGTGCATGCCTTGATGACGAATGAAGCTTTTTTAGAAGCACAAGAAGAAGTCGAGAATATCCGGATTCATGAAGATGTCGTCACGTATTTGCTTGCACTCATCCACGAGACGAGACAACACCCGTTAGTCGAAGTCGGGGCGAGCCCACGGGCGACACTTGCGCTCGTCAAAGCCTCACAAGCTTATGCGTACTTGAACGACCGTCAGTTCGTCACGCCTGAAGACGTCCAAGCCGTTGCGCCACACGTTCTCTCACACCGATTGACCCTCACCCTTGAAGGGGACATCAAATCGACGAAGCGACAAGTGCTAGCGGACGTACTCGAGTCCGTAACTGTCCCAGTCGAAAAGGTGTAACGATGCGACAGGTCGAAATCAGTACACCGTCCATCCTTCAGGACCAACTTTGGCCGGCTTATGTCAGTCTCGGTCTCCTCACCATGTGGATGCCTTATTTATGGCCCATCGCTTATGTATGCGGAGCATTATTAATCGTCATGTTCATCCGGAAACGACTCATTCGAACACTTTCAAACGAAGTCTCATTTTCCATCCGGCAGAAAGAAGATCTCTTGTTCATCGACGATGAGACATCATGTATCGTCCGTATCGATGGGTATGAGCGAATCATTGCCCTTGGCGTTCCGCTATTGATTCGACTAGAGGGTAATGAACGGATGGTATTCGAGGACGGGGCACAGGCATACGACACAAGGATCGAACAGGACATACATCATGTGAGCGTCTCGGCTGTGAAGCGTGGACCTGCTTCGATTCATACGTGTGTGATGCGTGTCACGTTACCGTTTTATTTAGGTACTCTTTTTTTCACGGATGAGGAGATGGATACGCCCTCATGGATTGTGTTACCTACCATCACGAAGTCACCAATCACCGAATCTCGCATGATTCGGATGGGTGACCGTATCGTCAAGCACTCTCCGTTGAACGATCCGTTGATGATTCAGAGTGCAAAACGATATGAGAAGGAACCCGCCAAACAGATCGACTGGGTCGCCACTTCAAAGGTCGGTCATGTACAGGCAAAAGTGTTCGAACGACAAAATCTCGACACGTTCACGATTTCCCTTGATTTGAGCGGTCCGCTCGGGAACGGGCTCCATGCGCACTATGAAGACTTGATTCAACAGACGGCCTATTTGGTTTCTTACTTGATCAAAGAAGACTGTAAAGTGGAGCTGTTAATCAACCGACTCGACAAAAACAATCAAGTCGACCGTGTTACACTGGGAGAAGGAAGAAAACAATTACGGCTCATTCTCGTCCGACTAGCGATGATTCATGAATCGAACGCGTTTGTTGCGTCATCACGTTTCACTTCATATGTCAGTCGTCACAAACAGCCGCACGCCGAATTGATTCACATCAATCACGCGATGCTGCTGAAATCTTCAGGGTGATGAAAGGAGAAACACATGCAACGAATGACGAGCTTACTCATATGTTGTGCTGGACTGCTTGCAAGCACGACGACCGTATCAGCCGAGATGACTGAATCCTCGGCGGAACGTTTTGCAGATGCATATTTCTATGACATTGTGATGGATCATATTCAGGGGGACGATCCGACTAATTATCATATGACGGACAGTGAGAACATCACTTTCGGTCCGTTGCTGGAGACGTATATCCCGTCATCCTCTTGCTACAAAACGGGGGAAACATGTACGTTCGTCCCGACAAAAGAATTTGTGGCGACCGTCTTTCAAGATGATGAACCGGTCAACGTGATCGGAACGTATGAACAATCAGCGGGTACATATGCGTTTTCAACGTTCGGTTCAGACAAAGAAACTCCGAAAGCGCTGATGGACGTACAAGGACATCTCGTGAAATACACAGAAAGGTCGGCATGGTTTGATCATGATGGGGATATGTTAAAGGCGCTTACACCCAATTCAAGACAAATGATCAGTGGGGATGCAATTTCGACGAAGGACTTCCAAGCCTTATTGATTGAAGAGCATACAAGCATTGAAGGATCTGCTGAAGAAGGGATGATGGATGGAGCGGGTGGCTATTCGGATGAAGCAAAATCAAACAATCCAACATCGAATACCAACCGATTGATTGGTTTTGCAGTGTTAGCGATGTTGCCATTCGGATATTGGTTCCTTAAAAGACGAAAAACAGCATGATGTCAAAAGATTTATACAATCAACATGAACCACTAGAATTAGTGATCATTCCGAGTCATGCACTGAGAGAAGGAGAAGCAAATCGATTGATTTTTCGACATCTGAAGGATGAGGACTTTCCATTGCGCATTGAACGGAAACGAACTGTGAGAGCTACGAGAAAACATCTCTTCTCTTTTGAACGTCAAGAAGAGCATCTGACGACCAAAACCCTCAAGAATCGTGAGTCATTAGAATCGGAATTGACACTCTCTTCGAATGAAATCATCGTCCTACAAGGAGAGACAGATTGGATTCTGAGTTATTATGAGGACGGTTTGACGCTTCAAGGAAAGCAAGTGAGTCGTGTCGGAACAAAGGGAATAGCCAATTTCGAGGTATTTTTTGAATATGTGACTACAGGTGCGTTTCCAATCGAGGTATCATTTTGTTTAGATGGAACGCTCGGTCCTCGTGAGAACGTGTATCGCTTCACGTTGCCTGACGCAGATTGGAAGACATTGATTGAAGACGAACTTTTGCCTCAGCTTCAAATTCCGAAAGCGAAGAATGTATGGCAGTCCCTTTTCTTTCCGACAAACAATCAGACAATCGAATGGTTCACTGGTGAATTTCATGCAAACATCTTGGGAAACTTCGTTTTCGCCCACGATGCCCATGACACGTATTATTTCTTGGATCACGTGAATGGAGACATCAAAGTGTTTTGAATGACCCAACTAAAGAAGAAGTAAATTTGCGTCAATCGATTGAGTCCATCAAACTCAAAACCCGAAGCAAAAAGTACGCCAGTTATGAGAAAGTAGGGATGGAACATGAACTATTTAGAACATCTAGAAAAACATTGTGGCACGTTCGTCAGCGGGTTTGATATCCCTTACTTGCTAGAAGATGATGTCCAAATCATCGAACTTGAAGAAGAGTCCTCTAAAATCACGAGTATTTCGACATTAGGACTGCATTGGCATGCACTTCAATTCGAAAATGGTTCGATCGCTCACCAGGAGTTGCTGTTCCGCTTCAATCAACAGCATGCCAAAGAGGAATTTGTTGAATTGATGTGGCAGCTGACCGATTATGCGCTGGGAACGCACCAGGCGTTCGAGTTGGGCGAACTCTACGAACTGCCAGAGGAAGTACTTGAACAATATTCATTTTCTTCGGTCTATGTGACCGCTCCTTTTTACTCAGATGAGTCGTTCATCACATATGCGAACGGGGAGCAGAGCGTCCTAGTCGTCTGGTTTGTACCGATTTACCCTTCAGAAGAGCTGTTCATCGAAGAACACGGAACCGAACGGTTTGACGAACTCCTATATGAGACTGATCGCGAATTATTCGACTTGAACCGAAAAGAACTTGTCTAACGAACAACCCCTCATGCGCGCATGAGGGGATTCTTTACATAAAGGGGCCGTTCGCTTGGACGACGAACTGCGAATGCTCGTAATGATACGTGATGCGTGAGTAGTCAAAAGGTTTTCCGTTCGTCAGATGAAAGATCGTTTCGATGCGAAGTGTCGGGTCATTCTCTTGCAAACCGAGAAGTACCGCTTCACTTTCCGTCAATCGCCCGACCTGTAGATACATGTCAGAAAAACCAATTGTGACACCGAGCGCCGATTGCACGTAATCGAAAATCGAGTCGGCCACGATTTCTCGATTCAAATATGGGACGATGGCTTTTACGTAATACGATTCTTCATGGCAAAGCACTTCCCCGTCCACATACCTTACCCGTTCGACACGATACACATCGTCTGTTACGTCAATCCCGAGATTTTCGGCCACCAACGCATCTGGTTTCATAACAGACACGTCGAGTACATCAGAGGTCAAGATTCGATCTCCAAGGTTACTCTTGAATCCTTGGGTGGAAAAGAGACTCATATAACCGGGACGATTATGGCGTCTGACGAAAATGCCGCTACCACGGAGTTGAAAGATGATGCCTTTTCGTTCGAGCAACTCGAGCGCTTTCGTGATCGTACTCTTGCTGACGGCATATTGGCTCATCAACTGCTCGAGGACGGGTAGCTTATCACCTTGTTTTAAATTCTGTTCATGAATGTATTGTTCTATTTCATTCGCGATTTGTTGGTATTTTAACATGGGCATTCCTCACTTTTTCGTCACTTCTTGTATTATATCATGAAAAAACAAGATTGCTTCATTGTATCAACCTTGTTAAATTGTACCGGTACAATTATACTTGACATGTATGATTCATCAGAAGGAGGAATAGAGGATGAAGACGTTACCGAAAGATTTTCTATGGGGAGGCGCACTCGCCGCCCATCAATTCGAGGGTGGTTGGGACGCTGACGGAAAAGGACCGAGCGTCGTCGACGTCTTGACAGCAGGCGCACACGGTGTCGCGCGTCGGATCACGGACAAGGTTGAGCCAAACGAATTCTACCCAAACCATGAGGCAATTGATTTCTATCATCGTTATAAAGAAGACGTAGCGCTTTTTGCCGAAATGGGATTGAAATGCTTGCGTACCTCGATCGGGTGGAGTCGCATCTTCCCAAATGGTGATGATGCAGAACCGAACGAGGCGGGTCTTCAATTTTATGATGATTTGTTCGATGAGTTACTCAAACATGACATCGAACCGATCATCACACTCTCGCATTTCGAGATGCCGCTACACCTCGCACGTGAGTACGGCGGATTCCGCAACCGTGCCGTCGTCGAGCATTTCGTCCGTTTTGCAGAGGTCTGCTTCAACCGCTACAAAGACAAGGTCAAATATTGGATGACGTTCAACGAAATCAACAACAAGATGGACGTCAACAACCCACTCTTCTTATGGACGAATTCAGGTGTCCTTCTAGAAGAAGGGGAGAACGCGCGTGAAGTCATGTATCAGACGGGACACCATGAACTGATTGCGAGTGCCCTCGCCGTCGCCAAAGGGAAAGAAATCAATCCAGATTTTGAGATTGGGGCCATGGTCTCTCACGTTCCGATCTATCCGTATTCATCGAACCCGGACGACGTCATGTTGGCCGAAGAGATGATGCGTCAACGTTATTTCTTCCCGGACGTGCAAGTACGTGGGTTTTATCCAAGTTACGCGTTGAACGAGTTCGAGCGCGAAGGGTACAACATCCCGATCCTTGAAGGAGACGAAGAAATCCTTCAGAACGGAAAGGTCGATTATCTCGGATTTAGTTACTATATGTCGACAACCGTGAAGAGTGATGTCGTCGCGGACAACAGCGGAGATATCGTGAACGGTGGTCTGCCGAATGGAGTCGAGAACCCGTACATCCAATCGAGCGACTGGGGCTGGGCCATCGATCCGGTCGGTCTCCGTTATGTGCTCAATCGTCTGTATGACCGCTACCAGATTCCGCTCTTCATCGTGGAAAACGGATTCGGTGCCGTCGATGAGATTGTTGATGGGAGGATTCATGACGAGGCCCGAATCGATTATTTGAAGGCACATATCGAACAATTGAAGCAAGCCGTCCTCTATGACGGGGTCGACTTGATCGGCTACACGCCTTGGGGCATCATCGACATCGTCTCGTTCACGACGGGAGAGATGAAGAAACGGTACGGGATGATTTACGTCGACCGCGACAATGAAGGGAACGGCTCGATGGAGCGGATGAAGAAAGACTCGTTCGACTGGTATAAGCGGGTCATCGCGACGAACGGGGAAGAACTGTAAGTGAAACAGGGGGGCAAAGAACTGTGAAATGTATGCAGGTCTTTGCTCTTTTTCGCTATAATAAAGAAAAGTGAGAGTTAGGAGGGAAGAATGATGCAAGTGAAGCAACATGGACCAGTGACCGCAGTTTGCGCCAAAGTAAAGAACGGTCCATTCGAGATGTCGATGTATGTGTATTATCTCGATGGGATGATCATCGATACCGGGACGCGTACGATGCTCCCCGCTCTCCAATCCTTTTATGAGTCGGTTCCGATTGACCTCGTTAGCATCACACACCCACATGAAGACCACATCGGGACGGCCGCATGGCTCGAACAAACGTATCGCGTGCCAATCTACATACATGAATCTGCCAGAGACATGTGCATAACGGGGCTAGATATCCCCGCTTATCGGGCACGCTTCTCCGGTGACCCGGAACCGTTCCGGCCGATCGCCTATCACGACAATCAGATCACATCAGAACATCATACCTATCAGGTGATCCATACACCCGGTCATGAACCGAATCACATCGTCTTATATGACGAGGAGAACGGTCGACTGTTTTCAGGTGATTTGTTCGTTCATCCGTATCCAAAAGTCATGATTCCAGAGGAGTCGGTCCCTGAACAGATCCGTTCGCTCAAGCGTGTCCTGTCCCTCGATTTTGAGGAAGTGTATTGCCAGCATGCCGGACGTCTCGAGCAGGGAAGGGAGCAATTAACCAAAAAGCTCGATTATCTAGAACGTTTGACCGATGACGTGATAACGAAAACCGCTGCGGGCTATACGATTGACGATATCAACGCTCACCTCTTCCCTGTCCCGTCGCCGCTCGTCCAAATCTCCAAGCGGGATTATGACTCCAGACATATGATTTCAAGTATTCTTCGGGAAGTCTACGAACAACTTCGTTGACAGAAGGCGAATCACCTAGTATTCTGAATACATGATTAAACGTTTAAACTTTTAAACGGAGTGATGAATATGAAACAACCAAATACAACACCCGAGGCGTCGCTATCATTATTTGAAGATGCAATCCCATTGTTTCAAGTATTAGCCGACGTCAATCGTCAACGCATCATCGTCGAGATCGCCAGACATGAGCGATTGAACGTCAATCAGATTGATGAAAAGATCGAGTTGTCTAGACCGGCTATCTCGCATCACCTCAAACTGTTGCGACAAGCAGGTATCGTCTCTTCCGAGAAAATCGGGACAGAGAACTTTTACTTCTTGACCCTCGAGGACGCGGTCGGACTGCTCAAAGCACTGACACGTGCAATCGAAGATGAATGTATCTTATGACCTTTCTTTTGGAAACAAAGAGAAAGGCTTCTTTTCCACTAATTAGTTTAAAAGTTTAAACATATAAACGTTAAAAGGAGAATGAAAATGAATCAAACCATTGTTATCACGGGAGCATCAAGCGGGATTGGTCGAGCGACCGTCGAATTGTTCAGCAAACGAGGCTGGCATGTCGCCGCAACGATGCGAAGTCCTGAAGACCATCAAGAACTGTCCAACCTAAAAGGGGTATCGCTCTATCAGCTAGATGTGACGAACGAATCGGAGCATTCGTGACGCCTTTCAACAAATCGTCTCGGATCACGGCACAATCGATGTGTTATTGAATAATGCCGGGTACGGAGCGGTCGGGATTTTTGAAGAAGCCTCTCCTGAACAGATTCAGCGTCAGTTTGATACAAACGTCTTCGGTGTGATGAATGTGATCCGGGCATCTCTCCCATATTTCCGTAAACAACGGAGCGGACGGATTGTGACCGTCTCTTCGGTCGGTGGTCAAATCACATTCCCAATCTATAGTCTGTATCACAGTTCAAAATGGGCGATTGAAGGGTTCATCGAATCGCTTCAGTTTGAACTGGCACCGTTTAACATCGATATGAAATTGATTGAACCAGGACCAATCAAGACAGACTTTTATGGTCGTTCCCAGGAACTCGTCCGTGACCAACCGCTCGACGTATATGATAACTATACGGAAGTCGCGCTCCATAACACGAATGCCGCTGGTGCGAACGCTGAAGGCCCGGACGTCGTCGCCGAGACGATTTGGCGTGCAGCGACCGACCGGAAGAAGCGTCTCCGCTATCCATCAGGTAAACAGGCGGGACTGTTGATTGTGTTGAAACGTTATCTCCCGAACCGATTGTTTTTCTCCATCGTGCGACGTGTCGTAGAGAAAAACTAACAACAAGTATCTGTTTCGAACTTCATCAGTGTTAGAAAGAATTTTTTCATCCACTCATTCAATGATAAATATCACACAAAATCACCCGATATAACTTGTAAGAGGAGGGATTTGATGAAAAAAGTCTCACTGGCATTATCGACGTTCATTCTTATGATTGGATTGACGGCAACACCGACAGAGTCGGTCGATGCAGCGGCGAAACGCTTCAAAAACTGCACGGAGATGAACAAAGTGTATAAAGGGGGCGTGGCTAAATCAAAGACGACCAAAAACAAAGGTGGAAAGACGCGTTATAAACCTTATGTCAATAAAGCCTTATATGACGCGAATCAATCAAAAGACCGCGACAAAGATGGGATCGCCTGTGAACGGTGATCATAAAATCATGCATCGCATCAGCCGCCATACGAGGGCGGCTTTTTGTATGGACATAGACAACGGTTCGACCACATGATATTATCATAAATAATAACATTATCAAATATGATAACATTGAGGTGTAATCAATGAATCAAGATGTCTTAAAAAGTTTATTGAACCCGATTCGCATGAAAATCTTTCAACACGTTCTGATGAATGAAGGAGTCACGACCGGAGACTTAGCAAAAGCACTTCCCGATGTGCCTCAAGCGAGCCTCTATCGCCATATCAACAAAATGGTACAAGACGAGATTTTATCTGTCATGAGCGAAAATAAAGTTCGCGGGGTGTATGAGAAAGTGTATGCGATTCAAAACAATCCGTTGACCAGTATCAACAAGATTGTCGAGGAGGAAGACCGAGAACAACTGTATATGGTCTGTTACACGTTTGCGATGTCACTGCTCATGGATTTTGGGAACTATCTGAAGCGCGACTCGATCGACCTCCCAGAAGACAAAGTCGGATTCCGAAGCATCCCGCTTTATCTGTCCGATGGCGAAAGTGACCGATTCTTAAAAGGTCTTTATGACTTATTAGAAGATGTGTTGGGTCATGAGTCATCCGAAGAACGCACGTTACGAAAGTTCTCGTATGCGTTCATGCCGGTCGAAGAAAAGGAGGAGATGGATGATGTTTAAACAAGAACAGGTATTTATTCAAGGAGAATCAACCATCGCCGCGACGATGACAATCCCAAATGATGGCCAATCGACTGATCCGGTCATCGTCCTCATCGGGGGAACGGGAGGGTTGAATCGAGACGGGAATGGGACAGGTTTCAAGTCAAACTTGTATAAAGACCTGGCAGAATGGCTGACGACACAAGGTTTCGTCACGTTACGTTTTGATAAACGTGGCATCGGCAAAAGCGGGGGAGATCGGAATACCGTCGGTCTGACAGGACTCGTGGACGACGTGGCAACGATTATCCGTTATCTGAAATCGCTTGACTATGTCTCACAAGACATCTTGCTGCTCGGTCATAGCGAAGGATGTATCGTCGCGACGCTTGCGGCTGAACGCGAGTCGGTTTCCGGTCTTATCCTGTTGTCCGGGGCCGGTGTTGCCTTGAAGACGAGCATGCAGGAGCAGGCACACTTCTTACTCGATGAAGTAAAGCGTACGAAAGGAATCAAAGGAATGTTACTCCGACTCAGCTTGAACGAGAAGTCGGTCATCGGGAAGCAACAAAAACTGTTCGAACGTGTCACAGCAACGGACCAGGATACGATGCGAATCCAACTGATGAAATTCCCTGCCAAATGGTTACGGGAACACCTTGCGTATACGGATGAGACGCTCCGGGATCGCTTGGTTCAGTTAAATGTACCGACACTTGCGCTGACCGGGGATCGAGACGTTCAAACGGACGTCCATCATCTTGACGAGCTCGATGCACTTCACGCGGAACATATCGAGGTACAAAAGATTAGAAACATGGACCATATGTTGAAACATTTCGACGGGGAAATGAGCATTCTGGACGTGAAAAAACAATATCGCGCACAACTTAAGGAGCCGCTTCATCCCGAGCTACAACACCAGCTCCACGAATGGCTCATACTTCACAACTGGATATCATGACGAAAAAGAAGGCAGCGGAGAATTATCCGTTGCCTTCTTCTGTATGTAAGAACCGCTCAACGTGTCCCATCGAGAAATGACGACTCCACTGGACGAAGTGCCCGCCTGGGACGGCAATCAATTGAACAGAGGGATGAATTTCTCGTTCCGCTCGTTTGACATGACGGAGCGTTCGTTTCGCCTCCTTCAAATCAACACCTGTGAAGTCCGCATAATAGAGTTGCGTCGGGACTTTGACCCGTCGGAACAAATCTTTAAAGTCTAGTCCGTCGTATCCGAACAATAAATGTAGGCCACCGGTCGACAGACGAGCGGGCTGTTCGAAAGCTGTTCGAATCATTGGTGTTGATTCTACCCCAATCCGTTGACAGAACAATTGGAACCGTTCCTCGGAAAATACGGAATCACTCTTGTTCATGCGAGCTTCAATCCAGTTCATGAGGCGACTAGGGGAACTTTGATAGAGCAATCGCAAAAGGGGGAAAGCGAATCCGAATACGCCATATTCACGAAAAGGAATCATGGCATTCGGTTTATGGCCTTGGTCGAGGAGAATCAACCGTCTGACCTGGTCTGGGTAATGGACCGCGTAAGCAAGCGCGATGGCTCCGCCCATCGAATGTCCGATCAACCGAATGGACTCCAGTTTTCGTGAAGTTCGATACGCTTCGACCCAGTCCGCGAGTACTTTAGAGGTCGCATATGTATGTAGTCCTTCACTTTCACCAAAACCAGGTAAATCTAACAGATGGATTTCAAATTGTTTATGTAAGGCTTCGACAAACTGTTGACCTTGAGACCCGGTAAATCCGCCACCGGGAAGGAATAGAATAGAATCACCTTGACCGTGGATGGTTGCTTTAAATTGTCGCACATCATCTCTCCTCTATTAATAGTGGCTTCCATATAAGTATAAAGAGGATTGAATATCAATTGAAGAAATTTTGCCATCTTTCTCACGATGTTCGTGAACAAATGAGGGTATAACTTAGTGATAGATCGATTTCTATCATCACGCATCATATTTGCTCTTGCATTTAAAGGAGGAATGATGGATGAAACTTTCGGGGAAAACAGCAATCGTCACCGGGGCCGGCTCTGGTATGGGTAGGGCCATCGCTAAACTCTTTGCGAAGGAAGGCGCACGGGTCGTCGCATTCGACATGAATGAAGATGCTGTGCAGGCGGTGGTCGAAGAGATGAAGACGGGAGGCGGGGATGTCGTCGGCATCGCGGGTAACGTGACGAATCAAACGGATATCGACCGTCTCGTCGATACGGCGAAAGAAACGTTCGGGTCAGTCGACATTCTTGTCAATAATGCGGGCATCATGGACAACTTTATGACAGTGGGGGAAGTGACGGATGAACTATGGGACCGAGTCCTTGCTGTCAATTTGACCGGACCGATGAAACTATCACGTGCCGCCATTCAAGTAATGGAGAAACAAGATAGTGGCGGGGTCATCATTAATAACGCGTCGGTCGGAGGATTGTTCGGCACACGAGGTGGTGCATCGTATGTGTCATCGAAACATGCCTTGATCGGGTTGACGAAAAACATCGCAGCGACCCATGGGACGCTCGGCAAGATTCGGGCAAATGCCATCGCGCCGGGTGGTGTCAACACGAATATCGGTTCGACCATCACCGCTCCGAGCGAACTCGGGATGCGTGCCATCCAAGGTGCAGGGGAAGCACCGATGGGTGAACCCGAACAAATCGCGAACGTCGCGCTCTTTTTAGCGTCAGACGATTCAAGTTTTGTAAATGGAGATGTGTTGAAAGCGGATGGTGGTTGGACGGCAAGATAAACGAAAAGAGCCGGAATCATTCGGCTCTTTTCGTTTGATATTTTTTTCGATAGGCGAGCGGGGTGATTGAATGATGTGATTTAAATGTCTGGACGAAGTGACTGACGCTTGAGTAGCTCAGGCGATTGGCGACCTCAGCAACCGATTCAGTCGAATCCTCTAATAGGATTGCGGCCCGTTCCATCCGCTTAACTTGAACATACGCAAGCGGGGAGGTGTTCCCGAACGTTGTAAACAGCCGACAACATTCGCTACGACTTATATTACCCGCAGTCGCGATTTGCGCTAACGATAGTTTATCTTCAAGCTGCAACTGAATATATGCCAGCATGTTTCGAAGACTCTCCAGTTTTTTCTCGTTATTCATTCCTTGGTTATCTTGCTGAATCCAATAACGCCAGATCACCGCACATTGGAGTGTCGCATCCATCCGTTTAAGCGGTCCGTCTACCTGCAAATGGTTAACGACTTGTTCAATCGTTTGAACGATGGAGCGGTGTGTTCGTTCTCTCTTTAAGATATGTATGGATTTGTCGCCTGCAAGATATGGGGTTACATATTCTTCGGACAATCTAGGATGGAACAACTCATATGGATCAAATTCAAGTTTGACGATTTGCGAAGTCTCTTCCGTCCGTTGTACGACATAACTTTGTCCAGATGCCAACAGGACGCTTTCTTTTGAAACAAGTTTTATATCCTCTCCGTTCACCCGAATATCGACGATCCCTGATTCAATCAATAGTACCGTGAACTGATTCGTGATGGTAAATGTGGATGCCCCTTGATTCGTCAGTATCGTGCTTTCCAAAATGACAATCTCCTCGTTTCGGTAGTTTTCCGATATTTCGTTTCTTTTTTAACGGGTCAAATACTTTGATTCCTCCAAAAACAGGGACGATTTCAACATTTCCTCATCCCCGTAATCTTAATCATGATTGTGTTTCTTCTATATAATGCTTAAAAGATGAGCCACCCTGTAAAAGCCGCGTGGACGAGAATGGCAACAGGTACCCCGATCCGGAATTTAGGCTTCAATGTCTTATGTCGGAAGATGCGCATTGCCAAATAAGCGCCGAATGCCCCACCAATCCATGCCACCGTCAATAACGTGCGCTCTGAAATGCGCCAAGCCCCGACGCGAGACCGTCGTTTATCGACAAAAAATGACACAAACGCTAGTAAATTAGTCACAATGTAATATAGCAGTAATAGTTCCAAAGACCAAAACCTCCTTATTTCTCTCTTGATTATATCGTAAAATGGCTCTATAAAGCCGTTTTTATGGATTAAAACAATTTTCTGAATCCTCTCATCCCCATGAATTGTTCTGTAAATGAACTGATATGACTCTCATATCGTCCTGTAATCGCTGTGAAATATAGAGGTGTTACAGTAAGGGGGCGTTAGAAAAGGGAGGAATATTCTTATGAAAAAACCACTATTGACACTAACGGCACTCGCTGGCCTTAGTTTAGGAGTCGCTGCTCCAGCTTCGGCAGCATCAACACACACAGTTCAGTCTGGAGATACACTCTATCGTATCGCCGTGAACAACAACGTCTCTGTAAACGACATTAAACAAGCGAACGGCTTAAACTCAAATATGATTTACCCGAACCAAGTCTTGAAACTTGGAAAGGCAGAAGCAAAAGCTTCTACTGCATCTAAAACGTATACAGTTAAATCAGGTGATACACTTTATCGTATCGCATTGAACCACGGGATCTCTGTTAATCAATTGATGACTTGGAACGGTCTTGATTCAGATCTTATTTTCCCAGGACAAGAGTTCGCCGTGAAAGGTGCAGCAGCTGCATCGGTAGCGAATGATGCGAAAACATCAGCACCGAAGACTTCAACATCAACACCTGTTACAAAAACAGCATCGTCTACAACGCAAACCCAAGCTCCGGCTTCAGGTAAGACAATGACTGTTGAAGCAACAGCTTATACACCATATTGTGCTGGATGTTCTGGTATCACAGCGACAGGTATCGACGTTCGTTCGAACCCTAACCAAAAAGTCATCGCAGTCGACCCTTCTGTCATTCCGCTCGGCTCTAAAGTATGGGTTGAAGGATACGGAGAAGCAATCGCAGGAGACACTGGTGGTGCCATCAAAGGTAACAAAATTGATATCTTGATGCCGACACAAGAGCAAGCGCTCAACTTCGGTCGTCAATCAATCACAATCAAAGTCTTGAACTAATTCAAGCTCATCAAAGACACTGCCATCGGGCGGTGTCTTTTTTGTGCCTAGCCCTTTTCCCAAGGATTCTTCACTTTCGTCAAACCTAATCGTTTGGCGAGCGGCTTAATCGTCAATCCATGCAAGGCGACCGAGATAACGACGAGACCGAGCGTGGTCGGGAGCATCCGTTCTGCGTCTTCAATCCCCAGTTCCGCAATCTCTTGTGCAAAAAATGCTGTCACCGTCATGGCGACGATCCCACGTGGGGCAATCCAACTGATGAGCGCCCGCTCCTTCGTCGTCAAAGGGGAGCCGACTAAAGAGGTTTGCACCGAGACGGGGCGGACGATGAATAAAATTCCTAGAATCGATAAGAGGAGCGGCCAGTCGAAGATGGCAAGTAAACTGTCGCGGGTCAAACTCGCGGTCAGAATGATAAACACGGTCGAAACGAGCAAGATAGAGATATTTTCTTTAAACTCGCGAAGTTGTTTCAAAATGTGGAGATGTCCATGTTTGGAGTTCGCCATCGTCAATCCCATCGCCGTCACGGCCAATAACCCGACCTCATGCATGACCCATTCGCTGATGGAGTAGACGAGAAGGACACCGGAGAACGTCAACGTCGTCCGTAAATATTCTGGGACTTTATCATTTCCGAATAGACGAATGAGTAAATGTCCGACGGCGATTCCAAAGGCGACGGCCACGATACAGGACCAAAAGAACGGTAGATGGCTCGCAAGTCCCTCATTCTGATACAAAATAAATCCAAACCGAACGACGAACAGCGCAATCAAAGCGCCGAGTGGATCGACGATGATTCCTTCCCACTTCAATACTTTTGAGGGGCGAACCGATAAGTTTGCTTGACGTAATAACGGGATGATCACGGTCGGTCCTGTCACGACGAAGATGGCGCCGAGTGTGAAGGCGGGTAACCAATGAAACTCACCAATCCAAATCATTAAGATAGATGTCAGGATAAAAGAAATGAAGACACCGACGGTAACGAGTCGAAAGATTGGTTTTCTTAAATCATCAATCTCTTTAAACTCGAGACTGAGACTGCCTTCAAATAAGATGAGCGCCACGGCAATCGAGATGAGCGGGCTATATAAATCACCCAAAATCAAGTCTGGTTCTAACCATCCGAAAATCGGACCGACCAAAATACCCGCAACCGTCATGATCAAGATGGCCGGGAAGTCAAAACGCCATGCAATCAACTGCGAAAGTGCGCCGATGAGGACAAGTAAGCTGAATCCGATCATCATGTCTTCCATAAACATCCTCCATTTCATTACTTCTTCATATATGTATACCCACATCATGAAAAACATCTGCTAAGATTGCCCGATTTCGGGTAAGAATTGAAAGAAAGGGAGGGATACGATGGAAGTAACAATCGGACTCATCATCGTCATCATGACATGGCTCATCTTATTACTTAACCTCACGTTTGCCATCACCATCATCTTTTTTGAGAGGCGAGACATCGGTACGACGTGGGCATGGCTGCTCGTTCTCTTCTTCTTACCACTCATCGGCTTCTTCGTGTACATCTTTTTCGGCCGACTGATCAAATCTCAAAACTTTTATGAAGTCGAAGAAGAGAAACGCGAAGCGTATCACCACCACGTCGAAGAACAACTCGATCAACTCGACCGTTCGCTCGCCCCGTTCAATCATCCAATTCTTTTGAAATATCGTCGTCTTGCTCGTCTGAACCTCGTGTCGACGAATGCACTGATGTCATTCCATAACGATATCACTGTCCTGCACGACGGAACGGAAAAATTTGAGAAGATGTTTCAAGATATCGAGAGCGCGACGAAAGAAGTCAATATTCAATATTACATCATCCAAAACGACCCGCTCGGTCAGTCGTTAATTCGTCTGTTAACGGAGAAGGCGAAACAAGGGGTACGCATCCGTCTCCTTTATGATGCGGTCGGATCGAGAGGGTTAAGACACAAACACTTTAAGGATCTACTCGCTCACGGCGGAGAAGTCAAATCGTTCTTCCCGTCCAAACTCGGAATCAATTTCCGCGTCAATAATCGAAATCACCGAAAACTCTGTATCATCGACGGGGAACTTGGCTATATCGGTGGCTTCAATGTCGGGGATGAATATCTCGGAAAAGATGAGCACTTCGGCTATTAGCGTGACGTTCACTTACGAATCTCCGGCGACGCCGTCAAGGAACTGTTAGAACGGTTCATTTTAGATTGGAATCGCTCGGTCCCGACAAAAACGAAGGCTCAGAAAGACGACTTTGTCTGGCCGACGGAGGGAATCTCACATCACGCTTCACCGGTTCAAATCGTGACCTCAGGACCGAACTCCTCGACGGAGCACCTGAAGAACATGCTCGTCAAAATGATCACTCAGTCAAAAGATTGTATCTATATTCAAACACCGTACTTCATACCGGATGCGAGCTTCCTTGATGCCTGTCGGATTGCCCTTATGGCAGGCACCAAAATCAAGCTGATGATTCCAAATAAGCCGGACCATATGTTTGTCTACTGGGCAACTTATGCGAATGCGGCGGAGCTTGTACGCTATGGGGCCCAGGTCTTCACATACGAAGAAGGATTCCTCCATGCGAAAACTCTTGTTATCGACGGAGAGGTCGCTTCCATCGGGACGACGAATATCGACGCGAGAAGCTTTCGTCTCAACTTTGAAATCTCAGCGCTCGTCTTCGACCGAGATGTCGCCCAGTCCGTCATCGATGCATTCGAACGAGACGAGTCGAATGCCGAACGTTTGACGATTGAACGATACGAGTCGAGGACTCGCTGGATTCGTTTCAAAGAGAGCGTGTCACGCCTGCTCAGTCCAATCCTATAACGCGAAACATCCGGTAGAGGAAATTCCTCACCGGATGTTTTTTAACGTTTCTTCAATTGTGCGACAAGACGCTCGAATGATTCATTGACGTCTTTCGGGGCTTCCTTGTCTCCATATTCCGCTGCCTCTAACCATTCAGCATATAAGGTGTGGTTCGTGAACTCAATTCGTTGTAACCAGTCAGATACCGTCTCTTCACGGAGACGTGGTTGCACTTGTTCGAGTTTCCGTCCCGTTTCGAGAAGCTGAATCTGTCTTGGGGAACGAACGATTCGTTTATCTGAGAGCGTCGGGTGATGAATACTCTTTGGAATCATCCCGTCTTCCTGGATGTCTTTTCGCTTCTGTAAATAGAAGAACAAACCGACACCAATCAACAAGGTGACAACAAAGATACCGATGAAAAAGAGTGACTCATTCGAAGCGGACTGGAGT
The DNA here is from genome assembly GCF_059821525.1 of Exiguobacterium sp. RM11. NCBI lineage: Bacteria > Bacillati > Bacillota > Bacilli > Caryophanales > Exiguobacterium > Exiguobacterium sp. RM11. The sequence continues at coordinate 1,392,255 of NZ_CM187558.1, read as the reverse complement.
AATGTCTCCTGTGACACTGTCTCCGCATCGATGTTTGGGTTATCTGGCACGAGGAAGCGGTTCACACGGTCATTCGGATCGAGTGTGATGCCGTAGAACCAGCTGCCGATCCATAAGAAGAAAGGACTGATCCAGGCGATGACATTCCCAAACAACAGCTCTTTGATCGTACGGATGATGAGGGAGACGGCTAACCCGATTCCTAGCCCGAGAGCAAGCATCGTCACCATGCGCTTATAGTCACGACGATAGTAAAGGTTCCGCTGCCAGATCAAAAAGATGAACGGAAAGAGCACCATCGCGAGCGGCTGGGTCGCCGGTGGGAATAACCAGTCGACCACTAAGAACAGGACACTCGCCATCGCGTAACGGTCCGTCCAATCCAACGTTCGGATAAATGCATGCACGTACGTGAAGACCAAAAGCAAAATACTCATTTCGTATGAGAAGTACAGGGCACCGATCGAAAGGACCGTCTGCACGATAAGTTGTGTGTTCCGAGAGAGACGTAGCGTCAATAAAAAGAGGAGCGGAAACACGTGACCGATATAAAATGCCGCGAAGACCCACCATAGCCATCTCATTGACCGTCACCCCCTAACCGTAAAATCGATTGATTCCCGCTATACTTGGCGACTTTTCGTTCGAACAAGGAGCGTGCCAATGGAAAATCGCTCTCCGACAGACAGGCGAACGTCGTCATGATCTTACGGAAATGCACCTCGCCGCTTCCAGGCGGTAGGTCGTATGTGATCCCATCTTTCGTAAGCGTCGGGACGATGAGACCGTAACTCGCGTTCTCTTTCTCGAAATCACGGCATAGGGCTGCCGCTTGAGAGATGAGTCGCTCCATCTGATAGGTGAGGGCTCGTCCGTCTTTCGTCAACAAATCAAGGACGATCACATACTCATTCGCTTGGACCGGTTGCTCTGTGCGGGCAAGCAGTTCCCCTGTCTTTGCATAAGCGGACCAGTACAACTGTCGCATCGGTTGCCCGTGATACGGGGTAACCGACTGGAACGTTTCCGGATCACGATAGGCGCTATGTCGGACCATCTCTTCACCAGGGAGGGTAGGTGGCCGTTTCGGGATCGGATACGGTGAAAACTCTGGGAACACATAACCGATTCGGGGAAGTGTGTCTTCCTTGTATAGAGAGAACATACGAAGCGGGTCACGAATTTCCATCCCGATTGCCTCAAGACGGATGGGGCCGCGCTTCTTGGCATGGAGCGGGATGGTAAAGTCGACGGTTGCATTCGTCTCGATAAAGTTCTCTTGCCGCCAAAACGCGTGACCTTCCGACTCGACGGTCGGATGTAAATACCCGGATAGCCGTACGACTCCGAGTGGTACTTTTGCAGTGGATACGAGTTTTAACACGTAGACGGCGTCGTCGTTCGGGAAAAGTTTTAACTCCTCGGTGAGGTCGACATGCACTTGTTCTGCCAATCGAAACATGAAAGCAGGCATGACCAAGGCATAGAGACTGAAGCCGATCAATAGGCTCGCAATCAAGACATTCCCGTATAGCGCTGTGAAGACCCCGACGACAAACAAGAGCCACATGTATCCGGACTCGAGATAGCGTGGGCTGACTAACTGCATCTTACACCTCTGATGGGACCGGGATGGTCTCGAGTACTGATTTGATGAGCTTCGTCGGTTTCGTTTTCAATGAAGCTTCGACCGTCAAGACGATTCGGTGTCCTAGGATCGGGAGAGCGAGCGCTCGGATGTCTTCTGGCGAAACGAAGTCTCGTCCTTCCATATAGGCATGTGCCCGAGCCGCCATCGTATAGGCAAGTGTCGCCCTCGGACTCGGACCTACCTCGATATCCCTGTGGTGACGAAGTGACTCCATCAAATCGAGGAGATAGTCCTCCATCGCCTCATGGAACTTCACATCGCGTACCTCTTGTTGCATCTTCAATAGTTCGTCACGTTGAAGCGAGAATGGTTCCGTCGACAGATGCTCGTTCCGAATCAAACGACGCTCTGAATCCCGTGACAGGGGAGCGAGTGTCAATTTGAACAGGAAACGATCCAATTGTGCTTGCGGAAGTGGGAACGTCCCTTGCCCGTCGAACGGGTTTTGTGTAGCAATCATAAAGAACGGTTCCGGTAACTGAAGTGACACTTCCCCGAGGGTCACTTGACGTTCTTGCATCGCTTCAAGCAAGGCGGATTGCGTACGCGGTGTCGTCCGGTTAATCTCATCGACGAGAAGAATTGACGTAAAAATAGGTCCCGTCCGACGTTCAAACGCCCCCGTCGTCGGATTGAACAATTCCATTCCTAAAATGTCACTCGGTAAGGTATCCGGCGTACATTGGACACGCTGAAACGTCGCCGATACGGAACTTGCGAGACTTCGGGCGAGAGTCGTTTTCCCTGTTCCTGGACGGTCTTCCAGTAACACGTGTCCTCCTGATAATAATGCAATCGAGGCAAGCTTGATTGCTTTTGATTGCCCGATGACTTGATCATTTAAATGTGAAACCCATGGATGCACCATTCAAAATCCCCCTATATTTTTCTGATAATTAAGAAAATCATAGCATAATCGACGATTGAGGTGTGCGGAAAATCCAACGATAATCTAAAAAAGACCGACCGGCATCAGCCAGTCAGTCAACGTTTTGGGGAATCTAAATATCGTTCAAAATGACGTTCGAGCCACTCTTGGAAAAACGACATGAACGTACAAATCGCCCAGTAAATCAATGCCACGACGATATAGACCGTCATATAATCAAACTCACGCCCCCCGACGATTTTTGCTTTATTGAAGATCTCCGGAACAGTGATCATCGCCGCGAGAGAACTCGCTTTGATCAAATCGAGAAAGACGTTCGAGAGCGGGGGAAGGGCGATCCGTGTCGCCTGAGGTAGGATGACACCTTTGAGCGTCAACCATTTCCCCATCCCGAGCGAACGGGCCGCTTCCACCTGTCCGTCATCAACCGCACGAATCGACGAGCGGATAATCTCGGCGATATAGGCGGCAGAGTTCAAACTAAACCCGAGAATGGCTGCCGTCAATGCGGCAAACTCAATGCCGATGAACGGGAATCCCGAATAGAGGATGAACAAGATGATCAGAATGGGCACACCACGCATGAACGAGATATAAAATGTCGATGGATAGCGAAGGAGTCGCGTCGGAGACAACTTCCCAAGCGCCAATATCAGACCGAGCACAAGACCGAAAAACATGCTCGTAAAGGAAATCCAAAGCGTGTTCGGTAATCCGCCTAACAGATAAGGGAACGACTCGATGGCTAGGTCTACGTCAAAGATGGCGTCCCATTTGATGTCTGAGAACGTCATATCATTTCCTTATTTCGTCTCGACGATTGTCGCGTCCACATCAGGTTCAACCGAGACGTCGGCCCCGTTGTAGAATTGCTCTGACAACTCTTTGACCGTACCGTCCTCGAGCATCTCTTCTAATACACGGTCGATATTTTCTTGAAGCTCGTCGTTTTCGTTATCTATCAAGAATGCGACTTCTTGCGGGTTATAAGCGATATCAGGGTGAATCGTGATATCAAACTCTGGGAAGAAGGCGAGAGCAAGCGTTTGAAGATAGTAATCGTTCAAGATGACATCGGTACGTCCTGTCGAGACGTCACGCAAATACTGGTCGTTCGTCGCGTTGTCATAGATGACTTCTTCAGCTCCGTATTGACGTGCCACATCCATGAAGACGGTCGTCGCTTCACCAGCGGCTTTTTTGCCTTTCAAGTCTTCGAGCGATTCAATGCCTGAAAGGTCGCTCTTCCGAACGATGGCTGTTCCGTATGTGTACTTATACGGTTTCGAGAAAGCGAACTTCTCCTTGCGGTCTTCCGTGACCGAGATATCATTCGCCGCGACGTCGATTTGACCGTTTTGAACGCTTGTCAACATGTTGTCAAACGCCATTTCTTTGAACTCGACTTCAAGCTCGAGGCGCTTCGCGATCTCTTTCATGAGTTCCACGTCAAAACCTGTCAACGTATCACTCTCTTCTTCACGGAAAGAAGCGGGGTAGAGCGTACCAGCCGTTCCGACTGTCAACGTTCCTTCTTCTTGAATTTCTTCCCAACGTGTCGTATCTGCTTGATTCGTGCTATCATCACCACAAGCGGCAAGTGGGATTGCTAAAAACAATGTTGCTGCCAAACCTTTTGTTGTTCGTTTCACAAGAATTCCTCCTTAGATGCTTCATCTGTCTAAAAATAGCATGACTTCAGCGGTCTAGCAACTGTGAAACACGTATTAAACAGATTCGATTTACATTTGAAACGTTTATTCATAAAGCGCTAACATTCCTTTGAAAGCAAAATTCATTTCATTAATACAGAAAACTATAATCAATGAAACAGATTGTTATTTTGCATAATAAAAGAAATGGTAGAAATGAATAAATAAAGAATACTTTACAGGGAAAAGAGGCGGAGCGGATGAGTGGTATTCAACTAAAAAGACTTAAAGCGTCGCTCATTAATCAAATGAATGACACAAATGATCCATTCCCAATCATCGGTCGAATTATACCAAGTTATATAAATGGCGAATGGACATATGTTGAAGAGCTTGATTATGAGGTGAAAGAAATATCATTCCCAGACGATCAGATTGATTGGCGAGATTACATAGAACGAGACAATCGCGTCGTATATTTAGCGATGGACAATGATGAATGTGTCGGGCAAATCCGGCTCGTGAAGGATTGGAATCAGTTTGCATATATCGAAAACATTGCGGTCAAAATGACGTACCGTAAGCAAGGAATCGGAAGAATGTTGCTTGAAAAAGCCGAACGTTGGGCCAAAGAGAAAGAACTGATCGGATTATCTCTTGAGGCACAGAACGATAACTTGATTGCATGTCGCTTTTATAGAAAAGAGGGATTTCAGCTCGGAGGAGTCGATACAATGAAACAATACGCGAATCCACAGATTGATTTGACCTTGTATTGGTACAAGATTTTCGAAGAAGGGGGCAATTATAAATAGAGTATTTTCATACTCTTTTTTTATTAGTTTACATAACATATATTATCAGTAAAAATAAATTCTCATCTCATTATCTTAGTATACTTATGATAGTGAGATGAGATAAAAATTAAGAAGAGTGTGTATATCGAATTAATGTGACACCGGGTTCTGGTTCAAATTCAGTACTTCGCACAAATCCGAGTTTCGTATATAGACGCTTGGCGGGCCCGTTATGCTTGCCCGTGTGAACGTAGACGAGCTGCCCTTTATGAATGCTTAACACATGCTCAAGTAGCGTCGTCGCCAGTCTCGCTCGGAAATATGTCGGATCAATACAAAGTTTTGTGATCTCCACCGTGTTTTCGGATGCTTCAATGGTGACAAATCCAATCAACCGCTCCTCGACATACAATCCATAGCTCGTACCTGGCAAGTTTTGAATGACATCAATCGTCTCATATCGTGCCGGAATTTCGTCAAATCCGAGCAATTCCGCTTCAACGGCATATGCGTTCCGCTGAATCTCGAGCATCTGCTGGGCCTGTTCGAATTGATGGATTGGGATTTCTTTTAGTTGCATCGTCTCATCCCTCCATTATCGAGTAAACTTTCTCGCCTGTTTGCGTTTCGCCCGCTTCAGTGCTAAATAGAGACGGTGTGTCCCTTTGAGTGGCGGACCATGCCCGACAAACGTCAGGAGCGGTGACAAATCGACCAGCCGCTCCGCACTCTCTACAGCAACGGATCGGTTCCATGTCGCAAGACCAGGCAGCGGGAACAACGGACGGACGTCCCCTGCCACTGCGGCCCCTCCCTGCGACTGAAAAGCGTCTCCGGCGAATAACACCCGATTCGTTTCATCGTAAAATGCAATCGAACCTGGTGTATGTCCACTTGCGGCAAGGACACGTAGACCAAATAGCCGCTCACCTGGATCTAACAACGTATCCGGTGTAGAACGGATCGTCGGCAAGGAACCCCGTATCTTGTGCTCTTCTTCCTCATCTAGTGAACGGTCTCCAGATAGTAAGCGGGCATCACGCCGGGAGATGAACAGTTCTGCGAGTGGATGCTCCGCTTTGATGGCATCTACCCCGCCGACATGGTCTCCGTGGGCATGCGTCAATAAAATGGCAAGGAGCGGTTTGTCGAGTTCTTCAATATACGACAGAATATGTGCCGCATTTCGTTTTAGCGCCGTGTCGATCAAGACGAGCCCAAGTTCATGTTCGATCAGCTGGACGTTGATCGGAAGAACGGGAGCGTAAAAGGTTAGTTGGTGGATATGTCCGTATCGTCTCACTTTCATCAAAAAATCCTCCTAATCGAATAAGGTGGTCCAGTCATCTTCTTGCCAGTGCGCGTCGAAGCACATATGAATCTGTTCGAGCGTGTTTCGGGCAAGGGAGAGCTCTGGTAAATGGTCGCGTTCAAAGAATCCGACATCCGTCGTCTCTACGCCGGCAGCGCCTTCCCCGTCACCGATCAATGCACACTCGATGAAGAGTTTGTAATAGTGCTCAGAAAGTGGCGGGTGTGGATGTTCGTGCATATCAAATAAGGCGAGTAACCGCACCGGAATGACATCCAAGCCGGCCTCCTCTTCTACTTCTTTGATGATATTCGCAGCAGGAGAACGGTTCACCTCACAGAAACCACCTGGTAGTGTCCATAACCCGTCCGACCGCTCCTTGACGAGTAACAATCGGTCTCCTTTGAAGACGACGCCTCGTACATCGAGCTTCGGTGTCGGATATCCTTGAACATGGGCCAATTGTGAGATGTCCTCGTTCGATAAGTCCGAATGTCGTTCATACATCTCTTTTGCAATCTCTTGGAGTTCTTCATATCGTTCTCGGTCATATTGATCACGTGTGAACGTCAGACCGGCCTGAGACAGCGCCTGAATCCGTTTCGCCCACGTCAGCCATTGAGACATATAGATCCCCCTATCATTTGTCCTACATGTTTCTTTCGGCAAATCAATCCGATCCTCCTTTTTAGTTTTATATTCCCCGAAGACTCGGACAAGTCACGTATACTGAAAGAAAACAGAGGAGAGATACAACATGAATCGTTATGAACTGACTCATTTCAAAGAAACTTTGTTGAATTATTCAGAACCTGACTTACGGTATAAATGCTCCCCTACGATTTGGTCAATTGGTCAGATGTACGATCATATCATGTTGGTCGCGAGTGAGTATTTAGATGAAGTCGACCGTTGTCTTCAAGAAGACGGCAAACTCGGTGGGGAGAAGACGCCATTTGGGGAGAAGTTGTTCCGAGAAGGTGGATTTCCTCCAATCAAAATCGAACTCCCTCCCGAGATGAACCAACCACCTAACAATACCGATACGAATGAGCAGTTACTGGAGCGAGTGACCGCCTTGATTTCAAGGATGGATGCGTTAAAAACCCGTCTAGGCGACGCCACAGACGATTGGAAGACCTTTCACGGTGGATTCGGCTGGTTGAATGCGAGAGAGTGGTTCGAGCTTGTCGAGATGCATACACGGCATCACCGTCGACAGCAACAAGAACTAGAAGGATGGCTAACACAAAAAGACCTGTGAGCGGCGATTATGCCGATGCACAGGTCTTTCCTTTAATCGAGATACACGTCCTCAATCTCACCGAATGAATCTTCATCGAAGACGAACGACCCGTTGGCGTAGCGATCAAGTAGCGTGAGCGTTTTTGTCTTCACTTGTTTTGCTTTCTCTTTTCCGACGATATGCAATGTCTCATCCCCATGTACAGGGAGCACACGACGGATTTGGTGTGGTTTTGACTTGACCTCACGAATGAGCATCGTTCCGCGAAGGTTGCGGTTCGTGCAATCGAACTGGTCTTCGAGTTTCATCTTCTTGACCGCTCCTCGCTGCGTCACGAGAACGAATAGTGGTGGCGTGAAGAATGAGAAGGCATCGGCGACGACGTCACCGTCTTTCAAGTTCATCGCTTTCACACCAGCTGCCCGCTGTCCAACGACCGGAACGTCATCCTCTTTGAACCAGAGCCCGTATCCACGCTCTGAAACGAGGAACAACTGTCCAGGACCGTCACTGATCCCAGCGAATACGACCTCATCGTCACCTTTTAGCTTCAAGGCCATGAGCGGCTTCGACTTCCGCTGCGCGTCATAGTCGCGTAACGGCGTACGCTTGACCATTCCGTCTTTCGTCACGAAGAGGCAATGGGCATCTGTCTCGAACGTCGAGACAACGTCTGCCGAGATGACCTGTTCTCCTTCGATTGGGACGAGGTTGGCGACGTGCTGACCGGCATCCTTCCACTTCGATTCAGGGATCTGATGGATTGGGATGAGGAGGTAGCTCCCTTTGTTCGTCCAGACGAGCAAGTGGTCTGTCGTCATCGCTTGTGTCGTAAGGAGAGGACGGTCTTTATCCTTCATCTCCGGTAAGACGTCACTTGAGGCACCATATGAGCGCATCGAGGCACGTTTGACATAACCGTCACGGCTGACGAAGACCATCGTCTCTTCGACGGCGATCATGACTTCCGTCTTCAGCTTCAATTCTTCGACTTCCGACTCGATGACCGAGCGACGGTCATCTCCGAACTCATCACGTAGCGCCGTGAGTTCTTTCACAATCAACTTTCGTTTCGTCGCATCCACGTCGAGAATGTTCGAGAGGCGAGCGATCTCTTTTTGGAGTGCCTTCGCTTCTTTTTGCAACTCGACGATGTCCGTATTCGTGAGTCGGTACAATTGGAGCATGACGACCGCTTCGGCCTGGCGTTCCGTGAATGAGAACCGCTCCATCAGTTTCTTCTTCGAGTCGGCTTTATCTTTCGCGGAACGGATCAATTCAAGCGTCTCATCGAGGACCGAGATGGCTTGCTCCAAGGCATCGACGATTTCAGCCCGTTTTTTCGCCTGTTCGAGTTCAAACGTCGTGCGACGTGTCACCACTTCTTCGACGTGCTTCAAATAGGCGTCGATGATTGGGATGATGCCCATCTGTTTTGGTGTCCGGTTCACGATGGAGACCATATTGTAGTTATAGGCGAGTTGCAGGTCCGTATGCTTCAAGAAGAAGTGAAGGACACCTTCCGCGTCTGCCTCTTTCTTCAATTCGATGACGACACGAAGGCCGGTCCGGTCCGTCTCGTCACGGACTTCCGCGACACCTTCGACCTTTTTATCGAGACGTAGCTCTTCCATCTTTTTGACGAGGTTCGCCTTGTTCACTTCATACGGAAGTTCGGTGATCGTAATCTGTTCACGGCCACCTTTTAGCTGCTCAATCTCTGATTTCGCGCGGATGATGACCTTACCCTTGCCGGTCTCGAACGCCTTCAGGATACCGTCTTTCCCCATGACTGTTCCTCCGGTCGGAAAGTCAGGTCCTGTGACATACTCGAGGGCGTCTTTCGCCGTATCAACCTGACCTCTCAAGCGTGCGATGGCGAGGTTGAGCACTTCCGTCAAGTTATGCGGCGGGATTTCTGTCGCATAACCCGCTGAGATCCCTGTCGTCCCGTTCATGAGCAAGTTCGGGAGGAGTGACGGCAAGACGAGCGGCTCTTCCGTCGAATCGTCAAAGTTCGGCGTATAGTCGACCGTATTCTTCGCAATCGACGTCAGCATGACCCCAGCAATCTTCGAGAGACGCGCTTCCGTATAACGCATGGCCGCTGCCGGGTCACCGTCCATCGACCCGTTGTTCCCATGCATGTCGATGAGCGGATAGCGTAGTTTCCAGTCCTGAGAGAGACGTACCATCGCCTCATAGACGGACGAATCACCGTGCGGGTGATAGTTCCCGATGACGTTCCCGACCGTCTTCGCAGACTTTCGGTACGGCTTGTCGTTCGTATTCCCCTCATGGTGCATCGCATACAGGATACGACGTTGTACGGGCTTTAGCCCGTCGCGTGCGTCCGGTAAGGCACGGTCTTGAATGATATATTTTGAATAACGCCCGAACCGGTCACCGACGACCTGTTCGAGAGATAAGTTTAAAATGTGTTGAATCGTCGACATCGTTACATCACTTCCTCAATCGCTTTAGTCACATGTTCATTGGCGATGATCGAATCATCTTCCTGGAGTCCGAAGGCAACGTTCTCCTCGATCCACTCACGGCGATGCGTGACGTTATCGCCCATCAAGACCGAGACGCGCTTGTCCGCGACGGCCGCGTCGTCCACCGTGACACGGATGAGCGTACGGGTATCCGGATTCATCGTCGTCTCCCATAACTGGTCCGCGTTCATCTCACCGAGACCTTTATAGCGCTGGAGGATATAGCCTTTCTTATACACTTTGACCAACTTCTCGAGCGCCTCTTCGTCCCATGCGTAGTCGAACTGCTCGGACTTGCCTTTCCCTTTTGAGATGCGATAGAGCGGTGGCAAGGCGACGAACACACGGCCAGCCTCAACGAGCGGTCGCATATAACGGAAGAAGAACGTGAGAAGGAGCACTTGGATATGCGCACCATCTGTATCGGCATCCGTCATGATGATGATCTTGTCGAAGTTACAGTCATCCAAATCGAAATCATGACCGACTCCGGCACCGATTGCATGGATGATTGTATTGATTTCTTCATTCTTCATGATGTCCTGGAGTTTTGACTTCTCGGAGTTGATGACTTTCCCACGTAACGGAAGGATGGCTTGGAACGTCCGGTCCCGCCCTTGTTTGGCGGAACCACCGGCCGAGTCACCCTCGACGAGGAACAGTTCGTTCTTCGCGGCATTCTTCGATGTCGCCGGCGTCAATTTCCCGTTCAAGATGCTCGAACGTTTCTTCTTCTTACCGTTCCGTGCCTCTTCACGTGCTTTTCGTGCCGCCTCACGTGCCTGAGCCGCGCGAATCGCCTTTTTGATGAGCATCGTGGCCATCTGTGGGTTCTCTTCTAGGAAGATCGTCAGTTGCTTCGCCATGACGCTATCCGCACTCGCACGTGCCTCTGGAGAGCCGAGTTTCGACTTCGTTTGGCCCTCGAACTGGAGGAACTCCTCAGGGATTCGGACCGAGACGATGAGCGTGAGTCCCTCACGGACATCGCCACCGTCTAGATTTTTGTCCTTCTCTTTGAGCAATCCGTTCTTACGCGCATATTCATTCATGATCCGGGTCATCGCAGTCTTGGCGCCGACCTCATGCGTCCCACCGTCACGCGTACGGACGTTGTTGACGAAAGAAAGGACGTTCTCAGAATAGGCGTCTGTGAACTGGAATGCGAGCTCGATCTCAATCTCGTTCTCTGTCCCTTCGAAGTAGACGATCGGGTGAAGCGTCGCCTTATCGTCATTTAAATATTGAACGAATTCAGCGATCCCATCCTCGTAATGGAACGTCTCTTGTTTATCGGTACGTTCGTCCGTCAGTGTGATCGTCAATCCTTTTAATAGGAAAGCCGATTCACGAAGGCGTTCGGCGAGCGTGTCATAGTTATACGTTGTCGTCGAGAAAATTGTTGCATCCGGTTTAAAATAGACGCTCGTCCCGGTCTGGCGCGTCTTGCCCGTCTCAAGGAGCGTCGTCTGCGGCACGCCGCCGTCCGCAAATGTTTGCTCGAACACTTTCCCGTCGCGATGGATGGTCACGACGACCTTGCTCGAGAGTGCGTTGACGACCGAGGCACCTACCCCGTGGAGACCGCCCGACGTCTTGTAACCGCCTTGCCCGAACTTCCCACCGGCATGGAGAACCGTGAAGATGACTTCAGGTGTCGGTTTTCCAGAGGCGTGCATCCCTGTCGGCATCCCACGTCCGTGGTCACGGACCGTGATCGCATCGTCTTTATGAATCGTCACATCGATTTGACCACCGAACCCGGCGAGCGCCTCATCGATCGCATTGTCGACGATCTCATAGACGAGATGGTGAAGCCCGCGATGGTCGGTTGACCCGATGTACATCCCCGGTCGTTTTCGTACGGCCGTGAGTCCTTCGAGCACCTGGATGGCGTCTTCATTGTAATTAAATAGATCTGTTGACATAGCAGTCACCTCAATTTCGAACACACGTTCGTTTTTCTTTCCTATTGTATAGCTGTTCATCGATTCTGGCAAGCCTCCCTTGTCAGCCGTTGCTGAAAAAAAGGAGACCTACCAAGGAGGTAGGTCTTATCCGAGTAGACGAGCATGCTCCACGTACAGGCAGCGGTTCTCGATGTAATCGAGCCCGGCATCGCGTGCGATTTGCTCCGCCTCTGGACTTGAGAGACCGAGCTGGTTGAAGACGAGTCCGACATCCCCATGTCGTACCGCATCTTCCGCGACACCTGCTAAAAACTCACTGCGACGGAACACGTCGACGATATCGATTCTACCCGGGATGCTCTCGACGGACGGATATGCCTTGCGGCCGTTCCACTCCTCGAGCATCGGGTTGACAGGGATGACGGTATACCCGACACGTAGTAAGTACTCCGCAATCTGGTTGGCCGTCTTGTTCGGGTTGTCGGACACGCCGACGACCGCGATGGTCTTCGCTTCAGACAAAAGTTGCTTCAAACGCTGATCATCCATCCAAAATCCCCCTTTGGTTTACGTTTACAGTGTAACGTTACCTGACTTGCCGTTTCAAGTCCTATTTTCATCATAAGGTATAATGGTTCAACATTACAATTTCAAGACAAACCAATATGGTTTACATAACAAATTATTGTCTACCTTTTGTTTTGCGATAAAACTTATCAGTCGATTAACCACTCGATTCAGAAACAATCATGTAACTCATAAACATTGCGTGAAATATCTATTTCACGCAATAATAAGGACGTGTTATAAGGTCTTTTCATGGATGATTTTGATGACTTTTATATAAATACAAGCGTTCTTTCGCTATACTGAATGAGAGGAGGTGTGAGATGGGAACAATTTATGATGCCCGTCGCGGAACGCTGTATAATGAACGCATCATGTTTTATGGCAACGTCATCGCCTGGTTCGTTCATGTCTTGTTCTGTCTGTTATTCTGGCGATTGGATGTGACCTCTTTGTTCATCTCTAACGGAGTGAGTGTCCTATATTACACGATTTCATTTTATTTTGTACATAAGCGATGGTACGGCATTTTCTTCACCGGACTCTTCATCGAAGTCGTGTATAACGCAATCATCTCGACTATCATTCTCGGTTGGGATGTCAACATGCATTATTTCATACTCATGATGGCCTATGGCGTCTTTTTCATGCCGAGCGTGACAAAAGGACAACGAATCTTGACGACTGCCCTCGCAATGATGATCTATAGCATCCTCTTCGTCAATGTATCAGACGGAATGGTGACTTTGCCGCAACCTATCGAACAGGCACTTGGGCTCTTTTGCATCCTTTCGACGGTCATGATGATTGCCGGTCTCTCATTCATCTTTGAATCGGCCGTCGTCGAGGTGACGGATGAACTCGAGCAATCGAATGAGCAATTGCAGGTTCTCGCTTCGACAGACGGATTGACCGGGCTGCTGAATCGGAAAAACGGGCATGAACGCGTCTCGGAATCCATCGAGCAGGCAAGTCGTGGCGGCATTTCTTACGCCATTGCGCTATGTGACATCGACGGATTCAAGTCGTTCAACGAGACATATGGCCACGATTGTGGAGACCGTGTCATCCAACAAGTCGCATCCATCTTGTCCTCGGTTGACGGGATTGCCGTACGCTGGGGTGGTGAAGAGTTTTTGCTCTTCTATACGAACTCGTCTGGAGACGTTTACGCCATAACGGAACAGTTGCGACATCAAATCGAATCCACACGTTTGGAATACGAAGGTGAACAACTCCATATCACGATGACGTTCGGGCTTGCCGTGCGTACACAGTTCGATACGTTAGAGGAGATTGTGAAAGAGGCAGATGATTATTTGCGTGAAGGAAAACAAAATGGAAAGAATCAAGTCAGATTCGTAAGAAAAGGAGGGGTTCAATGAGTATCTTCCGTCAACTCGGACAACGGCCGACAACAACGAACTTGAAGCGATTTGAGCTGAACGGATTGCACCGATTACCCGTGTTCATCCAACAGTTCTTCCACCACTTAGCGGCCAAGCACTACTCCAAACAGACCGCCCAACGCTATGTCTATGATGTATTGGACTTCTTCCGTTGGGTCGAACACGTGAGCGGGACTGAATTAGAACCTGAGACAATTGATTTGGCGGCATTTACGGAAATCGATCATGCAGGGGCAGAAGCATATGCGACTTACCTCGCCCTCGAGCTCGAGAACGCCCCGAGTGTCATCAATCGAAAATTGTCTACGTTACAATCACTCTTCAATTATTTGATTGAGACGAACCAGGCCACAATCAATCCATTCCAGGCCGTGGAGCGCCCGAAGCGAGGCAAGCGAAACCCGATCTATTTGACGGAGTCGGAGTGGCTCGACTTCTCAACGCTCGTCCGAAGCAATGTCGGGATGACGAACCGTGAGGCGAGCTGGTATGAGGCAAATCGCGAACGTGACTTTTTGATCATCCAACTTCTCGGACTGACAGGTATGCGCGTGTCGGAACTCGTCGGACTCAATTGGACCGATATCAACTTCGAGACCGAGACCATCCGTGTCATCGGTAAAGGGAACAAGGAGCGCCTCATCCCGATAGCAGGTCCTCTTCAGCCCCTGCTCATCGAATACCGTCAATTGTCGCGTGAGGGTGCGTTATTTCAGAATGAAAAAGGGAAACGAATCGCGGTTCGTACGGTTCAACACGTGTTAAAAGGTCATATCGATCGATTGAAACCGTATCTTCCTTTCCTGACATATAAACAAGTGACACCCCACAAACTCCGCCACACGTTTGCTACACGACTGGCGATGAGCGGGATCGATGTATTGACGATTCAACAGCTGCTTGGTCATGAATCGGTGGCCACGACACAAGTGTATGCCCATATCGGTGACGAGCGGAAAAAACACGCGATATTAGGTTTACAATAATATGTTATGTAAACTATATATCCAAATATAAACACCACCTAATAAATGGGTGGTGTTTATATTTATGTGCTAGACATGGACAAGATCAATACGGCATCATCGATGACCATATAATAGGCATTTTCATATGCAATGCGTTCCTCTGTCTCTAAATCGAAAATGACTACGCCGCTCGTAAGACCTTCTGTATACTCATGCACGAGATAACGACGACCAATCACGCGTTCGAACGGTTCCACGTCGATATAACGTGCCCCAGTCGCAATATCAATGACTTCCGTGTGCATGTCACTCTCATCTACCTTGATAAAGATTGTCGAACTGACATCGTCATATGTGAAGTCGAGCGGTTCATAGGCACCCCAGTCGACAACCGATACTTCATGTAACACGTCAGGTGCCGTCAAATCATAGATGACTTCTTCGTTCAAAGAGTCGACGAACGCTGAAAATCGAAGAATACCCTCGTTTTCTCCAAGGTATTGTACCGTGTCGCCTTCTCCTTGCAATCGGAGAACATCATCGAATGGCAATTCATCCCGCTGATCCCAGATCGCCTCGATCGCCTCCTCGAGCGGACAGATGAGTAGCGCCTCAGAATGGTCAATCGGATCGTCCGGAGAGACTCGTCCATTGTCGAGTGCATCATAGTAGTCAAATTCATCGAGTCTGGCGTTACAGACGATATACGCGATATCCGCGAATGTCGTCGTGAACAAATACAGTTCACGGAATCGTTCCGTCTTCCCGACTAGACGCTCGTCCCGAATGCGCTCACGCTGACCGGTCACCCGATCATACAACCATGCCTCATCAGACGATTCAAACGCCGTCAAAAAGAGGAAGTAACGATGGTCGAGTACCCAGAATAGCGTGCTATTCCCTCTCTTCTCAAATGTCGTTACAATTTCTTCTTTCCCTGCTTTATAAGAGAACGCGATCAACTCTGTCTTGATGATTCCCTCGCCGTCTGGGATCTCGCTTAAGAAGTACACGACGTCCCCATCCACGAAGAGTTTCGAATAGCCATAGTCTTCATAGGGACGACGGTTCAACTGGGTAATCATCCCGTCCTCTTCATCAAAACGATAGAGGGAGAAAGTCGTCTCATCTTTCTTTTCCCGATAGTAGACCGATGATGATGTGACAGCAATCAAATCCTCATGGTCGATCGGCATGGCACGTGCGTCCACAATTCTCATAAAGCACCTCTTTCATGTCCAGATTCAGCAGGTTCGACAGTGACAAGGCCCGGTGGTCGTTTCGGGAACGTGATACGGAGATGGGCATATTCAATCACATTCTGGTGTGGATGATTCTTATCGATCCAACGAATACGCTGTTGATTCGCCAGAGCATGACCGATTTTCTCTTCCATCTGAAATTTTGAGATGTCCCGATATGCGACTTCTTGGATATACGTCTCTTCATCGGTCTCGAACTGTTGCCAAATCCCCATAATCAGTTGGCCAAGTGCTGAGACCCGTCGTTCCGGTAACGTGATCGTTCCTAGCGTCTGACTCACTTCCTTGAGACATTCGTTAGGGTCATCCGATACCGCAAACAATCGCTTCGCCGTATTGTTCATAACGCGATAGCGACGCTTCCCGCTCTCGAGTCTGAGTACTTGCGCATAAGGCTCGACCGGCACGCCGTGAAAGAACGTCTCTGTACCACCCCATGCGAATCCGAACGAAGGGTCGAACTTTCGAATCGTCTGCATGAACGACATCATGAAGTCCTCAACTTCTCTCCGCTCGAGTCGGAGCCATTCGGCAAGAGCGAGTGTGCCTTTGTGTTTTGAGATGCGGTCGACTGGGAAGAAGAGTTCACCGTCTGCCAGACGATGAGGCTTTAACTCGACGCCATCCGCCCGATAATCGGTCGATGGTCTCCCCCCCCTACCTGCGTAAATGACCCATTCTTCATCTGTACTCTCGATGGCATACGCCTGGTGGGCCCACGGTGGGGTGACATATAAGGCCGGATATTCCTCGAATGTGTCGAGATGGATATAGGAGCGGTCATTCCATAGGTGAGCGACGAGCCGGACGACCTCGCCCGTCTCAGAATCTTTCGGGGCGATATAGTTCCCGGTATCACCGATGAACGTCAGCACATGGAATCCATATCCGTTGTATAAATGACGTACGATTCGTTCGAACACGGCTGTCACCATCCGCTCGAATAAGGGATGGTCCTCGTTTCGGTCAAGAGTCGGCGAATCGACCGCACACATGAGCCAGCCCATCCGCTCATACAATCGGACACGGAGCGGATAAGAAATCAACGGAGAAGAACTCGCATGAATCTCAGTCAAGCGAATATTGGACATGTTTTCGACTTGCAAGGTGAATCCACTGCGCCTTAGCTGTTCCTCCATTTTTTTCTTCCAGTTGATCGTCTCCATCCCATCCACTCACTTTCTCTCATCATCTCATTGTGAATTTTTCCCGATTCTCGTTTTACACAAACGCTTTTCGCTTCATTTGCGCGCTGAGACGTTGGATTGCCTCGTCTAGCAATTCGCGACGCGTCCCGATATTCATCCGTTCAAACGCTTCACCTTGAGGACCGAACGGACTACCCGGTGACAAGAAGATTCGAACGTCTTGATGTAGCCAAGACTTTCTCTCCTCTGCAGACATCGGGAGCTCCGAAAAGTCGATCCACAATAAATAGCTCGCCTCAGGACGCGCCGTACGGAGCATCGGTAGATGGGTTTCAATCGAGTCGATGACCTCGCTCATTTGCTGCTCGAGTTCTTCACGTAACTGATCGAGCCATTGCTCCGCACGTTTGTCTGTATAGGCCGCGATGATGGCTGTGTTCGCAAACGGTGTCGGGAGGACGTGATGTTTGTTCTGTACTTTCGTGATCTGTTTCCGCCATTCATCAACCGGACAGATGATGTAAGATGCAAATAAACCTGCGATATTAAACGCTTTTGAGGGCGCACTTACCGTGATGACACGGGGGTCGAGTGAGCCGATTGCAGTATGTTTGTGAGAAGGGAACGTCAAATCCGCATGAATCTCATCTGCGACGACGATGACATCATATTGATTTGCAAGCTCGACGACCTTTTCCAGTTCTGCTCTCGTCCAGACACGTCCGACCGGATTATGCGGAGAACAGAGCAAGAAGAGCTTCGCTTGTTTCATCGCTTCCTCCAAAGCGACAAAGTCCATCTCATAGCGTCCATCGTTCTCATTCAATGGCGCATCGCACACCTGTCGCTTCGAACCGATGACGAGTTCATGGAAAGGTGGGTAGACGGGTGACTGAATGACAACACCATCCCCGACTTCCGTTAGCGCCTCGACGATATGTGTCAATGCGGGAACGACCCCACTTGAGAACAAGACATGTTTCGGGTCAACATCTAAATCGTGACGTCGTCCGTACCAAGACCGAACCGCTTCCTGCGCTTCAGGCGCGAACAAGGTATAGCCGAATTCTCCTTGAGCGGCCTTGTTGGCGAGTGCCTCCGAAATAGACGGTGCTGTACGGATATCGATGTCGGCCACCCAGAGCGGCAAGACCTCTTCTGACAGATGGAACCAACGCTCCAACCCATCCCACTTCACTGAGTTCGTACCAGTACGTTCAAGTTGTTGTTGTAAAATTGATTTCATGTTCATCCCTCCTCCTCTTACTGTATCAAAGTTGATTCGACTGCGTGCCAAAAAAGCATGGCAGTTTCTTGCCGACTTCGTTATACTCAATCGAGATATAGTGAGGAGGTAATGGATGAACGTCAACATCGTCAGACATAAACGAAGAAAAAAAGCCGCATTTTATGTCACACCAAATGGCATCGAGCTACGTATCCCAGCACGTTTGTCAAAACGAGTCGTCGATCGCATTTTAGAAGAGCACGACTCATGGATTCGTCATACATGGCACAATCTTCCGGAACAGACGTCTGTTCTTGATGAGGGGCTCGTCTTTCATGGAAAAAGCTATCCGACCAAAAAAGATGATGGCACGACACTCAGACATGACGGTTCCTCATTTTTCGTACCGGGGACATGGGACGAAAGCACCCTGTCTAAACATTATGAGGCATGGCTATGCGAACGCGCGCTTGAATATGTGATTAAGCGGGCACCGACTTACGAAAGAATCTTAGGCGTGAAAGCGAAAAAGATTCGGATCGGTCACCAAAAGACACGTTGGGGGTCATGTAGTTCAAATGGGACCATCTCCATCAACGTCCGCCTCATGCTCGCACCAAAAGAAATGATGGACTACGTCATCGCTCACGAATGGGTGCATCTCGTCCACTTCGACCACTCTGCCTCATTTTGGAACACGTTACGTACCGTATATCCAGAAACAGATCAAGCGAAAGCTTGGTTGAAGGAGAACGGCCATACATTACAACTAAAAAGAACCGACTGACCCATCAAAGGGTCAATCGGTTTTTAGTAAATCGGGAAAATAGCTGAAGAATGTCTCTGCTCCTGTGCTCGACAATTTGAACGTCTGCTTTCGCTTTGGATCGGTTAAGTACACATCCACCTTTTTCGAGCGTCTCTGAAAGCTTAATTGAAACTCCTGACCGCCCCACCCGTCGATGATCGTAAGCAGCGAATACTCCTCTATCTCCCCTTCTCGCTTGACCAGTTCAGCCTCATCGATTGCATCCATCAAATCAGACATGTCGATTCCTGCAGCCCGCAGCACGTTCGGGTAACCAATCGTTGCCTTTTCGTCTAAAGGAGTCTTATGGACGAACACGAACGGACCACTTGGTACGGCAGGAGTCGATTCCTTGTCCGCTTCGATCGATTCATCCGTCGCAAATTCGCGATCGGTGTAGGTGAGACGGACGTCTTCCGTCACACGCTTGCCATCCTCAATAAAAGAGAACGTGTAAAGCGGTGTCTCGACTCCGGGTTCAAGCGAGTCTGCCTGCAGTACCCGCTCGACTTTGAGCCCTTCAAATTGCTTTGGTTGCCAATAATCGTTTTCGGACATCATGACAACCGGATCATAGGAAAGTAAGCCTCCTTCCGACTCAGCGAAAAAGTAAGCCTCTTTAGATTGTTCGTCGTAGCCGAGTGCAATCGTCATGATTCCCATTTGCGCGTGATAAGGCTCAATGATTGAGAGCGGAAAGATTCCTTCGTCCTCTCCGATGGTTAAATGGATACTTCCATTCAAGGAAGGGGTCACTTGAATCATCGTTCCGTCAATGAGATTGACGGGTACCTCTAAAACATCGGAATAATCGCTTTCCTTCAAACTCTCTTCTTGTTCCGGAGTTCCATTTGCAATCGTCGGATTACTTGGGATGGTGACACCTTCAGAAGCCTGTACAAACGAAGGGAACTTTTCCACAAGTCCGACTCTCATCTTTGGAGAAAGGCCGTCCTGACAAATGACATAGTTCTGTTCGCCTTTTACATACGTCACTAGCTTATAGGCATGTGCATCGTAGTCCGAAATCATGGCTTTTCGGTTCAAAACATACGAATGATAGACCGTGACGTCTTCATTAATTTGGGGAACCGGGTCATCGGTGCATGCAAGGAGTAAATCGCTCGCCCACGTCTCCGGCCCGGTAGTAAAGCTGTTCATGTCTCGTACATCCCATTGTGAGGGCATATGGTCCAGTTTGACGACCTTTACCTCTTCACCACCACAACCCGATAAAATTCCAACTGTACATAACGTGAATAATAGTCGTTTCATCATGATTTTTCGTACTCCGGGAAAATATCCAAGAACACTTCCGCCCCTTTACTAGATAATTTAAATGTCTGCTCGCGAAGCGGGTCTGTCAGATAGATGTCAATCTTTTTTGACCGCTGTTTATAACTGACTTCAAACGCTTGACCTTTCCATCCATCCATCAACGTCAAGTATCGATAGTCTGCAGGCTCACCCTTTCGGCTGACCGGTTCTGCCTCCTTCAATACTTTCATGACTTGTTCAGATTCTTCCGTCGAGATTTCAATAAAATCAGGATAAGCGAGTGCATTCTCGTCAAACGGTTTCCGGTGTGAGACGACTCTTGGACCATCTTCTTGGGCCGGCATCCACTCTTCATACATCGAATCGGGTTCTTCGCCTTCTTTCAGCAACGTACCTTCAACAAAGCGAACCGTCATCGTTTCAGTCACGGGTTCACCCTCCCGCATGTAATGGAACGTATATATGGGAATCGCTTCTCCTTCTTTTAGCTCTCCAGTTTCGACGATGGTGTCGACGCTTAACTTATCAAAGGCCTTTTGTTCTCTTGACGCAGGGTCTTCTAGTTCTTCAAACTGTAATGGTTGAAAAACAAAGCGTTCATTAAGTGCGAAAAGAATGTAAGGCTGAGATGTTTTTCGATCGAGTCCAATGGCGATCTGTCGATGCGGCATCTCGATTCCAGTCGGTCCAAACTGGGCAAGAGGGTGTCTCGTCGCTTTACCATCCAGTTCTAGTTCAATTTCTCCGAATAGTGCCGGTTCAATTTCAAGTAACGTATCTCGAAACGGAATGATGTCGATTTCATCGATGTTCAGTTCGTCTGTTTTCATTAGCTTGTCCTTAGAGGATGATGATGTTTGATGAAGGTTAGGTAATCGGGGGACGCTGATTCCTTCAGAAGTATTCACGAAGTCCGGGAACTCATCAATCGCCTCCGCCATCAATTGATTCGTATAATCTTCGCGACAGACGACATATCGCTCGTCACCTTCTAAATAGGTAACTACCTTCATCGAGTACGGATCAACGGATGAAACTCCAGCTCTCCCTGCAATCACCGTTTGATACGTGGTAATCTCCCCTTTCAACTCTGTCACCCGTTCGCCCTCACATGCCTCGAGCACTTCTCGCACCTCATGGATTTTAACAATTTCTCCTTCTTTCGTATAACTCTCGAGATTCCATTGATTTTCTATGTAATCTAGTTGAATGACTTCTATGTCAGATGCTCCACATGCGCTTAACATGAAAGCGCCAAGCAACATCGCCATACCACGTTTGAACATATAATCCCTCCACTCATGCTTCTATCCAATTTTACCATTATCTAACTATCTTATACGAAAAAAATCCGCTCATGTTTCATGAACGGATGGTACATCGTTTATTTACTTTGATCGATCGCACGTTGCAATCTAGATTCGACGTCCGCTGCGACGGCTTGTAAGGATTCGTCATCTATGAGGCGAATCAACGTTGTCGGTTTCGGCATGCCGATTTGTGTGTGATTGTCCTTTTCGAAAACGGCAATTTTACACGGGAGGAAGTAGCCTCCCTCTAGATGGTGTGACAGCACTTCTTTTGCTGCCTTCGGGTTGCACACTTCTAAAATGCGATACTTCCCTTCAATGGCCTGCCCTTTTTTCTCTAACGTGTCGCTCAAATCAAAGTCCCATAATACACCGAATGCCTCATCTTTTAGCGCTTCTCCAAGACGGTCGATGACGTCCTCAACGGTACGGTCAGACTGTACAGTATAATCAAACATCTTCATTCCTCCTTATGTGGTCACTCTTGAAATCTGTACCCGAACGAAGTCTTCTTCAATCAAAAAGAAACTGTATGTGATTTGAAACATAATCACGAAACGTAACGTATAAAAAGAGATAATAGTTAGAACCAAACTGATGTAAAGGAGAAGTGGTTGTCGTGACGGTCACGGTATTCACGCATACGAGCTGCAGTTCTTCCAGAAAAACGATTGATTGGTTGCGGGAACAAAAGATTCCCTTCATCGAAAAGAAATTGACAGACCAAGGCTTATCCTTTGGTGAATTTAAAGAAATGCTAAGTCTGACCGAGAATGGGACGACCGACTTGCTGTCGGTACAGAAGAGCGTCTATAAGCAAGCGGCTGAGAAACTCGACGAGATGTCGATCCGCGAACTGTACAGTTTTGTCGCATCAAACCCTCAAATCCTGAAGAGTCCGATTGTCTTCGACCATCATCGCATCCAGGTCGGTTTCAGTGAGAAAGAGATTCGGACGTTCATTCCTCGGCATGACCGCATCGCTGAACTAAAACGTTTGCTCCACAACGCATAAATCGTGTCGCCTTGGCGACACGATTCTTTTTTAGGCTCGTTTTAATCTAGCTGCCAATCGGATTCCGAATGACTGAATCGATTGAACAAGGAGGATAAGGACAAAAATCGTCACATACATGACTTCCGGTTCGAAACGAAGGTGTCCGTATTGATACGCGATATCTCCAAGCCCACCGGCTCCAACGAGACCTGCCATGGCTGTCGCACCAATCAACCCGATTGTCGCAATCGTCAATCCGAGAACGATGGAAGAACGTGCCTCACGGATGAGGACGTACCAGATAATCTTTCTCGTTGAGATGCCCATCGCCTCATACGCCTCGATGACCCCGCGGTCGACTTCAAGAAGAGCAGACTCCATGAGCCGTGCGATGTATGGGGCGGTGAAGACGATGAGTGGTAGAAGCACACCTTGGACACCAATCGTTGTACCCATGATGAAACGTGTGAACGGCAAGATGAAAAACAAGAGAATGATGAACGGAATCGAACGGATGACGTTGATGACGCTCGATAATCCACCGTACACGAACCGGTTCGCGAGACGCCCGTTCGGTCTCGTCAGTACAAGCAACGTCCCGAGCGGAAGTCCAATCAAGGTCGAGATGAGGAGCGCGATACTCGTCATCGTCAACGTTTGAATCGTCCCCGTCCAAATCAGGTCACCCCAGTCTGTCCAGAACTGTTGCATGGTTCGACACCTCCCTTACGTGTACGCCGCTCGTCTTCAAATAACGGACAGCAAGTTCTGTTTGATCGTGATCCCCGTCAAGGTGAACGAGCAGATTTCCGACAAGACCCGCTTTCAATTTCTTGATCCCGCCTCCGATGATGTTCGGTAAGATCCCGAATCGTTTCGTCAACTGCGCGAGCACAGCTTGCTCCGTTTGACTACCGATGAATGATAAATGAACGAGCGTGCCTCGCGTCTGTAATTCCGACACCACTTCTTCCGGAACATCGAGATTCGTCTTCAAGAACCGCTGCGTCGTTTCGTGTCTCGGGTTTGAGAAGACATCCAACACGTTGCCTTGTTCAATAATTTTCCCATGATCGATGACGGCGACTCGGTCACAGATTCGTTCAATCACTTCCATCTCATGCGTGATCAAGAAGATGGTCAATCCGAGTTCTCGGTTGATCTCGAGCAACAACTCTAAGATCGACTCGGTCGTCTCAGGGTCGAGCGCACTCGTCGACTCGTCGCTGAGGAGGATGTCCGGTTCATGGGCGAGCGCTCGCGCAATGGCGACACGCTGTTTTTGACCGCCTGATAATTGTTCCGGATAATGGTTCCGATGTTCAGATAAACCGACGATGTTGAGATAGCGGTCGACCCGTTCACGGATGACTTGCTTCCCGAGCCCTTCGAGGCGGAGCGGGATGGCGACATTCTCTTCGACGGTCGCGGTCTTTAATAGGTTGTAATGTTGAAAGATCATGCCGATTCGCTGACGTAAATTCGACAGACCTTTTTTCTTTAGCAGCGTGATGTCTTGTCCCTCAATCTCAACGACACCTGTCGTCGGGCGTTCTAATAGATTGATCATCCGGATAAGGGTACTCTTTCCGGCACCGCTTCGGCCGATGATGCCGAAGATCTCCCCTTTTTCGATTGTAAGGGAGACGTCGTCGAGCGCGGTGATCGTATCTCCATTGACGTGAAATTGCTTGGTGATTTGTTTCAGTTCAATCATCGAATCCCTCCTCAGAACGCTGGTACGACAGATCCACTGAATTCCTCTTCGATGAAGGCACGTACTTCATCCGAATGGTAGTAAGACTTCAACGTCTCAACGACCTCATCTTCTTTGTTGGCCGAACGGACAACCACATAGTTCGGATACGGGTTGTCGACCGTGTCCTCATGGAACAGGGCATCCTCGTTGATAGAGAGACCTGCACCCATCGCGAAGTTCGTATTGATGGCTGCAAGGGCCACTTCCGGAAGTTGTGTCGGGAGCTGTGACGCTTCGAGTTCGATGAATTCGAGATTGAGCGGGTTTTCCGCGATATCTCGTTTCGTCGCTTTATCCGTCAGACCTTCTTTTAGTGTGATCAGACCTGCTGTTTCATATAGTCGCAAGGCACGAAGTTCGTTTGCCGGATCGTTCGGGACGGCAACTTTATCTCCTTCTTTTAAATCCTTGATATCTGTCAACTTCTCAGAATAAAGACCCATCGGGAATGCGACCGTTTTGAATACGTCGTCAATTTTATACCCTTTGTCTGACTTTTGAAGTTCGAGGAACGATAACGTCTGGTAACTGTTTACATCAAGGCTTCCCTCGTCGAGTGCCGTGTTCGGTGTGTTGTAATCATTGAATACTTTGATATCGATCTCAAGACCGTCCTCTTTCGCGAGTTCTTGTACTTTCTCCGCAATTTGCTCGTGTGGGCCACCAGTCACGCCGATCGTCAGTTCTTCCGTGCTGAGCGTCTCGCTCGCCTCGGATTGTCCACACGCAGAAAGTGCGATTGCTGCAAGGAATGACGTGCCTGCCAAAAGTGTTTTTTGTTTGATGTTCATGAATAGTTCCTCCTCCAAATGAAAAGCCCGCTACTCACGAAGAGCGGCGGGCACGACAAGTGAAAGTCGGACACGCTCATCTCCCAGACGTCTCGTCTGTTGGAATTAGCACCATGATCATACTGATCTGGTTGCCGGGTTTCATCGGGCCAGTCCCTCCACCACTCTTGATAAGCAAACGGTTTTATTATTTTGTTATTATATTACTGATAAAAGCATTATTTGTAAACTACTTCTTGAAGATTGATGAGAATTTCTTTTAACTGCTCTGAATCTTGAAGATTCCGAATCCCTTGAATCGTGATTTCTTCGACGATCGAAGTGACCAATTCATCGACTTGATCAGGATGAATCCCAAGTTGGGTAAGTGAAGTTGGCGCATCGATGGATTGAAGCCAGTCCTCGAGCAGGAGGGTGTCATCGGATCGAATCAACCGTTCTTGAACAATCAATCCGAAGCCAACCTTGTCTCCGTGTAGCCAATGGTGGGTCGATCCAAAACGACTAAGTGCATTATGAACGGCGTGAGCGACAGCAACACGAGTGCCGGCATCCCCAAACCCACCAACCGCACCACCGATTGCGAGAACATGGTCGACGATATACCGAATGTCCTTACCGTAGCGACGGAAGTCCTGTTCGCGGATTGACAGGTCCATCAATTTACCGCACTGCGCAGCAAGTGATAACCCTGACTGAATCCCTGCATCCTTTGAAGTCGTCCCGCTAATATAACGAGCCTCGAACCACTTTGCGACCGTGTCGATGACGCCAGCCTTGAAATAGTCATAAGGCGAATCACGTAACAGTCGTTCATCTGCGATGACGCGTTCGATGACGACCGGAAACGTGTCATAGCGAATGTAAGACCCTTCCTCACTGTAGATGACGCTGAGTGGTGTGAAGGCTGCACAGTTTGATACGAGTGTCGGGACGACAATGAGCGGGACCGACTGGGTGAATGCAATCCGCTTCGCCGTATCGATCAATTTACCTCCGCCGACGGCAATCCATACGTCGGGTCGATAGGCATTCAAACGATTTATTTCTTCGTCTGTACATTCCCCGTTGAACTGTACACTCGGAAGATTTGCTAGACGAGGGAACACGCGAACCGCTTCACCGTATCCGTTCGATCCTTTCAAAACGAGTGCCTTCCGGTTTCCAATCAACGTATGAAGGTTCTCGAGCGCATCATGCGAATGGTCATATTCGAGCACGGCCTGACGAATCACAAATGTACCTCCTCATAGGCTGCAAACAGTCTCTCAATCCGTTCTACCGCTTCATCAATCTTCTGTTCAGACGATACGAGACCGAAACGGATGTGGTGCTCTCCCTCTGTTCCGAAGAAGTAGCCTGGTGTGACGGCGACTCCCGCCTCGTGGAGTAACTTTGTCGAGAACGATTTTGCATCCCCCTCAGGTACTTTCGCCCATACAAAGAACGAACCCTTCGGTGCCTCAATCTCCCACCCCGCCCGGCGTAACCCATTAATCAATCGGTTTCGTCTTGTTTCGTAAAGTGAGGCTAGGTCATCACGTAAGTCGCGCGGGGATTCTAACGCCACAATCGCTGCCTCTTGAATGGCTGAGAAGACAGACACGTGGACGTGATCTTGATACGTGTTGATGGCTTCAATAATATCGGCATTTCCGACCGCGAACGCGACACGCCACCCCGACATATTGAACGCCTTCGACATCGTGTATACTTCAATTCCAATTTCTTTCGCACCATCTGCCTGAAGAAAGCTCGGGGGAACATAACCGTCGAACCCAATGCTTCCATAAGCGAAATCGTGGACGACCATCACATCATGCTTCTTTGCAAACGCGACGGTCTCTTCAAAGAATGCCGGCGTCGCGACAGCCCCAGTCGGATTGCTCGGGTAGTTCAAATACATGAGCTTTGCGTGTGCCGGGTCGAGTGTTGAATAGTCCGGAAGAAAGCCGTGTTCCTCTTTTAACGTCAAATCGATGATTTCCGCACCTGCGAGCCTCGCTCCAGAGATGTAATCCGGATAACCCGGGTTCGGGAGTAAAATCCCGTCACCTGGTTCGAGAAGACATTGTGGGAGTGTGATCAAACCTGATTTACTACCAATCAAGATGGCGACTTCTCGTTCCGGGTCGAGTTCGACACCATATTCACGAGAGTAAAATGATGCGACCGCTTCTTTCAATCGGGTCTGTCCTCGAAATGGACCGTATTGGTGTGTGGTCGGGTCCGTGATGGCACGTTCGAGCGCCTCACAGATTGGAGCGGGTGTCGGTAAATCGGGTGTCCCTTGCCCGAGTCGGATGACGCTCTTTCCGCTTGCCTCTACCGCTGCGACCTCTTCTGCCAATCCGACGAAGTGTTGCGTCGGTAAAGATTTTAATAACTGTGAACGTCTGTCTGCCATGATTCTTCCTCCTGATACGAAAAAACACCCCTTTCTGAGGAAAGGGGTGCTCAATACAGACGTATGTAGTCAACCACCTTCCCATCTCTCAAGGTCACCTTGCTGGAATTAGCACAGTATTTTGCAATCTGTTGCTGAAGCTTCATCGGGCCAGTCCCTCCGCTTCTCTTGATAGAAAGTGTTATTCGCTATGTAATTTTTGTATGTCCCTAAGTTAACCAGACATTTCCAACGGTGTCAAACATTTTTTTCAAAGTGAACATCTATTGAATCCTTTTCAAAAAACATTCATAGTAAAAGAGTAGAAAAATTATATTTGTATGAGGGGATAGAGCATTGGAGCTTAATCGTCAACTTATTTGGAAACTCAGTGTGATCGGTCTGATTTTACTCGTCTTATGGCGGGTCATCAGTGAACAGGATACCATCTCACGTGTTTTGCAGTACACGTTTCAGTTACTGACCCCAATCATCATGGGGATTGCCATCGCTTTATTACTTAACACCGTACTCTCTTATATTGAAGAACGGTTCCATTTGAAGCGATATCAAGGTCTGCTCATCGTCTATATCACGTTTATCGGGATTTTAGCGATCTCGGTCGTCACGTTGTTCCCGCGGATCTACTCGAGTCTTTCATCACTCATCGAGGAGTTACCCGTCTACATCCGTCAAATCGATGCGTTCTTAGGTGATGTAAACAATTACTTGAAAGACTATAATGCGACGATCGCCCAGGCGATTGATTTTGCACGCTTCGAGGATCGTTATTCCGGATGGGTCGAGACGGCCGTCCTCTCTTCTGTCAGTTATGTCTCTAGTTTCACGATGACATTGATCAACTTCTTGATTGGGATTGTCATCTCCATCTATCTGTTAAAAGACAAAGAAGTCTTCGCTCGCATGTTCAAACGCCTTCTCTACGCGCTCTTACCAGTGGGCACTGCGAAGACGACAATCGATATCTTTCAGGAGATGGACTACATTTTTAAACGATACATCATCGGTAAATCACTCGATTGTCTGATCATCGGTGTTCTCGCTGTCATCGGACTCTTAATCATCGGGGCGCCATACGCGTTACTTCTTGGTGTCATCGTCGGGGTGCTCAATTTTATCCCATACGTCGGTCCGCTACTGGGGATGATCCCAGCGTTTATCATCACTTACTTCTATGATCCGTTCACCGCCGTATTGGTGCTCTTGTTCATCTTCTTGTTGCAGCAATTTGACGGGTTATGGCTCGGGCCGAAGATTTTGGGTGACAGCGTCGGAATCACTCCGTTTTGGGTCATCACATCGATTATCATCGGAGGAAGTCTATTCGGTCTCGTCGGCATGTTTGTGAGCGTTCCGATCACGGCGATGATTCAAGTCGTCTTGTCTAGACTGATTGATTATCGTTTGAATCGAAAAAATTTAAATGAATTACTCTAAATCCTCCCAATAATTTGTTGACACATTGATGAAATGTGTCATACAGTTGAAGAGAAGAACAACAATTAACAGAAAGGAGAGGTTCCCATGTCAGTAGTATCTTCGAAACCATTCATTCAAGTTCATACTGATTGGCAGGCACCTCTTCGATTGATTCATATCTAAGACGCCTGCCTAACTAGGCATGCATAAACAACGTGGGACGTCGTATGCCTTCATGCATATGACGTCCCTTTTGTGTCTAAAATTAAATAAAGCAGGTGACCTGTATGTTTCAATCACTCAAGCAACTCGACCGCAACATTTGGATACGTTTCTTAGGAGAAACGATCACGGGAATCATGATGTTCATGATTGCCCCATTCTTAGTCCTTTATTATAGTGACCAGTTAGACAGCTATCTTCAAGTCGGAATCATCATGGCGACGGGACCAATCATGGCGCTCCTCGGCTCGATGATTGGGGGACGGCTTGCTGATCTATACGGACGCAAACCAATCATGATGATCGCCATCGTTGGTGACGCGCTCGCCCTCATCGGTTTTGCGTTCGCCGACTCGTTTTGGCCGTTGCTCTTACTCAATGCCATGCTCGGCTTGACCAATTCATTGTTCCACCCCGCTGCCAGTGCAATGGTCGCTGATGTCACGGAACCCGAGCATATGAACGAGGCGTTCGGCCTCTTACGAATGGGGCATAACATCGGAGCCGCATTCGGACCGCTTCTCGGGAGTGCGGTACTGTTTATCGACAGGGAGCTCATTTTCTTTGCGGCTGCTTTCATCTTTGGATTATATGCCCTCGTGCTTGGGGCATTTATTCACGAGTCGTTGCCGGAGTTCACGGAAGATGAGACCCCGAGCAACCGTGAAGTGTTGCGCGTATTCTATAACGACCGCGTGTTTCTGATCTTTATCTTTGCGGGTATATTCATATCAATGGGGTTCTCGGTCGTCGAAAGTATGTTGCCGCTCTTTTTGAAAGAGTCGCTCCCGACGTATACGGATCAACAAAACCCATTCCCTTACCTGTTGGCACTTAACGGGATTCTCGTCGTTCTTTTCCAGTTCCCGATTGCATCGAAGCTTGGGAATAAGCCTTTTGGGAAAGTCATGTTTGCTGGAGCTACCGTATTCGGGATTGGGATGGTCTTGATTGCAATCGTCCCGAGAGCATTGTACGCTCTCGACGTTCCTTATCTCCCACTCGTCGGGATTTTACTCGCCGTCTACGCGTTTTACACGTTTGGTGAGATGATCATGTCTCCTGTCCAACAGACATTCATCGCCTTGATTGCGCCAGAGAACATGCGCGGTGCCTACAATGGTGCTGCGAGTGTCCAGTGGCTGATCGGCGGTGTGACGGCACCGATTATCGCGAGTGTCTTCTTCGATCATCGTGCCGGACATATCGCACTGATTTTGATCGGCGGCGCGAGTTGTCTGTCAGGTATTATTTACTGGCAACTCGGACGTCACGTTCAAGCGACAGAAGCAAAGCAAAAATCCGCGTAATCACTCATTGACCACACTCTCTGTTTTTTAGAAAGTGTGGTCTTTTCATTCTTTTCATTCTTATTAAAATTTGAAATTATCATTCAATTCACTTTACAATCATAATAATCCTTTTTATGATAAAACGGTTAAGGAGGGATCTTTCATGGAAAGGATCGATAAACAGACAATCGTGGACAGTGTTCCACAAAAAGGCTTCTTCGGACAACCGAAAGGGTTGTTCACCCTATTCTTCACGGAGTTTTGGGAACGTTTCTCGTACTATGGCATGCGGGCCATCCTCGTATTCTATATGTACTATGAGGTTTCTGAAGGTGGACTCGGACTCGACCGTAATGTCGCGCTGTCCATCATGTCCGTCTATGGTGCGCTCGTTTATATGTCAGGGGTCATTGGGGGATGGCTTGCGGACAGAGTATTCGGGACGTCACGTGCGGTCTTCTACGGTGGTGTGTTCATCATGCTCGGGCACATCGTCCTCTCGATTCCAGGTAGCGTCGTCTTCTTATTCATCTCCATGGCGTTGATTGTTATTGGTACAGGTTTATTGAAACCGAACGTATCAAGCATCGTAGGAGATATGTATAGCGAAACGGATCGCCGTCGCGACGCTGGATTCAGTATCTTCTACATGGGGATCAACTTGGGCGCGTTCATCTCACCGCTCATCGTTGGACAAGTTCAAAAAGACTACGGCTTCCATTGGGGCTTCGCCCTTGCAGCAATCGGGATGTTCGTCGGACTCGTCGTCTTCGTGTTGACACGTAAAACGAACCTTGGCCTTGCTGGTTCATATGTACCGAACCCGTTGTCTCCAGACGAGAAAAAGAAAACGATTCGCATCGTCAGTCTCGTCACGATCGGGATCGCCATTTTGCTCGCGATCTTGATTCCGCTCGGATGGTTCACGATCAACACGTTCATCTCGCTCGTCGGAGTGTTCGGGGTTGCGATTCCGACGATTTACTTTATCATTATGTACCGCAGTCCGAAGACGACAGAGGTCGAGCGTTCGCGCATCATCGCCTATATCCCGCTCTTCATCGCCTCCGTCATGTTCTGGGCGATTCAAGAGCAAGGGGCAACGATCCTTGCGAGTTATGCCGATACACGGACTGACCTTGAATTCTTCGGATTCACATTGTCACCAGCATGGTTCCAGTCGTTGAACCCGCTCTTCATCATTCTGCTCGCACCGGTATTCGCTTGGTTGTGGGTTCGCCTTGGTGACCGTGAGCCGAGTATCCCGACGAAATTCGCTTTCGGGATCTTGTTTGCAGGGATCAGTTTCTTGGTCATCCTACTCCCTGCTTACTTCAGCGGTCCGGATGCCCTCGTCAACCCACTCTGGCTCGTCTTGAGTTACTTTATCGTCGTGTTGGGCGAGTTGAGCTTGTCGCCGGTCGGTTTGTCGGCTACGACTAAACTTGCACCCGCTGCGTTCTCTGCTCAAACGATGTCACTCTGGTTCTTATCGAACGCTGCCGCGCAAGGGATCAATGCCCAGCTCGTCAAGTTCTACTCACCAGAGAATGAGATGCTCTATTTCGGAGTCATCGGCGGGGTCGCCATCATCTTAAGTTTGATTCTGTTCGCACTCGCACCAAAAATCAAAGTATATATGCGCGGAATCCATTAATCATCAAAAACGCCAGCCGATTCGATCGGCTGGCGTCATTTTTTATTTGCGTACTTGAATGAGTGACAAGTAGCGGTCAATCATATTGTGGTTAAAGTAATCATGGAAGTTGTCTTGTTTCAGCGATTGAATCGATTCATGGAATGTCGCAGGAAGAGATGCGATTCCTTGGCTTTCGATTTGTTTCGCTGAATACTCGAACAAGTCGTCCTCGTTCGGCTTAGACGGTTCGAGCTTCTGCTCGATTCCTTCTAAACCAGCGTAAATGAGGGCAGCAAGTGCCAAGTATGGGTTTGCACTCGGGTCAGGGTTTCGGACCTCTACTCGAGTCGCGCTTCCACGAGAAGCCGGGATTCGAATCATCGAACTACGGTTCGATGGACTCCAGCAAATGTTGACCGGTGCCTCGAATCCAGGAACGAGACGCTCATATGACTCAGGAAGCGGATTTGTAAAGATGGCCGTCGCACGGGCATGCTTTAAGATCCCTTCGATGAAATGACGAGCTGTTTGAGAGAGGCCATAATCGGCGTCAGCCTCGTCAAACGCGTTGCTTGTCGCTTTGCCTGCTTCGTCGTTCTTCCATACCGAGATGTTCAAATGCATCCCAGAACCGTTCACGTCACGCAACGGCTTCGGTAAGAACGAGACAGATGCCCCTTTTTCTTTCGCCGCGATCTTGACGATTTCTTTGAAAAACTGAATGTTATCTGCCGTATGGAGCGCATCGTCATATTTGATTCCGATTTCATGTTGTGCCGGAGCGACCTCATGGTGGACCGCTTCGATGTTGAATCCGACATTGCTCAAGCGATTTGCAATATGCTGACGTACTTCGTAACCTTTGTCTTCTGAACGAGTCGAGAAGTAACCCGCCTCATCATAAAACTCTCCATTTTCATCAAAGATGAAGAATTCTGGCTCTGCGCCGACGAAAACCGAGTAGCCATCGCGTGCAGCTCGCTCGAGTGCATCCTTCAACACATTACGTGGGTCGTATTCATATCGCTCACCCTCTGGTGTACAAACATCACAGAAGAACGCCAAAATACTCTCATCACCATCTTGCTCATAACGTGGACGATCTAAATCCGGTCTCAAGAATAAGTCGGAGTTTTTGATGGAAGAGAATCCGTTGATTGAAGAGCCATCAAACATTGTTTTTCCTTCAAAAACCTCTGGCAACAATTTTGCCGAAAGCGTCAAGAGTTTCAAATCACCGAGGACATCTGAAAAGTAGAGATGGATTTGGGTAATATTTTTCTCTTGTACCGTTTTCTCAATTTCTTGTTGCTTTTTTGCTACGTCATCCTTGTCTGTTCCGAATAGATTTGCCATGATTCTTAAAAACCTCACTTCAATGGATTTGACAGGCAAGCTGTCGTTACGCACCTTTCGTACGCTTCTCTATAGTTCATAACCGACTTCGTTTTTTTCTAAACATGAAATTTTGAAAGACGCAAAGTGGCTACATGACGGAAGACTTGATATGATGGATGCAGAATGTCACAGAGAGGGAGAACGCGATTGTATATTTTTATGACTGGTGGAACTGGATTTTTAGGAGGTCGACTCGCCAAAGAGTTGATTGAACGGGGGCATCGGATTTGCATGCTCGCCCGAACACCGGAAAAAGTAAATGCTCAGTTCACGGTGGAAGAAAGAAAATCAATCGATGTGTTGCCTGGCGATTTGACGGCACACGCACTCGGTGCTAATGAACAATTTATCGATTCACATAAAGGAAAAATCGATTTATTCCTACACATGGCAGCACTCGTCAAATTTGATGAAGAGTTACGCGATGAATTGTTTGAAACAAATGTAACGGGGACGAAAGAAGCTCTTCGATTAGCTAAGTTGATTGATGTTCCTCGGTTTTTCCATGTAAGTACCGCCTATACACTCGGGGCAAAAGAAGTCGGCGGCGAGACATTGTATGATGTATCCCAATCCTTTTTAAATCCATATGAAGAGAGTAAGGCACATGCCGAACAGGCTGTCTGGCAATCACGGGATGAACTCGACGTATCCATCTTCCGTCCAGCCATCATCGTTGGTGACTCTAAGACCGGAGAAGCGGATTCAAAGTTCACGATGTATGGCTATATGCGTGCACTCGAGCTGTTCAAACGGAAATTGGAGCGCCGCGGTCATGACTTTGAATCCATCCGTTTAATCGGATCGGCGACGGGTACCTCAAATCTTGTACCCGTCGATTATGTCGCGGACGTACTTCTGGCCGCTATCGAGCATGCGAAAGCGGGCACGATTTACAATGTCACGAATGATAAGCCACCGCACAATGAGATGATGCTTGACTATATGAAAGAGTCGCTCTCTTTCCCGCATTTGACGATCACGGAGACGCCATCGTCTACACTCAGCTCTGTCGAACAGTCATTTAACGACATGGTGAAAGTATTCAATCCTTATTTGAATCGAAACATCACCTTCCATGATGAAAACACAAAACAATTGTTAAAAGATGCGGGATTCTCTCCACTTCGACTTGACCAGCAGTCGTTGCGACGAATCGTGAATGCCTATTATCAAACAAAACACTAAAAAATGGACCGGGCTTCCGGTCCATTGTCATTTATCACAGACTAATACGATTTTTCCATCTTTGATTTCGCGCTCGAGTGAGTCGACCATCTCTTTCGTAAGACCGAGGCTTTCCATCTGTTCCATGCGATCTTCCGAGTTGCTCGTGAATTTCGAGAGCAACGATTCGAACATTCCCTTTTCCGGGATGCGGTACGGTTGGATACCAGCTTCCGCTGCCAGTCGAATCGTCAGTTCTTCATCTTTAGCAAACAAATAGATGTGTTCGTTCACACACCCACCTGAGACCATCTCGTTCACTTCATGGTCTACCGTTGTCATATCATTTACTACCCTTGTCTCTAACATGCCCCATCCTCCTAAACGTTCACAGTCATGGTTTTCACTGTTTTTGTTATTCCCGAAAAATGAGGTGGTAAACATAAATCGTCATCGGTTAATCATGAAAAGTCCATTCTTCCACATCAAAATGCTGCACGATCCCTTCAATGCGCTCACGTTCCCCTTCCATGGTGACACGACCCAATAATCGCGCGGTCACAACGAATTGATTCCCATCTTCTCGGATACGCGATATCCGGTAATCCGCCTGTTGCAATAAACCAGCGATGATCTCCAGCTTTTCTCTCTCGGATGACCGAAATGTATGGTTCATATTCATTCCCCCTCTGTATATATGCTACCATATCGTTTCATGATGTAGATGATATACTAAAGACAGCGAAAAGGAGTGAGTGACGTGCCTAAACAAGATCTGAATACAATCATGCTGGAATATTTGAATGAAAAAGAAGATTATGAAGCGTTTGCCACAAAACTGAAAGCGCTCCTCAGTGAATTATTGACGGAAGCCGGGATCCAGTTTCATTCGATTGTCGCCCGAGCGAAAGAAGCGGATAGTCTCTATGCCAAACTCTCGCGTAAACCATACCAATACCGTTCGTTACGCGACGTCCAAGACCTCGCCGGGATTCGGATCGTTACTTACTTTCATGATGATGTTCGAGCAGTCGCACAAATATTAGAGGATGAGTTTACCATTGATCGAGAACAATCGATTGATAAATCGACTCTACTCGATGCGAATGAGTTCGGTTATTTATCGGTGCACTACGTCGTGGAACTAAGCGAGAAAAGACTTGCACTCGGGGAGTACCGACGCTTTGCAGAAAAAGAAGCGGAGATTCAGGTCCGTTCGATTCTACAACATGCCTGGGCTGAAATTGAGCATGATCTCGGTTACAAAAATCCAAATGCCGTCCCTCCTGAAATCAAGCGTAGTTTCAGTCGTGTCGCCGGGCTTCTCGAGATTGCTGACTCTGAGTTTGTGAACATCCGTAAACAACTAAGGACATTTGAACAAGAAACAGTTGAACAAATCCTCGATTCTCCTGAGAAAGTAGCCATTACTCGGGACAATTTAAACTATTATATTGCCAACGACCAAACCGTTGAAAAATTGGATCAAGCCATCTTCCAAAGCGAATGGTTACTCGAAACTGATCTTTCGGCAATCGTGGAACTGACTCGGATGTTCCATTATGCAGATATTCGAACGTTCAAAGATTTGAACGACACGCTTTCGACCTACTTCACGCAAGCCATTCAATGTGCGACCTTACTCCCTTCTTCCCTTTTACCAAGACAAGGGATGGGTGTCGTCTATGCCGTCCTGGCCAAACTATTGGCAGAAGGT
The DNA here is from genome assembly GCF_059821525.1 of Exiguobacterium sp. RM11. Lineage (NCBI taxonomy): Bacteria > Bacillati > Bacillota > Bacilli > Caryophanales > Exiguobacterium > Exiguobacterium sp. RM11. The sequence goes on along the minus strand of NZ_CM187558.1, from coordinate 1,355,514 downwards.
GATGATCCGCAGATTGAATTCTTCTTTAGACGTTTCTATCCAGATTTGAAACATTATGAGGAAATCATTCAACAAATCCGTTCAAAAGACGAGCCTTTATAACTTTACAGACAACATGTTTTTAATGTAGAATGTTTCTATGTTCTGAAGTATATATGAATAATATTATCACTAGGAGGTAGTTTCGAGGATGACAACACCTGTACCAACTGCTTCACGTCGTCAGCTCGTCGCTGATGCTGAACGTGGGATCCGGATGAACTATCGCGGAGTGAAAAAAAATCTCCGTTCGATGTTCTCACAATATTTGACTCGTAATGAATTCTTCATTCTACGTTCTCTTTGTCAACAGAGTCCTCAAATCGCCTCTGCTTTGTCGAATGAGTTTCAATTTTCAGCTTCAATGATTACAGCACTCGCTGATGAGTTGACGAAGAAAGGATTAATCTCTCGTGAACGCAGTGAACGAGACCGCCGTGTCGTCGAACTTCAAGCGACAGACGAAGGTCGCGAGTTGTTCGAGACGTTAGAGAGCATGAAAATTGAATACTTGATGGATGTATTTACTGATTTCTCTGATGAAGAACTCATTTTACTCTCGAAATTATTAGACCGCATGGATGCTTAATCCATGAACAGACCTCAGCCGATGGTTGGGGTCTATTTTTTATGAAACATGAAAAAGGAGATGCAAAACGTTTGTTTGCATCTCCTTGCTGTCAGTTTGTTTCAATCAGGTGTGCCGTGACGACAATCCGGTCACGATACCCAAGATTTTCATCGTATGGCCCTGCACATGTAATCAGTTGAATCCGTTTCGCCTGAGTCGCCGCAAAGATTGATGCAAGCGGGACTTGATCAAGGCGATATTGCTTCACACTGACTACTTCATACGTTGCGACTTGACCTTCCGTCTGGAGCGTCACCAGTTCTCCTAGCGGAAGTTGACCAAGATTTGCAAAGATGGCGGGACCGTTCAAGTCATCAAGATGACCCGACAAGACGACATTTCCAGTCGCCCCTGCTTTCGCACCATACTGATACCAACCGACTTGATCCACTTTAGACGGTGTATCCATTCGACCAGCCTCATCTTTCCCGACCGCTTCAATCGATGCGTCGACATCAATTGATGGAATGACGAGTCGTTTCGGGATAAAACTTTTCGAATGAAACGATTGTCTGTCGACCTGTTTAGAGGTCAAGACGAGTGGTTCAGCGAATTCGGCCGTCGGCATGACAAATGGTTTGTCTGGCGCTTCAGCTTGAGCGCCCGTCACTAGAAAAGTGATGGTACCTAGAAAGAACAGCTTAAGCGTCTTGCTTCTGACGACGAAAGACGAAGAATCCAGCCGCTGCTGCTCCAACTACTACTGCTGCGAGCAACCAGTTCATTGACGCTGTTTGAGCGAGGCCACCTTGTCCTGTTTCAGGGGCCATCGCCATTTCTCCACCATCAGCGGCAAGGAGTACTTCAAACGCTGGTTCTCCTTCAAGGAGTCCGATTGCGAATGCTGTATAGTTCTTACCACCTTCGAGTGCAACTCCGTCAAGTGCTTTCACGACATCCGTTGCTCCTGCTGGACGAACTTCAAGGTCATACGTACCAGCATCGAGTGTGCCATAATCACTTACTGCTTTGAACTCGAGGTTCGAGAAGAGTGGGTCTCCACCTTTAGGTGCGACATCCACTGCTGGCGCATCTGGTGCAAAGTGTGCGACGCGGACTTTTGATTTACCGTCTTCGAAGTTCGCATCATCTTCCATTGCAGCGATTTCGATGTTTTCAAGTTGACCGATCGCAGCAGCTGTGTAGAATTTGCCTGCTTCGATTGAAAGGTCTGCTGCGACGACGACTGTTTCTGCGTCACCTGCTGGCTTGATTTCAACGTTGTAATCCCCTGCAGGAAGTGTCAAGTAGTCAGTGAGATCCTTGAACTCTGCTCCCTCGACCGCGACTTCCCCATCCACATACACGTCAACTGCCGGTGCATCAGGTGAAGCATGTAGCACACGGACCATCGCATTTTCATGTCCATCGGCGTTAACCGGTAGGATGAAAGCGAAGGCCAGTGCTAGTGTACCCAGTAAAGACATCAACTTCTTCATGTGAAATTTCCTCCTTTTGTCTACGGTAACCTACGACTTGCATACAACAAGTGTGATGCAGTGCTACATGGTGTGCTACATCTGATTGCTATGTAGCTCGGTGACATCTTAAACTTAAGACAATCCGACAGTGACGTAAAGGGTACACTATGTTCCGAATGTGCTCCTATATGCTAGCGCATGAAAGCGCAACCTTTACATAAATTGTAGTTCCCTCCCATCAAATTATAAAACCCTTCAGTCGGCGACTAAAGGGTTTTACTTGCCCATTCGATATCATTGACGAAAATGGCGTCGACTTCTAATGCTTCGCAACGCTCGAGTTGTGCATCTGTCTTGATCGTATAGGGTCTGACAGGCACGCCGTTCTGTTGTATTTCTCGAATCTCTTCATCGGTAATGCGATCGATGTGTGGATGGACTGAATCGGCGCCAACCAATTCGAGATATCCAACGATGTCAAATAGCGGCTGTGCGAGTAAGATGGCAGCCTCGATGTCTGGTCGCATCTTTTTCAATCGGTGAACTGTTTCGTGATTGAATGAAGAGAAGAGGATACGAGACGGGTCTATGCTCAACGAATCGATTGTGTCGAGCAACCGGGATTCGATTCCAACGTATCGCAGCACATCGGTCTTCACTTCAAGATTTAATCGAATCGATGTATCCCTCACAAGTTCGAGAAGTTCTTGCAGGGTCGGGATGGCCTCTTGTTGGGAAGATCGAACTCCGGCGTTAAACCTTCTCAGTTCGTCGAGTGTGTACGAAGACACTAACCCGCTCCCGTCCGTCGTACGTTCTAGCGTCTCATCATGAATGAGAACGAGCTCACCATCTTTGGTCAAATGAACATCTGTTTCAATCCCATCTGCCCCCGTATCCAGTGCGAGTCTGAACGCCGACATCGTATTCTCCGGTTGTAGTGCCATCACACCACGATGCGCGAATCGCTTCATTTGCCTACGGTCTGATACTTATCAGTCAAATATCGAACAAGTGGTTGAACCGAGATTTCTTGACCTGTCACTTGCTGGATGAGTTCATTCGGCGTCAGACGTTTTCCATATTGATGGACGTTCTCTTGGAGCCATGTTTTGATCGGCTCAATCTCACCATCTTGAATTAGTGTCTCAAATTGAGGAAGGTCTGCTTTCAATGCCTCCGTTAACTGGGCTGCATAAATGAGTCCGAGTGCATAACTTGGGAAGTAGCCAAACGACCCACCCGCCCAATGTACATCTTGAAGAACACCTTTTGCATTCGATGGAACATCGAGACCAAGATACTCTTTATACTTCTCATTCCACGCGGCCGGAAGCTCGTCTACGGATAACGTTCCTTGAATGAGTGCTTTCTCGAGTTCATATCGGATGATGATATGAAGGCTATACGTCAGTTCGTCCGCTTCGATTCGGATAAGTGAAGGTTTTGCCTCATTCACCCCACGATAGAACGTATCAAAATCGATGTCACCATATGCCGGATAGAGCTCTTGCAGTTTCGGATAGACGCGGCGTAAGAAAGCTTCACTCCGACCGATAAAGTTTTCAAAGAAGAGCGACTGTGATTCATGGATTCCCATCGATGAGCCACCGCCTAGCCCGAGCTCGTCAAGCATTGGGTCGATTTGTTGTTCATACGTCGCGTGCCCTGCCTCGTGCATCGTTCCGAACAAGGCATTACGGAAATCAGCCTCATCATATTTCGTCGTGATTCGTACGTCGCGACGGTTGATCGTGATCTCAAACGGGTGCACCGTCGCATCGAGACGACCACGGGACAAATCGTATGCAACGACATTCATCCAGTCATGACAAATCTTTTCTTGAATGTCTGCCGGCATCGACCAATCTAGTGAAAGTGACTCTTTTGGAAGCTGTTGAATGAGCGGCACCAGCTCGTCTCGGAGAGAAGCGAACAGCTGATCTAACAATTCGACGGTCATCCCAGGCTCATAGTCATAAAGCAGGGCATCGTATGGATGCTTCTCATAGCCAAAATATTCCGCAAATTTTTGTTGGAATCCGATGATCTTTTTCAAATATGGAGCAAACATGTCCCAATCGTTTTGATTCTTTGCTTTCTCCCAAGCCGTTTCCGCTTCAGATACGAGCGTAACGTACGCTTGATACTCATCATGAGGAATCTTTGCGTTTCGTTCATATTGCGTTTTTGCGATTTGAAGTGAACGCGATTCGACTTCAGACAGTCCACTTTCTTCAGTCATACGTCCCAATAAAGAAGCGAATGACTCACTCGTCTGTCGTTTGAACGCCTCAGTCGACAAATATCCGATTGTTTCCGCACGAAGCGGTGCCGACTGTTCCGGCATCTGAGTACGCATATCCCAATATAAAAGAGAGATTGCTTCATCGAACGCACGCAATTGCTTAAAATGCTCACGCCATTCTTTTGTTAGTTCCATCTGTCATTCACCCCTATGTGTTGTTCTGTTCTCTTTCTACTTTATTATAGCTGTCAACCTTTGCCTATACTAGTTTACAAATCTTCTCGCATCTTGTAGGGAAGTGGTTTTGTCGCTGGACCTTCTAGGACGGCTCCTTTTGCATCAAAACGAGACCCATGACAGGGACAGTCCCATGTCCGTTCCGCATTGTTCCATTTCACCGTGCAACCGAGATGGGTGCATGTCAGATTGACTACGTGACAATGGTTGTCTAAATCTCGATATACCCCTTTTGTCTGATGGTCCACTTGCACGATTCCGCCTTCGTCTAGTTGAAGGTCCTTGACACCCCGGCGTTCGAGTACGCGCTCCATGTTCCCTTTTGCGAATTGTGTCGCCGTATCGAGATTGGTTTTGACAAATGAGCCGACATCAGTCGGTTTGACGGTTTTCCGAAGTGGCGACACCAACTCCGAAAATCGATTCGGCTGACCGGTAAGTTGATCCGCGATTAAATTCCCTGCTGCAATCCCGTTTGTCATCCCCCACTTCAAAAATCCCGTAGCAAGAAAAAGATCCGGTTCTCGTTTGAACATTTGCCCGACATAGGGAAGCGAGTCCAACGTGATGAGATCTTGAGAAGACCAGCGATACGACGCCCGATTCGTTCCAAAATAATGTTGTGCATCACTCTCCAGACGATCATAGCGACTTCGGGTGTCCGTCACCTGTCCCGCTGTATGTCCTTCTCCGCCAATTAATAAATACGTTTTTTCATCATCTACATATGACCGATACGATCGACTGTTTTGGTCAACACTTAAATACATCCCTTTCAGCGGAGCTGTATCCGTTTCACAAGCGACGATATAGGAGCGCTCTACTGAAAATTTTGATACGTATAGGCCGCGTAGGTCATTGAACGGATAATGAGTCGCAATCACGACCTGATTAGCCTGAACCCTTCTTCCTGTAGCAGTCGTGACAATCGGGCGTGGCCCTTGACTCACATCTAACGCCCTCGTCTGTTCATAAATCTTCCCACCCAGTCGGACGAATCGATTTGCCAATTCACGTAAGTACTTAACTGGGTGGAACTGTGCTTGCTTTCGAATGACAAGCGCTTGATGAATTGGAAAAGGAAGCGTGTTTCTGACCTCCTCCGTCGCCTCCCCTCCGTCAAGTTTCAACCGACGATAAGCATCTAGTTCTCTAGACAGTTCTTCACTCGGTTCCGTTGAATATAAAAACGAGTCTTCTATCGAATAGTCACATTCAAATCCTTCATCGATTTGCTTTTGGAGATAGACGAGTGCCTCTGCATTAAATTCGTAGTATAGTCGGGCTGTCGTTTCATCGAAATGTCGAATCAGCTTCTGATATATCGCTCCGTGTTGGACAGAACACTTCGCCGTCGTATGTCCGGTCGTGCCGTGACCAATCTCTAGCGCTTCTAAGAGCGTTACTTGTTTTCCACGCTTTTGGAGTTCATAGGCACAGACTAGCCCGGCGATTCCGGCTCCGATGACGACAACTTCAGATGATTCCGAAGCGGTTAATGGTGGATACAGTGTCCCGGTGTCATGTTGTCGCCAGATGGAGTTCGTGAACGGATAACGTTGCATGGCATATTCCCCTCTCATTAATGGCATTCATACCTCTATACCCGATACACCATCGTTTCATCATCAATCATTGACCTAGTTCTTTATTTTATCGGCGCAATAAATATGCGTTTTCTATTATCTTTATAGAGTAACGATAAAGGAGGGACTTGTTTTGACCCGTAGAAGGAGACACCGAAGAAGAACGTACATCATGCGAAGAATGGTTGCAGCGGTCGTGTTGCTCGGAATCGTCGCACTGATCCCGACATTGGTCGGATTTAAGCAGGATAAAGAAGCACCGACACCCGCTGAAACTGCGGCTCCCAAAGTCGAACCGATGAAACAAGGTCCCGTGTTCCCTGACATCGAGATGGGAACTTGGCAACCAAGTGAAACGATGTTACTCAATAACGAGGACATTCCAGTCGGCGCGATGACTTTCGTAAATGTAGATAAACAGGAAATCTTGATTGACAAAAATGCTGACGATCGCGTCTTCCCAGCCAGCACGACAAAACTGATGACGGCTTTACTCGCTTACGAGAAAGCATCTGCGGCAAACGAACTCGATCAGCCCCTCATTTCGATCCAGACCTCAACACTCGACATCCCTTGGGACAGCCACATCGCCCATCTTGCGATTGGTGATACATTAACGGTACGCCAGGCGTTATACGCCACGCTTCTTGAATCAGGAAATGATGCCGCAAACAGTCTGGCAGAATATACGAGCGGTTCGACCGAAGCATTCGTTCAATTGATGAATGAACGGGCAAATGTTCTTGGATTAACAGGTACCCATTTTGTGAACGCACACGGATACTCCGATCCAAATCACTACACGACTGCGAACGATATGGCCAAAATCACATACGCATTTAGTACATATCCTGAACTCGTTGAAATTGCTGGTACATATGAATTTAAAGCTGAATTCAATGACAAAGACGGAAATGGCAAACGACGCTGGTGGTATCACCTCGGCTCATCCGTCAATGAGAGAAGTATCCATTACTCAAAGTATGTGACCGCTACGAAAACGGGGTATACCGATGAGTCGGGTTATACAATGGTGTTTATCATGAAACATCAAAATGAGACGTATATTTTGGTCACTATGCAAGCAAAATCAGGACAAACTTTCCCGACGATGCGTCTTGTCGAAGAGAAGGCTTTTCAATAATGTAAGAAAAGGGCATGTAAATCCATGCTCTTTTTTCGTTTTTTCTGAAAAAACAACACCTAATGTTACAGGAATGTTACATAAAGAAGTCCTCAACATTTCAAATATTCAGAATATTTAAACTTTTTAATACCTTATTTTCACTCTCATCCGTTGATATGATGGGCTTTAGAGCCATTTTTCTGAAAAGGTGACAGTTTGCAATCATTTAAATCGTTCGGTAAGGTAAGACACAAGTTCGCCTTTTCAACTTTTATTATTGACTGTGTGATGTGTTCACACAATCGCGAACGAGTTTGATGAAATAGATTTTCTTAACTTAATAGGAGGTAATTCAATGCTATGGCAAGAATGGGTATCAATCGCGCTTTATCTCGTGATGATGCTTCTTATCGGATACGTTGCGTATAAACGAACGACCGATTCATCAGATTATATGTTAGGTGGCCGTAAAATGGGGCCAGGAGTTACAGCCATGTCAGCCGGAGCTTCGGATATGAGTGGTTGGATGTTAATGGGACTACCGGGTGCAATGTATGCAACTGGACTATCAGCAATTTGGTTAGCCGTTGGATTGGTCATCGGAGCTTACTTGAACTACTTGTTAGTTGCTCCACGACTTCGCGTCTTCACAGAGATGGCGAACGATTCGATTACGATTCCAGACTTTTTAGAGAATCGGTTCCGAGATCACTCGAACTGGCTACGGATCCTATCTGCATCCGTCATCATCATCTTCTTCACGTTCTATACGTCAGCCGGACTCGTTTCTGGCGGGAAGTTGTTTGAAAGCTCATTCGGATTAAACTATCAGACAGGTGTCATCGTTACAATTAGTGTCGTTATCTTGTATACCCTCTTCGGTGGGTTCACGGCAGTTAGTTGGACAGACTTCGCACAAGGTGTCATCATGTTCTTGGCACTCGTGCTCGTTCCGTTTGTTGCTTTAACGGACCTCGGTGGAGTAGACACTGCTGTCAACTCTGCAACGACTATCAATGCCGACTTGTTTGATCTCTTCAAAGGGACAACGACACTCGGAATTATCGGTCTCCTCGCTTGGGGACTTGGCTACTTTGGTCAGCCACACATCATTGTTCGCTTTATGGCAATCCGTGATGTGAAATCATTAAAAACAGCACGTCGTATCGGAATGAGCTGGATGACCGTATCAATCATTGGTGCAGTCATGACAGGTTTCGTCGGAATCGCTTATTTCCGTGGACAAGGAAATCCACTCGGTGATCCGGAAACAGTCTTCATTCAATTCTCAGAAGTCTTGTTCCACCCGTTCATCACTGGATTCTTGTTAGCCGCAATTCTTGCTGCAGTCATGTCGACTGTATCATCACAATTGCTTGTTACTTCATCTGCTTTGACAGAAGACTTCTATCGTAAGTTCTTCAACAAAGAAGCAAGTGAAAAAACAATGGTACGTGCTGGACGTATCGGTGTCTTGCTCGTCGGATTTGTGGCGACGCTTATGTCACTCAACCCATCTAGTACAATCTTGACACTTGTTGGTTATGCTTGGGCCGGTTTCGGTTCTGCATTCGGACCAGCAATCCTGTTATCACTCTACTGGAGCAAGATGACACGCCAAGGTGCCCTCGCTGGTATTCTTGTAGGTGCCATCACGGTTATCCTTTGGATCGTGACTGGACTTTCAACAGTCCTTTACGAAATGGTTCCTGGCTTCTTCTTAAGTATGTTGGCAATCGTACTTGTCAGTAACTTTACAAGCCAGAAAGAACAGAAACGCATCAACCGTGAATTCGGTGAAATGGAAGCTGAATTGGCAGCTGCGAAAAAAGAATAATCCAGATCAATTTAAAAACTCGGTCCCTTCGAAGGGACCGAGTTTTTGTATTACATCGATGCTGCGATTAACCAGACACGAATCACAAACGGCACGAGCACCAACACGAGCATCGCATTACGCATCCATTTGCTCCGATTCCAGTAATACGCCATCAACACGAACGGATGAAGTGCGACCAGTTCATATGGGTTGAACCAGAACCATGTGATGATTAAAACAATCAAATAATAAAGAACCGACTTTTCTTTCGTTGATCGATACTCACGCCACATGTCATACGCCCCTTTGAAGAACGCAATGAATGTCGCAATCCAAAACAAAATGACAATGATATTGTCGAATCCACTAAACAACTGAGTAACCACCTTTTAGGAAGCATTTTCTACATAAAAACCGCCCCAATAAATATGACGGTACGTAAACTCTTTTCCACTCTCTACAGTAATCACAATTTCATCTTCCGTCAATACGAGGACGTGAACAGGTACTTCTCCTTGGCGTAACATCGGGCTAAACAATTGAAATTGTTTATTGAGCCATTTGCGTTCTGAGAAATTTTGATAATGATGTAGCGCAAGCATCGGATGACTCAAGTATGCGGCCCCAACGATCGCGATGGCGATAGGTGGAGCTCCAATTTCCATCAAGAATGTGAAGACGAGAACGAGTGACAAAACTGAATAGCCAAACTCAACCAATTCCATTAAAGAAGCACGACTGGCGATGACATATTGTATCACGCGAAACATGAGATACAATATGATACTCACAATTAGAAACTCAGAGAATGGCGAATGGCGAAACGATACATCCAAATAGAACAAGACAGGTAACAGGAGGATCCATTTCCACAGATGTAAGGCGAGGTAAAACAATGATTGATCGATGAAACGACGATTGTGTACGAGCCGTTGCATATCCATGTTTCCCACCTCCGCTTAGATGATGTGACCTTACGTTACCATTCCCTATTCTTTTAAATGATAACTAGCATTTACACGTCTAACGAAGTTTTTCTTTCCTCTCGATTAATGTTGCGTTTAGGAGTCCTCCTAGCAAAATCACAGAAGCAGCAAGGTAAAACCAAATCAACAAGACGATGAACGCTCCGAGTTGACCGTAAAACTGTTCGTAGTTCGCGAACTGTGAATAGTAGCTGAACACGTTTGAAACGATGAGGATTCCTACAGTTGCAAATGCCGCCCCAGCCCAACTATTCTTGAATGTACCTGACACACTCGGTAACCACTTGTAGACGAAGATAAATACGGTAAAGAGTAAACCCGTCCCAACGATCCATCTAAAATAAAACCAAATCTGGGCATAGGTCGTGACGATCTCATCGATAAACAAGATATATGAAGACACTTCACGTAGTGCCGTTTCGATCACCGGTACGAGTAATGAGAACGGGAGTACAAACATGAGTGCCAATGTGATTGCGATGTCTTGCAAGACCCCTCTCCAAAATGCCTTATTTCGGACTGCCCGATAAGCATCGTTTAATGCCCGGACCAACGACTGCACAGCAATCGATGAAATCCAAAGAGCCGGCAAGATACTAAATGATGCCAATTTCAATTTAGAGTTATCAAAAATCGCTTCAATATTCCCTTCTAACAGCTTATAACTGGCTTCAGGCATAATGAGTGATAACGCTTGAATCACATCACCGCTCGTAAATGGTAAAAACCCGACAATCCCTAATACGAATAATAAGAATGGGAACGTGGATAAAATGAAGTAATAGGCCAACATGGCAGCTTGGTCAAAGAAGCGTTCTGTAAAAAAACGCTTGACGACTGTCGATAAAACTTGTTTCATCTTCATTCTCTACTTTCTTTAATATAATATAAATGCGGTATTTGAAATATTATTGTTAAAATGAAGGAGAGGCTTCCGGTATCGGAAGCACTCTCACATCGGTTAACTGATTTCTTCTTTTTTTGCTTCCCACGCTTCGATGTGTTCTTTTCCAGGAAGGTCGACGCCATTTTTGAAGAATTCCGGGTCTCGTCCTTCTTTCTTCTGGGCCATGTAGTCATCGAGTAACGTCTTCGCGACTTTACTCAAGCGGAAGATCGCATACATGTTGACGAGCGCCATGAGTCCCATAAAAATGTCAGCGATGGACCAGACAAGCCCTGCCGACCGTACTGAACCAAACATGACCATACCGACGACTGCAATCCGATAGATGATGAGATAGCGTTTCTTTTCCGAAATAAACTCAATATTCGTTTCACCATAATAGTAGTTCGCCAGAATGGAACTGAAGGCGAAAAGTAAGATGGCGATGGTCATGAGCGTCGTCGCAATCGGTCCAATCTCGACGAGAAGTGCCTCTTGCGCAAGTTCAATCCCTTGGAACGACTCGGACCCTTCGACACCCGAGATCAAGACGATCATCGCCGTCGCTGTACAGATGAACAACGTGTCCACAAAGACGCTGAGTGATTGGATCAATCCTTGTTTGACAGGGTGACTGACTTCTGCCGTAGCTGCCGCATTCGGTGCAGATCCCATCCCCGCTTCGTTCGAGAATAGTCCACGTCGAATTCCTTGAAGAACAGCCGCACCGACCGCACCACCGAACAACTGCTGGAAACCAAGTACACCTTCAGAGAAGATGGCCGAGAAGACTTGCGGTACGACATCAAGATTCGTCAAGACGACCCAAATGGCCAGCAAGATATAGCCTCCTGCCATGATTGGTACGATGATTCCCGATAATGTTGAAATGGAACGAATTCCACCGAAAATGACGATGGCGGTGACGACTGACAGAATCAAGCCGACCCATACCGTGTCGACCTCAAACACATTGTTCACGGAGAGTGCAATGGTGTTGGCTTGTACTGAATTGAAGGCAAAACCGAACGCAAACGTAATTAAGATCGCAAACACAATGCCGAGCCACCGTTCTCCGAGCGCCCGTTCGATGTAGTAGGCCGGTCCCCCACGCCAAGCCTTTCCATCATGCACTTTGTACACTTGGGCAAGCGTGCTCTCAACAAATGCCGAGGCCGCTCCGATCAAGGCGATGAGCCACATCCAGAACACGGCTCCAGGACCTCCTAATGCAATCGCCGTCGATACACCGGCAATGTTTCCGGTACCGACACGTGCCGCAGTCCCGATTGCGAACGCTTGGAAAGAAGAAACTTGACCTTTCTCATGTTTAAGTCCTTTGACAAATAGTAGTTTGAACATCTCAGGTAGCATTCGGAACTGGACGAACCCCATCCGAATCGTAAAATAAAGACCTCCTGCAATCAATACGAAAATGAGAAGGTACGACCATAAATAGTCATTGATTTGCATAATGAGTTCACGGATATCCAACGAAATCGCCTCCTTTTATCGGGTTTTTACCCGCTCTGAATCTGACAGAAACAGTGGGTTCACTGCACATTTTTAAGAATTTCTTCACATAGACGATGTGTCTCTAAACTATCCTCAGCTAGGACTGACTTGTTCGCTTCCCCATTTAACAACTTGATAAAGTCATCAATCAAGTCGATAAAGCCCCGACGCTTTAAATTTGACTCCCACGGATCGAGCGGCCACTCTTTTATCCCGTCGACGCCATAGTCTATGACTCGTTCGACGTCCCGTGTGACACGTTTCACAGATGGAGACATGACTTCCATCACTTCTTCCGTGCATCCATTATCCCGGTTCATCCAGCCGATTGCTTCAATTCCACCCGCCTGAAAATGAATCATCACCTGTTTCAACACATCTCCTTCATAACGCGGCGTGACAGACAAGCGTTCGACAGGGTGAAGGTCCGTCAAATAACGAAGCGTATCGACGACGTGCACAAAGTCCTCGATGATAAATTCTCGAAGTGTCGCCGGTTTATACGTTCTGTTCTTTTGAATAAGTATCATGTTCTTTTGTTCGAGTTGTTTAAGCGCCTCTGTCGCCGTAGCAAATCGGCGATTGAAGCCCGTGACAAGATGAGCGCCCTTCTCTTTCGCAAGTGCAACGAGTCGCTCGGTCTCTTCTAGCGTGAATGTGATTGGCTTATCAATGAAGACATGCTTCCCTTGCCGTAAACAATATTCGGCTTGCTCGTAATGGACAGCTGTCGTCGAATGAATCATGACGGCATCGATTTGCGTCATCGGCACGGCTTGAAGGTCCGTATATCCTCCTTCGAAACGATAGGTCGATATGATGTCCTGTAACTTCTCTTCATCCCTTGAGACAAGATACACGTTCACGTTCTTTAATCCGGCATATACTGGCAGATACGCTTTTTTGGCCACGTCACCTATGCCCACTACTAAAATATTCAATCTGTTCACTCCTTTAAGTCATATGTAGAAAGCCCGAAGCGACTGCCCCGGGCTCATGTAATAGATACAATCTCAAAACTGGTGATCGGTTCACGAATCGCGTCGGATACAATCTGGTAAGCCGCATTTAGTTCCTCTTGATTATTTAAATCTGGCACCCGGTCCATCTCTACCTCGACCGTCCGAGTGTTCTGTTCTTTCGCGTGTAATTGATATTCAACGGTATACTTTTGCATCACATGTCCCCCTCTAATTATACATATGTTATGTATAACCTGTTCATCGAATGATGAAACAAGTGAGTTGGTTCATCGGAAGCAAAAAAATGACCGCTCGCTAGAACGGTCATTCGTTTATGACTCCGATTTTGGTGACGCGTCACGATCTGGTCGTGGACGACGTTTTCCAAAGTACTGATAATATTGAGTTTCGATGTTACCGTTGTACAACTTCCGACGTTTCGTCGCTGGGCGACCATATGCTTTTTCGAAGTCCTCATAACTCGTCAGCATGTAGACGCTGTATCCAGGATACTTCGCATATTGTGCGCCGATGCGCTCATACAAGTCGATGATTTCTTCTTCTGACTGAAGTCGTTCCCCGTAAGGCGGGTTACCGATGATGACGCCGTACTCTTCTTTCGGTTTCAATGCGGCCGCATCACTATGGACAAACGTGATCGCATCACGGACATCGGCGAGTCCCGCGTTTTCTTTCGCAAGTTTCACCATACGCGGGTCGAGGTCGATTCCATAGATTTTGAGCGGTTTATCCCACTCCGCTTTCTCGTTCGCTTCGTTCATGGCTGCATACCACGCTTTTTTCGGGATACATGTCCAGTCCTGAGCGAAGTATTCGCGATTGATACCCGGCGCGATGTTCCGTCCGATCATCGCCGCCTCGATTGCGAGTGTCCCTGAACCCGTGAAGACATCATAAAATGGCATATCTGGACGCCAGTTCGTCAATTGAATCATTGCCGCCGCCATCGTTTCTTTAAGTGGTGCCTGTGAATGCAACTCACGGTATCCTCGACGGTGGAGCGGTCCTGACGTATCGATTGTGATTGTCGCTACATCTTTTAATAAAGCGACTTCAATCGGGAATTTCGCACCTGACTTCGGCAACCATTCCCCTCCCTTATGATAGCCACGTTGCATCGCTTCGACGATTGCCTTCTCCGTGATTTTTTGACAGTCCCGAATTGAGAACAGTTTCGATTTGACCGAGCGACCGTCAACCGTGAACGCAGCGTCCCACGGCATGAGATCTGTCCACGGCAATGCCACAACCCCGTCGAATAGTTCTGTGAACGTTGTCGCCTTGAACTCCGCCACGACGAGTTTGACACGGTCTGCCGTACGCAACCACATATTTAATCGTGGAATGTCTTCCATCTCCGCATCGATGTAAACTCGACCATTCTCGACTTCACATGTGTATCCTAAGTCTCTTACTTCTTTTGCAACGAGTGCCTCGATTCCCATCGCTGCTGTCGCAATCAGTTTACGTTTTGCCATCTGCAATCGCCTTCTTTCTACATTAAAATCTTTCACTCATACTGTAAGTTGTAAAAAAATCATGAAAAAAGGAGCTCAAGTATATGTGCTTGAACTCCTTGTCGTTGTCAGTTGAGACTATGTTGTCCTGTAAGCCATGTTCTGTACTCCGGTGCTCATAGCGGTCTCCCTGGCACGATGGAGTGACAATCATCTATCTGCGCACATCGGCGCCCTCCGTCCCGTTCGGTTCCGGTTCGGAAGTTCCCCTACCATAGTTTGGGTTTCTCGCTCGTGGGGTTTACCTCGTTCCACTCTGAACGTTTCCGATCAGACTTCGTCACTGTGGCACTTTCAAGAAGCGTACACCATATCCGAGGACTTAGGTGTTTCTTCTGCCGTCAACTTGCGTTGCCTACACTTATCTTTTCGTGTAGCACGATCACTACAGCCATCACAGGCTGTGCGAGCATGGACTTTCCTCAAAACTTGCGTCCCGCGATTGTCCAGACCTCATAGTCACTTCAACCATTGTAGCGGAAATTTCAACGATTGACAACTGAAATTCGAAACTTGATTTTACATTCAGTCAGCGCTAAAATAAGGCGTGTTCAATGAATAAGGAGGGATTTTGATGCATCAAGATGCAAAAAACGGTTGGATTCAACGTCTGACTTATGTAATAGAAATCGATGACATTAAAGTGCTCCACCCGAACAACGGCGTGTTCGCCTTCTACCGAAATAATCGTCTCGTCCGAGGGTTCGAACCGTTCGATATTAAAGCACCGAACGAACTCTCGAAACGATCTTATCATTTTGACCATCATAATTTAGCACACTTAGAAGAGCGTTTCCCTGACACGATTCCGGTGTTCGACGAAACCCTTGAAACGCGTCGCGCTTGGAGTGATCGGGTTCGTGTCGGATTATGCGAAATCATCCGCGATGGCAAACTCAGTTTTGAGCATATTGACGACCAAGGAAATGTATTAGAAGCGAGTATCCGTTGGTGTGGAGAAGCCATCACCATCGATTAAATTAGATTAGCCGTCTCTCCTTTCGGAGTAGACGGCTTTTTTCTTTATAATGATTCGACAACTGGCGGTTCTTCCTCGACCGCGGGCGGTGTATAACTCGCCGATACGACTTTTTCACGCACATCTGTCGGCTTTAGAATCACCGTCAACGGTTTTGTCGTATCTCCTCTCACCGGGAACGTCCCGGCAATATGGAGGGCTTCATACATTTTGTTGCCATCCGCATCGAGAACGGTAACAACACCTTTACGAGACGTACGTAAAGTGAGTTTGTTCCCTTCGGCATTTAATACAGAAACCGAAGCTTTTACAGTATTCACATACTCAATCACTTTAGAATCTTTGCGAGAAAACTTTCCGTCAGTGACTTTTGCTACTAATTTATATTTTCCACTTGGTAACCAATCTCCACCGTAGTACATCGTAAAACTTTTATTTGGAGTTAGTGTTTTTACTTTTTTTCGACCTGAATATAGCTCGTATGTCACTTTTAAGTTTTTATGATTAATTACGCTTAAATTCACATCATCTATATACCGTTTTTGCCATTTTGATGATGATGATATTTTCAAAGGGAGTGGTGTCGCTTCAATTAATTTTTTAGTATTTAATGCTGTATAACTTTTTCCTTTTTCACGTGGCATTTTCGAAATCAAAGTATTAATCTCCATAGGTGTTAAGAAAGGGTTTATTGATTTTACAAGCGCAAGACTTGAAGAAACCATTGGCGCAGCCATAGATGTTCCGTCCATATAAACAAAACGGTTGTTAATCCCTAATGACAAAATGTTGACTCCGGGTGCAACAATTTTGACATCAGCATTCATATTGCTGAAATCAGCAATTCTATGACGTGAATCGATTGCTCCAACTGCAATCACTTCTTTCATGCTTGCCGGAAAGGAAATTTTATTTTGTCCATCGTTTCCAGAAGATGCGACGACTATTACTCCCTTGGAGTGAGCCTGTCTTATCGAGTTTGCCAAACGGCGATCATAATAATCTCCACCTAAAGAGATATTTATAATACTAGCACCATTTTGAACCGCCTTATCAACTGCTTTCGCAACTGTCCATGAGTCCGTATACTCTGAGTTTTTTCCGTAAAACACATTGTAAAAATGATATCGAACATTAGGTGCGATACCAGCTATACCAAAAGAATTGTGTTTTCCCGCCATAATACCTGCAGTATGTGTACCATGATAATCTACGCTATATGGACCTTTCATCGAATTGATAACTTTTGCTACGTTTTTTAAATCTTTATGTTTTTGGTCTGCAGAAGAATCAATAAGTGCGATTGCAATATCAGATGTTCCTCGAGTATTATTCCAAGCACCATCTATAAAAGATTGTTTAATGTAGTATTGATGATTAATATGTGGTTCTTTTACGACATATCCGTGTTTTTCTAAAACAACTGGTTTTTCTGCATAAGTTGTAGTCGGTATGATAAACATAGCGATTGATAAGATTATCAAAATCTTCTTCATTTTTGCACGCTCCATTCAAACAAATGATTGATAATCATATTATCGCAAACACACCATTGTATTTACCTGTTTTTAAATTAAATTACCAATAGCTCGGTTCATCAGGATGTAACATCTCATATTCGACAATTCGTCCGATGGTCAAATAAGTATAGTACCGAGCCAGTTCGACTCGACTTGGGTCAGGACGAAATCCTTCTAAATCTTCTCCTAGCGGAGAGCCGTCGATTGTCTCGAACTGCTGACAAAAAAAAGAATCTGTTTCCGTATCCCAGACGATACGATCACCGATATATCCACTTCCAAAGCGAATGTAGTCGATGATGGACGGGACGATGACTTCTGCTGGTAAACGTTCACTCATCCGTCCAACTAGTTCGTATCTGATCCGGTCTGCCTGATCCGCTTCTTCGAGGGAGACACATTTTAATACTTCTTTATTGATTTCAATCAAGACAACATAATCACCAGATTCGATGGAGAGCTTCATTGTCTCACCTCACTTTTTCATTCCTTTATCCGATTCTCTACACATTACTATTCGTGATGGTCTATGGAAATCCTGTCCATTCCGCATTATTTTCCAAATCTCAGTTGAATTCGCAACGATTGCATGGTTTTTGATATACTATTCGTATGAATCTAGAGAGGAAGTGCACCATGGCCAAACGACCGTTGACCCCTCGTGAAAGTGAATTGATTGCGACCGCTTTGTATGTGGTCGAGACGATTCCATACGCAGGATATATCGATCGTCTCGAATCTCTCACGCTACGAGACATCGCTGATGACTATTTGAATGGTACACTACCTGCCGCAGACGCGATTGACGCGCTTGACCAATATATTTATGTGCGACGCCATCGTTTCAAAAATGTGACACCCCACAACCTTTGGACGTTGGATGACCGCACCGAACAAGAAGCGCTGCGTCACATCTCGAAACGACCTGAGTTGAAAAAAGGACAGACACTGAATAAGCGGAATCAACCGTTTCAAGTCGGACAAGACATTGAGTTCAAAGTGGACAAACATGTCGATCGGGGGCAGTTCCGAATTTATATTGGAAAACAACAAGGGTATACATGTAAAGCACAGTCTAAAGAGCGGGACAAAATGAAATCAATCACGGGATGGGTCACTCATATCGACCCAAAAGACCGATTGGTATTTGTCAACGTCACGGATTTTGGACGCTTGCCGATGGAACAGTCGATGAAGCAGGAGCTCGAATCGATGAGTGGCTCATTACTAGGGTGGTTCGCGACGGCGACCCTACCTTCCGAAGAAGAGGCTCTACTTGCAAAACAAATGATTGCCACCCTTCAACGCCGCGATCAACCGTATTGGTTTACGTTGACAACCGCCCTTAATCATCCAAGACCAGAACACGTCAAACGATGGGGAACAGTCGTGAATTTGCTCTTAAAAGCATCAACGGGCGATCAAAAAGCGATTCAGACATTAGAGACACAAGAAGATAAGTACTTCAAAGATGCATTTATCCGTGCGCTTCGCGCCTTGCACGAGGAAATGACGAAACAATTGAACTGATTCGACTCGAGGTGACTTCGTATGGGTCACCTCGTTTCGCGTGTAAGTTTTATAGAAAGGAACGATTGACATGCGTTTACTCATCGTGGAAGATGACCCTTCAATTTTACGTCTTGTGAAAGAGACGTTTGAAGATGCAGGTCACGATGTTTTCATTGCAACAGACGGGAAGTCAGGCGAGCAGCTATATAGGACTCAGCCGATTGATGCAGCGATTATCGACATTATGTTACCGGGTATAGATGGTCGGGAATTGTGTCGCCGCCTGAAAACGGAACTTGATATTCCGGTCATCTTATTGACGGCACTCGGCGAATGGGAAGATAAACGTCAAGGGTTTGAGCACGGGGCAGATGACTATATGACAAAACCTTTCATCCCAGAAGAATTACTATTCCGATTACAAGCCGTTTCACGGCGATACAAGCGCTCATCTGCTTCGCGTATTCAAGCAGGACCGCTACAGTTGGATTTAACCGAATATGAAGTGAAGCTCGACGACCAATTGTTCTACCTTCCCAAAAAAGAGTTTGAACTATTGTTTCAGCTCGCTTCATTCCCAGGCAGGGTATATCGTCGCGAAGAATTGATTGAACTCGTATGGGGTTTTGATTTCCAAGGAGATGAACGAACCGTCGATGTGCACATCAAACGACTTCGTCACAGGTTCGACCACCCCGCACTCTCGATTCGGACAGTGCGCGGTGTCGGATATTCACTAGAGGTATTGAAATGAAGACATTATATACTCGAATCATTCTCACCATGTTTTTTATTCTGCTTATTTCTGGAGCCATTTCGTTATTAATCAGTAATGTCGCTTACTATACGTGGTGGCAACCTTCCTATAGTGAGAAGACTGAGACAATCGCAAAACAGGCGTCGACCTATTTCTCGGAGCATACCGATGCAGACGAAGACGCATTTTATTCGTTTTTGGCTGTGACAGGTTACCAATTGGTTGTGATTGATTCGACAAATACACGATCGCGCTATGGTGGTTCGTTTAGAGATGAATCGATTCCTGACGATGTGATTTCATCTGTCCGTGCAGGCACACCTTATCAAGGAATGCGTGATTTCCCATTTCACCTGTTCCTTTTAGGGCTATTTGATAATGAATTGACGAATACGTACGGATGGACACTCGACAACGGAGATGTCGTCTTCATTCGACCTGACCTAAGTGCCCAAATCCGAGAGCTTCACCTTTTTGTTGGCATGTTCTTCGCACTCGTAACCATTCTCGCGTTCAGCTTGATTGCGATGTCGACTCGTTCGCTCGTTCGACCTTTAAAAACGCTCACAGCCGCGACGACTGAAGTGGCCATGAGGCAAGAGCCGAAACATCTGCCTATTGAACGAAAAGATGAAATCGGAACGTTAGCGAGACAGTTCCAAGAGATGACGAATGTAATCAAGCAGACCGAAGTACGACAACGTCGATTCGTCTCGAACGTCTCTCATGAGTTTCAGTCACCCTTGACGTCACTCGTCGGCTATGCGGAAAAGTTGGCTGAAGGTACCGACGGTGTATCGAAAGAATATGCACGTGTCATCGAACAAGAAACAAGACGTTTATCTCAATTGACCAAACAACTCTTATTGTTATCGCGTCTAGATGAACATCCACCGACCCTTGCGTCGGATGTGAACGTGTTACAGTCTATCTCAGAGGTCATACAGATGAACGCATTTTTGCTCGACCAAAAAGGGATTGCCGTCATGACAGACATCCCGCCTGATGTCGTATTGAAAAGTGACCCTGTCCTTCTCGCACAAGTGTGGAACAATGTACTAGTCAATGCTATCCATGCCTCACACGATGGTGGGACGATTCGGATCACATGCACCTTCAATCCTCGGATATGTGTCTCCTTTATCGATGAAGGAATTGGAATGGATGAGGAGACGAAACGTCATTTATTTGACCGGTTTTTCAGAGGCGATGCAGCACGAACGACTCAAGGAACCGGGTTAGGCCTCGCCGTCACATCAGACATCATCGCTTTGCACGGTGGACAGATCACCCTTGAATCGACTAAAGGAATCGGGACGACGTTCCACCTTCATTTTTGATGCTGTTCATATTCCGTTCATATTGAACGATTACACTTCCTTCATAGAACTTGAAGGAGGTTTTTTTATGCAATTAGGATGGAAAGAGATGTGGCGACAAAAACGAAAGTTTTCGATGCTGTTCGTAATCACGCTCATGATCGTCATGTTAACAACCTTGATCACGGGGCTTGCCGACGGACTAGCATATGACAACGGTTCTGCCCTACACGAATTGAACATTTCAACGTATAGACTGGACAAAGATTCAGATGGTCAGTTGACGCGCTCCTTTTTGGACGTCCCAACTGATGCTTCAATTGAAACGATGAGTGTCCGTCCGCTCACGGTCACAATTGATGGAAAGAAAAAGGAGGTGACCCTCTTCGCCCTTCCTAGCGGGAGCAAGATTGGACCAGTCGAAGGTCTACAAAAAGGTGAAGTGGTCTTCGATTCGAGCCTTTCAGAGAACGTGAAGATTGGTGATACCTTGACCGACTTCGTGTCAGCGTATGACTTTACAATCGCTGGTGAGGCCCTCGGAAGATACAGCCATGGCCCCGTCCTCTATACGACAAATGAAACGTGGTTCGATTATTTACGTTACTCCGAACAACGTCCATATGTATCTGCCGAGATTGGAGCAAACGCTACGGCATCCGATACACTCACGATGAGTCAACAGGAAATCATCGAATCTGTTCCCGGTTATAGCGCCGAGCAGAGCACATTTACGATGATGCGGGCATTCTTACTGGTGATTGGAACCTTTATTTTGACCGCATTCTTTTATCTGTTCACCTTACAAAAGCTACCGGAACTCGGTATTTTGAAAGCAATCGGTCTCTCCCCACGAATCATCGGACAGGCATTGCTCTTCCAAGTCATCGTCATCGTATCATCCGCTGTCGCGGCGTCCATCGGGATGATGTATATCGCCGATGTCGTGATTCCATCGTCGATGCCATTTATCGTCGACATCGGTCACGTTTCACTATTTGGTTCCATGTTCATCATCTTATCGATTCTTGGTGCATTCCTTCCGCTCTGGAAGCTTCGCCAAATCGACGCGATTGAAATTATAGGAGGGAAAGCATCATGAGACTAGAGCATATATCTCATCAATTCGATGGACAACTCGTTCTAAATGATATTCATTTACACGTGTCACCTGGAGAATGTATCGCCATCGTCGGTCCAAGTGGGAGCGGGAAGAGTACGTTATTATATATTCTCGGTCTGCTCCGAAAACCAGATCAAGGAACATTCTCCATGAATGAACAAGATGTGTTTGATTTGGATGAAGAACAGCGACGGCTTCTCCGATTACATGAAGTCGGGTTCGTATTTCAGCAAGCACATCTGATCCCTTATCTGACAGTGCTTGAACAGCTCGAGCTCATTCAAGAAAACAAAGATACCGACGCAAAACAGTTACTAGTGAAGCTTGGATTAGAACATCGATTACATCATCTCCCGACGACACTCTCTGGAGGAGAAAAACAACGCGTCGCCGTCGCTAGAGCCTTGATTAATTCACCACAACTCATTTTGGCAGATGAACCGACGGCGAGTCTGGATTACGAGAACGGACGGCGTGTGATGGAGTTGCTGTCACAACAAGCACATCGTGAAGGACGTAGCGTCGTCGTCATCACGCACGATGAACGTATGCTCGATGTATGTGATCGTATACTGCGCGTCATCGATGGTACGTTGACCGAGGTCAATAGCTAAGCATCGGTTCACGCTGACAGATTTGACGAAGCTGATGCGTGAGCCAGCCACCAAAACGTACGGTGACCCCGATCTCTCCCTGTTGAGAGATGTCGGCACCTTCAATGACCATGAACCGCTCCGCAATATGATTTGATTCGAGTCGTATACCCGAGAGACAGGCAAACGCACGGATGACCTCTTCTGGTCGACATCCCGTCGACATTGCGATTTCCTGAACCTCGGTGTGTAGGCTCGATTTGTTATGTAGAAAATAACGATCGAGCAACAAATCGAACACGAGACCGACAATTCGTTCGTCGCCGTCACATGTCCATCTAAAGGTCACACCGCTTTCGAGTGTTCCATTTGGATTACTCAACACACATTGAATCATTCGATAGCTATCCACTCGTTCCATCACTGTTCCGATCCCCTTTATAGATTGTTTATCGATCATAGCGTGTATCATTATGTGATGCGAGAAGAGTATCGTCATATTAACTTTGAGGTTATGGCACGTAAGAGCCCAACTTACTTCAGAAAACAGCACGATTTATCTTCGTTTCGGGTACAATTACGTTGAAAGGAGTCGATCATATGCAACGAAAATGGCAAATCGGATTAGCTTCACTTTTCACTGGTTATTACGCAATCAGCTACTATGCTTTCAAACGGATGACTCGAGGGAAACGGAAAACACCGGAGATGTTACTTGCTCCATACACGGAAGAGGACCGTGCTTTCTATCATGATGTCCCATTTGAACACGTCTCCATACAGTCGAAGGATGATTTTCGACTCTATGGTCGAATTTATCGGAATGACGCTTCGACGAAATGGATTGTGTTTGTACATGGTTATACCGCTTCACATAGCTTCATGGCGCCTCATCTCGCCATGTTCCATCGTCTCGGATATAACTTGCTTGCTGTCGACTTAAGGTCACACGGGGAATCCGAAGGCGTTTATGCCTCTTATGGATATCATGAAAAAATTGATATGATTGATTGGGTCGAATGGTTGAAAACGAATGAAACAGTCGAACAAATCGGTCTTCACGGAGTCTCGATGGGTGCAGCGACGGTCCTTCAAACGACTCCGCTCACAGACGTCGATTTTGTCATCGCAGAATGTCCGTTTGACGATATGGGGCAATTGATGCGATACCAATTGAAAGAATTGCATCGGATACCGGCAGAGTTCTTCCTTCCCGGAATCAATTATTTCTTATGGTCTCGTGCCGGGTTCACCATGAAGCAAGTACAACCAAAAAAGGCCGTCACTGAAACGACGACCCCAATCTTATTCGTACACGGCTCAAAAGATGATTTTGTCCCGACGTGGATGTCAGTCGAGATGAACGCGTTGAACCGCCAAAACGATTTGCTCTTGATTGACGGAGCAGAACATACAGATTGTATGATCAAGGACGCCCCTGCATATGAAGACGCAGTCAATCGCTTTTTGCACCGACATGGATTGGTCCAGCAATCAAGTCAAGCAGTACATGCAAGACCATGACCGGCCATAAGACACCCATACCTAAATATAGTAGACCGAGACCGAAACCGACAATGCCCGTCGTCAAGATTCCTTTGACGCCTTGATAGGCATGCGCGATGCCAAAGAGTGCTCCACCAATAAGTGCAAGAGTGATGTTCGACCCATCGATATAGAGTGTGATCGTATAAAGTAGAACGCCTCTAAAGATGAACTCTTCGGTCACACCTGCTGTGACGGAGACGGCACTCCACTCCTGTTCCTCTTTCTTCGTTCTAGGCAGGAGAAGCTTTTCTAAATCAAGATCATAGTAAGGACGTAGGACACCTCGTAGTCGGGATGAGGTCTTGACTAACAAATAAAAAACGAGTGTCACTGTGACGAGAATACATGATAGGAAAAAGACTTGCCACGCCTGTTCGTTGCCTGGTTCTGGCGAAAATGTCAAACCTATTTCTGATGGCGGTACTTGAAATAAAAAAATGAGAGCTACAATCAACAAGGTCAGTCCCCATGCTGATTTAACGGTTTGGTCGTATACCCACGTCCGTCCTTTCGTCTCAGTCAATGGACGAATCAGTTTTGCGTTAAAGATTTGGACGACCAACATATACCCAATAATGGCTGTAAAAATCAATCGTTCGAGCATCCATATCCACTCCTGTCCTTCCTCTTAGCTATATGCTACACTATTCGGGTATTGTCTAAAAGCTAGGAGGCGGTATCTTGAAACGTATGATGCTGCGACTGACCGGTTTCATCATTGTACTCGTGCTTTTGCTCGGGGCAATTGGCTGGCTCGGTCAACATGATAAAGTAAACAATGGATTGTATCGAACCTATTATGGCGAGCACGGTGTACCGAACGCTAATCTCTCTGTGTATCAGGACGCCGCGGAGGCATATGACGTAGATTGGCGTCTGCTTGCTGCTGTACATCGCGTCGAGACGATCTTCTCACACAGTTCTTCGATGCGCTCCTCTGTTGGCGCAATCGGACCATTTCAATTTATGCCTCGCACTTGGCTAGGTTGGGAATATGATACGGATGATCAAAAAGGCGATGTTCCAGAAGACGAAGTCGATCTGACAGATCTGGCTTTAATCGATCAATACGGAGGTCTCGGGCGTGACGGAAATGGCGATGGCAAGGCAGACCCGCATAGTCTTGTTGATTCTGCCCATACGGCGGCGTATTATTTAAGTGAACACGGCGGGAAAAAGACGGATTCAGTCACATCGATACGGAACGCCATCTTCGAGTACAATCGAAGTGAGCAGTATGTCACTGATGTCATGACATACTATGAGAATTATGAATCAAGTGTGACGGTCATCCCGGATGAACGGGACACCTTCAGCCAACATGTCGCCTATTATACGATTCGATACGTCGAGTGGTTTAAGACACTCGGCTGATGCTTACATGAAAAAGTGAGGAATGGAAATGAATACGCATATAGAAGAAGTAACCATCCGCGTAAAATCGATTTTCAACGAAGACAAAACGAAACGTTATTTGCGAACGTATGAGTTTACGGATGTCGAGGATGGAGTGATTTGTGCCGTCATCATCTATTCACCGCGCATGAGCGATGCCTTTTTATCAGGTACGACAACGCAACGTGCTTATATGTTGATGCAAAATCATTTGTCGCAACCGATTCGGGAGATGCGTGTCATCAGTCTCGTGCCAACACTTGCCATCAATGATAATCTTCCCTATGTGGAATCACAGCTCGACGAGACGAATTATCACTATGTCGAAGAGACGTTACAAGAGGTGGAGGCGAGCGGCGGGATGATCATCGTCGGTTGGGGCTCGCCTGGTCGATTGATGCACCATGCGACATCCTATAAATCGCTCTTTGCCGATTACGAGTCGAATATGTACTGTATCGGTACGACCGCTAAAGGTGAACCGCAACAGATTCGTATGGCCAACGAGAACACGGTACTCGAGGCGTTCAACAATGAATCGGTAAAACCAAAGTTTCGGATTGTGAAGGAAACGAAGAAGGAAGATGACTCCATGTGAGTCATCTTCCTTTTTTATATGCCCGCCCAGATGGCGATTCCAAATAACGTGAGTAATACACCTGACCAAACAAAATCACTTGATTTGATCTCGATCTTGTCATAAATCGTTCGTTTTCCACTCGTGAACCCTCTCGCTTCCATCGAAAAGGCGATGCGTTCTGCCCGTCGGATCGAACCGGCAAGGAGTGGCAACAGTAATTTCGGAACATGCCGAAGGCGTTCCCATTTCGTGTTGAGCGAAATTCCTCGCAACTGATGTGCATAGTGGAGTTGCTGCAACTCACGCTGCAACAAAGGGATGAAGCGGAACCCGACAAGGGCACTATAGGCGATTGTTGGCGATAACTTCGCCTGTTGCATCAAACTCATAACGAATCGCTTTGAATCTGTTGTCATCATGAAAAGAAGGGATAGGACCGTGAACGCCAGGACGCGAAGACTAAGGGCAACGGCGACACGTCTCTCTTCGATTGTGATGTCCTGACCGAGTATGGTCATCCACGTCTCTCCCTCAAGATTTTTCCCAAACACGAGCGTCGTCCAAAACGTGCCGAGCGCCGTGATGAGAAATGGGATTAAGAACAGCCCCCATCTTTTCCACGATACGTCTGTCGCCACCAGCTGAATCAGTAGCGTACCGACAATGATGACAAGCGGGGTCCATGGGTTGTAAAACAGTACCAGACCGAACATGATGAGCGTCAATGTCACAAACTTAACCGTCGGATTCATGTCATGGAGTGACATCGTTCTCCCCTCCCTTGCAATCGATAATCAAGGAGCATCTCTGTGTTCTGCCATAGTTCATCCCCGAACGGTCCCGAAAGTTCCCCATCCTTCATCAAATAGAACGTATTGGCGATATTGGCGAACGATAGGTCATGGGTTACGAACAGGATGGTCTGCCCTTGTTCCGCATGCCGCTTCATCAGCGCCTCGAGTGCATGGAGTGACACTTCGTCCTGACCTGCAGTCGGTTCATCGAATGCAAGCAATTGCTTATTCGATAGCGACTGGATTCCAACTGCGAGCCTCCGTTTTTGGCCGTGACTAAGGGATAACGGATGGAGAGATCTCTGATTATGAAGCTCCATGTCAGTTAACACGGTCTCAATTGATGTTTCGTGACCAAACTGTAACTCACGCTCAACAGAGTTCATAAAAAATAGATGTTCTGGTGATTGTGGCACGAGTCCGACCCGATGATTGTGTTCTGTTAAGCTTCTTAAAAATGTCGACTTCCCGCTCCCATTCGGTCCGAGAATGGCAATCACTTCTCCAGCTTGGACATGGAGCATCGTCTCGTTGAGCTGAAACGAATCACGTCTGACCTCTTTAACCTTGTAGCGTTGAATAGCTGAGAGTGACGCGTTCGACTTCACGAATACAAAATCCTCGACCGGACGGAATAATTCATGCCTAACGATACACCCTCGCTCTAACTCAATATGCCAGTCAAAGTAATCTCCCCATAGATGAGGACGATGCTCGACGACAATGACATTCAGATCTTTCATTTTGTCGAGCCATTTTACAAATTCTTGCGCGGTCACTGGGTCTAGATGCGTCAACGGTTCATCGAGCAGTAGCCATTTCGGTCTTCCGACTAGAGCGCACGCAACAGCAATCCGCTGTTTCTGTCCGCCTGACAACGAATCAATTTTGCGGTTTCGATAATCACTCAACTGTAACGATTCGAGGATTTCTGTCACGCGTTGTTCGATGTCTGAGACAGGTGTCGACAAGTTCTCAAGTGTGAAAATCAGTTCTTCTTCCACCCGCTCCATGACAAATTGCGTATCCGGGTCTTGAAACACCGTTGCGACCTGCTGATTGATCTCGCCAGGTGCATAGTCGTCGTATGATCGTCCAAGTAGTTTGAGTCTACCATCAAGGATTCCGTCACAATTCTCCGGATAGAGACGGTTGAAGAGCGCGAGAAGCGTCGATTTCCCGCTTCCGCTCGCCCCACTAAGAATCGTACGACCTTGACGGATTGAAACGGTCACGTCTTCAAGAATCGCCTCAGAACTCTCTGGGAATCGAAAATGAAGTGACTCTGTCTCAACCATGGACGTTCCCACTTCGTGAAATCGCATAACCGCGAAGTGATCCTGTCTTCAGCAATAGGTCACTGAGCAACTTCCCACCGATTCCAGCGATGACCATCCCACTGACGGCTCTCAGCCCGAACATCGTCGCCACATAGCCTGGCTCTAACATCGCGAACCCACTCATGAAATATGTATAGACGAAACTCGTGACAGCCGACCCAAATCCGGCAAGCATGAGTACCCATAGCTCATAACGTCTATAGCCCGTCATCGCAAAGACGGCTTCTGCCCCTAAACCTTGAACGATGCCGACCAAGATGATGCGTGGCCCAATGGCATTTCCAATCAACATCTCAATCGTTGCGGCCATCACTTCTGAGATGAATGCCGCCCCCGGTTTACGAATGATGTATGCGGAGATAATCGATACGATAAACCAGATGCCAAAGATCCACTCGTAGGCGATGGGACCGATCAACCCTGCCCACAAGTTACCGATATGAACGAACAATAAATAGACAACCGCGAAGACAACAGATAGTACGGAGACAAGGACGACTTCTTTCAATTTCCACGATTTAAGCATGTCGCCCTCCATGTGACGGACTATTTACGCTGAACGTCACCGTCATGACAACGTGTCGGTTCTTTTCGCGCGTCCGCTTAAAGGCCGCCTCGTAGTATGAGAACACGTCATCTAAGTTCCCATGGATGCCTGATGCATAATGCATCGACTCGTTATAGACACCAGCCTGTTTTGCTTGTTCGATTTCCTCATAGATAAGCTCCATGTAATCGTCAGCACCCATCGGATAGAGTGCGAACTGCGATGACACATACTGGTCTCTTGATGCACCGTTTAATGGTTCGCTCGGAGCCTTGAGTACCTCATCTCCCGCCGAATCCCCTGGACAACCGACAGAGAACGTTCCGCTCATTGAGACATGCTTCCCTTCTTCCGAAGCAAGACTCAAGACCATTCGAGCGACGTCAAACACATGCTCGACTTGTCCACGGATGACCGTCGACACGTCATCCGTATGTCTCCACACACCTGACAGATCCGTTCGTTTTAGTGCACCTTTGATTGTCCCGACAAAATCGTCTGTCATCGGGCTTAGTGTGAATCGAAACCCGACAATCGGACTCGTACCACATGATTCATTCATTTTATTTCCCCCTCTAAATGTGTTTGCATAAAAAAAGCCGCATTCATGAGAATGCAGCAACAAAATCTATACAAACTTGCATAGAGAAAGTGCCGCACTTCCTCACGCCAGTATTATCTGGATCGAGTTATAAGGGATCGGAGCCGTGCTCTCATCTCAGCCGAAGCACCCCTAGTGCAGTCATTAATATGCGGTTACTTATGCAGTCACAGTATAGCGATGTTTCGAAGCTTTGTAAACGGTCAATCTGAATATGTGACGTATTGACCCGTACCAGGGAGCGGGTCATGGAGCGTATCCCACGATGTTTCCATCTCCTCATCCGTCAACAAGCATGCGTCAAGTGAACGCTCGACAGTCTCCCGGTCCATTCGTTGACCGATGAGGACCAATTCGTTCTGTCTGTCTCCGTACGGCTCGATGTAGTCTTCGCGCAGTTCAGGTTCTGTTGCAAACATAGCCTCTCGTTCACTCTCCGGAAGTGTCGCTAGCCAACGACCCGCATGTTCGAGCGTTGATGCATACCCAGCCTGTGAAAACAGACAAGCGAGGTCGTTTCGTGTCGCAATCCATAAGAAACCTTTGGCACGAACGATTTCTTCAGGGTAATGTTCCATCCAATTCATCAAACGCTCAGGATGGAACGGTCGACGCCGACGGTAAACGAACGAACTGATGCCATACTCTTCCGTTTCCGGCGTATGTTCTTCCGACTCGAGTTCTTGAATCCAACCTGCGGCGCGCATCGCTTGGTCAAAATCGAACAACCGGACGTCTAGCAGGTCGTCTAACGCCACATTCGAGTAGGTCGACGTCAACAACTTAGCACTCGGATTGAGCGTTTTCAGTAAACCCTTCATTTCCTGCAGTTCTTCTTCAGATACCCTGTCCGCCTTGTTCAACACGATGATGTCCGCAAACTCGACTTGGTCGACGAGAAGGTCGACGACTTCATGTACGTCACCTGGATCGACGGCTTGTTGGCGTTCCATAAGCGATTCACCGGAATTGAAATCTTTGAAGAAGCGGTACGCATCAACGACGGTGACCATCGCATCAATATAGACACGGCTCGTCAAATCGATTCCGAGCGCGTCGTCAGCATACGTGAACGTCTGTGCAACGGGAATCGGTTCAGAGATACCAGAAGACTCGATGATGATGCCATCGAGGTCGCGATCTTTCGTTAAATCATAGACAGCTGTCAACAAATCTTCGCGAAGCGTGCAACAGATACATCCGTTCGAAAGTTCGACTAATTTTTCATCGGTCCGGGAGAATCCTCCCTGCTCGATCAACTTCTCATCGATATTCAGTTCACTCATATCATTCACGATGACCGCATATTTCTTGTGATCCCGGTTATGTAAGATGTGGTTAAGCAGCGTCGTCTTGCCGCTACCAAGATACCCCGAGAGTACCGTAATTGGAATTCGTTTCATGATATACCCCCCTATTTAAATCGTAATGATTACTTTTTATATAATGGAATGGGAACATCTTTTTGTCAACAAAAAAACACGTCCAACGACGTGTTTTTGAATATGTGGGTATTTATTCCTCAAGTGCCCTTCTTTCGGCTTCCGAGCGCGGATAAGCGTTCGCCTGCCATTCAGCCCGATAAATCGAGTCGAGTTGAGTCAATCCGACTTCATCCTCGTCTTTGTCTGAATCGACGCTCGGCACCTCATCCCACTTCGGGTCGAGGTACGAATGGTCTTCTTCACGTGCTCGGTTTTCTTGGATCTTTTGAATCCCCATCTTAACTGCTGCTGCAACTGCCAACCCAATACCTGCTCGAACCAACAGTCGTTTCACCATCGTGCTTCCTCCTCAGCGACCGAAACGATACAATGGCATTCCTTTCACTTCTGTGTCGATAATAAATACCGATCCCGCATCCGGATATTCGGCAAGCGCTTCTTCATCCATTCCTTCACGAGCCGTCGTGATGGCTAATCGATTCAGCCCATCCCCGATAAAGGCGCATGAAGTGACATTCGGTGCAGGAACATGCACTTCCAATAGTTTTTCACCTGTTGACGGGTCCCAACGTGACACTCGTCCACCAGCAAAATGTGCAATCCATAGACAGCCTTCAGAATCGGACGTCATCCCGTCAGGAAAACCTTCTTCCTCGGAAAAATCAACGACGACCTCTCCGTTCGAGAGCGTTCCTGACTTCAAATCAAAATCATATTTCCGAATTTTTTCAGTCGGTGTATCGATATGATAAAATACGGAATGGTCAGGCGACCATGTCAACCCGTTCGAAAGTGTCAATTCGACCAAGAGTGTTGTCGTCGTTCCATCTCGATCGACTCGATACAATGTCGCTTCGTTTTCTTCATCCTCAAGATGGAGCGTACCTGCAAAAATGCGACCATATGGATCGGCTTTCCCGTCGTTGAAACGTAATCGACCATCCGGGTCATCCAACTCGACAATCTTATTTAGATCTCGATTAATTTCATCCCATTCATAGATTCCATCCTTCAATCCAAGGACGACACCGTCCGTCACTTTTGGTATGACAAAACCGACCTGTTTTCCGACCTCGAATGAAGAAATCTCGTCTTCTCGCTCGTCATACCACCATAATGTATGACCTTCGATATCTACCCAATAAAAACGCTTTAACTCAGCATCCCAACAAGGACCTTCACCAAGCGTATTTCGTACCCGAATCCACAGCGACGCATCTACTCTCTCCATTACTTAGCCTCCACTCTATCCATTAGTTCAGAAATCTATTCCCTTCTCCCATCTGGACTATGCATGAATTCGGAAAATCGTGATGGATTTTCACCGTCACTTGTTCGATTTGCTATAGTGAAAGAAAAGTAGAGAGGAAGTGAATGTCTTGTCAAAATGGGATGAACGATTTAGCTCGGAGGATTATGTGTATGGGACAGAGCCGAACGAGTTTTTACAAAAATGGATCACCTCTCATCAGATCGAAGGAAAACGTGTATTGGCCATCGCTGAGGGGGAAGGTCGAAACGCAGTCTGGCTCGCCACGCTCGGCTTCGACGTCGAGATGTGGGACGCTTCGAAAGTGGGACTCGAAAAAGCGAAGCGCTTGGCAACTTCACGAAACGTCTCCCTTCAGACGAAGCAGATTGACTTGAATGAAGCGGTCTGGTCGCAAGATACGTATGACCTAGTCATCTGTATCTTCGGCCACTTTCCTCCACATGTCAGAGAAAAGGTGCTCGCCGGTATTCAAAAAACACTGCGACCTGGTGGCGTATTCCTGACCGAGGTGTACTCTACACATCAACTCGCCTACAGGACAGGTGGACCAAAAGACGCCCCACTTCTTTACACTGAGGAGATGTTCCACCAACTCGAAGACAATTTCATTCCTCTCGTTTTGAACGAGAATGTCGTATGGCGAGAAGAAGGAAGACTGCATCACGGTGAATCAGCTGTGATTCAATATGTCGGACAAAAACGATAAGCGAATGGCCTCCCCGAAAATTCGGAGAAGCCATTTGATTACTTCGCGCCTTCGACGTTCATATGCTTACTGCGGAGCTGACCGCAAGCTGCATCGATGTCTGTCCCGTGTTCGAGACGGACACCCGTATTGACGCCACGCTTTTTCAAGATATCATAAAACGCCATGATATCTTCCGGTGTGCTTCGCTCATATTGAATATGCTCGTTGACCGGATTGTACGGAATCAAGTTGATGTAAGACTTGTCCTTGATGTCTTCAATCAAGTCCGCAAGTTCTTCCGCGTGTTCTGGTAAATCGTTCACTTTCGAGAGCAAGATATACTCGAATGTGATTCGCTTATTCGTCTTCTCGACGTAATAGCGAATCGACGGCATGAGTTTATCAAGCGGGAACGCCCGGTTGATTTTCATGATGCGTGTGCGTAATTCATCGTTTGGCGCATGCAGAGATAGCGCCAAATTGATGCGTAAGTCGAGGTCCGCAAACTTATAGATCTTGTCCGCAAGACCACTCGTCGACACGTTGATTTTACGTGGGGCGATTGCAAGACCACGCTCATCTTTGACGACGCGCAAGAAGTCGACCAAGTTATCGAAGTTATCAAACGGTTCACCGATTCCCATAACGACGATATGACTGACGCGGTCCCCTTCTCCTTCTTCATCGAGGAAATGTTGGACAGTCATGATTTGCTCGACGACCTCACCAGCCGTCAAATCACGTGTCTTTTTCAACAAGCCGCTCGCACAGAAGCTGCAGCCGATGTTACAACCGACCTGTGTCGTCACACAGACCGAGCGACCATATTTATGACGCATGAGCACCGTCTCGATATAGTGACCGTCATGCAATTTAAGTAAGAATTTGACCGTTCCATCGCCCGCTTCTTGTTTGACGAACAGTTCTTGTGTCGAGATGACGTATTTCTCAGTTAAGTAATCGCGTACTTCGTCACGGACGTTCAGCGCGTCCATCGATTTGACTCGATCGATGTAGAGCGAGTCCCAGACTTGACGTGCGTGGAATGCACCATATCCTGCTTCCATGCACTCGTTTGTGAGCTGATCGAACGTCAACCCGTATATAGATGATTTCATTCTAACCTGTCCTTTCTCTAATCCGCATACGTACCATTGTAGCGGACGTCAGAGACGGGTGCAACTTACGAATAATCTGGAGGCGTCGGTCGTGTGATGAACTGTTCGAACGCATAAGCGACACGAATCAAATCTCGTTCCGCAAAGCTCGTTCCCGTGAACGAGAGACCGAACGGGGCCCCGCTCTCTTTTCGTTTATAAGGGACCGTGATTGTCGGGTGTCCTGCTTTCGCAGCCATGTCATAGTTCATGTCATGTGGCAGGACGATCGCGTCCAGTTTTTGCCCTTTTAATAGCTCATCCATTCCGTCCACTTTTGCGAGATGAACATCATCAATCCGACGGTCGAGATAACTAGCTTCGACGAGACGCCCTGAACGTGCATCTGACTGTTCAAAGATGGTCTGCCCGTGCGGAATCGTTTCGGGGTGGTCCGCGTTCCATTCGATCAAGTCGGAAAGCGTCTTAAATGGCACGGTTGTGTTCGCAAGATACGCCTCAATCCCAAGCTTGAATTCATCAAACAAAATATCTGCCTGTTCTAATGCATCGTGTTTCGGTAACGTGATCTCGACGAGTTCAACCTCGGCTTGACGCAGCAATCGAAGTGCCTGTTCATACAACCCGACTTCTTCGTCTGAAATAGTTGGCTTGATAAATCCGACACGCATCCCGACCGCTTGACGGACATCGAGACACGTCACATAAGGCGGTCCGACTGGAGTTTCCCATGTCGCAGGATCAGCCGAATCTTCACCACACATGGTCTGCAAGGCAACGACCGCATCACGAAGGGTACGCGCCATCGGTCCAGCCGTATCCTGAGAACGTGAGATCGGAATGATTCCTGAACGACTGATCAAGCCGACGGTCGGTTTGATTCCGACGATACTATTATGCACACTCGGGTGTACAATCGAGCCGCTCGTCTCAGATCCAACGGCAAGGAGTGTCAAGTTTGCCGCAACCGCCGAAGCCGATCCAGAACTCGATCCCCCGACATCTAATTGGTCGCCATAAGGGTTCTTCGTTTGTCCGCCAACAGCACTCCAACCGTTCGGCATATCTTCAGTCAAAAAGTTCGCCCACTCGGACAGGTTCGCTTTCCCAAGAATAATGGCCCCGTCAGCCCGTAATCGTTTCACGAGCTCGGCATCTCGACCCGCAAAGTGATGTCGCATCGCGGTGGCACCCGCTGTCGTACGCATCAGACCGGCCGTTTCGATATTGTCCTTAATTAAGACGGGTATGCCGAGGAGCGGTTTGCGCACTCCTTTTTTATAGGCCCGGTCTGCCGCCTCTGCCTCGAACAGGGCGTCCGGATTCACCTGGATGACGGCATGAAGTCGCTCATTATATGCAGCAATCCTTCTAAGATAATACGCTGTTATGTCTCGTGCCGTGAATTGTCCTTCTTTATACCCACGATGTGCACGTTCAATCGTCAGTTCATGTAATTGGATTTGTTCCATCCTACATTCCTCCTTTATCTCTCCCACTTTATTCGTGTTATATGCCTGATTTCCTTTTCGTATCGCCAAGTCGATGTGTTCTTGTTACACTTAAGAAAAAACAGGAGGTTCCTATGACACGCTCCTACATATTCGTGCTTCTCGCTGTGTTCGGTCTATTTTTCTTGCAGTTATACGGAGAAAATGTGCCGTATGGTCCGTACATTTCAATCGGGTTGATCGGATTCATCATCGTCTTGACGATTTTTCAGTTAAAACGAAAACCGAATCATTGACGAAAGTATTTTGAGGGTGGTATGATGCTCTCACCAACTACATATCGATATCAAGAGTGAACGAGAGATCTGGCTCCATGACTTCACAGCAACCTGCCACAGGCAAGGTGCTACGACCAGCAAGGGAAACCTTGGACGATATGACAAAAGCGCTCATGTCTTCCGACGTGAGCGCTTTTTTGTTGAATGACGATTTGGAGGGAACGACAGTATGGAAAAAGCAACATTCGCAGGCGGCTGTTTTTGGTGTATGGTGACACCATTTGAAGAATTACCAGGGATTGAAGGCATCGTATCCGGCTATATGGGCGGACAGGTCGACAATCCGACGTATGAAGAAGTCAAAACGGGAACGACTGGTCATTTTGAAGTCGTTCAAATCACATATGATCCATCTCTGTTCTCATATGAGCGTCTCCTCGAGCTATATTGGATTCAGACCGACCCAACCGATGACGGTGGTCAATTCCAAGACCGTGGACCTCAGTATGCCCCAGCCATCTTCTATCACACTGAGGAACAACGAATCGCGGCTGAAGCGAGTCGCGACGTCTTGGCGGCAAGCGGGCGCTTCACGGCACCGATTGTCACAAAAATCACTCCGGCGACGACATTCTTCGAAGCGGAAGAGTATCACCAGGATTACCATAAAAAGAATCCGAAGCACTATAAAGAAGACCGGGCCATCTCGGGACGTGACGAGTTCATCGAGGAGAACTGGACGGAAACCGTATAACGCTCATCAGACGCGAATTTTAGCATTCGCGTCTTTTTATAAGCTTATGAATCGGGAAAAGGCTATTAATGGTTCATCTATCCGAGAAGGAGGACTCATACATGAAAACAAGTACGAAACTCATCATCGGTGTAATCGGCGTAGCCGTGATCGCCGTCACCTGGTGGCTCATCTCACCGCTTTTATTGACAGAGACAGTCGATGAAGGACTACCACCGACAGCTGTTGAGACGCCTGTTCAAGAAGAAGAGACAGAGGAAAAGACAACCGAGACACCGGAAGCACAACCGAGTCAAACCGAAGTAGCGGGTGTGTTCATGGACGGCGAGAAAAATTATGAGACGACCAGCACGATTCGCTCCGTCGAGGCAGAAGACGGGACGTATCTCCGATTTGAAGAGTTTGAAACGACGAACGGACCTGATTTATTTGTCTATTTGACGAAGCCAGGACAAGAGACGTCC
This sequence comes from Exiguobacterium sp. RM11, assembly GCF_059821525.1. Taxonomy (NCBI): domain Bacteria; kingdom Bacillati; phylum Bacillota; class Bacilli; order Caryophanales; genus Exiguobacterium; species Exiguobacterium sp. RM11. The sequence goes on along the minus strand of NZ_CM187558.1, from coordinate 1,318,441 downwards.
GAAGGGATTCGACTTGGAGCACTTAACGGGAATACAGGAAACCAAAACTATTTAGTTCCGGCAGATGTCGATCTGTCAGAATATAGCACCGTAGTGATCTGGTGCCGTGCTTTTAGTGCGACGTTCGGGACGGGTGAATTGAGCGCGTCGAATGAATAACTGATATCAAACATCCTGGACGTTTGACGTCCTCGCTGTTTTTTTGTATGAGAAAAATTATTTCACTCAGTTCTATCTATTTATTCATGTAATTCACATGATACAATATGGTAAAGTATGGAGCTTTTTTTATAAGGAGGGTTTCTATTTGACTTCACATCAATCGACGTCATACAGCTCATATTTTTGGAAACGGTTTTGGATTCTTTTTTTGCCGATTGTGACGATTGGGATTTTATCTGAACCAATGATTGTAGAGAACACGTTTGAGAGCTTTGAAGATATCGGCGAGTTTGTTTTCTACTCGCTATTCTATATCGTTGTAATAGGAGGCTTTACTGCGTTTGTCATTTCTTTCGTATGGAGAAGAAAATAACTATAAAAAATCTAGCAAATCTAAATCTTCACTACATTTATAAAAGAAGTTTGGACCAATCATGGCTTTGATCTTTTCAGATAGCTGATAGTACGAGGGATCATCAATCAAATTCATCAACTGGAATACATACCCTTTGTTAAATGCAACTCCATCATAACAATTATAGTCTTTGACCTCATTAGGAATAGAAACTGAATTCACGCACAACAATTCATCACTCCAATAATTAAGCCATTCCACTTCTTTAACTTTAGAAAAACCTGTTTCGTACATGAGATCCTCTCTTTCTTCAATCCTTCTAGATATTGATGCTTGGAATGGACCCCACTCTCGACAAATTCGATCAAATAACTGAATCCATTTTTCCTTTTCATTCAAAAAATGAGTCTTGCTGATCACAAAATCGAAACCAACATTGCCTGGTAACCCATCTTTCAAATTATGAATGTTGAGATAACCTTTACTATTTTTCAATCGACAAATAAAGCTGTAAAAATCATCGTTGCCTTCTGTCCACATCTTCAAAAAGGTGTCATTCAAAAACTCAGTTCTAAGTGGTTCGTAAAATCCCATCTTTCCGATTCCAATTTGAAAATCGACAAAAATGTCTAACATCTGGCGTGCCCATTTTTCAGTCTCCATGTCGTCAATAAAATTAAAACTTAGCCTTACTTCTCTCATGTTACTTTTAACTCCCTCAATATTTACCTTTCAAATTGATCGACAATTAATTATTTTAATCAACAACAAACAACTTATGTACGATTTTAATTTTATACAACAAAACAGCAATATACACCTTCAATTTGAAATGTATACTGCTGGGCCTACAGTTAATCATTCATTTTTTTCTTACCATTCGCATATCGAGTGAAATTGTCGAGAATTGCCTGCCAGCCTTGTCGTTGCAATTCAATCGGATTCATCGATTCTGTATCAAATACCTCAATCACTTTCGTCTGATACCCTTCTGAAGCAAATGAAATTCTAACTCTCCGTTCATCGTCAAGACGATACTGAATGAGCTCATTTACTTTAACTTCTTCATACACTCCTTCAAAATCAAAGCCCATGCTTTGATCTTTTGCCTCCATCCGACTGCGAAATTTCCCGCCGACCCGTAAGTCGTTTTCCGCTTCGGTCGTATGCCAATCGTCAGACGCATGATTCCACTGTTTGATATGATCTGGGTCTGTCCACAGTTTCCAGACAGTGTCGATTGGTGCATCAACGACCGTTGATATCGTCACAACGTTTGATTCCATGATTCGTTTCCCCTTTACTCTGCAATTTTCCGAGCAATCCTGAATGTGTTACGTACCCTGTACCATGTAGATTACATGAGTAGGCATTACTTCCCTAACGGTCACATCATCTCCTGCTCTCCCTTAATATCGCTAATCAAAAAAACCTTGAATGGCACGCTAGCACGAGTGCGCATTCAAGGTTTTTATCATTTCATAATCGAAATTTAACTCTTGGCAATCCCAAGCATAAATCCGGCAACGACAATCAGACCAATTCCCATAAAGACATAGACGCGTTCCTTTGTCGTCTTCTCTTCTTTCAAGAGATAGATCCCACCGAGTGTCGCAACGACGACGTTCAATTGAGATAAAGCGAAGGAAGTGGCAATCCCGACTTCTCCGCTCGAGACGAAGAGACCGAAGTTCCCGATTCCCCAGGCAATCCCGGCTAAAATATTCTTGAACGTACGTGGATCGATTTTCTTCACGTCCTTCTCACGAAGACTGAAGAGAAGTGCTGCGATGAACATCCCGACCGATTGTGGAAGAATCGCGGTGATGCCTTCTACTTCAAAGTAGTTCGTCAAGACCGCATACGTGACGTAACCGATACTTGAAACGAATAAGACGAGTAACCCCTTCTTCAACGCACCGGCGCTATCTTTGTCTTTTTTCTGTTGATACGAAGTCATCGTCGCCCCGATGATAATCAAGACGAGCGCTGAGAACCCTAACCATAGCTCTGTCGTCGTCTGCCAGTCCCCGAGAACGATGACCCCAAAGAGAGACGTTCCGACGAGCTGCATCCCCGTACTGATTGGCATCGCCTTCGAGACACTTAAGATTTGGAACGACTGGAACTGTAAGTATTGGCCGAGCGCCCAGAACGCCCCTGAGATAAACCCTGTCACGATGGCGAGTGTCGTGAACTCCGGTCGAAATACGAGGGCAATCACGGCCGCCATAATCATCGCCCCGATGGTCGTTCCGATTAACTGCTGAATCGGTTTTCCTCCCACTTTCGACACGATGAGTGGAATACTTCCCCACATGAGTGCCGGTAAAAGTGCCAAAAGAATCATTTCCATAGAGCACACCTGCTTTCTTAATATAACGTCTAACATGAAATTCCCACGTCTCCAATTTTATAAACCTAAATTGAAAAAGAGAATTGCCATGTCGAATACTACGATGATATAATGATTTTGAACGGGGCATTAGCTCAGCTGGGAGAGCGCTACGCTGGCAGCGTAGAGGTCAGGGGTTCGAGCCCCCTATGCTCCATTAATCTGTCACATCTCTTAAGAGATGTGACTTTTTTATTTGTATGATGCGATTCAACCTTTATACGAACGGGTAATAAAAGATAGACTTTTTCATATAAGGGGGAATTTTAATGGAACGCACATCTGTTGAAGAAACATTGACGAGCGTGATTGAATGTATGCGTGCTTGCAACCATTGCTTCTCAAAAAGTTTACAAGAAGAGGATTTACACATGTTCACCGAATGCATTCGACTGACACGAGAATGCTCAGACATTTGTACGTTGGCTTTAAATGCCTTAGAAACAGATTCAGCCTTCTCAAAACCAATTGTCGCCTTGTGTGCTCAGGTATGTGATACATGTGCCGTCGAATGTGGCCGTCACTTGCACGACCATTGCCAAGCGTGCGCGAAAGCATGTGAGCGCTGTGCAGAAGCTTGTCGTACACTCGTCGCCGCTTAAGCACGACATTCGTCTAACTTTCTGTTAGACTTTTTTTATTGCAAAAGAAAGAAGGTAAATTATGAATCATACCATTCTCGCTCTCGATGTGGAGACCGCTAACCGCGATAGCCGTAGCATCTGCTCAGTCGGGTGGAGCATTCTGCAAGATGGAGAAATCATCGAAACCGATCAACGACTCGTCAATCCAGAGGAAGACTTTGATATGGGGAACATACGGGTTCATGGCATTCGTCCGAACGACGTATGGGATGAACCCGCGTTACCGGAAGTACTTGCCTCTCTTTACCCGATTTTACGAGAAGTCGACCTCGTCATCGCACATAACGCCTCGTTTGATATGGGTGCCTTAAGAAAGGCAATTGTGAAATATGATCTATTCGATTTCCCTACAATTGAGTACGGATGCACTGTCAAATTGTCACGTAAACTGTATCCTGGACTCCCGAACCACAAGTTGAACACGATGGCAGAATACCTGAACGTGCCTTTTATTCATCATGATGCCGCAGAAGACGCTCGCGTATGCGCTCTACTCATGCGTGAAATGATGCAGAAAACCGGCATTACAAGCCCGAGAGAGCTACATCGCTATACGTCCGTCAAAACAGGAACACTCGCATATTAAACCGGTCATGAACTCATGACCGGTTATTTTTTGAAAATCCATCGTTTTTGGACATAGTAACTGACAAAAAAGAGAAAGCTGTCGACGATAATTTTTAGGACGACTTCTCCTTGCCTAAATAGGAGAAATAAAAGATAGACCAATAATGCCGAGGTTGCCATTTGGAGAAGGACGAGCGAAAAGTATTTGGAAAGTGAACGTCTTGCGTTCGAATGAAAGACGACTTTCCGATTAATGAGATAATTGAATAACGATGAAATGACTCGTGCGAGTACCGTTGCAGCGATGACATGGACTGTATCGAAGTACGGTGATAATAAATAAATGAAAACTGCATACATCCCGACGTCTACCACGAATGATGCGACGGACGATACCGAATACATCAAAAACATCCGGTAAATTAAGATTGAGTCGAGAATCGGTCTAAAATGAGATGAATCGTTTTCGTTTTCATATACTGTCTGGATGGTCGTCTGTTGAATCGGAACCTGTAATCGCTTTGTGAACGTCAGCATATTCATCTCGAACTCATATCGATTCCCCGGAATGTCAATCAGTTGTCGCGCGTATCGCATCGGGATAGCACGAAGTCCTGTTTGAGTATCTCTTAACTTCAATCCGCTGCCAATCAACATGACGAGCCGTGTCGCCTGATTGCCGAATCGACTTCGAAGAGGAATCTTGTCCCCACTGAAGTCACGGCACCCCATGATCAGATGATGCGGCTTACTCACTCCCTCCTCATATACGTTGACGACGTCCTCAGGTAAATGTTGCCCATCGGCGTCAACCGTGATGACACCTAATTTGTCAGGATAGGTCTCCGCAATATACTGCAATCCAGTCTTCAGAGCTGCCCCTTTTCCTAGATTCTGTTTGTGCGTTAACACTTGGTCAACAAATGATGCTACCTTTTCAAATATGCCTACCGTCGACTCATCACTACCGTCGTTAACCACAATGATGGTCGAAAACCCGCTCGCCCTCAATTTCTCCACGAGTGTGACGAGTGCATCGTCAGGGTTGTAGGCCGGAATCAAGATTGTATACGCTTGGCGTGTTTCCACTTCATGCACTTGCATCGCCACCCCTCCTCTCCTTTCCTCTATACCCGAAGCGACGACCTCACATTCCCATAAAAAAAAGCATCAGTCCTGAGACTGATGCATGAACTCACCCGATGAAAATCAAGTACGACGAAACAAAGTAAACGACAACGACGAGAAGCGAAGGAATGACGTAACGTACCTTCGACGTGACATTTTGTCGGAGAACGCTATACATGACGAGAATCGATAGAATCGTAATCCCGACCGCCGACACAAGGTGTGACGTCGATACGTCTGCCAAAATCGAACCATTACGATAGAAGACGTCCGACATGGCGATAATGAGCATGTTAAAGATGTTACTTCCGAGAATCGAACCGAATGCCAAGTTGACGTTTCGAAGCTTGAGCGCCATAAACACTGCGACTGCCTCAGGTAATGAAGTTGATGCGGCAATCAAGAAGCTCCCGACGAAACTAGAACCTAGTCCCGTGACGACGGCAATTTGGTCTCCTGTGATGGAGAGTGCTGTCCCAGCTGCCATTATTAAAACAGCAGCGACCAAAAAACCAAAGACAGCACGTTTCAATGTGATGTCTTCATACTTACTGACGACAACCTCTTCTTCCACTTCATGCTCAGCGACAGGCTCTTTCGGTTGCTTACCGATATAGTAAATTCCAATCCCATATAGAATGGCAATTAAAAGTGCGTCGACACCGATTCCGATAAACGTCATATCGACACGGACAATTAACGCAACTAAAGTCGTCACGGTCAAGAGTAAACCAAGTCCTGCCGTGTATAGATGATCACGGCTCGCATAGTTAAAGAGTTGCTTTTGACGGAAATACAAATCAAACATCGCAAGAATAAAAATGTTGAACAAGTTAGAGCCTAGCATGTTTCCGATAGCGATGTCGGGATTGTCAATCATGACCGCCGATATACTTGTCGTCACTTCAGGTAGTGACGTCGCCCCTGCCAAAAGAACGGTACCAATAAGCATCCCGCCCATTTTTGACTTTTCCGTCATGACATCGGCGTATGTGGACAACTTGATTGCGGCATAGACTGTGATGGCCGCAGCTAATAAGAAATAAACAAATACCATTTTTTCTCCTCCTTGGGTAAACAAAAAAGACCTTTTTATGGACGACAAAAACGCCCATAAAAAGGTCTTGCGGACTTGTAAAAGCTCGATGGACCGAGTGCATGCGCACTGTAATGACGACCCATCGACCACGATTGTGGTCGCTACTCCCCTTTTTATCTTCCTTTTGACTATAGCACGAACCTATCTAGTTGACAATCGAGCGATGTATGAGGGCAACGAAATCCGATGCATTCATGGCGGTTCGATATCCGAGTTCTTGCAACGCAGCTAGAACAGGCGCAGGCATAGGGTAATTCCAGCCCGCTAGATCCAGTTGTCGACGAAACACCTCGACCTCTTCTTCATCTACTGATGTACGAACAACAATTTCCTTTAGTTCATATGCGGTCTGACAGAGCGGTGCCGCTTCTTGAACCCATTCATCTTCTGTGAAACGGGTTAGGATGGACTCAAAGAGTCTCACTACTTTCTGATCTTTTACATTTTTTTCACCATAAAACAAGGAATAAAGTTCCTGTTCATACAACCCGATTAAATCCGTCGAACTACGAAACGGTTCGAAAGCACGTAACAATTCATGATAGTACCATGACTGGTCTCGCATCGGTCGTTTGAAACGTTGCCACACCATCATCCCTTCCATCTCTAAGTCATAACGGATGGAACGAAGATTATGTAGCTTATCCGCCACGAGGAGTGCGACTTCATCAAATTGAAGTGAAGAGATGTGTTCAAGAGTCATCTGTTTTCGTTGTTCCCACGTCTGACCACGGTTCTTCTCAGAGACAGCAAGTACAAGACGTAACACATCAGGACCAAACCTCGCTAATATTTCTTCTGGTTCCGTTTCAGTGTCTTCAATTAAATCGTGCAGAAGACCTGCGGCGACGACCGACGGGGGTTGGTGATCCGTTTCGAGCAACAACGCGACAGAAAACGGGTGTGACAAAAATGGAATCGATGAACCTTTACGGGATTGTCCTCCGTGACGAATTGATGAAAACCGAAGCGCTTCTTCTACGAGCGGATTCATGGTACTTTCCTCCTTCTCCCGGATGAAAACTCTTTTATTCCTTACCCGGAATTAGGCACAAATAACCTAAATTTTCTCAAAATATAGGTATATAGTCATATCACTCTTCATAAATCATTTTCTTTGTCATCCCTCCATCGACGACAAGGTTGTGACCGTTGACAAAGTCGTTGTTCCGGTCAATCAGATACCGTACCGCTCGAACGATGTCATCCGGTTCGCCGACACGGCCAGACGGATGCTGACGATGGTCGACTTCTCGTAACGCTTCGTCTGATGCATGAATCCAACCAGGGCTAATCGCATTCACGGTTACTGGTCGATCACTCAATGAGATGGCAAGCGAATGGGTCAAACCGACAATCCCGCCTTTAGAGGCCCCATACGCATCCCAGTGTGGTTCATTTTGCAGAGCACGTGTCGAGGCCATATTGACAATGCGACCATATGACTCATCTTTGTTTAATTCCAAAAAGTATTTTGCACAAGTAAACGTTCCTACTAAATTAACGTCGATGACTCGTTTGAACGTATCGATTTCAAGTTCGTCAATCGGTTTGACGAGTGAGGCGATCCCCCCGTTGTTAATCAACACATGAGCATGTCCAAAACGTGACTTTACGTCTTCGAATACCCGCTTTAGCGCTTCGGTTTCCCCAAGATCAACTTGATAAAAGGACACCCCTTTTATATTCGGGTCTTCACCAATGTCCAATCCCACAACTTCATATTGATTTGCGAACGCATTAGCGAGCGCATAGCCAATCCCTTGCGTGACACCTGTAATAATCATAATGTCTTTCATCTGTTCATCCCTCCTAGAAGAGTGTATACCCGAATGTGGGTTACTCAGTCCACAGTTTACGATTTGAGGTCGTGATCACACTTGCCCCAGCGGCAAGGGCTGCATTCACTTCTTCCATCGTCTCAATCAACCCTCCTGCAAAAACAGGTATACCGGTCATTTCCTGTACTCGGCGGATATACTTCGGAACAATTCCTGGAAGGACCTCGATGTAGTCTGGTTTTGACCGTTCAATATGTCGGATGCTCTTATCCAATGATGTCGAGTCAATTAAAAACAACCGTTGTACTGTCAACACATGATTTTGTTTTGCCCGTACAATCACGTTCCCTTTTGTCGATATGATTCCAAACGGTCGATACGTTTGACAGACATACTCAGTCGCAAATTCATCCGCTTTCATTCCTTGGATTAAATCCATATGAATAAAGACTTTTTTCTGATGCTTTTCTAATAATTTAAAAATAGGTTCTAATCGACTCATATGAATTTCAAGTAAAACTCCTATTTCAAGTTCACTCGATAAAAATCGTTCTAAATCGCGCATATCACGTATCGCCGGCAAGATTGATTGACCTTGTATCATCCGATATTCCTCCTGTCTTCTTCCCATTATGCCGACAGCTATTTTCATAAATCAAGGTTTACTCATTCAATATAGCGGGAAAGTAATGTTAACTTGTGTAGAGGGGGATTTTAGTATGGTCAATGAAGTCACTGTAAAAGTTGAGACACCGACACCGGAGCAACATCAGTCGTTGCGTGTGAAGGCGGGGATGCCTCGACGCTCAGATGAAAGTACGGTCAAAGGACTCAAGAACACGCTATTTGGCGTCTGTTTATATTTAGATGATGAGATTGTCGGGATGGGGCGTGTCGTTGGGGACGGCGGAATGGTCTTTCATCTAGTCGACATCGTCGTCGATCCAGAATGCCAAGGACTGGGTCTTGGTAAATTAATCATGGAGAATTTAATGGAGTGGATTCTAAAAGAGGCAGATGAGACGGCCATTGTCAGTCTAATTGCCGATATTCCTGCGGATGGCTTGTATCGTCAGTTCGGCTTTGATTATTCACGTCCAGAATCAGTCGGTATGGAGTATCAGTGGAATCAAATGGAAAGGTAACACTTCTAGGTAAAGGAGATGACTTATGGATGGATTGAACATCATCGTGTTGCTCGGACTGGCGCTCACGCTTATCTCCGTCTTCAGCCTCCTGATTGAACGTCTATACTTTCCAAGCATTTTAGCGTTTATCGCCATCGGTGTTGGGGTCGGTTTTTTCTGGGACGGAAACGAAGTATTTAAAATTGCCGGTGAAATCGGAATCATCCTTTTATTTTTCCTTCTCGGGTTAAAGTTTCCGTTACGCGAATTGTGGAAGCGAATGCGAAAAGTTTGGAAAGCAGGCGTATTAGACATCGTCCTATCGTTCGGCGTCTCATTCGGAATCGCCTTGTTGTTTGGATTGGACTTTCCGCGCGCCTTCTTAATTGGTGCCGTTCTATACGCGACGAGCTCTTCGATCTCAGCGAAACTACTTGAGCGCCACTCCGAAAAACATGAAGATATTAAAGAATTCGTCCTAGCTCTACTTATTTTTGAAGATATATTCGCACCACTTTTATTGACGATTGCGCCATTCATCATTCAAGAGGAACCGGTCGCCATGACAGATATCGGGAAAGTATTCGCAGGATTTCTGATTTTCGGGGTATTATTGTTTATCGGATCGAGCTTTGTGTCGAAACAACATAAGTTCTCGAAACACCTTTTACGTCAGGATGATGCGAGTATCGGGCTTATCGGACTCATTCTCTTCTTCGCCGGAATCGGTATGGTATTTGGTCTATCTGAGATTTTAGGAGCATTCATTGCCGGAATCATGCTTGCGGATATCCATGACGTTCGTCCGCTCAAACGTTTGACGGTACCCGTTCGTGACTTATTTCTCCCGATTTTTTTCATTTCATTTGGGATTTCAATCAACTTGGAGAAAGGTGTCATCGTTAACACCTTATTCTTTGTATTGATTGTTTGGGGGGTCTTGTCGAAGTGGATTGTCGGTCGCGTCGGAGGAAGAATTTACGGATTATCTCGTGTCCAGGCGAACGAGGCTGGATTTTCTCTCGCTCCGCGTGGTGAGTTCTCCATCTTGTTTACCGCCCTTTCAAACGGGGCCATCAACTTGTTTGTCGGTCTTTATATTTTCGTGTCAGCCATCGTGGGAATCATATTATTCCGATTCTCGGAATACTTGGCCGAAAAGACGGAAAAGACGCTCACAAAAGTATTACCAGAAAAGAAAAACGAAGAGTGAACAGGCGAACCGAATTTTCGGTCCGCCTGTTTTATCCTCTCATTCATTCTTTACTGCCTTTTTAGCATGTCGTTTTTTACGCCAGAAGAGGTACCCAATCATACCAATCAGCAACAGACCGTAAACCGTATATGAATAGGCATCTAGATAGGCAAGTATATCTTGCCAGTTCTCACCGACCTTCATTCCGACCAAGACCAAGATTGTGTTCCAAATCGCTGTTCCAGCAGTGCTGAGAAGCAAAAATTTTAAGAATGGCATATTCGACATACCTGCTGGAATTGAGATGAGGCTTCGAACGACCGGCATCAATCGACCAAAGAAGACCATCCACCCTCCGTATCGATCGAACCAGGCATCTGCCTTTTTGACGTCTTGAATATCAAGACGTATCCACTTCCCGTATTTCTTCGTCCACTTCTCAATTTGCTCAACATCAAATAACAGACCTAGTCCGTATAATAATACTGCTCCTAATATGGCCCCAACTGTCGATGCCACGATGACGAGCGTGATGGACAAGTTCGTCTTTACGGCAAAAAAACCACCAAAGAGTAATACGACTTCAGAAGGGATTGGCGGAAAAACGTTCTCAATGAAGATCATGAACGCAATTCCTATGTATCCGTACTGTTCAATAATCGAAATCATCCAATCACTCATTATTGATGCCTCCATTCCCACACATTATACCCATCCTTTCTAATCGATAACCGTTGAGACATGCTACACTTATAAAAAAAGAGGAGTTGATTGAGTTGGAAGAATTATTTCGTTGTCCGTGGTGCGGGTCTGACCCGCTCTACGTCCGCTATCACGACGAGGAATGGGGCAAACCTGTCCATGATGACCAAAAACATTTTGAGTGCCTGACGCTTGAGAGTGCACAGGCTGGACTCAGCTGGATCACGATTTTAAGAAAGCGTGAAAACTACCGCTCCGCGTATACAAATTTCGATGTAAACGAAGTAGCTCGTTTCTCTGAAGAAGATATCGAAAGATTGATGACAGACAGTGGCATCGTCCGAAACCGACGAAAAATCGAAGCCTCCATTAATAATGCGAAACAATTCATGAAGATACAAGAAGAGTTTGGTTCGTTCGATTCATATATTTGGTCGTTCGTTGATCATGAACCAATCATCAATGCATGGGAACGGCTTGAAGAAGTCCCCGCTACGACAGAATTGTCTGTGCGATTGAGTAAAGACTTAAAACGACGTGGATTCAAATTTTTAGGTCCGACCACGGTGTATGCCCACTTACAAGCAACAGGTCTCGTCAATGACCATCTTACCTCTTGTGCATTTCGATAAGTTAGGACCAGCTATCAAAAAAATCTTTACATCTCCCCTATTGTTGTGACAATATTTTGACAAAGTGATACTCTATCACTGAAAGCGTTTTCATATTTTTTTATCTTTCGGGGGGATGTTGATGAACGGAATTTTAGTGTCCATTGTCGTATACATGGCACTGATGGTCTTACTTGGGATCATCGCGTATCGAAGAACAAGTAGTATTGGCGATTATATGTTAGGTGGACGAGCACTTGGTCCCGGCGTTGCAGCCTTATCGGCCGGCGCGTCTGACATGAGTGGATGGCTCTTGATGGGCTTACCTGGCGCGATGTATGCAACGGGAATCTCAAGCGGTTGGATTGTCATCGGGTTGACAATTGGCGCCTATTTAAACTGGTTGTTGGTCGCTCCAAGATTACGCATTTATTCTTACATATCGGATGATGCAATCACGATTCCAGACTTTTTTGAGAAGCGGTTCAAAGACTCAAAAGGATTATTACGTTCCTTTTCTGCTGCCGTCACCCTCATCTTTTTCACGTTGTATGCGACGAGCGGGTTCGTTGCAGGTGGTCGACTATTCAATGCCGTCTTCGACATTGAATTCGTAACAGGTGTCATTATTCTCGCCTCAATCATCATTTTGTATACATTCATCGGCGGATTTTTAGCCGTTAGCTGGACAGACTTTGTTCAAGGACTCATCATGCTTTTCGCACTCATTTTTGTACCGGCAATCGCCATCATGGCGACAGATGGTGTGTCGAACGCATTAGATACGGTCCGGGATATCGATGAAGCGTTACTCGACCCATGGACGGGTCAATCGCTCATTGGAATCATTTCTTTATTTGCATGGGGACTCGGCTATTTTGGCCAACCCCATATCATTGTTCGTTTTATGGCAATCGGGAAATTAGAAGACATAAAAACGGCACGTCGTATCGGAATTTCATGGATGGTTTTCACCGTCGTCGGGGCGATGGCGACCGGATTGTTTGGACTTGCCTATTACACGCAACAAGGACTGACAATCGATAATCCTGAAAATATTTTTATTAACTTATCGGATCTATTGTTCCCTGATTTAGTCACAGGTGTATTATTAGCGGCTTTACTCGCTGCCATCATGTCGACGATTTCATCACAATTGCTCGTCTCATCGAGTGCCGCGACGACAGACTTCTATCAAAAATTCTTCCGTAAGGACGCAGGAGACCGCGAACTCGTCATGGTCGGACGAATCACAGTTATTCTCGTATCGGTCGTATCAATTGTCCTTGCGCTCGATGCAGATGACACAATCTTGAACCTTGTCGGCTACGCTTGGGCAGGATTCGGTTCATCGTTTGGACCGCTCATTCTATTTAGTCTTTTCTGGAAACGGACGACTCGTCAAGGTGCTCTTGCCGGGATGTTGACTGGTGCATTTGTCGTCATCCTTTGGAAGAACTATGCTGCTTCACTATTTGGAACGTTCGGAACGCTCTATGAGATGATTCCAGCATTCTTCATGTCTGCACTCGCCATTTATGTCGTTAGTTTGATGACGCCTCCGCCAAGTGAGGTCATTCAACGTGAATTCGACCAAATGCGTGACATGGTGAAAGAACATATTAAATAATCTTCTTGGCAGGTCTTCTTGACCTGCCATTTTTATGTACAAGGAGTTTTATAGATTTTTAACGAATACTATATATATTGAGATTAATTCCATTTTGAAAAGGAGATTTTTGATGAAACCCTTTAAAACCATCTCTCATCTCACATTCGCTACAAGCCTGATTCTGTTATTCGGTTGTGGTCAATCTTCATCAACTAATCAAGAACCCCCAGTTGAAACCGAAGAGCTAATCGTCGAGACACCTGTAGAAGAGCCCCCTTCCGAACCTGAGCCAACCGTCACGACGGCATCCATCTATGCTATTGGTGATGTATTGCTACACGATTCGGTATACAGCGCAGCCCGTGTCAATGACGGATATGATTTTGACACTTCTTTTGAACAAGTCGCACCGATTTTAGAACGAGCGGATATCGCAATCGCTAACCAAGAGAGTATGATTGGCGGGAGCGAAATTGGGTTGTCGAGCTATCCGGCTTTTAACAGCCCATTTGAGATTGGCGATGCTTTGCAACGTGCCGGGATTGATTTAGTCACGACGGCGAACAATCATACGCTAGATCGCGGGGTTCGTGCGATTGAGAATTCGATTGGTCACTGGAATGAAATCGGAATGCCTTACACCGGTTCCTTCTTATCTGCTGAAGATAAGGCAAACATCCGTACATTGACCGCGAACGAGATTTCCTTTTCCTTTTTAGCCTATACGTACGGAACGAACGGCGTAATTCCAAAACAGCCATACCACGTCAACTATATCGACCTCGAGCAAATGCGCCCTGAAATCGAGAAAGCAGAACAAACTACCGATTTGACCGTCGTATCCTTACATTTTGGAACAGAATATGAAACGTTACCGAACGAAATTCAGACTGAGCTTGCTCAAACTCTTTCAGACCTCGGTGTCGATATCATCATCGGTCACCACCCACACGTCCTACAACCACCGAAGATGCTTGAGGGAGCTGATGGCAATCAAACATTCGTCGTGTATTCACTCGGTAACTTCCTATCTGGACAACAAGGCGATGATCGAAATACGGGTGGGATCATCGGAATTGACGTTGTCAAAACGACCGAAGACGATGTTTCAACGTTCGAATTAAAAAATCCGATGTTTTATCCAACATTTACACAGAAATCATCAGAAGGACATTATGAAATCGTCCCGTTACAATCAGCAAAACCCGAGCTCTTCTCTCCTGTCAGCGAACATATGTCGCAATGGTTACCAGAGCTTACAATCGAACAATGATGACCACGAATATCTTTCGTGGTCATTTTTATTTTCAAAAAAAGGTTGCCACATCGGGTATTATCCCTTACACTAATTCGTATATTTATAAACATAGATTAATAATTATTCATAAGGGGTGCTTACATTTTGAAACAGAAACTCGTATTGGCTTACTCAGGTGGACTTGATACTTCGGTTGCAATTAAATGGTTGGATGAACAAGGATATGATGTCATCGCGGTATGTTTAAACGTCGGGGAAGGAAAGGACTTAGAAAAAATTCAACAAAAAGCAATGAAAGTCGGGGCAAAAAAATCAATCGTTATCGACGCGGTCGATGAATTCGTGACCGACTTCGCACGCTACTCGATGCAGGCGCATACGCTGTATGAAGGTGTATATCCGCTCGTATCTGCTCTATCACGCCCACTCATCTCGAAAAAGTTGGTCGAAGTGGCACAAGCAGAAGGTGCAGTCGCTGTGGCCCACGGATGTACAGGAAAAGGAAACGACCAAGTTCGTTTCGAAGTGTCCATCCATGCACTCGATCCGTCACTTGAAATCGTTGCACCTGTACGGGAATGGAAATGGTCACGTGAAGAGGAGATTGCATACGCGGCAAAACACAATATCCCTATTCCAATCGTTCAAGAAGAACCTTTCTCTATTGATCAAAATATTTGGGGACGGGCGATTGAATGTGGCATTTTAGAAGACCCTTGGGCGGCACCGCCGGAAAGTGCTTATGAGTTAACAGCAGCACTTGAAGATACACCTCATGAACCGACATATCTTGAAATCGAATTTAAGAATGGGGTACCGGTAGCCATCAATGGGAAGAACCAATCGTTCACAGATATTTTAAAAGAGTTAAATATCGTCGCTGGGGCGCATGGTGTCGGTAAAATCGACCACATTGAGAACCGTGTCGTCGGCATCAAATCACGTGAAGTATATGAGGCTCCTGGCGCGATGACACTGATCACGGCCCATAAGGCCCTTGAGGCATTGACACTCGTACGTGAAGTGGCTCATTTCAAACCAATCGTCGAACAAAAATTGACTGAGACGATTTATAACGGACTGTGGTATTCACCTCTCACAAAAGCACTACTCGCATTCATCGATGAGACACAACAGACTGTCACAGGTACCGTTCGGATGAAACTCTTCAAAGGCCAAGCAATCGTAGACGGTCGTAAGTCACCGATTTCACTATATGATGAGGAGCTTGCGACATATACTTCGGCGGACACGTTTGATCAACAAGCCGCTGTCGGATTTATCAAGCTTTGGGGCTTGCCGACAAAAGTTCAGTCAGAGGTATTGATGGAAAAAGGAGCGTTCATTCATGAGTAAATTATGGGGAGGACGTTTTGAAAAGACTGCCAGTGATTGGGTCGATGCGTTCGGCGCCTCGATTGAGTTCGATGCTCAACTCGTCCTTGAAGATTTAGAAGGTAGCATGGCACATGTGACGATGCTCGGAGACCAGAACATCCTTTCAAAAGAGGAAGTCACTCAAATCCTTGAAGGATTGCAACAACTCAAGCTGAAGGCCATCGCTGGCGAGTTGGCGTTTGAAGTATATCATGAAGACATCCATATGAATTTAGAGGCTTTGCTTCATGAAGAGATTGGACCGGTTGCCGGAAAAATGCATACGGCACGTAGTCGTAACGATCAAGTTGCGACAGACATGCATCTTTACTTGAAAGCACGTGTGAAAGAAGTGATTCAATTGATTGAATCACTTCAACGTGAGTTGCATGCACACGCTTCAATAAACGTAGAGACGATCATGCCTGGCTATACGCATCTCCAACGTGCACAGCCAATCTCTTTGGCACATCATTTGCTGGCCTATTTTTGGATGCTCGAACGCGACAAAGAACGCTTCACAGACAGTTTGAAGCGAATTGACTGGTCTCCTCTTGGAGCCGGTGCGCTCGCAGGGACGACGTTCCCGATTGACCGAGCCCGTTCAGCTGAACTTCTCGGCTTTGACCGAGTCTATCCGAACAGCTTAGACGCAGTGAGCGATCGCGATTTCATTCTCGAATTCTTGTCAAACGCATCGATGCTCATGATGCACCTCTCGCGCTTTTGTGAGGAGTTGATTCTTTGGGCTAGTGAAGAATACCGCTTCATTACTGTGTCCGATACATTCTCTACCGGATCGAGTATGATGCCACAGAAGAAAAACCCAGACATGGCTGAACTCGTACGTGGAAAATCGGGTCGCGTCATCGGAAACTTGATGGGATTGTTGACGCTTATGAAAGGACTTCCGCTCGCTTATAATAAAGATCTGCAAGAAGATAAAGAAGGCATGTTTGATACGGTTAAGACTGTTCAAGGCTCACTCAGCATCATGGCCGGGATGATGAACGAATTGACGTTCCATCCAGACACGATGAAGCAAGCAACAGAGCGCGACTTTTCAAACGCCACTGAATTTGCTGATTATTTGACAGCTAAAGGCATGCCGTTCCGTGAAGCGCATGAAGTAACTGGGAAACTCGTCAAATATTGTGTCGATGAACGCTTATATTTACGTGAGCTTCCATTGTCTGTGTTCCAAACACATTCTGACTTGATTGAAGAGGACGTGTATCACGCTTTGACCCCTGAACAAGCGGTCGCGCGTCGCAATAGTTATGGCGGTACAGGCTTTGACGCTATTCGCGAACAGTTGAAAGAAGCTTCGGCATGTATGAATGTCATACCTTCTTAATGACCCTTGTCTCAGTAAGAATGCTGAGACGAGGTTTTTTCTTGTTGACCTAGACTCAAGAAATGACTTGCCAACTCTATAAACTCATGTTAACTTTTATATTGTTAACGTTAACTGAAAAGGGGTTTACATATGAAGATTCAAGACATGACTCAAATTGCCTTCGGGGCAGCACTCATCGCAAGTATCGGTTTCATCGAAATACCGATCGGACCCGTTCCGATTACCCTTCAAACACTGGCCATCATGACAATCGCCGGCGTATTCGGTGCAAGAAAAGGATTTTTGGCAGTCATCGTCTACTTCCTACTCGGCTTGATCGGCCTTCCCGTACTGAGTGGTCAAGGAGGTCTTGCTCCCTTCGTTGGACCAACCGTCGGATATTTAATTGGATTTCCAATCGCCGCTTTCTTTATTGGCTGGTTCAGCGAGCGCCATCGCTCCTTCCCAGCATTGATTGGCTACAATTTGTTATTCGGTTTGGGGCTTGTATACCTACTTGGAAGCATCGGACTCGAGATCGTTCTCGGTATGTCGTTCATTGATGCGCTCAAGGTGAATATCCCGTTTATTCTTGGAGATTCACTCAAAGCCGTACTTGCTGCGATCTTAGCTGTGAAAATTTCTCAAAACGTTCAAGTTCGTCGTTCCTTAGCATCTTAAACGTTCGAACGTTTCGCCCGTTTCCATATGTGGAATAAATGAAGTATGGAAGGGGGTGTCCCTATGAGCGACTCGACGTTTAAAAAACGCTTACAAAAAGCGACCCACTTTTATCAACGCTCTGACAAAGGGCAACGTCAAGGAGTTGACAAGTCGTCTCATGAGAAACGTGACACAGAAGCATTTGAGCGCAGACTCCGCGAAGCAAAAGCGAAAGTTGGAGAGATTCAAGAAAACATTGACCATATCGCCAGACGTTAAAACCCCGTCCAAAGACGGGGTTTTATTTTTTACGTGGTCGAATGATGAGCGTGATGATAAAGAGAAGTGCTAGTGTGACGAGAAGTATAAGTGAAGCTGTATTCCATCCGACTAAATTGAGCGCCACACTAAATGCGACCGTGACATAGAAGCCACCTAATGCTTTTTTGACATGTTGTGAACTGAAACGCTGTAACTGTTTGGCTCCGAACGGAGATCCAATCATCGCACCTGCGATTAATGCGAGTCCATGCCAGTAATTCGTTTCAGCACCTGCCACGGCATAGCTGATTACGCCTGAAATTACGATGAGGAGAGCTGCTGAAATACTCGTTCCGACTGCACGCTTCATTTCAGTGTTCAGTAGCTTGACTTGAAGCGGCGTCAATACAAAGCCACCACTTACCCCCATCAAAGAAGAGATAAATCCTGCAAAGACACCGATGATCCCAAGTCGTGGTACAGAAGCTGTCCCGACACTCCCTTCGACATGCTGTTTCGACCGGAAGAATGAAATCGCAAAGTACGTAAGTAACGCAATGTAGACGAGTGAGATGATCAGTGTCGCACCGTCCACCCCTTCTAAGAAAAAGACAAGCGGAGTGGCAATCCAAGTCCCGACAATCCCGAACACACCAATCCATAACGCGTGTGACACGTTTACGTTTCGTAAACGAATGTGCGAGATTGTCCCTGCCGTCGTCGAACCGAGCGTCAACATGAGACTAAGTGCGATTGCCGCACTTGCTTCATAACCGAAAACAAGGAGGAGTGGCGTGAGCAAGATGCCACCACCGATTCCGAAGAAGCCGCTCAATATCCCGATCAATGTACCGAGCAAGAGAAACTGTAATAGTTGTAATAAGTCCATTTTGCACCCTTCTTTCATTGTTCTCGTTTGCAATCATATCAAAAAGGGGCGCCAATTGCGCCCCTTTGCTCACAATGATCGTTCTAGAAAATCGAAAATCTTTTGACGGTATTCAGTCTGGAATGATTGATACGATCCGACATGACCATCGTTTTCCGTCACCCATAGTTCGACACCATCCTGCGCGCTTGCAAGCTTTTCACTTTCTGAGACAGGAATCGCATCGTCACCTTTACTATGAATCAATAAAATCGGTGCTTCGATTGATTTGATATCTTGAATCGGTGAAACAACATCCGCATCCAGTCCAGTGAACCAAGGGGTCACTGTCATGATGACGGGTGTGAATGGAACGTTCGGGAGATCACTCCATACGGGGAGATTTGTCTCAAGGTAGTTCCGTAAATCACTGAACGGACTGTCTGCGATGACTGCGGCTACTTCCACATCATCTGCCGTAGAGAGGGCCGTCGCCGCTCCCATGGAGATTCCGTAAAGTACGATTGGGCCCTCTGATCGACCTTTTGCGTATTGGATGGCAGCTTGTAAGTCCGATTGCTCTTTCGCGCCGACCGTTACCCGGTCTCCTTCTGAAATCCCAGATCCGCGAAAATCGAAAGTTAAAAATTGATATCCTTGCTCATGAAACTCGGGCATCAACTCTTTTAAAGGGAGATCCTCCTGTTCTCGGTTCTTTCCATACCCATGAGCAAATACGATTGTCGCACGTGGCGTAGGATGGGGAATCCACCACCCATACAAGTCATGCCCTTCTTCTGATTGAATGGTCACGTTCTCATACTTCAATCCAAGTGACTTCGGCGTGTACGTCAACGTCTCTCGCTCAGGTGATGTTAATTGGTCACCGATATGTGCCGAGATCCCACCGATTGCCAATCCGGCCACCAGTAAGATGACTAGAATCGCAATACTCAATAGTTTCATCCAACGATTCATCTATTTCTTCCCCTCGATTCTACATTCATTATCTTAACCAGCTTCGAAGTGCGATGAGCGCATGTTGCACTGGCTCCCATGTATTAGCTGGAATCAAATAGCACGTCGCATCATTAATGGTAAACGTATGGACATCTTTCTGTTTGACGATATTTTCGCCGATTGCACCAAATGGATCACTATTCACATCTGTATGTTCGAACGTTCGCCACACGCGTTCGCCTTGTTCGATTACAGCACAACCGAACATTTTTGTCGGACCATCAATCCCATACTCCGCATAGTGCCAAAGTGTCGTCGCATCAAGTGGCGACCCGAGATGAAGAACACGTGCATGTCGTTCAATCATTCGCTCGATTGGTGAACCCGGACCGAAACCGACGTCAATCGAATGACCAGACACAATTGTTTGTGCATCTTCACCCCATGCGGCGACAGACCACATCGGATGTGCGCTTCGATAAACGTTCGGATAGTTCCGAAACAGTTCGGGGACACGTCCCATCCCACGGGTTGATGTCTTTTCTTTTTCATAAGGTGGCATTTCGGCACGAATCGTCTGCCACCACTCAACCGGAACAGGCGGTGCTTCCCATTCAGCCGGATCTGAATTGTCTCCGGTTTGGGTCGCCATCATGAGAAGTCCTGATGGCCCCACCACTTCTTGCAGTGCCTCGATGACTGTCTGCGCACCTCCACATACCCATCCGAGTTTTGAAAGCGAGGTATGAACAAATAAAGACTCTCCTCGTTGAATTCCTGCTTCTTTCAAATGATTGATGAGACTTGACTTCGTCACCATCTGTTTCATTTCAATCACTCCACAATCAGCTGGATCGTTGACCCGCTTCTAGATTTTTTCACTTCGATTCGGGCATCGACGCGATCTTTCAATTCTTGGACATGACTGATGACCCCGACAAGTCGACCTGTCGCCTGAAGCGACATCAATAATTCGATTGCCTGGTCTAAAGATTCGGCATCAAGCGTCCCGAATCCTTCATCGATGAGCATCGTTTCAAGACTCACACCCCCGCTCAACTGTTGCACCACTTCTGCTAATCCAAGTGCGAGTGAGAGAGACGCTTTAAAACCTTCCCCTCCGGAAAGGTTTTGCACACGGCGTGATTGACCCGTGTACGCATCGAATACAAGGAGTTCAAGTCCGGACTTAGCATTCCCTTTTGCTGTCTCCACTTTTCGTTCTAGTCGGAACTGACCGCTCGTCATCTGGTCCAAATGAATGTTCGCCGCATGTAAAATCTGGTCAAAGAACGCCGTTTGTACATATGTTTCAAACGTCATCTTTTGCGGATTGATGCCCTTTCCGGTTTCTGCAATCAACTTGATCGTTTCTAACTTCTGTTCTTCACTTGCTGTGTCCTTACGAAGCGTATTCCACTCGGAGACGATTTGACGGTGTCTAGATAAGACTTCTTGTGAGGTGATCAGGTGTTCTGATGCTCGCTCGTATAGTTCCTTAGCTTCGTTCACCTTCGTTTCAATCGACTGAAGGTCAGGTTGTGCTACATTTCCTAATTTCCCCTCAATCATCTGGATGCGGTGTCGCAACCGGACGCCTTCCTCTTCTTCACGTTGTAAGTTCTCGCGGATATTCGCACGCTCATCGATTCGATCGGCTAGTTGTTCGTACCGCTCCTGGTTCAACTGAGCGACTTCTAATTGCTTATTCCAGGTCGTCTTTTGTGAATCATATTGCCCCATCGCTTCAGAAAGCTGTTGCCGCATTAAAGTGAGCCGCTCTTCTTCTTTCCACGTTTCCTTTTTGACAATTTCAAAGTCATGGTCGAACGCTTCAATTTTTTTTGTAAGTATGGTGAGACGATGTTGTCGGTCTGTCCGCTCGGTCTGTAATTGTTCTAACGTTGTTTCCTCTGTTTGACCGAGCGCATTCAGTTTTTGTTGTATCGCTTCAAGTTCTGTGAGGACACGTTGACGCTCTTCAAATTGGTTACGTCGCTCTTCTTCAAGTTGTCGCATTTCACCGGTGAGTTGGCGAAGCGTTCGTTCATTCTCGAGACGCGTCCGTTCTTCACGTTGTAGGCGATCCACATGCGCTTGCCATTTCTTGACTTCTTCTGATAACACTCCATCCACATGAATATCTTTCGAAACCTCATCAAATTCTCGTCGAGCCTCTTCAAGCTGCGAATGGAGCGAACGGTAATCGGATCTCGCTTCAATCAACTGAGTCGTCAATTCCTCCAGACGTGCCTTCGCCTCCCCTTCTTCTTCCATAGATTCAAGCAAGTCTTCGAACTGTGGGACATAATGGTGACGTGAACCACATACTGGGCAAGGCTCACCTTCTTGAAGGGTTTCACTCAGTTGTTTTGCCGCATTCATTTGTTCTTGTTGATTGTACTTCGCCATCACTTCTTGCTGGATGGCATGCAGTCGCTGCACTTCTTTTCCGGACCGCTCACAAGTGGCGAGCTGATTTGAAAACTCATTCACCTTCGTCTCAAGTTTGACCAAATACATCAATCGGTCGACATGTCGCTCCGCATCAACTGCACGTTCTTCAGGTTCAATCGACAACGTTTTCACTAATTGTTGTTCGTGGACTTGAAGTTCTTGTAGCCTAGCCTCTTTGGAAAAGGTGCTTAATTCCGTCGCACGCTTCATCAATTGTTCACGTAATGTTACGTATTCTGCCCGCTCTTTCATTCGGGGTAACATCTCATCAATTAACCGAAGTCGCTCTTGAAGGGATAAGATTTCTTGTTTATTCTCTTCAATTGCAGATTGCTGCTCAGATAGTGAAGATTGCTTTTGTTGTAATTGTTCGAGTTTTTTAGAAGATGCTTGTTCTTCCGTCGTCAGTTGATGAACATGTTTCTTCATTTCTAATAATCGGTCATAGACTGGACGAATGTTCGCTGCTGCCTCTAATTGTCGCAACAACTCATGACGTTCGTTTCGTTCTGTCTCGCCTTTTAAAAATAAATCAAGAGCTTGCAAGGTTTCTTGCTGTTCTTGAAATAAACTGACAAGCGCTTTCGCTTGTTCTAATTCGGTACGCGCCTGTTCGAGCTTATTCGAATGATCCTGTTTCTGTTCTGTTGCGGACTCAACAGTTGAAATCAAACGTTGTTCGCGCTCGTCTAGCCACTGATAGATCACATCAATCGATTTCGTCGAAATTTCTTCAATCGCTTCATCTTCGAGCTCTAACAACTTAAGTCTTGTTCGTTCGACTGCCCATTCAACTTGTTTCCGGTATGTGCTGAGACGTTCTGCCCACTTCTCCTGGAAAGCACGATACGCCTCCGTCTTGAAAATAGATTGCAAGATTTGTTGTTTCTCATTTGAGTTCGAATCGAGCAATTGTCTAAATTGGTTTTGAGGAAGTAACAAGATTTGACTGAATTGTTCATATGAAAGTTGTAAAATCGACTCGACTTCCTCTTGAACCTCGTTCACTTTTGTCGCGATCGGCTTCCAACCATTCTCCCATTCATAAAGAACGGCCTCATGTGGGATCGGTGTCTTGTTTTTCGGGTGAGGTTGCTGAGGTTGTCTCACAATTCGATAGTGGTCACCGCGAATCGTAAACGAGAAGTCGACCTCCGTCTTCATCTCAGGTTGTGCGAATTGACTTCTGAAATCACTCGCATTGCGCAGCGCCCCGCTTGCCCGTCCATATAATGCGAACGTCATCGCATCAAAGATGGTCGTCTTCCCTGCACCCGTCCGACCACTCACGACAAACATCGAGCGACCAACTAATTGTGTGAAGTCAATCGTTTCTCGTTCCGCATACGGCCCGAATGCTTGAATCTTCAATTCGACCGGTCTCATCTGACATCACCTTCTTCAATCATTTGTTTGACGGCATCCGAGGCCGTTCGGTCGTGTACAGCTTCAAAGAACTGTAGATACACTTCTTCGACGGATTGTCGTTCGAGCGTTTCCCGTTCAAATGTTGACGTCTGTTCTTGGCGTCGTAACAGCTCCAATTCAAGATGAAGAATGTTCGGATAAACGGTCCGAAGCTTTGCCATCGGATCAAAAAGTGCTTTGTCATCGGTCAACACGATTTTCAAATAATCATCGGTTTGTTGTTGTTGATAAAACGAAGGTGCGAGTAACTCATCCAACGTTCCTGCGAGCTGTCTCATGTCCCGTTCTGGCGTCAACGTTCGACGTCTACGCTTCCAGTGTCCGTCCCATTCCAAAATATCTACCGATTTCTCATGATTGACCTCAGAGAAAGAATATTTCATGAGAGAACCACTGTATGCAATCCGTTCTGAATGGATTGCATCACGATTATGTAGATGTCCAAGAGCCGTGTATGAGAACGGGTCATAGAGCCCTTTCGCGACCTGTCCGGCGGTACCGACCGATAACTGGCGCTCCGAGTCGGTCTCAAGTCCTCCTGCGACAAAACTATGGCCCACTGAGACCGCATTCTTCTCAATCGGTCCATATGCTTCAATGACGGCCTCTAATGCGTCATGGTGCGTGCGAATCGTTTCATTCCCTAATATGTGCCGAACACGTGCCGGCTCAAGAAAGGGGATTGGGTAAAACGGAATCCCGGCCACTTCAAGTGGACCAGCATCTGGGTTTAATTTACCGATGATATGTAATCCTACTTGTCTCAATAATTTTGAACTATATTCGAGACGCTCCGCTGAGTCATGATTTCCCGCGATGGCGACGACCGGGATTTCTCGCTTCAACACCAATTCTCGCCACATCTCATCGAGCAAATCGACAGCCTCGACGGGTGGGACAGCACGGTCATACAAATCACCTGCAATGATGACTGCATCTGGCTTCTCCTCATCGACGATTTGTAAAAACGAGTGGAATAAAATATTTCGCTGATCTTCTGTCATATGACGACCATGGACAATCTTACCTAGATGCCAATCGGCCGTGTGAATCCATTTCACCACGTATCACCTCTCTTTCTTATTCTAGCATGACTCAATCGTTCGATTCGACGTCTTGACACCCGATTTTGAAACAGCGAAAGTAAAGAGAGAGGAGGTTTGTTCAAAATGAATTCATCAACGTGGAAAACGTTTTTCCAACTTTTTAAAATCGCGAACCCTCCTAAAGGATTGTTTGTCGGAGCTATTCTGATTTCGCTCCTTCAAGCCGTTGCATCGCTAGCGATTCCTCTCATTCTTCAACGCGTCGTTGACCGTTGGAGTAGTGACCTGTTGACGCCTGAATGGATTGCATACTTTATCATTGCCTTTCTCGTCCAGGTCATCACGAGCGCGTTATCGATTTACTGGCTACATATTGTCGGTCAACGTGTCGTCGCCAATCTTCGGACGACATTGTGGGACCATCTCATCAAACTACCCATCCCTTTTTATGATGGGATCAAATCGGGAGAACTCGTCTCCCGCTTAAACAATGACACGACGACGCTACAACAGCTGTTGTCCGAGCAAAGCGTCCGCTTGTTGACCTCTTTCGTTTCGGTCATCGGTGCCGTCGCCATCTTGTTCACGCTCGATTGGCAAATGACACTCGTCATCTTGTTTTCAGTTCCGACGACGCTTGTCATCGTCATCCCACTCGGCCGAAAGCTTCGAGTGATTGCAAAAGAAACGCAACAGGAGCTAGGTAACCTGTCCGGATTCTTTGCGGAACTGCTCGGTGAAATCCGTCTCGTCAAATCGCAGGCGACAGAACAAATGGAAGTGCGGACCGGGAAAGTGAAAATCGAAACGTTGTTCGATTATGGTGTGAAAGAAGGACGGATTCAAGCCATTCTCATCCCTCTCCTTAACGTGACGTTGACGGGGATGTTGATTGCCATACTCGGATTTGGAGCATATCGTGTCTCGACAGGGGCCTTATCGACGGGTGAACTACTTGCATTCATGCTCTATGTATTCCAAATCATCACTCCTCTGATCACCATGAGTGAATTTTTGACGAGACTACAAAAAGCTCGTGGCGCAACTGAACGAATCGCTGAATTATTAGATGTCCGTCCTGAACCGTACAGCACATATCAAGAATCCATCGAGCAGGCTGACCTCTCTTTCGAGAATGTGACCTTTCATTATGGGACGGAGCCCGTTCTTCAAGAACTCTCTCTTCACGTTTCACCAGGCGCAACGACCGCAATCGTCGGTCGAAGCGGCGCCGGCAAAACGACACTTTTTTCGCTCGTCGAACAATTTTACACACCAACGCAGGGATCAATTCGGTACGGCAATCGCGACATTCAAACATATGGCCGGGATACATGGCGTCAAATCGTCGGTTATGTCGCTCAAGACTCTCCCGTCTTGTCGGGTTCTGTTCGGACAAACATCGTCTATGGTCTTCAACGTGAAGTGAGTGATGTGGAAATCAAAGAGGCGTGTGAAATGGCAAACGCATGGTCATTTATCGAATTGATGCCGAATCAGCTCCAGACGGAGATTGGAGAACGTGGTATTCGCTTGTCAGGTGGACAACGACAGCGTCTTGCGATTGCCAGGGCATTGTTACGTAATCCGCAAATTTTACTGCTCGACGAAGCGACGTCGAGTCTAGATTCAGAATCAGAACGCGTCGTCCAGGAAGCGCTCGATCGTCTGATGGTCGGGAGAACCACACTCGTGATCGCCCATCGCTTATCGACCGTCAGACATGCCAACCAAATCGTTGTGTTAGAAGATGGACGCATCAGCGGGGTTGGGAAACACGAGCAACTTTTAAACGAGAACGCCCTTTATCAGCGTCTCGTCTCACAACAATTACTAGGGGGACAATCTACATGAAAACAATCGGGTTTATCGGTCTTGGGGTCATGGGCCAATCCATGGTACGAAATTTGATGAAGCATGGTTTTGACGTAAAAGCTTATACGAGAACGAAAGAGAAGGCTGCCTCGCTATTAGAGGAAGGTGTAGTATGGTGCGAAACGATTCGAGAGGTATGTCTAGATGCTGATGCCGTCATCACCATCGTCGGTTATCCGTCAGATGTCGAGTCGATTTATTTCGGGGAAGGAAATATCCTTGATTCAGCAGAACCAGGTACGCTCTTGATCGATATGACAACCTCTTCACCAAAACTTGCTGAACGAATTGCCGAAACGGCCATTGAACGGAGTCTTCTTCCGCTCGATGCACCGGTCACCGGTGGAGATATTGGTGCAAAAAATGGGACACTTTCCATTTTGGTCGGAGGCGGAGAATTCGCCTTCAATAAGGCAAAACCTTTATTCGAAGCAATGGGACAGTCCATTGAACGGATGGGATATGCCGGGAGCGGACAATATGCGAAACTCGCCAACCAAATAGCCATTGCCGGAACGATGATGGCGAATGCGGAGATGTTAGCGTTCAGTAAACGAGCAGGACTTGACCCGGAAGCGCTCATCCGCACGATTCGTGGAGGAGCAGCGGGTAGCTGGACGCTTGAAAACTTGGTTCCACGAATGATTGTTGAAGATTATGCTCCAGGTTTCTTCATCAAACATTTTATTAAGGATATGACACTCGCCATCGAGAGTGCAAACGAACTTCAAGTGAAATTACCTGGACTTGAGCTCGCTCATCGACTCTATTCGATTCTCGAAGAAAATGGTTACGGGGAGAACGGGACACAAGCGCTTATCGAGTATTACCTTCATCAAGACGTTTGAATCATGCCGTTTGTGGAATTAGTAGGAGTGAAGGAGGCGATTTTCGTGCCATGGAACATGAAAGATTATCCAGAATCACTGAAAAACTTCGATCCACTTGTAAAAAAGAAAGCCATAGATATTGCGAACGCACTGCTCGCACAAGGCTATTCTGAGACGAAAGCGATACCAATTGCTACTGAACAAGCGAAAAAGTGGCATGCGGATGCGTCTGAACAAGAAAAACAAGATTTTGAAGACGCCCCTAACCCGAAAAAGACAGATCAGCATTGAACGTAAACAACCGGTCGGATTATCCGACCGGTTGTTTTGCGAGATACGACGCCTTCATTTCTAGATAGAGACCTGAAATCGCCGTCTGTAAGTAGGGCGTGACAAAGATATAAGCAAGTCCCCCAGTAAGAAGGACAAGCGCGTACCATCCGATAAAACTTGCGAATAGCTTTAACATCGTCTGTTTATGCCCTTTCATCATTAGGCGACTCTTTCGCATGGCTTGGAATGCTGATAAATCTGGTTCGTCCCGCATGATGAACGGTGTGATGCGATACGTCAAATAAAACCAGACGCCAGGCACAATTAGGAATAACATCAACACGTTCAGCCCTAAATAAAACACTGCGTAATAAATCACGGCTCGTGAATACTCTCTCAGCGAGCCGAACGCTTCAATCAATAAGCCGAACTTAGGCTTCTCATCTTTAGCGACCTGAAGAAACACCCAATTCTTCCCGAGCTCGATTGGCGCGAGAAGGACTGTCGCTCCGTACAAAAGTGCCACAGAAGTCATGAGTACTTCAGGGTCATTCGTTGATAGGTCTAGACGTGTCGTGATCATCGCCTGAATGACCATGACAGTCAAAACGACGAGTAATGATATGCCCCATTTTCCTGAGAGCATTCGAAGCGCATATTGTTTGTAAACGGAAGATTGCATGAGTTCACCTACACTTTGTATTTTCTTTCATTATAGCAAAAAAACAGTCTTTCGACTGTTTTCCGCTTTGACTCATCCACGAAGTTGTTTGAATTTAGCCCCATCCAACTGTCCGTTTGTTCGTACGCCATTCCCGACGTGTACCATGTCGACGTTGAGTCGTTCCCGTAAGGATGGCAATGTTTCTGTTGTAATGCCGGCTCCAGGCAAAATAGTCATCTCTGCTTGCTCGTTCAGCCGAATCAATGTTTCGATACCCTCTAGCGCAGTGTTCGCACCGCCAGATGTCAATAAGATATCGATTTCCGGAAAATCATTTAAGACATCCAGCGATTCAAATACATCACGCGATGCGTCGAAGGCACGATGGAACGTTAGTGCCATCTCACCTTTATATTTGATGACTTCTCCTAAAATTCGCTCATCGATTGCCCCGTCTTTTGTCAATGCACCAAAGACGATTCCATTCACCCCGAGTTCACGGCATAGACCAATGTCTGCAAGCATCGTTTCCACATCATCATCGTTGAAATGGAATGAACGTGTATGAGGTCGAATCATGACATGTACCGGGATAGATACGTGCTCGATCACGTTCCGAATCGTCCCGAAACTTGGCGTGATCCCGCCATTTTCCATATCTGCAATCAGTTCGAGTCGATCTGCCCCGAGTTGCTCCGCCTCGATTGCTTCAGATAACGTTGTGACAATCACTTCTACTTTCATACAACCGCTCCTTTTACGGCGCGAACTTCCAGTCCACACCATGTTCGGCTAAGACGCCTTTAAATTCTTGTGGTTCCGGAAAATCAGAGATGATTGCCGTCACCTTTGAAAAGTCGCACACCCGATACCTTTTTTGTTGGTTCAACTGGGTATGGTCGGTTAATAAGAATGTCTCGCGACTTTGCGACATCACCGATTGTGTGATACTAGCGAGTCCGAAAGCGTCGCACGTCAAACCAAGAGTTGAATCGACCCCTTCAACAGATAAGATGGCAAGGTCGAACATATAGGTTTGGAGTTGTGCGAGAACTTGTTCGCCTGTCGTCACGAGATGCTTCGGATCGATTGTACCACCTAACAACTGGATCTCACCACCGAGCACACCTTTCGCCCGTTGTTCAAACAAGGCTTTGGCGACCATTAAAGATGGCGTGACCACCGTCACGTTTCGTCCTCGTAAACGAGATGCTACTTGTTCGGCTGCAACCCCATGACCGATATAGAGTAACGTATCGTCCGGAATCAATTGAAATGCCGTATACGCGATACGGCGGATGCCATCCATGTTGGCAATGACAATCGGCTGAAAAGACATGCTCTGATGAAGAACCGCACCCCCATAAACACGCTTGATCCGATGTTCTTTCTCTAGTTCTTCTAAATAACGTCGAATCGATTCCCCTGATACATTCAATCGTTCAATCAATTCGCTCGTCTTCACTTTACCTTCTCGTTCGATCCACTCGACAATTTTCTGTTTACGTTCTTCACCGATTAAAGACACGTCTCTGCCTCCTCCACTAAAATCTTTCCTTTTCTAGTGTAACGAACGCATGTAAATTTAACGTAAATTGAAAGTAAAGAACGAGCAAATCCAACATGATTTTGCTTCTTTTTTATGTAAATCAACAACAATACACAAAAAAAGTGCGTCTTGATCGGACGCACCTGAAAGAAATTAAGATTTATGCTTGTTTTGAAAAAGTGGCACTTTTGGTTCTTTCCCTGCTCGTATTCGTTGCCAGTTCGTGCGATGTTTAATAATGATAAACAAGGCGAGCGGAACGATGACAATGAGAGGTAACCAATCCTTTGTCAATACACTGTACGTCGTTGCCGTCACGAGACCTACTGCAGCGGCAGCCATAGAAGAGAGAGATACCATACGTGAAATGAGGAGAGTCACAATAAACGTGCCGACGACGACAAAGAAGAACCACGGAAACGCCGCTAAAAGTACGCCGCCGCTCGTCGCGACTGATTTTCCACCTTTAAATTTCGCAAAGATCGGATAAGAATGTCCAATGACTGCCGGAATCCCGGCAAGAAGCAGACTCATCTCACTTCCGAATAAGAGTGGTAACAAAGCTGCGACTAGTCCTTTCCCCATGTCACCGAGTAAAACAAGGATCCCCGCTTTTTTGCCGAGAACACGAAACGTGTTCGTTGTACCTAAGTTGCCGCTCCCATGTTCGCGAACATCTACTCGATAACCGAGCTTGCCGATGATGAGCGCAAACGGAATCGCACCAAGTAAATAGCTTAAAATGATAATGATGATTTCTGTCATAAATGGCATCGCAATTCCCCTTACTTCATATATTCCGCAATATATCGATCATATGGCTGATTCAATGCGTGCACTGCTTTCGCATGTTCAGTACCGATATAACGTAAGTGCCACGGTTCATACATATAGCCGGTCTCTTTCTCAAACGCTTTTTGATAGCGAATGATAAAGCCATACTCGTGAGCATGTTCTGCTAGCCACTTTCCTTCAACCGTTTCACCAAGGCTTTGTGTGAGTTGATAATTGACAGAAGCACTCGAGACGTCAATTGCAAGACCCGTCTGGTGTTCAGAGTGTCCGGGTGGAGCGGAGTATTTCATCGCTTGCTCTTTGCCATCCCGCTCAACGTAAGCATTGAATAGCGTCACCTGATAACCGTATGAACGAAACGCACTCGTCCCTTTCAAATCGATACCAGACGCTTTTGCGTTCTTCATCAACTCTTCGATCGCACGTGCTGCCTCTTTTCGCATCTTCCGACGCTCACCGACCGCTGAATCGACAAAATCGATGTTGGCCTCAACTAAGTCGCTCGGCTGATAATTAGCCGGCAATGCAATTTGCTTATTTACGAGAATCAACTCTTCTAATTCTAAGTTTGCGACACCATCGACTTCAATCGGTTGGACAGGTGTAGTCGGTTCTTCTGCTGCTGGCGGTGTCGGCTCAGCTGGTTGTTCTTCGACTTCCGGTTCAGACTCCGTTGTTTCTTCGTCTGTCGGTGACTCGGTTTCCACTTCCTGATTCGAGGTCGGTTCGTTTGGTTCTGTTTGTGGTTCATCTATTGTTGATGACTGTGTTGTTGGTTCTTTCGGTTCAACTTGCTCGTTTGTCGTACAACCGGCTAACATGAACGTCAAGGCGCCGCAAACCATCAAGACTGATGGATAACGCATGCGATTTTCCCCTTTCTAGATAACAAAAAGTACCGTCAAGATATGATACCATACTGACGGTACGAAGACAGAAGATTCTTAGACAGGATTCATGACGTTCATGTACATGTCATGCCATTTCGGGAACTCTCGATCGAGACGAATCGGTTTGAAATCTCCTCGTTTGACGACAACATGAGTCGTCTTGGCTGTTCCCACGAGTTCACCATCTTGGTTCGTCAACTCATAGCCATAAATCGTTCTGATTTTTGAGTATTGGTCGACCCATACGCGCACATGAACCGTATCGCCAAACGTTACGCTTCGCTTGTAATCCATCGATACGTTCGTCACCGGCGAAACGAAACCCGCTTCTTCCATGTCTTTGTATTCGACACCGAGCTGACGTAACAGTTCGGTGCGAGCAATCTCTAGGTATACTAAATAGTTGGCATGATAGACGATTCCCATCATGTCCGTTTCTTGATATCTAACTGGGATTTGAATCGTATGCATTGAATCATCCTTCTTTCCTGCTACTAGTGTATTATAGTTTACTCTTAATATCTACTATTAATAATTGTTGGAGTGAGGTCTCATTCTCTTTCTCCGACATGAGTCGATACGATTGACGAGCGATTGACTCATCGATGACAGACAAAGCAGTCCGTGCATTCGCGTGTTTGATTTCACTCAATCGAAGCGATAAAGCTTCAATCGCTTGTTCGTCCAGCTCGTATCCAAATTGGTTTGCATAGTTCACAGCAATCTCGACTAGTTGTTCTTGCGAATAATCTTCAAAATGAATCGTGCGTTTCATGCGACTGCTTAGTCCAGGATTCGATTCAATCAACCGTCTCATCGGACCTTCATATCCCGCAAGGACGACAACAAGGTTTTCGCCATGTTTCGGCATTTCATCGACAAGTGTATCGATTGCCTCTCGACCGTAGTCATTCGCTCCTCCATTCAGGCTGTATGCCTCGTCAATGAGTAAAACGCCACCGAGTGCATCACGAATCGCCGCTTTCGTTTTTTGTGCGGTCTGTCCTACATAGCCACTGACCAAATCCGCTCGACTGACAACGTTGACATGTCCACGCTTCAAATAGCCTGTACGCTTCAACATTTGAGCATACAGATATGCAAAAGTGGTCTTACCCGTTCCACTATTCCCCGTGAGTGTCATATGAAGTTGGATGGGTGCCGTCTTCAGACCGAGCGCTTTTCGTCTCTTTTGGATGTTCACGAGTGCTTCAATCTCTGCCAATTGTACTTTGGCATCTTCCATACCGACAAGGTCGTCCAGCGATGTTGGACTCGCATCTTCTTCGGGTTGATCAAAGTCTTCTTCGGTCAAAAGTGCCATCTCGTCTAGAGGGGCATCTGCACCGAAACGAGATCCTTTTTTAAACATCGCATCGAGTAAGATGTTATGAACCGTTCGCGCATTCCCGAACGTCGAATCGACTCGTTCACGGTCAATCCGTGTCAGAAGTGACCGCTTTGCTTCCTCCGTCAATACGTAATTGTTCTCCTGCGCCACTTTTTCACCGATTGCGACTAATTCCTCATCCCGATAGTTTGGTAACTCGTAGTGATTCGATTCTGGGAATCGTGAGCGTAAACCAGGGTTCGCAAGTAGGAAATGACGCATCTCTTCAGGATAACCGGCAAGGATGACAACAAACTTACCGGCATATTCGCCGCTCGTCATCGCAGCGACGAGCGTGTCGATTGCAGCCTGCCCATAGTCACTGCCACTCGCATCTTGACGTTTTAATGCATATGCCTCGTCAATGAACAAGACGCCGCCTTCTGCTTCTTTCACTTTGTTCATCACTTGCTCTTCCGTTTGTCCAACGTACGCCCCGACTAGGCTTGAGCGATCTGCCTCAACGAGATCAGGACGACTGAGCAAACCGAGTTCAAAATAAATCTCTGCCATAAGTCGAGCCAGCGTCGTTTTCCCGGTTCCAGGATTACCCGTGAATACGAGATGAAGGGAGGGTTGATGCTTTGATGAAAACCCTGCTTTTTCTCGTTCTTTTTGGAAGAGTAGGAAGCGATACCATGCTTTTACACGGTCCTTAATGTCGTCTAGCCCAATCATCTCCTCAAGTGATTCGATGGCGCTCGAGCGTGTCTCTGTTTTACGTTCCGGCAACAACTGACAGATTGTATCGAGTCGCTCTTTGACGAGCACAACGCGTTCACCGAAGCGACGAAACGCTTCTCGACTGAAGTAGTTCCCTTGCATCGATGCGAGTAAAGATGCCGTATCATCCTCTAACGATGCGACTTCCTGCATCGCCTCGATGATGGCCTCGAAAATTTTCTCGAGTTGCCCCCGCCACTCTGAGTCCCGCAAATCAGACTTGGCCGCCTCAACTTCATCATGTAGTTTGTCGAGTTGATCGAGGAGCGCAGATGTCTTTGACTCGTATTCCGTCAAAATTTGTACCTTCATCGAGGCGTAATCCGCTTCACGTAATGTCGGCCAATCGATTTGGAGCGCTTGTTTTGAACGACGCAACTGCTCGTTCAATTGAAACAGACGTAATTCCGGAGGTAACGCATTCATCGACTCTAATTCTTTCACCCAGCGGTTCAATAACGGGTCCATCGACTCCTTCTGCTCGAGTCGATGTGTAGCGAGCAATGTCAATGAACGAATCAGTTCTTCTTCATGCCCAGTCGCACGTGACCAGTGCGCATAAGATAAGAGCGCCGCCTCATTAATCTTTTCTCCAGCTTCCCAGCTCGTCAAATCCGTTTGAACTTGTTCAACTTGAATTTGTTTCATTCTGTTCTCCCTTTCAGACGACAAGGGAGCCGACATGTTGTCTGCTCCCCATCGGATTATCTTGATTCAAAAGACGTCATCCGAATCGAATGGAACAACTTTCCGTTATTCCGCGATTCTGCCGCAAGCAAAATCCGTTCGTTCGCGTCGACATAATATGTGACTGTCTCTTTGTTTTCTTCTTCACTGAAAATAGACGGATAATTTTGAACCCATTCTTCAGGAACCGTTTCAGCCGCTTCAGACTTTACATAAGCTTGTGCGGTTCGACCGACTAAATCTGTCTCGCCCTCACTCGATCCGAGCGTGCCATCGTCTAGCCATTTGCGAATCTGTTCATTCGTGGCGCGGGATAGGAATGGATGCGGTGCAACCGCTCCGGAATTGGTCTCTTGACGCAGAACCTCTTCTCCGTCCGGATTAAACTCCAAATACGTTTCTCCGTCCCACTCTGCTTTTGCACCCACGTTTGGCCCCATAACGACTTCTGAGACAAAATGTCCGTTTTCATCATACGTGACAAGGTACTCTCGTTCTTCGAGTGTTTCCCCTTCTTTCGGAAGTTTACGCTCTTGATACCCAATCACGACATTTGAGTAGAACGGTTCAACCTGTTCTTCCTCTTCACCATTCAGATTCATGAGTACGTAAAAATTATAAGCGAGTAATGCCCCGACAATGAGGATGCCGGCCAAAATGACCCAGCTCAACCGTTTTTTTATCTGTTGTTTCATAGCCTATCCTCCTCGTTTCTTCACTTACTATCCTACACTAGCTAAGAGGACAAGCAAAATATTTTTAACCGAAAAAAGGGTCTCATACGAGACCCCTCTAAATTATCCTAATTTATCTTCATCTTTCTTCTGTGCTTCGAGCCATTTATCTCGCTCGTCCGGTTCATCGGCCAAGTCTTTGAACAAAGCGATGATCATAAAGACGAGAACGAAGATGAATGGGAAGGCTGCGAGAATCGCAACAGCTTGCAGGGCATCCAACCCACCAGCGTAAAGAAGCACGGCAGCGATAGATGATTGGATCACACCCCATGTCATTTTAATACCCATCGGCGGGACAAGCTTCCCGTTTGAAGTAAGCATACCGAGTACATATGTCGCTGAGTCAGCAGACGTGATAAAGAATGTCGAGATTAGGAAGATTGCGACAATACTGAGTACTGACCCAAAACCACCAAACGTCTCGAATAACGCGAACAGTCCGACTTCTGTACCGATTTCGTTCACTTGTCCAATCAAGTCGTATCCACCGAACAAGTCAGCCCAGATAGCTGAGCCACCGAAGACGGAGAACCATAAGAGTCCGAACGATGTTGGGACGAGTAAGATCCCGATAATAAATTCACGAATCGTACGGCCTTTCGATACGCGTGCGATGAACGTTCCGACGAATGGTGACCACGAGATCCACCATGCCCAATAGAAAATCGTCCAGCCATTGATCCACTCACGTTCAACCGGCTCGAATGCGGCCGTACGGAAACTCATACCAGGAAGTTGTTGCAAGTACGTCCCCACTGTTTGAGTGAACAAGTCGAAGATGAACGCAGTCGGTCCAGCGAACATTGTCGCGACAAGTAAGACGATTGCCAAGAAAATGTTTGTGTTACTTAAAATGCGAATCCCTTTCTCAAGACCCGTTGAAGCACTGATCATGTAAAGCACCGTTACGACGGCGATGATGATCAACTGTGTCACGAAGGCGTTCGGTACCCCAGGGATGAGATAATGAAGGCCACCGGCAATCTGTTGAGCACCAAAACCGAGTGAAGTCGCTACCCCGAATGCCGTCGCAATGACTGCAAGAATATCGACCGTTTGTTTCACAGGTTGTTCGTAGCGGTTATGGACGAGCGAACCGATTGTCTCCCCAATCGTCGCAGGACGCCCTTTTCTAAACGTTGAATATGCGATTGCGAGTGCAATCATCGCATAAATTGCCCAAGGGTGGAAGCCCCAGTGGAAGAAGGCATAACGCATCGCAGTACGTGCGTCCCCTTCAGGTGTCAAAGAAGAGAACGGTGGTGAATGGAAATGAAGCAGCGGCTCTGCTGCTCCCCAGAAGATGAGTCCAATCCCCATTCCGGCACTGAATAACATCGCGAACCATGACAAGTAACTGAATTCAGGTCGGTCCGTATCTTTCCCGAGACGAATTGATCCATAGCGAGAAAAGATTAAAAAGATAGCGACGAGTAAGAATCCGGTCGCACTTAACAGGTAGAACCAGCCCATCCCGTTTGAGAGCCAGCCTTGTAACGTGCTCGTCACGTTCAATAGACTAGCATTTCCTAAAATGCTTTCGGGAAATAATCCCCAGATTGTGAATAAGCCAGTTATGATTGCAGATATGACGAACACAGGCGTCACACGGCTTTTCCGTTCCATAAAATCACTCCTATTTAATTTTCTATTTTCATATACGTTTTCCACCCTAACATATTTTTTAAACAAGTCTCAACCCCAACTGTCCATAAATGTGTCATTTACTGAAAAATAGATAGGTGTCTTGTCAAGAAGTTGTTTCTTTCGGTTCAAGTGAAACAATCAACGTCTCATCCACCACATAGTAAGGTCTTTTTGGTAGCGTCTTTAAGTAACCTCCCTCTCGAAGACGTGTCAAATCGAGCTGTAATGCATTCTCAAGTTTTCGAAGTGGCAATTTTTTCTCTTGGTCCATATACAAGTCTAGGGCACGCTGTACTTGGTCCATCTCATAGATGACATCACGCTCTTCTTCCGGAACGATATGAAACGTCTCTTTCGACATATAGAAACGCTGTTTCGGGATTCCGGACAAATGATGCTTCAATCGTTTGGTGTCAATCTCTTGTGTGTCATCTAGTAGTACGGTACGATTTACTCCTTTTGGCAACGTCTGTTCATACTCGTGAATCGCATGACGCAATTCAGGTAACGTGATGTCGATTTCTCGATCAGGTTCGACCTCTTTTTGCTGTGTCAGTCGCTTCCACCAACTCTTACCTTTCTTCGCTTCTTGCTCCATAAGCACACCCCTCCCTGTCTTCCTGTTCCCGATTCTTTTAAAACTTTCACCCTAAAATTGCATATTCATGAAAAAAACCTTCCTTTTTTCAAAGGAAGGTTTCGGAAGCGATGACTTATTTGAGTTTGTTACGAAGAACCATTTGTAAGATTCCACCGTGACGGTAGTAATCAATTTCAACTTCAGAGTCGAAACGTGCGATGACTTTGAATTCTGTCACCGTTCCGTTTTCATGTGTCGCTTTTGCGTTCAAGATATCGCGTGGACGTACAGACTCATCGACTTGGATATCGATTGCTTCCTCACCAGTCAATCCGAGTGACTCTGCTGATTCACCCTCTAAGAATTGAAGTGGAAGTACACCCATCATAACAAGATTTGAACGGTGAATCCGCTCGAAACTTTGTGCGATGACCGCACGAATGCCAAGGAGGTTTGTCCCTTTCGCAGCCCAGTCACGAGACGACCCCATTCCGTAGTCGTTGCCAGCAAGGACGACAAGTCCAGTACCTTGTTCTTTATACTTCATCGCAGCATCGTACATCGGCATGATCTCACCTGTTGGCCAGTAAGTCGTGAATCCACCTTCTGTACCTGGTGCGACTTGGTTGCGGATGCGAATGTTGGCGAACGTACCACGCATCATGACTTCATGGTTACCACGGCGTGAACCGTAAGAGTTGAAGTCAATTGGCTCTACCCCTTTAGAAAGGAGGTATTGACCAGCTGGTGTCGTCTTCGAGAATGATCCCGCTGGCGAGATGTGGTCAGTCGTGACCGAATCCGCGAACTTCCCGATGACGCGTAAGCCATTCAATGCATGAACTTCGCCCGCTTCTGGTTCGAGTTGTTCGAAGAATGGTGGGTTTTGGATGTATGTCGACTCATCTGAGAAGTCATACAAGTTACCTTCTGGAACGTCTAGCGCGTTCCAACGCTCGTTACCAGTGAAGACCGTTTCGTATTCTTTACGGAACGCTTCTGGTGACACGACGTCTTGTACGACCATCTTGATTTCATCGTTTGATGGCCAGATGTCTTTGAAGTACACTTCATTTCCATCTTTATCCGTACCGAACGAATCGTTCATGATGTCGAAGTTGACTGATCCTGCAAGTGCGTAAGCGACGACGAGTGGTGGTGACGCCAAGAAGTTCGCTTTCACGAGCGGGTGAACACGTCCTTCAAAGTTACGGTTCCCAGAAAGGACAGAAGATACGAGCAAGTCGTTCTCCGTGATTGTTTCTTCGACTTCACGGTCAAGTGGACCCGAGTTTCCGATACATGTCGTACAACCGTAACCGACTGTGTTGAAGCCGAGTTCATCCAAGTAAGAAGTCAAGCCAGCTTTGTCAAGATAGTCCGTTACGACTTTCGAACCTGGTGCGAGTGATGTCTTCACGTATTTCGGAACAGTCAAGCCGCGTTCTACCGCTTTCTTCGCAACGAGTCCGGCACCGACCATAACGTAAGGGTTCGACGTGTTCGTACAGCTTGTGATGGCAGCAATCGCGACATCTCCTGTGCTCATGTCGACGGCACCGTCTTCATAGTTGACAGTCGCCTTCTTCTCGAGTTCAGAACGGTCAAGTCCAAAGCCGCTATTCCCTGCTGGAGCGCTCAAGCTATCGATGAACGATGTTTGAACGTCTGAGAGATTGATTCGGTCTTGTGGACGTTTTGGACCTGCTAGTGAAGGTTCAACTTTTGACAAGTCGAGCGTCAATACTTTCGTGAACGTTGGATCAGCTTGGTCTGGCGTGTAGAAGAGATCGTTCGCTTTTGAGTATTCTTCAACGAGTGAGATCAATTCTTCAGAGCGACCAGTGGTACGCATGTAGTTCAATGTTTCCGTATCGACTGGGAAGAATCCACATGTCGCGCCATATTCTGGAGCCATGTTTGCGATTGTTGCACGGTCAGAAAGTGGCATCGTGTGAAGCGACGGTCCGAAGAATTCAACGAATTTCCCGACTACCTTTTCATGACGGAGCATCTCTGTCACGACGAGTGCTACGTCTGTCGCTGTTACACCAGGGTTCACTTCACCGATGATTTTTACACCGACGACTTCTGGCACTGGGAAGTACGATGGTTGACCGAGCATACTTGCTTCCGCTTCGATTCCTCCAACGCCCCATCCAAGAACACCGAGTCCGTTGATCATCGTTGTGTGCGAATCCGTTCCGACGAGTGAATCTGGATAAGCCACAGTACCTGATGCATCGTTTTTCTCGAGGACGACAGATGCCAAGTACTCTAAGTTTACTTGGTGAACAATCCCCGTTGCAGGTGGTACGGCACGATAGTTGTCAAACGCCGTCTGAGCCCAACGTAAGAACTTATAACGCTCTTCGTTACGTTCGAATTCAATGTCCATGTTTTTCATCAATGCGCCAGCGAAACCGTACGCATCTACTTGAACAGAGTGGTCAACGACGAGGTCGACAGGGATTTCTGGGTTGATTTTGTTCGGGTCTCCACCGAGGTCCGCCATCGCTTTACGAAGTGAAGCAAGGTCTACGACCGTCGGTACACCCGTGAAGTCTTGAAGTACAACGCGTGCCGGCTTGAACGGTACGTCAATGTCTTTCGAGACGTCGGCAGTACCCCATTTTGCCAAGTTCTCGACATGTTCTTTTGTAATCGCGCGACCGTCTTGTTGACGGAGTACCGATTCGAGAAGTACGCGAATCGAATAAGGTAAACGGCTGATGTTCGTTAACCCTTCTTCTTCTAACTTTTTCAATCGATAAAAATCATACGATTGCCCGTTCGCCTCGAACGATGTCCGAGATGCGAACGCGTCTAAAACATTCGTCTGTTCCATTGCAATTTCCCCCTTTTTGAAAGCGCCGACCACACGACAATGCGTAATCGCTTACTTTTCACATATTTATCATAATACAAGTATAGCGTGACGTAAAAT
This sequence comes from Exiguobacterium sp. RM11, assembly GCF_059821525.1. NCBI lineage: Bacteria > Bacillati > Bacillota > Bacilli > Caryophanales > Exiguobacterium > Exiguobacterium sp. RM11. The sequence continues at coordinate 1,277,819 of NZ_CM187558.1, read as the reverse complement.
ACATTCCGTCACAAATTAGTCATAAGTAAAACTTATCAATTCGTTCAAAAGGGGATAAACGACAAAAAAACACCTCAAAACTGAGGTGTTTACAAATTATTCTTCTGTTCCAATCTCTTCGTTGACATCTAAAGCCTCGACGAGAGTCAAATCGTCCGCATGACGTTCAGCGAACCGCTCATACGTAAACTCGTTCGCAAACAGGAAGACCGGACGTTCCCAGCGGTCAGTGACGAGCATGTTCCGTGAGTCTTGGAAAGGTTTTAATGCTTTCAATTCTTTATCTTTTACCCAACGTGCAACGCTGTATGATACAGGTTCCATCCGGATGTCTACGCCATACTCATTGTTCAAACGATATTCAAACACTTCGAACTGGAGTTGGCCGACCGCACCGAGATAAATCTCATTGTATTCATTGCGATAAACTTGGATTGCCCCTTCTTGCGCGAGTTGCTCTACACCTTTGTGGAAGTGTTTCGACTTGAGCGAGTTGACTGGTGATACTCGCATAAACAACTCAGGTGGGAAAGTCGGCAATGCTTCAAAGGCGATCTTTTGCTTCGATGTCGTGATTGTATCCCCGATTTGATACGTACCTGAATCATAGATCCCGATGACATCTCCTGCGAACGCTTGGTCAACCGTCTCACGATCGTTGGCCATGAGCTGCGTAGACTGGCTCAATTTGATTTTCTTGCCTGTTCGTGTGAGTGTGACGTCCATTCCACGCTCGAACACACCTGAACAGATTCGAACGAATGCGATGCGGTCACGGTGCGCCGGGTTCATGTTCGCTTGAATCTTAAAGACGAACCCACTGAAATCTTCTGATGTCGGATTGATTGGACCGACGTTCGATTTACGCGCCTCTGGAGCTGGAGACATCTCCAAATAATGATTCAAGAACGCAGTCACACCGAAGTCAACGAGCGCCGTTCCGAAGAATACTGGCGTCAATTTACCGCTTTGGATCGCGTCTACATCAATCTCATTCCCTGCTCCGTCGAGTAGGTCGATTTCATCGCGAAGATTCGTCAAGTTCTCTTCAGAAAGATGGTCACCGAGCACCGGGTCGTTTACTCCGTCCTCACTTAGTTGAAGGGTCGACTTGTCTCCGCGGAATAAATGAACTTCATTTTTCATCCGGTCATAAACACCTTCGAACTGCATCCCGCTGCCGATCGGCCATGTGATAGCAACTGAAGGCATGCCGAGCACTTCCTCAAGTTCTTCCATCAATTCAAGCGGGTCTTTGGCCTGACGGTCCAATTTGTTCATGAACGTAAAGATTGGAATACCGCGCATACGACAAACTTGGAATAGTTTCTTCGTCTGCGTCTCGATCCCTTTCGCGGCATCGATGACCATGACCGCACTGTCGACAGATGTCAATACGCGATACGTATCCTCACCGAAATCGTTGTGCCCAGGTGTATCCATGATCGACACGACTTTGTCTTGATAGATGAATTGCATGACAGACGATGTAACCGAGATTCCACGTTGTTTCTCAATTTCCATCCAGTCTGATTTGGCGTGTTTTGAATTTTTACGCGCTTTGACGGTACCCGCTTCACGAATTGCACCACCGTGCAAAAGTAACTTCTCTGTTAATGTCGTCTTACCCGCATCCGGGTGAGAGATAATGCCGAATATTCGGCGTCTCTCGACTTCTTGTTTCAATTGGCTCATATACGATAGACCTTTCCTTTCTCGACTCACTTCATGCTTATTCTCGTAGCAACGCTATCTATTCTAACGAAATCGATTGAGTTCGTCTATCCTAACGAGACGTACGCCTTTTGCAAATGGATTCTTTTTTGTATACTAACGATGACAGTAAGTGAATGTATAGAACGGGGGAAAGACGATGCCAGAAAACTTGATGATGTATTTCATTGTATTCTGGGGATTCGTCATGATTGGACTCATGACGATTGGCGGGTACTTCATGTTTCGTAAGTTTTTAAAACGAATGCCGAAAGAAGACGGGCGTTCCCTTTTAGACATTGAGGATGATTATATAGAGAGAACACGTCACTTATGGACGCCGGAAACGCGGACTCTGTTAGATCGACTCGTTTCACCGGTTCCAGAACTATTTCGAGACGTCGCCATCCGAAAAATCGCAGGCAAAATCGGTCAGTTTGCCCTCGAATCTCGTGCTAAGAAGATGACGACCGAACTCGTTGTAAAAGGATATATCGCTGCAACGCCGAAGCGAGACCACAAATTCCTTAAAAAAGCGCTAGCCGAAGAACAAATCGACTGGACACCTTACGAACACTATTTTCAGCAGTAGACTCTTTCCATCCAGGTTAGAGTTTTTTTATTTTGTCGAATTGTGCATTTTGCCTATTGGGTCGAAAGTACCTTTTCTTCCAATTTTAATTATATAGACATAATGTTCAATATTTAGACAATATTGAAAACGCTTACAATAAATTGGTATGACCAATATTACAATAGTATTAGTGAATTCGACATGAAAAAAAGGCATGACTCCTCTCATTTTCACACCGCATAATGGATTTATCTTACAGCTTAGGAGGAATTTTATGCATGACGTGACGCAAGTTACTCAAACGACCAGTAGTCATTCCGCTCAGTCGATTACAGAACACGAGACGTTCCATCAATTGATGCGTGAAAAAAATCGTTTTATCGTTCCCGCTATCATCTTCTCACTTATTTTCTATTTCACGCTCCCTGTTTTGACAAGTTACACAACGATCTTGAATACAAAAATTGTTGGTGACATCACTTGGGCTTGGGCGTTCGCCTTCTCCCAGTTTATGATGACGTGGACACTGTGCGTGCTCTATAGTCGCCGTGCCCGGCGCTTTGATGCACTCGTGAGCCAATTGAAAGAAGAGGTGAAATCATGAACTGGACAGCAATCGCCCTCTTTACCGCCATCGTCGGTCTCACCCTTGTCATTACATATTTCGCCGCAAGAAAAACGAAAACCGCCAGTGATTTCTACACGGCTGATGGTGGGTTGACTGGTTTCCAAAACGGTCTCGCGATTGCAGGGGACTATATGTCTGCGGCTTCCTTCTTAGGGATTGCAGGCATGATCGCACTCGCTGGATTTGATGGCTTTTTCTATTCCATCGGCTTCCTCGTTGCCTATCTCGTTGTCCTCTATCTCGTCGCGGAACCGCTCCGTAATCTTGGGAAGTATACGATGGCTGACATGATTGCCGCCCGTTTCAATAAACCACGCGTGCGCGGTGTCGCGGCGATGAATGCCATCGTCATCTCTATTTTTTACATGATTGCCCAGCTCGTCGGGGCCGGTGCACTGATTGAGCTATTGCTCGGCATCCCGTATACGACAAGTGTCGTTGTCGTCGGGATATTGATGACCGTCTACGTCGTATTCGGAGGCATGACGGCGACTTCATGGGTACAGATCACAAAAGCCGTCCTATTGATGATTGGGACAGCCATCATCTCATTTCTCGTCTTTGCACGATTCGACTTCTCAATCATGACGATGTTCAATGAAGTGAGCAAAGCCACACCGCTCGGTAGTGACTTCTTGAACCCAGGCAACAAGTTCAAGCTCCCGCTCGATACGATTTCGTTAAATATGGCACTCGTACTCGGTACTGCGGGTCTTCCACACATCTTGATTCGATTCTTTACCGTCAAAGATGCACCGACGGCAAGACAGTCGGTCGTATATGCGACGTGGATCATTGGAGCGTTCTACATTTTGACAATCTTCTTAGGTTTCGGGGCAGCAGCTTTTGTCGGACGAGACGCCATTCTCGCCGCGAACCCTGCAGGTAACATGGCGGCTCCTCTCCTTGCACAAGTACTCGGTGGCGACCTCTTGTTCGCCTTCGTGGCAGCCATCGCATTCGCGACCATTTTAGCGGTCGTCGCCGGGCTCGTCTTGTCAGCCGCTTCTGCTTTCGCTCACGACTTCTATGGTCACATTATCCGGAAAGGGGAAGCGACAGAGAAGGAACAAGTAAAAGCCGCCCGGATTGCTTCTGTGGCAGTCGCCCTCGTCTCAATGGGACTTGCGTTCTTCGCTCAATCGATGAACGTGGCGTTTCTCGTGTCACTCGCCTTTGCTGTTGCAGCAAGTGCGAACTTACCAGTCATTCTCTTCACGATTTTCTGGAGACGTTTTAACACAGGGGGTGCAATCTGGGGGATGGTCGTCGGTTTGTTCTCTTCTTTAATCCTGGTCGCACTCAGTCCAAACCTATGGGCACCGGACGGCTCAGCCATTTTCATTGGAGAAGCGCTCTTCCCACTCTCGAACCCAGGCATCGTCTCGATTCCACTCGGCTTCCTTGCAGCCATCATCGGTACGCTCGTCACGAAATCCGACGAAGCCGCCGGAAACTACGAACGGATTCTCGTCAAAGCAAACACGGGAATCGATTCGGAGACTGAAGTGGCTGTCACAAAAGAATCGTAATCAAAAATGGAGCGGCCATGAGCCACTCCATTTTTTACGTGATTGCAATTCGTTTATACTTTTGATACATCGCGATTCGCCATGGGACGATCATCCCCCAGGCAATCAAGTAGAACAATCCACCTGTCGAGAAGATATCGACTTCATGACCGACCCAAACTTTCATTGCCGTACGAATCGCAAGTAGCGCGAACACGACGATAAAAAATGCTTTTGAGCGTGACAAGTATACTTCTCCGTCCCGTTTTTCGAAGTTTGACGTTTTGATGAGGAACAGACTAAAGATTAGCCCGACCGCTAACGCCTCAAGTACTTCGACCCACGATAAACGAAATGCGGGAATCAAGAACTGAATCATCCCGGTCGTCATCGCAAGTGGTGGAATCAAGATTTTTTTTGCATTCGTCGGTTTCGCTGATGCTTTCACACGCACGAAACTCGCCACGATACCCATCAATAACGCAACGAGAGTCGACCCCCATAACATTGACATCTCGGTCAACCCCTTAAAATCCGGTGAATCCGACAAGTTCGCTCATCCAAGCAGCGAAGCGGTTCATTCCGTCAAAATATAATAATACGCCGAATGCCATCATTAGATAACCTCCGACTTTTGCAACTTTTGCACTGTTTCGTGCTAAGTACTTGATCTTACCTACAAACGCGACCATCACCAAGAACGGAATCGCGAAACCGATGACATACGCCAACATGTAACCAAGACCTTGGCTCGGGTTGGTTGCCGCAAGTGCAATCACACCTGCTAAAATCGGACCCGTACACGGCGTCCATCCCGCAGCAAAACCAATTCCGATTAATACGGTTCCGAAATAGCCGCTCTTTCGTTCGCCAATGTCCATTTTCTTTTCGCGCATCATAAATTGCGGTTGCCATAGACCGGCCAAAAAGACGCCGAACACGAAAATTAAAATGGCGCCGAACATCCGCAAACTATCTTTGTACTGGATGAAGACGTCTGCAATTAACGAGGTCGATAATCCAAGCACAAGAAAGACAATCGAAAAGCCGAACAAGAACGAAAACGTGTGGAACCAAGCTGTACGCTGTTTCAATCCTTCATTTTTTAATTCAGATACGGAAACCCCTGTAATATACGAGAGAAACACTGGATATAACGGGAGCGTACATGGTGACAAAAACGATAAGACGCCCGCCCCAAACGCGAGCCATAATGTGACTTCCATGACGATTTCCACCTTTCACGACCATTATAGCGAAAACCTATTTAAATTGCTCGAATCTTTTCTTTCAGAGCGAAACATCATTTTGTAATTTTTGAAATGGAAATGAAACTTGTCATCTGTAAACGTAGGTGCTAAGATTTGGATATTCTAGTTCGCAAAATTCTAATTTACATGATGGGGGAACGAACGTGGCAGTCACCGCAGCAGATACACTACACCAGGCCATTGAACAGAAACGTGATGAACTGTATAAAATCGCGTCAAAGCACACTTGGACCTCACCAGAAGTCATTCTGGTCAGTCAAGAACTTGACTCTCTCATTACTCGTCATGTCCTATCAAAGCATAAAAAAGATCAACATTCGAATTGACCTTGATGGCTCGTCACTCTCCGTGGCGAGCTTTTTTTTCCATGGAAAAAGGACACCCTTATAGGTATCCCTTCCAATTCAAGACATCAGACGTTGTCCAGACTGTAATTCATACATTTTTTTGTACAGACCGTTTTGCTTCAATAACTGTTGATGATTCCCTCGCTCCACGATTTCTCCTCGATGAAGGACTAAAATCAAGTCAGCATCTTGAATGGTTGAAAGCCGGTGAGCGATGGCAATCGTTGTACGACCTCGGCGCATACGGTCGAGCGCCGTCTGTACGCGTTCTTCTGTCTCCGTATCAATCGAACTCGTCGCCTCGTCGAGAATAAGTACTTTCGGATTACGGGCGACCGTTCGCGCAAATGCGAGCAATTGTCGCTCACCGCTTGAAAATGTCGCGCCACGCTCCCCGACAATATGTCCGTATCCGGCATCTAACTTCTCGATGAACGTGTGCGCCTGGACAAACTCAGCGGCTTCACGGGCACGTTCTGAATCGATATTTGGATTGAATAGCTTTAAATTATCTTCAATCGTCCCAGTGAATAGAAACGGATCTTGTAGCACCAGTCCGACTTGTTGACGAAGCTCTTGCTCTTCAAATTGTTCGAGAGGCTGCCCGTCAATGGTGATGCGACCCGAACCATATGGATAGAAACGGGTCAATAAGTTGATAATTGAACTCTTTCCGCTACCTGTATGACCCACGAGCGCGACCGTCTCACCAGGTTTTGCAACGAATGAGATTTGCTTCAACACATCGACTTCCCCGTCGTAGCTGAACGTCACGTTCTCAAACCGCACTTCACCTTCTGTAATCTGCGCCTCGCCCTGCATTTGCTTTCCTGGTGCCGGCTCATCTGTATCTAAAATCTTAAAGACACGGTCTGCCGACACGACAGCTTGTTGGAACTCACTCAATCGCTGCATAATATCGAGTACCGGTCGGAAGATCCGTTCGATATAGCTGATGAATGCGTAGACGACCCCGACTTGTACCTGCTCACTCATCGAGAGCACCCCGTAATATCCGAGGAGACCAATGATTGAGAAAGCAAGAAGGAGCTCGATGATTGGGCGTAGCAACATACTGTCTAGCTTTAAGTTCCGATATCGTGCCTCTTGGTGCGCCTCATTCGTCTCTTCGAACTGACGGATGAGCCGCTCTTCTTGACGAAACTGTTGGATGATCCCCATGCCGTTGATCGACTCGTTCAGTTGGGCGTTGAGTTGTGACAAGAGGTCCCTCACTTGTGCAAAATATTTTGTTGAGAAACGACGATATGCCCAAATGATGAGCCAGAAGAGCGGCAACAAGACGAGCCCCATCGTCGCTAGTGGCGGTTCTAATATGTATAGGAAAATATACGTCCCAATCAATTGAACAGCCGACTGGACGAACGTACTCATCACACCGACGTACAGTTCTTTGACCGCCTCGGTATCATTCGTAATCCTTGATACGAGGACGCCCGCTGGTGTTCGGTCAAAATAGGCGAGCCGCATCCCCATGACGTGACGGAAAATATCCATTCGTATGTTCTGAACAATCTTCAACGCAATCTTTTGAAACGAAATCGACTGCAGATAATCAAACACGATTGCGGATACATGAAAAACCATATAGACCGCGAAGAGTGCGATGACCCAGTTCGTCGGGTAGACACCTGGCGTGACGAACTCATCGATGAACACTTTGATTAAAAACGGACCGGCCAATTTGGCACCTGTCGCAATCAATAGGAAGACGAAAGCGATACTGAGCGACTTTCCGTAACGTGTTGCATAGCTGAGCAGCCGTTTAATGACCTGCCATTCTTGAACATCATGCTTCATCGTGTCCACCCCCTTCTACAATCGCCTCAAGTTGTTGACGATCATACGTTTCACGATACCAACCCGTCTCTTGAAGCAATGCATCATGGCGACCTCGTTGGACGATTTGGCCGTCTTCAATCACGAGAATCTCGTCTGCATGTTCAACAGCAGAGAGTCGATGCGCTACAATCACCCGTGCCTGTTCAGGGTTTCCGACACGGAAGTGTTCGATGATCGACTCTTCCGTCTTCGCATCGACTGCAGATAGCGCGTCATCCAAAATCAAGACGTCCGCTTCAGTCATGAGCGCTCGCGCGATGGAAATCCGTTGTTTCTGTCCACCTGACAACGTCACACCGCGTTCCCCGACAAGCGTCGCGTACCCTTCTGGTAGCCGGACGATATCCTCATGCACCTCCGCGACTTTAGCCGCCTCGATGATTTCTTCCATACTCGCATCGGGTCTTCCGAAAGCGATATTGTTCGCAATCGAATCGGAGAACAAGAAATGATCTTGTGGCACGACGGCAATTTTGTCCATCAATAATGATTTTTTCACTTGGCGAATATTGATGCCTCCGATTTTAATCTTTCCGTCTTTCACATCATATTCACGGGTCAACAGACGGACAATCGTCGTCTTACCCGCACCTGTCCTGCCGACAATGCCAATCGTCTTTCCGCGCTCAATCCGAAAATGGACATCACGGAGTACAACGGTCTCGTCATAAGCGAAGTGTCGCACATCGACTTCCACTTCTGAATGTGCAAGTGTTGTCGCGGCCATTCGGTCATCTTGAATCTCCGGTTTGACGGCGAGCATTCGCTCGATTCGGTCATACGATGCCCGTCCACGCTCGACAATGTTGAATAACCAACCGAACGCCAGCATCGGCCACGTCAACAGTGCCAAATAGGCAGTAAAGCTAACGATTTGTCCAATCGTCAATTCACCTTGTTCAATCAAGACGGCGCCATACCCGACCGAGAGGATGTAGGACAAGCCAACAATCCCAAAGATGGTCGGATCATATAACGCATCAATTTTGGCGACTCGTACGTTTTTTGCCATAACCTCACTCGATAAGTTCTCAAACGAGTCCACGTCTCGGTCGACTTCCCCGGTCGACTTTAAGACACGAACTCCACTGACACTCTCTTGCACTTTGTCATTCAATTCTGAAAATGCTGCTTGGGCGACGCCAAAGCGGCTATGTAACATCTTCCCATACCTTGTCGTCAGAGCGACCATGATCGGCAGAGGGAGTAAAGCAACGAGTGTGAGCTTCCAACTGATTGTCGTGATCATCGTAATGATGACGAACGTCCCAAGCGTCACGCTATCGACGAGTGTCAATATTCCCGCACCTGCCGTCATCGATACGGCCTGCACATCATTCGTCGCGTGGGCCATCAGGTCGCCGACACGTGACTTTTTGTAAAATCGTTGATCGAGATCGGTAAAGTGCCGATACAGTTGGCTACGTAACATTCTCCCTAGTCGAATCGAAGCGCCGAAGATGAAATAGCGCCAAAAGAAGCGGGCAACATAATTCCCAATCCCGACTGCTGCGAGACCCCCGAGTAACATCCAAAGCGTATTCGACGAGAGTGAACCTCGGTTGATTTCGTCGACGATTCGGCCAATGATACGCGGTGGAATCAATTCTAGCCCTGCCACGAATATGAGTAAGACGATGCCGAGTGCATACGTCTTCCACTCGAGACGCAAAAACCAAGACAATTGTTTAAATACACGAATATGAAACGCCCCCTTTGTCTTTATATGAAGATTATTCATTAATCGTAGCGAAAGTTTGTTCGATTGTCTAACAAAAAGAGGAAACAAAAAAGCACTTCGGAGACCGAAGTGCTTTCATGACTGATTATGATTTCTTTTCGTTTTTCATCTGCACGTTCATGGCGCGCATCACTTGGTTGACTTTCTTCTGTGATGGCTTTTGACCCATTTGCATCATCAACGTACGAATCATATCTTCATTGATTGGCGGGTTCTGTTCAAGGTAGTTCATCATGTATTTACGCGCGATGAAGAATCCGATCGCGATACCCCCGATGAGTGCTGCCACGACAAGAAGAATCCAGAATAATGTACTCAAGGCTTTACCTCCTCTACCATATGAAACATCGTTTTTTACTATACACTAAATTGAACAACTTCGCTAGTCGTCCAGAAAAAAAGTGACGGCCAAACGAATGGCCGTCACAACAATCTAACTTGAGATTAAAGTGATTTTACTGCATTGACGACGTTGTCGACTGACATGCCGTATTCTTTCATGAGGAGGTCCCCAGGTGCAGATGCTCCGAACTTGTCGATTCCGAGTACTTTTCCACCGAATCCTACATATTTATACCATCCAAGTGTCGCACCCGCTTCAAGTGATACACGTTTCGTGATTGAAGATGGAAGGACAGACTCTTTATATTCAGCAGATTGTGCTTCAAAGAGTTCCCATGATGGCATCGATACGACTGCCGCATTCACGCCTTCAGCCGCAAGTTGCTCACGCGCTTCAACGAGGACGTGTACTTCAGAACCCGTACCGAGCAAGAGGACGTCTGCATCTTTCGATTCACCTGCAACGACGTATGCTCCTTTTGCTGCCGTTTCAACCGATGTACCTTCGAGCTCTGGCAACGCTTGACGTGTCAAGACGAGGAGTGAAGGTGTCGTTTTCGATGTTACCGCTTGTTTCCAAGCAGCGATTGTTTCTTTCCCATCTGCCGGGCGAAGAACAGAGAGATTCGGCATCACGCGGAAACTCATCAAATGTTCAACTGGCTCGTGTGTTGGGCCATCTTCACCAACTGCAATGGAGTCGTGCGTCAAGATGAACGTTGACGGAAGTCCCATGAGTGCAGCAAGACGAACTGCCGGGCGAAGGTAATCCGAGAAGACGAAGAATGTCGCACCGTAAGGAAGGACGCCACCGTGAAGTGCCATTCCGTTTACAGCTGCCGCCATTGCGAACTCACGTACACCAAACCAGATGTTACGTCCAGCTGGATCTTCATCGAAGTCCACTGCACCTTTAATCATCGAGTTGTTTGACCCAGCAAGGTCAGCAGATCCACCGAATAGTGTCGGGACTGCTTTCGCGATTGCGTTTAAGACTTCACCGCTCGTTTGACGTGTTGCTTTTTTCGAACCGATTTCGAATGTTGGCAACTCGCTGTCCCAACCTTCAGGAAGTTCGTTGTTCATCGCACGCTCGAACTGTGCACCGAGTTCTGGGTGTGCCGCTTTGTACGCTTCTACGAGTTCGTTCCAGTCTGACTCATATTTCGCGCCAGGCTCGACAACTTTCTCGTTGAATAAGTCATATACTTCGTTTGGTACGTAGAATGACTCGCCTTCCCATTTATAGAACTGTTTCGTCAATTCGATTTCAGCATCTCCAAGTGGAGCACCGTGTGACGCAGATTTACCAGATTTGTTTGGTGAACCGAATCCGATGACCGTTTTCACTTCGATCAATGTCGGTTTTGACGTTTCCGCTTTCGCTGCATCGATTGCTTTTGCGATTGAATCGATGTCTGTTCCGTCTTCGACACGAATGACTTGCCATCCGTACGCGTTGAAACGGTCTTCTACGCTTTCAGAGAACGACTTGTGAAGATCGCCATCGAGTGAGATATCGTTTGAATCGTAAAGAACGACGAGTTTACCGAGCTTCAAGTGACCAGCGAGTGATGCCGCTTCTGCCGATACACCTTCCATCAAGTCTCCGTCTCCGCAAATTCCAAACGTGTAGTGGTCAACGACGTTGAACTCGTCGCGGTTGTAAGTCGCTTCTAAATGCTTCTCTGCCATGGCCATCCCGACAGCCATTGCAATCCCTTGTCCAAGTGGTCCCGTCGTCGCATCGACACCAGCCGTATGACGGTATTCTGGGTGACCAGGAGTCTTCGAGTCCATTTGACGGAATGATTTAAGGTCGTCCATCGACAAATCATATCCAGACAAGTGAAGGAGCGAGTACAAGAGCATCGATCCATGACCTGCCGAAAGAACGAAACGGTCACGGTTGAACCAGTTTGGATTTTTCGGGTTGTGACGCATTTTGTCTGTCCAAAGTGTGAACGCCATAGGTGCAGCACCCATCGGCATCCCTGGGTGACCAGAGTTCGCTTTTTGGACCGCATCAATTGAAAGCGTCCGGATCGAGTTAATCGCTAATAATTCTTTAGTAGTTGTTTCCACTAATTTCATCCTCTCTGTGTTAAGAAGGTTTTCTACCCGTCATATTTTATCACACTCATTCGTGTGTCACAACTAATTAATTAGTATAACACATTAAGTGAAATCGTTTCCTTCAATTGCCTTAAAAAAACTGTAATCCGTTCGTCTGATGTCCGTTCGTGTATAACAAAAATGCACATCCTATACGAAATAGGATGTGCATTCAGCATCACTCGCCACGATAGCGTTTTTGATCTTCTTTCAACTTCTCCGGGGTGACGTCGTTCCCATCTGGATCGACGACCTTCATCCCCATCATTTGTGACTTGAACGATTGACGGAACGCCTTCAAATATTCTTGACGCAAGTCTTGTTGTTCGTTCATTTCATCTTGAGACAGTCCTTCTGTCTTCGCTTTGTTGGCGAGGAAATTGATTCGCTCCAATTGTCCTGGTGCTAACATCTGACTCGCCCCCTCTCTAGTGAATTTGTTCTTATACTTTACAAAATCAGAGAGGAAGAATCAAGTTTCAGCTACTGACTGGTGCTCGAGATACCGTCGATTGACGGTCGCTTTCGACACTTCATAACCGAATCCACGGAGGGTTGCCGCAATCTCAGCAAACGTCAACCCGCGCTCGCGCAGTTGGATAATCTCCTCGATCGGCACTTCGATTCGATGTCGCCCACCTTGATCGTTATTTTGAATATTGCGCTGTGGGTTAAATCCGTTGGCGACGGCACGGCGCATCCCGCGAGAAATTTTAGCGTTGTGAATTTTACGTTGATACTCTTCCACAACACTGACAATCTCTAATACCATTTTTTCGGCATCGGAAACGACATAGTCCGACGTCGATTGCATCGTCAGCAACCGAACGTCATGTTTCATCAATGTGTGCAAGATGGCAATCTTGGCATTCCCTCGTCCCAGGCGACTGTCGTCCGTGACAAGTACGGCATCCAAATCAGACATCGACACATGGTCAAGCAAATCAAGAAGCCCCTGTCGATTCACTTCATATCCACTTTCTTGCTCCGTGATGATTTCTATGACTTCTGCCCCTAGTTGCGAAGCCAGATGCTGTAATTCATCGACTTGTCGACTGAGTGATGTCTCTTGGTTGGACTTGTTCGTCGATACCCGACAATAGATGACGACTCGCATCGCATCACTCCCTTTCATCGCATTCATTCCTTACGATACACAGTTCGAGAACGGTTCGCAATGATCAACAATCACTCAGCGGCATACCATTTTGTTTTTCGTTCATTATGCTCTTCTCGCTCTGCCATAATTTGTGCTTCGAGTGATTCCGCTTGGACATAAGCGACTTCTTCTTCAATCGTACGTTCCTCCGTAGTGACGATTGGTTCGACTACTGCCGGTTTCCCTCGCATCTCCCCTGCCAAATAAAAAGCGAACATCCCGACCAAGAGCATCCCGACTAAAATGATTCCGTTAAGTGTGTCTTTCATGATTGCATTGCCTCCTGTATAAGAATATATGTTCGTTAGAACGTTTGTTCGTTTATCTGTTCTCATCATAAAACAAGAACCCGTGTTCGGTCAACATAAAAAAACGAACGAATGTTTGTACGCTCATGTGTTCTTGTGTTACACTAGACACATAAAGAATAGGATGCGTTTGCAGGTTATTCGATTACATCGAGGTGAACATAATGAAAAAAATGTCAGCGCGACAACAACAGATTCTTGATTTCATCAAAGACGAAGTTCGGGCAAAGGGATATCCGCCTTCTGTTCGTGAAATTGGAGAAGCCGTCGGCCTTGCTTCTAGTTCGACCGTACACGGTCACTTAGATCGTTTGGAAAAACGCGGGTTGATCCGTCGAGACAAGACGAAACCTCGCGCGATTGAAATTTTGACTGAAGATATGCCGGCAATGGAAGAGCAAGAGTCCGTCATGTACGTACCGGTCATCGGTAAAGTTACTGCCGGGACACCGATTACCGCCATCGAGAACGTGGAAGAGCACTTCCCGCTCCCAGCACATATCGTCGGTTCAGATAATGTATACATGTTGTCTGTTTCTGGGGATTCGATGATCAACGCAGGCATCTTAGACGGAGACCGTGTGCTCGTCCGCCAGCAGAGCACGGCCGACAATGGAGAGATTGTCGTTGCCATGACCGATGAGGGCGAGGCGACTGTGAAACGGATTTATAAAGAAGCTTCAAAAGTCCGTCTTCAACCGGAAAACGATGAGTTGGAAGCGATGTATTTTGACAACGTCTCGATTTTAGGGAAGGTCATCGGTGTATACCGGACGATTCATTAATGGCTAGTGGCAAGACCCATACCCGAACGAATCTCGTGGCAACCGGCGCACTTGCGGTTGCCACGCCTTTTATTGACATCGATATTCCGTTCGCATTGATCATCGGTGCGATTATCGGTACACTCTGGCTCTCCCCAGACCTTGATTTAAAATCAGATGCCTATTACCGATGGGGTCCACTTAAATTCATATGGCTCCCATACGTAAAGCTCATGCCGCACCGTTCGCTCTTTTCGCATTTACCTGTTTTGAGTGATCTGATTCGGATTGCGTACATCGGCTTTCCACTCATTCTGCTTTTGCCTTTCACAGCATACGAAGCAGAAATCCGGTCGTGGGTGGACGTACACGGCATGTCGTTCTTCTTAGGTCTCGTATTTGCAACGACACTGCACACGACGCTCGACTATACATCGACATTTTTTAAAAAAGCATTTTGATCAACCAAAAGGACCACCTACCGTTTTTTTGCGGAGGTGATCCTTTTTTACTTGAATGCCATAGTAAACGAAAGAGCACGGAATGATCTTCAGCTGAAGGTCATTCCGTGCTCTTTTTGCATATCTCTTCTATTAGTAAAGCGTCATGTACTGATCGCGTTCCCACTCCGTGACTTGCATACGGAACATATCCCACTCGATTTCTTTCAATTCGAGGAAGTGTTCGCCGATATGCTCACCGAGTGATTCCATCACGACTTTGTCCGCACGAAGGACTTCGAGTGCGTCGAAGAGCGTTGCCGGAAGATCGTCGATCCCGTTCGCTACACGCTCTGGCTTGTCCATCACGTAGATGTTGCTGTCGATTGGTTTTGGTGCATTCAAATCTTTTTCGATTCCGTCAAGACCTGAAGCCAAGAGAGCAGCAAGTGCGAGGTACGGGTTCGCTGCTGGGTCAACCGAACGTACTTCGATACGAGTCGAGAGACCACGTGCTGCTGGTACACGTACAAGTGGTGAACGGTTGCGTGCACTCCATGCAACGTAGCAAGGTGCTTCGTAACCAGGTACGAGACGCTTGTAAGAGTTCACAGTCGGGTTACATACTGCTGTGAACGCACGAGCGTGCTCCAAGATACCAGCTGTGAACGCGCGAGCTGTGTCTGAAAGTTCCATGTCGCCATTTGGATCGTAGAAGACGTTTGTGTCGCCTTTGAAGAGTGACATGTTCGCGTGCATTCCTGAACCGTTCACTCCAAAGAGTGGTTTTGGCATGAATGTCGCGTGAAGACCATACTTCGCAGCGATCGTCTTAACAACGAGCTTGAACGTTTGGATGTTATCTGCCGTTGTGACAGCATCTGCATATTTGAAGTCGATTTCGTGTTGTCCTGGTGCAACTTCGTGGTGTGATGCTTCGATTTCAAAGCCCATGTTTTCAAGTTCGATGACGATTTCTTTACGGCAGTTTTCACCGAGGTCAACTGGTGCCAAGTCGAAGTATCCACCTTGGTCGTTGAGTTCAAGTGTCGGACGACCTGATGCGTCTTTCTTGAACAAGAAGAACTCTGGCTCTGGTCCAACGTTGAACGCTGAGAAGCCAAGTTTTTGCATTTTCTCAAGGTTACGCTTGAGTGTACCGCGCGGGTCACCACTGAATGGTGTACCGTCTGGGTTATAAATATCACAAATTAAGCGAGCGACTTTTCCGCTGCCATCTGTCCACGGGAAGACAACCCATGTGTTGAGGTCTGGATATAAGTACATGTCTGATTCCTCGATGCGGACGAATCCTTCGATTGACGATCCGTCAAACATCATCTTGTTATCAAGTGCTTTGTCCAATTGGCTGATCGGTACCTCGACGTTTTTGATTGTTCCGAGGATATCCGTGAATTGAAGACGAATAAAGCGTACGTCTTCCTCTTGTGCGATGCGTTTAATGTCTTCTTTTGTGAACGTTTTTCTGGCCATGGTAAAATGTCCCCTCTCACATTGTGTAATGGTTGATGTGTGCGGCGTTATCGATAAAAACGTGAAAGCTCGCCTTGAATGAGCGACGTCTTATTGAAACGACCGGCTTCTTGAAGCTGTGTTTTCAACAAATGATGTAACTCTTTTTCCGAAACCTTTGGTGCTTCATTGACCGGTGCGGCCGGAGCAGACGTTTCCGCTTCTTTTTCACCTTCTTGCTCTAACATGTGACGAATTGCCGCCAAATTAAAGCCTTGGTCAATGTAATCCTTGATTGCGAGTAGACGTTCGACATCATTAAAGGAATAAAGCCGTCGTTTCGATTCCGTCCGACTAGGCGAAATCAGACCCTGTTCTTCATAATACCGAATCTGTCTACCAGTCAGTTGCGTCAGATCTTGGACGATTCCAATCGGAAACAACGGGTTGGAGCGACGAAATTGATCAGCCATCCTTACCCCTCCTTTTCTGTCTCACAATGTGAGAATAATACATGACAACAATCCTGTCAATAGATGTTAAGAAAGTTAACATGACAGAACGGTTACAAATGTGCTTGTTGATTTTGGTCGTTAAATTCGACCAGTCCTTTATCGTGTAATTGGCTCAACGCCAACATAAGCGCGACTTTCACATGAGCATACGTCAGACCACCTTGAACATACGCTGTGTATGGTGCCCGGAGTGGTCCATCCGCTGACAGCTCGATTGATGAACCTTGGATGAACGTCCCTGCTGCCATGATGACATCATCCTCATATCCAGGCATATAGGCCGGAACGGGTAACGCATGAGCGTTTACCGGTGATGCCATTTGGATGCTTTGACAAAACGCAATCATCTTCTCACGGTCGCGGAACGTCACTGACTGAATCAAGTCCGTTCTTGGAGTCGAATAATGTGGGTCAGTCTCAAATCCAATCAACGATAAAAGGCTTGCCGTTAAGTGTGCCCCTTTCAATGCCTGTGCGACAGTATGAGGAGCCATATAAAAGCCCTGATACATTTCTTGAAGCGAATAGAGTGATGGTCCGGCTTCACTCCCGATACCTGGGGTGGTCATCCGGAACGAACAACGTTCAATCAGTTCTTTCGTTCCTGCGATATACCCTCCCGTCTTCGCCAATCCGCCTCCTGGGTTTTTAATCAAGGAACCCGCCATCAAGTCGGCTCCGACGTGCGTCGGTTCGATTGTCTCGACAAATTCACCGTAGCAATTGTCAACAAATACATACACATGCGGATGCGCCGCTTTGATACGTTCGATGGCGACCTTGATTTCTTCGACTGGAATGCTGCGACGATTCGCATATCCTTTCGAGCGCTGAATCCCGACGAGTTTCGTCTCCGGACGAATCCGTTCGATGACGCGGTCGATGTCGATTTCACGTTCCTCTTTTAATTCGACAGTATCGTAATGGACACCAAGCTCTTTTAAAGAGCCGCGACCGTCCCCACGGATACCGACGATTTCCTCGAGCGTGTCGTATGGCTTCCCTGTGATATACAGCAATTCGTCACCTGGTAGGAGGACACCGAACAAGGCAATCCCGATCGCATGCGTACCCGAGATGATTTGCGGACGGCATAATGCGAGCTCTGCTCCGAACACATCTGCATAAATCGACTCGAGCGTGTCACGACCGAGATCATCATATCCATACCCTGTCGTCGGATTAAAATGGAAATCCGATACTTTGTGCTTTTTAAACGATTCGAGAACACGATACTGGTTGAACTCAGCCGTCTCTTCAATCTTCTCAAAAAATGGTTTCACTCGTGCCTCGGCCTTTTTCACATACGGCGCGAGTGCATCATAATGTTCAATCTTTTCTTGCCACATACTTACACCTCAAATTGTTTTAGCGTCGCATATAGACGCGTGTCTTCTCTCATATAGCCTACCAACTCGACAGAACCGTCATCCAAGAAGTTTTCTTCAAGACGGTACATCGCCTCTTTGGCTGGGTGGTAATGTTCAAAAGCCGTCACCGGTAAGACGACGTGGACCTTTGTTAAAATGTCCGAGATTTTATCTTCGAGTGCACCAGTCAACTGTTCGATATCTTCTGATGCAATCGCAGAGATCAACAGCGGTCCACCGACGAAGTCTTCCGTGAGCCGGTCTTTCTTATTATATACCTCGAGTTGTGGGACCTCACTCGCACCGAGTTCTTCCAATACCGCATTCGTCGTATCGATTTGGTTCAAATAATGTGGGTTCGATGCATCGATGACGTGGAGGATCAAATCAGCACCGACCACTTCTTCCAAAGTCGAACGGAAAGCGGCAACGAGTTTCGTCGGCAAGTCACGAATAAATCCGACCGTATCGGTAATCAGCACTTTCCCGCCGCGTGGAAGTTCGAGTTCACGCGTCAATGGGTCAAGTGTTGCGAACAACTCATCCTGTTCATACGTATCTGCATCCGTCAATCGGTTAAAGATTGTCGACTTTCCGGCATTCGTATACCCGACGAGCGCGACCTGGAATACGCGATTTTCTTTCCGACGTTCCCGGTAGCGATCCCGGTGTGCGACCGTTCCTTCGAGTTGTTTCGTAATCTCATCGATGCGACGCTTGATGTGGCGACGGTCCGACTCAAGTTTTGTCTCACCCGGTCCACGAGTCCCGATTCCACCACCGAGTCGCGAGAGCTGTGTCCCTTGTCCGATGAGACGTGGTAGTAAATAGTTCATCTGCGCGAGTTCGACCTGCAATTTCCCTTCGCGCGATTGCGCACGGCTCGCAAAGATATCTAAGATGAGCTGCGTACGGTCGATCAGCTTCATCTCATCCGGGTCGTTCAAGGCGATGCGAATGTTCTTCGACTGCGCCGGTGTCAACTCGGCGTTAAAGATTAACAAATCCGGCTCGAACTGTTCGACGAGCATCGCGAGCTCCTCAATTTTTCCTTTCCCGATAAAGGTACGACGGTCGACTTGTTGACGTTTTTGGTCGAGTCGTGCGACGACTTCACCTTGCGCCGTGTCCACGAGTTCGACGAGCTCGCCCATCGACTGTTCATATGTCCAATCATCGACATTCGGTAACTGACAGCCGACGATGACAACTTTTTCACGTTCTATCATGTAATCCCTCATTCCATAAAGTCTCACCTTTCATCTTACCACGAATCAACGTATAGAGAACGTCCGTTTGTGGTAGGATAAAAGAAGAAGGAGGCTCGACCATGACGAAACGTAGAAAAGACTATCCGCTCCCGGAATTTATCGAAACGTACTTGTATCATCTCGGAGCAAGCGGCCGTCAACCCTCGACGCTGAAACGATATCGCTACGACTTGATTGACGTGCATAAATACTTTCACGACCACAATGTCGAACTGAACGAACCGACGGACTGGTTAGACGTCCCTATCGAATCGTGGAAGACGTTTGTGAATGACTTTTTAATCGAAGAGAAGCACTATCAACAGGCGACCGTCGCTCGAATCGTCACGGTCATCAATAGCCTGACCCACTTTTTAAATCCGCTTCGGAAGAAGATGCTTGCCTACTCGCAGCCGGCACATACGTTATCCATCGACCAAATCGCACTCGAGTCTGAATTCGACCGACTCGTTCATACGATTCGTTCGACGAGAGGATTGAGCGAGAATCAGTTGCAAGCCCACCCATATCTCGTCAATCGGAACGAACTGATTGTGACGCTCTTCTATAAATACGGCTTGCGCGTCCATCACATCATTCGTTTGCGTATGAGCGACCTGCATCTGGCTGATCACACCTTTGACGTGTATGACCGTCTCGGGAATCAATTCACGTTGAAGCTCTCGCAAGAGGACCAATCGTTACTCATGAACTACCTAGCTGACATCCCGACACCGGTACGGCCACGCTGGTACTCCGAAGATCCGGTTTTCGTCTCATTCGATTTTGCACGAATGACGTTCCGCTGGGTGTATGCGAAAAATCAGCCGAAACAACTAACGATCGTCATGATCACGAAGATGATGCGACAGCTAAATGAACGGAGCGGGCTCGCGCGTTCGGTCACCCCGTCAATGCTGCGAAACGCCCATGTGTTAAAAACGTATGCGACCGATATGACGCCATCTGAGCGAATGAACGTCACCTGTATGCACAAAGAATCTTCCCTTCGCCGTTACGAACAGGCGTATGAAGAATTCGGAACTGAATTGTTCGAGTCAGACGAAAGACCCGCCCTCTCGTGAAGGACGGGTCTTTGTCATGTAACTCAAGGATCTAGTGGAAAATACGAATCCACTTCTCTTTCAGTTCCATAAGCTACAATGATTTCTCTACTTTCCGGAGTTAAGAAAACCTCCATCTAAGATTTTAACAATACCTACATGATTCTCAGCAACTTCAAATTGATCGTTCGAATCATCATATAACTCAATATAATATCTCATCTTCTATTCTCCTCGTCATTGCCATCCATGTTCAATTCGACCAATTCTAAGAATGAGTCCTGCAATTCATTCTCTGTATCTTGTGAGTCTAGCAGTAACTTAGGCTCGAGCTCGCTATCATTTAATGTGGAACTTCCGTCAATAATCCCTAGCATATGAGAGACTGTATCAATCATGATTTGTTCCATCATCTTTAATAAGATTTCCTTTTCTTCTGGATTAGAGTTTTGATATAAATTCCAAAACGCATCCATGTTTGAATCCACTTCTACCGTCTCATACATTTCTTTATATTCATCGATCCCTTCTCTGATCACAGTGTCATAGATTGCCCTAACAAATTCTTGATTCACGTCAGTCATTATTTCCTCTCCATTCATCCTGCAACAACCCATAAACAACATGATCAACGTAACGGTCATACAGCCATTCTGCATCTCGAATGACCCCTTCTTCCCTAAAGCCAAGTCGTTCCGGGAGTGCGCGGCTTTTTACATTTTCAGTCGCGACTCGAATCTCAATCTTATTTAATTTCAAATCTCGGAACCCGTACTCGATGATGGTCTCCAGCGCTCGACTCATGATGCCTTTCCCCTGAAACTCTTGTCCGAGCCAGTAACCAATTGTGCCACATTGAATCCCACGATCGATTTCGTTGAATCCGATTGTCCCGGCAAGCACGCCTTTATAGATCACAGCGAATGATTTTGGGAATCCACCCGTCTCAATCAGCCCTTTAATTCGTCCTTCTATGTTTTGCTTCGAGTCTTCTACTGTTTCAATGTAGTCAAGCCAACCGAGCCACTCTCGGAGATAAGGCTTCGATGCCATCGTCAGGTCAAACAGCGCGTCTGCATCGTTTACATTAAACATTCTCAGTGTGATATCGTTATTTAATTTATATTCAAGCATATAGATCCATCCTTCTCAGTCATCAAATGATGTATTTTCTTTTTTATATGTCACTGCAATCTTAATTGGGTTGATGACATGTGCACTCAGTCTTTCAAACGTAGCTATCAAGCCATATTGATCAATGTCCAACCCAAAAATCTCTTGTATGTATGAGGTTTGCCGACTCGCTTCAAAATACCACTTGAAATGTTCTCTGTAGTCCCAACCGTCACTTGATCCGACGATATGTAACTCTTTTTCATAGAATTGCGGTTGAAGCACCAGTTCTTCTTGATTGCCGTCTGATAAGATACAGATAGACCCATTCGGCATTACTGCCTGTTGAAGGTTCATGAACCCTTCATTTCGAGCAGAACACTCCATGCCATAATGGTAGTGGCTGTCCTTCACCTCGTTCGGGGCGTATACCTGTTCAACTCCAAACCGATAAGCTAACTCTCTTCGATTCGAATCTGGCTCGATTGCATCAATCTTCATCACACCATAATAATTTCGTAAATAATACGTTGCGAGTAACCCTATCGTCCCTAAACCGGAAACAATAACCGAATCACTAGAGGATGGCGCTAATTTTCTTACCCCTTTTTGCTGCATCGCAAGATAAAATCGCTAACAATGCCGTTTTATAATCCACTTCCGGTGGAACATAAAACGCTTTTTGAGCAGAGACAATCCCGTACCTTTGTTGTCCATAAAAAGCAATCACCCGGTCGCCAACATGGAGTGTCGTGACATCCTCACCCTTATCTACAACCCTTCCATAACTCTCATATCCCACTTTACGAGGATATTCCGGATTCAAATCAGTCAAATCAGATTCTTCATATTGCGGAAGCTCTGCACCAATGCTAATGGCTGTAGCGATGGTTTCAATCAAAACTTGATCCGCTTCAAGAGCAGGTACTCGTGATGTAACCCACCCCAACTCCTTCTTACCGACTAGTTTCAAAGCTTGTTGAATCATTTCACCCTCCTAATATTGACAATCGCGACCATACGACAAGTTTACAGAATTAATCAAATTTTGTATAATTATTTTTATATCATTTTATGAAGAGGTGTAAATGTGTAAAAACGATTCGTCCACCCTACCTAATTGAATAGATTCGGAGGAGATTTGTGATGAAATCGTTTTATACACTGCTCGTTAGCCAATGGCTCGCCAATATTGGCGATGTCCTATACATCGTCGCGCTCATTGCCTCGTTGTATCAACAAACCGGTTCCGCTCTCATGGCGGCCAGCTTCCCGATTGCCGTGACTGCCGGTATGACACTCAGCGGACTCTTTTTCGCCCGTATCCTCAGCCGCTACTCGCTAGGGAAAACGCTCGTCCTGTCACAACTGATGAAGACGGTCACCCTTGTTCTCGTTCTCTTCACGGATTCGATTCTAGTTCTCGGTCTTGTCGTGTTGATCGCTTTCCTCGATGGGTTCGCACGTCCCATCCAAGCGTCATTCATCCCAAGATTGACGACGAATCGTCAACAAGCGAACAGCCTCATGCAAGGTTCCAATCAGTTCATCCAGCTCGCCATGTGGCCGCTCGGGACGATGCTCGTCTCTTTCACCTCGAGCGCTCTCGCATTAGTCGTTTCCCTCGTTCTCTTCGTCCTTTCCACGATTGTGACGATTTACTTCAATCAATCGCTTACGGAAGACATCGTCAATGATGGAGCGGAAGAATCGATTACCTTACGCGCTAGTCTTACTTATGTAAATACGTCACCATTCGCCCGTCATGTGACATGGTTTGTGACGTATGAATCATTTGTCAGCACGCTCTGGATTTCGGCATTGCTTCTCGTCTATCTCGAACGACATCTACAAGTCGATACGGGCTGGTGGGGGACGCTCAACGCAACATTTTTGATCAGTATGATTGCGGCGAGTGCCCATCTTTATCGGTCTCGACGAGCGCCATCGTTACCGTCGACCGCTATCTTATCCATTGTTGCCGCCCTCTTGTTCGGCATGACTGCACATCTCGCGTTTGCGATTTTGGCGTTAGTGATTCAAGGCGCAGCTACACAAATCCGCATCATCCAGACGAACACCGTCATTCAAGAACAGATCCCGGCTACTCAGCTCCCTTACGTATATAGTGTGCAACAAACGGGATACGCACTCGCATTCAGTGTAGGGAGTTTGCTGTTCGGTCTTCTCGCCGACGGACTACCGATTGATTCGATTTACCTTCTCGGAGCACTTTTGACCCTTCCGTTGATTTGGATCGGACGATTAACTGAACAGTCCATGTTAACCGTATCATCTGTATAAGCAACAGGCGCCTTCTCTAAAAGAGGGCGCCTGTTGTATAGAATTTTCCACCGAAATAAATAGTTGGACGTTCTATTCAATTACAATCCAGTGTTTAATTTTCCCTATTCGTCACTCCCGTATTGAAATACTCCTACGCCATAGCCTTGCTTCATATCTCCTAAAATAAAAAGTGACAGAATACACGCTTCGGTCTCAATCAAAAAACGAATTCCTTCTAATTCTCCACTTGCCTCAATCATCGTAACCAATTGAAGAAGTTCAACTTCAGATACATTTGAAAAATTGCAAGTCATCATATAGTCATTCGACCACATCCATTTTTCATTATGTTCAATACTGTACTCACACTTTGTCTGATCTGCCCATTTTTTGAGATCAGATAGAAATCGATTATTCTTCGACAGCACCTGAAAAGAAGAGACGTCTAGGAATGTAAATAGTCGAGAGATGAACGATGGGGCCGATGTCACTTTTGGCAACCCAAATTCCCTCCAATGACTATCCGATGGTAATTTATACAAGTCTTCACTCTTTAGTGAATACGAATCAGGATCGTGAAAATCGCGACTATTAGCACATAAGAAATCAACAGTCGAGATATTTTGTTTATTTGGATAATCGACTCGTTCATGTGTTGAATAGATTGCACGATGATACGGATCATACACCAAGAAAAGTCGCCCCTCTATATACACGCCCAACGGCAAGGTCAAATCAACGTACTGAAGTCGTCCTAATTGTGACTTTGTGACAATCACGTCAAGTTCACAGTAATCTGTGACTCGATATGAACCGACAGGCAATCGACTCAAATAGTCTGTTTTCAATGTGAACAGATCCATTGTCTGAAATGAGTTCACCCTTAAATGCTCAACGTTTATTTCATCAAAATTCAATTTGGATTCCCCTTTCTTACAATGGAATAGACAAACAGTATCGATACATATCGTATACTAAAAGAAACAAATGATCGGAGTGATTCTCATGTCGAAACTTTCACAGGAAGAAATCCTTGAATTACTAAGTACTCTAGAGTCTCGCTTTACTGCGAACGTTGAACGTCATCGTGACGTTGTCTGGTCAGACGTATTGGAACGAATTCAAGTTAATCAGGACAAGTTGGCTACACTCTCCTTAATGGAACAGACAGGAGGCGAACCCGACGTGATACGTCTCGCTAACGGAGATCTCGCTTTTTGCGACTGTTCAGTCGAGAGTCCGAGCGGTCGACGAAGCCTCTGTTATGATGAACCCGCTCTTGAGGCACGTAAGAAAAACAAACCCGTCGGAAGCGCGGTCGCCTTATCTGAACAGATGGGCATAACCCTTCTCGACGAAGAAACATACCGACATTTACAAACATTCGGTGCATTCGATTTGAAGACTTCGAGTTGGATTCACACACCGGACACCATTCGTCAAAAAGGTGGCGCCCTGTTCTGCGACCGCCGTTATGATCACACCTTCGTCTATCACAATGGTGCAGACTCTTATTATGCGGCTCGAGGATTTAGAGGAATGATCACGATTTAAGCAAGGCATTGCGCCTTGCTTCTTTTTTATCGGAATAACCAACTAAGGAATTGCGGAATATACATGATGAAAAACAAACTGACAGGAATCATTGCAAGTAATCTTAACACCCACATAATTCTACTTTTTAACTTCCGAGAGTAGAACAACAATGCACCAAACGTAATCGTATTCGCTGTCAAATTCGGTTCTTCTATCCCGTTCTCAATCCATTGATTGAAAAAAACCTTCCATCCAGGAAAGGATTCGAGGGCGAACGACTCACTGAAACTCGGTGTAAGGTTGTATTTCAGCCTCACAAACCAGGCTCCTATGTAAACAGAGATGAATAAGATTGCGTAGGACATGAGGGCGAAGTTCCACAATTTCTCTTTCCAACCCTCACTCCGAAAGTACAAGACATATATCACAATCAAGACACTAAAGATCACATTTATGATGAATGGTGGTGAAATCGTCAGAATCGAAAACGTCTCTCGATTTAACACCATTCCCACTTGAAATATTCCTTGCTGAAACATAGCCTTCCCTCATTTCTGATATGTACTAATTAAATCAAATTACGGTAATTGAAATATTAAAAAATACGTTATATTTCGGCTTACTCTATCTATGCTCTATCTGAATATACTCGATTTCGTGTACAAATCCATCAAAAAACTGCAGACAAATCGTCTGCAGTCCTCGCTTATGCGCGTAATGTCACATTCAATTCTTCTGCGACTGTTTTGAACGCCTCGAGTGCGCGTTCAAGGTCATCTCTTGTGTGCTCCGCTGTGACGATTGTCCGGATACGGGCTTTACCGCGTTCGACCGTCGGGAAAGCGATGCTCTGTGCGAATACACCATGCTCTTTCAGTTTGTCCGAGAACGTATGCGCGAGTGTCTCTTCACCAAGCATGACCGGTGTGATCGGTGTCGTCGCATGGCCGATATCGAAACCGAGGTCACGTAGACCGGTCTTGAAGAACTCCGTGTTCGCCCACAATTTTTCGAACAGTTCTTCTTCCTCTTTCATGACACGGATTGCTTCACGGTTCGCCGCTACGACTGCCGGTGGATGTGATGTCGAGAAGAGGAACGGACGACCTTTGTGGATCAAGTAATCGCGTACGTCTTGTGAACAGGCAACATACCCGCCTAAGACACCGATTGCTTTCGAAAGCGTCCCGACCTGTAACGCGACACGTCCGTCTAAACCGAAGTGGTTGACCGTTCCGCGACCATTCTTCCCGAGAACGCCAGATGCGTGCGCATCATCGACCATGACCGCAGCGTCATATTTCTCGGCGAGTTCGACGATTGCCGGAAGCGGTGCGATGTTCCCGTCCATCGAGAACACACCATCCGTCACGACGAGACGTGTCCGATAATCTTGTGTCTCTTTTAACGCTTTCTCCAAGTCTTCGAGGTCGACGTGCTTATAGATACGACGTGCCGCTTTCGTGAGACGAATCCCATCGATGATTGACGCATGGTTGAGCGCATCACTAATGACGACATCTTCCGGTCCGAGAAGTGCAGACAAGACCCCAAGGTTCGTCGCAAATCCTGATTGGAAGACGAGTGAGGCTTCCGTATGTTTGAACTCGGCGAGTTCGCGCTCAAACGCTTCGTGCATTTCGAACGTACCAGCAATCGTACGAACTGATCCTGTTCCTGCCCCGTACTCTTCGACCGCTTCAATCGCTGCCTGCTTCAAACGTGGATGGTTCGCAAGTCCGAGGTAGTTGTTTGATGACAGCTGGACGAGTGACTTCCCGTCGATTGTCACTTCGTTCCCTTGTGCCGATTCGAGTGGGACGAGCTTACGGAACGTCCCCTGTTCTTTCATCTCATTGATTGCTTCTGTAATATGTTCAAATGCCATGTTGTTTCCCCCTTTAAGGTATTAAGACGACCTTCCCACATTTCCCTGCCCGCATGAGTTCGAATCCTTTTTCGAATTCTTCGAGCTTGAAAACGTGCGTAATGATCGGTTCGACATTCAACTGACCTGTCGCGAGCATCGTCGAGACTTGGCCCCACGTCTCATACATCTTCCGTCCCGTAATTCCTTGGACACGGACACCTTTAAAGACAACATCTCTCGTGAGGTCGATGGCGACCGGACGAGCCGGGAGCGACAAGACGTTGACATCCCCTCCTGCCGTGACCATTTTGAACGCCTGATCAATCGCAATCGGATGACCGCTCATCTCGCAGACAACATCGATTCCGTCTCCATCCGTCTCCCGTTCAATTAATTCGAGCGGATTCTCTTCTAAGCTATTGATGACGACATCTGCCCCCATCTCTTCTGCGAGCTTTAAGCGATACGGATTGACATCAATCGCATAGACGCGACTCGCACCAGCTGCTTTGGCAACGCCTACCGCCATGAGTCCGATTGGTCCGCATCCGACGATGGCGACCGATTTGGCAGACACGTCACTTGCTAGCACCGTGTGTACCGCGTTTCCGAGCGGTTCTTGAATGGATGCCAATTTGGCTGGCATCGTTTCCGGGTTTACCCATAGGTTCTCTTCAGGCATAACGACGTATTCTGCAAAACAACCTTGCGTGTCCACACCGATGATTTTTGTATTTTTACAGATGTGATACTGTCCACGCAAACATTGTTTACACTGATGACAGACGATATGCGTCTCAGCGGATACGGTCTGTCCGATTTTGATGCGCTTCGTCCCTTCCCCGAGTGCCACGACTTCTCCCGAAAACTCATGACCGAATACATACGGTGGTTTGACGCGGCTCTGTGACCATTCATCCCACTCATAGATATGAACATCGGTCCCGCAAATCGATGTCGCTTTGACTTGAATGAGTACTTCTCCAGGTCCTGGCGTTGGAACTGGTACGTCGACCAGTTTTGCCCCAAAACCGGCCGTGTGTTTTTGAATCGCTTTCATTACTGGTGTCGTTGTTTCCTTCTCTGTGGTTGACACGAGTTGTTCCATTGAAAACGTCCCCCTCTTGTCTCTTATGATCGAACGATACGTTCTTTATCATCTTGTCATAAAATGACGAAACTGAGAAGACGGAACGTCCATTTTCCACAAAAAAAGAGGAGCCATCCGCGCCGATGGCTCCTCTTCACAAGAATAGGACCTATGTCCCGACCGCTCATCGTGGCTCAATGATGAGCTTGATGGCAGTACGTTCCTCTCCGTCAATCATAATATCGGTAAAGGCTGGAATGCAAATTAAATCGAGACCGCTTGGCGCGACGAAGCCTCTGGCGATCGCGACGGCTTTGATGGACTGATTCAGCGCACCTGCCCCAATCGCCTGTATCTCACACGTTCCTTTTTCACGCAGCACACCCGCTAAAGCACCCGCAACGGAGTTAGGGTTCGATTTTGCCGAAACTTTGAGTACGTCCATTCTTGTTTCCCCCTCGGGTAGGTTGTTCAATCAAACCAGACGGTCTGATCATCTAGGTGTATTCGTTCAATTTTTGTCGCTCGTTTCGTCTGATCATCGATTGTAATGAAAACTCCATTAAGTTGTTCCCGTCCCTCGGCAACTTCAAACCGAACTGGGAGTTGTGTCATAAATTTTTTTAAAACAACGGATGCATCCATGCCGAGTATCCCGTCAAGTGGACCCGTCATCCCGACATCGGTAATATATGCTGTCCCGTTCGGCAAGACACGTTCATCTGCCGTCTGTACGTGCGTATGCGTACCGACTACGGCTTGGGCACGCCCGTCTAGGTGATAACCCATCGCAATCTTTTCACTCGTCGCCTCGGCATGGACATCGACGAAGATGGCGTCGACTTCATCACGCACTTCTTCGACGAGCCGGTCAACGGTACGGAACGGACAGTCAAGGGATGGCAAGAAAACATTACCCATGACGTTGATGACGGCCAATTTCTTTCCGTTTTGTTTTAACTTCATTATCCCGACTCCAGGTGTCCCGTCCGGATAGTTTGCTGGACGGACGATCCGGTCGGCATCGTCGATCCAATCAAAAATGTCACGGTTATCCCACGTATGGTTCCCCATCGTCACCCCATGGAAGCCGAGCTCTAAAAACTGTTGATAAATCTTTTTCGTAATACCGCGCCCATTTGCCGCATTCTCACCGTTGACGAGCATGAACGTCGGGTTGTATTTGTCTTTCAATCGACCAATCTGATTGCTCAAAATATCTCGTCCGGGCTTCCCGACGACATCACCGATAAATAAAATTTTCATATAAAATCCTCCCTCAAACAGAAAAAGCGGAGAAATTCTCCGCTTTGCTTACTTCGCATAATCGACGGAACGTGTTTCACGAATAACCGTCACTTTAATTTGTCCAGGATAATCGAGTTCATCTTCGATTCGCTTACAAATATCGCGTGCCATTTTACCGGCGACAACATCATCGACGACGTCAGGGCGAACGATAATTCGAACTTCACGTCCCGCTTGAATCGCATACGATTTCTCGACACCTTCAAACGACTCACAGATTGACTCGAGTCGTTCGAGACGGCGAATGTAGCTTTCTAGCGTCTCTTGACGAGCTCCAGGACGAGCTGCCGACAAGGCGTCAGCCGCTGCGACTAGCACTGCAATCGTCGATGTCGCCTCGACGTCCCCGTGGTGGGAAGCAATCGAGTTGATGACGACCGGATGTTCCTTGTACTTCGTTGCAAGCTCTACTCCGATTTCGACGTGACTGCCCTCGACTTCGTGGTCGATCGCTTTTCCGATATCGTGCAAGAGTCCAGCTCGCTTCGCGAGTGTGACGTCTTCCCCGAGTTCGGCTGCCATCATCCCGGCAAGATGTGCCACCTCGACCGAGTGAGACAAGACGTTCTGTCCATAACTCGTACGATAGCGCATGCGACCGAGTGTCTTGACGAGGTCTGGATGGAGTCCGTGAATACCAGCTTCGAAAGTCGCTTCTTCTCCGTACTCACGAATGCGCTCATCGACTTCACGACGAGACTTCTCTACCATCTCTTCAATGCGAGCCGGGTGGATGCGCCCGTCTTGAACGAGTTTTTCGAGCGTCATTTTGGCGATTTCACGGCGAACCGGATCGAAACCTGACAAAATGACCGCTTCTGGCGTGTCATCGATGATGAGATCAATTCCAGTCAACGTCTCGAGCGTACGGATGTTACGTCCTTCACGCCCGATGATGCGACCTTTCATCTCATCACTCGGTAAGTTGACGACAGATACCGTCGTCTCCGCGACATGTTCAGCAGCGTATCGTTGCATCGTGAGAGATAAGAGGTGTTTCGCTTTTTTATCCGCTTCTTGTTTTGCTTTTTGCTCGATTTCTTTTTGAAGGAGAGCAGCATCGTGAAGCGCTTCCTGCTTCGCTTCGTCCATGATGATGGTACGTGCTTCATCTTTCGAGAGGGCTGCCACGCGTACAAGTTCTTGGCGTGCTTCTTCGTATAAGTCCTCCACTTTGCTTTCGAGCATTTCTGCTTCACGTTTGCGTTTTTCGAGCCCGCGCTCCTGTTCATCTAGCGAATCTTCTTTCCGCTCGAGCATATCTGCTTTGCGGTCGAGAAGCTCTTCTTTTTGAACGAGGCGATTCTCTTTCACTTTCTGGTCTTCGCGACGTTCACGCAATTCTTGTTCCGTCTCATTGCGAAGTTGAATCATCTCTTCTTTTACTTCAAGCCGTGCTTCTTTTTGCATCGCTTCCGATTGTTGTTTTGCTTGTTCTACAATCTTAGTCGCTTCCGTCTCGGCACCTTGAATCTTCGCTTCGGCGATCGATTTACGCACAAAAAAACCTGCAACAAAAGCTATCGGCAAAAGGAGGATCAGAATAAGCCAGTATAGCCATTCCATCATGTTCACCTCCCTTTCGCAAGGTTATTTTATTTTTTTAATAAGTGAGTAACGCAGGCAAGCCCGCGCATAACTTTATTGTACTTATTTAAGAGAGAGAATGCAATGCACGGACAGGATAGAACTACCAATTGCCTAAAAATTATACTAAAAAAATCTCACTCGGATGATTCCGAGTGAGACCATGTGCTTATTCGTCATCAAGAAGTGAGAGAACTTCGTCGTCTTCACCTTCAACTGTGACTGTTTTTTCTCCGTTCAAGCCGTAGTGATCACGAATTTGACGCTCCACTTCGGCCGCGATGGCTGGATTTTCTTTCATGTATTGTTTCGCATTTTCACGACCTTGACCGAGACGCTCCTCGTTGAACGAGTACCACGCACCGCTCTTTTGAACGATATCGAGGTCTGCACCGATGTCGATGAGTTCCCCTTCACGTGAAATCCCTTCACCGTACATGATGTCGACTTCCGCCGTCTTGAATGGTGGTGCGATCTTATTTTTTACAATCTTGATCTTCGTACGGTTCCCGACCATATCTTGACCTTGTTTGAGCGTTTCTGCACGACGTACTTCGAGGCGTACTGAAGAGTAGAACTTCAAGGCACGACCACCAGGTGTCGTTTCCGGGTTACCAAACATGATTCCAATTTTCTCACGAATTTGGTTGATGAAGATGACGATTGTTTTCGATTTGTTCGTTGCACCAGACAATTTACGAAGTGCCTGAGACATCAAACGAGCTTGAAGACCGACGTGCGAGTCTCCCATCTCCCCTTCGATTTCGGCTTTCGGTACGAGTGCCGCAACCGAGTCGACGACGAGGATATCAACTGCTCCCGAGCGAACGAGCGCTTCAGCGATCTCGAGCGCCTGTTCCCCTGTATCTGGCTGAGAGAGCAACAACTCATCGATGTTGACGCCAAGATTTTTAGCATACTTTGGATCGAGCGCATGCTCGGCATCGACGAACGCAGCTTGACCGCCACGTTTTTGAACTTCTGCAATCGCATGAAGGGCAACAGTCGTCTTACCTGAAGATTCTGGTCCGTACACTTCAATGACACGACCGCGTGGATATCCACCCGCACCAAGTGCGACGTCGAGGGCAATCGACCCAGAAGGGATGACCGATACTTGCTGGTCTGTATTTTCACCAAGGCGCATAATCGAGCCTTTACCGAATTGTTTCTCAATTTGGCGTAATGCCATTTCTAACGCTTGTTTACGATCACTCATAGATAAATGAGCCTCCTTTAATTGATACTTTCATTATACGTGAACATATAGCGATACACAAGTTTTTTACGAACATTTATTCGCCTTTTTTAATTCGTTGTATGAGGGCCCATAGTCCATCTTTTGCAGCCCGCAGCCGAACGACGTTACGTTCTTGATGCGGATAAACACGTTCGATGACCTCGATTCCATCCGGTGTTTTCACCCCGATGTAGACCGTACCGACGGGACGCCCTGAATTTGAGGTTGGTCCAGCTTCACCGGTGAACGAGAGCGCGTAGTCCGCATTCGTTTGTTTAACTAATCCATCTACCATCTCATAAGCAACTTCTTTTGAGACGACTGAGTGCTGTTCAATTGTATCAAGAGCGACCCCTAAATACCTATTTTTTAGCTCATCTGAATAGGTAACGACTCCCCCTAAAAAGACAGCCGATGCTCCTGGAGTCGATGTGATCATCGATTGGACTTCTCCTCCTGTCAATGACTCAGCAATTGCCAGTGTTTGGTGATGACGTGTCAATGATTGCACGAGGTATGAGGCAATCGTTTCATCATCTGACCCGAAATAATACGAACCGACACGTCGTAAGATTTCATCTTTCATTTCTTCAATCATCAGTCGTGCAGCCGTATCATCTACCGCCCGAGCACTGATTCGAAGTCTCGCTTCTCCTGTCTCAGCATAAGGTGCGACAGTCGGGTTAGACCCGTTCAACAAGTCTTTGACGGCATCATCGAGTGCCGATTCTCCAATTTCATAAAATCGTAACGATTCTGAGACGAGCGTCGCGCCTGAAAACTTTTTCGGAAACGTCGCATCGATGAGCGCCCGCATCTCGCGTGGCACACCAGGAAGTAGCATCCACGTCGTCTCCCCTTCAATCCACATACCTGGAGCCAGACCGACCGGATTTTGTAAAACGTCCGCACCTGACAAGACGTCCGCCTGACGAGCGTCCCCTTCATTCATCTCACGGTTACGTGACTGAAGAAATTGTTGAATCGTGTGAAACGCCTCTTCGTCTCGAACAATCGGGCGTTCGAGCAGATCAGACAAGACTGTCTTCGTGACATCATCTGCCGTCGGTCCAAGTCCACCCGTAACGATGACAAGGTCTGAACGACGACGCGCAATCTCGAACGTCTCCCGCATTCGTTCCGCGTTATCCCCGACAACTTGATGATACAAGACCGAGACACCGTATTTCGACAGTTGTTCAGATATGTAACTCGCATTCGTATTGACGATTTCTCCTAAGAGCAACTCGCTTCCTACCGCAATGATTTCGGCTCGTTTCATCTTATTTCCTCCTCGACTTCAAAAAAAAGACGAGCTAGATCAACCAACTCGTCTTTGTCGACTTACATCGACTTCACAATAATCTTGTAGTTTTGTGCGAAATACTCGGCACCTGAGTAAATCGTGAGTGCGAGTGCCAACCACATCGCCCATTCCCCAAACGGGATGCCGACATAACTGAAAATCGGGTTACCGAATAGGAGGAAAATGATGGCGAACAGTTGCACCCATGTTTTAGCTTTGCCTGACTTACCCGCCGCGACGACAATCCCTTCGTCGGCAGCGACAAGTCGAAGACCCGTGACCGCAAACTCACGAGAAAGAATCACGACAACGACCCATGCAGCCACGAGGTCCATCTCGACAAGCAACACGAGCGCCGCTGTCACGAGTAGTTTGTCTGCGAGCGGGTCCATGAATTTCCCAAAGTTCGTGACCAAGTTGTGTTTCCGCGCCAAATGACCGTCCAACCAGTCTGTAATGGCCGCGATGGTAAAGATGACACCAGCGATAAATTGGTGTAGCGGGATCTCAGCACCTAAAAAGGCAACGTTTCCCCAATCAAAATCAACAGCGAGTAAGACGACGAATACGGGAATCAACACCACGCGTAACATCGTCAATCGGTTAGGTAGGTTCATGTAGAACGCCTCCTCTTAGAAGGAGAGTCGACTTATTCTGCGTCGACTCTCTTTACGAATATATTTTGTGTGACCGGAGACTCTTGAAGCTCGAGCTCGCGACCGTTGACGACGATTTTCTCAACACCTGCGATGAGTCCGATCCGGATTCGTAACGTGTCCGTCTCAGCATCTTCAATGACAATCGGATTCTGTTTCGATTGGTTCGGATATTCAGGCGCAAGGAACGGACCTTCAAGTGACGTATCACGAACGCCGACATATGAGGCTGGCGATTCTTTCACATAAATCTCGGTCGATAGTTTATCGCTCGTAGCGAGCTCATATGTGATGTCCGCCCCGTTCGATTCCGTTACCGCAATCGGACCAGATTCCGCTGGCGGTTCTTCCTCAGCAGGATCCTCTGATACCGGTTCTTCCTCGGCTGGTTCATCCGCTGGGACATCCTCGTTCTGGTCGAGTGTGACATTTGAACTCGGTGGTTCAGCCGGACTTGCGTCTTGTCCACCGAAGTCGATGCTTCTCACGGCAAAATAGATTGCTGTAATGAGCAAAAAGACGGTAAGGGCGAGAAGTACTTTCGGAACCCATCGCGATACTCGACTCGTCGACTCGGACGCTTTGGAATACGTCTTTTTACGAGAAAGTTGAACGGATGGCTGTGCTTCGATTTTTGGTAGATCTTTTGCGTAAGTCTCATACAATTCGTCCACATCGAGACCGAGTGACTCCGCATACGTTTTAATGAACGCCCGTGCATAGAAAGAGCCAGGGAGATTTTTGTAATCACCTTCCTCGATCGCGATGATATAGCGCTTTTGAATCTTCGTCGTCTGCTGGATTTGGTCGAGCGTCAATCCGCTCTCCTCACGCTTTTGTTTCAAAAAAGTCCCTAGTTCTGTCACAGGGGTCCACACCTTCCATTCACATAATTATTCAAACCATTCTGACTCACGATGCGTTTCTTGTGGGATGATAATCGTTTCATCCGGATTGTTTCTCAATTCAATAATATAATCAAAGTCTTCGTACACGCAATCGGTGTTTCGGACATAAAGGTCAGGGTGTTCAATGACCTTCACGGCAGGCAACCGCATGACCTCACGGATCAGTTGACGATGTCGCTCGTCCATCGTACGCGTAGAGACCGCTCCATCGATTATGTATACATGATCGCCTTCCCGCTCTTCTTCAAACAAAGAGGTTCGAACCGTCTGTTTCATGAGGGTCGATGACAAGAACAACCACCGTTTATTCGCACACACACTGGCTGCGACGATGGATTCTGTTTTCCCAACGCGCGGGTTCCCCCGTACGCCAATCAATAGATGACGTTCTTCTTTCATCAGTTCTGCTACGAAATCAACAAGAATCCCTAAGTCTTCTCGGACGAAACGGAACGTTTTCTTATCATCGCTGTCGTGGTCGATGTAACGACCATGTCGAATCGCTATCCGGTCCCGTAATTTCGGGCGGCGCAATTTGATGACTGCGATGGCTTCCATACGTTTTAAAATATGCTCGAGTCGATGGACATGATCTGCAGCCGGAGCTTTGAGCAGCATGCCACGACGTTGCAGGTCGACTCCATTAATGGTGACGATGGAAATTTGAAGCATTCCCATGAGAGACGCGATGTCTCCGAGGATACCCGGTCGATTTTGACACAATTCATATTCGAGATACCACTCTTCGAATTTATGTTCCATCCCGAACCATCCTTTCGAGCAAATTCGCTACCTTGCCTATTTTAAATTATTTTAGAAGAATTGAAAAGAACTCGTTTATGCATCTTGACGAGATCATTGCCAACCGCCATCAATGCGTAGTACTGTGCCGGTCATATATGAAGCATCCGATGAGCATAAAAATCGGATCGTCTTCGCCACGTCTTCAGTGGTACCAAGACGCCCAAGCGGAATGTCATCCATCACGGTTTGTTTCGACTCTTCTACCGTATCATTCATCGGCGTATCAATCCACCCTGGTGTGACCGCATTGATTCGAACATTGAACGGTCCTGCTTCACGCGCAAACGCTTTGACGAAACCGAGTTGTGCCGCTTTGACCGTAGAATAGAACACTTCGGCTGCTGCCCCGACCTCACCCCAAACGCTTGAGACGACGACAATATCTAGTGGATGGTCATACGGTTTACGCGCAACAACTGACTGAATCAATCGAACCATGGCGCGTACATGCACCTCGTAAAGTCGATCCAGCTCATCTACCGATTGGTCGACGACGAGACCGTGTAGCGCGTGACCAGCGACGTAGACGATTCGATCAACAGTATCGATTGACGACACCCACTTCTCTACTTCTGCTCGGTCCGATAAGTCACATATAATCAGTTCAGCCTGTAGCTTCTCAGTCTCCATCACTCGAGTAAGTGTCTCACGACCTCGATTCGCATGTAGCAAAAGCTCATCCTCACGAAAAGCGAGCGAGACGGCACGTCCAATCGCGCCGCTCGCTCCGACAATCAACGTCTTCATGGCTTTTTGACAACGCACACCGTTCGTTGCTCACTTCGGAACAATCGTACGTATGCTTCGTGAAGTTCATCTAATGTGATCGCATCGATCAAATTCGGAATCTCGAACAAGTTCCCGTCATTGAGTGCATACCGTGAGAACTGGTTGGCGATAAACTCTGGCGAATTCAGTGCTTTTAAAAATTGTCCCTGCATCATCCGCTTCTTACGATTGAGCGTCTCTTGATCAAGATGAAGTGGGCGCTCCAACGCACCCGTGACACGTTCGACAAAGGCATCGACATGGGATGTTTCCATCGATAGTGCGGCGAAGGCGAACGTCTCTTCAGACGTATAATCAAATGAGAATGCATCATCGATTAGCCCTTCTGCGTACAATTCCGTGTAGAGGGGTGCTGTCGTATCGAAGAGCGCGTGCATGAGGAGTTCCACCGTCAACTCTTGTTTGAGACCGGCTTCTCCAGCTTGTGGGACATCTTTATAGCCAATCATCACTTTCGGAACCGAGACATCCATCTCAATGACCCGTTCTGACAGACGAACCGTGATCGGCTCTTCCACCGTCTCACGTGCGCTTAAAGGTGGCGCGTCAAATGATTTAGCTGCCTGATTGTCACGAATCAATTCAAGCATCTCATCCGGTTCGATGTTCCCGACGACGAACAACGCCATGTTGCTCGGATGGTAGAACGCCTGATGACACGTATACAAATCTTCTGCCGTGATTTTTGAGATCGATTCGATTGTTCCAGCGATATCGATTTTGACGGGATGTGTCTCATACATCGCTTCAATCAATCCGAAATAAAGACGCCATCCCGGATTGTCTTGATACATTTGAATCTCTTGACCGATGATACCCTTTTCTTTCTCGACTGACTCTTTCGTGAAATATGGTTCCTGAACGAAATTGAGTAGCGTTTTCACGTTTTCCGGCACGTTCGATGTCGCCCCGAACAAGTATGCCGTCCGCGTGAATGAGGTGAAGGCATTCGCTGATGCCCCTTGGCGACCGAACTGTTGGAAGACGTCGCCATCCTCTTTTTCGAACATCTTATGCTCTAAGAAATGTGCGATTCCGTCCGGCACCTCTATCCAATCCTCTAATTTGAAGCGACGGTCAATTGAACCATATTTCGTCGTGAACGTCGCGAACGTTTTCTCATATCCAGTCTTCCTCAGCAAATACACGGAGAGGCCATTGTCGAGAACGTGGTGATGTAAAGTCTCTCCGACGTTTGGGAAATCTAGTTTCATGCTTCTCCTCCTTTCAGACAGTAAACTGCTTCGAGCGAAATCTCATTCGCAAGCGCGATGACATGGTCGCGTGTCGTACTCTCGATGATTGCCATCTCTTCGTCGAGTGAAAACGGGCGTATGTCTGCACCACTCATACATCCAATCAACTGACGAGGGCTGTCTCCGAGTTGGCGACGTTGGTGGAACAACATTTCTTTCGTCTGTTGTAACGTCTCGTCTTCGAACTCACCCGCCTGCAGTGCTTTTAACTGCTCTTCGATAATGTGTTCGGTTTTTTGTTGATTTGATGCATCGATTCCCGCATACACGAACAGTTTTCGACTGAGCGAACTGTATTGTGACGCGGCATAGTAGGCCAAACTTTCTTTTTCACGGACGTTCATGAACAGCTTCGAGTGCGGGAACCCACCGAATAATCCGTTCACGACTTGCATACGGATGGCATCTTCTGTCCGCGGATCGACGTCAATCGCGTAGGCGAGATGAAGTTTACTTTGCTTGATGTCTTGATGCTCTTCTAATCGTTTGAACTCACCACGGCTCGGTTCGGGCAGACGTCTCGGCTGACGCGTCCCGAGCGATTCGAGCGGGTTAAATGCCTGTTCGACTTGTTGACGGTCGACATCGCCGACGACATAAATGTCGACACGATCGTTCTGAATCATGGATTGATAAGCATTGAAAAGTGATTTCGGCGTGACGTGATCGAGCTGTTCGAGCGTACCGAGAGACGGGATGGCGAGCTCGCCTCCGAGCATCTCTTGCAGGCGCTGTTGAGCGAAACGCATCTTGTCATCATAGACTGACTCGATTCGCTGACGCTGCAATCGGCGTTCTTGCTCCACGATGAGCGGTTGGAACGCGCCATCATAGACATTCGGACGAAGTAACACTTCCTCCAGTAATTGAATGGCCTGACTCAAGACGTCTTCACCGACAAGATTGTCATTAACGACTTCGAGTTGAAATTGGATGACATGCTCTTTCCCAATTTTTGATGCGCCTGCATACAAGTTTGTATCATATAAATCTTCTAGCGGTGTGTGAAATAACTCAATTGATGGATAAGCTTCTGTCGATTTTTCCATAATGAATGGAAGCAGTGCCCGATCTGCCACCGTGTCCTGAGACAGCGGGGCCGCAAACGAGACGAGGCAAGTCGTCGTTTTAAATTTTTTGGTCGGATAGACCGAATAGTGCAATTGATGTTGGAACTGTTCGATTCCTTTCATCAGCCGATCACTCCTTTTTTCGTTTTGGTTGAAACACGGCAGCGCCGCGTGCATATTCTTGGTCCGGTACGCCTGCGACAACATTCGCATATCGTGCGACCGTGAAAAGATAGTCACTCAATCGGTTAAAATATGGAAGTTGTCGGTCGGCGACACCGAGTGCGGTCAAATCTCGTTCGACACGACGGCAAACGGATCGCGCCACATGCAGGCTCGCCGCTGCGACACTTCCTCCCGGTAAGATGAAACGCACAAGTTCTGGACATGATTTTTCCCATTCGTCCATCCATTGTTCAAGTTCCGTCACAATCGACAAATCGACCGTTTTCGGGGGCGCGTCCGTATACATCAGCTCCGAACCGAGGTCAAACAAGTCGTGCTGAATCTTCGTCAGCTGTTCCCGGAGCGACTCGTCGGTCTGTTGCGCAATCGCTAATCCGATATGACTGTTCAATTCATCAAGATGCCCCATCGCTTCGATTTGAGGATGATGTTTGTCGACACGGCTACCAATCAGTGATGTTTCACCCGTGTCGCCCGTGCGTGTATATCGCTTCATTCGGCTTCCCCCTTAAAATGCCACAAATGGTGACTCAGACGAGTCACCATTATGAGATATGTGGTTGTTCAAATGGTAAGTAAATGTCAAACGTCGTTCCGACACCGAGTGTGCTCGATACGCTGACCGTTCCATGGTGGGCATCGATCACATTTTTCACGATGGCTAAACCAATCCCGGTACCGGTCTTCGACCCGCTCGTCCGTGCTTTGTCGGCTTTATAGAATCGCTCAAACACGAACGGCAAGTCCTCTTTCGGGATCCCGTGTCCTGTGTCGGACAGTCGAATCTGCAACCCATCAGGCATCTCGGTCGCCTCAATTCGAATCTCTCCTGAATCGGTATGGGCGATGGCGTTGCCGATCAAGTTCGTGAATACTTGCTCGAGTCGGTCACCGTCTGCTTCAATCTGTCGATGCGGTACGTCCGTCTGTAATCGAATCTCTTTTTCAGATGCCATTTGATTGAACTTTCTCATGACACGTGGCAAGAAATCACCGATATCGAATGAACTGAATTGCATCGTTTCTTTACCCGATTCGATGCGGGCCAAATCAAGTAAGTCGTTGACAAGTCGCGCAAGTCGAAGAGATTCGTCATAAATGATTGACGCAAACTCTTTCGTCGCCTCGTCACTTTCTGTCATCCCGTCGATGATTGCCTCTGAATAACCTTGTAGCGTCACGAGCGGTGTCCGAAGTTCATGGCTAATGTTCGCCACGAAATCGGTCCGCATCTTATCGAGACGGTGGCTTTCAGATGTGTCGCGAATGACGACGACAGCTCCTTCGAAATCATCCTCCCCGACGAGCGGCGTGACCGTCAACGTATAGTAACGGTCATCTTGTTTCACTTCAATCGTCTTCTCAGCCGTCCCTTCCATCACTTCTTCATACAGTGACAGAACGACTTCATGCGGCTGACCGTCTTGAAGCAACGGACTAGCCTGTGGATTGGTGACGATCACGTTTGCATGACGGTCGAGCGTGATGACACCGTCCGCCATCGAACGAAGAATGGAGGCAAGTTGCAGACGTTCTCGGTCTAACGCATCGACATATTTCGCCAGTTGACTGCTCATCGCGTTGAACGAGGCGGCAAGTTCTCCAATTTCGTCTCGAGTCTTCGTCTCAAGACGCAAGTCGAATTGTCCTTCCCCCGTCTTATTGACCGCATCTCGCATCGCTCGGAGCGGCGCCGTGATCCGCGTCGATAAGAAGAAGGCGAACACGGTCGTCACGATGATGGCAGAAGCAACAGTCCAAAAAATGATTGTTCGTGCACCAGCGTTTGCACTCGAAATCGCATCGAGTGGTTCAAGTAAGTAGAGTGTATATTGTCCGGTCGATAACGAAAACGTCGTCCGGTAGGCAAGAGCAGCTTGGTCATCAAAAGAAGAGAAATTACCGATGGCCGTCTCTCCGACTGCCTGATAGGTTTCCCAATCTTGACGTTCAAGTTCAACCATCAGCCCGTCCACTTGATTCCCGAAATTTGAACGCGTGGTCCCGTTTTCTAAAATATAGTTCGCACCATATACTTCGATGATTTGATCGATCGTCTGGGACGTGTCACCTTCATTCAACAACACCGACTGAACCTGTCCGCCAAGTTTGGCAAGGTGACCACGTTCTTGGTCGATGTGAAAAGAGTTGAAAAATTCAAGCATCAATAC
The DNA here is from genome assembly GCF_059821525.1 of Exiguobacterium sp. RM11. Lineage (NCBI taxonomy): Bacteria > Bacillati > Bacillota > Bacilli > Caryophanales > Exiguobacterium > Exiguobacterium sp. RM11. The sequence goes on along the minus strand of NZ_CM187558.1, from coordinate 1,236,195 downwards.
CGAGACGATGAATAAAATGACGCTGACCAAAACGAGAATCGTCAGCCACAGTTTCGTGACGATGCTGTTTCGACGAATCATCATTCACTAGCAGCTTCGAACTTGTACCCGACACCCCATACAGTCGTGATCATATGAGCCGCATCTGGTGAGACGCGATTCAATTTCTCACGAAGACGTTTCACATGCGTATCGACGGTCCGAAGGTCTCCAAAAAATTCATAGTTCCATACTTCTTTCAACAACTGCTCGCGAGAAAAGACTTTATCGACCTGCTTCGCAAGGAAAAACAGCAATTCATATTCTTTTGGTGTGAGGGCAATCTCTTCTCCGTCGACCGTGACACGGTGCGCATCATTGTCAATCGTCAAGTGCGGGAACACGATCAAATCTTTTGATTTCTCACTCGTCTGCATAAACTTAGTCGAGCCAGAACGACGAAGGAGTGCCTTGACGCGAAGAACGACCTCACGCGGACTGAACGGTTTCACGATGTAATCGTCCGCCCCGACTTCAAATCCTTGGACACGATCAATCTCTTCACCTTTCGCTGTAAGCATGATGACCGGTGTCGCTTTCGTTTTCCGGAGTTCTGTACACACTTCGACTCCGTCCATTTTCGGCATCATCAAATCAAGTAAGATGACGTCGTATTCGTTTTCAAGAGCGAGAGCGAGTGCCTCTTCTCCATTGACCGCTTCTTCAATCACATACTGTTCACGTTCTAAGTACATTTTCAAAAGTCGGCGAATTCTCTCTTCGTCGTCGACTACTAAAATCTTCGTTTTCTCAGCCATACCAGAAACCCTCCTAAGACCCATTACGAGTTGTAGCGAATGTTGCACAATTGTGAACATTCCACTCCCTGCCATAACTATACCACTCTATTATTTCGCTTCACAACGATGATTTGATGGACCAAATGAAAAAGAAGTCACAATTGTGACTTCTTTCGCGTCATGCATATGAATGTAGACCGGCGATGACCAAGTTGACGAAGACGAGGTTGAACATGATGATGGCAAATCCACCGACACATAACCAAGCCGCTTTCGTTCCGGTCCAACCGCGCTGGATGCGCATATGCAAGTAATAAATATAAATGAGCATCGTAATGAGAGCCCATACTTCCTTTGGATCCCAACCCCAGAAGCGGTTCCACGCAATCTGTGCCCAAATCATCGCAAAGATGAGACCGCCGAGGATAAAGACAGGCAATCCGATTGCGACCGAGCGATAGCTGATCTCATCAGCAAGGTCGAGGTCGACCTTTTTCGCAAGCGGTTGAAGCGCTTCAGCAATGCGTTTTCGCAAAATCACGAAACGGAGCAACGCATAAATCACGACACCACCGATAACCGACCAGATGAGCGTGTTCAACTTGAGTGTATTGATCCAATTCGGCAACTCAAGTGACAAACCGCTTGCTCCTGACAAGAGCTGTGCCCCTTCTGGTACGAATAGGATTGGCATGAAGTATTCATACGTCTCGACTTGACCGCGGTCATTCGTAAATTCGACGACTCCACCGGCACCGATTCCTTTGAAGAGCATCGACACGATGATGAACCCGAGTGTACACATGAGAACGAACATCGTCACTTCAAGCCACGTCCGTGATTTAGACTGTTCTTTCATCGATGTCTCATTCAATAAGAAAATGAGACCTGACGCAAAACTGATGGCCAAAATCCCTTGTCCGAGCGCTGCCGTCGTGACGTGGATTTTTAACCATACACTGTTGAGTGCCGGAATGAGCGGTGCGACCTCACTCGAGAACATCGAGGCGAAAGCAATGACGAGTAACGCCACTGGCATCGCGAACAATCCGAGTACATCATTTTTATAAATCCCGTATACGACGAGGAATCCGAGCACCATCATCATGCCGAAAAACGTCGTATATTCATATAAGTTTGATACCGGCGCATAGCCGACACCTGCCCAACGCATAAAGAAATATGTCATTTGGGCGATAAATCCGATAATTGCCAAGATGAAGGCATACTTCCCATAGGCGACACGGTTGACGTTTCGATCTTTACGCATACCACTAACGGCAATCGTAAAGAGAACCGTCGAGATCGCGTAAAGGAAGAATGCGATAAACAGCATTCGGCTGCTCCATTCAATCCATTCCATCAAGATTCCCCTCTTTCATTTGTTGACTCGTTCTCCGGCTTCGAAGTAAATCTCGCCTGATCTTCCCACATCGGTAAACCGGACTGTTCTAATAATGGCGAAACCTCTCGACGGAGCGAGGACGGGTTTTTGTTCGTAAAGCCTGCAACGAGTACCTCATCTTCATGACGACGAATCCAGACACGGCGGTGTGGCCAATACATACCCATCACAATTCCAATCATGAAGATGGTCGCACCGACGATCAGAATCGGGTACGTCGAGTCACTCTTCACTCGAAGACCGCTCGTGCTTGCCATTTCTGTACCTGCAAACTGGACATCATAACGGTTCTCTTCATCGGCGACGTTGAGACGAATACCGACTAAGTTTGATTCCGTCTCGCCTTCAGGTGATTCGATATTGAAGAAGAAGGCAGGATTCAGTGCACGTGGTGATTTCGTGTTCGGTTGTCCATCCTTCACCTCAAAATCAGGATACAAGTCTTTCAACGTGACCGTGACCCCGTCTAAGTCATACGACTTTTCCGGATTCTCGAGGTCGACTTTAAACGGTCCATACTCGTCACCTGTCTGTTTATCGGCAAGCATGAACGACATCGACAAGAATTCCGGTCGACTTGAATATTGCTCTTGATACACTTCATATTTTTCAAACTTAAACGGGTGGTTGACTTTCGTCGAACCGACATCGACTTGTTCGAGTTGCGGCGATCCGTCCTCGTTCGTTCCCGTCTTCTTAAATAATGTCAGTTCCGTCTCATAGTTTTTTGGAACGGCTCCGGCTTTTTCAATGGCAGCTGCGAACTTCGCATCTTCCTCATTGTTCTCCGGGTCATACATTTCAAGAATGAACTGGTCGTTCCGTAAATAGTATTCCCCATCTGTCGCCTCTAGTGAGACCGTATCTCCTTCACGAACCCACTCGAGCGTATCCGTGTGGAATGCCGGGAACACGCGGAGCATCGCCCCGAGGAAGAAGATGACGAGGCCGACGTGGTTCACATATGGACCCCAACGACCGAAACGGTGTTTTTCAGCCAATAAGGCATCTCCGTCCCGTTTGACACTGTACCGTTTTTTCTTGAGCGACACTTCCATTTCATCGATTTGAGCGTCTGTTCCTTCGCCTTGTCCGAAGAGGCGTTGTCCTTTCATAAAGCGCTCTGTCCGTCTAACCGGCTGATTCTTTAGCGCTTTATAGAGCGGGACGCCACGGTCAATCGATACGACGATGAGCGAGAGCGTCAACATGACGATGAGACCGATATACCACCATGACGTATATAGGTTGTGGAATCCAAGTGCATAATAAATCGAACCTGGCGTCCCATATTCCTCCAAGTAATATTGCTCTGGAGGTAACTGCTGTGGGATATACATTTCTTGAGGGAAGATCGTCCCGATTGCCGAACCGACAATAATCAGCGCAATCAACCATAATCCCACTTTGACCGATGCGAAGAAGTTCCACACCCGGTCAATGACCGATTTAGGACGACGCTTCGACCGTAAATCAGCGCCTTCGTATTTCATATCTAGCATCTGTGCGTCCCCCGTTCGCTTACAATGACTTCTCGGCTAGCTCCATCAATTTCTCTTTCGTGAGTTCACCTTCATATTTTTCAATTACGTTTCCTTCACCATCGATGACGAATGTGACAGGTAAATTATAAATGCCATAGGCTTTCTCGACTTCACTCTTCGTGTCCATCAAGATCGGATAATCGAGACCGACACCGAGGTCGTTCACAAAGTTATCGACGCGAAGCGGCGTCTCACCGACGTTCACCGCCCAAAAATCGACACCCATGTCTTGGAGTGTTGCGTAATTCTCCTGTACGACTGGCATTTCTTTCTTACAAGGTTCACAGAACGTACCCCAGAAGTTGAGAAGCATTCCTTTTCCTTCGTATGTGTCACGTTCATAAAGGGTCGTACCGTCGAGTGTGACGAGTTTGAAGTTCGGTGCCTCGTCCCCTGCCTCGATGCGTCCGTCATTACCAGCTTGGTCGAACAATTGCATGACGGTGATGGCTCCCGCAAAGAGAACGACCGTCATAATCATCAAGCGCCAAAATGACCTCTTTTTCTTTTTCGCGACCGCTTGTTCCATGCGGTCGTCTTTGTTTTGATCTTTTGTCATCGTTTTCACACCATCCTTCAGTTGCTATTGTACTGAAAAAACATTAAAAACGCACATTAACAGACTTTTTTCATTTTTTTGTCACACAATTTACACAATCAAAAAAATCATCCTATTTCAGGACGATTTTTTGTTGTTATTTTTTCTTCTTTTTGCCTCGTGGTTTAGGTGGAACCGTCGGATTCGCGAGTTCACGAAGCTTGCTGATCTCTTTGTGTGAAAGTTCACGCCAGTCGCCGGTATTGAGACCGTCGAGCGTCAAGAAACCGAACTGTTCACGCTTTAGTTTGATGACCTCAGAACCGATTGCTTCGACCATGCGACGGATTTGACGATTGTGTCCCTCCGAGATAACGATCTCAAGGATGGCCGTGTTCTTTTTCTGGTCGACAGACTTCATTTTCACTTTCGCACTACCCGTTTTGAATCCATCATCGAGCTGAACACCTGACTCTAGTTGCTTGATTGCCAAGTAAGAAGGGATGTTCTTCACTTTTGCCACATAGCGCTTTTGAATCTTATATTTCGGATGCGTCATCATGTTCGAGAACTCTCCATCATTCGTCAAGATGATGAGCCCTGTCGTGTTATAGTCAAGACGTCCGACCGGGAAAACACGTGCCCCTGGTGGCACGAGATCCGTGATCACTTTACGTCCTTTATCGTCTTCTACCGTCGACACATAGCCGCTCGGTTTATAGAGCACGTAGTAGACATGCTCTTCTTGCTCGATTTTGACGCCATCGACCTCAATCTCTGACTTCGGTCCGACTTTCGTCCCGAGTTCACGTACCACTTTTCCGTTGACGCGGACGCGACCATCCAAAATCATTTCTTCCGCTTTACGACGCGAGGCGACCCCCGCTTGTGCGATTACTTTTTGCAAACGTTCCATATGATTAATCCTTCTCCAATCTCTCTTCTTGCTTCGGTGATTCCTGACCGAAGAACAAATCGCCTTCGTCTGTCAGTTCATCCTCAAATGTTAATGGTGGTAATTCCTCGAGCGAGTTAAATCCAAAGTGGTCGAGGAAATGCTCTGTCGTTCGATACAACTTGGCACGACCAATTGTTTTAGCACGACCAGCTGATTCGATTAACCCTTTTGATAATAGCGTATGAATGACTCGCTCCACTTTGACACCGCGAACCTCCTCGATGTCCGCCCGCGTGACCGGCTGCTTATAAGCGATAATGACGAGCGTTTCCATCGCCGCGCGTGAAAGTGCCTGCTCCGCCATCGTCCCGACATATTTTTGAATGTAGGGAGACACATCTGGAACGGTCACAAGTTTGTACACACCTGCCGATTCCATGAGTTGGAATGGTCGGTTCGATGTTTTGAACGAAGCTTCTAACTTACTGAGCTGTTCTCGCGCAGCAGCCTCTGAAATGTCGAGCGTCTCTGCGAGCGCTCGGACTTCCATCCCTTCGTCCCCGACGACGAACAGCAATCCTTCGATAATCGTTTCATAGGACAGCAACCGCTTCATCCCCTTTCTTTGATGATTCGATGAACGAGATTTGAATGTCTTGGTCAAGTTGTTTCGTTTCGACGACCCGTAGCTTGATCAGCTCAAGAAGCGCCATAAACGTCACGACGAGATCTGAGACGTTCGGTTGTTCTACAAAGAAGGCGAAAAACGATGTCTGTCGCGTAGAAGAAACGTGTTCATGAAGTCTCGTCATCTGTTCCTCGAGCGTCCGCTCTTCACGTTTAATCGTCTTTTTGCGTCGTTCTTTCCAACGTTTCCGTTCAATCATTTTAGAATAGGCATGAAGAAGGTCTGAGAAGTTCAGCGGTCCATCGTACTTCGACACTTCCTCTGACATGTAGTTCGTCAAATCTTCTCCTGGTCGAGTATACAATTCAAGACGATGTTCTTCCTGTTCACGCATGAAAACGACTGCTTCTTTATATGCTTTGTATTCAATCAATTGACGAATGAGTCCCTCACGCGTCGGTTCTTCGCTGAAGTCTGGAACATCCTCATCCTCGACCTGAACAGGCGGTAACAACTGCTTGCTCTTTAACTGGAGCAACGTCGCCGCCATGACCAAGTATTCGCTGGCCACGTCGAGTTCAAATTTTTGCATCGTGCGAATATAGCCGACATACTGGTCAGTGACTTCTGCCACGGAAATGTCGACAATATCAATCTCCATTTTTCCGATCAAATGGAGCAACAGGTCGAGTGGACCTTCGAACGTATCGATTTTAACGTTATAGGCTTCCATAGAGACACCTGCCATTTTACATTTTTGCGCTTTAGTATAACATGTTTTATAAGACCGTGGACACGAAAGGAGAAAATTGATTCATGACCCCTTTTATTCATTATACGTTGCTTTTTGAATGTCATGCCGATTATTTCGAATGTCATGAGGTATTAGAAGAAGCGTGGCAGGCAGACGGACGTCGTCATCACGGCTATGCGGCACTGATCCAATACGCCGTCATTCACTATCATCTACGACGAGACAATCTCATCGGCGCGAAAAAGAGCTTGCGACTCTTACGTCGAAAGATGGACATCGCTTCCCCCTATTTGAATGAGCTCGGTCTGGATGTCGACTCCTTCATCGCACAGCTTGATGAATGGCCGTTAGCCACGAATCTCCCCTTACAACAGCATGTTCGTGACACGGTCGAATCACTAAAACCGACGTTCCCATCGACGGACCTGTCGTTCGAGGAATTGGTCCACAAGCATCTGCACCGTGACCGGAGTGAGGTCATCACAGAACGGGAGCTAGCACTTTTAAAAAGGCAACGTGCAAGAAGTTGACGTCAAGATTCAAGACGTCTCCTTTTCATAATCAATGATGATCTTTTTTAACTAAATCAGGCGAAAATTCCCCCTCCTCTAAGCGTCTCGGGGCGAAGCCCAGCGTAGGGGGGAAATGAATCGCCCGGTCTAACAGTCTTTTCCCCTGTGACAGATGTGACGAACAGAAGTTCGTGATTCCGTCAGATTCTCCCTTCCCTTCCGCGGGTATCGGACGAGGAGGACACATCACGATCTTCTGAAGGGAGAAGGGACGGACATGCTGAAAGGTTACACATACAGGCTCCACCCGACGCCGGCACAGGCCGAGTTCCTCATCAAGACGATCGGCTGCGCCCGGTTCATCTACAACAAGCTGCTCGAGGACCGCATCGCCATCCGCGAGGAGGCGAAAACGGGGAGCGGAACGAGACGGAAACCGGCGACACCCGCCTCCTACAAGCCCCTGTTCCCGTTCCTCGCCGAGGCGGACAGTCTCGCGCTCGCGAATGCGAAGCTGAATCTGGACACCGCGTTCGCGAAGTTCTTCGCCGGGACGGGCGGCTTCCCGGCCTTCAAATCGAGACGACGGTCGCGTGCCTCCTACACGACGAACAACCAGCACGGCACGATCCGCATCGAGGACGGCAAGGTGAGACTGCCTAAAATCGGCTTCGTGAAGTTCGAACAACATCGCCCGTTCGAGGGCGTCATCCGGTCGGCGACGGTCTCGATGACGAGGACGGGCAAGTTCTTTGTCTCCATCCTCGTCGATCAAGAGGATGCACCATGGATTCCAGCCGAGAACAAGGTCGGGATCGATCTCGGCCTAAAACATTTCGCCATCATGACGAACGATGCGATGGTCTCGGAGAAGATTGACAACCCTCGCTTTCTCCGACAATCCGAAGCGAAGGTCAAGAAGGCGCAACGCGCGCTGTCACGCAAGAAGATCGGGAGCAAGAATCGTGAAAAAGCCAAGTTACTTTTGGCGAAGAAACACGAAAAGATTGCGAATCAACGTAAGGACTTCCTCCACAAACTGTCGAGACGAATCGTTGACGAGAACCAAGTCATCGTCGTGGAGACATTGAAATCGAGCAACATAATGAAGAACCGACGCTTAGCCAAATCGGTTGGCGATGTCAGTTGGTACGAGTTCGTCCGTCAACTCGAATACAAATCAAACTTCTACGGACGGACACTCATCAAGGCAGACCCTTGGTACGCATCCACTCAAATCTGCTCCACTTGCGGAGTAAAGGGCGAGAAGAAGGCGATGGATGTCCGTGAATGGACGTGTGTTTGTGGCGCGCATCATGACCGTGACATCAACGCGAGCATCAACCTGTTGATGTTGGCCGACTGACAATCCTTCAGGGCAGGGACTGCCCGACGAGCTTGGTAAACAACCGTGGCTAGTAAGAGCACGGTCTTCCCAAGAAGCTCCCCCTTCAATTTGCGAAGCAAATAAGTGGCGAGTAGTTCACCTTCTTAAACGCCGTCACCCAACTCTCGAAATTGCTCCGATCATGTAAATATTCAGAAAGGGTTTCAAGTAAATCCATGCCAACTATCGTTTGTAAGCAGGACCAAACCAAACCACCTCGTCAGAAGCTGTCCAATCAAATCCATCTATATTTTCATACTGTTCCATCCACTGATATGCCCAGTCAGAAATTTCTTCTCGCGTTCGTTCTTGCCTGAGCACTTGCTCCAATCGATTGATTAGTTCATCGATTGTTACTCGATTCAAGAATCCACCTCATTTTACGAGTTTGTGATTTACTCCATGCAATATGCAAAACCCCCATAATCACAATCGTGATTACGGGGGTTTTTGTCATCAGACGACTAATTGATTCCATTTATCCAATAAATCGCCCGTCTTGCCTGTACCGGTTAACGTCAAATCAAGTGGAAGTACGTTTCTCACCTCGTCTAGAAGCTCGTAAGAACGTTTCTCGCCACGGAATGATGGCGACAGGGCGATATGGTCGATGACCACCGTCGTTCCTTGCTGCTCCATTCCAATGATGCCGACGAAGTCTTCACCGACTTTCCACAAATAGAGGAACTTCGACTCTTCCTCGTCATACGATCGGACGAGTTCAAGCAAGCTAAGCGGAGATTTGTCACTGCATGAGAATGCGAGTAGACCCATCGCCGTCTTTTCATAAGAACGTTTATATTTTACCAGCATCGCTGGGTTCACCACCTTTAGTCATTCAAGTTTCACGATGTGAAGACGTGAGAGACATGGTTCATTGTGCCATAACCTTCAGGCAAAAATCAATTCTCGTCCCAAACCTTCACTTCTGCCATCTTCGTTCCTTGACGAAGTTTGACGGCATGTTCAAGACCAGATGTCACTTTACCGAAAACTGTATGGACGCCATCCAAGTGTGGTTGTGGCTCATGGACGATGAAGAACTGTGAAGACCCTGTGTTACGTCCTGCGTGTGCCATCGAGAGTGATCCCGCTTCGTGTTTGTGTGGGAATGAAGTCGATGTCTCACATGGAATCGTATAACCAGCGCCACCCATTCCAGTACCATCCGGGCAACCGCCTTGGCTGACGAATCCAGGAATGACACGGTGGAATGTTAATCCGTTGTAGAACCCGCTGTTCGCAAGTTTTTCGAAGTTTTCGACCGTGATCGGTGCCTCGTTGTGGAATAAATCAAATTCAATCATTTCGCCATTTTCAAGTTTCATAGAACCTTTTTTCATGTTTCAAGCAACCCCTTTATTTGAATATGTATCCTGCTGTTTTACACTCACATTACCCATCTTATCAAAAAAACACGTCTGTCTCCACTTTTTTTGTGGAAACAGACGTTCTGCCTTATTGGATGACAGCGTGAACGAGTGGTCGAGCTTCTGGTTTCGTCGCACCGATTGTATACGCGTGATCTAAACGTTCGACAGCCGAAGACATGTCTTCCATGTTCGAGCGGAGTACGGCAATCACATCGCCCGCCTCGACACGGTCGCCAACTTTCTTCTCGAGCGTGATGCCTGCCGCGAAGTCGATTTTGTCTTCTTTCGTCGCACGACCTGCTCCGAGAAGCATCGCTGCGACACCGACTTCGTCTGCGATGATCGACTCGACATAACCCGCTTCTTTTGCGACGAATGTCGTCTCGTATGAAGCTTGTGGTAATTTTGTCACGTCATCGACGAGCGACGCGTCCCCACCTTGTGCTTCGACGAACTTACGGAACACCTCGAGGGCGTGACCGTCAGCAATTCGTTTTTCAAGGTCTGCATATGCTTCGTCAAACGTTGGATAGAAATCACCGAGGACAGCCATATGACCTGCAATCGTGAGCGCGATTGTTTTCAAGTCTTCTACTTCTTTACCTGAAAGAACTTCAATCGCTTCTTTTACTTCGTTCGCGTTCCCGATCTCAAAGCCGAGCGGTTGGTCCATGTCTGTGATGACAGCGACCGTCTTACGACCGACGTTCTTCCCGATTGCGACCATCTCTTCTGCGAGTGCTTTCGCATCATCGAACGACTTCATGAACGCACCTGAACCCGTCTTGACGTCGAGGACGATACTGTCAGCTCCAGCTGCAATCTTTTTCGACATGATTGAACTCGCGATGAGTGGAATCGACTCAACGGTAGCCGTCACATCACGTAGCGCATAAAGACGTTTGTCAGCTGGCGTCAAGTTCCCCGTCTGACCGATAATCGACATCTTAATATCATTTACTTGTTTCGTGAATTGTTCTTCTGTCAATTCGACGTTAAAACCTGGGAACGATTCGAGTTTATCGATCGTACCACCCGTATGCCCAAGTCCACGACCACTCATTTTTGCAACCGGGATCCCGATTGACGCAACGAGTGGTGCGACGATCAAGCTGATCTTGTCACCGACTCCACCTGTTGAGTGCTTATCTACTTTCTTCCCTTCGATGTTCGAAAGATCGATCGTATCACCCGACTTCACCATTTCCATCGTCAAGGCTGCCGTCTCGTTTTCAGTCATCCCGTTGAAATAGATGGCCATCGACAATGCCGACATCTGATAGTCAGGAATTGTTTCATTCGTGAATCCTTCAACGACGAAGCGAATCTCCTCTTCGTTCAATTCTCCACCGTTACGTTTTTTCAAAATCAAATCGACCATACGCATAACTGTCGTCCTCCTAGAAATAAGTTACTTACATGCTTTTAATCGTGCCGCGCACGAGTGAAAGGAAGTCTTGACGAACACGTTCTGTCGTCTCGATGACTTCTTCATGGTTGAGTGGTTGATCTAAAATCCCTGCTGCCATGTTCGAGACACACGAAATCCCGAGGACGCGCATATCCGAGTGACGCGCGACGATGACTTCTGGTACCGTCGACATCCCGACGACGTCACCACCGAGAAGACGTGCCATTTTGACTTCTGCTGGTGTCTCGTAAGTTGGACCTGTGTTCCCGAAGTAAACCCCTTTTTGGACAGTGAGTCCGAGGTCTGAAGCGACGCGTTCTGTCAATTTCACGAGTTCTTTATCGTACGCTTCTGACATATCTGGGAAGCGAGTCCCGAATTCACTCGCATTCTTCCCGATGAGTGGGCTCGTCCCGAAGAAGTTGATGTGATCCGTGATGATCATCAAATCACCAGGGTTGAACGACTCGTTACACGCGCCCGCCGCGTTCGTGACGATGAGTGTCTCGACACCAATCAATTTGAGGACACGAACAGGGAACGTCACCTGTTCCATCGAGTATCCTTCATAGAAGTGGAACCGTCCTTGCATTGCGACGACGCGTTTTCCTTCAAGTTCTCCGAACACGAGCTGTCCCGCATGCCCTTCGACAGTTGATACTGGGAAGTGTGGAATCTCTTCATAAGGGATTGCAACCGGATTCTCAATTTCGTCCGCGAGGACTCCAAGGCCTGACCCGAGAATAAGTCCGATTTCTGGTGTAGCGCCCATACGCTCCTGCAAAAACGCTTTTGTTTCGTTCCAATTTACCATGAATATTGCCTCCTCAAATTTCGTTTAAGAAACTCTTTCCGTTTGATGGTGCCGCAACGTCAAAGTTGTCAGCCACTGTCGCACCGATATCTGCAAACGTACCTCGAATGCCTAAATCAACTGCTTTCGCTCCAGTGTGATGTACGATGAGCGGTACATATTCACGCGTGTGGTCTGTACCAGCATGTACTGGGTCATTCCCGTGGTCTGCCGTGATGATGAGTAAGTCGTCTTCACGGAGACGCTCCATCACTTCAGGTAGACGGGCATCATATTCTTCAAGCGCGACGGCGTAGCCTTCCGGATCACGACGATGACCGAACAATGCGTCAAAGTCGACCAAGTTCAAGAAGCAAAGCCCTTCGAAATCTTCTTCGAGTGATTCAACCAACTTGTCCATCCCGTCCATATTCGATTTCGTACGGACCGCTTTCGTCACACCTTCACCGTCGTAGATATCACTGATTTTCCCGAGAGCGATGACATCTTTCCCAGCCTCTTCGAGCGTATTCATGACTGTCTTACCGAAAGGTTTGAGTGCGTAGTCATGACGATTTGCCGTACGTACCCATGCACCCGGTGTGCCGATGAACGGACGGGCGATAATACGACCGAGCATATACGGGTCTTCACGTGTAATCTCACGCGCGTATTCACAAATCCGGTACAACTCGTCGATTGGCACAATCTCTTCGTGCGCGGCGATCTGTAGGACCGAATCTGCTGATGTATAAACGATGAGCGCGCCTGTCTCGACATGTTCTTCACCAAGCTCATCCAAGATGGCCGTACCTGATGCCGGCTTGTTTCCGATGATTTTTCGACCACTGAACTCTTCTAGACGATGAATCAAATCGTCCGGGAATTCTTCAAAAACGCGGAACGGCGTCTCGATATGAAGACCCATGATTTCCCAGTGCCCTGTCATCGTATCTTTACCAGCCGAGATTTCTTCCATACGACCATATGCACTTGGCGTCTCCGACACGTCGATTCCTTGAATCGGTTTAATGTTCGCGAGTCCGAGTTTTCCCATATTCGGCATGTTCAATCCGTTATGTTCACGAGCGATATGTCCGAGCGTATCGGCCCCTTTGTCACCGAACTGTTCAGCATCCGGTGCTTCACCGATACCGACCGAGTCCATGACCACTAAAAAAATACGTTTAAACTTCTTCACAAAAAATTCCTCCTTTTCAATGTCTAGGCACGAGGGTGATGCTTGCGATACACATCATGTAGCCGCGACTTATTGACGTGTGTATACACTTGCGTCGTCGCTAAATCCGCATGACCGAGCATTTGTTGAATGGCACGTAAGTCTGCGCCGTTCTCGAGCAAGTGTGTCGCAAAAGAATGACGGAGAACGTGAGGTGTGATCTCCTTATCAATTCCGGCAAGCTTGGCACGTCGTTTGATCATCTTCCAAAATCCTTGACGACTGAGCCGTCCACCTCTGCCGTTTAAAAAGAGCGCTTCGGTCTCTCTGCCGCCGAGTCCGTTTCGGGCTTGTTGAATATACCGCTCGACAAACCCTTGCGCGACCGACGAAACCGGAATGATTCGAGCGCGCTCGCCTTTCCCTTCACATTGTAGATACCCCAATTCGAACTGCAAATCATCCAAATCAAGACCTAAAAGTTCACTGACCCGCATTCCGGTCCCGTAAAGCAACTCGAGCATCGCACGGTCCCGAAGTGAGAGCGGGTCGGATGTCGGGACGCTATCTAAGAGACGCTCGACTTCCTGTTGCGACCAAGTATCCGGAAGTTGCTTTTCTGCTTTCGGCGTCTCTAGATACAGAGACGGATCAGTCGTCGTGACCCCGGTCATTTTTAGATGATGATGGAACATCCGGATTGAACTGACAGCTCGTCTCAAAGAAGACGAAGCACGTCCCGCCTGTGACAGTTCTTCGATATGCTTTACGATATGAGAACGTGTCACGTCGTTCCAATCTTTCACCCCCAACTGGTTTAAGGTCGATGCGTATTGCGTCAAATCGCTCGCATACGCCTGTCTCGTGTTGGCGGACATCCGCTTTTCAACCGTCATGTACTGAAGAAATGACTCGATATGCGAACGCATCATACCCTCCTCCTTCCTCGTTTCACCTGAATACGCTTACAGCATATCACTTATGTAAACTGTTGTGAAGATGTCTGACCTCATTTTTTAATCACTTTTTTGTGAACATAAAAGGTGATGTGTCATTGTTCTATTTTTTAATTTTTCTGGCATATTCCAATTCGGAACGATATACTACAAATGACTTATTAAAATATTTTAAAAAGTAGACTGGAGTGTGGTCGTGTTGAAAGATCCACAACATGAATTACTAGTTGATATCCGAAAGCAGATGGCTCTGTATAACGTATCGACAATCTCTGAATTGAGTAAAGTCACACACGTTTCATTCCCTACCATCAAAAAGATGATCGATGACATGATTGTACGTGGGGAAGTCATCGAACATGGTCAGAAGGCGCCAGAAGGTGGGCGCCCTGCAAAAAGTTATGGGTATAATCCTGAATTCCGTCACTGTTTGACGTTATATATCGAAGCGAGAGAGATTCGCTACCGCTTGATTGACTGTCAACATCAGATTGTAGAAGATGGAGTGTCCCTAATCACCGACAGTCATTTAGAAGCGTTAGGAGAACTAGTTGATCCGTTTATTGAGGACAAGACAAAAATCGGAGCGATTTCTGTCGGAGTCGCCGCTGCTGTAGACATGGGTCGGATTGTTTTCGCCCCAGAATACCCGTCGCTTGCGCACCTAGATTTAAAACACTGGTTGATGGAACGAACAGGACTTCCCGTCGTCATTGAAAATGATATGAATGCCGCCGTTTATGGATTTTCTAAACGAGATGAGACGACAACACATCAGTCCATCGTCTATCTCGGTCTCGGGAAGAATGGTCCTGGTGCTGGTATCTTGTTCGATGGACACGTCGCTCGTGGACAATCCGGGTTTAGTGGAGAAGTTTCATTTCTTCCGCTTTATGATGATGCATCGTTTTATGACCGTATTAAAGATAAGCCTTATGGACCAAACGTTCTGAAGAAAGAAGAAATTGATGCATTGGGACGTCTCGTCGCTACGTTTGCTGCGACACTCAACCCCCACGCATTTATTTTCTCAGATGTCGATCTCGTTCAAGAGGATTTGCTTCACATTAACCGTGCCTGCGAACGATACCTTCCCTCCCGTCACATTCCCGTTCTTCGAATCGGGCAATGGGAGGAAGATTATTTTTCGGGACTGGCCCGACTCGGCATTGAATTGACGCTCGAAACCATACAACGAGGTGACATATGACGATTTTATTATTGGCTGTAATTTATATCGCGTTTATCAGCCTCGGTCTCCCGGATGCCCTGCTCGGTGTCGGTTGGCCACTCATGCATCAAGAGTTTTCAGCCCCATTATCGATGGTCGGTTGGATTTTCATGACAATTGCTGGCGGAACGATTCTGTCGAGTATACTCAGCGGCAAACTATTAGAGCACTTTGACACGAAACAAGTCACATTCGGTTCAACGCTACTAACCGCGCTCTGTCTGTTCGGTTTCTATTGGGCGCCTTCAATTGGTTGGCTGTTCGCATTAGCCATTCCACTTGGTTTAGGGGCAGGTGCCGTCGATGCCGCACTGAATCATTACGTTGCAGAGCACTACGAAGCACATCATATGAATTGGTTACACTGTTTTTGGGGGATTGGCGCAACCGGTGGACCACTCGTCATGGCGGGAGTGTTGACGGAGAATGGATGGCGTGACGGCTATTTGATCATCGCTGCAGTTCAGTTCGGTTTGGCCCTCGTGTTATTGCTGTCCTTCCCACTCTGGAAACAGAAAGGTCAGTCAATTACACACCATCAAGAAACAGCCGTCACGACGCTCGAACGCAAGTGGCCACTTGGAATTTCTTATGCATTGGTCACGTTTTTACTTTATTGCGGGGTCGAAGCATTGATTGGCTTATGGACAAGTAGTTACCTCGTGCAGACGAAACAATTTTCGATCGCGACGGCTGCGGCATGGGTGTCAATCTATTACGGTAGTATCACGCTCGGGCGATTCGTGAGCGGGTTTCTCTCATTCCGATTCACAAACAAACAGATGATTCGGATGGGACAATCGCTTGCCCTTCTCGGTAGTATTTTCTTTTTCATCCCGACATCCGCGACGATGTTAGTCGGCTTGATATTGATTGGATTCGGATTGGCTCCGATTTATCCGAGTATGCTTCACGATACACCGAACCGGTTCGGGTCTGCCCAATCAAAACGATTGATGGGTTTCCAAATGGCATTCGCTTACACCGGAAGTACGTTTTTACCACCATTGTTTGGTTTGCTCGTCTCTCAAACGTCACTTGGCTTCCTGCCACTCGTGACAGTCATGATCATGATGGGGATGCTTTTTAGTACAGAGCGATTGAATCAAAGGATTAGACGAACAACATAGGAGGAGCCTACATGAGAATTGAGCATATTGCGCTTTGGGTCGAAAATCTTGAGAACATGCGCATGTTTTATGAGACCTACTTCGACGCCCAATCGAATGAGAAATATGAAAATCCATCGAAGCGATTTGAATCGTATTTTTTGACGTTTCCTGATTCAAGTTGCCGAATCGAATTGATGCACCGACCAGATCTTGTGAAGCATACGAAAGAAATGATCGGATATGCCCACATCGCCTTCTCACTCGGAAGTAAGCAAGCGGTAGATACGTTGACGGAGCGGCTTCGACTCGACGGATACACACACGTGGACGGCCCACGGACGACCGGGGACGGCTATTACGAAAGTGTCTGTCTCGACCCAGAAGGAAATAAAGTCGAGTTGACCATCTAATTTGAAAAGGAGCGAACAATATGATTCAGGCTATTTTACTTGATTTAGACGGAACGCTGTTGAATGACCAGAAATTGATTACCGAACAGACGAAGTGCACGCTCATGGCATTACAACGACAAGGTGTCAAAGTCGTTCTTGCCTCTGGCCGTCCGAAGCGCGGGATGTTGCCCTATGCCGAAGAGTTGAGACTAAACGAGTACAACGGGCTGATCGTTTCTTCAAATGGAGCTTGTGTCACGGACGCTACGACAGGTGATACGTTGTTTGAACAAGCGATGCAAATCGAGGATGTTCGCTCGATTTTAAAGCATTTAGAGAATTTCGACGTCATTCCGATGATTAACGATGAAACCTATATGTATGTAAAAGATGTATTTGCCGGAATGATTGAGGTGAACGGACAACTCATTAACATCATCGAATACGAGTCGAGAGGCGGACGATTCCAACTACGCGAAGAGCCGAATTTAAGAGACATCATCGAGTTCCCTGTTCATAAAATCCTCGTCGCAGGTCAACCTGATTATTTACAAGAAGTCGCACCTGCCATGAAAGCCCCTTTTGACGATCGGGTCACGAGTATGTTCACGGCAGCGATGTATTACGAATTCACCGATTTAGGAATCGATAAAGCGAAAGCGCTTCGTCACGTCTTTGAAGAATTGTCGATTGACCGTGAACAGGTCATTGCTTTCGGAGATGGTCATAACGACCGTTCAATCATTGAGTACGCAGGAATCGGAATTGCCATGGGAAATGCAGTCGGGGCACTGATTGACATAGCGAGTGAAGTCACGACATCAAACAATGAAGACGGGATTTCAAGAGTTCTTGAACGATACATTACTCATTGAAAAAAGGACAGATGACCCGATTGGGCCGTCTGTCCTTCATCTTTTAACCGTTGATCACTGCTTTATGACCTTCGAGCGTGACGCCTTTTGCTTGGCATACTTTACAGATGCCGTGAAACGTCAAGCGATGGTCTTTAATGAGAAATTCGTATTTGCTCTCGACTTTTTTCTCGACATCGACGAGCAAATCTTCCATGATTTCTTCGACCGAGCCGCATTCGACACAGACGAGATGGTGGTGCGAATGATTCGCCCCTTCAGGACGCAAATCAAAGCGTGCGACCCCGTCACCGAAGTTGACTTTGTCGACAACACCGAGTTCAGTCAATAACTCAAGTGTGCGATACACCGTTGCGAGTCCGATCTCTGGTGCGATGCTCTTGACGAGCATAAAGACGTTCTCGGCACTCAAATGGTCACTCTCATTCTCAAGTAAGATGCGAACCGTCGATTCACGTTGCGGTGTCAATTTATATCCTTTGGCGCTCAATTGCTGTTTAATTCGTTCAATTCGCGTTTCCATAAGGCGCCCCCTCTTTACATAGTTCACTACACAAAGCATACCGAAGTTTTAATCAATTTTCAATTTAAAATCATTACTATGTAAGTTTACCATATAAAATTTCAGATTAGAATTATTTTAATCTAGACAATTGCCACCATTGTATCGCCATGATTGTCTTCGCATCGGTGATGACACCTCTGTCTAACAAATCAACCGCCTCTTCAAAAGAATATCGTTTCACGTTTAAAAACTCATCCTCGTCAAGATTCATTTCACCCGCTGATAATCCTTTCGCGACAAACACATCGACTCGCTCACTGCAGAAACCTGGGGCTCCGTAGAAAGAAAAAATCTTTTCGAGCGACTCCGCCGTATATCCGGTCTCTTCAGCTAACTCACGTTCGGCACTCGATACCGGTTCTTCCCCTTTTTCAAGTTTGCCTGCTGGGATTTCAAGCGACATCGATTCAAACGCTTTTCGATACTGCTCTACCATGACAATTTTGTCCGATTCATCGATGACGAGCACGGCAACAGCACCGTTGTGATAGACGAGTTCTCGCACAGACGTGTTTCCATTCGGAAGGGAGACGACATGCTTTTCCACATCGAAAATCTTACCTTCGTAGATGACTTCCCGCTCAATCGTTTTTTCTTCCATATGATTACTCCTCACTTTTCGATATACTCTGATTATGAGTCAAACCAACATTTCGAACAAGGAGGAATCCATATGAGTGAACTCGGACTCGGAACGATGACCATTTTGAAACATGGAGAAATTGAGGCAAAGAAGATCCTCGAGACGGCCATTCAATCGGGGATTCGCCATATCGATACAGCAGATGTCTATGCACGACAAGCTGTCGAGCGCGTAATCGGGGAAACGTTAGGTCAGGAACGAAAACAACTCTTTTTAGCGAGTAAAGGTGGAAATGAACTGACTGAGGACGGGATGCGTTGGAATCCTGATCCGTCCTACTTAGAGGAAGCGTTACACGGATCGCTCGAGCGATTGCAAACCGATTATCTAGATTTATATTATATTCACGGTGGTACGCTCGAGGACGATCTCGACGCAACGATTGAATGGGCGCAAAAACAAAAGCGTGACGGTTTCATCCGACAAATCGGACTCTCGTCCATTCGACCGAACGTCATCAAACATTGGGTCGCTTCTGGAGCTCTCGATGTACTCATGACGCCGTATTCCCTTCTTGACCGACGACCAGAGACGCTTGATTTGTCGATTCCAATCGTTGGACGTGGTGTTCTTGCCAAAGGATTACTGACGGATGAATGGGAGACACGACTCGGGGATAAAGGATTTGAGGCGTGGCGAAAAGAGGAACTTGCCAGTGAATTGGCGATGATGCCTAATCCGATTCAGGCGTATGCACTCGAAGCCGCTAAGCGATTCTGTGACGTCGTTTTACCGGGTGCCTCTTCAGTGAAGCAATTGAACGAGACGATTCGCGCGTACGAGACTGAAACCGATGAAGAAGCGCTTGATCGACTACTCGCCCGTCTGCCAATCCATCCTTATACAAAACACGTGACCTGAACTATTTCAGGTCACGTGTTTTTCATTGCGCGTTTTAATCTGTTCGATTGCCCAGTCTGCCCATCCGGCATAGTTTTCCATCATCCGAATCGCATATTCACTCGTCAATAAATAACCGAGCGTATCTTCATCAGATTGATGTTCTTCCTGGAACATTCGAATTTGTTGGGCAACTTGTTCGTGATGGGCTTTTGTCTCTTCGATATATCGGACCGCTTCTTCGACTGGAAGCAATTGAAGCAAACTGACTCGCAAAAGGTTCTCATCTTTCATTTTTGGTTGAAACGATGTCGGTTGACGTAGCCAGTTGATCAACTCCTCACGTCCTTGGTCCGTGATCGAGTAGATTTTCTTATCAGGCAACTCCTGTTGCGAAATATGCTCCGCTGAGACGAGGTCATCTTCTTCCATCTTTAACAGTTCCCGATAAATCTGTGTATGGTGTGCGTTCCAAAAATGAATCATCTGCGCCTTGAACGTCGCGTTCAGGGCATACCCGGTCGCAGGCTGGTGGGTCAATAACCCGAGCAATGCGTGACGTAACGCCATATCCATCACCTT
Source organism: Exiguobacterium sp. RM11 (assembly GCF_059821525.1). Lineage (NCBI taxonomy): Bacteria > Bacillati > Bacillota > Bacilli > Caryophanales > Exiguobacterium > Exiguobacterium sp. RM11. The sequence continues at coordinate 1,215,797 of NZ_CM187558.1, read as the reverse complement.
TTCCTTATCATGCTATTTTTATAAGTGTATCACATTCTTCTATGAATTCGAGAATGCCAATCTGTTGACGACTCGTTTAAAACCCGACAAAATAGATAGAAGAAAGGAGAGTTGTTTATGCAACCGATTCATTCATCACAACAATTTGACGAAGCCACAAAAGATCATGGAATGGTAGTCTTCACCACGTCATGGTGCCCGGACTGCAAACGTCTCGACATGTATGTCGACGAGCTCGTCAAAGACTATCCACAGTTTAACTGGCATGTCGTCGACCGCGACGAACTACCAGAATTATCTGATGCTCAAGAAGTTCGCGGCATCCCTTCACTTCTCTATTATAAAGACGGGGTAAAACAAGAACACCTCCACTCGGCAAACGCCAAGACGGAGATGCAAATCCGTTCATTCCTCGATACGATTCAAGCATAACCTGATTCCTGCAGACCTATCGGCTGCAGGATTTTTTTGTACACGCTTATGTCATCCTCGTCTATACTGTAAGAAATAACCAAACAGGAAAGGAGAATGATCATGATTCGAACTCGCCTTTTTACCGCACTTTGTTTCACTATCTTCATATTAATCGGCTGTACACAATCATCCACCTCATCACCTATACCACCGGATGATGAGAAAGTCATCATAAATCATGCAATTGAATATCTAAACAATATGGATTGGTTACCAATCGACGAAGATGGCAAACAGGCCACGATTCAATCTATCACAGTCGACGATCGTTTTGAATTAGTTGATTCAAGTTTTGAAGGAACACGGGCCTGGCTCGTCACGTTTCCTTCTGATTCACAGCGCACGGTCGAGATTCCACAAGTGCTCATTGAATCAAAATCGAAGGAAGTGATTGGGTATTTGCCAAGCGAATGACGCTTTAAACCTCCGACTACTTGTAGTGCCGAACATATCGCGAGTCAATGAAACGCTTCACATAATACGGAAGTCGTCCATGCCAGGTGAACTGTCCAAATGTCAGCAAGGCACGACCTGGTGTCGTCAATAGTATATTCATCGATTGACGTCTTCGAAATGGTTGACTCGTCTCACCGAGTAAGCGCTTGGCGACAAAGCGCCCCGATCTGACAGCATCGACACCTCCATTTAAGCAGGATGCCATATCTCCTGTTATATATATATTTGTAAACTGATGATGACGTAAATATTCATCCGTCGCTATAAAATTGTCAGGTTTTGCAAGCTCGGATTCAGCCCACCATTCTACGGGAACAACGCCCGTCGCATCTAGCAGAAGCCCCTCCGATGCGTCATCTTGAAACTGTTGTTTCACGACCATAATGCCTGATTTCACTAGAAGACGTTCAATTTGTTTCTGTCTATGGAGCGGCACGTCTGGCAAAATCTTTTTCGCATACAGCGTCACGTCTTTCGTCTTTGCGCACGTAAACGCCATTTCTACACCGGCCTTGCCCCCACCGACAATCGTCACTACTGGACTCGAATCGATACGGCCAAGTAAAGCTTGTGACATCGGTTTAAGCGGTGTCCCAATGCCTCTACTCTTTGCACCAGTCGCCAGCACAAGTTGATCGTAGTGAAACAAGCCCTGTTCCGTTTGAACGGTTTGCTGATGAGGGTCAATTGAGATAACCCGTTCTGCGACCGGTTCAAGTCGTGGCAATTGGACTGTCGCGGAGTTCATGAGCCCGGCAATCACTTGTGGGAAGGCACCTGTATACACCGTCTGACGTCCTCCGATGAATTGAACTTCGTAATGCTCTCGAATCTCATCAAGACGGTCCAAAATTTCAAGCTGACCGTGACCGAGTCCTGCCAAAACCAATACTTGTTTCATCGCAAAATTCTCCGCGCCTCGATGAATCGTTGCGTGATTGTCATCACTTCAAGTACTAAAAAGATGAGCGCAATCACACCGACCCAGTTCGGGAAGAGAATCATCAATGTGAACAAGATGAAGCATTCCGTTCGTTCAATGATTCCAGGCTGATAATAAAATGTCTTCTCTGATCGCCTTGAACTACTTGCACCGACAGCCAAAAATAGCGTCATCGCAATGACAAATGATCCAATCAATATGAGAAAGATTGGCATGTATTCCGGATAGCGAAGTGCGAGGGCAATCACGACCGACAATTCGACGAACCGGTCCAAGACGAGATCGAGCACCGTTCCAAAACCAGTCGTTTTGGATTTTCGTGCCATCGTTCCATCCAAGACATCAAACAAACCAGATAGCCACAATAAGATAACGGCCGTCCAGTGCATGTCATTATAAATAAAGATTCCTGTCGAAACCCCTATGATTCCGCCTAAAATGGTTACTTCATTCGGTGTGAAGTTCCATTTGAGCAGTCGATTCGCCCCCCGTTCAATGACAGGTTGGACGTAACGACTCCCGTACGTATCAAGCATGGTATTCCTCCTTTCGTTTGATTCGATACGTCATTCCGATTTGAAACCATTCATGCGTCGGTAACATGACCGACCTCCCATCCTCGAAATGATATTCTCCAAAGCACTGACCGAACCGATAAATTTTCTTCATCAATTGCACCGGTTCACCAATCGTTTCGGATATTTCCACCTCGGACAATGGTCGAAGTTTGCCATCGAGCATGACAAAGTCTCCGAATCCAGGTGCGGAGTCATATAACTCCTCTGCGGTCCCTGTCTGCGTCACCTTACCAGCTTCAAGCAGTGTCACTCGATCTGCCATGAGCATCGCCTCTTCTCGGTCATGGGTGACCAATACTGCCGTGAGGCCGAGCTCTTTGACTAAGTCACGGATGAAACGTTGCAAATCAAGTTTTAGCTTCGGATCAAGGTTTGTGAACGGTTCATCCAATAACAGAAGTTCCGGTTCTGCTGCTAGAGCCCGGGCAAGGCTCACGCGTTGCTGTTCTCCACCCGATAGTTCGTGTATTTCAGCATCGTACCGGTCAGCGAGGCGAACGACCTGTAACCAATGTTCTGCTTGTTTACGTGAACGCCCACGTGTCGCGAGTGTGACGTTCTCCCCTACCGTCAGATGTGGGAACAACAATGCAGTCTGCGATAGCATCGTGACGCGACGTTTATGGGCGGGAATGTTGTTTAAGGAGCGATGATTCCACCACACATCACCTCCATCAGCCGTCTCGAGACCTGCGATGATTCGGAGAATTGTCGATTTCCCTGAGCCGCTCACCCCGACGATTGCATGAATGTCATGAGGTGCGACTTTAAAATTGACACCATCTAATATGTGTCTTGATCCAAATTGTTTACGTAAATCGTGTACATTCAAACTCATTGTAGACGTCCTTTCAGCATACGCACCATCCACCGATTCCATCCGGAAAGCAAAAAATAGATGACTACGGGGAATAAAATGAGCATCCATGTGTTCGAGAGCGCGAGACTCCTATTGTTTCCCGCGTAAGATTGATACAATTCTGTCGTCACCGTCGGGATCAATCCTGCACCGATCAGCTGAATGAGTGCGAATTGACTGAGTAAAATGACGGTCGTGAATAACGCGATGGTCCGCATCATTCTCGAGAAGAGCGGATACAGTACATAGACGACTCGTCGACTCATCGGCAATAGTCGAGCCTGTTCTAAAAGTGAACGACCGATGACCGCCATTCCGTTATAAGCGAGACGGATTGAATATGGAATCGTCACGACGAGCAAGGCGATTATGACTCCGATATAAGTCCCGATTAGCCCAACTTCAGCTAAGATCAGATAAAGCCCAAACAAAGTGGCAAGCATCGGAATGAACAACGGTAAAAACACGAGCCATTCTATGACACTTTTCCATCTCGATTCTGTCCATAAGAGCCACCAGGCAAATGTCGTCGCTAGCCACACATTGATGCCAGATAGAATAATGGTTAATCCAATCGTATGAACAATGGACTCAACATTCCCGATTTCCATTGACGGAGCGACTAAAAATAAACTGACGAATGGGAATAGCGCAATAAGTAGGATGAATCCTTGACGAATCATCGCCTTACCCCCCGTTCAATCCGTCGTCGAACGGATGCGGTCATCACGTAAGACACAAATACACCGAATCCGACAAAACATGTCCAAAAAAGGGCGACGGCATACGGTTCTGTCGCCTCCAAATAGAGTCCCGTAGAGAGTCGTTCGTATGCGAGGACACCGATTAGTTTTGGATAGGTCACACCGAGCAGTGCCGGAACCTCATACGCAAATGAAATAAAAGCGATTAAGATCCAAGTCGAGTCGAGCAACGGTTTAATCAAGAACGGGAACTCTGCATGTTTGAATTGTGCAAAGGGAGAAAGTTGCAACGTTTTCGCCGTTTCTACGTAACCCCGATTCAATTGTTCGTACGTTCCAATCATCATTAAAAAGACAAACGGAGTCTCCTTCCATATGTATGTCAGGATAACCGTCACATAATCTCGCTCGTTCGACTCAATCCCCAAAAAACCATTGGACCCACTAAATAATAGCCAAAACAAATACGCCGCTGCGATGTGAGGAACGAACATCGGGATTTTCAAGATTGTCGATGTGAATCGCCATCGTTGATTTACAACCGTCCGTGCAACCCACGTTCCGAGGACGAGCGATACGATTGTCGACACACTGACGACATAAAGCGTAGTGAATAAACTATCTCGCCACGTTTCGTCTGTCAACAGTGCGCCCCAATCCGTCCCGAGCGCCTCCATTCCTAGAAAAAGGAGGGCAGCGAGCGGCAAAAAAGATACGAGAATCGTTAACGCGACACTACTTCGCAACACTCGGCCACTCCTCGCGTACGGCATCAATGATGTTCGGTCCATAATCTGGAATCGAGCGTTCGAGCAACTGTTCTGGATTTGGATACGTCACGCCGTCTCCTAGCTCTTCGAAGGCTTTTTGGTCGTTTGCATCAAGTTTTGTTAAATCGAGTGACGTCCCATCTCCCCAATAATCAGGACCTTGTTTCACGAGCTGAGCTTCTGGCGATAACAGTTCTTGAATGAGAACGAGCGCCCCATCTGGATTTGGTGAATTGAAGGGAATAGCCAAAAAGTGCGTCGAGGCAATCGAGTGATCTAAGAGAAGTGCACGTGTCTCTTTCGGGAAGATGCCTTCCTTCACTTCCGCTTCGGCTCGACGTTCATTGAAGCCCATCGTCATCCAAACTTCCCCTGATGCATAGAGTTGATCGAGTTGTTCAAGCGTCTTCGGATACGTCTGTCCTTCTTTCCATAAATTCGGGGACCACGCTTTCAAATCATCCCAGAACGTCTCTTCAACGGTCGCATTTTTGTTCAATTCATCACCGTAGCGCTCATATAAAAGATGGCGGACAAAAGCATTTCCAGTGAAATCTGTGACTTCAGGATACGTGAAACGACCTGGGTTGTCTTCGGTCCAGCGACGTAATTCCTCAAACGATTCTGGAGGATTGTCTACTTTCGCTGCATCGTAATGCAAGATAAACTGTACATTTCCCCAAGCGAGTTCCAAGTCATCTGTCGGTGTACCGGCATCTGATTGTTGAGCCGTTTCATTTAATAACGTGGCATTTGGGACACGCTCCATCAGTCCATCCCGAAGGAGTCCTGCTTCTTTCGCATTTCGGAAATTATCGCCGTTAATCCAGACGACGTCGATTGTTCCGACTTGTCTGTCCGCTTTTTTGTCGAGCGATAGCTGACGTACGAATTCTGCCGTATCCATCGCGACACGATTTAATTCGACATCGTAAGATTCCTCAAGCCGGGGTGCCACATAGTCATCAATATAGCTATTGATTCCTTCATCCCCACCCCACATATATAGATTGACGGTCGACCCTTCCGCTGACTCAGCCGCAGCTTCGAATGTGTCCGAAAACTCAACCGTCTCTTCATTCCCACATGCTGCAACGAAAGTGAGCATAAGCGTTGCGAGCAATACTCTCCATTTCTTCATCGTTCTCCCCCTTTTTTACTTTTTCTCAAATCCCCGTTTTGCGAGCATTTCGAACATAGTTGGGCATATTGCATACACATTCGCACCGATATTCATCCACCACGGCGCATTAATCTCGCGTTTGCGCGTCAAACTCCCTTTGACAATCGCGTCGGCTAATCGTTTCGGATCAAGCATGATTCCTTTAATGCTTTGGGCATATGTACCACTCTTATCGGCCCGATCAAAGAACGGCGTGGCAATCGGTCCCGGATTGACGGTCATGACATGGATGCCACGTGGCTTCAACTCGAGTCGCAGGGCGTTCGAAAACTGTAAAAGTGCCGCCTTCGACCCAGCGTATACAGCTGATTTCGGTGTCGGAACTTTTGCAGCTTGCGAACAAATGTTAATGATGACACCTCCACGTCCTAACACTCTGGCAGCGTTTCTCGATAACAACATCGGAGCGACGGCATTCACATGCATCGTTTCTTTCATCACATCGGTCGATTGATCAGTCACGAAATCAAATTCAGCCATTCCTGCGTTATTGACCCAAACGTCAAACTTCCCAAATCGCTCAATCACATCATCAACAAGAGCATCCGCCTTCGTGACGTCCGCGCGTATCCATTCTCCCTCACACATGGTCGCAATGGTTTTCAGACGTTCTTCATGTCTTCCAATCAATAACACGCTATATCCTTTTTCATAAAAAGAATGCGCCAATGCGGCACCGAGTCCGCTTGACGCACCTGTAATGACTACCCGTTTCATGACATCTCTTCTTTCTTTGTATAAATCCATTTTTGGTCATCTCGGCGTCTCTCGATGTCGCCACGCTCTTCGAGTAAACTGAGTCGTGCGAACACCTCGCTAAAGACGAGTGGCATACCACTTCGCATCTTTCTCCCATATAGTTTCATCGACCAATCAAAGACACTGAGTCCATCTTCCCATTCAGTGAGCAATTGTTCACTGCGCTCATACCGTTGTCGGATTCGACTCTCAATCAAATCGTTCGGATGATGAATCGGTTCACCATGTCCACTGACGACAAGTTTCAAATCGATTCCACGCAACTTTTTAAGTGAATCGATGTAGAGAATAACCGGTGAGGCAAACCCTTCATCCTCATACGGTTGTTCAATGAGTGGATTTGGTTCGACCTTATCAATCAAGTGATCTCCCGCAATCAAAACGCCTCCAGGACCGATCAATCCGAGCTGGTCACTCGCATGTCCCGGCAAATGAATCGTTTGCCACGCCCCGTCCGGTGTCACAGCTTGTCCGTCACTAAACGTCATGGTGACGGTCGTCGGCCCAATCCAACGTAATGCTTCCCGATAGTCTGGCAATTTTTCCACGAGTGGCGCCGGTGCTCCAAATGAGAGCGCCAATTCATGTAAAAAGTGGTTGCCCCTTTTTAGAAAATTCGGGGTTTGTTCTAAGTATCGAACGAGCTTCTCGTGCCCATACACCGGAATCGAGGCATCACGAAGTCGCCACGCCTGCCCCGCATGGTCGGCATGATGATGCGTCAAAAATAAAAAGTCGATGTCAGACAACGATAGTTCAAGCTCTTCAAGTTGCCGATTCAATGAAGTCCACGCTTCTTCCGTATCTGGTCCACAGTCGACCATAAAAAAGCGATTCTTATGTTCAACGATATATACGTTCACGTTTCCAACTTCGAACGGTGTCGGAATATCGAGTCTTGCCAGTTGGCTTGAAATCCAGTCCGCCACGTCATCACCACCCCTTCTTCCTGTCTTTCTCCATTATACCCGTCTGAAAGATGCGTTTTCAATCAAACAAAAAAGAGGGGGACATCTCCCCCTCACGAATGGTGAATATTATAAGTTGATAACCGTCACTTTATCGCGTGTCATCGTCTCGAGGCTACGCCCGATTCCTTGAACGCCAAGTCCCGATTGTTTCACGCCGATGAATGGGAAGTGGTCTGGACCACGTTCCGTACGTCCGTTCACTTGGACCGTACCGACTTCTAGCTTGTCAGCGACTGTAAAGGCGCTATTCACATTTTGAGTGAAGACACTCGCTTGAAGACCGAACTCAGATTCGTTCGTGAGTTCAATCATCTCTTCGAGTGATTTCACGCGGATGACAGGAAGGACTGGTCCGAACGGCTCTTCCCATGCGACACGCATGTCTGTCGTCACATGATCAAGTAATGTCGGATAAATAAGGTTTCCTTCACGCTCATTTCCATGAACGACCGTCGCCTTTTTGTTGACCGCATCGTCAATCAAACCTTGAACGTAATCTGTCGTTTTCGCATCGACTAAAGGAACGATGAAGCTGTTCTCTTCAGGCGAACCGACCGAGAGTTTCGCGACGCGTTCTTTCAACATGCCAACGAGCTCATCCGCTTGGTCTTCGAGGACGAAGACGCGTTTGATGGCTGTACAACGTTGACCTGAGTACGAGAATGCACCACTGACAATTTGATCTGCCGCAAGTGTCAAATCCGCATCCTCAAGGACGAGCGCCGGATCTTTCCCACCGAGTTCGAGCACGACCGGTACCATTGACGCTTGTTGTGACAAGTGTTGACCTGTACCTGTTCCACCTGTGAACGTGATCATGTCGATTCCTGGGTGAGACGTCAAATAATCTCCGATGACCGAACCGCGTCCTGTCACGAGGTTCAAAAGACCTTTCGGAAGTCCTGCGTCATGAAGGGCTTCGACCATCTTAATGCCGCTGATTGCACCTTGAGTCGCCGGTTTGAAGACGACCGCATTCCCCGTGACGAGAGCAGGTGCAATTTTTGCCGCTGCCAAGTTGACCGGGTAGTTGAACGGTGAAATCGCGAGCACGACACCGAGCGCTTCTTTCTTGATGATGGCCATCTTGTTTTTCGAACCACCAGGGAACGAATCACCTTGCATGAATCCACCATTGAAACGAATACCTTCTTCCGCAGTGTAACGGATGATTTCAGCTGTACGAACGACTTCTTTTTTCGCATCGTTCAAGTTTTTCCCGACTTCTTGCATGATGATTTGACCGATCTCATCGACGCGTTCTTCGAGTTTCTCTGCCCATGCATACAACAATTCAGCGCGCTTGTTGACCGGAAGCGCCGCCCATTCTTGTTGTGCAAGTTTTGCGCCATGGATGGCTGCATCGACTTCATCGCGTGACATCGCCTGAACGCGACCTACGACTTCGTCTTTATATGGTGAAACGAGTTCAATCGTTTCCTGACTTGATGATTCCTGCCATTGACCATTTAATAAATATGGATATGTGTTCATACTCATCATCTCTATCTGCCTCCTGAGTAAGCTGTAATATCTCGTTGCCAACCCCATTGTATGCAGATTTTTTTGCATTGGACAACTATAACGATTCAGTTTATAAGATGTAAACGGTTACTATGAAACTTTTTGTGAATTCTGACGAGAGTTCAACAACTTTTCACTATAGATTTGATGATCTGAAACCGATAGTAAAGGAGAGAGTACGTGAAATAGGAGGGACAACCATTGAGCACTGATCATAATATTTTACTAGAGGCTGGAACGAACGAACTTGAAATCGTCATCTTCCAAGCTGGACCGTTTTTATTCGGCATCAACGTCATGAAAGTACGTGAAATCATCACGATGCTTCCATTGACACCTCTTCCGGGCACACCAGAGGCAATCATGGGACTGATTGAATTACGGGGCGAAGTCATGACCGTCATCGACCTTCCGATGGTCATCAATCATCCGCGTGAGGTCGGAAGTGACGATCGATTGATTGTCTGTGAGTTTAACGGGGAAAAATCAGTTCTTCGCGTCGACCAGGTGACGGAGATCAAACGCATCTCGTGGGAACAGATTGATACGCCTTCCGACCTTGCACGCGGCGTCCAAGGCATCACGAATGGTGTCGTCAAAACAGGTGACCAAATGATCATCTTACTTGATTATGAACGAATCGCACTCGAACTTTCTCGTAAAGACATTATGGCCCGCGAATCAGTCAAACGCCTCGGGGCTCGCGAACGTTCGAATAAAAACATTTGGATTGCTGAAGACTCTGAAATGCTCCGAACGCTCATCCTCGATACATTGGATGATGCCGGATACTTCAATACGACCATCTTCAACAATGGGAAAGAGGCGCTCGATGCGTTCGAACAAGATGGTGTAGAGTGTGACCTTCTCATCACGGACATCGAGATGCCACAGATGGATGGACTCCATTTGACAAAGCGTCTTCGAGAGATGGACCGCTATGCGTCCCTCCCAATCATCATCTTCTCGTCACTTATCTCAGACGACTTGAAGCATAAGGGTGAGGCCGTCGGGGCGAACGCTCAAATCACGAAACCTGAAATCGGGATTTTGATTGCGACACTCGACGAATTTGTAGGATAACAAAAAAGTTTGCGACTTCACGGTCGCAAACTTTTTTACGTCAACTGCTCAAAATGATGGTTCCATTCGACTAAAAAACGCTGACTATGCGACTCGATTGTCGCGAGTGTCTCATTTGCACCTTCAAGATGTGCATTCTCGCCTGCCACTTCAAGGTCATGAAAAAGAAGCGCTGTCTGTTCCAAGCCGACCGAATAGGACGCCCCTTTTAATAAATGGGCGAGTTGTTCGACCCGTGAATAGTCATTCGACTCGACAGCTGCTTGCAATTCAGGGTATTTTTCTTCGAATTGCTTAATATATGTGGTAGCAATTTTATTTAAAAAATCCATATTTCCATTTGCGATTTGGTGGAGCTCCGCTAATTTATCTTCATTGAACAGAGCGTCTTCGGGCATTTTTGTCAATATAACCCCTCCTCAATAAACGATTATCCAACCGTTCCCTCTCACTGTAACATGTTTTCTAGAGAAAACAAAAAATCTCCTGCTTTGGATTGCACTCTTCATTTTCGCTACCTATAATAAGATTGAGTTAAGGTAGGAGGAAGATGCATGCTGACGATTTACCGTACTGACGCATCAGGCCATGTGGATGAAATCGAAGACTTTGATAAAGGAAGCTGGATTCAACTCGTGAATCCGACAAAAGATGAGGCCGATCAAGTCATCGAGGCGTCCGGCATTCCAGAAGACTTTGTATATGACCCACTTGATATCGAAGAAAAACCGCGTTTTGAAAAAGATGATGAGGGTCTTCTCATGATCATTGACGTCCCGTACGTGGAGGAAGATGATACGGGGCGAACTTACAATACAATCCCGCTCGGTATCATCGTGACTGGACGACATTTCATCACCGTCTGCTCACGTGAGCTTGACGTCTTGAACTTGTTCGCAAACGGCAAAGCACGACTGTTCCGGACGAATTATCGAAGTCGTTTCGTCTTTCAGATTTTACATCGGGTGAGTATGACGTACTTACGATTCTTGCGACAAATCGACCGGAGAATGGACGAGCTTGAACAGGAACTACAACGTTCGATGCGAAATCAAGAGATCTTTCAATTGATGAACCTGCAAAAATCCCTCGTCTACTTCATGACCTCTTTGAAAGCGAACGATAGTGTCTTAGACCGAATCGTCAAGACACCAAGTTTGGAGAAACATGAAGAGGACGAAGAACTATTAGAAGATGTGTTCGTCGAACACCGCCAGGCCATGGAAATGGCGTCAATCTATAATGATATCATCAGCATTAAGATGGAAGCATTCGGATCAATCATTTCGAACAACGTCAACTTCGTCATGAAGTTCTTGGCGTCGATTACGATTGTACTCAGTATTCCAACGATGATTTCTGGAATCTTTGGGATGAACGTCCAAGTTCCTTGGGAAGGACAGCCGTTCGGATTCATCATGGCGATTACAATGATGATTGGATTTTCTGGTCTCGCCTTTTATATCCTATGGCGAAAGCGATATTTCTAAACGTACAAGAGCCTGACGCATCATACGTCAGGCTCTTTGTTATGAGATCTTGACCGTGACGAGACAAAGGTCATCCTCAATTTCAATTTTCGGGACGAGTTGCTCTGCAACGTGACGACTATAGTCGAGACCGTACGTGGAGACGTCCTTCTCAAGCCAGCGAATCCCATCGTCAATATCTTTGCTGTAACATTCCATGAGTCCATCCGTGTACATGTGAAGTGTCATGCCCGGAGCAATATCAACTTCTTTAGACTCATAATTTGGCTCTTCAAACATGCCAACAGGTACTCCCGTCGTCTCAAGACGACAATTGCCTTCTTCTGACGTCACAATGACTGGAGGATGCCCTGCATTCACATACTCAATTCGACGTTTCGTTGTATCGATATAGCAATACACCGCTGTAAAATAACTATGCATATCGTCACCCGAGAACAAGAACGTCATTTGACGATTCAACTCGGTCATCACGTCCACCGGATATTGAACATTTCCAACAAGTCCCGGAAGAATCGAGCGAATACCCATCGTAATGAGTGCCGAAGAGACCCCATGACCCATGACATCAAAGATGATGACACCATACCGATCCGGTGCGACCTGGAACCACGCATACATATCCCCTGCTAATTTTTTTGATGGAAGATAGAGAGCGCGCACGTCAATCTCTTCATTACTGATTGGTGGCGTGAGCGCACTTTGTTGGATTTTTTGCGCAAGATCCAAATCGTATTGGAGACGTGCCTCATAGATTTTCCGCTCATCGACGGCCGCTTTATAGCGAAGAGCAGAGCGGATACGTGCGAGCAACTCCGTCACCTTGATTGGTTTCGTCGTATAGTCTGACGCTCCTGCATCTAGTCCTTCAGCAATCTGCTTTTCATCTGTACGACCCGACACCATGATGACTGGCATTTCTTCGTAATCAGCCATCTGTCGAATTCGTTTACATGTCTCGATTCCAGAAATCCCAGGCATCTCGACATCCAACAGGACGAGATCATACAGCGATGCGGCTTGTGGGGCCATCAATAAATCGAGCGCTTCTTCTCCGCTCGAGACCGATATCGTCTCATAGTCGTGCTGGTGAAGCAGTTGCTCGAGAACGAGCGTATTGACCGGTTCGTCGTCCACAATCAAAATCGCCATGACTATCCCTTCCTTCTCTACGTAGTGTTCTACATCGTATTGTACCATATCTTTTCAATGTCACACGAAATTACCGCCTGTTCATTCCAGTTGAAGAATCGACTCACTATTTGGCATACTGAAGAGAGAAAGTGAGGGGTTCATATGGCCTGGATATTTGCCGTCAGCGGTTTGATTATTTTACTCGTCCTCATCGCATCCATCGTCGTCATTCAAAAAGGATATGCCTACAAAGATAACAAAGACGACATCGTTCTAGACTATGACGAAATCAATCGTCGCATCGAGTCTGACCAAAAACAAGAAAAGACTGACAAGACAGAAGGGCCGCTTTAATACGCGACCCTTCTTTTATTTGAATTCGAATCGGAGCGTCCCTTTTTCAAGATATAAAGAAGCATTGAACGTCTTCTCGCCTTTTTTGAACGTATGCACGTTCGATTGACCTCCGTTGATCATTTGCTTCAACTCATCTTTCACCAGTCCGACACCAAGTACTTGTTTGGAGACGGTGAAGCGACATCCTTCCCGGTAACCACTACAACCGATGAACTTCGGATGCTCAACGAGGGCTTTGCCACAATTCGGACAGACTCCAAACGAGGGTTTCGGTCGAGTCGCTCCTTTTTTCCCGTAACGCTTCGCCTCAATCGTATAACCTTCCGGGTTTGCTGCCTCGACTCGTGACTTCGCCTCTTCAACCAAATGAATCGACATCTTTTTCGCTTGTTCTATGAACTCAGCGGCAGATGCCGATGCTTGGCCGATTTCGTGAAGGCGTTTCTCCCATTTCGCCGTCATGACAGGCGATGCTAAAATACTGTCCCCAAGCACATCAATCAAGAGACGTCCTTTGTCTGTCGGAACGAGCTCTTTTTTCTGAAGTTGAACATAACCGCGCTTTTTCAATCCATCGATAATGTTAGCACGTGTCGCCTCGGTGCCAAGACCTTCGACTTCTTTCATGATATGAATCAGCTCTTCGTCATCGAGCTGTTTTCCTGCGACTTTCATCGCCATGATCAGTGAACCTTCCGTATACCGCTTCGGCGGCTCCGTCTGTTTTGACAATACTTCAATTTTCTTCTCTTTCAATTCTTCGCCGATAGTCAATGCAGGAAGCTCGACGTCTTTTGATTTCATCTCGACGACTTGACGATAACCTGGACTCACGACGACGGTCCCTTTTGCCCGATATAGGTCGTTTCCATCAATCAAATCAACTGTTGTCTTCTCGAGCTTCGCCGCAGGTGCAAATGCCGCGAGAAAACGTCGGTTGATCAAATCGTACAGCTTTGCCTCATCGCCGCCGAGACGTGTGACGTCACCACAAGCTTCGGTCGGAATGATTGCGTAGTGATCACTGACCTTTTTCGCATTTACGTATCGACGATTTTTTGACGGATCCTCGGTTAAGATGTCGCGAAGACCCTCATAAGCGGCTGACTTCAGCAATCTCGCCTTCGTCTGAGGGAATAGCGTCGCTTCATCTGGGGTGACAAAGCCAGAATCTGTCCGCGGGTAACTGATCCACCCTTTCGTGTAAAGCTTTTGAGCGATATCGAGCGTCTTTTTCGCCCCGAAACCGAATCGTTTCCCTGCTTCTGCCTGAAGCCCGGATAAACTGAACCAAAATGGAGGTTGCTCCATCTTTTCTTCTTTATCGATTGTTTTGACCGTGGCGGTGCCGGAAGCTCGTTTCACGACCGCGTCTGCCTCCTCACGCGTTTTGAGTTTCGTCGTCTTTCCGAGTGTATATTTTGCTTTGAAGGTGCTCCGACCTTTTGCAAGTGTCGCCTCGACTTCAAAGTACGGTTCTGGAACGAACTGCTTGATTTCTCGTTCGCGATTGACGATCAAGGCGAGTGTCGGTGTCTGGACACGACCGAGCGAGAACACGTCCTCGATCCCAATTGTTTTCAACAAGGTCGTATATGCCCGGGATGCGTTCATGCCAACGAGCCAGTCGGCACATGCGCGACTCATCGCCTCATGATAATAAGGGACTGTTTGCTCACCCGGTAACAGTTGAGAGAATCCGCGGTCGACCGCTTGCTCCGTCAGACTCGAAATCCAAAGTCGTGCTAACGGTTTTTTGTTTCCGGCGAGTCGAAGAATTAATCGAACAATCGCCTCCCCTTCCCGCTCGGCATCCGAAGCGATAATCACATCGGTGATGGAGCGGTCATGAAGCCATTTCTTGATGGCGTAAAACGGTTTTGATTTTCCTTTCGAGATTCGATAATCGAACCGTTCCGGAACAATCGGAAGTGCCTCGTATTTCCAAGACTTCCATTCAGGACGATAGTGTGAAGGCTCCTGCAGTTCGCAAAGGTGACCGACCGCCCAGACGACAATCGCTCCTTCCGGGAAACGTGAACATGGTGAGATTTCAATCTCATCTTTTCTTTTTTTAGATGGGTAGGGAGCCGCCAACTTTTGAGCTTGCGATGGCTTTTCCGCGATGATTAGTCTCATAAGAACTCCTTACTTTGCCTTCAGTTTCGTGGCAAGACGTACGTGGTGGGATTGCTTCTTCTATGTATTTTACTATACCAAGTCGAGGATGGACATATCGAGAGGGGAGCATTTGTTTGTATTCCATGAATCATAGCTTGCCACACGGCTGTTTTCCGATATGATTAACAGAGAACATACATATGTGAAGGAGTGTCGTCATGTCTTACCTCATTTTATTCGCTGCCGTTTTTTTCTTGTCGACGAGCGTCTTGTTTGTCAAATGGACGTCTGCTCCAGCCGAGACGGCTGCGTTTTACCGCATGCTGATCACATGTCTCATGCTACTCCCATTCGTCGATTTCAAATCACTCATCACAACGCGACTGATGACACGATATGCTTTGTTACTTAGCGGGACGCTGCTCGCGTTTCACTTTTGGCTCTGGTTTTTATCACTCGATTATACAACAGTAGCCAGCTCCACCCTTTTTGTCACATCGAGCCCGATTTTCGTCTTAATTGGAAACGCCTTGATCTTTAAAAAGAACCCGACGCGAAAAGGATTGGCATACGCGCTCGTCGCCGTCCTCGGTGGGATGCTTGTCGCTGCAGGTGACATTCAGCTCGGACGAGAAGCACTATTTGGTGACCTGCTCGCTTTGATTGCCGCCCTCCTCATTGCAGGGTATTGGCTCGTCGGTCAACATGTCCGGACATCAATGAACACGAATACGTACTCGTTCAGCGTCTATCTCGTCGCAACGGTCGTCCTTTGCTTCATGCTCCTCGTACGCGGGACGACGTTCACCGACTTTGAAACGGTCAACTGGTGGTATTTCCTCGCCCTTGCCTTTTTCCCGACGATATTAGGGCATAACCTGTTCAATTATGCACTCGCTCGGGTCAGTGCGACCGTCGTCAGTATTACCATCCTTGGAGAGGCCTTATGGGGAATGCTATTCGGGTACGCCTTTTTCGGTGAACGACTCGGTCCGTTCCAGTGGCTCGGCGCCATCGTCTTGCTAGGAGGGATTTACTTGTTCCTAAAAGAAGACGCCCGCTCGACACGAGCGGACGTTTGATTATAAGTTAGTCGCTTTCGGATTTACATCATGCGTTTCTTGATCTTCTTCTGAAGGACGGAACAATAATTTACGGTCCCAGAACGCCAAGGCGACCGCCGTCAAAAACGTCATCGCATCGGCAATCGGAAACGCCAACCATACCCCGAACACTCCGAAGAACGACGGAAGTATAAAGACGAGCGGAATCGTATAGAGCGTCTGACGTGAAAGGGACAAGAACATGGCGACTCGCGCTTTCCCGAGTGACTGGTAAATCCCGTTGACGAGCATTTGAACACTCGGTAAAAACGAGACCGCGAACAAGATGTGAATCGCCGTCACGCCTCCTGCAATCAATGCCTCGTCCGTCGAGAACCATCCCATCAACGTATTCGGGA
This sequence comes from Exiguobacterium sp. RM11, assembly GCF_059821525.1. NCBI lineage: Bacteria > Bacillati > Bacillota > Bacilli > Caryophanales > Exiguobacterium > Exiguobacterium sp. RM11. The sequence goes on along the minus strand of NZ_CM187558.1, from coordinate 1,198,929 downwards.
ATACTTGCAAGATGAGCCAGATGATTACAGCGATTGCAATCCCAGCCCGCATCGCTGTCCATATGGTTTCACGCATACGATCGTATCTTTCGGCACCATAGTTATATCCGACAATCGGTTGCATCCCTTGGACGATACCCATGATTGGCATGCCGACGAGCGCCATGAACTTATTGATGATGGCGAAAATCGCCAACTCCTCTGTCCCACCATATGTTCCGAGCATCACGTTGACGCCAACGAACAAGATGGATTGGGACACCATCATGATGAATGAAGAGGAACCGATTGCCATAATCTCTTTCATCTCATCGAATCGTATCCGGAACTGTCGCCATTTGAAGCGCAGTTCCGTTTTTGGTTTTCGGGCGAAGAAGAATCGAAGCATCAAAATGGAACCGATGACTTGAGCGAGTGCCGTCGAAGTCGCTGCACCATACATCCCCCAGTCGAACGTGAAGATGAACAGTGGCGTCGTCACGAGGTTGACGAGAACGGTCGTCAACATGACCTTCATTTGATACGGTGCCTGACCTTCGGCACGAACCATCGCACTCGAAGCAAGCGTGAACATAAAGAATGGTGAGCTAATCAAGACAACCGATAAGTACTGTCGACTGAGCTCCATAATCTCGGACGTCGCCCCGAAGACCATTAAAATCTCATCCAACATAAAGAAGGCGGAACTCACCGCGAGTGCAGCAAACAACCCGACGAGGACGAGCACGTTCAAAAATGTGACAGCCGCACCGGCATCGTCACCTCTCCCTAACTTCCTAGAACTGATGGAGGCGCCACCGAGACCAACGGCACTCGACACGGCCATTAAGATCATCTGTATAGGAAACGCAATCCCGATGGCCGCGACGGCCGAAGCGCCAATGCCACGAGCGACAAAAATCGTATCAATGATATTGTAGAGCGCCGTCACGAGCATCCCGATCATCGCGGGTAGCGATAACTTAAACAGGAGTCGGCCGATGGGCTCTGTCCGCAATTGCTCCGTATTTTGGTTCATCCTTCCATCCCTCCGTCTCTATCTCTTAGGGTAGCAGGATTAGACAGTTCGGGCGACTATGTTGGCTCGGTGGATGTGTCAGGCGAGGACGCGTGCCGGGACCCCTTTTCGCTTGCGCATGATGTAATCGGTCGCGACGGGTTTTTCCACTTTAACTCGAATCGTCATCATCGCTTGGTTGGCGGATTCAATCGGTTGACCTTCTACATCCTCAATCGTCTCGATGATTTGGGAGAAACGGACGAATCCAGGTCCGAAAAATTCAACTTCTTCACCGATTGAGAAGTGATTTCGTTGTTCGAGTGTCGCCATCCCGCTCGACGGGTCGTATGCGATGACACGTGCGGCAAATGCGTACTGAGGAATCGAACGCGGTTTCCCAAACAATTGTTCTTTCTCGGTCGGAATCCCGTAATAGAAACCACTCGCGAGTTCTCGCTGTGCCGCTTTCCAAATCTCTTCTTCCCAAGCCGGGTCGAAGACAAAGTTCTCAGGATCTTCACAGTATGCGTCAATCACTTGTCGATACACGTTACACACGGTCGCGACGTAGTGAATCGATTTCATTCGTCCTTCGACTTTCAAACTGTCGACTCCAGCGTCCACCAAGTCGGGAATATGTCGGACCATCGATAAATCGACCGAACTCATCGAGAACGGCTCTTCATCACGTGCCTCCATCTCTTCCGTCAAGAGATTACCCTCTTCAAAGAAGCCATATTTCCAACGACACGACTGGGCACAGCCACCTCGATTGGCATCCCGCAATGTCATATGATTCGACAGTGTACAACGACCGGAGTATGAGATACACATCGCACCATGGACAAACGTCTCGATTTCGACATCGACTTCTTGTTTCATTTGCACAATCTCATCCATCGATACTTCACGTGCCAATACAACCCGTTCGAGTCCTTCTTCTTTCCAAAAACGAAGCGTCTCGTAGTTCGTCGCAGAAGCTTGTGTCGACAGGTGAACCGGTAAGCCCTCCGCTTCTGTGAGACACGTCTCAATCATGGCAGGGTCAGAGACGATCACTGCGTCAATCCCGATATCACGGAGCGTGCGGAAGAAGTCACCAGCTCCTTCGATATCCCCTTCATGCGTCACCATGTTTGCAGCGACATATACTTTCGCCCCGCGAGCATGTGCGAAATCCACACCTTCACGCATCTCGTCATAGCTGAAGTTACCGGCACGCGAACGTAACCCGAATTGTTGACCACCGATATAGACCGCATCGGCACCATAATGAATCGCCATCTTCAGTTTCTCTAAGTTTCCTGCTGGCGCTAATAATTCTGGACGTTGTTTCATCTTGATCCCTCACTTAATCTCTTCTGGTTTACGTAACAATAATCCCGTTCCGAGTCGAAACGCTTCCGGTTGTAATTCTCTGAGGCGGTGTTCCATCTCGATTCGGTCGAATTGACCATTCAATAGATTCGCCCGCGCGATGGTAAACAACTGAACGATTTCAACAAACTGTTCTCCCGCGTGCCAGCCATCTAGTTTCCATGTGTGAAGGCCGTTTTTGACTAACGTCGGTAGCTGACCCATAAGCGTCAAATCTTCTGAGAAAATATGCGTGCCATTCTCGTCCTCATAGATGGGATAACGACTCGCCGCATCTGCTGGCTCACTCATATAAAACTCACGTTGTTTCGCCTCTTCAGAAGGGCGTCCAAGCTCATTGAAATAGTTCGTCACGAGCGGTCGCTTCGAATGATGGATACACGTCGGACCGTACACTTGTACTTCAACGGGGAGACCGATTTGTTGCTGAATCAACACCAATTCCTCGAGAGTAACTTCTCGCGCAACGACGGCTCCGATGGCCTCACGTTTCCCCCAGAACTGAATCTGTTTGGCGGACGTGACGAGCGTTTGGGCATCGTACCAATATGGGATTTTCGCTTGACGGATTAAATGGATGGCCCCGGGATCCCCAGCTGTCACATCGTCGACGCCAATCGCTTTTAACATTTGTAAATAATCCGGCAATTCTTGAATGTGGTCGTTATGCATCAAATTGTTGACGGCCACCGTCACTTCTTTTCCGTATCGATGGGCAAGCTGTGTGACTTCCCTCACAGCATCGATTGTCCAGTCTCCCTTTTGTCGCAAGCCGAACCTAGAATTCCCGATATACAATCGGTCCGTACCCGCTTTAATTAACGCTTCTGCTTGTTCGACGCTTTGCGCCGTAGTGACGAGCTGAATCATCATATTTGTTCTTCTCCCTACTTTGTGAGTCTAATCACATTTTCTTGCTATACTTTAGCATAGGATTGAATGTGCAAACGGGGCAGGATTTTAACAACTCGTGAAGAATTCAGTAACAATGTATGACTTTTCATTAAAGGAGTGGATCACGTTGTCAAAGACAGCTTTAATTACCGGCGCCTCGATGGGCATCGGTTTAGACTTGGCCGTACTCGCCGCACGAGACGGGTACGACTGTATTCTCGTATCCCGAAACGAACCTCGTTTACACGAACTGAAAAAAGTCCTTGAAACGAGATATCGAATCAATGTATATGTCTTCGCGCTCGATTTGGCGAAACATGACGCTGCCAAACAATTGACCTCGATGATTGAAGAAGCCGGACTAACCGTCGACTTTTTAATTAACAATGCTGGATTTGGAACGTCTGGTGCGTTCGCTGACCTCGATGCCGAGACGGAGGCGGACGAAGTACGATTGAACGTCAACACATTGACGGAACTGACGAAGGCCTATCTACCGGGTATGCTCGAACGAAATCACGGCTATGTGCTAAACGTCGCTTCTGTCGCTGCGTTCCAACCCGGTCCGTATATGGCCGTCTACTATGCGACGAAGGCTTATGTCCTCTCACTTACCGAGGCGCTGCATGCCGAAGTGAAGGGGAGCGGTGTTCACGTCAGTGTCCTCTGCCCTGGCCCGACAGATACGAATTTCTTTGATCGCGCTGGTAGTGAATTGTCCTTCTCAAAAATGCCATCTCACCTCGTCGCCTTCTTCGGTTATAAAGGTGTCATGAATAATAAGCGCGTGATTGTGCCTGGCCTCTCGAATCAACTCCTAGTCGGGGTGGCTAAGTTGATGCCACGTGCTCTCAGTCTCGAAGTATTGCGTCGTGTCCAAAAACCAGCAGACGTGTCAGCCGCTGAATCAACGACATGAAAAAAGGAGCGACCGTCGCCGGTCGCTCCTATTAAGATTCTGAATGTAATCGCGAGACACTTACGAGCCGATATAAAAAGACACCTGCTGGAATCATCGTCATGAGTGCTGTCGATATGACGCCCCCCCACGCAAGCAAAGCATCTAGTGACCATTCACCAGAGGTCAATTGATCCATCACGCTCAACTGTTCTACTGATAGAACAATCATCAGCGCTGGCCATACACTTGCCGCTAGAATGCTTAGCATGGCGAAACGGGCCCTCGTATAACGTTTCACTAAAAGAACAAGGTTTAACAAGATAAACAACAACCCTACGAGTAGAAACATGCCGACTTCAGTAATGTTAATATATGCACTCATCCGTCGTTCACCTCACTCAATATGATAGGAATATTGTATATTTACCCGAGTTGACGAAGGAATATGCGCTCATATAACGGACGAATCATGACCAAGAAGACGACATTCGAAATACCGTGGGCCAGATCAAATGGAAAACTGAGTAACAACAACTTCACGACATCCGTACCGACCACTTCAATGAACGCCAAGTTTGTCGTCCACCCATATAAAAAACCTGATAGTAAACCAAAAAGTAAGAAAAGGGTTTTCGACCTCAGTAGGATCGGACGAAATAGATGGACGAGCACAACGACAAGAAGCCACCCTAAAAATTGAAAAAATACAAACGGACCAATCCCAAGCAATAGTCCTGACAAAATCGGGACAAAGAGTGTGAGGATGGCGGCTCCATTCAAACTGACCAGTAAGGCCGTCAACATGATTATGGCCGTCGTCGGTTGAACATTCGGTATCGTCATGAAGAGCCAGCGTCCAATGACCGCAAGTGCTAATAATTGAACGAGTGGTTGAATCGGGATTCTAGATTTTTCGAATCGGTACAACACGACGATTGCGATCAGGATGGCGAAGACGTATGTGACCATAAGGTGCTCCGATCTTGAAAAAGGTTCCGATCGCCTTGAAAGACGACTTGACCGCTCGCTAGATAAATCACATCCGTCGCAATCTGTATGAGGCCCATGTCATGTGTTGCACAGATGACGCGGGCCGACTTTGCTTTTTGTTGAAGCGCATCAAAGAACGCGTCCCGCTCTCCCCTCGTCAAATCCACGGTCGGTTCATCGAGTAAAAGGACACTCGACGGATTGTGTAGGACGGATTGAAGTTGGGCGACCCGTCGCTTCCCTTCTTGTGGGAACGGACCCACTTCTGGATTGGCAGGAAGATAGACTGCTCGTTCTCCCTTTTTCACTCGCCCCTGAAGTGGACGTCTACTTCTAGCTAATAGTTCGAGTAAAGTTGACTTCCCACTCCCGTTCGTCCCGACACAAACTGTGAGTCCAGGCTCAGTCATCTGAACTGTCACATGATCAATCGCATAGGTCGCTTGCAGAGGATGCCGATAAGATACGTCGGTCGCATCGATGGAAGGTTTCGTTTTCGATTCGTTGAACGTGAACGTTGTTTCTCCTGAAGGTTCTTTCGCTCGCTCGGTATAACCGATTTGTACCCCGATTCCAGAAATACGGCGGAGCAACATCTCTAAATGCTCTCTACGAAATTGATCGAGATGCCGAAATGGTTCAATCAGGACGATGGAGTCCGGTCGATTTAACAGAGCGTAGGCGACTCGAACAATCTGTTGTTCTCCACTCGAACATGCATCAAACCGCTTCGGATAAAGCGCGTCGATTTGTAATAGTGTAGCGAGTTCCGCCCCTCGAAAAGGATCGACACTCGAAAGTAAGTGCCCAACCTTTCCTGAGAACGATTGCGTCATCTCGATCACATACGGGCGGTAACGTTCGACGTATTGCTCGAACGAACCGTCAACGGTAGATAACCATTGCATCACGCATCCCTCCTTTCGTGAGATAAGGATAAATCAGCCAAAGTCCGACAAACAGATGAAGTGAGGAAAAACAAATGATTACGATGAGGACGATTTGCAACAAATCCTCTAAACGAAAGCGCCGTATCGGGTCAACCGCAAACTTCGGCTCAGTTTGCTGACTTTCAATCCCGATTTGCACACCCTCTCGCCAAGATGCCCTCGGATGACTCCTGACTGCCTGACGTACCGCATGCTCCATTGACGGAATGAGTGCCCATGCGCCGTATAAGAGTGAAGACGACCGTGGCCATTTCGATAAAAGCGGGAGCAATCGTTCGAGACGAATGATGCGTGCAATCCATAACATCCCGAGTAAAAAGGCAGCCAATTTCAAAAGCTGACGCCATATGTATGAATAAGAAATTTCCCAACCAATCAGGATGGGCATGACTGAAATCAACCCAAACGCAATCAGTATGGATAGCATTGACCAAGGGAAACGACGTTCAATGATAAGTAGCAAGAGGAGTCCGACCACAAAAAGAGTGACGTCTTCGACATTCATTAATATGTAAAGGTGACAGAAGAGATAGAAAAGGAGCGTGACAGGATGTCTCCGCTCCCAATCTGCCTCATTCGAAGAAAGCCACTGCATCTTCTTCGAACCGCCATTGAATGACATCCGTCGATTCCACTTCTTTGGCGCCCGCACCTTCATCCCCGGGTGCACCGTTGAAAGCAAATACCCATCCTGACGATTGTCCTTCAGATTTTTCTTCGATTCCTTCGATTGCCGTCACATAGGACATATCACCACTCCCTGTCACCTCAAGGTCGAGTCCTGTTGCTTTTAATGCATCGAGAACAGTCGCATCCTCTTCTAAGCAGACACTTTTCTCTTGATAGAGCGTTTCCTCAGTCGCTGCGTTATAGACCGAAATAGTCGGACTCACTCCGCACGATTCTTGCTGCGCCTCTTCCCCGCCACATCCGGCAAGTAGTGCGGTCGCTAGTAGAGCAATCGTTACATATGATTTCATTGGTCTGTCAAATCCTCTCGTTGGTGTATCGAATAATTGTAAAGAATCGCATAGCGTTCACCTGTACTACGACCCTCTTGCGTCAGTCCGACGAGCTGGATACTGTTAGCAAGGACGGGTTCACGTTGTAGCCAGAACTTAACGAGTTCATTGTCACGGTTGATCATGAGCATCGACTCATTCTCGAACGTATACATATCATACAGCCCATCGTAAGAGAGTTGTAAGATTGGGGCGGCTATGACATCTGTATATTCTTCCCATGAAGGTTCCCTTAAAGTAGACAACATATGGTCAAATTCGACGAGTTTTTCAAAGAATGCCTGACCTGATTCTTTTCGTAATTCATCGACCTGTTCATAAGATAATTGTCCGTCTGCGTACGTCACGCGAATTTGTTGGAACGATTCGGCTCGTTCGACCATCAGCAAATATTCAATCGTTTGGACGTCCCCATCCCGATGAATTTGAAGCTTACCTCGGTCAAGTTTGATGGAGTCACTGTTGACTCGTTGCAAAATTTTCTCTGTCATCTCGTCGAAAGATTCATCCGTGACGGAGACGACGCCAATTTGTTGCGATTCCGCACGAAATCCAGATTGGTCAAACAAGGGTACGAATAATAAGACGATAAAAAAGAAAAATCCTAAAAGCGCTCCATACCATTTATAGCGGCTGTTCTGTTTCGGGAAGAATAAAAAAGACAATAAAAACCCGATTGGGATATGAAATCCACCGATCGGAAACGAAACAATGCCAAGCAGTGAATAAAATAAGAACTTCGGAAAGAAATTGGCTTCCGGTTCTTTCAATTGGTTTAAGCGAACACCTAACAGGACGCTGATCACTAAAAACGCGGCCCAAACATAGAGTTGAATGGTCACATCAATCCCCCACTGTATATTCTAGAAAGTCGGTCGCAACTAAACTCGATGGAAAATCCGAAACGACCTCTTGTTCAAATTCTTCCTCTCGTCCGACATAGCGAGCGGAAATATGTGTGACAATCAATTGGCCGACCGCAGACGCTTTCGCAAGTGTAGTCGCCTCACGCGTCGTCGAGTGACCATATTTTCGTGCGAGCGGTTGTTCACTTTCCATGAATGTCGCCTCATGAACGAGGAGGTCGGCTCCTTCTGCTAACAATCGCGCGTTCTCACACGGTGTTGTATCCCCAAGAATCGCAACGACTTTGCCCGGAGTCGGTTCAGTGACGTATTCTTTAGAATCGTACCATTTTCCTTCATATTCGAACCGTTCTTGTTCTTTGATTGTTTTATAGATGGGGCCACTTGGGATTCCAAGCTCTCTCACCCGATCTACGCGCAACGTTCCCTGTTTTTCCGGACCTGTGACACGAAACCCATAAGAAGGGAACCGATGCTCTAATTTTCGCACAGTGATCGTATGACCGTCTTGCTCAAATGTGTCTCCGTCCGTGAATTCAATGACGTTCAACTCATAACCGAGATGCGAACCTGTGACGCGAAGTGTCGCTTCGAGCCATTTCTTTAATCCTTTTGGACCATAAACCGTGAGAGGATCCATTCCGTCTAACGCAGAACGGGTCGATAAAAATCCAGGTAAGCCAAATACATGGTCACCATGCAAATGTGTCACCCATACCGCTGTCACTTTACGTGGTTTGACTTTCGTGTAGAGCATCTGATGTTGAGTCCCTTCTCCACAGTCGACCAACCAGGTGACTTTCGATAAAACGAGCGCAAGACCTGACACGTTACGCTGTTTTGATGGCATACCTGATCCAGTTCCTAAAAACTGTAACTTCATAAATAAATTAGTCCTTTCTTCAAGTCCGTTCCATGCTATACTTGTGGTAATCGCTGAAAAGGATGTGATTTGTGATGACCAAGGCAGAACAACCCGAATCCATTTACGAGACGATTCGAGACCGTGCGGCTTTGATAAATCGCTTGCACCAACAGGAACAAGGCACCTCTATCCGCATTCACGACATAGCGATCGAACTTCATTGCACAGACGAGTTGATTTTGGAGTCTCTGGAGTTCGCAGCATAACGAGTACGAACACATACGAAGAGCCGACGAATGGTCGGCTCTTTTTTTATTGCTTAGGTGATGCAACTTCTTCGACGATCGTGACGACATACTCGACGAGTTTATATAGCTCTTCAAGTGGCATCCGCTCGTTTGTCGTATGAATTTCTTCATAACCGACCGCTAAGTTGACTGTCGGAATCCCGCCACCGGCGATGACGTTCGCATCTGAACCGCCGCCTGAGTGCAAGATTCGTGTCGGACGTCCGATTGTCGCCGCCGCACGTTTTGCGACCTCGACAACTTCATCGCCTTCTTCAAACTTGAATCCCGGGTACATGATGTCGATGTCGACTTCAGCACGACCACCGAATGACTCCGCCACTTCGATATAGGCTTGCTTCATCGTTTCCGCCTGTTTCTCCATCTTCTCATGAATGAGCGAACGAGCCTCCGCGAGTACTTCGACATAGTCACAAACGATGTTTGTAGCACGTCCCCCTTCGAAGCGTCCGATGTTCGCCGTCGTTTCTTGATCGATTCGACCGAGCGGCATCTTCGCGATGGCTTTTGCTGCGATTTGAATCGCTGAAATCCCTTTTTCAGGAGCGACACCCGCATGAGCCGTCTTTCCATAAATCTTCGCGTTCACTTTTGCTTGTGTCGGTGCCGCGACAATGATGTCGCCGACTGGACCGTCCGAGTCAAGCGCAAAACCGAACTTCGCGTCGATTTTTGATAAATCCAAGACTTTCGCCCCGACGAGTCCTGATTCTTCTCCGACCGTAATCACGAATTGAATCTGACCGTGTGGAATCTGTTTTTCGTTCAACACGCGAACAAGCTCGATCATCGCCGTGAGACCTGTCTTATCATCCGCTCCGAGAATCGTTGTACCATCCGTGACGACATAACCATCTTTGATGCTCGTCTTGATTCCCTTACCAGGTGTCACCGTATCCATATGAGCTGTGAAGTAAATCGGATCAACATTCTCTTTCGTTGCAGGCAACGTGATGATTAAGTTGTTACCAGAATGTGCTGTCTTCGTTGATGCATCGTCTTCATACACATCACATCCAAGCTCTGTGAATACCGCTTTCAAGTGTTCACAAATGACAGCTTCTTCCTTCGTTTCTGAATCGATGCCGACCAATCCTAAAAATGTGTCGAGCACACGTGTCTCGTTTACCATAAACAACATCCCTCCATCCAAACATTTCTTGACCATTATAACAAACTCCCTTAGATTGCACGAATCTTTTCCATTCTGTACAATGATGGCAAACACGTACATGGAGGCAAGTTATGAAGAAAAAGCAAAAAAGACGACAACGCATCATTCAAATTGGCGTCATCGTCATCGTCTCAATCTTTTTGATCAGCACGTTTCTCTCGAGCATGACCATGTTCTTTTAAGAGCAAAATATAGCGTTCTTTCAAGATCAAGTAACTCTTCACATCCGATAAAATATTCAACAAGGATGAACGTACCTCAAATTCTTCACGTGTTGTGGGGAGAGGTACGTTTTTTCGATAATGTTCAATCATTTCTTCAAGTTCTTGAAGAAAGACGGAAGCGTCCGCCTGCTCGTTCACATGATCCCCGACGCGACGCAAAAATGTTGCAACAGGTTTTGCTTCATTGACGACCATGGTGATTTCTCTTGCGTTATCAGCGACCCGCTTCAAAATATCGTATTGTCGCTCCCGCATTCTGAAGTATAGATAGTCCATGTCTTCATTCCGCTTCCCGATGGAGTTACCCATACGTCGAAGGGCCAAATCTTTCCCTTCTTTCAAATAGTCCCGTGTTTTGATGAGCATCATCGAATGATTGTTATACACACCGGTCTCGACACATGCGGCTACATCGTAAAAAAGTACGGCAAGCGATCGATCGATACTATCTTTGATTCGCTCGATTTCACGGTCTAGCGTCGGCATATACATGTTGACGACGAGTCCGACCCCGACACCAATCGCGATGAGCAATAACTCGTTGATGAACAATTCAAGCGAGAACTGCGCCTCGGTATAAAGATGCGTCAAGATCACGACACTCGTAATGAGTCCATCTTGCAGTTTCAGTTGTTGTACGAGCGGAATGAAGATGACAAAATAAAGTGTGAGCGTCACCGGTGAATAACCGAGTAACGTAAACATCGCGGCGCCCATCCCGATGGCGAGAAGACTCGCCATGACGCGCTCATACGAGGCACGAATAGATTTCTTGCGTGTCTCTTGAATACTCAAAATGGCGATAATGGCAGCAAATACAAAATAATCAAGATGAATCGTCTCGGAAATGAGCATTGCGATACCCGCTGCGACCGCGGTTTTTAACGTCCGCGTTCCAATTTTCATACTGATTTCCCCCTTCTCCATCAAATTGTTGACTAAATCAACTCGTTTGGCAATTCAAAAGTTTGGAAGTGATCTGATTGAAACGAAAGAAAAAACGTACGATTTGGCCGATGATTGCGACACTCGCTCTCGCCATCGCCGCATTTTTATGGATACAGACCGGTCGTGAAGACACATATACTGTCGAAACCGTCACGAACGGGGACCGTGTCACACGGTCGTTCGAATCTCTTGCTGAGGCAAAACGCTATATGGCAGCGGGAAACAACCGCACCTTATTCTCTCCTTCTGGAGAAGTTCTCGACTTCACAGGCACCGGTGTGGTCGTGACTCCAAGCGATGCCATCACGAACCTTTACGAAGATCAATCGTTTAAAAAACGTCAGTCTTATGTCGCTGGTGGTACAAGACTTCAACTCCTTGAACGAGGAGAAGACCATTTGAAAGTACGCATATCAGGCGCAGACGTCTACGTAAAACCGGATCAGATGGCATTGTTCCCAGAAGCCGTCGTGGAAAGACGTGGTTACTACGAGATTCGAGATGGTGATGTGTATCATTCCGTTGAGGCGAATGCGAATCTCGCCGGCACGTTTCTTGTCGGACCGACAGAAAAACGCTCAAATGATCGTTTTTATACGGAACGTGTCCGAGACGTCTTCGACTCTCCCTATCAATTCGCTTCGATCCGATCATCGTCACCGTATTCCGCCAAAGCGTTCGATCAATATTTACAATCTATCGACTCTCCACTCGCTGGAGAGGGCGACGCCTTCAAACGTGCGGAAGAAACGTATGGCATCAATGCCTTATTCCTACTCGCTGTAGCCGGTCATGAGTCGAGGTTTGGGACGTCCGACATCGCACGGGAAAAGCGTAACTTGTTCGGATTTCGTGCAACAGATGACGACCCGAGCGGCAATGCCACAACCTTTGAGACGGTTGAAGCGAGCGTTGACGCGGCTGCCGAACTGTTCGCCACAAAATATGTAAAAGGTCCATACGCACGCGGAGATTACCCTGGTAACAAACAAGAAGGAATTAACATCTTCTACGCCTCAGACCCGTATTGGGGTGAGAAGGTCGCCGGTACGATGTATGCAATCGATCGCGAACTTGGCTTGGAACAATTGAAACAAATGAAATGAACAGTAGCCCGACTCAAATGAGTCGGGCTGATTGATGTATCATTGATTCATAGAGTATCCTTCACTTCTTTTTCGTAAAGCTCGATGAGTAGATTATTGTCGAGCACTTGCTCACTTGACTCTTCGTATCGTTCCGTGATGAGTGGGATCAGTCTTTCCCATACGACCCATTTCATATATTGATCTCGATCATAATTATGATTCAGCTCATATACACTCATTTCTTTTGCCTCGGCATACCGTCTTTGTGACTCGACTACCTCCGCATCAGGTCCTCGTTCAATCCAACCATCGACTTCTTCATCTGTTACGACGACCCCATACTCGTCTTTCGCATGAGTCAACCAAGCACGTTCAAAATCAGCTTGCTCTGTAGCGCGCGTTATGAGTTTGTTCACATCAATGCTTTCATCAAACAGTTTCATCTCCACATACATTCGTTCTGCCAACTTCCGTTCGAAATCGTTTTTGATTTGCGGGGCCACATTGCGTTGGAAATCAGTTAAAATACCTTTTAGTTCGCCCACAGTCATTTCAGGAACGGCCTTTGTTTCGACTTGAGAATTCGTCACCTTTTCAATCGGTTCGGGCAAATCATCATCTCTCATATTCGTAAAAACGAGCGCTATCACAACTAGAATACTGAAAATAGATATCCCCATCAGTCGCCTCATGGCTTAGCAGCTCCCTCCAATTGATTGACATCATCTTACGCACTTCAATCGTATCATATTCTATATACGCATCTTGTCGAAGAAATGATTCAACACCAAATGACATCTGATTGAAGGAATTTCAAATCAGAAGACGAATACATAGAATGAACGACCATTCATTTTCAAGGGGGAATCAATATGAAAACGATTTGGATTACCGGGGGATCGTCTGGTATGGGGAAAGCCATGGCATTAAAATTTAAGCAAGAAGGATGGAATGTCGCCATCAGTGGTCGAAACGAGGAACGACTACTAGAAGCGATGGACGAACTGAACGCTATTGAAGCAGGTCAAGCGATGAGTGTGCAGCATGATGTTCGTGATTATGAAGGATGCGCTCAAGCACTCGCTGACATCGTATCCGCTTACGGACCGGTTCACGCACTCGTCAACAACGCGGCAGGTAATTTCGTCTGTCCGACACTTGATTTGTCTCCGAACGGTTGGGCGAGCGTCATTGACATCGTCTTGAACGGCACATTCAACTGCACTCATGTTCTCGGGAAACATTGGGAAGCAGAAGAATTACGAGGCGGGTCAATCATTAACATGGTCGCCTCGTATGCATGGCAAGCAGGTCCTGGTGTCGCACCGAGTGCGGCAGCGAAAGCAGGCGTCCTCAATTTGACGAGAACGCTCGCAGTCGAATGGGGCTATCAGTTCGGGGCCCGTGTCAATGCGATCAGCCCAGGACCGATTGAACGGACAGGCGGCGCGGAAAAACTCGTGTCTCATGTGAAAGAAGTAGAGCGGATTCGCCGCAACGTCCCGCTCGGACGCTTTGGGACACCGGAAGAAATCGCCGACTTGGCCTTTTGGATGGCCTCTGACGAGATGCGTTATTTAAACGGGGATTGTATTTCTCTTGACGGCGGCCACTGGCTCAATAAACATCCATTTTAATCAAAAGGACGACCGAGACATGCATCCCGGTCGTCCTTTTAAACGTCTACTCCATCCCACTCTTCGTGAAATTGCACCAAAAAGCGCTCCATGAACACATGACGTGACATCGCCAATTGTTTCGCTTTTACGGTGTGCATCCTAGACGCCAGTTTCAACAATTTATCTTGAAAATGTTGAATGGCACTCTGATCTGACAAATCGAGCGGTGTTCCGCGAGAACCAGCGTATTGGAACGTTCGCGCAATCCCAATGGCTCCGATGGCATCAAGACGATCGGCGTCCTGCAAAATTTCACTTTCGCGAGTCGTTGGTTGCCTTCCTTTTGAGAAAGACACTTCATCAATTAAAGTCAGCACCAAGTTTGCTTGCTCTTCAGTGATTTCTAGAGAAGTCAAATGTTGATTGATGAGTCCTTTCGGTCGACCGAACTTATGGTCTTCCACGTCATGTAAATATGCAGCAAGGATGAGCACTGTCTCGTCGACAGGCTCATCCTTCATCAAGCGCTCCACCAGTCGGACGACGCGCTCAATATGAGCGGTGTCATGCCCTGTATGGTCTTCTGCATGAATTTGTTCGACGAACGTTTTCGTCGCTTGTATCATATCCACGCTTAAATCTCGATCGTCGTGTTCGGTTCAATCAAAAGACCACGGCGATGTAACTGGTCGCAGAATGCTTGAGCGTCCTGCTTGATTGGCGGGAACGTATCAAAGTGGATTGGGACGACCCGTTTGGCTTGGAGCCACTGCGCCGCGTCTAATGCATCTGCAGGTCCCATCGTAAAATTGTCTCCGATTGGAAGGAAGGCGACATCGATTTCGAAACGTTCTCCGTACATTTTCATATCCGAGAACAGGCTCGTATCCCCAGCGTGATAGAGCGTCAGCTCATTCGTCTCAATGATGAATCCAGCTGGCATTCCCATATAGATCGGTGTGTCACCCATATCGAAACTCGAGCTATGAAAGGCTTGCGTCATCGTGACGCGTCCGAACGGGAAGGCGTGTCCGCCACCGATGTTCATTCCGTGTACAGAAAAACCTTTTTTCTCATAATAGGTCGCGAGCTCATGCGTCGCCACAATCGTCGCACCCGTCTCTTTCGCGATCAATTCGACATCTTCGATATGATCAAAGTGAGCATGGGTGAGCAACAAATAGTCTGGGCGTAGTGTAGAAGGGTCTACTTCCGTATGAGGGTTACTCGTCAAAAATGGATCAATCAACACGTTTACGCCATCGATCTCAAATCCTACTGTCGCGTGTCCATAATAAGTGATTTTCATGTGCATTCATCCTTCCTTCTTAAGTTCAGATTACAACACTTTTTCTAAGAAACGTTTCGCACGGTCTGTCTGCGGGTTCAACAACAAGTCGGCAGGTTTTCCTTCTTCCATCAAAATTCCTTCGTCAAGGAAGAGGACACGGTCTGCCACTTCACGAGCAAAGCCCATTTCGTGTGTGACGACAACCATCGTCATCCCTGTCTCAGCTAACCCTTTCATGACATCGAGTACTTCGTTGACCATCTCAGGGTCAAGTGCCGAAGTCGGCTCATCGAATAACATGACGTTTGGTTCCATCGCCAAAGCACGTGCGATCGCGACACGTTGTTTTTGTCCACCCGATAATTGGCTCGGGTAGGCGTCGATTTTCTCAGAGAGACCGACACGTTCGAGCAATTTTTTCGCACGTTCGAGTGCTTCAGTCTTACTAACTTTCAAGACGTTGACCGGTGCGTACGTCAAATTGTCCAATACGCTCATATGCGGGAAGAGGTTGAACTGTTGGAACACCATCCCGATATTTTGGCGAGCCTTCGCGACGTTCGCCCCTTTTTTCGTAAGTTCGAATCCATCCACACTGACCGTCCCGCTCGTCGGGATTTCTAGCATGTTCAAGCAACGCAGAAATGTCGATTTACCAGACCCAGACGGTCCGATGACGGCGACCACTTCACCACGCTCAATCGTCGTCGTGATTCCCTTCAATACTTCTAAGTCACCAAATTGTTTGTGTAGGTCTTTAACTTCGATCATCTTCCATCACTCTTTCTTAACCGTTTTTCTAGACGTTGTCCAAGATACGTCAAGATCATCACTATCGTAAAGTATATCACACCGGCGAATAGAAGCGGTTCGAAGTAGATCGCCTTCTGCCCACCGACAATCTGTGCGCGGCGCATGATGTCGAGTACGCCGACCGTCGAGACGAGGGCCGACTCTTTTGTCAACGTGATCATCTCGTTGACGAGGGCGGGCAAGATGTTCTTGAACGCCTGCGGCAAGATGATTGAACGTAATTGTTTGACGTATGGGACACCTAAGGCATCAGATGCTTCCCATTGGCCTTTATCGACCGCTTGAATACCAGCACGAATAATCTCTGAAATATACGCCCCTGAGTTTAATGAGAAGGCGATGACTGCCGATTGATACGGTGTCGTGATATAGCCAGTCAATTGCGGCAACCCGAAGTGAATGATGGCAAGTTGCAAGATGAGTGGCGTCCCACGGAATACAGCCGTGTATGCATGTCCAATAAAGTTGATGAGACGATTCGGTACGATTTTCAGTGTTGCAACGACAATACCAAGTGAGATCCCGATCAATGCCGAGACGATGACCACCTGGAACATGACTGGGATCCCCTCAAGTATGTAAGGGATCGAATCATAAATCCGGCTAAAATCCATTGTAAGTTCCTCCTAAAAAAAGGCTGACCGATTCATCTTCAGTCAGCCTCGTACGATTCATTATTCGGCTGGTGCAGCCTCTTCTTCAAACCATTTTTGTGCTAACTCTTCGATTTCTCCACTGTCGATCATCTTCTTCAACTCTTCGTTGAATTGATCGCGGAGTTCATCGTCTTTACGGAAGGCAGCAGCAGAGCCCGCTTCTTCTTCGTCCACGATTTCAAATGTTGTCAATTCGCTGTCTTGCTCGAGGTATTTCTTCGCGACCGTATCTTCGATGACCATTGCGTCAATACGTCCTGTCTTGATTTCCTGGATGATCTCAGGAATTTTGTTCAATGAGACGATTTCAGCGTCTGTGATTTGATCCTGTGCGATTCCTTCTTGAATCGAACCAAGCTGGACACCAATCTTTTTGCCTTTCAAATCTTCAAGTGATTGAAGCGAATCATCTTTTGATAAGATCAAGTTCACCGCTGTGAAATAGATATCCGAGAAATCAGCATTTTCTTTACGCTCTTCTGTCGGTGTCATACCAGCCATGACGAAGTCGACACGACCCGCGTTAAGGGCTCCGAGCAAGCTTCCGAAGTCCATATCTTCAATTTTCAATTCATATCCCATGTTTTCTGCCACTTTTTTGGCGATGTCGATATCAAATCCGACGATTTCGTCACCGTTCGCTGTGTCGACGAATTCATACGGGAAGTAATCGGCACTCGTACCCATGACGATGACTTTGTCATCCTCACCATCGGTCGATGTCGATCCTCCTTCGTTCACGTCTGCCCCACATGCGACTGAGAACGCGGCCAGTCCTGCTAAACATAATGCTAGAAAACCTTTTTTCATCTTCATCTCCCTTTCATAGTTGAATGATAATTATCAGAACTTTAACAAAATTATGACATATGTGTGAACGTAGCTCAATTGTTCTAGGACACATCAGTTGTCCGACTTGTGTCTTCAACCACTATATACACATAATTATTACTTGTAAAGTATATTCATGCATTTTATGCAAAAAAAGAAGGTCACATTCGCTCGAAAGCGAAATATGTGACCGTTCCATTGTCGCGAGACCCATATGGTTGGACTTGTTTGACGGATGACATTGGGATGGCACTATACACGTGCGGATAACGTTCCCCGTCCTCATCTAACTCATAATGTAACAGTTGGCCAAGACGATTGACGTAAAGGGAGACGAGCACGACCGCTTCTCCCGGATACGACGCTTTGACGACCTTTCCGATCTGTTGCGGTGTGCAACATTTAATCGTCCCTTCCGATTGAAGCGACGGTTCATTGATCTCACCGCGTGACAGGGCAATCATATACTCTGCCTCCGTCATAATTTTGATGACTGGTTCCATATACACTGCCCCTTTTCACAAAAGCGCAAAGGCATTGCCTTTGCGCCGATGCTTGATTATGCGAAGTAGATATCGAACAATGTTTGTAATTGGTCGACAAGTTCTTCAGCAGTTGACGACTCGATTTCACTACGCTCTACCATCGTCACGATGTTTCCATCCTCGAGGAGGGCAATCGATGGTGAAGACGGTGCATATCCTTCGAAATACTCACGTGCACGATCTGTTGCTTCACGGTCTTGACCTGCAAACACGGTCACGAAATGGTCAGGTTTGACGCCTTCCATCTTGTTTACGTAAGCCGCGGCCGGACGAGCAATCCCGCCTGCACAACCACAAACCGAGTTAACGAGTACAAGTGTCTTCCCTTCTTTTTTCAGTGCCCCGTCCACTTCTTCCGGTGTCGTGAGCTCTGTGTATCCTGCAGCACGCACTTCGTTACGCGCTTGTTCGACTACATCTTGAAAATATAATTGAAAATCCATGTTGTTTCCCCTTTCGACATTTCGTCTATACTCCCTTATTTTACGTCTTGTTCTACCTCAAGGACAAGTCTATCGCTCAATTCACGTTCTAAGAACGGATCTGCCTGTAACATTTGTTTAAAGGCGAGGTAACGAGCCTTCGTCTCATCACTCGCTACACGATTCGTCCAATAGGCACGAATCATGATGTTCTTTGGCGTATGCTCGAGGTCGATGAACTCAAGTAACTGAGCCTCATAGCCAACAAGTCCAAGAAGTTCTGCCCGAATCGAATCTGTCGCGAGCGAGGCGAACCGTTCTTTGATCAATCCGTGCTGGAGCATCACGTCTAGATTCGGAGCTTGAAGTTGACGATTTAACTCCTTCTGACAGCAAGGGACGCTCAAGATGACTTTCGCCCCCCAACGGACGGCACGGGCTAATGCCATGTCGGTCGCCACATCACATGCATGAAGCGTCACGACCATATCGACAGCTGTCTCCCCTTCATATTCATTGATGTCTCCAACTAAGAACTCAAGTCGCTCATATCCTAAGTCTTTCGCAATCGATGCACATTCTTCGATGACTTCTTTCTTCAAATCGAGACCCGTGATATGGACATCATACCCTTTCATCTCGTGTAAAAAGTGATAGAGCGCGAACGTCAAATACGACTTCCCTGAACCGAAATCCAAGATTCGGACGGTACGGTCTGTCGGCAAGTGTTTAAGCGAGTCCTCAATGAACTCAAGGAAGCGGTTGATTTGTTTAAACTTATCATACTTTTGACGCTTCACTTTCCCATCACTC
Organism: Exiguobacterium sp. RM11; assembly: GCF_059821525.1. Lineage (NCBI taxonomy): Bacteria > Bacillati > Bacillota > Bacilli > Caryophanales > Exiguobacterium > Exiguobacterium sp. RM11. Next base: position 1,179,332 of record NZ_CM187558.1, on the reverse strand, counting down.
GACTGAATGCCGAGTCGAATTAAGAATGGGACTGGTTCGTCAAGTGGTAGCACATATTGTTTTTCCCGATTGTGGCTCAACTGAATTTCTTTTTGAGCTGTCTGTCTCTCTTTAAAGGTCACTTTAAATTTTTTGGATAACTGAAATTGAAGGTCAGACTCTTTTAATTGAAACTGCCCCTGTCTGAACGTTTCAAGTAGGTCGAACAATTCTTCTACAGCCTCATCTGGTGGTAAGTTTTTATGGTTCATCACCCGTTCGTACTGATATTCAAATTGGATGTGGTATGCATTCCGAAGCATGACCGGTTTCAATTTGACCCGTCTGAGATCACTTGATTTTTGACGGGGTTGACTGATTGTCGCCGACACGAGATGATTTGATTGGATTACGTCTTCGAGACGTTCTTGTAACGCTTTATATTCCAATGGATTCAATCCTTTTTTAGAAATTTTGAAACATATCGTTTCACCTGTCCGTACATACTATTACACGAAGACGACGTTACGTCAAAGGAGGATACACATATGTTTAAAAAGATTTTATCATCAATCGGAATCGGTGCCGCAAAAGTCGACACACGCTTGAATGAAAGCCATTGCACACCAGGTGGTGAACTTAATGGAGTGGTCCATGTAGAGGGCGGTTCAGTCGAGCAATCGGTCGACAGCATCTATCTGTTCTTTAACACGCTGTATAAACATGAGGTCAACGATAAGTCGACATACTCGACGTTCACAATCGAAAAGATTTTATTGAATGAGGCTCCATTTATGATCGGGCCAGGAGAAGTGAAAGAGATCCCGTTCACGGTCAACGTTCCGTTCAATACCCCACTCTCTGTCAGTCAATCGAAATCATGGATTGAGACCGGGCTTGATATCGCCCAAGCCGTCGACCCAAAAGATGAAGATGCGATTACCGTACAACCGAACGCGGCACAACAAATCATTTTAGATGCGATGGACGAGCTCGGTTTCCGCCTAAAAAAGGCTGATACAGAGATGCTCCCGGCACGCCATCGTTCAGGTCGTCTTCCGATTGCACAAGAACTCGAATATTCAGCGAACGGCTCACGTTTTGGGCGTCAGTTAGATGAAGTCGAAGTCGTCATCTTACAAGAAGAGGATTCGATTGAATTACTCATACAAGTCGACCGCAGTGTCCACGATTTCGGTAGTCTTTTCGCTGATTTGACGGGAACGGACGAATCGACACATCGTGTCCGCTATGATGTCGCACGTTTGTCACCAGCTGAAGTTCGTCGCGACATCGAATCGATAATTGAACAATCGCTTTAAGGAACTCACCGACACGCCATTTCTATGAATGGCGTGTTTTTCTGAGGTATTGAATTTGATAATCCATTATTTTACAATCAACATATGGAATCAACCCTTTTATGGAGGTGACTACATCTTGTTTGCTTTAATAATGATTGGGAGTTTCGGTCTTGCAACGCTTGCCTTACCGATTCTAGAGACTAGTCTTTCTGATTCACTCGCTTTCTTCACGCTTGGTGGGTTCGAAGTGTTGATTGGTTTGATTGCCATGTGTCTCATGCGCAATCCGTCGTCAAACGCCTTATCCTTCATGAAGTTCATGCCCTATCTTGTACTATTGATTCATTTCCCTGCCTCACTCCTTTTGCTTTGGATTTCTTCGGTCAGACATGATGGGGTCTCTGCATTTTCATTAAACTATGTCTTCATATACTGGATGTTCCTGCTCCTGTTCGTCGTGATCAGCAGATTGACGTATCTTGCCTATCAACGACGATTTCAGAAGGCGCTTGATTAGAAAGGATGATTCAACGTTGGATTTACTTCAGTTACTCCAAGACCGAGCAATCCCGCTTACACTATTCGCGACGCTCGGCCTATTCAGTCTCGTGTTTGCATTTTCACTCTATAAATCCAAACAACGACTCTCCAAAGGACTCGTCACAATAGGCATGTCCTTGTCGTTCCTTCTCTTACTGATCTCAGCCGCAAGCTTCGTCTTCACGGTATTCCTTGGCTATAACTCATGAAAAATGGAGGCGCCCCACTGGGAGCGCCTCCATTTTTTTAATCAATATACGGTATATGTGTCCGGGTCGATCGACTCGAGCGATTGTTTGATTGCTTGCAAGAATTGCCCTGCGACGAGACCGTCGAGGACACGATGGTCGACCGACATACAAAGGTTGACCATATCGCGTGCCGCGAACATTCCGTTCATCCAGACCGGACGTTTCACGATTGATTCGACCGATAGGATTGCCGCTTGTGGGTAGTTCAAGATTGGTGCCGATTGGATTGAACCAAACGCCCCTGTGTTGTTGATCGTGAACGTCCCGCCCCGCATCTCTTCAGCTTTCAAGCGATTCTCACGCGCACGTGATGCCACGTCTTGAAGCGCCACAGCGAGTCCTTTGATATTCTTCTCATCCGCTTGGCGAATGACTGGTACATAGAGGGCATCGTTTGCTGCGACGGCCACAGAAAGGTGAATGTCTTGGTGAACTTTGATGTGATCGCCTGCCCACTCCGAGTTCATCATCGGATACTTCTTAAGCGCCTCGATGGCCGCTTTCATGAAGAATGGCATGAACGTCAATTTGACGCCTTCCCGCTTCATGAACTCATCTTTTAACTTCGCACGTGCCTCGACGAGGTTCGTCACATCGACTTCAATCATGAGCCATGCGTGAGGCGCTTCATGCTTCGAGCGAACCATATTGTTCGCAATCGCCTGACGCACACCAGCTGTCGGAATCGTTTCGTATCGACCTGTAGATGTCGAGGCAGCTGGTTGTGAAGGCTCGACGACAGGACGTGGTGCCTCAGTCGGAACATCCATTTTTGTTTGTACCATTGTCTCTTGGACAGGTGCTTGTGTCGCTTTCTCAGGAGTTGATGCAGGACGTCCTTCTGATAAGTAACGAAGAATGTCTTTCCGCGTGATCCGACCGCCTAGACCGCTTCCGCTCAATTCATTCAAATCGATGTTGTTCTCATTGGCGAGTCGGATGACGGCAGGAGAATATCGACCGTTTCCACTCTGTTTTTTCGGAGTAGTGGCGACCGCTTGCTTAGAGACGGGTTCTGCAGGTGTCGTTTCTGCAATCGGTTCGGTCTTCGTCTCAACTACAGCTTCCTCCGCCCTTTCAACTTCCATCGTCAATACCGGTGTCCCGACGCTGACAGTCTCCCCTTCTGGAATGAGAAATTCTTTGACGACTCCCGCACTAGTCGCCGGAATCTCGGCCGTCACTTTATCCGTCATGACTTCCGCGAGTGGTTCATACTCTTCCACACGATCGCCCGGTTTGACGAGATAGGTCGTGATCGTGCCTTCTGTCACACTCTCCCCAAGTTGGGGCATTGTAATCGTTTGTTCCATGGAGGCGCCTCCTTAAAACGCGGCGAGCTGACGCGCCCGCTCGGCAATTTTTTCTGGGGATACGATAAAGAATTTTTCCATCGGTGGTGCATATGGCATAGCCGGCACATCAGGACCCGCTAAGCGTTCAATCGGCGCATCGAGTTCAAAGAGCGCCTTCTCTGCGATAATCGCCGCTACTTCTCCGATGATGCTTCCTTCTTTGTTGTCCTCTGTCACGAGTAACACTTTACCGGTCTTCTTGACCGACTCGATGATTGCATCCTGGTCGAGCGGATAGACGGTACGAAGATCAAGAATATGCGTGCTGATTCCTTCCTCTTCGAGTGTTTTCGCAGCTTCTTGTGCCATATGGACACAAAGACCGTACGTGATGATTGTGATATCGTCACCTTCACGTTTGACAGCAGCCTTACCGATTTCAACCGTGTATTCATCCGTTGGCAAGTCCGCCTTCAAGAGACGATAAGCACGCTTATGTTCGAAGAAGAGGACAGGGTCGTTCGAACGGATTGCTGCTTTCAACAAGCCCTTCGCATCGACTGGGTCTGATGGAATGACGACTTTAAGACCTGGCGTCGAACTGAACATCGCCTCGACAGATTGCGAGTGATAGAGTGCCCCGTGAATGCCACCACCGAAAGGAGCGCGGATGACCATCGGACACGTCCAGTCGTTGTTTGAGCGGTATCGAATTTTTGCCGCTTCCGATACGATTTGGTTCACTGCTGGCATGATAAAGTCTGCGAATTGCATTTCTGCAATCGGACGCATGCCGTACATGGCAGCCCCGACTCCTACACCGGCAATCGCACTTTCAGCGAGCGGTGCGTCGATGACACGATCTTCTCCATACTTCTCAATCAAGCCTTGTGTGGCACGGAATACACCACCACGTACGCCGACGTCTTCCCCGACGACGAAGACGTTTTCGTCGCGCTCCATTTCCTCATGAATCGCTTCATTGATCGCTTCGATAAACGTTTTCATCATTTTTCCTCCTCATAGACGTAATCCAATGCAGATTCAGGTGATGCGTACGGTGCTTTGTCTGCATATGTCGTCGCTTCATTCACTTCAGCATCGATTTGTGCATCGATTTCGGCAAGTGTATCCGCCGTTGCGATTCCGTCGTTTACAAGTCGTTGACGGAACAATTGAATGCCATCCCGCTCTTTTAATCCAGCCAATTCTTCAGCTGAACGGTATGCCTTGTCATCATCATCTGATGAGTGTGGTACGAGACGTTCGACTTCTGCTTCGATGAGCGTCGGTCCTTCTCCGCGAAGTGCACGTTCGCGCGCTTCTTTCACGACCGCATATACAGCAATCGGGTCTGTCCCGTCGACTGTCACACCTGGCATGCCGTAACCTTTTGCACGGTCTGATACACGTTCGCATGCCAACTGTTTTGTAAGTGGTACCGAAATCGCATACTTGTTGTTCTCACAGAACAAGATGACCGGTAATTTATGGACGCCAGCAAAGTTTGCCCCTTCGTGGAAGTCACCTTGGTTCGAAGAGCCTTCTCCGAACGAGACGAACGTGACGAGTTCTTCTTTTTTCATCTTCGCCGCAAGTGCAATCCCGACCGCATGAGGGACTTGTGTCGTAACCGGAGATGAACCCGTCACGATGCGATGTTCTTTCGAGCCGAAGTGACCAGGCATCTGACGACCACCCGAGTTCGGATCTTCCGCTTTCGCAAATGCCGATAACATCAAATCTCTTGATGTTTGACCGAAGTGAAGAACAACCGCCACATCACGATAGTATGGCAAGACGTAGTCGATTCCTTTCTCGAGCGCGAACGCCGCACCGACCTGTGCAGCTTCTTGTCCTTGACATGAAACGACGAACGGAATTTTCCCAGCGCGGTTCAACTTCCACATCCGTTCATCAATCTTACGGGCGCGTACCATCGTTTCATACATCGCCAATAAATCTTGCTTGGTTAAACCAAGCTCTTCATATGAGTTTACAGTCATCTGTTCCATCCTTGTTCCTCCTTAGGCGTGAATCGGTAATCCATCGACGGCAAGTGCCGCTTCCTGGAAGGCTTCGCTCAATGCAGGGTGTGGGTGCACGAGTTGTCCCATCTCCCAAGCCGTCGCGTTCAAGACGAGCGCGAGTCCACCTTCTGTGATGAGTTCAGTCGCTTTCGGTCCGACGATATGAACACCGAGAAGGTCATCTGTTTCTTTGTCCGAAACGAGTTTGACGAATCCGTCTGCTTGTCCTTCAATTCGCGCTTTCCCGAGTCCGTTGAATCGATATGTCCCCGTCTTCACATCATGTCCGGCATCTTTTGCCGCCTCTTCCGTCAAGCCGACCGAAGCGACTTCAGGGACGCTGTATACACAACGTGGGATGAGCGCGTAATCAAGTGGTGTTGGTTCAAGTCCAAGAATCGTTTCGACCGCCTTCACGCCTTCTGCAGACGCGACGTGAGCGAGTTGTAATTTTCCGATACAATCCCCGATTGCGAAGATATGACGTTCTTTCGTCCGATACTGACTATCGACTTGAATGATCCCGTTCTCTACGACGATGGAAGTGTTTTGAAGTCCTAAGTCTTCCGTGTTGGCAACTCGGCCAACCGAAACGAGGACACAGTCTACTTGTAACATCTCTTCCCCGACAGCAAGCTCCACTGCATTTTCGTGAATCAATGTTCGTTCAGCGTCGACCGTCACGCTCTTCTTCACACGTACGCCACGTTTTTTCAGTAGACGTTCTACTTCGCGAGAGACCGCCTTATCCTCAAGTGGAAGTAATCGATCTCCTACTTCGATCAACGTCACGTTCACATCTAAATCGACGAGCATGGACGCCCATTCGACTCCGATGACACCACCACCGACAATCGCAATCGATTCAGGTAGTGTCTCAAAATTGAGGAGGTCGTCCGAGTTTAAGATACGTTCGTGATCGAACAGCAATCCAGGAAGTTCACGCGGAATCGAACCTGTTGCGATAATCAATTGGTTTGGCAAGATGAGTTCTGACTCACCGCTTTCATCTTCAACGGATACGGTCCCAGGTTGTGGCGAGAAGATACTTGGTCCAAGGATCGAGGCTTTTCCGTGAAACACTTCAATTTTTCCTTGTTTCATCAAGTGCTCGATTCCTTTTTCAAGACCAGCCACAAGATCGCGTTTATACGTTTGGGCTCGTTCCATATTGAACGTCACACTTCCCGTTTCTACGCCGTACGTTGCCCCCTGTTTCGCCGTTTGATAGACATGGGCAGCTTTTAGAAGAGCTTTCGTAGGGATGCAACCTCTATGTAAGCAGGTGCCGCCTAATTTTCTCGCCTCGACGATTGCGACAGATTTACCAGCCTGTGCAGCCTTGATCGCAGCCACATATCCTCCTGGTCCTCCACCAATGACGACAACATCAAATTCTCGTGCCATGTGTATCCCCCTCATATTCTCTTGCGGTCTCTTCCTTCTCGATGACGCGAAGTGCACCTTCTGCCAAGGCTTTCAATTCATCTTCACCTGGATAAACGTATACCGGCGCGAGGAATGCGACACGCTCTTTAATCTTGTCAGTCAGCCAGTCAGAATAAGCGATTCCACCTGTCAATAAGATGGCATCCACTCGACCACTGAGCGTCGCACCATGTTTTGAAATTTCTTGTGCGACACGATAAGCCATCGTCTCATAAAGGAGTCTCGCCTCATCATCTCCCGATTCCATCCGTTGCTCAATCTCAATCGCATCGAATGTACCGAGGTGTGCGAACAACCCACCTTGACCGACAATTTTCTTTTTCATTTCCGATTCTTTATACCTGGTACTATAACATAGTTCTACTACCTGTCCAACAGGAATTGAGCCTGCCCGTTCTGGAGCAAGTGGTCCATCACCGTCTAGTCCGTTGTTCACATCGATGACGCGGCCATGCTGATGCGCACCGACCGTAATCCCTCCGCCCAAGTGAGCGACAATCAAATTCAGCTCATTGTAATCGCTTCCATTTTCAGTCGCAAAGCGTTTGGCGACGGCTTTTTGATTCAGGGCATGAAAAATACTACGGCGATCGATGTCGGCCATCCCGGTCTTTCTTGCCAACTCATGCATCTCATCGACAACGACAGGGTCAACGATGAAACTTGGGATTCCTTCAATCTCTCCTATTTTGGATGCAATCAATCCACCGAGGTTAGACGCATGCATTCCGAATCTTCCGCTCGTCAAGTCCTCTCGCATCAAATCATTGACGGTATACGTTCCTGATGTCATCGGTGCAAGCAAACCACCACGACCGACAATCGCGGTCAAATCATTGACCGCGATGCCAGTCTCTTCTAACAAGGCACGCACTTCTTGCTCACGATGAGGTAACTGCTCAGGAAGGCTGAGACCGGTCACGTCAATCTCATGGCGGACCGTACGTGTCATCACTTCTTCCTTCCCATCAAACAATCCAACTTTTGTCGAGGTCGACCCTGGGTTGATCGCAAGAATTAGCCGTTTTGTCATCTTAGCGTCTCCCTAGAATACTTTTTTCAACTTTAAGGAACTGACTACGTGAACGTGCCATCATGTGAATCCGTTCTTCGGCCATCTTGTCAGCCGCCACGTGCGTCGGTACTCCATCACGCTCCGCGATTTCAAATACACGCATCATGTTGTCATAGATGAGTTCGACTTTCTTCATTGCCCGTTCACGGTTGTAACCTTCAAGTTCGTCCGCGACGTTGATGACACCTCCAGCGTTGATGACGAAGTCTGGCGCGTAGAGGATTCCGTTCTCGTCAAGCACATCCCCGTGACGATCTTCCGCCAATTGGTTGTTTGCGGCACCCGCAACGATTTGTGCTTTCAATTGTGGAATCGTTTTGTCGTTGATGACTGCACCGAGTGCACATGGAGCGAAGATGTCACACTCGACTGCATAAATCTCATCTGGTTTGACGACCGTCGCACCAAAGTCTGCTTCTGCACGTTTGAGCGCTTCTTCGTTGATGTCTGTCACAATCAAATGCGCGCCTTCTTCGTGGAGGTGACGACATAAGTTGTAGGCTACGTTACCGACACCTTGCACGGCAACCGTCTTCCCTGCGAGTGAGTCTGTTCCGAACTTCCATTTCGCAGCGGCTTTCATACCGCGGTAGACACCATACGCCGTTACTGGTGAAGGGTTACCACTTGAACCGAAAGCAGGGCTGACTCCTGTGACGTAATCCGTCTCCATATGGATGAAGTCCATGTCAGCAACCGTCGTATTCACATCTTCAGCAGTGATGTAACGTCCGCTGAGTGATTGTACGTAACGACCGAATGCGCGGAAGAGAGCTTCGGACTTGTCCTTCTTGGCATTTCCGATGATGACAGCCTTCCCGCCTCCAAGGTTGAGACCAGCCGCAGCATTTTTATAAGTCATTCCTTTTGCGAGACGCAACACGTCTGTGAGCGCTTCTTGCTCTGACTCATAATTCCACATGCGAAGTCCGCCAAGTGCTGGACCGAGCGTCGTATCGTGGATCGCAATGATTGCTTTTAGCCCAGAAGCTTGGTCTTGGCAAAATACGATTTGTTCGTAATCCTCAGATTGTAAGACATCAAAAATACGGAAGCGTGGTTCTGTGTTTGTTTCCATCATGATCAATTCCTCCTGTTAAGTACGATTAGTTTTTGGCATGTAACAAAGCGAATGCGAGGGAATAAAGTTTCGCCTCCGCTGTATCGGCACGACTCGTCAATACGACAGGGGCAGATGCGCCAACGACAATCGCCGCAACGCTCGCCTCTGCGAAATACATGATTGATTTATAAAGGACGTTGCCGACCTCTATGTACGGTACGACTAATAAATCTGCTTGCCCCGCCACTTCACTATTAATTCCTTTTTGTTTCGCTGCAACCATATCGACCGCGTTATCAAGGGCAAGCGGTCCATCTACGATACAGCCTTTGATTTGTCCCCGACGATTCATCTGACTGAGCAATGCGGCATCGAGCGTCGCGTTCATCTGAGGGTTGACAACCTCAACAGCCCCAATCGCTGCGACTTTTGGCGATTCGTAACCGATGTCATGCATCGCTTCTACCGCATTATGAATGATTTCGACCTTTTCTTCGAGCGTTGGCGCGATATGGATTGCAGCATCGGTCACACCAATCAATTTTTCCCGATTTGGAATTTGAAAGAGTGCGATATGACTGAGTGTACGGTTCGTCCGAAGACCGGCCTCTCGATTGAGGACGGCTTTCATGAATGTCGATGTCGACACCATCCCTTTCATGAGCACATCCGCCTCTTTGTTTTTCACGGCTAGTGCAGCACGTCTGGCAATCTCTACGTCACCTTTTGCATGTAAAATATCGACGTCTGACTCATCGATTCCATACTGTTCACATAACTTTCGGATTTCCCGGGCTTCACCAAATAAAATGAAACGTGACAATCCATGATCTGTGGCAAGTTTTACGGCTCGGATTACTTCTTCATCCGCTGCCCCCGCAATGGATACCGTACAACCCTCTAGTTGTTTTGCGTTCGTCAGCATCCGTTCAAAATTCATCATTGTCCCCCCTTGCTCTCTACAATATAACATAAGCAAGTTTGCTTCCTAAATTGTAAGCGCTTTATTATGCGGATGACCATGCAAATAAATGCTTACCATGCATAAAAGTTCATGCATTTTATTGCATGGTTTCTAATTTATTATATAAAGTCCGAATCGAAATTTTTAAACGACGAGCAGCTTCTGACTTATTTCCACCAGTTTCTTCGATTGTTCGTTCAATCAAATCGCGCTCATATTTCGCAACCGCCTCATGGAGCGTTCGAGACTCGACGACTTTCTGAGTTGGCGTGCGAGGTGATAATTGTAAGTGATGTGGAGCAATCCATTGTTCCGCGCTCGCCATATAAATCATCGCCCGACCAATCACATTCTCAAGTTCTCGGACGTTCCCTTTCCAATGCTGACTTTTTAGAAGCATGAGGGCATCTTCATCCACCCCTTGAACACTCCGACCATATTCTTGATTTAACTTTCGAATGATCCGGTCACAAAGTGCCTCGAGTTCATTCAACCGTTCACGAAGGGGAGGGATATGGATGGGCATGCGATTGATGCGATAGTACAAATCTTCACGGAAGGTCCCATCTGCCACTTTCTGTTCAAGATCGGCATTCGTCGCAGCGATGATGCGGACATCAATCGGAATCGCCGTCGTCCCTCCGACTCGTACAATCTCATTTTCTTGAAGGACACGCAGAAGCTTCACTTGGACATCGAGTGGCAGTTCTCCGATTTCGTCCAAAAAGAGCGAGCCGCCGTCTGCCTCCTCAAAGTAACCTGTCTTTCCACCACGCTTCGCACCACTGAACGCACCATCTTCATATCCGAACAGTTCACTTTCGAGAAGCGTGGGTGAAATGGCTGCACAGTTTACCCGGATAAACTTTTTGAATTTCCGAGGGGACTCCCCATGAATGGCATGGGCGAACAGTTCTTTTCCTGTTCCCGATTCTCCGCGAATCAATACTGTCACCGGGGTCACAGCTGCCAATTTCGCTTGATCGATGACGAATCGCATCGTATCACTTGTCGCGATGATATCGGCAAACTGATATTTCGCCTCTAGATTTCGAATGCGTGTTTTCGCTTCTTGTAATTCATCACGCAGCGCACGTATTTGAGACACGTCTCGAATGACGCCGACCGAACCTCGCAATTTCCCCTCAACGATGATCGGTTCGGCATTTACAAGGATGTCACGTCGCGTCGCCCCGATTTGCATCCGAATATCTCGAACACCCTGCCCCGTCGATAATACTTTCAAATGTACACTCTCCTGCATCCCGATGTCGGCAGTGGCAGGCTTATCGACGACATCTTCCTTTTTGAATCCCGTCAATCGTGTGTAAGACGGATTGATCAATATGGTGTTGCCGTGATGATCGGCTACCGAAATCGCCTCACTCGTACACTCGATGATTGCCTCAAGCATCTGTTGATTCTGTTTCAATCGCTCGACAACGATTCGAATAAACTCTCCCGGCAACACAACTGCGTCTTGATAATGATCCTTCAACTCTTCAAACGTTTGATGCTGCCCTGTCGTCTCAATGACAAAGTCCAATGCTGCATCCGCATATTTTGTCCAATTGTCCGTCACGGCAATTCCATAACTTTTGGCAAGTGCGATTCCTTCAGCCGATGCATCGGAGTCCACGACCGCCACGATTGTAGCAAGCGGAGAGTCCATCAACATGTTCAGAACTTCCGTCCCCCCTTTTCCTGCCCCGACAATCATCAACCGTTTATTCATACGAATACCCCCATCTTTCTCTCTTCTCATCTTCATGCTACTGAATCCAAACATGATGCGCAAGCCGTCTAAAAATAGACAGTGTGGAATGAATGAATTTCTGTTAAAATAATGTATGGTAAAGGAGGAGATTGCATGCGTTTCATCGCGCTTCTAATCTTAATCGTCCCTGGTTTACTCGGTGTTTACGGAATCAAATTACTTCGTGATAGCTTCTTTTTGAAGACGAGTGGACCATTCACATGGATTGATTCACTCGCTGCCGCCTCCATGTTGCAGGGGACTTTTGGACTTCTGCTCGCCATGGGCGGGATCGGATTTGTAGCTGGCTATATATTTAACCGTGACAAAAAAACAGGTAAAGTTCAACGACTCGACTCATAAGCGCACAAAAAAAGGTTCCCTAACTTGACTTCATTTCAAGTGCGGAACCTTTTATTCGTATTGAATTGTGATCACTACGGATGATCTCCTTTCCAACTGCTTTACTTCCATTGACATGAGATCCAACGTCTTCTTAATGAAGAAGTATGAAAGAACTTTAGTAACTGCCGTCTTGCGTGAACGGAACACTTCCATTCGAGTTACTAACTTTTTTTGTTATCGGATCATGTCCAACCATCCATCGTGAAGTCGAACGCTTGCCATAAACTATTCAACGGTTGACAACACTCCTTTTGGTTAACTGAACGATTCGTTTTTCCTATATCAACCCCTAGCTTCGAGTTGATGATAGAATCGTCTCGCGAATGAGCGACTGTCGCGACCTCACGTCGGGACATTAACGACTTGAGATGTCGTTCCCACCTCTGAGCTATTGTCGGATAGCGAACCGAGATGATTTTGTTTCTTCAAACATTGCTCCGGAACAAGTTTGAAAAGCGTTCATCTGACGCTTGTCCAAGTAACTTGGTACACCTTTATTATAACAAAACACTCTCGTTTTGCAAGCGCTTTCTTTCATAAAGTAAATAAATTTTTTATTGATTATTTTACAAAAAGGACTAAACCATCAAACGGCTTAGTCCTTTTGAACGATTCAGTTGCTTTTAAACGACAAGTAGGTGACGAAATATGAAATGAACTCCGAGTTCTTCGGACTCCGCTCACGCTCAGGTCGCCCTTCAAACATCTCATGATCGCGCATGCCATTCTCCCACGCCGTCTTGATGGCGTGACGCATCGCCCGCTCTACACGTGACGAAGTCGTATCATGCTCTTTTGCGACCATCGGATACAATTCCTTCGTAATCAATCCAAGCAAATCTTGACGCTCGCGTACGTAAATGACGGCTTGGCGGATATACTTGAACCCTTTAATTCGAGGAGAAATCCCAAGCTGTTGGAGCAAGAGCGAAATTTCAATTTCGTCTGGAGACATTCCTTCGAATTCGCGATTCGCACCATCCGACAACTCACGAATTTTCGTCAATAGTTGTTGGATGTTGAAAGGTTTGACGAGAAAGTAAGAGGCACCCAATTGAACCGCTTGTTTCGTCACTTCATCTTTTCCGAACGCACTCAACATGATCACTTCTGGCTTATCATCCCCGAACTCTTCATGTAAACGTTGCAATACTCCGATTCCATCCAAATGAGGCATAATAATATCGAGTAAGAGTACATCCGGTTGGTGTGTCTTGACGACCTCCAAGCACGCTTCACCATCGTGCGCTGTTCCAACGACACGGAGATCAGGCTCAGATTCTAGTTGTCGGCTCAACAAATCGACGATTTCTCGATTGTCGTCCGCAATACATAATGTAATCACTTATGACACTCCTTTGATGAACTTCTGTTTTACTTGCTGTGACATTTCGAGCAACTCTTCAACATGTTGCTTCGTCAAGTCTGTCATTTGAATACCAGCAATCATTCGACCTAGCTCGTCAATCCGGCTCTCGCGGTCGAGAGTGGCAACGTTTGTCTTCGTCCGGTCGTCTGTTTCCGTCTTCGTGATATATAGGTGCTGATCTGCCATTGCAGCAACTTGAGCTAAGTGCGTGATACACAACACTTGCGACCCGACAGACAGACGGAAGATTTTTTCTCCCATCGCCTGTGCGACACGCCCTGATACTCCTGTATCGACTTCATCAAAGATAATCGATGCGACTCCGACCGTGCGGGAAAAGATTGATTTAAGAGCTAACATGACACGGGAAAGTTCACCACCTGAAGCCACTTTTGCAAGTGACTTGAATGGTTCCCCGACGTTCGTCATCATATAAAACTCGACATCATCAAGACCGTCTTGTTTTAATGGCGTCGTTCGGAATCGGACTTCAAACGCTGTTTTCTCCATATATAATTCTTTCAATTCTCGATGGATGTCGTGCTGAAGGGACTCAGCCGCCGCTTTACGTGACGCTGACAGTCGTGCGCCTGCCTCTTTTGCGACTTTCTCTAATCGCAAAAGGTCTTCTGACAGTGTTTGCAGCAACTCCTCACGATTCGTCATCGATTTCAATTCATCGGATACTTGTTCACCGTAAGCGATGACTTCTTCGATTGTCGTGCCATATTTCCGCTTGAGCTGTTGGAACAGCGCTAGACGCGACTCGATTTCATCTAACCGAATCGGATCGAACTCAAGTGAGTCGAGTTGGTCTCGTAACTGAAATTTCGCATCTTCGAGCAAATAATAAGCATTCGAGATTGTCTCTGACACAGATGCGAGGGAAGAGGACAATTGAGAAGCTTCTTCCATCTCGCGCATTGCGACCCCAATTTGGTCAAGTCCGTTCGAATCTTCCGCGACCGCCTCATAAGACATGCGAATGTGTTGATGAATGCGTTCAAAGTTCGCTAATTCATCCCGTTCTTCCATTAACGCCTGTTCTTCACCCTCTTTTAGTTCAGCCGCTTCAATTTCTTTCGTTTGAAACGATAATAAGTCCATGCGCTGTGCAAGCTCTTGTTCACTTTGACTGAGTCGCTTCAGTTCATCCGCGACTTGCTTCCAAGCTGCGTACGCTGTCTGATACTCCTCTAATAATGGAGCGATTTCCTTTTCGGCATAATGGTCGAGAATGCCTAAGTGAAATTCTGAGTCCATCAAGTGTTGATGCTCATGCTGACCGTGAATATCTACAAGCAAGCGACCGAATTCACGTAGCGTCGAGAGTGGCATCATCTTCCCATTCACACGGCAGACGCTTTTCCCGCTACTATGTAAGTCTCGGCGCAAAATAACTGTCCCGTCCTCGATTTCGATGCCGTATTGTTCGGCCGCCTCAATGACCGGATGATCCGATTCAACCATGAACATTCCTTCGATTTCGGCCTTATCCTGACCATAACGAACGAATTCGCTCGATCCACGTCCTCCAACAAGCAACCCAATCGCATCTAACAAAATCGATTTACCGGCACCTGTCTCACCCGTGAGAACGGTCATGCCCCGATTAAACGGAATGTTTAATTCGTCGATAATCGCAAACTGTTTGATTGATAGTTCTGCCAACATACGTACTTTCACCTCATAACATTCCGAGTAGTCGATCGATGATTTGTTTCGCTTTCTCCTCATCGCGAGCAATCATGAGAATCGTGTCATCTCCACAAACTGTTCCAATCAATTCGTCCCATGACAGATGGTCAATCAAGACACCGATTGCATCCGCGTTACCTGGTAGTACTTTCATGACAACCAAGTTTTGAGCTGAGTCGACCGAGACGAAGCTGTCACCGAGGATGCGCTTCATTTTTCCGTACGGGTTAAAACGCTGATCCGCAGGCAAGCTGTATTTGTATCGTCCGTCATTCAAAGGAACTTTCACTAAATGTAATTCTTTAATATCCCGAGATACAGTCGCCTGTGTGACGGGATATCCTAGGCGACGAAGTTCGTCTACTAATTCATCTTGCGTTTCGATTTCACGATTCGTCACGATGTCTCGAATTTTAATCAATCGCTGTCCTTTATTCATAAGCGCTGACACCTCATTCTTCGTTTCACATACACATTATCATTCTAAAGTATTGTCGAAAAAAGGTCTAGCATTCCAGTGGGTATTTCCACCATTCCCCATCTCTTCTTCGTCGATAAGAAAAAGCTACAGACAAATCTGCCTGTAGCCATTGCTTATCCCTTTAGTTTGGCATGTGCCGTATCCACTACGTCTTCGACTCGTAGGGATGGTTCGATCCCGCCTACTCCCGTATAACGGGCGAATAGGAGGAATTCAATATTTCCGTCTCCACCCGTGATTGGGGAGTAATCCAATCCTTCGACGAAGAATCCTTCCGATGCAAAATAGCGAACCATATCACTCGCCACACGCTCATGTACGTCACGGTCTCGCACAATCCCTTTCTTTCCGACGTCGGCTTTACCGGCTTCGAATTGAGGTTTAACGAGCGCCATGACGACCCCTTCTTTCTTTAAAATCGCTTTAAGAGGTGGCACCATGAGACGAAGTGAGATGAAAGAAACATCGATCGTCGCAAAATCAGGTTTGACCGGGAATTGATCGGCTGTCGCATGACGGAAGTTCATTCGTTCCATAACGATGACACGGTCATCGCTCCGAAGCTTCCATGCTAGCTGGTTGTACCCGACATCGACCGCATACATTTGTGTCGCCCCGTTTTGAAGCGCACAATCTGTAAATCCTCCCGTAGAGGAACCGATATCAATCCCCACGCGGTCTTGAACGTCGAGCGGGAATACTTGCAGAGCTTTCTCAAGCTTAAGTCCGCCTCGTCCGACGTACGGTAGAACTTGACCTTTCACTTCAAGAGGGATATCGTCAAACACTTTATCGCCTGCTTTATCCAGACGTTCGGTCCCGCTGTAGACAAGACCGGCCATGACAGCCCGTTTCGCCTTCTCTCGTGTTTCAGCGAGACCGCGTTCGACGAGTAGTACATCTAATCTTGTTTTCGTTCTTTTTTCCATAATTCCTCACACATTCTGTCGATTTGTCTCCATTACGAACCGTTCAATCGATTCCGCCATTTGGGCTGGTCGGAGACCAATCTCTTCTAAAAGTTGGTTGACGCCGCCGTGCTCGATATATCGGTCTGGAATCCCGAGGCGTTGAATCCGCGGGAACGCTCCTGTTTCATTCGCATGTTCTAACACACTGCTTCCAAAACCACCTGCGAGTGCTGCTTCTTCAAGTGTCACGAGCGGAATGCCCTCTGCATATAAAGAAGTGAGCATTGCATCATCGAGCGGCTTGATCGTGCGACAATTGATGACGCGCACACTGAGCTTGCCTTCTAATAATGAACGTACTTCTAACCCGTCTTGAACTTGTGGTCCGAACGTCAAAATGGCGACATCCGTTCCTTCCGCCTCGACTTCCCAATCATCGAGTGAGATTTCTTGGAGCGTATCACTCATTGGTACGCCAATCCCTTCGCCACGAGGGAAGCGGATTGCAATCGGTCCATCATCGTAACGAAGCGCGGAGTAAACGAGTTGTTGTAACTCTTCTTCATCTTTCGCCATCAAAATTCGAATGTTCGGTACGTGACGCATGAAGGCGATATCGAATACACCTTGGTGCGTCTCTCCATCTGCCCCGACAAGTCCTGAACGGTCAATCGTGAATACAACGTTCAAGTTTTGACGACAAATGTCATGGACGAGTTGGTCGTACGCACGCTGGAAGAATGTTGAGTAAATCGAGACGACCGGTTTCAAACCTTGTGTCGCCTGACCTCCTGCTAGCGTTACCGCATGCTGTTCGGCAATCCCGACGTCAAACATGCGTTCCGGGAATTTTTTCGTGAAACAGTCGAGTTTCGAACCGACACTCATTGCAGGCGTGATCAACGTCACCCGCTCATCCGACTCTGCCACTTTCGTAATCGTCTCTGCGACGACTTTCGAATAACTCGGTCCTTTAGGCTTTCCTTTGATCACTTCGCCTGACTCAATCTTGTAAGGTCCTAAACCGTGCCACGTTCCAACACCGTCTAACTCAGCGGGACGGTAACCCTTCCCTTTTTTCGTGATGACGTGAACGAGAACCGGTCCATCGATTTTTTTCGCATATTCGAGTGTCTCAAGCAAGTCTTTCAAATCATGGCCGTCAGTCGGTCCAAAGTAAGTGAAACCGAGTTCTTCAAAAAATGTGCCTGGAATGAGTGCAGATTTCAATAAATCTTTTACTCGCTCCCCACTTCGTTCGAGTGAATTGCCGACGAGTGGAATGTGCTTGATGATCGATTCCATCTCTTCACGTGCATGCTTCAGTTTACGTGACGCACGGATTCGACCGAGCATATTATGCATCGCCCCAACGTTCGGCGCGATAGACATCTCATTGTCGTTCAAGATGACAATAACATTCTGCTTCTCGGCACCGATGTGGTTCAATGCCTCGAGCGCCATTCCTCCAGTTAACGCTCCATCACCGATGATGGCAATGGCACGATCATTCGCACGTCCTTTTAATTCATTTGCGATTGCAATCCCCATTGCTGCTGAAAGCGACGTCGAACTGTGGCCAGTTTCCCATACATCATGTTCACTCTCACAACGTTTAGGGAACCCACACAACCCGTTGTATTGTCGAAGGGTATCAAACTGGCTCGTACGTCCTGTCAAAATTTTATGAACGTACGCCTGATGACCGACGTCCCATACAAGTTGGTCTTTCGGACTGTCAAATACACGGTGCAGAGCTAGCGTCAACTCCACAACTCCTAAGTTTGGCGCTAAATGCCCTCCCGTCACTGCCAATTTTTCAATCAAGAATCGTCTAATATCTGAGCCGAGTGATTCGAGTTCGGTTACAGACATCCTTTTCAGGAATGACGGGTCTTGAATGGATGTCAAGTCCATAATGACCATCCTTTCTCCTCACATTTTACTGATTCGTACCTTACATTTTACAAGAATGTGACGGTAGATGCCACACATTCCCCAAAACAAAGGTGACACGATGTGCTCATCGTGTCACCGGGATCAATGATTTCGTTTCACCACAAATGCCAATAAGTCTAATAATAGCGGAGCTTGAATCGACAATGACTCAATGGCAAAGGTCGCTGCCTCTACTTCTGCATCGAGTGCACGCTTCGCCCCGTCTAATCCGAGCAGTTTCGGATACGTCGTTTTTTCATTCTCTTCATCCGAACCGACACGTTTCCCGATTGTCTGTTCGTCCCCGACGACATCTAAGATATCGTCTTGAATCTGAAATGCGATGCCCAGATGTCGACCGAATTGTTTTAATTGTGTCCGATCTTCCTCCGACACACCGGCAAGGATCCCACCCGCTTCAAGCGCATAGACGAGCAGTGCACCCGTCTTTCGTTCATGAATCGACTGGAGTTCCTGTAACGTGACGTCACTCCGTTTCTCAGCGAGCATATCGTCCAACTGACCGCCGACCATGCCAGAGCTACCAGCTGCTAGACCGAAAACGCGAATGATTTCGACGATTTCTTCAGCAGGGAGCGACATTTGCGCAAGAATGCGAAATGCATCCGTCAAAAGCGCATCTCCTGCTAAAATGGCAGTCGCTTCATCAAACTGTCGGTGATTCGTCGGTCGACCCCGGCGAAGATCATCATCATCCATCGCCGGCAAATCATCGTGAATGAGTGAATATGTATGGACCATCTCGAGCGTCGCCGCTACCTCGCCACCTCGCTCGAGTGGAACACCGTACGTTTCTAGAACAGCATAGACAAGCGCGGGACGGATTCGCTTTCCGCCCGCTTCTAATGAATAGACCATCGCATCGCGAAGTCGCGTCGGCATGTCACTCGCCTCAATGAGCGAACGCATCGATTCTTCGACAGTTCGCTTCCATTTGTTCAAACCATCCGTGCGGTTCATGCAGACCCTCCTTTTTCACGAAGGGTACCGTCTAACTCGAGTATTTCGTCCATTTTCTTTTCAGCGGCCGAGAGTTTTGTCTGGCACAAAGCAGATAACCGGACACCTTCTTCATATAAAGTCATCGCTTCCTCTAACGGTACGTCACCGGTTTCTAGTTGCGCGACAATCTGTTCGAGTCGTTCAAGTGCCGCTTCAAACGTCTGTTCTTGTTTCGTCACCAACAATCCTCTCCTTCACCTCAGCGACAGCGTGACCGTCCCGAAAACGAATCGAGATGTCTCCATCGCGTAATTCTTTCACATTTTGCACATATGCTCCATCTTGTTCAATGAACGTGTAGCCCCGTGATAGGACGGCGAGCGGACTGACCGCATGCAATCTTCCTACCTGTTGTGTAAATTGTCGTTTCGATTGTTCTAATGGTTTCGTCCGATGAAGTCGATCGACCATTTGATTGACCTGTTCTCCTTGTTGCAACAAGGTTTTTGAGAACCGTTTCACATCAAGCTGTTGTGACAACTGACGGAGTTGATGAGTCGCTTCGGAAAGATGTCGCTTCATCCCTTGCTCAAGGCGAATCTCCGATTGTGCAAAACGTTCTCGTTTTTGAGAAATCGTATAACGTGGTGATTTCAAGCCATAACTGTTAATCATCCGGTCTACACGGTTCCGAGAATCATCGAGTTGAATCCTAACGGCTTTATGCAGATGGTTGTCTAGACGCTCTACATCTTTCCGCTGTGCGTCAATCATCGCTGTGGCGAGTTCGGCCGCCGCTGTCGGAGTTGCGGCCCGAACATCTGCGACAAAATCAGCGAGCGTATAATCTGTCTCGTGACCGACAGCAGAGATGATCGGGATGGTCGACGCATAGATGGCTTCGACCACGACATCCTCATTAAACGCCCACAATTCCTCAATCGAGCCGCCACCACGGCCGACGATGAGTACATCACAGTCGGTCCGTTCATTCATCCAACGAATGGCAGATGCCACTTGCGGGGCAGCCATTTCGCCCTGTACGGCCACAGGGGCGAATGTGATGGCAACGTGGGGCGCACGACGCCGAAGTGTGGTCGCGATATCATGTAACGCTGCCCCTTTCGGAGATGTGACAATTCCGATCCGCTCAGGAAACGTCGGAAGGAGTTGTTTTCGGTCTACCTCAAACCAACCCTTCTCCTCAAGTTCACGTTTTCTCGCCTCATACTGTTCGTATAATAAACCGATTCCGTCTTGACGCATCAGTTCGACGTACAATTGAACGTCACCGGTCGCTTCATACATAGTCACTCTTGAGACGGCGATGACCTTCATTCCATCTTTCGGTTCGAATTGAAGCTGTTTCGCATCTCGAGAAAACATGACGGCTTTCATGCGGGACGCATCATCTTTCAAGGTGAAATAACAATGACCAGATGAATAGCGTTTAAAATTCGAGATCTCACCGATGACCGCGACTTGTCGAAGCAAGACATCATCATCGAGTTGTCGCTTCACATATCGAACAACTTCGGAGACCGGAAGTGGGTTAGCCACGTGACGCTACCTCGACCGTGTTGTGCATGAGCATCGTGATCGTCATCGGACCGACACCGCCAGGAACCGGCGTAATCGCACTCGCCTTCTCTTTGACGGCCTCATAGTCGACATCGCCAACAAGACGACCTTCGACACGGTTGACGCCGACGTCGATGACGAGCGCACCAGGTTTGACCATGTCTGCAGTAACGAGACCTGCACGCCCAACTGCGACAATTAAGATGTCAGCCTGTCTTGTCATTTCTCCAAGGTCTTTCGTTTTCGAGTGACAGTACGTGACCGTAGCAGATTCATTCAAGAACAACATGCCGACTGGTTTTCCGACGATTTGACTGCGACCGACGACCACGACGTGTTTCCCAGCAATCTCAGTTTGTGTCTTTGCGAGATGCAAAATGCCGTGTGGTGTACATGGAAGCAACGTATCAAGACCGAGCATCATCTTTCCGACGTTCTCAGGATGGAAGCCGTCTACATCCTTCTCAGGAGAGATGCGCATGATGACTCGTGATTCGTCAATGTGTTTTGGTAGTGGAAGTTGCACGAGAATCCCGTGTACTTCCTCATCCTCATTCATCAAGTCAATCAAGTCGAGCAATTCTTTCTCGCTAATCGTCTCATCAAAACGGAGCACTTGCGAATCGATTCCGATTTCTTGTGCTGCCCGTTCTTTCCCGCGTACATAGCTATGACTTGCTGGGTCATCCCCAATCAATACTACTTTCAATTTCGGTACGATGTTGCGTGCACGAAGTGCTGTCACACGCTCTTTTAACGTTTCTCGATATGATGCTGCCACTTGTTTCCCGTCGATCACTACTGCCATCTCTCTCATCCCCCGTTGTCTTTAGGTTTTTCTGTAGTTGGTCTGGTGTCTTATCTCTATTTTTTAGTCTTCTTTAATAATGTTGCCGAGTACGCCATTTACGAGCTTACCGGCTTCTTCGTCTCCGAACGATTTCGCGAGTTCGACCGCCTCGTTGATGGTGACGTTCTCTGGAATCGTTTCAACGTATAGCAATTCAAACGTCGCCATACGTAAAATCGTACGTTCGACATTGCCTAGACGATCCAAGCGCCAGTTTTTCAAGTTTTCGACGAGCAAAGCGTCGATATCCTCTTGATGCTCTAGCGTTCCTGTGACGAGTTGTTCGTAAAACGGATCAGACTCTTGCCCGTCCAATGCGAATTCGATGGCTTCGTCCACCTCTAATTTAGATACTTCGATTTGAAAAAGCGTTTGAATCGCTTTCTCTCGTGCTTCATGACGTTTCATTCAGTTACTCTCCTTTTACATGCTTTCATTGTGATAGTTTAGCATAAAGCACTCATAAATTCAGTACAAAAAACCAGGAAGCCGAAATAATGTTCGGGCTTCCTGGTTGTTGTTATTTCGCCAATGACATTTCTTTTTCGACAAATTTCGTGTCGAATGTACCGATTCGGAACTGTTCATGTGCCATCACTTGTTGATGGAACGGAATCGTCGTTTTGATTCCCGAAACCGTAAACTCGTCTAAAGCGCGTAACATCTTTAAAATCGCCTCGTCGCGCGTCGGCGCATGTACGATCAATTTGGCGACCATCGAGTCGTAGAACGGAGGAATCATCGCTCCTGCATATAGACCGCTGTCCACCCGAACGCCCATACCACCTGGGACGATGTATTGATCGATTTTCCCCGCCATCGGACGGAAGTCCATGAACGGGTCTTCTGCGTTGATCCGGCATTCAATCGAATGCCCAGAGAACGTGATGTCTTCTTGAGAGATGGCGAGCGGATGCCCGAGTGCCACTTCTAATTGTGCTTGCACGAGATCGAATCCGGTGATCATCTCCGTGACCGGGTGCTCGACTTGAATCCGCGTATTCATTTCCATGAAATAGAACTCATTGGATTCTGGAACATAGATGAACTCGATTGTTCCCGCTCCAGAATATTGAATCGCTTTCGCCGCTTTGACTGCCGCATCTCCCATCATTTGACGTGTTGCTTCGTCAATCGCAGGTGATGGCGCTTCTTCAACGAGCTTCTGCATCCGTCGTTGAATCGTGCAATCACGCTCGCCTAAATGAATCACATTCCCGAATTGGTCAGCGAGAACTTGCACTTCTACGTGACGGAACGACTCGATAAATTTCTCGAGATACACGTCTCCGTTACCGAACGCCTGCTTCGCCTCTTTGCGTGTCGCGACCAACCCTTGGATGAGTTCGTCTTCGTTTCGGGCGACCCGAATACCGCGTCCCCCACCACCTGCCGTCGCCTTGATGATGACTGGATAGCCCATCTCGCGCGCAAGTTCTACGGCCTCTTCATCCGTGACGACACCGCTAGAACCCGGGACGACCGGCACACCTGACTCAATCATCGTTCGTTTGGCCTCATCCTTGATTCCCATCTTGCGGATGGCATAGCTACTCGGCCCGACAAATTGAATGCCACACGCCTCACACATCTCGGCAAATTCAGCGTTTTCAGCTAAAAATCCATATCCAGGGTGCACCATCGTCGCGTCCACGGCACATGCGACCGACAAGATGTTTGGAATGTTCAAATACGAGTCTTTGGACGGATTTGGTCCAATACAGTATGCTTCGTCGGCCAAATGAACATGTAACGCTTCACGGTCTGCTTCTGAAAAAACAGCGACCGTCGGAATATTCAATTCTTTTGCAGCACGTATGATTCGAACCGCGATTTCTCCACGGTTAGCGATTAATAATTTCATAACGACCTCACTTCACGCTGAAGAGCGGTTGACCGAATTCGACGAGATCGCCATCTGCGACGAGCACTTCTACGATTTCGCCACTGATTTCCGCTTCGACATCGTTAAACAGTTTCATCGCCTCTAGAATACAGACGATTTGTCCTGACTCCACTCGATCACCTACGTTGACGAAGGCTTCTTTATCCGGAGCTGGACGGGAATAAAACGTTCCGACCATTGGAGAGGTGATTGTACGATAAGACGCTTGTTCTGGCGTCGATTGTTCTTGATGTTCTTCTGCTTGAGGAGCAGGCGCAGGTGGCGCGATTGCTTGTGTCTGCATCACAGGCGCGCTCATGACCGCTTGCGCTTCTTTCTTTAATGACAGTTTGAAATCAGATGTTTCAAGCTCCATTTCATGAACCGTTGACTGGTCCAATAGTTGAATGAGCTCTTTGATTTGATCGATTTGCATCTTTCTTACCCCCTGTTTATACCTGGTACTAATCTCCTCTTCACTATAACTGGTCAGACCAATGAATGCAACGAGAAAAAAAGAGTGCCCATTCATTCGAATGAACACTCTTTCAGATTAACCGTTGTAACGACCCATGAACTCTCCAGTACGTGTATCAACTGTCACTTTTTCACCTGGCTCGATGAAAAGTGGTACTTGAATCACATGACCTGTTTCAACTGTCGCGTTTTTCTTCACGTTCGATGCTGTGTCCCCTTTGACGCCTGGGTCTGCTTCGATGATTGTCAACACTACGCTCGTCGGAAGCTCGATTCCAAGAATCTCACCATTGTAGTCCGCGATACTGACTTCCATGTTTTCAAGCAAGTAAGGAAGCGCTGCTTTCACTTGTTCGCTCGTCAACTCAAGTTGCTCGTATGATTCATTGTCCATGAAGACATACGTGTCGCCCATTGGATAGAGATATTGCATACGCTTACGCTCGATGTGCGCACGTTCGATTTTTTCTCCACCGCGGAACGTTGTTTCTTGGATCGCTCCGTTGCGCAAGTTACGCATTTTTGTACGAACGAATGCTGCACCTTTACCTGGTTTTACGTGTTGGAATTCGATGACTTGCCAAATCGAACCGTCAGATGTTTTGACTGTCAATCCTGTTTTTAAATCGTTAACTGATACCATGTTGATTTCCTCCTAAATTCAGACGAGACTCAAGCCTCAATCGTAATTAACTCTTTTGGCGACTGCGTCAGACGGTAACATCCGTCTTCCGTAACGACGACATCGTCCTCAATTCGGCAACCGCCGACACCGTTGAT
Source organism: Exiguobacterium sp. RM11 (assembly GCF_059821525.1). NCBI lineage: Bacteria > Bacillati > Bacillota > Bacilli > Caryophanales > Exiguobacterium > Exiguobacterium sp. RM11. The sequence goes on along the minus strand of NZ_CM187558.1, from coordinate 1,154,288 downwards.
GTAAATACCCGGTTCAATCGTGACGACCATCCCTGGCTCGAGTACTGTTTCCGAGCGGAATGATAATCCTGGTGCCTCGTGCACTTCCATGCCAAGACCATGACCTGTCGAGTGACCGAAGTATTCACCATATCCTGCTTTTTTGATAATGTCTCGTGTCAATGCATCAGCTTCAATTCCCGTGATGCCAGCACGTGTACCTTCGACACCAGCGAGTTGGGCACGAAGCACTGTGTCATAGATTTGACGCAACTCGTCCGAAATCGGTCCGACCGCAAGTGTACGCGTAATATCTGAGCAGTACCCTTTGTAGTAAGCACCAAAATCAAGTGTGACAAGTTCGCCAGATTCGATGACTTTATCGCTCGCAACGCCGTGTGGAAGTGCCGAGCGTAGACCAGAGGCGACGATCATATCGAATGATGATGAATCAGCACCTTTTGAGCGCATGAACATTTCGAGTTCGTTCGCGACTTCTTTTTCGGTACGACCCGGACGAATGAATGTCTGGATATGTGCATACGCTGCATCAGCGATTGCCGCAGCTTCCTTCATAATCTTAATCTCTGATTCATCCTTAATCAAGCGCAGTTTTTCAACGATTCCAGACGTCTCAATCAGATTTGCATCCACTTCTTTTTCATAAGCGCGATATTGCCCGACTGTCATCGCGTCCTGCTCGATTCCAAGACGTGTGATTGACTCACGTGCTACGACATCTGCTACCGATTTGATGAGTGACGTATCAAGTTCAATGATGTCATACCCTTTTACTTGATCGTTCGCCTGTTCCGTGTAACGGAAGTCTGTGATAAAGCTTGCAGATTTCGCCGTGATGACGATCACACCGCTCGATCCGGTGAAGCCTGATAAGTAACGAATGTTCTCCCGTTTTGTGACGAGCAATGCGTCAATCTCGTTTGCCTCTAACTGTGCTTGCAGTTTGTTTACGCGTTCAATCATGTCGATTCCTCCAATGTTCGATTAGTGCATGCAGTGCCAACGTGTAACTCGTCAGCCCGAAGCCGGTAATGACACCTAGACATACGCCTGCGAGTTTTGACTCGTGGCGAAACGTTTCTCTGGCATGCACGTTCGAGATATGTACTTCAACGACCGGGGCAGCGATTGCGGCTATGGCATCGCGAATCGCGATCGATGTATGCGTATATGCACCCGCATTTAAAATGACACCGTCATAGTCGTAGGCATCATGTAGCGCATCGATCAACGCTCCTTCGTGATTGGATTGAACGAAAGTGAGTTCGACATCATCCGGTGCAGCGAGCATCAATTCGGCGGCTAAACCTTTTAACGACACGTCCCCATACACGTCCGGTTCACGGCGACCCAATAAATTTAAATTCGGACCATTCAACACTAAAATCCGCAATCTTCTTCCCCCTCGTTCGTCAAGTCTTATCTATTGTAACAAATTTATCGAAAGAACGTGAATCGAGCCTTCCGCCCTTTCGTTTTTTTTATAAATCGCGGTATAATTCAAGTACAACTCTGTAAGAATCGAGGAAAGTGAATGAATTCTAAACCAAACATTCCTGTCGGAGGACAGGCACTCGTGGAAGGGGTCATGTTCCAAGGCCGCTCCGAGAGCGCATCCGCCATTCGGCGAAAAGACGGTTCCATCGAAACGTTCGAGCAAGCGCGCATCCTCGTCCCGTGGGTCCAATCGTTGAAAAAGGTACCGTTTATGAGAGGGATTGTCGCACTATATGAATCCTTGAAGAACGGATCAGCGCATATGAATTTTGCAAGCGATCGTTATGACGTCGACCCGAGTGAAGATGTCAATACGAACGAGGAACAGAAGCAGAGCATGTGGATGATTGCTTTCATTGCCATCATCGGTGTGATTTCCTATGTCTTTGGGAAGTTGATTTTTAACGTGACTCCAGCTCTTCTCGCCTCGATGTTTCAAGACGTGCCGTTATTTTCCGGACACGTGGTTCAAAACCTTCTTGAAGGGGGAATAAAATTAGTATTGTTGCTCAGTTACCTCTATCTGATATCGTTGACGCCACTCATTAAACGCGTCTTCCAGTATCATGGGGCTGAACACAAGGTCATCAACTGTTATGAGTCCGGACGTCCGATTACGGTCGAACAAGTTCGAAAGAGCTCACGTCTTCATTACCGTTGTGGGTCGAGCTTCATTTTGTTCACCGTTTTCGTCGGGATTGGCGTGTATATGATCGTCCCAATCGATCCACTTTGGCTACGACTCGTCAGCCGAATCGCGCTCTTACCTGTCGTCATCGGAATCTCATTTGAAGTCCTACAATTCACCAATCGTTTCCGTGAACATCGTTTCCTTTCATTCCTTGGAAAACCGGGTCTGTCACTCCAACTATTGACGACTCGAGAGCCGAGCGATGAACAGATTCAAGTCGCAATCGAAGCATTCGAGACATGGGAACGCAAAGAGTTAGGAGAATCGGTCATTCATAGAGAGGGATAAGAGGAGGAAGCACCATGATCAGACAAAGAATTGGTTCGACCGCTGCAACAATCGTGTTTATCTTAGGCTTCATCGGGGTCGGGCATATGCTCGCCACCGATCCCGGTCGATTATTTAGACAATTGTTGTTCATCGGGATATTCGGGTTAGTCTTTTATGTGATCTATCGCGTTTTCATCGGACGACGTATGTCCCCAGAGGATATGCGCTATCGTAAAACCGCTCAAGCCTCTAAGAAACGGATGCAAGGAAGCCGTGGACCTCAAGTCAAACCTTCCGCATCAGTAAAAAATAAAAAGCACAAGAAACCGGGATCGAACGTCACGAAGTTGTCCAAACGATCGAACGGACATCGAAGCAATCCCCCGCACCTCACCGTGATTGAAGGAAAAAAAGGGAAGAAGAAAAAGAAAGCCAACATGTAAAAAGGAGCGCCGCGGCGCTCCTTTTTACGTTGTCTCTACATATCCGATGTATGGTAAGTTGCGATACTGCTCGGCATAGTCGATGCCATACCCGATGACAAACTCATCCGGAATCTCAAAGCCGACATAGTCTGCATCTAATTGCACGAGACGTCGAGCCGGTTTATCGAGAAGGGTACAGATTTTCAGCTGTTTCGGTTGATGCAGTTCCATATGCTTGCACAAGAACTTCAACGTCTGCCCTGTATCGATGATGTCCTCGATGATGACGACATACTTTCCTTCCACATCCAAGTCGAGGTCTTTACGTAGTTGTACACTCCCACTCGAAACGGTCTTTTTCCCATAAGAAGACGTCGCGACTGTGTCGAGTTGTACACTCCCTTTCATATAACGCATCAAGTCAGCAGCAAACACCATCGACCCTTTTAAGACCGCAACAATGACAATCGGCGTTCCATTTGCGTCTTTCTCAATTTCTTCTGCTAATTCTTGTACCCGATTTCGAATTTGCTGCTCATCAAACAGTTTTCCTTTAATTTGAATGTCCATCAGCTCGGCGAATGTTCGCCGTCACCCCCTATTTAGTGAATCCACGATTCATCTTATCATATTTTCGACTTAAAAATATACATTGTCAGATAAATTAGATGTTTTCGTTCGTATTTAAGTCCTGTTCACCCTACAAAAAAACGTCAACCGCAAGAAATTGACGTTTTTTCGATACATTATTCTTCTGTTGCTCGCTCTTGCTCACGAAATTCTCTAAATTGATCCATTAGTTCAGGTTTGTCTTCAAAAAATTCCACAAACTGCGTCATGCAATCGAGCGTATTTGAACTGAGGTGATGTTCGATTCCTTCCACATCCTCGTATACATCCGCTTCGTCGACTCCAATCAGACGTAAAAAAGACTCGAGCATCGCATGGCGCTCGACGAGTCGTTTCCCAACTTTTTGGCCTTTTTTCGTAAGCATGAGGCCACGGTATTTTTCGTACACCAGATATTCTTCACGGTCCAACTTTTGAACCATTTTGGTGACAGAGGAGGGATGAACTCCTAAATGTTCGGCAATGTCAGAAACACGTGCATATCCTTTTTCTGACATGAGTAAATAAATCCGTTCTAAATAATCTTCCATACTCGGTGTCGGCATGGGCACGACCTCCCCTAATGTTCCGGTTTCCACTTTATATTTTATCCTAACGAAGCTGAAATCGAAAGGGAAAGCCCCGATTCATTCAGTCAATCATTGTCTCGTGACCTTAAATTCATTATAATGAGATATGGTAACTTTGAAAGAGAAGGGAAGAACATCTATGGGAATCGAAACAATCCTCGTCATCCTCCTATGGGTTGCCTTGATCGCCTACATCGTATGGCGCTTCATGCCAGCTCGCGGGTTGAAAAAAATGAAACAAGAAGAATTCCGCGCTTCACTCCGAAAAGGACAATTGATTGACGTCCGTGAACCGAATGAATATAAAGGTGGTCACATCGTCGGTGCTCGAAACATCCCGGTCGGTCAACTCAAGATGCGTATGAAAGAATTACGTAAAGACCAGCCGATCTTAATCTATTGCCAAGGAAGCTCACGTTCTAACCAAGCGGCCAAACTACTCATGAAGAACGGTTACAATAATATCTACATGCTTGATGGCGGCTTCAAGAACTGGAAAGGCAAAATTAAAAAAGCATAAAAATGGGCGGGTCGATTGAATCGACCCGCTCCTTTTATTTCACCGATGACGCCTCACGACGTTCATATTTTAAAACAGGTTTCCGAGCAGCGAGCGTCTCATCCATACGTTTAACGACCGTCGTATGCGGGGCCGTCTGCACGATTTCCGGGTTTTCTTCTGCTTCTTTTGCAATCTGAAGCATCGCATCGCAGAACGCATCAAGCGTCTCTTTTGATTCCGTTTCAGTCGGTTCCACCATAATACACTCTTCCACATTTAACGGGAAATAGATTGTTGGTGGGTGATACCCGAAGTCGAGCAATCGTTTCGCGATATCAAGCGTACGGACACCGAGTGCCTTTTGTCGCTTCCCTGACAAGACGAATTCATGCTTGCAATACGTATCGTATGGTACGTCGAAGGCATCTTTCAATCGAGCAAACATATAGTTCGCGTTGAGCACGGCTTCACGCGATACACGCGTCAATCCTTCTGCTCCCATCGTTTTAATGTAGCTATACGCGCGAACATTGATCCCGAAGTTTCCATAGAACGGCTTGATTCGACCAATCGAGTGTGGACGATCATAGTCTAAGCCGAACCCTTTATCTGTCTTTGTGATGATCGGCGTTGGTAAGAACGGAATCAGATCACGTTTTACCCCTACTGGACCAGAACCCGGACCACCACCGCCGTGAGGACCCGTGAATGTCTTGTGCAAGTTCAAGTGAACGACGTCAAAGCCCATGTCTCCCGGACGTGCGATTCCGAGAATCGCGTTCGAGTTCGCACCGTCATAGTAAAGCTTCCCACCAGCCTCATGAACGACTTTTGAAATTTCGAGGATGTCCGCTTCAAACAATCCGAGCGTATTCGGGTTCGTCAGCATGAGGGCAGCCGTGTCTGCACCAACTTTTGATTTCAAATCATCCAAATCCACAAGACCACGCTCATCCGACTTGACCGTCACCGTTTCAAATCCAGCAACGACGGCAGAAGCCGGGTTCGTCCCGTGCGCCGAGTCTGGAACGAGTACTTTCGTACGAGCCGTATCCCCATTGCGTTCGTGGAACGCTTTGATCAACATAAGCCCTGTCCATTCGCCATGCGCCCCTGCTGCTGGTTGCAACGTCACTTCATCCATCCCTGTGATTTCCGCAAGTTGCTCTTGTAAGTCGACCATTAGTTCAAGCGCACCTTGAATCGTCTCAACGGGCTGCAATGGATGAATGTGCGCGAATCCAGGAAGGCGTGCCATATCTTCGTTCACTTTCGGATTATATTTCATCGTACAAGAACCAAGTGGATAAAATCCTGAATCTACTCCATGGTTTCGTGTAGAGAGCGCCGTGTAATGACGAACGACATCGAGCTCAGATACTTCAGGAAGTTCAGCCACTTCTTTTCGAATCATCGTCGCCGGCAATAATGACTCGAGGTCAACTTCCGGAACGGTTGGCGTCGGTAAGTTATATCCTGTTCGTCCTTCACGTGATACTTCAAAAATTAGCGTTTGTTCGTGTTGCATCATTTCATCCCCCCGACCACTTCGACAAACTGATCAATCTCTTCTTTTGTACGTAACTCTGTCGCACAGACTAGCATCTGTGACTGGCGCTCTTCTTCATACGTTCCGAGCGGAAGTCCACCAATCATTCCATGTTCAAGCAAGTGACGAGATACTTCTTCTGCATCGCGTCCGAAATCAACAACGAATTCATTAAACATTGGTCCCTCGTCAACCATTGTAAATCCTGCTGCTTTCAATGCTTCTTTCATGTAATGAGCTGTTTGGATATTCCGGACAGCCATGTCTCGAATGCCATATTTCCCTAAAGCGGACATCGTGATTGAGGCAGCCAATGCGTTGAGCGCCTGGTTCGAACAGATGTTTGAGGTTGCCTTGTCACGACGAATGTGTTGTTCACGCGCCTGTAACGTCAAGACGAATCCACGTTTTCCATCCTCATCTACCGTTTGTCCTACGAGTCGACCAGGTAGTTTACGCATCAACGACTTCTTCACTGCAAAATAACCACAAGACGGACCACCAAAGCTTTGTGGAATCCCGAACGGTTGAGCATCCCCGACCGTAATGTCCGCTCCAAGCGCACCTGGTGATTCCAAAATGCCTAATGCAAGCGGGTTACTTGATACGACGAACAGTGCACCTGCATCATGCGCTTGTTTCGCCAATTGCTCCAAATCTTCAATACGACCGTAGAAGTTCGGATATTGTACGACTAGACATGAAGCATCTGTTAAATCGAGGTCAGTTACATCCGTCACCCCATTTGTGACGTTTGTATATTCGACAGAAAGTCCTGGACCATCCGCATATGTGCGAATGACATCTTTCGCTTCAGGATGTACCGCTCCAGAAACGACAACGCGTTTTTTTTTCGTCTGCGCACTCGCTAGGTAAGTCGCTTCAGCAAGAGCCGTAATTCCGTCATACATCGACGAGTTTGCGACATCCATCCCGGTCAACTCACAAATCATCGTCTGGAACTCGAACATCGCCTGAAGCTCACCTTGTGAGATTTCAGGTTGATATGGCGTATACGCCGTATAAAATTCAGAACGTAAAAGCATATGGTTCATCACGGTCGGTGAAAGATGATCATACATCCCGGCTCCGAGGAAACTTGGATATGACTTTGTATGTTTGTTCTTATCCGCTAGTTTCGTCATATGACGAACGAGATCCACTTCCGGAAGTGGTGACCCGATTGCTGCAAGCGACGCTTTTTCGCGAAGCGACTCTGGAATATCCGCGAGCAACGATTCGATGGAATCCACTCCAATCGTTTGAAGCATGTCTCGCTCATCTTGTTCGGTCATCGGTAAATAACGAAATTCCATTCTATTCATTCTGAATCCCCCTGTTTCATTTCGTTCGTTTATAGAAAGGTGTCGGTACGCGTTCGGCTTCAATCTTTTTGCCACGAATGTCGATAACAAATCGCTCTTCATCTTTATACCGTGCATCCACACGTGCCCAGGCGATCGACTCATTGACTGTCGGAGGCATTGTACCAGTAGTAACGACTCCAACGACGTTCCCATCGACTTCTACTTGCGCGCCTTGACGTGCGATTCCGCGACCAAGCAATCTCAAGCCCATCATCCGGTTCGGGATGTTTTCTTTTTGTGTGGCGAGCGCCTCTTTTCCAATAAAGTCCGTATCTAATTTGACCGCAAAATTAAGGTTCGCCTCGAACGGAGTAACCGACTCATCTAGTTCATGCCCATAGAGCGGAAGGCACGCTTCAAACCGTAGCGTATCTCGTGAACCTAACCCGCAAGGTGTAACACCCTCTGCTTCAAGCGCTTCCCAGATTGCTGAGATCCCTTCTGCCCGCGCATAAATCTCGAATCCGTCTTCTCCCGTATAACCACTTCGCGAAATGATCGAAGCAACACCCGCCACATCGCCGTTTATAAATTTAAAGAAACCAACTTCGTCAAGCGCTACGTTCGTAATCGTTTGAAGAACAGCTTCCGCATTTGGGCCTTGAATGGCAATTTGGCCATATTCATCAGACTCATTCGTCACCGTGACGTCGCCACTAACAAATTGACGAATGTGCGCCTCGTCTTTTTCGATATTCGAGGCATTGACGACGAGCCAATAAGCATCTTCATCTAACCGGTAAACGAGTAAGTCATCCACTACGCCACCATTCTCGAGACAGAGAAGGTTGTACTGCGCTTGACCGACTTTAATCTTTGAGACATCGTTCGTCACAAGATTCTGCACTTGTTCTAGAGCGTCCGGTCCTTCAACCCGAATTTCTCCCATGTGAGATACATCAAACATCCCCACGTTTTGACGTACAGCCTGATGCTCTTCTTTGATCGAAGAAAACATTATCGGCATTTCGAACCCCGCAAAATCAACCATCTTCGCCTTCGGTTCAATCAATTCGAACAAAGGCGTACGTTTCAAAGTAACCTTTTCCATAATATCCCCCAATCCCGAACATAAAATGCTTTTGTTTTTGAAATCTTTCGTTTTCCATTCCACTTTAACAATTTTTATTCTTTCTGCATAGTTAAAAAAGCGAAAAAGAAAAAGGATGAAAAACGAAAACGTTTTCATCCTCATTATTTCATATTTTTGTCTCGGTGGAAACGTCAGAGCGTTCGATTCCCGCTGTACGTTTGATTTCATGTGTCAGCCCGACTGTCGCCCGTTTCAATTCAATCGATTCGTCTTTAGCTTTGATGCCGAAATCTTTGATTTGCGTAACGGAACGGTTGACCGCGTCCACATGCCCTTTGATTTCAGTGACTTGTTGGTTGATGACGTCAGCACGAATCTTAAATCGTTCCGTCAAACGGTTTAGTCTTCCAAACGTCGGCTTCATCTGTTTTTTAAATAACAAATATCCATATACACCAAGTCCAATGATGGCGAATAAAAGAACTGCAAGGTTAATCCAAATCATACTTTTTCCTCCTTCATCCGGATAATCTGTTCTGCAATACACCGCGGTGTCTGAGATGCATCAATCGTCTCGTCAGCTTCTTGATAAAAAGTGGTCCGTCGGTTGTATAATGCCCGAACTTCTGACTCTCCTTTTTTCACCAGCGGTCGATCCGAATCTTTGATCCGTGCCCAGCATTCCTCAAATGGTAAGTCTAAATGAATGATTTTACCGTGTTCGCGCATCCAACGTATGTTTTCAGGGCGTTCGACAATACCACCACCCGTGAGGACAAAGTCAGCATCGATCCGCTGAAGAACTTTTGATTCTACGTCACGAAACGCTGACTCCCCGTATTGGTCAAAATATGTAGCGATGTCGGTTCCAATCCAGGCTTCGATTTCTTCATCAAGGTCCACGACGTCTCCATGTTCTTGCATAAAATTGAACAAGGTAGACTTACCTGTACCCATAAATCCCACGATATAAAACGGTTTCTTATTCATAAGCAATCACCTCTTTATGACGTTCACCAGATATCAACACCATCTCCACTTCCGTTCGATTCGGTGCAATCGGACGACACATCACCGTACCCGTCGGTTTGGTGAGCGTTACCGGTTGATTGCCACAGCGTTCTTTCGCCAATAACAAGTGGGATTCAAAACGTATGGCCAATATCTCATCTGAGATTCGTTTCGTCGTTCGTTCTACATCAGTATACCAAAATAATGCAATACCAAGTAACCACACGACGATTGTCAACGTAGTGATTAGAAAGAATCCTCTTTCATACACATGACGTACCGCTCCCTCTCGAAAGTTGAATCTTTCCAAGAGATTCGAAATCCCATACCGACCGTTTCGACGCGATACTGATCGATTCCTCTTAAAAATAACAAGTTCCCTCCTCCGTCTCCGACCATGACCAAGTTCCCGTTCAACTGTTTGATTGTCCATGGCCACACTTCTTCATCTACCTTAAGAAAATCACCTCTTAATCGCCCCTCATCGACGCGACAATTTTTGCTGTTCTGCAAGCGACGCACAATGAGTTGGGGAGTCGTATGGTGTTCCCACTTCGGTTGTTCGTAAAGGCGTTGACCAAGCGTGAGCAATTCGACCAACAATAATATAAAGATGGGAAGAATCAACAATACTGCCGTCATTTCTAACATGGTAAACCCCGGATCAAAGCGTCGGTAAGCAAAAACCCTTTTCACACACTTCTTCACACCCAGTCGGTTCAGCGGCTTCAAGCAGCACCTCTCCTTGTAATCGTTCATAAATGAACAACGTGTCACGCAACCTTGCGACTTGGTCATTTCCTTGTGTCACAAACGACGTCAAAATGAGTACCCAGCCCATTACAACCGCTAGGCTCACAATCACTTCCCATAACGAGAATCCTTTCTCATCCCCCTTCATGGATGATCACCTCCGGTTCATACGTTCCAAGTCGAAATTTAAACGTGACAGATGTTTTCCCACTGACAAATTTCCACTGTCCTGCATAGGAAGCTGTTGCCTGGGAGAAGGTGATGGTATTGTAGGTCGGAAGATAAACAATGATTCCTTCCGGTACGTCCACCCTTCGCACTAACGTCATTCCACACATGATCAAATACCTTCGCTGTTTAGCCACCCAAATCAACTTTGGCACGCAACTTCCATTTTCCGAAATGTACGGGTATTGTCCCGCTTCTTGAATATTCGTCACTAACGTATCTGTAAAATCAAATAGTTCAAGTCGCTCAAAAGGCTTCACTACAGGACTACTGATCAGTATGAGGAAGGAAATGATCACGAGTACCCACGCCATCTCGACAAACGTATAGCCTTTCATTGTTTCTTCAGCGAACCATCAAGTGGAGAATACGTGTAGGCTGACGATTGACAACTATACACTAGTGGATCCGTTTCAGAAGCACGTTTAATCACTTCTAATGTGGCAGGGTATGATTTATGTTCGGCATAGTGTAAATTGATTTCTGACTCGACGATTCGGACACTTCCCTCACAACTCACTTGGTCCGCCCGTGACTTTCCTTCTGTCAGCGTCGGCACGAGTAATAACAGTAAAATTGAAATAATGAGTAAGACTGCAGCCATCTCAACAAGCGTGAATCCTTGTTCTTCCTTCATGTGAATGTCCCCTTTCATAATTGAGCCATGATAAGTTTTACAGGCAAATAAAGAGTATAGAATAAGGTGCCAACCATGACGCTGAGCACTCCATAAAGTGCCGGCTCTACTTTTTCGATCAATTGACGACTATATTGTTCCATTTCTTCGAATACTAGTTCTCGATGAAGTGACATCAATTCACCGAGTTCTCCACTCATCGACCCTACTCCTAACAAGCTGACAACTTCATAGTCAATAAATCTTTCCTGTTTGACTGCCATTTCGATTCCTTCACCGGCAGACAACCGTTTGTGAATCCGATTTGCCATTTCAGCCATCTCCCCCTTTTCATTAGCGAGACGACTGATAATTTGCCTGATGTTCGTTTCCGTCTGTTGTAATAACGACAATTCGCTGACAAACAAATAAGTCAGGTACAGAGTTTTACCACGGTTCCATATGTAAAACGGTAGTTCTACACCTCGTCGATGCAGCATGTAGACCGTGATCCCAAGCAACACAAATACAGAAAACAGAGCTGGAAAGAACCATTTCGATAGTAAAATTGAACCTGCTCCCTCATATGTGGACACATCAACCATCCCCATCAGCTTTGGGAAAATGTACAACGCATAGACCATCCCAAGACCGAGCAGGATAAAGAAAATGATTAAAGGATACCGAATGAGTCGCTTCAATTCTTCCTTCAACCGTATCCGCATTTCTAAAACTAAAACGACTTGAGATAACCCATCCATAAACCGCCCGTTCCGATCGGCTGTCATCAATATTTCTTGCATTTGGCGATTTGTGATGATTAGCGAGAACACGTCCGCTAAAGAAGTACCAGATTCAAGTTGTGCCCTCATCTCTTGAACATCCGCTTTCCTGTTTCCTTTTTCATGATATTCAAGTGTTTCCATTGTGGCTTTCAACGATACACCTCGGGATTGAAGACGCAGAAAACGGTGAATCAATTGAATTGGTGGTTTTACTGAAGCGTTGCCCATTCACACGTCACCTCCTGATCACGCGTTAGTACACACCAATGTCTTTTTACTGACGATTTTCCGAGCAATTGTTCAAGCCGTTTCTCCCCATCCTGAATCGTCGCTGTATGAAACGTAGTAATCGTCAAATGCCCACTGAGTGCAGCATCGTAGGCGACGTTTAACTCTTCCTCTGTCCGTACCTCTCCGATTACAATGATGTCTGGGTCGGCACGTAACGTTTCTTTTAATAACTGTCGATGATTCAACCCTGCTTTTGCATTCACCTCGAGTTGAATCACCCCATCAATCTTTTGTTCTGGAGGATTTTCAATCGTGACGATCCGCTCACGCTTTAAGTGATTAAGAAGCGCATACAATATTGTCGTCTTGCCCGCACCAGTAGCACCTCCGATTAACAGGAGACCATGTCGCGATGCAGACATTTCTTGAAAACGTTCAACGTCCCCTGGTCTCAACAAGTGATGAAGCTCAAACGCTTGATTTGGTACCCTCCAGGACATCAATGTTTGAGTAAATGATGGGAGAAATGTTACGCGGATGACTTCTCGATCAAGTTCATACACGCCTGACTGAGGCACACGTTGATTCGTGTCCGGTAACGAACACCAATATCGCATATGAAGTGTGAGACGGTCGTATTGATTGATATCCATCGACTGAAGATCAAGCAGTCTCATATCTGATCGGATTTGGATCTTCACTTCATGCGTACTCGGTATAAAATGAAGATCGCTTGCCCCCGCCTCTCTCGCCACAATCATCAGTTGTTCAATAAGCTCCTTCATTCCGCTCACCTCGAGAACAGCATAAAAAAAAGCCCACTCTATTGAAAGTGGACTTGTCTTATGAAACTTGTGTCGAAACGACATGATGACGACGTGCATATGTTTCGATTGAAACCTTGTCATAACCGACAATGACTTCTTTTCCGTCTGTTAAAATCGGACGTTTTAACAATTTTGGATTTTCACTCATCAGTTTGAGTAGTTCGCTCAGCTTCAAATCCTCAACATCAACGTCGAGTTGTTTGAAGGCTTGGCTTCTAGTAGCAAGAAGAGAATCTACACCTTCTTCACTAATCGCAAGGAGTTGTAGTAATTCGTCGACAGTCGGTGCATCTCTGAAAATGTGACGTTCACTCACTTGAAGTTCTTGTTCCTGTAAAAACGCTTTCGTCTTCCGGCAAGAAGTACAGCTCGGGTACGTGTAAAACATTAATTCTGATGCCATTTTATGTTCCTCCTCATTTCAACTTTTCACTTCGCTCATTTTGTATAAGTTGATTATACATCTCTTATACCCTGTTTGTACATATTTTGTACAACTTTTTTATAAATTTTGTACAACTTTATTTTCCGTATTGATTTCACATATTTTTCACGATTATTTTGCTCAATTCTCACGTTTCCATAGCATTTTTTCGAATGTGTTGGTAAAATAGTGAATGAGAATGGAATAATGCACGTATGGGGGGATTAACATGGCAAGAATGTTTCGTGTCCTAGGCTTCTGGACTGGGCTAGTGGCGGCACTTGCTTTCGTAGGCGCACTAGGCGGCGACCAAAGTAGTAGTGAACATACTGGTGACTTTATCGTTATGGGACTTGTCTTCTTAGCACAAACGATTTTCTTCGTCGCACTTGGCTACTTAAAGCTTACTGAAAAAACATATGTATACGTCTTCGGCGCGTATTTGACAATTTTCTTCGTTGTCTTTACGTATTGGAGCAACTTCCAAATGTAAAAAAGATTGTCTCCGACGAGACAATCTTTTTTTATTGCTTGAAGAATGGATTTGTTTGCTTCTCTTCTTCAAGCGTTGTTTTTGGTCCGTGACCTGGATAAAGAACCGTCGCACCCGGAATCAAGTGCTTCATGCGTTCAATGGATCCCATCAACGTCGCCTGATCGCCTCCGAATAAATCGGTACGACCGACTGATTGTTTAAAAATCAAGTCACCGCAAAACGCAATCTTTTCATCCGCCATGTATAACACGACGCTACCTGGTGAATGACCAGGGGTGTGATAAAGATCGAATGTAAAATTGCCGATAGTCAACGTATCGCCTTCATATACCTTTTCAGCCGGCTTCATCGCCGGTACAGGAAGATTGAAAGCGTGCGCTCCGTTCTTTTCTCCATTCGTCAACCAATCACTTTCGAGACGATGGACATATACTGGAACTTTATAGCGTTCACGGAGTGCATCCACTCCTCCAATGTGATCAAAATGGGCGTGAGTCAACAAAATCGCAGCGGGTGTACCAAGACGATCAATCACCTCGAAAAATCTTGGGTCATCCGTTCCTGGGTCGATGATGACGATACTACCTTCTTTTTCAAGGACGTATCCATTCTCCTGCGCTAAGCCTGACGTAATCTTCTTCACTTGCATATGATTGATCCCCCTCTCACTCAAAACAATATTGTGGCAAAATTGTATCGATGTCAACCTTTACTCGACAGCGCCTCAATAATCGGATAAAATAATAATGATATTTCAGTGAAATTTTTATGAATTTCATGACGTATAATTAAAGGGGGAACTCGTCATGCATTTGTATGAACCGTTCGGATGGATTTCTGTCATCGTCGCGATTGTGGCTGTATGGGGAATGATTCGTTCATTCAAAAAACGCCAATTCTTTCCACTCGCAGTTGCAGGTTTAACTGTACTCGTATTCGGATTCTTTGGTGTTGCCACGTTAATCTACGGCGGTATTCCAGGTTAATGGATTTGTATCAAGCAATCATCAAGCGACTTCGGTCGCTTTTTTTGTGCCTATAATTCCTCGATATAAAAAACGAACCAAATCACATAGTGGTTTGGTTCGTTTTTAGGTTATTCATTCGTTTGTTCTTTAAAGCGGAGAAGGTCGGAATAGATCAAATCATCGTTCATTTGTAAGATTTTTTCCGCTTCTTCCGTCATTGGACCACAAAGTGTTGTGTCCTCAACCACTTCTCCAGAAGTAGCATTGTAACAAGTTGATTGTGTCCATACATATTCATCCGTCACAACCGTACCATCTCGGAAGATTGCACGACTATTTCGGTTTTCAGAGAACAAGTCATTCCCGAATCCGATTGTGTCCGACGTGTCAATTCCAAGTAAATGCAAGATTGTCGGTTTCATGTCGACGTGACTTCCGATTGTTTCATGCACTTCACCTTTTTCTTGATCCGGCAAGTGAATCGCAAACGGCACCTGTTGTAACTTCGCCACGTCATATGGTGTCAACTCTTCTTTACCGAGCAACTCTGCCATCGCATTGTTGTGGTTCGTCGAGATACCATAATGGTCACCATAAACTACGAAAATCGTATCATCCCACATTCCGTTCTCTTTCAATTGATCGATGAAGAGACCGAGTGCATAGTCTTGATATGCAAGCGCCTGCGGGAAGTTATTTAACGTTGTTGAACTTGTCTCGAACTTCGGTACGAGTTCATAGTCTTCGCTTGGCATCGTATATGGGAAGTGGTTCGTCAATGTGATGAACTTCGCATAATACGGTTCAGGCAACTCTTGAAGCATTGGAATCGATTGTTCGAAGAAACTATCATCTAAGAGACCCCATTCTGTCATGTCTTCTGGATTTCCGAGATCGTAGCTCTTTTCATCAAAGAATTGATCGACACCGATATTTTTATACATTTGGTCGCGGTTCCAGAACGATTTATTGTTCGCATGGAAGACGGCCGAATAATAGTTATCTTCTTTAATCAACTCTGGAAGTGCTTGATATTCGTTGTCCGCGTTCGTAAAGTATACGGCACCACGCGGTAGGCCATATAGTGAGTTATCGAGCGCAAACTCCGCATCTGATGTCTTCCCTTGACCTACTGTATGGTAGTAGTTTGGCCAATAGTGAGACTCTTCAATCAGTTTGTTCAAGTTCGGCGTGATAAATTCACCGTTCGGCGCTTTCATGTTGTGTGTGAAGTTTTGTGCAGATTCGAACGACACAACAATCACGTTTTTCCCTTTATATTTACCGAACAAATCAGGGTTCGGTGCAGCATAGTTCTGACGAGTGAATTGTTCAATCGTTGCAAGCTCTGATTCGTCAGCCATCGCTTTTTGAGCAGATGTTTTCGTTTGAAGCATCGCGTCATACACATGGAAGTTAAACGTTCCGATGTTTTTCACTAATAGCTCACGGTCGAATGAACGAGTCAACAATTCCGGACGCTCTGTTTCCGCCAAAGAAAGGTTGAACAAGAATACCGATACAGCTGCAACGAATGTCACGAGTGCGCGACGATGTGAAGCAGCATTCTCTTTCATATTCATACGCCATAAGATAAACGGTAAGACAAAAACGTCACCAAGAATGATTAAGTCTTTCCATTCGAGAAGTGATGTGAACGATGTCGACAGCGTCTCCATGTTCGATGGTTGCATAATGACCGGCATCGTTAAATAGTCCGTAAATTCACGATAATACACGGCATCCGCAAACAAGATGAAGGATGCGAGCGCGTAAAGCGTGTAGAGCACCCATTTTTGTTTGTTTCCTTTAAAGAAGAAATGGAAGGCAAACAAGAATAATGTCGAACTGATCGGGCTGATCAGTAGGATAAAGGCTTGTGCGGTGTTTTCAATCGGAATGTTGAAGAAAAATTGATAGACGATATACGTCTTCGTCCAAAGCAATAACGTAAATATCCAAAATAGACGATATTCTTGAAACGAAGCGCAGACCGTATCGTTCAGTCTCGTCGATAGCTTCGAGAAGCGTTGAGATGAATTCATCTGACGGTCTCCTCCTCTTTTCAGTTTTCGGCATGTTTTTATAGCCATTTATTTTTATATTTGTTCATACATTGTACAATTCGATTTGAATAGTACACGTCCAGTATCAAGTCCAAATCTTACCCCTTTTTTAATAAAAAATCAACTGTGACGTTACAAATTTTACAATATCCCATACCCTTTCCCATAAGAAAACACGCCTGCAATGTGCAGACGTGTCAGTTTTATACGCGTGTCGGAAGGAAGTGTTTGCGTGCTAACCAGCCACAACCGATGACTCCGGCATCATTTTCAAGTTCAGCGATTTTAAACGTCGTCGACTCATAGACACGTTCGAGTGCGAAACGCTTGAACTGAGCATCAAGCGGTTCAAGCAATGCTGTCCCTGCTTTTGAGACGCCGCCACCGATGACGATCATTTTCGGGTTGAGTGTGTTGGCGATATTCGAGATTGTCAATCCGAGATATTCTGTCATCTCGTCAATCACTTCTGTCGCGATTGTATCCCCAGCTTTATAAGCTTCGAATACGTCACGTGCCGTCACTTCTTTCAATTCGTTCAACGAAGTATCTTGATTTTTCCGTTTTTGCAACGCTAAACGTGAAATACCTGTCGCAGAGGCAATCGTTTCGATACACCCTAATCGGCCACAGCCACATTTTACAGCTTTCGCCTCATCTCGTTCGACGGTGATATGACCGATTTCTCCTGCCATACCAGCCGTACCATGAACGATGTTTCCGTTCGTGATGACGCCACCACCGACGCCTGTACCGAGCGTGATGGCAAGTAATTCGGATGCACCTTCACCTGCACCCTTCCACATTTCCCCGAGGGCAGCGGCATTCGCATCGTTTTCGAGGACAGCGGGGAGTCCGACCGCTTTTTCGAACTCACTCACAAGAGCGAAGTCTTTCCATCCGATGTTCGGTGAATACTCGACAACACCTTCAGAGAAATTGATGAATCCAGGGGCTCCGATACCTGCACCTGCGAAGTCTTCTTTCTTCTTGCCTGACGTCTCTAAATACGTTTCAAATGAGGCTGCGATGTCTTTTGGTATATGTACACCGTTTTCTCGAATATCCGTTTTAACTTCCCACTTATCAGAAATGATGCCATTCATGTCTAAAACAGCCATCTTCACCGTTGTACCACCGATGTCGATCCCTAATAACCATTTCATACCGTTCACTCCTCATCTCAACTAAATCGCTTTCATTCAATAGTGTACACTATTATCCCCTTAGTGCAACCCTTTGCACTAAGGGGATTTCTGTCAATCTCTTGAATTTTTCAATTCGTGGGTCAAAATGATTTTCGCCGTATCGTATACACGCTGCTCGATGATGCCCCCTTCATACAACTCGTCGAGTTCCATCATCATCAGTGAGATTTCAGCATCCCGCTCCCCGATGTAAATAATGGTTCCGAACGATTTTAAAAACTGTTGGACATCATAAAAGTTTTTCATGCTTCTTCCTCCATCGTTGACAAGACATAACGATTTAACAATTCTCTTGTCGCTTCCATAGACGTCACATGTGTCCGTTCATAACTATGACTTGACTCAATTCCTGGACCAATCAAAGCGTGCTTCACATCGTAGCCTGCACGGATCGCAGCCGACGCATCCGAGCCATAATAAGGATAGATATCCACTTTATAAGCGATGTCATGCGCCTTACATATTGAAGTAAACTTACGGCGCAAGCTAATATCATATGGTCCAGATGAATCTTTGGCACAAATCGAAACCGTATATTCATCTGAATGTTGACCATCTCCGAGCGCCCCCATATCGACGGCAATGTATTCCACAACATTTTCAGGAATGCCGGCATTCCCCCCGAATCCGACTTCTTCATAATTCGAGATTAAGAAGTGGACCGTATGTGGCAAATCATCATTAACCAAATCTTTAGCTAGGTCTAAAAAGATGGCCACAGAAGCCTTGTCGTCCAAATGACGAGATTTGATGTATCCGGAAGACGTCACCTTGAATCGTGGATCAAATGACACAAAGTCACCGATTTCAATTCCAAGTGCCGTCACATCTTCACGAGAATGGACTTTCTCATCCAATCGAACTTCAATGTTTGAAGCAGAGCGTTCTGCAGAGTTCGTGTCTTTATACACATGAACGCTCGACTGATGGACGAGGATGGTTCCTTCGATCGCCTCCCCCTCCTCGCGATGAATGAGACAGTTTTCTCCTTCGATCGCCGTCCAAGCGTATCCACCCACTTGCGTGAGACGTATGCGTCCGCTCGGCAAGATGTCCTTGACCATCGCCCCAAGGGTATCAACGTGCGCCGTCAAAAGACGCGCCTCGTCCGAACGTCCTGGGAACGTCGCGAGCAACGCCCCTTTATGTAAACGAGACGTCTTCACACCGAGTGTTTGGAGTTTATTTTCTGCAAATCCGATCGCCTCCTCCGTCATACCAGACGGACTCGGGATTTCAACTAATGTTTTCAGTGTTTCTATCATCATATTCTCCCCTTACCAAGATCCATACCCGTATAGTAGACCAAACAACATGGCCGTGAGCACAGAAAATAAGATGCGTTGTGTTCGATTTTCCTCATCAGGCAATCCGACGACACCAGAGACGACGAATCCACCTAGTAAACCACCCGCGTGTGCAAAATGATCCAAGTTCGCACCCAATACGAACGCGAGTCCTACATTTAATCCTAACATAATAAAGAGCGGAGGTCCGAGTGTCTTCATAAAGAGCGAACGATCCCGCAGTCCAAAATAGAGTAAGGCACCGACCAAACCAAATAAGGCTCCTGATGCCCCCGCTGAAATGGATTCACTGAACGCGTACGATGCTGTCGTCGCTAAAATCCCACCGACCACGTAGATGATGAAAAAGCGGAGGGAGCCGTACATTCGTTCAACGAGCGGACCAAGTGACCAGAGCGCAAACATATTGATGGCAAAATGGAACCATCCGATATGCAGAAACATTGGCGTAATTAACCGCCACCATTCCCCTTCTTCGATGAGTGGGTTCACTTTCGCACCGAATGCGATCAACGTGTTCGGGTCGAATGTCGAACCGACTGATTCAGCTAGCCACATGACTAAAAACGTGATGAACATCAAGCCGTAAACTACTTGCGGTTTACCAAAGGAGAATCGTTTCTTTAACTCCGCTTTCTTCTTTCGATCCATTGCAACCGCGAGCAGTCGAAAACGGTCGTCCTCCATCGTAGGTGTACAAATCGAGCGAGATACTGTCACTCTCGCTGGAATCGGGAACGTCATGGAGTCGACCCGCTCTTCATCAACGAGACGGTCACCATATATGTGAATCGTCAAACGCTTTCGTCCAATACGAGACAGACGAAAGGCGCTCAAGATTGCGTTAATGTCAGTACCGACATGATTCGCCCACGCTTTTTCAGTTTGAACGTATAAGTCATAGCGATCACCTGCTTTTGTATCAAACAAGATGACTGCACGGGACGGTTCTAATATCCCTTCGATTCGTCCACCGTTCTCGACCGCTTGATAAATGTCTTCCCAGAAGCAAGTCGCCAACAAAATCCCTCCTCTCTCATTCTATTGTAAATCACGTTGTACCTCACGACAAAGTCGTGGCTTGCCTCAAACGTACAAAAAAACCCGCAACCTTTACGGCTACGGGCACTCATATATCGCAATTACAAGACAGGTTCCATCGTTTTCATTAGGACGTTCGCAGAATGTTGCATTTTTTGATGTTCTTCTTCTGACAACTCAATCTCAACGACCTCACGCACGCCCTGACGGTTGATGATTGCCGGTACCCCGATATGAATATCGTGTAAACCGTATTCCCCATCAAGATGAGCACCGACTGTCAGCAACGTGTTCTCATTACGAAGGACCGCTTTGACCAAACGGAGTAATCCGAGTCCAATGGCATAGTATGTCGCACCTTTACGTTCGATGATGTGATAAGCCGCATCACGTACGTTCACATATATGTCTTCAAGGTCTTGCCAGTTATATTCATCATGCTCTTCAAGTAACTGCTCAACAGACTTTCCATAGATACGAGCATTACTCCAAGCAGCAAACTCAGTGTCACCGTGCTCACCCATGATATAGGCATGACAGTTACGTGGGTCGACATTGAAATAGTCGCCAAGCATGTAACGTAAACGCGACGTGTCGAGTACAGTTCCTGAGCCGAAGACGCGATGTTTAGGTAGTCCTGAATACTTCCAAGCCAAATGTGTCATAATGTCGACCGGGTTTGAGGCGATAATGATAATGCCATCAAAACCAGAATCCATAATATCTGAAATCATCGATTTCATGATCTTCGCATTTTTTTCGACAAGGTCAAGACGAGTCTCACCTGGACGTTGCGGTGCACCTGCAGTAATGACGACGATGTCTGCTACACCACAGTCTGCGTAATCCCCTGCCCATACACGCATCGGTGAAGACGCGAACGAGACGCCGTGGTTCAAGTCCATCGCTTCCCCTTCTGCTTTTGCCTTGTTGATGTCAATGATGACGAGTTCTTCACAAAGGCTTGCTGTCGTTAACTGGTACGCAAAGCTCGCTCCAACTGCCCCTGCCCCTACAAGTGCGACGCGCGTTACTTTAGCATGATTTAATGTTTCCATATTGATTCTCCACCCTTCGATCAATCTGTTTCATGTTTTTGTTATCTCTGTTACAACAAGATTGTAACATCATTCACAAACCCTAACTACAGTGGAAACCGTTTTCACTTTGGCGATATTGTGACAACATTCACATTCATTTGAAACATCTTCATTTTCTGTACTACCCTCATCCGAATACCAAAAAACAAATAGACGCCGCTCCAAGAACGGATAAAAAATTGACTGCATCATTCCCTAGCACACGCCACCCTGACACATATGTTGTAGGAACTTGATGATGAACTTTCTTTTCCGTCAGCTTTCCACAAACTGTACAGCGAAACTTCCGTTGAACCGTCGCCCCGAGCAATGTATCGATGACACTCCCACTCAGTCCGATTCCCCAAAGCGCCAACAGTAATGTCATATCCAATTCAACAAACAGGAGAGAAGAGCAAACAATCACGAATGCGCCTACAATCGACATGACCGTCCCAAATGTTGAAACGGCACCGCTCGTTCCCGGCTCAACTTCTCTAAACGTGAACATGAAGCGCGGTTTACGTTTTGCGAGGACACCGAATTCAGATCCCCACGTGTCACTCGTCGCTGCCGCAATGGACACGATGTACATATAAAGATAGACGAGGTCATCTGTCAGTAAGTAACCGAGGGCACAGAGAATCCCTACCCCACCGTTTGCTAACACTTGAATGGCGTCGCGCGCTCCCGTTTTTTCGACAATGTCATCTACATTTTGTTTATCACGAGATCGATATTTTGATGCAAGTGAAGATGTCGAGAAGAATACGCCGAGTAAATAGAGGCCGAACCAACCAAACGATAACCCGATCAATACCCCCGTCACCACTGTCAAGAAGGCTCCCGAGATCGTCAAGGAGCGTAACCGATACCCGAGAAAGGCGACGATACAAGTTACAACAAATATGGCGAACATTGAATCATCTCCTTTTCTGTCACAATCCACTGAACAGGTAGATCATGTGGTTCAGTCGGTACTTGATCGACCAATTGAACGGAGTACGCTAATGAAACCGTCTCCCCTTCATATGTACGTAAAAATCGGTCATAGTATCCTCCACCCCAACCGATTCGATATCCAGACCGGTCAAATACCCTTCCCGGGACAAGACAGAGGTCGATGCTTTTCGTCGTCGGCGGGGTCGTCGGCTCCAAAATATTCATGACGCCTGTCTCAAGGTCATCTACTGAATGAATAATATGAAACGTTAACCCCTGCTCCGTTACTTTCGGGACGCACACCGTTTTTCCTGCTTCAAACGCTTCATGAATGATTGGCGATGTATCGATTTCAAGCGGAAGTGACGATGTCACGGCAATCGTCTGGCTTTCTTTCCACATCTCTGTTGCGAACAACTGCTGATGGATGATTCGGTCAACTCGTTGGCGATTATTCATTTGTTTAATATACTGATGAACCGTTCGTCTTAACGCTGCTTTGTCTTCCACAACGCATTCCTCCTTACAAAAAAAGCCGCCACATATGTGACGGCCGGTCCCTCATTACTTCACTTCGCGGTAAAGCGTGTGACGACGGAGACGTGGGTTGTATTTGCGCAACTCAAGGCGCTCTGGGTTGTTACGTTTGTTTTTCTTCGTGATGTACGTGCGATCGCCTGTTTCTGTGCAAGCTAATGTAATTTTAACGCGCATTTCTTTCACTCCCATCTTAATGATGTTGTATCAAGTGCTTTTGCTTTACAGTCTAAGCATACTCAATTATCCTACCAAGTTTCTTATGAAAAAGCAAGGTTATTTCACGTTCTTTTTCATTGATTCCTGTCCGTAAGGAGAAGATTCAAGAGGTAGGCATGTGTTGACATTCTCGCTTACTTTATACCATTGTTTCAGGTCGTTCATCGAGAGCTCTTCGCCGACATAAACGTACTCCGCTGACGAGAACACACTGTTTTCAATACGATGGATCGCATCGAATAAACCACCGTGCCCGTGCGGGTTCCGTGTCGCTTCAAAGGACAACATAGTTGAGTATAACGGAAGCGCAAGTGATTGCGCAAGTTCTCTTGCAGCAGGAATCGTCATCCAATCAAAGTGATGAATCACTTTGAATGATACCCGTTTCGAAAGTTCATGAACGAGTTTGACATACGCAATATTTTGCGTGGCAACCTGATTCATGACGTGCTCTAAAAATGGGCTAGTCGGACGAACTCGATACACATGAACGTTTCCGTGTCGTTCGTATTCCGGTAACTCATCGTGATACGGCGTCAGCACATAGACGGTTTCTCCCTCATTTGCTCTCGCCTCCACTTCCTCGACGACACGATGACCAAGTCCACCGACGATATGACCGTGATATTCGGGTGTCAGCATAAGAATTGCCGACTCTTCTGCATCTCGTTCAGTCGTCACGTAATAGTCGTGCGGGGAGAGGAATGAATCGACATCAAGATCTTCGTCTTGAAGGAATGGATACGCCGCATAATGATCATCGAGCAACTTGTTCGAGACAGTGCCTTGATAAAGCGCCGTTTCAAGTTCGGCGAAGAGTCGTGTATGCTCTCTGAAGCGTTCAGCCGCATACTGTGCTGTCGTTTGCCCATCTAAGATAAACGCCCAGTCACTCGATACAGCCAACACATAATGGCGAATCAATTGCTTTAACGCACGATTCGTCAAATCCGATTGATCACGATAATCTGCTACGTCTTTGACGAGTTGCATCTCCATCATATGCAGGTGACGGAGCATCCATTCATTTCGTTCATTAATCCAAACTTCACCGTAGCCTTTTCGTCCCCATGTGTTCATGGAAACATGGACGGTTTGTAAATCTTTGAAGTGACGCTCAAGAAAGATTGCTGGCGTGATCGTTTCGATTCCAAATTCTTCGAGTCGCTCTGCGACTTTCCCAAGAAATTCAGGACCTTCAAACCACCAGTGGCCAAACAATTCCGCATCGAACGGTGCTGTGACCAAGAACGGTGGGAACGTTTGTCCGCCATGTGCCTCCAGGTGCCCTTCTAACGTTTGAGCGAAGTCTGTCGCATGGTTCTCGATTTGATGTTCAGCCCACTCACGTACATAAAAGTCTTTTTGATCGGTGTCACCTGTGATGCGGTGCATTTTTAATCCTGTGTCGAATCGAATGCCTTCCGGATGCATGAACGATTGAATATAGTCCCAATCTCGGTCGTAGGCCAAATCTCGATAAAACTCTCGATAGTCAGGGTGACCTGGATATCCAATCATCGAACTCCAGATTTTACCCGAGATGATTTGGTCTCGTGGGAACAATGCGACACCGTGTGGAGAATAGACCGGAGCACCAATGCCTTTTTCAGGAGTCGGGTCCGCATCGAGCAATGCATGTTCATCGACAAACGTGTATCGAATCCCTTCTTCGTAAAGAATTCGGTCCACGCCTGGTGTATATGCACACTCTGGCAACCAAATCCCTGTCGGACGGAACCCGTAGTGACGTTCGAAACAGTTGAGACCTGTCCGAATTTCAGCCCGTGCCGCCTGCTCCGTGAAGAGATGTGGGTTGAAGCCGTGGGTCGCCGTACAAGTCACCATGTCGATATATCCCGCTTCACGATATGTACGGAACGCTTCATTCAAGTTTTTATTCCAATGAAGGAACGTATTTTTCAAGTCGTGATAACGCTGTTCATAGAAATGTAACGTCGACGTCTCCTCGTCCGTTCTTCCCTCTGAGAGTTCTAACGCAATCAATTCGAGCATCTCATCGATGTGCTCGACATATCGGTCTTGGATGAGCGGGTCTGCGAGCATTTCCACCACTGGTGGCGAAATACTGACTGTCCAATGCAATGGCCGCTTCAAGCGGTCAACTTGCCAAAGAATTGGAATATATGTTTCTGAGATGGCTTCATACACCCATCTTTCTTCTAATCGGTGCTTCTCTTCATGCCTAACGTACGGTAAATGAGCATGAAGGACGAGTGAAAAGTATCCTGGTTTCATGTAAGAATGTCCTCCTTAACGTACGTGACGATATGCCGCATATTTTGGTAATGTATCTAATAACTCAGGAGAATCTACTTCCCCATACTGCCAACGTCTCACCGGTTCCGCAAAACGTCCGATGCCGGCTGGTTCTGCACGCGGTGTATCAAGCGGTGCTGATGCCACGATTGGTAAAAATTCTCCCTCCATCGTGCGAATCCCGAATTCGAACACATATGTCGTATTCGGATCGAGAGGACGAACGAACCAACTATTCGTCATTTCAGGTAGGTCGAACGTATATGAACGATTTGCATGACCGCTCGCATAATCCAATAAGGTCACGTCTAAAATACGGAATGCTTTCGGTAGCTCTTCCCATCGTCTCATAAACTGAAGCTCTAACGTCTCTTTGACCAAATCAGACACTTCCCAGCACACATAAACCGAGTTCGGTGATTGCACGACTGCATGTAAAAAGTCGACGTTGTATCGGTCTGGCAACTGCCAGTATCCTTCTGGTCCTTTCGTAAGAAGTGGCGATACGTTCACATCACTCGTTTCTTTCGCTGTGGCGACTTGTTTACGCGAAGTTGATCCTGGCGCTTTAGCTTTAGCTTTAGCTTTAGCTTTAGCTTTCTTATTGCTCTTTTGTTTCACAGGGACAACTTCCTCCACCTCTTGTTGCTGATTTCTCCATTTTCGCCATGCGTATTGGACTTTGCCAATCGGGACGTCTAGTTCTGCCGCAATCTGTTTCAACGTAAGTCCTTGTTGCTTCAAGGATACGATTTTCTCTTCCATCTCTGTATGGCTCCCTTCATGTAAAAATCCATGTAGACTAGTATTCGCTCATTCTTTATGAATTCCTGCCCAAAAAAATAAAGAACAACAGCACTGTTGTTCTTTACCACTAATCTTATTGATTCAAATCATAATGTTTCCCTTTTTCAAGAAAAATTAAATGTTCTCCGAAGTTTGTCACGTGATCGCCCATCCGTTCGAGATATCTAGCGATGTTTGAGAACTCGTATACATCGTTCGTTCCGACCGTCATTGCCGGAAGGGAACCGATGTATTGTTTAATCACCGTTAGATTGATTTCGTCAATCACACGGTCCATTTCATTGAGTTCACGGACACGACTCACTTCTCCTTTACGATACGCACGCGTCGCCAATTCGAGCATGTCAATCAACTGTTCAGCCATCTGTTTGAGTGGTTGAATGTCATGTAAATAAGGAACATGTTCAATTCGCGTCACAGCTTTGGCGATGTTCGTCGCGTAATCCGCAATGCGTTCTAAGTCCGTCGCCGATTTCATCGTTACAATCAGACGACGTAAGTCAGTCGCAACAGGCTGTTGCTTAGCAATCAATAAAATCGCTTCGTCGTTGATAGTTAATTCTAAATCATCTAGTTCATTGTCGTTGTCGATTACCGTTTGCGCCAACTCAAGATCATGTTTTTCTAACACTTCGATTGCCGTCGCCGTTTGTCGCATCGTCAAGTTTGCCAAACGGACTACTTTATCTTCTAATTCAGTTAATTTCGTATCAAAAAATGTGCGATTTTGTGCCATCAATCTAGTCTCCTCCTTAACCGAAACGGCCAGAAATATAGTCTTCCGTCCGTTTGTCAGATGGATTCGAGAAAATCTTATCTGTTACATCGAACTCGACAACTTCTCCATTTAAGAAGAAGGCCGTTTTATCCGAAACACGGGCAGCTTGTTGCATGTTATGCGTGACGATGATGATTGAGTACTGCTCTTTCAACTCTTGAACAAGTTCTTCCACTTTCAATGTAGAGATCGGGTCAAGGGCAGATGTCGGTTCATCCATCAAGATGACGTCAGGTTCGATTGCTAGCGTACGAGCGATACAGAGACGTTGCTGCTGTCCACCAGAAAGTCCGTATGCGTTTTCGTTCAGACGATCTTTCACTTCATCCCAAATGGCAGCGCCACGAAGTGAGCGCTCGACAATCTCATCGAGTACTTTTTTATTTTTGATGCCGTGCGTACGAGGACCGTACGCTACGTTATCATATACGGATTTCGGGAACGGGTTTGGTTGTTGGAATACCATTCCGACCGATGTACGTAAATCTTCTACTTTATATCCACGGTCGAAGATGTTCCGACCATGATACAAAATTTCACCATTCGTCCGAACAGATGGTACGAGTTCTACCATGCGATTCAACGTTTTAATGAATGTTGATTTCCCGCACCCAGATGGTCCGATGATGGCCGTAACTTCATTCTTTTTAATATCGAGGTTGACGTCAATCAAAGCTTGGTCTTCGCCGTACCATAAGTTCAAATTGTTGACGACATAAGCGCTATCTTTTTTCATCTCAGTAGTTGTCGGTTCTGTCGTTGTTGTGTTCACGTTTTGATCTCCTTTATTGAGCTCTTGTTGTTTCATCATCTCGAGCTTCCTCCTCATTCATCTGCAAGAACGACTTAATGTCGGTTCGTATATTTGTTTCGGATATAAATCGCTACAGAGTTCATCGCAATGAGCATCGTCATGAGTACGATGATTCCTGCCGCGGCCAAGTTTTGGAATTCTGCTTGCGGTCGGCTCGTCCAGTTATAGATCTGGATTGGGAGCGCCGTAAAGTCAGAGAAAATACTGCTTGGTGTTGTTGAAATAAATGTTGCTGCGCCGACCATGATCAACGGTGCTGTTTCACCGATTGCACGAGACACGGCTAGAATGATTCCTGTGATAATCCCAGGAATCGCTGACGGCAAGACGACATTGAACGTTGTTTGCCATTTTGAAGCACCTAGCGCTAAAGAAGCGTGTCGTAACTCCATTTTGACTGCCCGTAATGCTTCTTGTGAGGCTACGATGACAATCGGTAAACTCATGAGTCCAAGCGTCAACGCACCTGCCATAACCGAGTTGCCTAATTCCATCACACGAACGAATATCGTTAATCCGAGCAATCCGAATACGATCGAAGGCACACCAGCCAAGTTCGAAATATTGACTTCGATAAATGAAGTCATTCGATTCTTCGGTGCGTACTCTTCTAGGTAGATTGCTGCACCGACACCAATGACGAACACCATTGGTACGATCAATAACATTAACCAAAATGATCCGATCAATGCAGGATATAGACCAGCATCTTCAGGGCGACGTGACGGGAAGTTACGTAAGAAATCAAGGTCGACCCAGCCCGCCCCTTTTGAGACGATGTCATAAATCAAAGTCGATAAGACGACTAATGCAAAGACAAGTCCTGCCAAAAAGACGTATTTGAAAATTTCATTCAGTTGTAAGCGGCGTTTGATTCGTTCAGATACCGTCTCACGATCCATCAGGTTCTTCGTATTCTTGAACTCACTGTTCGGTAAAGCCATATTAGTACTCCTCTCTGAAGCGGCGCGTCACCCAGTTTGCGAGCAAGTTCATCAACAGAGTGAAGACGAACAACAACGCACCGACCGCATAGATACTGTAATATTCGATTGTTCCGTAACCTGCGTCACCTTTTGCGATTTGAACGATATATGCCGTCATCGTCTGAATCGCATTGAGCGGATTGAACTCGAAGTTCGGTTGCGACCCACCCGCAATCGTTACAATCATCGTCTCTCCAATCGCACGGCTCATTCCGAGAACGATTGAGGCAATGATTCCAGATGTCGCTGCTGGCATGACGACCTTTGTCGCCACTTCAAGGCGTGTTGCACCTAGACCGAGCGCACCATCTCGAATTTTCTTCGGCACCGCACTCATCGCATCTTCAGAAATCGAAGCGATCATCGGAATAATCATGATCCCGACGACAATACCAGGACTAAGCGCATTGTAAATTTGAAGTCCTGGAATCAACGCTTGCAAAATCGGTGTGATGAATGACAACGCGAAGAAACCGAATACGATGGTCGGGACACCTGCCAACACTTCTAAGATTGGCTTTAATACACGACGCGCTCGCTCCGAAGCGTACTCACTCAAATAAATCGCAGACGCCAGTCCAAGCGGTACGGCAACGATCATCGCAATTACAGTAATTTGGAGTGTTCCCATCACAAGTGCCCATACCCCGAAGCGCTGATCTGCACTAAGCGGGTACCATTCTGTCGACCCTAAAAATTCAGCGACAGGCACTCGTTCAAAGAACTTGAATAGCTCAAAGCCAAGTGTGAACGCAATACCAATTGTCGTGACGACCGATACGAATGCGCTCAAGAATAATAAGAACGGCATGATTCTATCAAACACGTTCGTCGTACTATATTTCTTTTGTTTATTTTGTTGAATCATCTCTCGAATCGAGAGCTCTTTGTTTGGTTCATTCATCTCGTGTATCGCTCCCTACCTCTTCATACTAGAAAGCATGGCGAGAAGGTGAGAGTTACTCTCACCTTCTGCCACGTATCATTTTATTCTCCAGCGATTTCGTCGATCATCTTCGCGTTTTCATCGTAACGCGCTTGTTCCATACCGACATATCCAACTTCTTCAGCAAGTGCACCAGCATTTTCATTCATGAAGCGTGCGAAATCGGCTACTTGCTCTTTATCTTTCAATGAAGCGTTGTTGACATACGTGAAGATTTCACGTGAGAGCGGGTAAGAAAGGTCATTGATTGTTTCTGGAGTTGGCTCTACACCTTCGACTGCCATGGCACGTAATGTGTCTTGGTTTTCAATGTAGTATGCGTATCCGAAGAATCCGATTGCGCCTTCCGTTCCTGCTACACCTGTGACGAGGACGTTGTCGTCTTCTGACAATTGCGCGTCTTCACGAATGTCTGTATCGTCAAGAACAGCCTCATTGAAGAAGTCGAATGTACCTGAGTCTTTACCTGGTGCGAAGAATGAGATTTCTTCATCTGGCCAGTCTGAACGAACGTCTTTCCACGTTTTCACGCTTGTATCTGTCCACATTTTATTTAATTCTTCAATCGTGATATCTTGAGCCCAATCGTTCGCCGGGTTCACAACGAGTGAAAGACCATCAAGTGCGACTGAGAGTTGTGTGAATTCCACACCATTTTTCTCCGCTTCAGCTGCTTCTTCTTCTTTGATTTCACGTGATGCGTTCGAGAAGTCTGTCTCTCCCGTCACGAAGCGTTTGAAGCCACCACCCGTACCAGAGACACCGACCGTCACTTCAACTTCTGGTTGTTCAGCTGAATATTCTTCTGCGACTGCTTCCATGATTGGGAATACAGTTGATGATCCGTCCATGACGACTTTTCCTGATAGCGCATCGCCTTCAGCAGCGCCACTTCCTTCTTCATTGTTCCCACAGGCTGCACCTACGAGTGCGACCGAAGTGATTGAAGCGAGTAAAGCTGATTTTTTCATCCAAGACATTTGTGACGTCCTCCTTGAGTTTGCTTTGATTTTTGTTGTGGATCTGTTGTTCTGTCCTACAATTAATATCCTAATGAACTTCTATTAACGAGAAATAAACGGAACGTAAAAGAATTGTAAAGACAAAAAAAGAAGTCACCGAAGTGACTCCTTTCATTGAAGCATTGCATTCACATCTTCTAAGTTAAAGTAAGCTTTCATAATATCGTGCGCGACCCGCGTGTTGATTCCTTCCGCCATAAGTCCAGGCATGATGATCGCCCATGCGATTTCGGGGTCATCATACGGTGCCCAGCCAACATGGTTCGAGTTAAACGTCTCAATCGGCTTCCCGCTTGCGTCTCGTTTCGCTCGGCCATCTTCGTTTTCAGCGATGGCCTCTGCCGTTCCTGTCTTCCCGGCCGCAGTCATCCCTGTCTGTTGCAAAATCCGAGATGAACCCGATGCAGATTCAACCCCTTGACGATATCCTTCACGAACACGTTCGATATACTCGTCTTGAATATCGACTTTATTCAACGCGTTCGGTTGGAACGTGCTGACGACTTGTTTATTGTTTTCATCGAGCGAACCCGGCTCAATGATTTCTTTCAGTAAATGTGGCTGAATGCGATAACCACCATTTGCTAACGTAGACGTATATTGTGCCAATTGGATTGGCGTGTACGAGATATACTGTCCGATCGACATATCCATGAGAAGCGTGACACGGTCGGGAACGCTACGGAATCCAGTCGACTCGAATGGTAAATCAATTCCCGTCTCGATTCCGAGTCCGAACTGTTTATAGTAATGTTCCATCGTTTCAAATGCCT
Organism: Exiguobacterium sp. RM11; assembly: GCF_059821525.1. Classification (NCBI taxonomy): domain Bacteria; kingdom Bacillati; phylum Bacillota; class Bacilli; order Caryophanales; genus Exiguobacterium; species Exiguobacterium sp. RM11. The sequence continues at coordinate 1,122,611 of NZ_CM187558.1, read as the reverse complement.
GTGTGACGTTTTCCCCGACAATTTGTCCGGTCGAATAATAGTCAGCCAAACGTAATGCGATTTGGAACATATAAATGTTTGACGACATCGCAAGTGCATCTAAATCGTTTATGTTCCCCATGTTACGGTAAGAAGCTTTGGTCGACGATCCGATTTTAATCGGCGCGTCATAAATATATTCTCCCGGCTCAACGACGCCTTCTTCAAATCCATAAGCGACCGTCGCCCCTTTGATGGTTGACCCGATTTGGCTGGCACGGAGTACGGTCCCTGTCGAGACATCTTTGAACTCATTCGTCTCTAAATCAAGCTCTTGCCCTGACAAAGCGAGTAGTTCACCCGTTTGCGGGTTCATGACGACAGCGAACGCGCGGTCGAAATGAGGACTTCCCGAACGCCCGGCCCGAATAGCCTTCTTCAATATCTCGTCGACTTCTTTTTGGAATTCGATATCAGTCGACAAAACGATATCTTTACCCGGGTTCCCGCTCACGCGAGTTGGTTCCCCGACCGGTTCACCTTTATACGTTGTGAACACATCGTATGCAGGCGTCCCGCGAAGGACGTCTTCATATTGTTGCTCTAAGTAGGACGTCCCGACACGGTCGTTCAGTCCATATCCTTTCGCCTGATAAGAAGCTCGTTGTTCGGCCGGGATTTGACGATAGCTTCCTAAGAAGCTTCTGAACGTCTCATCGAACGGATAGTCCCGTTGATAGTATGGCTCGACGCTCACGCCTGGTAACATTTCTAAGTTTTCTTCAATGACCGCCATCTCTTTTGGGCTTGCGCCGATTTTGATGACTTGTGGGTCGAGGGCATAGCCGCTCTCCATATTATGTTTGATCGCGATGATTTCTTCTGTCGCATCATCGAACGTGATCTCTTCTTCTGTGATGGAGTCGAGTAAGAGCCGGTCTACGTCTTGGTTGGACAATGCAGCCCGCTCGTCTTCCGGTAACTCCTCTAACAATGCTTGCGTACGTTCTTGAGCGAGTTCTGGATTCGTTGCAATCCAGTAATCCTTGCGGTCACGTTCCGTCATTTTGCGATCTTCTTTCGGAATATCGACGATTTCCGACAACTTTTTGGCGACATCTAAGCGTTCATCCGCTTTCGTCACTTGCGAACGACGGTACATGATCGAGTAGTTTGAAATCGTATCCGCAAGCACTTGACCGTTACGGTCATAAATCTTCCCTCGTGGTACCTCGTATTTAATCTTACTCGACTCAGTTTTTTGAACTTCACGTGCAATCAATTCCCCATTCACAATTTGAACGACGCCTAATCGAAAGATTAGCGTTGCAAATAGAACGAAGACGATGAAAAATAACAAATTTAAACGTAACGGTAAGTGGTTTCGCCGTTTCTTCGGCACTTTTACACGATTTTTTGCCAAGTCCGTTATCTCCTTCCACAATCGATTCCTTCTATAGTATAGCGTACACGGTCATCTACTATTTTGTCCGTTTTTCACTATATCATAATTTGTTTACAAATTAATGAAAGACACAAAAAAACCCGAGACTCTATGAAGAATCTCGGGACAAACGACTTATTTTGCGTCAGCGTACAATTTCGCAACATAATCCCAGTCGATGACGTGGAAGAATGCATTGATATAGTCAGGACGACGGTTTTGGTAGTTCAAGTAGTAAGCGTGCTCCCAAACGTCAAGTCCGAGGATTGGCGTAACACCTTCCATGATCGGTGAATCTTGGTTTGGTGTAGACGTCACTTCAAGTTTGCCGTTCTTCACGACGAGCCATGCCCATCCTGAACCGAAACGAGTAGTTGCAGCTTTTGTGAACTCGTCTTTGAATGCATCAAAGCTACCGAATGACTCGTCGATTGCAGCAGCGAGATCGCCAGAAGGTGTCCCGTTCTCGTTTTTCTTCAAGAGTTTCCAGAAGAACGAGTGGTTCCAGTGACCGCCACCATTGTTACGGACAGCAGTTTGAATGTCAGCAGGAAGCGAATCGATTTTTTGAAGCAAGTCTTCTAGTGAAGAGTACTCCACGTCTTTTCCTTCGAGTGCATTGTTTACGTTTGTGACGTAAGTGTTGTGGTGTTTCGTGTGGTGGATTTCCATCGTGCGTGCGTCAATGTGTGGTTCGAGTGCATCATATGCGTAATCAAGTTGTGGTAATTCAAATTTAGCCATTACTAAAATCCCCCTTAAAAGTGTTTTGAACAACGTTCGTTATAAATGTAACAGATTTGTGACGGTCGACTCAATTGTAATGCCTCACTCTACATCTTCTTCTGGTAACGCCCAGACCGAAATAGATCCCGCCGCCACTTTAAATACCCCAAATCCTTCCTCATCAATCTCAATTTTATCTTCTCGAGTATTCGTCAAGTCGACCCATGTTTCGCCAGCTCGCTCTTCCCCGACGAACATTCGCTTTTCAGCCTCGTCCGAAGTTGAGATGAGAACGGCACATCCTGAACGCTCGATCTCCTCTACACCTTTGCGTACCCAGCCGATGACGTTTGCATCATCGAAGTAATCATCCTGTTCCCCGTAAGCTTTTTCCCGACGGGCATAAAGAAGTGTATCAATGGCAAGTTTCATCCCATCAGTCGGGTGAGGGCCGTCGATGCCGTAGTAATCCCCATAGAAGACACATGGATAGCCATCTTTACGTAGCAAAACGAGACCGTATGCGATTTGCTTGAACCAATCTTTTACCCATGACTCGAGTGCCTCTTCAGGTTGTGAATCGTGATTGTCTACAAACGTCACTGAATGAAGTGGGTGTGACTGGACGAGCGTATCATCAAAAATGGTGCGCATATCGAATGCGGCCCCTTCCTCTGACGCCTGATGTAATTTATAGTGGAGCGGAACATCGAATAGATCGACATGGTAATCGATGTTATCAAGAAATTCACGGCATGCGTCAAGATCAGACTTCCAGAACTCTCCGACGAAATAGAATTGATCGCCTTTCTCTTCACGCATCGTTTGACTGAACTCTTTCACGAAGTCATAGTTGATGTGTTTGATTGCATCCAATCGGAATCCGTCACATTTCGTTTCCTCAATGAACCATTTACCCCAGCTCAACACTTCTTCCCGAACTTCAGGATGATGATAATCGATGTTTGCGAACATCAAATAGTCATAGACACCGAATTCGTCATCGACATTGTCGTTCCATCTTTTATTCTCTCCAACGATAAAGAAGATGCCAGAACGGTCTGTCGCTGCATCATAGTCGGTGCCGTTAAAATGTGTGAAGTCCCATTTAAATGTAGAATACTTCCCATCACGAGCTTCATAATCAAACTTCGTCCATCCTTCGATTTCAAAAGGCTCGTCAGACAGCACTTTCGTGCGATCATTTTGATCCACTTCGAGCACGTCAAACTTCTCGGTGGCATCCGCGCCTGCTTTATGGTTCATGACGACGTCCATATAAATTTGCATCCCTAGCTCTTGCTGACAATAGGTTGTCGCTTCAAGAAGCTCTTTTTTTGTTCCGTATTTCGTGGCAATCGATCCTTTTTGATCGAACTCACCTAAGTCATATAAGTCATAGATTCCGTATCCGGTATCTTGATCGCTTTGCCCTTTCGTGACAGGCGGTAACCAAAGCGCCGTAATCCCAGCTTTATTTAAATCTTCCGCTCTCTCTTTTAACCGCTTCCAATGTTTTTGATCCGCTTCGACATGCCATTCAAAAAACTGCATCATGGTATGATTTCGTTCCATTTTGTCCGCCTCATTTCATATTTTTCAAAAAACAAAATGCTAACGAGTATTTACCCACGAATTTTAGATTGAAAACAAAAAACAACTTTCACAAAATGAAAGTTGTTTCAAATGGACCCTGTAGGACTTGAACCTACGACCGGACGGTTATGAGCCGTCTGCTCTAACCAGCTGAGCTAAGGGTCCTTATAAGTAGCGGCGGAGGGAGTCGAACCCACGACCTCACGGGTATGAACCGTACGCTCTAGCCAGCTGAGCTACACCGCCATGTTGTTATACAGTAATAATATACTGAATATGCTCCATACTGTCAAGGGAAATTCCTTTCCATTGAAAAGAAAAGCACTCCAATACGTAGTTGGAGTGCCTCATCTTTATACCATCACTTCGTTCGCATCTTCGAGTGTGATTTCCGTGATGTTCATGGCATGGTCACCGATGCGCTCAAGGTTTGAGAGCATGTCGACGAAGAACATACCTGCTTGTCCATCACAAGCACCCGTGTTCAAACGAACAACGTGGTTTTTACGGAATTGTCGCTCGAGCATATCGAGTTTCGCTTCCATTTCGATGACTTTACGTGCTTCGACCATGTCACCACTTGCTAACGTCTGAAGTGATTTCTCTAACGTTTCGCGTGTGAGGTCGTACATTTCAGTCAATTCTTTTTGAGCATCTGCTGAAAGTGTCACTTTTGTAGCAGTCTTATAATCAATCAACTCAATGATGTTTTCAACGTGGTCACCGATTCGTTCGATATCGTTGATTGCATGCATGAGCGTCTTGTGCTCTTGTGATTCTTGCTCAGTCAAATCAACCGCAGCCAATTTAACGAGGTAATCTGTGATTTTCGCGTTCAACGAGTTTAACGCTTCTTCGATATGCGCAGACTTTTCAGAGTGTTTCTTATCTCCTGTTGTCAAATAGTTACGCGCTTCGTCGAGACCAAGTTTTGCGAAATCTCCCATGCGGATGACTTCGTATTTCGCTTGCTCGACTGCAATCGAAGGTGACTGTTGAATGAAGATCGGGTCTAAATGTTGTGCTTTCGTATCGACGATTGAGTCTTCACCTGGGACCAATTTCGTCACAATCCAAGCAATCGTTCCGATGAACCAGAACTGGATCAATGTGTTGACGACGTTAAACGTACCGTGAGCAAATGCAATTTGCATCTTGTCTTCGATTGCCAAGAAGTCTGTAATCCAATAAATATAGTTTGTGAACGGAATCAACAAAATCATGAAGATCGTCGTTCCGATTAAGTTAAAGATAACGTGTGCTGCAGCTGCGCGACGTGCGGCAACTGATGCACCGATCGATGCCAAAATGGCAGTGATTGTCGTACCGATGTTGTCACCAAACAATACGGGAAGAGCGGCATCCAAGTCGATTGAACCACCTGCATAGAGTTCTTGCAAAATTCCGATTGTTGCAGAAGATGACTGGACGATGACTGTAAATACAGTACCGACGATGACACCAAGGAACGGGTTGTCACTCATTGATTGCGTCAAGTCGATGAAATATTCGCTTGAACGAAGTGGTTTCATCCCACTTCCCATCAATTCAAGTCCATAGAACAACATCCCGAAGCCAAAGAAGATTTGACCGAGGTGTTGTAATTTTTCTTTTTTAAAGAAGAACAACAATACTGCACCGATTGCAATGATTGGAAGCGCATATGCACCAACATCGAATCCGATGATGAACGCCGTCACCGTCGTCCCGATGTTCGCCCCCATGATGACCCCGATTGCTTGACGGAGTGTCATGAACCCGGCGCTAACAAGTCCGACCGTAATGACGGTTGTACCTGAAGATGATTGAATCAATACAGTAACGATAATCCCGGCGAGTACACCGAGGAATGGATTCGTTGTATACTTATCAAGGATGTCGCGCAGGCGATTCCCTGCAGACTTTTGGAGTCCGTCTCCCATCGATTTGATCCCGAAGAGGAAGATCCCTAGACCTCCAAAAAACATGAATAACATTTCTTGCAAATTGTATTCCACGATTTTTGTACTCCTTTTAATTAAGAATTGGTTGGATTTGCTTGGTTTTTAATGCCCTACTCATTATGCCTTCATCGGCATCTTCATGTAAACACGTTTTATGTAAAAGTTTTATTAAAACACTGTACTAATTTTATCGTTTTTACGGATGTTGTAATATAACAGATTGGAGTTTTTAGCATGTTGTCTACCATTTTCACGTTTATTCGAACGAGCGTAGTGCCATCAAAACGAGCCCTTCGCCTCCGCCTCGCTCCGCTTCACGCCTATATGGGAGCCACTTTTGTATTGACGCTACTCATTACCATCTTGGACTTTATTGTGATCCGCCCTGACTTTTTCATTCCGATGTGGCTCTTCTTACACGGGTTCGCCATCTTCTTTTCCTATTTAATTTGGGTCGCCTTCATGGCTTTATATGTTCAATTATTTACAAGAGTCTATTCTAAAAACATGTGGGCTTACCGCCAAGCTTGGCCATACGCAGTGTCGATGACACTCGTTCCAACGATTTTATTAGTGATTTTGTATCACATGAACCCTTCATTGATATCGATTGGCTTTGTGATTGGACTTGGATATATCACCTATCCATTAACAAAAGTACCTCAAAAAAAACAACGACGAGCGTCTTCGTGAACGCTCGTCGTTGTTTTTTATTTTGGTGAAAGATCCTCAAGCGTTCGATTTAACGCCTCGCTTTGGCCTTCTAAATCTGCGCCTGCAGATCGTAAGGCAGATTGAACGTGTGACCACCGATTGACTCCCTCGCTCAGCTCTCCTAATTTTTGTTCAAGTAACGAACTGATTTCTCGTAGTTGCTCATTTGATTCGATTAAGTGTAAAAGCTGTCTACCTGTGTGTGAGGTATGATCTGTAATGGTTTGAAACTCACCTAACTGCACTTTGATTTCGTGATCGATCGTTCCAATTCCACTCTCTACTCGTGAAACAGCATCTTTTAATCCATGTACTTGATTGATAAAGTCATTGACTTCCCCTAATAAGTCCTTTCGCTCCTCGTTCAGCGCTTCGATTGCATGTACCGCGAGAAGTGTCGCTTCATTTGTCATTTTCGCTAAGTTCCCCACCTCACTGGCAACAACAGCAAATCCTTTCCCATGCTCGCCCGCTCTTGCCGCTTCGATTGATGCGTTTAGCGATAGCATCTTTGTGGCTGCCGAAACCGAGAGGATACTCTTCAGCGCTTCATCGGCTTTTGACGAGTTGGCTTCGCTTTCGATTAGTTTTTGCTGAATATTCCCCACTTGGTGTTCAACATACTCACTTGCGTTTTTGACAGAAGAAAATGTTTCAAGTTCATCATGTAAAATGGATTTCAAGCGATTCCCTCGCTCATCGACACTGTCCATTTGACGTCCAAGCATTTCGATTTGTTTGGTCACTTCCTTCATTTTTGATGTAGAGTCGCTCGTTACCATCTGATACGAATCACTCGTATGTTCTACAGTGGTTGCGACTTCTTGGAACTGTTCCACTTGATGATGACTATTCATCAATTCCCGTTTAAAGACAGGAAGACTTTGATGGAAGGCATTTGCCGTCTTCCCCATCATTTCCATAGATTGATTCCATAAATGAATGAATATATTGAACTCAGTTTCGAGAATATGAATCTCCTTTGATTTTGCTCCGAGCGACACATCATCGAATCGGCGCGATTCTACGGCATGACGCAATGAATTGGCAAGTATACTCAACGGTCTGACTTCGCGCTGAATCAATCGTGTAAATAGGATTGCCATCCCGATCATCGAAATCAATAAGATATAAATGATCAATCGTCGTAGCTCATTCATCGGACCAAGTGTCGATTCTTTCGTTACGACGAGAACATAATCCGCTTTCAACTCAGGAATGGAGATAGATGCCATTAAGTATCGCTCCGTTTCTGTCACTTCCGGTTTCGTCTTTGATGCGACTTTCTCCAAGGTGTCTGTTCTCTCCATCCCTTTTGGTCCACTCAATTGCTCAATAGACTGTCCACGCACTAAAAATTGTGCGGCTTCGAATTCATCTCCTGATAGAATAGAAGCTTGTTGCATATATGTAGATTTTAATGAACGATTTAGTTGCTTCTCGTTTGCAACGTATGCACTGTAGGACGTCTTCACCGATTCTCGCATGACCGTGACTTCCCGCACGAGACGTTGCTCGATTTCTGCGGACAATAGTTGTTCAGACTTTAATGCGAACCAACCAAACGTCATGATAAAAACTAGTAAAATAATCGGCATGAGCGTCCATTGGAGGCGGTGTGCCATTTTATAATGTCGATTCGGTCGATTGTTTTCTCTCGCTTCCTTCATTTGATTCCGTTTGAAGCCCCATTTCATATGTTGCCACCTCTTTTTCTATTCTCGCCTTTATATCGGTCTTGAGACGGTGGAAAATTATGAAGTAGATGTTAAGATAACGTTAGAGTTTGTAAAGAGCACACATCTGTTACGCATCCTAGATGCTTTTTCACATTCTTTTCGTTATGATAATGAAGAAACCTTATTTTCTTAAATCGATTGGAATCTTTCCAAAAGAAGGAGATTACGTATATGTCAGAAATTTTGCATCGTTCATTAACTCGTCCGATTCGCGTCGGTAATTTGATTATCGGAGGATCGAACGAAGTCGTCATTCAATCTATGACTACAACAAAAACTCACGACGTCGAGGCGACAGTCGCCGAGATTAAGCGTCTAGAAGAGGCTGGGTGTCAAGTTGTTCGCGTGGCATGTCCAGACGAACGTGCAGCTGACGCACTCGCTGAAATCAAGAGCCGTATTAACATCCCGCTCGTTGTCGATATTCACTTCGACTACAAGCTTGCCCTAAAAGCCATCGAAAGTGGCGTCGATAAAATTCGAATCAACCCAGGTAACATCGGTCGCCGCGAAAAAGTAGAAGCGGTCGTAAACGCCGCGAAGGCAAAAGGAATTCCGATTCGAATCGGTGTCAATGCCGGGTCACTCGAGAAACAATTCCTTGAAAAGTATGGTTACCCGACTGCTCAAGGAATGGTCGAGAGTGCGATGCACCACGTGAAAATTCTCGAAGACCTCGGATTCTACAACACGATCATTTCACTCAAAGCTTCTGACGTGAACTTGGCGCTTGAAGCGTATACGCTCGCTGCGAAGACGTTTGATTACCCGCTCCATGTCGGGATCACAGAATCAGGTCCACTTTTCTCTGGTTCATTGAAATCAGCAGCTGGGCTTGGCGCGATCCTCTCACTCGGAATCGGTTCAACGGTTCGTGTCTCTCTTTCAGATGACCCAGTCGAAGAGGTAAAAGTTGCGAAAGAAGTGCTCAAGTCATTTGGTCTTGCAGCAAATGCCGCAACATTAATCTCTTGTCCGACGTGTGGTCGAATCGAAATCGATTTGATCTCGATCGCGAAAGAAGTAGAAGAATATATTCAAAACATTAACGTCAACATTAAAGTTGCTGTTCTCGGTTGCGCGGTAAACGGTCCTGGTGAAGCCCGTGAGGCTGACATCGGTATCGCTGGTGCCCGCAATGAAGGTCTTCTTTTCCGCCATGGTAAGATTATCCGTAAAGTTCCTGAAGCCACGATGGTTGAGGAATTGAAAAAAGAAATCGACGCCATTGCTGCTGAGAAGATGGCTGAGCGCGAGCGTGAAGAACAAGAGCTTGCTAATCAATCAAATTAATGAATCACCTTACCCGCACGGTTGCAACCGTGCGGGTTTTTGATAGAATAGAGGGCATGTGAGGAGGAGTGATGAGATGCGAATCGGTATTGATTTAGATGGAACCGTAACAGACCCTAGAAGTTGCTTTATATATATGAATGAATCACTTGGTTACTCCATTGACTATCATCGTGCGACAGAGTATGAACTGCATACGTACACCACGATGGAACAGCATGAGTTTTGGAAGTTTATGATTGAAGAAGGACATGAGGAAGCAATCTATCGTCGTTCCCTTCCCCATTCCGATGTATTGGACGTATTGTGGGAGTTGAAACAACAACATCACCTTCACTACGTCACTGCAAGGAGCGAAGCGGTTCGTCCTGTTACAGAAGAATGGATTACGAGTCACCGACTTCCACTCGATTCGCTCGTGATGACCGGATCACACGATAAAATCAATGTCGTCAAAGACTTGTCACTCGAATTATTCATGGAGGACCGTTATGAGAATGCGGTATCCATCCACGAAGAAACGTCTATCCCCGTCCTATTGTTCGATGCACCTTACAATCGGAAAGCACTGCCTAAAGGTGTGACACGCATCTCAACATGGCGTGAGGCACATCACCAGATTGCGCATATCGAAAAACAAATGGTTCTTAACCAACGCTAAAAGGCAATCCCGTTCAGCTAACGGGATTGCCTTTTTTAATTAGATGCGGCCGAGTTCTTCAATCACGTCACTTGCGAGTACACTTGCTGGATGAATCGTTTGACTGATCGATTCAGCTGCGAGCGCATGCCAAAGGACTGCTTGTTCATTTGGTGACCATGACCCACCTTCTCTCGCCCATAATGCGAGCAAAATTCCTGTCAACACGTCGCCGCTCCCTCCTTTGGCTAAGGCAGAGGCTTCCACTGTATTGACCGCGCCTGTTCCATCGGGTGCCACGATAAGGGTATACGTCCCTTTTAAAATCAGGTGGACACGGTGCTCTATTGCAAATTCGGCAGCAATGGTGAAACGGTCACTTTCAATCTCTTCAACTGATCGACCTGTCAATTTAGAAAATTCACCAGGGTGCGGCGTGAGGATGAGCGGTCCTCGTGCTTCAAGTCGCTTCGTCGATAGTGCACCCGCGTCAACGATGACGGGGCACGATTGCCGAGTCACTTGTTGCCAAATCAAGTCCAAACCCTCACCTTCCACCATTCCAGGACCGATTGCAATCGCGTCGTATGTTTTTTCCAAGAGATCCGTATGCTGGTCGTACATCGCTTCAGGTAACGTCGAAATGAGAGGACTCGCCTCCCTTGGGATCGAGAGGTTTAACAAGCCAATCCCGGAGCGAAGTGCTGCGCGGCCCGCCATAAATGGGGCTCCGAGGAGATGACGACTTCCCCCAATCAATATGCCGTGCCCATAATCCGTTTTATGACTGAATCGCTCTCTCTCTAAAAGCGATTGATCAAAATCAGATTCGGTCAATACGTTCCAGTCCGATGTATGCGGGAGCCCGATATCGATTCGTTCGAGCTGTCCAAAATAAGGTGCAGTGCGGTTTAAAAAAGCTGTCCGCTTATAGCCATGTAAAGAATAAGTATAGGTCGCCTGAACAGCCAGGCCATCAAACTCACGAGCGTGGTCACTCGGCATACCGGAAGGAATGTCAATCGACAACACCTCTGCCGATTGTTCATTGATCCATTCAATGACATCTCTCGCTTTTCCTGAAACGGGTCCTGAGAGTCCGACACCGAACAACGCATCGATGATGATGTCCGTAGTAATCGGTTGCTCAATAATTTGAACGAATGATGCCGCATAAGTCGCGTGCGTCGATGCCGCCTCCGATTTACTTTCACCGAGTGGTGACCAAACGCTCACGTTGTGACCTTTCACCGCAAGTTCCCTCGCGACAACCCATCCATCTCCGCCGTTATTGCCTTTTCCACAAATCACTAGAATTGTTGAAGAGGAATCTATCTGCATCTTCGGCACGATTGCCGAAGCCGCTCGTTCCATCAATACTGTATCGGGCATCCCGTTTTGACTGGCGGTTTGATCGATCTGTTTGATTTCTTTCGCTGTGTAAATCATCTGACTTCCCCCTTTCGATACAAAAAAGGGATTGAATCAATTCAATCCCTTTTGCTTACATTCTTTACAATACCCGTATATCTCAAATTTATGATCGACCACTTCAAATTCAGGATCCACTGTCTCTACAAAACGCATCGGACACAAATCGAGTAGCTTTGTCTTTCCGCAACTTCGACAAATCAAATGGTGATGATGGTGCGAAGCGCTACATGTGACGCGAAACGACTTTTCGCCTTCAAGCTCTGTCGCTTCGAGTAGCCCTTCCTCAGCGAAAGATTTGAGGTTTCGATAAACCGTATCAAAACTCATCGTCGGATGCTTATCCCGCATATATTCCAGTACGTCTTTAGCACTGACGTAGCGATCTTCTTCAGAGAGAAAGGCGTACATCTCAAGACGTTTCGGCGTAACTTTTAAAGAAGATGCACGAAGACGATTCAATTGTTCAGTCTCATTCATGTTGTACCTCCTTTTTCCTGAAACTCATCACTTTCTCAAGAATCATGACACCCGCCAAGATACCGACCGCGATCAACACGATGACCCCACCTGGTGCGACATCAAGGTCGTAAGCAAGGACGAGTCCACCGATTGTCGCAACTTCACCAAAGATGATGGACCAAAGGATTGTCTGTTTGAAACTTGAGGTGAAACGTAACGCCGCTGCGACAGGTAGCGTAATCAAACTTGATACGAGAAGCGTGCCGACGATTCGCATACTGACAGCGATGACAAGTGCCACAATGAACATGAATAACATATGGAGCATTGTGCTCGGAAGTCCCGAGACTTTCGCTTGTTCTTCATCAAATGACAAGAACAGTAACTGTTTATAGAAGATAAAGATCACAAGGACCGTTAAGATCGCCACACTGACAATCAAGGTGATATCTGACTGACTCACTGCGGAGATTGATCCGAATAATAACGTCGACAAATCAACGGAGAATCCTCTTGAGAGCGAGATGAAAATAGCGCTCAGTCCCATCCCAGCTGACATCATGATGGGAATCGATAATTCTTGAAAGTGAACATATTTACTTCGTAACCAGTTGAGTCCGAGCGCCGCTAATACCGAAATCAACGTTCCCATATAGAGAGGATTGAGATCAGCGAATAAGGCGATGTATTGCCCGAGAAATAAGCTGAATGAAATACCGGCAAGCGTCATATGTGACAGGGCATCGGCAATCAAACTCATTCGTCTAACGACGATAAACGAACCGATGAGCGGTGCTGTGAAACCAATGACGAGCGCTGCAATGAACGCATAACGTAAAAAACTGTATGTCCAAAGGTCTGCAATCATGTCGTACCCTCATGGACAAGCACTTTCACAGGATATGGTTTAATGGATGACGCCAGTTCACCGAGCTCGCTATATTCTCGAAGACCACAATTACATGCCAAACGCCCACGGTCGAGATGGACGACTTTCGTGACGAGGTCTGTCACGACGTTTAAATCGTGGGTGACGAGAACGAACGTACACGTTGTATGTTCCCTGAGCATATGCAGCACTTCATAAAAGTCTTGTAAGTGTTTCTGGTCCACACCAACCGTAGGCTCGTCTAAAATCAATAAGTCAGGCTGATTGACCATCGCCCGCGCGATAAAGACACGCTGTTGTTGCCCTCCTGACAAGTCCCCGATTTTACGATGGCGGAACTGCCACATGTTGACCGTCTCAAGCGCATTTTGAATCGCTGCCTGATCTTCCATTTTTAGACGTTTGAATAAACCGAGGCGGCCATATCTCCCCATCGCCACAACTTCTTCAACGGTAACCGGGAATCCCGAGTTAAATGAAGCCGCTTTTTGGGAAACGTAACTGATACGAGACTTGTCTTTAAACTGCGAAATTGGCTTGCCGAACAGTTCAACAGACCCTTGTTGTGGTTGTAGTAAACCAAGAATCGTTCGAATCAATGTCGACTTCCCAGAACCGTTTTCTCCAACGATGGCGACGAAGTCCCCTTGTCGAATATCAATCGAAACTTGTTGTAAGGCCGGTGTCCCATCATAGTAATAAGACACATCATTTAATTTGACGACGGATGCTGTCATCTAATCCCTTCTCTCATTTGATAAATCGTAATCATTTCTACTTTCTAGGCGTTTGTATTATACAGAATATCCGACACGCCTTCAAGCGAGACCTTTTTCGCCAATCTAATTGTTTAAAATTCACGTAAATCATATGTTCGTCCAAAACCTTGTCGATTACACTAAGAATATGAAGGGGATGGTTTTATGGTAAAGAAACTGGCAGTCATTGATATCGGATCCAACTCGATTCGGAATGTCATCTTTGAAGTCAATGAGGAAGGACAATATTTCGAGCGCTTAAACGTGAAAGAAGTAGCTCGTTTATCTAGTCACATTAGTGACTCGAATGAAATGACGGAGGACGGAATCGCTGCTTTGATTGATACGCTACGCCATTTTAAAGAATTGAACGATTATCATATCGTTACAGATGTGCTTCCTGTCGCGACAGCGGCTATCCGAAATGCAAACAATTCGGATGATATCTTACAGCAAGTGAAAAACGCTACGGGTATGACGATTCGCTTGCTAAGTGATTATGAAGAAGCATTCTATGGGTACTCTGCCATTGTCAATTCGACGTATGTTGAAGACGGTTACTCTGTCGATATCGGTGGGGGATCAATGGAGGTCACCTATTTCCAGAATCGTGAGCTTGTCTTTTATCATAGCTTCCCGTTTGGTGCTGTCACCTTGACGAAAGAGTTCATGAAAGACGATACGATGACAAAAGACGAACGCAAAGCGTTGACCTCATACTTAAAGAAAGCATTTAAGGAAATCGAATGGTTAGAACCTCATGGTGTCCCACTTGTCGGCGTCGGAGGGACAGCACGTAACTTAGTTCGCGTCGAACAGACCATGTCGAATTTCCCACTTGAAGGAATCCATCAATATACGATTTCATCCGATCAACTCGAAGAAGTCGTGGATGAGCTCGTCGGCATGTCGAGCAAGCAACTCGGGCGAATGGATGGACTGTCAAAAGATCGGGTCGACATCATCGCCCCGGCTGTGACAGCAATCGGTGAGCTTGCGAAATATTTGAAAGTTCCGGAATTCACGATGAGCAATAACGGACTTCGAGAAGGATTGTTTTATGAGAACTATTTACATGAGCATGATAAAGTGCGGTTTGCTGATGTGAAAGAAGAAAGCTTTCGACATTTTGAAAAACAATATGATGTGAACCCGACCCGCCACCAACACTTGATTCGATTGGCTCGTCAGCTGTATACCGGACTGATTGAAGAGAAGGCCATCAAACCGAAACCGTTCGAGCCTGGTCTACTCGAGGGTGCTTGTCGTCTCGCCTATGTCGGCGAATATATCGACCATAACAATAAGAGCGATCACACGTTCCATTTGATCACGACGAATGATTTTAAAGGGTTGAATAATGAAGACCGGCTCGCACTCGCGCTCGTTACTTCATTTAAATCAAAACGCGTGTTAGAACAACATATCGAGGCTTTTCCGAAGTGGTTTGACCACAAGTTGTTAAAGAGCCTCGAATTGCTCGGTTCGATTGTCAAACTTGTCGACGCGCTCGATTTGACCGAGCGTCAAATCGTCACGGACATCCACGTCTCTAGCTCAAAAGATGGTCTTATACTCTCACTTGATACGAACGGATCTGCCCGCTTTGAGTTGCAACGAAGCACCCGACACAAAAAGCACTTAGAACGCGCAATCGACCAATCGATTGAGATTGTCTTGAACGAGGAGGAATAAACATGCCCGACTACACGTACGAACATTTCAACAATCGGGAACTTAGCTGGCTCGACTTCAACGAGCGTGTCCTCGAAGAAGCGGTGGACGATCGAAATCCGCTCATGGAACGACTGAAGTTTCTAGCAATTTTCAGTTCAAACTTAGATGAGTTTTATATGGTTCGTGTCGGAGGTTTAAAAGATGAGGTGCTCGCGGGGTTTAATCGTCCGGAAGACAAGACCGGACTCACTCCGAAGCAACAGATTAAAGCCATCTCGATGCATGCTCAAGAACTTGTCGAGACACAATATGCGACGTATAAGAAAATCACGAAACAATTATCCAATCAAAACGTGCGCTTTTTGCGGACGAAACATTTGAACAAGACGCAACAAGACTTTGTGAAAGAGTATTTCCGGACGCATGTATTTCCTGTCCTCACCCCAATTGCGGTGGATGCCTATCGTCCTTTCCCGATGCTGTTATCAAAATCATTAAATATTGCCGTTGAAATCGCTTCGAATGACGAAGGGAAAAAGCGACTCGCCCTCGTTCAAGTACCTTCTGTCCTACCCCGTTATCTTGAACTGCCTACAGATGACGAGGAACATACCGATTTGATTTTGCTCGAAGATTTGATCATTCAATTTATCGATTCCCTATTTAAAGGGTTTGTCGTCGAATCGACGATGCCGTTCCGGATCACCCGTAACGCGGATATGCCTTTCCATGAGGAAGGGAGTCGCGATGTGTTGAAACAAATTGAAAAAGAGCTGAAAAAACGTCGCTATGGGGTCGCCATCCGGCTCGAAGTGCAGCAACGCTCATTACGAAAAGAACTGTTATTCATGCTTCAAGATGTGCTTGATTTGCACGACCGTGACATTTTCATTGTGGATGGTCCGATTGATTTGACCTTCCTGTTCGGTATATATAGTCAAATCGGGATAGAATATGACGACATGATCAATGAGACGTTGATCCCATTTATCCCGGAAGGTCTCGAATCCGGAAAAGATTTATTCCAAAGTATCGCCAAACAAGATTATCTTCTTCACCACCCGTACCACTCGTTCGATCCAATCGTACGATTCATCGTCCAAGCCGCTAAAGATCCGAACGTACTGGCGATTAAACAAACGCTGTATCGGGTCTCCGGTGACTCTCCGATTATCAAGGCCTTGACCGATGCGGCCGAGAGCGGTAAACAAGTGACCGTCCTCGTCGAATTGAAAGCACGATTTGACGAAGAGAAAAATATTCAATGGGCCAAACAACTTGAAAAAGCAGGCGCCCACGTCATTTACGGTTACAAAGAACTTAAGACGCATTCAAAAATCACACTCGTCGTACGTATTTTAGAAGGTGGTGTGTTGCAACGATTCATTCACCTCGGAACGGGCAACTATAATGACTCTACAGCAAAACTGTACACAGATATTGGGCTCTTGACGACAAACGAGGAACTTGCCGAGGATGCCACGAACTTCTTCAACTGGCTCTCCGGTTATGGAGAGCGACCATCTTGGCACCAATTCGAGACGTCACCTGATGATATGAAAGACTTCTTCCTCAACAAAATTGAAGATGAAATCAAACTACACGAGAAGTATGGGAATGGTAGAATCGTTGCGAAGATGAATTCGATTACAGACCGGGCCATCATCACAAAATTATATGATGCTTCGTCTGCAGGTGTAAAAATCGACTTGATTGTTCGAGGAATCTGTTGTTTACGCCCCGGAATTAAAGGTGTCTCTGAAAACATTCGAGTCATCTCCATCATTGATCGCTATCTCGAACATTCACGTATCTTTTATTTTTATCAAAATGGTAAAGAAGACTTGTATTGTTCTTCTGCAGACTGGATGACGCGCAATATGAAGAAGCGAATCGAGATTCTCTTCCCGATTCTCAATGCATCACATAAAACATACATCAAAGATATGATGGCACTGCAACTTGTCGATAACGTGAAGGCGAGAAGGCAACGTTCCGACGGACGTTATGTATATGTGAAACGGGAGAACAATGAAGAAGAGATTCAATCTCAAATCATCATTCACCAATATACGGGAGGACGCTGGAACAACATCCCTAGCGTGTTCGAGCGAGAACCTTCAAACTGGGCTGAGCGCGAAGTTTTACGACTCCGAGCTGAAAATGAGAAAATGACGGATGACTGATGTTAGACTTCTCAAAAGGGAAAAGTCATTGTATAATGAATGCGGTTCAGCTATTATAAAGCGCTTTCATTAGAAGAGACGGAGGAATCATACATGCAAGAAATTCTGCTTTCACTACTCGCTGGCTTAATCTGTGGTGCCATCTTCACGGCACTCAAATTGCCATTACCGGCTCCACCGGTGTTGCCTGGTGTCGTCGGAATCTTCGGGGTCTTCCTCGGGATGAAAGTATATCAGTTTGCCGTGGCGAACTGGCCATTCTAAAAAAACGATGCCCTTGGCATCGTTTTTTTAGTCTAACGTATGAATTGCTTTATGGCAGGTAGGACACACCCAAATCCCGGCGTCATCTTGCAGATGATATTCCATCAGTTTCGATGCACCGTTTCCATATCGTTCGAAAAGATTGATCTCACAAACCGAGCACGTTGTCACCGGAGCATAGGGAGCGACAAGGTTCTCCCGAAACAAATGCGCTTCATAATCCTCTTTTGTCCATTTCGATGAGGGGACATGGTACCCATCCATCCATTTCTGATGAATCGACTCGTACGGCTCGTCCGCCTCATACATCCCTATTTTCAAAAGTGGATGATGGAAATGAAGTTGGATTAAATCGACCAAGCTATACGTCGCCACTTCTTCCTTCTCAGCGCCAAGCCAGTACGGATCGTCAGGTTGTTCAATCATTTCCACTAACAATACTTCTGCCTCTGCCACAATCCCATGTCCCATCACTTCGATGAACGCTGTCGGGGTCGTCACGGACCCTTTCACATAAACGGGACTCTGTTCAAGAAAATAGGTCGGGAATGCGTGCCACACATCATATCGATTCGGATCGACCTGAAGGATCGCCATCGCTTATTGATGAGAAAGCGTGAAGCGTTCACGCCATTCTGGATCAAATTGATTCGCACGGAACATCTCGATTTCTTGTTTATAAGGTGCCACTTTCGTTTTTTCACTAACAGGGATGTATGGTGTCTCTAAAATTTTTGGCAGATGTGCAAATGCCTCATGATGAATGATTCGATTTAATGTATCGAATCCAATCTCACCATACCCGATATTTTCGTGCCGGTCTTTTCTCGCACCGCGCACGTTTTTTGAATCATTCACATGAATCACACCAAGACGGTCGAGACCGACGATTCGATCGAATTCTTCAATCACTCCGTCCAAATCACCGACTAAGTCGTAGCCTGCATCATGTACATGACACGTATCGAAACAGACAGAGAGACGGTCATTGTGTGTGACGCCGTCTATGATTGTTGCCAATTCTTCAAACGTCTTTCCGAGCTCGCTTCCCTTCCCTGCCATCGTCTCAAGCGCAATCTTAACCTGTTCGTCACCAGTCAACACTTCATTCAGTCCTTCAATGATCCGGGCAAGACCAATGTCTTCCCCGGCACCAACATGAGCCCCTGGGTGAAGAACGACATGGCGAGCAACTTGGAGTGCTTCAGCACGCTTCAACTCTTGTGTCAAAAATGAAACGGCCAATTCGAACGTCTCAGGTTTTGTCGTATTTCCGAGGTTAATGATATAAGGTGCATGGACGACAATCTCTTCGATATCGTGAGCAGCCATATGTGTGAGTGCAGCCTCGATATTTAAATCCTCAATCGGCTTTCGACGTGTATTTTGAGGAGCTCCCGTATACACCATCATCGTATTCGCCCCATATGAAACAGCCTCTTCACTACCTGCAAGTAGCATTTTTTTACCTGATACCGAAACGTGTGAACCTATTTTTAACATCATCATCTTCCCTTCATAAGCTTCTATCTTCAGTTTACACAAAAAGAAGAACCGACTCCAAGAAGTCGATTCTTCAAACGATTAACGCTTGTTTTTCTTACGAGCAGCACGACGATCCGAGCGTTGCTGTTGCATGTGCTCGCGTGAAGCCGTCTCTTTTAACTTATACTTAAATTTCTTCTTATAGCCAGGTTTGACTTTCTTCTTCGCCTTCTTGATTTCACCGGCCATACGACTATGTGCCGTATGTGAGACTTTCATCTTCCGGTCCGTTTGGCGACGACGACGTGTTTTGATTGGCTGAATCGAACCATTGCGCAAGTCCACGTGTGTGAATTCGAACCCTCGTTCTTCGAGTCGGTTGATTGGTCCATTTTCATGGTCCTCATACAATGTGTATGCCTCACCAGATGCGCCCGCACGACCTGTACGACCGACACGGTGCGTGTAGAAGTCAAGGTCTTTCGGAATCCCATGGTTGATGACGTGAGAAACGCCTGAGATGTCGATTCCTCGAGCTGCCAAGTCTGTAGCAATCACGTATTGATACTTCGCGTCATTAATGTCCTTGATGGCTTGTTTACGGCGACGTGCCTGCATGTCCCCGTGTAACGTACCAACATTCAGTCCCGCTTCACGGAATGATGTCTCCAATTCATCCGCTTCTTGTTTCGTATTAGTGAATACGAGACAGACGAACGGATTGATTGCTTTTGCAATTTCGACGGTCAATTCCTTACGGTCACGGTGACGTACCGGAATGACGTGGTGCTTGATTTTTGGTGCGACACGATGTTCCGGGCTCGCTTCAGCAAAGCGCGGGTCGTGCAAGTAACGCTTCAAGAACGGCTCGAGCTTCTCAGGGATTGTCGCTGAGAAGACCATCGTTTGAAGTTTTTCTGGAAGTGATTGCGCGATGCGGTCAACTTCCGGCAAGAATCCCATATCGAGCATTTGGTCCGCTTCATCGACAACGAAATGCGTCACTTTATGTGGGAACAATGCTTGTGCTTTCATCAAGTCAAGAATTCGTCCCGGTGTCCCGATAATGAGTTGTGGTGGATTTTTCATCTTATCGATTTGACGTTCGCGGTCTGTTCCTCCGACAATCAAACTTGATTTGATGTAATCCGGATTCTTAATGAGAATTGACTTTAATTCTTCATGGATCTGCCATGCGAGTTCACGTGTCGGTGCGACAACGATTGCTTGGACAGATTCTTCTTCTGGGTTGATTGCTTCTACAATCGGTAATAGGAACGCAAGTGTTTTCCCCGTTCCTGTTTGTGATTTCCCAATAATATCTCGACCATTTAGTGCAGCCGGAATAATCCGTGCTTGTATATCGGTCGGTTTCGTGATGCGTTTTTCTGTTAACGCATCGATCATAAACGGTAGCAATTTGAACTGTTGGAAGCTGTTCAATCGATACACCTCCTGTTTCTTTCCACTTTTCCTAGCATAGCGGAATCAAATCATTTGTCAATCAATCTTTTGCCACGCCTTCATATAAATAACTCGATGAATAATAATGCTTGGCAATTTTCTTTCCATTTAAATGTTGTTCGAGCGCTTTGAAGCCGACTTCCATCATCTCGTTTGGCGACTGTACGACAGTCGCATTGACTTTCCCATTTTGAATGAGTGGATAAATATCAGAAATGCCGTCTACCGATACGATCGTCTTGTCCGTTAAGTCATGACTTTCTAAAGCTCGAACGACGCCGAACGTATTATCGTCATTGTGCGAAAAGACAGCATCAAACGGAATTTCTTCTTCTAACCAACGTGACATCTCAATCTCTGCTTGGAACGTATCATAGTTCCCCGTGATGGAGGCAATGATCTCGAATTGGTCGGCATTCGCTTTTTCATATTCCCGAATCCCAAGACTGCGGTCCATCGTGGAGCGTACCTGCGGCGTACCTCTCACTTCGACGACACGAATCGGTCGATCCAGGTCGCTATATTTCGCGGCAATTTGTTCCGCTGCCATCCGACCGATATCGACATTGTCAGAGACGACCGATGTCAAGACACTCGGATGATCAATCATCCGGTCAATCGCAATAATCGGAATATTTTCTCGTTTTGCACGTTCTAACGACGGTTGGATGAACGTGTCATCGAGCGTCGTCAAGAAGATGGCCTCGACACCCCGGTCAATCAAGGAGTCCAATTTTTCTTTTTCTAACACGCGCGAATCTTCACTCGTCGTAGGAATCGGAATAAATCCTTTTTGGTTGGCCGTATGAACGAACGAGTCTAACAGCTTGTTCGCATGCTCATGTTTATCGCTGACGAACACGAATCCGACTTCTTTTTCATCTGTTTTTTGCTCCGGTAATTGAATCGATGTGATCAGTAGGATCGTCATGGCCCAAACGATTGGTAACCAAAGCCAATAGTGTTTGAGGGTTTTCATGATGGATCTCTCCTTGGAATTTTGATCAACATCGCCGTTCCTTTGTCGACGACGCTATCAATCTCCATCGATCCGTTCACACTCTTCAAGTATTCATGAATCATATAAATCCCAAGACCGTTTCCGTTGTCCTTCGTCGTGTTGAATGCCGAACCGACTGTCTTGAGTTGTTCTTCCGTCATGCCAATCCCGTTATCTTCAATTAAGAACCGATATTCCTGCTCCGTAAAGAGGACGGTCACGACAACACTTCCCTCTGCGGCTTTCGACTCGACAGCCTCGACCGCGTTTTTGAACAGGTTATAGATGATTTGAACGAGCATATCGAACGAGGCATAGAAAGGAGGCATATCATTCGGAACGAGTAATTCCCATTTGGTCGGACGCTTGTAACATTCAGCATCCATCAAGAATTCGAGTCGCTTCGCAAAGTCTAACATATCAATCCATTCTTCGTCTCTTCCTGCCTGATCAGGTTTGGCGAGTGTCAGCATCGTCGAGATTAAATCATTCGCCCGCTCCAACTCTTTGATGGCGACGTCTACCATGTCTTTATTGCTTTGTCCTTCTCGTGCCAACTGTAAGGTGATATGCACCGGTGTGAGCGGGTTTCGAATCTCATGGGCAATCCCGGCTGCCAATTGTCCAAGTGACGCTAGCTTTTCTTGATGCAAAATCAATTGTTGCTGGCTCAACTGTTCACGCCTTGATGTTTCCATCCGCTGGGCGTAATCGTTATACGTATCCAGTAACGTCTCAACTTCTTTTGAACCGGTCCTCTCAAGCGTGATGGCACCGAGTGACTGTTGCTTCTTGATCTGATTGACAAGTTCGACCAGCGGGTTCGTCAACGTTCGCGAGAGCAACAATCCGACAAGGATGCTCAAGAAGAACGTCACAAGTGCAATCATCAAATACTGCCAACGCGTATCGTAGACCGTCTCATATACAGAGTCGTTCTGATGTTTTGCAAGTATGCTCCAGCCACTGACTCGTGCATCCGGTTCGTACATCATCGTGTCTTCTTCCGTACTTAAAATCGTACGTGTACTCCTTCCTAGTACGTCGTCAATGACTTCACGTGATACGCGACGTTCTGCATCTGTGACCAAGTTGAATGAAGTCGTCAACACTTCTCCTTGTTCATCTAACAGGTAAAGAATCATGTCATCATTCGCTGACTCGAGCGACCGACGGTACAAATCGGAGTTGAGCACGCTGATGCTTCCACCAAAAATACCGATTGGCCGATTGTCTTCAATGACAGGAACATATAAGAACGTTCCCATGTCCCCACTAATCATGATAGGGTCACTCATATATAGTTCTTTTCCACTCGCAGTCAATACTTCTGCGAACTTGGGGTCACGTTTGATCACAGAAGAGGAAACTTGACGCTCAGAATACCATTTAAACGAATTCTTGCTGACATCATAATAAAAAATCGATGTAAAACTCGTTCGTTGATTTAAATACCCTGTCCGGATCCGCTCTTCAATCCACGGTTCGTTCCCGACATAAGCTCCAAGATAAACCAGATCCTCATACAATTTACCGAGTCGGGACTCGACATTTTCAATGCTATCGTCAATCGCATAGTCAAATTGCTCTTTCGCCAGCTCTTCTGCACGAGACACCGTGACGCGATCAGCAGAGAATGCAAGCGACGAGATAACAAGTGCTAAAATAATGATGATGATAAACGTAATTTGGAAAAAGTATGATTTTTTAAGTTCACGCAACTGTTTCATTCGATTCACGATGTCCTCCTTTCTAACCTAAAAATTATAGCATGAATACACGCAAATCTTTTCGTATTTTCGAAACAATGTTAGACTAATACGTATGAAAGCACTTCGAAAGGAGCCTTCGTCTTCATATGAAAGTTAAAAAAATTAGTCCACGCGGATATTGCTATGGTGTCGTTGATGCCATGAAACTCGCAAATGAGGCAGTTGCAAATCCAGATTTGCCACGCCCGATTCATATACTCGGAATGATTGTCCATAACCGTCATGTCACACAGGCGTTCGAGGATCTCGGTGTCAAAACCGTTGACGGTGAGGACCGGATGCAGGCGCTTGAAACCATCGACCGCGGAACGGTCGTCTTCACGGCGCACGGGATTTCCCCACTCGTCCGTAAACGTGCCATTGAAAAGGGATTGACGATTGTCGATGCCTCTTGTCCTGACGTCCTTGTCACACACGACTTGATCCGGGAAAAAACGGCCGAAGGATATGATGTCATCTATATCGGGAAACATGGCCACCCAGAACCAGAGGGCGCGATTGGAGTCGCACCGAACCATGTTCATTTGATTCAATATGAACATGAAATCGATCAGTTACCGAGTCGGTTATTCGACCGGAAAATTCTCGTGACGAACCAGACGACGATGAGTCAATGGGATGTCTCTGCACTGATTGAGACGATTCAGTCCCGCTATCCACACGTTGAAGTGCATAACGAAATTTGTAATGCGACTCAAGTTCGTCAAGAAGCCGTGGCCGAACAAGCCGGAGACTGCGAATTATTAATCGTCGTCGGCGATCCAAAATCAAATAACTCGAATCGTTTGGCGCAAGTCTCTAAAGAGATTGCCGGCACAAATGCATATCGCATCGGCGATTTGAGCGAACTTGATTTAAACTGGCTCGAGGGTGTCGAGACCGTCGCCGTGACGTCTGGCGCATCTACACCGACACCGATCACGAAAAAGGTCATCGATTTCTTGTCACAGTACGATCCAGAAGATTTGAGTACACATGATAAAACACCATATCTCGAACTTCGCAGTATCTTACCGAAAGTAAAGGCATTGCGTAAGTGAACGAATCCCCCATTCTCAACGAGAAAATGGGGGATTTTTTTGTCATCTGAATTGGAACGGGTTCGTGTTCGCTTCGGAAATCATCAACTCGACATCAATTTTCGCTTTCTGAAACTTCTCTGTGAGAATCCCGACCACGCCATGCTTCATGACACTTTCGACATGGTGTCCTGGGTCGACGACCGCGAGTCCTAACGCCATCGCATCATGCGCCACGTGGAAGTATAAATCACCCGTTACGTAAGCATCTGCTCCTTTGAAATGTGCAGCGGAAACATATTTGTTTCCGTCCCCTCCAAGTACAGCCACTTTCTCAATCAATCGTTTCGGGTCTCCGACGAAACGGACACCTTCCACTCCAAAGCTTGTTTTCACATGGTCAGCGAACGCTTCAAGTGTTAATGCCTGTTCAAGTTTACCGATACGTCCTAAGCCATATACGTGCCCTTCAATCTCATCTCGAATCATGTCGTATGCCACTTCTTCATAAGGATGAGCATCTTTCATCGCTTTCAAGACTCGCTTTTTCTGACTTTCGCGAACGACCGTCTCGATTCGAATCTCATCGACTTGTTCTGTCTCGTGAACTCTACCAATGAATGGAGTTGTTCCTTCGAGCGGAGTGAATTGTCCTTTTCCAGAAACACGGAACTGACAATCCGCATAGTCTCCGATATGTCCGGCACCTGCTTTGCCTAATGCACGTGACACGTCTTCTGCGTGTGATTCCGGAACGAACACCGTTAATTTATAGACTGGCTCCTCATACGTTGGTACGAGTACTTTTGTGTCGTGCAACCCGATCGCTTCACTCATCCAATCGTTCACACCGCCAACACAAACATCTAAATTTGTATGTGCCACGTAGACCGCGATGTCATGCTGAATACATTTCATCGTGATTTTCCCTGCCGTAGAACGATCATTGACTTGAGATAACGGACTAAAGATGGGCGGATGATGGGCAATGATCAAATCCACCTTTTTCTCAATCGCTTCATCCACGACAGATTCTAGCACATCGAGTGTCACCATGACCCGTTTGACATCTTTATTGAGCGATCCGATTTGCAAGCCGATTTTATCGCCTTCGACAGCTAAATGCTTTGGCGCAAACTCTTCAAACAACTGAATCACTTGATTGCCGTTCGCCATTACTGACTCACCTCTCTCATTTTGTCACGCATCCGTTTGAATTCGATTTGTTTTTGAACCAACGCCTCTGACTGAATGCCATCTGCCATTTGACCGAGTACGTATTCGAGCTTATCCGCTTCACGACTCCATTTCAGTTTGAACGCCTCAGGGCGTTCCTGAATCAAATATGGACCGAATAATAGTTGCCAAGTCCGTTCTGTGAGATCGTCACTATAAATCGTCTCAGACCCTTTTTCACCGACGAGAATCTCATATACTTTATCATTTTCTTCGACAATCGCTTCTTCAACGAGAACATATCCGTTCTCAAGTAGCCAACTCCGAACGTGTTGTCCGTCGACATTCGGTTGAAGAATCAGACGCTCGACTGCACCGAGCTTCTCTTTCCCGGATTCTAGAATAGAACGAATCAAACTGCCTCCCATCCCACAAATCGAGATACATGTCGCTTCGTCTTCATGTAGTACAGCCAGACCATCACCGAGACGCACATCGATGACTTCTCGCGCTCCAATCAAGTCCACTTGCGCTTTTGCGGCCTCCATCGGACCAACATTTACTTCGCCAGCAATCCCCTTTGAAATGATTCCTTGTTGAAGGGCATAGCATGGCACATATGCGTGATCCGACCCAATATCAGCGAGCACGCTTCCTTTCGGGATATAATCGACAACTTGCTTCAAGCGACGATCTAAGATGACACGTTCTTGCATGTAAGACAACTCCTTTGTTCTACTTCTTCCCTAGCGTATCGAATTCTTTACACTTCGACAACAAAAAACGCACCCCGCTACGGAGTGCGCCACTTCTTATTGTTCAATCAACCAGTTCGCAAGCACTTCTGCTTCTTCAGCTGATGCTAGACCTGCAGGCATCGCACCTTGTCCGTTGACAATGATGTTTGCGATTTCTTCTGGTGAAAGACGATCGCCAACACCAGTAAGTGCTGGCCCAACGCCACCTTCAAGGTTTCCGCCGTGGCAACCTGTGCAACCCTTCGCTGCATATAACTCTTCTGGGTTCATTTCAGTGACTGCTGGACCTTCAGCCGCTTGTTGCGCCTGATTCACACCAAAATACGATAATGATACCATGGCAATAATTGCGACGATTGCGATTGCCGCAAACGGTAACAATGGATTACGCATTGTAGTTCCCCCTCATGTTCATTCCAAATTTCTATCCAACACTATTTTACTCAAAAAATAATAAAGAAGGAAGGAAAATCACTCATTTTCCTTCCTTTCTTCTAAAACTTCACACTTTATTCAAATATGAACTTAATCGAGGAAGTCTTTCAAGCGTTTAGAACGACTTGGGTGACGTAATTTACGAAGAGCTTTCGCCTCGATTTGACGAATCCGCTCACGCGTGACGCCGAACACTTTTCCGACTTCTTCAAGTGTACGTGTACGACCATCGTCTAAACCGAAACGAAGACGAAGAACGTTTTCTTCACGGTCCGTCAACGTATCAAGCACGTCTTCTAACTGTTCTTTTAACAATTCATAGGCTGCCGCATCTTGTGGGGCCATCGCATCTTGGTCTTCAATGAAGTCACCGAGATGTGAATCGTCCTCTTCACCAATCGGTGTTTCAAGTGACACCGGTTCTTGCGCGATTTTTAGAATCTCACGTACTTTTTCAGGTGTGAGTTCCATTTCTTTCGCAATCTCTTCTGGAGAAGGTTCACGACCGAGGTCTTGGAGCAATTGACGTTGAACGCGAATCAATTTGTTAATCGTTTCGACCATGTGAACGGGAATCCGGATTGTACGCGCTTGGTCAGCAATCGCACGAGTGATGGCCTGACGAATCCACCATGTCGCATAAGTCGAGAATTTGAACCCTTTCATGTAGTCGAATTTTTCGACTGCTTTGATGAGGCCCATGTTCCCTTCTTGAATCAAATCTAGGAAGAGCATCCCACGACCGACGTAACGTTTCGCAATCGACACGACGAGACGAAGGTTCGCTTCCGCAAGACGTTTTTTCGCTTCTTCGTCTCCTTGCTCGATTCGTTTCGCAAGCTCCGTCTCATCTTTCGCACTGAGAAGGTCGACACGACCGATTTCTTTCAAATACATTCGGACCGGGTCGTTGATTTTAATTCCAGGTGGTACCGATAAGTCGTTTAAATCGACTTCTTCATCTTCTTTTTTCGCAGGTGTTTCTTCTGCGTCAGCTGCGTCCTCTGTGACACGGATATCTTTCGCTTCTAAATCTTCGATGAAGTTATCAATGAAATCCGAGTCCACCTCAAAATGACTGAGGCGGTCTTGAATTGCTTGCATTGAGACAACGCCTTTTTTCTTTCCTAACTTTTCGAGCTCTTCTATGGCGTTAAATAAATCCTCTTTCTTCTTCTCTGCCATTTAGCAGTTCAACTCCTTCCAAACTTCATCCACGTTCATCGTTCTCGTAGACGACGACTACGGGCAATCAATTCTTGTAGCTTGGACGCCTGGTCAACAATACTTTCGGCGTCTTGAGCGATTTCCCTTTTTGCACGCTCGATTTGACGTTGCTCCTCATAACTGTTTATGACCCGAATGTATTCGTCTAAAACCTCTTCAGACAGTTCATCCGGTCCAGCCATCAGTCGGATCTCCGCAAAACGCATCGCATAATCGGGACGTTGGTCGCAGTAACGCTCCATAAACGGCAACGTCACTTGATCGAACTCATCTTGTGTCATCGTCTCAGAGACAATTTCATACAATGCCGAGCCTAGCATACGATGTGTCTCATCCTGATAACGTAGCCCTAGACGATCGCGTACAAAGCGGACTTGTTCCGGTCCAGTCAACATGGCACGTAACAAATACTTCTCTGCTTTCATCCAGCGTGGTTCGCCCGTTTTACTCGAACGTTTTCGAACGGGTTCCACAGGCTCCATCGTACGGACGGGTGTCGATTCGCTTGACGTCGGACGAGGAATTCTCGAACGAAGCGTCTCGAGCGGAATCTCAAACTCATCCGACAGCTTTTTCACATATAAATCTCTTCGAATCGAATCACTCGTCTTACCGATCTCTTCAAGCATAGATTCAATAAAGCGAATCCGTTCTCCTTCTCGGTTCAAGTTTTTTCCTCGTCTGAGCATACGATTCATAAAATCAAGCACACTCAATTGTTCCGTCTCGACAAACTGTTGCCAATGCGACGCCCCGTGTTGACGAATATAATCATCCGGGTCTGTCTTTTCGGGTAAAGGTAAAACTTGTACATCGAGCGGGGATGACTCCAATAAGCGAATGACTTTTTGAGTCGCCTCTTGTCCCGCATGGTCTCCGTCATAACAGATGATGACTTCCTCCACGATTCGAGACAATGCTCTTGCATGTTGTGGAGAGAATGCAGTCCCAAGTGATGCCACAACTTCTTGTGTACCCGCTTGCGCGACTTGTAAGACATCTACGTTCCCTTCTACGAGGAGGACTCGTTTCTTCTTACGCATCAATGCCCGGGCTTGAGAGAAGCCGAATAGCAATTCACTCTTGTTGAATAGCGGTGTTTCAGCCGTATTCACGTATTTTGGTTGACGGTCATCAATCGCACGTCCGCTGAAGCCAACGATGGTGCCGTCTCGATCCGCAATCGGAAAGACGACCCGTCCTTCAAATCGGTCAAAATATTCACCGGATTTGGACTTCGAAATTAAACCTGCCTCAACCATCACTTCTAAATCGAACCCTCGCCGCTCCAACAACTCGACAGTAAAGCGTCGTTGGTCTGGGGCAAATCCAATCTTGTATTGCGCAATCGTTTCTTCCGTTAAATCACGGTTTCGCAAATACGACAATCCCACTTCGCCAGCTTCCGTTTTCATCAAGACTTCATGGTACAAGTCCGCAACGAGTCGATGCGCATCACGCATTTGTTTGCGCCATACTTGTTCACGTGTGAGTTCTTCGTCCCCTTGTATACCCTCTACTGAAATATTCGCGCGTGTTGCTAAACGCTCGACTGTCTCAGGAAAAGATAATCCTTCCGTCTCCATCACGAACGTGAATACGTTCCCTCCGGCACCACAGCCGAAACAGTGATACATCCCTTTTTCAGGTGAAACGGAAAAAGACGGTGAGTTTTCGGAATGAAATGGACATAACCCGACAAGCCGATGCCCTTGTTTCTTTAATTCGACACGCTCGCCGATCAATTCGACGATATCGGTCGCTTGCTTCACTTCTGCGATGACTTCATCTGGTATCCGTGGCATCTTGACCACTCCCTGTTTCCAATCTCGCAACGAAACGGAACGCTCATCACGTTCCGTTTCACTGTACTGTCAATACTCTATTATACCCTCTCAAAGCAACGATTACTAATCGAAACACTTATGCACATTAGTCGTCTTTTGATTGCTCGAGATGACGTAAGATAATACCCGCCGTCTCTTCGACCGCCTTGTTCGTCACATCGATCACATCACAACCGATTCGTTCATAAATCCCCCGAGCATATTCGAGCTCTCGATTGATTCGTTCAAGTTGTGCATAGTCCGCTTCCGGCTTCAAACCGAGGGATTTGAGGCGCTCCATTCGGATCGAAATCAACTTCTCTGGAGAGATGATTAACCCGACACACCGTTCTGCCGGTAAGTCGAATAACTCCTCCGGAGGTCGTGACTCTGGAACGAGCGGGACGTTCGCGACTTTATATCGCTTCAATGCCAAATACTGAGACAATGGTGTCTTCGATGTTCGCGAGACGCCGACGAGTACGATGTCGGCTTTTTTCAGACCACGTGGGTCTCGACCATCGTCATATTTGACGGCAAATTCCATCGCTTCGATTTTACGGAAGTAATCATCGTCCAAGCGATAAATGAGTCCCGGTTTTTCACGTGGGGCTTCTTTCAGCTGTCCCGCTAATACATCGAGCAAATCACCGAGCAAGTCAACCGTCTTGACCTGGTGTTCTTCTCCGAGTTTCATGAGAAGCGCGCGATGCTCTTCATTGACGAGCGTGAATGCAATGATTGCGTGTTGCGCCTTCGCTTGAGTGACCACATCGATAATCGTCTGCTCATCCTCAACGAAGGGGATGCGGAGCGTTTCGATCGCATTCTCATGGAATTGGATACTCGCTGCTCGGACGACGAGCTCACACGTCTCCCCGACCGAGTCACTTACCACAAAAACGAGTTGTTTCGTAGTCAAATCGGTTTCCTCCTCAAATCGACTCATCGTTCGCTAAAGCAATGAGCACCTTCGTCATGTTCGTTTTCGTCATCCGACCGAGAACAATCAATTTGCCATCCTTCTCTTCAACGACAGGCATGGCATCGATTTGTTTCTCAATCAATTTCATTCCCGCACGAATCAATGTCTCGCTTTTCTCGCAAACCGTGATATTGGGCATGCGTGTCATGATGACATTGACCGGCAATTGATCCAAATCTTGATTCCCAATTGCTGCGCGGAGGAGGTCTTTACGTGACAGTACCCCTACGAGTTCTCTGTCTCGTCCGACAACGAACAGTGACCCCACATCTTCTAAGAAGAGCGTGACAATCGCATCATATACCGTCATCTCATCCCGAACGACTTTCGCAGAGGACATAAAATCTCCGACCGTTAAGGAATCTAGCTTTTCGCGGAGCATCGACGAATTCCGTTTGCCAACGAACGTGTAGCCGACGCGAGGTCTTGCTTCAAGTATTCCTGTCATCGTCAAAATCGCAAGATCTGGACGCAAGGTCGCACGCGTCAGCGATAATTCCTGCGCGATTTGCTCCCCTGTAATCGGTCCATTTTCTTTTACAATCTCGACGATTTTTTGTTGGCGTTCATTCAGTTGCATAGCCAACCCCCTCTAGTTTGTTAGAGTACGAGCGCGTTGAAGTCTGCGACACTCTTAATCGTCGTAGCAAGTCGGTTCATTTCGTGGAGTCGGTTTTGGCGTACCGCCTCGTTATCACTCATGACCATTGTATGTTCAAAATACATCATAATTGGTGATTCAAGCGTCTGAAGAAGTTGAAGCGCTTTGTTGTAATCTCCTGTTTGAACGGCAGTCATCACTTCAGGAGCAGTCTGTTCAATTGCTTCATGTAATGCAACCTCTTGGTCGTTTTCAAACAATGACGGATCGACGTCTCCTGACTCACCTTTTTTCGAGATATTGACAACACGTGACAATTGCTCGATCAATGATTTCGCGTCCGTCGAGACGAATTGTTGAATCGCATGTGCACGAGCATCCAGACGGTCAACTGTAAGCGTAGTCGTCAACACGGCATCAATCACGTCATAGCGAACTTGCTGCTCTTGCAAGCGATATTTCAAGCGAAGTGTAAAGAACTCCACGAGCTGTGCCTTGACTTGTTCTTTATCGGCTTCATAGAGTCCTGCCTCCAGTTGTAATTCGACAACTTTCGAAAGTAGTTTGTCGATTGAGAGGTCGATTTTCCAATCCCCAAGGATTTGTACGACTCCTTGTGCTTGGCGACGAAGTGCGAACGGATCTTGTGAACCACTCGGGATCATGCCGATACCAAAGAACGCAGCAATCGAATCGAGCTTATCTGCGAGAGCAAGCACCGCACCTGTCGCTGTCTCAGGAGATGCATCTCCTGCGAAACGTGGCATGTAGTGCTCACGAATCGCCGCAGCTACTTCCTTGTCCTCACCTTGTTGTAGGGCATACTTCTCACCCATGATTCCTTGGAGTTCAGTAAACTCGTAAACCATCTGGCTGACAAGATCAAACTTATGAATCGCACCAGCACGATTTACTTTTTCAAGATCTGCATCAAACAAAGGAGCAAGGGCTTGTGCGATTTCGGTCACACGTCGTGCTTTCTCTCCAGTCGTTCCTAATTTTTCGTGGAAAACGATTCGGTCGAGACGTGCAAGCTGGTCATCGATTTTTGTCTTCTTGTCTTCTTCATAGAAGAAGACCGCATCCGCAAGGCGCGCACGGATGACCTTTTCGTTCCCGCGTGCGACGTTTTCAAGATGATCGGCATTCCCGTTTCGAACGGTCACGAAATAGTTTTTCAACGTTCCATCAACATATACCGGGAAATAGCGCTGGTGCTCTTTCATCGTTGTAATGAGAACTTCTTCTGGTAAGTCAAGATACGCCTCATCAAATTCACCAAAGAGAGCAGTCGGCCACTCGACTAAGTTCGTGACTTCCTCTAACAAATCGGCATCAAGCGGAATCGTCCACCCTTGATTTGTCGCGAGCGCTTGAATTTGACGTTCGATTTCGGCTTTACGTGTCTCGTAGCTTGCCATAACAAATGCAGCCTCTAGCGCTTTCACATATTCAGCAGGTGACTCGACGACGACATCTCCCTTGCTGAGGAAACGGTGACCTCGAGTCACATTCCCTGTTTTCACGCCTTCAATCGTAAAGTCGATGATATCTTGACCGAAGAGGGCGATCAACCAACGAATCGGACGCATGTAGCGTAAACTGCTCGTTCCCCACTTCATGTTTTTCGGGAACGTCAAGCCCCGAACGACATCTTCAAGGCCATTTAATAACGACATCGTATCCTGACCCGCCTCATGACGTTCTGCGAAGACGTATTCGACACCTTTTTCTTCGGCAAAGTATAAATCTTCTACTGTTAATCCACGACCACGAGCAAAACCTTGTGCTGCTTTCGACCAATTCCCTTCTGCGTCTTGAGCAATCTTTTTCGCAGGCCCACGAAGAGTTTCCGTCAAATCTTGTTGTGTCTCTGCCACATCGCGAACGATTACAGCTAAACGACGAGGTGTAGAATACACATCGATTGAACCAAATTCAACACGCGCTTCTTTCAAGAACGCATCGATGCGCTCTGCCAATTGCTTCTCTGAGCGCAAGACGTATTGAGCCGGTAGTTCTTCTAATCCAATCTCTAATAAAAGGTCACGCATTCAAGTCACCTGCTTTCTCTTGTTTCAAAAGTGGGAAACCGAGGCGCTCCCGTTCTTCAATAAATTTAGCGGCACACGCGCGTGACATATTACGGACGCGTTGGATAAATCCAGTACGCTCTGTCACGGAAATCGCACCTTTTGCGTCTAACAAGTTAAACGTATGTGAACATTTCAAAATGTAATCGTACGCAGGGAAGACGAGATTTTCTTCGAGAGCACGTTTTGCTTCTTTCTCATATGTGTCAAATAGCGTGAAGAGCATATCGACGTCTGATAACTCGAACGTATATTTTGAGTGTTCGAACTCTGGTTGATAGAAGATGTCTCCATACTTGAATCCATCCGTCCAAACGAGGTCGAATACGCTCTCGACTTCCTGAATGTACGAAGCGAGGCGCTCAAGACCGTATGTGATTTCAACTGCAATCGGGTCACACTCGATTCCTCCAACTTGTTGGAAATACGTGAATTGCGTAATTTCCATCCCGTTCAGCCATACTTCCCAACCGAGACCGGCTGCTCCGAATGTCGGGTTTTCCCAGTTATCTTCGACGAAGCGGATGTCATGTTCGAGCGGGTTGATTCCAATCAACTCGAGACTTTCTAAGTACAACTCTTGGATGTTGCTCGGCGACGGTTTCATGATCACCTGGAACTGATGGTGTTGATACAGGCGGTTCGGGTTTTCCCCATAACGTCCGTCAGCCGGGCGGCGTGACGGTTCCGTGTAACAAACGTTCCAAGGCTCTGGTCCTAACGTTCTCAATGTAGTCATTGGGTTTAACGTACCCGCCCCTTTTTCTACATCGTACGCTTGCATCGTCAAACAACCTTTCGATGCCCAAAACTTTTGTAGCGTGAGAATGATTTCTTGCATAGTCATATGCTTCATAAATGACACCTCCAATAGTATTGAAACGACAAAAAACGCCCCTATGTGCCTAGCACATAGGGACGGGATTGATTCCCGCGGTTCCACCCTACTTGCCCCAACAACGGGGCCACTCTTAAAAAGATGTGGGCGCTCTGGAATCGCCATTCACTCTTCTCATGACGCTCGGCTCACACCACCCCGAACTCGCTTCATTCATGACAGGAAGAGTTACTTTTTTCCTTCATCGCGCACGCTATTTCATTTGTCTAATCGTAACTCATCGTATCGAATTCGGTTTAAAAAGTCAATCCTCATTCAGATGAAGGCGGATCATTTGGTCGAGCACTCGTTTCGTCTTCAATCGTAGTCCGCTATACGACTCCATGTATGCATCAAAGAGTTGACGCAAGAGGAGTCTAGACTCGTTCGATAACGATACGTTCCGAAATTCCGACAGCTCATGTTTGCTCATCAAGTAAAGCAATTTGGCAAGACGTTCTGATAATCGAACCGCCCCCTCTTCTCGATGCCGCCCACATAAAAAACCGCCTGAGGCGACCGAGAAATACATCGGGTCCGTCACGTCCCCACAGCGGACACACCCTGTCAGCACAGGAGAAACACCTAGAAGATGCAAGATACGCAGTTCGAGATGATGGGTGATCACATCTGCGTCCATGCCCGCATTCAATGCTTGAAGCGCATCCTGTAAAATCCGAAAGAGTGGACGATTTTGTACCCGATCCTCGACAGACCGGTCGACGAGCTCCAACCAATACATGGCGTACGCCATCCGGTCGACATCTTTCCGGATTTCCGGATAGGACGTTATGACATCGGATGATTTTAACTGAGCGAGCCCACGGCTAGAGGGGAAAATATACACACCTTCTACAAAAGGTTGGCTCGAGGCATGAAACCGGCTCCCCGGTTTTTTTGCGCCTCGTGCCATAATCGCAACTTTGCCAAGCTCTTCTGAAAACAATGTCACGACTTTATTCGATTCACCATAATTGACGGTACGAATGACGATTCCCGTGACTTTTTGTAACATGGCTTAATACTCGTCGTCGCGGAAACCGAGGTCACGAAGCTGACCCATCTTGTTACGCCAGTCTTTCTGGACTTTGACCCAAAGGTTCAAGTACACTTTCGTGCCGAGAAGTGCCTCGATGTCTTGACGGGCATCTGTCCCGATTTCACGGAGCATCGAACCTTTTTTCCCGATGATGATTCCTTTTTGCGAATCACGTTCCACCATGATGACGGCTTCGACATCGATCATTTCCGAGTTATCACGTTTCTTAATCGATTCGATTGCCACAGCGATCGAATGCGGGACTTCGTCTCGCGTCTTATGCAACACTTTTTCGCGAATCATCTCTGAGATGATAAATCGTTCCGGGTGGTCTGTCACTTGATCGGCCGGGTAGTACATCGGTCCTTCAGGTAACAATTTCTTGATTTCTCCTAAGAGCGGTTCGACGTTATTGCCTTGTAAAGCCGAGATTGGGACGTACGCTGCAAAGTCCAATTCATTTGTATATTGCTCGATCACTTTCGGCAGTTCATCCGGGTGAATCAAGTCGATTTTATTCATTACCAAAATGATAGGTGTGTCGAGTCCTTTCAATTTTTCAATGATGAAGTCATCGCCAGCACCACGAGGTTCCGTCACGTTCACCATGAAAAGAATTGCATCGACTTCGCGAAGGGCGTTCGTCGCCACTTTCATCATAAAGTCGCCGAGGCGGTGTTTTGGTTTATGGATTCCCGGTGTATCGATGAAAATGATTTGAGAATCATCCGTCGTATATACACCTTGTACTTTATTTCGTGTCGTTTGTGGTTTATCCGACATGATGGCAATCTTTTGACCGATCACGCGGTTGAGGAATGTTGACTTTCCGACGTTCGGTCGACCAATGATCGACACGAAACCAGATTTAAAATCTTCTTGATACATAATGCACCTGCTTTCTCAATTTCAGAACTCTTAGTATAGCACGTTCCATAGCCTTGGACCGAATATAATGAGTGCTGTCACAGCCGCTCCGATTGAAGCGACGAGGACGGCACCCGCGGCCACGTCTTTCGCCTGCTTCGCGAGTGGATGGACATCTTTTGTGACAAGGTCGACCGCCCGTTCGATGGCCGTGTTCATGAGCTCTAAACTCAGGACTAGCGTCACCCATCCGAGCAGGATAAGGTTTTCCATCCTTGTCGTTTGTAGCCAAATCGCGACAGCAAATACGAGTAAGGCGGATATGAGATGGACACGCATATTCCGTTCTGTCCGAATGGCATGGAAGATTCCCTCACATGCCACACGAAACGGTCTCACACGTTGCCTCGCTTCAACTCGAAATGAGTGAGAACTTCCTCTTGTCTTGCGGTCATTTCCGCCTCTTCCTCTGGTGTCATATGGTCATATCCTAACAGATGAAGGAATCCATGGATGGCCAAGAAACCGAGTTCTCGCTCAAAGGAATGACCGTAGTCCGCCGCTTGTTCGCGGCATCGTTCCACCGAGATGACCAAATCTCCGAGGAGATGCGGTTCGTCCTCATCGAGTGTGAAGTCCATTTCGTCTTCGCCCATCTCATCAAAGGCAAAGCTGATCACATCGGTCGGGGCATCTTTGCCTC
Source organism: Exiguobacterium sp. RM11 (assembly GCF_059821525.1). Classification (NCBI taxonomy): domain Bacteria; kingdom Bacillati; phylum Bacillota; class Bacilli; order Caryophanales; genus Exiguobacterium; species Exiguobacterium sp. RM11. The sequence goes on along the minus strand of NZ_CM187558.1, from coordinate 1,085,543 downwards.
TCCACTCCCGATTTACCTCATGGATTTCTTCATTCGTTAAATACGTGACCGACAACTCACTCGGCTCTTCAACCTCTTCTAATTGTGCGGCATGTTTTAGAATCGACTCGACAAGCTCGATTTGAGACACCGTCAACAATTCATGTTCATCGTTCGAGATGATTTGCATGTAGTTCTCCCTCTTTCTTTAGTTCTGGATATTCAATTCGCTCGTGGAACAAGCCTGTTAACGTCTCGCATGCACTCTCACCGACGCGCCAAATTTCTTTTGTCGTCAAGTCGCAGTCTTCAAACTGCCCATCTGCTAACTTGTCTCGAATGATGGCACGAACGAGCATCCGGATTTTCTCGGGTGTCGGTTGCTTTTGCGAACGAACGGCCGCTTCGATTGAGTCGACAATCATGACGACCGCCGCTTCACGCGTTTGAGGCTTTGGACCAGGATAACGATATCGGGACTCCACCACATCTTTCTCCTGATCTTCTTTCGCTTTGACAAAGAAGTATTTCAATAAAGATGTCCCATGATGTTGCTCAGCAATATCGATGATTTCCTTTGGTAGTTTATAGCGTCTCAATAGATCGGCCCCGTCATAAGGGTGAGCCATAATGATGTCAGCGGACTCTTCTGGTGTCAGACGATCGTGCGGATTCCCTCCACCTTGCTGATTTTCAATGAAGTGAAGAGGACGTTCCGTTTTCCCAAGGTCATGGTAATAGCTCGCCACTCTCGCGAGTAAACCGTCCGCCCCAATGGCTTCACATGCCGATTCCGCCAAGTTTGCCACCATCATACTATGGTGATACGTGCCAGGCGCTTCCATCAAGAGCTTTCGGAGCAATGGATGTGTCGGACTCATCAATTCGACGAGTCGACCAGACGACAAGACGCCAAACCATGGCTCTAGGAAGGGCAAGAATCCAAATGTCAACACGATCGATAGCAAGGCGCTGATGACGGCGAACCCAGATAGGTACATCGCCATTTCCCAAGTCACTTGAACGTTTCGCAATAAGAGCAACGCGATGACCATGATGATATTCACGATGCCGAGTAAGACGCCCGACAAGAACAAGCGTTTCCGCTGAATTTTTGGTTCGACTAAAAAGACGGCTAAGAAACTTCCGGTCGCGACATATACCAACGTCATGAAGTTCGTGCTTTGTCCGAATGTGACGACGATACTCCCCGCAATCATGGTAATGAACGCCGATGCGAGGGCGACACGCTCGTCAATCAAGATACGTAGTAATAATACGACGAAGGCGGTCGGTGCCAAAAGATAAGCATACGTCGTGTAGTCAACGCCGATGTATCCGACGCCAAAGAAGATACCGAGTTGTAACAGAAGCAACCCATAGACGGTCACTAATATTTTCGGGCTTAGTAATAGATCTTTGATTTTTGAGCGGATAAGCATGAATAAGAACCCGCCCGTCAATAATCCGCTCAATAAGAATGATCCGAACAGTGGAGCGAGTGACCGGTTCGGATCGATCGCTCCAGTGAGTTCTAGCTTCCGATAAATCTCACGCGTGACGACTTCCCCTTGACTGACAAGAAGTTGCCCTTCTTGGATGATGACAGGATCGACTGCATCGACGGCTTCTTGTTCTTTTTGACGAGTCGCCTCAGAGTCAAACACATAGTTCGGAACGATGAGTTCATCGCTTAATGTTTTTGCAATCGCACGGAATTCAAACGAAAGTGGTGATTGATCAACGATTGCAGCCGCGCGGTCTCTGGCCGCTGCGACCGCTTCATTACTCGTTTCAATTCGATCATCCATCACTTGTTGCAAAGCCGTTACCGTCACGTCTTCAACGGTTTGGCGCGTATCTTCCGTCGCCTCGAGGAGTGAGTTCAGCTCTTCGTCCGCGAGTACCCCGCTCGCTTCCGTCGAGTTCAGACGGCTCTTAATATCTGCCAGTTCCGTCTCTTCATCGGTCTGGTCGAACGCTGCGAACAATTGCTCGACTTTAGCAATCTGTTGGTCGGCAAATTCCCGACGGAGCGAAAACTGACTGCCGACACCGTTCGTTACTTCTTGTTTCAACCGTTCAGTCGCCACTCGGTCCTCAACCGTAATCGGAGACCGGATGTCCTGTTCGGCAATCCCTAACGGTTCCACACTAATAATGGATGGGCGCACGGTGAAGTATAGAATGGCACCTAGTAAGAGAAAGAAAATCAGCGAAATCGTCGCGACTGTCCAATGTTTGGCTTGCTGCATTCGTGTGCCCCCCTTTCACGATCGTTTACCTCACTATCGTCCTTATGTGAGGTCTGTACTATAGGCGTTGATAATTTTCTTAACGAGTGGATGGCGGACGACGTCAGACGCGCTGAAGTGTTCAAAGTGAATCCCATCCACGCCCTCTAATAAGCGTAACGCCTCTTGTAAACCTGACGCCTTGCCTTTCGGTAAATCGACTTGTGTCAAATCCCCTGTGACCACCATCTTCGATCCGAAACCGAGTCGCGTCAAAAACATCTTCATTTGTTCTTTCGTCGTGTTTTGTGCCTCATCTAATATGACAAACGCATCTTCTAACGTACGTCCACGCATATAGGCGAGAGGGGCCACTTCGATTGTCCCTCGTTCTAATAAGCGATTCGTCTGTTCGACGCCGTAGACGTCGAATAAGGCATCATATAACGGCCGAAGATACGGATCTACCTTTTCTTTCAGATCACCTGGTAAAAACCCAAGATTCTCGCCTGCTTCTACGGCAGGTCGTGTCAAGATAATCCGTTTCACCTGACCTTCTTTTAGTGCGCGCGCCGCTAGCACGACTGCTAAATACGTTTTACCCGTTCCAGCCGGTCCGATTCCAAAGACGAGGTCTCGTCGTTCGATTGCACGAACATAGCGACTCTGCCCAACTGTTTTAGCACGAATCGGTTTTCCCTTGTTTGTCGTGAAGACGACACGCTCATAATGTTCGAGCAGTTCGTCTCCCTTTCCAACTTGGATATGTTGAATGACACTGATGGCGTCACTTTCGTTAAGACGTGCACCTTTTTTCACTAACGTCTGTAACGTGAGGATGACTTGTTTTGTCAATTCTAGTGCTTCTCCAGTATCGGCTTGGATAATCAATTCCTCGCCTCTTGGAATAAGTGCCACTTTCAATTCTGTCTCAATCGCTTGGAACACTTCATCTTTCGGTCCGAGTAAAGCTTGTGCTTCATTCGCATGTTCCATGACGAAAGGTATTTTATCAGTCATAATCAATGGATACGTTGCCCCCTCTAAATATCGGTTATTCCTCTTTTACTTTAGCACTATCACGCCTATCGTGAAAGAAAGACCGTGTATTTTCCCCATGCAAAAGGCAGTAACGCGAGGTTACTGCCTTTGCCTTACTTCTTTCGTTTCGAGACCGGAGGTTGTAATACCTCGCTCCAAATGACAGCTTCCCGCATTTGTTTTTTCGAAACTTTCAGTTGTCGCGGTTTAATTTCCTCCTGAATTGGAGGGATTTTCACCGCTTGTTCAAACTGCGCACTCACTTTCGGCATCTCGACTTGACGTTCCCGAGGAGCTGGTCGCTCTTCGGTACGCGCTATCCGACGTCTCACCTTTTGTGGTGCTGGCTTTTGTTCTGATTCGGAGTCGTCAAACGCCGATTCAATTTCTTTCATCACGTCTCCGACCGAATCCAAGTAGCGTTTCAGTTCACTGCTCTGAGGACGGTCGCCTGAAGACGATGACTTTTCAAGCCGCTTCATCACCGCCGAGGCGATTCCGAAGGCTGCTAACAAAAGTACCCATAGTCCATCCATATTTATCACTCACTATCTGATTCAGAATCGATAGGTGACCCGATCGCTTTACGCATTTCCGTATCTGCTTGAACGTTCAAGTAATTCACGTAATCCATGACGCCGAGTTTACCGTTACGCAACGCCTCGGCCATTGCGAGTGGGACTTCCGCTTCGGCGCCGACAACTTTCGCACGCATTTCCTCTACAGAAGACTTCATTTCCTGTTCGCGAGCAATCGCCATCGCACGACGTTCTTCCGCCTTCGCTTGGGCAATCTTTTTATCTGCTTCGGCTTGGTCAGTCTGCAGGACCGCCCCGATGTTCTTACCGATATCGATATCTGCAATATCAATCGAGAGAATTTCAAACGCCGTACCTGAATCCAAACCTTTTGTGAGTACGGTACGTGAAATCATATCTGGGTTCTCAAGTACGTGCTTATGATTGTTTTGCGATCCGATAGTCGATACGACACCTTCCCCGACACGGGCGATAATCGTTTCTTCCCCCGCACCACCGACGAGACGATCGATATTGGCACGCACCGTAATACGCGCTTTCGCCTTCACTTCAATCCCGTCCATTGCCACACCGGCGATAAATGGTGTCTCAATGACTTTCGGGTTAACCGACATTTGTACGGCTTCAAGTACGTTACGTCCTGCCAAGTCAATGGCAGCGGCACGCTCGAACGATAACTCGATGTTTGCGCGGTGTGCCGCAATCAATGCGTTTACGACACGGTCAACATTACCACCCGCTAAGAAGTGACTTTCAAGTTGGTTCGTGTTTAAACCGAGACCCGCCTTGACTGCTTTAATCAATGGGTTAACAATTTTTGATGGTACGACGCGGCGAAGGCGCATCCCGACCAATGTGAAAATCGAGACGTGTACACCTGCTGCGAATGAGCTGATCCATAATCCGATTGGCACAAACGTGAAGAAGACGGCAAGCGCAATCAATCCTCCACCTGTGATGAGTAACGTCGTCAATAGTTCTGGTGTCATTCTGTTACATCCTCCTTCGGTTCTATAAAGGTCCGAACGACAATCCGCCCTGAATCCACTTTATATACCTGAATTTTTGTCTGCTGATCGAGATAGCCACCTTCTGTTACGACGTCAATACGTTCTCCGTCGATTTCGGCAGTACCGGCCGGGCGAAGTGGTGTTAACGTCACACCGACTTTCCCGAGAAGTTGTTTACGGTCATCATGGGACAAGTAACCTTTTTCGGTCGATGTCGAATCCGTCAAAATCAACCCTTTATAAATGAGCGGACGATTCGTACTTAATCGGCGATATGCCCAGAACCCAAGTCCAGTGAGCACCGCTGCCGCCAAACCGATGGAGAGCCATAGCTGACCGATTGTCGCACCCGCCATGATCAAGCTGGCAACGACCGCTCCGATCCCAAGCAAACCGAACAATCCAAACCCTGCAACGAACACTTCAATTCCAAGAAGGACGACTCCGACAAAAAAGACTGTCAGAATCACTCCGAGACCAAATGTCATCGTCTTACTACCCCCTTCCAAATTCAAAGCTATCTCCTATCTCTAGTGTATACGAAACAAGAATGAATGTGGTTTCAGAATACGCAAAAAAAAGCAGAAACTTTCGGTTTCCCGAAAAGTTCTGCTTTTTCATCAATTCGTCAATTGTTGTTTGACGATTCGGTTCACAAGACCACCGTCTGCCTTGCCTTTGACTTGCGGCATGACGACGCCCATCACCTTACCCATATCAGATGGAGCGGATGCGTTCGTTTGAGCAATTGCTGCTTGGACGATCGCAGTCACTTCATCTTCTGAAAGTTGTTCAGGCATATAGGCTTCTAGGACGACAATCTCTTCTGCTACTTTGGAAGCAAGGTCTTCACGACCAGCGCTTTCGAATTCTCGGAGGGAGTCTCTGCGCTGTTTCATCTCTCGGTTGAGCACCGTGAGTTCCTCTTCCTCGGTAAGATCTTGACGACCTAGTTTGATAGCCTCATTTTGGAGCGACGCTTTTACCATCCGGATCGTCGTGAGACGATCTTTTTGTTTAGCGCGCATGGCTTGCTTCATGTCGTCCGTCAAGCGTTCTTGAAGACTCATGAGCCAACACCCTCTCTACACAATGAAACTGGAATCAGAATTTCTTACGCTTACGCGCAGCTTCTGATTTCAATTTACGTTTTACGCTTGGCTTTTCGTAGTGACGACGTTTACGAACTTCGGCAAGTGTGCCATCTTTCGAAACACCGCGTTTGAAACGACGAAGAGCGTCTTCAAGCGATTCGTTTTTACGGACACGAGTTTCCACTAGTTTTCCCTCCCTCCGAATTACACGACTAAGGAAACGTGTTTCACACGTCATATCATATTATAGTGAAATTAAGTCGTGTGGTCAACCACTTATTAATAGTCGCTGTCTGAACGTCCGCCTGTGACGATTGCGATACCAGCTGAAGCACCGATGCGTGTCGCACCAGCATCGATCATCGCTTTCGCTCCTTCGAAGTCACGAACACCGCCTGAAGCTTTTACGCCGAGGTCTGGTCCAACTGTTTCACGCATGAGACGAATGTCTTCGACCGTTGCGCCACCAGTAGAGAAACCAGTTGATGTTTTGACGAAATCTGCTCCAGCTTTCACTGAAAGTTCAGCAGCTTTCTTGATTTCTTCTTTTGTAAGCATGCACGTTTCAAAGATGACTTTGACGAGTGTACCGTTTGCCGCTTCGACAACCGCACGAATGTCACGCTCTACGAGGTCGTAGTCGCCGTCTTTGAGTGCTGCGATATTGATCACCATATCGACTTCATCCGCACCGTTTGCGATCGCGTCTTTTGTTTCGAACGCTTTCACTTCAGGCGTGTTCGCTCCGAGTGGGAATCCGATGACTGTACATACTTTGACGTCGTCATCCGCCTTAAGTTGCTCCGCAGCATATTTGACCCATGTCGGGTTGACACAGACACTTGCGAACTTATATTCGAGCGCCTCTGCACAAAGTTTTGTAACTTGATCTTTTGTTGTTTCAGCTTTTAAAGCTGTGTGGTCGATATAACGGGCTAATTCCATTATTCATTTCCTCCTCTGACAAATAAGTCTGACATCTAACATATTACCATGTTTTTTCGAGATGTAACAGCTTCCAAATTTAAATGAGTTGACGACGTTTACGAGCGACGACCCAACTGTTCCAACTGAAAAAGAAGATGGCCAGCCAAATACATGTGAATGCGAAGACATGATATGCTGTGAACGGTTCATGATACATGACGACTCCGATAATCAGACTAAGTGTCGGTGCGATAAATTGAAGGAATCCGACGAGTGTGAACGGGATATGTTGTGCCCCGTAACCAAACAAAAGAAGCGGAAGCGCCGTCACCACACCTGTTCCTAGCAATGCGACCCAAATCATCGGTGACATGTCGAAGGCAATCTGGTCCGTGACGACCTGATTGCTGAGAAAGATGAGCGCGACAGGAACGACTGCTAACGTCTCAATCCCAAGACTGACTGTTGAAGCGAGAGGTCGCCGCTTCTTCACCATTCCATAAAAACCAAACGTACTCGCTAATACGAACGAAATCCACGGAAACGAGCCATATCCAAGCGTCAAGACGAGGACGCCGATTGACGCGATCCCGACTGCCATCCATTGGACTCGGTTTAATGATTCCCGAAAGACGAGCACCCCTAACACCATACTGACAAGCGGATTAATATAATAGCCGAGGGATGCCTCGATGATATAACCGTGATTGACAGCCCATATGTACACGAACCAGTTTGCACTGACGATGAATCCGTTCAACATGAACGCGTTTCGTGTGGCAGGGTGGCGAAGAGCGTAACCGAACTCTTTCCACTGATTCGTCCATCTTAATACGAGTAAAATAAATAAAAAGGACCAAACGATACGATGTGCCAAAATTTGCCCGCTCGGCACTTCTTGCAAAAACTTCCAATAGATTGGGAGGACGCCCCACATCACGTAGGCCCCGATTGTCGTCCATACTCCCTTGTTCACACGTTCACCCGCTCTCTTTCAAGATAAAAATAGTTTAGTCGATGAATGACTTCCGATACAAGGCTTTTGTTTCATGAAAAAAGGACGCAAAATCGCGTCCCTTACTGTTTATTGCTTTACCTGTTCGATGGCGGATAGAGCTTGTGCTAAATCTTCAACTAAATCATCGATATCTTCTAATCCAACTGAGATTCGAACAAGTCCGTCCGTGATCCCGAGTTCTGCACGTCGCTCAGCTGGAATCGACGCATGCGTCATACGAGCCGGGACACTGATCAAGCTTTCAACTGCACCGAGACTCTCTGCGAGCGTGAAATACTTCGTCTTCGCGACCATCATTTCAGCCGCTTCGGCCGAACCGACGTCAAACGCAATCATGCCACCGAACCCACGCGCTTGCGATAAGTGCACGCGTTTCGCTTCTTCACTAGAGACACTCGGGTGAAGGACACGTGACACGTTCTCATTCGATTGTAAGAATTCAACCAACGCCCGTGCGTTCGATTCAATCTCTTCCATTCGAACGGCAAGCGTCTTAATCCCACGGACGACGAGGAAGCTGTCTTGAGGTCCGAGGACTGCACCGACTGAATTTTGGAGGAATGCCAACGCTTCTCCTTGTTCTTCCGTACGTGCGACGACTAAACCTGCCACGACGTCACTATGACCGCCTAAATATTTTGTGGCGCTGTGTAAGACATAGTCGGCACCAAGGTCGATCGGATTTTGGAAGTAAGGTGTCATGAACGTGTTGTCTACGACGAGCAAGACATCTGCCTCATCCGCAATTGTGCGCATCGCTCGGATATCCGTCACGTTCAAGAGTGGATTAGTCGGTGTCTCCACATAAATCATTTTCGTGTTCGCTTGTAGCGCATCACGAACCGCCGTTTCATTGGATGTATCGACAAAAGTTGCCTCCAAGCCTCGTGACTGAAATACTCGATTGAATACACGATACGTTCCTCCATATACATCAGACCCGACAATGACGTGGTCTCCAGATTTCAACAACATGAGTACGGTCGAGATGGCAGCCATCCCAGAACCAAATGCAAAACCTTGCACACCACCTTCGATATCCGCTATGAGTGTCTCGAGTGCGGTACGTGTCGGGTTCGCAGATCGAGAATACTCATATCCTTCCCGTAAGTTACCGATTCCGTCTTGCTTATATGTGCTCGTTTGATAAATCGGTGGTGTGACCGCCCCTGTTAATGGGTCGGTCGTTTTACCGCCGTGAATGAGTGCTGTCTTTGTACGCATGTTCTGCCTCCTTGACAATTCCTTGACTTAAATATCGTTCTGCACTGTCTGGCAAGATCGTCACAATCGTGCCTTCTGACATTTGATTTGCTTCCTTTACACATGCTGCGATGGCAGCACCAGAAGAACTTCCGATGAGCAATCCTTCCTGTTTCGCAAGATGCGCCACGTAATAGAAGGCTTCCTCATCTGTGATGGTATGAATCGCATCGACATAAGACTTTTCCAAAAATGGCGGCCATTTTTCGACGCCAATTCCTTCTGTTTTATGTGGACCTGGCTCACCGCCGTTCAAAATCGAACCGACCGGCTCCACGACAACAGTTTTCGTCCCATGTGGTTTTAACGTTTTGGCGACACCAGTGAACGTACCTCCTGAACCCGCCCCCGCTACAAATACGTCGATTTGTGGCACGTCCTTCAACAACTCTTGCGAAAGGATGTCGACATAGGCGTCCGGGTTGTCCGGATTTGAAAACTGTTCCGGCACGTATGCGTCATGTTCTTCAGCCAACTCAAGCGCGTGACTGATTGCGCCTTTCATTCCAAGCTCGGTTGGCGTGTTGACGACGGTCGCTCCAAGGAGACGCATCAATGCTTGTTTCTCTTGACTAAACTTTTCAGGGGTCACGGTAATCAGACGAATGTCGTATCGCTGACAAGCGAGCGCGAGTCCGATTCCCGTATTCCCGGCTGTCGGCTCGATCACCGTACCACCTGGTGCCACATCTCCACGTTTCATCGCCCGCTCAATCAAATTCATGCCGAGTCGGTCTTTGACACTTCCTCCCGGATTCATCATCTCCATCTTCCCGTACACTTTTACCGTAGCTGGAACAGGTAATGAACGGAGCTCGATGAGCGGTGTGTCCCCGATGAGTTCATAGACGTCACGGACAATCATCTTACGCTTCGTCCTTGAAGACGATATGCCACTCGTCACGTTTCGCAAGCATGTCAGCTGCTAATTTTTTGGCTCCCTCAAAATCATGATGGTTCGCATTCCCGCACTGTACCGGGTTTTGCGCTGGCAATTCTTCCGCGTTCATCGCATCGCGCAATGTCGCTTCTACGAGGTCGAGCATGCGCTCATAGTCCCCATCATTCAACATCGTCCAATAGAAACCTGTTTGGCATCCCATCGGCGAAATGTCCACGATGTCTTCTGAATGATTACGACTGTTTTCGGCGATCAAATGCTCGAGAGAGTGAACAGCACGCATCGGCATGAGGCCTTCGTTCGGTTGGATGAAGCGAATATCATACTTGTAAATCGTATCAGCCGTTCCTTCTTTCACACCGGCGAGACGGACAAATGGAGCCTGAACTTTCGTATGATCCAAGTTAAAGCTTTCAACGTTATATGTTTTCATGAGTAATTCCTCCTAATTATTTTGTAGCGACGACAAGCCAAACAAATTTATTTTTCTGTGTCATTGTCACATTGTATCCATTCGCCTCTAGCATCGTACGAATGGTTGTCGTATATGGATAATATTCACGATTTAAATCCTCAACCAAGTCTGAATAGCCTTGTTCCGTAGCCCAGTCAATAATTTCTTGACGTGCGTGTGGAGATTCGAACATCGTATCAAGCAATACGAATTTCGGATGTCCCCAATCACGAACGTATTGACCGATCGCTGTTTCCTTCTCAGAATCCGTCAAGTGATGGAAAGCGTACGAGGAAACGATCGTATCAACATGTGAGAACGTTGGATAACGGAGAAAATCTCCATGTTCGACCGATATGCCCAACTTCTCAATTGCAATCTGCCTCATTTCTGGAGAAGGTTCGATTGCAATTAAAGGATGTCCCTTTAAAATTCGGGCACTCAAGTTGCCTGTGCCGACACCAAATTCCAAGACCGTTCCTTCAACGTGTAACGCAACGTCATCAAGCATTTGATCATATCCGACAAATACTTCATGATATTGTTCGTCATGCCCCCCGACTGCCGTATCGTAATCTTTCGCCCAATCCTTGAAGATATCCATGAATGGTAAATTCATAGCGCCACCCCATCCTTAATTCTGACTAAATTGATATGTTTTATTGGTATTTAACATTAACGTTACATTAACAGGTTTTTTTGGACATTTCAAGTCATTCGCATGATTCTGACGATCACCAAAATTTGATATAGGTCTTATGATTCAGGTCTTTAGTAATTGTCTGAACATTTAAATTTGTGCAAAAACACTCCCCTACTTTACAAAAAAATCCACTCTTTTTCCCCTGAACAACGATATGATAGTTCACAATGCAAGAGGAAATCTTTGTTTTTTACAGGTAATAACAAATATTAGGGGGTAAACACGTTGTCAAGAAGAAAAGTCTACTTAAACGCTTCACTTGCTACATGTATTGCTTTAACACCTGTGTTGATTCAAGCGGGTACGTCATCTGTTTCAGCAGAAGCTTCCATCAAACCAAAAATTGAGCTCGAAAAGAAACAGAAAAAAGTCCGGGTCGTCGTCGAACTCGTCGGTGCACCTGCAATCGCAGAAGCAGCGCAAAAAGGGAAAAAATTTAATGAGTTGACGAAATCAGAACAAAACAAGGCACAACAATCTGTACAGTCTGAACAAAAACGCGCAAAATCCGCTTTGAAAAAACAAGGCGTGACTGCTACACCGATTGAAGAGTTCACGACCGTTTTTAACGGCTTCTCCACTTTCCTCTCAACAAGTGAAATCGCTAAAGTTGAAGCTCTACCTGAAGTAGCGACTGTCCATGTCGTCAACGAGTATGAACGTCCTGAAGTGAAACCAGATATGGTTACAAGTAACGGAATGGTACAAGCCGAACAAACATGGGGAGATTACGGATTTGCCGGGGAAGGCACCGTCGTCGCTGTCATCGACTCGGGAATTGATGCCGACCACCGAGATTACCGAATCACAGATTCGAAAACGGCAGAATTGACGAAATCAGAAGTCGATCAGGCCATCACTTCGTTCGGTCTACCTGGTGAATATGTGAATGAGAAAGTCCCATACGCCTATAATTACTACGACGAAAATGATGATATTAAAGATGACTCACCTGGCGCTTCCATGCACGGTCAGCACGTCTCAGGGACGGTCGCTGCAAACGGTGATCTCGAAAATGGCGGGATTAAAGGGGTCGCACCTGAAGCTCAAATCCTTGGTCTTAAAGTATTCAGTAACGACCCGAACTACGCATCTACATACGGAGATATTTATATTAAAGCGATTGACGATGCGATCAAGCTAGGAGCAGACGTCATCAACATGAGTCTTGGTTCAACAGCAGGTTTTGTCGATGCCGACTCTCCTGAACAACAAGCCGTTCAACGCGCTGTAGACAACGGTGTCTTCATGTCCATCTCTGCTGGGAACTCAGCATACTTCGGACATGGCTTTGACTTACCAACGGCTTCAAACCCTGATACGGGTGTTGTCGGGGCGCCAAGCGTAAGCCAAGCATCGACATCGGTCGCTTCACTCGAGAACGATCAAATTCAATTGGACGCTTTCCGCGTCGGTGACGAAAAAATCGGATGGAAGAAACAAGATGGACCTGCATTCTCGGAAGGTACATATGACGTCGTTTACGTCGAAGATGGGCAACCAGAAAACTATGCTGGTAAAGACGTGAAAGGAAAGCTCGTCCTCGCCGTTCGCGATGGAGGATACTTCTACTCGAAGATTCAAAAAACGGCTGAGGCACAAGGGGCAGCCGGTGTCATCGTACGAGGCGCTGTCTCACACGGAGACTATGTGTCTATGGCTCTCGATCAACCACTCATCCCGATGGCATCACTCAGCATCCAAGACGGGAACGAATTAAAAGAGAAATTAGCGGATGGACCGCTCCAACTCACGTTTGCTGGTGACCGAATCAGCGTCAACAACCGTTCGGCAGGCGCAATGTCTGATTTCACATCTTGGGGTGTCACACCGAACCTTGACTTCAAGCCGGAGCTTTCAGCCCCAGGCGGTCAAATCTTCTCAACGTTCAACGACAACCAATACGGTTTGATGAGCGGAACATCGATGGCCGCACCTCACGTTGCCGGCGGTGCAGCTCTTGTTCTTGAACGCGTCGATCGCGATTTCGACTTGAGCGGAGCGGCTCGTGTGACGATGGCAAAGAACTTGCTACTCAATACGTCGAAGCCCGTCACAGACATCGGACCGTATAACCAAGAATTGAAGCAGTCTCTTCCATATTCACCACGTCGGGCAGGAGCTGGTCTCATGCAACTCCATGCGGCCGTCACATCTCCGGCAGTCGCGTATGAGAAGAAGACGAAAGAAGCGAAAGTCGCTTTAAAAGAATTGTCGAAGAGTAAGGCGAAGTTCACGATTGTCGTTGAAAACATGTCTGACGAATCACTCACATACGATGTGGCCGCTTCCCTCCAGACAGACCTTGCCGTTACTAACAAGGATGGCGTCATTCAGAATGCGATGGAAGCTCAGGCGCTTCAACAAGCAATCATTAAGATCAATGGCAAAAACACAAGTAAAGTCACGTTGAAGGCAAAACAAAAGAAAGAAATCACCGTATCGATTGACGTCTCGAAGGCACAAGTACTTAATCCAGAGACGTTAGAAGGAACGGTATCTGCAAAATCAGTCTTTGAGAATGGTTATTTCGTCGATGGATTCCTACGCTTGACTGACCCACGTGGGACAGACGGCAATCCGTCACTCGTTGTCCCGTTCGTCGGATTCGAAGGCGATTGGGGCAAAGCACCAATCTTTGACGAAACGATTTATGAAGATGGTTCATTCTATGGAATCTCTGGATTGGTCGATGCGGCCGGGAACTATTTAGGAGAGAAACTTGATGAGTCTGTAGATGAAGAAGCGGTAGCGATTTCGCCTGACGGAGACGGTTCAAAAGACACGGCTACCCCGGTCTACTCGCTCTTACGAAATGCGAAAGACGTCAAGTATCGGATCGTCGATGAAAAAGGAAACGTCCTTCGTACCCTTAAAATCGAAGAAGAATTGAGAAAGAACTACTTTGATGGCGGAAGTGGTGACCCATACTACTACACGTCAGATAACGCTTGGGACGGAAAACTGAACGGAGAGATGGCGCCGAAAGGAACGTACTACTACGAAATTGAAGCGAGCATCGACTACATGAAAAAACAAGCCCAGACGCTTCGGATCCCAGTGAAAGTGGATTACACGGATCCTCGTTTCACGATTCGTTGGAACGAAGGTGTGGCTAGTGTCAAAGCATCCGACGACTTTGCAGGAATCAACGGTATCGAATTCCTTCTTAATGGGAAAGTTGTTGCGAAAGAAGCAAAAGATACAGCAAACTTCACACTCGATGCACCACTTGAATCAACGGACCAACTATCGGTTCGCGTTTCAGATAATGCGGGTAACGTGATCACACGCGACGTATCTACAGAAAATGACGCAGATAAACCAGGAGTCTTTGTCGATGCACCACTCGCCCTGTCTCCTTACGGTTCATCAATTGTGCCAATCATCGGTCAAATCAAAGATGCCTCTGACGTTGTATCGTTCACTGTCGACGATGTGGACGTACCACTCACGTATGACGCAGCTGCAAAACAATACACGTTCAATACGACACGTTCGTATGAAGATGGATTCCACAAGATTCGTTTCATCGCGGAAGACACGTCTGGTAACGTGACGAACTTCGTCCGTCCAATCTTTGTCGACTCTACGGAGGCGGCAATCTCAATCAGCAACGTGCCGAAAAACGTCTCGGCGAAGCAAGACACTGTGAACGTGAAAGTTCACGTGAAGGATAACTTTGACGATATTAAACTTCGTGTCAACGGTGATTTGAAATGGAGTCATACGTTGAAAGAACCTTATTCGATGCGTGCGTTCTCACGTACCGATACCATCTCACTTCCTGTGAAGAAAGGTCAAAACACATTCACATTTGAAGTGACTGACCTCGGTGGCAACGTGACGAAGAAAGTCATCACGATCAATAAAAAATAATGGATTCACGAAAAAACGGCTGCCCACGTGGGTCAGCCGTTTTCTTATCCTTTCGCCAATTCAAGCGCGTACGAGATAGCAGACAGTGCATAAAGAGGAGCCGTCTCCGAACGAAGGATACGAGGTCCGAACGCGCAAGCGATCGCCCCCGCCTCTATCCATTGCGTGACTTCCGCTGTGTCAAATCCGCCTTCCGGTCCCGTGATGACGAGGAGACGTTGTTTTGATTGAAGACGATTCAATGTATTGGCAAGTGCCGACTGCTCGCCTTCTTTCGCCGATTCTTCATATGCGATGATGACTTCGTCATACTGTTCAAATTGCTTCGAAAGCTGTTTCGAAGTGAGGAACGTACATGACGGGACGACGGCCCTATACGATTGCTCAGCCGCCTCTTGCATGATTTTTTGAATACGTTCTACTTTTTTCGGCACTTTTTTTGAGTCCCATTTGGCGACTGATCGGGAAGATTCGAACAATAGAAGTTGATGAACGCCGAGCTCGGTCGCTTTTTGCGCGACAAGTTCGACCTTGTCTCCTTTTGGCAACGCATAAGCGAGCGTCACGTCAATCGGCAGTTCGGTCTCTGATTGGCGAGTCGACAATACTTTAGCCACTCCACTTTTCTTCTCAAGCGACGTCACGACACATGCGTACTCATTGCCCGTCCCGTCGAGAAGAACCATTTCGTAACCCGCCCCTTGTCGCAGGACCGTTCCGATATGATGAGCGACATCTGAAGGAAGTGTCACAACATCGCCTGTGAAAGCTTCTGGTGTCAGAAAATAACGTTGCATAGCTTATCCCTTCTTGGCGATGATCGCGACCCAGTCTTCCATCACGCGTGTCTCTTCAATTTCAAACCCTGCAGCCATCAGAGCGTTCGTGACTTCCGCTCGTTTCTCTCCAATGATGCCGGATGTGATGAAGCGACCTCCCCTTTTCGTACGAGCATACGCATCTTCGATGAAGAGAAGAATGACATCGGCAAGGATGTTTGCCACGACCAAGTCATATTCTCCGTCCACACCTTTTAATAAATCTCCCGTGTCGACTTGAACGAGTGATTCGACACCGTTCGTCTCCACGTTTTGACGAGCCGATTCAACGGCAACCGAATCCAAGTCTAGCGCTTTTACGCTCGTCGCTCCAAGTTTCGCAGCGGCGATCGACAATACGCCTGATCCTGTACCGACATCAATGACGCGGTCACCTTCCCGGATGTAGTTCTCAATCGCTTGAATACAGAGCATCGTCGTCGGGTGTGTCCCTGTACCGAACGCCATACCCGGGTCAAGCAAGATGACATTCTCTTCCGGTTGTGGTGTGTACTCTTCCCACAAAGGGACAATCGTCAGCTGTTGTGAGATTTTGACCGGCTTGTAATACTGCTTCCAAGAATGCGCCCAATCTTCCTCATCAATCTCTGCGACCGTGACCTCACCTGATCCGATATCAAGCATGTTCCGGAGTCGCTCGATTTCTTTTTTCAAGTTTGCGAGCACATCTTGGAAATCACCTGAAGCCGGCACGTACGCTTTGACGTGTACTCCAGAAGTCGGATACGTTTCACGATCCGAAACGTCCCAAATCTCTCCGAAATGGTCTTCCGCCATCATTCGGTCGAAGTCTTCGACGTCCTCGATGACGACACCTTGTGCCCCCACTTCGTGTAATAAGTTCGATACGGCTTCCACCGCAAGCTGTGTCGTGTGGACACAAATTTCAGACCATTTCATCGTTTGTACACACTCCTTTTAGTGACTAAAGAACTTTTTCATTTTTTGGAACATGCCGTGTTCCTCTTCGACACCCGATTCGCCACTGATTTCTTCGAATTCACGAAGCAATTCTTTTTGGCGGTCCGTCATATTTTTCGGTGTCATGACAATGACGCTCACGTACTGGTCGCCATTCGCGCCACCACGCACACTTGGCATCCCTTTTCCGCGTAAACGGAACTTCGAGCCAGTTTGTGTTCCGGCTGGCACTTTCAAACTCACGTTCCCGTGAACCGTCGGAACTTCGATTTCTGCACCGAGTGCCGCTTGTGCGAACGTGACCGGCATTTCCATCGCAATGTGTTGGTCGACACGTTCAAAAATCTCATGAGCTTTCACGCGGACGACGACGTATAAGTCTCCCGCTGGTCCTCCGTTCACGCCAGGACCGCCTTTTCCAGATAGACGGATCTGTTGCCCGTTATCGATACCGGCTGGGATTTTCACCTCGACGGTCTGTTTCTTCTTCACATGACCTGATCCGTGACAAGTTGGACATTTTTCTTTGATTGTCTTACCACTACCGTGACACTTGCTACAAGGACGTTGATTGACCATACGACCGAGAATTGTGTTTTGCTCAACCGTCTCGACGCCACTGCCGCCACACTGGTTACACGTTTCTGGTTTCGTTCCAGGTTTCGCACCGTTACCCATGCACGTGTCACATTCGACTTCGATTTCGAGCTCGATTGTTTCCGTCTTGCCTGTCACACTCTCCATGAAATCGAGGTCAACAACGTATTGATAATCTTCTCCGCGACGCGGTGCGTTCGGGTCTTGACGGCGTCCGCCGCCTCCGAAGAACATGTCAAAGATATCCCCGAATCCACCTTGGAAGTCACCGCCGCCACCGAACTGGTTCGCCCCTTCAAAACCGAATCGGTCATACTGCGCACGTTTTTGTTCGTCAGAAAGCACTTCGTAGGCTTCACCAATCTCTTTAAACTTATCCGCCGCATCTGCCTCTTGGTTGATGTCCGGGTGATATTGACGGGCCAATTTCCGGTATGCCCGCTTGATTTCTTGTGCAGAGGCCGACTTGTCGAGCCCGAGCACTTCATAATAATCTCGTTTCGCCACTATTCTCGCTCCTATCCTTACAATCTACGTATCGATTTTACCGATTCTACCTTAACATGGAAAGAGCCAAAGCAGAAACCTGCTTTGGCGCTCTCCTTTACAACGGCTGTTTATTTACGGTCGTCGAGATCCTCAAACTCTGCGTCCACGACATCATCGTCCTGTTTCGCTTCTGTTTGTGGTTCTGCGCCTTCAGCACCTTGCTGTTCAGCCATTTTAGCATATACTTTTTGCGTCAACTCTTGAACGACAGCTGACAATTCGTCTTTGGCTGTACGGATCGCCTCAAGGTCTGAACCTTCGAGAGCAGTTTTCGCTTTTTCTTTCGCAGCTTCTGCTTTTTCTTTGTCCGCCTCTTCTACTTGCTCACCAAGGTCTTTGATTGCCTTGTCTGTCGCGAAGACGAGTTGGTCTGTTTCGTTGCGAAGTTCCGCTTCTTCTTTACGTTTGTTATCTGCGTCAGCGTTCGCTTCAGCTTCTTTTACCATACGCTCGATTTCTGCCTCATCGATACCTGAAGAAGATTGGATTGTGATCGATTGTTCTTTGTTCGTACCGAGATCTTTCGCTGATACGTGAACAATTCCGTTTGCATCGATATCGAATTTAACTTCGATTTGTGGCACACCACGTGGTGCTGGCGGAATGTCAGTCAATTGGAAGCGACCAAGTGTCTTGTTGTCTGGTGCCATCGGGCGTTCCCCTTGAAGGACGTGGATGTCAACAGCAGGCTGGTTATCTGCAGCAGTTGAGAACACTTGTGATTTCGATGTCGGGATTGTCGTGTTGCGATCGATCAATTTCGTCATCACGCCACCCATTGTCTCGATACCGAGTGAGAGTGGAGTAACGTCGAGAAGGACGACGTCTTTTACGTCTCCAGCGAGAACTCCACCTTGGATTGCTGCACCGAGTGCAACAACTTCATCCGGGTTTACCCCTTTGAATGGCTCTTTCTTCGTGAAGTCGTGGATTGCTTTTTGAACGGCAGGGATACGTGTCGAACCACCGACGAGAATGATTTTATCGAGGTCAGATGGTGTAAGTCCTGCATCTTTCAAGGCACGACGAGTTGGTTCCATTGTGCGTTCGACAAGGTCAGCCGTCAATTCTTCAAACTTCGCACGCGTGAGTGTCATCTCCAAGTGGAGTGGACCTGCTTCACCTGCTGTGATGAACGGAAGGCTGATGTGTGCGCTTGTGACGCCTGAAAGGTCTTTCTTCGCTTTTTCAGCTGCATCTTTCAAACGTTGAAGTGCCATCTTGTCTTTCCCGAGGTCGATGCCGTTCTCTTTTTTGAATTCTGCAACGAGGTAGTCGATGACTTTTTGGTCAAAGTCATCTCCACCGAGACGGTTGTCACCAGCTGTAGCGACAACTTCGAATACGCCATCACCAAGCTCAAGGATTGAAACGTCGAACGTACCACCACCGAGGTCATAGATCAAAATCGTGTGGTCTTCACCTTTATCTAATCCGTAAGCGAGTGCCGCAGCTGTTGGCTCGTTGATGATTCGTTTGACATCAAGACCAGCGATTTTACCAGCATCTTTTGTCGCTTGACGCTCAGCGTCGTTGAAGTATGCAGGAACTGTGATGACTGCTTCCGTGACTGTTTCACCGAGGTAGTCTTCAGCATCTTTCTTCAACTTCTGCAAAATGATTGCCGAGATTTCTTGTGGTGTGAATTTCTTGCCATCTACGTCAACTGTATGCGACGTACCCATGTGACGTTTGATTGATTGGATCGTGTTCGGGTTCGTGATGGCCTGACGTTTTGCGACCTCACCGACTTGACGCTCTTCCCCTTTGAATGCAACAACCGAAGGAGTCGTACGGTTACCTTCTGCGTTTGAGATGACGACTGCTTCGCCACCTTCCATTACTGCCACACATGAGTTTGTAGTCCCTAAGTCAATACCGATAATTTTACCCATCGTTTATTCCTCCGTCTCGTTAAGTAGTATTATTCTGCAACTTTTACCATGCTTGGACGAATGACTCGACCATGCATCGTATATCCTTTTTGAAGCTCCATCGTCACGATGCCCGACTCGAACTCGTCGCTCGGTTCTTGCATGACTGCTTGATGGAAATTCGGGTCGAACGGCTGTCCGACTGCTTCAATCACTTCGACTTGCTCAGCATTCAATACGTCAAGAAGTTGACGATGAATCATGTCGACGCCTGATTGAATTTGCTTGGCATCCTCTGAAGTTGCTTGCACTTGAAGTGCACGCTCAAAGTTATCAATGAGCGGAATCAATTTTTCAATGACAGACTGTGAAGCAAACTTGACGCGTTTTGCATTCTCTTCATTCGTCCGACGACGGAAGTTGTCAAAGTCGGCACGAATGCGAAGTTCGCTCGCTTTCAACGCTTCGATTTCTTTTTGTAAGTCCGTCCCCTCAGAACTTTCTTCCACAATCTCAGCATTTAAAACCTCATCTTCATTTGATTCAGTTGACTCGTTCTCTTCTGTCTGTGCCGAGTCTACAGATTTTTCTTCAAGCACGTCTTCTTGTTCGTGCCCGTTTTGATGATCTGCTGTCATAGTAAAACTCCTTTCCGTCACTCATCTAGTTTCGTTCGTCGCAACGCTTCAATAATTTGTCCCATCATTTGGACACCGTGACGGTAATTCATTCGAGTCGGGCCAATCATGGCAATCGTTCCGAATGTTTTTCCATCTAGTGTATAATCCGAGGTGATGACACTACAATTTTGAAGGGCGACAATTCCGTTCTCGCTCCCAATGCTCACATAAATCTCGCGATTTGGCAACGATTCGAGCCAGTGCGTCAATCGTTCTTGCTCATCAATCCATTCTAGGAATGGTCTGAGCGTGTCTAACGTCTGAAACTCAGGTTGGTTGAAGATATTCTTCTTGCCTCCGAGATAAAGCGAAGACGGCGTTTGAATTCCAACCGTCGATTGAATCAGTTGCATCATATTTTCATATTGCTGTCGCTGCGCGAGTTGCAATTTTGCAACCTCTTCTCCGATTCGGACTTTTAGTTGTCCGATCGCTGTTCCGACGAGACGATCGTTTAACAGTCGAATCGTCTCCTCGATGACTTCAGGAGCTACACGAGATTCGAACATGACCGTACGATGCTCGACATGACCTTGATCCGTGACGATGAGAACGACACCCCGTCGCTCATCTAATGGCATAAAGTCCACACGTGCCAATCTTTCGGATTGGCTATTGGGACCGAGGGCGACCGTCGTATAATTGGTCAAATCAGAAAGGAGATCTGCAGCTTGGCGAATCAGGATCTCAGACTCTTTTGAAGATTGCTTTAAACGCTCTTCTAAGCGACCCGTTTCCCGCTCGTCGATGATTTGCTTCTCGACGAGGTGGTCCACGTAATATCGGTATCCGACCTCTGACGGGATTCGACCCGCGGAAGTATGTGGTTTTTCAATCAACCCCATGTCTTCCAAATCGGCCATATCGTTCCGAATCGTTGCCGAACTAAACGTCAAATCGTCTCGTTTCGATAACGTACGCGAACCGACCGGTTGAGCCGTCTGAATATAATCGTCAATGATGGCTCGAAGAATGAGCAATTGTCGATCTGTCAGCACAACATCACTCCTCTCTGAAAAAGTTACCTCGCTTTATTAGCACTCATATTTAACGAGTGCTAATCACACTTCAAATATTATCATGTTCTCACTATTTGTCAATTCATACACTCGGATTTTTTCACCTTTTTTACAGACGGCAAACCTGAAAAAGAAACAGTGTTTCGTTATGATAGAACGTGAGGTGATGAAATGTTTACAACAAAACAATTTAACGTATTCAAACAGGACGGACTCGACGAACGCATGTCTGGCATCCGTTCGGATATTCAACCGCTCTTCCATCGGATTTATGACGAGGTCGGACCACAACTCGAGGCAGATGTCGGAATCCCCCTCTACCTGCATGTCGCAAAACATGCACGTCGCACGGTAAACCCTCCGAAAGACACATGGATGGCCATCTGTCACGATAAGCGCGGGTATAAAAAACATCCACACTTACAAGTCGGGCTTTTCGACGACCGCGTTTTCATCTGGCTCGCATTCATCTATGAGATGCCGAATAAAGATGTAATCGCGAAACATTTGCAACAAATTGATTTTAAATCAACGTTTACTGATTTCCATATTGCGGGCGACCATATGAAAAAAGATGCGTTCCTAATTGAAGAGACATCAAACGAAAACATCCAGGCGTTGCTCGAGCGCTTCGGCACTGTCAAAAAAGCTGATTTCTTAATCGGACGACAACTGCCTGCCGATGCATCGATTCTTCAAAACGAAGACGCTTTTCTCGCTTTGGTCGAAGACACGTTCGCTAGGCTCACGCCGCTCTATCGTGATCTCGTCTTATAATGCTAAAAAATGGACAAATCCCAAATAAGGGACTTGTCCATTTTTCATGACTCGGTATGCTCGAGTTTTGCTTCTCCGATAAATGCCGCAAACGCTTCATTCGCGAGTGGTAGACCAGACGCCGTCAATCGGATATGGGAGTCTGTCCGCTCAATCAACGACTTCTTCACCAAATCGTCGATGACGTGACCGAACACATGATCGAGTGCCACGCCATACTTCTGTTCAAATGTCTGAAGAGAGACCCCTGAACGCATGCGTAATCCGAGGAACAGCTCTTCTTCCATTTTTTCTACTTCTTCGAGCTCAGTCACCCGTTTCACCGGGATGCCTTCCGCTTTAATATAGTGAGGAATCGGTGCGATATTGGCACGACGTGTGCCATTTAAATAGCTGTGCGCACCTGCCCCGAATCCATAATACTCTTCGTTCCGCCAGTACACTTGGTTGTGACGACTTTCTCGACCCGGCAACCCATAGTTCGAGATTTCGTATTGATTCAGTCCATTCCGTTCAAGTGTCTCCATCACTTTGAGATACATCTCGACCTCAACATCCTCTCCCGGTAGACGGAGCTTACCTTTTCGGTCTTGAATCGCAAACACGGTATGCGGCTCAAGAATTAAGGAATAGGATGAGACGTGTTGAATCGGAAGCTGTAGCGCTAGTTCTAAGTCTCGGTCAATCTGCTCGAGCGTCTGCTCTGGTAGCCCGAACATGAGGTCAATCGAGATATTATCAAAGCGTTTCGCCGCTTCATTCACCGTTTCAAACACGTCGTCAGCGCGATGCGTTCTTCCGATCCGTTCGAGCCCACCATCGTCGAACGTTTGGACACCGAAGCTGAGTCGATTGACACCACCAGCTTTCATCGTGTCGAGTTTTTCCGTACTTACAAAGTTCGGGTTCGCTTCGACAGAATACTCTAGGTCGTCTGAAGCGAGCGGGAGGAGGTGTCGACGGACCATATCCATCAGGCGACCCATCTGCGCTTCATTGAGCGCCGTCGGTGTGCCCCCTCCAATAAAGATGGTCTCAATCCGTTCTGTCGGAAACGCTTCGAGCGTCAATACCATCTCTCGTTCTAATGCATCTAAATATTCATCAACAGGTTGGTTTTTTAAAAACACCTTGTTGAAATCACAGTAATAACAAATATGTTCACAAAATGGAATGTGAAGATATACGGCTTTAGCCAATTTCGGCCACCCCTTTCTTCTCATTCCATTTATAACGCTTTTCGTCCGTTCTTTCCAGCCTGCGCCATCAATCGAACCGATGAATAAACAGACCGCTCTTTAATTTTGGTTCGAACCATGTCGATTTTGGTGGCATTTGCCCACCCCCATCAGCCACTCGCATCAACTGCGGCATCGTCGTTTCATGGCACGTAAACAGTAATTGGTCAGGTACTTGCGCGAGTTGTTGCAATTCTTCGATTGACCGGTTCCCTCCAACAAAATCAACTCTGGCATCCGTACGAATATCTTCGACGTTGAAGTACGGAGCAAGGATATCACGCTGTAAGACGGCGACATCGAGATCCGTTTCATCTTTTCGTTTCGATAACTTGTAATAATTCCCTCGATACGCAGCGCCGAACACGCCATGACTTTCAGGTAAGACGAGTTCATCTTCTTCTGTCACTTCATACGAGAACGAAAGTCCTTCCAACATATGTTCTACTTCTTCAGGTGCGATCGTTGTCAACAGGCGATGATATGGCAAAATCGTCAACTCGTCGCTCGGGAAGAGGACACCTAAAAAGTGTGTTCGTTCATTCTTTTGAGAATATTCCCCACCCATTTCAGAAACGACCGCTGCCGCTTTCGCGCGATGATGACCATCTGCGATATAGATAGACGGGATCGTCGCACCGATCATCATGACGCGCGCGAGTTCTCGGCTCGGAATCATGAATCCTTCGTGTAACACGCCACGATCATCCGTAAACGAGAACAGCGGCTCTTCTTCCGTCGCACTCGTTAAAATCTGTTTCAGACTCGCATGTGGCGGGTGGCTAAGTAAAATCGGACCGGTATGCGCCCCCGTCGCTCGGACATGTTCGACACGTTCCCGTTCCTTCGTTTCACGGGTATGTTCGTGAATCTTGATTCGCCCGGCTTCATAGTCTGCGACAGAGAATGTGGCGACTAAGCCCGTTTGCTGACGCTCGTTCCGGGTCAATCTGTATACGTAAAATCCACTCGGACGAACCGTCAGCTCGTCTTCGTATAGACGTTCTAGCTCCTGACGAGCACGCTTTCCCCAGTCTTCGAGTGAGAGGTTTACTTGAAGAGCTTCTGGCTTATCTACCTTCAAAAATGAGTTCGGTTGCTCAGCGATGACCGCCTTCGCTTCTTCTACAGAAACGACGTCATACGGATCTGCGGCAACTTCTTTAGCGTGTACGGGCATGTATGGGCTGAACGGTTTAAATACGACCATAGAATCCTCCTTAAAATTCTCGGACGCGAATGACGCCCTTGATGTCATACAGTGCATGAATCGATAACGGTTCATGTTCGTTGTTGTCTAAATCAATCAATGTATAGGCCATCTCGCCTCGGCTACGGTTGATCATGTTATCGATGTTCAATCCATGTGAGGCGAGTTCTCCCGTAATTTGTCCGACCATGTTCGGCACATTTTGATGCAAAATCGCGAGGCGACGTTTGCCGGTATACGGAAGTTCCGCATTTGGGAAGTTGGCGGACGAACGGATGTTACCGGTCTCCAGATATAACTTCAGCGTCTCGACGGCTTGAATGGCACAGTTGACTTCTGATTCCTTTGTCGAGGCACCGAGATGAGGCAATGCCATCACTTGAGGATGTCCGATGAGCGAGTGTCTAGGGAAGTCGGTGATGTATAGCCCGACGTGATGATGGAATGCTTCAACTAAATCAGCATCCTTCACGAGCTCTCCACGTGCGAAATTCAAAACGGTCATCCCTGGCTTCATCCGCTCGAACCAACTCCGGTCGATACTGAAGCGCGTCTCTTTCGTCAGCGGCATATGAATCGACAAGAGATCAACAGACCCTAGAACCTCACTCAAATGCTTGGCGCGTGTGACGTGTTTTGAAATATTCCAAGCGGCATCAACCGAGAGATGGGGATCATATCCGATGACATCGACCCCAAGTTGGAGAAGGTCATTGGCAAGTGAAGCCCCAATGGCCCCAAGCCCGATGATCCCTACTTTCTTCCCCCGTAACTCGGCCCCGAGGAACTGCCGTTTCTGTTGCTCCATCGCTTCTTCCAACTGAGATTGTGACTCGACCGCCTGTTCATTTACCCAGTTGAAACCTTTGACGATCGGTCTGACCGAGAGAATCATGCTGGCCAAGACGAGTTCTTTCACCGCATTCGCATTCGCACCAGGAGTATGAAACGCCACGACTCCTTGTTTCGCCAGTTGATCAAGCGGGAGATTATTGACTCCGGCACCTGCCCTTGCAATGGCGAGCAGATGGGGCGGAATTGCTTCATCGTGCACGTTATGACTTCTGAGTACCCAAGCATCGGCCTGTTCTGAAGCATTGATGATATATTCATTCGGCTCAAATCGTTTCAGACCCGCTGTAGCGATTTGGTTAAATGTTTTGATGTGATACATTGTTCTCCTCCTCAAATGCTCTCATGACGTCGACAAGGCGCACAGCACCTTCTTTTGGCATCGCGTTATAAAGACTCGCCCTCAGACCACCGACGGAACGATGACCGCCGAGTTCGAGTAATCCGCGTTCAAGGGCAAATTGTTCAAAGCCCATGTCTCGATTACGGTCACCCGTCGTGAACGGGATGTTCGTTAAGGAGCGGCGTTCTCCCGATACGAGAGAAGAAAATACATTCGATTGTTCAAGGAACGAATAGACCGTATCGCTTTTTTCACGATTCAGTTGCTCCATCGCCTCGACACCTCCTTGATCTTCGACCCACTTGAGGACACGTTCTGCCGCATACATACTGAACGTCGACGGCGTATTGAATAACGTATCGACATGAGACGCGTAATGAAGATAACTTGGTAGCTCGATCGACTGAATCAAGTCGCGGTGTATGATGACGACCGTCAGTCCTGCTGGACCAATATTTTTCTGGGCACCAGCATAGATCATCCCGAAGCGCTCAACGTCGATGTGCTCGGCAAGAATGTTCGAAGAAGCATCCGCAATGAGTGGGACATCCGTTTCGGGTATAGTCGTGAATCGGGTTCCTTCAATCGTATTGTTTAATGTCACATGTAGATAGTCGACATCTTGAGCGAGTCTCGGTTCAAATGACATCCCACCCGCCTCATCTATGAGTGGATGGATGACGTCGACCTGCCCGAAGTGCCTAGCATCTTCCATCGCTTTTTTAGACCAAATCCCTGTATCGACATAGGCGAATCGATTTCGATTCCGTAAATTCATCGGGATCATGGAAAACTGCAGTGTCGCCCCACCTTGCAACCAAAGAACGGCATAGTTCTCAGGAATATGCATGAGTCTTCTGAGTCTTGCCTCGAGCGAGTCGACCACTTGTTGGAATGACTCTGAACGATGACTCGTTTCGATAATCGAGACCCCTTCATATTCGAACGTCAGGAGATGTTGTTGAATCTCTTGCATCACTTCTTTTGGTAGCATGCCGGGACCCGCAGAGTATGTATACGTCGACACGGTGTTTCCTCCTCTTTTGTCTGTCTAAGGGTGTACTCTTCCTTAAAAGAAGTGCCATTTCCTGCCTAAACAAAAAAATCACCCCGATTCGAACATCAGGGTGATTCAATCCAATTATTCTTCGTCCATCGATAGAACGGACATGAACGCTTCTTGCGGGACTTCGACAGACCCGACCATCTTCATGCGCTTCTTACCTTCTTTTTGTTTCTCAAGGAGTTTTCGCTTACGCGAGATGTCTCCCCCATAACATTTAGCCAAAACGTTTTTACGAAGTGCTTTGATTGTCGAACGTGCGACAATTTTTGTTCCGACGGCAGCTTGTACCGGGACTTCGAACTGCATCCGCGGGATGAGTGCTTTCAACTTCTCGACGATCACTTTTCCGCGCTCATACGCAAAGTCACGGTGAACGATGAAGCTGAGGGCATCGACCACTTCGTTGTTGAGCAAGATGTCCATCTTCACGAGACGTGATTGACGATAGCCGATCAACTCATAATCGAGAGACGCATACCCTTTCGTGCTCGACTTCAATTGATCGAAGAAGTCATAGACGATTTCACTCAGTGGGATCTCATACGTGATTTTGACGCGTGTCGTGTCGATATACTGCATATCGATGAACGTCCCACGTTTCTTCTGGCAAAGTTCCATGATGGCCCCGACATAATCGTTCGGTGTCATGACGGCCGCTTTGACGTAAGGTTCTTCAATCGATTCCACTTTTTGTTGTTCCGGCATCTTCGATGGGTTATCAACGTGGACGACTTCTCCTGAAGTTGTCGTCACGTGATAGATAACCGATGGTGCCGTCGTGATCAAGTCGATCCCGAACTCACGCTCAATCCGTTCTTGGATGATTTCCATGTGAAGCATCCCTAGGAATCCACAACGGAAACCGAATCCGAGTGCCTGTGACGTCTCAGGTTCAAACTCGAGCGCGGCATCAGAAAGTTGAAGCTTTTCGAGTGCCTCACGAAGGTCGTTGTAGTTGGCTGCATCGATCGGATACAATCCACAGTACACCATCGGGTTCATTTTACGGTAACCCGGAAGCTGACTCGTGGCAGGATTTTTCGCAAGTGTGATCGTATCCCCGACACGAACATCTCCGACTGTTTTGATTGATGCAGAAAGTGTTCCTACATCACCGACGTTCAATTCTTTGACCGAGACAGGTTTCGGTGTCGATACACCGAGGTCCGTTACTTCGAACGTCTTCCCTGTCGCCATCATTTGAACTTTATCTCCTACTTTGACCGAACCGTTGACGATTCGAATCGATGCGACGACACCGCGGTAGGCATCATAGTATGAGTCGAAGATCAAAGCTTGTAACGGTTCTGACGGATCACCTGTCGGAGGTGGTACGAGTTCGACGATTTGCTCGAGAATCTCTTCGATTCCAATCCCTGCCTTGGCAGAAGTCGGGACCGCATCGCTTGCGTCGAGACCGATGACGTCTTCAATCTCTTGACGGACGCGATCGACATCCGCTGACGGCAAGTCGATTTTATTGATGACCGGAATAATTTCGAGGTCGTTATCGAGTGCTAAGTAAACGTTCGCAAGAGTCTGCGCTTCAATTCCTTGTGCCGCGTCGACGACGAGAATTGCACCTTCACATGCCGCAAGCGAACGCGACACTTCATACGTGAAGTCGACGTGTCCTGGCGTGTCAATCAAGTGAAGAATATACTCTTCTCCGTCTTTTGCCGTATAGTTCAATTTAACAGCGTTCAATTTAATTGTAATTCCACGCTCACGCTCTAAATCCATCGCGTCAAGCGTCTGCTCTTTCATCTCACGAGCCGTGAGTGCACCAGTTTTCTCAAGAATCCGGTCAGCGAGTGTCGACTTTCCATGATCGATGTGAGCGATAATCGAAAAGTTACGAATCTTCTTCTGACGATTCTCTAATTCTTGTTTATTCATATATGGGTTCACCTATCCTTCTCATGCATACCGTGTCATTATATCAAAATCCTAAAGTAATGTGTACGACCTACTACAACAATACCACATATAGTTTTCAGAATAATCATCAAGTGGTTGCTTTTCATATAACCGTTTGCTACAATTGTGCTTGTTCTGTTGAATGATTACTTGAAGTAATAAGAACATACACTTTCTTGTTTCAGGAGGTGACAAACAATGGCAAACATCAAATCAGCAATCAAACGTGCAAAAACTTCTGAAAAACGTCGTGTTGCGAACTCTCAAGAGAAAGCGGCAATGCGTACAGCAGTAAAACGTGTTGATGCTCTCGTACTCGAAGGAAACAAAGAAGCTGCTCAAGAAGCTTTCGTCCTCGCTACGAAGAAGCTCGACAAGGCTGCATCAAAAGGCCTTATCCACAAAAACAAAGCAGGTCGTGATAAATCACGCCTCGCAGCTCGTATCGCTGCTCTCTAATTAGAGACCAAACGAAACAGCCGCCTCCTACTCGGAGCCGGCTGTTTTTTTGTATACCATGACATAGTGAGGACCAATTCCAGGAATATCGAACGGTTCACCAATTCGTTCGAGACCATTCCGTTCGTAGAAGCGAACGGCCACTTCTCGGGCGTTACACCACCACGAGCTATCTAACTCTTCATGTAACGCCTGTAAGAAATGCGACCCGATTCCTTGTCCGGCTAGATCCGGATCCGTCGCCATTCCCCGAAGTTGATACGGCACCGACTCGCCTTCGATTTCTCTTGATGACAACATGACAGTCGCGACCGATTGCACGTGCTCTCTTTCGACCCAAGCAAAATGACGTGTCGTCGACGACTCGTCCCCTTCAAAATAACAAGTCTCAATCCCTTTACCTGGTCTGAGTACAATATGTCGAAGTGGAATCACATCTTGTAGTAATACTTGTTTCAATCCCATATTCTCACCTCACAATAAAGCCAGTTGACAAACGAGTGTATCGAATACGATTTGTTTATCACCACGACCTGTTTTCATCGCTTCATCTGCATCTGCAATCAACGTCAACGCTTGCGCGAGCTGCGCTTCTGAAAAATTACGACTCGCTTGTGTTGCTAGTTTGACGGTATATGGATGAGCACCAATTTTTGAAGCGATTTGTTTTTCTCCGTACCCCGCTTCTGTCAACTGCTTTGATAGATACATGTTTCGGTATTGCCTTGCTAACAACCCGAGAAGTCCAATCAGTTCTTGTCCTTGCTTCTCTAAGTCACGTACTAACCGAAGCGCCGTATCTGCGCGTCGTTTGACGAGGAGCTCGGACAGCTGAAACACATTATCTTCTAGCGTACGTGGTACCAAATCATTCACGATGTCAATCGGAATCATCGCTCCTGTTCCAGCATATAACTGTAGCTTTTCTAATTCTCGGACTAATTTTCCCCAGTCATCCTGACATAAGAACAACAGTCGCTCCATGGTCGCACGTTCCATTTTTTGTTGTTCCTGACTAAGCGTATCATTCACATAACGCATCAATTCTGCTTGGCTCGGCTTTTTCGCTTCGAGTACGATGGCCCGTTCTTTCAATCGTTTTACGATTTTTTTACGTTCATCGAGTTTTTCTGACTCGACAATGAGGACGAGGACCGAGTAAGTCGCAGGCTGAACGACATATTCGGCGAGACGGTCGACGTTATGCTTTTGCTTTTCTTTCGCTCCCGTCAAAAATTGGGCATTCTTGACGATGACTGTCCGAAATTCACTGAAAAAAGGGACCGTTTCCGCTTCATCGAGCGCAGTATCTAATGACGTCTCTTGGAGATCGAGTTGCATGACATCAAATTGATCACCGGATGGGTTGGCCGCCTTCACGATTCCACGTTCCCAATTCTCTAATAAATACTTTTCAGTTCCATGGAGAACATAGACGCTCGCTAGTTTACCATTATGTAACCACGGTTCATTCAAAACACACACCACTTTCACAATTTATTCTCATCTAAACATAGATTATCTTCGCATGATTCGCTATACTTATAAAGGAAGTATGATAAGGAGGGACCTAATATGCAAATCAACTCTGTACGCCCACCGAGTGAAAACCCGTTTGAAAATGACGTTCAATGCAAACGTAATGACGCGATCGACTCTGCGATCGGCTTCATCGTCCCATTTGGCTTTTTCTTCACGATTTTCTTCATCGGTGTCATCATCAAGTTCTTAAGCCTATAAGTTTTCAAACGATTGCCCCGGGGGAGCAATCGTTTTTTAGTGTATCATATTTATTCACGTGCTAGTCGATGATCCCCCGACACATTCTTTTTTCACAGATGATCATCCCATCGAGATCCGTTCGCAACAAGCGACGTCCGAAAATCCGGTCTAACGTCTCCTGATGTGGGTGGCCATAACGATTGTTCGCTCCGACGCTCGCAATCACCCATTCCGGATCGATTCGCTCGAGTAGCTCTTCCCCTGACGACGTATTCGATCCATGATGCCCTAACTTAAACACGTCGACATCCACCGTCGGTAAGTTAGTCTCTTCTTCTATAGGCAAATCCCCTGTCAATAAGTACCGCATGCCACCTACGTTCATATAGAGGCTGATCGAATGATCATTTTCATCTTCATGCACTTTAGTCGGTGAGACAATCCATATCCAAGACATCGGTCGATTTCCTGCCTCGAGATAGCGAATGGATGCCCCGTAATTCGTCGCCAACTGAAGAATCTCCTCACGCTTCTCCGCATTCGCCACTTCTTTCGATAACCAAATCTCCTTTACATGCACGAGCTTCAACAATCCTTCTAAACCACCGATGTGGTCATGGTCCGCATGCGTCAAGAGAACAAAATCAAGTGCACGCTCCCCACGCTTCCATATATATGGAGCCACAACGTCTGCTCCCGGGTCATACACTGTCCGTTTTTGCTCGTTGGGATCCTGAAAGACGCCGCCGACATCAATCACACCGATTGTGTCTCCTGACTCTACAACAATCGCATCGCCTTGACCGACATCTAAAAATGTCACCCGTGGAGACTCTGCCCATTCGGCCCAACCGGCAACGAGGATACACGTCAACATGGCCATACACCATCCGAACCATCGCTTCCGTTGGACAAGAAGTAAACTTCCCCAAATCCCAATCCATAAAGCGACTTGCTGCGGAAATGTCAATTCATGCAACGGTAGCCATGGTCGATTCATATCATGCATGGAAAATATTCCGTTGATGGCGTCTAGGATCACCATGAATATCGGTGCAATTTCTGGAACGACCCAAACAATCAGTGCGAGCGGCATCATCACCCATGAAATGCAAAACGCCATGATGATATTGAAAAGAGGTGCAGCGACGGATAGAATCGGTTGAACTTGCCAAAGGACAAATAATCCAAATAGTTGGGCAAACACGGACAACTCCAACAACCCGGTCCACAGTTGTCTCGTGACCAACAAGAAGAACGTCATCCCGACCGTTAACTGAAACCCTAAGTTTGAGAGAAGGTGTGGTTGAAAGGCAAGCATGGCAGCTGCGCACCAACTTAAGAGACGAATCGGGTCCCTTACCGATACACCAAATAAAGAAAGGATGAGCAACACATCTGCCACGAGGACAGCTCGTGCGACCGGTGGTGAAAAACCAGTCAGCCATCCGAACGCCGTAATCGTCAATAGAATCAATACCGTCTTCGTCTCTCGTCGAATCGGGATTGGCCGAAACATTGCTCGAAGCGAGACAATCAGCATGGCGATATGCGAACCTGAGATGACGAGAAGATGCAGGAGACCCGTCACTCGATATGAGAAAGAAGTCTGTTCGTCGAGCATCCGGCTCTCACCGAACAGTAAGGCCTCTATGTATAGCGCGACATCGGCGCGATATTGTTGTTCAATCTGTTGGAGACGTCTTTCTTTCCACCTCAACATCCAACCGTCCATCCCCGCTGTCGGACGGCACTCGTCGATTCTCTTGATCTTTCCTTTAAAGGATAAGTCCGCGCTAGCCGCCCATTTCTGTTCGCCAAATCCCCCGATGTTCCGTAACGGCTGAAACGCTTCTTGTTCCATTTCTACGAGACACGTCTCACCAGGTCTACCAATCGAGAGCTCTCTCCCTCGCAACACACCTTGATGAGTCCCCACGTTCCCATATAATCGGGTCGTCTTCCCATTCTCTTTACGACTCTCAATCGAGAACACGATTGTGTCTGTCGGTGTCCATTCTGCCGAATCGGCATGTAGCCATGCAATCAGGATGAGGAAAATGACACCGAGTTTCGCATATAGATGTTGTCCACCTCGAGACGCGACATATAACACACCGGAAACGATTGTGACGAGGTAGATTCCTTCAGTTAATCCGGTCACCATCACTATCGCAAATAATGGAAATAACGGCATCTCATGGTACCAATAAGTAAGGTTTCATACTTTCTAATGTTTTCTCCCCAAATCCTTTCACATCACCTAAGTCCTCGTATGTTTTAAAGGGACCATTCTCTTTCAGGTGGTTCAAAATCGCGTCTGCTTTTGCAGGACCAATACCAGGGACCGACATCAACTCGTCTTTCGTGGCACTATTCACGTGTACCCCATTTGCTTCTAACTCTGTGCTAGGTACCTCTTGTGCAATCGGCGCTTCTCCTTTTTTCGGTACGATGATTTTTACACCGTCCACGAGTAGTTGTGCCAAGTTCAATTGTTCCGGGTCGGCTTCATCAGTTAATACGGCCAATGAGAGAACATCGCCGACTCTGGCACCTTCTGGTACGGTATAGACGTTCGGAGACTCGACTGCGCCTGTGACATAGACGACGATTTCTAATCGTTCTACTGTCTCAGCCGGAACTACTTCTTCTGATTCTACGATGAATTCATCGACGACACGTTCATCTGGCTCTTTACTATAAAATAAATAACCAACACCTAAAAACAGGACGACGACAACACCGATGATGACCTGCTTCCACTTTTCCAAGACGATTCTCCCCCTGTTTCGACTATTGTATCTAGTATGCCGAATCCAGCGTGACTGCACTTGTCCCGTTCCAGGTCTTAATCCATTCTCAACGGAGTCGTTTGCTTGCCTGCAACGTACTTGACCTTCATACAATCTGAAAGATAATCGCTCATTTTCTTGCGACAATAGAAGAAGGGGCCCAACATTCGAAACAGCAAAAAAACCGAAAACCAATGGGTGGTCTTCGGTCCTTCTGCATGAGGATCATTACTCTTCCTCGAAATGCTGAACTTGGTCAGCGAGTGCCGCAGCCTGTCCTTCTAGTTCTTGCATCAACGTAAAGATTTGATCAAAGCTTGCTTGTTGTTCTTTCATCGAGGCCGCCACTTCTTCATTTCCAGCTGCCAATTCTTCTGTCACGCCCGATACTTCCTCGACACGACGCAACACGTTGTTCACTTCACTACTAGATGTGCGCATCTCTTGCTCAATTGTACGGACGAACGAGGCGACATGGTCTGTACGTTCATGGATGCGGTTGAACGCTTCCTTCGTCAAACCGAATGCTTCAAACTGTGCTTCTTGTTCGCGTTTTGATTCGTTCACCGTTTCTGTCAATCGTACGACTTCTTGTTGAATCGTCTCCACGACATGGAAAATCGAGCGGGTTGCCTTATTGCTCTCTTCGGCCAACTTTTTAACCTCGCTCGCCACGACCGCGAATCCACGTCCTGCTTCACCGGCACGTGCCGCTTCAATCGCTGCGTTCAAGGCGAGTAAATTCGTCTGGGCCGCCACGTCTTCCACGAGCTTCGCCATCGATTCGATCTCCGCCGTCTGTCTAGCAAAATGATCCATCCTCGTGACAAGCACTTCATTTCGTTCGCTCGAGCGATCAAGGATGTGTTCCTGATCCGTCAACGTCTCAATCCCGGCCGCCACTTCTCGTGTCATCTCAGTCGTTTCTTCTGTCGTCTGTTTCGTTTGATTCAAGCTCGTCTCGAATGACGTCGCCATCGTATGGACCGAGCTGAGCGTCTCTTGCAATTCATTGGCGATGGACTGCGCACCATGCGCCATTTCATCCACTGCGTTCGTGATGTTTGACGTCGTGCTGACAACCGCTTCATTTTCAGCCGCTGCCGTTTCCGTCATCCCATTCACCTTCATCGATGTCACACGAATCGAACCGATAACCGTTTGCAGAGATGCTGTCATCTCGCGCATCGCGCGTTCAAGTCGTCCGATTTCGTCATTGCGATTCGATTCTGGCAATGTGACAAGACGTCCTGAAGCGATGGCTTCTGCGACTTTCACGTTGCGCTCGAGCGGACGTGTGATAGAACGCGCGAAGAAGAAGTTGTAAATGCCTAGCGCTAAGACAACGAGAATCGTTAACAAGATTGAGATGAATAATAGACGCTCTGTTTCATTTGCCGCCTCTACTTGAAGTGCCTCGTAGAACGAACCGTTCTTAGCAATCAGTGTGTTGATATCATTTAACAACCCTTCGAGCTTGGCAGCTTGTATCCGCGCTCCAATCCCACCTTCTAATGCAGACTCGACATCGTCGTTCACTTGTTCATACTTCGTCGTGGCACGTTCTAGATGATTCGAAAACTCTGGAATCAAGTAAGACTGTTTTAATTCATCAAACGTTTTCGCATTCGATACACGGATTCGCTCAAGTTGGACGAGTGTTGATTGATTCGATTGTTCGCCAAGCGACGTCCAGAGCGACTGTTCTTGTAAGAGTGACGTCTCAAGCTGAGACATTTCAATCATCTGACTCCCGTACTGTTCATTGTAAGTCTGCAGACGGTTCAAGGTCGACAAGACATAACTCATCATGAGAACGATCAAGACGACGGTGAACACCGTTGAGAAGATAAACCGTTTACGTAAACTCATTTTAGTGTCCCCTCTTTCAGTTGACGTTCGACCGATTCATACTGAGTTGTCTCATTCTCATCCCATTGAATGCGACGAAGTGGCGCTAAGCCGACGCCTCCTTCTTCAATACCAAGGATGACATGATCGTTGAACGGCTGTGTCGTCACACGACCTGCGATTTCAACGATCGCCAAATCGACTTGTTTCAACATCGAAGTCACGACCGCATCAGGTGCAATCATCGATTGATCGCTATCGACTCCGATTGCCTTAATCCCATACTTTTCAGCAGTCTCCAATACCCCGACTCCCGTTAGGCCAGCTGCCGCATAGAGAACGTCTGCGCCCTCTTTGATTTGTTTCTCAGCTAGTTCGCGTCCAAGCTCGGGTGAGGCAAAGTCGTTCGAGAAATCAACGAGCATCTCGACATCCTCGTTTACGGATTTTGCTCCACGCTCAAATCCTGCCTCGAATTTCTGAATGAGTTCAATATCCATCCCACCGATAAAACCGATTTTATCCGTCTCTGTCTCAAGACCAGCTACCGCACCCGCGAGCGCACTGCCTTCTCCTTCTTCAAACGTGACATTTAAAACGTTCGGTAACGCTGACACGCCATCAATGAGGGCAAATTGTTGATTCGGATGTTCTGCCGCCACCGTCTCAAGATCTTCCTGACACGCAAAACCGAGACCGACAATCACATCATGTCCCTCTTTGACCAACTCTTCAAACCCTGCCTGATATGTTTCTGTCTCGGATAACTCACGATAGTCGACGAACCATTCGCCCGTCTCACGTAACTCCCCCATGCCACGCATCGCCGCATCACTGAACGATTGGTCCCCGAGACCAACATCCGATAGGACGACGCCCATCGTCTGACGTTCTTCAACAGCGGCAGTCGGGTCATCGATGACCGACTGACAACCGGACAACCACAGTGAACAAGCAGTGATTGTACTGATGATTATGCTTTTCTTCATGTATTCCATACTCCCTCTCTCTATTGGTCTGACAACTCTTTTATCGACAGAGAAGACACGATTCTCCATCGTTATTTTTAAAAGTTGTGGGAATAAAATATCGGGACATCTGAGAATGTCAGATGTTTCAAAAGGGAATTTTTTCTAATTGTTGAATACACATATGAATGACTTTGATGACAAATCCGAAGGGATGATAAAGGAAATGATAGAAAAGATCATTCGACATAGTTGGAACGTCATATCTGGATTATTTGTTCTCTTGTTGTCACTTTGGTTGAGTGGTCCTGGTATAGCAGAGACAGACACCCCACAATATCGTTGGTATTTCATGCTTTGGTTTGTACTATGGACGGTCGGTTTGATCTTACAGTTCAGACCACGAACGAAATGGTTCGGTCTATTCATCACGTTCGTGCCGACATTGTATTATTTTATTTCCGTCCTAAAAGCATTTGAAGTCATTTCATACTAGTCAATCATGTACAAAAATCAGAGCCATAGACGATGTCTATGGCTCGTGTCAATTATTCTTTTGATGCAGCGACCGTCGTATCCGCTAACTCTCGCTCCGGTGCAGGTGCCTTCGCGACATTCCCTTTACCGGCAAAGTTCTCGAGCAAGTCTTTCATATCGATACCCGAAGAGGCTTTCAACGTTTGTTGCAATGAAGCCATAAGGTCCGTTGCATATCCCGTCACCTTCCCTGCTCCACCGTTTTGACCACCGCCTGTGTCGACGACCGTGATTTGATCGATGTTGCCAAGTGGTGCCGCAATTTCCTTCGCATAATCCGGAAGCATTTTGACGACCATATCGAGAATCGCTGCCTGCCCATATTGAGCGAACGCCTCGGCGATTTTCTCTTTCGCTTCCGCTTCCGCGAGACCCGTCAAGCGAATGATTTCAGCTTCCGCTTCACCTTTCGCGCGTTCAGAATCGGCTTCAGCAAGACCAGCCAAACGAACTCGTTCCGCATCCGCTTTCGCTTGTGCTTCGATGCGATATTTCTCGGCATCTGCGCTTGCGATTTGACGTGCTTTATCCGCAGCGGCCGATTGTTCGATTGAGTAACGGTCCGCATCGGCTTTTTTCTTCACTTCTGAATCATACTGTTTCTCACGACGCATGATTTCTTTCTCTTCGAGCTCGATTTGCTTTTGACGCTCGATGATTTGAACTTGCATTTGTTGTTCTGTAACTTCTTGTTTCGCACGTGCTTCTTCGAGCTCGTACGCTTGGTCGGCCCGGGCTTTGGCAACGTCTTGCTCGCGACGGTATGCCGCAATCCGGAGCTGATTCTCTTTCTCTGCTTCTGCGATTTCTGATGCTCGTTCTAACTCTGCTTTTTTCGCATCTTTCATCGCTTCCGCCTGTTTGATGCGCGTTTCTTTATCCGCTTCCGCTGTGGCGATATCGGCATCACGCTTCACTTGCGCGATACGAGGTTTACCGAGTGATTCTAAATAACCATTTTTATCTCGAACATCTTTGATTGTGAAGGAGACGATGACAAGTCCCATCTTCGCTAAGTCTTGAGAGGCGACGCGTTGGACTTCTTGAGAAAACTTGTCTCGGTTTTTGTAAATTTCTTCAACCGTCATCGAACCAAGAATAGATCGCAAATGACCCTCTAATACTTCTTTCGCCTCGTTTTCTCGTTCAACTTTCGGTTTTCCGAGGAACTGTTCTGCGGCTGTCGCAATTTCACTGATTGACCCGCCGATTTTAATGATGGCCGTTCCGTCCGCCATGACCGGTACACCTTGTTCGGTATACACTTCAGGCGTTGTGACCTCTAGCTTGCTAGAGAGTAAACTGAGTGGTTCTGCTTGTTGGAACACTGGGAGGACGAACGTTCCTCCACCACGAATGATTTTGACACGGTTACCCGAGGTGTCGCTATGTACATTTTTCTTGCCTAAATAACTACCTGTTACAATCAACGCTTCGTCAGGTCCGACCGTACGGTATTTCAAAACGAATACAAACACGAGTGCGAGGATGATGACCCCGACGATGATGCTGACTAAAATAGCCGTATTCATAAGTTATTTCTCCTCTCGAATCGTAGGTTCGTCATATGTCATGACGATGGCGATATTACTTTTCACTTCAATAATAATGACGCGATGGTCCGTGGAAATCGATGTCCCATCTAAACTTTGAGCTGTCTTCAAAAGGGACCCGGTCACTGTCTCAATCATAACTTCACCGTATCCGCCTTCTGGGATCGGTACTGTCAACCGTCCGATTTGTCCTACCAACGCTTCATCTGTCAATCCGATTGACTCTTCAGCATTGGATAATGGTAACAACACGAACAAATAGAGAAGTGTTGTCAGAGCGAGCGACCCGACCAATGCGACAGCAAGTCCAATCACCGGTGACACGTGCGCCAATGCGTTTAAAATGAGTCCGATTCCAGCACCGAGTGCTAAAAACGATAAAATAACTGCAGGGTTAAACCAGCCTTCAAACATGTCAAAAGCATCAGAGAACATCATATAGATGAAGGTTCCAAAACCAGCGATGATCAACACCCACCAGTACAGTTGATCGATTGCCTCCATTACCACCCCTCCTGTCGACGTTGCTGTTCCATAAATAACATACGTCGAAGTTGCTCGACTTCAAGGGCGAGCTGATCCTCAATCTTATCCCATTCGGATAGGGACGACGTAGATAGATCGTTCGCTTCCCGAACTCGACCAATCGATTGTTCAATGCGCCGTCGATTATATACATCGACGAGTTCTTGACGTTCGAGTCGCATCCGGTTTAAAAAATATTCAACTTCTTTTTGAACCTGAACCACTTGATCCGTTACGTCCTCAGAAGAATCTTGCATCAGCAGCCGACGCACTCTCACTTGATGAGCCACTAATTTGGCAATTCTCGCTTCGAGTTCGAGAATGTGCTTGTACAATTCCTCTACCTCATCTTGATTCGTGTCATCGCGCCACCACACGTCCATCTCACCTCACTTTACTCTAATCACTTTCATATACGATAAAACCTCATCATCGGTTTCAAAAAATCATAAAAAAATGTAAAATGAATTTGCCAGACAGAAAGGAAGTGCTCATTTTGGGCAACCAAGTCATCAAGCTATCAACTGCTGATCAAGAAAAACTAAAAACCATGTATCACAAGTATGCAGTCACCCCGCCTCCTTACGCGACTTTCAGTGCAAAAACCCCTGGATTTGTCGTCACGATTTATCAATCGGGTAAAGTGATGTTCCAAGGTAAAGATGCAGATTCCGAGGCAGTGAAATGGGGAACCCCTGCCAAGAAAAAACAAGCGTCTCCACCGAAGACGACATTACCTGAAGGCTTTTCGAATTGGTCTGTCATCGGGAGCGATGAAGTCGGAAAAGGGGATTATTTCGGACCACTCGTCGTCGTGTCTGCTTTTGTATCACGCGACCAGATTGCACTCGTCAAAGAGCTCGGTGTCAAAGACTCAAAACAGCTATCTGATCCTGAAATCATCCGAATCGCTAGAGATTTACATGCAGCCATTCCATATCAAAAGGCGACACTACACAACCCGACGTATAATAAGATGCAACGCACGATGACACAAGGCAAAATGACCGCCATCGCACATAACGCTGCACTTCATGCCTTGCTTGAAAAACTGGAACAGAAACCTGACGCCATCCTGATTGATCAATTTGCCGAAAAGTCGGTCTACTATCAACATCTACGGGCAGAGCGCGATGTCGTCCGTGATGACGTCTACTTTTCAACAAAAGCGGAAGGACTACATGTCGCAGTCGCCGCCGCTTCCATCTTAGCCCGCGCCTTTTTCTTAAAAGAGATGGACAAACTAAGT
The DNA here is from genome assembly GCF_059821525.1 of Exiguobacterium sp. RM11. Classification (NCBI taxonomy): domain Bacteria; kingdom Bacillati; phylum Bacillota; class Bacilli; order Caryophanales; genus Exiguobacterium; species Exiguobacterium sp. RM11. The sequence continues at coordinate 1,044,957 of NZ_CM187558.1, read as the reverse complement.
AAACAAGCCGGATTGACCCTTCCGAAAGGGGCAGGGGCAAAAGTCGACCAAGTGGCCGCTCAGATCATCCGACGTCATGGACAGGAATATTTACAAAAGATTGCTAAAGTCCATTTTGCCAACACAAAAAAAGCAATAAACTTAAACGAACGTCGTCTGTAGAGGTTCGATTTCAAATATGATATACTCATTTTATGGTTAAATGAACTTAAAATTTTTGGAGGATAGCGTTCATGTTGCATTATAAAACCTATACAATCAGCGATGACCATCCTTGGGTCGCCTTCATTCACGGAGCCGGTGGAAGTTTGTCGCATTGGTATCGTCAACTTCGCCCATTCCGTAAGAAATATAATGTGTTGCTCGTCGATTTACGTGGACACGGCGGTTCATACGATGCCGAACAATCGCTCAAACAACCGTTGAACGCCTATACGTTCGATGTCGTCGCAAAAGACGTCATCGAGGTCATGGATCACTTAGGTATCGAAAAAGGTCATATGGTCGGACTTTCTTTAGGTACGATTGTGATTCAGGCGATGTTTGAACATTATCCGGACCGGATTGCGTCGGTCGTCCTTGGAGGCGCCATCGTCAAATTCAACGTTCGTTCGACACTGCTCATTCGACTCGGTAGCCTCGTTCAAAATTTCGTACCCTATATGTGGTTATACAAATTGTTCGCTTGGATTTTACTGCCGAAAAAACGGCATAAAAAATCACGGATGATGTTTGTTCGTGACGCTGCGAATTTGTGTCAACGCGAATTTATTCGCTGGTTTAAGATGACTGAGAACATCAATCCATTATTAAATCAAATCACTTCGATTCAAACGAACGTCCCGATTTTATATATCATGGGCGATGAAGATTATATGTTCCTCGAAGCTGTGGAACGGACCGCAAAACACCAACCGACTGCCAATGTCGAAATCGTTGCAGACTCTGGTCACGTCGTGAATGTGGACCAACCCGAGCAATTCAATTCGTTGTCGATGAAATTCATCGATGATCAAATTCAAGCACGCTCTCTACAAATGAGCTGATTCAGGATGCCACCATACATCCTGAATTTTTTTCAGTTTATTTTCAGAAAATATTGATTATTACAAAAATAGATGGTATTCTTTAGCAAATCCAACAAAGAGGAGATGCTTGAGATGTTCAAACCCGTACATATGAACAGCCTGCTGATTATTATTCGACTGAGGGACTGAAATCGTTTTGTTTTTGAAAAACGACTTTTCAGGCCCTTGTTCCCGTGGTAATCGGACAGGCGCCTGCACATGTAACCCGCGCCTATCCTAATTGGATAGGTTTTTTTATTGGCACATAGACAAAGAGGAGATGATGGAAGTGAAGCAGTATATGATGGATCGAATGGTAAAAATTTCAGCAGGGATGGCAAACGCCGTTCTCGTCACGCTCGGTGTTGGTCTATTGATTGAGACGATCGGTAATTTGACCGGGGTCGCGATGCTCGTTCAAATCGGGCAAATTGCGAAATCTTTGTTGGCACCAGCACTAGGAGCCGGTGTTGCCTTTCAACTCGGTGGGAACACACTCATCTTGTTTAGCGCCATGATTGCCGCAACGATTGGCGGTGCTGCTTTAAAAGCGACCGAAAGTGGGCTCGTCCTCGTTCCAGGTCAACCGATTAGTGCATTGATTGCAGCTGCAGCAGCAGTATGGCTCGGTAAACGCGTTCTCGGAAAAACAAAGTTCGACATGATGGTCGTACCCGTAACAGCCGTTCTCGGAGGTGGAATCGTCGGTGTTGCCGCAGCGGCAGTCACGACTCCTCTCATCAACTCCATCAGTCAAGGAATCACAGCGTCCGTTGAAACGTCACCAATCGCGACATCTCTCGTCATCGCCCTTGTCTTCAGTGTCATGCTCATGTCACCTGCTTCATCGGCCGCACTCGCCATCGCTCTTCAATTAGACCCTGTCGCCAGTGCTGCCGCATTGATTGGTTGTTCTGCTCAGTTTGTCGGATTTACATTGATGGCGTATCGTCAAACGGATCCAGGTGGTTTGGTCGCTTCCTTCTTTGTCACGCCGAAAGTTCAGTTCCCGAACATCATCAAAAATCCGCGAATCGTCGTTCCACCATTCATTGCAGCGATGATCTCAGCACCGATTGCCACGTTAATGTTCTCATTACAAGTGCCGTATGAAATCGCCGGTCTCGGACTCAACTCTCTCATTGCCCCGCTTCAAATTTTAGCAGTACAAGGAATGGACGCGTTTCTCATCTTCACGATGACGGGTGTTGTTCTTCCTGCACTCATTACCTGGGCACTTTATCGTGTCACTAGTCTCGTCGGTTGGACGAAGTTCGGTGACCTTGCCCTTGAAATTCAATGAAATAAGGAGCGCTGTCCAAATCGGACAACGCTCCTTATTTTTACGCTCGTACTTCAGCGCCGTGTGCTGCACGGACCGCTTCGACGATTGTTTCATATGCTGCTGTTACTTCTTCATCTTGTAACGTTCGTGACGGGTCTTGGAACTTGAGTGAGAAGGCAATCGACTTCTCTTCTGGTCCAACATTCTCCCCTGTATATACGTCAAACAAGACGAGGTCGATCAAGAGTGGACCTGCCGCTTCACGGATTGTTTGCTCCACTGTGCCAGCCGGAATCGAACGTGGCAAGACGAGTGCCAAATCTCGTGAAATCGATGGATAACGTGGCACGTCTTGATATAGAAGCATCTCTTCCCCATTAAGTGCCAATAGGTCGAGTTCAAACACATACACTTCTTTCATCCCGTAGACTTCTTTTGACGTTCCTGGATGCACTTGTCCAACATAACCGATGACGTCACCGTTCATCAAAATGTTCGCCGTGCGACCTGGATGCATATCCGGCATCGATACCGCTTCATACGTGACGTCAAGACGAAGTGTTTGAACCAACGTGTCGACAATCCCTTTCGCAACAAAGTAGTCGACCGGAATCCGAGTGCCTTGTGAACGATGATCCATCCAAAGACCTGTGACAACTCCCGCCACCCGTTCTTTTTCACGTGGTAACGTATCACCTTGCTCTGTATAGACACGCCCTGTTTCGTAGAGTGCGACGTTTGATTGTTGACGCGCCGTGTTATAACGTGCCGCCTCTAACAACCCAGGGATGAGTGATGTACGAAGTACAGAGCGCTCTTCACTCATCGGCATCGCTAGACGGACGAGTTGATCGGCTTGACCACCAAAACGTGTCGCATGTGCCTCACTCGTTAATGAATAGGTGATCGCTTGTGATAGTCCGACACCTTGTAACATGCGGCGTGTCTTTCTGCGCAACACGTTGATTGCTGGTAAATAGCCTTTCGACTGAGATGCAGGTAACGTCGACGGGAGGCTGTCATATCCGTATAGACGCGCAACTTCTTCCGTGATGTCAGCTGGCAGCTCTAAGTCCGGACGACGAGAAGGGATATGGACACTCAATACATCATCGCCTTCTGTAGCTAGACCGAGACGTTCTAGAATACGTTCAATCGTTTGACGATCGAGTGTCATCCCTAAACGTTTATTGATGTAATCGATCGAGACTTCGATTTGACGAGCGCGTGACTCCTTTTCACCAGAAACAGTCGCTTCCCGAATCTCGCCTCCACCGAGCTCCACAATCAATTGAGCGGCACGGTCGAGCGCAAGCATGACACGTTCCGGGTCCACACCTTTTTCAAAACGAGCGCTTGAGTCAGAACGAAGACCGAGCGTACGGCTCGTCTTACGAACTGAAGCCGGATCAAAGTATGCTGACTCCAAGACGATATGTGTCGTAGAGGCGTCCACTTCAGTGTTCGCACCACCCATGACACCTGCGATTGCGACCGGTGTCTGACCATCTGTGATGACCATCATCGAAGCGTCGAGCGTACGTGTCACATCATCCAGTGTAACCATCTCTTCCCCATTCTCAGCCTGGCGGACCACAATCGATTGACCGAGTTTTTTCGCATCGAATGCGTGGAGCGGTTGACCAATCTCAAGCATCACGTAGTTCGTCACATCAACAATGTTATTGATTGGGCGAACGCCCTCTGCAATCAAGATGTTTTTAAGCCATTGTGGAGATTCTGCGATTGTGACTCCTCGTACTTCACGCGCCGCATAGTACGGGCAGTTCGGTGTAGCGAGTTCAATCGACACTTCAGACGCAGAAGAGGACGTGACATCTGCTTCTGGTAACGTGTACGGACGTTCTAGAATGGCCGCCACTTCATGAATGATTCCATAAAGGCTCAAACAGTCCGAACGGTTCGGCGTCAGGCCAAGCTCGATGACCTCATCATTTAAGTCGAGTAAGTCGAGTACGTCCGCTCCAACTTGGACATCTTCACGGAATGTGTGAATTCCGTCTTGCTCATCTTCTCGAATTTGCTTCTTCTCGAATCCGAGTTCCTCGAGCGAACAGATCATTCCTTGAGATTCGACACCGCGAAGTTTCGCCTTTTTAATTTTTAATCCCGGTAAACGTGCGCCAACTTTCGCCACGATGACGTGTTGACCTTCGCGTACGTTCGGTGCGCCACAGACGATTTGAACGGGATCACATTCGCCGATGTCTACTTTTGTCACGTTCAATTTATCCGCCTCTGGATGCTTCTCACATGAAAGCACACGACCGACGGCAATCCCGGAAAGTCCTTCTGCACGGTTTGTGACACTTTCCACTTCAATCCCGTTTTTTGTGATCAAGTCGCCAAGTGTTTCTCCGCTCAAATCTGACACATCAATATATTGATTCAACCATTTTTTTGATAGTAACATCTGTCTTCCTCCTTAGAATTGCTCGATGAAGCGTAAGTCGTTTGTGTAGAAGTGGCGGATGTCATCGACACCGTGTTTGAGCATCGCCATACGCTCAACACCGATTCCGAATGCGAATCCTGACACTTTTGACGAGTCATAGCCTGCCATCTCTAACACATGTGGATGTACCATCCCGCCTCCGAGAATTTCAATCCAGCCGGTTCCCTTACAGACGTTACAACCTTTTCCTCCACACTTGAAGCATGAAATATCAACTTCAACTGACGGTTCCGTGAATGGGAAGAAGCTTGGGCGAAGACGAATTTCACGTGCCTCACCGAATAATTGCTTCACGAACACTTCAAGCGTCCCTTTTAAGTCTGCCATCGAAATCGACTCATCGACGACTAACCCTTCGATTTGCATGAATTGATGCGAGTGCGTCGCGTCATCTTCATCACGACGATATACTTTTCCTGGGCAAATGATGCGAATCGGTTTCCCGTTCGCCTCTAACATCGTCCGTGCTTGTACAGGTGACGTATGTGTACGGAGCAACGTTTCCTCGGTAACATAGAACGAGTCTTGCATATCACGTGCTGGATGGTCTTTTGGCAAGTTGAGCATCTCAAAGTTGTACAAGTCCGTTTCGACTTCAGGACCTTCTGCAATCGTGTAACCAAGTCCGACGAATAAATCTTCCATCTCGTCGATGATCTGTTGCAAGAGATGACTGTGCCCTGGAGCCGATGTACGTCCCGGGAGCGTCACGTCAAGCGTTTCCGCTTTTAACTTCTCTTCCAGCTCGATTGCCTTCACTTCTTCGATTCGAGCGTCGAGCGTCGTTTGAATCGACGTTCGGACCGTGTTCGCCAATTCACCAATGACTGGACGTTCCTCTGCGGATAACTTACCCATCCCACGAAGTACCTCGGTCATCGGACCTTTTTTCCCTAAATATTTGATGCGGACGTCATTTAATGATTTTTGTGTGGATGCTTCTTTGATTTCTTCAAGTGCTTCCATTTGTAACTGTTCTAATTGCTCTTTCATCTGTTCACTTCCTCCTCTACATAAAAAAGTCCCTTCAGTCGTTGACTGAAGGGACGAATCATCGCGGTACCACCCTACTTGGCCAATAGTTGGCCCACTTGAGAGCATCGTTATCGAGATGCCAAACCGGTGTTGTCTCCAACACGACTCCAGAGTGAATTCAGCGACGATTCCGGCTTAGGCTCTCAGTCACGGCCCATGCTCCCTGAACGGAATCGGTCATTCGCTTACTATGTTCTTTCAACGTCATATCATATTCATCGATGTGTTTAACCTATCACGTTTTTCACGTGCTGACAAGATTATTGTAAAGCGATCCGATACATTAAAATACCAGCAGCGACCGCCGCATTGAGCGATTCTGCCTCACCGAGTACTGGAATATGGACACGTGTGTCGCACAGTGCCAACACATCGGCATGTACACCTTGTGCTTCATTTCCGATGACCAAAGCTACTTTGTCTTCAAATGCCACCTGCTCATACGATGTCGCTTTCGAAAGGGCTGTTCCATACACATGGAAACCATCTTCTTTCAGTTCAGGTAGTTTTTCAAGCAAGTCAACCGAAGTCACGTTCACGTGAAACAGGGAACCTTGAGTCGCACGAACGACTTTGGCATTGAACGGATCGACCGTCCCTTTCCCGAGGAGCACCGTATCAAATCCGGCTGCATCTGCCGTCCGAATCATCGTACCTAGGTTACCTGGGTCCTGTACCCGGTCTAACACGAGAACTTTCTTCATCTTACGCTCTACCGGTGTCATCTTCACGACAGCAAACACACCTTGTGTCTTTTCTGTCTCAGATAACAGATCAGCGACATGATCAGATAACTCGAGCACCGGCATGTCCTCGATGCGCCACGTCTTTTTCGGTACATACGACTCTGCCATGATGAGTTGTACGAGACGACCTGCTCGGATTGCCTCATCCACCAAATGCTCTCCCTCTACAAGGAATTGCCCGGTTTCTTGGCGTCCTTTTTTCGTCATCAATCGTTTTAATCGTTTAATCGTCTCGCTCTTCGTAGACGTAATCTTCGTCATATTATCCCTCTTTCAACCATTGGACCGTCTCGTGGTCTAAGCGTTTCGTTAATGCGACAACGAGTTCAATTGCTGCTTCGTAGTCGTCTTTATGAATGATTGACACGTTCGTGTGTAAATAACGAACTGGTACTGTCAACGCAATCGCCGGCATTCCAATCCCAGACAAATGGAATCGTCCTGCGTCTGTTCCGCCACCTGGTGTCAAATCAAGCTGATATTTGATGTCGTTTTCTTTTGCTACCTCAACAATGAGGTCGACGAGACGTGGATTCGTCACGGTTGTTGCATCAAAGAAGATGACTTGAACGCCATCACCAAGTTTTGACAACCCTTCTGCTGGTGTCATTCCTGGCGTATCACTTGGAATTCCTGTATCGACAGCAATCGCCACATCTGGTTGAACCAAGTTAGCTGCTGTAACCGCTCCACGTAAACCAACTTCTTCTTGTACCGTCGCACCTGTATAGATGACACCTGGGAATACTTCATCTTTCAGGCGTTTTGCAGCTTCAATGGCAATGGCACAACCGATTCGGTTATCCCAAGCTTTCGCCATCAAGAAGTTCTCATTTTTCATGACTGTGAATTCACAATGCGGGACGACCGTATCGCCCGGACGAATTCCCCATTCGGCCACTTCGTCTTTTGATGTCGCACCGATATCTAAGAACATGTCTTTGATTTCAACTGGCTTTTTACGTGCTTCAAGGGGAAGGACATGAGGTGGTTTCGCACCAATCACTCCCGGAATCTTTTCACCAGAACGCGTCACTACATCCATCCGTTGTGCCAATAAGACTTGGTTCCACCATCCACCAAGCGCTTGGAAACGTAGGAAACCACCTTCTTCCACACGCGTGACCATAAAGCCGACCTCATCCATGTGACCTGCAATCATGACACGAGGACCTTCTGCATTTCCAGTCACTCGACCAAATAAACTTCCGAGACCGTCTTGTTCAAATGATTCGACATGTGGTTCAAGGTATTCACGCATTAACTGACGGACTTCCCCTTCATTTCCTGGGACGCCAGTTGCGTCTGTCAGACGTTTTAACATATGTAACGATTCATTCATACCAATCCGCTCCTTTTCCTTAATAGCCTAATTGTTGTCGCTCATGGTTCACTTCATTTTTGTTCATATACGCCATGAAAATGAGTTGTTCATTGAACCCAAGCGTATAGCCAAGTTCAAGATACGCTGCCATCAGCGTCTCGTACATCGCTTCTGTTTTCGAAAGACCAAAGTTCGTCACTTTTCGATAAATATCTAAAAAAGCATCAGTCGCATCAAGATATGAGCTCCCCGCAGGAAACGCGTCTCGTTCATACCCAAGTGCAAGGCCGAGTGACAGTAAGAAATGAATGCCGTCTACATATTCTTCTAAGATCACATCTTGAGGCGACGGTCCTTTCTTCGACCAAAACTTAAAGCTACGTGTTTCGTTAGCCAGTTCACCGAGTTCGACAAGCAGCGCCAGTAACCGTTCATCGAATTGATTGCCGGATAATCCATGTTGTTCTTTGATCCGCTCGTCTAATTCGCGCTGCCGATCAAACAATGTTGTCCAGTTCACCGGATGTTCCTCCTCTATCTCCACTTATAGCAGTACTAAAATCATTAAAGACCAGCCTACCGCTAAAATCAATACTTGTAATTGGAGCAGTTTTGGGGCATGAACGGTCTTTTTGCGCGTCAAATGGAGACCGAACAAGGCACCGATGGCTCCTCCTGCATAGGCGTATAGCACGTTGAAATCACCTTGGCCATGCGTATAACGTTTTGCCTGGATATAGGTATATACGTTCAAGACGATCAGCGCAAGGGCAACGATAGCGACAACTGATTGATTCATACGCTTTCCTCCTTCTCTTAATTCTAAGAAATTCTGAAGAAAAAAGAAAGCGCCGAGAGAGTGTCTCGGCGCTGTCGATTGAACGATTACGCGTTCAATTTTGATTTAGCTGTTTCAGCGAGTGACGCGAATGCCTGTGCATCTGTCACAGCAAGCTCAGCAAGCATCTTACGGTTGATGTCGATTCCTGCAAGCTTGAGGCCGTGCATCATACGGCTGTATGAGAGACCGTTTGTACGTGCTGCCGCATTGATACGTGTGATCCAAAGACGACGGAAATCACGTTTCTTCTGACGACGGTCACGGTAAGCGTACATGAGTGACTTCATGACCTGTTGTTTTGCTACTTTAAATAGAATGTGTTTCGAACCAAAGTATCCTTTGGCAAGTTTAATTTGCTTTTTACGACGTTGACGAGTCGTATAACCGCCTTTTACGCGTGGCATATGGATTCCCTCCTAATTGTTTCTGTATTACTTCGCGATCATGTTGCGAATGCGTTTGAAGTCTCCAGCTGATACGATAGCGCCTTTACGGAGCTTACGTTTCGCTTTAGTCGATTTGTTTGCGAACAAGTGACTTGTGTAAGCGTGTGAACGCTTGAGTTTACCTGATGCTGTACGTTTGAAACGTTTTGAAGCACCGCGGTGCGATTTCATTTTCGGCATGAGTATTTCCTCCCCACTGAGAATCGATGATTAATCTTCTTTGTTCGGAGCCAGCACTAAGAACATGCTGCGTCCTTCCATCTTCGGCTTTTGTTCAACTGTTGCCAAATCGGCACATTCCGCTGCCATTTTGTCCAAAACACGTTTCCCGATTTCCGAGTGTGTGATGGCACGTCCGCGGAAACGAATCGAAGCCTTCACCTTGTTTCCTTTTTCAAGGAACTTGCGTGCGTTACGCAATTTTGTTTGGAAATCGTTGTCCTCGATTGTTGGACTGAGACGTACTTCTTTCATTTGGATGACTTTTTGGTTTTTACGCGCTTCTTTCTCCTTCTTCTGGAGTTCGAAACGGTACTTCCCATAATCCATAATTTTAGCGACCGGTGGATTCGCTTTGTCCGCGACTAAGACTAAGTCTAGTTCCGCTTCTTCAGCTAAACGTAACGCATCGTTACGCGATTTCACACCGAGTTGTGCGCCGTCTGCGCCAATGAGACGTACTTCACGGGCACGAATGTTTTCGTTGATAAAGAGCTCTTTGCTAATGGTTAGCACCTCCATCGTGCGATTGCACGAGATTTAGATTGACAAGACAACATGGCAATAAAAAAAGCGTCGGCAGTTTCCCACCCACACATCAGTTGAGGTCATAAAACGGCAGACGATGCCGATTGAACCAAGAACTTGATGGACCTGCCTGATGACTCTCAGACGAGGTGAAAAGCGGGTGCTTCTGCTTTGTTGTTTTTAATCACTATGTCATCTTAGCACTAGCAGGAAAAGATGTCAAGATATCGCGCATGAATAATTGGTAGCTCACACTTTTATGATGATACCAGTCATTCTCTCGTTTCGCAATACCTTTTCAAAGGGAATAATGAATTATCAAAGGAGGGATTTACATGAACTGGCGAAAAGACGTCTCGCGCGAACATGACTATCACGACCAGGTTCAGCAGATCGTCAGTAAAACGATGCAGGCGCATGGCTTAGAAGATGAAAAGTTGCAGGCAGTATTAACGGACTTATTAGAAGAGATGAATCGTATCACATTAAAGATTGTCGATGATCACGAGTCGGCTCAAAACTATATTCATAAACGATGGTACTAAATAGTGAGGAATTCTGTCTTTCTTATGTACCATGTAAAAACGTCCAGTTCCACATCAATGGAATTGGACGTTTATTCATGTTTACTGTGCGTAAACCATCTGTCCCCCGAGGTGCCCGGCGTATGCAAGAAGTCCCGCTCCCACGAGCGCAATCACAAAACTAAGTGTGATCCATAGCTTCCCTTTCGCACGATATCCAATGGCAAGCAAGACAACAGTGATGCCAAACGCGATCAAGCTGTACAAGGCAAAATGTTCATGGTTTTCAATCATCGCCTCTGTGACCGAAGGAAGGTTTGCTTCCGCATACTCCTCGGCACTGTCACCCGATAGAAATGCCACTCCGCCCGATATTAATCCAGCAACGAGCGTGACGAGTGCAAACAGTCGAAAACTTGTCCATTTGAAGCTAATCAAAATCAAAAGCGTCCCAAACAGTAGAAGACCAATCGGAGCGTGCACGAGCAATGGATGTAGCGGAACACCACCGAGCATAACGATTCCTCCCTAAGATTAAGATAATGGATGAAAGTTATTTACTTCGTGAGACGATTTTTTTTACCCTGTTTTCCTTCTTTTCACAATGACACACAATTAATTCGTGAGCGACTTGAAGAAGTTACTGATTGCTTCAAACAATCTTGCGAAAAATCCTTGGACTTCCTCTTGTTCAAGGAAAGCCTGTACGTCTTGTCCTGCATCTTTTAATCCGTTACTGATCGCAGACCAATCCAGATTTGCTTGTTGCATGTTTTCAAATAGTGTCGTCAATTGGTCGAGTTGTCCTTCAGACAGCTGGACGTTGTTTTGATTCAACACTTGAATGACGATATCGCGAATCTCAATATTCGTCTCCGGCATTTGATTCGCGATTTCCGCTTTAATTTCATTCATGAGATCGGCTACATCCTCTTGACCGACCGTCTTTCCGATTTCAGACGTCACTGCCAACTCTTCCTGTGCAAGTTCTTTTCGTTCATCCGAAAGTTCAATCCCGGTTTCGGCCGCCGTTTGGTCATACGCTTTCATAATCCCTGTCAAAGCAGACGTACCCGTCACGTTGATTGGTGACGTGATATAGATGTCCGCATCCGTCACACCTGCTGTGACCAATGCGTTCGCATACATATCTTTCGTGACCCATGTCACATTTTCAGTTTGAATATCAAGACCTGTCCCGTCCGTCAATTTGATTCGTGCGGACGAATACATACCTCCCCCACGTTGCGCCTGTGGGACAGAATCTCCTAAATATTTTTCTTCATCCGCTGCCGTCGTGATAATCGGTTCGATTCCTTCTGGCGCGTCCATCCGTTCAAGTACCCATTTTTGTTGTTCTGAAGAGAGCGATTCCCCGAGCGTCACAATCGTGTCATTGACGATTGCCTCTGCCCCGACTTTCGGAAGTGCTCCTGTAAATGCGACTGCTCCAATAGTAAGTGCCAATACTGGCTTCATATAATTCATGAATCATCACTCCTTATTGTTTACGATACGTGCAGACGACAAAATACACATCCGTCTTTAGACCGAAAAAAGCCACCTTTCTAGATGGAAAGGTGGCTCCTTGCTTAGCGTGAACGGTTCGCGATCTCTTCTGTGAGTGATGCGATGAATTCGTCAAGTGATGCTGATACTTGTTCTTGTTGACCGTAACGGCGAATGTTGACCGCACGCTCATCACGTTCCTTGTCCCCAAGTACGAGCGTCATTGGAATCTTCTTCATTTGCGCTTCACGAATCTTATAGCCGAGTTTCTCGTCACGAAGGTCCGTTTCGACGCGAACCCCACGCTTGACGAGTTCCGCTTTGACTTCAGCGACATACTCATCATGGACATGTGATACCGGAATCAATTTCACTTGTACCGGTGCGAGCCATGTTGGGAATGCGCCTTTGTATTCTTCGATCAAATACGCAACAAATCGTTCCATCGTCGAAACGACACCACGGTGCAAGACGATTGGACGATGATCTTTCCCGTCTGGTCCTGTGTACGTCAAATCGAAACGTTCTGGGAGTAAGAAGTCAAGTTGAACAGTCGAGAGCGTCTCTTCTTTCCCGAGCGCCGTGCGTACTTGCACGTCGAGTTTCGGTCCGTAGAATGCCGCTTCTCCTTCTGCTTCAAAGTATGGAAGTTCGAGCTCGTCCATCGTTTCTTTCAACTGGCTCTGTGCCATTTCCCAAATTGCATCATTATCGAAGTACTTCTCTTTATCGGCAGGATCGCGATACGAGAGACGGAAACGATAATCTTTGATGCCAAAGTCAGCATACACTTCTTGAATCAAGTGAACGATGTCTTTGAACTCTTGTTTCATCTGTTCAGGTGTCACGAACGTATGCCCGTCGTTCAAGACCATGTAGCGGACACGTTGAAGTCCTGTGAGCGCGCCTGACATCTCGTAGCGGTGCATCCCACCAAGCTCAGCGATTCGGAGTGGAAGCTCACGGTATGAGCGTGGCTCATGTTTGTAGATTGTCATATGGTGCGGACAGTTCATCGGACGAAGGACGAGTTCCTCATTGTCCATCTCCATTTTCGGGAACATGTCATCTTGATAGTGGTCCCAGTGTCCAGATGTCTTATACAAGTCGACCGACCCAAGCACCGGTGTATATACGTGTTGATATCCGAGTTCGAGCTCTTTATCGACGATGTATCGTTCGACCGTACGACGAATCGATGCACCTTTAGGCAGCCACATCGGAAGTCCTTGACCAACTTCTTGTGAGACGAAGAAGAGGTCGAGTTCTTTTCCGAGTTTACGATGATCGCGTTCTTTCGCTTCTTCAAGAAGTCGCAAGTGCTCGGCGAGTTGTTCTTTCGTCGCCCAAGCCGTCCCGTAAATACGCTGTAACATCTTGTTGTCAGAGTCACCACGCCAGTATGCTCCAGCCACGCTCATCAATTTAAAGATTTTCAACTTCGAAGTCGATGGAACGTGCGGTCCGCGGCAAAGGTCGAAGAATTCCCCTTGATGATAGATTGTAAGTGTCTGATCGGCAGGAATGTCTTCAATCAACTCGATTTTGAGCGGGTCTCCCAGCTCTTTATAACGGGCGAGCGCTTCGTCACGTGAAACGACTTCACGAGTGATTTCTAAGTTTTCATCGACGATACGTTTCATCATTTTCTCAATCTCAGGAAGGTCTTCCTCATTGATTCGGCGGTCCATTTCGATGTCGTAATAGAATCCGTTCTCGATTGTTGGTCCAATCCCGAGATAGATGTTATTTTCTTCTCCATATAGACGCTTGATTGCCTGTGCCATCAAGTGCGCTGACGAGTGACGCATCAGATCGAGTCCGTCCTCTGAATCTGGCATGACGAGCTCGATTTTGCCGTCCTGTTCAATCGGACGACGGTAGTCGATAAGTTCTCCGTCTAGTTTTGCTGCGATTGCTTTTTTGCGAAGTCCCGGGCTGATTGAGCCTGCGACGTCTTCTGCCGTGACGCCGGCATCAAATTCTTTTACCGCGCCATCTGGAAATGTCAATTGAATCATGTACATCTGTCCCCTCTCAAAAAATGAATATAAAAAAAGCCCATCCCTCAAAAAGGGACGAGCTTTGATTCTCGTGGTACCACCCTCGTTCCCAAGCATCACGCTTGGCTCGAACACACGATAACGAGTGTGAATCGCCGCACGATTGACCCGTACGGTGCTCTGAGGGAGTAAATGCATCGTCGTCGTTAGGAAGCTTCCACCGCCCTTCCCTCGCTAAAACTCGTCTCGATGATTCATATCCTCTTCTATGCATCACTTATATGGTTATTAGTATAGTCAACTCATCCGAGAAAAACAATCCTTTACCGACGGCGATTTTCACCCTTCAGTTCGATTTGTGTCGTCGTCGTTGAAATTCGTTGCATGAGACGCTGCGCTTTCATTTTATTTTGCGCGGACCCATCGATTGAAAAGTGAGTCTCGAGCTCTTCTCCGCTAAAGTTCGAACTATATAGCGTCGGCAATCGATGCATCATCCGATATTGGAGAATGATGCCGAACAGTTCGTCGCGCACCCACGGGCTGATTGCCTCAGCACCAATGTCATCAATCAACAAGACAGGCACATGTTGAAACGACGTCAAAAATGAATCAAACGATTCGGTGCGAATTTTGCGTTTTGCCTCCGATACGAATCCAGGGGCATGAACTAAAATCGTCTCGATATCCGCCACTTTCAATTCATTGGCAATGGCGGCGAGCAAATACGTTTTCCCGACACCGAAACTCCCGTGTAAATAGAGTCCGTTTACTTTTTGTTTGGACTTCATCCCCGTTACGAAACGCATCGCTTCCCGAAGTGCGATCTTGCGTGCATCGTCCGCCCAATCAAATGACTCAAAGCTCGCCTCACGGACTTCTTCCGGTAAGAACAAGCTCTTAAACTTACGGTCCATCTCTTTTTGGCGTCTAGCTTGTCGATGAGCGACCGTCTCTTCATAGCGAATGGCGATCTGCCCAAGATCGACATAGAGCACCGGTTGATGACCCGGGATGACGGCTTGTTCTTCGATGAACGTCTTCCCATCCATCTGCTCGGCATACTCACTCAGCTTAGTGAATCCAATTTCAATCGCTTTCTCTTCTAACTCAGGATGAGCGTTCAAAAAGGCGATCACTCCCGGATGATTGAGCGTTCGTCTGCGAATCGACTCATACGCTTCGCGGACTTCTTTTCGATTCATCAACTGCGATAACGACTGGTTGATTCGTTCCATCCCCTCACCCCTTCTCTTTCAATTCATTTAATAGTTTTACAAGTTCCGCATCATCTGGAACGGAAGATTCCAATTCTTTCTTCCTCGCTTGATCATACGATCGCTGTTGTTTCGCTTCATCTTCGAGCCATTTCGGCATCTCGCCTTGTTGGGGTTTCCGACGTGAACCGACAGTCGTCCGCTGTACATTTTCACGTTTTTGTTGCTTCTTCTCAATGAGCGCATCTTGTGACGCTTCTTGCTCTAACGCCTCTTTCGCGTTCGTATAACCAGCCGTCTTCCAACTCGTCGCGATGCGAAGGACATAATTCTCGTTCAGACGAGTCTGTTTCTTCACTTCAATACAATAATAGAAGAGTGCGTTGATCACGCCCGGTGCGAGACCGAGCGTATCGACGAGTTCGATAACCAACTGTTCATCACTCTTCGACAGCTGAGGCGTCTTCCGAAGTGTCGATACGTACTGATGGGGGTGGGCTGCTTCCATTACCGCTGGATCATGTAAATCTCCTAGTTTGGTCTCTTCGAGCTCCACCGTCTTCTCTTTTCGATGCCGTGTCTGCTTTTTCTTCAACTGAAGTACCATCTGACGACATCCGTCTCGCTTCTCCTGCTCACTGAGCGGAAGATAGGCTTCGTGAACAAAATATTCTTTCAACATCTCCGCCATCGTCTCTTCGTCGAGTTGAGACACATAGGCCAATTTTGTGATGGTTTCGTCTAATTTTTTTGTGAAAAACCCGACTGGGAAATTCGTCAGTTTCTTCACAATGTCCATATCGAACGAATAGTTGATTTCAATCTTCGCACGGTCCGGTTTTTCGTAGTTCTTTTGTGTAAACGCTCGATGGTTGACGCCTTTCACATCAAATACTTCGTTAAAATCTTTCGTCACCTCGACGATTCCCGCTGGTAAAGGGTCGATCGTGAAACGCCCCTGAAGTTGTTTAAATCGCACTTCCCCTACTTTATAGAAGAGAAAGCTCGATAACAGCCCATCGTTTAAAAACGTATGCGGTGCGAGCGGCACACGCAACTGATAGACGTATTGCGTCAATCGGGCATCTTTCGTTTTGTACGTTCGTACCAATCCGATGGCTTCGAGGCGAAATAGATTATCCGTCAATTCATTGATGGAGTACTCCAACATCTCACACAAGGCACTATGTGACATATAGTTCGATTTCATTTTGCCTGGTTTCAATTCACTCCATAGCGTCTGATATAGCGCGAGCGCTTTGACGCCGATGACAGGCTGATATAAGTGGTAAAGGGACTGATACGATTCGCGGTCAACAAGACCTGTACTCATAATGAGCAGTTCGTCCGTCCCAAAGATTGTACGTTCTTTCTCCATAGCTCTCTCCCCTGAAAAAGGGCGACCAGCAGGCCGCCCTTTAGTTGGTCGAATTTTCTTGCTTCATTAAATCTTCAAGTTCTTTAAAGAACACAGTGATATCTTTGAATTGGCGATAAACCGATGCAAAGCGGACGTATGCGACTTCATCGACACGTGCGAGTTCATTCATCACCAACTCACCAACCTGCTCACTCGGTATTTCCGATTGTGCGAGGGCGCGAAGTTGTTGTTCGACTTTTGTCACGACCCCTTCAAGCTGTTCAAGCGTGACTGGTCGTTTTTCACACGCGCGAATGATTCCACGAAGCACTTTTTCGCGGCTAAACTCTTCACGGTTTCCATCTTTCTTCACAATGATGAGAGGTGTCTGTTCCACCGTCTCAAACGTTGTGAACCGATACCCACATTTTTCACATTCACGACGACGTCGAATCGAATAATGGTCTTGCACCGGTCGGGAATCGAGCACTCTCGTTCCATTATGATCACATTTCGGACAACGCATGCTCAAGCCTCCTTATCGTTCGACAGATTTATTTCCGATAGCACGAAGCGGGAATTGTTGTGTGAGCGCCTCGTAATAGTGAGTAATGATTTGTCCAAGGTCAGTTCCGAGTCGCTGTTCGCGGTTCAGTGTAAAATCGACCGCCGTACGACCACCGTCCACTTGCACAATCGTAATGAGTCCGTCCCATCCTTCACCAATGAATGAGAGTTCGCCACGGTTCGAGTCGATTCGACGGACCGTCTGACCATTTGACTGAATCTGACTTTCTAACCATTGTAAGATTGCATTCGGAGATGCCGCATAGTAACGTGTCCGAAGCGATTCATTTTTATGTGTATCTTTCGTTTCAATATGTGTTTGTAACTTATCTAACAGTCCCATAATCCACCTCAACGCCTGAGTTATATACGTTAAGCATATCAAAATTAAGGCAACAACAAAACAATTAAAAGGGCTGACCGTTAAACGGCCAGCCTCAAAAGGTTCTTCAGAATTATTTAGTTAGTGCAACTTGTGCTTCCGGAACACGAATTGGTCCCATTCCACGTTCAAGTTTCACATCTTCACGTACTTTCGCATCCAATCCTTCGGCGATGTATTGCGATGCCGTAGCTGGATCGATTCGATCTCCACATGTGAACACGTCAACCGACGCGTAGCCATGCTCTGGGAAACTGTGAATCGTTAAGTGCGATTCTGAAATGATGACGACTCCACTCACACCGTGTGGCGCGAATTTGTGGAAAGCGACTTCGCGGACTTCAGCGCCCGAACGAAGAGCAGCATCGACGAACAAACGCTCGATGTAGTCGATATCATTTAATTTGTCGGGATTGCACTCCCAAAGTTCTGTAATAATGTGACGTCCCATAGTATCCATATTAGTGGATCCCCCTTTACATCAATGGTCTCAAAGTAGTTGATGATCACTCACTTTGTGCCTGAATCGCCCACAACCACGGGGGCAAGTTAGTCCTAAGAGGTCCTAACCCTTTAAGTTGCGTTTGTCAGACCAATTGAAGTTCACGAAACTGAGTGTAACGTGTTTGGGACGTCGTTACAAGAGATTTGTTTAAAAAAATCAAAAATATTTTTTAGACCGTAATATTTTTTTAGGCGTGTGTTTCTTGTTGCCCGATTTGAAGGTAACTCGCCACCATGTCTAACAAGTCGACGACACGGCACGAATAACCCCATTCATTATCGTACCATGCGAGTACTTTTACATGATTTCCGCCAAGTACCATCGTCGAATCCATATCGATAATCGACGAACGGTCGTCTCCATTGAAGTCAATCGATACGAGCGGTTCATGGGAGACACCTAACACGCCCGTCATCTCTCCAAACGCCGCACGTTCAAACGCTTCATTCACTTCATCAACCGTTACGTCACGATGAAGTTCAACAACTAAGTCGACGAGTGATACGTTCGGTGTCGGGACGCGGAGTGCCATTCCGTTTAATTTTCCTTGAAGCTCTGGCATGACAAGCCCGATCGCTTTAGCCGCTCCTGTTGAAGTCGGAATAATTGAACTGCCACAAGCACGCGCCCGGCGTAAGTCCTTATGCGGGTTATCAATGTTATTTTGGTCGTTTGTGTACGCATGAACAGTCGTCACTAAACCAGTTTCAATACCGAATGTCGAGTGTAACACCTTCACGACCGGTCCTAGACAGTTTGTCGTACACGATGCATTTGAAATGATATGGTCTTCTTCCGGGCGATAGTCTCGATCGTTGACCCCCATCACAATCGTGCGTAAATCCCCTTTCCCTGGCGCAGTTAAAATTACTTTTTTTGCGCCTGCATCTAGATGAAGTTTCGCCCCGATATCCGAGTTAAACTTCCCTGTCGCCTCAACCACGATGTCGATGCCAAGGTCTGCCCACGGTAAACGTGATGGATCACGTTCTGAAATGAGTTCGATTCGCTTTCCATCGACTTCAAGCGCATCCCCTTGCGCTCGAACCGTCAATCCGAATGGACCGTGAATGGAATCATGTTTGATGAGATGTGCGAGCGTTTCCGCTGGATAACTCGCATTGATTGCCACGACTTCATGACGTCCCTCAAGCATCAATTTTCGGAATACCATTCTCCCGATTCGACCGAATCCGTTAATCGCAACTTTTGTCCCCATGCTAAATCCCCCTTTTTCTACATTACGGTTTCATTATAACGGATAGCTGTAAGCGTTTTCACTATGATTCGTCACATTTTTTTCATTTTTCTCTGTTTATTTTTTGAAAATGAGGGAAATTTCTTGTCGTGAAGCACAACAGAAAGGAGGCGTCACCATGTTTGATTGGGGAGATATCGATAAGTTCTTCATTTCGTTTTTCATCATCTTACCGATTGTGACGTTGATTCATGAGTTCGGACACTTCTTTTTCGCAAAGTTGTTTGGAGGCTCGCTCGACATGCAAATCGGCACAGGAAAAAAACTATTTAAAGTAGGACGTCTTCAAGTGAACCGCGTCTATTTTTATGATGCGTGGTGCCAGTTTACAGATTTAAAATGGAGCAACAAGGTCACCCGCACGTTTGTATATGGCGGTGGAGCCATTTTTAATCTGGCGAGTATCTTAATTGTCAATGCGTTTATTTTGAGACGAGAGATTGAACCGACGTTGTATACGTATCAGTTCGCCTACTTTTCGTTTTACTATATTTTCTTTTCACTGTATCCCATCTATTATTCGAACGGTCACCCAAGTGATGGACGTGCCATTTATGATACGTGGAAGAAAGGATCACCCGAATCCGATCCATTAAACTAACCAAACGAAAAGAAGGCGAATCATCATTCGCCTTCTTTTTCAATCGTCTTAAATTGTTCGACCAAACGGTCAATTTGCGGTGGTAAGTCACCGAGTGAACCGTTGTTATTGACGAGAAAATCGGCCTGATGCTTTTTCTCTTCAATCGGGATTTGAGAATGAATGCGAGCGAGTGCCTCTTCTTTCGTCAATCCATTCCGCTCCATGAGACGCATCAGTTGAATCTCTTCGCGACAATAGACGACGACAGAATAATCGACGAGGTCGAGCATTGTCCCCTCAAATAGGAGAGGAATATCAAAAATAACGACAGACTCGCCGGATGCTTCATAATCACGCATCTGTTCCTTCATCTCTTCACGAATCGCTGGATGCATCAGTTGATTGAGGTGTTGTCGTTTCGTCTCATCATGAAAGATTTCACGCCCTAGCGCGGGACGGTTTAAGACATCGCCGTCAAAACATTTTGGAAATGCCGCTTTGACGCCCTCAATCGCCTTCCCTCCAGGTTCGACGACCGTCCTCGCAATCAAATCGGCATCGATGATCGGAATCCCCTTTTTCCGAAAAAGTCGAGACACCGTGGACTTCCCGGTTGCAATCCCACCCGTCAATCCAATTTTCAACATAACGCCCACTCCTTAACGTTGTTGACAGCGTGGACAATAATGCGTGCCACGACCGACTAGTTTCATCTTTTCAATTTCTTGTCCGCAACGGCGACATGGTTCACCGGCTTGTCCGTATACATAAAGTCGTTCTTGGAACGTTCCCGCGGCTCCGTCTGGATTCGTATAACTCCGAATCGTACTTCCTCCACGTTCAATGGCCTCATTTAGCACGGCTACCGCTTCAATGCGTACACGCTCCACTTCTTCGTGCGTCAAACTAGCAGCTGGTCGTGTCGGATGCACACCAGCACGAAACAATGTTTCATCTACATAAATATTCCCTAATCCAACGAAGATGGACTGATCGAGAAGCGCCGTCTTGATAGCGCGTGTCTTCATCCGCTCTAGTCGCTTATGCAATGCATCAGTTGTCACACGCTCGTCAAACGGTTCATATGCGAGCAGTGACAGTGGTGGTGTCGTATGAACCGCCTCATTCGTCCGCAACTCCATCGTTCCAAACTTCCGCACATCATTATAATGTAGGGTCGATTGGTCCGTGAAGTTGATGACGACATGCGTATGTTTAGCCGGTGCTGTGATTGTCTCATATGGGAAGAACTTCCCTTCCATCCGAAGATGGGAGACGAGATATCCATTCGTTAATTTAAATAAAATAAATTTCCCTCGACGTTCCACATCTGTAATGGTCTCTCCGACCAAATGATGGACCCATTCTTCTGGCTCGAGTCCCCGAATGATTTTAGGGTCAAGCACATCGACAGACTGAATCGTCTTTCCGGAAACGGCAGGTCGTAATCTGCGACAAACCGTTTCGACTTCTGGTAATTCTGGCATACTGATTTCCTTTCTATCTTCTTATTTCGTATCGAACCACGTCGTTCCAACGGCTCCATCCGCACGTAACGGAACATCGAGTGTCACCGTATGTTCCATCGCTTCCGTCACCAATTTTTCTAATGCTTCCATCTCTTCAGCCGGACCTTCAAAAATCAATTCATCATGTACTTGTAACAATAACTTGGATTGAAGTTGCGACGATTGAAGCGCGTGGTCGACGTCAATCATCGCTTTTTTGATGATGTCGGCTGCCGTTCCTTGAATCGGTGTGTTGATGGCCGTACGTTCAGCGAATCCACGCAAGTTGAAATTACGAGAGTGAATGTCCGGGATATTACGACGTCGTTTTAACATCGTCTCGACGAACCCATGTTCACGAGCCCGTTCAATCGCAGCATCCATGAACGTCTTCACTCCCGGGAATTGTTCAAAGTACGTATCGATAAACGTTTGTGCTTCTTTTCGTGTGATACCTAGGTTTTGCGAGAGCCCATAATCACTGATTCCATAGATGATTCCGAAGTTGACGGCTTTCGCCTGACGACGCATGAGTGAAGTGACTTCCTCATTTGCGACTTTGAACACGTTCGCCGCCGTCGACGTGTGGATATCCTCATCATGCAAAAAGGCCGCCATCATTTTCTCATCTTGTGACATATGCGCCATGATTCGAAGTTCGATCTGTGAGTAATCGACCGCATAGAGTACCCAGCCCGGCTCACTTGCGGTGAACGCCTTACGAATTCGACGTCCTTCCTCTAATCGGATCGGAATGTTTTGTAAGTTCGGGTTGACTGACGAGAGTCGTCCCGTTTGCGTTAACGTCTGCGTGTAACGGGTGTGAATCTTGCCATCTTCCTTCACAACTTTCTGCAATCCTTCTACATAGGTCGACTGTAGTTTCCCGAGTTCACGATAATGCATGATTTTCTCGATGATCGGATGAAGCGGCGCCAACTTCTCAAGGACATCCGCCGCAGTCGAGTAACCCGTCTTTGTCTTTTTCACAGGGGGAAGCGCTAGTTTCTCAAATAGGACGACCCCTAGCTGTTTCGGCGAGTTGATGTTGAACGGTTCGCCGGCCAATTCATGAATCGTTACTTCAAGCGCAGACAGGCGCTCACGAAGATCTGTCTCCATGTGTTGAAGTGTTTCCACGTTTACATGAATGCCTGCCCATTCCATCTCGGCTAACACCGAGACGAGCGGTTTTTCAAGCGCCTCATATAATTCCGTCTGTTCGCTGTCTTTCAACTCTGAAGCGACACGTTCGAACAACGTCAAAATCGCATGTGCTTTCTCCGCAAGATGGGAATGGAATACTTCCTCATCAGGGACTTTTATTTTTGCGCCTTTCCCATAAACTGCTTCATCTTCTTCAAGAGGGTATGTGAAATGAGAAGCAATCGAGCTGAGTGACGTTCCACCAGATAAATTCAACAAATATCCAGAAACGAGTAAGTCTTCGTAACCACGAAGGAATAACTGATGACGTTTCAACTGAATGATTGTTTGTTTAGCATCGAGACAAATCGTCGTCTTCGATTCGTCTTCAATCCATTCCTTGACTCGTGCATCTTGTAACAGTGTCACGTCACCGACGGTCACGCCACGGTCTGATGCGATTGCAACCCCAACGATGTCTTCTTCGAAATAGTCATCGTGTAGTTGCTCAAGGAATAGGACAGCTCGAGACAAATCTTGTTCAGAAAGGTCGATTGTTGGCCGTACTTCTTTTTCGACCGTTTCTTCTGTAAAGCTGTCCGCTAATTTACCGATCAACGACTTGAATTGAAGTTCCATGAACAAAGGCTTCACGACCGAAGCGTCATAAGGTTTAAAAACGAGATCATCAACGGTCACATTAAGTGGCACGTCCGTATAAATCGTCGCCAACTGTTTTGACATCTTCGCCTCTCGCTCGTTGGCTTCCACTTTTTCTTTCTGTTTCCCCTTTAGTTCATCCGTATGTTCGTAAAGGGACTCGACGGTTCCATATGTTGAAATCAACTTGAGCGCCGTCTTTTCCCCGACACCCGGGATACCTGGAATGTTATCCGATTTATCCCCCATCAACCCTTTTAAGTCGATCATCTGAATCGGTTGTAGTCCCTCATAACGTTCCTGGAACGCCGTTTGGTCCATTGTCTCGACATCTGTGATGCCTCGCTTCGTCAAGTAGACGGTCACGCGATCATCGATCAGTTGGAGTAAATCTTTATCTCCCGTCACAATCGTCACTTGATCATATGATGTATCCTTGGAGAGCGTGCCGATGATATCATCCGCCTCATATTGATCAAGTTCTAAGACAGCGATACCAAACGCACGACAGACGTCTCGCACGAGCGGGAACTGTTCGCGTAATTCCCCAGGAGTCTTTTGACGCCCTCCTTTATAGTCAGCAAACGTATCGTGACGGAACGTCTTCTTCGACGCATCGAACGCAACGGCGAAGTGCGTCGGTTGCTCATCTTCCATCAATTTCAACAACATCATCGTAAAGCCGTACACCGCGTTCGTATTTCGACCTGACGCGTCCGACATCGGAGGCAGTGCAAAAAACGCACGATATGTTAAGGAGTTCCCATCTAGGACTAGTAGTTTATTCATTCAATCGACCTCCATTCTTCTCTTCATTTATCATACCATACGGGTACATGCGTTCGAAAAAAAAGACCCTTTTCTACGAATAGAAAAGGGCCAAATTCTCGACCGTGTGGAGATGAGCACCGATCGAGTCACGAGATGATGAAGAGGTCTCATTCATAAGAATAGCAAGGTTTTGTAAAGCAAATATGAATGGAATGGCAAGGTTTTGTAAAATGATTGATCACACGTGAGGTAAAGGATTTCAAACTGTTGGGAACGTGATGGTGAACGTCGTCCCTTTGCCCTCGACGCTATCGACATCGATTGTAGCATGATGGAGATCGATGATGTGTTTCACGATAGCAAGACCTAGACCCGTGCCACCTGAATTTCGGCTTCTTGCTTTGTCGACACGATAGAAGCGCTCAAAGATTCGACTGACTTCTTTTTCAGCAATCCCGATTCCATTGTCCTTGACGCGTAACTTGTAGGCATCCTCATTCGCCTCGACAGAAATTTCGACACGACTTCCTTCCGGAGAATAGTTGATGGCGTTTGCGACGAGGTTCATGATGACTTGCTTCATCCGATTCAAATCGGCCTGTAAGACGGCCGTCCCATGATGCTTCGCCTCTAGATGAATCGACTTTTTGTCCGCTTTCTGACTGAGCAAGAGACATACCTCATCGACGAGCTGGTTCAAGTCGACGGATACCAGTTCCATCTGGAAATCATCACGTTCTAATCTCGACAGCTCAAGCAAATCTTCAACAAGCATCTGCATCCGCGTCGCCTCTTTTTGAATGATGTCTAAGAACTGGTCGCGGAGTTCAGGCACTTCTTTCGCCCCGTCGAGTAATGTCTCACTAAATCCACGAATCGAGGTGAGCGGGGTCTTGAGTTCATGACTGACGTTCGCGACAAAGTCTTTCCGCATCTTCTCGAGTCGCTTCAGCTCCGTGATGTCGTTGAATAGTAGTGTCGTTCCACGAAGCATTCCCGTATCACTGAAAATCGGTGCGGCAGACACCATATATGTCTTCTGATTGAAACCGGTCCGGATCGATAACTGACGACGATGAACTTCTTCCGTCAAATAGACGTCTTCGATCAGAGTCTCGACATCAGGACTCGGTAACATTCCATGATAAAATTGTCCAATCGACAAATCATCGTATTGGAACATCTCGCGATACGAACGGTTGACTAATGTGACGATGCCTCGCTCGTCCACGAGAAGGAGCCCTGCCCCCATATATTCGATGAGTGATTCGAGTCGTGCTCGCTGAACCGATTCTCCGAGTGAAATTGACTCCAAATTTCGGGCGAGGACGTTGATTGATCCAGCGAGACTTCCGGTTTCCTCGTCATTTCGCAGTTCGTAAACGCGAGCCCGATAATTACCATCGGCGAGTTCCCGTAAGACGATGGTCGCTTCATCGATTGGTCGTATGAATTGGTTCGTCAGATGCTGAAGGACGAATAAGATGATGAAAAATGAAAAGAACAGCGCGAGCGCAATCGTTAACCAAATTCGATCATACACACCTTCAAGGTCTGACACGTAACGGATGAACGTTAAATAGACCGTCTCCCCTGTCGCAAGTTCAATCGGTTTTGTGAACTGAATCAGTTCATCTTCGTCTGCTTCACCAAACGTTCCGTCTTCAGGCACCAGACTCGGTTCAATCTTATAATCGATTGACCCGACACGAAACGGCGTCCCGGCGATGACTTCATTCCTGCTATTGAGAAGCAGTATGTCAAAGCTACTCCCGTCATCGATTTGACCGACATATCCTCGAATTTCGTCTAGCTCTCCTCCTTCAAGGTACAAAGCGGCGAGCTGAGCATCCTCTTTCAAGCGGTCACGTTCAGAATCCAAATAAAAATCTTTGAACAGTTGGCCAAGCACGATGCCAAGCGTCAAAAGCACGCCTGTGACGAGAAGAATGAGCGTGGTCATGAATCTAGAGCGATACGTCTTCATTCCGAAGTCGGCTCCTCCATTTTATAACCGAGTCCACGAATCGTTTTAATATATGTCGGCTTCTTCGTGACCGGTTCGATTTTTTCACGGAGATGACTGATATGAACATCGACGATTCGCGTGTCACCGACGAAATCGTAATTCCAAATAGCGGATAGCAATTGGTCTCGTGTCAGCACACGTCCTTTATTTTTAGCCAAGTATGCTAACAGTTCAAATTCTTTCGGAGTCAATTCGAGACGTTCGCCTTGTTTGAACACTTCGTAGTTCGACGCGACAATTTTTACGTCACCGATTTGAATGACATCCTCCTCTACCGCGGTTTCTTGTGGCGCCGAGCGTCTTAGAATCGCTTTGACACGTGCCACGACTTCGCGCGGACTGAACGGTTTCGTCAAATAGTCATCTGCACCGAGCTCGAGTCCGAGAACTTTATCAAACTCATCATCTTTCGCCGTGAGCATCAAAATCGGTGTGTTGACTTTTTGTTGACGGAGTCGCTTACACACTTCAAGTCCGTCCATTTCCGGAAGCATTAAATCGAGCACGATTAAGACGGCATCTTTCTTTTCAGCCAGTTCCAATCCTGTCTTTCCATCATGTGCGGTTTCCACCTCGAAACCAGCTTGTTCTAAATTGAATTTTAATAACGTCGCAATCGATACTTCGTCGTCGACAACAATTACTTTATCAGCCACACTACTTCCTCCTCTTAATCCATCAAATGTCACTCTCTATTTTACAAATCAAAGCTTGCAACGACCAACCTCAAAGCAAATCTTTACAAAAACAAAACAAATCCACTTTTAGTGTAGCATGCCCCACATGATGGAAACCGCAAAAAAGTGCTTCCCACAAAATTGCAGGAAGCACTTTTGACTTATAAGACGCCTAATACGGAGCGGACCGAGTCGGCAGAACGTGAAAGTGCTGCTTTCTCCTCATCCGTCAAGTCGAGCTCAAGTACTTGCTCGATGCCATGTTTCCCAAGAATCGTCGGGACGCCAAGATACAAATCGCTAAATCCGTACTCGCCTTCTAGATAAGCAATAGCAGGTAAGATGCGACGCTGATCTTTTAAAATCGCCTCGACCATCTCTACGATTGCGGCAGCTGGCGCATAATACGCCGAGCCGTCACCTAGCAGTTGAACAATTTCACCGCCACCTTTACGTGTCCGTTCGACGATTTGCTCAATCCGCTCATGTGGTATGAGTTTTTCAAGCGGGATTCCCCCGGCGTACGAGTAACGCACGAGAGGCACCATATCGTCACCATGTCCTCCAAGAACAAACCCGGATACATCTTTGACAGAAACGTTCAGTTCTTGAGCGACAAACGTCCGGAAACGAGCCGTATCCAGCACACCAGATTGTCCGATGACGCGTTCTTTTGGGAACCCTGATTCTTTAAATGCCGCATAGGTCATCGCATCCACCGGGTTGGTCAAGACGATTAAAATCGCTTCCGGAGAATAGCGAGCAATCTCTTTGACGACAGATCGCATGACGTTTGCATTGGTTGCAACGAGATCGTCTCGACTCATCCCTGGCTTACGCGCGATGCCCGCCGTGATCACGACGATGTCCGAATCAGCCGTATCGGCGTAATCCGATGTTCCTGTGACCCAAGCGTCAAACCCTTGAATCGGAGCCGTTTCTTGCATGTCGAGCGCTTTCCCTTTCGTCGGTCCAACTTTTTCTTCCATATCGAGTAGGACGACATCCCCTAGCTCACGTTGAGCCAGGTATAGTGCAGTGGTTGCACCGGTGAAGCCACTTCCAATTACAGAAATTTTGTTACGACGAATCATGAGCTCTCCCCCTCAATTGGCGACTTATTCGTTTGAATTACATGTTTTTGATCAATTCATCCGCAAATTCAGAACACTTCACTTCTGTCGCGCCGTCCATGAGACGTGCGAAGTCATATGTGACAACTTTCGAAGCGATTGTTTTCTCCATTGAGTTGATGATGAGGTCAGCCGCTTCGTTCCAGTTCATGTGGCGGAGCATCATCTCACCTGAAAGGATGACTGAAGATGGGTTTACTTTATCGAGACCCGCGTATTTCGGAGCTGTACCGTGTGTCGCTTCGAAGATTGCATGTCCTGTGATGTAGTTGATGTTTGCACCAGGTGCAATCCCAATTCCACCTACTTGCGCAGCAAGTGCGTCTGAGATGTAGTCACCGTTCAAGTTCATTGTCGCGACGACATCGAACTCACGTGGGCGTGTCAAGATTTGTTGGAGGAAGATATCAGCGATCGAATCTTTAACGATAATTTTTCCTTCAGCTTCTGCTTTCGACTGAGCTTCGTTCGCAGCTGCTTCGCCAGACTCTTCTTTAATGCGGTCATACTGTGCCCATGTGAACACTTTGTCACCGTATTCAGCTTCAGCGAGTGCATAACCCCAGTTTTTGAATGCGCCTTCTGTGAACTTCATGATGTTCCCTTTGTGTACGAGCGTGACAGATTTACGATCGTTCGCAATCGCATATTCAATCGCAGCACGGACGAGACGTTCTGTCCCTTCAGAAGAAACAGGCTTGATGCCGATTCCTGATGTCTCTGGGAAACGGATCTTATTCACGTTCATTTCATCTTGCAAGAATTTAATGAGTTTTTTCACTTCGTCGCTTCCTGACGCGTACTCGATTCCTGCGTAGATATCTTCTGTATTTTCACGGAAGATGACCATGTCTGTATCTTCAGGACGTTTTACTGGTGAAGGAACACCTGTGAAGTAACGAACTGGACGAAGGCACGTGTATAAGTCGAGCTCTTGACGAAGGGCAACGTTCAATGAACGAATTCCACCACCGACCGGTGTCGTAAGTGGTCCTTTGATTGCAATCAAGTACTCGCGAATTTGATCGAGTGTTTCTGTTGGGAGCCACTCACCTTTTTCGTTATAAGCTTTCTCCCCAGCGTATACTTCCATCCATTCGATTTTCTTGTCGCCGCCGTATGCTTTTTCAACTGCAGCATCGAATACACGAACAGCCGCGTTCCAAATATCAGGACCTGTTCCGTCACCGATAATGAATGGTACTGTCGGAACGTTTGGTACGTTCAATACACCGTTTTCAACTGTAATTTTTTGTCCTTGTGTCAACATAATGAATCCCCCTAAGTACATTACTGTAGGTCGACGCGTACGCCGACCTACGTCACTTGTTAGTTTACCAAACTTTTGTCTAAAATGTGTCTCGAATTAACGTTCGTTCACAGGAACATATTTACGGCTTGTTTCACCGACATATTCCGCACGTGGACGAATCAAGCGGTTATCCGCATATTGCTCGAGAATGTGCGCGATCCAACCTGACATCCGTGATACGGCGAAGATTGGCGTGAATAAGTCTTCTTCAAGACCGAGCGCATAATACGTTGATGCCGAGTAGAAGTCGACGTTTGGTTTCAATCCTTTTTCTGTTTCAACGAGATGATCGATTTTTTCAGACATCTCATACCACTTCGGCTCGCCGATTTGAGCAGTCAACTGGCGGCTCATTTCTTTCAAGTGCTTCGCACGCGGGTCGCCGTCCTTGTAGACACGGTGACCGAAGCCCATAATTTTTTCTTTGCGCTCGAATTTACCACGTACATATTCTTCAACACGGTCGACCGAGTCAATTTCATGAAGCATTTTCATAACCGCTTCGTTTGCACCACCGTGAAGCGGCCCTTTGAGTGCTCCCATCGCCGCCGTCACACCAGAATACATATCAGAAAGCGTCGCCACACAGACACGTGCCGTGAACGTCGAAGCGTTCAGTTCATGGTCTGCATGAAGGATAAGTGCTTTGTCGATTGTCTTCTCTGCAACTTCACTTGGTTCTTCTCCATTCAACATGTATAAGAAGTTTGCTGCATAGGATAGACCTTCTTTTGGAGCGACAGGTTGCTCGCCTTTACGTAGACGTGCGAATGCCGTCACGATTGTAGCGACTTGAGCTTGAAGACGAATCGCTTTACGCATGTTTGCCTCGTCACTCATGTCTTCAGATTCTTCATCATATAGAGCAAGTTGTGAGAGCGCCGTACGAATCGTCGCCATTGCATTGGCTGATTTCGGTGCACGAGCTAACGTATCAATCACTTCTTCTGGCAACGTCGCTTCTTTCACGAGTGCCTCCGAAAGTGACTTTAGTTCTTCTGCATTTGGTAAGCGATCATTCCACAATAAAAATACAACTTCTTCAAATGTGGCATGGTCCGCTAAATCATCAATGGTATATCCTCCATAAGTCAATTGACCGTCAATAATTGAGCTGACTTTTGAGGCTGCTGCCACAATACCTTCTAACCCTTTTGTCGTTGACATTCATAACTCCCCCTCAGTCTTGTTTGAAAGTGGTCGACCGTAAAAACAGTCTTTGTATAGGGAATAAGGATACGGGACGGGCTTCTCCCCTGCTTTCACCCAGTCTCCGTTTACCCTGTCCTTTATATAGTATAAACAATTTATTGCAAAAAAGAAATGTAAGCGGCTTCAGTTGTCAGAAAATATCAAAACCATTTTTCAATGACTTGATATCCACCTAGAATCAAGGCTGCAATTCCAGCTCCAATCAACGGTCCAACAGGTACGCCTTTCATGAATCCGACCGCTAGAATCGTGCCTGCGAGAAGGGCCGTCGTGACGACCGGGTCGACGCGCATCAATTGCACGCCTTGCGCCGCTGCTAAGGCTACAAATATTCCTGAACCAAATGCAACGATTCCAACTGGACCACGAATACTATTCCACAATTCTTTAAAACCGATATCTCCGGTTGCAATCGGGACGAGTACGGCAATGGTAATAATCGTCACACCCCAATTGATTCCTTTCGATGCAAGTGTCGGAAATAATTGATCACCAAACCCTAATGCTTTGATGATGAGTAACGCACTGCTCGCGATAATAATTGACTGGTTTTGTGCAATGACACCAATTAGCACCAATAGAATTAAAAATAAATATGCACTCATACGTATTCCTTTCTTCGAACGGAAAAAGAACCGACCTTTGTAGAAGGCCGGTTCGATTGTCGTTCAATTATGCGTTATAGATTTTACCTGTGAGTGGGTCGATTGAAATCATCTGACCGTCACGAAGTGAAGTTGTGGCAGTATCCACACCTACGATGACTGGCTTACGGAGTGATGGTCCAACGATACCAGCGTGGCTCGTCAATCCGCCGTCTTCCGTGATAATTCCAGCCGCTTTTTCGATGGCAGGCATCATTTCTTTATCTGTGAATGGCGCGACGAGAATCATGCCGTCTTTTGCTTTCGCGTTTGCTTCTTCCGCATTTTTTGCGACAACGACTTCTCCAACGACACCGCGCTCACCGATTCCACGTCCGTCTGCGAGAGCATGACCGACGATGTGAACTTTCATCATGTTCGTCGTACCAGCTGTCGCTGCAGGAATACCAGCTGAGATGACAACGAGGTCACCGTCAGTGACGAATCCAGCGTGACGTGCTGCTTCTGATGCTTGAACCAACATTTCATCCGTGTTGTTTGGCATCGTCTCAGCAACGATCGGGTATACGCCCCAAACGAGGTTCAATTGACGAGCAACGCGCTCTGATTCAGTGACTGCGATGATGTTCGCTTCTGGACGGTATTTCGCCGTACGAGCAGCCGTGTATCCTGATTGTGTTGGCGTCAAGATCGCTTTGGCGTTCAAGTTGATTGCTGTGTGAGCAACCGCTTGTGAGATCGCATCCGTTACCGTATGCTCACTGCGCTTCTGACGATCTTTCAACAAGTTTTTGTAGTCGAGCATGCGCTCAGTGCGCTCTGCGATTGCAGCTTGCATTTGAACTGACTCGATTGGGTAGTCCCCTGCAGCTGTTTCACCAGAAAGCATGACTGCATCTGTTCCATCCAAGATCGCGTTTGCTACGTCAGATGCTTCCGCACGTGTCGGACGTGGGTTACGTTGCATCGAGTCGAGCATTTGCGTTGCAGTGATGACCGGCTTACCGAGGTCGTTACACTTCTTGATGAGTTCTTTTTGAACAGGTGTTACTTCTTCTGTCGGGATCTCGATACCGAGGTCACCACGAGCAACCATCAAGCCGTCAGAGATTGCCAAGATTTCTTCGATGTTATCCACACCTTCTTGGTTCTCGATTTTCGGGTAAATCTTGATGTGTGACGCGTTGTGTTTTTCAAGAAGTTGACGAATTTCTACCACGTCAGACGCACGACGTACGAACGATGCTGCGATGACGTCGATGTCTTGTGAGATACCGAACTCGATGTCCGAGATATCTTTGTCTGTGAGGGCAGGAAGGTTTACCTTGACGTTTGGCAAGTTAACACCTTTCTTCGTCTTGATGATTCCTTCGTTTTCGATTACACAACGGAGGTCGCGGTTCGGAAGTTTTTCAACGACACGGAGTCCGATGAGACCGTCGTCGAGCATGATGTGTGAACCGACTTCTACATCATCGTAAAGACCTTCATACGTTACAGAGAAACGATCTTTCGTTCCGACGATTTCTTCACTTGAAACGATTGTGACTTCTTTCCCTTTTTCAAGAAGAGCTTTTCCATCTTCAAACGTATGTGTACGGATTTCTGGACCTTTCGTGTCAAGAAGGACTGTGACCACTTTCCCAGCTGCTTTCGCCGCTTCACGGATGTCACGGATACGAGCGCCGTGCTCTTCATAGTCACCGTGTGAGAAGTTGAGACGGGCAACGTTCATTCCAGCTTCAATCATTTCAGGAAGACGCTTCTCAGAAGCCGGTCCAATCGTACATACAATTTTCGTTCTACGCATAATATAAAAACCTCCTAGGGGATATAGTGCAACTTACATACAGAAAACGGGGGGCCATAGACCTGATCCCGTCTCTGCAACTTCTAAAATCGTTTAGATTGACAATTGGTTGACGAGGTCAATCAATTGCATATCGATTGTGTGCTTGTTGTGGTCGAGCGCCTCATCGATATCAAGATCCATCATCTGGTTATTGCGAATCCCGACGACGCGGCCCGCTTTCCCTTCAAGAAGAATCTCAACAGCGTATGCACCCATACGACTTGCAAGTACACGGTCTGCAGCAGTTGGGGAACCACCACGTTGAATGTGTCCGAGAATCGTAACACGTGTCTCTGAGTTCGTTTTCTCAGCAATCAACTTGCCGATTTCTTCAGCACTTCCGGCACCTTCAGCAACGATGACGATCGAGTGCTTCTTACCGCGGGCAATCCCGTGATTGATCCGTTCCACGATTGCATTCAACTCTTCTGGACGTTCTGGGACAAGAATCGACTCCGCGCCACCAGCGAGACCAGAATAAAGTGCGATATCACCAGCATCGCGACCCATTACTTCAATCACATACGTACGTTCATGAGATGAAGCTGTGTCGCGAATTTTGTCGATTGCGTCAAGCGCTGTGTTGAGCGCTGTATCGAAACCGATTGTCGCATCCGTTCCCGGAATGTCGTTATCAATCGTACCAGGAAGGCCGATTGTTGGGAATCCGAGTTCCGTCAATTTTTGAGCTCCGCGATAAGAGCCGTCTCCACCGATGACCACGAGGGCATCGATATTGAACTTCTTCAACTGTTCTACTGCTTTTGCACGTCCTTCTTCAGTTCTGAATTCAGGACAGCGTGCAGAGCGAAGGAACGTACCTCCACGTTGAATGATGTCGCCGACTGATCCAAGGTTTAATTCGACTAAATCACCTTCGATTAATCCTTGGTAGCCGTTATACACACCGTACACTTCAAGACCTTCGAAAATCGCTTTTCGGGTCACGGCACGGACAGCAGCGTTCATTCCAGGAGCGTCTCCTCCGCTCGTTAATACCGCAATACGTTTTAAATTCACGTCACTCACCTCTTATGTGTTTTAACGAAATCTGAAAATAAAATACCATGTCTGACCTTTGTTTTACAACACAAGTATGTGAAAAAAATGCATAGGGTATGTTACAAAGCAGTCACTTGATGAATGAATAACTCTATATTCAAAGCCATTGTTACCGTTTTCACTCACTAATTGTGCCAATTTGATGATATTTGGTCGCACGTCCTTGAATAAGCTGAGAAGTCGACAGATCGAGCAACTCGTTCATGTGCTGTAATAATACAGGTTTCAAGAGTGATGACTGTAATGACACATCGACATGCGCGCCTCCATACACTTCACCTACAACTTCATCCACGATCCCTAGGTTGAACAAATCTTGTGCTGTAATTTTCATCGTTTCTGCTGCACGCTCTGCTTGTTTGGCATCTTTCCACAAAAGTGCCGCTGCACCTTCTGGCGAGATGACCGAGTACGTACTATTCTCAAGCATCAACAATCGGTCGCAAACACCAATCCCAAGCGCACCACCAGAACCGCCTTCTCCGATAACGACGGAAACGATCGGTACTTTCAACGTCGCCATTTCAAACAAGTTTCGAGCAATCGCCTCACTTTGACCTCTCTCTTCAGCGGCTTTCCCTGGATAAGCCCCTTTCGTGTCAATGAATGTCAAAATCGGACGGTTGAACTTCTCGGCTTGCTTCATGAAACGTAGTGCTTTTCGGTATCCCTCAGGGTGTGGCATCCCAAAATTCCGCTTCATGTTTTCTTTCGTATTCCGACCACGCTGATGCCCGATGATGGTTACCGGAACACCTTCGAATGTCGCAAGTCCCGATACGATTGCCGCATCATCATACCCGTGACGATCGCCATGGAGTTCCATGAAATCAGGGAACATGTGATGGATGTAATCGAGTGTTGTCGGGCGTTTCGGGTTTCGCGCTAATTGTACGCGGTCCCACGGTTTCATATTCCCATAAATATCTTTTTCTAATCGGTCGAGCTTCAACTCCAGGTGACGAATCTCACGTGATAGGTCAATCCCTTTCGTTTCGGCTGTCTCACGCAATTTGTTTAACTGTTCGGTCACTTCTTTGATTGGGTCAAACATGTCGAACACCCCCATCGTGTAATCCGATCATTTTCTTCAAGAACGAACGCATCTGTTCACGATGGATGACCGCGTCCAATTGTCCAGACTCGAGTAAGAACTCTGCCGTCTGGAAGTTTTCTGGAAGTTTTTCCCGAATCGTCTGTTCGATGATTCGTCTTCCCGCAAATCCAATAAGCGCACCGGGCTCTGCGACGTTTAAGTCGCCAAGCATCGCAAAACTTGCTGAAACCCCACCTGTCGTCGGATGTGTCAAATAGGCGATGTAGAGAAGGCCCGCTTCATCATGTTCTTTTAAAGCGATGGACGTGTTCGCCATCTGCATCAAGCTGACCATCCCTTCTTGCATGCGTGCGCCACCTGACGCTGTGAATAAGACGACCGGAAGACGACGTGACGTCGCTTGGCGAACAGCAGAGGCAATCGCTTCCCCTACGTAAGCACCCATCGACCCCATTCGGAATCGAGCATCCATCACGCAAACGACGAGTGGTAGTCCATCAATCGTCGCTTTTCCGCAAACGACCGCTTCTTCAATCCCGGTCCGTTCACGGTCTTTATTCAACTTTTCTTCATAATCAGGAAAATCGAGTGGATTCGCTTTGACGGAAGGTCCCGCAAACCGTTCGAAAGAACCTTCATCGACGAGCATGTCGATTCGTTCCTGTGCATGAAGCGGAAAATGGTAGCCACAGTCACATACCTTATGGTTTTCGTTTAACTGTTTTGTATAATGCATATATTTACAAGATGGGCACTTCGTCATCAATCCCTGTGGAGCGTCAATTTTTGGTTCTCGTTGACGCAACGGCATATATCGTTTCGGTTTCTTGAAAAAAGCAGTCATCGCTTCCCCCTCGTTCATTCCGGCATCCCCATTCCACGCCACGTCTCGACAAAACGCTTACGTTCTTCGAGCGTATATAACTCCCCAACATCTAGTCCCTCGAAAAATCGGTTCACTTCGCTCCAAATCCTGATGAACAACTCATTCTTCAACTGAAAAATGAGTTGCTGACGAAACGTTCGATCCTCTTCGATCACTGCCTCTAATTGAGTCAGTCGCTCCTTCGTCGGCTCTACTTCCGAAAACGCCATTCGCTCTAACAGTTTAAGCATTTCGATGATATCGGTCGCTTTCGTCTGTTTCGTGACGATGAACTCCGACAAAATCTCGATGTAGCGATGCCGGTCTTGTTCACATAGGAAAGTACCACCACCGCGCCTTGTCTCAACGATGCCTAAAAAGCTTAACGCGCGTAGCGCTTCTCGAACGGAAGCGCGACTAATGGATAGCGTCTCCGCAAGTTCACGTTCGGATGGAAGCCGGTCTCCCGGGACCAACGACGATTGGACAATTAATTTTCGTATCTTTGAAATATTCTCGTGAAATGTGGATGCGTGTTTTTCATGCATCTGACCGTTCAACTCCCTTATTTGGATCACTTATCAATTTTAAGTGGTCAGACCAATTAGTGCGATTATATCATTATTTAGGACTTGGTACTAGTTTCTGGACCAACCATTTTTAGATCGATTCGTTTTAACACAACATTCTCTTCTCCAAATCGTCTCTTCGCCTCTGCGACGTACTCCTCGTTCGGGTTGATTGAAAAAGCGGATGCCAGTTGTTTCACTTCTTTCGAATCCGTGAACCGACAGACGACCGGAACATCTCCTTGCGCACGCTGAATCCAATCTTCTAGTTCAGAGAATCGATCTAGCGTAAGCCTTACGAACAAAGCTTGACCATGTAATGGGCGCACCCGCTCGACAATCAATTGTTTACGTCCATCCCGTTCGTTCGAATGGACTTCAAGCAACAAAATGTTACCCACGTAGAGGGAGCGACTGAATTGAGCGAAGGTTCTAGGAAAGACGACGACTTCTTCTTGCGTCATCCCATCATCTACCATCATGACACCCATTCGTTCTTGCTTTTTCGTCATGAACGTACGCACGTCGTCCACATACACGACTAGATACCCGTTCGTCCCGTGCAGAACGTCTTCAATCGTGGAGGGCTCAATTCCCACGTGCGGAATCGTCGTAAGCGGCGAGTGCACAACCCATGTTCCGAGTGCTTCCCGCTCTTCTTCAGACCAGTTTGGTTCTTTCGCTTTTTTCTGCTTAAGCCCGAGTGATGATAGTTCATCTGGTAAGAAGTGCGTACCGGCCTCTTCACGTAAACGTTCGACTGCTTCAAACGCACTCGTCCGATCCCCGTGATACATTCGGTCAAGCGCTCCAGCTCCTAGTAAACGTCTCAACTTGAGTTGATCTTTACTCTTCCATTCCATCGCTTCTTGAAGAGTCCGGACGTCTTTTAGCTGTCCATTCAGCTCGATGAGTCGTTCGACGTCTCGTTTCGTCAGTCCTTGAATCGCTTTAAGCCCAAGACGGACGCCAGGACCTTCAAGTATCGCATCGGCATGACCGTGCAATACGTCTGGCGGATACACAGGGATTTTGTCTTTACGCAATAGTCTCACGAGTTGACTGGTCTTCTCCGACGTCACGACATGGAAAACACGTGGATAATGCGCTTTGACGTAAGCCAATCGATAACTGATCAAACTGTAGGCGACCGCATGGGAACGGTTAAACCCATATCCTGCAAACTTTTCAATCCAAGAGAAGATTTGTGACAAGACATCTCGGTTCTTTCCTTCAGATTGACGTAAAAACCGCTCTCGTTCTCGTTCAATCGTACCGGTATCTTTTTTGGCAATCGCTCGTCTGATTAAATCCGCCTCGGCAAATGAATATCCACCGAGTTTTCGAAGAAGTCGCATGACCTGTTCTTGATAAACGAGCACGCCATATGTCGACTTCATGATTTCTTCGACGTCCGGGTGAATCGGTTGATATGGCATACCATGTTTTCGTTTTGCATACGTTTCAATAAACTGCATCGGTCCTGGTCGATAGAGCGACATCGTCACGACGATATCCTCAAACTCTGTCGGTTTGACTTGGCGCAACGCCTGTTTCATACCCGACGACTCAAACTGGAAGATCCCGTTCGTCTCTCCTCTTGCTAACAATCGGTACGTCCGGGCATCATGTAAGGGAATCGTCTTCAAGGAGAACAACGCGTCACTCTCGCGGACCAATTCCTCCATTTGACGAAGGCGAGTCAAGTTTCGGAGCCCGAGTAAATCAATTTTGAGTAGCCCGATTTCTTCCAAATCCTTCATATTATATTGGGTCACATGATCCTCGAGTTCGGGTTGAAGTGGAGTCACGTCTTCAATCGGTTGACGACTGAGTACAACCCCAGCGGCGTGTATGGATGATTGACGTGGCAACCCTTCTAGCTGTTTCGCAATCCGAATCAACTGTTGACGCTTCTGGCTACCTGCGAACCATTTCATCTGTTTTGGATTCGCCATCAATTCGTCCAACCCACCTGATTTCACTTGTTTACTTGCAGCCTGCCCCTCTTCTAACGTCATGCCGAGCGCCCTCGCGACGTCACGGATGGCTGCCTTTGCCCCAAAGGTTGCGAGTGTACCAATTTGCGCCGCATGAGTCTCCCCATATTTCGATAGCACGTATGAAACGACTTCTTCCCGACGCTCATCTTCAAAATCTAAGTCAATATCCGGCATCGAGACGCGTTCCGGATTGAGGAACCGTTCAAATAGGAGACCATAGCGAACTGGGTCGACTTCTGTAATGTGCAGTGCAAAACTGATGAGCGAGCCGGCCGCCGACCCCCGACCTGGACCGACCTCGATCCCGGACTCACGGGCGAATCGGATGATATCTTCGACAATCAGAAAATACGAAGAAAACCCGGTCTTGGCAATGACGTCAAGCTCAAACTTCGCTCGTCCGATATACGGTTCTTTCATCAATTCCATCGCTTTTAACCGTTCACCGACGAGCTGCTTCAACTTTTGATCAGCGTCCGGTAACTCTGGAATCGCGCCTTCCGCTTGTGGAAGTTGCTCGAGTTGAATCAGTTCTTCAAATCGCCTAAGCTCGCCCAATTCTTCTGAAGTGAACCAGTCGTTCATCTCGCTTGGTAGCCGGACATGCAGACCTTTTTGACGTACATCCTCCTCTGACATCACTTCGCCTTCTCGAATGGCAGAGATTGCCCGGAAACCCTCCACATCTTCAGGTCGCATATATCTCGTTTCAGGGACCGGAATCAGTTGGACGGCGAGTTCTTCTTTCATCATGCGAAGTTGCTTTAACAGTTGTACCTGTTCTGTCGTCTGCGGTGCCGGGAGACCGAGCCATAGTCTGTTCTCGTCTACAAAAGACAGCAGTTGATGATAAAGACGACGTCGATGGACCGGGTCGCTCGCTTTCCAGTTTTCCGGTAGGACAATGAGTGGCATCGTCGTGCGTTCATCGATCCCGCCTTTCTTGATGATTCGATATTGCTCTTGTAGTTCTGCTTCGTTCGATGCATACGCAAGTACCGAAACATCGAGCCCGTCTAGTCGAAGGACGGTTCTCAGTCCGATGAGCGGCTTCACCCCATAGCGTTTGCAGTAGGATAGAAACGATGGAACACCATAAAAGGCATCGTCTGCGATGGCGACCGCGCGACTCCCCCGCTCTGTCATCTGCATCACATATTGCTCTAGTCGAATCGTGCTTTGTAGTAAGCTAAAAGCAGTTCTGACATTAAGATGAATCATCTTCGTCCTCCTTTCTATTTAATGATATTGTCAAACTCAATTCTCCACTTCTCTGATACAATAATTATAGACAAAACTCACGACAAAAGGGGGCAAAAGCGTATGATTATCAATCGGGGACAAATTGCGCGCGATAAGTTAGAAAAATTACAGAACGGTCAAACCGTCTTTGCGGACAGTCCTGAAATCATCGACCGACTTCGAAAGTATATTGCAGAATATCAACTCGATGTCGTCGAAGATGTGACCGACCGCGGCACGTGGTTTATCCCACAAGAAAACGGAGACAAATGAAGAGAGCTGACCGCGGTCAGCTCTCTTCATTTTCTTCAAACGTGAACTCTCCTGCCACTTCATTCAGAGCAGCAATGACGTCATCCATTTCATCCCACGTATCAATCGTGGCACCCGACGCCATCGGATGGCCACCACCACGATAACGCTTCGCCACTTCATTGATGACAGGTCCTTTCGACCGAATCCGGACACGAATCTCTTCTTTGTTTTCGACAAACATGACCCAACATTTCAATCCTTCGAGGCCAGAGAAGCTATTGACGAGTTGCGATGCCGCTTCCGGGGACGCATGGAACGTCCGGAGCACATCTTTATCAATCTTCACATACCCGACGCCTTCTTCTGTGACATTGACGTGCTGTAACACGTACCCTTGTAACTGTAGCGTCGCTAAGTTGGTCTTATACATGTGTCGGTACAGTTTGTTCGTATCGATGCCTTTGTCGATCAATCTCGAAGCAATCTCAAACGTACGTGCCGTTGCATTACGGAACTGGAAGCGCCCCGTGTCACCTACGATACCGGCATATAATAAGAAGGCCGCTTCTTGATCGATCGGATAATCCCAAATGTTCGCCAACTCCACAATCATTTCGGACGTCGAACTGACCGTGGTGTCCACGATTTGTGTCATCGCATACGGGTCTTCATCAGGGTGATGATCGATTTTAATGATTGTTTTTCCTTTTAACGCATATGGTCCATCGATTCGTTCCTGATTCGCTGTATCTAGAATCAAAACGAGCGCATCCTTATACATTTCTTCCTCAACGTGTTCCATCTTTCCTAAAAATTCAAGGTCGGGCACCATACCACCGACTACATAGATCTTTTTATCCTGATGAACCGACTTTAAAATACGTTGGAGTCCGAGCTGGCTCCCCAATGCATCGGGGTCTGGTCTGACATGTCGATGAATAAAAATGGTGTCAGCCGCCTCGATTTCTGTTTTGATTGAATCCGCTTTCGCCCATGCCCACATGATGATTCCTCACTTTCCTACACACTATTATGGTATGATGATAACAGATTACGAGAAAGAAAGGGGTTCCTTCACTTGCAACTTGTCATGATTGGACTCATTTTGTTCGCGCTCGGAGCGTACCTTGTCTTCAAGCGTCGTGCTTTTTTGACAAAGACGCCAAACCGTAAAGCCTTGTTCAATACACAAGCTTTAATCTGGTTAAGTTTATTCCTCGCGCTATTCGCCGCGAACCAAATGGTTGGTGGATTCGGTTTGAATTCATCGGTCGGTTGGATTGTCAGTATCGTCATGTTGGTCGTCGGCTTAGGCAATGCGGTCGTTGGATTTATCCGTTACCGGAAAATCTATCCGCTCGCCGCAGAAGAACCGACGAATACGCCTTCATAAAAAGAGAGCACCCGCTACTCGTGTAGCCGGTGCTCTTTTAAGTTACCGATCAATCAACTGTGCCGTGACAAGCGCCTTGGCGACAAGTTGTGTACCTTGTGTCATCTCCACATCAACTTTCCCGAACTTCCGCCCAAGATCGAAGACGTTTGCCGACACTCGAATCTGACTCTCAATCTGAATCGGTTTCATGAAATAGACGGTAATGTTCTCGACCACCAAATCCCCTTTTTTCATATGACGCAGACTGCGTGTCGCCCCTTCGACTAACAAAGTCGTCAACACACCTGATGACGCGGTCCCCATATGGCTCGTCATTTGCGGAGCAACCTCGACAGTAAACGCCGTACCGTTCGACGTGGGATCTTCTTTCAATTGGTTCGTGATCATGTTGTCGAACGTTTCACCGACTTGCGGCTGACGATTCGCAAGCTGCAACGCCTTCAACACATCTTGACGACTGATGATTCCGAGCAAGCGACCATAGTTATCGACGACAGGGAGCATCTCAATCCCTTCCCATACCATCTGGTGCGCAGCGTTGGTCACGCTCGTCTGGACGCCGACAGTAATCGGGCTCTTTGTCATGACTTTCTCGATATCATAGTCGTGCGATTTGTCGATGACATCTTTCGCAGTGATCACCCCGACCACCTTCATCTGCTCATCGATGACCGGATAACGATTATGCTTCGTCCGCTCATTCAATTCGTGCCAACGTTTCACCGTGTCATCCGATTTCAAATAAAACGTGTCGTGAAGCGGAATGACGATGTCTGAGACAAGAAGAATCTCTTTCTTGATGAGTCGATCATAAATAGCCCGGTTAATCATCGTTGCGACGGTAAAGCTGTCGTAAGAAGTCGAGATGACGGGCATATCATACTTATCCGCCATTCGTTTCACTTCATCCGTCGTATCAAATCCCCCTGTGATCAACACGGCCCCGCCGGACTGCAAGACGAGTTCATGCGCCTTCTCCCGGTTTCCGATGATGACGAGTGAATCGACATCGATATAACGCATCATCGCTTCCAATTTCATGGCTCCGATGACAAATTTAGATAATGTCTTATGCAAACCATTTCGTCCACCCAACACTTGTCCATCGACAATATTGACGACTTCGGCAAATGTCAGCTTCTCAATATTCTCTTTTTGTTTACGCTTGATCCGAATCGTCCCTACACGTTCGATGGTAGAGACGAAGCCCAGGTTCTCAGCTTCTTTGATGGCCCGATAAGCCGTACCTTCTGATACAGCTAACTCTTTGGCGATTTGGCGGACCGAAATTTTTGACCCAACATCGAGTGACTCGATATGTGCTATGATCTGTTCATGTTTTGTGGTCATACGCGGAGTCCCTTCTCTCAATACATTTTCTACTCTTTCTAGTATACTGTATCAGTCAAACTTGTTCAAACTGTACTAATCAAATTGCAACATTTCCTTTCTGTTTTCGAAACAGCTATAATAGACGAGTAGTCAACGTAAGAGTGAGAAGGGAAGGGATTCATCTTGAATCAACGCACCAATCAAATTGCACAATCTTTAGCGACGAAAGGATTAGACGCAGCATTCGTCACGTCAAAGGCATCTGTATTTTACTTCTCGGGAGTATACGCAGAAGCACACGAGCGGCTGATTGCCATCCTCGTCCTAAAGAATGGGACAACTGCCATCATTTGTCCTGCCCTTGAAAAAGGAATTGTCGAAGCGAGTGACTGGACAGGTGAAATCGTGACGTACATGGACCACGAGAATCCGTGGGATAAAATCGTCAAGTTGTTCCTCGATAACCAAATCGTTCCTGAGCGTATCGGGATTGAAGGTGAGCATTTGACATTCAATCGTGTCGAGCAACTCCGCGCTGGTTTTGCCGGATTGTCGATTATCGATTTGACAGACGAACTCCAAACGTTACGCATGATCAAATCACCGGATGAAGTACGTACAATGAAACGCGCCGCTGAACTTGCAGACATGGCAATCGAAGCAGGAATTCGTTCACTTCGTGAAGGTGTGACCGAGCTCGAAGTCATCGCGGACATCGAATATGCGATGAAACAACAAGGCGTTCGTGAAATGTCATTCGACACAC
Source organism: Exiguobacterium sp. RM11 (assembly GCF_059821525.1). Lineage (NCBI taxonomy): Bacteria > Bacillati > Bacillota > Bacilli > Caryophanales > Exiguobacterium > Exiguobacterium sp. RM11. The sequence continues at coordinate 1,001,630 of NZ_CM187558.1, read as the reverse complement.
TCGTATTGTTCGGTGAAAATAGCGCTGACCCTCACGGTGTACCAGGCAACAACCGTTTGAAGAAAGGCGATTTCGCCTTGTTCGACCTCGGTGTCGTCTGGCAAGGGTATTGCTCGGATATCACTCGAACAGTCGTCTTCGGTGAAGCGAGTACGAAACAACGTGAAATTTACGAAACAGTGTTACAAGCAGAAGAAGCAGCGATCGAGATGGCGAACGTCGGCACGACGCTCGGAGCAATCGATATCGCAGCCCGACAAGTCATCACGTCTGCTGGATACGGTGAGTACTTCACGCACCGTATCGGTCATGGAATCGGGATTGAGGTTCATGAACATCCATCGATGGCGGCGAACAATGACATGACAGCTCAAGTCGGGATGACGTTTACCGTCGAACCAGGTATATACTTACCGGGTGTCGGTGGTGTCCGCATCGAAGATGACCTCGTCATGACGGAGAGCGGTCCGATTGCATTGACGAGTTATCCGAAAACACTTCAAGAGATTGGATAAGAAAAAGGTGGGGTCCAAGGACCTCACCTTTTTACGCATTCCTCAATAGAACAATCGGAACATGACATCGCGCTGTGGAACTTCATAACGTTCCATTTTTTCTAAAAATGCTCGTTTGTCATAAGGGACAGCCCGCAGATCAATCTGCATCCCGTTTTCCCCGTCTGATAAAATCGCGAACCGCGCAAGTTCATCTCGGGCGACACCGAGCGCACCTGGATTGACGTACCGCTTCTTCTCGTCTTGGAATAAGTGAACCGGGTGGTGATGACCAAATAAGATGACATCCCCATCGTACTCTCCATACAACCGTTGCATGTTTATAAGTGTCGGCTCGAGAATATCATGAAATGGTTCTTCGACGATGGTGGCTTGACGCTTTTCGCTCGGGATATGGTAATGGATGCCGAACGCTTTTTGACTAGCCAACTCACTCGTAATCGTTCGCGGAAGAGACTCAAGAACATCCACATATCTAGATTGAAGATGACGCGCGACCCACTCGTGATGCGGTCGCGTATGCGCATAACTTTCTGGATGGCCCTGTCCGGCTAAAAGCGAGACGACTGCTTCATCGTGATTACCGGAAATCATGTGTGCCCCGCGGTCAATCAATCTCTCCATGACCGCGTTTGAGTCCGGCCCCATCGCAATCATGTCACCGAGTGACCAGATGATGTCGACCTGCTCTGTATCTAACGCATGAAGGACTGCCTCTAGCGCCTCTAGATTTCCGTGAACGTCAGTCACAACCCCAATCTTCATCGCTCTCCCCCTCACTTTCGATACTGATGCACCACGTTGACCCCGCCGGTCACATCGATGACGGCACCCGTGATCATATCTGATTCCTCATGTAATAGAAAGGAAATGAGTCGTGCGATATCCTCTCCAGTTCCGTGTCGTCCGACTGGAGTCCCTTCATCGATTTCCGCCTCCTCGATACGCATCTCTTTTTGAGATCCGACGATGTTTCCTGGATTGACCATATTTGCCGTGATCCCAAAAGGCGCTTCCTCAAGAGCGACCGATTTCGTCAAACTGACGAGTGCCGTTTTCGCTGCCGCAAACGCTGAACGGTGAATCCATCCGGGAGCCGATGCACTCTCCGGAAACCCGTATGAGATGATGCGCCCGAAACGATTAGAGCGCATCGCAGGAATCGCGCGACGCATCAACCAAAACGAGGCAGACAGGTTACCTGTCACCACTTCATCCCACTCCTCATCCGTCAATTCGACGAGCGGTTTCCGTTCAAAAATGTATGGACCCGCATTTAGAATTAAGGCATTCGGTTCACCAAACCGCTCGACTGCTTCCTCATAGGCCGAGAGCAGCTGTTTACGGTCCGTCAACCCTGCCTCGATCATATGTATCCGCTCATGTTCCCAATCAATCGGATTCCGCTGCAGAATACTGACGTGCCAGCCATCTTGCAACAGACGCTCTGTCACGACACGCCCAATCCCTTTCGCACCAGAAGTAATCATTACATGTTTCATCGTCCAACCTCCTCCGCCTTATTTTACCCGTTCTTTCACGTGAATTCCAAACTTGGACATGTCGTGAACAATTCTATGAAAAAATTCACTCCTTTTCATGACGAAAAAGCGTGAAATCTGAAAGAAGTGGTATACTATATATGTAAGCCGAACGTATAATTCGAGCGAAAGGTTGGGATTTACATGGCAATTGTATACAAACACATTCTATCTGCCGTTGACGGCTCTAAAGAGGCGGAACGTGCATTTGAGACCGCAATCGATGTCGCCATTCGTAACGAAGGGAAACTGTATGTAGGTCACGTGATTGACACGCGTACATTCGCGACAGTTGAAGCCTACGATCGGACGATTACCGAACGCGCAGAAACGTATGCTAAAGAGTTACTCGAAGACTATGTGAACCGTGCCAAAGAACGTGGCGTAAAAGAAGTCGAGACCGTGATCGAATACGGTTCTCCAAAAGTGACAATCGCTAAAAAGATTGCTCCTAACCATGATATTGATCTTATTATTTGTGGCGCGACTGGGTTGAACGCTGTCGAACGCTTCTTTATCGGAAGTGTTTCAGAAAGCATCGTCCGCTATGCGAAGTGCGACGTGCTCATCGTCCGTCAATAATCGTTTATCCTAAAAGAAGGGGTCTTGCGCAATCGCAAGACCCCTTTTCTTTATTACAACACCTTGACCGTAACCGTTTTACGACCGAATTGAATCGCCGCACTGTGCGAGTACATTAAGATATCGATTTTGTTTCCTTTGATGGCGCCGCCAGTATCTGCAGCCGTATACGTTCCTAACAACTTGCTCCCTACGTATACTTGAACTTTCGTGCCAAGTGGAATGACACGCGGGTCGACCGCGATCACATTACGTTTTTGTGTACGGACGTTCCAACCGAGAGCCGTCTTCCCAGAACAGCCTTTGCAATAAGGTGTATACGCGGATGCTTTCATCGTGTACGTTTTACCGACAGACTGTTTCTTCGCTCCTGTTGTCGTGACATAACTTGTCGCAACCCATGCTTTTTTCTTTTTATAATAAACTTGTGTCCAGGCTCCTTTTGAACCTAAACGTTGCAATTTTTGACCTTTGTTTAACTTACCTAAGATTTTTGTACCCATTCGTGCATCTGAACGGATATTTAAATCGTTCACTTTACTGACGACATAAACTTTATTTGAAGAGGCAGCTTGCACTTGCGATTGTGGCAGGAAAAGCGTTGAAACTAAAATCGTAATTAGCATCATCCATCCTAACTTTTTAAGCATGCAATCGTTCCTCCCTTAGTTCAGATCGTGTCATCGATGAACTGTACATCGAATGTTTCGTCCAGATAACTATATGATGAAATATGTAGCAGTGCCGTTACACTTACGGTTCATTTAAATGTCACGAGCGTTACAACTTGATGTCAAAATAGTCGATTCTTTGCTTTAAATCGCATTTCTGAAACGAAGTAGAGATGTAAATATAAATAATTATCCAATATATGGTTATTTCATGACTCGAATGTTACAAAACGATATAAAACATGCATCTGATGTTACAAAGTGAAGAATCATTTGTCCTATCACTCCTCCAGTATGTTAGGAAAAAAGCCTCAAAAAAACCCACGTTACGCGAGGTAACGTGGGTTTGAGTGATCTTATGCGTGCTCTTCAACGAGGTTTGCAATGCGAACCGTATCGCGCGCGATGACCAATTCTTCGTTCGTCGGGATGATGATGACCTTAACTGGTGAGTGTGGGTAGTTGATGAACAACTCTTTGCCTCGTGCACCATTGTTAAGTGAAGGATCCCAGTAGACGCCCATGAATTCGAGACCACGGAGGATACGCTCACGGATGACATCCGAGTTTTCACCGACACCCGCCGTGAAGATGATGGCGTCGACACCATTCATTTCAGCGGCATATTGACCGATGTAACCGTGAATACGGTTTGAGAAGATTTTGAGAGATACTTCTGCACGGTGGTTTCCTTCTGCAGCCGCTTGCTCGATGTCACGTAAGTCACTTGAAATACCAGAGAGACCGTAAACACCTGACTCTTTGTTCATGACGTTCAAGACGTCTTCAGCAGACTTCCCTGTTTTTTGCATCAAGAATGGGATGAGGGCCGGGTCAAGCGAACCTGAGCGAGTTCCCATCGTGATTCCTTCAAGCGGTGTGAAGCCCATTGTTGTATCGATTGAACGACCACCTGCAACGGCTGCGATTGACGCACCGCTACCGAGGTGACATGAGATTAAACGCAAGTCTTCGAGCGGACGACCGAGAAGTTCTGCTGCACGTTGTGTCACATACTTGTGGCTCGTCCCGTGGAAACCATATTTACGTACACCGTGCTCTGTATAGTATTCGTACGGGAGACTGTACAAGAAGTTCTCTTCTGGCATCGATTGGTGGAATGCCGTGTCGAATACCGCAACTTGTGGAACGTTTGGCAAGATTGCTTGGAAAGCACGAATCCCAGTCAAGTTTGGTGGGATGTGAAGTGGTCCGAGCTCTGTGAAAGACTCGATGTTCTTCATGACTTCGTCATCGATAACAACCGAATCCGCATACAACTCTTTCCCGTGTAACACACGGTGACCTACGCCAGAAATCTCATCGAACGATTGAATGATATCAAGTTCGATCAGTTTCTCTAGCGTCAATTCAACCGCTTCCTTGTGCGTGTGAAGTGGCGTGACCACGTTGAACTTCTGTCCTTCACCGTACTTGATTGTAAAAATTGCATCTTCTTTCCCTACACGCTCAACCAATCCGACTGCGAGCAACTCTTCCGTTGGCATCTCGAGTAACTGGAACTTGAGCGATGAACTACCAGCATTGACTGCCATAATTTTCGTCATGTCATACACCTCTTACCTTTCGTTTTAAACGCGTTTCTTTATCTGTTCAATTTAAAACTGATAACTGTATCATAATGAAGATACTTGATTTTGAATACATTTTTCAAGTATTTTGTCTATTATTTTTGCGTTGTTTTGAACCAATCATCAATCTGTTTCACTACATTGGCAACCGCTCGAACATCTGTGAACGACGGAAGCTCAACGAATAAGGCTTGTTTCGGGCGTGTGACGCCTTCCCCCACTTTTTGCAGGAGCAACAAACTTTTCGCATAACGTTCGTCTTTAAACATTGTCGTCGGAAGTTGGATCACACCTTTGACAACTGCTTCACGGTCCATCCATTGTTTTAATTTCCCTTCATCATCCTGTTCAAACAAATTGTTCGGAATGACGAACAATCCGTGTCCACCCGGTTTCGTATGACGGATCGCCTGTTCCATCATCAAGAAATGAGAATAGGCATGCCCTTCATTACGTTTCATGTCGTATTCGGCCGCGACTTCATCATTTGGGTAGTAACCGATCGGTAGATCCGCAAGTGACAAATCACTCGGTTCGACAAACAACGGGGCGAGCGCGTCTTGATGGAAGTATGAAACCGGCTCTCCTAATAAATTGCTAATCGAATAAGAGAGACGAAGCAACAATTCATCGACTTCGACCGCTTGTGTCGTCGCTTCTTTCAATTGCGAGAGGACCGCATGTGTCAACGTGCCTGTGCCGCTCCCAAGATCGAGAATCGTCGCACCATCTTTGAGGAGCTTCGTTGCCAAGTAGCCCATGAACAAACTGACCGCATCCGGAGTCGGTTGGTTGTTCGGTGGGAGTTGCGTCGTTTCTTCAAGCACAAGTAGACTGATAGCTTTCCGCACGTCATCCATCTTCTCATTTTCGATGTCGACATGGTCAAACACTTGCACGAGTGCCTCAATCGGTAATACATCAAGGTCGTTGACAAGTTTTTTCGCTTCTTTCTTCCAATCACGATACAGTTGTTCAAAACGTTCCATTTTCGTTCATCCTTTCCATACAAAACCGGCCCCCATAAGAGGACCGGTCGGTTCACGTACTAGTGTAAGCTATTTTAATCAATTTCGCCAAACGAATCAATTCGCTTGTTCGAATGCCTGAAGCGCTGCTTCAAAATCAACTTCGTCTGTCATTTCATCCATATATTGAACGTACTGGACGACATCGTTTGAATCGACGACGAACACAGAACGAGCGAGGAGACGCATTTCTTCAATTAATACGCCGTAGGCTTTCGCGAATGATAGATCACGGTGATCAGAGAGCGTGACCACGTTGTCAAGACCTGAAGCCGAGCACCAACGACGTTGTGCGAATGGGAGGTCGTTCGACACAGTCAAGACCGTTCCGCCAAGTGATGATGCTTTCTCATTGAATTCACGCGTTTGTGCGTCACATACGCCTGTATCAATTGAAGGAATGACACTGATTAATTTTTTCCCCGGATAACTTGCTAATGTCACTTCTTCTAAGGCTGTCGTCAACACTTGGAAGTCAGGAGCTTGGTCTCCCACTTTCACTGGATTTCCTTGTAATGTCACGTTGTTCCCTTTAAATGTTGGCATGAACTCATCCCCTTTGTTGTAGTTACCTTCTCATCATATCGATGAAATTAAGCCTTTGACAAACTTCCTGCTTTTGGCTCTGTTTCAGTTTTCCCTATATTGGTTGAAGGAAACACGTTATAATAAGGGGGACATCATTGACAAAGGGGATGACTCAGATGAGAAATAACGTCTATTTGTACCATCGTAACGTCAACGAATTCACGAAAGAAGTGAAAAAGCTAAAAGAAATCGGGGAAAAACACGGGTTTAACATCGTCAATCAACCAGAAGATGCGAATATCATCGCTGCGGTTGGTGGAGACGGCGCCTTTTTACAGGCTGTTCGCTATACAGGTTTTCGTCAGGATGCTATCTATGTCGGATTCGGACGCGGATTGAACGAGTTTTATTGTGACTTTGACATACATAAACTCGATGAAGTCGACCGTCTCTTCTCGGACAACTCGACGCGAATCGAAGAAGGTCTCGAAGTACGCAAATATCCACTTCTCTCCGCATCAATCAACGAATCGACACCGCTTCTTTGTTTAAATGAAGCTTCTATTAAATCGAGTATCATCAAATCACTCGCGATCGAGGTATATATCGACGACTTGCACTTTGAGACATTCCGTGGGGACGGAATGGTCGTGTCGACTCCGAGCGGTTCGACCGCTTATAACAAATCGTTGAGTGGCGCGGTCGTCGACCCACTCATCCCATGTATGCAAGTCAGTGAGATCGCTTCGGTCAACAACAACCGTTACCGCACACTCGGCTCTTCGTTTATCGTACACGAATCGCGCAAGCTATCACTTCGCATCGTCGAAGATGGAAACGATTACCCGATCATCGGTATGGATAATGAAGCACTTAGTTTGAAGTACACGGACCGGATCGACATCGAACTTTCTGACAAAGTCATCAAGACCGTCAAACTTCGCACGAACTCGTTCTGGCATAAAGTACAACGTTCATTCTTCTAATCAAAAAGAGGAGCCAATCGACCCTATTTAGGATCAATTGGCTCCTCTTTTATTTACGATGTGACGACTTCCGCCTCATATACCGGTTTTCCTTCGACGATCGTCATGGCTAAACGATTGTGAAGAATGTCCTCCCCTTGTAATTGGAAGAAGTCCTCGTCCCACACGGTGAAGTTCGCGTTGTAACTTTGGATCAACAACCCGTTTCTTCCGTGTGTACCCGTGGCGACATGAGGTGAATACGTAAAGCTGCGAAGCGCCTCGTACATCGATAGACGTTCACTTGGATTTAACGTGCTCGAACCCTTAAACGACTGTCTCGCCACCGCTCCGAACAACCCTTTCCGAACATCAACGGATGAGATTGGGGCATCACTTCCCCCGAGCAACAACGCCCCCGTATCAAGAAGTGACTTGAAGCGATACACATCATAAACGCGTTCATTCCCTAACCGTTCAAACAACATATCTAAGTCGTCAGAAAGAAAGACCGGTTGCGCATCGATTAGAACAGGCAGGGATTTGATACGCTTGATCAAGGAATCGTTCAATAAGGAAGCATGGATAATCCGGTCTCGCGTCCCTTTTTTAGCTGGATATTTCTCAAGCAGACTGACAAACTGTTCGACGGCCGCATCCCCAATCACGTGAGCCGCCACGTTCATCCCGTACGTACGCGCCTTTTTCACAAGCGCTTCTAGATGATCCGGTCGATGTACTTCGATCCCTCGCTGAGCCAGGTCATCAGCATACGGTGCTGAGAGCAGTGCTGTCCGCCCCCCGAACGAGCCGTCTACGAACAGTTTCATCGCCCCAAAGTCAAACCGTTTTCGTTTTGTCATCGCATCATGTTGAATGACACGGTCCACCACTTGTTCATGAACGAGAAGATGCGCTTGGAACGGTAATTCATCTAGCACGTCCTCATACGCTTGAATCGTCTCTAACGGGTCACCATGATAAAACAAGTCCTCGGTGTGGGCACCAACGATCCCGTGTGCGAACAACGAATCGATGGCACGTCGGAGTGAGGCAGCATTTTTCTTCCGATTCCCACTCAATTCTTTATATAAGAGGTCGAGCGCGGCATCATACAGGACACCGTTCAATTTCCCTTCCTCGTCCCGGCCGAGCTTCCCGCCTTCGATGACCGTGTGATGAATCAAGCCGAGGCGCTCGAGTCCTTTCGAGTTCACGACCGCCACATGACGGCAGACACGCTTCAAGACGACGGGACGATCCGAAATGACGTCATCAATCATGTCTCGCGTCGGCATTTCACCGAGTAATCGATCATCAAATCCTTCTGCGACCACCCATTCATCATCTGGACCTTGTTGTTTCATCGTCTCAAGTAATTCTCGAAGGTTGGTCGCCTCGCTTGCATCGACACGGTCTAGCGCTTCTCCGTAACCGACAAGGTGAATGTGCGAGTCTGTGAAGGCAGGATAGACACTCTTTCCTTCTAAGTTCATAATCTCTTCAATCCGACCGGCGTATGTACGACGGAGATAACCCTCTTCGCCCATTTTTAAGATACGTCCATGCTCCACGAACATGGCCCGCATCACTTCACCTGGTTTATTTAACGTATTGATGTTTCCATTTACCCACAACGTACCCATCTGACGATTCCTCCTTGATTGAAAAAAGATTGACGTCTACGTTTTTCCCGTTTCCGTCAATCTTCATGCATCGTTTATTTTTTTAGCAGTTCTTGCTGTTCTAACCCTTGATCGACGCGTCGACGAATCTCATGCGCACCATCTTCTTCGAAGCGGCCGAGCACACGCTCACCGATTTCAACGGCAGTACCATACTCTCCGTGCAAAAACTTGTTTTCTGCGAGTGTCAAAGCGATGTGCACTTCGTTGTCACGACGACGGAATCGGTTGGCGTATTGTAACAACTGTTCAGCATACGTCACTTGACGAATCAGCGCATGGACACGGTCGCGGAAGTGATCCATCATTTCTTCTACATCATGACTGAGTCCAACGATATAGGTCATATTAAATGGCGCTCTATCGAACTGTTCATCTAGAGACTGGACGCCTTTTTGAAGTTGACGTAAGTCGTTGGATAAATCGTTCGGGACGACAGGCATCGCGCTTTTCGCCAAAAGGCGGCGGTGCGCAGACAATTCTTTCTTCCACGTTTCGAGCTTATGTCGTACTTCGAGTTCTTCTTTACGTAACGAATTCGTGTCCTCGATGAATCGCTCATGCATGGCATTGAATTGATCGAGTGAACGTTTCGCTTCCTGGACTTTCGATTTGATCATGCTATACGGCAACATTTGGGCGACGAGCGCTTGCTCGATATCGAGTACGTTCGCCGTGAGCGTCGTCCGTTCGCGTTCTAACTGTTCAAACTCCTCGCCGACGCGAGCATTGATCTCATAGTTACTGACGAGTCGAGACATTTCTGTTTGCAGGTTGGTCATAATTTCGGAAGATAGACGTTCGCGCTCCTGAATCGTCGCAAATTCTTTCTTCACATATTGACGTGCATCGACTTCCGTTCGGAACGCTTCAAACAGCTGGTCGATATCGGAACTCAACTGTTGCATGTCCTCTTCGAAATGATCGAATTCCAATCGTTCGATGCGAGCCATCAGTTCCTCACGACGTTCTTCCGCTTGATCGATTTCTTCCATTAATCCGAGCGGTTCGAGCGCATATCCGTCCATTTGCATTTCTTTATGTCCAGCCCGTAACTGTTGAAGTTGTTGTTTCAACTCCACTTGGACCGTACGTACGAATTGCGGAATGATCCGAATCAATTCACGGATATGACCGACTTGGTCCGATAAGGCTTGTCCAGTCTCGAACGCCTCAGAGACTTGACCGACTTGTTTCAAATTGATCATTTCACTGCGCTTCGCCTCAGCGGCAGCAATCTCTTGCTCGACAAGCGTATACGTCGGTCCAAACGCATGATTTTGCGAATTCAATGTTTTGCGGAACTGATACAATTCTTTCTCGTCTTGCTTCACGATGTCCATGAGCGAAGTGTGGTGTGTCGTGAACTCATCCATCTCATCGAGCATGGCGTGTACCATCGTCTCGAGTTCTTCGATGAGTTGTTCTGTCGCATTCAAGTCCGCCTTTACTTTCATGAAGCGATATTTGTCCAAGTCTTCCTCGGCTCGGTATAACGCTTCATCGATTTGACCTGCATGCACACTGACCAACTCATCCCAGGATTGATGCCAGCGATCGAACTTTTCTTTCGTTTCTCCTTCCATTGGCCATTGCTTGAACTTCTGAAGTTCAACCGGGATGCTTGCGCTGAGCACACTTTGTTTCCTCATATCCAAGTCATCGATTTTTTGGTAAAAATTCCTTCGAATGAGCATACTCCCCAACATGCCGCCTAATACGACGACGATGATTCCAATGATTAACCCATAAATTCCGTAATCCATCTTTGTCACAACCTCCAAGCCGCTTTCGTGGACTTATGTACCTTATATAAAAAAGAAGTATTTTATAAGAATAGATATACCTAATCATATTATAGAACCAATGATTTGCATAGGTTTTCCAATGGTTTCAGTGGAGATTGTTCATTTTTTCTGAACTTTCACGCAAGACAAATCCGAAATTTGCGTGTACCATAATGCTAAATTCTAAAAAAAAGAAGATGGAGGGGATTCAATATGTTCCAAACAACATCCTATTCAGGTGATTTAGCTGCCGGTTACGATCTATTAAATAAACAGCTTGCCGCTCTATTAGAAGGCGAAACAAATGCGGTCGCCAACCTTGCCAACGCAAGTGCTTTACTGAACCAATTTTTAGATCGAATCAACTGGGTCGGTTTTTATGTGACAGACTCTGAGGATAGCCTCATTCTCGGTCCTTTCCAAGGTCTTCCAGCTTGCGTGCATATCGCATTCGGAAAAGGCGTTTGTGGAACAGCAGCGTCTACTCAAGAAACGCAACTCGTCGCCGACGTTCATCAATTCCCAGGACATATTGCGTGTGACGCGGCTTCAAACTCTGAAATCGTTGTACCACTCGTACGGGATGGGAAGACAATCGGTGTCCTCGATATCGACAGTCCAGAATTCGATCGTTTCTCCGAAGTCGATCGTGTTGGACTCGAACGTTTTTGTGAGACGCTACTTCGCTTTATTTGATTGACAAGCATTTACTTTCATCGTATACTCATCTTTGTGCATGAAATGACGATAGCAGTCATAGACAAACGTATCCACCTTTCGGGCCTCGACTTAGTCGGAGGGGCATCTCGTAGCTTCGCTATCAAGTGAAGGTGCTTGCACCTTGAAAGGGGCGTTACTCGTCTTTGACACCGTTGTTCTTTTGTGCAAAATACATGAACAACAAGGAGGAGTCCAATCATGGCTCGTTACACAGGTCCAGCTTGGAAACTCTCGCGTCGCTTAGGCATCTCGCTTAGCGAAACGGGTAAAGAATTAGTAAAACGTCCTTACGCACCAGGTCAACACGGAAATGGTCGTAAGAAAATCTCAGAATACGGTCTTCAGCTTCAAGCGAAGCAAGCACTTCGTCACATGTACGGAGTGAACGAGAAGCAATTCCGCCGCATCTTCAACGATGCTGGTAAAATGCCAGGCATCCACGGTGAGAACTTCATGTTCTTGCTCGAATCACGCCTTGACAACCTCGTTTACCGTTTCGGCCTCGCTCGCACACGTCGTGGAGCACGCCAACTCGTCAACCACGGTCACATCACAGTTGACGGATCACGCGTAGACATCGCGTCTTACCGCGTAAAACCAGGTCAAGTTATCGCAGTTCGCGAAAAGTCGAAAAACGTGAAAGCAATCGCTGAAGCTCTTGAAGTAGCACCAGCTACAAAAGACTTCGTATCGTTTGACGCTGAGAAACTCGAAGGTACATTCGTACGTCTCCCAGAACGCGCTGAACTCAACGACCAAATCAAAGAGCAACTTATCGTCGAGTACTACTCACGTTAATGCTTTTAATCCCCTTCTTTACGAAGGGGATTTTTTTATTTCTTCAGAATTTCTTGTCGAATGCGTCCCATCTGCGTATCGAGGGCATCGGCCATCCGTGACGCCTCAATGAGTTCTTCTTTCGACGACTCCGGTACCTCGTGCTGATATTTATATTGAAGTTTATGTTCCGTCGCCGCCCAAAAATCCATGGCAAGCGTACGAATTTGAATTTCAGCCGGTACCCAGATGATCCGCTCGGCCAAATAGACTTTTGTCTTCACGATCAGATGTAAACTCCGATACCCGCTCGGCTTCGGGTGTTCGATGTAATCTTTGATTTCGATGATGTCCAAATCATCCCGTGCCTCTAAATGACGCAAGATCTCATAAATGTCATCACGGAAGCTCGTGACAATCCGAATCCCCGCCACATCATGGACGTGTTCCCAAAGTGCAGACACCTCTAGAGGTAAGTCTTTCCGCTTCATTTTGCGCACGATGGACGGTAACGTCTTCATTCTCGTCTTCACGTGTTCAATCGGTGAATAACCGAGTCGCGTCTGCCAATCCAAGTCAATGATTCCGAGATCGCTCTCGAGCTCCGTGATCGCCATTTCATAATATCGAAAGTGTTCGCGCCATTGATGGAACTGGTCGCCGAAAAATTCTTCAATCTCCATCGTCATCCCTCCTATCTCCTCATTTTATCAAATCCGAATAACATAGAATGTACAAAAAACGTCCATTCCTCAACCAATGAAGAATGGACGTGATGATTATACGTGACGAATCACAAAGTACTTTTTCTTACCGCGACGAATGATTGTAAATTCACCGAGTGTGTCTTCGCGCGTGACGACTTTATCAAGCGCTTGTTCGCGTTCGCCGTTCAAGTAAATCGCTCCGTTCGTCACATCTTCACGTGCCTGACGTTTCGATGGTGAGATCTTCGCCTCGACGAGGAGGTCGACGATGTTGCGCTCGCCGTCAAGCTCGAATTGCGGCATTCCTTTGAAAGCATCTTCCATGTCTTCTGGTTGAAGCGACGTCAAATCTCCGCTAAAGAATGCTGTCGTGATGCGTTCCGCTTGTTCAAGACCTGCTTCACCATGGACGAGCTTCGTCATCTCTTCTGCGAGACGGCGCTGCGCCACACGCTTCTCAGGTGCTTCTGCCACTTCAGTCGCAAGTGCTTCAATCTCTTCATGCGACATGAACGTGAAGTATTTGATGAACTTGATGACATCCGCATCGTCGACGTTGATCCAGAACTGGTAGAACTCGTATGGCGACGTCTTGTCAGCGTCTAACCAGACCGCACCGCCGGCTGTCTTCCCGAACTTCTGTCCGTCCGACTTTGTGACGAGGGGAACCGTAAGGCCGAACGCTTTTTCTGAATGGCCGAAGCGACGAATCAATTCAAGACCTGCCGTGATGTTCCCCCATTGGTCACTTCCACCGACTTGAAGACGACATTTCTCTGTCTCATATAGTTTCAAGAAGTCGTAAGATTGGAGCAACATGTATGAGAACTCTGTGTACGAGATCCCGTTCTCCATGCGTGAATCGACGGAATCTTTCGCAAGCATGTAACTGATTGGGAAGTGCTTCCCGATGTCGCGAAGGAAATCGATGATTGACATCTCTCCCGTCCATTCGTAGTTGTTGCGAATCGTGATCGGGTTCTCCCCTTCAAGCGGAAGGAATCGGCTCAACTGATCTTTGATGCGGTCCGAGAAGAGTTTGACCGTATCTAACGTGTTCAATGAACGTTCATCCGAACGACCTGACGGGTCTCCAATCATACCTGTCGCCCCACCGACGAGCGCGATGACCTGATGGCCTGCTTGTTGGAAACGTTTTAGCGTCAAAATCGGGAGCAAGTGCCCGATATGAAGCGAGTCAGCTGTCGGGTCAAATCCCGTGTACAACGTCGTCGGTTGCTTAAGTTGTTCTTTCAATCCTTCTTCATCTGTCATTTGGTTGACAAGTCCTCGAAACTCTAAGTCTTTTAATAGTTCCATCTGTTCCACTCCTTCGATTAACATAAAAAAAACGTCCCTTCTCATATGAGAAGGGACGGAGATTCCGCGGTACCACCCTACTTGTCGCAATTTGCGACCGCTTGAGCGAGAGATAACGGTCTCGAACCGGCCTAAAGGCACGCTCTGAAAGTGTAATTCATCGTTTGGCATTGGCTAGTTCACAGCAACCACTAGCTTTCTGGACAAGAGGCCCACCGACTACTTCGCTTTCTTCATCGCGTCATGATATTGTTGACTATGCTATTCATTTTATAAGCATCGTTTTCAACTTGTCAACTCCCATAATGAAACTTGCACGAGACTTCGGTTTCAAGGTAAGGTGTAGGTTGAATTGTGCTATAATCGAATATATTACTGTCTAAAATAGTTTTACACCATATTAAGGAGGCTGTCATGCTGCAGAAGATTCGAGACTTATGGAATAATCCGACGTCCATGAAAACACGTCGCTATGCCAATGTGATCTATGATGTGTCGTGGAACGTCTTACTCCTCACCATCATTTCTGTTGTACTAATCGGATTTTTAGGTGCCGGAATCGGTGTCGGATATTTCGCATCCCTTGTCAAAGATATGCCGACCCCTGCCTATAAAACGATGACGTCACAAATCAATACGTATACGTCGACGTCAAATATTTATTTCGGGAGCGGTGAACGCATCGGGAACTATACGACCGATGAAGTCCGAGTTCCAATCCCTGTAGAAAAAGTATCACCATTCGTTATTGATGCGCTTCTCGCGACAGAGGACGTTGAATTCTATGAACACGACGGAGTCGTGCCGAAAGCGACGCTACGTGCCATCTTACAAGAAGCGACAGGGTCAGAGGATCGCACAGGTGGTTCGACCTTGACGCAACAGTTGATTAAAAACCAAATGTTGACGAATGAAGTATCGTTCGAACGGAAAGCAAAAGAAATCCTACTTGCCCTTCGTCTTGAAAAAGCGATGGATAAGGATGAGATTTTAAATGCCTACCTAAACGTCGTCTCATTCGGTCGTAACTCGATGGGACGTAACATTTCAGGTATCGAAGCCGCTGCAAACGGCGTCTTCAATACATCTGCCGAGAAATTAACGCTTCCACAAGCAGCATTTTTAGCAGGTATTCCGAAAAACCCATTCTTCTATACACCTTACTATCAAGGTGGGGTCATTAAAGAAGATGTGTCAGGTGCGGTCAACCGAATGAAGACCGTCTTGAACCGGATGTATGTCGCTGGGAAGATTACACAAGAAGAGTATGACGCAGCGTATAACTATGATATTACTCAAGACTTCATGAAGACACAGTCGAAGCCACGGGATAAGTATCCGTACGTTATTGATTTAGCTGAGCAAGAAGCCCGAGCGATTGTCACAGACTATTTACTCGCTCAAGACGGCATTAACGTAAATGACCTTGAACCAAAAGAACGAGATGAAATTCGCTCAAGTTACGCGAAACGTGCACACAATGCATTACGTCAAGGTGGATATAATATTCATTTGACCCTTGACCGCGATATCCATGAATCCATGCAGAAACCTGCAAAAAATGCAGATAATTTTGGACCCACAAAAAATTTAGATGGTAAAAATTATCCAGAACAGACTGCGAGTGTCATGTTAGAGAACAAAACTGGAAGAGTTCTCGGCTTTGTAGGTGGGCGATACATTAACGGCAAGACCGAAGAATACAATCATGCAGTTAGAATGACTCGTCAGATTGGATCAACGGCAAAACCAATACTCGTATATGCTAGTGCAATCGAAGCTGGCATGATTACACCCGCTACACAAATTATTGATGAAGAATACTTTTATAAGTTTGATTATAGTAATCGCAAATCTCCAGTAATTAATGAAGGGAAAACATATCGTGGTCCAGTCACCGTGCGCGATGCGCTTAAACTTTCTTTAAACGTTCCTGCCGTTAAAATTTACGAAGAACGTAATCAAATGATGGCTGATACTCAACATCTTGTTGATATGGGAATTGAAGTATCCGATGTTAACCGCAAAGCGTCTTCAATGGCATTAGGTGTGGGTGAAGTAAGCCCAGTTAACTTAGCATCTTCTTATGCAATGCTTGCCAATTACGGAGAACATGTTGAACCTTATTTCATTGATAAAATTGAATTTAATGGAGAAACAATCTTCAAGGCCGAAGCTAAGAAAACACAAATTTACGAAGATCGAACATCATACCTCGTAGTCGATATGCTTCGCGATGTTTTCACATCAGGAACTGCCACATATGCAAGATCGCTTATGAATGTTCCTGGAGATTGGATGGGGAAAACCGGTACAACACAATTGAAACGTGACTCATATCTAGTAGCCTCGACACCAGAAGTCACTCTTGCTGTATGGTCAGGCTATGATAGCCAGGAACTTGGTATGACTGATGCGTATCCTTATGGACCGTATTATCAACGCACTCAACGCATTTGGGCACAAACTGTAAATGAAGTTTATGCGAACAATCCAGAACTATTCAATACAGGTTCTCGCTTCAATCAACCTTCTAGCGTAACTGCAAAAGACTTCAAAGACTCTGGTTCATTCTCTGAGAAGAAGAAAGTAGAAGAGAAAGAAAAAGAAGAGGAAGAGAAGAAGAAGGAAGAAGAAGAGAAGAAACGAGAGGCGGAGGAAGCGAAGGAAGAGGCTGAAGAGAAGAAACAAGAAGCCGCTGCCGATGCTGCCGCTAAGAAAAAAGCTGAAGAAGAAGCTAGAGCAAAAGCTGAAGCCGAGGCAAAGAAGAAAGCTGAGGAAGAAGCGAAGAAGAAAGCTGAGGAAGAAGCGAAGAAGAAAGCCGAGGAAGAAGCGAAGAAGAAAGCTGAAGAAGAGGCTCAACAAGAAGCCGATCAACCAGCTGAAGAGGACACCGATTCGGACGGTGCATAAACAAACGGTCGACACATCGCGTGTCGACCGTTTTGTATATCTCAATCTTCCATCGTCGAGAGGTCACCTGTCTCCAAATTCAACTCCCAAGCTTTCAAGACGCGACGCATGATCTTACCGCTTCGCGTTTTCGGCAACTTGTCTTTGAATTCAATTTCACGTGGTGCCGCATGCGCAGCTAATCCCTCTTTGACGAATTGCTGGATTTCTTGTTTTAACTCATCTGACGGCTCATAGCCTTTCCGGAGCGCAATGAATGCTTTGATGATTTCACCTCGGATTGGGTCCGGTTTCCCGATGACACCTGCCTCAGCGACAGCCGGGTGCTCTACGAGTCGGCTTTCGACTTCAAACGGACCGACGCGTTCTCCAGCCGTCATGATGACGTCATCCACACGTCCTTGGAACCAGAAGTATCCATCTTCATCCATGTAAGCCGAGTCGCCCGATACGTACCAATCTCCCCAGAAATAGCTCTCATACTTCGCATCGTTCTTCCAAATCTTCCGCATCATCGATGGCCAAGGCGTCTTGAGTGCCAAGTTCCCCATTCGGTGTGGCGGAAGTGGTTGACCCCGGTCATCCAAAATGGCAGCTTCACATCCTGGGATCGGTTTCCCCATTGAACCAGGTTTGATGTCCATCGTCGGATAGTTACAAATCATCATCGCGCCGGTTTCTGTCATCCACCACGTATCGTGGATCCGGAGGTCGAACGCTTCGTGCCCCCAACGAATGACTTCAGGATTCAACGGCTCACCGACTGATAAAATGTGTCTTAGTGACGATAAGTCATACTTTTCAAACGCCTCATCGCCCGCACCCATAAGCATGCGGAACGCCGTCGGTGCACTATACCAGACCGTCACACCGAATCGTTCGATGACCGAATACCAGAACTCAGGGTTGAATCGTCCCCCGACGATGACGTTCGTCGCCCCGTTCAAGAACGGCGCAAAAATCCCGTAGCTCGTCCCGGTTACCCAGCCTGGGTCAGCGGTGCACCAGTAAATATCGTCTGGCTGAAGGTCAACCACCCATTTACCGGTCATCATATGTTGAATCATGGCGTTATGAACGTGAAGGACCCCTTTTGGCTTCCCTGTTGATCCCGATGTATAGTGTAAAATCAGACCATCTTCTCGATCGACCCATGTTAACCCGAGTTCTGTCGTCGCCTCGTTCGCCAATTTCCGATAGTCAAGCACTTTCTCCGACTCTTCGACATCGTCACCGACGAGCAGAATCGTCTCGAGGTGCGGCAATTGGTCGACCGGTACACGTGGCAACAGTTCTTTCGTTGTCACGATCACTTTTGCTTCAGAGTCGAGCAATCGATCGTGTACTGCCTGTTCCATGAACGCCTCAAACAACGGTCCTACGATGGCACCGAGTTTGATGGCACCGAGTAAAATAAAATAAAGTTCTGGTTGACGTGGCATAAAGATAAAGACGCGGTCGCCTTTCTCCACACCAATCGACTTCAGAACATTTCCAGAACGATTACTTTCTTGCTTCATATCCGCATACGTGTAGCGCTCTTCCCGATCCCCATCGAAATAGAGCAATGCCACTTTCGTCGCCAATTCACTTTCCGCATGACGATCGATTGCTTCGTATGCCAAATTGACCTTCCCCGTTAAGTTCCAAGAAAATAAAGCTTCTGCTTGTGTCCATTCAAACGACTGACAAGCCTCTTCATACGACGCTAATTGATGTTCCCCTGTTAACGCTTTCAATTTTTCCATCGCTAAAGATTCGCCTCCCCTGTACAGATTGGTATAACCACTTTCAGTATAGTGTTAAAATTATGACAAATCAATGAATTTCCAATTTCATCAAAACAGGATGATTCCTACTTGATGAAAGCGCTATAATAAGAGGTGGAAAAGGTGGTGACCCAATGGAAAAACAATATCATTCAAAAGTGTGGCAGACCTCACAAGGTGACGTCACGATTGACGGTCCGGTTGCGCCCGACGTGTTGCAGACGTATCGTCTTGATGAAGGATTGACGGCTTTTCGTGAACCAGAAGATCAGCACGAGGCTCTTGTCGATATTGCTGGGTTGAAAGAAGGAAGAATCATTGTCGCCAGACAGGATGATCTCGTGATCGGTTACGTGACATTCCTCTATCCTGACCCATATGAGCGGTGGAGTGAAGGAAACGACCCATACATTCTTGAACTTGGGGCAATCGAGGTGAGTCCCCGCTTCCGTGGTCAACGAATTGGGAAACAATTACTCGAAGTATCGATGATGGACCCACATATGGATGACTTTTTAATTTTGACGACCGAATATTATTGGCACTGGGATTTGAAAGGTAGCGGACTCTCGATTTGGGATTATCGAAAAGTCATGGAGAAGATGATGAATCACGGTGGACTTGTCTTCTTCCCGACAGACGATCCTGAAATCGCCTCTCACCCTGCCAACTGTTTGATGGCTCGCATCGGCAAAAACGTGCGCCAAGAATCCATTGACCATTTTGATTCGCTACGGCTTCGCCGGCGATTCATGTACGACTAAGGAGGGATTTCATGCTAATCGAACAGATGATGAATCGACATGTCGTGACGATTCAACCGACCAATACGATTGCTCATGCCGCCAAATTGATGCGCGAGCATCGTGTCCGACATTTGATTGTGACTAATCCGGCCCGCCAAGTCGTCGGGATTGTCGGACAATTCGAGATGAGTGGTGCGACGAGCGTCTTTCATCCCGAAAGTGAAAATGCAGACTTTCAAAACCCTGTATCGAGCATCATGCGATCCGAGGTACCGACAGCACATCCTTTCGACTTTTTTGAAGATGCTGCTGCTTTGTTTTATGAAAACCGGCTAACCTGTCTCCCCATCGTCGAACAAGGGAAACTCGTCGGTGTATTAACTGAGACCGATTTATTACGATATTTCGTACAATTGACCGGCGCACTCGAACCAAGTTCGCAAATTGAGATCCTCGTCGAAAATACGACCGGTACACTCGAAAAAGTAACCCGACTCCTCGCCAAAACGAACGTCAATATCATCAACGTCTTCGTTCATCCGACGAGCGATCCGTATAAGCGCATCATCTCGTTCCGCGTCCAGACGATGAACCCGCTCCGAATCATCGAACGGTTGAAACGCGAAGGCTATGATGTCCTCGGTCCGGAGATGTCGCGATGAGACCGATTTACATATTTGGCGAAGACGAGACGTCTTATCGCTTTCATGAGGATCATCCGTTCAATCCGCTACGACTTGAATTGACGACATCGCTTTTGATTGCAGCCGGAAAACTTTCCAAATCGGAATGTGTGTCTCCTCCACTCGCCTCGGTTGAAGAGTTAGCGCTCGTTCACGATCTCGATTATATCGAAGCCGTCCAAGCTGCGGCTACAGGAGAACTTTCTACGCTGAAAGCGAATAAGTTTGGTCTCGGTACGGAAGACACACCTATCTTTCCGACGATACATGAGGGGGCCGCTCGCCTTGTCGGTGGGACGATTCATGCGCTCGACTTGGTCGCGAGCGGGAAAGCGGAGCGCGCTTTCCATGTCGGTGGCGGTTTACATCATGGCATGCGACGCAAGGCATCCGGATTTTGTGTATACAATGATGCAGCCGTCGCGATTGCTCATGTCAGGAAACAATACGGGTCGCGCGTCCTTTATGTGGATACCGATGCGCATCATGGAGACGGCGTTCAATGGCTCTTCTATGACGATGATGACGTGATGACACTGTCGATTCATGAGACGGGACGCTATTTGTTCCCCGGCACCGGAATGGTGACAGAACGAGGGAACGGCAAAGGATACGGCTACAGTTGGAATGTACCGGTCGATGCGTTCACGCAAGATGATTCTTTCTTGACGTGCTATGAGACTGTCTTGCGCGAGGCGTGCGAATGGTTTAAACCCGATATCATCTTGACCCAAAACGGTGCAGACGCCCATGTCTTTGATCCGCTCACCCATCTGGCATCAACGATACGGACGTTTGAACAAATCCCACAGATTGCCTCACGCCTGGCTGATGAATATACAGATGGCCGTCTCGTCGCCCTTGGTGGCGGTGGGTATGACTGGTATCGTGCCGTGCCACGCGCTTGGGCTCAAGTATGGGCAGGGTTGACGAGAGAAGCGCCCTATTCTGGGGATATCCCGCAAGAGTGGATTGAGCAATGGTCAAGTATCGCTGGTCAACCGTTGCCTACTCAGTGGGACGACTCTCTTTATGCGTTTGACCATATCCCACGACGTCAACAAATCGAAGAAAAAAATTGGGAAGTCACGAAACGAGCCTTTTGGCCGTTTATCTCAAATGATCGAAAGTCAATTTACCTATAAAAATAAGCCTCCCCATCCCTCACATGATGTGACGGATGGGGAGGCTTTTCATTAGTCTTGACGAAGCGAATCACGACGCTCGATCCGGTGAGGAAGCACGACGTTTTTCTCTTCGATTTCTTCTGCGTTCAAGATCTTTGTCAAAAGACGCATCGCGACGGCTCCGATATCGTACATCGGTTGAACGACAGTCGTCAACTTCGGACGAATCATCGTCGCGAGACGCGTGTTATCGTGACCGACGACTTCAAAGTCGTTCGGAACCGAGAAGCCGGCATCTTGAATGGCATGGATGACACCGAGGGCCATCTCATCAGTCCCAGCAAAGATTGCTTTCGGGCAATCGTCTCGCTGCAACATTTTTTGCATCGCTTCAAGACCTGATGCGTATGTGTAATTCCCAAGAATCATATCGTTGTCGTGGAATGGAAGACCTGCATCTTCAAGGGCGCGACGGTATCCTGCGAATTTCTTCTCGCCATTGATCTGTTGCTCGAGCGGCCCAGTGATGAACCCAACACGGTCATGTCCGTGGTTGATCAACATCTGAGTCGCGTCATATGCTGCTTGCTCATAATCGATGTTGACGGCCGGGAGGTCATATCCTTGGTTCAACGTCGCTGCGAGAACGATTGGAACCGGTGATTTTTTGAACTCTTCGACGAGATCTTCATGCAAGCGTCCACCCATGAAGATGATGCCGTCTACTTGTTTCCCTAATAGCGTATTCAATAAATGGACTTCTTTGTCACGACTTGAATCCGAGTTTCCAAGGATGATGTTGTATTTGTACATCGTCGCCACATCTTCAATGCCTCGTGCCAAATCGGCGAAGAAAATGTTTGAGATGTCCGGTACGATGACACCGACCGTCGTCGTTTTCTTACTTGCTAGTCCACGTGCGACGGCGTTCGGACGATAACCGAGACGGTCAATCGCATCTTGTACTTTCTTACGTGTCGTTGGTTTGACGTTCGGGTTTCCGTTGACGACACGAGAGACGGTTGCCATAGACACCCCGGCTTCTCGTGCGACATCGTAAATCGTTACGTTGTTACTATTCATAAACTACTCCTCCTACAAGTCATGATTTTCAAAAAGTTTTCATAAAACGTCTTAAAAAAGGAAGACAGGTATCTGTCATCCATTTACCCTGTCTTCATGCGATATAAAACGTTTCCATTTGGAAAGCTTACTTTTTCACCAAATCAAGTTGAGGAAACTGGACCGTTAGTCCTTCCACAAATTGATCGAATTGATCGAAATCCAATTGTTGTTGCGCATCCGATAATGCAATGGCAGGATTCGGGTGTACTTCGACCATGACACCGTCTGCCCCAATGGCAAGTGCCGCTTTCGCAGCCGGCAACAACAAGTCACGACGACCTGTCGAATGGGTGACATCTACCATAACCGGTAAATGCGTCTCTTGTTTCAAAATCGGCACCGCCGTGATATCTAACGTATTGCGTGTCGCACGCTCATACGTCCGAATCCCTCGTTCGCACAAGATGACTTGGCTGTTCCCACTCGCCATAATGTACTCTGCCGCATAAATGAACTCTTCGATTGTAGCGGATAATCCACGCTTCAACAAGACCGGTTTGTCTGTCTTACCGACTTCTTTCAACAAATCAAAGTTTTGCATATTCCGGGCACCAACTTGAATGATATCGACATATGGCAAGGCCGACTCGACTGCTCCTGGCGTCATGATCTCCGTGATGACGCGTAAATCATGACGGTCCGCTGCTGCCTTCAGCATTTTCAACCCTTCAAAACCTAAGCCTTGGAAGTCATACGGCGATGTACGTGGTTTGTATGCCCCGCCTCGCATCACTTTCACTCCAGACAAGGCGAGCTTCTCTGCGACCGCGTTCACTTGTTCGAACGATTCGACGGCACATGGCCCCGCAATCAGCTGCGGACGTCCATTCCCAATCGTCACGTCCTTCACATGGACCAACGTATCTTCCGGTTGACGTTTACGCGAAACGAGTAACGTCTTATCCCGGTCTTCGCCTTGCAGTTCAGCAGACGCTTTGAATACTTCTTTAAAAATATGTTGAAGACGTGACGTTTCGAACGGTCCTTGATTCGAAGCTGCGATGAAATCGAGCATCTCTCGTTCCCGGACCGGGTCGTATCGTTCGACGCCTTGAAGACGTTTGATTTTTCCAATTTCGACGGCAAGTGCACCACGCCGACTCAGCAAGTCGAGCATTTCATGGTTCAATTCATCCATTTCTCGACGTAATCGATTCAATTGATCTTGTGGACTCATTCGTTTCCCTCACATTCTTAAGCCGTTCTTTCCAGAAACCTAATTATATCGAACTTTGTGCGCTTTGTCATAAGGAAACCTTCTACGTCACAAAATCACCAAAAAAGGACCGAATGCGTTCGGTCCTTTTACATCATTCTTCTTTTTTAAGGTCTTTCTTCAAATCATTGAGTTCTTCTTTCGACTCATCATCGAGCATCTCATTAACAGGTGCTTCGAGTGTATCGTCCGACTCAGATTCAAGTGATGAGTCCGTCGTCTCTTCTTCAGCCGCGCGGTCCATCTGTTCTTTCACTTCGGATTCCGCTTCCGCGACGAGTTGATCCGCTTTCTCCATCGCTTCTTCGATTGAGAGGTCATCCTCGTCCATTTGTTGTTTCAATTCGGCCGCTTCACGCGCCTTATCTTTCACGATATTGAGGACCGGTGCCGCTTTATCGCTCGCCACTTTAATCCACTCGCCGACGACTGGCTCTGCCTTCTCACGCATTTCCTTCGATTTGACAGTCAATCGTTCACGCGATGTAGATGTCTTTTCGTCTAGGTATGTTCTTACTTCCCGTCCGCTTTTCGGTGATGTCAATAGTGCGACAGCCGCTCCGACGATCCCTCCAAGAATGACACCCGTCAAAAATCCACTACTTGATTGATTCTTGTCTGTTGGTTGTTTTTGGTCTGTCATGTGTGAGTTCCTCCCCGATGTATCGTTATTTGATCGTATCTTCCGTGTTAATCATGTCGGGCGATACAGGTGCTTCTTCTTTCTTTTCACGTCGCGTTCGACGACGTGGACGTTCTTTCGTAGTTGAAGATTCTGGTTTGTTTTTCTTGAACAATTCTACCGCGACCGATCCCCATCGAACCGCTTGAGCAATCTGTTCTTTGTTTTCATCCGCTGCCGAGTGGACAGAAGTTGAGACGGTTCGGACCGATTCGGTTACCTCGTTCAGTGATGTACCTAATTCGTCGAGTGCATGAGCAACAGGTGCGAGCAACTCTGTTTTTTCTTCCACGTTGTCAACGAGACGGTTCGTCTTATGTAAGAGCGCCGTCACTTCCATTGTGATTCCGTCGAGCTGGCGTTCTAAGTTTTCTGTCGTATTGGCGACGCTACCGAGTGTACGGTTTACATTCGATAAGACACGTGCCAAGAAGATGACGAGTACGACAAACGCGAGGGCCGCAATCAGGCCGGCGATGCCTCCTAATGTGATCTCCATTCAATCCATTCCTCCTATTCAATCGTTTCTTGTTTCATTATAGCACCATTATGACTGAAAAGATTTGCTACAATCGTTTTCGCCATTCGGTCTGATTATTCCTTTACCCGTTTTTATGTTTTCGATTACACTAAAATAGAAATTCATAAAAATAATTAGGGGTGGTCGTGTGAGAGATC
Organism: Exiguobacterium sp. RM11; assembly: GCF_059821525.1. Classification (NCBI taxonomy): domain Bacteria; kingdom Bacillati; phylum Bacillota; class Bacilli; order Caryophanales; genus Exiguobacterium; species Exiguobacterium sp. RM11. The sequence goes on along the minus strand of NZ_CM187558.1, from coordinate 976,273 downwards.
CAAGAATTACACAATTAGCAGACGGTTTAATCAATTATTCCGTCAAGTTACAACCGGGGGAAAAAGTACTGATTGAGAATTTTGGCGTAGAGGAATCGCTCGTCGAGGCACTCGTCGAAAAAGCATATGAGGCCGGCGGACACCCATTCGTCTTGTTGAAAGAAAGCCGCATCTTACGCAAATTGTATACGGGAGCAAGTCGTGAGCAACTCGAACTCATGGCTGACATCGAACGGAAACAGATGCAGGCAATGGATGCGTACATCGGCTTACGTGCCGGTGATAACATTAACGAACTCTCTGATGTGCCGAGTGAGCAACAAAAACTCGTCGGTGCCACACTCGGTAAAATGCACACGGAAGACCGCGTCAAAGGGACGAAATGGGTCGTACTTCGTTACCCTTCTCCATCAATGGCACAATTGGCAGGTAAATCAACCGAAGCGTTCGAAGACTTCTACTTCAATGTATGTACACTCGACTACGGCAAAATGGACCGTGCAATGGACGGATTAGTCGAATTGATGAACAAGACGGACCGTGTCACATTGAAAGGACCAGGAACGGACCTCTCGTTCTCTATTAAAGATATTCCGGCAATCAAGTGCTCTGGTCAAATGAACATTCCAGACGGTGAAGTGTTTACGGCACCGGTAAAAGATTCGGTCAATGGCGTAATCACGTACAACACTCCATCTCCATACCAAGGATTCACGTTCGAGAATGTGAAGTTGACGTTCAAAGACGGCAAAATCGTGGACGCGACGGCCAATGATACAGAACGAATCAATGAAGTATTCAATACAGATGAAGGAGCTCGTTACGTCGGTGAGTTCGCAATCGGTGTGAACCCATACATTCAACATCCGATGAAAGATATCCTCTTCGATGAGAAAATTGACGGCAGCTTCCACTTCACGCCAGGTCAAGCGTATGACGATGCCTATAATGGCAATAATTCGTCAGTTCACTGGGACCTCGTCAACATCCAACGCCCGGATTATGGTGGTGGTGAGATCTGGTTCGATGATGTCCTCATTCGTAAAGACGGACGTTTCGTCATCGATGCGTTGCTTCCACTCAATCCCGAAAACTTGAAATAATATAAAATGGTGCGCCTGTCGAAGGCGCACCATTTTTGTGGTTACAATTTTGTTTTTTTACCGAGTGCGGCAGACATCATCCAAATTTCTTTTTCGAGTCGCTCGATATGAGAGACGAACGTATCTTCAATCGCTTCATCCCCGTCTTCAAAGTTTTCCATCGCATCTTGCATCTCTTGGCGAATTTGTTTGAAGTCGTTGATGATATCTTTAATCATCTGATCCGTTTCCGCATGACGATCACCTTCTGTCAGCGTCGAGTGCTCCAAATACTCTTTCATCGTCGCAAACGGTTCACCGTCATTCATAAGAAGTCTTTCCGCTACGTCATCGTAGAGTTCCGCCACTAAGTTATAGAGCTCTTCGAGTTTCTCATGATACGTAAAGAAGTGAGGACCGCTAATGTACCAATGATAATTATGCAGTTTCACAAACAGTAACCCATAGTTTGCGACTTCCTTGTTTAACGTATTGAGTGCACCTTGACTAGCCATTCCAAACATCTCCTTTGTCATATTCATCGATACTACTATTACCGAGATTTTGGTTGGCTAAACATAAAAAAGGAGAGACATTCGTCCCTCCCCCGTCTTATGCTTCAAGTTTTACGATTTCTTCATATTCACGTTGATACGTTTGGATGTCACCTGCACCCATGAACAACAGTACTGCCTTGTCATGATTGCGTAAGACGCTCGTACCACCACGTTTCAAAATATGCGCACCGTCGATGCGTGATTGAAGGTCCTCGATTGTGACAGTCCCTTCTTGTTCACGGGCTGAACCGAAGATATCACAAAGATAGACCGTATCTGCTTCAGCCAATGCTGTTGCAAAGTCATCCATGAATGATTTAAGACGTGTGTACGTATGTGGTTGGAAAATCGCAACGACTTCCCGTTCTCCATACTTCTTCCGAGCTGCTTCGACCGTTGCACTAATCTCACGTGGGTGGTGTGCGTAATCGTCAACGAGTATTTGATTGTTAAGCGTTGATTCACTAAAACGACGCTTCACCCCGTTGAATGATGCAAGACGCTCTTTCACCAACTCTTTCGGTAAGTTCTCGTAATCACACGTAGCGATGACAGCAAGTGCGTTCAACACGCTATGGTCGCCGTATCCAGGAATGCGGAACGTTCCGTAGAAATCATCACGTAAAAAGACATCGAACGTCGTTCCGTTCTCTGTCGACGTAACGTTTTCTGCACGGAAGTCGTTATGCGTCCCAAACCCGTAATAAACGAGTGGAACGTTCGCTTGAATGTGCTGAAGGTTCTCATCATCACCACAGGCAATGATTCCTTTCTTCACTTGTTTCGCCATCTCCTGGAATGCATCGATGACATCGTCTAAACCAGAGAAGTAATCCGAATGGTCAAAGTCGATATTTGTCATGATGGCATAGTCTGGACGGTAATATAAGAAGTGACGCTTATATTCGCAAGCCTCGAAGACAAAGTTCTTCGAATCGGCAACACCTTCACCTGTTCCATCACCAATCAAGAATGATGTCGGTTCGATTCCACGCATGACGTGGGCAAGCAAACCTGTAGTCGATGTTTTACCGTGTGACCCTGTGATGGCGACACTTGTGTAATGATTCGCGAGCTCACCTAAAAACTCGTAGTACTTATAAATCGTCAATCCGAGTTCACGCGCGCGTACGATTTCTGGATGATCGTCGCTGAACGCGTTTCCTTGTACGACGATTTGATCTTCAGAAATATTTTCAGGGTCGAATGGCAAAATTTCAATCCCTTTTCGTTTCAATGCTTCTTCTGTAAAAAATGCTTTTTCAACGTCCGATCCACGGACCTCATTATTCATATCAAATAAAATTTGAGCTAAAGGACTCATGCCCGTTCCTTTAATTCCGACGAAGTGATAACGGTTCATCTGTAAATAGCCCCCCTAATTCATTGCGGCTCGTCAAAATGCGACAAACCTTTGTCATTATAGCAAAACTCACTGAGTCGTGCTATTACAGATTATTGTTTTTTTGTGCAAGTCGTCGGCTACGGTACATCGCCATGCGATCTTTTGGCGTCATCATCACATTTACAGGCGGTTGGTCGGCTTTAAACGAAACTTGAACAGCCGGTGTTAATTCGGTGTCAGCCGGTAATTCTTCTTGTTCAGATGATGTTTGTAATTTTTCTGCAATCTGCTCAATCGACTCTCCGATTTGTTCCGCAGAACCGTCGGAGTCTAAACTTTCTTCTGGCGCTGCACTTTGATGAACTTCCTCGACCTCTTCTTTTTTCGAACGGGATAAATCCGTCGATTGCATAAAGACGGACGAGAAACCGTTATCTAAAATCGAAACCTGACCGAGAATCGATTTTTCTTCTTCGGTTGTTTCCCCGGAAATGTCTTCAACATGTTCTGCGTCTATTTCAGGACTTATCGTATTAGTGGTCTCTTCATCTTGAAGTGACTCTTCTGGCAGAACCACTTCAGATGCTGTGCTCATTTCGACCGGTTCTCTCGTTTCAGGAGAATGCTCGACCGGTAGAACAATCTTCGGTTTTGGACGGGCATATCCGTAAATCGGTGAAGGAACATCAGTCGGAATGAATTCATCGGTGATATCTACCTTCGGAGGTGGTGAGACCGGCTGTCCTTCTCTCGACAGCTCTCGTTTGATTCGATCTGCTTGTTGTTTCAATGAACGTTCATATGCATCCATACTTGATTCCTCGCTTTTTCACTCAATCCATATTTAACAAAAAACCGGTCGAGTTTAGCGACCGATTTCAAATGCTGTACCTACTTCATATTCGTTATCTAATACTAAAATCCCTTTTTCTTGCGGGGCATTCGGAAGATTTAATTCACGCGCCGAGCAAATCATTCCATGTGAGCTCTCTCCGCGAAGTGCGGATGGTCGAATAATCAAACCGGTCGGCATGACCGCTCCTGGTTTGGCTACGACTACCTTTTGGCCAGTCGCGACGTTTGGTGCGCCACATACGATTTGCACAGTGCCTTGGTCGATTTGAACTTGGCAAACGGATAACTTATCCGCATCCGGATGTTTTTCCGCACTTTCCACATAACCGACGACAAACTTCGGTGTCACATCTACCCATGAGAAGTCTTCGTCAATTCCATGTTCCTTCAAGACAGCTTGTACCTGTTCAACCAATTCCGTCGTCAAATCAACCGGACCGTTCCAACCTGTGACTTCAAAATGCTCACTTGCTTGAAACACATTATATCCGTTAACGGCTCCGTCTTCAGATTTGACGATGGCAACGTCACCTGTTCGTTCTACAGATTGATGGTGACGTTCTCCCTCTTTCAATAACACCATGAGTACATCGCCGATTCCTTCTCGGTTATAAAACACATTCATTTGCATACGTTCCTACGTCCCTTCTTTCAAACTCATCTCACTTATTTTATCAGATTATGTGTTCGATGGCGGGGTCTTTTTTCCGACAATAAAAATCGGTTCAAGCTGCCCTGCCTCATAATGAAAGGCGAGTGCAGTCACTGGGACACGACCATTCGTAAAGAAGTCAAACATCAATTGTTGCATCGCATCATACCCTTGGTCGTTTCGGATATCGGCGATGATCATCACATCTTGATGCGGTACACCGACGAGCATATCCCCTTCGACTCGGCGCTCCATCATTCGAAGAAAATCATCGTTTAAAATGCGCGATGCCTCGTAGCCGTCTCGCGTCGATAAAAAGTAGAATGGGTTGCCGGCAACTTCATCTTGTTTCATCTCGGTCGGGAGTTTTTTGACGTTTTCCCGGGCGATGCGCTCAATCGTTTCAAGCGTCAAATCACCGGATACATGCTTCTCCTCGATTAAACGATAGCCGTTTCCGCGATCGAGCGCGTAAAAGATGGCGGTCTCCGCCGTATGCGGACTGAAAATTAGCGGTTCCCCACTTTTCGTCGTCTTTGCAAACGAGTTCGAACGAATGACCGGATAGATGGCATCTAATTTTCCAGCGAGTGAGATCTGATCATCTGCCTTCATTGCCGACTCGATATATTCGATGACTTCATCGACTGCCACTTTGCCCCGCGTTTTCGCTTTCGCGACGATTGGTGCGAGTCGAATATTCACACCAAAGCGATCAGCTTTCCGTTCGACGCGCAATACCTCATTCTCGCGGTCATAAGATGTGCGATAGTCCTCTTTGAAATTCGCTTCTAAATAACGTCTTAACTCATTCCGTTCCATATAGGGTCACCCTAATCCATTCAAAAATGCTTCGACCTGTTCCGGTGTCTTCCGTTCGCGACCGACATAGCGATCGATTTCCTTTCCATTTTCAAAGGCGACAAAGCTTGGGATACCAAAAATATCGAGCTCTTGCGCGAGTTCCATAAACTCATCACGGTCGACGTAATAAAACGTCCAGTCTTCAAATTTCTGTTCGATTTCAGGCATGAACGGGTCGAGGAAACGGCAATCTCCACACCATGTTGCCGAGAACATGAAAATACTTTTTGATTCTTTTGCTTCTGTATATTCTGCCATTGTTGATAGTTGTTTCATGATTAACCACTCCTGTTTGCTTTTTCCTCACTTATAATAGCATAAGTCCTGTCACACATTCTGCTCTGCTGTTTGTTATAATCAAAGCCGAAACTAGTTGAAACAGGTGAAACCATATGAAATTGACACGAGAAAAATTGAATCCTGAAATGAAACATCCGCTCGAACAGATGGTCGGTGTCTTTGGGATGCTCGCCATTTTGCGATATGGATATTTATTTATTGATACCGATAAAACGAGACTCGAGATCTTGATTTGGCTTGTTGTGGGCTTCGCCGTCATTTATGTCCTCGAAAAGTGGCTCAAGCAACTCGCCCGTCATTTACCGATTGTACGAAAACGATATTTGATCCCGATTTATGTGATCGTCCTTCTACTGTTCCTCATCAGCTTCCGTGTCCCTCGCGAAACGGTTGATTCTGTCAAAGTCTTATTCGGTATCGGATGACACGAAAAAGGCGCCGTTTGCTTCAAACGGCGCCTTTTTTTAATAGTCAATTTTCATATCGTTCGGCTGAATGCGTCCAGTCCTTCTCAATACAGCATAGACCGCATAACTTAACAGAGCAGGTCCAATGACTAGGAGGCCGAGGACAATGATAAATGTGTACCAACTAAAGCCCATCGTTTCAAGCATGACAATCGGTCCGACGAGTCCACTCGTCCCCATCCCTGCCCCGGCTGCCACACTTTCTAATTCAAACAATAGAATCGCAATTGGTGCGAGGACAGCCCCAGCTAATGTAGGGGGTAAAAGAATCCACGGATTTTTCACGATATTCCCGACTTGGAGCATCGACGTACCGATTCCTTGCGCAATCGCTCCGCCGACTCCGTTATCGCGATAACTCGTAATCGCAAACCCAATCATTTGAGCTGCACATCCGACCGTCGCGGCACCAGCCGCAATACCATTCAACCCAAGCATCAAAGCGATGGCTGCACTCGAAATCGGCGCAGTCAGTGCCAATCCCATGAGTGTCGCTACGACGACTCCCATGAACAATGGTTGTTGCTCAGTACCCCACTCGATCCAACTACCGAGCTGCGTCATGAACATCCCAACATATTTTCCGATATATGTCGCTGTGAAGAAACCGACTGCGATTGTCGTAAATGGCGTCACCAAAATATCAAGTTTCGTCGATTTCGATACAAGTTTTGACACCTCAACGGCTAAAAGCGTGGCGACGTAACTACCGGCAGGTCCAAACTCATATCCGAACGTCCCGACAACGAGTGCAGAAAATAGAATAAGAGGCGGCGCCTCAAGGGCATAAGCAATCGCAATCCCGATGGCTGGACCCGTCAGGCTCATCGCCACGTCACCAATTTGAACGAGCGTCGTGCTTGTTCCCGCAAGTGCGGTCCCTTCAAGCTGACCACCAATCGTCTTCATAATCAAACCGATAATCAATGTACTGAACAACCCTAATGCCATATAACTAAGTGCCGTCACAAAATAAACAGACGGGCTAAGTGAGATTCCTTTTTTCTTGAACATATGAGATCCTCCTTACAATCATACAGATGTCTTTACACAAGTAAACAATATGTATAAACACCTCTATCAGTATAAGGCGTTTTCTTAAAATAGCAAGAACATCTACATAAAAAAACCGTCCACTCAAAAATATGAGTGAACGGCATGTACGTTTAGCGAGACGGACGGAGTGTTTCAAGCGTCGAACGGTCAAGTCGTTTGACCAACGCTTTTAGTAACGCTTTCGCCGCATCGTAGTCGTCTGTATGAAGAATCGAAGCATGTGTATGGATGTAGCGTGATGCGACACCGATGACGGCTGTCGGCACACCTTCGCCACTCATATGCACGCGTCCAGCATCCGTACCGCCTGGCGAGACGAAATACTGCGTCTTAATATTTTCATCAGAAGCTGTGTCGAGCAAGAAGTCACGCATTTCAGGCGACATAACCATAACCCGGTCTAAAATTCGAATCAAGGCACCTTCACCGAGTTGTCCAAACTCCGTTTTACTTCCAGATGCATCGTTCGCCGGTGAGGCATCGAGTACGAGTGCCACGTCTGGTTGAATCAATTCAGATGCCGTCTGCGCTCCACGTAATCCAACTTCTTCTTGTACGGTAGCACCCGAGAACAAGATGTTCGGGTGATCTGCTTTTGTCGTCTCTTCTAACAATTCGACAGCAAGACCGACACCGTAACGGTTATCCCATGCTTTCGCCATAATTTTTTTCGGGTGATGAAGTGGTGTAAAAGCGCTCGATGGTACTGCAGGAACACCAGGACGTACTCCCCATGATTCTGCTTCTTCTTTTGAATCGGCACCGATATCGATGAACATTTGTTTGATGTCCATCGGTTTACTCATCGCATCTGGTCCGAGTAAGTGAGGCGGTGTCGAAGCGACGACACCTGGGATTTTCCCGTTCGAAGTGATGATGTCAAAACGTTGTGCCATGAGCACTTGGCTCCACCATCCGCCGAGCGGTTGTATGTATAACATGCCATTCTCCGTGATGCGTGTCACCATGAAGGCAACCTCATCCATGTGACCGGCTACCATTACTTTAGGTCCCGCTTCGTCCCCGACACGTTTCCCAAAAATTGATCCGATGCCATCTGTGACGATTTCATCTGAGTGTGGTTCAATTCGTTCACGTACGAACTGACGAACTTCTGACTCGAACCCAGGAGCACCTGGTAGTTCTGTTAACGTCTTAAATAAATCTCTCGTCTTTTGATCCATCTTTTATCATCCCTTCCTAACCGTTCTTGTCTCATTATATACAAAAGTTTTGATAGGATGCGAATGCTTTTCATTCCATTCGGGTACAGGTTTTGGTACGATGTACATGATAGCCATAGTTCAAGGGGAGGTAGTCATATGAAAAAAAGGTATTGGTTTATTGGAATCGGGGTTGCCGTCATTGCCGCACTTATGACGAAAAAGGCTTTAGATGAACGTAGCTTATCTGCAGAAAACGCGTTGGAATACACAAAACGTGCTTTCTCAGCGAAAGGTCATGTCCAAGGGGCATGGATCTCTGCATCACCTGAGATTTATACGTATGACGGTCGTGAATACGATGTCTACAAAGGTGGAATCTCGGTTCTAGAGAATGACGAAGAAAAAACGTATGAGTTCACAGTCGACTCTGAGACTGGCGCTTTACTCGAATATGCATGACACGAAACCGACGAATGATTCGTCGGTTTTTTTGTTTAGTTGCAGCGAAAGAGTGGAAAATTGAAATTGGTAGTTTTCAATTTAAAAAAGGAGTGATCTCGCGTGAAAAAGCTAATCGGTGAGGCAAGTGAACTCGTATCGCAAATGGTAGAAGGAATGGTCCATGCCCATCCTGAACTGTACGGTCGTGTCGAAGGATTCAATGTCATCCGTCGGGCGAACGGTGCAAAATCCGGTAAGGTCGGGCTCGTCTCGGGTGGTGGTAGCGGACACGAACCGGCACACGCCGGTTATGTCGGAGACGGCATGCTCGATGCGGCAGTTTGCGGGGAAGTCTTTACATCCCCTACTCCGGACATGGTGCTTGAAGGAATCAAAGCAGCTGACGGTGGCAACGGTGTTTTGTTGATCGTCAAAAATTATTCGGGGGATGTCATGAACTTCGAACTCGCCGCCGAATTGGCTGAAGGAGACGGGATTAAAGTCGACCATGTTGTCGTCGCTGATGACGTCGCGATTTCAAACAAGGAAGACCGTCGTGGTGTTGCCGGTACCGTCTTCGTTCATAAAATCGCAGGTGCCGCTGCAGCAAGCGGTAAATCACTTGAGGAAGTTAAATCGATTGCGGAAAAAGTCGCATCACACGTCCGCTCAATGGGGATGGCGGTAGAGCCTTGCTACATGCCAGTGAGTGGAAAGCCTGGTTTTGACTTGAACGAGGAAGAGATGGAAATCGGGATTGGGATTCACGGGGAGCGCGGTGTCGAACGTAAACCAACGAGCGATGTCGACCAAATCGTTGATGACCTTCTCAGTCATTTGAAAAAAGAAGTTGAGCCTGGCGAAGTCGCCGTCATGGTAAATGGAATGGGTGGGACTCCATTGTCCGAACTATATGTGACGTATCATTTCGTCGCGCAAAAACTCGAAGCTGCTGGATATACGCTGAAACGTAAATATGTCGGTAACTACATGACGTCACTCGAGATGCACGGATTCTCGATTACCCTGTTACCGCTTGATGATGAGATGACCACTTATCTAGATGCTCCATCGGAAGCACTTGGATTTAAACTTTGATGAATGAGGTGTTTGATTTATGTTGACGATTGATCGGATGAAGCAAGCGTTACGCGACACACAAGTCGGAATTGAAGACCAAAAAGACACACTGACAGATTTAGACCGTGCCATCGGGGATGGAGATCACGGGATTAACATGTCTCGTGGTTTCGACGCGGTCACTTCCATTTTAGACGAGGAGTATGACTCTCTCGGTGCGCTCAGTAAAAAAGTAGGCATGACTCTGATGTCGAAAGTAGGCGGTGCGGCTGGTCCATTATATGGTTCTGCTTTCGTCAAGATGGCGACCAAGTTCGGGGATGCGACCGAAGCTGACTTTGATCTTCTCAAAGAAGCACTCCAAGAAGGTTCCGATTCGATTAAAGCACGTGGAAAGTCAGAAGTCGGTCAGAAAACGATGGTCGACGTTTGGGACCCGTTCCTCGAACATGTGAAACAAGGGGACGACTACAAACAACAATTAGACGAACTTGTGCAAAAAACGGAAGATATGGTGGCAACGAAAGGTCGAGCTTCCTACTTCGGTGAAAATTCGCGTGGGACGGTCGACCCGGGTGCCCTCTCCAGTTCGATTCTGTTAGCCGCGATTATGAAGGAGGTCGATTGACATCGTCGAATTGATTATCGTCTCGCACAGTACAAAAATTGCGGAAGGGATCCAAGATCTCATGAAAGAGATGGCGCCATCCGTCCCCATCCATCTAGCCGGCGGTCTCGAAGACGGTTCGATTGGAACAGACGTCACGCGCATCTTGGAGGCACTCGACCAAGTCGAAGGGGAAGCGCTTCTTCTCAGCGATATCGGTTCGGCGACGATGAACGCCGAACTTGCCATCGACATGTACGAAGGAAGTAACGAGGTCGCATTTTTCGACGGTCCGATTGTCGAAAGTGCATTCATCGCTTCAGTTTCCTCAGGAAACGACATGTCTCTCACAGATATCGTCGAACAGTTGAAGCAACAATGAAAAAGCACCCCGTTCAGAAGAACGGGGTGCTTTTATGTCTTAACGTGGGTTGTCATTCTTTTCATATACGGCATTCATATATGAGCTTGTTGAATAGAAACGTGGTACGACCAAGAACAAAACGAGTGCTGGAATCGCAATCAATAGAAGTAATACCAATACCGGCAACCAGTAGACAATTTCATGACCAAGCATATCGATGTTCGCATCTGCGAATTCGGCTGCTCCTTCAACTTCTACGAGGTCTGCTGATGAAAGGATTTTGTTGTCTGTCGCATCAAAGTAATGGTACTCGGTTTTACGTGTGATGAAGATCCCATCACGAATCGTATCGAGTTCTACGACAGCCGCGATCACTTCGTTACCATTTGAATGGCGAAGCGTCTCTTCTTTGATGATTTCAGCTGTTCCTTCTTTATAATCGTAATGCGTCGCTTTCAAATCCTCTTCGAGTGCGTCTAAGAACGCTTCGTTCGCTGAGGTATTCATTGGTGCGATTGTTAGAATGAAGATTACTGCAAGCAGGCTTGCCCATGCTTTTTTCAACATCCCCATGTTCCCCCTTCTCTTATTCCAGTTTAGCGTCATTCCTATTGTACCAAGAAGAAAGAAAAAAGTGTGAAGAAAATACTATTAAAATAAGAAAAAAGCGTGTCAATTTTTCGGACGGAATACAGCTTCCATTCGATAAATCGGCTGACCGAGCGCACTGAAGCGCTCTTCATACTCTGTTCGAATATTATCTTCCGGTTCATTTACATGTAAATCAAGTGAAATTTCTGTGAAGAACATCCCGTATTGACTCATGCTTTGAAGAGAATATTCAAAGAGTCCGCGGTTGTCCGTCTTGAAATGAATCTCCCCTGCTTTCGGAAGAATCGCTTCATATGTCGCTAAAAATGTCTTGTACGTCAAGCGACGTTTCGCATGGCGTGTTTTCGGCCACGGGTCTGAGAAGTTTAAGTATACGCGGTCGACTTCTCCAGCTTCGAAGTATTCGACGAGTCGCTTCGCATCAACCGTCAGTACTCTCACGTTCGGCATCGGCGTCTCGACGAGCTTTTGAACGATTGAGACAGCTACGCTTTCAAATAGTTCGATTGCGATAAAGTTCACGTCCGGGTGCTGTTTCGCCATCCCTAAAATGAATTGTCCTTTCCCTGAACCGACCTCGATAAAGAGTGGGTGGTCATTGCCGAACTCGGCGTCCCACTTCCCTTTTAATTGTTCAGGATGTTGAATAAATACGTGTTCTTGAGCTTCCATATATTCTTTTGCCCAAGGCTTATGTCGTAAACGCATGAAAATCCTACCTTTCGTTCATCAAATGTTCAAGTTTAATGGGAATATGCACGTTCCGTACGAGCAGTCCTCTTGCGATTATACACGAAATCATAGTTTAATGAACGTGAATCATCCTTCACAAGGAGGTTAGATACGATGAGTACATTAGATCAATTCTTAATTTTTTATGCCGCTCCACTTACGTTTTTCGCAGGCGTCATCGCAACGTTCGTTTGGGCTTACTTCATGAATCCAGACGACATCTAAACACATTCAAAAAGGGGTGGCACTCAGCCATCCCTTTTAATTGATTCGTTCATACGCCTCATCGATCAATTCGCGCAGTACATGAAAACCTTCTGTTCGTGCTGCATCGTTTCGTTCCCCATAAATCGTTAAAATCGTTTGGGCAATCGCATACCAATGCATTCGATTATGAAGCTCACTCGAAATTTCGACCCCATAATGCGTGAACCAACGCTCCCATTCCGTCTCTTCGACATAGCTATAGACTACCATCGCCAAATCAAAGGCACGGTCCGCGATGATCGCATCGTCCCAATCCGTCAAATAGAGAAGACCGTTTTCATCTTCAATCCAATTGTTGTGATTTAAATCAGAGTGGCATACGACGAACTCTTGCTCGTCGACTTTAGGCAAATGGTGTTTTAACCATTGAATCGCCTCTCCGATCGTAGGATCTGTCTCATCTTGTTCGTATGCCTCACACTGATGAAGCAACAAGTGCGGCGTCACCGGTGTGTGATTTAATTGTTGTAACATGAATAATAGCTCTTTCGAATCATGAATCTTTCCGAGTTGTGCCGCGACATCTGGTCGCTTCATATCTTCTGGTGAAAGTTCGCGGCTTTCAATGAATTGTTGGGCACTTAATACGTCCCCGTTAAACATCCGCTTTGTCCAAAGAAGTTTCGGAACAATTCCTTCCGCTGAAAGAATCGCCAAGAATGGAGAAGAATTCCGTTTCACAAAAATCTTCTGTTGGCGCGTCGTCGCTACATACGCTTCGCCCGTAATACCTCCGGCAGAAGCGACTGTCCACTCTTTACCGAGCGCACCGACTATATCTGAATACATATTCATCACGCTCAAATCTTACTTGAATTAAAGAGATACAATCAACATCTTAACACGCGAGAATCGTCATTGACAACGACTCGACTTGAATGTGTGACGGGTTTCTTTCGATTGGGATGAGGCTAGCAGTCTCCCCCTGAACGTAGACGTTCCATTTCGCATCGCTCTCGAATGACAGTTTTTCGAACGTTCCATTAATATATACGCGTACCCGCTGCCAAGCGTCATACGAGTGGCTCGCCGTCAGTTCATAAATGATGACGCCCGGGGGCGACGGCAGGAATGTGAAATGATCGATGACTTCCTGACGTGAATCGTAACGGAAGCATGTATGCAGTCGTCGCAGTTTCAATAGCGTCTTCACATACTCGATCTCACTGATTCGCGCATCGCGTAAGTCCCAATCGAAATGATTGATGTGATCTGGTGAATTATAGCTATTCTCCACGCCGTGCTTCGTTCGACCGAACTCTTGACCCGCATGGATAAACGGGATCCCTTGAGACGTGATGACAACCGCATTGGCGAGTCGCTGCATTGCGAGGCGAGTCGCTTCATCAACCCCTTCACACGACAACTGTAATTTGTCATAAATCGTATAATTGTCATGGGCTTCGGCATAGTTGATTGAATACGTCGGACTCGGGAAACGTCCAACCGTCACGTTCGGGATATGGACGGCCCCGGTCAGACATTCACGGAGCTCCCATTCTCGCCACTCATTTCCTGAAATGAATCCACGTTCTCGGTCATTGAAGGTCGAACCTTTTAGGGCATCTCGAATCATATCGTTAAAGTGTCCGATACGAGGCATTCGGGCTGCATTTTGCGAAGTCGCCTTTAAGGACTGCCCGAGCGGTGTCGCCAAGTCCCACCCTTCTCCATACACAAGGATGGACGGGTCAACTTTATCAAGGGCGGCTCTTACCTGATTCATCGTCTCGACGTCATGGATTCCCATCAAGTCGAAACGGAATCCGTCCACTCGATAAGTTGTCGCAAAGTATGAGACGAAGTCGACAATCATTCGCCTCATCATATAACGTTCCGATGCTGTATCGTTTCCGACACCGGTCCCGTTTGCGACCGTCCCGTCATGCTCATACCGAAAATAATAATAAGGGACGAGGGCCTCGAGCGGTGAATGTTCACGAATATAGATGTGATTCATCACGACGTCTGTGACGACACGAAGACCTGAGCGGTGAAGGTCCGCGACAAGTGACGCGTACTCGAATACCCGACTCATCGGTACATCCGGGCTAGAGGCGTAACTTCCTTCAAGGCTGAACCAATGAATCGGATCGTAACCCCAGTTATACGGCATGCGTGTCGCTTCATCGACACTCCCAAAATCATGGATAGGGAGCAACTGGACATGCGTCACACCAAGTTCTTTTAAATAGTCGAGTCCGGCACTATTGCCTGCTTTCGTCCGAACTCCTTTTTCAGACACCCCACCGTACAGTCCTTTCAATTGACTCAACGATGAGGGGTGGCTTGTAAAGTCTCGGATGTGCAGTTCATAAATGACGGCATCGGTCGCTTTCCAAAGAGGTGGACGTGGAGCTTGTTCGACTTGTTCATTCACAAATCGTTCAACGTCCATCAATACCCCGTACTCTCCATTCAAGCTAACGGCTCTCGCATAAGGGTCAACGACTTGTCTTGTATCGACGGGCGTCTTTACTTCTAAACGATATAGCATCCCTTCGAACGCTTTTGGCACTTCTCCATTCCATTCCCCGCGAGAACCGCGATGCATATGGAAGCGTTCGAGTTCACGGTGGTTCATGTCGTCATGGACGGTAATCCACATCGAGAGTGCGACAGGCGACCATACGGTCACTTCCATCCCGTGTGGTGTAAATGACACACCGAGTGGTCCATCATATGAGAACCGACGCTCGAACTCTTCGGAGCGTACAATTTCTCGTGGAACGATGACCGTCGTCTTTTGTCCCGGATGAAACACCGTATACATCATCTCTAAAGAAATAGGTTCATATAGTCGCAGAATTTGTTCAATCATCCCTGATTCGGTCACATGTTGTTGTTCGACCATGTAGTCGATCGGGCGTCCATTCTGTTCAATTTGTACTGGAACGGATTCATATTCGCGCACAATCTCAAGTTGTATGGTCTCAAATGATACGAAAGACGCGCTCTCAATCGTTACATGCGAGGCCGTCTTTTGATCTGGTGTATGATGCATATGCGTCCCTTCCTCTCAATCACTGATCCATAAATTGACGAAACGGCATCTTGGCTGTCACTTCTAACAATGTAGCGACATCGCGAACTTGCTGCGCTTTTACAATCGGTGCGCGCCCATTCACTTGTTTCATCCATTCTTTATACTCATTTCGTCCCACATAATGCGTCGTTCGAACGCTCGGAACATTATCAAAATAACCATCTGCTGCAATGACGACTTTTTGAAGGACACCCGCATAGTTCGGTACAATTTGTCGAACAAGTTCTTCGGTGCGTGTCAACGCAATGAGCGGGTTCACTACACGAGTATTTTCCCCTTTCAGCGGTTGATGAACCCACGTCTTCTCTTTCGATATGTGATAGATGCTTCGGTCTCCCTCGAGCCACTCTACGATATAGAGATGAGTCGGACCGACAAGGACATGACTTAATTCAACGGTCGCACCGTTCCACTCAATGACGGGACGATAAAAGAAGAAGTGTCGTTCATTCCATTCGGAACGCATCACGCGATATGCAAAATCTCTCGTGAATGCCAAATGTGGTAAATCTGCCTCAAGCACCCCTTCACAAGCAAATTGCAGTTTTTGAATGTGTCGGCGCTCTCGAAGTAATTTCTGATACTGTGATTCGGCGAGTGGTTTCGGTTCTAGTTCAATCCGTTCCGACTTCGCCCAAAATTTCCACCACGGCCGGTCGATCTCAAGTATTTCGACCGGACTCAGTCGATTGTTTTCATGAAGACGCTGCAATCGGGCCGTATCGGTTTCTACATATTCTAAATAGCGATTGTATTGATCTAATACATCACGTTCATATTTTGAGATTACGTCAAAAATTTTAACCGGGATTGCCATATGTCCTCCTCTGGCCGTCTTAACGGAAATACTTCAATCGCCCTATAGGACGGAGTCTGATTCGGCTGCACTTCATACAGGATCACTTCTTCCACCGACTCGGTTACGTTGAACTCGGGTGGGACGTAAGCAATCCGTTCCCCTTTGTCCCACTTTTTTGCGAGAGTGACATGAGGGACGAATGTTTTTCGGTCTAAATTCGGAATCAATGCGACGAGCTCTTGACGCAGCGCCGTCGCAAATCGCTGAAGAGCATCTGACGCATCAGGTACAATCGTCAACACGCGTGGACGGTCCGCTCTCCCGAAATGGTCGATGGCATGAAACGTCAACGTGAACGGAAGGGTTTCTTGACTGATTCTTCTAGTGATTTCTTTCACTTCATCCAGCTCTTCACCATCGATCCCCCCTAAAAATTGTATCGTCAAATGAAACTCGTCCGGTCGATAAATTCGCCGATACGAGTAATACGGTAAGATGGCTTGTTGCACAGCGGCGAGTTCGGCCGCTTCGATTGGAATCGCAATAAAATAATGCGTGCTCATCTGATTCATCCTTTCAGTGCGCGACGTGACAGTCCAATCCAAATCACTGCCCCGATTGCCGTGACGATCGTATACATCCAAAATACGCCGATGATGTCATCGAGTTCGATGATTGTACCACTCAACTTGTTGAATCCCGCTGTCGCAAGTCCTGAAGTCAACGCCATGTAAACACCGATTGCCGTTGAAGAGACTTGACGGTCGACAAGTTTCCGGACGAACTGAAGCGCGACCGGAATTAAAAGTCCGACGACGAGACCTTGTGCAATCGCCAGAAGCCAAACAACCCAAATGGGTGGCTCCAATGCAAGGATTCCATTTCGCATGGCCGAGATGGCTGCCGCCCCGACGAGTACCGGGACACTGCCGAAGCGTTCTACAAATTGTGACGCCACTTTCATGAAGGGAATTTCAAACAAAACCGCGACGAGGAATAGTGTTCCGACGAGCGTCGTCGATCCCCCGCTACCTGTCACGTACAATCCAAAATAATAGTTGTTCGCATAAATTGGTCCGAAGACGAGCATGCCCCCGAGCAGAAAGAATAAGAAGGACTTATTCCACACAGCTGTCCATGAGATCGGAGCTAACGTGACGTCACGAATCGAGCTCTTTTCCGGAATCATTCGAACGAACACGCTTCCGATGATAAGGAGAACCGCACTCAACACAAATGTGCTGGCTAATCCCCACGTCGAATCGGAAATCCACCCCATCGCAAACACCGCGATGGCAAAACCTGCCGACCCATACAAACGAATCGCTCCATAATCCACTTTTGAACGTGTCGTATAGTCGAGTGTCATCATATCGACGAGCGGAATGTGTGCACATTGGAATACAGACCAAATCACCATGAGCATCACAATCCATACATATGAAGTTGCCACTAAAAAAGTAAACGAAATGAGGGCTGCGCTTAACATCGCTAACATGAGCCACGCCTTCACCCGCCCGGTGCGGTCGGTCAACATTCCCCAAAGTGGTTGTACCCCAATCGAGAGAATCGGGAGAATGGCCACGATATTTCCGACCTGACTAGGACTCAGTCCGAATTGATCTTGTGAAAAATATAAAGCCATGTAAGGGATCAATGCCCCTTGTGCGAAGAAAATGGCGACGTACACAGATTGAAACAATCTTTTTTGCGAATTCAATGATAACTTCCTTCCTAAAGGACAGAGAGCCGACTACATCAGTCAGCTCTCCACGGTTCTTATTTAGCGAGCTCGTATATCGCTTCAGCATAAATCGCTGCAGCGCGTAATAAATCTTCTATCTCCATATATTCATCGACCTGATGCGCCACATCTTTAGCGCCTGGGAACAATGCACCGAATGCGACACCTGCCTCGAGTGAACGGGCGTAAGTTCCCCCACCGATTGCCATCAAGTTCGCATGCTCCCCCGTCTGACGTTCGTACACACTAGCGAGCGTCTTCACGAGCGGATGATCTTCAGCCACGTGATGCGGTGGCATATGTTGACGCGTCTTCAATTCGAAACCGAGCGACAACGCGATTTCACGTAGGTTTTGCAACCGCTCTTCAAACTTCGCCGTATAAGGGTATCGAATATTGACCGTAGCCGTGCGCTCATCTTCGTGATAGCGGAACACACCACCGTTGATCGTCAAATCACCTGTCTCGTCACTCGCCTCAATCCCGAGTGAAATCCCGCGAGAATCGGCAAACACATGACGAACGAGTTCAATATAGCGTTCCCCTTGAATATCGAGAGGAAGGTGCAACAAGAATCCAGCGAGGACGTATGCCGCGTTGATCCCGTTATCCGGTTCCATCGCGTGTGCCGCTTTCCCTTTCATCGTGAACGTATATGTGCCACGGTCATACACGCATGTCCCGTCCGCTTCATATTTTTCAAGATAAGCCTCGAACTTGTCTTCAAGTACCTCGTCTGTTTTCAATTCAGCTTTCGCGAAGTCCGGAACCATATTCGGACGCTCCCCACTCGTGAACGATAGGAGGTGGTACGCCGACTCTGGTGCCCGTTGAATCGGAAGTTGTGTCAACACACCGTCATATAGCCCTTTCTCCGCGTTAATGATTGGGAAGTCTGCGTCTGGTGCAAAGCCGTATGTCGGCATCTGTTCTTGTTTAAAGTATTCGCGGACACAGCGCCATTCGCTCTCCTCGTCACAACCTGCGATCAGGCGGACACGTTTCGAGAGCGGTAACCCGAGCTCTTTGACGATGCGTAAACCATAGTAAGCAGCCATCGATGGTCCTTTATCATCATTGCTTCCGCGAGCGACGATTTTTCCGTCCGATGTAATCGTCGGATTGAACGCACCATACGTCCATCCTTCACCTGCAGGGACGACATCAAGGTGACATAAGATTCCGACGATATCCTCACCATCCCCATACTCCAAGTGTCCCGCATATCCATTGACGTCCTTCGTTTTAAAGCCATCTCGCTCACCAAGCTCAAACATGTAATCGAGCGCTTTTCGAACCTCTGGCCCGAATGGCATGTTCGGTGCGGCTTTTGATTCATCGAGCACGCTAGGGATTTGTAGTAATCCTTTTAAATCTTCTAAAAATGCATCTTTACGATTGTCGACTTCTTGTCTCCAATTCATGTTCATCTCCCCTTTTGCGAATGTTCTCTCCCTTACTAGTATATCCAAATGAATGAAAGACGAACATTCATTTAGGAAAGTTTTTTTCGTTCGTGTTTGACGTTGTTTAAAATACAAAAAAACAATCTTCATTCGATATTTACGTTCATAATCAAATCTTTACAAACAGATTGTTCGTGCTTTCTACTTGCATTTTTGTACAGGAGCGGTATACTAAAGGTGTAATTTTAGAAAATAACAATTTTATATTTCATTTTGTCGTCTGTAGGTATGGTTTATCATTATTCTACACATTGGGAGGTTATCCAATGAAAGGCTCAACAGATCGGATGTTAACGCGCATCAAGTCCATTTATTTGTTCATCAATGAAAGGGAGACAGTTACCACTTCAGAACTAGTAGAAGAGTTCGGCATTACGTCGCGCACTGTGCAACGTGATTTGAACGTGCTTGAGTACAATAATCTTGTGGAGAGCCCTAGCCGTGGCACGTGGACTTCATCGAAACGTTCACTCAAGACGGCAAATTGAAACGTATATGTAGATTCAAGAGACCTGACATTCAGGTCTCTTTTTTATGAAAGAAGGTCTTGTGGTTTTGGATTGTATCAAATGTTCAAGATGAGGTGATGATGTGAAAGAAGAAATAATGAAGTACATAGATAATCATTTTCCAAACCTATCTGGAGAAGTCCATCTAAGATTCGAACTCGGCGAACCGTATAAAAACGGAACGGATGAGAGAATAGAGCAGGTGGTAAAAAGAGTGACAACATTGTTCGAGGAAGTGTTTCAATCTGATGATTACATCCATGTCTTTATCAAGGATTGGAACGAAACAGAGGACATCATGTTCGGGAATACCACTCCCGAATATTTGTATGCTTTATTCATGAAGCAACAGATTGAAGAAGAAACGTTATTCGAATTAGATGAAGATATAGACGAAAAAACAGGGGAAATTATAGAAATCAAACATGAATATAAAGCGAAATTTGTATCCTCGCAGATAAAGTCAATCTCTTACGAGAAAATCCTTAGAGGTATAGGAAATTACGAGCAAGGAAGAGACCCTTCGATTGGACAAACTGTATACTTTATAAGCACCGAAAAGAACATCGTTTTTTATATGTACGATGATCGAGGTTGTATCATAAGTTCAAATGAAGTTGAACCACTTGTCCTTTTGTATCATAAATATAACGATTGGTTGGTTGACTCTTGGCGTGATGATTTTGATGACATTTTCAAAAAGATATAATCGAAAATCAGAGCTTTTTACGCAAAAAAGAGAATCTGCCCAATTGGACAAATTCCCTCTCACCTCATTAATTATTGGAGAAACAATTGAACTTCTTCTTCCGTCAACTCACGATATGCCCCGAGCTCAAGCGTCTCATCGAGTTCTAGCTCACCGATTTGAACACGCTCTAATCGCTCGACGTGTTTGCCTACCGCCGCGACCATTCGTTTCACTTGGTGATATTTCCCCTCAGACAACGTGAGACGAATGACCGACCGACGCCCGCTCCGACTCAAAATCTCGAGTCGGGCCGGTTTCGTCGTATATCCATCCTCTAATTCGACGCCGTTCGCAAACGCCTTGATGTCGTCCACGGTCATCTCCCCATCGACTTCGGCGATATACACCTTGTCGACATGTTTACGTGGTGACATGAGCGCATGGTTGAACGCACCATCGTTTGTGATGAGGAGAAGGCCTGTCGTATCTTTGTCAAGACGTCCGACCGGGAAGAGGTCATAATGGGCATACTCCGGATCGATCAACTCGATGACCGTCGTCTCGACTTGATCTTCCGTCGCACTGATGACCCCTTCCGGCTTGTTCATCATGAAATAGATGTATGGACGATATTCAACGACTTCCCCGAATACGGTGACCCGTTCTGATTCTGGGTTAACGTGCCGTTTCGCATCTTTTACAGGCACATCATCGACTCGTACTGCCCCTTGTTTTAATAGGATTTTTACATCTTTTCGTGACCCATATCCCATGTTCGATAGTAATTTATCAATTCGCATTATCCGTTCCTCCGATATTCAAAGCGTTTCCCTAATAATTTCCCTGCAAGATGGCTGCGCCAGCCGAGATATCCGTATACGAGAATCCCGACAATGACACCGACGATTGTCGCAAAGATGTCATTTCCCCAACTCGCTTCATCTTGCAACGTGACGAGAAGAGAAAGGTAAACAGCCGCAAACATCGCCGCCCCCATCAAGAACATCAAGATGGTCCGACGAAGCAACTGCTTGTATGGGAAATGTAGAGACCGCTGAATCATCCATACCATGAGCACGATCGCCACAATGTATCCAGCAATCGTCGCATAACCCGCACCGATACCACCGAGCCAATAGACGAACGGTACGTTCAGGGCAAGTTTCGCCAACAGACCCATCGATGTAGCAAAGATGGTGAAGTACTGACGGTTAATCCCTTGGAGGATCGCAGCCGCAACCGAGTAATAGGCTAAGAAGAAAGCACTCGGTGCATAATGAAGTAAATACACCCATCCTTCACGGTCTCCCGGGAACAACGTCCCAAACAACGGCTCCGCGAGAGCCACGAGACCGATGACAGCAGGAATTGTCACGAAGAACGAGACTTGGAAAATATGATTGACTTGATTTCGTACCTTCAGCAAATCTCCTGTCGTGAAGGAACGGGTCACGAGCGGGATGGTTGCCATCGAGACACTCGCCGCAATCGACACGGGGATCAATACAATTTTATGTGCGTTTCCGGTTAAAAATCCATAAGCTGAAGTCGCTTCGGATACGGTCGAACCCGAACTGAGTAACGTATTGACCATCGTCAACTGATCAATCAGCTGATAGAGAGGGGTCGATACCCCGACCATCACGATTGGGATTGAGTAGCTGAGCAACTCGAGTAACAACGACTTCATCGAACGGACAGGTGTGCCCGCTGGATTATCCGTCTGACGATGGATGTCTTTTCGACGCTTCCAATACATCATGAGTACGACGAAACTACCGATTGCCCCAACAAAAGCACTGAACGTCGCAATCGTGACGGCAATGACTTTCAATCCATTCAGTTCAGTCGTCTCGACGGATTGCGTTCCCCCAAGAGCGTTCGCGATTGGTCGAATGAAGTCAGAGTCCGCAAAGACGAACAAGACGAGCATCGTCCCGCTGAGAAGGAATAGAATGCGTACAATCTGTTCGACGACTTGTGAGATTGCCGTCGGAGCCATGTCTTGATGTCCTTGGAAATAACCACGAACCATACTCATCGCTGGGATGAGTAGTAACGCAAAACTGACGCTTCTCGTCACGAGTGTGAGCGAGTCAATGTATTGCTGATTGTTCTCCGAATTTCGGACCATCAGCTCGGATAGCCATGGTGCCGCAAAAAAGAGTAATAAAAAAGCGACGACACCGGTCGCAAGCATCAGCTTCATTCCTTGTCGGAACAATCGTTGACTCGTTCCGTACTCTCCTAGCGCATTGTATTTGGCGATAAATTTCGAGACGGCAACAGGAATCCCTGCCGTCGATATGGAGATCATGATTGCGTAATACGTATATGCAGCTTGATACAACGTCACTCCGGCAATCCCGACCATCGCTTGGAACGGGAATGTATACAACAGCCCTAACATCCGGGAAATCAAGTTTCCCGCTGATAAAAGAAGCGTTCCTTTGACGAAGGAGGCTCTTCCAGAATCTTGTTTGGCGCTTGATGACATGAGGCACCTCCATCTATAAATCAACTATTCATATGAATTCGGTTTTACAAAACAACCGCTTCTCATTATACTCTTACTATTACGGATAATAAAGTTACGATAATTTTACTAATCATATAGATGAAGAAATGAGGAGATTTTACATGAAGGATGTCATCGTCATCGGCGGAGGTCCAAGCGGACTTATGGCCACGTATGCGGCTGCAAATAGCGGCGCATCGACCTTGTTAATTGATAAAGGGTCTAAACTCGGTCGGAAATTAGCGATTTCAGGTGGAGGGCGTTGTAACGTCACGAACCGAAAACCAATCGATGAATTGATTCAGTTCATCCCTGGGAATGGCCGCTTCTTATATAGCGCCCTCGCTCAGTTCGACAACCAATCGATCATCGACCTGTTCACAGGATTCGGCATCCCGCTGAAAGAAGAGGACAACGGGCGCATGTTCCCAGTGACCGATAAGGCACAAGACGTGGTCAACACGTTGCTTCGTGCGATTGAAGACCTCGGTGTCGAGATTCGAAAAAAAGCAGAAGTTAAAACGCTACATTTTAATGAAGAAAACGAGTTTCACGCGGTCGAGCTGATGGACGGAGAAATGATTGAAGCAAAAGCTTGTGTCGTCGCGGTCGGCGGACAATCCGTGCCTCACACTGGTTCGACGGGTGATGGTTATCCGTGGGCACAGAAAGCCGGGCATACGATCACGGAGCTATTTCCGACAGAGGTGCCGATCAAGTTGAACGATTCGTTCATCGGAACAAAACAACTTCAAGGACTATCGTTACGTGACGTCGCGTTGACGGTGCACGGCAAAAAAGGAAAAGCTATCAAGACGCACCAAGGCGACATGATCTTTACCCATTTCGGGATTTCAGGTCCAATCGCACTCCGTTGCAGTCAGTACACGATTAAAGAACGGAAACGCAGCAAAGAACAAGTCGTCCTCCTATCACTCGACTTCTTCCCGGACACGTCACGAGATGCGCTCGTCCAGGAATTGTGGAACCAAGTACAGGGTCAACCGAAGCGTGCCGTCAAAAACGTATGGAAAGGCTATATCCCCGAGCGACTTCTTGACTTGTTGCTAGAAGAACTCGCATTTGGCGAAGAAGACGCGAGTCAGTTGAAGAAGCAATCCGTCATTGATTTCGCAACGCGTTTAAAAATGTTCGAGATGCACGCCGTCGGGACGCTCGACTTTGACAAAGCGTTCGTCACAGGTGGTGGCGTTTCGGTTAAGGAAGTTGCGCCACAGACGATGATGTCGAAGAAGGCACCAGGTCTCTTCTTTGCCGGTGAAGTGCTCGACATTCATGGATACACAGGCGGCTACAACATCACGGCCGCTTTCACGACAGGACATTGCGCCGGATCGCACGCAGCTGCACTGGCCACAGAGCGGTAAAAGCATTGTTTATAAAGCAATGGCACATGCGTCTCATCGTAGTGATTTAATGCACAATCAAAAGGCTTGACCCCTGAATGAGACAGGGTCAAGCCTTTTGACATTCATTTTAACTTAATTCCCCAATTTCATAACGCCTTCATACTTATAACCTTCCAAAATCTCGTGGTCTTCTTTAAACGTCCACTCAGAAATCGACAGCTCTGGGTGCGCCGTCAAATATTCATGGAGCACATCCCTACCTAGAATATAGTTACTCCAACGCGGAATGTCTTTTTGATTATTTCCCACCACAAAATCGTTAAAGGATGTTTCATAATCATTCACTCGACTCGCGATATGTTCCATGGTCGCATCATCGATTGGTACATACCATGGTGGAGTTACCCCTTTGACAATGCGGTCGGCAAACGCATCCGCTTTCCCTTCGATGATGATAGACTCGAGAATCGAACTAAGGTTATATTCGTTTTGATCACGAAGGATCAGGTGATGGTACTCGTGAGCCGTCGAATGAGCTAGCACACCTTTGTCATAATCTGTATCGAGAAACAAGATGAAGGCGTCTTTATAAGCTGAGGCTCCTACTCCTTCCATCGGCCCACTATCGTAGAAGAATTCAGGATTATACGGTGCGATAAACACGGTACTTTTCTTTTTAGGAAGGACTTGATTTGAATCCGCGTATGTGGAAGTAATAATTTCTTTAATCTCGTCATGTTTATCAATTAACGTATCAAGTTGCTTTAGCAATTGTTGCTTATGAGGCGTCGGCTTCAGAGAAAAGTTTGTTTTGATGAGGGATGTATCGATTTTTTCTTCCTCTCCGACCTCTCCTATGTAATCTAATACATATTTCTTGAAGTTCTGTTTGTTCTCCTCCGCATCGGTTGTTTCAAGGGATGCATTCAAATATTGTTGGTATTGGGTGTAGAGTGGGACGATTGTCAATTCATTCTCTTCGTTGATTTTTATCGTTTCGATTGAAACGTCAGGCTCAGACGTTTTAGATTCTGACGTTTTTTCATCATTGCTACATGATGCTAACAGAAGTACTGAACTACAACATAGAATACCGAATAATTTTTTCAGTTAAATAACCTCCATCTCAATGATTAATATCCCTCACTTGTTTACTTATGTTAAATTATACCATAAATTACTCTTATGACCTTTCAGATACCATCTAGTATCATGATGTCGTCACGACCACAACAAAAAAAAACGACTCAAACCCTTTCTAATGAGGGCTCAAGCCGTTTGTGATTATTCTTTCCCTGCAATTTGACGACGCACTTCTTTTTCGAGCTCCGGCTCCGGAGGCATCCATCCTTCAGGTTTCATAACTTTGTTGTCCGACTCGCGTAAAATCGGTTTCCCGTCCGGTCCAAGCTTCGCCATATTGGCACGCTGGACGATTTCAAACAACGGAACGGGATCAAGTCCGAGTTCAACGAAACTGCCCATCACAAAATATAACGCATCCGTTAACGCATCCCCTTGACCAACGAGGCGTTCCACATCATCTGACGGTGGTGCGTCTTGTAATGATTTTTGGACCGCTTTTTGGAAGCCTTCTTGGAATTGCTCGATGGCCTGTAAGAACTCTTCTTCAGTCTGTGACGATTGGTGTAAAAATTCAACGACCGCTTCCTCTGCCGTCCAAACCGATCGTTTTGTCGCACGATCAAGTGTCAACGGTTGCGGAGATTTTGCTCCTGGATGTCCGAAAGTCTCGTGGAATTGTTTCACTTCTTCAAAAAAGTAACGTTTGCTCATCTGTTCTTCCCCCATTGTTAGTCCACGGAAACGAATGCATCCAAATCGAATACTTCCGGGTGGACGATTGCAAAGATTTCATTGTCTTGTAAAAACATGCCGGTCGAGTCATACACGCGAGGTGTCACCATCTGACCGTTGATGGTACCTTCTTCCGGGTTGACCGTATAGAGGACGAGCTCTTCCGAGTCGAGCACGTATATTCGGCCTTGTCGCTCGACAAGCCCAACGCCTTCGAATCGCTCAAACTTTTGCTGGATTGAGGCGCTCATCCCGTCAGCCGATAACGCTTGACGCGAATCGAGCATCCATTCCGTTTCCGGTTCTTTTTCCTCGACTGCCTCATCTGGCGTATCCTGTTCATTCTCAAGTGCCTCTTCTTCCGCAACGGCTGTGTCACTAGAGACACCGTCACTCGTCGAAACGTTTTCTGTTGTCGTTTCTTCTGTTGATTCTTCAGTGCCTTCAACATTATCATCAGATTCTGTCGATTCTTCTAACTCGTTTTCCGCAGGCGCTTCCGGTTCAATTTCACGCTCTTCGATATAGAGGAGCTCAAGGTCCGGCGTGTCTGCTAATCGATTCATCATGAACAGACGATTCGATTCTCGGTCATAGCCGAGACCAAAGATTCGGTCTTCCGATACGAGACCTTTGATTTGTTTACGTGGTTGTTCGACCCAACGCCCTTCTTCCCGTTCAATCGTGATGAGCGTCCCGTTTGCTGTCACCGCATATACGAGGTTCTCTTCGACCATCCGCATCCCGATAAAGTCATCGAGACGCGCCTGTCCCGTATTTTCGAGTTGAAGCACTGAGTTAACGCGTGTGCCGTTCCCGCTCACTTCGAAAAATTCAGCCTGCTCGGTAAGCACGAGATAGGCCCCGATCGTATCGCTATAGTACACTTCATCGATCTGGTTGATTTGCTCGAGCGCATCGGTCGTATCAATATCTTCGTCATCTTGCGCTGCCTCCACAGGTGGGAGGGATGCCGTTTGATGACTCGTTTGAATGTCGATTTTTTCAAATGTCGAGGCGACCTGTCGCTGAATCTCTTCGTCAGAGAAGACAAAGACATAGCAAAGAATCACGCCGACCACGACAGCACATAGTGTCGTGTATAGCACATAAGAACGTTTCATGGACATGTCGTCCCCTTCTACTTCAGTATCGCCCTTTAGTGTATCAAAACCAACCGTAAAAGAAAATGACCTCACCAAAAAGAAAAGAATGTGCGACAATGTCACACATTCTTTCGATTATCCAACTACGATATTGACGAGTTTTCCAGGAACGACAATGACTTTACGAACCGTCTTGCCTTCTGTGAACTCTTGGACACGCTCGTTGCCGAGTGCCTCCGCTTCAAGCGCTTCTTTTGATGCGTCACGCGAAACGTGCATTTTCGCACGAAGTTTCCCGTTCACTTGGATGACGACTTCAATCGTGTCACTCACAAGTTTTGATTCATCGTACGTCGGCCAAGCCGCATACGTCAACTCTTCCGTCATGCCCATCTTCTCCCACAACTCTTCAGACAAATGCGGAGCAACAGGTGAAAGCATCTTGATGAAGTCGACCATTTGCGATTTTGGCAACGTCTCTTGTTTGTTCGCTTCATTGACGAAGACCATCAACTGAGAGATTGCTGTGTTGAAGCGAAGTGCTTCATAGTCTTCAGTGACTTTTTTCACCGTCTGATGATACGTACGTTCAAAGTCGGCAGTCGGTGCCACGTCCGCAAAGTTCGTTTGATCGAACAAACGCCATACGCGGTCGAGGAAGCGACGTGCCCCGTCAAGACCATTCGTTGACCATGCGATTGCCGCGTCAAGTGGGCCCATGAACATTTCATAAAGACGGAGTGTATCCGCGCCGTGTGACTTCACGATATCGTCTGGGTTGACGACGTTCCCACGAGATTTTGACATCTTCTCGTTGTTCTCACCGAGGATCATCCCTTGGTTGTAGAGTTTTTGGAACGGCTCGTTCGTTGGGACGACACCGATATCGTAAAGGACTTTATGCCAGAAACGTGCATAGAGCAAGTGAAGAACGGCATGTTCCGTACCACCGATATACAAGTCGACTGGAAGCCAACGTTTGAGTTTTTCAGGGTCCGCAATCATTTCTTCGTTATCTGGATCGATGTAACGGATATAGTACCAGCAGCTACCTGCCCATTGTGGCATCGTGTTCGTCTCGCGACGACCTTTTTCCCCTGTGACAGGATCTGTGTACGTCAACCACTCTTCTGCGTTCGCAAGTGGCGACTCACCCGTACCAGACGGTTTGATTTCATCGATGATTGGAAGTTCGAGCGGAAGCTCTTCGACCGGTACCGTCTTCATCGTTCCGTCTTCCATGTGGACGACCGGAATCGGCTCTCCCCAGTAACGTTGACGGCTGAACAACCAGTCACGAAGACGGTATGTCGTCTTCGCACGACCCGTACCCGCAGCTTCGAGTTCTTCAATGATCGTCTTGATTGCATCGGCTTTATTAAGACCGTTCAAGCTACCTGAGTTGACGTGCTCCCCGTCTTCGACATAAGCCGCCTCTTCCAAGTTTCCACCTTTGACGACTTCACGAATCGGGAGGTCGAACGTTTTTGCAAACTCATAATCACGCTCATCGTGTCCAGGAACGGCCATGACTGCACCTGTCCCGTATGTCGAGAGGACATAGTCTGCTGTCCAAATCGGAAGTTTCTCACCGTTTACCGGGTTGATCGCATAAGCGCCCGTGAAGACTCCTGTCTTCTCTTTAGCGAGGTCTGTACGCTCAAGGTCCGTCTTCTTCGAAACTTCCTCGATGTATGCTTCTACTGCCGTTGATTGTTCAGGCGTTGTGATCACTTTCGTAAACGGATGCTCTGGTGCGAGCGTCACATAGGTCGCTCCGTGAAGTGTGTCCGGACGTGTCGTGAAGACCGTGACAATCTTGTCGTGACCGTCGACTTTGAAGTCTACCTCGGCACCGACCGATTTCCCGATCCAGTTGCGTTGCATCTCTTTGACGCTCTCTGGCCAGTCGAGACCTTCCAAGTCTTCAAGCAAACGCTCCGCGTATTCTGTGATGCGAAGCACCCACTGTTTCATCGGGACACGGTATACCGGGTGATTCCCACGCTCTGACAAGCCGTCGATGACTTCTTCGTTCGCAAGGACCGTGCCAAGTGCAGGGCACCAGTTAACGGCAACTTCGTCGACGTATGCGAGGTCACGCTCGAACAATTGCGTGAAGATCCATTGTGTCCATTTATAGTATTTCGGGTCCGTCGTGCTGATTTC
Organism: Exiguobacterium sp. RM11; assembly: GCF_059821525.1. Taxonomy (NCBI): domain Bacteria; kingdom Bacillati; phylum Bacillota; class Bacilli; order Caryophanales; genus Exiguobacterium; species Exiguobacterium sp. RM11. The sequence continues at coordinate 946,590 of NZ_CM187558.1, read as the reverse complement.
ACGGGCCCAGTCATACGAGAAACCGAGTTCTTTCAACTGACGGCGGAACGTCTCGATGTTACGCGCTGTGAATTCGCGTGGGTCGTTCCCTGTGTCGAGCGCGTACTGCTCGGCAGGAAGACCGAACGCATCCCAGCCGATCGGGTGAAGGACGTTATATCCTTGCATCCGCTTCATACGGGCGATGATATCCGTCGCCGTGTAACCTTCCGGGTGACCAACGTGAAGACCAGCACCTGATGGGTATGGGAACATATCAAGGACGTAGAAACAATCCTTCTCCGGGTCTTCTGTCGTTTTGAATGCGTCTTTCTCTTCCCAACGCTTTTGCCATTTCGGCTCGATTTCTTGATGTTTAAAATAGCTCAATATTCTTCCTCCTCTGCATAATAAAAAGCCTTCCGTCCCCGAAAATGGGACGAAAGGCTTGAAAGCTCTCCGCGGTACCACCCATGTTGCATTGCTGCCACTTGAGACGCCGATAACGAGGCGTAACCCCGGTTTTCCCTACTCGGTTCAGGAAAACAGCTCCAAGGCGAGTTCACGACCTCCATTTATCGATTCACACCAACCATCGACTCTCTTTGAAACGGAACGTTCGCTACTAATCCTCTTCATCGCTTGCTATTCATCGTAGTCTATTTTAGCCCATTCTGAAATTCAACGTCAACTTGATTTTTCAGCGACGCGAATGTCTTTCATGATAACGAATAGAGTAAGGGCGAACGTAGCGAGCAGAAGAAGCATACCGAAGACCGCAGTAATGCCGAACATGTCATAGACAAATCCAGACAATGTTGGCCCAATCATACGACCGACAGATGCTGCGATATTGACGAGCCCTTGATACTGTCCCGCCTTACCAGGAGGGGCAAGTTTCGCCGCAATCGTCGGGACTGCTGGCCAGACGAACATTTCCCCGATTGTCATGACGACCATCGCGACCATGAACATGCCAAATCCGCCTGCGAACGGCACGATCAAGAAAGCACCGAGGAAAATCGAGGCTCCGATAATCAGTTGACGTTTCAAGTCGTCCTCAAATTGTCGCAAGACACGGTTGAGTAACGGCTGTGCAAATACGATCATCGCCCCGTTCACCGTCCAAAGCAGTGAATATTGGCTGATCGTGACACCAAGGTCTTTCGAATGAACGGCGATCGTCCCTTGCCACTGAACGTAAACGAACCAAAGCACGGCGTAACCGACGGCGACATACCACATCGACTTCATCGTTGCGCTCGAGAGCGTCGTGGCGGCTGCCTCTAACTGTGATTGAACGACAGGACGTGCCGGGTTTTTCAAGTAACGAAGTCCAAATAAAAGGACCACGACAAATAAGACCGACAAGAAGAAGTTCGCATAAAAGATCCACTCGATGTTAAAACGCGCGATTTGACCACTCATGGCCGTACCGAGTGCGACACCTACGTTTTGCGCAACATAAATCGCGTTGAACGAACGGCGTCCACCTTCTGGCCAGATGAGTCCTGCAAACGCGTAAACGGTCGGAAAGACGAGTCCACCTGAGAACCCAATCATACCGAGCCACACCAAATAGCCGAAGAACGTGGCGTGGAACAGTAAAAATCCGAGTGAGCTCGCAAGCAACAAACCGACAGAAATCATGAGCGTCATCTTTCCACCGATTCGGTCGAATAATGTCCCTCCGATGTAGTTTCCGACGATTGCGAGTGCGGAGTTCACAAGAAGTGCCACCCCAGCAAGTGTCATCGACTCACCTAAAAAATCATGAATATACAGTGTGTTAAATGGCCATAAAAAAGACGCCGCCGTTGTATTGAGCGCCATCGCAATGACTAGAATCCATACCGAAATTGGCATTTTATTGTTCACACCAAGTCCTCCTTTCATTCCTCTTTCACATCAAAAAAAATCGGCACAAATGGCCGAATCGACAAGATTTCCTTATCAAACCTAAACGAATGCCAAAGAAGTGTCAAGAAAAATTACTTATTATGAAGTTTTGTCATTTTTCATTTGTGATAGCATGAGCAAAGAAGGAGAGATGTTGAATGAATCCATTTGGTCAAAACCGATATCACACGTTGAACGAGGCGTATCGCCGAGAATATGGAGGAAAGGTGTTCAAGGTCCCGCTCGATGGTGGATTCACCTGCCCAAACCGTGACGGGCGCGTTTCAAAAGGAGGATGTACGTTCTGTTCAGACGACGGGAGTGGTGACTTTGCAGGAAATGCTTGCGATCCGATTCCCGTTCAATTTGCCGAAGTAAAGGCTCGTCTTCACCGAAAGTGGAAGAACGCCAACTACATCGCTTATTTCCAAGCATTCAGTAACACGTACGCGCCGGTCGAACGGTTACGTGAGTTGTACGAACCTGCACTTCAAGAAGAAGGCGTCGTCGGTCTCTCGATTGCGACACGTCCGGACTGCTTGCCAGACGATGTCGTCGCCTATTTATCAGAATTGAATGAACGGACGTCGCTTTGGGTGGAGCTCGGCCTTCAGACCATCCATGACACGACGGCGAAAAAAATCAATCGTGGACATGACTACGAGACATTTTTGAGCGGTCTTGCAAAACTTCGACGCCACAACATCCGTGTCTGTGTTCATATCATTAACGGTTTACCCGGTGAGACACTTGAGATGATGCTCGACACAGCCCGAGAAGTTGCTAAAATGGACATACAAGGAATCAAGATCCATTTACTTCACGTCTTGAAGCATACACCGCTCGCCCGTCAATACGAAAAAGGCCTACTCGACTTGATGGAGGAAGATGACTATGTCTCCCTCGTCTGCGATCAGCTCGAATGTATACCTCCCGAGGTCATCGTCCATCGTTTGACAGGAGACGGCCCACCTGACTTATTGATTGGTCCGTTTTGGAGCCGTCACAAGATGCAGGTGTTAAACAAGATCCGTGCAGAATTGGAACGACGAGATTCTTTCCAAGGAAAAAAGAAGGATGAGATGTATGGGATTAATGAGAGTACTACCGTTTGCAAAACAATTACTACATGACCACCTTGAAGAAGGACATGTCGCCATCGACATGACCGCCGGAAACGGACACGATACGCTGTTTTTGGCGAATGCAGTGGGCGAAACGGGTCATGTGTATGCATTTGATATCCAGTCAGAAGCGGTCGCGTCCACACGCGCACGTATACAGGAATCCGGTCTCGATGAACGGGTATCCGTCATTCATGACAGTCACGACACGGTTCAAGCGGTCGTCGCGAACGAGACGCGCCCCATCTCCGCTGCCGTCTTCAATTTAGGTTATTTACCAGGAAGCGATAAATCAATCACGACTCACGGGAATACGACGATTGCCGCGTTATCTCAATTATTAGAGGTCATGACCGTCGGTGGCGTCATCGTCATCGTCATTTATCACGGACATGAGAGCGGAAAAGTCGAACGGGATGAAGTGCTTCAATACGTGGAGTCGCTTGACCAAAAACAGGCTGGCGTCCTCCGCTACGGTTTCATCAACCAAATCAATCATCCCCCATTCATCGTGGCGATTGAAAAACGCGCATAAGCAAAAGGCGGCTCATTCGAGTCGCCTTCTGTCATTCTTGAATCAATTCATAAAACGTCATCAATGTCTCCGCAAACTTGGTATTCAAACGTTCATATCCAAAATGCGGGAAACCTTCCAACCGACGGATGTACACTTGATCCCCACCAATCTTCCGGCAGACGTTTAACGTCAACTTCACGTCCGCAAATTGATCGTCTGGTGCATAGAAACAAGCAAGTGGAAGTCGTGGTAAGTGCTTCTTCTCTTCTTGATGTTCCACGATCTCTTCTTCAATCTCACGATATTGCGCATACGTAATCTCACCGAAGCGTGACGATTCCTCGCCTCCACCAGTGAATGTCATCATCCCGAGCGGCAAGTCTGGGCGGAAACGATCGACAGCACTCGCGACGACTTGTTTCAATCCGCCGATTTGACGAGTGGCATGCCAATCAAATAAAGGAGAGATATACGTCAAACTCCCAAGCGGCACATCATACTCTTGCAAGAGTCGGTTCGTGAAAAGTGCCCCTAGACTGAATGCCACGACATGGATCGGTAGTTTGTATTCCCCTGCCTCACGTAACGCTCGCTTAATAAGCTGTTTATGGTCATCTGCCGTCAATCCGACCGATTGGTCACGGACGACAATTACCTCGTACTCGTCTTGGAGTCGGCGAATAAAGTTCTCACTAATCCGAGACGTGAACTGTAGCGGGTACACGATGACGATGACCCCTTTTCGTGCTTCTTCATATGTCATGCTGCCGTCACCTCATTTATGGACTATGTATATTGTATCAAAAAAACATCAGCCGCAACTGATGTTTGAAGAAAATCCGTCTGGAGGCTTAGCTCGGATGATATCGTAAATGAATGAGTTCCATCGGTTGGTCGTATACCTCTTCTTGGATCCGATTCACTTCTTTAAACGATTGATGCAAAAGGAAGGCAATCGCTTGGTCATTTGAATTTTCAACGTACACTTCCATCGGTTGTGTTTTTTTCGATTGGAGATAGTTTAAAAAGGCTGCCCCATATCCGTTCCGGTGAAAATCAGGATGAAGATAAAGTCGAAGCATCTCCCACATGTCACCGCGATCGATGGCATGACAAAATCCGATGACATCTTCTTCGAACTCGCCGACGATAAAATATTGCTCTCGTGCTTCTTCACTCGAATTGATCGCTCGAACAATCTCTTCTTGTCGATAAGCGCGCTCCATTGCTTTCAAACGATTCAAATCATCCTCTGAAATCGTCGCAAGTGCGATCGTTCGAATTAATGCTGCATCTTCTGGAACTGCTTCCCTCATGTTCATGACAGCTTCCCCCTTTTGGCCAATCTATTTGTATCATTCCCTATCGTCACGTTTTTATCCTGCCATTCGTTTCTTTTTCATGACGATTCATAAGAAAACGTTATGTCCGCAATCGACTAGGGTATAACACTAGCAATGCCAATCACATGAAGGAGTGGAACAACATGACACCAAAATTAGAGCATGACCCGAAAGTCGAACAAACAGAGAATCCGAACCGTCAATTTGACCAAATGGATGCAGGAGGTCCAAAAATCAGCGTTGTGACCGGGATGTTACTCGGTGCCCTCGTCGGTGGTCTCCTCGCCTTACTTAGCTCTTCGAATCGGGAGCAGACGAAACAATCGCTTACGAATGCAAAATCTTCGGTCGGAGGCATCGTGAATGAGGTCAAACAAGATCCAGCCGGTAAGGCATCTCAAGTCATTGAACAAGTGAAGACCGCTTCTGGCAAGATTCAGGAAGTGACTACAGACGTTCAAAACGTATATGAAAAAGTCGTCGGTGAAGTCGATACGGTCAAAGAAGACGTCAATAAAATCGTCGAGACGGCCCAAGAAGCCAAATCAGATTTACAAGACATCGGTGAAAAAGTCGTCGAAGCGAAGGATACCGCGCTTGGACAAGAAAACACTTCAACTGATTCGTCATCGAATGATCATAAACAGACACCTCCAACGACTTGAACCTAAAAAACGACCTTTCCGCGGAAAGGTCGTTTTTGTTGATTACGCGAAACGCTTCGCGCCTTCTTCAAGAACTGCTGCTTTATCTGTTTGCTCCCATGGGAGTTCGATATCTGTACGACCGAAGTGACCGTAAGCTGCTGTTTGTTTGTAGATTGGACGGCGAAGGTCAAGCATCTTGATGATGCCTGCTGGACGGAGGTCGAAGTTCTCACGAACGAGTTCAACGAGCTCTGTTTCGCTCAATTTACCAGTGCCGAACGTATCGACAGCGATTGATACTGGATGTGCTACCCCAATCGCGTAAGCGAGTTGAACTTCTGCTTTATCCGCAAGTCCTGCTGCAACGATGTTTTTCGCTACATAACGAGCTGCGTATGCTGCTGAACGGTCAACTTTTGTAGGATCTTTACCAGAGAATGCGCCACCGCCGTGACGTGCGTATCCACCGTACGTATCGACGATGATTTTACGTCCTGTAAGACCTGCATCTCCTTGTGGTCCACCGATTACGAAGCGACCAGTCGGGTTGATGAAGTATTTTGTTTCAGCATCGATGAGTTCAGCCGGGATGACTGCTTCGATGACATACTTTTTCAAGTCTTCTTGAATTTGCTCGAGCGTGATCTCTTCTGCGTGTTGTGTCGAGATGACGATTGTATCGATGCGAACAGGGTTGTTGTCCTCATCGTACTCAACCGTTACTTGCGTCTTACCATCCGGACGGAGGTATTCAAGCGTACCGTTCTTACGAACTTCAGCAAGACGACGTGATAATTTGTGCGCCAATGAGATCGGGAGCGGCATGAGTTCAGGTGTCTCGTTTGTCGCGTATCCGAACATGAGACCTTGGTCCCCAGCACCGATTGCATCGAGTTCCTCTTCAGTCATCTGACCTTCACGTGCTTCGAGAGCTTGGTCAACACCTTGCGCGATGTCTACTGATTGCTCGTCAATCGACGTCAAGACTGCACATGTTTCTGCATCGAAACCATATTTCGCACGTGTGTATCCGATTTCACGGATTGTTTCACGGACAACTTTCGGGATATCCACGTAAGTTGACGTTGTGATTTCACCAGCTACGAGTACAAGACCCGTTGTGACAGACGTTTCTGCCGCAACACGGGCATTCGGGTCTTCCGCTAAAATGGCATCCAAAATCGAGTCAGAGATCTGATCACAAATTTTATCTGGATGTCCTTCAGTAACCGACTCTGAAGTAAAAAGTCGACGGTTCAATTTTGACATTCAAAAAACCTCCTATAATAAGGGTGATATGTGGACGGTACTCGTTCCCCTTACGCGTTGCTTTGGGACGGTAATGAAAAAAACCTCCCCCGATGACATACATGGGGAAAGGTTGAATCGTTCTTCCTTACCCTCTTATCGTTCGAAGCTAATGGCTTCGCTTCAGGATAGCACCTTTTCCGCACAAGACTTCATGTCGGACGGTTGCTGGGCTTCGTAGGGCCTTGTTCCCTCCACCGCTCAGAATAAGAGTATCCGTTACGAAAACCATCATATAAATGACGCTCGATTATGTCAAGGGAATCGAACGAATTCGTTAAAGTTTTCACTGACTTGCAAAACATTTCTGTTTGTGAATCGTCAAACATTTTTTTAATTCGTTTCTGTTTTTTAACACCTTGTGATAAGAGAATGTGATAAACTGTCTTTGTAAGAAAGCGCTTACTCAGAGAGAAGAAACGCTTGTGTTTAATTAGTGTGTCACATATAATTAAAAATGTCATACTGATTAATCGTAATCGCGGAAGTATGCGGATTTCATCCACATCTATTTAGGGGAAAGGTGGGATTCAGGATGGCGACAACGCTCCTGAAAATCGAAGAATTAATTAATGGTGCCGACATGAAACGGAACTTGACGGTTCCAGAACTGGTGGAAGAAGCCATCCAAAATGGGGAAGGTGTACTGACAAAAGACGGGGCTTTATCTGTCAGCACCGGTGCTTTTACCGGACGGTCACCGAAAGACAAATTCGTCGTCCAAGATGAAGTCAGCAACAACCTTGTCGATTGGGGAAAAGTGAACCAACCGATCGCGGAAGAGAAGTTTTCAGCACTTCTCGACAAAGTACTGAACCATTTAGAAAAGAAAGACAAACTTTATTACCTCGAAGCGTCTGCTGGTGCCGATGAGCACTATACGTTACCGGTCCGTGCCATTACGGAATATGCATGGCATAGTCTATTCGCAAAACAACTGTTTTTACGCGAATGGCCAACGAAAGGTGCGTTCGACCCGTTCACTGTAATTTATGCACCGAGTTATAAAGCCGACCCTGCAGTGGATGGCACGAACTCAGAGACGTTCATTCTCGTTTCATTCGCTAAGCGCACCATTCTGATCGGGGGAACAGAGTACGGTGGCGAAATTAAAAAATCAATCTTCTCCGTCATGAATTTCTTGTTACCTGAACAAAACGTCTTATCGATGCACTGTTCGGCAAACGTCAACGATGCAAATGAAACGGCACTCTTCTTCGGATTGTCGGGAACTGGGAAGACGACACTTTCAGCTGATCCACAGCGCCACTTAATCGGAGACGATGAGCATGGATGGTCACCGGATGGGGTCTTCAACATTGAAGGCGGTTGCTACGCGAAGACGATTAACCTTTCGCGTGAGAACGAACCACAAATCTATGATGCAATCCGTTTCGGTTCATTGATTGAAAACGTCGTATTGAATGAAGATCGTACGCCGGACTACAAGAACATCTCCTTGACTGAAAATACGCGTGCGGCATATCCGATCGAATTCATCGACAACGCGATGCTCCCATCACGTGCCGGTCATCCAAATACGATCGTCTTCTTGACGGCCGATGCGTATGGTGTCTTGCCACCGATCAGCAAACTGACGAAAGAACAGGCGATGTATCACTTCTTGTCTGGTTATACGTCTAAGCTTGCTGGTACAGAGCGTGGTGTCACAGAACCACAAGCAACGTTCTCGACTTGCTTCGGTTCACCGTTCCTTCCGCTCGCTCCAGAGCGTTATGCGGATATGCTCGGTAAATTGATTGAAGAGCACGATGTAGATGTCTACCTCGTCAATACGGGCTGGACAGGTGGAGCATACGGCGAAGGTTCACGTATGAAACTCGCCTATACGCGTGCGATGGTCAATGCCGCCGTCAACGGCCAGCTCCGTGATGTGGAGACGATGAAACATGACATTTTCAATGTCGAGATTCCTGTAGCCATCGATGGTGTACCGAGCGACGTGCTCAATCCGCGAGATACGTGGAGCGACCCAGCTCGTTACGATGTCGAAGCAAAAGCACTCGCCATGAAATTTAAAGAAAACTTCACTCGCTTCACGAAAGCAAGTGAGTCCGTCATCGCAGCCGGACCACTCGTCATCTAACACAAAAAGCACTGACTCATCGAGTCAGTGCTTTTTCTTGTCGCAACATCCAATCCATCGCCTGTTCAGTTGTCTCCCATTTATCCCAAAACGGGAGCTGGTGACCGAACGGGAGAACCCAAAACTCTGCCTGCTTTCCTAATTTCTCGGCGACGGCCGTTGCATGACGTAAGCGAACTTGTTCATCGTCCGTGCCGTGAATGAGGAGTGTCGGGGCGACCCATTCCTTGTAAAGCGGCGAACGGTCGACATACGCAGATTCTGCAGACTCGGGGTCTCCACCCGTCATCCGACGTAACATTTTCCGCATCGAACGCTGTTCCTCATACGTCCACTCGAGGTTTGTCACGCCAGCCCATGATGTAACCGTCGTGACCGGTCGTTCGGAAGCGAGCGAGAGGGCCATCATGCCCCCTCTTGAAAAGCCGAGAACGTGGACCGGTCGTCCGCTCATGTGGACACGGTCGAATAGCGAGAGCACATCCTCTAAGTCTTCTCCACCGAAGTCCTCTTTTCCAGTCCCGCCGTGATTGCCACGATAGACCGGGGCGACGACGTGAAAGCCCCGCGATGCAAATTGCATGAGACGTGGTAAACGAACATCCCCGATTCGCGCCGTTCCTCCTCGTAAGTACATCAACACTTGGCCGTTTGATCGTTTCGGCTCAATCGAATACGCCACGACCTCTTCCCCATCTGTCGTCGTGTACCATCCTCGTGTCACTCGGTAACCCGCATAAGGTGGTAACACATCGATTCGGTCAAACCAGTTTTTGATCATAGAGAACCCTCATCGTTTCTGGTAGGACACGGTCTTTCATCATGAAGCTGTAGCGTGGATTGCGCAATAAGTTATCCGGCAAGGCATCGATCAGGACAGCCCCATCTGTCTCGTCAATGGCAGGATGATCCTCGAATCGCTCAATCTCCGCATAATAAATGTTTTTGATGACCGTATCACCTCTACCTAACACACGGTACTGTCCCAAATAGCGCAACGTTTTGACGACTCCACCGGTCTCTTCGTACACTTCCCGGATAGCGGCATCGTCCTCGTGTTCTCCTGGCTCGACTTTCCCTCCTGGAAACTCGAGTCCTCGCTGTTTATGCTTCGTCAATACCCACTTGTCTTCATATCGGGCGACGACCCAGACGTGGAGCGGCGTGTCTGAGAACGGATAATGGGTGAAGCTTAACTCGACTTGATTATGATAGTAATCCTTGAATGTCTTCATAGTCCATCCCTTTCTTTCCCCTGTCTACTCTCACTTTACCTTGTCTTCACCCAGTTTCAAACAAAAAAATCGGTCCGACGCGCGGACCGATTCGTTTTCTTATTGATTCAAACGTTTTTCGAGCTCTGCTTTTTGTTCTTCATACCCTGGTTTACCGAGTAACGCGAACATGTTCGCTTTGTAAGCTTCGACGCCTGGCTGGTTGAACGGGTTCACCCCGAGGATGTATCCGCTCATCGCACATGCTTTTTCGAAGAAGTAGAACAAGTAGCCGAGGTGATAAGGGGTCATCTCTGGCAATTCGACGACCAAGTTCGGTACATCGCCGTCAGTGTGTGCGAGAAGTGTTCCTTCTGTCGCTTTGTCGTTCACGAACTGAATCGTTTCGCCTGCGAGGAAGTTCAAACCGTCCAAATCTTGAGCGTCTTCTGGGACGTTCATCGAGTGACGGACTTCTTTCACACGAATGACCGTCTCGAACAAGTCACGACGACCTTCTTGGATGTATTGCCCCATCGAGTGGAGATCCGTCGAGAAGTCAACAGCCGCTGGGAAGATCCCTTTGTTGTCTTTTCCTTCTGACTCACCGTAAAGTTGTTTCCACCATTCTGACACGTAGTGAAGAGCTGGCTCATAGTTGACGAGCATCTCAATCGATTTGCCTTTCGCGTAAAGGGCGTTACGTACGACTGCATACTGATACGCTTCGTTTTCAGCCAATTCTGGTGAGCTGTAAGCGTTTTGCGCGTCACGTGCACCTTCCATCAATGCATCGATATCAATTCCTGCAGCGGCAATTGGAAGAAGTCCGACTGGCGTGAGGACCGAGAAACGTCCACCGACATCATCTGGAATCACGAACGTCTCGTATCCTTCTGCGTCCGCAAGTGTCTTGAGTGCACCACGGGCACGGTCTGTCGTTGCATAGATCCGCTCACGCGCTCCATCTTGACCGTACTTGTCTTCCATGAACTGCTTGAGGACACGGAATGCAATCGCAGGTTCTGTCGTCGTTCCTGATTTCGAGATGACGTTGATTGAGACCTCTTTGCCTTCAAGTACTTGAAGCAACTCTCTCATATACGTTGAAGAGATATTGTGGCCCGCATAGAATACTTGTGGTGCCTTGCGCTCTTCTTTTGACAATACGTTGAAGAACGAATGTTGAAGCATTTCGATCGCTGCACGGGCACCGAGGTAAGATCCTCCGATTCCGACGACGACGAGAACGTCTGAATTCTCGCGAATTCGTTCCGCCGCAGCTTTGATTCGTGCGAACTCATCTTGATCGTATTCGGTCGGAAGATCGACCCACCCAAGAAAATCACTTCCGGCACCGCTCCGCTCGTGAATCACCGAGTGAAGGGTTTTTACCGTTTCTTGCATTTGGTCGATTTCGTGCTTCCCTACGAATGAGAGCGCGTTTGAATAATCGAAACGTACAGTTGACATGTCATTTCCTCCTTTAAATCGCTCGTAAAAGAGCCATACATGACCCATCATAAACGGAAACGCTAGATTCGTTCAATCATTATTGCAAAATAGGCAATAAATTGCCTTATTTGCTGAGTTCGAGGATATGCGCGACATCTTCACGTTCGAGTGTACGGAAACGACCGAATGCGCCACGTTTCATCGCAGAATCGAGAATCGCATCGAATGTCGACTCATCGATATCGTAGTCACGGAGTGAGTTTGGTGCACCGAGCTGGTCGAAGAATGCACGAATCGCTTCGATTGTACGTTTCCCAGTCTCCAAGTCGTTTTCACCTGGTTCCACATCGAATACTTCCGTACCGAGTCGGGCGAAACGTGCCGCGTTGTCTTCATCCAATACGTGCTCCATCCAACGTGGGAAGAGAATCGCGAGACCACCAGCGTGCGGGATATCGTGGACAGCCGATACAGCGTGCTCGATGTTGTGCGATGCCCAGTCACCAGAAGCACCCATTTGAAGGACGCCGTTCAACGCCATCGTACCTGAGAACAAGATGATGGCACGTAAATCGACGTTTTCCAAATCGTTCACGAGTTTCGGTGCCGATTCAACGACTGCTTTCAAGACACCTTCTGTCATGCGTTCCTGTACCGGCGCATGGTTCGGGTGGAAGTATTGTTCGAAACAGTGGCTCATCATGTCGACAATACCGTAAATCGTCTGGTCTTTTGGAACCGAGACTGTATAACGTGGGTCAAGGATTGAGAATGTTGGGAAGACGAGTGGGTGACCCCAACCGAACTTCTCTTGTGTCTCCCAGTTCGTGATGACCGATCCTGAGTTCATTTCTGATCCTGTTGCCGCGAGTGTGAGGACCGTCCCAAATGGTACCGCCTCTGTCGGGATATGTTCGCGGAGCACGATGTCCCATGCATCCCCTTCATAAGGAATCGCTGCTGAAATGAGTTTCGTACAGTCGATGACGGAACCTCCGCCGACTGCGAGCAACGCATCGATGTTTTCTTCACGTGCAAATTTGACCGCACGACGTACTGTCTCAATACGCGGGTTCGGTTCGACGCCAGAGAAGTCTACGTATGAGATGCCTGCCTTTTCAAGCTCAGCCACGACTTCATCGTACGTTCCGTTCTTTTTGATGCTTCCGCCACCATAGACGAGCATCACTTTCTTCGCGTCGAGCGCGCCAAGTTCTTTCGATAATGTTTCGACCTGATGTGTACCGAAGATCAATTTCGTCGGGTTTTTGTATTCAAAGTTGTGCATGATTCATCCTCCTCGTAGAAATATGTAACACCTACACTATATACCCTGTTTTCAAAGAATGAAAAGTATCGTGCTTATGCGTAAATGCGATCGATGATGCGATGGAGTATGACGGCTTCCTCTGCTTGCCGATAGTTCGGTTCCTTTCGGCACGCTTCGAGAAACAGCTGAATTTGACGTTCATACGGATCATGCTCCGTCAAATAGGCAGGTCGTTCGTCAAACAACGCCCCATGTTTTTCAGTATGGAGCGTGAGCGGGAATAGACTTGCCCCGGCGTTCGTTCCCCGGCACTCGACACGCATCGCATCTTCTGCTTCGACATTGGCCATGTAACTGACGTCGAGCAACAAAGAAGCTCCCGTATCGAAGGTGATCATCGCTCTCGCCGTGTCTTCGACAGACAGAGATTCATGGTCCCATTTGCCCATCAAGCCCACACCCGGACGATTCCCTAAATATTGCCCGACATGACCGACAATCTCTTTCGGTTCCGGATAACCCATCAAGTGAAGCGCGAGATCTAACATATGGACGCCGATATCGAGTAGTGCCCCTCCACCCTGAAGCTCTTTGTCCGTGAACACGCCCCATCCAGGAATGCCTCGTCGGCGAAGGGCAAGTGCCGTTGCCGCATAGATGTCCCCCATCTCTCCTGCGTCAATCATCCGTTTCAAGAGAACCGTGTCGGCACGATGCCGATAATGAAATCCATAATGGAGCGTCTTTCCCGCTCGTTTCGCTGCTTCTAACATCTCCACCGCTTCATCTTCCGATATGCCCGGAGGCTTCTCACAGAGCACATGGCATCCTGCTTCTAGTGCAAGAAGCACTTGCTCTTTATGTAAGGCGTTCGGCGTACAGATGCTGACCGCATCGAGCTGTTCGTGCGTGAGCATCTCTTCGACCGTTTCATAGACGTTCGGAATGTTAAACTGTCGTGCGACACGTTCACCGTTAGCCCGTGTCCGATTCATGACCGCTACCACATCCACCCCTGCTTTTACATAATTCGGAATGTGAGCACTCGTCGCAATCCCGCCCGTTCCAATGATGCCAATCTTCATCTAATCTCCCCCTATTCGAATTACAGTTTCGTCATAGGCCCCATCGATTCCTGTAAAACACAAAAAAGGTGACCTGTTTAGAACGGGTCACCTTGGAACACTTACTTCTTGAAGTTTGTGTTTTTGATCCAGTCTTCAAGTTTGTCTTTGAGGACTGTGAATCCTGGAGCTTCTTCTTGCTTGAAGTTTGAAGATGCTTCGTTGCGGCGTGGCGCACGACGAGCTGGCTTCGCAGACTTCTCGCGTTTTGGAGCTTCTTGAGTTGCTTTCATTGAAAGCTTGATCTTTTTAGAAGCTTCGTCCACTTCAAGGATTTTCACTTCAACTTCTTGACCAACTTGAACGTAATCGTTTACGTCTTTTACGTAGTCGTGTGAGATTTCTGAAATGTGTACAAGACCTTGAGTCTCGTCATCGAGTGCTACGAAAGCACCGAAAGGTTGAATTCCTGTTACTTTACCTGTTAATACTTGATCTTTTTCGTATTTTGCCATTACAAACAACTCCTATGCTAAATTCATCAACTTACTATAACATACTTTTTTCGATAAAGTGTACAAATTAGTAAAAAAGATTATTTTTGACGTGTTGTTATGTTTTAAAGTCGAAGCGCGGGGTAAATACAAATCAAGCAAGACTTCAAGTATTCCCCCCTGATTCCGCTAGGCGACTCGCCTAGCCCTTTTTTTGTTCAAAACGTCGTGAACGGCTTTTGATGGCGAATCGGATAGATCGTTTCTCCAACCATTTCGTTCAACATCACCGCATTTCGATAGACGGCCATCCCTAGATTCGTTGCTGCGGGACCATGGGAATGCTCCAAGTTCGTATGTGTGAACAACTTCCCACCTAACGACTCGCTCATCATCACTTCATATGTGTCATGCACTGCCCATTCTCCCTCTTCTTCCCATACTACCGGAAGCTTAGCGACCCAAGACGGGATTACCGGGCGATAGCCTGTCGCCACAACGACGAGGTCGTACTCTTTCTCAATCACTTCTCCTGTATAGCGCTGCGTCCCCTTCAAACGATGCGTCAACCAGTCATAGGAAATGGATTCCACCTCGACTTGCGTCAGCATCTCTGCTCGCTTCGGCTCACCTTCTGCAGTCCGGTGATAGAGCGCCTCATAAATCGCCGTCATCGTCTCAGGGTTGACGCCATGGCGGAAACGTTCAAATGACTGAAGCAATTGTTGACGTGCTTCGTAAGACAAACCATGAAAATATTCGACATAGTCCACACTAAAAATCTCGTCCCCGAGCTTTCCTGCTTCTAGTGACTCGAAATGATCGGAACGTGTAATCCAGTCGACACGTTGTTCATCCGTCGCTTCACGAAACAGATCAAGAAACACTTCTGCCGCACTCTGTCCACTCCCGACGACCGCGACGCGATAACGATCTCGAAGGACGTCCCGATAGGTCAAATACTCGCTCGTATGGATCACTTGTTCAAAACCGTCTGGCACAAACGGTTCTGCCCCAGTTCCAAGAACAACATGTTTAGCTTGAACTTGAGTCGTTTCACCGTTTGATTCGACCGTCACGAGAAAACCATTTTCCTCGACCAACACATCCGTCACCTCATGATTGAAGTGGATGGTCGACAGCTGTTCGGCGACCCAACGCAAATATCGATTGTATTCCGTCCGAGGAATCTTATCCTGTTCTTGCGTGATGAACGTCTGGAGACGCCCCGTCTCACTCAAGTAGTTCAAGAAACTCGATGGGTTCGTCGGATCCGCGAGCGTGACGAGATCTTGTAAGTAATGTGTTTGCATCGTCATCCCTTCGATGAGCATCCCTTCATGCCACATCATTTCCTTCCGCTTTTCAAAGCAAATCCCGCGTAGTGATGTTTTTTTCGCGAGAGCCATTAATCCAAGATTATAAGGACCACATCCGATTGCAACAAAGTCAACTTGTTTCATTTTCTTCACCTCGCCCGTCTTTTCCCTTTCATTATATCGCTAAAACGGCAAAAGACTCTCACGATTGAGAGTCCTTGACCGCTGTGACTTCAAATTGCTGCATAAATCGATGGATGCGTCGAATCGCTTCTTGTAACTGTTCGAGCGACGTCGCATAGCTCGCTCGCACGAACCCTTCCCCACTCTCACCGAAGGCATTCCCCGGGACGACGGCGACCCGTTCTTCAAGCAAGAGACGTTCCGCGAACTCTTCACTCGTCAACCCCGTGTGTCGAATCGACGGGAAAGCATAGAAAGCCCCACCTGGCACGTGTGTCGGGAGACCTGCCTCATTCAATGCCTGGATGAAATAGTTCCGACGTTGACGATAGCTCTTCACCATGTTCGGTACGTGTTGATGACGTGAACGAAGTGCCTCGAGTCCGCCGAATTGAACGAGCGTCGGTGCACACATCATTCCGTATTGATGGACCTTCAACATTTCCCGGGTCACGACTTCAGGGGCGCATGTAAACCCGAGACGCCATCCTGTCATCGCAAACGCTTTCGAGAAACCATTGATGATGATTGTCCGGTCCCGCATATCGTGAAGTGTCGCGAAACTCGTGAACGGCTCGTCATAGCAAAGTTCTGCATAAATCTCGTCACTGACCACCCAAAGGTCATACTTGGTCGCGAGTTCTGCCATTTGCGCGAGCTCGTCGGCGTTCATCGTCGCTCCCGTCGGGTTGGACGGGAAGCAGAGGAGAATCGCCTTCGTCCGCTCAGTGATGACGCGCTCGACATCATCGCGGTCGAGGCGAAAACCCTTTTCCGGACGACAGGCGACAGGAACAACTTTCCCACCCGCCATCTCGATGAGTGGTCCGTAAGATACGAAGGCTGGTTCGACGACGATGACTTCATCTCCTGGGTTCAGGAGGGCACGGAATGCGATATCGAGCGCCTGTGAGGCACCTGTCGTCACAATCAATTCCGATGCCGGATCGTATTTGACTGAAAATCGTTCTTTCATATAAGTAGCAATCTCTTCTCGTAATTCGATGAGTCCTGCATTGGCACTATACGCCGTATATCCTTGTTCGAGTGCAACATAACTCGCTTCCCGAACGTTCCAAGGCGTGATGAAATCCGGTTCTCCCACCCCGAGAGAGACCACATTTTCCATCGTCTGCGCCAAATCAAAGAATCGGCGGATGCCTGATGGTTTCATCGAGACAACTTGATTGGATAATGACTTCATGGCGTGATGTTCAACCGCTTGTCTTCAGTTTGTGGGGTGAACAAAATCCCGTCGTGCTTGTACGTCTTCAATTTAAAATGTGTCGTCGTCGACAAGACCGAGTCAAGCGGTGACAACTTGTCAGAGACGAACGAGGCCACGTCCTGGAGCGAGCTCGCTTGAATGACGACTTGGAGATCGTAGGCACCTGACATCAAATAAAGGGCCGTCACTTCCGGGAAGCGATAAATACGCTCGGCCACATCATCAAATCCACGTCCTCGTTTCGGCGCAACTTTGACATCGATAAACGCCGTGACATCATGACGGTTGATTTTTTGCCAATTGACCATCGCCCGAAAACCAAGCAAAATGCCGTCTTGTTTGAACTTCTCGAGCATCGACTCAATCGTCTCTTCATCAAGCGCCAACAAATCAGCCAACATCTTCGTCTCCAGATAGCCCTTTTCCTCTAACAACTCTAATAGTTCAAGTTCTTTTGATGAATACATACTTATTCTCCTTCCGTCCGACCAGGTAACACGCCTGTGAACGTTCTCTCTGTCTGCCTCACATATGGACGTCGTTCCTCTTGGACCATATGGAAATTCTTCATCCCCATGTCTGTCAGCCCATGCTTCTGACAAAAGCGGTCAAAGTAACGACGTCTCGTTTCGTCTTGTTTCGCTGATAAGTTGTCTGTCCCATTGAATGCGTAGAGAACCGTTGCTCGAGCGGGATGGGACACGGTGAACGTCTCCATGACCCTCAAGAAAAAATCCCAGTCCCAATAATTATAGACATCTTCATCGAAGAGACCGATTGTGTCATGGATTGATTTGCGATACATCGTACCGGACGGGATGAACGTCGAGTCCTTTCGCATCCGCTCACGGTCGAAGTCATATGCGAACGGTTCCCAGTCCGTCACTACCCGACGACCGCCTTCCCATGTAAAACGGAATAGCTCGGCATCCGCATAGACGAAGTCCGCTTCTTGTAAATCGCGTAGTCCATCTTCGATGTGAGTCGGCATGAGCAAATCATCATCGTCTAACAGTAAGATGACGTCCCCTTTCGCTTCGAGTACGCCACGATTCCGCGCACGGACGTGATGGTTCTCCCCGACTTCAATGACACGCACATCCAATTGATTCAAAAAAGGCGCCAAAATATGCTGTTTTGGCGGCCCTTCATTATTCATGACCAAGACTTCGAACTGCTGAAACGTTTGGACCGTTAAGCTTTCAAGCAGCTCCGTCAATTCCGTTTCGCGCTTATACGCTGGAATGACTATTGAGACAGTCGGGTTCATCCGCGATATGCCGTCTCAACGTGTGGAAGGATTGCTTCCCAACTCACGCCATTCTCTTTTGAAACGGTTACGAAGTCGCCGTATGCGAATACACTCTCGACACCTTCAATCTCGACAAGTTTCGCAAGGAGCGGCTGATCTGTCGCTTCTCCTGCTTTCACACTTTGGCTTTTTGCGCCGAATACGTTTTCTGGAAGTGTGACTTTCATAGCATTCGGGTTTGGTGTTGGATCAATTCGTAACATTAATTCTTCCTCCTTATAGTTTGCAAGATGACGACGCGAATAGTTGCTGCGCCATCTTTATGATTTCTTCTTCAGGGGGACACTCATCGAACGCTTCAAGAAGCGTACGGCGAATCACATCGGTCAATTGTTCTGAAGATTCGACATAGGTTAATGCCAACATCACCTCATAGAACTCTGGTCCGTATGAACCTGTTCCATAACCGAGCGGGTCCCATGTTAATAATAAGTCTTCTGTACGCACTTGTTAAACCCTTCTTTTCGTTGAAATCCATGTCCTACCTCATCAATCTACCTTACTTTTTGTTCGGATACCAGCCTTGACAAATGGATTCATTCGTCACGATTTGACGAAATACTATATCTAGTATTGATCGATTCATGCAGGTATTCTGATGATCAACGTCAAATACAATACATTCGTGCCTACATAGAGGTTCAAACACCCCTTCTTCGAAGATGAAATCGAATTCATTTTTCTGTGAAGAACTGTGCAATTAGAATTCATAAAAATTTTTTATCTCATTTCTCTGTCTCAAATTGGGTCATGAAGCCCTTTTCGAACAAAAGCAAAACATCGCCCTGCACATTCAAGAATGTCAAGGATTGAAAAACTAAATATAGGTGTTTTATGATTAAAAAGATAAAAATGTGTCAATATATAGTTAACAGCTATTTTGGTCGTTGACACATTATTGTGACAGGTTAGGAAGTTCTTATTATACTTTCATAACGTCTACATCTATTAAAGGAGTGATCGATTTTGACATCCCCTATCCACCACGAGACGATGCTACCAGCGGCACCAACGCTTGCTGATGTTTCTTCTCTTATTCAATCTATCCAAACACGGTATCCTCATTTAAGTGTACAGCGTTACGAGGAACGCGCGATTCGAGCGCTCGAGACGAAGACGCTGACACAAGATGTAGTATATGACTTATTGACGATGCACGCGCTCGATATGTTGAAAGCCGAAGAACCGGACTGGACGTTCGTGGCGACCGAGATGTATCTGAACCGTCTCTATCTCGAGGCGGCACGCAATCGTGGCTATGATGCATCAATGCGCTATGGCAACTTCCATCACTTGATCGAGACGTTGACATCAAAACGCATTTTCACTTCAGCATTGATGGATACGTATTCAAAAGAAGATATGGACCACCTGGAGACATTGATTGACCCGTCTCGCGACCGTCTCTTCACCTATATCGGTCTTCGCACGTTATCGGACCGTTACCTCGGTCGCGATCATGTGAAGAATTTATACGAGCTTCCGCAAGAGCGCTTCATGGTCATCGCGATGACCCTCATGCAAAAAGAGGATGAAAAAACACGCCTCAAACTCGTCGAAGAGGCGTACTGGGCACTTTCAAACCTTTATATGACCGTCGCGACACCGACGTTATCGAACGCTGGTAAGTCATACGGTCAGCTCAGCTCTTGCTTCATCGATACAGTCGACGACTCGCTTCGCGGCATTTACGACTCTAACACCGACGTGGCGACCCTTTCAAAAGGCGGTGGCGGAATCGGTGTCTATCTCGGTAAAATCCGCTCACGCGGAAGTGACATCAAAGGATTCAAAGGCGTCTCGAGCGGTGCCCTTCCTTGGATGAAACAATTGAACAACACGGCCGTTTCCGTAGACCAACTCGGCATGCGCCAAGGTTCGATTGCTGTGTATCTAGACATCTGGCATAAAGACATCTTCGAATTCTTAGATGCGAAGTTGAACAACGGGGATGAGCGTCTTCGGACGCACGACTTGTTCACGGGAGTCTGTTTACCGGACCTCTTCATGCGTACGGTCGAGGCGCGCGGTGAATGGCACCTATTCGACCCGCATGAGATTCGCACGGTGATGGGATACAGCCTCGAGGACTACTTTGACGAGACAGAGAACGGCGGTAGCTTCACTGAGAAATACATGGAGTGCGTCAATACGCCAGAGCTATCACGCGTGACCGTACCTGCCATCGACCTTGTGAAACGTTACATGCGTTCACAGCTTGAGACGGGTACTCCGTACATGTTCTTCCGTGACGCCGTGAACCGGGCAAACCCAAACAAACACGCCGGTATGATTTATAGCTCGAACCTCTGTTCAGAGATTGCACAAAACATGTCAGCAACGACGATTGAAGAAGAGTACACACAAGACGGAAAAATCGTCATCACGAAAACACCAGGTGATTTCGTCGTCTGTAACTTGAGCTCAATTGCACTCGCCCGTGCGGTGAAAGCAGACGTGCTCGAACGCCTGATCCCGATTCAAATGCGTATGCTCGACAACGTCATTGACTTGAACACCATTGAAGTGCCACAAGCGATGATTACGAACCAGAAGTATCGCGCGGTCGGTCTCGGCACGTTCGGATGGCATCATCTACTCGCCCTCGAAGGAATCCGCTGGGAATCGGTCGACGCCGTTCAATACGCGGAGAAACTCTACGAGAAGATTGCCTACCTCACGATCCAAGCTTCGATGGAGCTCGCGAAGGAGAAAGGCGCGTTCGGCGTCTTCGAAGGATCGGAATGGCATACAGGTGAATACTTCAAGCGCCGGAACTATCGCTCGCACGACGAGTTGGATTGGGATGGTCTCGCAGAAGCCGTCCACCAAAACGGTGTTCGTAACGCCTATATGATGGCTGTTGCACCGAACTCGTCGACTGCTATCATCGCGGGTAGTACCGCTTCGATTGACCCGGTCTATAAAAAAGTCTACTCAGAAGAGAAGAAGAACTATAAGATTCCAGTCACGGTGCCAGATTTGACACCTGAGACGAACTGGTTCTATAAATCAGCATTCGAAGTCGATCAACTATGGAGCATCCGTCAAAACGCATCGCGCCAACGTCACATCGACCAAGCAATCAGCTTCAACTTGTAT
This sequence comes from Exiguobacterium sp. RM11, assembly GCF_059821525.1. Lineage (NCBI taxonomy): Bacteria > Bacillati > Bacillota > Bacilli > Caryophanales > Exiguobacterium > Exiguobacterium sp. RM11. Next base: position 925,025 of record NZ_CM187558.1, on the reverse strand, counting down.
GTGAAGAACGATGTGAAAGCGACAGAGCTTCTCGCGATGCACTTAGAAGCTTGGTCTCTCGGTATGAAATCGATTTATTACACACGTTCAACGACCGTTGAAGTAGATGAATGTGAGTCTTGTGCCTCATAACTTGTTTGATTCATCATTAGTCCGTTTTTAGTGAAAGGTGGTTAACGACATGAACATTGCAATCATTTGTCATTCGATGAGCGGAAACACAGAAGAAGTGGCGACGCTCATCGAGTCGACCCACCATCATCGTGGTGACCACGTTGTCCGCTACGACGCGGATCGGGTCGGATATCGGGAAGCCCAGTCTCTCGCATCGTGTGACCTCGTCTATTTCGGGTCTTACACATGGGCAGATGGCATCTTGCCGGATGAAATGAAGGACACGTTCCGTCTCGTGCTAAAAGAATTGAATGTACCGATTCGTCAGGCAGCAGTATTCGGAACGGGTGACAAAATGTTTGTTCATTTCTGTCGAGCGGTCGATGAGATGGCGTACCACCTTTCAAAATACGGAATCCCACTAGCCGGTGAACTGCTTAAAATCGAGCAGTCGCCTCGCAACCAACCGTTCAACGTCCAGCACTGGGCAGAACGGATGGCTCAGAATGTAGAAGAAGGAGTCATGCACCATGTCGATTCAGAAAATCAAATTATTGTCGCCCAAACATCCTAACCGGGCAACCGCCATCATCGGTGGCGAAACAAGCTCAATCGTGAACTGGAACGATATCGCATATCCTCAGTTTTATACGATTTATAAGCAGTTGCTTTCAAACTTTTGGATCCCAGATGAGATTTCGATGTCGAAAGACATGCAACAGTGGCCGCAACTAACGGAACGTGAACAAGACGCGTTCAAACGGATCATCGGACTATTATCGATTCTCGACTCTGTCCAGACACGATACATCCTCGAGTCGTCGATGTTCTCGTCAGACTCATCCGTGCACGCCGTACTTGCCGTCATCGCGCAACAGGAAGTCGTACACAATCAATCGTACAGTTACGTTTTATCAAGCCTTGTCCCACTCGCTGAACAAAATCGTATTTTTGATATTGCGAAAGATGACGAGATGGTCATGAAACGTAACCAATTCATCCTGGACTTATATGAAGAGTTCCGCGATACGCCAAACGCAGAGAATTTCGCAAAATCACTTGTGGCCTCGGTCATTTTGGAAGGCATCAACTTCTATTCTGGCTTCGCCTACTTCTATAACTTGGCCCGTCATCAAAAAATGGTCGGGACGTCAACGATGATCAGTTATATCCAGCGTGACGAGATGCAACATTCTTACTTCATCAGCCAGTTGCTCCGTGCCGTATTGACTGAAAATCCAAAGATTGATGCGGACGGACAGTTCAGCCAATTCGTATACGATACGATGGCAGAAGCCGTCGACCTTGAGATTGAGTGGTGTGAATACGTCCTTCGCGATCTCGATGGACTCGACGTCAGTGAGATGCGTGACTACGTCAAATACTTGGCAAACAAACGTTTACGTGTAATCGGTCTGAACGACTTGTACGAAGGATATGACGAAGATGTCATGCCTTGGATCCGTGCATACTCAGACGATTCGCTCAACGCAACAAAATCTGATTTCTTCGAACAAAAATCGCGTTCGTATGCGAAAGTGACAGACGCGAACGGTTTCGACGATTTGTAAGATACGCGATCAACCGAACCTTTACATGGTTCGGTTTTTTTGGTGCAACAAAAAACCTTAGACACGTTCGTCTAAGGTTTTTCGAATTAATGATAGGTTTGTACGTATTTAGCGATTCCTTCCGCAACACCCTCTGCCATACGTTGACGAGATGCGCCACTGCGAAGATACGTCAAATCCGTTGGAGAAGAAATGAATCCAAGCTCAACGAGAGCAGATGGCATCGTATTATACGTGATGACGTGATAATTTGCTGTCTTCACACCACGGTTCGACATCCCACCCATCTTACTAGCTAGGTTACTTTGAATATTTGAAGCCAACACGCGACTACGAGCACTATGAGCTGAACGTGTTGAGTAGTATGTTTCCATCCCTTTTGCGGAAGAAACATTTAAAGCATTGACATGCATGCTGATGAACAAGTTGCCACGTAGCGACTTCGCTGCAGCGACACGCTGTTCGAGTGTCAAATAGACATCTGTCGAACGTGTCAGGCGTACCGTATACCCGTATTTCGAACGAAGATATGCCTCCACCCGCTTCGTCACATCTAACACGATTGTTTTTTCATAAAGTGAACCATTAACCGCACCTGGATCCCTTCCACCGTGCCCTGGATCAAGAATGATAACAGCGTTTGATGAAGCAACAGGTTTAGAAGTTTTTATGAATGCTGAAGAAATATAAGCGAATTGCCCATTAAGTTTAATTTTATGAAATCCGCTTTCCGTACCGTAATATTCAATCTCAGTTCCATGTTTTAATGTCCCTACTTGCTTCGAATTAACGGAAGCAGCTTGACGAACATTAAGTACATCACCCGGAACGTTCACATAAATAACACCTAGAGAATCAACATCCGGCTTCCCAGAGATAACCTTACTCGCCTCAGCATAATATACGTTCGATCCAATATAAACTTTTATCCACTTTTCATCGATTTTACTATATGTTAGACTTTCGTGTTTTCGGAGTTCTTTTACAATAGTCGCATTGCTTGATAATTGGTTGTATAAGGAGAGTGTTTGTGATGCGTACCCTTGAATCTTTTCTTCTACCGGCTTTTCAACCGGAACTTTCCCGACAGTAATCCATTTTGTCAAGGTGAAATAGGTTTTTGTACCTAAGTAGACAATCGACCAATCTGAATTATGCTTGCTATAAGTAATTTCTTTTTTGCTTGGCAACGTGTTGACGACTGTCGACTTTTGGTCTGCTTTGCTGTAGAGCTTCAAAGGTTCTTTCGCATAACCAGTCACCTTAGTCACTTTTACTTCTGTAGTAACAGGTTTGATGTAAGCTTTCGACGCGTAATAAGTTCTCCCGCTTATCATCACTTTGACCCACGATGAATTGTACGATGCGTAATCAACTTTTGTGTTCTTCTTCAGTGTCTTATACACTTTCCCACTTAAACTAGGGGACGTACGAATATTTAAATTGCTCGTCAAAATGCCTTTCAACACTTTCGGAGTAGATGGTACTGATGAAGAAGGTTTTGTACTTACTGACTTAACATATTTCTTCGAAGCATAGTATGTTTTTCCACTGATGACCACTTTGACCCACGATGAGTTATGGGACGCGTAATCGACTTTCGTATTCTTCTTCAATGTTTTATATACTTTTCCACTTAAACTAGGGGACGTGCGGACGTTTAAGTTTGTTGTTGTTACTCCTTTTGTCGTTTTGACAGTTGAAGTTGTGCTAATTTGTGATGCCTTTATTGGAACAATGTAACGTTTCGAAGCAAAATATGTTTTCCCATTCAGATATACCTTTACCCAACTACTATTGTAGTTACCGTAATTTACACTACTGTTTTTCTTTAGTGTTGTGTACACTTTTCCATTCACATCTGGTTTTACACGAACATTTAAATTGACAGATGTTTTGCCATTATATGTTGCCGCTTCAACTTGATTAATCCCTACGCTTGCAAAGACGATAAAAACCGACATAACGAATGTAAATAATTTCTTTTTCATCCACTTTTCCTTTCATTGAAAGCTTTTGACAATGGTTGTTAGAAATATATTAGCAAATATTAAAATAGTCGATACTTTCTTTTTAGAAAAAGAGATAAATGATTTATCTTTTTTATGTTTTTTATAACTTTGGACGAATGACGACAAAACCTTGATTATTGTATGCCTCAACAGTTACCTTGAAATCACTAGGTAAGTTTAAGTCTTTTTCAACATTTTCAGGAACAATTAGTCCATCTCGATCCAACTTGATGACAAATCCATCAAGTCCCTCAATATGAGCAATTTTCAAAAAGCGTTCCATATGTTTCTCTTTCTCCATATATCGGTCAAATCGCTCAAAAGGTTTAGGGTCAATCCCACCCCAATAGCGTCCAGACTGATACGTTACATAAATTCTGACGGAAGTTTCCGTAATCGGATCGGGTGTATGATCGAAACGTCCGAAGTCACGTGTCGATTTTTCATCAATCAATGCATACAATGAGTCAAACAATTGATAGTTGCACTGCTCCCCTAAAGAAATCACGGCACGTTGCAGTTGCTCGATATGCAACTGTAATGACTCTCCTTGGCGATTCGGCTTCAGCTTTTTATCTCCTTCGTAAGCATTCAATATCCTCGCCACTTCTCCGGCCTCTTCTACGATTTGAAAATATAACTGTTCTTTCGTCACTTCTCTTACATTCGCTTCTGGTTGTTGAAGTGAAATGGCATACTGGTTCGCGAGACACGTGGAAATGACGAGCACATCGAGCAGTTCTTCTTTTAACTCCTCCGCTGTTCCTCTCCGCATCGCTCCTCCCACTTCTCCTACTTCTTCTAACAATCGTGCCAGCCCCGATAACGGTCTCCAGTAGCCTCCCAAATGAAGAATCATCGTATCAATTTTTTGTTGAATCTCTCTCATGTTCATTCACCTATCTTTCTGCTTTATTTACCGTCTACATGATATACTATGCTCAATCTAACTGTCCGGAAAGGGTGGGTTTTTCATGTCTTCGGTAAGACTTTGGCAACTGCTTCGGTTCGTACTTGTCGTAATCGGCTTATTTTTGATTACATGGGTACTGAACATCCTCTTCGAATATACGTATCCTTTCGTGTTTGCCCTACTCTTATCTCTCTTGACCGTTCCACTCGTCAATTTTTTCGAACGAAAAACCAACATGCCGCGTGCGCTCGGGACACTCATCTCGTTGTTAATCGTCCTCAGTATCGTCGTCGGCATCATCACCATCGTCATCATCCAATTGATTCATTATGCGACAATCGCAGCGGAGCGACTTCCTGAACAAATCCAAACGTTCACTGAATACGTCCAGCGCTTGTTCAACGAAAAGATTGCACCACTCGTCAACGATGCGTACGAGAGCTATCAACAATTGAATCCTGGACAGACGACTTCATTAGAAGGCGGCATCACAGAGCTCGGTGTCCAACTCGCGGCCGCAATCGGTGTTTTATCCCGTGGTGTGGCAAGTGTCCTACAAGGCATGTTGGCAGCACTCCCACTCGTCCTGCTGCTTGTCGTCGTCATTGTGCTCGCCTGGTTCTTTATTACGAAAGACTGGCCGTCCTACGTGACCTCTCTAAATCGCTTGAATAAACGCAAAGGATTTAAAGAGTTCGAGGAAGTGATGATCAACCTAAAGTCCGCACTATTCGGTTACGTTCGAGCACAACTTACGCTCATTTCTATCACATTCGGAATCGTACTCATCGGTATGTTTATTCTCCGCGTCGACAATCCGCTCTCATTCGCTTTACTCGCAGGGTTCTTCGACCTTTTACCTTATTTAGGTGTCGGTACACTACTCATTCCGTGGGCCGCCTATGCCGCAGTATCGGGCGATTGGTTCGTCGCCATCGGATTGATTGTGCTATATATCATCGTCATCGTTCAACGAAACTTGGCTGAACCGAAGATTGTTGGTTCCCACATCGGGTTGAATCCGCTTGCCGCACTCATCTCGATTTTTGTCGGTCTAAAACTATTCGGTGTATTCGGCTTCATCTTAGGTCCCGTACTCGCCGTACTACTAAAGGCTGTATACAACGCTAAAGTCTTTCATTATATGTGGCGGTTCGTCGTCGGTCCGACCGCCACGACAGCAAAAGAGCGATGAAATCAACATTTCATCGCTCTTCTTTCATTTGAGGTACAGCTACTTTCGGCTCATTCGCTTCAGCCGGGTGTAACGAAAGACCACTCGTCCCCGCTTCATAGGCGGCCACTGCCAAGATGCAAGCATCAATAATATCATCGATTTGGACGTTCGACATTTTCCATTTCCATGGAGAGCTTTTCGAGTATTTTCGAAGTAACTCGATTCGCTCATCCTGCCCTTCGACTGTCTTTTTGGAATGACTTGCCTCATGCCCCATCATGACCGAGAAGCATACTTCTGGGTGAGATTCGTAAACGTTCTCCGCTAACACATGCTGGAACTCACGGATACGCGGAACCAAATGCCAAGCCTGTTTGCTGATCCCTTTATCAATCAACGTTCGACTTCGTTTGTTCGCTTCCTCGTATGTCGCTTCATGAAGTACTTCTTGAATCGGCGGGATGAAAACGGACGATTTCCGCTCGACAAGTTGGCTCCGCATCCACGCGTCACACGCTCGACTCGGATGGTCGACCGTCCCTAAATCTTTCGGCATATCCACGAAATGCATCGCACCGTCAATGAGCAACTCCTCTAGCGTTTCCGAAATCGTCAAACATAAGGAAATGCTATCGTATGTGATGCGCACCCAACCTCCGCGTGCGCCGTCAATTCCTACTCCTACCATGTCGTACCTCCTGTAACATCATCAACACGCCGAAGACGGCGAGAAATACTGTACACCCTAACCAGATTCGGTTCGGCCAAACCGTGTACGCAAAGCCACACAGAATCGCCAAACCGATCAAGAGGAGCGCTCTTAGCGCTCCCACGTTTCAATCATCCGTGCAAGCGTTCGGACCATTACACCAGTCGGGCCTTTCGGGCCGAGGTCGTACGCTGCCGCACGTTCGCTCGTTCCTGCGATATCGAGGTGAAGCCACGGTGTATCGCCTACAAACTCGCCAACAAACGCTCCACCGAAAATCATGTGACCGAACCGACCAGGTGAGTTGTTCAAGTCGGCTACTTCTGATTTTCTCACTTTGTCGATGAACACATCAAAGTATGGCATTTGCCAAACGAGCTCATTCGTCTCGCGACTAGCTTCTTCTAGAGAGCGATAGAGTGTGTCATCGTTCGTCAGACAGCCCGTCACGTCCGTACCGAGTGCGACGAGTACACCACCTGTTAGCGTAGCTACATCGATGATCGCTTTTGGCTCATACGTTTTCGCAAACGTAACAGCATCCGCTAGAACGAGGCGCCCTTCCGCATCTGTGTTGAGTACTTCGATCGTTTTGCCGTTCATCGCCGTGATGACATCATCCGGTTTGAAGGCATCGCCTGAAATCATATTGTCTGTCGCACCGATGATTCCGATGACGTTTTTATTCGGTCGTGTGCGTCCGAGTGTCTCGAATAGTCCGAGGACAGTAGCCGCACCACCCATATCGCCTTTCATTCCGACGATGCCGTCTTTCGGCTTGATTGAATAGCCACCTGTATCGAACGTGACGCCTTTTCCGACAACCGCAATCGGAGCTTCTTCCTCTGCACCACGATATTCCAACACGATCAATTTCGGCGGGATCGTCGAGCCTTGGTTTACGGCGAGGAGTGCACCCATTCCGAGCCCTTCCATTTCTTCTTTTTCTAACACTCGGTATTTGAAATCATGGCGTTTCGCTAATTCTACCGCATAATCCGCCAACGTCTCTGCTGTCAAAATATTAGCCGGCATCATCGTCAACGTTCGGGCGACATTGACCCCTTTTCCATAAGCGACACCCGCATCGATGTCTTCTTGTGACACATCCCCAAGAAGTGTGATGTTTGGCTCTTCGACCGTTTGTTTCGGCTCTGACTTGTATGTAGGATGAGCATACGTCGCCATTTCAAATGCTTCTGCGAAAATGCGAGCCGCGTCGTTTGTGAACGTGTCGAGTGCGACTGCGACGTCCTTTAGTCCACGCGCGTGGACGAGTTTCGCTACTTTCCCAAACCAGTTCCGAACATTCTCTGTCGTGACGTCGTTTCGTTGACCAAGTCCGACAAACAAGACGCGTGCCGTTTCCCCTGCGAACGTCGGCAATAACGTCACTTCTCCTGTTTTCGTCGAAAGGTCTCCTGATTGAATGAGTGCTTTCACTCGTCCACCGAACAATGTGTCGAGCCCTTCGTCGATTGAATCGGCCGCACCGATTCCAACAATCATCGTGTCATATGAATCTGTCCAATTTAATTGAGCAATTTGATACATCTTGCCACTTCCCTTCTTTATATATGGTAAGCATAGCGAACTTCTCCAAAATAATGAAATAGTATGCGTAAGAGTCAAGAAATCTTCGAATTCGTGGGCTATCTCCTCGTTGTGACGTTGTTTTATTTTATGATAGGATAAGAAAGTACGCAATCGGGCTTCTCTTCATCGTGAAGTGAGGCCAATTTGACTGGTCGAGGCTTCCCCTAGTCGTAGACCGTTGCTACTTTAACTTTCTTCGTTCTCGTTAATTCTTTTTTCTTTTCGGGTATGAAGTAACGAGGCAGGAAAGTACACTATTTCTTTGAAAAGAGGGACTACGCTTATGTCACACATTAAAGGTATTGGTGCATCTGCAGGGATTGCAGTTGCAAAAGCATTCGTCATGGAGACACCTTCATTCGATATCCCAACACACAAGATTGAAGATGTCGCTGCAGAAAAGGCACGTTTCCAAGATGCAATCGCACAATCTAAAACGGAGCTTGAAGAAATCCGCGAGCACACGCTTCGTGAACTTGGTCCAGACAAAGCCGAGATTTTCTCAGCTCACCTTTTAATCGTTGAGGATCCAGAAATCGTTTCGCAAGTGAACGATAAAATTGAAAGCGAAAACATGAACGCTGCGAAAGCACTTGATGAAGTCGCACAGACGATGATCATGATTTTCGAATCGATGGACAACGAATACATGCGCGAACGTGCAGCTGACGTTCGTGACGTGACAAAACGTGTTTTGGCACACATTCTTGGGGTGACATTCGTGACACCTGCATCAATCTCAGAAGAAGTGATCATCATCGCTGAAGACTTGACGCCTTCAGACACGGCACAACTCAACCGTAAATACGTCAAAGGGTTCGCAACAAACATCGGTGGACGTACGTCTCACTCTGCCATCATGTCACGTTCACTCGAAATTCCAGCGGTCGTTGGTACGAAAGTGGCCCTTGAAAAAATCAAAAACGGTGACCTCGTCAACGAAGAGTCTGTCACTGCTGACGGTCATAAAGTGAAGCTTGCAGCGAACATCGGAACGCCAAACGACTTAGAAGGCGTCTTGAAAAACGGTTCAGATGCAATCGGTCTTTATCGTACAGAGTTCTTGTACATGGACTCTGAAACATTCCCGACAGAAGAAGAGCAGTACACAGCATACAAAACGGTTCTTGAAGGTATGGAAGGCAAGCAAGTTGTCATCCGTACACTCGATATCGGTGGCGACAAAGAATTGTCTTACCTCGACCTCCCGAAAGAGATGAACCCGTTCCTCGGCTATCGTGCGATTCGCCTTTGCCTCGAGGAAACAGATTTGTTCCGCACACAACTTCGTGCCCTTCTCCGCGCATCAGCTCACGGTAACCTCGCGATCATGTTCCCAATGATTGCGACACTTGAGGAGTTCCGCGCAGCGAAAGCTATTCTTCTTGAAGAAGAAGCGAAGTTGAAAGAAGAAGGAATCGAAGTCGGTCAATATGAAACAGGTATGATGGTTGAAATTCCATCTACAGCTGTCATGGCGAAACAATTCGCAAAAGAAGTCGACTTCTTCTCAGTCGGTACAAACGACTTGATTCAATACACGATGGCGGCTGACCGCATGAACGAAAAAGTATCTTACTTGTACCAACCGTTCAACCCTGCCATCTTGAACCTTCTCCATAACGTCATCACAGAAGCACACAAAGCTGGCAAATGGGTCGGTATGTGTGGAGAGATGGCTGGAGAAGAACTTGCGATTCCAATCCTTCTCGGTCTTGGACTCGATGAATTCTCGATGTCAGCTTCAAGCGTCCTTCGTGCACGTAGCCTCGTGAAGCGCTTGACGAAGACAGAAACAGAATCGATCGTCAACGAAGTCCTCAACATGGACACAGCTGAAGAAGTCGTGAACTTCCTTAGCGAAAAGTTTGACATTAAAAAATAACGTCAAAAGTCCTTCTCTCGAGCGAGAGAAGGACTTTTTTTACATACTATTTAAAAATCGAAGTCGTCCGGGTCTGGACCGACACGTTTATGTTGGTCGAGTGCGTCGATCCGTTCCATTTGTTCTTTGCTCAATTCAAAATCATGCAGGCTGAAGTTTTCTTCGATTCGATGCGATTTGACCGACTTCGGAATGATGACCCACCCTGTCTGAAGGTGCCAGCGCAATATCACTTGAGCGACAGAACGTTCCACTTCTTTCGCGATTGTAACTAACGTCGGATCTTCGAACAATCCACCTTGCATGAGCGGTGCCCAAGCGACCGGTACGATGCCATGCTCGGCCATATACGATGCTAATTCCGTTTGACGTAGCAACGGATGCCGCTCGACTTGGTTCACGGCTGGAACGAGTTCACTGTTTGCAGCCAATGTCTCAAGGTGATGAATCTGGAAGTTACTCACTCCGACCGCTCCGACACGTCCTTCGCGATATAATTGTTCAATGGCGCGCCAAGAGTCAACGATTTTGTCTTCCACCGGCCAATGGATCAAATATAAATCCAATTATTCTAAGCCGAGGCGTTCGAGTGAAGCTTCATACGCGGCGATGGCTGAGTCATATCCTTGATCGGCGTTCCAAAGTTTTGATGTGATGAACAAATCATCCCGGGAAATATTCGCCATCTCCATTCCTTTTCGAATTCCGATTCCGACACCTTCCTCGTTCTCATAAACAGCTGCCGTATCGATGTGGCGGTATCCTTGACGAATCGCTTCCACGACGGCATCGATGACCGTATCTCCGTCCTCTACTTTAAAGACGCCAAGTCCGATGGTAGGAATGGCTTTCTGACTGTGATTCAACTCTATAGATTGTTTCATTTGTACCCCTTCTTTCGTGAGAATTCTTCTTCACTATAAAAGGGATTCTCACTTTCCGGAATAAGGCACATTGAAGTAACTACACAAAAAGAGCCGCCCCATTATTGGAGCGGCGTGTGAGAGTTGGTTATTCTGGACCTCTATCATCGGCTCTAAAGTCGAGCGCTTCTCCTGCGACGACCGTCTCACCGAACGGTACGACGACGACTTTTCCGTCTCCGTTCGTCCAAATGATTGGTGTGATGAGTGATGGTACTTTATCTCGAATCGCGTTGAGATCGACTTCGAGAAGAACATCTCCCGCTTCGACTCGAGCACCCTCTTCTACTTTCGCAGTAAATCCTTCCCCTTTCAAATTGACCGTATCGAGACCAACATGAATCAGTAGTTCACGTCCATCGTCAGCCAAGATACCGATCGCATGTTTCGTTGGGAAGAATGTCGTGATTTGACCCGTCACCGGCGAAACGACCTGACCCGAACTCGGTTCAATCGCAAATCCTTCTCCCATCATCCGACCAGAGAAGACTTGATCTGGTACATCATCAAGTGACAACAATACACCTGACATCGGAGCGAGGAAGCGATGATCAGCTTGTTCAGCCGCTTCCGGTGTAATCACCGCTTTTTCAACTTTTTCTTTCGGTTTATACTCACCACCTTCGATGATGGTCGCGATTTGTGATTTGAGCGTATCCGACTTCGGTCCAAAGATGGCCTGAATGTTATCCCCTACTTCAAGGACACCGGCAGCACCAAGTGTTTTCAGGAGGTCTTTGTCGACTTGTTTGACATCATTGACCGTAACACGAAGTCGCGTGATACAAGCATCCAAATGTTTAATGTTTTCAGGACCACCGAGTCCGACGAGCACTTCATATGGCAAGTCGTCCCCAATACCTGTTTTGTCCCCTTTCGCTCCGGTCTGAACGTCACGTCCAGGGATTTTCAGGTCGAATTTCGTAATGGCAAAGCGGAATCCGAAGTAATAGATGACCGCAAAGACGAGTCCGACCGGAATGACGAGCCACCAGGCGGTTCGGTTCGGCAAGACTCCGAAGAGAAGGTAGTCAATGAGACCGCCAGAGAATGTCATCCCGATCTTGACGTTCAGTAGATGCATCGTCATGAACGAAAGACCCGCAAAGACGGCGTGAATTCCGAAGAGAAGTGGTGCGACGAAGACAAACGAGAACTCGATTGGTTCTGTGATCCCTGTCAAGAATGACGTAAGGGCAGCTGAAAAATAGAGACCTTCGACGTCTTTTCGACGTTCTTTTGGAACCGTGTGGAACATGGCGAGACAGGCAGCAGGTAACCCGAACATCATGAACGGGAATTTCCCGGTCATGTACGTACCGGCTGTGAACTCGACACCGTCACGTAGTTGCGCAAAGAAGATCCGTTGGTCCCCTTGTACGAGATCACCGGCTTGGTTCGTATATTCCCCGAATTGGAACCAGAACGGAGAATACCAAATATGGTGAAGACCGAACGGAATCAAGGAACGTTCTACCAATCCAAAGATGAATGCTGATAAGGCAACGTTAGACTCGATGACCGTACTTGAGAACGTATTGATCGCATTCCCGATCGGTGGCCATATATACGCGAGCGCAATCCCGATAATCAAACTGAATGCGGCCGTCGCAATCGGGACGAACCGCTTCCCGGCAAAGAATCCTAAGAAATCTGGCAACTTGATGTTGAAATACTTGTTGTACGCATAGGCTGCAACAAGACCTGCGATGATACCCCCGAATACCCCCATTTGGAGTGTCGGGATACCGAGAACAGACGCATACTGCGGGTCGCCTTGAGCGATTTCCGCGGTAATCCCGTTCCACGTACTGATGACTTTGTTCATAATCAAATAACCGACAATGGCTGCTAGACCAGCAACCCCATCCCCGTTCGCCAGGCCGATTGCGACCCCGACGGCAAACAGTAACCCTAAGTTCGCGAAGACGATGTCCCCGGCATCTGTCATGACTTGCCAAATCAGGACAAGTGAGTCATTTGCCAGAAACGGGAGCAATTCAACGAGGTCCGGGTTTTGGAATGCGGTACCAAACGCCAAGAGAAGACCGGCTGCCGGTAAGATCGCAACCGGAAGCATGAGTGCTTTCCCGATCCGTTGTAAAACGCCAAACACTTTCTTCCACATCATGGTTCCCTCCTTTGTCAGAATACTTACTTTTTCCCTCTAACGTTTGGATGAAACCGTTTCATATAAAAGAAAAAGACCAACCCCGAAGGATTGGTCTAGATGAGGATTAGTTTGCTTTCTTTTCGTTACCTGAAGCGATAACCGCTTGAATTTCTGATTTCAATGCATCCGAACGTGGTCCGAAGATTGCTTGAATGTTGTTACCAACTTCAAGGACACCAGAAGCGCCAAGGCGTTTCAACTCATCTTTGTTTACGTTTGCTTTGTCTTTAACTTCGACACGAAGACGTGTGATACATGCATCGAGGTGCTTGATGTTTTGTGAGCCACCAAGACCGACGAGGATATCTTGTGCAAGTTCCGAACCAGTAGCTGTTGATTGTTCAACAACCTCATCTTCACGACCTGGTGTTTTAAGGTTGAACTTACGGATAACGAAGCGGAATCCGAAGTAGTAAACAACCGCGAACACGAGACCGACTGGAATGACGAGCCACCAAGCCGTACGACCTGGAAGAACACCGAAGAGCAAGAAGTCGATCAAACCACCTGAGAACGTCATCCCGATCTTAACGTTCAAGAGGTGCATCGTCATGAACGAAAGACCTGCAAATACTGCGTGTACTGCGAAGAGAAGTGGTGCTACGAACAAGAATGAGAACTCGATTGGTTCTGTGATACCAGTCAAGAACGATGTAAGGGCAGCAGAAGCTAAGAGACCACCGACAACCGCTTTACGCTCAGGACGTGCTTCGTGATACATTGCGAGTGCTGCTGCTGGAAGACCGAACATCATGAACGGGAATTTACCAGTCATGAACGTACCTGCCGTCAATTCAGCGCCGTCACGAATTTGTGCGAAGAAGATCGCTTGGTCACCACGTACAACGTTACCCGCTGCATCTGTGTATGAACCGAATTCAAACCAGAACGGTGAGTAGAAGATGTGGTGAAGACCGAATGGAATCAATGAACGTTCGATTAAACCGAAGATGAACGCTGCAAATGTACGGTTTTCATTCAACATGAAGTTAGAGAATGAGTTCAATCCGTGTTGAACTGGTGGCCAGACCAATAGTAAAACGAAACCAGCAACGACGGCTGCAACTGCTGTTACGATTGGAACGAAACGTTTACCAGCGAAGAACCCAAGGAACTGTGGCAATTCGATATTGAAGTACTTGTTATAGGCCCATGCGGCGATGAGACCCATGATGATCCCTCCGAATACCCCTGTTTGGAGCGTTGGGATACCGAGTACGTTCGCGTAAGCAGGGTCACCTTGAGCTAACACTTCAGGTGTGAGTTCGAGCCAAACACCCATCACTTTGTTCATGATCAAGAATCCAACGATTGCTGCAAGTCCGGCTACACCGTCACCTGCTAAACCGATGGCGACACCGACTGCGAACAAGAGTGCCAAGTTCGAGAAGATGATTCCACCTGCTTGCTCCATCAATTGAGCGAATTTCACGACGCCTTCGTTTGTTAACCAACCAGCGCGTGATGTAAGTTGTGGGTTTTGCATTGCGTTACCGAATGCAAGAAGAAGACCGGCTGCCGGCAAGATCGCAACAGGAAGCATAAGTGCTTTACCGACTTTTTGAAGAACACCAAAGATCTGCTTAAACATCAACATTTCCTCCTTTTTTTAAGTACGTATAAACAATATGATAGCGGTGGAGATGTCAGACAACCGACGTATCTAAACGTTTTCATAAATCACGTTTATAAAAACAGAAAAGGCATGAATAAGGATAGAACGTAGACCTCTCCCAATGGAGACATCATATAACGTTCCACTCCTTACTCATGCCTGATCGAATCAGTAACACGTAAGACACGTGGTATCATTTATCTACTTGTTAGGCGCTGGAGATGAATCGTCAAATATGTCGCTTCACCTCGTGGGACGGGACGCTTTAACTCGCGTTCCATGATACCCATCAGCTCCCAAGCAGTACTATAGCATAGCGGATATTCGTCACGCAACACCTTTTCAATTTTTTGTGGTGCCTCGACCATCTCCCCCGTCGCAACCCGCTCAACGGCATACCGTAAGTGCCGAAGTAAGCGCTTATAATCGAGTGAAGTTCGGTCCATTTTTACGTTCAAATGACTCTCAATCGTCTGGACGATTTGTCCAATGATTTGATTGTGACGATTCACTTCAAGGACATTTTTGAACGTCGTCGCCGAGTGGATGTGCAGCGCGATAAATCCAGTCTCCGCATCCGGAAGAAGTACATTCAATCGTTCATGGAACATATCGACGATTCGTTCCGCGAGCGCAAACTCGTTTGGATAAAGCGATTCCGTCTCAAGTAAAAACGGATTCGTCACTTCCATCCCTTGCTCGATTCGTTTCATCGTGAAGAACAAATGGTCGGTCAAGCCGATATGAATGTGCTCATCGACTTTTTTACCCGTACTCGTCTCGATGAAGCCGACGATCTCTTGCATGAACGCAATAAAATCCTCATCGACATGTTTGACGAGCTCTTGATACTGCGACTGTTCTTCTTTATCTGTCAGTTGATACACTTTCTCCGGGACGCTGGCCGGGTCGACGAGGTCGCCTGGTTTTTTACCAAAGCCAATTCCCTTCCCGAGTAGAATGACTTCCGGATCCGTATCATGTTGACAAATGACAACGCTATTATTCAACACTTTTTTGATCGTATACATCGGTAATGTCATTCGCATCGCATCCCTTACTAAAAATCGTTTCGCTATCTAGTATATCGGTTCATGCCCTAAAAAAGTAGGGACAAAACAAAAAAAGGCGAACATTTCTGTCGCCATTTAAAACATTGAATAACCGCTCTTCCGTAAGAAACGAATCGTCACGCCAGCCAAGATTGCTCCGAGCAACCCGAAACCGAGCATGAACAAATCGAGAAGTTGCAATCCGACGAGTCCTTCATAGATCCCCGTGAGTGCAGTTGACGTCTCGGTCACGTAACTCGAAAGTTTGACATTATCAATCATCATGATGACAAAAATCGGATAAATGAACACGAGTGTCCATGTCTTTTTAAGTAACATATTCAAGATGAAGCCGATACTGAAGAAAATCGTCATATATAAGACGGCCCCAATGACTGCTTGGATAATATGCATGTGATGTCCCCCTTGTCCGCTCTCCATTATACAAAATTCCGACCGACGTGGTCAAAGAACTTCCTATGACAATTTCGAAAGAAAACAGCTCGTTCAGAATCAGAACGAGCCGTACGTTAATCGAAAATTAGAACTTCCCTTTTTTGAGGACGAGTCCGTATTTTTTCAATTCGATGAAGTGTTTGTTGTCGATGACTTTCTTCATGAATGAAGCGTTACGACCGAAGATTTTTTTACCCATGACGATTCCGATTCCATCGTTATGACCGAGCGAAGCGACTGTTCCTTTGCTCTCGTAAGTGAACTTCGAAGTCGATTTGCCATTGATGAGCGCAGCGATGTTTTTCGCAACGTTGTGCGCTTGTTGTGTTGCGATTTGTGCCGTCGGTGGATACGGACGGTTTGATGCAGGGTCCATGACTGCCGAGCAGTCACCGATGATGAAGACGTTGTCGTGACCTGGTGCACGGTTGTCCGCTTCCACCATGACACGGTTACGAACCGCTTCAAATCCTGATTTTTCGATGATTGGGCTACCACTTACGCCACCTGTCCAAATGATTGTGTTGGCACGGATTGTCTCCGTCGTGTCACCTTGGAGTGGACCGAATGTGACGACACCTGGCTCGACACCTTTGATTCCGTTACCGAGTTTCATCTCGACACCGTTACGCTCCAACCATTTCTGTGCGTATGTTGTGAGTTCCGGGTCGAAACCTGGAAGAACCGTTGGCGCCGCTTCAATGTTGACGATACGAACCGCTTCGCGTGGAACATCATACTGTTTGCAAAGCTCAGGGATTCGGTTGACGATTTCACCGAGGAATTCGATTCCTGTAAATCCAGCACCACCGACAACAATCGTCACGAACGAGTTGTCAGAAGAACCGTTTGTTTTATATTGAGCGAATGAGTACTCGATGTGCTCTTTAATTTTACGAACACTGTTCAATGAGCTAATTGTCATGGCATTTTCTTTCAAGCCTGGGATACCGAATGTTTCCGGTACACCGCCGAGGCCGATGACAACATAGTCGTATTCGACGACAGAACCATCTTCAAGCGTGACTTGTTTCGCAGCAGTATCGACGCGATCGACGATCCCTTTGACAAGTTTCACACGTGACGGGTTCACAATGTCGTTAATGTAAATGCGTGCTTGGTCTGGGTTCATCGTTCCAGCAGCTGGTTCGTGAAGCCAAGTTGTTTGGTAGTGATAATCATGCTTGTTGATGAGCGTGATGTTCGCGTCACCTGCAGCGAGTGTCTTTTGAAGGTTGACGGCTGTGATGAGTCCGCCAAAGCCCGCGCCAAGAATAACAATGTTAGGTCGTTTCATGTTCATTTCCACCTTGTTTAAAGTTTTGTTTTTTTGAACAACTATGTTGTGTGTTTCTTCACATAGATGTTCACAATAAAGCCTATTCTTGTTCAACATCTGTTCACAATTGCTTCTGTTTCATTGTACGCTCTTTAATTTGAATTCTCAATGGAAAAGCTTATCTTCTTGAATTTTTTTTGAAAGTGTTGCATGTTTGTACTGAATGGATTTAATTCAATAAACTCTCTATAATAAATGTATACGCTTTGAGGAGGAATTCGATGAAGACGACGAAAGATGTAATCATCATCGGTGGAGGTCCGGTTGGATTGTTCACCGCATTTTACGCAGGCATGCGCCAACTCGATACGACGTTGATTGAAAGTTTACCGCAACTCGGCGGTCAATTGTCAACGCTCTATCCTGAAAAATATATTTACGATATCGCTGGTTTCCCGAAAGTGAAAGCACAGGATTTGATTGATCAATTAAAAGCACAGGCTGATCAATTCGAGCAAGACTACCGCCTCGGCGAAACAGTTGAGACGGTGGAACGTCTCGAGGACGGCACGTTCGTTTTGACGACAAATAAAGAAGAGTACCATACGAAAGCGGTCATCATCACTGCTGGAAACGGTGCCTTCTCGGCTCGTCCACTCGGTCTTGACGGTTGCGAAGATTACGCAAACCTTCATTACTTTGTCGACAACATGGAGAAATTCCGTGATCGCCGCGTCATGATTGCCGGTGGTGGCGACTCTGCTGTCGACTGGGCACTCATGCTCGAAGGAATCGCGAAAGAAGTACACATCGTCCACCGCCGTGACCGTTTCCGTGCTCACGAACATACGGTCGAACAAATGAAGGCATCGACGATTAATGTCCTAACGCCGTACAACATCGAGTCACTCTCAGGTGAGACACACATCGAATCTGTTGAATTGACGGATAAGGACGGCGAGTCGAAAATCGTTGAGATCGATGATTTGATTTGTAACTACGGATTCGTGTCATCTCTTGGCCCAATCAAGAACTGGGGAATGGAATTTGAGAAGAACACGATCCGTGTCGACTCACGCATGGAAACTACAGTTGCCGGGATCTTCGCTTGTGGTGATATCGCCACATACGAAGGAAAAGTGAAGCTGATTGCGACAGGTTTTGGTGAAGCACCAATTGCCATCAATCAAGTGAAGCAACTTGTGGACCCGACTGCCCGTCACCCGCAACACTCGACATCTGTATTTGCCGGGAAATAATGATCAATCCTCTGTGGACTGTGTCCACAGAGGATTTTTTCATTTCCGCATCGTTTGAATGATGACCCGGTCAATCCAGTCATCGAGTTGCGTGAACACGAAGCCCGCCTTTTTCGCTTCAGCAATCGACATGTAATAGTCGACGTCCGAATCATATGGGGACGACTCCCCATCTTTTATGATATGGACAGGTTTTCCGACATGTTGCCCGATTCGCTCCATTAAAGCACCCATGGAGATGAGACCGTCACTCGCAGCGTTGAAGGGTCCAGTCACGTTCGCACGTCCCACCCATTCTAAAAATGCTGCTGCTTCCGCGCTCGAGATGAAGCCCATTTTCGCTTCTGGACGATGCAACACAATCGGTTCCTCGTTGCGAATCGCGTCCACATAAAATTTGAGTCGATCTGTATAATCATCTGGTCCGAGGACAATCGGTAAGCGTACGGTCGCAACTGGGAACGAAGCCCGGTGGAAGAAGAACGACTCTGCCTCTCGCTTCCCTTGTCCGTAGTCATGCTCGGCTTCTAGATGATATTCATAATGGAGCGGATTAAAGTCACTCTCTTTTAAATCAGGTCCCGGCGCGTATACCGACATTGTAGACGTCAGGACATACTTTCCGACTTTGTCCATGAACGCATCCGAGGCGATTTTTGCCTGATACGGGGTAAAGCAAATATTGTCGTAGACGAGGTCGTACCGCTCACGTGCCAAGTCTTTCATCGTCGCGACCGATTGTCGTTCTCCTTTAATCGACCGTATCCCTTCGGCTTCTGGTACTTGAAGTTGGCCCCTCGTCACAATCGTCACATCATCCCCCTCCTCAGCGAGTCGCAAGGCAAGTCGTTTCCCAAAATAGCGCGATCCTCCAAAAATCAATATCTTTCTCATTGTTCCTACCTCCTTTGTGTCCCACTTTAATCAATATTCCCCCTCATTTTATTTATTCAATCCTGTCGTAAAGTGAGTCATAGAATCAATTTATCGGTAAATTATTCCTTATAATGAATCAAAAAAGTCATTTGGCGCAATCTATTCTCGCCAAATGACTTCTTATAAAGAATATTGAGCCAACTAATACACTCTAACCTTGTTAAGCAGTTAAGAGCTTCACAAAAATACACATTTTAGGATTAAATGATCCATTAGAATTTCAAAACGTCAATCTTTATTACTAGATATGCTTTAACCTAAAAACTTATTATATCTTCAGCAAATTAAGTAAAACAATGTAATTAGTATTTCGCAAGCACTTTAGTTCTTTCTTCTTTCATCTTGTTCTTATTAAGCTCTAATTGACGAAGGTTTTTTTCTAAAGCCTTATTCCATTCAGTAGCAACGTCTTTTCCATCAGAACAAATTTTAGCTTTCAATTTTTCATTAAAGTTCATATTCCTTCGCTCCAATCTCAGAAAATTATCATATTGTTAACGGGCGCCTTTTCTATACAATACCCCATTCCTCACAATATAACTAAATATTAGTCTTTTCAAAAAAATTATACTTCAGCTTTTTTTCGAAAAATCATAAATTTATCTTCGTCGTGTATAATTTCACCTTGTTCTCGAGTACATTCTGCAATAAGTGTAGGAGGTTCACCATTTACACTATTATCATAAAGTAAATACGAACTAATCTGAGACTTCAATGCAAAGAATGTTTGTGCCACCCCTAAATTGCTTTCTTCCACCACATTACGCGGAACAAATCTTCCTTCAACGTTTCTCGCTTCTACTCTTTGAATCGCAACTTGAACATCCACATCAATAATAACAACGTTAACTTGATAACCCTTAGAGTATAAGTCCTCCAACAATCTAACGTATTTCGCTGGATTTTTAAAAGTTCCATCATAGACAAACTTTAAATCTCTTTGCACGGAAATATCAAATAAATTCATAGAAAGGTCTGAACTTTCATCGTGAACATAGTCAGAGGCATTGTCACAGTCAATAGTAATGTATGGAGTTATCCTTTTTAAAAACTGGTCCCAGTGTTTAAATTCGAAAATCTCATACTTAATATTATCGGCGTTGATGACATGAGGTGATTCACTATTTTCAAAAAAAGTATCATGTAAAAAGCCCTCTGTAAATTTTGTTTTCCCTGCCCCTGATCCCCCACCGATTAAAATAACTTCCTTTGAATCAGAAGGTTCTTTATTATTTGTAAGCTTAGAAATTATATTTTGATGACAAGTTTTTCGAAATGATAAATAATCGCCATTTCTAAACCACATTTCTTTACTCGTTTTATAAACAATCAAATAATCACCTTCAACCTTCTTTTTTTATAATCTACATTAGTTAAAATATCAATTAGTAGATGAAGTTCGTTTGAAATTAACATTCTCCTGGTGTACCAGCGTTCGTCGCCGTTCGGAAACTTGAACCGCAGCCACACGTGGCGATGGCATTCGGGTTTTTAATCGTGAAGCCCCCACCGAGCATCGACTGTTTGTAGTCAATCTCGAGCCCATCGACGACACCGTGATCAACTTCCGCGACGATGACGCGGACACCATGATGGTCGAATTGAATATCTTTATCCGTCTTCTCCTCATCAAAGCCCATTCCATATGAAAGTCCTGTACATCCGCCACCTTGGACCTTCACTCGCAAGTATTGCGCATCTGGACGTTCGGTCTGTTTCATCATCTCTTGCACTTGAAGTGCTGCTGATTCTGTCAAATGAATCATCTGAACTCCTCCTCATTTTATCTTCATTTCAAGTCAATTGACTTGTAGTTTTGTGCATTATCTTGTATAACTAAACTGTAACAAAAAAAATTAAATCGTTCCATCTTCGGGGCAGGGTGAAATTCCCGACCGGCGGTATTGAAGAATTTATTCTTCTCAGCCCGTGAGCGAGCAAGGCGTTGTTTGCTGATTTCGTGAGATTCGAAAGCCGACAGTACAGTCTGGATGGGAGAAGATGGCGGCATCCGACCGATATCCGGATGTTTTCTTTGACGTGGACTTTTCCACCTCGGAAAACATCTATTTCGTATGCGCGTAAACTCTCCCGATTGTCTTCATTGCAATCGGGTTTTTACATGCGACGGGTGCCATTCATCGAGGAGCGACCTAAAGGAGAGATTCTGATGAAAACTACGCGCAACAAACGACTGACAACTATGGTGACTTTGGCGATGCTAGGGACGATTTCGTTCGTACTCATGCTATTCAACTTCCCGCTCCCATTTTTACCGCCATTCCTCAAAGTGGATTTCAGTGACATTCCTGCACTCATTGCCGGAATCGTCTTTTCCCCACTCGCAGGTGTCGTGGTCGTCGGATTGAAAAACGTCTTGTACTATGTCTTTAACGGTGGCGGTGTCCCGGTCGGAGAAGTCGCAAACTTCTTCGCAGGTGTCGCATTCATGTACCCGGTCGCATGGTTCTATCACAAACGGAAGACGAACAAAGCACTCGCTTCTGGACTACTCGCCGGTACAATCACGATGGCACTCAGCCTCGCCATTTTAAACTATCTCGTCATCTTGCCAGCCTATGCCTTCTTCTTCGGAATGGCAGACATGGCCGACCCGGCCGTGAAGACGGACCTCGTCCTTTACGGGATCTTACCGTTCAACTTGATTAAAGCAATCTTGATCAGCGCACTCTTCGTTCCACTCTTCTTGAAATTGAAGCCGTGGATCGAACGTCAGCGCGTACAACTTCAAGCATAATCGATATACGAGCACTTAGGCGTTGCCTAGGTGCTTTTTTCAATCCGATTGATCAGGAGGAGTTTGATTAATGAAACACGAACAGGATTTGATTGATTTTTTACAACAAGATGCAGAACTTATGAATCACCTTCGCACCGTTGCTACCCTTCAACTACCAGACTGGTGGATTTGCGCGGGCTATATTCGCACAAAAATATGGGACCATCTTCATGGATACAATGCACCGACTCAAACGGACGACGTCGATGTGATTTATTTCGACCCTACTCAGTCGGAAGAATCCATCGAAAAAGAATTAGAACAGAAGCTACATCAGCTGAATCCAGACGTACCATGGTCTGTGAAAAACCAAGCGAGGATGCATCATGTGAACCATTTGCCACCATATACGTCATCGGTCGATGCGCTAGCGCACTTCCCCGAGACGGTGACCGCAATCGGGGTACGTCTCAATGTAGACGGTGAGCTCATTCTCTCAGCACCCTATGGCGTTCAAGACCTTCTCACACTAAAAGCTAGACCTACACCATATTTTGAAACAAGCACCTCAAAACATCCAATCTACTTGAAACGAATGGCTCAAAAAAATTGGCCAGCTCAATGGCCGAACGTCAAATTGTATACATCATCCCTACACTAAAAAACGCGACCACCGAAGTGATCGCGTTTTCTTATACCGATTAAAGAAGAAGTCCAGCCAATGTAGCTGACATCAAGTTTGCAAGCGTACCTGCAAGAATCGCGAGAACACCCATGCGTGCGATGTCACCACGACGGTTTGGCGCCATACCACCAAGACCACCGAGAAGGATCGCGAGTGATGAAATGTTTGCGAAACCACAAAGTGCGAATGCGATCATCGCTTCTGTACGAGCTGACAAATCACCAGTACCGATGACTGGCGCAAACTCAGAGAAGGCAACGAATTCGTTCAAGACTAGTTTTTGACCGAGGAAGCTACCGAATTGTACAGCATCTGCCCACGGAACACCGATAACGAATGCAAGTGGAGCGAACACGTAACCAAGGATCAATTCGAGTGACAAGCTATCAAATCCGAAGAGTCCGCCGATTGAACCGAGAATCAAGTTGACGAGCGCAATCAATGAAACGAACGCAAGAAGCATTGCACCAACGTTCAAAGCAAGGAAGAGACCGTCAGAAGCACCACGTGCCGCTGCATCGACGAAGTTCGCCGCTCTGTCTTCTTCTTCCTCTACAATCTCGATGTCATCATCGTATTCTTCTGTTTCTGGAACGATGATTTTCGCGAACAAGAGACCGGCTGGCGCTGCCATGAAGCTCGCTGCGAGCAAGTACTCAAGTGGTACACCGAGTGCTGCGTATCCAGCAAGTACAGAACCGGCAACTGACGCGAGACCACCGACCATAACAGCGAAGAGCTCAGACTGTGTCATCGTAGGAAGGTACGGCTTGATGACAAGCGGCGCTTCCGTTTGACCGACGAAGATGTTTGCTGTTGCTGAAAGTGACTCTTTACGTGACGTACCAAGTGCTTTCGCTAGGGCAGTACCAAGGATACGGATGACCCACTGCATGACGCCGAGGTAGTAAAGCAATGCGATTAATGATGACATGAAGATGATAATCGGAAGAACTTGGAATGCGAAGACGAAGTTGTCGCCACCGACTGCTGTTCCGAATACGAAGGCAATCCCGTCACCTGCTGTGTTCAAGACAGCTTGAACCCCGTTTGAGATCCATTCAAGCGCCTTACGTCCCCACGCTGTATACAAGACGAGGAATGCAAAAGCGAATTGAACAGCGAATGCCGCCAAGACCGTGCGCCATTTGATGGCTTTACGGTTGGTAGAGAAGATGTAAGCGATTGCAATTAGTGCCAAAATACCAACCACGCTCATGATTTTCATTGATGTTGTGCTCCTTTCATATTAAACAAAGCGATTATATGTGTCATACCCGAAAAAAGATGTGCCCTACCGTTTGAAACGCTTTCTTTTTCTTGTTGTTAAACGTCAGACAACCTACATTCGAACCTCTTAGAATATAACATCCCTCTTTTTAAAATGCAACGGGTGAAATAAAAAAGATTGAGGTCACCCCTCAAACTTTTTACCATGCCATCTCTTCTATTTTTTCATACACCTTCGTCACCAACTCATCCGGCGTTTCACCGGTCACGACTTCCCCGTCGACGAGGCAAAAGAGATCAAGGGAACAGACACCACAGTAGCCTGTACAGCCGTATTCGACCACATCAAGATCAGGGTCAGACTCTAATTTTGCTCGGGCCACTTGTGAGCCCATCGCTAAATTCGAGGCGCAAAATTCGATGATTGGATTCATCATATATGTCACCGTCTTTCTTTACGTGAATTATCGGAAAATGGTTCTTCTACGGCAGATTATAACATGATACAGTTGAAGAGTAACAAAGGGGGATTATTATGCGCAAATTAGTCGTCTTAGGGGGCGGTTACGGGGGTATGCGTGTCATCGAAAGAGTTCTTGGACATCAGTTGAAGGACGTATCGGTCACGCTCGTCGATCGCTTACCTTATCATGGATTAAAAACAGAGTATTATGCGCTCGCTGCAGGAACGGTCTCAGACCGCGATATTCGCATCGATTTTCCGGAAGAAATTGACTACATATACGGACAAGTCACGGATATCGATACGGAAGACAAGATGGTTCTTCTCGCGAGTGGAGAAAAAGTACCTTATGATGACCTCGTCATCGGATTAGGCTGTGAAGACAAGTATCACAACGTCCAGGGGGCAGCAGAGTTCACGTACAGTATTCAAACACTTGAAGAATCACGAAAAACGCAACAAGCGATCAACGGGTTACGACCGGGCTCGGTCGTTTCAGTCGTTGGAGCCGGATTATCCGGCGTCGAACTCGCAAGCGAACTACGCGAGAGTCGTCCTGATTTGACAGTTCGCTTGTTTGACCGTGGACCTTCCGTATTATCATTCTTATCCAATCGTGTCTCCATGTATGTGCAATCTTGGTTCGAAGAGCACGGAGTCGAAGTCATCAACAACGCCAACATTACGCGCGTCGATGCCGATGGCTTATGGAACCATGAAGATTTGTTCCCTTCCGACTTGACGGTATGGACAGCCGGGATTCAACCGGTCGCTGTCGTACGCAATCAAGGATGGGAGCTTGATGGAGGCGGACGTGTCAAGTTAACGGAGCACCATTTCGTCCCTGGCCTACCAGACGTATTCGTCGTCGGAGATAATGCGAGCTTGCCGTACGCACCGTCCGGACAGCTCGCCGAAGCTCAGGCGGAACAAATCGTTCAAGTGCTCCTCTGTAAATGGAAAGGGCTCGCCTATCCAGAATTACCAGACATCAAATTGAAAGGGACGCTCGGTTCCCTCGGTAAGAAAGCAGGCTTCGGGGTATTCATGGGGAAACAATCACTCACCGGCAAAGTCGCCCGCTTGTTGAAGTCCGGCATTCTTTGGAAACATAAAGTCATCAAGTAAACAATTGCGAATGGACCTGACGGGTCGATTCGCTTTTTTTATGCACCGCATCACCGATTTACTGTTACCGTTACGTCCTCTTGAGTCAAAAGTCTTGTATCTGAATCCCCTGTATCCTTATCTAAATATTCAGATTTTTAATGCCATCGACATATTCTATCCGTTGGAAATACTTGTTACTCTATGAACACGGCAGTACGACATCCTGTCATCTTGCCTACTACCTTAAAGGAGGAAACAAGTTGAAGAAAATCTGTAGCACCGTCCTTGCATCATTGCTCGTCTTATCAACCGTCCCAGGAGGCGCGGAAGCCGCCCCGAACAAAGAGAAAGAACGCGTCCTCGTCGTCTTCAAAGAATCGGCAAAGAAAATCCCGCTCTCGATTGAAGGCATGGAAGTTAAACAACAGTATTCGAATATTCCTGCAGCAGCACTCCAAGTTCCAAAAGCTGCCTTGAACGGACTGAAGAATAACCCGCATGTCGCACACGTGGAAGTCGATCAAACGGTACATATCGAAAACCAAAACCAGGATTGGGGAATCCCTAAACTTCAAGCTCCTTCCGCTTGGCAAAGTGGGTTCACTGGGAAAGGTGTCAAAGTATCCGTCGTCGATACGGGTATCTCCGCTCATCCTGACTTAACGATTGCTGGTGGTGCCTCGTTTAGTACAGTCACGAGTTCTTACGCCGATGATAACGGTCACGGTACGCACGTCGCCGGGATTATCGGAGCCCGTAACAACAGCATCGGTACGGTCGGAATCGCTCACGAGGCAAGCATCTATGCCGTCAAAGCACTTGAAGCGAACGGTAGCGGTAGTCTATCAAGCATCATCGCCGGCATTGATTGGTCGATCACAAATGACATGGACATCATCAACTTGAGTCTTGGGACGACAAGCCCTTCGACGACACTCCAACAAGTCGTAGATCGTGCGAATAACGCAGGCATCCTTGTCGTTGCGGCAGCCGGTAACAACGGACGTACCGATGGGTCGGGCGATCTCGTTAACTACCCAGCGCGTTACAGTTCGGCAATCGCCGTCGCTGCGACGGATATCAACAACAACCGTGCCTCGTTCTCAGCGACAGGTGGCACAGTCGAAGTCGCGGCACCCGGTGTCAGCATCAATTCAACCCTCTCAAATGGCGGCTACGGTCAAATGAGCGGGACATCGATGGCGACGCCTTACGTTGCAGGTAACCTTGCTCTCATGAAGCAAGCCTTCCCAACATTATCGAGCACGCAACTCCGTACGAAATTAGCGCAAGATTCGATTGACCTCGGTACGGCAGGTCGTGACACTTGGTTCGGAAATGGACTCGTCCAAGCCCCTACTTCTGGTGGTACGACACAACCGGTACAAGCACTCACGACGACAGTATCGACTTCGAAGTCATACTACTACGCGGGTGAAGTCGTCTCGATTTCTTCAACAGTTCGTAATTCGAATGGCCAAGCGGTCGCAAACTCCGATGTCCGTGTTACGGTCACACAACCGAACGGCGCGACGCTCGTCGGTTCAGGCAAGACGAATGCTTCAGGTGCCATCACGTTCACACTCTCTACGAACTCTTGGTCACAGCGTGGTACGTATCAAGTGAAGTCTGACGCGACGCTAACTGGTTACACAGCTGGTTCAGCGACGTCTTCGTTCCAACTTCTTTAACCGAAAAAAGTCGAGCGAATCGCTCGACTTCACTGATTGACGAACCACGTCGCTTCATACGACCTGGTTCGTCTTTTTATGATTCCAAACCATCAGGTAAAGTGTTCAACAAGTGCCTTAGTTGTGTAAAACTGATGAAACAAGTCCTCATATTTCGTTTTCGATAGAATAGGTAAACAAAAAACGAACCTTGTATTCGCATGGTTCGTCTGTCGTCAATACTCATTTATAATTGCTTCGCTTCAATCGCCGCATATACTTTTCTTAACTGAACGACGCCTTCATCAATTACTTCCCCGTCTAACAAGACGAGCGGATAGAACCATTCGTCCTCTTTAAGTGCCTGGGCGAACTCGTCTTCACTCTGTTCGAATTCGATATATTCGAACGAAAAGGATTGCTCTGGATACTTTCGTCCGAGTGCACTTTGCAACCATTCATACGTCTCGGTCGAACTCGGTGCACCGACACAACTCGCACATTGAACTTCAGCCCCATATACCGTAATTTTCATCTTCATTCCCCCTCAAAACCATTATACAAAATCCTTCCCTTACTCGATGATGAAACGCTCAGCGTAAATGATTGAGAAACACTCTCAAACTTGCTAGAATAAAGTAGAACGAGAAAGGGGTAGATACCATGGAAATGTTTGATCAAGTCCAAGAAGTGCTCGATAAATTGCGTCCGTTCTTGCTTCGTGACGGCGGAGACGTCGAACTCGTAGATGTCGAAGAAGGCATCGTCAAGCTCCGTTTGATGGGTGCTTGCGGCAGCTGCCCGTCTTCAACAATCACGCTAAAAGCCGGTATTGAGCGTGCGCTTATCGAAGAAGTACCAGGCATCGTCGAAGTAGAACAAGTATTCTAAGCAAAAAGGGAGACATTCGTCATCCCTTTTTTTCATGCTTCCATTCATCTAAGCTCTCGACCATATAGGTTGGGAGTTTTTCTTGTTCTTGGATAAATGCCGGTCCATGTACACCTGAATTCACATGGAGTGTACGAATGCCACCATTGATTCCAAATAAAATATCTGTGTGATAGTTATCCCCTACCATGACGACATCTTCTTTATTCAACCCAATCATGTCGAGTGCGATGTCAATCATGACCGGTTCCGGCTTTCCGATGAAGAAAGGATCTTTCTCCGTCGTCACGGTCAACACGGACGTGAGTGATCCGTTCCCCGGTAAAAATCCACGTTCGGTCGGAATGGCGATATCCCCATTCGTCGAGATGAATCGAGCCCCCGAACGGATGGCGATTGCGCCTCGCGCCAACTTCTCATACGTGATGTGTCGGTCGAGTCCGATGACCACGTAGTCCGCCTTCGGTTCGTCTGTGATATAAAAACCGCGAGACTCTAACGCGAGACGAAGTCCGTCTTCCCCAATCATATAGACGGTTGCTCCTGGCGACATCTTATCAATATAAAAAGCCGTCGCCATCGCGCTCGTCAAGACATTCTCCGCCTTCACGTTTGCGCCCATCGCAATCAATTTATCCGCGATCTGTTGTTGTGTCATCGAAG
Source organism: Exiguobacterium sp. RM11 (assembly GCF_059821525.1). NCBI lineage: Bacteria > Bacillati > Bacillota > Bacilli > Caryophanales > Exiguobacterium > Exiguobacterium sp. RM11. The sequence continues at coordinate 895,903 of NZ_CM187558.1, read as the reverse complement.
CGTTGTTCGTGACGAACAAATACGGGACGCCCGTCGCTTCTAGTTCGTTGACGAAATCAACCGCTGCCTGAACGGGTTCTGTACCGGCATACATCGTGCCGTCTAAATCAAACAAATATCCTTTAATCGGTTCCATCCAATCACTCGCTTTCTGGTAAGAATGCGGACACTGGTCCAAGCTCGACTTCTATGTAGTGACGAACTTGTGCGGAGAATGCCGTGAAGTCTTGTTTTGACGTCTTCACCCACTCATCAAATTTTGATGCGTCGGCGTGCACAAACTCACGAACGTAATAGGCACGTAATCCGACGAGCGCTTTCGTCGCGTTCCCCGTCGTCTCATCGAGTACGCGCTCATCCAGTAAGATGTCGACAATGTCTTCATAACTGCCCGGGTCTCGCATAATGAACCCGTCAATCATCGAGTTCCCAACATCGATGACACCTTCCATAAGAAGGACGGCCATTCGCTGTTTCGCAAGCTCCACCGTGAACGCATCCCCCGTCAATTGATCGGTGTGCGCTAACATCGTCTCCATTTGTTCCAGTGTCTGATTAATCTTCTCTCTATTCACAAAATACATGATGATCCCCCCTGCTGTTAATACTAATGCTTTTTCGGGCAGGAGAAAAGAATCTGTCCTATTTACATCATTTATAACATTGTGATACACTAATCAACGGATTTAAACCGTAAAAAGTATAACACATTGATAGAGATAACGTGGAGGGTACAACACTATGGAACGTGAATTAGCATTAGAAATTGTACGGGCAACAGAAGCAGCAGCACTCGCATCATCCAAATGGATTGGACGCGGTCAAAAGAACGAGGCCGATGATGCAGCAACGTCAGCGATGCGAGAAGTTCTCGGAACGGTCAACATGGACGCTACAGTTGTCATCGGAGAAGGTGAACTCGATGAGGCTCCAATGCTCTACATCGGGGAAAAACTCGGAACAACATTCGGCCCGAAAGTTGACATCGCCGTCGACCCACTCGAAGGAACATCCATTGTCGCAAAAGGCCTTGGAGATGCGATGGTCGTCATCGCCGTTGCTGATGAAGGTGCCCTCCTCCACGCACCAGATATGTACATGGACAAGCTTGTCGTCGGTCCAAACTTAAAAGGGAAAGTCTCACTCGACGAACCGCTCGAGTCAATCATTGAAAAAGCTGCGAAATATAATAATAAGCGTATCGAAGAAGTGACGGTCATCATGCAAGACCGTGACCGCCACGAACACCTTCGTCAAGCCGTCATGAATGTCGGCGCACGCGTCAAGCTCTTCGAGGATGGCGATGTGTCTGCGGGAATCGCTGCCGCCGTCAAATCGAACCCGATCGATATTTTCATCAGTACAGGCGGAGCTCCTGAAGGAGTCATCACAGCCGCTGCTGTCAAAGCGCTCGGTGGAGACATGCAGGCCCGTCTACATCCGATGAACGAAGAGGAATCAGCTCGCGTCATCTCGATGGGGATTGAAGATCCACTCCAACTCCTCACGCTCGACGACCTCGTCAAGAGCGACGACTGCATCTTTGCTGCGACAGGTGTCACGTCTGGTGAATTGCTCGATGGCGTCAAGTTCTTGACGGACGATATCGTCGAGACGACGTCACTCGTCATGCGCTCGAAGACACGCACGATTCGTAAAGTCGTGGCTGAACATCACTTGTCATTGAAGCCATACTTACAAAAAAACTGAAGTCAATGCCTAAAAAAACGCCTTGCTCAATAAAATGAGCGAGGCGTTTTGTTGATTAGAAGCCTTGTTCCGTTCCGTGCACCGGCTCTTCCGAACCAACTTGGTTATCGCGAATCGAGTCATAGAACGTCGCATACGTTGTCGAGAAGTAAGGACCGATAAAGAAGAACCCAATCCCGAGCGTCAAAATCCCGACGAGGAACCATCCGAAGAACGACAAGAAGAGCATGAATGCTTCCATCTTGTGCCCGTCCATGAGACGACGCGATTCCGTGATCGATTCAAGTGCCGAAAGCTCAGGCTGATCGCGTAAGATATACGGCGTAAGCGAGTACGAGAATCCTTTGATGATTCCAGGTACAATCAATAACAGTGTCCATAATACGATAAAGAGGCTCATCACAAATGAAGTGATGACATGTTTCACATAACGTGTTTGGAACGGTTTGAACATTGTCGAGAGTGACGCGCCATTTCCGCGCGATACGTTAAGCGCGAGCCATGACCAACCGATGGCAAGTGGCGCAATCAAGATTTGAAGAATTGTCGACACGAAACTTAACGTGGCGTCTGTCGATGTGAACGCTTCTGGTGAGTTGGGATCCATTTCAGGAGCGAACCACTGTGGAATCCCATTGACGATGACAAAACAAAAGCGCCAATCCGGCCACGAGCCACCATTTTCCTTTCAGCGCTTGTCGTGCATGTTGTTTCCATTCAGATCTCATTGTAACCCATCCTTTTTTATAGTCTTCTCTACAGTGTACGTGAAAAGGTTGCAGGACGTTTCAAAAAAACATAAAAAAAGGGAAAGGATTTTTTCCTTTCCGCTTAACGAATCATTACATTACCTAAAAAGAACTGAGACATGGATAAGATCAATAAGAGCACTCCGAGCGAAAACGCAAGGTGAGATGTAATTTTGAAGACGCGACTCCGTAAAAAAGAATGGCTGTATTCAAAGCGACGGACGATCAACACATGAATGAGTTCAAAAAGAATGACTGCCGCCGTAAAATAGAAGGTCATCATGATGTGAAAGCCAAAAAAGAACATAGCCAGTATCCCTAGTCCGAGATTATGAATTCGATTATGGACGTCATCCCGATCCCCGACGGTCGTTTGTACATGTTGCATCCAATCACCTCACTCTAAAAACCAAAACTACGTAGCTATCCTTAATGACAACTTATCACATTTTTCCAACCCTTAAACTCGAAGTCATGACTTTTTACCTAAACGAAATATTTGGAAATTAACTGTAATATAGAAATATAAAAAGTGCTGATTGCTCAGCACTTTACGCATTTGTCTCTTCAGTCTTGTTGAACTTCCGCTTCAACTTCAGTTTCTGCTTCGTTCCACCAAAGACAGGACCACTCTCTTCTTCGTTAATGTCTGTCTCTTTCTTCAGAACGAAATAAGGACATCCGAAATTGCAATACTCGTATACATAGTCCATCACGTGATCAATCCGGTTCTCATACGTCGCTAACTTTGATTGTGGTTCATAGAACCCTTTCAAACGTAGCTGCCCGTGTCCCCAGTCGCCGACAATATAGTCGTATTTATCAAGCACGTCACTATACCTTGCGATAAACGCTTCTTCGTCAAATCCGTCGCGCTTCTCTTCTAAAACGGTATATCCGTGGCGATTCACTCGAATCATTGCTCCCACCTCCACTCTGTTATCATAGCATGCCCCACTATGACGGCTCTATCCTTTTCGAATGACCTCATGACGAGCGACAATTGTCTCTCGCAACACATCCCGCAGAAGTTCGGGCATGAAATATCGTTTCGGCTGGTCTGCTAAGTATGGAAGGAGCGGACCAAACGTCAACATATCGACCGTTGCGACGCGATATGTCCGATTCGGTTCTAGCTTTTCTCCCATGACGTAGTACTGACCGTCCCGCTGTTCGATTTGATACAGACTCGGTTCACCGAGTACGGTGCCTCTGAATCCTAGACCTCTGACGTGCATATTCGTGAACGTTTCCTCATTTACGTCATGTAAAAATCGATCGAGCGTCTTACCGTCAAGCGTCAGGACACATGGGTTGATTGGATGTGGACAGATCCGATGCAACATGTTCAGCGTGACTTTTCCTGGAGCGAGACCGTCTAGGACGACTCCAGACGGAATGATTCCGACATCGGCTGCACACCATTCAACCATCCCTTCTACAAGCAACTCACTAAGCGGAGAATGCCCGAACCAATCAGATGCATATCCTTCTGTTTCTGCGATTGTGATATTAAGGAGGCGTTCGGCATCTGCCCCTTCTGTATCTAACAAAGCCAACGTATCTGGACTATCTGATTGTTGTGACAGTTCATGGAGGCGAGCTTCTTTCGAAACGACTCCTGACTCATCGAGCGTCAGTGTCACTTCCCCGACATACTTCCCATATTTCCCAGCTTGTGCAATGAGCACTCCGTTCGTCGTCACGCCTTCATCTAAAACGTGATGCGTATGGGCCCCGAGGATGACGTCAATATCAGGATACATGTCTGCTAATCGTTCATCCCCGAAGAAACCGAGATGACTGAGTGCGATGATGACATCACAATGTGCCAACCGCTCTAGCGCTCGCTTTGTCGCTTCGTAAGGTGATTCGATTTGCCAACCAAGTTCGGGATACAACTCTTCATAAGGGGCTGTGACACCAAATAAGCCAATTTTCAACCCATCACGCTCAAGAACAAGCGTTTCTTCGACCCAATTTGGTCGCGACCCGTCTGCTTCATACACATTCCCAAGCAAAATCGGGAACGTCGCCTCTTCATATAGATCGGCTAACCAATCGTGTGGAAACGTGATGCCTTCATTGTTTCCAATCGTGACAGCCGTCGGTTGAAGTCGCTCGAGTAAGCGAACGTTCAACTTTCCGCGCGTCACCTCAGTCGCCGGATGTGTGCGATCGGCATGATCACCTAAATCAAAATAGAGTGTATCGTCCGTACGACGTTCTTCTAGAAATGAAACAAGTTTCGGCCATTGGTCGAACTTTGAGTGAAGATCATTGTAGTGAAAAATAGTAAGTTTCGTCACGGCCATCCCTTCCTTCTAAAACAGACTAATTTGTCTAGGTGCAAGCTCGTATTCGAGCCCGAGAATTTCAATTAAACGCTTGGCGTTAGGAGCCGCGTCCCCGGCCGAGTTGTTGTTAAAGTATACGTACACGTCTTTCGCTTCACGGTCAATCTCGCGGAGCGAGGTAGCGAGTTCCTGAAGCTCTTCCTCGCTATAGCGATATAGACAACGGACGTGTCGCCATTCTTGACTCGTCATGCCCGGCTTTTTAAGCCAACCTGACGTATTGCGTCCATGTAATCGAACGACGGCTACCTCAGGGTGTGTCACGACCGGTACGAACGGAATACTGCTCTCTTTCGTCTGTGGCTCATCACAAATCGTATTGATGAATCGCTGTTCCTTTAAAAATTGAAGTGTACGATCCCGGAACGCTTCAGAGAACCAAGTCGGATTACGAAACTCGATGGCAATCGCATAATCAGAGAGTTCGGCACGGAGTGTTCGTAAATAGTCGAGATGCGGTTTCGATACGTCGAACCAAGGCGGAAGCTGGACGAGCACAGCCCGTAACTTCCCTGCCTGTTTCAATGGATCGACCGAAACACGATAACGCTCAAACAATTCAATGAGTGGCGTTTTCGGTTCACGGTCATGTCCGCTCATTTCCCGGGAAACTTTGACGACGAATTGGAAATGGTCCGGTGTCTCGGCATCCCACTTCTCGAAATTTTTCACGGGCTGTATCGCATAAAATGTCGAATCGATTTCAACGGTCGGGAAATGACCCGCGTACGTCGATAGTTTATGTTTTCGTTCCTCTGGGGTCGTGTATAACAGATCGTGGTCACCCCATCCAGTCACACCAACGTAAATCATAGCGTCCTCCTTTATGACTCCGAAATGACGGTCGCTTTCCGTTTCGACCAGTTCCATGTGCCTGTATACGTAATGAGCAACAAGACCAGCCCCATGATGAACGGATAGCGCATATCAATATCAAACGCAATACCGGCAAGTGTCGGTCCTAAAATATTTCCGATGCTCATATAGGCGTTGTTCATCCCCATCGCAAGCCCCTGCTCGTTTCCTGCAAGTTTCGAGACGAGCGTGTTCAATACCGGGCGCAAGATGGACGTCGACAAGAAAATGACGAGTGTCACTGCAAAGAACAATATATACGTTCCCGCGAAGAGGGATAATAAGAAACCAAACGCCGCGAGCGCGATGAAGGCGAGGACGACTTTGACCTCTCCCATCAACTCGACTAAACGGTCGACCGCGAACAATTGGACGATGACGCTGACGATGCCCGTTCCCGTCACCATGATCGCAATCTCTTGAGGCGTCGCGCTGAACATCTCGCTGACGTATAATCCAAGCACTGATTCATACGCCATGAGTCCGAACGCCATGACCAAGTTGATCAATAATACGAAGAAGTATGGTTTACGTGTCGACATAACCAATTGTGTCGGTAACGATTCTTTTATTTTCGGTGCCACGTAAGGAGCACGGTCCGGTTCTTTTAAAAGAAGGACGGATGAAATGACAGCAATGAACGAAACGATTGCTGAGACGAGTAATGGCGTCTTTAGCTCGAACTCGGCAAAAAATCCACCAATACCTGGTCCGACAACAATTCCGAGTGACATTGCCGCGGAAATATAACTGTTCCCTCGAGCTCGTTGCTCGAGTGTCGTGATATCTGCCACATAAGCGAAGATGGCAGGAATCAAAAGCGCTGCACCAACACCCCCGATGGCACGAGAGATGAGAAGAATCGTTAAGTTATCTGATAGATAGAAGACTCCCATCGAGATAGTGAATCCAATCAGACCGAGAATGATCATGAGTCGGCGCCCGTAGACGTCCGCCCATTTCCCAGCAATCGGTGACATGACGAGCTGGGCACCCGCAAATACGGAAATCATGAGTCCGGCGGCTGTCCCTCCTTCGCCAATCATCTTTAAGTAATCCGGAATAATTGGGATGATGATCCCAAACCCGGCGACGGCGATAAACATGTTCAACATGAGAATCGCCAATTGATTTTTTTGTTTTGTCGTCAACTCGTGTCACTCCCTTTTCATCTTTCCATTTTACTGTTTGAGTTCACATCCAGGCAAACAATAAGACAGAAAAAAGCCCATCCTAGACCAAAGGATGGGCGAGACTTATGAGATGCGTGATTGAGCGAGTGGTTCTTGTGGCGTTCCCTTCGGAAGAAGAAGCGTGATCGCATAGACGATCAGCGTCGGAACTGCCCAGGCAAGTCCGATATCCGCCATTGGTAAGTTTCCGATCCAAGAAGTAACCGCAGAAGGCTGGATGCCGTTCCACGTCTCAAAGAACGAGAGCACGAGCGCCGTATAAATCGTCGCTTTCATCGCCACACGAGGGTTTCGTTGAAAACGTTCCGTCACCGATACGAGCACGAGTGCGATCATGACCGGATAGAGGAGCGTGAGAAGCGGCACCGCGATTTGAATCAACGAACTCAAACCGACGAGTGAGATCATGAATCCAAACAACGTTGTCGCGATGACGACATGATGATATTTGAGAGAATCAAACTGATTGCTGATGAAGCGTGAGAACTCTGAGATGAGTCCAACTGCTGTCGTCAAACAAGCGAGGAAGACCGCTAATCCGAGTGCGAGCATTCCGATTTGTCCGTAAGACGTACCTGCGAACGCTTGGAGAAGGCTTGCGCCACTCGTCGTTCCTTCTGCGACTGTCATATTCGCACCGATTGAAGCGAGCGAGATATAGACGAGCATCAAACAGGTAACCGCGAGCATCCCTGCAGAGCGAAGGAGTGAAGACGCTTCTTTTTGGTCACTCAATCCATTGGCTTTCAACGTGACGAGGACGATTGCCCCAAAGACGAGGGCCCCGAATACATCCATCGTCAAATAACCTTGTTGGAAACCTTGACCGAGTGCGCCAACCCATGTCTCAAATCCTTCTGCTGGAGCTCCTGGCTCTCCAAGTGGAGCGACAAGGTTCGTGATTCCAATCGCTACGAGCAAGAATAAGAGGATTGGTGTGATGATTCGTCCGATGACTTCAATCAACTTTTGAGCACGGAGCGTCAAGAAGAACGTCAACCCGAAAAAGACGGTCGAACTCATCGCGAGTGTCAAAGTTGAAGGTGCATCGAGAAACGGAACAAGTCCCATTTCATACGTGACAGCGGCCGTACGCGGGATTCCGAAGAATGGCCCGATGGCTACGTACATCAATCCCGTCAAGACGAGCGCGAGACGTTTAGGAATGTACCGAGCAATTTGGTCTGTTCCGCCGCCGACCTGAGCGACTGCGAACAAAGCAAGAAGCGGTAAACCGACACCCGTAATGATGAACCCGATCATCGCCGGTACGAGGTTTTCCCCCGCCAAGGCGCCGAGCTCTGGTGGGAACAGCAAGTTCCCGGCCCCAAAGAATAAAGCAAAAATCGTAAACGCTAACGGGAACAATGTCGATTTTTTCATACAACTACCTCCATACACTTGATATTCCGAACGAATTAACAAAAAAATAATAACTAAATTTTCTGACAATATATCGCTTGGTCTATTTCATTATACACACTTCCTATCGTTTGACCACCCCATCTCCAAAATTCGAGGTTTAATTTTTAGAAATGTAGATTTCACAAAAAAATCCCCCTTCGGAACGAAGGAGGATGTAAGCGTTTAATACCGGATTTCGAATTTACGGAATCTTTGATCATCTGTCTTCGCTTCGTCAATTCGCTCGACGCCGACGAAACGATTTCCATCTTGTAAAGCTTTTTGAAATGACTCGATGTCTTCACTCGTGCCTTCTACATGAAGTTCGACCGTCCCGTCATTCAAGTTTCGCACCCATCCTTTGATTCCATATTGGCGAGCGGTTTCTTGTGAAAAGTATCGAAACCCGACGCCTTGGACACGTCCAGATACGACCAAATGTTTGGCGACTCTCATTCTATATTCCTCCTTTATTTTGACAAAGATGTTTAGAGGTCCTTACTTTAGGAAACAGTATTTAAGTAAAATAATGGAATTGGAGTGGTTATATGAATGCAGTTATCGATATCGTCACGAGTTTTTCAAATTGGCTTTGGGGTGTGCCGATCATCTCGTTACTCGTCTTGTCCGGTGTGTTTCTTACGATCAAACTTGGTTTCTTTCAGTTTCGTCATCCAATCTACATATTTAAGCAAACGTTCGGAAGCATCTTTAAAAAACCAAAAGGTGAAGGCGACATCAGTCCGAGACAAGCCTTAACGTCAGCGCTCTCTTCAACAGTCGGGGCCGCGAACATTATCGGTGTACCTGCAGCGATCATGTTCGGGGGACCGGGTGCCATCTTCTGGATGTGGGTCATTGCCATCATCGGCATGGCCATCAAGTTTTCGGAGAGCGTACTGGCCGTACACTATCGTGAAAAGAATGACGCCGGCGAATTTGTCGGTGGACCTGTCTACTACATATCAAAAGGACTTCGTTGGAAATGGCTTGCGACTTGGTTCGCTTTCGCCCTCATGATCGAACTCATTCCGAGTATCATGGTACAAGGGAACGCCGTCAGCTCGGCAGTCCGTGAGACGTTCAATGGGAACACGCTCATCACCGGTATCGTCGTCGCTATTCTTGTTGGCATCATCGTCTTTGGTGGACTGAAGCGCATCGCGAAAGTCACGGAGATCGTCGTTCCTGGCATGGCACTCGTCTATGTCGGAGCCGGAATCGTCATCGTCTTGATGAACTTCTCTGAGATTCCAAACGTGCTCAGTCTCATCTTCTCGTATGCGTTCGAGCCGATGGCCGCGTTCGGAGGATTTGCCGGAGCTGCCGTCGCCGAAACGATTCGTTGGGGCTTCGCCCGCGGACTCTATTCGAATGAAGCGGGTCTTGGAACGGCACCGATTGCCCACGCTGCTGCACAAACGGATCACCCGGTGCGCCAAGGATTCTGGGCGGTCATCGGAATCGTCATCGATACGCTCATCATTTGTAGCACGACCGCCTTCGTCGTCTTGTCTTCCGGTGTGTGGACGGCAGACGGAGCGATGGATGACCCAGCGGCGTTGACGACGATCGCCTTCCGTGAATACTTCGGTTACACGGGAAGCTTACTCGTCACCATCTCGCTCATCTTCTTTGTTCTCTCGACCATTATCGTCATCATCTTTTACGGATCGCGTCAGGCCGAGTACTTGTTCGGTTTGACGGCAGGAAAAATCATGAAGGCCGTCTATATCGTCTCGATTGTCATCGGTTCGATTGGAGGCGCCCAAATGATTTGGAACTTCCTCGATTTGATGCTCGCGATGATTCTCATCCCGAACATGATTGCCGTCCTGCTTCTAAGTGGTGAAGTGAAACGACTAACGACCGAATTCTTCACATCCGAGAAGTACTATAAGAAAGATATCGCCGAAGAAGAGGCGTCTTAACCAACAATCCGACTGCTTGTGCAGTCGGATTTTTTTTAGGATGCTGGTTCGACTTTCTCGATTCCGGCCTTGATTGCTTGTACCGAGGCATCAAACTTCTGTTGTTCTTCGTCCGTCAATTCAATTTCGATAATCTTGCGAATGCCGCTCCGGTCAATCAAGGCCGGTACACCGATATGCACGTCACTCGCCCCATACTCGCCTTCTAAATGAGCCCCAATCGTGACGACGGAATTTTCATTTCGAACGATGGCCCGGATAATGCGTAGTAAGCCGACCCCAATTGCATAATAAGCGGCACTCTTATACTCGATAATCTGATAAGCAGCGTCACGCACATCTATATAAATGGATTCCAAGTCCTCAAACCGATACTTCTCGTTCTCTGCCAACAGTTCATCAATACTCTTTCCATAGATGCGCGCGTTGTTCCATGCGACAAATCCCGTATCCCCATGTTCTCCCATATAATAAGCGTGGCAGTTTCGTGGCGACAGTTCGAAATAGTCTCCAAGTTTGTAACGGAGTCGCGCCGTATCGAGGACGGTCCCTGACCCGATGACACGTTCTTTCGGTAGACCCGATGCTTTCCAAGCGACGTGTGCCATGACATCGACCGGGTTCGTCGCGACGACTAAGATGCCGTCAAATCCACTCTTCATCAAGTCTTGTGTCACGGTGCGGACGACCTTCGCGTTTTGCTCGACGAGGTCCATCCGTGTTTGGCCGAGTTTTTGCGCCGCACCTGCCGTGATGACGACGATATCTGCGTCTTTACAATCCGAATAGTCCCCTGCCCAAATTCGGACCGGTGTCGGGGCGAACGAGATGCCATGATTCAGGTCCATTGCCTCCCCTTCTGCTTTGGCATGATTCGAGTCGATTAAGACGAGCTCTTCACAAAGGGCTGCCGTTGATAATTGATAAGCAAAACTGACCCCAACCCATCCTGCACCGATGACGGCGATGCGAGTGATATCTTTCGGGTCAATATCATCTTTATGTGGAATACGTGTCATGTAGATCCTTCCTTTCTATATATCATTCTCTTTTTAGCATACCCTACATAAGGCATAGACATAACAAAAAAACGGACCCCTTTTTACAAGGAGTCCGTCATTCAGGCGATTATCCAATCGAACCTTCCATCTCGAACTTGATGAGACGGTTCATTTCGACCGCATATTCCATTGGCAATTCTTTTGTGAATGGCTCGATGAAGCCCATAACGATCATTTCTGTCGCTTCTTCTTCCGAGATTCCACGGCTCATGAGGTAGAAGAGTTGCTCTTCTGACACTTTTGAGACTTTCGCTTCGTGTTCGAGTGACACTTGGTCGTTCAAGATTTCGTTGTACGGGATTGTATCTGACGTTGACTCGTTGTCCATGATGAGCGTGTCACACTCGATGTTCGAGCGCGCGCCCTTCGCCTTACGGCCGAAGTGGACGATTCCACGGTACGATACTTTTCCGCCTTGTTTCGAAATCGATTTCGAGACGATTGACGAAGACGTGTTCGGCGCGAGGTGAATCATTTTCGCTCCAGCGTCTTGGTGCTGTCCTTTACCAGCGAGGGCGATCGAGAGTGTCATCCCACGTGCGCCTTCCCCTTTCAAGATGACAGCCGGGTATTTCATCGTGAGTTTCGATCCGATGTTTCCATCGATCCACTCCATTGATCCACCCGCTTCACAGACTGCACGTTTCGTTACCAAGTTGTAGACGTTGTTCGCCCAGTTTTGGATTGTCGTGTAACGGCAGTATGCGTCTTTGTTGACGAAGATCTCAACGACCGCTGAGTGAAGCGAGTTCGTTGTGTAAACCGGTGCCGTACATCCTTCGACGTAATGAACCGATGCGCCTTCGTCGACGATGATGAGCGTACGCTCGAACTGACCCATGTTTTCCGAGTTAATACGGAAATAAGCTTGAAGCGGTTGCTCGAGTTTCACACCTTTTGGTACGTAAATGAACGAGCCACCCGACCAAACAGCTGAGTTGAGGGCCGCGAACTTGTTGTCTGTCGGCGGGATCAACTTCCCAAAGTACTCTTTGAAGATTTCTTCGTCTTCTTTGAGTGCTGTGTCTGTATCTTTGAAGATGACACCTTTGGCTTCGAAGTCTTCTTGCATGCTGTGGTAGACAACCTCAGACTCATACTGAGCCGAGACACCTGCCAAGTATTTTTGCTCTGCTTCTGGGATACCGAGCTTGTCAAACGTACGTTTGATTTCTTCTGGTACCTCATCCCATGAGCGTTCTGTCTTCTCAGATGGTTTGACATAGTAAGTGATTTCGTCGAAATCAAGTGCCGAGAGGTCTCCGCCCCATGTCGGCATCGCCATCTTGTTGAAGTGATCCAACGACTTCAAACGGAAGTCGAGCATCCATTGTGGCTCTTCTTTCATGCGCGAGATCGTCTCTACGATTTCTGTCGTCAAGCCGCGGCCTGAACGGAAAATCGAAACGTCCCGATCATGGAAGCCGTATTTATAATCGCCAATTTCCGGCATGTTCTTTGCCATATCGGTCTCCTCCTTCTCCTTACGCGTCCTCATCTACTCCTTTTTCAAGCGCCTTCCACGCAAGCGTGGCACACTTGATTCGAGCCGGGAATTTCGATACGCCTGAGAGCGCCTCGATATCACCGAGGTCAAACGTATCCGTGTCGTACTCTTTGCCTTGAACCATTTCAGAGAAGATGTTAGCGAGTTGAAGCGCCTCTTCTACTGTTTTTCCTTTGACGATTTGGGTCATCATCGATGCCGAGGCGAGACTGATCGAGCAGCCTTCCCCTTCGAACTTCGCATCTTTGACGATATCGTCTTCGACTTGTAGTTGAAGACGAAGCGCATCCCCACATGTCGGGTTGTTCAAGTCCACCGTCACGCCATCTTCGATGACGCCACGGTTTCTTGGGTTTTTATAGTGATCCATGATGACCTGGCGGTACAACATGTCGAGATTATTAAAACTCATAATTGAAATACTCCTTCGTTTGACGTAATCCCTCGATGAAACGGTCGACCTCTTCTTTTGTGTTGTACAAATAGAAGCTCGCCCGTGCCGTCGATGATTGCTTCAAAAGACGCATGAGTGGTTGTGCACAGTGGTGACCGGCACGAACCGCGATGCCTTGCATATCGAGAACGGTCGCGAGGTCGTGCGCATGCACGTCCTTCAAGTTGAACGTGACGAGACCGACGCGATCTTCAGGACCATAAATCTCGATTCCTTCAATCGTTTTCATCTGCTCGATCGCGTAAGACGCGAGTTCACGTTCGTGTGCTTCGACGTTCTCAAGCCCGATTTCTTCTAAGAAATCGATGGCTGCCGCAAGTCCGACCGCTCCAGCAATGATTGGTGTTCCCGCTTCGAAGCGGTACGGGATGTCTTTCCACGTCGATTCATACAAATCGACATAGTCGATCATCTCGCCACCGAACTCGACCGGTTCCATGTTTTTGAGGAGTTGTTTCTTCCCGTATAAGACACCGATTCCAGTCGGTCCGAGCATCTTATGTCCAGAAAAGGCAAGGAAGTCACAGTCGAGCGCTTGAACGTCCAGTTTACGATGCGGTGCACTTTGTGCAGCATCGACGACCATGACGGCACCAAACTCATGCGCAAGTCGAGCGACTTCGGCAATCGGATTGATCGTACCGAGCACGTTTGAGACGTGGCTCATCGCGACGATTTTCGTCCGGTCCGATAAGACGGCTTGAACGGCATCCAATGTGACACGTCCGTCCGGCGTGAGCTCGACGTATCGAAGCGTCGCGCCTTTTCGCTTGGCGAGTTGTTGCCACGGAATCAAGTTCGCATGGTGTTCCATCGGAGTGAGGACGATTTCGTCGCCTTCACCGACATTCGCATCCCCGTAGCTCGACGCAACCAAGTTGATGGCCGTCGTTGTCCCACGTGTGAAAATGATTTCTTCAGGAACCGCCGCATGGATGAACGAGCGGACGCGTTCGCGTGCTCCTTCATATGCATCCGTCGCTTGCGTCCCGAGCGTATGGACGCCACGATGCACGTTCGAATGGTTGCGACGATAATAGTCCTCGATCGCCTCGATGACAGCGAGCGGCTTTTGTGAGCTCGCCGCGCTATCAAGATAAACGAGCGGGTGTCCATTGATTTCCTGATTTAAAATCGGAAATTGTTCACGAATCGAGGCGTTCAACATCTTAACGTACTTTCCCTTCGATGACTTCGCGGAGACGGTCTTTGACCGAATCGATTGCGAGTTCTTCGACGACAGGCGTCAAGAATCCGTGGATGATTAAACGCTCTGCCTCTTGGCGAGACAATCCACGGCTCATCAAGTAATACAATTGAACGTCATCGACACGACCGACCGATGCCGCGTGACCTGCCATAACATCATCTTCATCGATAAGAAGAATCGGGTTGGCGTCCCCACGTGCTTTTTCAGAGAGCATCAAGACGCGCTCGGTTTGTACACCGTTCGATTTTGACGCACCGTGGTGAATCATCGATGTACCGCTGAAAATCGCAGTGGCTGCGTCTTTTTGGACACCGTGAATCAAGATGAACCCTTCAGATGCTTTTCCGAAGTGGTCGGTACGAATGTTGAAATTTTGTTTTTGTGCACCGCGACCGATTGTCACAGCTTTTGTATCCGAATACGTGTTGTCTCCGACGAGGTGAGTCTTCGTCTCGACGACCGAGTTCCCGTCATTCATGTGACCGAGCGCCCAATCGAGGCGACCGTTCGCATAGACGACACCGCGACGGTTCATGAACGTAAGGGCTGATTCAGCGAGCTGATCGACACCACCGAAGACGACTTTCGCGTTCTCTCCAGCGAATACTTCCGTCACGACGTTGACCGTGTGCGGTTCGTTCGTACCAGAAAGGAAGTTTTCGATGTATGTCACTTCACTGCCTTCGTCAGCGACGAGAATCGTGTGGTGATAGAGGGCACCGTTCGCCTGTTCCATCGTAAAGATGGCTTGAAGCGGATCTTTCAATTGTGTGTTTTTCGGTACGTAAATGAACGCCCCACCGTTTGTGAGGGCAGCGTTCAACGCCGAAAGACGTTCTTCATCGACACGTACGCCTTCCGTCATGAAGTATTTCTCAACGAGCTCAGGATGTTGCTCCATCGCTTCTTTGATTCCCATGAATAAGACGCCTTCTGGCATCGACAATTCGTTATAGACGACATGACCGTTGCGTTCAACGAGCACGTTTGTCCGGTGGTCTCCGAGAAGTGATTCGATGTCAGCTGTCAAACCATCTTTCGGTTCGAGATTGACATCACCCGCTGCGAAGTACCACTTATCAATCTTAATCTTTTCAACTTTTGGCAAAGCAAGTGTCGGCGCAAGTTCTGCTGCCTCTTTACGACGGTTGACCATCCATGCTGGTCCGCCGAGCGCTTCTGCACGTGCCGACAACGCTTGTGCATCCAATTCAAATTGTACGGTCATCGTACAGCCTCCTTACGCTTCTGTGTCTACTGTCATTCCGAGTTCTTGCTTCACCCAGTCGTAACCTTCTGCTTCGAGTCGCTGTGCGAGCTCTTTGCCACCAGACATGACGATTTTCCCGTCCATCATGATGTGTACGAAGTCTGGCTCAATATAGTTGAGGAGACGTTGGTAGTGCGTGATGATCAAGCAGCCGAACTCTTCTGAACGCATTTCGTTAACACCTTTTGCGACAACTTTGAGTGCATCGATATCAAGACCTGAGTCGATTTCATCCAAGATGGCGATGTTCGGTTGAATCATCATCATTTGAAGAATTTCGTTACGTTTCTTCTCACCGCCTGAGAATCCTTCGTTTAAGTAACGGTGTGCCATTTCTGAAGGGATTTCGAGAAGTTCCATCTTCGCATCGAGTTCACGGATGAACTTCATGAGTGAGATTTCTTGACCTTCTTCACGACGTGAGTTGATTGCTGAACGCAAGAAGTCTGCGTTTGTCACACCGCTGATTTCAGCCGGGTACTGCATCGCAAGGAACATTCCTGCTTGTGCGCGCTCGTCGACTTCCATCTCGAGGACATCTTCGCCGTTTAATTCGACGCTCCCCCCAGTGACCTCATAAAGTGGATGACCCATGAGTGCTGATGCGAGTGTTGATTTACCAGTCCCGTTTGGACCCATGATGGCATGAATTTCGCCACCTTTAATTTCTAGGTTAAGACCTTTAACAATCTCTTTTCCTTCGATTGAGACGCGGAGGTCATCAATTTTCATTTGTGGTACGTTAGACATTCGGATACCCCTTCCGTATTTTCTCGCCATAGTGAATGGCGTAGATTAGATATATTCTAATCTTAGACTAGTCATTTTTTTATTTCAAGCGACTCACCTTAGAATTCATTCTCAATAGAATGATAAAAGTTGAGAATGCTAATAGTAGGAAATCAAGACATTATCCGGCATTCTCTTCGACAAGTGCGAGGACGGCTTTCCGCTCTCGTACTGCGGCCGCGAAGAAGAAGGCACCACACCCCGTCAAGAGCGCCAAACTTCCGAACACCGGAAGCGATGATTGCCCGAATGTATCGAGTAACACCCCACCGATAATCGGACCGATCGTCTGACCGAGTGACGTCAATCCCATCGCCCCAAAATAAGTTCCCCGTAAATGTTCGGGAGCCAGTTCATCCGTCAATACATCTGTCATCGTGAACATCAATACTTCGCCGACCGTGAAAATGGCCATTGCCACAAAGAGTACCCATTCAACTGTCGCAAAACCAATCAATAAAAGACCGAACGACAACGTCGAAATGCCGAAGAAGAGTGACTTGATCGGCGAGACACGAATCCCGAAACGCATAATCGGATACTGGACGATGAGCACCGTGATGGCGTTCGTCGTCAATAAGTATGCAAACAATCTCGAACCGTCTTCCAACCCGTCGCTTAATGCGATGAATTGAGGGAGCGTCGAATTGAACTGACTGTAACCGATAATTGCAAAGATCATTCCGATGATAACCGCACGGAATGTCCGGTCGTCTCGCAGGACCCGGAACGTCTCCGTCAAGTGTGGCCGTGCCTTGACCCCGTCTCCCTCTTCAAACGGATACTTATAAAACAAGATCGAGATGATGATTCCATACAATATGTATACTGCCGTCACGACAAAGAATGCGGTCTTCACTCCGGTGAGTGATAGGACGACCGCCAAGAGTGGCCCGAAGGCCGCGGCGATATTGATCATAAAGTAACGGACGTTATAGACGATGACCCGTTGGTCTGCCTGCGTCGTGTCACTGATGAGTGCGCGTGAAGCCGGTTCTAAGAAAGATCGCGACATGCCCATCAACATCGATAACATATAAAACCAAAACAGTTCGGTCGCGAGCGCGAGACCAGCGAACGTAACGGCATTGAGCACGATGCCAATCAACATGAGCTGTTTTCGCCCATATCGGTCAGAAAGAGTCCCTCCAAAGAAGCTCATGAACAGACCCGAAAGTGCCGTCACGGCAAAGATCGTTCCAATCACACTCGCCGAAAAGCCGAGCGTGGCCAGATAGATCGCAAAAAATGGCATGACGAAAAACGTCGCCAGTCGTGCAAAAAACGTCCCGAACAGGACGCCCCACGTCAGTGGATGAATCTGTCTGAGCTTCATCCAACCCCCCCTTTTCTTTCATATATGTAGTGTACTTCTCTTCATGAAAGAACACTAGACAAAAAAAGACCCAGGGGATGACCCCTGAGTCGAGACTGCTTATTGTTGTACCGGTACGACCGCACCTTTGTATTCGTCTAAGATCCACTGTTGTGTCTCTTCAGAAGTCAATACTTCGAGAAGTGCTTTGACGCGCTCATCTTCTTCGTCCCCTTCACGTGTGACGATCAAGTTGACGTATGGTGAGTCTTCGCCTTCGAGTGCGATGGCATCTTCAAGTGGGTTGAGACCTGCGTCGATTGCGTAGTTCGTGTTGATGAGGACCGCATCGCCTTCTCCGTTGTTGTAAGCTGTCGGAAGAAGTGCTGCTTCAACGTCTGTTTTGAACTTCAAGTCTTTAGGATTGTCAACGATGTCAGAGACTGTCGCATCGACCGTCTTGCCTTCAGCAAGTGTGATGAGACCTTCTGATTGGAGCATCGTGAGGATACGTCCGTGGTCAGCGACCGATGAACTCATGATGATTTCCGCACCTTCTGGAAGTTCGTCGAGCGATTTGTAGTCTTGTGAGTAGACACCGATTGGCTCGATGTGGACACCACCCGCAGATGCGAATTTGTAGTCTTTGTTTTCAGCCATTTGCGACTCGAGGTATGGCTCGTGTTGGAAGTAGTTCGCATCAAGCTCACCGCTTGCGAGCGTCTTGTTCGGAAGCACGTAGTCTTGGAACTTCTTGATTTCGAGTTTGTAGCCTTTTGCTTCATATTCTTCTTGTACGTGCTCTAAAATCTCAGCGTGCGGTACGTTCGACGCACCGACAATCAATGTTTTTTCATCGCCAGAACCTGTTTCTGCCTCTTCTCCGCCGCAAGCCGCGAGAACTGTGAATGCTGATAAAGCTGTCAATCCGAGTACTGTTTTCCAAGTTTTCATTATGAATCCCTCCAAATGGTGTATGTGTAATTAAGCTGAACGTTTATCAATTTTTGTGACGAGTCGGTCACCGATGAACTGGATGACGAACACGATGATCAAGATGAGCACCGTCGCCACGAACGTGACGTCGTTTTGTGAGCGTTGGAACCCTTCCAAGAAGGCCAAGTTCCCGAGTCCGCCGCCTCCGACGACACCGGCCATCGCCGTATAACCGACGATTGCCACGATGGTCACCGTGAGTCCTGAAACGATTGCCGGAAGTGCTTCCGGAATCAAGACTTTATAAATGATTTGCCATTTCGTCGCGCCCATCGATTCGGCCGCCTCGATGACACCGCGGTCGACTTCTCGAAGGGCAAGTTCGACCATACGGGCATAGAACGGTGCAGCTCCGATGATGAGTGCCGGAAGCGCCGCCGTCGAACCGAGCATGGTACCGAGCAGGAACAACGTGAACGGGATGAGTAAAATGATTAAGATGATGAACGGGATCGAACGGAAAACGTTGACGATCGCGCTGACGAAGACGTAAATTGGACGATTCTTCAATAATAGCGATTCGTTTGTAATATAAAGAATCAAACCTAAAGCGAGTCCGATCACAAACGTCGCGACACCCGCGACGAGCGTCATGTATAACGTCTCCCATGTCTGTTCCATCATGATTTGCCAGTCTACGTTAGGAAACATCGCTTTCCACCTCCACTTCTACTGATTGCGAACGAATCGACGCGATGGCGCGTTCGATTTCTCGTGCTTCCCCAATCAATTGGATGAATAGCGTGCCGAGCGCACCGACTTGTGACTGAGTCACGTTACCGCCGATGATGTTGAATCCGATGTCGTGCGTCTTAAGGACGTCAGACAAAATCGGTTGTTCTGCCGTTTCGTTCAAGAATTTCAATTTGACGATTTGCCCACTCGGATAGCGTGCTTTCAAATGTTCGAACGTGAGCGACAGATCGTCGACCGCCCCGATTTGTTTCACGAATTCTTTTGTGATCGGCTGCTCCGGATGTTGGAACACATCAGAGACTTGACCTGTCTCAACGACTTTCCCTGCCTCCATCACGGCGACGCGATGACAAATCTTTTGGATGACGTGCATCTCATGCGTGATGAGGACGATTGTCAATCCGAGTTTCTTATTGATGCTGACGAGCAGTTCAAGAATCGAATCCGTCGTCTTCGGGTCGAGCGCGCTTGTCGCTTCGTCACAGAGGAGCACCTCTGGATTTGTAGCGAGCGCGCGGGCAATCCCGACTCGCTGTTTTTGACCGCCGGATAATTGTGACGGATAGCTGTCTTCACGACCTGATAATCCGACGAGCTCGACGAGTTCCTGAACCCGACGCTTCCGCTCACTTGCCGGTACCCCGATCAATTCGAGTGGGAAGCTGATGTTTTCTGCGACCGTGCGCGACCACAGAAGGTTAAAGTGCTGGAAGACCATCGAGACGTTCTTGCGAACCCCTCGTAATTCTTTCGGGCTGAGCTTCGTGAGCTCACTCCCGGCGACCTCGATTTCACCGCTAGACGGTGATTCGAGACGGTTGAGTAATCGGATGAGCGTCGACTTCCCCGCCCCCGAATATCCGATTATTCCAAAAATTTCACCGCGATCAATCGTTAGTGACACATCATCCACCGCCTGGACACGACCATTCTTCGTATCGAACCATTTGGCGACGTTTCGTAATTGAATCAATTCCTTTCCCTCCTGACAACAAAAAAAGCGCGCACGTTTGAGCAAACGTGCGCACTTTATCGTACGGACAACGATTGCTCTCATCTGTCAAGGTTTCTCACCTTGCTGGAATTAGCACCATTTCGGATTACTCCGCGGTTGCTGGGCGTCATAGGGCCAGTCCCTCAGCCTCTCTTGATAAGAGTGTTGTGTATTCGATTAGCTTTATCATAGCGACAGCTTTTTCTGCTGTCAAATCATTTTTTCAAAAAAATCAAAAAAAGGTGCCGTCCGAGGACGACACAGAACGTAGCACCTTGAGTCACGGAAGGACAGCCCATAGATGAAAATCTTTTGCCCGTTCAAGATTTACATCCCTATATGGGGGAGATTCACCAATCATCACTCGATCTTGACTTGGACCGTGCGATTATACGGAACGTCTTTCTTCGCTTGATTTTTTTGGGGGACAATCGAAGGGAAGACTGACGTGTATTCGTATAAAGGTAGCAGCGGCTTCACCAAAACGTCTTGATGTCGGGAATATCGCGTCCTATTTTGTGTTCAAGTAAGATGTTGTAATGAATATACCATTCGTGAACTTTCTGTGTCAACTGATTATTTAAAATTTTCAGATTATTCTAATGTTCCTCTCTCACTTCACGAAAGAGAGGACATGCTGAACGTTTTGAAAGGCATAAAGACGATCCCGAACCTCGCCATTTTCAAGCTTTAACAGCGCTGGGACGCTCATCACCTGATAAGCTTCAAGTTCTTTTGGGATATAGTTCGCATCGCGCTTTTCAATCTGAATTTCAGGGTCGACCGCCTCGACAACCGTCAACATTTTCTCCGCGACAGCGCATGTACCACACATTGGGGCGTATATATATAAGTATCCGTCTGTAATCATTTTTCTCACCTCTCTTGTCATTATAATAGTCGTTCGAGTTCCGTTCAAAAATCGTGCTCTCGTGAAATTTCAGAATTTTTCAATGATTCTCTTGACTCTTCTGTCTGATAGGAATAATATGGGTTCTAACTTTATCGCTTTTGTACATAACAGCAAAGAAGAAGGACAGGTGAATGAATGATGACGGAACAGGCAACAGGTACGACAAAGCAATTTACGATGAACGTCTTAAACGGTCTCAGCATGGCGATTCTGATCGCCCTCATCCCGAGCGCGCTGCTCGGTGAACTCACGAAAGCTATACTCCCTTATTTTCCGTCTCTTCAATTCATATTGGATGCGACGACGATTGCGATGCGCCTCCTCCCGGCCATTATCGGTCTTGCCGTCGCGATGCAGTTCGGACGATCGATTTTAGAGGCAGGAACGATTGCCATCGCAACCTATGTCGGCAGTGGCGCTGTTCGAATTAATGAAGGTGCGTTCGTGATGGCCGGAATCGGTGACGTGATCACAGCCGGTGTGACCGCTGCAATCGCTACGATTCTTGTCATGAAGCTCGCTCCCCACTTGAAGACGTATACGGTCATCGTCATGCCGATGACAGTCATTGTCGTCGCAGGCGGCATCGGTGCCTTCTTATTGACGTATATCTCACAGATCACGACATACATCGGATACCTCATCATGACGATGACGGATCTTCAACCGGTTCTCATGGGCATCTTGATCGCGATGGCGTTCTCGCTCATCATCGTCTCGCCGATTTCGACTGTCGGGATTGCGACGGCCATCAGTCTATCAGGCGTTGCAGCCGGTGCGGCAAACCTCGGCGTCGTCGCCGCCGGGTTCGGTCTCGCCATCGCGGGTTGGCAGGCGAACGCGACCGGTACATCGATCGCCCACTTCCTCGGATCGCCGAAGATTCAAATGGCAAACTTCGTCCGACGCCCGATTATGATGCTTCCGATTTTGGCGAATGCGGCCATCCTCGGTGCGCTCGCTGGTATATTAAGAATCGAGGGGACTCCAATCAGCGCAGGGTTTGGCGTATCTGGACTCATCGGACCGGTAAACGCGCTACATCTCATGCCGGGCGGGTTCGCCTTGTTCAACGTGCTTCTCGTGATCGTCTTGTTCGGGCTTATTCCAGTCGGGCTCGGGATTTTCTTCTATCGTGTGTTCGAACGGGCGACGCTCGTCAAATCGGACCATTACCGACTCGATTTCGAGTGAACATAAAAAAAGCCGGCTTCTCCAATTAGGAGAGGCCGGTTTTACTTATCCTTGAATCATCGCTTCATATTCTTCTGCAGACATGAGCTTGTCGAGGTCTGACTCTTCCGTCAACTCAACTTCGACCATCCATGCATTTTCAAACGGTGACTCGTTGACGAGTTCTGGAGAATCGGCAAGGTCTTCGTTCACTGCTGTGATGCGTCCAGATACTGGCGCATACAACTCAGAGACCGTCTTGACTGATTCGACTGAACCGAATGGCTCGTCGAGTAGGATTGTACCGTCAACTTCTGGGAGTTCCACAAACACGATATCCCCTAGTTCGCTTTGTGCGAAATCCGTGATGCCGATGCGGGCTTTCGTTCCGTTCACTTCTACCCACTCATGTTCTTTTGAATAACGTAAATTTGCTGGTACTTTGCTCATCCTAACTTCCCCCTCAAATAAATTAGACTCACATCTGTATTATAGCACTTAGCCCCAAACGTCCGTAAAGGACTTTTCTGAAAATCCGACCGTCGTTTTTTCACCATTTGTGACGATTGGACGCTTCAAAAGCATACCATTGCTTGATAATAGCTCAAGTTGTTCGTCTTCTGATAGATTAGGTAGCTTGTCTTTGATGCCTTCGTTTCGATAGACTTGCCCGCTCGTATTGAAGAATTTCTTAAGCGGCAAGTCCGATTGTTTCCAAAGCTCGGCGAGTTCTTCTTTCGTCGGTGTCGATTCGACGATATGAACGTATGTATACTCGACGCCTTGCTCTTTCAACCATTTTTCTGCTTTTTTACACGTACTGCATGGTGGATAGCCGTATAGTGTCACCATCTGTTCATCACCTCTTTCATCAATGTAGCATATCTAGAGAAATCAATTCACGTCTCAAGCAACCGTTCGATCTCTCGCTTCATCGTTGGGTTGACCTCATATCGCTCTTCGATGAAACGTAAGATGACCGCTGCCGCGACGCCCGACTTGCCATATCCTAATACCCCGCCTGACAGGAAAGGAATCATCTCTGGATGTCTCGTCTCGACCCGACGTGTCGGGTTGAACGGGTCTCCTTGTCCACCGAGCGCCTTCAAGACGTTTTGAACGGCCGCGACTTGGACGAGTTCGAACCCGGCGAGCATCTCGCCCCGGCGTTCCCGAAGCAAGCCGACATATAGGTTCGTCAACGCTTCTTCATAGTAATAAGCCGTCGCTTCACGCGCGATCTCAAGACGCGGTGTCGCGAACACGTCGAGTGCTTCATCCCGTCGCCAGACGACGCGTCCTGATGTATAGGCGATTGCTGCGAGTTCATGTACTTCAAAGACGGCGAACTCACCGTAGATGCCATCGTGATACATGATCTTATGTCCGTCTTTCGTGTTTTGAAACTGATAGTGAAGCGGCTCGACTTCAAGCCAGTCGAGTCGGTCGATAAAGCGTGCCTTCTGCCCGTCCTCGACAATTAAAAAGAAATCGAGGTCCGAATAATCATCCAACCGCTCCGTCTCTTGTCCAATCGACCCTAATGCAAGCAGCATCAGCGTCCCTTCGTGTGCGGCAACCGATTCTCCGATTCGTTCCATTCGTTCAAGCAATCTATCGCGTGTTCTCATCGTCTCTCCTCCTCGTTTCTATTGTACGTGGCAGAGGTCAAAAAAAGAAAGGGCCGACCGCGTCCGGTCCACCCTTTCTGTCGATTGGATTACACGATAAACTTGTTCGCTTTGATGAGGCTCGCAGCGACTTCACGCTTCGTCCCGATCACATTGATCGGCTGGTAGCGGCTGAATTTCTTCATTGCCGAGAGAAGCATGCGTTGCTCGTCACCAGACGCCGCTGCATACAATACCTCTTTCGCCATGAGTTCGACTTGTTTGAACACTTGCTCCGCAAAGATTTCTGTGTAGCGGACTTTAAGCGTGTTCTTCTCTTCGCCTGTGCGTGCGATCGCCTTGTCTGTACGAGCGATGGCTGCTTCAAGCGCGTAGATAGCACTGATCATGTCTGCAATCTTCGCCAAGATTTCTTGTTCGTTTTGAAGGTCTTGTTGGTACTTCTGAACCGCTGTACCTGCGACCATCAAGTTGATTTTCTTCATGTTCGAAAGGAGCATCTTCTCGCGTGCGAGCGGTGAGCCGTCCAATTCTTGTGGCATGTAGCTCATGAGCTCTTTTTGAAGTTTTTGTGCTTCGGCGAGGAGCGGCAATTCACCTTTCATCGCTTTCTTGAGAAGCGTACCCGGAACAATCAAACGGTTGATTTCGTTCGTTCCTTCGAAGATTCGGTTGATGCGTGAATCACGATAGAGGTTTTCGACTTCATACTCTGCCATGAATCCGTATCCACCATGGATTTGGACCGCTTCATCGACAACGTAGTCAAACGTTTCAGAAGCGAATACTTTGTTGAGTGAGCATTCGATCGCATATTCAGCAATCGCTTGTGCGACTTTTGATCCGTCACGCATGTTCTCGTCACCAAGTGCATCCAAGCTATCTTGGAACAAGCCACCCGTGCGATACACTGAGCTTTCCATCGCATAGATGTTGGCTGCCATCGTTGCCAATTTCTCTTGGATGAGTGGGAATTGGCTAATTGGTGTCTTGAACTGCTTGCGCTCGTTCGAATATTGTACCGAGAGGTCGAACGCACGTTTCGATGAACCGACCGCACCGACTGCAAGTTTGTAACGACCGACGTTCAAGATGTTGAAGGCGATGACGTGACCTTTTCCGATTTCACCGAGAAGGTTGTCGACTGGTACTTCGACGTCTTCAAGGATAAGCGTACGTGTCGACGATCCCTTGATTCCCATCTTCTGCTCTTCTGCTCCAGTTGAGACTCCTTTAAAGTCACGCTCAACGATGAAGGCACTGAACTTGTCACCATCGATTTTTGCGTAGACGACGAAGACGTTCGCGAAGCCAGCGTTTGTGATCCATTGTTTCTCACCGTTCAAGACGTAGTGCGTGCCCGCCTCGTTCAAGACAGCCGTCGTTTTCGCACCGAGAGCGTCAGACCCTGAGCCTGGCTCAGTGAGCGCGTAAGCCGCGATCCATTCGCCTGTTGCGAGTTTTGGCAAGTACTTGTGTTTTTGCTCTTCTGATCCGAAGAAGACGATTGGGAGTGTCCCGATTCCGACGTGTGCGCCGTAGCTGAGTGCGAACGAACGAGCTTTCGCGAAACGCTCTGTGATGATCGAAGAAGAGATTTTATCGAGTTGGTAGCCGCCGTACTCTTCTGGAACGTCTGCTCCGAGGAGACCGAGCTCGCCTGCTTCTTTCAACAATTCGACTGAAAGGTCGAACTCGTGCTTCTCGATGCGCTCGAGAACTGGCATGACGCGGTCATCGACGAATCCTGCCGTCGTGTCCCCAATCATCTTATGCTCATCTGAGAAATCCTCTGGTGTGAAGAGACGCGATGCGTCGAGTGCGTCAATGACAAAGCTACCGCCTTTAATCAATTCATGTTCTGTACGTTCCATATCCGATTCCCCCTTAAAGTAATTCGAAGACACCAGCCGCGCCCATTCCGCCGCCGATACACATCGTGACAACCCCATACTTCTCATTGCGTCGTTTCATCTCATGCAAGATTGAGACAGAAAGTTTTGCTCCTGTACAACCGAGTGGGTGACCGAGGGCGATAGCGCCACCATTCACGTTCACTTTCGATGGATCGATTCCGAGTTCACGGATGACACCGAGTGATTGGCTCGCGAACGCTTCGTTCAACTCGAACAATCCGACTTCTTCTAGCTTCACGCCAGCCATTTCGAGTGCTTTTGGAATGGCGACGACTGGACCGATTCCCATCACTTCCGGACGGACACCGCCGACTGCGAACGAGAGGAACTTCGCCATCGGTTGTAACCCTTGGCGTTCTGCTTCTTCACGGTCCATGACGAGGACTGCCGCCGCCCCGTCTGACACTTGTGAGGCGTTACCCGCCGTGACCGAGCCTTTGATTTTGAAAGCTGGGCGAAGTTTACCGAGCGCTTCGATTGTCGAATCGGCACGGACACCTTCGTCATGCTTCACGACTTTCTCCACTTCCGCGACTTTACCGTCTTCACCGAGCACGTGCTCGATGACCGTCACAGGAGCGATTTCTTCCTGGAACTTGCCACCCGCGATCGCTGCAGCCGCTTTTTGGTGACTGTTGATAGCGAACGCATCTTGGTCTTCGCGCGAGATGTTATACTCGGCCGCGACACGCTCTGCCGTATGACCCATGCTCATGTAGTACTCTGGTGCCGTCTCCATGATGTGTGGGTTTGGACGGATGACGTGACCACCCATCGGTACTTGGCTCATCGACTCCATACCGCCGGCGATGATTGCCGTCGCTTGACCGATCATGATTTTCGCCGCCGCATCTGCGATGGCTTGAAGACCTGACGAGCAGTAGCGGTTGATGGTGATCGCTGGAACTTCGTGCGACAGTCCCCCCCGGACCGCCGCATAGCGAGCGATGTTCATCCCTTGCTCCGCTTCTGGCATCGCACAACCCATGATGACGTCATCAATCGGGCCTTTATATCCTGAACGCTCAAGCGTTGCCTTGATGGCATATCCCGCGAGCTCGTCCGAACGAACGTTACGGAACGAACCGCGTTTTGCTTTTCCGACCGGCGTCCGTGCGCCGGCTACGATGACTGCTTCCCTCATCTGTTATGTCCCCCTTTATCAGTTCCGTAGTGGTTTGCCTTTCACGAGCATATGTTGCATCCGTTGTTGTGACTTCGGCTCCCCGATAAGGCTCAAGAAGGCTTCACGCTCGATGTCGAGGAAGTACTGTTCATCGACGAGCGTACCGTATGCCAAGTCGCCACCACTGATGACGTGTGCGAGTTTCTTCGCAATCTTCAAATCATGCTCTGAAATATAACCGCCGTAGAACATTTCGTACGCCGCGAGTTCAAGCGTCGCTTTACCCGTTTGACCGACGACCGGTAACTTCTCACGAACCGGTGCCGTATACCCATCGGCAAGTTCGAGTACCGTCTGTTTCGCATCGAACGTCAAGTGATCACGGTTCATCGAGATCCCGTCGACCGCACGGTGGTAACCGAGTGTCTTCGCATCAAATGCCGACTTCGATACTTTCGCCATCGCGATGTTCTCGAACGTCTGTTGCGCAGCCTTCTCGATGTTTTGCATCGATTTCGGCGTCTGTTCGAGGAGACGACGATACGTGTTGACGTTTCCGCCTCCACCTGGGATGAGACCGACACCGACTTCGACGAGACCCATATACGTCTCAAGCGCGGCTTGCATACGTGCTGCCGGTAAGCTGATTTCCGTTCCGCCACCGAGCGTCATGCCGTATGGTGCGGCGACGACCGGACGTCCCGAGTAACGAATCTTTTGAACGACTTGTTGGAACTTGTTGATGATCCAATCGAGTTCGTACCAGTTCTCGTCTTCTGCTTCCATGAGCATCATCGCAAGGTTTGCGCCGACACAGAAGTTCTTGCCGTCGTTCGCGAGGACCATTCCTTTGAAATCTTGTTCGACACGGTCGATCGACTGTTCGATCATCTGCATGATGTCGACACCGATCGCGTTGTTTGGTGATGTGAATTCGAGTGCGACGACGTCATCGCCGATATCAACGAGGCGTGCCCCACCGTTCTCTAAGATGATGCCGTTTGATTTTGCGAGTGGCTTGAGTTTCAATTCTTTCGGGTTGACGGTCTTCTCGACATACGCCTTCGACGCTTTATCGTAATACTGGTCTCCCTTATAGAATGACGTGTTACCTGCAGCAAGCATCTCATCGATCCATGCCGGGACGTCGTAGCCTTCCGCTTTCATACGTTCGACTGATTTTTCAACACCGAGGGCATCCCACATTTCGAACGGTCCGAATTTCCAACCGAAGCCCCACTTCATCGCATCGTCAATCGCAACGATTGTGTCTGCAATCTCTCCAGTAAGACGTCCCGAGTAAGCGAGCGTCTTCGCCGTGATTGGCCAGAGCAGTTGTCCGACACGACCTTTGTTCAAGATGGCACCTTTCAACTTCGCTTTCGAACCAGGAAGTGATTTGATTTGATCAAGTTCAGGACCTGTAATCGCTTTCAATTGTTCGTATTCGAACGTTTGAAGATTCAATTCCTGAATGACCTTTCCTTCTTTTTTATAGAAGCCTTGACCGGCCTTTTGTCCGATCCAGCCTTTTTCCACGAGTTGCTTCATTTCTGAAGGGACGTCGAACGTGTCCTTCTCTTCCCCAGCTTCGAGCGTCTCGTAGACGTTACCCGCCACGTGAACGAATGTGTCGATTCCGACGACATCGAGTGTGCGGAACGTCGCTGATTTCGGACGACCGATGAGCGGACCTGTGATCGAATCCATCTCTCCGATTGACGCGTTTTGCTTGAGCATCTCTTCAAACGTGACGAGGAGACCGTATGTCCCGATGCGGTTACCGATGAAGTTCGGCGTGTCTTTAGCTTCGACGACACCTTTCCCGAGACGGTCTTCCGCGAAGCGTGACATGAAGTCGATGACCGGGCGTGCTGTCTTCTCCGTCGGGATGAGTTCGAGCAACTTCAAGTAGCGCGGTGGGTTGAAGAAGTGCGTTCCGAGGAAGCGTGATTTCAATCCTTCCGGAAGGGCACTTGCCATCGCTTCGATGGAGATCCCTGACGTGTTCGAGCTGAGGATCGCATCTTCACGGATGTAAGGTGCAATCTTCTCGAAGAGCTGTTGCTTCACATCGAGGCGCTCGACGACGACTTCGATGACCCAGTCCGCTTCTTTCAAACGCTCTAAATCATCTTCTAAGTTCCCGACTTCGATGAAGTTGAGATGGTCGGCTGTCGCAAGTGGTGCCGGATTTTGTTTCAATAGCTTCTGACGGTTTTCTGAGGCGATGCGATTTCGTACTTCTGGTGACTCGAGCGTCAACCCTTTCGCTTCCTCTTTTGCTGTCAATTCACGTGGTACGATGTCGAGCATGAGCGAACGAATCCCCGCGTTCGCCAAGTGAGCCGCAATCCCCGCCCCCATTACTCCTGAACCGATGACGACCGCAAAACGAATTGAGTTCGTCAAACGGAGGTCGGTTGATTGTTCGATGTGACTCGTCATAGTGTTCCCCCCTAAAATGAGAATGAATAGTGATTCATTTCACGCGTAAAAAAAATCGCAATCACCATCGTGTTTACTCTTCTATCATAAATGAATGAACATTCATTCGCAAGCGTTCATTTTTCAATTTCATTCCATTTTTTGATTGAACGATTAGTTTTCAATCGATGTGGTATAGACAAAAAGAGTCAAATTCAGAAAGGGGAATATATGTATGCGCGATAATCGTCTGAACACTGCAGGTAGCCGAAAGGATTTTGAGTCGTTTAAAAAGAACGCACAAGAACAGGCGCACCAACCGGGAATCGATTCGAAGATGGAGCCCTTCCCGATTTATGAACGGGAAGACTATAAGGGAAGTGACAAGTTAAAAGACAAAGTCGCGATCATCACCGGCGGGGATTCCGGGATTGGGAAATCGGTCGCCATCTTCTTCGCCCATGAAGGTGCGAACTCCGTCATCGTCTATAAGGATCAAAACGAGCTCGAAGACGCGGAAGCGACGAAAGAACGGATTGAAGACTTGGGCCAAGCCTGCCTCTTGCTACAGGGAGACCTCGGGGAATCTTCCTTCTGTCAACGAATCGTCGAGGAGACGCTCGAGACGTTCGGTCATATCGACATCCTCGTCAATAACGCCGCCGAGCAGCATCCGCAGGAATCACTCCTCGACATCTCGGACGAACAGCTCGAGAAGACGTTCCGCACGAATATCTTCAGCATGTTCTACTTAACGAAAGCCGCGCTCCCCTATTTAAAAGAAGGAGCGAGCATCATCAATACGACTTCGATCACGGCATATGAAGGAAACGATCAGCTAATCGACTATGCGTCGACGAAAGGCGCCATCACCGCGTTCACCCGCTCGCTCGCCAAAAACTTGGCGGACAAAAAGATTCGCGTCAACGGGGTCGCCCCCGGACCAATTTGGACACCGCTCATCCCGTCGACATTTGACGCAGAGAAAGTGAAATCGTTCGGGGACTCTTCCGGTATGAAACGTCCGGGGCAACCGGCCGAACTCGCACCGGCATACGTCTATCTTGCAAGCGATGACTCGACGTATGTCAGTGGTCAAGTCATTCACGTCAATGGTGGTACAGTGATTAATGGATAATTTTGAAACAGGCTCAGTCATCAGGTACTGAGTCTGTTTTTATGGGAAATTAATCCACTACATGATACAGTGGTTAACAGATATTACTTCGTTAATCAGATGAAAGGAAGGAGTTAGTGATAGATGATTCATTATCAATTGACAAAAAATGATTTTTTCATGCTACAAAAAAATTTTATTGAAAACTCGGTTTCGGAAAAACGGAAATCTTTACTTATCACGATTGTACTCATGTTGCTGACAGCTTTTTATGGATTTGCCCTCGCAATCACCTTGTTACCTGAAACAATGTCCGCCGCCATCATCCTCATACTCGCTGTCGGTACCGCTGTTGTAGCACCGCTTCTCTTGTTCCCTTTCTTCAAGAAAGTGCATTTTACAATTAGGCTGAAACTATTACGTTCCATATTTCGACAGGAATCGAAATGGCCACGTGACTTGACATTATCAATTTATGAGAACGGAATTGAAGTCAACTCTCTCCACAACGCCGTCAATAAACAGGTTCGAGTCTCATGGAAAGCAATTGAAAGAGTAAGTGAAGACGAAACCAACTATTATCTATACATCGAAGCGACGGAAGCAATTATTATACCGAAGCGAAAGTTGCGTGAGACTAATCAAACAACCATCAATCACTTGTTACAAAATCACTTAAATATCACTCTCTAAGCAACTATATTCAAGGTTCAATACTCCATAGACATACATGCATATGACAAACTACAAAGGAGCAGATGTTATGGTCACCACGTACAAACTGACGCTTGAAGATTTTTCAGCTTTCCAAAACGATATGATTCACCATTCTGATCAACATAAACGAATTCGCAGCGTATGGTTGAAATATATGAATATTCCGCTATTCGCGCTTGGGTTCATTGCTACAATCTTATTATTTCCTAATCTCGAATCGACGATGACCCGATTGTTGATCACATTTGGAATTGGGATGTTGTTCGCCCTATTACTTAGACCGCTGTTTAAAGATTTACATGCCCCACTCTACCTTTGGCAGATCCGTCGCATCCTCAAAAAACAGAACGTTTGGCCAAAAGACATTAAGCTTCAGTTTTCTGAAACTCACGTCGAAATGCAAGCCGTTCGCGGTAGTATCCACCGTACGACACAAGTTCCTTGGACATCTATTCTTCGCGTATATCAAGACGAGTCGTATCGCTTCCTTTATTATGAAGAGGATGAAGCTTTGATTATCCCGAAAATGAAAGATGGGATTACCGAAGTCGAACAAAGTGAAATCGATCGGATACTCGAAAAACATCTACACACAGAAAAGCACACAAGTTCAACGTGAACTCGTGTGCTTGTTTTATTTCTTCACCATTCCTTTTAACACGAACGCCACGTTTGCCGGGCGCTCCGCGAGGCGGCGCATGAAGTAACCGTACCAGTCACGGCCGTATGGCACGTAGACGCGGACTTTATAGCCTTGGCGTACGAGCTCGAGTTGACGCTCGACGCGGATGCCGTATAGCATCTGGAACTCGAACTGGTCGAGCGGGATGTTGTTTTCTTTGACGTGCTCGATGACGGCGTCAATCATATGGTCATCGTGTGTCGCGATGGATGCGTAGTTTCCGTTCGCAAGATGGAGTTTGACGAGCTTCACGTAGTTATGGTCGACGTCCTCTTTTTCAGGGAACGCGACCGTCGCCGGCTCTTTGTATGCCCCTTTGACAATCCGGAGGTTCGGCTTGAGCGGTGCGAGGTGATTGATGTCATCTTCCGAGCGATACAAGTACGACTGGATGACCGTCCCGAGACCGTCAAATTCAGCCTTCAGCTTCTTGAACAATTCGAGCGTCTTCTCACAACGCTGCTCGTCTTCCATATCGATGGCCACAAAGACCCCGACTCTTTGTGCGACCGTCAAAATTTGACGCATGTTGTCTTCAATCAATTCGTCCGAGATGTCGAATCCGAGTGACGTCAATTTAAGGGACATATAGGCGTCCAATTGCTCTTCTGCCATAATTTCAATCGCACGAATGATTTCGTCACGATTCGTATTCGCTTCCTCGACCGTCTTAATAAATTCCCCGAGGTGGTCGACCGTGACCGACAACCCTTTCGCGTTCAATTCGCGAATCGTCGGAACGGATGCTTTAAAGTCTTCCCCTGCTACAAAGCGTGATGCACCAAATCGTAGGCCATATTTCTTTGCCAAACTGTTGAGTGTTTTGTTTTGTGACATGTAGATAAATCCATCGCGCAACACTTTTTCCATCTGATTTTCCCCCTTACTTTTACACCCATCTATCTCTATGATGATGTCTGCAATTATTATGACACACAAACGTCAATTCGTCTGTATTTTTGTAACCGTTTGCAGCACTTTCTTCCCAACTTTTCAAAAAAGACAGACGCCCCGTAGGACGGCTGTCTTATAGGCTTGTCGAAGGTGCGACATAGAGCAAAATACTTAGGAAGATGAACACGCTTCCGGCTAGGACGAACAAGTGCCAAATCGCATGGTTGAACGGCAGTTTTTGCCACACATAAAACACGATTCCGACCGAATAGGCGATCCCTCCTGCGAGGAGAAGCATGAACCCTTGATGACCGAGTGATTCATATAACGGACGGATGGCGATGATGCAGATCCAGCCGAGTGCGAGATACGTCACATTCGACACCCACATATACTTCCCGGTCGAAAACAGTTTCCAGACGATTCCGAGAATCGCCACACCCCATACAATCCCGAACAACGTCCAGCCGAGCGTCCCATGAAGCGTCACAAGGGCAAACGGCGTATAGCTTCCGGCGATGAGTAAGTAAATCCCCGCGTGGTCGAACACTTGTAGCACCCGCTTCGCCCGTGGATGCGGGATGGCGTGCATGAGCGTCGAGAATAAGTAGAGTAAAATCATCGATGCCCCGAACACGCTGACCGCCGTGACGTTCCACGTGCTCCCACTTTCCGTCGCACTCATGACGAGTAAGACGAGGGCGACGATGCTGAAGATGACTCCTAAGCCGTGCGTGATCGCGCTCGCGATCTCTTCCCCGAGCGTGTCGGCATGGAGCATCTCTTTGAGTTGTTCTTGTTTCATATGCTCCCACCTTCCATAACTGTTCCCTCTAGTATGGACATTTCCCGATTTAAACGCAATCGAAAACACGGGCTACCGATTAGCCCGTGTCGAGATTATGCGACTTCTTTCACTGGAACGTCACATTCCATTTGTGCAGCCCGCATCGCGCGTGCCCGTTTGTGGAACAAGACGAGCAACGTCAACGTCCCGAGTGTCGAAATGACATACGGAAGGACCCCGTCCAGCTTGAATCCGATTGGTGCCGTCAAAATATAGAACCAGACCGCATACAACATGAACGTCCCTGGAAGGAGCGCGATGTAGTGGTTACGTCCTTTAATGTAGAGGTACATCGCCCCGACGAACAGTGCGATGACCGCCGTCGTCTGGTTCGCCCAGTTGAAGTATTGCCAAAGCATCTGGAAGTCCATGTTCGTGAGCACGTATGAGATCGCGAAGAGTGGAAGTGCGATCCAGAGGCGTGACGAGAACTTCTTCTGCGCGATCGACAAGTAGTCCGCGATAATCATACGGGCGCTACGGAATGCCGTGTCGCCTGATGTGATTGGTAATACGATGACACCGAGAATCGCGAGCGTTCCACCGATGCTACCGAGCATGAGTGTCGCCACTTCTTGGACGACGAGTGCCGGTGTCCCTGAGTTGATGAGTCCGAGCAATTCACCTGGCTCGAAGATGGCCATCGCAGCCCCAGCCCAAATCATGGCGATGACTGCTTCGGCGATCATCATACCGTAGAAGATTTCACGGCCGTTGCTTTCTTTCATCGTCGTCCGTGAGATGATCGGCGACTGTGTCGCATGGAAGCCAGAGAGCGCCCCACACGAAATCGTGAAGAAGAGGAGCGGCCAAATCGGTAAGCCGTCCGGATGCATGTTCGTCAATGTCATTTCTGGGATTTGGTAGCCTTGTGCGAACAAGCTGACCGCGATTCCGATGGCACTGACGACGAGTAGTGCCCCGAAGAACGGATAGATGCGCCCGATGATCTTATCGACCGGGAGGAGCGTCGCCAAGATATAGTAGGCGAATACACCGAAGATGACGAACATGAGCGTCGATGCGTTTCCATCAAACAAGTTGTTGATCATGTTACTCGGAGACGTGACGAACACTGTTCCGACGAGTAACAGAAGTAAAAGTGCGAATCCGTTGACGATATGGCGGAGCGAGCGTCCGAGGAACTTCTCCGCGAGTTGTGGCAAGTGTGCCCCATTATTCCGAAGGGAAATCATTCCTGTCAAATAGTCGTGTACCGCCCCGGCAAAAATCGACCCGAAGACGATCCAAAGAAATGCGACCGGTCCGTAGAGCGCCCCCATGATCGGTCCAAAGATCGGTCCGACACCGGCGATGTTCAGTAATTGAATCATCGAGTTCCGTTTTTTACCCATCGGCACGTAGTCGATGCCGTCCTGGGAAGCGTAAGCGGGCGTCGTCCGCTCTTCCTTAATGCCGAACGTCTTCTCGACGTAACGACCATATACCAAATACCCGACCAAAAGTAGTGCGAGTGCGACAAAGAATGTAATCATCTGTCAGTCCCCTTTTCCGTCCATATGTAGCTGATCCCCGTCAGCTCTTCGGTTTACATGTGTCATGTAACCGATTACACGTTTGATTATACAAGAAGATTCTATGTAATGTAAGGGTTTTTATTCACATTTTTGCCACAAAAAATGAGCCCCCATTCAGGAAGCTCATTTCCAATTAACGAAGCGCTGGTTCACCGACGTGGCCGGCACCGACGACTTTCATTTCTGACTTCATCTGCCCGTCTTTTTCACTGACGACTTCGACTGTTTGGCGAAGCTTGAGCGGTTTGACAGACAGTACATATTCCCCGTTCTCACTTGCGACTGTCTCAGCCAATACACGCTTGCCGTCGCGAAGCGTCACGTCAGCTCCCGGAGCCGTCATCCCCGTCACGCGTTTTGAGCCCGGTTTGATCGTATCTACCGTGAGGGTCAATACGAACTCTGGTGCTGTCGGCTCGAGACCGAGTGTATACGTCCGGAAGAGACGACCCGCTGCATCCGCACGAGTCGCGTCTGTCGCTTCGATGCCTTCGTAAAGGTTCAAGTACTGCTTGCCGGCATCTGCTGTCTCAAATGTCACAGAACGTTTTGCGTCCGCGACAATCTTCCAGTTGTTGTCGGCTTTATAGTCCAAGTTGCTGCCACTCGACACGATATAGTCCGAGATGACGTTACGTGTCTCATACGCTGAGCGATAGACGATGTTCTTCCCGCCACCGAGACCCGGGAACGAAGACGAACCGGCACGATAGTTGTTCGTCGCGACCAAGAACTCTTGGTCCATCGTGATCGGTTGACCGTTATACTCGACGTTCTTCACGCGGTTGGCGTTCTCGTTGACGAGCTTCCCGCCGACATCGAACTTCGCTGGACCTGTGACATCGATCTCATACGTCAAACCGTCGAGGACGTCGAAGTTATAGCTACGGAACTGGAGGTTGAGGAGGTTTTCCCCATCTGTCTCGATTTGGTCATATGCTCCCGCTGACATCTCGAGCCAGTCCATGACGTCTTTCCCTGTCACTTTGACGACTTCAAGCGTGTTCGGATAGACATATAGGTCTGCCACGTTCTTCAAGGCGATTTGACCTTTCGGGATGTTCGTGTAATAGCTTGCGTCCGTCAATTCACGACCGCCTGCTTTGAACGGTGCCCCTGCCGACAAGAGTGGCAGACCTTTGTATGGTGAAAGCTCCGGGTTCGTCTCGAGTTCTTTCTCGACGTACCATTTCTGTGCGTTCGTCACGAACTGGACCGACGCATCGTCACGGACGAGCGCGAAGTAGCTTTGAATATCGTCTTGAATTTGACCGACCGGCTGGTTGATGTAGTCAATCGTCGCCAGGTGGTCGTCTTCGATCAACGCCTGGATTGTCGGGTCGACCGCCGTATCGGCTGTCACCGTGTCGAGCGCAGCTGATGCGTCAAGAATCTGCCATTTGCCGTCGACGAGTTCGAGTTCGAAATCGATGACACCGAGGTCTTTCCCTTGGTTGTTCGCCATGACGACCGGTTTGCCGTTGATCGTCCCTTTTGCCATATCGACGTTCGGGAACGAAGCGAACATACCTTTCGCATCCGGGAAGCGACCGTGCTGGTGCCCCGTCATGACCATGTCGAGCCCATCAATCTTCGTGAGCGCATATCCGACGTTCTCTTCGCTGTCGAGCTGTTCGTCCGCGAGTGCTGCACTTTCGCCGATGCCTGAGTGCGCGAGCGCGACGACGACGTCTGCTCCTTGGTCTTTCAACTTTTGAACCGATTCACGCGCCGATGGGATGATGTCCTCTGCCGTCACGCGGCCTTGTAGGTTCCCTGAATCCCATGACATGATTTTCGGCGGCACGACACCGAACACACCGACTTTGATTGTATGTGTTTCCCCGTCTGTGTCCGTGACCGTCCGTTCGATGATTTGGACCTCTTGTCCATCCACGTTGAACTTCGAGACGATCGGGTTGCCTTCTAAGTCTTTAACGTTCGAGTTGACGAAACGGAGCTTCCCTTTCGACCCTTCCATCGCGTTGTACAAGAATTCGAGCCCGAAGTTGAATTCGTGGTTCCCGAGTGTGACAGCGTCATAGTTGAGTGCTGCCATCGCCTTATACATCGGATGTTCGAACGCTTCATTTTTCCCAGCTTGAAGCTCACGGACGTAGTCGCCAAACGGTGTCCCTTGAATCGTATCGCCGTTATCGAACAAGAACGTGTTCGATTCCCCAGCGGCTGTACGATGTTCATTGATGAGTGTCGCGACTTTCGTCAACCCGATCGTGTTGTCGACCTTGTCTTGGAAGTAGTCATAGTTCGTGATGTTCGTATGTAAGTCTGTCGTCTCTAAGAAACGGAGCTTGACGATATCCTCGTCGACTTCTGCCAAAACGTTTGGTGCCTGTAGCGGTAAAACGGTTGGTAACACGAGCGCGGTCGCGATTGACCATTTTAATGCACTTTTCATGTGATTGTCCCCTTTGTCTGGTTGATAAGTGTCTAACCATACTCAATATAACACCAGCCTCGTTGACCTTCTATTGAAATTTTGTATAAAAAAGACCCAATTTCCTTTACAGAAATTAGGTCT
Organism: Exiguobacterium sp. RM11; assembly: GCF_059821525.1. Taxonomy (NCBI): domain Bacteria; kingdom Bacillati; phylum Bacillota; class Bacilli; order Caryophanales; genus Exiguobacterium; species Exiguobacterium sp. RM11. The sequence goes on along the minus strand of NZ_CM187558.1, from coordinate 857,889 downwards.
ATCTTCCTGTTCAGGTTGGATACGGGCAGTTAACGATTCATCGTCATCACTATTCGAAGCGTGTCTGTATCAGTAGTTGAGCCTTCTTAAAATTCGTTCAATGTTTTAAATCCTTCCTCAAATGTGTGTATGAAATGGTTCTCTCCTTCGAAAAAAATTTCAATTCACTATTTGAGACGGCGTGAGACCGTGTTACGATGAAAAAAACAGAACATTTGTTCGTAAAAAAGGAGTGGTGACGATGCGTAGACGAATTTTTTGTATCGACAGCGTCTCGTTCTATGCCAGTTGCGAGTGTGCCGCGCGCAACAAAAATCCTTACCGCACGAAGCTCGTCGTCCTCTCGAATCTACAGGACAGCGGGGCGCTCGTCCTCGCGGCGACCCCGAAGATGAAGCAGCTCGGCATCAAGACCGGGTCGCGTCGCTTCCACATCGACCGTCTTCCGTGGCACGAACGACGGGACGTTTTGTATGCCGAGGCGCGGATGAGTCATTACTTGAACGTCTCCATCCAAATCATCCACATCCTCCATCAGTTCGCCCCGCCCGAAGCGATTCGCGTCTACTCGATTGACGAGACGCTCGTCGACATGACGGGAACGGAGCGGTTGTTCGGTAGTGACGAGCACGTCGCCCACCTCATGCGTGCGACGATTTTTCGCTATACGGGCATCCCTGTGACCATCGGCATCGGACCGAACAACGTCCTCGCCAAGCTCGTCCTCGACTTGCATGCGAAAAAGAAAGGTGTCGCCACATGTTTCCTCCATGACGTCGAGCGACTGATTCACCCTGCCCCGATTGAGAAGATGTGGGGCGTCGGGGCGAAGATGGCGGTCCACTTGCAGCGACTCGGCATTTTCACGATTGGTGATTTGGCCCGCTATCCGCTCGAGTCTCTTCATGAAAAATTCGGCGTCATCGGTGCCGAACTCTGGCATCACGCCTGGGGCATCGATGAGTCGCCGACCATCTTGCCGGCGAGTTCCTTGTTCGGGGCGAAACGGACGCGACCGAAGTCGATCGGACACGGGATCACCCTCATGAAAGATTACACGACGTACTCCTCGATCCGGCTCGTCCTACAAGCGATTGCGGTCGAAGTCGGGATGCGGACCCGGCAAGCGGGACTCGTTGGGGGCACAATTCATCTCGGGGTACGCTATACGCGGACGAGCGACCGAGGCGGATTCAGTAAACAAAAGAAGCTCCCCCGCTTCACAGCGGACGAGCAAGAGTTTTTACCCATCTTATTGCACCTATTTTTAGACGGCTGGGAAGAGACGGAGGCCGTTCGCTACGTCTCGGTCGCACTCGGCAAACTCGAGCCACGGAGCGACCACGTCCAATTGTCGTTCTTCGAAGACGAATGGGCGAAGGCGAAACGGCTCGACTTCCTCGATTTGATCGACGGGTTGAACGTCCGGTTCGGTCGCGGCACAATCCGACCGGCATCGAGCTTACTGAAAGACAGTCCGCTTCGGACGCGCCAACGCTTAATTGGCGGACATAAACAAGGAGGCGATTCCTCATGAGTAAGACCCGCTATCGTGACCGGGGTGAGTTGAAATGGATCCCATTTCTCATGCCCGAGCACGTCGCCCTACTGAAACGTTATTATGCCCAAATCCAAAAGATCGAGCTACCCGATTTGGACGAACAGCTCCTCTATCTCTGGCAGACCGAGCTCGAACGCGCCATTCGTGAAGGCGATCAGGTCGAGGTGACCTTGTTCGTGGACGGCTTGACGAAAAGCATGCGCGGCTACGTCCACGCCATCTATTATGCCGAGCGCGAAGTCGAACTGTTCGACGGTGAAGTACGGCGCGTCCCGTTCGGTGACATCTTGTCCGTTCGTTAAGACGCCTCGATTGCCTCTTGTGTTGTCTCGAACGTCTCAATCCCGTCGAGTAGTCCATAGTGAGCAAGCGTCGCATGGACCGACGGTGACAGATGCGCGAAGATGACGTGACGGTCGGCCACTTTCAGTTCGGTGACGATACGACGCAACTCCTCGACCGCGGTCACATCGATGACCGGGCAGCGGTGGAAGTTGAAGATGAACACGCTCGGTTCCCGATGAATGTGATGGAGGACGTGCTCGAACAGCTCGACCGCACCGAAAAAGAGGGGGCCTTCTACACTGAAGACGATTTGTCCGTCCCGCGTGACGTACCGTTCTGTCCGTTCACGCACGTCGATCGTATCAGCCATCCGCTTCGCGAAGAGCGCGAGCGCACAGATGACCCCGACCTCGACGGCGACGACCAAATCAACGAATACCGTCAATAGTAGCGTAACGAGAAGGACGAGCGATTCGGATGAACGATGACGTAACATCGCCATCACGTGATGACGCTCGGACATGTTCCAGGCGACCCGCATCAAAATCGGAGCGAGTGCGGCGAGCGGCACGTAACTCGCGAACGGTGCGAGGATGAGCACCGCAACGAGGACCGTGATGCCGTGAACAACGCCGGCGCGTCGGCTGACCGCTCCCGCCTGAATGTTTGTCGCCGTCCGGGCGATCGCACCTGTCGAAGGGATTCCACCGAAGAACGGTGTGATCACGTTCGCGATCCCTTGCCCGAACAGTTCCTTATCCGGCTTCATCTTCGTCCCCGCCATCCCATCGGCGACCGTTCCTGATAAAAGTGACTCGAGCGCACCGAGGAAGGCGATGGCGAACGCAGACGGAAGGAGCGTGGTGATCAAGTCGACGTCGATCGCGAGCCAGTTGAATTCTGGCAGTCCGCTTGGGATACCGCCGTAGGCACTCCCGATGGTCGCGACCTCACCCGGGATGAGGAGACTGACGAACGTCGGGACGAGCATCGCCATGAGTAAGAGCGGTAAACGAAACGGCAGCTTCGGCACGAGCCAAAGTGTCAAGAAGCCGATTCCGGCAATGACAATCGGCCACATCGATGCTTCGGGAAGCGCCTGACCGAGACGAAGCAGATTCTCATGAAAGTGCGGCGCCTTTTTAAACGTGACCCCGAACAACTCATCGAGCTGGTCGACGAAGATGACGACGGCGATCCCTGCCGTGAAGCCGATGGTGACGGCACGGGGCATGAAGCGGATGAGCCGTCCGACCCGAAGTACACTCATGAGGAGCAGTAAGATCCCCGCAAGAACGGTCGTGACGAGCAATCCCTCATATCCGTATGCGAGAACGACACCCGAGACAATCGGGATGAACGCTCCCGTCGGCCCGGCAATTTGGAACGTCGAACCCCCGAACAGGCTGACGAGGATTCCAGCGAAGATGGAGGTGTAGAGCCCATACACCGGCGGGACCCCTGAGGCGATGGCGAATGCCATGGCGAGCGGGATGGCGACGACACCGACCGTGATGCCGGCCGAGATGTCTTTTTGCCACATCTCACGTGTGGAGAGTGAGTCTTGCATCATACATTCCTTCTTTCCAATCAGTTCAAAAACGAGTTTAGTGTACGCCTGGAAAGAGGGCTTGTAAACGGGTTGAGAAAAACGTTAACAGAATGTACAAAAGAAAAAGACGCACCTTTCGATGCGTCTCCCTTCAATTCGTCGGAGCCTCTACGACTTGATCACCGTCTTCCGCGTCTTTCGCCAACAACTTCACGTGACGGCCGAACAGCCACATGACGACGAGATGGGCTTTCGCCTGAGTCTTCGTATAGAACCACCACGGAAGTGCTGGGACGAACTCATGGATGGCGACGAGTCCTTCATCCGACTCCGGTAATCGTCTAAATTCGAGACGTCCCGTCTTATTCTCTTCACTCAATTTGACGAACTTGCCTCCGTCAATCGCAAAGGATGCCATATCATCCGTCGCTTCTCGTTCAAGTGATAGATGAAGTGCGACGAATGACGGATCGAGAAGCGCAATCTCCCAATCATCGTCTTCTTTTGTCGTCTGAATGAGCGGATACATAAAACGACCGAGCCATTCAAAGTACGTATCCGCCATCCAAATTGCCGACTTCTCTTCCGGCAGACCGAACCGCTGAATCGAGCGGACGGTATACGACTTCGGTTGCTTTTTCTTCTTGCCGCCCGAGGACTGTTTCTCCTCTTCTTCAAGCGCATGTTCGACAGCCTGTTTGAATGGAATTTCACCTTGTCCGATGCCTTCGACGGTATCTTCTGCCACCATCGCGTGCCCCATGCTCTCAACGAGCGGATAGACGGTTGCCTTCGGTTCACCCGTGACGGCCATGACCCATAGGCGCGACAGTTTGATTGTCGGGAATGGGAAGTCGAGCAGAACGCGACGCTTGTCCATGACTTCGGCCGTCTGTTCGATCATCTTCCGATAGGTCATCACCTCGGGACCCCCGATGTCGATATGACGGTCATAAAGCGATTCGGCACCGACGACCGAGATGAGGGCCTGAACGGCTTCACGGATGTCGATCGGATGCGTCTCCGTCTTCGTCCAGCGTGGCAAGGTCATCGACGGCAACCGTTTGACAAGTTTCGCTAAAATCGGGAACGATGAGCCTTCCGGACCGATAATGAGCCCCGCCCGAATCGTCGTTACCGGTACGCCTTGTCCGCCGAGGATACGTTCGACCTCGAGTCGGCTCTTCAAGTGACGTGACAACGTCTTCTCATGTTTTGGAATGATGCCGCTCAAATAGACGATCTGCTCGATGTCGTTCGCCTTCGTCGCGCGGGCAAAGTTATCGGCAATAAGTGCATCCATATCCTCGAATGTCGCTTGCGTCAAGCCGCCGTCCGGAATCATCGAATGGACCAGGAACATGGCGTAGTCCGCTCCCTCACATGCTTCTCTGGTTGCCTCATATGAAAATAAGTCACAGGCACGCCATGTGATATGGGCTTCATCTTCTTTATTCTTCGTCGATCGCGACAACGCGATGATATCGTACTCTTCTTTCAGCTGTTCCATCACATTCGAGCCGATATAGCCGCTCGCCCCCGCAATGACAATCGTTTTCCGCATAAAGCTCACTCCCCTTCATTTTCACATAGAGGTAATGTACCCGTCTTTTCGAAAAAATAAATCAGTCTAAGTATGTAGAGCCTGCCCGTTCGATACGTAATAAAATGAGAATAATTAGAAAAAGGAGGAATATTCATGGGATTCTGGTATTTTCTTTTGCTTGGATTGGGAATGATCCTCGTCGTGAGAGGGATTGCAAGTAGCGCGAAACAAGGTGGATTGATCTTAGTCGGGCTTGTGATGATCGGAGTATCCATATTTATGTTCCAAGATGGCAGCGCGGACTTGGTCGCAAGTTGGTTTGATCAAATCACGGGTCGATAGACCAGCAGTGGAATAAATCGATATCACCCGTTATAAGATTGGTAACCAACAGACTTCAATTTATGTGGAGGGAACACGACGATGAAACGGTTCAAACGAGTAAGTGCCATGGCGTTATTCGCCTTGATTGGGTTTATACTTTTCCACTATGCGACAGAGTCAAAGACAGGATCCGATGCATGGACGACAGAAGCTGCGACACATCACTTCAAAGACATCTTAGACGCGCAACGAGTAGCAATTGAAGCACATACCCCGCTCGAAGATATCGAGCGAACGAAACTATCGCACGAAGATGATCTCGTTCGACTCGTCCTCGGTCAGCGGGATTGGGTCGAGCAGTTCCAATATACGATTCAGGATGTGCAAGTGGAGGAAAAAGGCGGTTTCTTATATGCGAATGCATATGTGACGAGACATCTTACATTCCAAAACGGTGTAACGACTGGGCTTGGTGACGAGATGACGATTCAATTGAGATCTCCGAATGAGGCAATAGAAGAAGTCGAGCTTGATAATCATAGTGTGACACAATCGGAACAACCTTTTTTCAAACGCTGGGTCAACCGAGTGTTGGATTGAATAAATCCCACTATCCAATTGGAAGGTGGGATTATTGTTAAAACGATAAATCTAGGCCGCCACTCAAATAACGTTAAATATAGAGTCCTCTCATAACTGTTTGTTCATGGCGATGGACGCTTCTTGGAATCCGAGTCGTCTATACAATCGCTGTGCGTCTGGGTTCGTACCGAATACACTTAATCCAATGGATGTTGCACCAAGTTCTTCTGAGACGACTTTCTCAAGTTTCTCAAACACTGCTGTCGCGTATCCTTGTCCACGGTACGTCTCTTCAATCAAAATATGATAAATGAAAACACGTTTCGATTCAGCTTGAAACGCATACCACAAAATCCCAACACGAGTGTCTTCGCTCATCACATGAACAACGGTCTGCCCTTCCCCGGGGCGATTATCTGGGAAGAGGTCTTGAATCAATTGTGTCGATTCCTCTTGCGCCAATACCATCGGAAGTTGATAGTTTCGTGCCACATCTTTTGCATAATCGTCAATCAACCAAGTCACATAATTCGCGATTTCTTGTTCCGTCATCTTGTCAAAATGAATGGTCATCTGTTTACCCCTAATCGTTTTCCTTTAGTGTAACATACAATTTTTGGAATAAACATTTTTAATGAAGCTCAGATTTTTGTAAAGTTAACGTATGCTATAGGAGTGAATTTAATTTCATAAGCTTTACCAAACCCAACTTGCAAACTTTTCGAAAAAAGTCGCGTTCACTATTATGTTGTTCCTCCTTGATTTTCCATCTTGTAAGGACGTTCACGTCAATCTATTCTCCGGATCGACTAACCCATTCATGGAAATCACTCTTCAGTGCGTCAGAAATCGTGAAGACATCCATCTCTATCTTGTATTGACAGACCGAATAGCATATCGGATTCGCTCCCATATCGGCCTCTATCGTATGTCTTTTTCAAATTTTCACAATCACAAATCCTTTTTATCAATTCGCTACCTTATTTCTTTTTAATACGCGTCCAGACATAAATACATTATCTTCTTCGTTCATTCACTTTAGATTTTCTAGTGTCTGACTATAATGAATACTAAACAAAAGTCGAACCTAATTGATAAGGTTCGACTTTTTCACGTCTTCGGTGCCCAACTATTTTCAAATCCATTTTGAACAGCGTAATGATACAAATGAATGAGTTTTGACTCTTTGTATCTAGACAAATGTTCTGACGTACGCAGTTCATGATTTCGTTCTACCAAAGTATAAAGATAATCAATCTTCGCTAATCGATTATTCTTGCTTGTATTGCACGTCGGACATGCAAGAACAAAGTTCCATAAGACATCGTTTTGCATATAAGACCAAGGAATGAAATGATCAACGTGAATCTGTTTTACCGGCTTTAAGCAATAAAAACACGTTGAATGACCGTGGCTTAATAAAATTTGTTTAAACTCTTCAAGCGATTGACGCACAGACACAAACTCCAGCTTACTCAAGATCCGTTTCATCGCATCTTGTGAATTGTACTTCTCTAAGAAGACGGCTAACTGATAGTTTGTCACGTTCATTAGAATGCGTTTGTATTTTTCAAAAAATACAACATACACCGGAACGAGCTGAATCCACTCTTCTTTTCGATTAAAAGAGTAAATCGTTTCGTTAAATGAGCGATAGAAAGAACCATATACGTATTTTTTATAAAATTGATTCACGTTCCGAATCAATTGACTTTGTTGATGTTCTGGTAAGCGGTCGAAGTTCCAATCTCGTGGGATGTCATTTTCTTTCTGAAAGGAGACCATCGCTTTTTCAACAGCGCTCTGCTTTCCTAGTTGATTCATCTGTGTTAAACCATGTGTCACAATGAGATTCCAATAGATTTTCGTCACATGTTTAGCAATCTGATGGAATGACACGACACCTGATTCATTTAATTCTGTTGTACATTCAAGTAACGCCTTCATCAATACATGTTTGTACGTAGTCGTGTGAGAAGCGTTCATCAGAAATTGTTGCGTAAAGCGCCATAAGTCAGATTCGGTTAAATACGTATCTTTTGCCTCAGCGACACTTAAATCCCATCCCAATGGCTTCACCTCCATCTATTCGTTGCACTATTGATTATAACGAATACAGATAGGAAGTGGATCACGGTGCTTCATACAGGAGCAGAAAACTCTCTTTTGATTTGTTCGATATCAATCATTGTTTTTTCATGAACATACTGAACGAGCGCATCATACTGTTCGACCGTATTCAGTTTTTTAAATTTCTCTACATCCCCTCTAAAGCCTGCGAAATATTCACTCTGATACTCTGGATTGTTGAATAGTCTTAAATATTCCATATAGTCTTTGATTTTCATTTGGCTCACGATGTGAGATAAAATGGCCTCCCACTCTTTGATTCGCCCCTCATGAATCTGTTTTTTGATGACGATGTCTTGTGCTTGTTCCATTTTGATTTGTTGAATGCATTGCTCCACTTCTAGTCTATATTGGAACAACTCATCTCGATTTCGAGTGTCTAGCGTAGGCGTCACTTCGGTTAAATAATACTGATACCGTTGCTTTCGTGGATGCATGTTTTTAGCTTTTTTAAGACTTTGATCGAGGTCATCGGATTTATTAAATCGTTTCTTTAAATTGATTGACTCTAAAGCTCCAATGATTTCTTTGTTATGTTTTAATGCAAGTTCGACCACTGTCGGACCATATTTTTTGAATCCATTCGCAATAAGTTCCGTCGATTTTTTAGACATGAGGAATTCTCCTTTGATATGTAAATTTCATGACGATTTTCAAAAAACAACTCGTAGTTTCTATTCAATAAAGGAATGCTCAATCCCTTGATTTCATTCAAAAACCTAATGACCGGTGTCCACTATCCATAAGAAAAGGATTAATGAGCAGTCACTCAATAATCCTTCGTCAGATCACTTCTTCTCTTGTTGCTTCTGCAAATACGCTTCACGAAGCTTGTTCAATCGTTCCTTCTTGTTCGAGACAGTCGGCTTTTTCCCGTCTTGGTATTTCGCCGCAGCTACTTTGCTTCTCGTATCTAATTGATATTTCCCCATGCTCTTCACCTTCCTTTCTTGATGGCTTCAATCAAAAGCAAAGACCTTCTAATCTCAATGAAATTAGAAGGTCTTCATGAAAATCATTGATCGCAGTCGTTACAGACTGTTTCAAAATGGAGACGGCGGGAGTCGAACCCGCGTCCAGAAGTATCGGCACTTAAGCTTCTAAGACTCTAATGTTATCTTATCAAGATTATTTATTTTCAGGAGTATTACATATATACGAACTCGGTTCGAAGACCCTCTTTATAATAGCACAATTTTAATATGATATCACTCAGATATCCATGAACGCAATTGAGAAGAAGCATTGAATAAGGGAGAACCAACTTTAAAAACATACCTATCTGGATTGTTAGGTCTAGGGTGTTTAGGAAACTTTTCACCTTTGCCAAACCCGAAAACTTTACAACTTGAGGACTTTGTTATAAGTAAATTTTTTAATTCTTCGTCCTCAATCAGTTCTTCAAAATAACTTTGCCCAAATTCTCCCCAACCTAGGATAATGGTATTTGAATTACTTATTGCGTGTTTTATTGACTCTTGGTTCATCTTTTCTTTTACTGATTCAGATATAGCCTCTCTACTATGAGTTTTTAACCTTTTAGTACTTGAATTTATGATAGGGATAATATTCACAACGAAAAGTGCATCATAATTGATTGAACTTTCCCTAGCATATTCTATTAGAAACTCTACTGTAGCATCAGATGATAAAGAGTTAGCTAAACTCGGATTAGTCATAATAACGGTTAAATTTCTATTTCCCTCCGCCCATCTTTTCTCTAAAAAATATCTCCTTGTTGCATTTTTTGGATTATCAAAAATTGCTTTGCCACACCCTACATCAACATGTGATTTCATTAAATTTTCTCCGTTTATCTTTGTAACGTTATTTATCATGGAATCTCCCCCGAAACTTCATAGATATCATTTCTAACAACGAATACTGATGTGATTTATCTACAATGAAAAAATTGGAAACCGCCGTATGGATAGGCAAGACAACATCCTCGTAAATTTCATAACACTTATTTATAAAGTTTGGATCATTCTTTATAACATCGAGAAAATTACTTTCTTTTTCCTCATTTCTCACCGAATAATGAATCATGTCTCTATATTTTTTAGTCCAAGATAACAACTCTTTATTATTAGCTATACTTTTAATTTTACTTTCCAAGTCATCATCCATAGTTGCAATCCATCCTAGAAATTCTTTGTTGCTGTACTCCCATAAATTATTTATATTTTTCACTATTGAATCTAAACCCCTAGTCAAAACTCTTGTAAAAGTATATTCATCAATAAAATGTGTTTCTTTCCTTTCTATCATGAGGTGATAAATATAGATCATATAATTTAACTCTTGTAAACAAATCAATAATCGAAATTGCAAAGTCTGATAAGCGATAGAACTTTTATCATCTCTAAAAAATTTCTCGACCCTAACATCAAAACACTTAATACTGCTTTCTTCGCTCTTCACTCTGGTTATAGCATGATAAAAGCTATCATTCTCTGTACCTAAAATGTAGGGTTCGAGTTTCATTCTTACTTGAGGTATAGTTTCAATTAAAAATGATTTCAGCTTCTCTTTAAAAACATCATCATATAGTGTTAAATAAGGATTTTCAAAATTTGAACCTAAGAAGATAAATGTACTGTACATTGTACTCCCTATAACTTTGTTATCCTTTAAGTATAGTCCGATATTATTTTCATATTTGGCAAAACTTTCTTCATGAATTCCCCTAATTTTTAGGTATATACCATCATTTCTCAAACTTCCTCTTTTACCAAAAAGTTTTATATTTTGCCTAATCTTTTTTATATCACCATTCAAAGTAATAGGAGGTTTAAATGCATTTATAATTTCTTCAAAGACTACACAATAGTCCCTTAGTAAAATAAAATTATACGCTGATGTAAACTCTTCATTCCGACCACATGATAATGCAATTCTATTTAACATATACAAATCAAGTATTGCTGTATTTTTAGAACTTTCCATTTTGCCCCTCCTTTTGTTTAGTTTACATTATTATCTTGAGCGTACAAGAAGGATTAGTCTTCCTATATTTTATTCAAAAAACCTTTATATACCTAATGATATTCTATTGGTAAATTTCATTATAGGTGGAATGATATATGGGAAGAGATAAGCAAAGAAAAAAGAATTCAAAAAACAGAAGAGAATTAAAAAATTAGAATAGGTAAATACGTTCCATTCTCCTTAGCAAATTCACCTCGAAAACTTAATGGAAGAACTAACAAACATGAATATAAAACTAATATATATAATCTAATATTTGTTGGTTCCTTTTTTAAAAACACTATATATAATGCGTCTAATATAAGGTCTTGTAACTTTCGGAACAGCAAAATAATTGGAGTAGATTATATAAACACTAACCTTAAAAAAGTAAATTTAAAAATGTAGTCTTTTACGGGGTAAACAAAAAAATATCGATTTTAATAATGCTACTTTTAAAAATGTCTATTTTATAAACACAAACACTGATGTAGCCAAAAATTTAAATGCAGATCAACCAGGCATTTGTATTCTTAAAAGATATCCTTCTTTAAAAATAGATGATACCTTATTACAATCTATTGAAATGCTAATGGAAATACCGAAAATAAAAAAACTACAGAAAATCCGCCGTGCTTTCTACTCTTGAACATAAAAACGTCCTCCAACTCATCATTTGAATTAGAAGATTTAAGAACAAAGTTGAATAAATATGTAGGGATGCAAAAAGGGATATTCAACAAGAGTTTAACTCCCGTTCAATACCCCTAATGTCGTAAAACCTTGATATAGCTACGTTTCCAGCCATTTCATAAATGGAGACGGCGGGAGTCGAACCCGCGTCCGAAGGCATCGTAACGCATGCTTCTACGTGTGTAGTTTATCTATTGAATCTCGATGTGACACTGCCGATAAACAGGCGTTGTCGCATCCAGTCTGTTTCATCTCTTCTTCGCGCCCTCAGACGGCGAGGTTGAAGCGTAGCTTGCTTAGTTTGTGACCCTGAAAGTCATCCACACAAGCGATGGATGTCAGGATCCGCAGGGCACTTAGGCTGCTGCGAGTTGTGTGTTAGTTTTGCCAGTTATAGGCGTTTGCGTTTTAACGAGGCCGACCCCTCGACACGCCACATACGACCGACCTACCCCCGTCGAATCCATAACGTCCCCGGGGTGGTAATTGGTACTATATTTAATATACCACAATCAGGATTCGTTGTCAGTATTTTTGCCGATCGCGCATCGCACGGTCGACGTCACGTTTCGCATCTTTCTTCTTCAAGTCCTCACGTTTGTCGTACTTCTTCTTCCCTTTTCCGACGCCGAGCAGGCACTTGGCGAACCCGTTCTTGATATACACTTTGAGCGGGATGATCGTGTAGCCGTCACGCCCTGACGCCCCGATGAGCTGATTGATCTGTTTCTTATGCAGCAATAGCTTTCGGACGCGGAGTGGCTCATGGTTGAAGCGGTTCCCCTGGTCGAACGGGCTGATATGACAGTTGTGAAGCGTCGCCTCGCCTCCGTCGAACCGGACGTACGCATCCGCGATATTGATCTTCGATTGACGGACCGACTTGATTTCCGTCCCTGTGAGCACCATGCCCGCCTCAATCGTATCCTCGATCGCGTAATCGAAGGACGCCTTGCGGTTTTGGGCGAGTGCGTTCGAATCTTTCTTCTTGGCCATACACATTCAGTCCTTTATCTACAAGATACGGAGGAAGGGACGAGCCCTTCCCCGTCAGCGACGCTTCTTCGCACCTCGTTTGGCGTCGCCTTTTCGTTTGTGCTTGTCTTTCTTCTTCAAGTCGAGTGCCGAACGGCCTTGGGAAGACTTCTCCCCGTCACGTTTCGGTTTCTCACCTGGTTTACCCGGTTTGCCCGGCTTCCCAGGTCTTCCTGGTTTGCCGCGCTTCTTCTTGTCGTCTCGACCGCGACCGCCACGACGGTCTTTCTCATCCTTCTTCGGACGACCGCCTTTTGCTTTGATCGTCGTCGGTTGGCGACGGCTTGACTGTTCCCGTTTCGGCATGCCGACGACCGTGAAGTCGATTGTCCGCTCGTCTAGATTGACGGCGTCGACTTTGACACGGACGGCGTCCCCAATCCGGAACTGACGTTTCGTGCGCTCCCCGAGCAGCATGAGCTGTGATTCGTCGAAGTGGTAGTAGTCATCCATCGACTGAAGACGAACGAGACCTTCGATTGTATTCGGAAGCTCGACGAACATTCCGAAGTTCGTGACGCCGGCGACGACACCATCGAACTCTTCACCGAGATGGGCTTCCATGTATTCGGCTTTCTTGAGCGCCTGGGTCTCACGCTCTGCGTCGACCGAACGACGTTCCCGTTTCGATGCCTGTTCGGCGATCGCTCCGAGACGGTCCTCGTACTTCGCAATCGTCTTCTCCGACAAGTCGTTGTTGAAGACGTATGTGCGCATGAGACGGTGGACAATCAAGTCCGGGTAACGACGGATCGGTGACGTGAAGTGCGTATAAAAGTCCGTCGCGAGTCCGAAGTGACCGAGCGAGACGTCATCATATTTCGCCTGTTGCATCGAGCGAAGCATGATTGTGCTGATGACCGGCTCTTCCGGTTCACCGTCGATCGCCTTCAAGATTTTTTGAAGTGTCTTCGGTTCGACTGTCTGTCCTTTGATGCGTTCGATGTGAACGCCGAAGTTTGCGACGAAGTCGAAGAAGAAGTCGAGCTTGTCCGGTTTCGGATTGTCGTGGACACGATAGATGAACGGCACGTCCATCTTGTGGAAGTGTTCAGCGACCGTTTCGTTGGCCGCGAGCATGAACTCCTCAATCAACTTCTCGGCGACCGAACGTGGACGAAGCACGATATCCGCCGGCTTCCCTTCCTCGTTGACGACGACTTTCGCCTCGGCGAAATCGAAGTTGATGGCACCGCGTGAGTTGCGTCGTTTCCGAAGGACTTCTGCGAGCTCGGCCATGAGGTCGAACTCACCGATGAACGGCCCATACTTTTTCAACGTCTCTTCGTCATCGCGCTCGATGATCTCACGGACGTTCGTATACGTCATCCGTTCCGTCGTCTTGATGACACTCGGGAACAAGTCATGGCTGACGACCTTCCCGTTTTGCGGAGAGATTTCCATGACACAGCTGAGCGTCAAACGGTTGACGTGCGGGTTGAGGGAACAAATTCCGTTCGAGAGTCGGTGCGGCAACATCGGGATAACACGGTCGACAAGATACACACTCGTCCCGCGCTCGAGCGCCTCGACGTCGAGCGGCGAGCCCTCTTTCACGTAATGCGAGACGTCGGCGATATGGACACCGAGCTCGTAGTTGCCGTTATCGAGTTTTTTGACGTGGACGGCATCGTCCAAGTCTTTCGCATCTTCGCCGTCAATCGTAAAGATCGTCTCGTCACGAAGGTCGACGCGACCGATGAAGTCTTTCTCATCCGCCTCGTCCGGCACCGCGTTCGCCTGCGCGATCACGTCCTCCGGGAACTCCGTCGGAATGCCGTGCTTATAGACGATCGACAAGATGTCGACGCCTGGGTCGTTCTTATGCCCAATGATACGGACGACGTCACAGGCACCGGCGAAGCGTCCGTCCGGATACTTCGTGATGCGCACGACGACTTTATGTCCGTCGACGGCACCGAGCGACTTGTCCGGGTTGACGACCGGCCAGAAGTTGATGCGCTTGTCATCCGGCTCGATGAAGGCGAACTGGTCGAGTCGACCGCTCGGGAGCGTATACGTCCCGACGAACTCGGAGAGTCCGCGCTTCAATACTTTCAATAAGATTCCTTCTGTCTTGCCACGGTTGTCCTCGCGTTTTTTGACGAGGATCGTATCGCCATGGTAGACGTCTTTCAGTTGGTCGGGCGGCAAGAACACGTCTTCCGCTTCCCCTTCGACCGACAAGAAGCCGAATCCGCGCTGGTGGATCGAGATGATCCCCGCGACTTGGCCGAGCGAGGCGAGCGTCCCGTAACGGTTCGTCCGCGTCCGGCCGATGGCACCCTCTTCCTCGAGGGCATTCAATGTGCGGATGAGTTCTTTGAAGTCATCCGTCGACGCGAGCTGTAGTCGCTCGGTCAGTTGATCGACAGAGAGCGGTTTTTCGCTCGCCTGTAAGATCTCTAGTAATTGGTCACGTAAATTCAACGTGACACCTCCTTCTTAGACTGACCAGTCTAACGTTTCGAGAAAATCGAGCACGTCCTGGTGCAGTTTCTCTTTTTCTTTGTCGAGCGTGATCACATGTCCCGAGTTCTCATAGATGAGCAACTCTTTTTGGAACGTGTTGACCGCCTCGTAAATTTGATTCGCCGATTCCGGGTCGATCATGTTGTCTTTGGCGCCTTGGACGACGAGTGTCGGGACGAAGATGTCCTCGAGCTTCGACGCCGTGTCGCGGACGAAGGCACGGAGGTCTTTTAGCGTTGGCATCGGTTTGAACTCTGCCATCTCCTGCTCGATCTGTTCCGGCGACTTTTCTTCTCTACCCTTATATTCTCGGGCATATGCCTGGACTCCTTTGTACAAGCGGTCCTCGGCATCGATTCCAGTCGGCGCGCACATCGGGATGACCGCCTTGACGTCTTTCTCCTCGGCGAGACGGAGCGACATCACGCCACCTAGCGATAGTCCGCAGACGACGATCTCCTCATGACCTTTGTCGACGAGTGTCTGGTAGGCGTTCAAGACGTCTTCCCACCAGTCTTCTGGTCCATATTGGAGTAATTCTTCCGGTGGGACGGCATGACCACGATAGATCGGTCCCATACATGTGTATCCTTCTTTTTGAAGGAAGCGACCGAGCATGCGGACATCCGCGCTCGATCCAGTGAAGCCATGTAACATCAACACGGCACGTTTTCCGCCCTCGAAGAAGAACGGTTTTGGTGCAGTCACTTTCATTTTATCTGTCATCTCCTCGTATCTACATTATTCCCAAAAAATAAATCGAAAAAACAAAAGCTGACCGCCTCACGTGAAAATCGAGAACGATCAGCCTTATCATCATAATGATGCGACTAGTAATCCTAAAATGAAAAACAAAGTGCCTAGTACAGCTGCAGTTCGGTTCAAAACAGCATCGAAGCCGCGCGCTTTCTGGCGTCCGAACAACTGCTCCGCGCCACCTGCAATCGCTCCAAGACCTTGCGACCGACCTGACATGAGCAGTACGACGACAATCAATAAGACAGCCACGACAAGTAGGCTGATTGTAGCGATCGTTTGCATAGTAGTCAGTTCCTCCTTCTATTTACACGCCTTTTATTATATAGAAGTTATCGTCAAAACACCAGCATTCAAATTATCGGGACGGGTAGCTGAACCCTTCTCCGATGACTTCCTTCACCTGGTGGATGACGACGAAGGCACGGTCGTCCGTCACTTGTACGATCTTTTTGAGCGGCGCGATCTGACGTTTGTCGACGATCATATATAACATGTTCTTATCCTGCTTCGTATAGTAGCCATGTCCATGGATAATCGTCGCCGAGCGCCCGAGCGTCTCCGTCAAGACGACGGCGAGCTCTTCTTGCTTGTCGCTGATGATCGTGACGGCCTTGCGGATGTTGAGTCCTTCCGCGACGAGGTCGATGACCCACGAGCCGATGATGATGGCGATAAGCGTATAGAGGACGACCTGTTCCCCTAAGAAGAAACCAGATGTCGCGACGACGAGCGCATCGATAATGAACATCGAGACGGCGACGCTCAAGTGGAGATAACGCTCCATGAGCCGGGCGATGATGACACCCCCACCGGTCGTGCCGCCGACACGGAGCACCATGCCGATCCCGACCCCGATCATGATCCCAGCATAGACGGCCGCGAGCAGTTTATCCTCAGCAGGGCTGCCCCAGTCGTGCGTCAGACTGAGGAAGAATGACGTCGCGACGACGGCGATGACCGAATAGACCATTGTCCGGCGGTCAAGCAGCTTATAACCGACGATAAAGAGAATCCCGTTCCCGATGATCGACGTGAGCCCGAGGTCCCAGCCGAACACATAGTACAGGATGATCGTGACCCCGAGCAGGCCACCTTCCGAGAAATCGTTCGGTACTGTGAAGTAGTTGACCCCGAACGAGAGAATGAATGAACCCGCGATGATCCAGGCGATATCCTTCACCGAGATGGTTTGTAGCTTGCGCCATACTTGTTGGCGCAATAGATGTTGCTGTTGACGTTTCATAAATTGTCCTCCTTCCACATAAAAAAGACCGCGGCCAAAGCCGCAGTCTTAAGATTGTACTGGCTTTGGCGCACCGTCTTTCATAATCGGCAACTTGCGCTCCGCTGCGTTCGCGTAGACGTTCAAGAGTGCCTCTTTTTCCAAATCCCAGTTATATTTCTCACGCGCGGTCTTCGTGTTCTCTTTGACACGCGCATAGAGTGCTTGGTCTTCAATCAAACGGTTGACGCCGTCTGCGATCGATTGTGGATCGTGCGAGTCAACGAGCACCCCGACATCGTTCCCCGCAACGACCCGTTCGATTTCAGGGAAGTCACATGAGACGACCGGTACTTCGGCCATCAAATACTCGAACAATTTGTTCGACGACGCCGAGTAGTGGTTGAAGCAGACGTTGTTCAATACTTGGAAGCCTAAGTAGGCGTTCATCGTATAGTAAGGTAACGCTTCGACCGGTACTTTGTCAATCATCTTGACACGATCGCCGACACCTTCCGTTTCGATCAACTGTTGAATCGTTGGTTTGAGCTTCCCGTCCCCGATCATGACGAGCGTGCCCTCTTTGAAGTCTTTCGCCGCGAGCACGAGTTGTTCAAGACCGCGCCCTGCTTGAATTCCACCTTGATACAAGAGGATCTTCTCGTCTTTCGGCAAGTCGAGCAGCGCATGTAAGTCTTTACGGAGCGAGAAGTCAAGCGGACGATAGAACGGATAGTTGTGGAGCACGTACGGATAGAATCCGTATAACTCTTCGTTATGTGCCGCGCGCGTATGGTTCTCGACCATCATCGTATCGACGAACGGCAAGAGCCATCCTTCAAGGTTTCGTTGGATGTAACCGTAACCGGTACGGTCCGTTTGTACCTCGTGTGAATCGTAGACGATTGTACCTTTATTAAACACTTTTCCAGCGAGAAGTGCTTGCGGGACTGTGTTCAAATCGTTCGCATGATAAAAGTCATACGATTTTTTCGTCGATGCGAACACCATCTCGAGCATCGCACTCGCATTGACGATTTGCTTACGTACTTGCGGCAACAAGATCGTACCGACCGCTGCCCCGAGAGCGAGCATCGTGAACGGTGCGAGTAGGAACAAGCCAGCACCGACGAGTCCGGCACCGATTTGACGGGTCCGTTTCTCACTCACCCATTGATACGTCTTCTTAGCGAACTTGAGCGCGTTGACGAGAATCGATGGTTGACGCTTCACGCGGATGACGCGGAAGCCTTCCGGACGCATCTCTTCTTTCGGTAACTCTTTATTTTTCGGGTCTTGGAGCGCAATCAAATCAACTTCATAACCTGCCTCGGCGAGTGCCGAGCATTCGCGAAGAACGCGCGCATCATTCGTAAAATGGTTCCATACAAACATACATACTGACTTCATTGTGTTTCCTCCATCACTAACTGTTGTACGACTTGATCTAACACGTCGATATTCTCTTCCCAACATAAATTCTCTTTGACGTAACGAATCCCGTTCGCCCCGAGCGCCTCCCGAAGGTCCGGTCGGTCGAGGAGCTTGCGGAGAATCCGCTCGATCTCATCGATATCCCGTTTCCGAGAGACGAATCCGACTTCAGCCGCTTCAATGACATTCGCCGCATGGCCTGACACTGCTGCGACAATCGGTTTGCCGACCGCCATATAGTCGATGAGTTTCCCAGGGATGACCGTATCGAACACTTCTTGCTCAATCAGGCTGACAAAGGCGACGTCCGCATTTTTAATCGCTTGGAACGCCTCCGTCCGTGGCATCGCTTCAAGGAATAAGAAGTTTTGGAAACCACGTTCCTTGATCGTCTGCTTCAACTCTTCTTTCCGGTACCCGTAGCCAATCAGTTTGAAGTGAATCCGCGGTTCGTCACGGAACCGTTCGGCGAGTTCGAGTAAGAGTGACACGTCTTGCGCGAGGCCCATGTTTCCGGCATATAGGATCTCCATCCGGTCGTCCGGCGGGATCGTCCGCTCAAGCGTCCGTTCCGATTCCCGAATCGAGTTCGGCATGTAGTGGATTTTCTCGTTCGGGACACCGCGTTGACGCAGATAGCTGCGGAAGCCTTCCGAGTTGATGATGACCTCGTCGGCAGCACGATACAGTCGCTTCTCGAGCCAAAACGCCGGCGCGAGCACCCAGTCGTGCTTGAACACGCCGACCCCTTTCACCGATTCCGGCCAAAGGTCACGAACGTCTAAAATGAGGGGGACACGATACTTGCGTTTCGCATATACCCCGACAAACGCCATAAAAAAAGAAGGGGTCGTCGCAAACACGACGTCTGGCTTCAATTTTAGCTGACGGACGGCTCCAATCCCCTTTACCATCTGTTCGAGGAATAAGAAGAGACGACTGACCATGTTGGATGTGTGTTTCCGTTTCTTCGTAATGAGACGTTTAATGAACGGTTGATTGTTCAATTCTTGATCGTTCCAAAAACGATTATCTTGGTACATATCAAAGCTTGGATAGGAAGGGGCGGCCGTGATGACCTCGACTTCATACCCACGCTGTTTCATTAAATGCGTAATATTTTGCATCCGGTTGCCGGCACTGCCGATCTCCGGATAATAGTTTTGACACACCATGAGCATTGTTTTCAAAAATAACACACCTTACTGTTAATCAAGTTTGTCCATAATCTCTATCGAGCAGATTCGGACGTTATTCGATAGTTGGGCACGCCATTATGACATGTTGTTCTCGATTCTTCTGAAGAACAACATGTTAAAAAACCAAATCGATAGTGGCTTCAGAATAAATGGCAAGCGGGACAATTATACCATAATTCCACAAAGAACGTCTTATCCAACATCGAGAGACGACTGATCTCTCTTTTTAGTTTTATTCATGCATTTATGCTTGAGTGTAAAAATAACATTCAAGACTGTTAGCTTACTTTTACGTAACTAAAAAAGGTCATGACTCTTAGTCATGACCAATCGTCGTTGCGCTGTGATTTTAGGTAGTACCAAATACCGAATCCGATTAGCAATACCAAGAATAGTAATCCGAACATCATCATCGGAACCGCCTCCTCGTTCATCCTTCACTAATCTATTCCCTGCAAAGATCGTTTCAGAACCACTTATGGCCATGCGTTTGAATGAAGCGCAGTTCTTCTTGATAATGATCATAGTGCCCCTTATCCATCATCTTTATGAAGGCGATATCCCCTTCAGAGGCTTTTCGTTTCATCAAAAGACAGAGTGCCTCGATGCGTAGCTGCAACATCTCAAACCAGTCTTCCTTAGGGTTGTCCCAACCATATGCCTTTAAGAATAATGACACACGTTCTTGATACGACTTATCATCTCGAATCGCATCGTAATCGATGACTTCTCCTGATTCAGCTTGATGCCGGCGACTGAGCGGGACGAACGTGTAAAGCACGTAGACGATATCCCAAGCTCTCGGACCTGGCGCAGCCAAATCAAAGTCGATAATCCCAGATGCTTTCCCCTTATGAAAAATCGTATTGTAGACAGCGAAGTCATTATGGCAAATGACCTCTAGTGGTCGAGGCGTGTTGTCAATCGGT
Organism: Exiguobacterium sp. RM11; assembly: GCF_059821525.1. Taxonomy (NCBI): domain Bacteria; kingdom Bacillati; phylum Bacillota; class Bacilli; order Caryophanales; genus Exiguobacterium; species Exiguobacterium sp. RM11. The sequence continues at coordinate 837,196 of NZ_CM187558.1, read as the reverse complement.
GACCAATCCGATGACCATTCAAAATCTGTCGACGCATCATGCAGACGTCTCATCAGTCGCGCAACATCTTGAATTGCCTCATTGGACCACATGTAAGACTTTAGAGGATAGTCTGCGGTTTCTCCTTCCAAGTAAGTTAACACTTCTCTTCCTCGATCATCGATTCCAATAAAACGCGGCACTCCGGAAAGTTGCTTTACCTCCAAATGACGTAACCATCGATGAATACGCTCGCTGCCTTCCTTTTGAGTACGATAGACGTAATCCCCCTTTTTATAGACATTCGACACGTTCCCGCCACTCAGCCTTTTTTCTTGTTCATTCGATTGGTCCATCCAATAATCCCCCTATTCTTCATCAATCACGTTCAGTATACAGCAACACAGGATCTCGATGACGAGAAGGTCCGACAAAGAGCGATTTTGTCCGTCCAAGCGGCACGGTGACTTTTGCAGGAAAGCAATCCCGCGGAGACCCCGCAAGCGCATAAACGCGAGGAGGCTCCGTGGATTGCCTGCAGAAAGCATCGGTGCCGTCAGGACGGGTTGAAAAACACCCAGAAAAAAACAGGCCCGCCATTTGGCGAGCCTGAAACAATCAATTATTTTTTAAGGTTGTAGAACGACTTGATGCCGTCGTATTTCGCTACATCGCCGAGCATGTCTTCGATGCGGAGAAGTTGGTTGTATTTCGCGATACGGTCTGTACGTGAAAGTGAACCAGTTTTGATTTGTCCAGCGTTTGTCGCAACAGCGATGTCCGCGATTGTCGCGTCTTCTGTTTCACCAGAGCGGTGTGAGACAACTGCTGTGTAACCAGCTTTTTTAGCCATTTCGATCGCGTCGAATGTTTCTGTGAGCGTACCGATTTGGTTAACTTTGATAAGGATCGAGTTTGCGATTCCTTTTTCGATACCTTCAGCAAGTTTAGATGTGTTCGTTACGAAGAGGTCATCCCCAACGAGTTGAACTTTGTGTCCGATTTTGTCTGTGAGAAGCTTGTGGCCATCCCAGTCGTTTTCGTCACAACCATCTTCGATTGAGAGGATTGGGTACTTGTCAACGAGCTCAGCGTAGAAGTCTACAAGCTCAGCAGTTGTGAGTGACTTACCTTCGCCAGCGAGTTCATATTTACCAGTTGACTTGTCGTAGAACTCAGAAGATGCAACGTCCATTGCGAGGTAGACGTCTTCGCCTGGTTTGTAACCAGCTTTTTCGATCGCTTCAAGGATAACTGTGATCGCTTCTTCGTTAGATTTCAAGTTTGGTGCGAAACCACCTTCGTCACCAACAGCTGTGTTAAGACCCATACCAGAAAGAACTGATTTGAGGGCGTGGAATACTTCAGCACCCATACGAAGCGCTTCACGGAATGTTGGCGCGCCAACAGGCATGATCATAAACTCTTGGAAGTCCACGTTGTTGTCCGCGTGCGAACCACCGTTGATGATGTTCATCATTGGTGTTGGAAGTGTCTTCGCGTTGAATCCACCGAGGTATGTGTAAAGTGGGAGACCAAGCTCATCTGCTGCTGCGTGAGCTGCTGCCATTGACACACCGAGGATTGCGTTTGCACCAAGTTTAGCTTTGTTTGGCGTACCGTCGAGTTCGATCATTTTCGCATCGATTGCGTTTTGGTCGAAAACATCGTAGCCGATGAGTTCTGGTGCAATCGTGTCGTTTACGTTTGCAACTGCTTTCAAGACACCTTTACCGAGGTAACGTGACTTGTCGCCATCGCGAAGCTCAACTGCTTCGTGCTCACCTGTTGAAGCGCCTGATGGGACGAGGGCACGGCCGAAACCGCCGTCTTCTGTGAAGACTTCTACTTCTACTGATGGGTTACCGCGTGAATCTAAAATCTCGCGTGCGTAAATTTCTGTAATCATTGACATGAAAAATCGCTCCTTTTCGTATGAAAAATAGTTTTATGATTTTGTAACGATTGATGAACCAGTCATTTCAGCTGGTTGCTCCCCACCGAGAAGGTCGAGAAGCGTTGGGGCGAGGTCGCAAAGTGCTCCTTCGAGAACTGGTTTCAGTTCGACTCCCTCTTTTGTGATGATGCACGGAACAGGTTCCGTCGTGTGCGCTGTCATCGGCGAGCCGTCTGGGTTCGTGACGATGTCTGCGTTCCCGTGGTCTGCTGTGATGATGGCCACGCCGCCTTTAGCAAGTAATGCGTCCACTACTTTACCGAGGCATTCATCGACTGCTTCGATTGCTTTCTTCGTCGGCTCAAGCTTACCTGAGTGACCAACCATATCCGGGTTCGCGAAGTTGATGATGTATGCATCATACTCATCCGACTCGATACGCTCGAGCAAGCCGTCTGTGAGTTCGTACGCACTCATTTCTGGTTGCAAGTCGTATGTCGCGACTTTCGGTGAAGGAATGAGGAGACGATCCTCTCCTTCGAATGGTTTTTCTTTTTGTCCGTTCAAGAAGAACGTGACGTGTGGGTACTTCTCTGTTTCTGCGGCACGGAGCTGTTTGTATCCTTGCGCAGAGAGTGTTTCCCCGAGTGTGTTTTTCAAATCTTCCGGTGGGAAGACGATGTCCGTGTCGACGTCATCCGAGTACTTCGTCATCGAGACGAGAAGAAGGTTCTCAGGATGGTTTTCAGAGAGTGTAAAGCCTTCGAATCCAGCTTTCTCTTTGAATACTTTCGACAACTGGATTGCTCGGTCCGGACGGAAGTTGAAGAACATGATCGCATCGTTGTCTTGAATCGTCGCGACCGGCTTTCCATCTTTTTCGATGACTGTCGGTAAGACGAACTCATCCGTCAAATCGTTCTCATACGACTTCTTGAGAACCTCGACTGGGTCCGTACCGACTTCACCTTTTCCGTTTACGAGGACGTCATATACTTTCTCGACGCGCTCCCAACGGTTGTCGCGGTCCATGGCATAGTAGCGACCAGACACGCTAGCGACTTGACCGACACCGAGTTCAGCGAGCTTTTCTTCAGTTTCCTTGAGGAAACCAGCACCTGACTTCGGATCACAGTCACGGCCGTCCGTGAACGCGTGAATGTACACTTTTTCGATGCCGTGGAGTTTTGCGAACTCAACGACGGCATACATGTGTTTGATATGCGAGTGAATCCCGCCATCCGACACGAGGCCCATGATATGGAGACTCGAGTCATGTTTCTTCACATGTCCTGCCAAATGGTTCATCGCCTGACGGTCGAAGAACGAACGGTCTTGGATTGCGTTGTTGACGCGTGAGAGTGACTGATAGACGACTCGACCGGCACCGATATTCAAGTGACCGACTTCCGAGTTCCCCATCTGTCCTTCTGGAAGACCGACGTACTCGCCTTTTGCGTTTAAGAGCGTATGTGGATACTGCTCCCAGTAGCGATTGAAGTTCGGTTTGTCCGCAGCCATGACCGCGTTACCGAACGATTCGTCACGCATCCCGAAACCATCTAAGATGATGAGTGCGACTGGTCTAGCCATTTAAATCGCCTCCAACAATTTGAGGAACGAAGCGGCTTCAAGTGAAGCACCGCCGACGAGTGCGCCGTCGATATCTTCTTGTGCCATGTACTCTTTGATGTTCTCAGGTTTGACAGATCCACCGTATTGGATGCGTACTGCAGCCGCTACGTCTTCACCGTAAAGACCTTTCACCACGTCGCGAACATACTTACAAGAGCTTTGTGCGTCAGCTTCGTCTGCTGATTTACCTGTACCGATTGCCCAAACTGGCTCATACGCGATGACGAGTTGTTTGACTTGGTCAGCAGAGAGGTCAGCGAGACCGCCTTCGACTTGTGTTTTGATGACTTCTTCGAACTTGTCGCCTTCGCGCTCTTCAAGTGTTTCACCGACACAAACGATTGGCGTAAGACCGTGTTCGAACGCTTTTTTCGTTTTGCTGTTGATGAACGCATCTGATTCGCCAAAGTACTCGCGACGTTCTGAGTGACCGAGGATGACGTAAGTCACGCCGAGGTCAGCGACCATAGCTGGGCTGATTTCGCCAGTGTATGCACCGCTATCTTTGTCGTACATGTTTTGTGCACCGAGCTTCAAGTTTGACCCTTTAGCTGCTTCTACCATCGGTGCGAGGAAAAGTGCCGGAGCACCAATCGCTGCATCTACTTTGTCAGTAGACGGAATGTTGTTTTTAACTTCCTCTACGAAAGCGACAGCTTCCGAGAGTGTTTTGTTCATTTTCCAGTTACCTGCAATAATCGGTTTACGCATCGATAACCCTCCTCTAAATTACTTGTCGTTAAGCGCCTCGACACCTGGAAGTTTTTTGCCTTCCATGAATTCGAGTGACGCGCCACCACCAGTTGAAATGTGACTCATCTTGTCAGCAAGACCAAACTTGGCTGCTGCAGCGGCTGAGTCGCCACCACCGATGATTGAATATGCATCGCTATCTGCAAGTGCTTGAGCGACACCTTTCGTTCCGTTTGCGTATTTATCGAGTTCGAATACGCCCATCGGTCCGTTCCATACGACAAGTTTCGATTCGCGAATCGCATCCGCGTAAAGTTCGACTGTCTTCGGTCCGATATCAAGACTCATGTGATCCGCTGGGATCGAGTCGATATCGACTGGGCCGACATACGTTTCTTCGCCGAATTCTTTCGTGATGACACAGTCGATTGGCATCAAGAATTTCACGCCTTTGTCTTCTGCTTTCTTCATGAATTGACGAGCGAGGTCAAGCTTATCCTCTTCAAGGAGTGACGTTCCGACTTCGTGCCCGAGTGCTTTCGAGAACGTGTACGAGAGTCCGCCACCAATGATGAGTGTGTCAACGATGTCAAGAAGGTGGTCGATGACCCCAATCTTGTCCGCTACTTTCGACCCACCGATAATCGCCGTGAACGGACGGTCTGGGTTAGAAAGAGCTTTACCGAGAACTTCAAGTTCTTTTTCCATCAAGAGACCAGCAACGGCTGTGTCCACGTGGTGTGCAATCCCTTCAGTTGAAGCGTGTGCACGGTGAGCCGCGCCGAACGCGTCGTTGACGTATACGTCAGCAAGTGCTGCGAATCCTTTTGCAAGTTCAGCGTCGTTTTTCGTTTCACCTGGGTAGAAACGAACGTTCTCTAAAACGACGACATCGCCTTCAGAGAGTTTAGCGACCGCTTCTTCTGCGACCGGGCCGTATGCTTCTTCGACGAGCGGCACATCTTTTCCGAGGAGCTCAGCGAGACGCTTCGCTACTGGAGCAAGTGAGAACTCAGGGTTCTTCTCGCCTTTCGGACGGCCGAGGTGGCTCGCAAGGACGAGTTTCGCACCACCGTCAAGCAAGTGCTTGATTGTTGGAAGTGCGGCTTGGATCCGAGTTTCATCTTGGATGACGCCATCTTTGAGTGGAACGTTGAAGTCAACGCGGCAAAAGACGCGTTTCCCTTTTACATCGATGTCACGAATAGACTGTTTGTTCATAACTTTCGCCTCCATATGTCGTGCGTGTCATTTCATAAATAGAGCGGAGAACAATCTCTTGTTTCCGCTCCTATTTGATTCTATTTAGTTCACGAAATTACTTCGCGATGTTAGCGAAGTGCTTAACTGTGCGAACCAATTGTGCAGTGTAAGACATTTCGTTGTCGTACCAAGAAACTGTTTTAACGAGTTGCTTGTCGCCAACTGTCATAACTTTTGTTTGAGTCGCGTCGAAGAGTGAACCGTATGTGATTCCAACGATGTCAGAAGAAACGATTTCGTCTTCAGTGTAACCGAATGACTCGTTTGCTGCTGCTTTCATCGCTGCGTTTACTTCGTCAACAGATACTTGCTTGTCGAGTACAGTTACGAGCTCAGTGAGTGAACCTGTAGCAACTGGTACACGTTGTGCAGCACCGTCAAGTTTTCCTTGAAGTTCAGGGATTACGAGACCGATTGCTTTAGCAGCTCCTGTTGTGTTAGGAACGATGTTCGCTGCAGCTGCACGCGCACGACGGAAGTCACCTTTCGGGTGTGGAGCGTCAAGCGTGTTTTGGTCGCCAGTGTAAGCGTGGATTGTCGTCATGAGACCTTCAACGATTCCGAACTGGTCTTGAAGTACTTTAGCCATTGGAGCCAAGCAGTTTGTTGTACAAGAAGCACCTGAGATGACTGTTTCAGTACCATCGAGGATGTCGTGGTTTGTGTTGTAAACAACAGTCTTCATGTCACCTGTAGCAGGAGCCGAGATAACAACTTTCTTCGCGCCAGCTTTCAAGTGAAGCTCAGCTTTTTCTTTAGAAGTGAAGAATCCAGTACATTCGAGAACGATGTCTACACCGAGGTCTCCCCATGGAAGTTCTTCAGGGTTACGGTTAGCGAGCGTGATAACTTTCTCTCCGTTTACGAGGAAGTGATCGTCGTGTACTTCAACTTCTCCGTCGAAACGACCTTGAGTCGTGTCATACTTGAGAAGGTGCGCAAGCATCTTCGTGTCTGTCAAGTCGTTGATTGCAACAACTTCGATTCCTTCGTTTTTGATGATCTCGCGGAATGCCAAACGACCGATACGTCCAAATCCGTTAATACCAACTTTTACTGCCATGTTAATTTCCTCCTTAGGGTAGAAGCTATTTATTGAAGAGCCAACGGGGGGTCAACTCTTTAATAACAAGTTAATAATTCTTTCGCCGCACCTTCGTCTGTGACGAGGATGATGTTCGACGTGTGTTTCGCATAAGCGGCGATCGCCTGTGCCTTCGATTTTCCTCCGGCAACCGCGATGACGGTATCCATGTCATCCAGCTCTTCGAGTTGAATCCCGACCGTCTTGACGCGATGGACGATCTCACCTTCCGCATTGAAATAATATCCGAATGCTTCGGCGACGGCGTCATGCCGTTCAATCATCCGCAAATGCTCCGGTGATGCGTGACGGCGTTTTGCCATCGTTTCTGCCTCACCAATTCCATGTACCACAATTCGCGCCGCTCTAATCATTTCCAGTACATTTTTAATACTAGGTTCCTCCACCATCCGGTCGAATGTCTCTTGTGACACCTCATCCGGAATATGTAGAAGATGATAGTCTGCGTGGGCCCGGTCCGCCATGCGTGAACAGACGGTATTCGCTTGAAGTTCAAGCGTTTCTCCAAGACCTCCGCGTGCGGGCACAAAATGCATTGGGCGTTCTTTTTTATCGGGCGACATCATCGCCGCAACCGATGCCATTGTCGTTCCACCTGTTACCGCAATCACGTTATCATCCGGTGCGAGCCGCGCTTTTAACTGCGTGACCGCTGCCCGTCCGATATCGCGTTGGACCCAGAATGTCTCATCTGAATCACCCGGTACGATGACGACTTGGCGAACCCCTAACTTTTCTTCGAGCTCTCTTGCCACTTCTGAGATCCCGAGAATCTCTCCCATGATCTCGTGCAAGTCCCGTAAGACGTTTCGTCCCGTCTCACTGAGGGAAATTCCTTGAGTAGCGACGTAAAGAAGACCTTGGTCTTTCAAAAAGTCGACTTCTCGTCTGAGTACCCGTTCGGTCAGTCCCAAACTCGTTGCGAGTGTCCTGCGGCCAATCGGCTGCATCAAGCGGACATAGTGTAAGATATCGTAACGATGTCGGAGCGTATCGAGCAGGTCAGGGACAATTTGCTTCTGAACGTGAATCAGTTGCTGGATCATGCTCTTACCCCCTCGACTTTCAGTGTGGACAATTTTTGTCCCACTTTTTTATTTGCGTCCCACCGCTACGAGTTCATCTTATCAATCACTTTTCCGTCTGGCAACCCCTTCAAACGTTTTTTTTCGATGTAAGCGTATACTTAACAAAATCTTCAACTTTGTTGTCATCATATCGCCCTTGACTGATGACTTCTCCTTCATGTATGAGAACGGGGATTTCGAAGAGGTACTTCGCCTCGAGATCCTCATCTCCCGTAATATCAATCTGTTCGAGTTCGATCGGATAATCCTCCTGTAGCCATTCGAGCATGACAAGCGCCTCGTCACAGAGCGAACAATTGTCACGTTTATATAAAGTTAGTTTCATTTTCGTCATCCCTTCCATAACTGCCGCTCACGCTCACGTGAGTTGCCGAATCCGAGTTCTTCCCGATAATTCGTCACGGTCCGTCTCGTCACTGGATAGCCGTATCGGGCGAGTTCGTCCGCGAGTGCCTGATCACTTTGCGGGGCCTTCTCCCGTTGAATCAGTTCTGCGAGCGTCCGCTTGATCATGAACGGCGAATGCCCATGACTCGTCGACCTTACGAAAAAGTGTTTCCATTCCATGATCCCGCCCTCGGTCTTCGCGAACTTCCCTTGGATGGCACGTCCGACCGTCGATTCGTGCTTGCCGATTTGTTGCGCGACGGTCCGACGGGTCAGCGGATTGAGGACGAGTTCACCTTTCAACCACTCGGTCTGACGTGACGCGATGACAGCCCATATCTCACGTAACGTCTCGTTCCGCATCGCAAGGGACGTCGTCCACCATTTCGCCTCACGGTCATTCCCAACTCGTGTTGCGTCAAGTTCCGGACTGAACCACGTCGTGACAAGCTCTCCATCTTCGTAACGTACTTCGACTTCCGGGAAGACGTGACCCGTTTCTTCATATAATAATGGACGTTTTGGTAGTGTCGCGACAATTCGCTCTAAACGGGCGAGCTCTTCATCTGAAATCGCGAGCACGCTCGCCATCTGTTTTTGGCTCACGCCACTCTCAATCGCATCAAATACATCGACGACGCGTGGGTCCTCATGTTCAATTGCATGGCGGTACTGACACTCTCGTTCCGTTCTCGCCCCGATTCCCGTCGGTTCAAGAAATAAGAGTGCCTGTCTCGCCTGTTCGATTTGAGTCACGTCGACACCGAACCGCTCCGCCAACACCTCATTCGTATCCGGCAATAATCCTCGATGGTCGAGCAACAAGACGAGTTGCCGTCTCAGCTCTTTCTCCGAGTCGCTGCCGCTTCCTTCTCGAATCTGGGTGAACAGCTTCTCTTCGAACGCGCTCGCCGCATCCGCTACCCATCCGAGATCCCCGCTCCCGATATGAATGTTTGGATTATGGCGCGCCAGACGTGCGAGACGAAACGAGAGCGCCAGACGGTCCGCCTCGAGCACCGGTAGCCGTTGCACAAGGTCTTGCGTCATCTGTTGCTGTTGTACCTGTTTTTGTTCTTGCCGTTGCATCGTTCTCCCCCCTCTTCTCTATTGTAACGAACCCGCTCCGCTTGCGCTCAAAAAAGGATAATGAACAGGATTGCTTTTTCAATAAAACAAATGTATAATAAATTCGTGTCACACACATGCACCCGTAGCTCAGGGGATAGAGCACTGGTTTCCGGTGCCAGGTGTCGGGAGTTCGAATCTCTCCGGGTGTATCAGATGTAGAGGTCAGGCAGATTGCCTGGCCTCTTTTTCGTTTCAGGACGCGAAAATCGTGGAATAGGTGAAAAACGATGACTATCGTTTGACCAACATTGACTATACAGGTATGATGAACTTACAACCTACATAAAGGAGGCAGATTCAATGTTAATTCCAACAGTTATCGAACAGACAGGCCGTGGGGAGCGCGCGTACGACATCTACTCACGCTTGCTCAAAGACCGTATCATCCTTCTCGGAAGTGCGATTGACGACAACGTCGCGAACTCAATCGTCGCACAGCTTCTCTTCCTCGCAGCTGAGGATCCAGAAAAGGACATCTCGCTCTACATCAACAGCCCAGGTGGTTCGATCACAGCGGGCATGGCGATTTACGACACGATGAACTTCATCAAGCCGAACGTGTCGACGATTTGTATCGGAATGGCTGCATCGATGGGTGCCTTCTTGCTCCAAGCCGGTGAAAAAGGAAAACGCTTCGCACTTCCGAACGCAGAAATCATGATTCACCAACCGCTCGGCGGCACACAAGGCCAAGCGTCAGACATTAAGATTCACGCAGAACGCATCATCAAAATGCGTGAGAAATTGAACCAAATCATGGCAGAGAACACTGGACAGCCACTTGAAGTCATCGAGCGCGACACAGAGCGTGACTACTTCATGGCAGCTGACCAAGCGAAAGACTACGGTCTCATCGACAAAGTCATGACACGCTAATCATACAAAAGACGTTTCCCGATCAATCGGGAAACGTCTTTTTCTATTCGATGGGCATCCAGACTTCAATCATGTCGTCCTCTCCGCCTTGACCGTGAATATAACGTTCAAAGTCGACGGCGTCGCGAAGCATCACGTCTGGAACGTTTAACAGTTGTTCGTACGTCGTAGGAATCATCGGGATACCCCCTTCGACCGTCGCGACGATATAGTTCCCTTCGGTCAGTTCGACTTGTCGCGATCCTTCCCCACTCACAGGCTTCGTCATGCCAGCCACATAGCCGTTCTCATGCGGTAGGCAGACGCCGTATGACTCATCCGTCGTCAATTCTGGTTGGAGTCTGGCCCACACGCGTGGGATGTCCTCTAACGTACTCGCGTATCCGTAGACTGTAATCGGTTCACGCAATGTTTCGTATCGAATGTTCATGTCATTCCCTCCTGACTGCATCGACCGAATCTGTCTCTCGATTTGGCAAAGCTGTTCGATTTCTTTCCTGACTTCACATAACCGTGTTTCAAGCAACGTCTCAACAGACTCTCCAGACTGAATCCGTTCTAAACTGAGCCCGATTTGACGTAATCGTTTAATTTCACTCAACCGTCGAATCTCTTCCATCCCGTACATCCGATACTGGTTGCCCGATCGTGTCGGTCGAATCAACCCGCGCCCTTCGTAAAATTTGATGGCTTTGACCGACAATCCGGTCACATGCGAAACTCTTCCAATCGGAATCACTGTGTTCCCACCTCCTATCTTCACTGTACAGCCGTCCCTAAGAGGCAGGTCAACCATTAGTTTTCAGGCACGCTGACACCGAATACGTATCGGCTATCCCCTTGCGCCCATTCCCCGCCGATTTCGAATAGATAAATCCCGGGTTCGTCCGGCACGACCGGTTCAGCCGGGACGAGCTCTCCGTCCTCAATCTGAAAGAAACTCGATTCCATCGGGTCGGCATGGTAGACAACGTCAATCGCGTCACCCGGTTTGACCGTGATGAGTTGCAGGTCATCCGCTTCCGGTAAGCCATAGTCGGCGCACGTCGCACGACTGCCAGCTTCCCAACAATACGTCGATTGTTCTACTTCCGCTGTCACCGAACCGACACGAACCGTCGGGAGCGGCGGTTTGACGGGGTCGTCCCCATCACCGAACCAAGACATGGCGACATAAATCACCCCCACACCGACAAGTAACCCAATCAATACGATCCAAAAACGTCGATTGCTCTTCACGGTCTCATCTCCTTTCCTCACTCATTCCCTATCGTGCAGGAAAATCCCTACTCCAACAAAAAAAGACCCACTTCCGTGAGTCGTGTGCGTCATTTCGGACGACGCAGTCCTTTCATCATATAGCCGCCTTTGAAGTCGATCGGGTCGAATGCGACGAGAAACGCTTTCGGTTCATGCTTCTCGACGAGTTCACGCAATTCTTTCATCCGTGTACGGGCTGCCAAGACGTCTAGACGATAACGGACACCGTCTCGACCTTGTCCTTGGTAATGCGTCACCCCGTAACCGTTGTCGCGCATCTGTTGAATGAGCTCTGCCGGATATTCTTTCGTGTGAACTTGGATCATGTTGTAGCCGATGGCGAGTTTACGTTCGACGTAGCCACCGAGTAAAATCCCAAGCCCGAATCCGACTGCGTACACGATCATACCGAGCGTCGTCAAATCTTGGAATACGATTCCGAGTGCAAAGATATAGATGAGTGTTTCAAGCGTCCCGAACAGACCCGCGATGACGGTCTTCCCTTTCACGAGCATGATTGTCCGGAGCGTGAGCACCGGGACGTAGATAAGTTGTAGCAATAGGATGAGTAAGATTTGACCCATTCGATCGACCTCCGTTCAAATTCATTACCACCACTATTCCAAATTTCAGAGTGAGATGCAACTAAAAAAGGCTGACCGAAGTGAACTGCCCCATAAAAGTTGGACATGAAAATCCAACTTTTATGGGGTGTTTTTTATGACCAAATATTCAAAGGCATTGAAAGTCCAAATCGCCCAGCGCTACTTCACGGGAAGGGACGGATTTGAGGTTTTGTCACAGGAGTTCGGAATCTCGTATAACCAGGTGCGTACCTGGGCGCATCTCTACAAGCGTTGGGGGGAGGAAATCTTCGATCCTTCCTATACAGTCCACTCGCAGGCGTTTAAACTGGAGGTACTAAACGATATGGCTACCAATGGACTGTCCTGCTTGGATGCGGCCCTGAAGTACCGCATCTCCTCCCCTGGAATGATCTCCAAGTGGCGGTCCGCGTACGAACGGAAAGGAGTGGAGGGGCTGGTAGCCAAAGCGAAAGGACGTGCCCCAATGGCGAAACGCAAGAAAAAGAATCCTGACGAGATGACAGAGGTCGAGAAGCTCAAGGAACGGGTCGAGTACCTCGAGATGGAGAACGCCGCGTTAAAAAAATTGAAAGCCTTGGTTCAAGAAGAGGAAGCGCGACGAACCGGATCAAGGCCCAAGTAATCGACGAGCTGCGAGCCACCTATCCTGTACCGGGTCTCCTCCAAGTGCTCGATATGGCTCGAAGCGTCTACTACTATTGGCGGACACGCCTGACGGCTGTTGACAAGTACGCGGACGTGAAGGAAGCGATTCAGACCCTCTTCCACGAACACGAAGGACGTTGTGGTTATCGTCGCATCCATGCGCTTCTCGAGCGCCGAGGGTTCAGGCACGACCCGAAGACCGTATTGCGTCTCATGGACGAGCTTGGTCTCAAGTGCCTCGTCCGCATGAAGAAATATCGGTCCTACAAAGGAGAGGTCGGAACGATCGCACCGAACCTCCTCGAACGGGATTTCCAGGCCACAGGCCTAAACCAGAAGTGGGTGACCGATGTCACCGAGTTCCATCTTTTCGGGGAGAAACTCTATCTCTCACCGATGATGGACCTGGCCAACCGGGAAATCATTGCCTATTCGATGTCAGACAGTCCTAGATATCCGTTCGTCGGCGAGATGTTGGACCAAGCCATCGCAAGACTCGACGGTGATGGGAGACCAATCCTCCATTCTGACCAGGGCTGGCAATACCAGTTCCGAGCATTCACGGCGAAGCTGCGCGAACACGGCATCACCCAGAGTATGTCCCGAAAGGGCAACTGTCTCGACAACGCGGCCATCGAGAGCTTCTTCGCCGTGCTCAAGTCCGAGCTCCTTTATCTCAGGAAGTTCGAAGATATGACCCATTTCAAACAGGAGCTCGAGCGATACATCGAGTACTATAATCATCGTCGCATCAAGAAACGACTAAAAAACCTGAGCCCGGTGGAATATCGGACGCAGGTTCTAAAGGTCGCCTAAAGAAACTATTTAGTGTCTAACTTTTTCGGTTCAGTTCAAAGTCAACCTTATTATTTCGTATCTAGATTTTTCACGCTCGTGAGCAATTCATAGTCTTTACGAATCACTTCGTAGATCGCGTTCTTATCTCCGTTCAACAACTCTTCTGCACGAAGCTGGTTCAAGAGAAGGCTTGTTGCGAACGTGACGAGTGCACTCTTCGGAATTCCGATTTCTTTTGCGCGCTCCGTGATGACTTGGTCGAGCTTAGCGTCAATCGTGAGCGATAATCTTTTCTTTTCATTCGACATAGTGATGAAGCTCCTTTAATTCCTATTCAGTAAACCTATTCCAGTTGCTTATTATATAGGAAGAATGGTTTTGGTGCAACCGCGTCACGATGAGGCGATCTCGTCGCCGCTCCGCACACGCTCGGCAATTTGGTCAATTTTGCGAAGTCGATGGTTAATTCCAGACTTCGAGATCGGACCAGACTCGAGCATCTCCCCGAGTTCTTGTAACGAGACGTCTTGATGCGTGACACGTAGTTCGGCGATTTCCCGAAGCTTTTTCGGCAAGACATCGAGTCCGACCGTCCGCTCCAAGAACTTGATGTTCTCGACTTGGCGTAACGCCGCTCCGACCGTCTTGTTCAAGTTGGCCGTTTCACAGTTGACGAGACGGTTGACGGAGTTGCGCATGTCCTTGATGATGCGCGCATCCTCAAATTCGAGCATTCCCCGTGTCGCACCGATCAACTTGAGGAAGTCTGAGATTTTCTCGCTCTCCTTCATATAGAGGATGTGCCCTTTTTTCCGTTCGAGCGTCTTCGCATTCAAATCGAACCGATTCGCCAGATCGCGTAGCGCCTGGTTATGGTTTTCATATAAGCTGTAGACTTCGAGGTGATACGACGATGTCTTCGGATGGTTGATGGATCCTCCAGCGAGGAAAGCCCCACGCAAGTAGGCGCGTGCCAAGTTCTCGTCACGTGTCATATCCGAGTTCAGTGTCCGGATCATCTCATAATGCTCCCCGAGAATCTCGAGGTCACGAAGCATCGTCTCCGCGTGCTGTGACACACGGACGATGTAGACGTTATTCTTTTTCAGACGCATTTTCTTCCGTACGAACAAATCTAATGGATGGTCGTAGAGACGTTTCATCAACGAATACATCCGACGGGCGATCGAGGCGTTTTCGGTCGAGACGTCGAGCGTCATGCCTCGTCCTAGGGCGAGCGAGATGACCCCGTTCATCCGAACGAGTGCCGACAATTCCGCTTTCGCCTCGGCGTCATTCACTTCAAGTTGTGTCAATTCTTTCTTCACATCTGATGCAAAGCTCATCGAGTCCCCCTCCTTTCTGTCTTTCGAACAATTCTTATTTCAATTCTAACTGCTGGAACGAGCGCGGCTTCTTGATCCGAAGCACCCGTTGCATGACGAGTCCGGCGATGGCGTCGGAGTCGTGACGGATGTAATCCCGATTGTAATCGACGATATCTCCTGCCAGGACGTTCGTTCCATAGTTTCGGAGCTTTTTCCGGTCGAATCGGACCTCTTCCGATCCGTCCTCGAGGTAACGCCCCAAATATTCTTCATCGATCGGCTCGTTATTGACGACGATTGTATCAATCGACGCCTTCCCGAGATATGCTTCGATGGCTTTTAAATGTTTCATGGCGTCATAGCCCTTCGTCTCGCCAGGTTGTGTCATGACGTTACAAATATAGACGACCGGGACTTGTGAACGGACGATGGCTTCTCGCACGTCTGGGATGAGTAGGTTCGGGATGATGCTCGTATAGAGACTCCCTGGGCCGAGCACGATGACGTCTGCCGACTCGATGGCTTCTACGACCCCTGGGGCCGGCTTGATGCCTTCTTCGAGTAAAAACAGGCGTTTGATCGGCTGCTGATGGAGCGGGATTTTCGATTCGCCTTTGACGATCGTCCCATCCTCAAACTCCGCCGCGAGCGTCATGAGCGTCTCCGTCACCGGCAACACTTTCCCTTGTGCGTTCAAAAGCTGCGACATGACGTCAATCGCTTTGACGAACGAGCCTTCACAAATATGCGTCGCCGCCGTCAGCATCAAGTTCCCGAGGGAGTGACCTTCTAGGCCATACCCCGTGTCGAAACGATACTGTAAAATCTTATCCATCAATGGCTCGACTTCTGACAGGGCCAAGATGACGTTTCGAATGTCGCCCGGGGGCAACATATGAAATTCGTCGCGCAAGCGTCCTGAGCTGCCTCCGTCGTCCCCGACCGTGACGATGGCGGTGATGTCGAGCGGATAATGCTTCAAGCCACGGACGAGGGTGGACAACCCTGTCCCTCCACCGATGGCCACTACTTTCCGGTCTCGTCTCATATTATTTCTCCTTCGTCGCGTGGGCAAGGTCACGGTGGACCGTCTTCACGTTGTAGCGCTCCGCGAAATGCTCCGACACTTTCTCGGCGAACGTAATCGAACGGTGTTTCCCACCCGTACAACCGAACGCCACGACAATCTGTGTCTTCCCTTCCCGCTTATATTGCGGAAGCAGGAATTCGAGCATATCGATCAACTTCTTATAAAACGCCCGCGCTTCCGGATGTGACATGACGTAGTCTTGCACTTCCGTCGTCTGACCCGTGAGCGGCCGAAGCTCAGGGATATAGAACGGGTTCGTGATGAAGCGGACATCAAACAGTAAGTCTACATCGAGCGGGACCCCGTGTTTGAATCCGAACGACATAAAGTTGACCGTGAACGGGATGCGTTCCTCGTTGAACTGTTGCAAGATGCGGTCCTTCAGCATCTGCGGCTTCAAGTCACTCGTGTCATAAAGTGTATGGGCACGGTCGCGGAACCCTTCTAACAGTTCGCGCTCCATCTGGATGCCGACGAGTGGCGCATCCTCTGGTGCGAGCGGATGTGACCGCCGCGTCTCTTTATAGCGACGAACGAGCACATCGTCACGCGTCTCTAAGTACAGAAGATGTGGGTGTACGTTCTTCTTTTCTAAATCGTCGATGACGATGAACAGGCTATCGATAAAATCTCTCGTACGTGTATCAATGGCGACCGCGATTTTCGGTCGGACCGAGCTGATGACATCAATCAATTGTGGCAAAAGCACCGGTGGCAAGTTATCGACACAGAAATAGCCGAGATCCTCGAAACTATTCATCGCGACCGACTTCCCAGCCCCGCTCATTCCGCTGATGATGATCAATTCTTCTAATCCTTTAAAATCTTCCATCTCGCTGACGCCCCCTTAAAATTGACAACCGAGCCGTGTGTGTAGCTCTCTCCATCTAGTATAACGAACGTCCGAAAAAAAGAGAAGGACCGCGGTTCCCCGCAGTCCTACCTTCTTGAATCATGCGTTTTGTTCTTGCAACGATTCGAGGAGCCCCTCGATGAAGTGCTGAGCGTTCTGAGCGGCAATCGATCCGTCATTCGTCGCCGTGACGACTTGGCGGAGCGTTTTGTCACGAACGTCACCGGCAGCAAAGATTCCAGGAATCTTCGTTTCCATCGCCTCGTTCGTGACGATATAGCCTTGCTCGTTCGTAATCCCGAGGTCTTGGACAAATCCAGTGATCGGGTTCATACCGATATAGATGAAGACGCCGTCGATTTCATGGTCTGTCTCTGTACCGTCAATCGTGCTGACGAGACGAGCGCCACCGACTTTACCGTCTTTTTCTGTGATTTCTTTCAGTGTGTGGTTCCAAATGAAATCGATTTTCTCATTATCGAACGCACGTTTTTGAAGAATCTTTTGGGCGCGGAGCTCATCGCGACGGTGAACGATCGTCACCTTGTTCGCGAAACGTGTCAAGAAGACACCTTCTTCAACGGCTGAGTCGCCACCACCGATGACGAAGAGATCTTTGCCTTTGAAGAATGCTCCGTCACATACCGCACAGTACGATACGCCACGGCCGCCGAGTTCTTCTTCACCCGGTACACCGATTTTCTTATACTGAGCACCAGAGGCGAGGATGATGGCACGCGCTTTATAGTCGCGGTTGTGCGCATGCACGATTTTGTATTCTGTTTCATCCGAGATGCTTTGTACGTCCCCATACGCATACTCCGCACCGAACGCTTTCGAATGGTCGAACATCTTTTGAGACAAGTCAGGACCGAGAATGCTGTCGTATCCTGGGTAGTTCTCGATGTCTTCCGTGTTGGCCATCTGACCACCAGGAATTCCGCGTTCGATCATAAGTGTTGAAAGGTTCGCACGTGAAGCATATAGCGCAGCGGTCATTCCGGCAGGGCCGGCACCGATGATAATGACGTCATAAATTTTTTCTTCTGTCATGTTGATTCCACCTCTGCAAAATATTGATTGCCTTTAGTATAAGAAACCTGTATGGGTATCGTCTATCTTTATGCTTGTTCGAGTGTCCGTTTGAACGAACGAACCGTCCCCGTCAACGTGTCGACCGGGAGATGGAAGGCATTCGCACAGTCCTCGAGAATCAAGGCGTCTCGTTTCGTATAAAACATCCAGACGAGCGCAGCGGCCGATGCCGTTACGTCCATGAATGCTTCGTCCGATAACAGAAGCGTAGCAAATCGTTCATAAAAATCACCTTCTAGGCTCATCCGTTCCGCTTCCGAAACATGTGATTCGGCAAGGACAAGGGCATCAAACGCGCGTTTGACACGAGCGTCTCCTTGGAACGATTGCTGACAGAGGTCGGCACGACACATTTCCGCAAACGCACGGACCGTCTCGTTCTCCGTCACGGCGTTCGTCAGCGCGAGCGCTTCAAACGCCTCATCGTCTTTCAAGTTAGAAATGATTCGAATGATCTCGACCCGGGCCAAGTCCGTCTCTTGACGAAGTCCTTGGACGAGCGCCGAACGAAACTCGAGGTTTTCTCGAATATCGAAACTTTGCTTCTCTTCAAACCGTTTCATCTCATCTTTGTTCAAGTAGGTGGCTGCCTCTTCTAAACGTCCTGTCTTATAGGCAGACACGCTGAGCCAATGCCCGAACAATGCGTCACCGCGAAACCCGCGTTCTTTCAATAGACGTAACTCTTCATACGCACGGTCATAATGACCGACGAGCGCGAGTGTCGTCGCCAATTTGTAACGTAAATCAAACTGGAGTGGACGAACACGTGTGAGTGGCGTCGATAACTGCATCGCCGCTTCGGATTGTCCCGCTTCATGCAATAGAAGAATCGTGTTCAAGATCGCATGCAAGTTGCCCGGATTTTGGTCGAGCACGTACTCGAGCGTCCGAAACGCCGCTTGGTCGTCGCCGAGATAAAAACTGACGACGGATAAATTGTTATAGGCCGGCCAAAACGATGGATACTGCCCGATTAAACGCTCGAGCGTCGCCTTTGCCGCAAATAGCCGTCCTTTGTCGATTTGACGCTGCGCCTCTGAATGCCATGTGATCAATTCGTCTTCTTCCTCGTCCTCGAGCTCTTGTTCGAGTTCGATTAGTTCGAGAAGGGATTGCACGGCTTCCGCGTAGTGACCTTTCGTGTCACGGGCGAGATATTCAGAAGCATAGTTCGCCGCTTCTTCATATTGAGAGACATAGGCACAGTTGCTCGCTAAATGATAGAGCGCCTCTGTCGCGGTCTCGTCGAGCTCTAATACTCGTTTCCACACGTCATTGGCGTGGTAGACCTCCCCTACTTCAAATAACAGTTCTGCGTACTGTTTATGATAGTCGACGCGATGCGTGGCTGCCGCTGTCGCTTCAGCCATGAAAAAAGTCGCTTCATCTAGGCGACCTTCCCGTAACGCACGACGACCTCTATAGTAGTGGAGCTCCGCAGCGAGCGGAGATTCTGGTTCGGGTAGCGTCATTACTGCTTCATAGTTCGCTTCCATATTCTAAATCCTCCACATCATCTCTGAATCTTTTTTTAGTTGCAGGGATAAGAATACCGCACTCGAACAACGAGGGCAACTGAAAAAGTTAAAAAAAATTGCGACTATATTCCCTCTATAATGAATATTTTTTACTAGGTTCAAAAATTGTTTTTGAGCGAAAATATGATTCCTTCATTTCGGTTCATTTTCCCATTAAAAAGCGGCATCCCTTTTAAAAAAAGTGATACCGCTCAAGTATTCTTTCATGTCTCTATACAAAAGAGGCATAAAAACATTTTGCGAAAAATTGTGTCAAATATGTGTCAGCGACTGGAGTTTCGAACCGACGACCCGCTCTCCCGGCAAGACGTCGCGATGTACGACCGCACCTGCACCGACGACAGCACCGTCGCCGATCGTCACGCCCGGTAAGATGGTCACGTTCGCGCCAATCAAGACTTCATTTCCGATGACGACATCTCCGATTCGATACTCATCGACGAGATACTCATGACAGAGAATCGTCGAGTTGAATCCGATGACCGTGTTCCGACCGATGGTGATCCGTTCCGGAAACATGACGTCCGGCGTGACCATGAGGGCGAGAGCGCTATACTCTCCGATGTTCATCCCGAGAAACGTCCGGTACAACCACCGCTTCGCCTTCACCGAAGGGAAGTAACGCCCAACGAGCACGACCGCCGTGTTTTTAAAGACACGTAGGAAGCGAATCGTTCGATACATCTGCCAAAGCGGGTTCGGTCCGTCGATGCGAAACCGTTTCGTCTTACGCATGGATGCTGACCTCGTCAAGCCATGCCTCGAAATGTTCCATCGAGTCGATGATGACGTCCGGCTCGAGTGACTCGAGGAATGGGCGACCTTTTAGTGCCCACCCGACAGCGACCGTCTTCGTCCCAGCGTTTTTCCCGCTGAAGATGTCCGTATCGTTATCACCGACCATGACCGCTCGCTCCGGTGACGAGCCGAGCGCTTGCAGAGCACGTTCGACCGGTTCAGCGTGCGGTTTTTCATTCTCGACATCGTCAGCTGTCACGACGACATCAAACAAGTGGTCGATGTTAAACAACCGAAGGCCCCGTTCGACGACCGGACGGCCTTTCGATGTGACGACGCCCATCTTGTACCCTTTCGCATGAAGGCGATATAAGCCTTCGATGACACCTGGGTACTCTGCGACGAGTTGGTCGTGCATGGCGATGTTGAAACTCCGATAGAACGCCTGCATCTCTTTCCATTCTGCTTCGTTCAATTCACGGAACGACTTCTCGAGCGTCGGTCCGATGAAGCGATAGATGTCCTCATCTCGATACGTATGTTCCGGGAAATAATAGTCGAACGTATGACGGAAGCTGGCGATGATGAGCGGGTTCGTATCGAGTAACGTACCGTCTAAGTCAAATAAGAGCGTATCCATTAATCAAACAATCCTTTCTCTGATGGGTCATTGTATCGTTTCGCGTTACGGCGAAGGACCATCATGACGATACCGAAGAGGATCAAGGCGATCGACACCATTTGGGCCGCACGCAAATCGCCTGACATGAGACTATCCGTTCGAAGTCCTTCGATATAGAAGCGACCAATCGAATACCAGACGAGATACGACAAGAAGATGTATCCGCGACGTGGGTTTCCAATCATGCGCCATGCGACGAGGAGAATGACTCCAATGATGTTCCATACACTTTCATAGAGGAACGTCGGGATATAGTATGCCCCGTCGATATACATCTGATTGACGATCCAATCCGGTAGCATGAGCGTGTCTTGTAAGAAGCTACGCGTCGTTTCGCCACCATGGGCCTCTTGGTTCATGAAGTTCCCCCAGCGCCCGATGGCTTGTCCGAGGAGAAGTGATGGTGCCAAAATGTCTGTGACTTTCCAGAACGACATCGATTTCCGCATACAATAGACGATGACGACAAGGAGTGCCCCGAAGATGGCACCGTGAATGGCAATCCCGCCTTGACGGATATCGATGATCTGTCCGAGATTCTCTGAGTAGTAATCCCATTGGAACGTCACGTAGTAAATACGCGCGAAGATGATACTGATTGGTATCGACCAGATGACGACGTCAACGAGTCGTTCCGAATCATAGTTGATGCGCTTCGCCTCGTAAAGGGCAAGGACGAGTCCGAGCATTGCCCCGAAGGCGATAATCATACCATACCAGTAAATCGGCAGAGACCCGATTTCAAACGCTACACGATCAAATGTCGGTTCTACCATGATCACAAGTCTCCTTCAGTGTCCTGAATCGCGTTCGCGAGACGTTCCGCAAACTCTTCAGCCGTATTGATGCCCATATTTTGCAGACGATAGTTCATCGCTGCGACCTCGATGATGACCGCCAAGTTTCGACCTGGGCGGACAGGAATCGTGAGGAGCGGGACTTCACTGTCGATGATTTTCATCGTGTTGTGATCGAGCCCGACGCGGTCGTACACTTTTCCAGCGTCCCAGTTCTCCAAGTTGACGATGAGACTGATTTTCTTATGGGACCGGACCGCACCTGCGCCGAACAAGGTCATGACATCGATGATGCCAATTCCACGAATCTCAAGCAAGTGGCGAATCAGCTTCGGTGCTGAACCGACGAGGAGCTGGTCGCCTGTTTGGCGAATCTCGACCGAATCATCGGCGACGAGACGGTGCCCCCGTTTGACGAGTTCAAGCGCGGTCTCCGATTTCCCGACACCGCTCTGTCCTTTGATGAGAACGCCGACGCCGTAAATGTCGACGAGGACGCCGTGCATCGCTGTCATCGGTGCAAGTTCCATCTCGAGGAAGTTCGTGATTTGCGACTCGATTGACGTCGTCACCGCATTCGTCCTCATGAGTGGGACGTTTGCCGCTTCCGCTTCTTCTTCGATTTCTGTCGGAATATCAAATCCACGTGTGATTAAAATCCCAGGTGTCGATTCCGTACATAAAATACGGGCACGCTCGCGGCGCTTTTCTTCCGATAAACTCGCATAGAAAGTCAACTCCGTCTTCCCGAGCACTTGAAGACGATTTTTCGCATAGTGCGTGTAATAACCGGCGAGGACGAGTCCTGGTCGACTAAGGTCAGGTGTGGCGACCGGACGATGAAGGCCCTCTTCTCCCGCAATGACTTGAAGTTTAAAACGCTCAACGACTTGAGCTGTACGTACGATATTTTGCATCAGTATCTGCTCCTTTCACGCTCATTATTGTATCATAGCTCTTTCTCGGAAGCGTTAGGGAAGTGATAAAGAACGTGTCAAAAAATTGTTGAAACTTTCGTACATGGCGTTCGTAGGAAGGGTATAGGCAAATAGAGGAGGTGAAATGATGGATACTTGGATTTGGTTGATTTTTATATTTGCGTTTATCATCGGAATCGGTACGCTCGTGTATTTGATCAAGTCATTGATTGATATGTGGAAAGAGTATGCGGCGACGAAAAACGAGACGGTCTTGCTCTTGTTCATTTTGAATATCATCGGATTCTTCTTATCCGGTGCGCTCATCTCGATGATTGTCGGGATCATCTTCTACTGGAATCGCTCGAAATCGATGCGACTTCTCGGCATCATCTTGCTCATTGCCGGTCCCGTCCTCTTTATCGTCTTTGCCATTAGTGCATTCACGATGTTTGATACACAGATGATGGATTGGCAACAGATGGAGTATGAAATGAATTTATAATCAAAAAAATCCCGAAGGCTCAGCCTTCGGGATTTGCTTATTGTTGATGAAACGGATTATTCAAATCGGCTGGATCGACGGGATCGACCGGATCCGACGGCTCCGTCTGTTCTTCCTCAAGGAAAGTCGACGGTGTATACACCGATCCGTGTTCCAAATCGATCGTACCGGTACGTGTACCCGCTTCGACTTCGATGCGAGGCGTTTGACCTCGACCGGACAAGAATTCGAGACGACGTTGGGCAACGTCTTTTCGGTCACGGATGATTTCGAGTTCGTCGAGTAAGCAGTGGAGTCCACCGAAGTTCGTCTCGAGTTCTCCTTCCACCTCGACGCCGTGTGGCAACACGAGTCGAATATTTCCGGCGAGCGAAGCGAGTTCGAACTTGGCCGGACGCGCTGTCGCGAGTTCCGCGCGGATGTTGCCGTTCCCTGTCTTGAGGGATGCTTTATCGTACTTCCCTCCGACGATGACCGCCCCGTTTCCGGTACGGACGTGCACGAGCTCCGCCTCGACGCCTTCCACCTCGACTGTCCCGTTTCCGGTATTGAGAAGGAGTTCAGACGCATGTACTTCATGTAGGACAACGCGACCGTTCGCCGTTTGCACGCGGACGTTCTCAACGTCCAAACCATCGGCACGGACTTCCCCGTTCAACGTCTGAATATGAAGATGGTTGAAATGGTGGTGCGGGATGTACAGTTCCACGTGAGCCCGGACGAGCTTGTCACGCAAGGAGACGACGAGACGGTCCCCAATGACGGAATGCTTGACCGCCGATTGCAACTGTTCGAGCGCTTTGTCCGCGTCTTGTTGGCGAAGCGGACGACCGGTCACGATGAGCTCACAATCTTCTGCATCTGACGAGACGATGGTCGCCGATGCGTTGAAGAGATCGAGTGAGATGTCGCTACCCGTGAATGGGAATGATTTCGAATACGTCACTTCCGGTCCGAAGTTCGAGCTGAAGGAGAAGTCGCTGTCACGAAGCTTCGTGACGAGTCCTTCTACCGCAGACGTCAGTTTCGTCGTGAGCGATTCGACCGAATAGGCATCGACCTTTTCCGTGTCTTGTCGCTCTTCTAACGCCTGGACTTGTTCTGGTTCGAGGCGCTCGAGACGCTCGAGTT
Organism: Exiguobacterium sp. RM11; assembly: GCF_059821525.1. Taxonomy (NCBI): domain Bacteria; kingdom Bacillati; phylum Bacillota; class Bacilli; order Caryophanales; genus Exiguobacterium; species Exiguobacterium sp. RM11. Next base: position 813,154 of record NZ_CM187558.1, on the reverse strand, counting down.
GCGTCATCGCCTCCTCGATTGTCATCTTGCCTTCCTTCACTTGCTGGAGAATCAGTTCACGCATTTCTTGTTTCACGTTCGTTTTCCCCCTTCAATTTGGTTGCACGTCAATTACCTTCCCGTTTCTCACCATTTCTATACTTATTTCTTTTTTCCTGCTTTTGGTTTCACGCGAGCCGCATCTCGTTCGAGCACCGGCTTCAAATACTTGCCGGTATACGAACCTGACACTTCGGCGACTTCTTCCGGCGTTCCCGTCGCGACGATGAGTCCGCCGCCGTCCCCGCCTTCTGGTCCGAGGTCAATCAAATAATCGGCTGACTTGATGACGTCGAGGTTATGTTCGATGACGAGCACCGTGTCCCCGTTCTCGACGAGGCGCTGTAGCACTTTCAACAAGCGGGCAATGTCGTCGACATGAAGACCTGTCGTCGGTTCGTCCAAAATATAAATCGTCTTCCCGGTCGAACGTTTATGAAGCTCCGAAGCGAGTTTGACACGCTGGGCTTCCCCGCCGGAAAGTTCAGTCGCTGGCTGACCGAGTTTCATATAGCCAAGACCGACGTCATAGATGGTCTGAATCTTTCGCTTGATTTTCGGAATTTTGTCAAAGAATTCGAGCCCTTCCTCAATCGTCATATCGAGGACATCGGCAATCGTCTTCCCTTTATACTTCACTTCGAGCGTCTCGCGGTTATAGCGTTTCCCGTGACAGACTTCACATGGCACGTACACGTCCGGCAAGAAGTGCATCTCGATTTTGATGATTCCGTCCCCACGGCACGCTTCACAGCGTCCGCCTTTCACGTTGAAACTGAAGCGCCCTTTCTTATAGCCGCGCATCTTCGCTTCGTTCGTCGAGGCGAAGACGTCACGGATGTCGTCGAAGACGCCCGTATACGTCGCCGGGTTTGAACGCGGTGTACGCCCGATTGGAGATTGGTCGATATCGATGACTTTATCGATATGCTCAAGACCTTCAATCTTCTTATGTTTCCCTGGCTTCGCTTTGGCACGATTCATATTGTGTGCGAGCGATTTGTAGAGAATCTCGTTGATGAGTGTCGATTTCCCAGAACCGGATACACCCGTCACGGCGACGAACATCCCGAGCGGAATCGAGACATCCACATCTTTCAAGTTGTTCTCTTCCGCCTTGACGATCTTCAAGAACCGTTCGTCCGGCATCTTCCGTTCAGCCGGGAGCGGGATGAACTTCTTCCCGGCAAGGTATTGACCCGTGAGCGAGTTCTTGTTTTTCATCAGTTGCTTCGGCGTCCCTGCAGCGATGACTTGTCCACCGTGCTCCCCGGCACCCGGTCCGATATCGATCAAATAATCGGCTTCCATCATCGTATCTTCATCATGCTCGACGACGATGAGCGTGTTGCCGATGTCTCGCATCTGTTTGAGCGTTGCGATCAAGCGGTCGTTATCCCGTTGATGAAGACCGATCGACGGTTCATCGAGGACGTACAAGACACCTGTGAGACGTGAACCGATTTGCGTCGCAAGTCGAATCCGCTGGGCTTCTCCACCTGAGAGGGTTCCCGCGGCACGAGACAGCGTCAAATAGTCGAGACCGACGTTATTCAAGAAGCTGAGTCGCTCTCGAATCTCCTGCAAGATAAGACGGGCGATGGCGATATCTTTTTCACTGAGCTGTTCATTCAGTCCTTCGAAGAACGCGAGTGCATTCACGACAGACTTTTCCGTCACTTGTCCGACGTGCTGGCCGGTGATCTTGACGGCGAGTGACTCTTCTTTCAAGCGATAGCCGTGACATGTCGGGCAGGCGTGGGTCGCCATATACATCTCCATCTGTTCGCGGATGTAGTCGGACGTTGTCTCCCGGTAGCGTCGCTCGATGTTACGGAGCACCCCTTCAAAGAAGATTGTGTTCGTCCGGACCTGACCGAAGTCGTTCTCATAACGGAAGAGGAATGACTCTTCCGAAGAACCGTTCAAGACGAGGTCCTGGTCACGTTTTGACAGACGTTCGAACGGCACGTCCATGTCGATGTTGAAATGCTGGCACATCGCCGCCAACAGTTGCGGATAGTACTGGGAACTCGTCGGTTGCCATGCAGCGACCGCCCCTTCTTTTAACGTCTTCGATGGATCAGGGATGACGAGTTCTGGGTCGACGTCTAGTTTCGTCCCAAGACCATCACACGTCGGGCAAGCCCCGAACGGTGAGTTGAAAGAGAACATACGTGGCTCGAGTTCTCCAATCGAGAATCCACAAATCGGGCAAGCGTGGTGTTCGCTGAAAAGAAGCTCGGTCCCGTCCATCTTGTCGATGATGACACGTCCGTCGGCGAGGCGTAACGCCGTCTCGAGAGAGTCGGCAAGGCGCCCTTCGACGTCAGGTCGGACAACAAGACGGTCGACGACGACTTCGATCGAGTGCTTCTTGTTTTTGTCGAGCTCGATCTCATCTGTCAGTTCGATGGTCTCTCCGTTCACGCGGACACGGACGAATCCTTCTTTCTTCAACGAATCGAACACTTTGACGTGCGTTCCTTTACGACCTGACACGATCGGTGCCAAAATCTGAAGTCGCGTCCGTTCCGGCAATTCCATCACCTGGTCGACCATCTGCGAAATCGTCTGACTCGAGATCTCGATACCGTGGTTCGGACAGACCGGTTTCCCGATTCGTGCGAACAAGAGTCGGAGATAGTCGTAAATCTCTGTCACCGTTCCGACGGTCGAGCGCGGGTTTCGGCTCGTTGTCTTCTGGTCGATCGAGATGGCCGGACTTAAGCCTTCAATCGTATCGACGTCCGGCTTATCCATCTGTCCGAGGAACTGACGAGCGTACGCAGATAAACTCTCGACGTAGCGTCGCTGCCCTTCCGCATAAATCGTGTCGAACGCGAGCGACGACTTCCCGGAGCCGGACAAGCCCGTCAAGACGACGAGCTGGTCACGTGGGATATCGATGTCGATATTTTTTAAATTGTTGACGCGTGCCCCTTTGATGACAATCGCATTTTTCTTTTCAGCCATTTAATTCCCTACCTTCAACTCCAAGATTAAGTCACGCAATTCGGCCGCACGCTCGAACTGGAGATCGCGCGCCGCTTGCTTCATTTCTTCTTCTAGTTTGGCAATTGCCGCCTCGCGTTCGGCCGGCTTCATCGTACTGAGCGATTCGAATGCCTCTTCTTCGGCCTCGACCGTCGCTCGGATGACACCACGGACGTCTTTTCGAATCGTCTGTGGCGTAATGCCATGTTCTTCATTATATGCTTGTTGGATTGTCCGACGACGATCCGTCTCTTCGATGGCTCGTGCCATCGAATCGGTCATCTTGTCCGCAAATAGGATGACGTGTCCGTTCGCATTACGGGCCGCCCGTCCAATCGTCTGGATGAGCGAACGGTCGGAACGGAGGAATCCTTCCTTATCGGCATCGAGAATCGTCACGAGACTGACTTCCGGAATGTCGAGCCCTTCTCGTAACAAGTTGATTCCGACGAGCACGTCATATTTCCCGAGACGAAGGTCACGGATGATCTCAATCCGTTCGAGCGTCTTGATCTCGGAGTGCATATAGTTGACCTTGATTCCCGCTTCACGCAAGTAGTCGGACAAGTCTTCTGCCATTTTCTTCGTGAGTGTCGTCACGAGAACGCGCTCGTCTCGCTTGATGCGTTCGCGAATCTGGTCCATCAAGTAGTCGATTTGTCCTTTGATCGGATGAATCTCGATGGTCGGGTCGAGTAACCCTGTCGGACGAATGATCTGCTCGATCATGTTCGGTGTATGTTCGAGCTCGTACGGACCTGGTGTCGCCGAGATGAAGATCGCTTGTGACAATTTTTTCTCGAACTCATCGAATTTGAGCGGACGGTTGTCCTTCGCAGAAGGAAGACGGAACCCGTGGTCGACGAGCACTTGTTTCCGCGCCTGGTCCCCGTTATACATCCCGCGCACTTGCGGGAGCGTCACGTGTGACTCATCGGCGACGAGGAGGAAGTCTTCCGGGAAGTAGTCGATCAATGTATACGGGGTCGAGCCCTCCGGCATCAAGTTCAAGTGTCGCGAATAGTTCTCGATGCCTGAACAATACCCCATTTCACGCATCATCTCCAAATCGTAATGCGTTCGCTGCTCAAGACGCTGTGCCTCAAGTAGCTTCCCTTCTTCACGGAACTTCTCGAGCTGCTCCTCGAGTTCCGCTTCGATGTTGACGATTGCTTTTTGCAGTTTCTCGTCACGCGTGACGAAGTGGGATGCCGGGAAGATGGCGACATGATCACGGTCCGCGATGATTTCACCCGTCAACGGGTCCATCTCACGGATCCGGTCAATCTCGTCCCCGAAAAATTCGATGCGCATGCAGTGTTCGTCACGTGACGCCGGGAAGATTTCGACGACGTCCCCACGTACACGGAAACGTCCACGCTGGAAGTCGATATCGTTTCGTTCATATTGAATGTCGATGAGCTTACGAAGCATCTCATCACGACCCATCTCTTTACCGACGCGGAGACTCAATACGAGACTGCGATATTCTTCCGGGTTACCGAGACCATATATACAGGAAACGGATGCAACGATGATGACGTCATCCCGCTCGAAGAGAGCCGACGTCGCCGAGTGACGCAGCTTATCAATTTCATCGTTGATAGAGGCATCCTTCTCGATGAACGTATCGGTCGAAGGCACGTACGCTTCTGGTTGATAATAGTCATAGTAACTGACAAAATATTCGACCGCGTTGTTCGGGAAGAACTCTTTGAACTCGGAATACAATTGACCAGCGAGCGTCTTGTTGTGAGCCAGGACGAGTGTCGGCTTCTTCACTTCTTGGATGACGTTCGAGACGGTGAACGTCTTCCCTGTTCCGGTCGCCCCGAGGAGTGTCTGATAACGGTCACCCCGATTGACGCCTTCGACAAGTTGTCGAATCGCTTCAGGCTGGTCACCTCCTGGTTGAAATTCAGATTGTAATGCAAACGGAATCGATTCCATAAGATACTCCTCACCTTCTCATTTCATAGTGTCTTGATTATACCATAGACACGAACAAATATTCGCTTATTAGCTTACATACACATTTAAGCCTTTTCTCTTATATATCATCATTTCTTTTTCCTTTACTGTCTCAAAAGAAACATCAAATCTTGTTGCACTTAACCTTCGAGAAACGCTTCACAATCATTTTTGTAGCATAGAACACGGAAAGTCGGATCCTGGACCTTGTTCCTATTCAATTGAAATTCCCATGATTTTTAAAAAGGATGTCAAAATCATTTACATGTCGCTCTCTATCTGACTCTTTGTGTGAAGTTTACAGGTGTAAATGTGAACATTTGTAGGCAAAAAGTAGGATTTTTGAAAAACACTGTTTTAAAACGCTTACATTTTGGGCATATAATGAAGTGGTAAGTCAAATTGCATAAGGGAGAAAGGGGAGTATCACATGTCAGCATTTGTAAGTGAAATTATCGGTACGATGCTATTGATTCTGCTCGGTAACGGTGTCGTCGCCGGCGTCGTCCTCCGCCATTCCAAAGCGGAAAACTCTGGCTGGATTGTTATCACCATGGGTTGGGGTCTTGCCGTTATGGTCGGGGTCTACGCAGCCGGTATTTACGGAGGCGCACACATCAACCCTGCCGTCACGATTGGTCTCGCGACAGCAGGCGAATTCCCATGGGCCGATGTCCCACTCTACATCCTTGCTCAGTTTATCGGGGCGTTCATCGGGGCATGTTTGGTATATGTCCACTACAAGCCGCATTACGATGCGACGGACGATCCAGGCTTGAAACTCGCAACGTTCTCTACTGCACCAGGTATCCGAAGCACACCGTACAACTTGATTGGTGAGATTATCGGAACATTCGTCCTCTTGTTCGCGTTGTTGTCATTCGGGGCAAACACATTCGCAGATGGACTCAATCCGCTCATCGTTGGTTTCTTGATCGTCTCAATCGGTCTCTCGCTCGGTGGTACGACGGGATATGCGATCAACCCGGCACGTGACCTTGGGCCACGTATCGCGCACGCCATTCTTCCGATTAAAGGAAAAGGATCTTCAGACTGGGGCTATTCATGGATTCCAGTTGTCGGTCCGATTATCGGTGCTGTCATCGCCGCACTCGTTTACGGCATTCTCGTCCCTTAACACATAATTTTGAAGGAGGAAATCACATATGGCGAAAGAAAAACGTTATATTTTAGCATTGGACCAAGGAACGACAAGTTCACGGGCAATCATTTTTGATCATGATGGAAAAATCGTCACAGTCGCACAGCGCGAATTCAAACAATACTTCCCAAAACCAGGCTGGGTTGAGCATAACGCCAATGAGATCTGGGGTTCTGTCCTCGCCGTTATGGCGGAAGCGTTCGGTTCGGCGGATATCGACCCGAATGAAATCGCAGGAATCGGGATCACGAACCAACGTGAGACTGCGGTCGTTTGGGAGAAAGAAACAGGACGTCCTGTTTATAACGCGGTTGTTTGGCAATCACGTCAAACTGCTGATATCTGTGAAGAGCTAAAAGCGGCAGGTCACTCGGACATGGTTCGTGACAAAACGGGTCTTCTCATCGACGCCTACTTCTCAGGTACGAAAGTCAAATGGATTTTGGATAACGTCGAAGGCGCTCGTGAGAAAGCCGAGAACGGTGAACTTCTCTTCGGAACAATCGACACATGGCTCATCTGGAAACTCTCAGGTGGTAAAGCCCACGTGACAGATTATTCGAACGCATCACGTACACTCATGTATAACATTTACGAACAGAAGTGGGATGACGAGTTACTCGACATCTTGACGGTACCGAAATCGATGCTTCCTGAAGTCAAGCCTTCGAGTGAAGTCTATGCGAATACGATCCCGTATCACTTCTTCGGATTTGAAGTACCGATTGCCGGAGCCGCAGGTGACCAACAGGCTGCCTTGTTCGGTCAGACGTGCTTCGAAAAAGGTGAAGGAAAGAACACGTACGGAACGGGTTGCTTCATGCTCATGAACACGGGTGAAGAAGCCGTCAAATCGGATCACGGTCTATTGACGACAATCGCGTGGGGCTATAACGGAAAAGTCGAATACGCGCTCGAAGGTTCAATCTTCGTCGCCGGTTCGGCAATTCAGTGGCTCCGTGACGGATTGCGGATGTTGAAATCCGCGAAAGACTCGGAACAGTATGCGACGCGAATCGAATCGACAGAGGGCGTCTATGTCGTACCTGCCTTCGTTGGTCTCGGTGCACCATATTGGAACTCTGACGTACGTGGTGCCATCTTCGGTCTCACACGCGGAACGGAGAAAGAACAATTGGTCCGTGCGACGATCGAATCACTCGCTTATCAGACACGTGATGTCCTCACGTCAATGGAGAACGATTCAGGCATCAACTTGAAGACACTCCGCGTCGATGGTGGAGCCGTCAGCAACAACTTCCTCATGCAGTTCCAATCGGACATCCTCGATGTACCGGTCGAACGTCCTGAAGTAAGTGAAACGACTGCACTCGGTGCCGCCTACTTGGCAGGTCTCGCCGTTGGTTTCTGGAAAGACCAAGCAGAAATCAAAGACCAGTGGAAACTCGACAAGAAGTTCGAGCCAAACATGGACGAGTCTCATCGCGAAGCACTGTACAAAGGTTGGCAACACGCTGTCGAAGCAACGATGGCATTCAAACCATCAAAACTTGACGTATAAGTGGCAAGGGCATCCTCACGGGTGCCCTTTTTGTATGCAAAAAAAGAGTACCCGTATGGATACTCTTACAATTTACGAAGTCGGACACGTGGGCTCGTCGGCTCCCCGACGAACAAGATACCGAGTTCGTGTGGATCGGTCTCATACATCGCCCGTTGAACGAAACGGATATCTCCGTTCAGATTCAACACCTCGAGCTTGATGTACGGTTTATGTTGCTGGAGCGCCTCATAAAAACTGTGCCCTCCCGTGATGATCGTCCCATTCACTTTATAGATGGATTCACCTGGGATAAGCTGCATCGCCTCTCCTGGTGAATTCGGAAGCGTGTCCACGATGACCGCCCCACGATTTCCATTGATGAAGACAGGTGTCGTACCGCGATTCTCTCGTTTGATCCACTGAAGCCCAAGTTCATAAAGAACGAACAAGGCGAACAGCGCATAGTCGACATACGGGATCTCCCATACATACGAGAGACCGAATAGACCGAGAGCGATCAAGGCGAGTACCCCGCGATAGTTGCTCAATCGTGCGAGAAGCGTCCCCGGTAACGCACCGGTCGACAGTAAACTGACCCCGATCGGAATCGGAAGAATGATCGGCACCATGGGCCAGTCGAGGCCGAACGTCGGTGGCAAGAAGACGACGAGCGGGAAAAACCAAATGCGTTTGACGACATGCCCCCCGATGAACTGACCACGTTTCGATAAGATCAGCGTCGGCGACGTCTCTTTGGGTCCGTTCCAGCGCAAGAGAATCGCTTCCGCGAGTGTGACGAGTCCGAACGTGAGCGCGTAGACCGTCCAATCGACCCGAGCGAGCTCTCTCACCCAATCACTGAGCGCCCCGTAAGAGACGACATCTCGCAACATGACGACCGCGAACAAGACAAGGAGCGGAAGCACCGGATTGAAGAATCGCGGATGCATCGTCAACACCACGAGCGTATAGAGCACCGTGAACGAGACGGCCCATTCAAACGTGATGGTCGTCTCAAGTAGAATCGTCGCGGCCGATGAGAGGACCGCTAGAAGAAGACTCGGCCAGATGAAATGCTTCCATTCCGACTTCGGCGAGCGTCGTCTCGAACGAAACATGGCTCGTTCTCGTTTGACTCGTGTCATCGATATGTATGTAAGGGCGACGAGTGTCACCCAAAACAGCGGACTACCTAACAACGTCAATAAAGCCGTAACACTCATTCGTACAACTTCCACGCGGTCCAACCCTTTCTTTCATTCAACGTTATTTTGCGGCTTCTTCGAGCGCCCGGTTCAATTGGGCATCGTTCGCCTCATCTTGAATCGCCTCGAGCAATTTCGATTCGAGCGCCGAAGCTGTCTCTTCATCGACTGTCCCAGAAGCCTCGAGACCATTGTCTGTCTGGAATTCTTTCACGGCGTCTGCCATCGTGTCACCATAGTACCCTGGTTGACCGCCTGGCTCATAACCGATTCCTGTCAAGATTTTATGCAAGTTCGAGACGGCATCGCCGTAATCCCCGACTTTCAGTGACTCTTCTTCTGTCAACACACGGGTCACATTGAAGAAGTCCGGTTGTTTCACTTCGATGTCCGGCTCAATCCCTTTTTTATTGATCCAGTTCCCGTCCGGCGTGAGCCATTTGCTCGTCGTCAACTTCAAGTTGCTGCCATCTTCTAAATCGAATGCCGTCTGGACGACGCCTTTTCCGAACGTTTTCGTCCCGATGATTGTTGCGCCTGCCCCTTCTTTCATCGCACCCGTCAAAATCTCAGATGCCGAGGCAGAGCCCTCATCCGTCAAGACGAATAACTCATATGGTTTCGCTTCGCGGGCGCGACCGTTCTGTGCATCACGGTCCCCGTCCGCATTTTCGATTTGAACGACCGGTTTTGATGTCGGTACGAACCCTTCCGACATCTCGATGACGGCCGGCAAGAGACCACCTGGGTTTCCACGTACGTCGATAATCAAGCTGTCGATATCTTCTGACTCGAGTTGTTCGAGTTGTTCAAGAAACTCATCGGCCGTCGGTTCTGAGAACTGCGTCACTTGCAGATAGCCGATTTTTTTGCCGTCTTGCTCTTTCACTTCTGAGAATACTGTTTCAATTGGAATCGTATCACGCGTAATCTCATAATCCGCCGTCTGACTGCCACGGCGAATCGTCAACGTGACGGTCGTCCCTTTTTCCCCTCGGATGAGCTGGACAGCTTCTTGTACGTCCATCCCTTCAATCGACTCCCCGTCGACCGCCGTGATGATATCACCAGGACGAAGGCCCGCCTCCTCGGCTGGAGCGCCTTTGATCGGAGCGACGATTAAGATGTCTTCTCCTTTCTTCTCCAAAGTCGCGCCGATTCCTTCAAAACTCGATTCAATCGAGTCTGTAAATTGCGATGTTTCTTCCGCATCCAAGAAATCCGAATACGGGTCATTGAGTGCTGCCGTCATACCATCGAGCGCACCGGTCAATAAATCCTCTTCCGAGATGTCTTGTAACGAATGTTCCTCAATCAAATCACGCACTTGGTCGACTTTATCCCAGCCTTCCGCATTCGTCTGAATCGGAAGTGATGTGTCTGTAAACGCCATCGTCGCAAGGCCTGCACCGGCCCCAGCCACGAACGTTGTGCCAGCGAGTAGTCCTGCGGTTGAATTTTTCACGGGTTGGTCCCTCATTTCTCTTTGTAAGTCTTTTCATTAGTATAGCAAAAACGAGAGGAAAAGCGGACGCGTTCCACATATTTGGGACGCGTCCGCTTTAGTCAGTATCCAATATACGGGGCTGGGTCAATCGCATTCGGTTGTCCCGGTGCCCATTTTCCTCGATGTAACTCAAAATGGAGATGCGGTCCAGTCGACCAGCCGGTATTACCGAGCGTCCCGACTGTCTGTCCTGCTGTGACTTGTTGACCGGCACCGACCGTGATCGCATCTAGATGGGCGTAGACGGTCGTCCAAATCTCTCCGTTCATGACGTGGGAGACGAAGACGACGTTCCCATATCCGGTCGCCGGAGCCGCCTTGATGACCACACCTGGCGCACTCGCGACGATTGGTGTACCTGGGGCATTGACGAGGTCGATGCCTCGATGACTCTCAGGCACGCCTGTCAACGGATTGTTCCGTGGACCGAACGGGCTCGAGACGTAACCGGAAACGGGACGGACGAAACCAGTTGAGGTGGACACGTTCGTCGGCGTTTCTTCCGGCGACGCTGGCGGTGGCGTCACTTCAGGTGCCGCGACTTCCGTCTCCGCTTCCCGCGCCTCTGCTTCAGCGCGTGCCTGTTCTTCCGCAGCGCGTGCCTCGGCTTCTCGCTTCGCACGTTCTGCCGCTTCAGCGGCTTCTCGTTCAGCTGTCGCGATTGCCTCAAGCTGTTCACTGATGATCCGGTTCTGTTCGGCCATGACGGCTTGTTCTTCGCTGCGCGTCATTTTTTCGAGTTCGAGCTGCTCGACTTGTTCGTTCAGTTCGACCAACAAGTCACGTTTCTTTTCGGCCGTCCGGTCAAGGTCTTGTTTCGTAATGACGAGCTCACGCTCTTTTTGTTTGATAAAGGAGAGCTGGGTACGCTGTGTCGTCTCTAACGACTCGAGACGTTCCATCTCACTCATATAATTATGTATGAGCTCCCGGTCCTGCTCAGCGATCGTGCGGGCCGTCATGACCCGAGTCACGAAATCGCCGAAGGAACGGGACTCAAAAATGACTTGTAAATAAGAAGAATCTTCATGCACTTGTAAGACGCGAAGGCGCTCGTTTAACAGTTCCTTCTGACTTTCCAAGTATTCTTCCTGAACAGAAAGTTGTTGGCGGGTCGCCTCGAGCTCTTCACGGGCCGTATCGACCTCGTGCTGTTGAATCGCGATTTGTTCACTCAAATCATTCAAGCGGTCATCGACGACGAGAATTTCCGTCTGCACGGCGTCCCGTTCTGCCTCGGTGACCTCTAGCTCGGCATCCGTCTCGGCCTGCGCTTTTTTCGACTCCTCCAATTCATTGGACAGTCGGTCTTGTCGAGCTTTTAACGTGTCTTTCTCTGTCGCCATGACCGGCATGGCAAGTAACGATACACACAACCCTAGCGCAAGCGAACGTTTCATCCGCCAACTCCTCCTTATTTAAGTTAGATTTTCAAGAAGCGACCGAGCGATGTCGTCGATCCCCAGATCCCGATGAACGCACCGAGTGCAAGTAAGACGAGCGATACTTGTACCGTGAGCATTGATGGATCAATCAACTTAAATATATCACTATTCAATTGATCAAGCGATGGTTGTAAAGCACTATATGCGACGTCATATCCGAAATAAATGACGAGAATCGGGACGAGAGCACCAAGCATACCGAGAAGCAGTCCTTCGATAAAGAACGGCCAGCGGATGAAGCTGTTCTTCGCTCCGACGAGTCGCATGATTTCAATCTCACGACGACGTGAGAAGATGGTCATCTTGATCGTGTTCGAGATTAAGAACATCGCCATCAATGTCAATCCGACGATCAACGCGAGTCCACCGATGCGAATCCCGTTGAAGAAGGCAAACATTTTGTCGATGTAGTCTTTTCCGTACTTCACATCATCGACATTTTCGAGTGAACCGACCGACTTGGCCACTTCCTCTAATTCTGTCGGGTCTTGCGCTTTGACGATATAACGGGCGTGGAGCGGGTTGTCTTTCTCAACCGTTCCGTATGCTGCCGCATCGTCCCCGAGTTGGGTTTGGAACTTCTGCAATTCATCCTCTTTCGAGCTGAACGTGACCGTCGAGACGCCTGGTACCTGTTCAATGTTCTGTCCGAGTTTCTCTACCGAGTTCTCATCCGCTGTCCGGGTGATGAACACTTGAATCTCGACATCGTTCTCAACGTTGTCTGAGATCTCATTGACGTTGAACATGACGAGTGCGAAGACACCGACAAGCAACAAGGTGATTGTCACGGCACTAATCGCCGCAAACGACATCCATCCATTACGAAGTGTTCCTTTGAACCCTTCACGCAAATGGCGCAATCCAGTCTTAAATATCATAGCCATATGCTCCTTTCTCTTCATCGCGAACTACTTTCCCATTCTCAATCGCGATGACGCGGTGACGAATCTTATCGACGATGTCACGGTTGTGCGTCGCCATGACGATCGTCGCTCCGCGGCGGTGAATTTCCTCAAACACTTCCATAATGCCCCATGCCGTTTCCGGGTCCAAGTTCCCCGTCGGCTCATCGGCGATGATGAGTTTTGGTTTATTCACAATCGCCCGTGCGATTGAGACACGTTGCTGCTCTCCGCCTGAGAGTTCATCTGGATAGTTGCGCGCCTTGTTTTTCAATCCGACAAGGTTCAACACATCCATGACTTGTTTACGAATCGACGTCGCGTCTGCCCCTACGACTTCCAATGCGAACGCAACGTTCTCATAGACAGTGAGTGTCGGAAGCAATTTGAAATCTTGGAAGATGACGCCGAGTTGGCGGCGCAACTTCGGTACGTGCCGGTCTTTAATTTTTCCGACATCTAGTCCGTCAATCAACAATTGACCGGCCGTCGGTTTCTCCTCACGATAAATCATCTTCATGAAGGTCGACTTTCCGGCACCAGAAGGCCCGACCACATAAAGGAACTCGCCGTCGCGAATCTCTAGATCGAGGTCATCCATGGCTACGACGCCGTTTGGATATACTTTACTGACTTTTTGCATCGAGATCATAACGTATTCCCTACCCTTTTTAAAATATTTTTATGCATCTATGACGAAGTTGAATCAATTGTTTTAGTTACTGTATATTTCGCCTAGAGTCTTTTTTACAGGAAACGGCTCCCTCTGTCAAGGTGTCCTGTTTTATTGTTCGCCTGGTCAAAAAATCATCTAGGGCATAGTTGAAGCGACTACAATTATATCAATCCAACTTTTAAAAGACCATTACAGGAGTGTTTCAGTTCGATTGAGTTCGGTGGGAAAATGTCGCGAAGAACCTCGCCTTCTCTATATGTATGAAAATGTTGAAACCGCATTTCAAAAAGGGTGTTCCTGCGGGAGCACCCTTCACGATATCGTCAATAATTAGTCATGCGGTTTTTCTTTCAATGCGTCAAACGGAGACTTTTTGCGCTTCCGATATTTGATATGGATCGTCGACGACTCATAATCATCGGATGCTCGGATATCCCGACTCGACACCCGGACGAACGACCAGGCCAGGAGGAACATGATAAAGATCAACGGGAACCCACCGACGATACTCGCCGTCTGTAGCGTATCAAGTCCACCGAGGAACATGAGCGTGAGCGGCATGATCGCAAGTGCGAACGCCCAGAAGAGACGGTTCCAGACGATCGGCTCGTCCTCGACATGTTTCTGTGTGACCGATGCCAAAATGTAAGACGATGAATCGAACGTCGTCGCCAAGAAGATGATGGCGAGAAGCGTGAAGACGCCGACGACAACCTTACCGAACGGCAACTGGCTGATGATGGCGATGATCGTCGGGGCCGGTCCATTTGCCGCCATATAGCCGACGACATCGAACGTGCCGCTCAAGTGGAGGTACAGTCCGTAGTTCCCGAGAATCCCGAAGAACAGGATACATCCGAGCGTCCCGTACACCATTGTCCCGAAGATCATATTCCGAATCGTCCGGCCGCGCGAGATGCGGGCGACGAACAGTCCGACGAACGGTGCGTACACGAGCCACCATGCCCAATAGAATACAGTCCACGACTCAGGGAACCCCGTTGTCGTGAATCCGCCGAAGTCACCGAACGGTTCCATCCACGTCGCCATGCGGAAGAAGTTGTCCATGACAATCCCGACTCCGTTGAATGTCGTCTCCAAAATGAAGCGTGTCGGTCCAAAGATGAAGACGAACGTTAAAATCCCGAGCGCGAGCCAGATGTTCAAGTCACTCAGTACTTTGATTCCGCCCTTCAGTCCGATATATGAACTGACGGCAAAGATGACGGTACAAATCAACATGATGACGGCTTGCATACCGAGCGTGACCGGAATCCCAGTCAGTTCGTTGACCCCTTCGGCAATCATCGGTGTCCCGAGCGCGAGCGTCGTCCCGGCACCGCCTAATAATCCAAAAATGAATAAGATATCAATCAATTTACCGAGTGGGCCGTCCGCCCATCTGCCAATCACGGGACGTACCGCTTCACTGACTTTCAATACTGACTTTTTACGCACATAGAAGAAATAGGCGATCGGCAGTGCCGGTAACGTATAGATTGCCCAGGCTATCGGTCCCCAATGGAACATGCCGTATGCCGTCGACCACTGAATCGCTTCAGGTGACTCAGGTGTCAGCCCGAACGGCGGTCCTTGATAATAGTAGACCCATTCGATGACTGACCAATACAGGATACTCGACCCGATACCGGCAGCAAACAACATCGCCGCCCACGAGAACGTGCTGAACTCGGGTTCTTCATCTTCACGACCTAACTTGATATGACCATTCTTACTGAAGGCAATGAAAATCAAAAATCCGAATGCACCTAAGCCCATCGCTAAGTACAATACTCCGAAGTTAGAGGTCATGTATTCGTTCGCCGCCCCGACCCACGCCTTACCAGTCTCCGGGAAGAAAATGAGCGGTAACGTCACCCCTAACAGTAGTACAAACGAGCCAATAAAAGTCGGCCAGTCAATCAACTTCGTCTTCAATTGTCCTCACTCCATTTCCATAACGTCTACTACTACCCTAACAATAATTCCCCAAGCAATAACACCCAAAACAAAAAAGCACGAGGTAAATGCTCACCTCATGCTTCCGTGTCTTATTTTTTCTCAGCGAGCCAAGCGGCAACTGCCGTGATCTCTTCATCGTCTTCGAGGACGTTCGCAGGCATCGCGCCTTGACCGTTACGAATGACGTTTTCAATCTCTTCTGCCGACAGACGAGCACCGACTTGCTCGAGTGACGGACCACTCATTCCTTCAAGGTTCGCACCGTGACATGCCGCACAGTTTTGTGCGTATACCGCTTCCGCGTCAACCGATGCCGTGTTCGAGCCCGAATCCCCGTTGCTCGACGTGTCCTCTTCTTCGCCGCCGCCACATGCGCCGAGTGTCAGCATGGCGCCAAGGCCGATGGCCATCATCCATTTTTTCATAACCACGTTCCCCTCCTAAGTTGTAGAAATGACCTACATTTACCATTATAGCCGTTCACGTATACTTTCTAACCTAATCTCACGAAAAGTACACAAAGATTCCACAACTTACGGGACGTTGATGTAGCGCTTATCCGACGTGAACCCTTGTCCGAGCACCTCGTGCGCCTCGCTGAAGACGAGGAACGCCTCCGGATCGATCCGACGGATGATTTCTTTCAGACGGCTCACCTCGCTCTGACGGACGACAATCATGAGCATCGGACGGTCGAGACGAGAATACGCCCCGATCGCCTGAATCTCCGTCGCGCCACGGTCGAGCTCCTCAAAGACGGCCCGAACGATGAAGTCCCGTTTCTCCGATATGACATACGCCATCTTGTCCTGTGTGAACCCGAGCTGGACGAAGTCGATCATCTTGACCGTAATGAATAACGCGATAAGTGCATAGAGCCCGGTCGAGAACGAGAACGTGACAGCAGCGGTCAAAACGACCATACCGTCGAGGATGGCGATACAGAGATAGAGCGGGATGTGCGTGAACTTATGTAAGATCTGTGCGATCAAGTCCATTCCACCTGTCGAGGCACGCCCCCGGAAGATGAGACCGAGTCCGACACCGACGCCGACTCCACCGAAGATGGCGGCGAGTAACGTGTCGTTCACGGCAGCTCCCGCATCGATCGCCTCATAGAAAAGGATGACACCCGGTAAAAAGATGGAGCCGACGAGCGACTTCACGCCGAAGCCGAGACCGAGGATGGCCCATCCGATGATAAGTAGCAACACGTTCGCCACGAGCTGGAACGCCCCCGGCGAGATGCCGAACAGTTCATACGTGATGACCGAGATCCCGCTCACCCCGCCCGACGCGAGGTTGTTCGGCAACAGGAACAAGCTGAAGGCCGAGGCGACGAACACCGAGCCCGTCAACAAATATAGATAGTCTTTGACGATTTGCTTCATTAAAGAAATTCTCCTTTACAGACAACGTGGCCCAAAGACAGGAGTCTTTGAGCCACATGCATCACATATTTGTTTTACGAAGGTAAGCATCGATGAACGGCATGACGTCACCATCCATAACACCACTTGTATTTCCGACCTCGTGGTTCGTACGGTGGTCTTTGACCATCGAATACGGGTGGAAGACGTATGAACGGATTTGGCTACCCCAACCGATGTCCGTTTTTTCCCCACGGATCTCGTCGAGCTTACGTTGTTGCTCGTCGAGTTCGCGTTGGTACAATTTCGCTTTCAACATCTTCATCGCCGACTCACGGTTCTTGATCTGTGAACGTTCTGTCTGACAAGAGACGACGACGCCCGTCGGCACGTGCGTGATCCGGACGGCAGAGTCTGTCGTGTTGATGTGCTGTCCGCCGGCACCTGACGCGCGGTATGTGTCGATGCGGAGGTCTTCTGTCCGTACTTCGATTTCGATGTCGTCATCGAATTCTGGCATGACGTCACATGACACGAACGACGTGTGACGACGGCCCGACGAGTCGAACGGCGAGATGCGGACCAAACGGTGAATCCCTTTCTCCGCTTTCAAGTAGCCGTACGCGTTGTGCCCGACGATGCGGAGCGTGACCGACTTGACGCCCGCTTCTTCACCAGGAAGGTAGTCGACCGTCTCGACTTTCCAGCCTTGCTTGTCTGCGAAGCGCTGATACATCCGAAGAAGCATCGATGCCCAGTCCTGTGACTCGGTACCGCCCGCACCCGGGTGTAGTTCCAAGATCGCGTTGTTCGCATCGTACGGTCCGTTCAAGAGAATCTCGAGCTCGAAATCATCGAACTCTTTCTTGAGCGATTGAATCGTCTCCGCGAGCTCTTCTTGCATCTCGGCATCCGGCTCTTCTTTGATGAGTTCGAGCGTCACTTCGCCGTCCTCATGCTGTGTCGCGAGGTCTTGGTACTTGTCGACCATCGCTTTGAGACCGTTCGACTCGTCGATGACTTTTTGTGCCTTCTCTTGGTTGTCCCAAAAGTCAGGGTACGTCATCTCGTTCTCGAGCTCGGCGATGCGTGCTTCCTTCTCCGTTAAGTTGAGCGAAGCTCTGTAGTTCTCGAGGCGCTTCGCCATTGCCTCAAGTTCGTTCCGAATATCTGAAATTTCCATAGTGTTGATTCACCTTTCCGTAGGAAAGAGGCGAGCGGACCCGCCTCTTCAATAATTAAGCCTGTTGTCTACCGTGACAGTTCTTGAACTTCTTACCAGACCCACACCAGCACGGATCATTCCGGCCGATGCTGTCTTCTTTCGAACGACGGACCGGCTTCTTCTTGACCGGTGCGTCTTCCTTGCCTGAGACGGCGACTTCTTCTTCGACGACTTTCTCGCGTCGGAGGTTGTCCCCGACTTCGGCACGGAGCACGAAGCCTGTCACTTCTTCTGAGATGGCTGCGTTCATCGCATCGAACATGTTAATCCCTTCCGCCTGATACTCGCGGAGCGGGTCGTTCTGTCCGTATGCACGGAGATGAATCCCTTGACGCAACTGATCCATGTGGTCGATGTGAGACATCCAGTGCGAGTCGACGGCACGGAGAACGATGATCTTCTCGAACTCGTTGAAGCGCTCAGGCGGTGCGAGTTGACGTTTCGCCTCGTACTGCTCGTTCACGCGCTCCATGAGGAGTTCGATGATCTCTTCGCGTTCTTTACCGAAGAAGTCTTTACCTTCGACCGTACGCTCGAGCGCGAGCGTCTGGTTCGCCCAGTGCGCGAGCTCGTCGATGTTCCACTCTTCTGGCACGAGTTCGATCGGTGTGTATTGACCGACACCGAGTTCGACCGTCTGTGCCATCATCGAACGGACGATGTCTGTGACCGACTCGTTCTCGAGGATGCTCGAGCGGTCTTTATACATGACCTTCCGTTGGTCGGCCATGACGTTATCGTAACCGAGAAGCTGTTTACGTGCATCGTAGTTGTTTCCTTCGACGCGTTTTTGCGCCGATTCGACGGCTTTCGAGACCATACGGCTCTCGATCGGTTGCGTGTCGTCCATCCCGAGACGCTCCATCATGTTCTGGAGGCTGTCCGTTCCGAAACGACGCATGAGCTCATCTTCGAGCGACAAGTAGAACTGGGATTTACCCGGGTCCCCTTGACGACCTGAACGACCACGAAGCTGGTTATCGATCCGGCGTGACTCGTGACGCTCTGTCCCGATGATATAAAGACCACCGAGGTCAATGACACCTTCGCCGAGCTTGATGTCGGTACCACGACCGGCCATGTTCGTCGCGATCGTGACCGAGCCTTTTTGACCGGCGTTCTCGATGATTTCCGCCTCGCGCGCGTGGTTCTTCGCGTTCAAGACGTCGTGACGAATCTTTTTCTTCGTCAAGAGCTTGCTCAAGTATTCAGACGTTTCGACGGCGACCGTACCGACGAGGATCGGTTGACCAGTCGCGTGGACCGTTGCGATCTCCTCGACGACGGCTTTGAACTTCCCTTCCATCGACTTGAAGATGAGGTCTGAGCGGTCCTCACGAAGAATCGGTTTGTTCGTCGGAATCGTCACGACTTGCATGTTGTAGATGTTACGGAACTCTTCTTCCTCTGTCTTCGCCGTACCAGTCATCCCGGCAAGCTTCTCGTACATACGGAAGTAGTTCTGATACGTGATCGTCGCGAGCGTCATCGATTCACGCTGAATCTCAACGCCTTCTTTCGCCTCGATGGCCTGGTGAAGACCTTCCGAGTAGCGACGTCCGTCCATGACACGACCTGTGAACTGGTCGATGATCATGACTTGTCCGTCACGCACCATATAGTCGATGTCGTGATGCATGACCGCGTTCGCACGAAGGGCGAGCCCGACGTGGTGGTTGACCGCGACGTGCTCGATGGCGAACAAGTTGTCGATGCCGAAGAACTTCTCGGCGAGGTCGACCCCTTGGTCCGTCAAGAGGACCGATTTCGTCTTCACGTCCACCGTGTAATCGTCTTCCTCTTTTAACGTACGGACGAATGCATCGGCACGCGTATAGAGTTCCGTCGATTTTTGAGCCGATCCTGAGATGATGAGCGGGGTACGCGCCTCATCGACGAGGATTGAGTCGACTTCATCGACAATCGTATAGTAGAGCTCGCGTTGCACACGGTCTTCCTTATAAAGGACCATGTTGTCACGGAGGTAGTCGAATCCGAGCTCGTTGTTCGTCGAGTACGTGATATCACAATTGTAGGCCGCTTGTTTCTCGACACGGTCCATGTTCGACACGTTAAGGCCGACCGAGAGACCGAGTGCGAAATAGAGCGGCTCCATGAGTTCTTTATCTCGCTTCGCCAAGTATTCGTTGACCGTTACGACGTGTACGCCACGGCCCGTGAGCGCGTTCAAGTAGACCGGAAGTGTCGCAACGAGCGTCTTCCCTTCACCGGTTTTCATCTCGGCGATGTCACCATTGTGGAGCACGTAACCCCCGATGAGCTGGACACGATAGTGACGCATGCCGAGCACACGCTCTGATGCCTCACGACAGACCGCGAACGCCTCTGGCAAGATATCGTCGAGCGTCTCGCCTTTCTCTAGGCGTGCACGGAACTCTTCCGTTTTCGCTTGAAGCTGTTCGTCTGACAATGCTTTGATTGGTTCGGCGAACGACTCGATCAAGTCGGCCGCTTTCTCTGCTTTTTTCAATACTCGTTTCTGTGGAGCAAATAACTCTTTCAAAAAGTTCGCCATACTCATATCTCCTCTGCACTCACTAAAAAATGCATGTTTTTTCCCTAATGTACAGTTTAACCGAAGTGGTGCCACCTTTCAAGGAAAGGCAAAACGAAACGACCCTCCGAAGCCGGAGGGTCGTGTAAGGTCAAGTATATTATTCTGGTTCGATCAAGCCATACTTCCCATCTTTACGACGGTAGACGACGTTCGTGTTGCCCGTTTCCGCGTCAGAGAAGACGAAGAAGCTGTGACCGAGCATGTCCATTTGAAGAATCGCCTCTTCCGTGTCCATCGGTTTCAATGTGAAGCGTTTCGTCCGTACGAGTTCGAGTTCTGCCTCGTCCTCATCATAGACGGCCGGTGCATCATCAGGTCCTTCGAGGGACTTGAAGTACTCGCCGACGCCACCTTCTTTCCCGCGTCCTTTACGGTTGAGTTTCGTTTTGTGTTTACGGATTTGACGTTCCAATTTATCGACGACGAGGTCGATTGCCGCGTACATGTCAAGGTTGATATCCTCGGCACGGAGCAACAAGTTCGGCATCGGGATCGTCACTTCCACTTTTTGTTTCTCGTTATACACTTTTAAGTTGACGTAAGCCGTCTGTGCATCCGTAGGAGTTGTGAAATACCGAGTCAACTTCTCCAGCTTTTTCTCGACATAGTCTTTGATTGCTGGTGTGACCTCAATGTTTTCGCCGCGAATGTTATAAATCATCTGAACTCCTCCTTAAAATAACCGCTTGAACCAATGATTCGTCGAACGTGACGGAATCTCCTGCTTCATTTCTAAAAGAAAGTGGAACCAGGTGGCTCACTAATATTATACCCCGAAATCGCTATGTTTGAAAACGTTATCATCAGAAAATAATGACAATTTTGTTCCGAATTCAACATTTCCTACAACGAGCGAAAGGTATAGAAAGAAAATACCCATTCCACCCATTTTTAAACGCGTTTTTTTATTATATAGACAAAATAAAAAGCCGACTCCCGAGGGAGCCGGCTTCACGGTTTGAAATTATAATTTTACAACGTTAGCCGCTTGTGGGCCACGCTCGCCATCAACGATTTCAAACTCTACGTCTTGACCTTCGTCAAGTGATTTGTAGCCTTCAGATTGGATTGCTGAGAAGTGTACGAACACGTCTTTGCCGCCTTCTACTTCGATGAATCCAAAACCTTTTTCTGAGTTAAACCATTTTACTTTACCTACCATGTGTAAATCCATTCCTTTCACCATTGGAGAATACAGAGGGTTGTCCTCTACGGCTAATCTTACCACCTTCTTGTAAGCGTGACAAACACTTTCTCAAATATTTGTAAACGTTTCGTCATTTGGCTTTCATTGGAATTCTATTTCCCTACTTTTCATATTGTCTTGTTGAATTTACATTTTTTGTGATATATCATTGAAGGGATGATTTAGGTTTGTGCCGTTTGTCATTTAGCCGATCCTGAAAATCTAATACGAGGAGGATGGTGCAGCGTATGCGCTCCTACTATTCTGAGGAAAAATATCGCATCACAAAGCGAACCGTGGCGATTCTCCCTTGCTTTGACATTATGAAGCAGTCACGGATCATTCTCGAGGATGGCACCGAGATTTCAACCCCGCTCCGGCCGTACCAGTTGTTGCAACTTTCTTGCCGCCAGTACAACAGCTCGATCGAGGAAAGAATCTTCATCGCCAAACGCGTCGCCGGCGTAAAAGGGAAAGTCCCTGTCGTAATCGAACCGACAACCGGACTCGTCTTCTTCCCGACGAAGTCTCCAAAGCGAGACGATTGTGAATGGTATGCCTGGTCCCATATTCGAGACATACTGAATATCGAGGAGGAGCCGAACGGCCTCGTCCTCACAAAAGATGGACATCAAATTCAGACGAACGCGACACCGTACGTCCTTCGGAACCAACTGAAAGCGACAGGTGAACTCGTCGCCCGGTTCCAACAATTGAATGCGAGCCCAGCGCTTGAATCATGACACGCCTTCCGTCGAAAAGACGGAAGGTTTTTTTCGTTTGTTTTGCTTCATTTTTTGAAAAAGAGGTCGATATTATGGTCGAGGTGACAAACATGCAAATTCAAGCCCAAGCGACCGCCGTCAGTTCGGTCTTACCAGGCATCCAGACGAACCGGACCTATAAGGCCGAACTCGTCAAACAGACAGGACCCGACTCCGCCATCGTCAAGATCAACGGCGAAGAAGTCGAGGTCACATTCAAAGACGGGCTTCCGAAGACGAACCCGTTCCACGTGACGCTTGCCGAACAGGACGGCGTCTTGCTCGCGACCGTCGTTCCACAAAAGGAAGAGACGCTTGAACCCGCACCACCTGCATCGTCAAAGCTCGACGCGAAGATTCAGACGCTCCTCGCTTCCCTTCCGCCCGAAGTTCGAAGCGCCGTCAGCCGTCTGCTCCAGTCCGGGCGTTTGCCGATGAACGAAGATACGGTGCGCCTGCTCGAAACGGCCTTTAAAGGAGACATGCGTGACGTCATTCTTCATCTAAAGACGCTCGATACTCAGGCTGTCCCGCGTGAGGTCGCACGGGAGATTGCCGTCCTTTCTTTAAATGAGGCAAGACAACTCCTCACAACACCATCACCAGACGCGCCGTATCCTCAAAAAGAGCGATACGTCGAACTCGTCAACTTGTCACGTCCCGTGAGCGAACGGGTGACACCGACGCCGGAGACAATTGACCGGGTCATCCGAGACTTCCCTGCCCCACCGAAGATGGAGCGCACCGAACCGTTGCCGCTCCCACCGGTGAACGGAAGACAGGTGATGGTCAAGGAAGTGACAAGCCATCTCGCGAACGTGACGAACACGTTCCGGAACGAACAGGCGACGGTGACGAAACAACTCGGACAGGTCTCAGCACTCATCGAGACGAATCCTCATGCGGCACGTCCCGCGCTTGAGACCGTCTCGACTAGATTGACGCAACTCGTCCAAAAGACGGACGCGCTCCTTCACACAGATGTGACGCAGGAGAAACAACTCGTCGCCATGACCGCGAAGCTCGACCTCGCCTTGTCGTTACTCTCGACAAAGCCACAAGAGAGCGCGGCACTCGTCAAAGACGTCCGGGCGACGTTGAACGACTTCCGTTACGCACCGAACCAGGCACGGATTGAATATATCCCTCACGGTGCAATGCGCGCGGGGGAGGTCCCGAACGTCACGCCGCTGAAACTTGACGCGACACTATCCGGTCGGCACGTCCAGGAAGTGACGCAACGCGTCCAGGCACAGGCTCAGCTCGCGCAGGCGAACAACACGCCGACGTCCGCCCTGTCCGTACGAAGCGACACGACAAACCCTGAAGCGCAGCGACTCGCATCATTCCTTCAGGTCCAACAGACGCTCAACCGCCTCGATGGCGGGCAGCTCCACCAGCTCCTCTTCGCCCTTCCGGCGAAAGTACAGGAGATCGACACCGGGGTCCACGTCCACATCCAAAACCGCGAGGCCGGTGACGTCGTCGACTGGGAGAACAGCGTCCTCTATATCCGCTTAGAGACACCTCGCCTCGGCGAAATCGGTGTCAAACTCGAAGCGAAAGACCGGAACCTCCGCCTCACGCTCGAGCATGACGATGCGACGGTCGAACGACTCGCCCGCCCGCTCCTCGGCAAAATCGAACAGACGCTCGAGACGATCGGCTATAAGAGCGTGACGACCCAGTTCAAACCGCTCACGAAAGCCGAACGCGTCGTCGATGAGCCGAAGCCGGCCCCGACGACCGGCTATGACTTTAGAATTTAGGAGGCCACGATGTACCAACGCATGGATTTGACGAAACGAAAGACGGCCGCGGTCGTCCGCTATGACGAATCGACGGACAAAGCGCCCGTCGTCGTCGCCCGCGGAACGGGAGCCGTCGCTGAAAAGATTCTACAAGAGGCACGTGCCCGAGGCGTGGCGGTCGAGAATGACCATTCCTTGCTCGGACACCTGCTCGACCTCGACTTAGGGGACGCCATTCCCCCTCAGCTGTATGACGTGATGGCAGAAGTGTTGCTGTTAATAGAAGAACTCGATTCCATTAAAGGAGAACCAAGATGAACCCAACCCAGTTATATGAAATGAGGCCTGAAGAACTGACACAGGCGATGTTACACGCGCTCACGTATCATTACGAACGCGCCCAAGGCTCGACGATTGCCGAACGAAATCGTCACCTGCGCCAAGCGCGCGAACTGTTGGTCAAGCTCCACCAAGGACTTCATGACGGCGGTGGCATCATCGCGGCGCAACTTGATGAAATCTATCTCTATATGGCGAACGCCAGCATCGAGGCGATCATCGACCAGGATCAGCAAAAGATCGCAGAACTACATACGCTCGCTAGTGACCTCGACAAGACGTGGAGCGAGGCGATGGAACGCGCGAAAACACAATCTGTCCCGACTGGAGGAAACCGCTATGAAAATTACCAATAACGTCCAAGCGTTGAAGGCCTATACGTCACTCTCGTTGAATCAGGCGTCGATGAAGAAGACGATGGACCGTCTCTCGAGCGGGGTCCGGATCAATAAGGCGTCAGATGACGCGGCAGGACTCGCCATCTCCGAGAAGATGCGGATGCGCCTCGACTCGCTCTCAATGGCCGAGCGCAACACGCTCGACGGCATCTCACTCACCCAGACGCTCGAAGGCGGGATGAACGAGACGCATTCCCTCCTCCAACGCATGCGTGAACTGTCGGTCCAAGCGGCGAACGGAACGCTCAGCGAGGACGATGCGAAAGCCGTCCAAGAAGAGATCAACGCCTTGACGGAAGAAGTGACACGAATCGCTGAGACGACGGAGTTCAACTCGAAGAAGATCATGAACGGGGAATACATGCAGGGTGCGAGCACGCTCTTCTTCCAAATCGGTGCCGGCAATAACGAGGCCGTCGTCTTGAACCTCGAAGACATGCGCGCGCACGCGCTAGGCATCACAACGACGACAGCGGGAGGCGGAGCGTTATCTCCTCTCGACCATGACAACAATCAAACAACAGCAGATGTTTCTTACTACTCCCTCAGCGTATTGACGCCAGACAAAGCGGGAGAAGCAATCGCGAAGTTCGATGCGGCCATCAACCGTGTGTCACTCGAGCGCTCGAAGCTCGGGGCGATCCAAAACCGGCTTGAGGCGAACGTCAGCGTCGTCGCCATCGGTTCTGAGAACTTGACGGCGTCCGAGTCACGAATCCGTGATGCCGATATGGCCCGTGAAATGATGGACTTCGCCCGACTCAATATCTTGAATCAGTCCGGCATGGCGATGATTGCGCAGTCGAACGCATTGCCACAAGGCGTGTTACAATTATTGAACTAACCTAAAGAAAGGACGGTTGCCCATATGGACATTCGTCGCATCATGGAGACGCAATCGCTCCTCGGCTCAAATAAGGCAAAACGCCCCGAGGTCGAACCCGGCGTCTCCTTCCAAAACGTCATCGGTCAAAAGCGTGAAGACTCTGAACACGAGCGGTTCCATCGTCAGATCGCCGCGATCCAGGAACAAGGAGAGCTTCTTGCCGAGAGCCAGACGGTCGAGGCGCTAACCGATTATAAAAAAATGATCAAAGACTTTATGAAAGAGGCCGTTGACGCGGCACTCCGCCTTGAGGACAAACGCGGATTTAACCGCCGGGGACGTGCGAAGATCTACAAGGTCGTCGAACAAGTCGACCAGAAACTCCTCGCGCTGACGGACCAGGTCATCTCAGGGGAAGCTTCTCGCCTCTCCCTCCTCGACCAGGTCGGTGAGATTCGCGGATTGCTCGTCAACGTCTATGTGTGAGGTGTCGAGATGGCAGAACATTTGTTTCTGAAGAAAGTCAAATGTCCGTATTGTTTACAGGAAAGTAAGACCCAGCGTGTCTTGTCGCGTCACATCCGTCCGCTCGAGGTCGAAAAGGACGGCTATACGACGTATGACGGACCGAACCCGTATTTGTATGAGCCGACCGTCTGCGGTCACTGCCACCTCGTCTTCCATGACTCGTTCGACAAGGTACGGAAGCATAACCGGGAGGCACTCGAGACGCACTACTTCAAACAAGTGAACCAGGATGTCCTAAAAGGTGACCGGACACATGAGCACGTCATTCTCTTATATAAATTTGCGGTCATGACGGCCCAGTTGAGCGGACAAAAGCCGTCCGTCGTCGCCATGCTCGGGATGCGAATCGTCTGGATGTATCGGTTGATGGGAGATACGGCATCTGAGAAGGAATGGATGCAGCGGACGCTCGATAAATACAACGAGGTGCAAGAGGCATACACGGACCCGATTCGAACCGGATTACCGTACGATCAACTTATGCTTCGGATTGCCGACCTTTCGGCTTCGCTCGATTACTATGAGGATGCTCGTCGCTGGTACGGGATCCTCCTCAGCAGTAAGGAAGTATCGGAGCGGATTCGGAATCAGGCACGGACGCATTGGGAAGATTTTCGATTGGAACATGCGTAAACGAAAGCGTAGGACATTAAATCCTACGCTTTTTCGTAGTCATCATTGAGAAATTCGATGATGGGGTATAAACAAATAGCTTACATATTAAAGGAGGTTTTTTCATGTTTGAAACACAATATCCCGATACCGTACGCGCCACGTTCAAAAGCCAGAAACAACTCGCCGAGCGCGCACTCGTCCAAGTGAGTGACGAGGACCTTCACAAGACGCTTGCACCCGATACGCTCTCCCTCGCCCTCATCATCCAACATGTGGCGAACAATATGAAGTCGCGCTGGACCGACTTCTTGACGACGGACGGCGAGAAGCCGGACCGGAATCGCGACGCCGAGTTCGAGGACCAGCAGTTGTCCCGGGACGAACTCATGCAGGTGTGGGACGAGCGCTGGCAACTGTTGGATGACGTCTTGGCCGACCTGACACCAGAGGATTTAGGGAAAAACGTCATGATTCGTGGGGAAGCCCACTCCGTGATCGATGCGATTGAGCGACAAGTGTCGCATTACGGCTATCACGTCGGTCAGATCGTCTACCTTTCGAAACTATTTGCTGGTAGCGACTGGGACGTGTTGTCGATCCCGCTACCGCATCAGCGGAAGTGAGACGTCTCTCTTTGAGCGAGTTCGATGAGACGACGCTCTAGCGAACCGTCAAACGGAAATTGCTGATGCTGGATTCGTCGTTTCACTTCAGCGACGGTGTGCCATACTTGTTCAACAAGTGCATCTGGATAGCCATATCTTATCCGGTTAATGTCAAACTCCTCTTCATCGACGAGTTGCCATTCACCCGGTTCTCTCGAAATGAGGTCGACATCCAAGTCAACGAAATGAATCTCCTCATCCGTAATTTTTGGAGGGAGACCGATATTGGAGTACCAGCGCATCGTGCCGTCCTGTTCTAAATCAAGCTGTAACGTAAACCCTTCATGCCGCATGAAGCACTCCAGCGAGTGAGAATCGTATGTATAACAGGCATTTCGCGTATGATGTTGGAGCTTCCGCCCCGGCCCCGCATACAATAATACATAATCCTCCGTTTCTTCCAAGACATGACTCGACCATTCATAATGGAGCTTTTGGTCATATTTGAGTAGAGATACATCCTTCATCACTGACCTCCTAAAAGATGGGATATCTTCATTATCCTCTATCGTTCAGGTTTAGACTAGACAAAGAGGGCGTGCCGTTTGGTTTCGGCACGCCCTTTATTTATTTCGATATATCGATTGTGTATTCGTAACGGTCTTCCGCGATTGTATTGAATTGGTCGTTATACGGACCCTCTACGACAAAACGCACTTCGGTCAACTCTGCTGGCATTGATTCAACCTGAAAGTGTACCCCACCTTCCTTCTTCACTTTTCCTAAAAATTCACCACCGACGTCATCGGAAAGTAAGAAAGCAGCATCAATCTGTTCTCCTGTGTTCGTGACAAGACGTGCTTGATCCGGATAAAAGGTGACAGTATCATCGCTCGTGTTTTCTGCAACCACGCTAAAGGAAACGAGCGTCACTTCCTTTTTGTCGTCGAACACGGAGCGGAAATCAGAAGCTACTTGAAGCCGCATCGTCTGAACTTTGTTGATTTGAAAAATGATTGGACCGATTTTTTCTTCGATGCCTAAATCGCTGTCTCTCATGTAGATTTGTCTAACTCCAATCTCATCCTCCTCTACCTCAAACTCTTCGGAGCCACCAATCCCTTCTGACGTATCTTCACCCTTGCTCGATTCACTTCCTTCTGATGAAGAAGTGGTTTCTTCATCAGTCGCCTGCTCGGTTTGCTCGGTAGTTTCAGAACTCGTCGCCTCATCCGTCTCCCCGCATCCAATCAGAAATACGAGAGGCAATGTGAACAACCAATGTCGAACCTTCATGACACGCTCCCTCCTATTCGAAAATCTCGTCGGACAATGACTTATATTGAATATGTACCCATCTAATTAGAAATAATCATGTGTTTTATGATAATTCCTCTACTCATTTTCCAATGACCATACAAAAAACGTGCCGACACTCGCTCGGCACGCTTAATCTTATTTCGTCACGTTGATTGTATATTCGTAGCGTTCTTCTGCCACTTTGTCGAAGTTCTCGTTAAACGGTCCATCGATGACGACTTTCAAGTCCGTCAGCTCTTCTGGCTTCGCCTTCACGAAGAAGAGGACATTCCCTTCTTTCTTCACTTTCCCCATGAATTCGCCACCAACGTCATCTGAGAACCATAAGTCCGAAGACACCTGCTCCCCCGTGTTCGTCACGAGTGTCGCCTGGTTCGGATGGAAACTCATCGTCTCGTCGACCGTGTTCTCGACGATCATGTTCATCGCGACGACCGTCACCTCTTCTTGTCCATCGAATGAGTCGCTGTATGCTTCCGCGACCGTGAGACGTGACGTCTGCACTTTGTCGATTGCGAACTGAATCGGTCCCATCGTCTCCGTGATGGTGACTGCCTTATTCTTCAAATAAATCTTGTTCGTGCCGAGTTCGCTTTCTTGGACGTCCATCTCCTCAGCAGTCGTCTCCTCTGGCGCACTCGCTTCCGCCTCTGCCACTTCTTCCGTATCCGTCGCCGTCGTCTTCAGTTCATCTGCTTCCCCGCATCCGGCGAGTAGTGCGAGCGGTACCGCCACCAGTAAGCCAAATCGTTTCATGTTCATCTTCATCTCTCCTTTTTCATAATCCAAGTGATGTGCTTAAGACGAATATAACGAATTGGCAATCCGTACCGTGATAAGAAAACATTCCAGGCAAAATAAAAGTCAAGGTCCACAATCGGACCTTGACATATACACTTATCCTCTTGATTTTAGCTCTTCTTCCTCATATGGGTCGGGACGATCTTCAAGCGGCATATCGTCCTCGACATACGCCTCGAGTTTCGGGTCCCGTTCCACATACTCATCGTACGCTCCCTCTGGACCATAGACGAAATAACGGCGCTTCCGTGACGATACCGGTTTGGACTCTTTCTCACGCATCTCGTTTCCCTCCTCTTTCCAGAAAAGAAGCAACGGCTACAATGATATTTACCCGATTATAGCGGAAAACAGACGTGATTTCATCCTCGCTTTTTATCCGAAACCTTTTTGCGTGATATCCGTATATATGCACAACGATTCAATGAAGGGATGGTACATATGCAATTCGTGAAGAAAGGGTTCGTACGGAGCCTCTTATGGTCGCTTCCGTTCGCGATCCTCGCGCTCTATCAAGGCTGGTCAGGAAATGCAGACGCTTTACGCCCGATGCTCGTCTATACCGGGGTCGCCTTCTTTCTCGGGCTGACGAGTGTCATTTACGAAGTCCGACAATGGTCGTTCAAAAAGCAGATTTTCATTCACTGGAGCATCATGCACGTGACAATCCTGCCACTCCTTTGGTTTGGTGGGTCTACGCCAGTGACGTCACTTCAAGATGCCGTGCGCCTCTACTTAAATTTCACGGTAAGTGGGCTGATCTTGTTTACGGTCTCTTATTTCATCATTCGCATGCGTCGCCAAGTCAAAACCTCTTAACGCATAAAAGCTCGAAGGCATATGCCTCCGAGCTTTTATGTCTGTTGATCGAATAGACCAGAAAAGTTAGAATCGACGTCTTCATACGGGTCGACGTACGATTTGACCGTCTTCCGTTCCATTCGGGCCGTCCCGAGCGTCATTCCGAGACGCTGGTGTTCGGCCTCAATGAGACGCGCAATCTTTTGACTGTCGTCGACGAGCTGCCGGAGAACCGTCTGATCGGCTTTCTCCAAATCAGGACCGTGCGCCGCGAGCAATTGTTCCCGGTCGTCCAAGAGCTCATGGATTTGTTCCATCCACGTGTCATACGTCGGCTCCTCCGGGACTTGTGCCAGCAACTCTTTCAGGCGCTGTGTCTTTAAGATGATCTCATCAATCGGCATCATGACTGCTTCGCGAGTTTCATCGCTTCCTTCCACGTGTCGCGGAGTTCCGTCGTGAAATCGAGTACCTCGTCGAGGATTGTCGTGTCGTTCTTGACGTTCGCATCGACGAGACGGCGCCACATGTACTCATAGAGCGAGTCTAGGTTCGCCGAGATGGCGATGTCTTTATTAAGTGTGAGACGAAGCTCTTGGAAGATGGCTTGCGTCTTTTGGATATTGATGTTCTTCAAGTCAGGGTTGCCCTGGTCGATCGCAAGCTTGGCTAGGCGCATGAACTTGAGCGCCCCGTCATAAAGCATAAGCGTCAGTTCCTGTGGGTTCGCGGTCGTGACCGCATTGTTTTGATAAGCTGCGTATGGATTGGCTACCATTTAAATTCCTCCTCTTACATGCCTCCGCCTAAGAACTGTTGAAGTGAAGCGGCTTGCGAGTTCGCCTGGTTCATCGCCGTTTCCATCGCCGCAAAGCGACGGTAGTAGGCATTTTCTTTATCGATTAACAGATCATTTAATCGTCTAATCCGATTATCTATTTCTGTCATTTCACGCCCCATCGAATATGTTGGTGCACCTGAGCCATCCGCACCAGCAATTCGAGTGATAGACGAACGTGAACTAGCTGCAGTATCACGAACTTGTGTGAGTAAGCCACTCTCCGTGTTGGAAAATAACTGATACACTTGGTCCGGATCTTTTTCAATTGCAGCCTTGAGTTTTTCTTCATTCAGCTCAATTTTCCCACCGTTTGTAAAGTCAGCACCGGTTGAAATACCAATTTGAAACAATTGACGCATGTCTGTGTCATTCGTTGCGATCGAAGTACTTGACCAATTACTTCGAAGCGATTCCATCGCCCCTCGAACAATTGTATCGCCCCGTAACATCCCGCTCATCGCTTTTTCTTCCCACTTTTTAACTTCGTCCTCTGACAATTCATCACGCTGTGCTTGCGTAAGTGGCGCAAATGAACGGAAGCGATCTTCTTTTACTTTTTTGTTCATAAGGTCGATCGTTTCATTATATTTATCGACAAACGCTTTTATGTTATCAAAGACTTTCTGGGTGTCAGTCGCTGCAGTTAAAGTGACAGCACCTTCACCTGCCGTAAACTGTGACTTTAACGTTATCGTCATATTATCAATTGTCACAGTGTTCGAGCTTTGAGTCATTGAAATACCATTAACCATGAAAGTAGCGTTACTTCCTTTTTGGGGAGCAGCAGTCGGATCAATCCCAAAAACAGCTTTCGTAGTGGCATCAAATTCAATAATCGCCTCTTCACCCGTTTGTTTTTGAGTGAGTGACAACTTTCCAGAAATCGGCTCGAAAAATGCAGAAATCCCAGAATCTTTGCCATTTAACGCAGTAACAAAATTCTCCATAGTGGCATCTTCTGCCACTTTAATTGTTTTAAATTCACCACCGTTAGTCGAACGAACTTGAACTTGATAACCCGATGTGTAGGTCGCCGTTGCTCCGATAGGTACATCTGTCCCATCATTCATTGTCACTTTTCCTGTTGCTTCATCGTAAGTATAGGTTGAGGCGTCAATAGGATTACTCGTTGCATCTTTTAATGTTATGGTTGTCCCTGTTCTCGGTTTTGGTGAGAGTGTCCATTCCTTTGTAATGGTAGATAAAGTCACTTCTTGAGTGGTCGATTGCAAATTCATGTCTGCAACTTTCGTTGTCTTTGTAACTGCATTCCCATTTTTGTCTATTGGTTCGACAACTTGGGTTGCAGCTGTCGCAAGCTGACTAACGGATTCAACACGAATTGCCGTGTTCCCGCTCGATGGTCCTGCTACAACTGAGACACGCGATTCATCAGATGAGCTAGAAGTTTTTGCATAGAAGTTTCGACTGAACATTAAATCGACAGCACTGTTTCGGAGTGTCATGAGCGATCGATTTATTTCTCGATACGCATCACGCTTCCATTCGGTAGTTTGTTTTTTTTGTTCAAGTTTATCTACAGGAACTCGCTCCGCTTGCATCAATTGTTTGATGATTGTATCTGTATCAATCCCACTAGCAAGTCCGCCAAATCGGATAGGTGTTGTCATGATTTCCCTCCTTTATACACGTTCATCGAACAATCGATTGAATTCCATAAAAGCAGCAAAAAAATCAAGTGATTTTTTACTAGGAATTTCTCTAATAACTTCGTTATTAGTGTCTACAATTTGAATGTAGTAATCATTTAACTTTTCATGCTTAACAAATTTCAACCCCGCTCGTTGCAAATCTAATGATTGGTTAGCTTTTTCAATCGCTGTTTCTAGTTTTGTGACATGCTGAGGAGTTGGCAAAACTACAATCCCCTCAGTAACCAACCGTGTTTGAGAATCCTCACTAAATATATTTTTTGTTTGTTCATACGGTAACACTGAAGATGGCAAATGAAGGCGAATTTCCGAAATTGTAGAGCTCATTTTTATACTCCCCTTTACTATATTCATCATTAGTATCGGCAACAAATACCCAACTTTTCACTTATTGATAAAGAGTTTTCTTTAACTCGATTTATATGAATACCTTTTTGTACTAAAAAAACAGAAACAATCGTCACAAGATTGTTTCTGTTTTTGGATGAAATTAGACACCTCTCATTTAGTTGATTATGTGGATAGTTTTCTTTACATATTTTTGTCCGTTCTTGATGGTGACGACCGCTAGTCCAGTAGTTGCATTTGAAGGTACTAACAAAACACCATCACCGCCAACAACTAATCGGCTCGGGACTGAACTGATATAGGTGGTTCCAGTCGACCCTAGGGTTAAATCTTCAGTTCGTAATAAATAAATCCCTTGAACAGATAGAGAATAGGACTCTCCTCTTCTAAGATAGATTGTAGAATCAGAAACCATTAATTCTATAAGTGTGTTGTAAGGATTCTCTGAAACGGTCACTGTAATCTTATGATTCACCATTCCATTTTTTACAGTAATGGTTACTATTCCATATGTTGCTCCCGCCGGGACCGTTAGGAGGCCCTCGGCGTCCACACTCACCCGGCTCGGCACAGAGCTCACATATGTCGTCCCCTCTGTGCTCGATGTGATGTCTCGTTGGCCCGTGGGGTATGTCCCCGTCACTTCGAGCTGGTATGTCGCGTTACGTTCCAACGACGTCTCCGGCCCCGTCACCTCGATGCCACCGAGAACCTTGCTTGTATCTTCTGCGATCGTCACCGTCAACTTCTGCACGAACGTCCCGTTCTTTACTGTGATTGTCGCTACGCCGTATGTTGCTCCCGCCGGGACCGTTAGGAGGCCCTCGGCGTCCACACTCACCCGGCTCGGCACAGAGCTCACATATGTCGTCCCCTCTGTGCTCGATGTGATGTCTCGTTGGCCCGTGGGGTATGTCCCCGTCACTTCGAGCTGGTATGTCGCGTTACGTTCCAACGACGTCTCCGGCCCCGTCACCTCGATGCCACCGAGAACCTTGCTTGTATCTTCTGCGATCGTCACCGTCAACTTCTGCACGAACGTCCCGTTCTTTACCGTGATTGTCGCTACGCCGTATGTTGCTCCCGCCGGGACCGTTAGGAGGCCCTCGGCGTCCACACTCACCCGACTCGGCACAGAGCTCACATATGTCGTCCCCTCTGTGCTCGATGTGATGTCTCGTTGGCCCGTGGGGTATGTCCCCGTCACTTCGAGCTGGTATGTCGCGTTACGTTCCAACGACGTCTCCGGCCCCGTCACCTCGATGCCACCGAGAACCTTGCTCGTATCTTCTGCGATCGTCACCGTCAACTTCTGCACGAACGTCCCGTTCTTTACCGTGATTGTCGCTACGCCGTATGTTGCTCCCGCCGGGACCGTTAGGAGGCCCTCGGCGTCCACACTCACCCGACTCGGCACAGAGCTCACATATGTCGTCCCCTCTGTGCTCGATGTGATGTCTCGTTGGCCCGTGGGGTATGTCCCCGTCACTTCGAGCTGGTATGTCGCGTTACGTTCCAACGACGTCTCCGGCCCCGTCACCTCGATGCCACCGAGAACCTTGCTCGTATCTTCTGCGATCGTCACCGTCAACTTCTGCACGAACGTCCCGTTCTTTACCGTGATTGTCGCTACGCCGTATGTTGCTCCCGCCGGGACCGTTAGGAGGCCCTCGGCGTCCACACTCACCCGACTCGGCACAGAGCTCACATATGTCGTCCCCTCTGTGCTCGATGTGATGTCTCGTTTACCTGTCGGATATATACCTTTTACATCGAGTTGATAACTATCATCACGATACATTGTCAATTCCGGATCGAATACCTCAAGTCCAGCCAGGACATTACTTAAATCTTCAATCACTTTTACTATAACCTTTGAAAAATTAGCACCATTTTTAACTATAACTGTAGCAAATCCATAAGATGCATCTAAGGGAACTTCAATAAGTCCAGTTCCGTTAACAGCCACTCTACTAGTTAAAGAGCTTGTATAAGTAGTGTTCGAAGAGTTAGATATGGTCTCTGATGAACCATCCGAGAACAACGCTCGACTGTTAAGTTGAATATTACTTCCTCTAAATAATTCGATTTCAGAAGGAGAGCTAACTACTTTTTCTACTGAAGGTGGACCCGTTAAATTTACTTCAATTGAAGTCGTCAAATCTTTATATCGTACTTCAATTTTAGTTTTCAAAACTGCATCGGTTAGATTTTTAATTAATCCATTAGAATCTATCGATACTAACTGGGGGGACTCATTGATGTACGTGATATCATTATCAGTACCACTAACGTCATATAAATTGCCATTAATTTCAGCTGATACCCTAAGTTGATGAGTCGCCCCTTTAGAGAGTGTCAAATTTGAAGGAGATACTATCAGGCGATTTTCTTTTTCGTATTCCCCAGGCACTAAAATTTTGATTCGTTTATAGAAGGCGCCATATTTCACATCAATAAAGTATTCACCTGATTGAATATCCACGCTTGCAGTAATCGTTCCATTGGCATCAATATTCAATTCTTTTGTATTTGTAGAATACATTGTGCCGGTTTTCGTTGCACTAACATCAATTTTACTTCCATCTGAATAAGTTAAATGCGTCGTAAGTACTTGAGTCTCCCCCGGATTAATCTCAATTTGTGAGTAAGTAGAATCAATCCCAAAAGGAACTACGGGTTCTAACGAGATCAATCCTCTTACAGTAAAGTTATATGGACTAAAATCTCTCTTATTGTTCGCATAAGTATTCAATTCAGAATTATATATAGTTATATCATTAAACCTAGCATCTCTTAATGTCATCGAATGCATCGTCCATTTGCCTAATTGATCATATTGATCAATCGGGATTTCAGCATAATATCTACCGTCATTCAATTTACTGAATTGGACATTAAAACTTGATTTATTTGGTTTTAAATATGTTGCACTTACTGAGTTTACTCCTGATAAATTATCGTTAACCGTAGCAATTAATTTATAAATAGCCGACTTTGAAGAGACTTGGGTAAGCGCTCTTTCTAAGCCATCCAACGTCGGAGGTGAAAAATCGGGAGTCGTATTAATTACTTCAAAACTATCGATTTCCATATCAATTTTTTCAGTAGCCGTTGGGTAAAACAATGAATTATAAACAGTTCTTGTATTCCAACCATCACTTAAATATACGGAAGATATTCTCCAAGTTCCTAATTCTTCAAATTGATTTGGATATAAAGAGCCTTCAAATGTATTTGTATTAGCTTTATATGATAAGTATGCTGTAGTATCGGTTCCTCTTGGAGTAGTAAAGTTTACATAAACCCTCTCCACTTCTAGCATATTATCTGTTGCTTCAACTTTTATTGATAACGGTGTAGTAGGGGAAACTAATAATTCGTCGGTCTCAGTATTCACGGTAATTGATGATAATTTAGGAGCTTCAAAATCATCTGGACGTAGTACTGGTGGACGTACTTCAGTCCCTGATACTACAAAAAAGCTTTCAGAAAAGTCGAACGTGTTAGAATAGCCTGAACCAGTTGAGTAATATGTAGTTCTGTTAGTTTTGTTGTCTGTTAGTTCAATTGTATGTAACTTCCAATCTCCTACTTTTTCATAACGATCTACTGAAAAAACACCGTCAAAGAAATACCCGTCACTTTTCTGTAGATATATATACTTAGATATTCCTGAATCATGCCTAAAAACTGCTGTGACAGTTTTTACACCCGATAAGTCATCGGTGGTTTCAACTCTAAATTTCTGAGACTGCGTTGGAGTAACTGCACTTTCTTTAATTTCAACTGCACCTAAAGTAGGAGCCGTAGTATCAGGTTTCGGATCTTCAATAATAATATCCACCGCTTGAACTATTGGAGATAATATTACTATGAAAATCACTAATAACGTTAAAGTCTTCTTAATTTGCGCGTTCATAGAATCACAATCCTTAATTTGTATTTTTTAGAATTAAACAATGAATTATATTCCATTAGTAGTATCGGATGGAAATAAAAAAACATTAAGCAAAAAGTCACTATTTCTAATTAGAAATAGTGACTTTTTGCAGCTTGTTGACTAACATGAATCATATCGCTCGCCTGTCCGGCGCCCACGCTTTCCGCAGGCAATCCCGGAGCCGCATCGCGACCTAGGTCGCTGCTGGGTCTCCGTCGGATTGCTTTCCTGTCGGAGTCGGGGCGCCGTTGGGCGAGCAACGCAAACGGTCGTCATCTGACGGCCGTTTGTCTTTTTCTGAGGCCTCGATGGCCGAAGAAAAAGCCTGATACATACTTCGAACCCTTACAAACAGGGAAAGAAGAAGGTAAACAACAAGTTCGCCCGTCATCAAAAGGAGGAACCCGATATGTATCGCGCCCATTCTGAGAAACGACATGAACCGATCCAGTCGAAGACCACGTTGGACCAGCTGGTCCCGCAGGATCATCTTGTCCGGAGACTCGACCGTCACATCGACTTCTCGATCGTGCACCGGCTCTGCGCCCCGCTCTATTCGAACACCGGTACGCCCGGCATCGATCCGGAGATCATCATCAAGATTATCCTACTCGGACCCCTGTTCAACATCCGTTCCGTGCGCCAGACCGTGAGGGAGGTTCAGACGAACCTCGCCTATCGTTGGTTCCTCGGTCTCGGCATCGATGAGAAGGTTCCCGACCATTCGACGATCAGCCAGGCCTACCGCCGACGCTTCCAGGGGAACGACGTGTTCCAACAAATCTTCGAGGACATCGTCCGACAGGCGGAATCTCACGGTCTCGTCTCCGGACGCATCCTGATAACGGATTCCACGCACATCCGAGCGAACGCGAACAAGAAGAAATTCGACAAGGTAGAGGTCGAACGGGTCGTCGGTGCGATCGAGGACGAGCTTCTCACCCGCGTGAACGAGGAACGGGCCGAACGCGGAAAAAAGAACTGAAACCGGCATCTGAGAAGAGGGAGCGCCGGCTCGTCAAGATGAGCCGGACCGACCCGGATGCGGGATACATGTATCGTGACCAGAAGCCGGAAGGCTTTTTCTGGCTGGCGCATCGGACGGTCGACGCCAAGCACAATTTCATCGTCGATGTACACGTCACACCCGGGAACGTCTCGGACAGCACCGTCTATCTCAATCGGCTCGACCATGTCCTCGAACGTTTCCATTTCCCGCTTGAGGCGGTCGCACTCGATGCCGGCTACTTCACGACCGGGATCGGCGAAGGCGCTCGTCGAACGGGGCATCTTCGGGGTCATCGCCCGGAGGCGTTTCGGCG
This sequence comes from Exiguobacterium sp. RM11, assembly GCF_059821525.1. NCBI lineage: Bacteria > Bacillati > Bacillota > Bacilli > Caryophanales > Exiguobacterium > Exiguobacterium sp. RM11. The sequence goes on along the minus strand of NZ_CM187558.1, from coordinate 774,547 downwards.
GAAAGAAGGGGATGTTCCGCAAGACCCGGTACACGTACCTGCCCGAGGAAGATGCATATCTCTGTCCGGCGCGACAGCGCCTCACCTATCAGACGACGGACCGCCACGGCTATCACCATTACGTGTCCGACCCCTCCATCTGTCAGAACTGCCCTCTCCTCGAGAAGTGCACGTCCAGCCGGACGCACCGAAGGGACATCACACGCCACGTCGATGAACATTACCGTGAGCAGGTGAACGAGAACCGCCTGTCCGCGACTGGAAAATCCCTCTACCGACTGCGGCCACAGACCGTCGAGCGCTCGTTCGCCGATGGGAAAGAGCTCCACGGGCTCCGTTTCACCTTCTACAGGGGGACCGCGAAGGTCCAACGCGCCAATCTGGTGGCAGCCACCGCACAAAACATGAAGAAGCTGGCCAACCTGTTGGCCAGAAAGGACTGTCTACATAACATTTCTTCAATCTTTTGTCGGACAGAACGCCTCAAGCTCGTTGAACATAAAAAAAGACGAACCAGATCGCATCTTGCGATCTGGTTCGTCAACAGCCTGCAAAAAGTCACTATTTCTAATTAGAAATAGTGACTTTTTGCTTAATGTTTGATTTTTAAAATTAACGTAAAAGTTGAAGTACTGCTTGCGGCTGTTGGTTAGCTTGACTGAGCATTGCTTGTGAAGCTTGGTTAAGGATGTTGTTCTTCGTGAAGTTCATCATCTCTTTGGCCATATCTACGTCACGAATGCGTGACTCAGCAGCTTGAAGGTTTTCAGCAGATGTGCTTAAGTTGTTGATTGTGTGCTCGAGACGGTTTTGAGTTGCCCCCAAAAGTGAACGTCCTTTTGACACTGTTTCGATTTGAGTCGAGATTGTATCGATCAACGCTGTAGCAGTTGCTGAATCAGCTACGCTTGTTCCAGTCAACGTTCCAACAGCTGTTTCAACATCAGTCAAGTTGATTCCAGCAGTTGTGAAGTCGACCGTCATAGTTTGTGCGTTGTTAGCACCAACTTGGAATGTAACTGTACCAGCGTTACCTGCAGTACCGTCTAAAAGAGTCTGTTCGTTGAACTCAGTGTTATCCTTGATACGCGTGATTTCTTTACCAAGTTCAGCCAACTCGTCACCGATTGCATCACGGTCTACAGTTACGTTCGTGTCGTTCGATGCTTGAACAGCAAGTTCACGCATACGTTGAAGGATTGAATGTGTTTCGTTCAATGCGCCTTCAGCTGTTTGAATCATTGAGATACCGTCTTGTGCGTTTTTCGAAGCCATATCAAGACCGCGAATTTGTCCACGCATTTTTTCAGAGATTGCAAGACCAGCTGCGTCATCGCCAGCACGGTTGATGCGAAGGCCTGAAGATAATTTCTCCATTGCTTTCCCAGCGTTTGAAGTGTTCGCTGACATATTGCGGTGTGCGTTCATAGCGTTAAGGTTGTGGTTGATAATCATTGTAATTTCCCTCCATAGGTTTAAAGTTTTTCCGCTCTTCCAAATCCATTTGTCCGAGCATGCAAGGTTTAGGCCGGCCCCTCACCTTACACTAGTTGGAACGGTTTTAGCGTTTCCATACTCAATATCGGTTCAATTCATCAGGTGTTTAATACTATTTTTATTTTTTTTGCATTCACACTTTTAAATATTGAACTCTTTATAATAATCGACAAGCATTTACCTCTTTTAACAAATTATCCTTTCAATCGCATACCTACTTTTCTATACTTGTGACGAACCTATCCACAAAGTAGGAAATTACGGAAAAGGAGGACCCGCACGTTGAACAAAAGCATGAAACGCCTAAGTACATCGATACTCATCACATCTACCATTTTTGCAACACAACTTCCACATCAGGCGGATGCTGAAACAAAAGCTACAGTCACTACACCAATTTTAAACGTTCGCTCTTCTACCTCAACCACTTCTTCAATAGTTGGACAATTGAAAGAAGGACAAATTGTTTCGGTTCTCGGAACATCTGGGACATGGTCTCAAATCGATTTCAATGGATCGAAACGATATGTCGCGAGTTCCTATTTAAAAACGACTACGTCGACAAGCACTTCTTCTACAGTAGAGCGTTATAATACTACAGCAAAATTGAACTTACGCTCCGCAATGAGCCTATCAGCTACAGTTATCAATACGATTCCTGAAGGACACGAAGTTCGTTTGGTTTCTAAACACGGAGACTGGTATCGAGTATCATACGGTAGAAAGACAGGTTATGTCGCTAGCCAGTATTTAAAACCTCAAGATGGTGGAGAAGAACTTGATAAAACATCAACGACCATTGTGACATCAACTGTATTCATCACAAATCGTAAAGTCAATTTACACTCAAGCACGTCCTATACATCATCAATCGTTCGCTCGATTGACCAAGGTAAAGAAGTGCACTTAATTTCAACGCACGGCAACTGGGTACGCGTCAAATTTGGTGCGAAAATCGGTTATATGTCCATCAACGATGTCACTGAAAAAGATAAAATTGATTCCGACTCTAGTACGACCACTCCTGAAAAATACACGTTAAATGTAAACTTGAACTTCAGAACAAGCCCAACCTTCTCTGATAACATCATTAAAGTTATTCCGAAAGGACACGAAGTGTATCACATTTCTAACCATGGTGCTTGGGTCAAAGTACGATACGGAAACAAATATGGTTATTTAACGAAGGAACATTTAACTCCAGTCACTTCCACACCCAGTGAACCTGTAGAGACTGCAATTCCAGGGAGTCCTAAATTTGAATTACTCAAATCTCTCGTGTTGCGAGCTGCAGCTAGCTCTACTAGCACAGCTATTAAAACGATTGAAGCTGGAAAAGAAGTTCATGTGCTAGCGGTCAAGGGAGATTGGTACAAAGTCAAATTTGGTACCAAGTACGGCTATCTTCCGATTGCAGATTTGAAAGAGGTCATCGAAGTCGAAACACCCCCTGCTGGATCAATCGTGACCATCGGCAAGTATGATGTAATGGCAGACCTCAATCTAAGAACTGGTCCTGCAGAAACGTATAGTTCCATCAAAGTCGTTCCGAAAGGGAAAGAGGTTCATCTCATCTCTAAACACGGGAAATGGTTCAAAGTCAAATATGGGGCTAGTATCGGTTATATGGATTCAACATACTTAAAAGAAGCTGTTGAAGCTCCTACCGTACTGTATCGAGCAATTGTTACAGCAGACCCAACGTTGAACGTACGCTCCACTCCGGAAATTGGCGATAACTTAATTGGGAAATTGTCATACAACCAAATCGTACCGGTATTAGAAAACACAAATTCCAACTGGGCTAAGATTGAGTTCTATGTGAACGATGTCTTGACGACCGCATACGTTAGCCGTCAATACTTAACCTTATATGAAGGACCCGATGTGCCTGAACCAGAACCAGGTGAAAAAAATGTCGTACTAAATTATACGGACTATAACTATAGCTTGGTCTATATGCTTGGAAAACAAGCTAGTGTATATGCTCAAACCGACGCATACCGAAACGCACCGGGTTATGTTTCAAAAAGTTACGTATCACCGATTGACGGGACTCGAAACGGAAAAATTACAGCTTCTACATTGAATGTACGCTCTGAACCTAATGCCACTTCTCATATTTATGGCGTACTTCCATTGAACACAATCGTTACCATAACTGGCCAAGTCGGTGATTTCTATACGGTTTCGTATACACGAAAAGCAGGTCAGGGTGAACGAGTATTTGATAATACTTGGCGCATCGCTAAGAATGAAGATATTTTAAAATATATCGATCCGCGCTCGGTTCAATTCAATGATGTGAACGGATCGTCTCGAGAAGCATTCCAATATCTTGATTTATCTAAATCAGCAAATGTCTCTGCTACGGTCTTAAATAATGCCTTACAATCAAAAGGAACATTAAGCGGACAAGGTCAGGCATTCGTCAATGCTGCGAAAGATTTTAATATTAATGAAGTCTATTTGATGTCTCACGCCTTCCTTGAAACAGGGAACGGTACATCTACTCTCGCATCAGGGGTTTGGGTAGACCAAAATGGAAACTTGAGTACTTCTGCTGCCACAAACTATAAAAAGGTTTACAATATGTTCGGAATTGGAGCGATTGATAGCAATCCAACTGCAGCAGGGGCGAAACATGCATTTGTTCAAGGTTGGTTCAGTCCTGAAAGCGCGATTTATGGTGGCGGTCAATGGATCAGCGAGAAGTATATCAATAACTCAAGAAATCAAAACACGCTTTATAAAATGCGATTTAATCCGGACAATCCGGGTCTGAATCAATATGCCACTGATATTGGATGGGCCTATAAACAAACATATACATTGTATACAACGTATCAATTACTAAACTCTTATACGACTCACTTTGATATTCCAAGATTCACTTATTAATTGTGATTTAATAAAAACCACTCATGTAGTCGTTCGTTTCACACCGAACGACTACTATGAGTGGTTTTTTTCGTCTACCTTTTCCTTTTCATTATACTTTCATCTGTTCCGTCTCGTTCTGCAAACTCTCCGCGACACGAACGAGCTCTGTCATCGCCCCGTTCACTTCACCAAGGCTTGCCGCTTGCTGGCTCGCCGCTGACGTCACTTCATTCGCATAACGCGACGCTTCTTCGACCATACCGACGATGCCTGCCGAGTTCGTCACGACCGAATCGATCTGACCGCGTGATTCATCGAGGAGTGAATCGACCGAATGGACATGGCTGTACACTTCATTCGCTGAGTTATGAATCGATGCGAACGCACCGCCTGCTTTTTCAACCAAACCGACGCCTGTCTCCACTTCTGCTTTCACGTTTGCCATCGATGATGACGTGTCGCCAACGAGACGCTTCACGTCGACGATGAGATCCGTGATTTCTTGTGTCGAGTTCGCCGTTTGTTCGGCGAGCTTTTTCACTTCTGCCGCTACGACAGCGAAGCCACGTCCATGCTCTCCGGCACGTGCCGCTTCAATTGACGCGTTCAAGGCAAGCAAGTTCGTCTGTGCTGAGATGTCACTGATGACATCCGTGATACGTGAGATCTCGCCTGTCATCTCTGTCAACTGGCTGTTGAGCGTCGATGATTGCTCCACTTTTCCAGCAATTGCATGCATCGCGTTGACTGACGACGACGCGAGCCCTTTCCCGCTCTCCGCTTCTTGTTGCATCTCGCTCGCTGAATCAAGCGCCGATGACATTTCTTGACGGATGCTCTCCATTGTCCGCGCGACCGCTCCGAGTAAATCCATCGAATTGTATGTCGCACTGACGTTATCTTCTAACATCTTGTTGAGGGAATCCATCGCGACACGAATGTTTTCGCCTGCCACGTTTCCTTCTTGAACCGCTGCCGCAATCTCTTGCGCTGAACCTGTCAACTGGTCCGCCGTATAGCGCATGTTCGTTCCTTGCTCCCGGAGGTGCTCGACCATGTTGTCCATCGACAAGAGCAAACGTCCCATCTCCGAACGGTCTGATGTCTTCTCGTCCGCGAAGTGAACCGTCAAATCGCCGTTCCCGACTTCGACGGCTTTCTCTGAAGCCATCTCGACCGCTTTCAGTGGACGACGGGCAATCAAGTAAATGACAATGCCGCCGAGTGACGAGATGAGTAACGCCACGACCGTACCGACGAGCATGACCTGACCTTGTTCCATCTCGAGTTCTGTCAAAAGCAATAGCGTGATGTAGCCGACCGCTCCGCCCGTGATAAAGGACGTGACCAAAATCCACGCGAGCAGTTGCGTCGTAAAGTTTTTAAATACTTTCACTGTGTTGTTCCTCCTCATTGTGTTCATCACTCCCTATATCGTCCGATTTCCAATGAATGTATAGCGTTTTCAGTTGAACGTTTGGTCAATGAAAAAACGTACCCCGTAAAGGAGTACGTTTCGTCAAAACGCTTCATCGTCACGTTCGACGTGCGTCACACGGCGTGGCGTCGTCACTGCATCAATCGCGAGCGTGATCGCTGCCGCCCAGTGGAGCATCATCCCGACAATCGGAATGAACCCGAGGACCGATGCCGTGATCCCGACAGCCGCACCATACGAGAATCGGTTAAGTCGACTGAACGAGAGAATCAACACAATGACGTGATAGACGAACATGAATCCGAGGGGCGAATACCCCATCCCGATGATGAAGAGACCACCGAGAATCGGAATCCCAAGAAATGCTTCAAACGCTGCACCGAGCCATTTCAGATTTTTCACCATGTGGGTCACCTCATAATTCGATCATGTAAAACTCGTAGCCGCCATTTTCTGCAAAGCCTGCGCGCTTATAGATTTCGAGCGCCGCCTTGTTTTCCGTCTCGACATCGAGTTCGACTTTCGTCCGGCCCATACGGAACAGTTGTTGTACCATCTGCTTCAACATCTTCGTGCCGTAGCCTTTGCCTTGCTCGCATGCCTTGACGCCGAATGCGTGGATGCTTGCCGCATCGTCACCGACGAGAAGGGCACGGATGATGCCGACCGGTTTGCCGTCGACTTCGCCGATATACGTCACGCGGTCAGGTGTATCGATTTGTTGATAGATGTTTTCCGTCACATCGACCGGGTCACCGAACGCCTCGCTGAGTGTCGCGATGATGAGCGGGCGGTCGTCTGCCGTCGCCTCACGGAGCGATACCTCGTCCGGTTTCAAGAACAATTCCGCCTTCTTCAAGACGAGATTGTATTCCGAGAACTGATACGCTGCCTGAAGATGTTCAAGCACCGCCTTCCCAGACGCTGAGTTCCGGTCGATGACTAACGTGAACGCCTCACAGCCGTTCAGTTTCGCATCCCGTTTCGCCGTCTCGAGCAGTGCCGTGAAGACGCCTTGTTTCCGATATTCTGGATGGACGAGCGCATTCACCTCATACTCATTCGGGAGATACGGGAAGAGCATGAGATACCCGACGAGCGTTTCCCCGTCATATACCGCATAGTCGTTCTGTCCGAGCGACTCGTGACCGACTTTGACGTCGATTTTGTCGTTCGTATTGACCGCCTGTTCTAACGCCTTGACGTCATCTGCCTGTCTTACTTCTTCTACTGTCCAATTCATGTACATCACCTCATTTGTATTGTAGCACAAAGGAAAAAGCCCGCCGTAGCGAGCCAACTTACGAGATTATAACGTCCGAAACTCCAACTCAGGGAGTGTCTCGATCAATGCAGCGATCTCATCCGTATACGCCTCCGCGCCCGGGACGGCCTCTGTCGGTTCGACCCAGAAGAACGTCTTGTCGTTCGTGCCGAGGTAGTTGCCATAACCGACCTCTGTCGCGAACGCCTCTTCCGTCAATTCACGGTCGATCAAGTCCAAGTGGAACAAGAGCTGGTCGTCCCCATCCTCGACGTTATAATACAAATCGAACGTGCTATAGCTCTTCGTGTCCCCGATGTCGACGACGTCCTGTGCCTTCTCGATATAGACGTCACCGCGCTCAATCGCCGCAACGATTTTTGATGGCAAGATGATCTCATACCCGAGCTCTCGGTCACGGATCGTCTGCGTCGTATCCTCTGTCCGTCCCCGGGACGAGACGACACCGACCGTTGCCACCAATGCACCTGTCACACTGAGCGCGAGCGCCCATTTCATCGATTTGTTCACAAGAACCACTCCCTACTTGTTGATGTCTTCACTTGATTATCCCACAAGTTGATGACTTTTCATCAAATATTCTGAAAAAATGTTTCCCCTTACATTGACGACCGTCCGCCAATCCCATACGATGGTAGTAACGTACTAGAGAAAAGAGGAACTGACATGTCTAACGAAACTACTTTGACGCGCGCTCAGCTCGACGCGCTCTTGAAAAACGTCTTCGCCCTTCAAATCCCGGTCATCGAGAAATTCATGACGGATTTGTTTAAACAATACGTCTCGACGGCTTCCACGTTCAAACAAGATATGGACACGATGAAAGCGACAGACTGGCACAAGCACTTCTTCGGTCAAAAGGTCATGCCGCACCTCTTCATCGAGAACCTCGGCTTCGGCGCATCGTTCCGCCACCAAGGTCAAGAGAAGGTCGTCAGCATCCCGGAGAACATGACGGTCGTCAAACCGGACTCGGACGCACAGATCAAAGAGATTTTAGAGAACCTCGACAAGACGCTCGCGTCGATGGACGGGATCAAAAACAAAGGACTCGTCAAAAAGTTCTATAAAGAAACGCTCGAACTCATCTGTCAGCTCGGCAGCCGTACTGGCATGATGGATGACTTTTACGACAAAGTCAAAGGCAGTTTGACAACAAGTTCATGAAAATACCTCGCTCGAAGGAGCGAGGTATTTTTTATGCTTCCTTTTCAATTGCCATCGGAAGCTCGATGAATTGGCTCCGACTATGGAAGACGACGCCGACCATGACGAGTGTGATCCCGGTCAAGGCGATTGGGGACGGCATGACCGCATGGAGGAACAGGAGCTCGCCGATGAGGGCGAACAACACTTCGAGCGCCTGCGTCGCCTCGACGGACGCCAGTTTTCCCATGTCGTGTTTGACGAGGTCCGTCGCCTTGAAAAATAGGACGGTCGCGACAATCCCTGACAACAAGGCGACGAAGAACGTTTGTCCGAGCTGGCTCGATGAGGGACGCCCCGTCGTCAACCCGTACCCGAACAGCAAGAACCAGACCGGGAGCGACCCGAGACACATCCCGAGGATGCGTTCGAACACGTCGAGGTCCGTATGTTGCATCATCTTGCGGTTGCCGAGCGGATACGCGAAGGCCGCGATGACGACCGGGACGACACCAAGCCAAAGGAAGCGAGGCTCGAACGACTCAAAAAACTCGACTTGCATCAAGACGACACCGATCAAGATCAGGCTCGAGAACCGAAGTCCTCGCCACGGGATCTGTTCGCGTGACCCGTCCGCTTTTTTGAAGAGTGGCGACAACAGTGCCCCGGCGACGATCGTCACTTGCCACGTGCCCGCGATGAGCCACGGGGGTGCGACCTCGGCGGCGAGACAGATGGGAACGTAAAAGAATCCGAACCCGACCGTCCCCCAGATTATCCACGGACGCGGATTGTTTTTAAGTGCCGCGACGACCCGCTTGAGTCCTCCCCGTAAGGCGACGACGAGCATCAACAGTGGGATCATCCATAAAAAGCGGAGCGAGGCACTATAGGTGAAGCTACCTCCCCCGACTTGCATCACTTCGTTCAACACGAACGTGCTCGCAAAAAACAAGGCCGCGAAGACCCCGAGTATGAGTGGGCGCATACGTTCCCTCCTTTCCGAATCCTGTCTTGTTCTCGGTATCCATCTATTTCTCCTGCAAAAAAGACGGACGACGCGTGGTCATCCGCCTGTTGATTCAATGATTCCGTCACGTCCGCAGTTCGAGCGCGGCAATCCGCTCTATCCGCTCGAGGATGGGCTTCGCCTGATCGATATACGCCCTCACTTCAGTAAGCGACAACGACGCCGCATGCGCATCCTCACTCCGCCACACTTCATAGACGAACACCGTGTCCGCCTCGTCGAGCGACACGTGGACTCGATACGATTCACAGTCCGATGTCGCCTCCATCTCTCGCGCCGCTTCCGATAAAATCGCCACGAGTCGGTCACGTTGTCCCGCTTTTGTGACGAGCTTTCCGATCAGTGCATACATGCTCCATCCTCCCCTTTCCCTTGCATCGTCTCATTCCACTTTTTGCGTCCGATTTCCTGCCTTACTGGTTCAGACATGCGGAATGTTTTCACGGCACACGTATCCTTGTCATACAAAAAAACGGACGGCACGTGGCCATCCGTTAGTGAATATCGCGTTTTTGGAAATTCCCGCCTTTGACTTCCGTCACCTCGTACACGACAACGAACGCTTTCGGGTCGACTTGATCGATGATGTCCTTGATCTTTCGTTCTTCGAGCCGGTTGATGACGCACGTGATTTCGTAATAGCTCTCTTTTGAATACGCACCTTGGATTTGATTCAACGTGGCGCTCCGTCCGAGACGGTCCCGAATCGTCTCGACCATTTCATGCGGTTCACTCGTGATGATCTTGAACGTTTTCGCCCCGCTCAATCCCTCTTCGACGATATGAATCACTTTCGAGGCGATGAAATAGGCAATCGCCGACAAGACGGCTCCTTGGAGCCCGAACACCGTCGAGACGACGATGAAGACGAACGTATTCAAAAATAAAATCAAGTCACTCGTCCCGAACGGCAGTTTACGAGACAAGAGGACGGCCAGCATATCAATCCCGTCAAGCGCACCCCCGTTACGGAGGGAAATCCCCATCCCGAATCCCAGGATGATTCCGCCGACCACGGTGATGAGGAGCGCGTCGCCCTCGATGATGGTCGGGACATGGTGCATGATCACCGTACCGACAGACAACGACGCGATTCCCGTGACGGAAAGGATTGCGAAGCTTTTCCCAATCTGTTTATACCCGAGATAGATGAACGGGATATTGAGAATCCCGATAAAGATTCCGAGCGGTAATCCCGTGAGCTGCGATCCGACGATACTGATGCCGGTGACGCCCCCGTCCGACACGTTGTTCGGGATGAGTACAGACTCCAACCCATATGCCGCAATGAGTCCGCCGATGATGTTCATGATGATTTGAAACCCCATCAACCAGACTTTATTCTCTCGTTTCATGATCCATTGACCTCCTTCTCACTTTCAACAACTTTCTAAGCCTACCACAAAATAATACTGAAATAATTTACAGGAAATCATCAATCTATTCTGAATATTCATGTCAGATTCTCTGTCTTAAAGGATTTTGTGTCGGCTCGTTTTGGTATACTTAAGAAAATGGAAAGGGGGCACTACGTATGCAGCGTACACCCATGCCTTCCCCGACACCGGAGGAAGTGCAGCGCTTAAGGCGCGAACATAATCCGATCAAAGCGTCCGAACTGTTTGCGAAAGTCGTCCTCTTGCTGCTCGGTTCCCTCGTCTTCGCGGTCGGCCTGGAGGCGTTCCTTGTTCCGAACCAGATCATCGACGGTGGGATCGTCGGGGTCTCGATCATCGTCTCGTATTTGACGGAGACGAAACTCGCCATCTGGCTCGTCCTGTTCAATTTGCCGTTCATCTACTTCGGCTATCGGCAAATCGGGAAAACGTTCGCCGTCGTCACGTTGACGGCGATCCTGCTCATGTCGGCGTTCACAATCGTCTTGCATGACATCAAACCGTTCACGGACGATTTGCTCTTGTCTACCGTCTTCGGGGGCTTCTTGCTCGGGGCCGGAATCGGGCTCGTCATCCGCGCCGGTGGGTCGCTAGACGGGACCGAGATTCTCGCCGTCTCCTTCACGAACCGCTTGCCGTTCTCGGTCGGGGAGATCGTCATGTTCTTCAACATCTTCATCCTCGGGACGGCCGGCTTCGTCTTCAGCTGGGACCGGGCGATGTACTCGCTCCTCACCTATTTCATCGCCTTCAAGACGATCGATGTCGTCTTGGAAGGGATCGATCAGTCGAAGGCGGCGTGGATCATCACGACGGCACCGGAAGAGATTGGCCAAGCAATCATGGACCGGCTCGGTCGGGGCGTGACGTATCTCCATGGAGAAGGGGCCTATACCGGAGATGGGAAGAAAGTCGTCTTTACGGTCATCAGCCGACTCGAGGAGACGAAATTAAAAGATATCCTTGACGACTATGACGAGAAAGCGTTCCTTGCCATCGGCAACATTCACGACGTCCGAGGCGGACAGTTCAAGAAGAAAAACATTCACTAAACGTGAAATCCCCTATAACCGCTGGACACCATTTGCCAACGGTTATAGGGGGTTTTTTAGGCGAAGCGGACCTGGTCCCGTCCATTCCGTTTCGCATCATATAAAGCCTCGTCCGCTCGTTCGAACACGACCATGCTCGGTTCGTGCCCTGCGACCGCGGCACCGATCGAGACGGTCATCGGGATGACCTCGCTCTGACATTCGAACGTCGTGTGGCGCACCGTCTCAACTAACGATTCGGCCACTTCTTTCGCCTGTTCACTACCCTCGATCACGAGCAAGAACTCCTCCCCGCCGTAACGACCGACGAACCCGCCCGGCGGACAGTGCCGTTCGAGCGTCTGACCGATATGTCGGAGCGCGGCGTCTCCTGCCAGATGACCATATGTATCGTTCAACTGCTTGAAGTGATCGACATCGATGACGAGTAACGTCCATGGCTTCCCGGACATCTCCAAGTCGTTCATCTGTTCGAGCGTCCGGTAACGGTTCGGGAGTCCCGTCAATTCATCGACGGTCGCCCGATGCGTATGCAGGAGGAACATCCATAGATGCGTCTCGAGCTTCTTCGCCCCCCAGTAACAGAGCCACGCCCCGAGCGACAGCATAAGGAAGTACGGGATGAAGACGTTCACGAACACCATCGTATCCACACTGCCGGTCACGCGAATCAAGACGAGCAGCGCACCGAATCCGACATAGACGGCATATCCTCGTGATCGATGCATCGGGACACGCGAGAGGAGAAGCGAAAAGATGTAAAAAACGACGAACATGAGAATCGAATCGACGAACGGGGCACTCATTCCATGCAAGGTCATGCGTCCGATAAAGATGAGCGCGAGCGTGACGACGGCACCGAACGGTCCGGCGTACGTTGCCGACAAGGCAATCGGGATGAGACGGAGATCGATCCTCGCATCGCCAAGCTCGATGGCGTTTAAGGTCAACAAGATCGCCGTCAATCCGTTCGATACCCCGAACCAAAAACGGACGAACAGCGGGGAGGACGGTTGAATCGGCAAGACCGTCCGCATCACATAGAACGTGAGCGACATGAGTAAAAAGATGATACTGATATTAATAAAAAACTGGTTGATGACCGTTCCCATCGATTCGCCTCCTTCCCTTTCCGTTTCCATCCTATCCCAACCAGGTGAAAAATGTCACCCTTACATTCTATATTTACAAAAAAAGTCGAAAGCTCACGCTTCCGACTGCTTTTTGATCATTTGTTTCATCAAGTTGGCACTGTTCCGTGCCGACTCATTCTCTTCTTGCATCTGAATGTACACTTCATGTCGATGGATATCGATATGGCGCGGGGCATCGATGCCGAGTTTCACCTGGTCACCCTCGATGGCGAGCACCGTGAGCGTCACGTCGTCCCCGATATGGATCGCCTCGCCTTGTTTTCGTTTCAATACGAGCATCAGCGCACCTCCGCCTTCGTGCCGCCGAGCGGATAACGGGCCGGGTAGGCATCATCTAAGATGACTTGCTTCCCGCGACGTTCCTTCGTCTCGATGACGATCGGTGCCTTCAAGTTGAGCGTCGACGCATCGAACGGCTCACGCAATGTGACGATCGAGTAGACAGAGACGTGTTCCGCTTCTGCGATCCCCAGCTGATCCTTCGCCCCATCCGACAGTTCGAACGAATAGTCCGACTTGTGCCAGAACGGATTCGTCACGACGAACGCGCACGCCTTCTCTTCGATTGACTGGAGCGACCAGAACGGCAGCTCTTCCCCGTACGGAATCAACACGAACGTCTTCGATTCCGGGAATCCCGGAATCTCACTGACAAACGTGATCGTCTCCGCTTCATTTATTTCAATCTTGCCAAAGTAGTCTGTTTCAATGAACATGGATTGTCCTCACTTTCAACGCGTTTCATCATACATCCCACCGACCGGCCAGATCTCGAGCGATGCCTGTTGACGGAGAGAAATATCCGTCGTCCATGGCGTGAACGAAATGTCCGCCGGTGTGAGCGATACATCAATCTGTGGCGGTGTAATATTCCATTCGATTTTCACATCCGCCGGCGTATACGTCAACTTGACACGGTCGATTGATTTCGGCATATAGCCCATCTCGACAATCGGATACGGATCGTTCACTTTCTCCGCCGCCATCGAAGGGATCGGGTTGCCGTTCTCGATGCGCATCATACGGTCCCCTTCACGGGCGATGTTCATCATCGCTTCGCGGGCCCCTTGTTCCCCCATTTGTCCGAACGATTTACCGAGTTCGAACGCCCCTTTCAGGTTACTCTCACTCCGTGCCACCGAAGAATCGACTTCAAGTCTTCCTTGAGTCGTCTGTTGCGTCATCTCGGCTTTCCCTTGCTGCATCGACATGTCCGCCCGACCTTGACGCATCTCGAGCACCGGTCGGTTCGAGGTCATCTGGATGGCAGCAAACGTTTGCCGCATTTCAAGTCTCGCGAGATTCATGACCGATTACCGGAGGAAGTCAAGGAGCGTCGGTTGAATGATCCGAGCACCTGCCGAGAGTGCGGCGCGGTGTACCGTCTCATGCGACTTCAATTCCATGATGACTTTCTCGACGTCAATGTCTTCGTTGTCGGACATGATCGTCTTCGCGATAATCTCGTGGTCTTGCAGACGATTGTCGACGAGCTCCAAGCGGTTCGCCCGGGCACCGAGCTCAGACCGCTCCGTGATCAAGTTTTGACCGATCGTATCGAGCGTCTCGAGTTGGGCCGATAAGTCGGCACCTCCCGTATTTTCATCGGCGAGCAAACCGCTCAGTTGCTTCAATCCTTCAAAGAGCTCTCGTCCGAAGACGGTCTCCGGCTGCATGTTCACTTGCATTGTGATGCCTTTTGAGACTTCAAATTCGATTTTCCCGCTCGCCGTCGGAGGACCGTCCGTTCCATAAATCGACTCGAGCGTCGCCCCTGGCGCTTCATTCAAATAGTCTTTCAGCGCCTGCATGTCAATGAGCGGTTGATCCGTTTTCGTCCCATTATAAATATACTTCTCGCCCGCCTTCGAGTTGGCGAGTGAGCCGATATGTTCGATCAACTGGTCGACCTCGCTCTTGATGATCGCGCGCTGTGACGACTCGTACGTATCGTTCGCGGCTTGCGTCGTCAATTCCCGAATCCGTTTGACGGCTTCCGTGACTTCGTTCAAGGTCGAGTCCGTCATGTCCATCCAGCTTGTCGCCTCGCTGACATTGCGACGGAACTGGTCGACTTCCCGCACTTCGGTCCGGTACCGGATCCCCTGCATCGCGACGACCGGGTCCTCCGATGCCTTTTGGATCCGCTTCCCGCTGATTAGTTGTTCCTGGACGCGGGCGAGCGTGTTATAGCTACTCGATAAGTGTTTCAAGTTCGTCTGTGTGAGCATCGTCTGTGTGACACGCATCAGTCATTACCTCCCAACGACACCCATGCCGTTAATGATTTTGTCGAGCATCTCGTCGACGGCCGTGATGTTCCGTGCCGCCGCATTGTATGCATGTTGATATTGGATCATCATCGTCATCTCTTCATCGAGTGAGACCGCGCTCACCGACTGGCGGCGCTGGTCCGAGCTACTCAAGAGGGCGAACGTGCTCTTCGCGAGGTTCGCGTTCTGACTCGCCTCGACCGCCATGTTCCCGATGACGTTCTGATAGTACTTCCCGATCGATGTCGTCGTTGTGGCCGACCCGGCAAAGCTGAGTGCCATCTCTTTTAGACGTGCGAGTTCGAGCGCCCCGCTCCCGTCCCCGATATTGCCGTCTTTTGAGGCGGCGATCAAGTCAAGGTTACTCATGAACGTCTCGTTCACTTCGATATTCGACGCTGTGATGTCGGTGTTCGTGTTCGTTCCTGAGTTCACGAAGAAATCGTTTCGCCCGTTCGTCCCTGATGCATCTTTGTTCGTCATGTGTGCATTGTTAAACGCCGTCGCAAACACGCTCGCCATCTCGTCTAAGTCTTTGAGCATCTTCGTGTACGCCCCGTCCGCCGCTTCAGGACCCGTTTGGCTTCCGTACATCTCAACGAGTGCTCGTAATTTGCCGTTCGGCATGTCTTGGAGCGGCATCGCCTCAGCTGTCGCAGCATCTGCCGCACGATACGTCGACTCGGTCATTGCCCCGACGCCACCCGTGATGCCATCGACCAATTTGATCGGATTCGGATTTCCTGGCACGGTGATTTGGATGTCGATCCGTCCTTCTGCGACACGTTGCGAGTTCCCGCGTGTCTCCCCGTTCAAGTAATCGACGGGCACACGCTCAAACTCGATATATTGCGAGAGCTCGTCCATGTAACGGTCGCGCTCGTCATACAGTTCGTTCGGCAAGACGCCAAGTGGTTCCGCGTCCCCGATTTGACGGTTCACGTTATTGATCTTCGTCAACAAGTCGTTGATTTTTTTCGACACGACGCCCGCTTCCGCTTTCAAATCGTCTTGCACTTTCGTCAGCGACGAAGACATATAGTTGAACGTCTCGGCGAGCGTCATCGCCCGCTGGCGGACGACGCTTCGTGCGCCCGTATCGTCGGGGTTGACCGACAAGTCCTGAAGTGATGCCCAGAACAAGTCGAGCGATTTGGCAAGACCGTTCTCAGACGGTTCGTTGATGATGTCCTCCATCCGACCGAACGCTGCCTCTTTCGTCGCATAGAACGCGTTCTTCACCGACTCATCGCGATACTGCTGGTCGATCATGAGATCGCGAATCCGGGCGAGCGTTTCTCCGCGTACCCCTGTTCCGAATTGTCCGGCTTTCGTGCCACCGAAGTTGACCGAGAGCTGTTCCGTCATCCCGAGGGTAAGGCGTTGGCGTGAATAGCCAGGATTTGAGGCGTTCGCCACGTTGTTCCCCGTCGCCTGCAGCGCCCATTGGTGTGTCGTCAGGCTGCGGCGCGCCGTCTCTAATCCCATAAATGTTGAGCCCATTCTGTACTTCCTCCTTAAACGTCACGGCTGAACGAGCGTGTTTCAAACGCCTGTTGTCCGTATGTGAAATCATCTGCTTCTGGCAAGAGCATATCCAAGTGCCAGGTAATATAACGAAGGGACTGTTCGAGAAGCGATGCGTTCAATTCGTTCTGACGCTTCAACTCGAACAAGACCAGTCTCAGTTCCTCTATCTCTTCATCGTCCAATTCATACATCCCTTGAAGTCGTTCCGCTTCTTTTTGTGAGATTTGTCGGACGAGTTTCGCCTCTTCTTTGACGAGCGCGCTAAAAGCGGCCATGTCATTTTGAACGAGCAGCTGTTCTTTTGTATAGGCCAACTCGAGTAAACGTTTATGTAATGTGAGCATGAGTCTCTCCTTTTTTCAAAAAAAGAGCCGACTAAAGAAAGGGGTGCCCCTTATTTAGTCAGCTTCCGTGCCGTGTTATTCAGTGCGAAGGCCTCAAACGGACCTCGCTTCCATTCATCCTTGTAGAAAGCGTTTGGCGATTTCACGCGCGTCCCGTGAATACGTGCCCGCATCAATCTCTGCTTTCAAAGCGTCGATTTTTGCGAGACGGTTCGGATGTTTCACCGGTTCTTCAAACCGGGCGCGGGCTTCCGCCGAGATTGACAATTGGTCCGTTTGGCGTGATGGCGCGGGCTTCGGCTCGACTTGCGTTTTCTTTTCATAAGTGTTCGGTAAGTGTACCCACTTGGCTGAATCGATGCGCATGCGTCTTCCCCCTCTTCATAATGTTAATCCAAACGATAAGCGCGAGCAGATGACGACTTCGTCACGCTCTCTTGTAGACTAGACAGTTCCTTCTGCATATCTCTCTGGCAATTCGAACAGATTTTCCCTTCGTTCGTCGGTTGGCCACAACGTACACAGCCGATTAAGAGTTCCGGGTTGTCCTTGATGATCAGGCGTCCTTCATGGATATATCGCGTGATATCAAGTTCTGACACACCCGTCGCTTCGACGAGAGCGCCGATGTTCGTTGCTTTGTTTTTTGGTTCACGAATGAAGTCACGGACTTTCAAAAAGTTTTGATAGTCGACTTCATTACATGATGGGCAATAAGGCGAGCGACCTTGTTTCATAAACAAGCGTCCGCACATTTGGCAAGATGCTGCATCCATTGGTTTCACCTCTGCCTTTTATATCGGACGCGTTTTTGATTTGTTTAGCGCCCTAAATAAGCAAATCGCAGAAACTTCTGTCGCGCCCGCCTGCCGTAACGAAAATGCCGCTTGATGGAGCGTCGTCCCCGTCGTATAGACATCGTCTACAAGAATAATTTTCCCACATTTCACTGAAGTTGGTACAGTGAAAGGATTCGTTCGGTGTCGTCTTTCTTCTTTCCCGAGTTCGCGTTGACTCGAAACCTCGGATTTCTCGATCAGTTGCCGGGTCGGACCAATCTTTCGTGCGAGCACTTCCGCTTGGTTGAAGCGACGCAACCTGTGCCGTTCGTCACTGAGCGGGACGGGCACATACGTCACGCCAGGTTCTCGCAGTGCCCGAAGTCTTGGTGCGACCGATGCGGCAATGACGACGTCCCCACTGAATTTGAAGCGATGTAGCCACTCCAAGCCTGCCTCGTCATAGGCGTACAGACAACGGACGGTCAAATCAGAGCCGAGCGCGAGCCAGCGGATGCAGTCCGAGCACGTCTCCTCAGCCTCATTCGGTTGACCACAGCGCGGGCAGCCTGTCCCGAGCGGCGTCAGTCGGTCCTCACATGCCGGGCACACCCAGTCACGTCGCCATAACGTAGCCGGTGTCCACGGGACGGTCATCGCTTCGTGACAGAGAAGACACTTCATCGGCTGTTCGCCTTGATGATCCCCCGGATAGCGAGATCTTGCCGAAACGTCCGTTCCCCGTAAAAGAAGCAGACCTCGCCTGTCGGCGCATCCGGCTTTCGTCCGGCCCGCCCCGCCATTTGAATGAGCCCTCGTGTCGAGAAGAGTCGATGTTCGCTCTCAAGTACCCCGACCTGTACGTCCCGGACCGTCATCCCCCGCTCCCAGATTGATGTCGCGAGGACGATTCCCTTCGTTTCTTGGAGCCAGTGCAGCGCGTCGGTCCGCTCCTCGGTCTCGGCCGATACCGTCCGACACGTAAATCCCGCGTCTTCTAGCGTCTTACGATATCGCTCGAGGTGAGGCTTTGTCGGTACGAACAAGAGACGTGGTTTTGCGGTGTGACGTCGACAGAAGTCGAAAATCTGCTCGTCCGACTGTTTGACGAGTGTCGGCACCGGCAAATCGAACCCGTGATAGCGACGGGACAGATGCACCGTCGAAACCATCTGTTGCCAAGCGGTCGGGGTCGCCGTGATGAAGACAAACACCCCTTTTCCGACCCGATAGATGGTGCGCCATAACGTCATGTCAAAAGCGAACGGGAAGGCATCGGACTCATCGATGAGCACATAATCAAATACGTCTCGTAGATTCAACAACAACGGTGCGGTCGCCACCGTGATCATCCCGATGGAACCTTTCTCCCCACCCCCGTAACGTCTCGTGACGGGCACGGTGAATGCTTGTTCGAGCCGTTCCACCCATTCGATGGCGACATCTTTCCTCGGGGAGACGATCAATACCCGCTTCCCTTCATTGACGACCTGCTCGATCACATGGAACGTCATCTCGGTCTTCCCGGCGCCGCACACCGCATGGACGAGACCGGTCTTCCGTTCGTCCCACCACGTGAGTAACTGACTCGCGACCCGCGTTTGGGCTGGTGCGAGCTCGAATGGCATCGTCAATTCGGTCGTTTCAAGAGGTGTCGTGATGTCCCGCTCTTGAAGAAAATCACATCGACAGACACGCCCAAGATAAAGACAGTTCCGGCAGTAGGCACACGACCCATGGTGACAGGTGAACGTTCGGACGTCCGTGCTGAGACAGCGTTGACAGATGCCAAAACGGATGGCGCACGCCCCCGTTGATGCAACGATGAGTTCCCCCATACCCCTTTGCTCCTTTTTTTCTTTCACGCTAACAGAGTGGACGTCTGAGTGCGACTTGGCTTATGAAAGACAACCGATTGACTAAACATAAATAAGACCCGAGGAAAAAGTCGGGTCCTACCTGCTTATTTCTGTTTGTAGAACATGATCGCCTCGTATGGACGAAGGGACAACGTCGTTCCGTCGAGCTCAGGCACGTCATAGTTGTGGCTGACGACGCTCACCCGCTCGAAACCTTCCGGGATCGTGTACGTCGTTTCCGTTCCGTAGAAGTTGGCGACGACGAGGAGCTCCTCGCGGTCGGTCTTTCGTGTATATGCCCAAACGTCTAACGAATCAGGCGTGAGGAGCGTATAGTCCCCGTCCGTTAAGACGTCAAGTTCTTTTCGTAATGCAATCAAGTTCTTGTAGTGGTAGAACACCGAGTTCGGGTCATCGAGTGCCGCTTCGACGTTCACGTCCTGATAGTTCGGTGCCACGTTGATCCACGGTGTGCCGTTCGTGAAGCCGGCATGTGTCGTCGCATCCCACTGCATCGGTGTCCTCGAGTTGTCGCGTGACTTTTGTTTGATGGCCGCCATCATGTCTTCATGCGACACACCTTCTTCGCGTTTCAACTTATAGTTGTTGAGCGTCTCGATGTCACGATATTCGTTCAAATCATCGAAGCCAGGATTCGTCATCCCGATTTCTTCTCCTTGATAGATGTACGGTGTCCCTTGGAGACCGTGGAGTACGGTCGCAAGCATCTTCGCACTCTCGACGCGATGGTTCGTGTCGTTCCCGAAACGGCTGACGACGCGAGGTTGGTCATGGTTGCACCAGAAGATGGCGTTCCATCCCTTCCCGTGCATCCCTTGTTGCCACGTCGACATGATGTCTTTCAACTGGATAAAGTCGAACGGGGAGGCGACGAACTTCTCGCCGTTCGGGTAGTCGACTTTCAAGTGGTGGAAGCTGAACGTCATGCTGAGTTCGTTCTCGTCCGGGTTCGAATAGCGCACGCAATGGTCGAGCGTCGTCGACGACATCTCCCCGACCGTGATGACGTCATGCCCATCAAATACTTCTCGGTTCATCTCTTTCAAATATTCATGGATGCGTGGGCCGTCCGTATAGAACTTCCGACCGTCAGACTCGTCTTCCGGGAAATCTTGCTCTTTTGAGATCAAGTTGATGACGTCGAGACGGAACCCTTTGATTCCTTTCTCGCGCCAGAAACGCATCATCTCATAGACGTCTTCACGCATCTGTTCATTCTCCCAGTTCAGGTCGGCCTGGGTCACGTCGAACAAGTGGAGATAGTATTGGCCGCTCTTCTCGTCATATTCCCACGCGTTCCCACCGAACTTCGATTCCCAGTTCGTCGGCTCGTCGCGCCAGATGTAGTAGTCACGGTACCGCTCGTCTCCCGCCAATGATTTCTGGAACCATTCATGGTCTGTTGACGAGTGGTTGACGACGATGTCCATCATGAGGCCAATGCCCCGCGCCTCTGCCTCACGAATCAATTCGTCGAGGTCTTCCATCGTGCCGTAAGACGGGTCGATGGCATAGTAATCACTCACGTCATAGCCGTTGTCGTGTTGAGGTGACTGATAGACAGGCGTCATCCAAATGTATTCGATGCCGAGTTCTGCCAAGTAATCTAGCTTCGCCGTCACCCCTTTGATCGATCCGGTCGCGTTTCCTTCCGGACTGTAAAAGCTTTTCGGGTAAATTTGATAGACGACTGATTTGCGCCAATTTTTCTGTGTCATCAACGACATCTCCTTTTTTGTAAGAGTTTTCATTTCAATAGGAAAGAGGGAAGAACTGCCGTCCCTCCCTCCCGAGTCAATGCTTATGCGACTTTATTTTCTTCGATTTCACCTTTCTTCATGTAACGCTTCGACAAGATGAACGTAAGCGCGAACGGTACGATGATCGCGATGATCATCCCGACGATGAAGAGAAGGATTTTGTCTGTGAAGATTGAGAGGAATCCAGGGAGTCCTCCGACACCGATCGCGATCGCTTGAACATCATTCAATGTGATGAAGATGGCTGCGATCGCTGACCCGATCATCGCAGAGTAGAACGGGAATTTATTCGGCAAGTTGACCCCGAACATCGCCGGCTCCGTGATCCCGAAGTAAGCCGAGATGGCTGAAGTCGATGCCATGCTCTTTTGTTTCGCGTTGTGCTTGTAGACGAAGAACATCGCGAGTGCAGCAGAACCTTGCGCGATATTTGAGAGTGCGATCATCGGCCAGATGAACGTACCGCCTGTATCTGCGATCAACTGAAGGTCGATGGCGATGAACAAGTGGTGCATCCCTGTGACGACGAGTGGTGCGTAGAACAATCCGAAGAGGAGTGCCCCGACGACCGGTACGGCTTCAAACGTGTTGACGAGTCCTGTCGCAATCACATTACCAATTCCGCGTGTGATTGGTCCAACGATTGCGAGTGCGAGGAATCCAGTGACAACGATTGTCGTGATTGGAACGACCAAGAGTTGAATCGCATTCGGTACACGTTTTTTCAAGAACATCTCAATTTGGCTCAAAATATAAGCCGCGGCGAGAACCGGTAAGATTTGACCTTGATAGCCGACTTTCTCGATCTCGAACAGTCCGAGGATATCGAACGTCGGTACTTCTCCTTCAAGTGCCGCTGTCCCGTAGCCCCAAGCGTTCATGAGGTCCGGGTGGACAAGCAAGAGACCCATGACGATCCCGAGCACTTCGCTTCCGCCGAAACGTTTCGTCGCCGACCATCCGACGAGTGCCGGTAAGAAGACGAATGACGTGTTCGCCATCATGTTGATGAGGTCCCAAAGTCCTTGTAAGTTCGGATAAGCCTCGATGAGCGTCTGCCCGTCGATGAAGAGACCTTCAGAAGCAAGTAAGTTGTTGATCCCCATGAGGAGACCGGCCACGATGATGGCTGGAATGATTGGCATAAAGACGTCAGAGAAGACTTTGACGAGTTTTTGAAGCGGATTCATTTTTTTGCCGCCTGCGGATTTGACCTCGGCGACCGTCGCCGCCTCGAGTCCTGCAAGTTTAATGAACTCGGCATAGACGCGGTCGACATCGCCGGCTCCGATGACGATTTGATACACGCCGGAGTTCTCGAACGCCCCTTTGACGAGATCGACTTCTTTCACACGTGCCTCATCGACTTTTGACTGGTCTTTGAGGGAGAGACGGAGACGTGTCACACAGTGTGCGGCCTTATCCACGTTCTCTTTGCCGCCGATCGCTTCTAAGATGTCTGCGGCAATTTGACGATAATCTGCCTTCATGTTTATGTCCTCCTTTGTTTGAAAACTTCTAATGAAAACGGTTACTTATGAGTACAAACAAAGTATAACTTATCTATATAAGTTAAGTCAACAACTTATATATACAAGTTTGAGTGAAGGTTCTGCGACAGGATTTATTGTAAAAAAATCCCTTAGTCATGATCATTCAAACAAAAAACCTCTTCCTGTTCGAAAGAGGTTTAGCGCCGGGCGACGTCGCTGAACTGGAACTTGTCCAAGCGGTGACGCGATTCCGTATATTCAAATTGCTGTCCTTCATATAAGAACGTATCGTTCGTGATGACGATGACATATTCATAGTCGTGCAAATCGAGACGCATCCGGTCGAGCTCGGTCACGTCCTCTGCCGCGATCTTCCGTTTGGCGTAGCTAATCTGTAAGCCGAGCTCTCCTTCGATATAGCCATAAATCGAACGAGCAGCAATCTCTTCTGTCAATCCAGGGACGTGGTCTTTGACGAAATAGTTGATGTCGAGGATGACGTTCTCCCCGTCAAAATTTCGGACCCGTTCGATGCGAAACACATGTGTCCCCGCCTTCAAGTTCATCCGTTCGGCAAGCCAAGGTGGGGCCTCCATCTCTTCAAACGCCGCGACGTGCGTCTGGATGGAATGACCAAGCATGCTGGCGTACACTTCCGAGAAACTGACGATGCCGTTGAATTGAAACTCGATCTGGTCCCGCTTCAACACGAAAACACCTTTCCCGTGGTGCTTTCGGACGTACCCGTTCTCCTGTAAGAGATCGAGTGCCTTACGGACCGTACCCCGACTCGCCTCGAACTGATGCATCAGCTCCGTCTCCGACGGAAGTTTCGAGTCTGCAGGTCTCGTGCCGTTCCGCATCTCTTCTGCCAGCCGCTCAAATATTTGGCGATATTTCGCCATCGCATTCCCTCCTCCATTAAAAAAGACGACCAATAGCGGTCGTCTTGTGGTTTACCATTCGCGACGATACCAAGTGATGCCGATTGCACCAGGTCCGAGATGCGTTCCGATGACCGGACCGAAATGGCTTCCCGAGATGTGTGCTTTCGGGAACTTCTGTTTCATCGAAGCGATTTCTTCCGCCTGACGCTCCGGGCAGTTGGCGTGAATGATTCCGATACAGTATCCCTCACCGTCACCTGCGATCGACTCTTCCATCATTTCTTCGATTCGACGTACAGCCTTCTTATACGTACGAATCTTCTCAAATGGGACAATCAACTTGTCTTGGAAGTGAAGGACCGGCTTGATTTGTAAAAACGAGCCGACGAGCGCTTGCGCGGCGCTCAATCGTCCACCACGTTGCAGATGATCGAGGTCATCGACGACGAAATAGGCGCGAATCGAATCACGGACCGTCTCGAGTCGGGCGATGATTTCTTCTGGCGTGGCGCCTTTGTCACGGAGGTTTAACGCCTCTTCGACCAAGAACGCTTGCGGCATACAAGAAATCTCTGAGTCAAACGCATGAACGGTCACGCCAACCATATCATTTAACGCGACCATCGACTGGTACGTTCCGCTGATGCCACTTGAGAGTGTGATGGCGATCACGTCCGTCACATCATCCGGCAAATTCTCAATCAACTCGACCGTCTCACCGATGACCGGTTGTGACGTCGTCGGCAGTTTGCCTGCCTCGATTCGCTCATAAAACGCCTCCGTCGACATATCGATCGACTCGCGGTACGACGCGCCATCGAAGATGACACTGAGTGGAGCGACATGGACGTCATGTCGTGCCAAAAAATCATCCGACAGATAGGCGGTACTGTCGGTTAAAATCGCAATGTTTCCCATACTATATCCTCACTTTACGTCGTTTCATTTTCCAATTATGTTAGGATTCCATTCCATATTGTAACACAAAAACGAGGTAAAGCATCGGTGACGCTCAAATCTCGACCCATCCCCGGCGAATCGCATCGACGACCGCTTGCGTCCGGTCGTTTACATCCATTTTACGGAGGACAGAGGACACATGGTTTTTAACCGTTTTTTCACTGATGAACAACATGTCACTGATGTCTCGGTTCGACCGACCATCCGCGAGAAGGTGTAACACTTCGACCTCACGACGTGACAACAGTTGGTATACCGGGTCATCCGTGCGGTTCTCGACGCCACGACCCGCCTGTTCTCCTTTGAATTGCAAGAGACGACGATACTCTTTCAAGACGTTTGTCGTCACTTTCGGATGAAGGTAAGCCCCGTCCCGAGCGACGGCACGGACAGCTGAAATCAATTCAGTCGACGCCACTTCTTTTAAAAGAAAACCGGAGGCACCCGCTTCAAGCGCATGTGTGATATACGACTCATCATCGTGGATTGAGAGGATGAGGATGCGTGTCTCCGGTGAAAGGAGCGACAGTTGCTTCGTCGCCTCGATTCCGTTCATATCCGGCATGTTGATGTCTAAAATCATGATCTCCGGTTTTTGTTCGCCGGCGATGCGAATCGCCTCGCGACCCGTCCGTCCTTCTGCGACGACCGTAAATTCATCTTCTAAATCAAAAATCCGCTTTAATCCTTCGCGGAACAGTTCGTGATCATCCACGATTGCAATGCGTGTCTGTGTCATTTCCATGTATGTCTTCCCCCTTGTTCTCTCACGGAATCGGAATCGACATGCGGACGACCGTCCCCTTGCCGACTTCCGAGTCAATGGTGATACTTCCGTTCACCAACTCAATTCGCTCACGCATCCCGACGATCCCAAACGACTCTTCGCCAATCGTACTCGGTTCGAAACCGATGCCATAGTCGCGGATGTGAAGGTGAATCACATCGCTCGCCTGTTCGACATTGACGATGATTTCTGGCGTCTTGGCATGCTTGATCGCATTTTGCACCGCTTCCTGTACGAGACGGAACACGTTGATTTCTAACTTCTCCGGCAGACGGGCACGTGACCCGCGATAGTTGAGACGTGTCTTGATGGCCGTATACTCCTCCGTTTGGTGGAGATAGCGCTCGAGCGTCGGTAAAAAGCCTAAATCGTCAAGCGACATCGGACGCAAATCGTAAATCAGACGACGTACGTCGACTAGCGCCCCACGAATCAATTTTTTCAATTCATGTAATTCGGCAAACGCCTCGTCTTTCCCTCGTTTATCAAACGTCTTTTCAATCAAGTCGGCACGAATCAAAATATGGGCAAGCGATTGCGCCGGTCCGTCGTGCATCTCGCGAGCGAGGTGACGTCGTTCACGCTCGGCCG
The DNA here is from genome assembly GCF_059821525.1 of Exiguobacterium sp. RM11. Lineage (NCBI taxonomy): Bacteria > Bacillati > Bacillota > Bacilli > Caryophanales > Exiguobacterium > Exiguobacterium sp. RM11. The sequence goes on along the minus strand of NZ_CM187558.1, from coordinate 748,381 downwards.
CTTCGAATACACCGATAGCCATCTCCTGCTTTTTCATCATGTCCGAATATTCTTGTTGCAGGTCGTCCCGTAAGAAGTTCAAGACGACGCTGACACGACCGATCAGTTTTTCGGCACGTTCGATCGTGTCCTCTAAAATAAGAAGTCGTCGTTCTAAATCGTTACGACGCTGCTGGGCCGCCATCTCTTCTTTTTGAACGAGAAACCGCTCCAATTGCATCTGATTCGCCCGTTCATAGGCTTCACGAATTTCTTGCTCACTATGTATATGAAACTTTTTGCTAACTTGAACGAGCTTGGCTTTTGCGGCTTTCACGAGTCGGTCGAGTCGATCGGACTCCTCGATGTAGAACTCGATTTTATCCGTCAATTCTTTCAACTCGTTTTGAATCGCTGAATATTCAGTTGATGAACTTTCGGTTATACGGACAATCTCCTCTTTACTTTCCGTCACCGTATCAATCATATTTGTTATGATATGTTCTAAAGCTGTCCGATCGGTAATATGATTCACGATGCCATCCCCTAATAGTTCGGTAGTTAATCCTCATCTATCCTTATATATCGTCCACTTGAAAACAGGTTTACAGTGAACATGAGAGATTTTCTATAAATTGCATTCGCCAATTGAAGCGTATGTGCCTACTTGAATTCTAAAAAAAATATTCAAAAATAGAAAGGAGAATTTTCAGAAATGTCTATTGAGTCAAATTATACTATAAAACAAAGTGGAACATACGAAGTCGTCATACAAAAGTCAAAATTTATCGCCCACTTCAAACGTGTCGAAACCGAGGAAGAGGCGCAGTCGTTTATCCAAGGCATCAAAAAAGAGCATTGGAACGCGAACCACAACTGTTCTGCCTATATCATCGGGGAACGGAACGAGCACCAGAAAGCGAACGATGACGGGGAACCGAGTGGTACAGCAGGCATGCCGATGCTCGAGGTGTTGCGGAAACGTCATCTCAAAGACACGGTCGTCGTCGTGACACGTTATTTCGGAGGCATCAAATTGGGCGGAGGCGGACTCATCCGGGCATACGGTGGGACCGTCAGCGAAGGACTCGATGCGATCGGGATTGTCGAACGTTTGCAAATGCAGCAATTGACGCTCACCGTCGACTACACCTGGATCGGCAAAGTCGAGAATGAATTGCGACAGTCCACCTACTTGCTCGACGATATCTCGTATACCGACCTTGTCACGTTTCACGTCTCAGTACCCGTGGAAGAAACAACTATAGCGCTCGATTGGCTGACGGACATGACAAACGGTCAAGGAGCGCTACAAACCCATGATATCCGCATCATCGAACGTGATTTCAAACGCTGAAACGCCTATACTAAAAGAAACAACTGAAATGAGGAATCCACATGGAAACACCCCCACGCAAGAAAAAGTCACCTTGGAAAATCGTCCTCATCGTGTTGGGTGTCGTCTTGCTGATCGGCGGTTCCGCTTTCGGCTATTTTGTCTTCAAAGCGAACGAGACCGCCGAGAACGCAAACAAAGAGTTGGAGCGTGGCGATAAATCCGAACGCCGTGATGAAACCATCGACTTGACGAAAGACCACTTCTCCGTCCTGTTAGCAGGGGTCGATGGCGGCGCCTCGCTCGAAGAAGGCCGAAGTGATTCATTGATGGTCGCGACATTCAACAAGGAATCGCGTCAAGTGACGCTCGTCAGCATCCCACGCGACTCATATGTCGACATCATCCTCGATGAAGGAGACCCGTTCAAAGACAAGATCAACCATGCTTACTCGTACGGAGGCATCGATGCGACCATCGCGACCGTCGAAAACTTGCTCGACATCCCCATCGACTACTATGCGACTATCAATTTTGATGGGATCGAAGACCTCGTCGATGCGGTCGGTGGCGTCGAGATCGACGTCCTCATCCCCATTTCTGGAAAAGCGACCGGAAACGTCGACTTAGAGCCAGGCGTTCAAGTATTGAATGGAAAAGAAGCGCTCGCATACGCCCGCATGCGAAAAGAAGATCCTGCCGGCGACATCGGTCGGGCCGGTCGACAGCAGCAAGTAATCGAAGCCATCATCAACGAGGCGACCACGATCAACTCGTTCACCAAATTGAACCGGATCATGAACGCGGTCGGCGAGAACATTCGAACGAACATGTCCTTGTCGGAAGCCTCACAGCTTCAACCGTATACGAAATCGCTCAAGTCGTTCAATCGCGAAACACTTGAAGGAACCGATTTGACGTTGAACGGTGTCTATTATTACGAGCTCGATCCCGCTGACCTACGAGACGCGCAAGCCCTTCTCCAAACGGAGCTTGGAATGCCTGTCACGGCGGATGAGCCGTCAACCGATGAGACAGACGACTCGATGACCGAGACGACGATTTACTAAAGAATACGGCCGATATCGCTAGGCGATACCGGCCGTTTGTTTATGTCCTTGGTCGACCAAGAAGTCGACGGGACGTTCGGATGATGGGTTTATAGTTCGGATGAATGAGTTCCGTCGATTCGACAATCAATTCGATGACAATCAGGACCACGACGAACGTGATGACCGCACCGAGCATTGTCGTCTTCGCAAACAAGATCGATGAGATGCCGAAGAATAGCGTCATCCCATACATGAGCAGGACGGCTTGGCGCGTCGTGAACCCCATGTCAATCAACTGGTGGTGCATATGCGACTTGTCCGGTGACATCGGAGGTCGACCTTGGACGAGCCGGCGGACGATTGCGAAAATTGTATCTGAGATTGGCAACCCGAGCAAGAGGACCGGGACGACGAGAGAAAACAACGTCACGTTTTTAAAACCGATCAGTGAGAACACGGCGAGCATGTAACCGAGAAACAGCGCTCCTGTGTCCCCCATGAAAATCTTCGCCGGGTAGAAGTTGTGGACGAGAAAGCCGAGCGTACTCGCGAGTAACAATAAAGCCATCATCGTCAAATAGACGTTCCCTTGAATGATTGCCAAGACAGCAATCGTTCCGAGGGCGATACTCGAGACACCAGCGGCGAGCCCGTCGAGTCCGTCAATCAAGTTGATTGCATTCGTAATCCCGATCAACCAAAGAACCGTGACCGGGATGCTCCATGACCCGAGGTACAGTTGCTGATCAAACGGGAGATTGACGAGCTCGATACGCATCCCTGAGTTCAAGACGACGACCGTCGCAATCATCTGACCCATCAACTTCACGCGGGCAGAGAGCTGGAAACGGTCATCGATCAGTCCGGTCAGGAGAATCACGACGGCCCCGATCAAGATGGCGTCATTATAGCGACTCGTCGGAAGTAGCAACGCATAGCCGATAAAAAAGGCGATGAAGATCGCCAGACCACCGATTCGTGGCATCGTCCGTAAATGTACTTTTCGTGCGTTCGGATGATCGACTGCACCGATAAAGAATGCGAATCGACGAACGAGCGGTGTAATCAAGATGGCCATTACAAAACTGACCAACATGGCAATCCATAGCATGGGCCGACAGTTCCTCTCTCAAAAAAATAGACTCTGACGATTATATCATATTTTAAACCATTCAGTTTATGTCAGTCCGTTTACAACAAAAAGGCCGACGGGTGCTCTCCCCATCGACTCTAGATTATGAATGTGGCACTGCCTCTTTATCTGTTACAGGCTCGTATGTATAGAGGCCGCGGCCAATCTTTTTTATCTCTGGGTTGACCCCTTCGATTTTCACCATCAATTGGTAGATATTACTGATGTGATGACGATATCGAAGTTCAAGCTCCATTTGAATGTCACGTACACTCATGGTTTGTCGTTCTTTTAATAAGTCGGTCACTTGATGGACATATACATCTAGCGGATAACGTTGATTGACACGTCGAGGGCGTAAGCGTTTCGACATTTCCGAGAGTGCCGTTTCTCGATCTTGGTCACGATTCAATTCAGAAACTAAATATTCTGCACGTTGTTGGAGTTGTCGATATGACTCTTCAATTTCTAACAATTCTCGATAAATATGGTCATTCTTATTAGTAAATTCCATGCACAAATCCCCTTCTATATACAATTCAAATCTATAATTCTATTTATATAAATTATTTACAAAAATATCTCTTTAGAATTGTAACGGATTTGTAATGTGTTTGTCATCTCTTTTTGGACAATATTGTCTATTCGGGACTTTTGATTCAATAGAAAAAGACGGCGACTGTTCGGGGCAGTCGCCGTCTCACGGAAGATGATTGTAGTCTATTACACGCGAGCGCGTTCGAGGATGCGATCGAGTGAAAGTTCGTCGGTAGAAGCGACGATGAGGTCTGCATGACCAAGCATCGATTCTTCCCCGACGGCGACAGCAAACATGTTTGCCGCTTTGATTGCAGTTACGCCGGCAGCCGCGTCTTCAACGCCGATGGCGAGTTCGGGTTTCACGCCAAGGGCAGAAGCGGCTTTCAAAAACACTTCGGGGTGTGGTTTTGACTGGGCGACAGTTGCTGCATCGACAATATGGTCGAAGTAATGACGGACACCTAGTGCGTCAACAACCGCAAATGCGTTCTTTGAAGCAGACGCCATTCCGATTTTAAGTCCCGCCTCTTTGATTTCATCAAGGAATGAAACGATGCCAGGAAGAAGATCGTCAGATGAGATATGTTGAATGAGTTCAACGTAATGCTCGTTTTTCTTTTGAGCGAGTTCTTCTTTCTCTTCCGGCGTGAAGTCGTTCTGTTTTCCGCCGAGCGTAAGGATCCGCTCGAGCGATTCAGTCCGACTCACCCCTTTGAGCGTTTCGTTGAATTCGCGGTCAAATGGAATTCCGAGCTCTTCACCGAGCTGCTTCCAAGCGAGGTAATGGTACTCTGCCGTGTCAGTGATGACACCGTCCAAATCGAAAATCACTGCTTCAATCGTTGACATACATGCTTTCCGCCTTTCCTTCAAATGCTTGTGTCGTCAGACTACATTTAGGGAACTTGACAAGTACCCGTCGCACGTTTGGTCAATGATGCAAACGGTTGCACTTGTTCGATTTCTATTATAAATGAAAACGTTATCTTGATGCAACCGTTTTCGCAAAAATCAAAAAAAGAGAAGAGCTCTCTGCTCTCCCCTCTCTTTTACAACTGGATCCCTACGACTTTCACGTTCACCGAACGTGGTGTCATCGCAAGCATCGTATCCATATCTTGCGTGATTCGCTCTTGAACCGCCGTCACCGTTTTGATGATCGACTGCCCATATGCGATATAAAGTGACAAGTTGATCGTGATGCCTTCTTCTGACTCATCGACTTTCACATGCTTCATGAGCGCACGCTCTGACAATTTCGTGTCTTCTTGCGTGAACGATACGTGTTTCGTTTCTTTGACCGCGACTGCGGCGATCATTTCTACGACGTGACGTGAGACGTTCACGTCACCTTCTGTGCTGTGCATTCCATTTTCGTATGGCATAGGGTCACTTCCTTAACTCTAGTTTCGTTTCCTCTTTATAAAGTGTAGCGGAAATGAAGCGTTTAGAAAAGACTTTACCCTTTCACACCTTTCGTATTTTGTACGCGCCTCACGTCAATCTCGACGAGCGGACGTAAAAGACGGACCATCGGAGGACTGATAATCACAAGCACCATCACGAATGCGACACCGAACAAGACGAGCAATTGCATCCAGGACGTTGGCATGAATCCAGCCGGGACGAACGCCTTCCAAGCGACGACAAAGAATACGTGAACGAGATAGACATATAAGCTATATCGACCAGCCCTCGAGAAGATTGGTAGTCTTCGTCCCGGAATGATGAGCGCGAAGCTGATCGACATGAGGAGCGACACCGTATAGACGATCAAGAATGCGAACGGTCCGCTCCACATCGCCTCCGGTACCGCCGTATCATAAGCGAAGCGGAACTTGAACAAGTTTCCGATGTGATAGAACGCGTCGGCCTGTTGGACGCGCATGGAGATCAATAAGCCAATCGTCAACGTGACAAAGACAATCGCTCCCCCAATCCGGTAACGGTTCCGTTGTTCGGCCCGTTTCGGCAATTCGAAGAAATTGAGTGTGTTCCGTTCGGACATCCAGTTCCCAATTAAGAAGAACGGATAGAACATGATCACTTTTCGTAACGCGAAATAGCCGGTCGCCTCTGCCTGGAACCCGAACAAGAGCGCAAATAGAAGTGCGTATAGGACATACCCTTTCAGCTGTGTCACGTATGGGGTAATGATGTACCAGAAGATGATCGCCATCAAATACCAGAGTGCCCAATACGGTTTCAACAGATTCAGTCCCGGATTCTCCAGCGAGAAAATCGGGATGCTTTCTGTGAAAGCGAACCATGACCCGAGAATGACTTGCCAGATAACGTAAACGACGAACAACTGGATCACACGTAAATAACGGTTCTCCCGATAGAAGTAACCGCTTAGCATAATGAATAACGGCATATGGAAGGTGTACAGGAACAAATACACCCACTTCGGAAGAATGTCGTCATAAGCGCCGCGGACGTCCGTCAACAGGTGACCGAACACGACGAGTAGGACGAGTACTCCCTTAATATTGTCATACCAATAATTTCTCATAACATTCCCTCTAGTTTTTTATGATGATTGCGATGAAGCTGACCTTCATGTTTTCACGTTCAATTCGCACACGGACTGCATGGAAGATCAGATGGAAAAATCCCTCACCTATCATAATCGATTCCCTCGCCAAGTGAAATTACGTTTCAACAAAATTTTCATGTCTTCACTGTCATCATTCCCATAATTCACGTATTGCAAGCCGAAACGTCAAAAAATCCTCACGATTCAGCACGTTGTGGGCGTATTCAAATAGACGGGATTGGGTACAGTATAGTATAGTAGTGTTACTAAATATTCAGAATATTCTAATAAAGGAGGTGGAGAGAATGGCTTCGATCATCCGGAATCGACATCATATGGTGCACGACCCGAAACGTTCATTCTCTAACTTCGGATTCTGGTGGTTAATCAGCAGCTTTTCCGTCGGGCTACTGATGGTGGCCTTTGAGTCGGTCCGTAACGGGTTCTCTGCCATTCATCCTGTGTTGTCTAGTATGGCCTTCCTTGGTCTCACGTTCGCGCTCGGTGTGTGCGCCAAATTGGTCCGTGATGTCTGGTGGCTCAACTATCTACTTGAGCGCACCCAAAACCGGTACTTATACATCGGTGGCGACACGCTTCAGAGCTGGCAGTATACGCTCGACTCGATCTGGTTGCTGACGCGAACCTCACAAAAAAAGCTCGGCCGATTGTATATCCAAATCGACCGAACCGTGCATGCTGAGGAAGCGAAACGTTTATTCGCTGCCTATTTGATTGACCGAGGTGTCCTCGTCGTCTATTCTCGTCCGAACAAACCGAAAAAAATGGCTTGAACGAATTAGTCGAGGTGAGCGGCGATCCATGTCCGTGCCGCCTCGACTTCTTCCATGCGCACTTCATGCCCACCCGTATGATAGAAGAGCTCGACGTCCGCTCCGGCATTCCGGAGTGTCGATGTCAGCTCTTCTGTTTCTGCTTTCGGGCAAATCGGATCGCGCTCACCTGCCGAGATGAATACGTTCGTACCTGACAAGTCAGGCAATGTGAGCGAACGGTCCGGGACCATCGGATGGAACAAGAGTGAAGCGGCGAATGCCGGCTGACGGTACAGTGCCGAACCGATCAAGTTCGCCCCGTTCGAATATCCGATTGGAATCATCTTGTCCCGTTTGATGCCATATTCCGCTGCAGCATCATCTAAAAACTGAAGGAAGCGTTCTGTCTGTTTCTTTAAATCTTCGAGGTCGAGCACGCCTTCCGCGTGACGACGGAAGAAGCGGGTCATCCCATTCTCAAGAATGTCCCCTCGTAGCGTCAGGACGTTCGATTCCGGTGATAACTCTTTTGCGAGCGGGATCAAGTCTTGCTCGCTCCCCCCTGTTCCGTGCAATAAGACGAGCGTCGTCTCTTTCGTTCCTTGAATGAATTGATGAATCATATCCGTTCTCCTTTCGGGATTGTAATCGTTGGTAGCGTGCGGACAATCTTGTCACGGTCCGCTTCAAGCCATGGTGGTAGGCGTAACGTCTCACCGAGCGTGTCGATGGATTCGTCCACGGTGAACCCAGGTACGTCTGTCGCGAGTTCGTGTAAGATCCGTCCGGCATCGTGGAAATAAACCGAGCGGAAATAGTTTCGTTCTTTCACTTCGGTCGGTCTCAATCCAAGGTCAAAGATGGCGTCTTGCCACGTCGGATAGTGTTCACCGTCCGCGACTCGCCAAGCGATGTGGTGAACCGTCCCCGTTCCGGGCACACCGTTCGGAAGAATCGTCTTTTTGACGTCGATGATGTTCCCATAGTCAGCCGTCCCTTTCAAACGTACCCATTCCTCGTCTTCTCCGACTCGTTCAAATCCAAACAGTTCCGTCAACAAGCGTACGGTCTCGTCTGGTGCTTTTGATAATAATGTCGCGCCCGCGAATCCGACGATCGCCTCATCCTTCGTGACGCCTGGGATGACCCAGTGCGTCTGTTTCGTCGTCGGTCGAGCGACGAGTTCGACGACGAGTCCGTCCGGGTCTTCAAACAGAAGTGACGGCTCCTCGAACCGTTCCGTGGCGACGGTCGCAATTCCATGCTGTTGTAATCTTTCTTCCCAGAACGGTAAACTTCCTGCCGGCACGAGATATGTCGTCACGCCGACTTGACCGCTCCCGACCTGTCCTTTCCCTAACCCAGGGATCGGGAAGAAGGTGATGACGGTTCCCGGTGTGCCGACCTCGTCCCCGAAATAGAGATGATACGTACCCGGGTCATCAAAATTGACGGTCTGCTTCACAAAGCGAAGACCGAGTACTTGTCCATAAAAATCAAGCGTACGTTGTGGGTCTTGTACCATCGATGAAATATGATGGATGCCTGTAGACTGCGTGTTCATTGTCATCCTCCTTTATTATCTTGATTTCAAGATAAATCATTTGCCAGAAAAAGTGAAACTTTTTGCTCAGAGTGGCGTACGATAAGAAGAGAGACATTCTAAGGAGGTATGAGAATATGGCATTACAGATTGAACGAGTCACCAAAGAATTCGGTGACTTCACCGCTGTCGACGACCTCACGTTCCGCGTTCCACAAGGAGAAATGTTTGGTCTTCTTGGAGCGAACGGTGCCGGCAAGACAACAACGTTCCGGATGATCCTCGATATTTTGAAACCGACCGATGGAAGCATCACGTGGAATGGTAAAGCGGTCGACCACCGGATTGTCGGATACTTACCCGAGGAACGAGGACTATACCCGAAGTCACAAGTACGCGAACAACTCGTCTTTTTAGCCAGTTTAAAAGGCATGCGCTCAAGCGATGCCAAACGTGCGGTCAAATCTTGGCTCGAACGGCTAGAGATTCCTCAGTATGAGACGATGCGCGTCGAACAACTGTCAAAAGGGAATCAGCAGAAGATTCAACTCGTCGCCGCCCTGCTCCACAACCCCGAGCTCGTCATCTTAGATGAGCCGTTCAGTGGACTCGACCCGGTCAACGTCGAGATTCTGAAACGCGAGGTGCTCGCTTTGCGTGACGCTGGAACGACCATCGTCTTCTCGAGTCACCGAATGGAACATGTCGAAGAGCTCTGTCAACATGTCGGCATTTTGAAAGGTGGACGTGCCGTCGTCAGTGGTGACGTACCCTCCATCAAATCGCGTTACGCCGAGCCAGCTCTCTTCATCGAGACGGACCAGATTCACGTGCTCGAATCACTCCCGGTCATCGAAACAATCGAGCCGTATAAGTCCGGCCATTTAGTACGTCTACATTCATTTGAAGATAGCGACGTCGTCCTATCGACACTCGTCCGCCATCAGGCGAACGTCAAGACGTTCATGCGCCAACCGGTATCGCTCAATGACATCTTTATCAAGGAGGTCGGACAGCATGTTTCATAACTTTGGACCGCTCTATGCATTCACCCTCAAATCGAGGATCCGTTCAAAAGCGTTCGTCATCTCGACGGCGTTGACGATTCTATTCATCTTCGGGTTCACGAACATCGACCGCATCATGTCCTCGTTCGAGGATTCAGAACAAGCGAGCGCCCTCGTCGTAACGGAAAACACAGCGCTCGTCGATACGATGCAGTCGCTCGGCTATGAAGACGTTGCCACAAGTGACATCACCGAAAAAGAGGCACGCGCCGGAATCAATGACGGCGAATACGGAGTCGTTGCTTTCGTCGACGGTTACGACGCCCGTGTCATCTCGGAACGCCCGGAGCAGGAGTTCATTACCATCTTGCAAACGTCGCTTCAGCAATTGCGTAATGCGGAATTAATTGAATCAGCCGATGTCGACCCGGCCGTCATCACGGCTCTCAGTGAACCAATCCAGCTCGATGAGTCGTATCTCGGGCGCGGAGGCGAGAACTCGGATGAGCTGCTTTCGTCTTCGGCACTCGTCTATGTCATGTTGATGCTCCTTTACATCTCGATCATTACGTACGGATCGATGATTTCGACAGAAGTGACGACCGAGAAGTCGTCGCGTGTCATGGAATTGATCATCTCAACGACGCATCCGGTGACGCACATGCTCGCCAAAGTGACCGCCATCGGAACGCTCGCCCTCATCCAGATTGGGATTTTCCTTGGGTTTGGTTATGTCAGCGCGAGCGGCAGTGAGTTAGCGACAACGGTCATCGAAAATGCCGGGAATGCGCGAGCTGTCATCTACTTACTCGTATTCTTCCTACTCGGTTATTTGTTGTACGCGTCACTCTTCGCCGTCCTCGGCTCACTCGTCAGCCGCGTCGAAGAATCCCAACAGATGGTCATGCCGGTCATCATGCTACTCGTCGCAGCATTCTTAGTGGCGATGTTCGGCTTGAACAATCCGGACGCGACCATCGTGACGATTCTCTCGTTCGTCCCGTTCTTTGCCCCGATGCTCATGTTCCTTCGGGTCATGCTCGTCGATGTAGCCGTGTGGGAAGTCGCGCTCTCGATTGGCTTACTCATCGGAACGATCGGTGTGACGCTTTGGATTGGCTCTAAGTTTTATCGAGGTGGCGTCCTGTTTTACGGAACCAATGCCATTAAACAATGGCGACAAATATTACAAAACCGCCAATAACGTTTACAGCAAATTCGTTTTCGTTTACTCTAAAGAATGTGCAAAATGAGGAGGAAAACGAACTATGCGATCACGATTACTCGCGGCCTTAATCTTTACGTTTATGACGACGCTCACGACGTTCATCTGTTATACCGTCTTCTTAGACGCGGATGCGTTATGGCAAATCCTGCTTGCGTATGCAGGTAGTACATTTATCGGAACGCTCGCGTTTTGGTATCCGGTCAGCAGACGTCCACAAACGTCTCGCTTCGGTGGCGCATGGATCGGCATCATGATTACTGCAACGACACTCATTGGCTTCACCGTCATCCGCTTCACATTCCGCGGCGACGCAGCAGCTCTGCTCGACTGGCAAACGGTGCTGGCGAGTCTTGCTTACACGTTCGGGTATGTCGGATGGGTGCTCACAATCTTGAATATCGTGCTCGGCTTTTTACTTACCGGCACTCGTCCGAAAGTACGCTACGAAGCGCGTCCGATGCGCTGATCAATGAAAAATGACCAGGAGAGTGATTCTCCTGGTCATTTTTTTAGATTCATACCTGTCTCACTCATTGTAATTTATATGATTTGTCCACGACGCTGTACTCTGCATACTGGAACGAGTTGTCCGCGAACTGATCGGGGACGAGTCGTTCCACGTAACGAGCGAACGGGACGATGTGACGATTTTGATTTGAATCATGGGAACGTCCGAGGTCAAGGACGGCGTCGACGAGTGCTTCGAGCGCATGGTGCGACGTCGGCTCTTCGTCCTCTTCAAAGATTCGTTGTAATTCTTCTTCGTGCATCAGGTCGAAGATGCGCATCCGCTCCTCGAGTTGTCGCTGCATCTCCTCGACTGACTTTCCGTGCATCGCTTCTTCATAGGCGAGCTTCATCTGTTCAATTTCGGGTACTTTCCCCCGCATCAACACTTTGAGCGACTCCCCCGTCCAAATGTGACGCGCCAAATAATTGGAATCGATGCGCAGAGCTTCTGCGAGCGCCTCTATGTAAGGCATCGTCGGGTAGACCTCGCTCAGTTCGGTACGTCGAATAAAATATGGGGCGACGCCGATTTGTTCCGCAAGCGTCTCAATCGATAATCCAGCCCGCTCTCGCAAGATTCGAATCCGGTCTCCGTATCCCCGATATGGTGCATTTTTACCATCCATCTCATTTCCCCCTTCCCTCTCTACATTATAATTCCCGAATTCACAAAAAAATACTCGGAAGCGTAAGCTCCCGAGTCATGAATCGTTCTCTTATTTCTTCGTCAATTCGACGACTTCTGAAGATCCAGCTGTCACCGTGTCGCCTTCTGCGACAAGTTTGTTCACGCCGAAGCTGTCATGGTTCGTGATGATGATCGGAGTGATTGTTGATGGAGCGTTCGCTTTGATGAAGTCGAGGTCGAACGTGACGAGCGGGTCGCCTGCTTTGACAGATTGACCTTCTGTGACGTGTGTCTCGAAGCCTTCACCTTTAAGGTTTACCGTATCCAAACCGATGTGGATCAAGTACTCTGCACCGTTGTCCGCGTTGATGCCGATTGCGTGTTTCGTCGGGAATACCGTTGCGATTGTTCCGCTAACTGGTGAAACGACTTTGCCTTCTGTCGGCTCGATCGCAATTCCGTCACCCATCATTTTTTGTGAGAATACTTGGTCCGGTACGTTCGTGATGTCGACGACCTTTCCTGTAAGCGGTGAAACCGCGTTGAGTTGTTCTTCTTTACCACCAAATAGTTTTTTAAAGAATCCCATAGCTTAATCCCTCCAACATGTTCTATTGAATCGAAGTCTTCACTTTTATACCCGAAAAGCTAAAACTTCAATCCCTACCTTATTAACGGTAAAGTAGATATAAGGTAGTGCGAAATCGTTTTACACATCGTAAGAATACGAGTGTGCAATCGCTTTTGCAAGCCCTTTTTACACTTTATAAAAATTTCACACGATGGAGGCGCTTACAATGACGACTTTCACAAAATTGTCATATGAACGGCCCGACTTGGACGCTTTGAACAGCAGATTGTCGGACTATTCTGCCGAATTACAGCAAGCGAGCACACTTGAGGAAGCGAATGAACTCATTCGTCAAATCAACAAGGAACGGAACGACTTTGAGACACAAAGTCAACTCGTCGCGATCCGACACTCGGTCGACACACGCGACGCTTTTTATGAAGAAGAACAATCTTTCTTCGACGATGCACTACCGGTCTATGAGAAAGAAATCCAAGCGTACTACCGCGTCTTGACGAACCACGAGCTTCGTTCTGAACTCGAAGCGGAATGGGGTAGCCAGTTATTCTCTCTCGCCGAGCGTGCACTCGAGACATTCGAGGAGTCGCTCATCCCGAAATTGCAGGAAGAGAACCGCCTCGCGACGGCTTATCAAAAGGTCATGTCAGCGGCACAGATTGAATTTGACGGCAAGACACTCAACTTGTCACAGTTCGGTCCATACCTTCAGTCACCTGACCGCGATGTCCGTAAAGCCGCATCCGTTGCCCGCTATACATACCTTTCTGACAACGGTGACGAGCTCGACCGAATTTACGGAGAACTTGTACGTGTGCGTACAGAGATCGCCCATGCGCTCGGCTTCCCATCATTTGTTGAACTCGGCTATGCTCGTATGCAACGTGTCGGATATGACGAGTCGATGGTCGATAACTTCCGCAAACAAGTCCGCGACGTCATCGTCCCGCTCGCTTCTGCGTTAAAAGAGAAGCAGGCGAAACGCATCGGTGTCGACCATCTCTACTATTACGATGAGTCGTTCGTCTTCCCTGACGGTAACGCGACACCTCAAGGGGATGAGTCGTTCATCATCGAAGGTGGAAACAAGATGTATCATGAGCTCTCGAACGAGACAGATGAGTTCTTCCAATACATGCAAGAGCGCGGCGCCCTCGATTTGACGGCGAAACCAGGTAAAGCTGGCGGCGGATATTGCACGTACTTGCCATCTGAAGGTCTCCCGTTCATCTTCTCGAACTTCAACGGCACAGCCGGAGACATCGATGTCCTTACACACGAAGTCGGTCATGCCTTCCAAGTGTATGAAAGCCGTCATTTGACGACTCCGGAATACGCCTTCCCAACATATGAGGCATGTGAGATCCATTCGATGTCGATGGAATTCTTCTGTTGGCCATGGATGGAACTCTTCTTCGGCGACCAAGTCGACAAGTACAAGTTCAACCATTTGGCTGGCAGCATGACGTTCCTTCCGTACGGCGTGCTCGTCGATGAGTTCCAACATGTCGTCTACCGCAATCCGGACATGACAGCTGCCGAGCGTCGTCAGGCATGGCGCGACTTGGAGAAGGTGTACCTTCCGCATCGTGACTATGAGACGAACGACTATCTCGAATCAGGTGCATGGTGGCACCAACAAGGACATATCTTCCAAAGTCCGTTCTACTATATCGACTACACGCTTGCTCAAGTGTGTGCGTTCCAGTTCTGGGTGCGCATGCATGAAGACCGCGAAGCCGCATGGAGCGATTACCTCACGCTCTGTCAGGCAGGCGGAAGCCGCTCGTTCCTCGAACTCGTTGAACTGGCTGGTCTCAAATCGCCATTCGCAGACGGCGTGTTGAAAGAAACGATTGATCAAATCGAAGACTATCTCTTGAAACACCCGCTCGCGAACTAACAAGAAAGACCATCGAAGAATCGATGGTCTTTTAGTTTGGATTGATTTCGTTCTGCAGTTCGAACGGCAAGTCCTCTAAATTGATTTGACGGCTGTCGAACAGGTTGAACTGTTGGAGGCGACTTTCCAAATATTTTTGAAGTAGTTCAGCTACCTTCTCCCCGGACAATCCGTTCAAGTCCGGAACCTGTGTCACCGAGAGTTCAATAGTGCGAAGCCCATAGTCAGGCAACCGTGATTCGATGTCGGCAAGCTCCTCTTCGGTCAACCGTTTCCCTGTCGTCGTCACGAGAAGGAGATTGTCATCTTCCTGATAGTCCTGACTGATAATGATGGCATCTGAAAATTCTTCTTCGATGAAGTTATTGATTCCCGTCCGGACGATGCTGTCTTGAACGAGCGTCGCGGCCGAAAAGATACTCGGAACGACAATCAGGACAGATACGGCGATGAGAAGTCGATTAATTTTTTTATGGTTCGCATCCTGTTTCGTCAACACTTGAGAGATGCCCATAAACTTGACCCCGATGAACGTGGCGATGGCAATGAACGCACAGTTGATGACGAACAGGTAGCTCGACCCGATTAAGTAGTCGAGATTGCGTGTTGCAATCGAATAGCCGACCGTACAGAGCGGTGGCATCAAGGCGGTCGCGATGGCGACCCCCGGGACGATGTTGTTACTCATTTTCTTTTGCGCCCCGATAATCCCGGCGGTTCCCCCGGCGAAGGCGATGATGACATCCCAAATCGTCGGTTCGGTCCGTGCGATGATTTCATTACTCGCATAGGTGATTGGGGAGATGGCGAAATAGATGGTCGCGACGGTGAGACTGACCGCAACTTGGACGAGCAGTAAACGAACACCTGCCCGCAATAACTTCATGTCATAAAGTGACAAAGCTAGACCGATACTCAAGATTGGTGTCATGAGTGGCGAGATTAACATCGCCCCGATAATGATGGGAATGGAGTTCATATTGAGTCCAATGGATGCGATAAAGATGGAACACATCAAAATGACGGAATCACTTGGTCGTACCTTTAAATTCGTGTACATCTTGTCTTTGAATTCTTCGGCGGTGTACGTCTGTTCCATTCTGATTTTCAGCTCCCTTGTCGTATCGATATCATCCACAGAAGCAAGTCCTTCCTTTATTTACCCGCAACTCGAAAAAGACAATCGATTTCAGCAAAAGAAAAACTGGACCTTTGATTGGTCCAGTTCACATCATCAAATGACATCTAACGGTTGTTTCGTCGTCGGTGGTGGGAATGCTTCATCGAGCGCCTCGAAATCTTCTTCACTCAAATCGAGCAAGAGGGCCGCCGCATTCTCCTCGACGTGCTCGGCCTGCCCCGCTTTCGGAATGGCGATGACGTGTCCGCTCCGAATCGTCCAGGCGAGTAAGATTTGGGCGACCGAGGCACTATACGCCTCCACTAGTCGATTGACCGTCTCGTTTTCGAAGACGTCTTTTTTCACGTCACTTCCCTCGGCGAGCGGTGCGTACGCCATAACCGGGATGCCTTGTTCTTTCAAATAAGGGAGCAGGTCATACTCGATCCCTCGACTGCCAAGATGATAGAGCACTTGGTTGACCGCGCAGTTGTCTCCGTTCGGTAAGGCGAGAAGTTCTTTCATATCCTCGACATCGAAGTTCGAGACACCCCATGCCCGAATCTTGCCGTCTGCCTTGAGCTGCTCCATTCCTTGAATCGTCTCCTCGAGCGGGGCATCCCCTCGCCAATGGAGTAAGTAAAGATCGAGATAGTCTGTTCCGAGTCGTTCGAGTGACGCGTCGCACGCTTTGGCAAGTTTGTCGCCGTACGCATTGTATGGGTACACTTTCGAGACGAGGAAAACGTCTTCGCGTCGGTCTTGAATGGCTTCGCCAACCAACTTTTCCGACTCCCCTTCCCCGTACATCTCAGCTGTATCGATGACATGAAGTCCGCAATCGAGTCCTGTCCGAAGCGCTTCCACCTCAGCGTCATGCTTCGATTTCTCTTCTCCCATACGCCACGTCCCTTGCCCGAGTGCGCGCATCTCCCGTCCGTCTTTCAATTCGACAACGTTTTGTTTCAATGCCGCGAGTAATAAAGAATGTGGTAGTCGTTGATTCATATCGTTTCCTCCTTTGTCCAAGCCTCATGTAACGGTCCCGTCGTCCCGAAGACAGGGTCGTACGTCGGTTTCTCGACTTGTTCGATTCGCTTCACATTGTCCGGACGTTCTTCCGTCTTCCCGGTCAATGTGTCATAGTCACGACCGTCCGGGTATGCCCCGACGACTTGAAAGTCTTCGCTCGCCTCGATGCGCCGATGTCCTGTTCCCGCCGGCAAGACGAGGACATCCCCTGCACTGACGCGTACGAGATCACCATTCGTCCCTCCGAGTTGAAGGGTCGCCTCACCATGTAAGACGCCCAACACTTCATGCGTGTTGCTGTGATAGTGATGATAATCGAACACCCCGTTCACCCAACTGTTCGTCCATTCATTATGAGCGAACGTTTCTTGCATCCCACTCGGGTCATCAAAGACACCACGATAAAGAAGCGCCGGATAATCGGGATGATTCGGAATCGAGCCGTCATCTGTAAACAAAAAAGTTTTCAAGTCCATTCTAAAAACCCTCCTTGTCTCTGTCCCTGTACCCGACTTCCCCGCACAAAAAACGGTCGTCCATCATGGACGACCGTGATTGTTATGAGATGACCTCTTCTCCAGACTGGTCGATATGGCACTCTCCCCAGGCGCACATGGCGTCTAAGATCGGTTTAAGTGACCATCCATACTCTGAGAGCGAGTAGATGACTTTCGGTGGAACTTGCTCGTACACCGTGCGTACGACGACCCCGTCCGCTTCAAGCTCACGCAATTGTTGGGTGAGCATCTTCTGTGTGATGTTCGGCATGAGTTTACGCAGCTCACTCGTCCGACGCTCTCCTTTGATCAAGTGACACATGATGACGACTTTCCATTTACCACCGATGACGTCAAGTGTCGCTTCGACCGGAATGTTATATGGCATATCAGTTCCTCCATTTCTTCCATAGGCACTTTTTGGTGCCTACCGCACTTGAAAGTACGTACTTCTCAAACGGTTTTCATGCCCTTATGATAACGACTATAGCAAATCAATACAAGTTCATTTCGCTCGTAGCACCCTCTTGAGACGGTAAGGTACTTTTTCGACCGTACTGAACAAATAGAGGAAAGTGAGATGTCTTTGCTATCGGGAGACGAAGGGCCCTCGTCTTCCACACCATTTTTATCCAACTAGGAGGAACTACTCATGAATCAACCTTATACGCAACCTGTTGAAGAACAGGTACCTAAAAATGGAGGATTAGCGTTACTCGCCCTCGCCATTAGTGCTTTCGGCATCGGGACGACCGAGTTCGTCCCTGTCGGACTGCTCGCATCCATTGCAAGTGACTTAAACATCGGAATCACACTCGCAGGTCTCATTATTTCGGGATACGCCATTGGTGTCGCCGTCGGTGCACCGATTTTAACGGCACTGACGAACCGGATGAACCGCAAGACGTTACTCATGTCACTGATGGTCGTCTTCATCGTTGGAAACTTGGTCTCTGCCATGTCGACCAGCTTTGAACTCTTGATTGTCGCCCGCTTTATCACCGCGTTCTCGCACGGGGTCTTCTTCTCAATCGGAGCAACCATCGCCGTACAGCTCGTGCCCCCGCATAAAAAAGCGAGTGCCATCGCTCTCATGTTCACAGGTTTAACTGTCGCGACCGTTACAGGTGTCCCACTTGGTACTTTCATCGGTCAAGCGTTCGGATGGCGTGCTACATTCTTCGCCGTCGCAGCACTCGGTGTCGTTTCAATCATCACCAGCTTCTTTTTGATTCCGAAAGATTTGAAACAGTCACCACCGGCGAAGTTCTCAGATATGAAGAAACTGCTCACGAACGGTCGTCTCATGCTCGGATTCTTGATCACAGCACTCGGTTACGGCGGAACGTTCGTCGCGTTTACGTACTTGACACCCATCATGCAAGACGTGACAAAAATCAGCCCGAGCTTAATCAGCGTCGTCTTACTCGTTTACGGAATCGCAGTCGCCATCGGGAACGCGGTCGGCGGAAAACTCGCCAACGAAAACCCGGCGAAAGCATTGTTCTATATGTTCATCGTTCATGCAGCGGTCATGATCATCATGTCGTTCATGATTCCGTTCAAAGTCGCTGGTCTCATTGCCATCGTCTTGATGGGACTTCTCGCCTTCATGAACGTGCCTGGACTCCAACTGTATATCGTACAATTGGCTGAAAAATATGTACCCGCTGCTGTCGATGTCGCATCCGCACTCAACATCGCGGCCTTCAACATCGGGATCGCCCTCGGTGCGACAATCGGCGGACTCGTCGCCGATTCAATCGGACTCGTCCACACACCGTGGGTCGGTGGGATCATGGTCATCATCGCCGTCATCTTGACAGCCATCTCTCGTCGTCTGGAAGCAAACTAAGGAGGAGCTTATGTTCAACAATCATAAAAGCTACAACCGGATGTATCGGGAGGGCGAGCTTACGCTCGGCCTCCACATCCCTTTAGAAAATTTTAAAATGCGTACCCCGACACTCGAACGTCAAGTCGAACTCGCTCAAAAAGCAGACGACTACGGCTTCACAGCGCTCTGGTTACGGGATGTTCTATTAAAAGACCCGAACTTTTTAGACCCCGCCGTCGGTCAGATTTATGACATGTTGATCTACGGGACACATTTACTCGGTCAAACGAAAAACATCGCGCTCGGTACGTCCGCGCTCGTCTTACCACTCCGACATCCGCTTCGTTCAGCGAAGGAAGTCGCGACGATTGAAGCGTTATTCCCGGAACGATTGATTCTCGGAATCTCGTCAGGCGACCGTCGTGCCGACTTCAAAGGACTCGGAGTCGATCATCCGACACGCGGCGACCAGTTCAAAGAATCGCTTCGCGTCATGGAGCAGGCACTCTATTACAACTACCCAACGATTGACTCACCTTACGGGGAAGTTGAACAGGCAACGCTCGTACCACGTCCGAAGAAACGGATCCCGACAATGATCACCGGCTTCGCGCAACAGGATATGGACTGGCTCGGGGCGAACGGGGATGGATGGATGTACTATCCGCAGGCACCTTTCGCACAAAAACAAGCGCTTGACGCTTGGCGTGAAAGCGGTGAGGCACACGGTCGTGCTTTTCGTCCGTTCTCGATGCCGATGCATCTTGACTTGACGCATGACCCAGACGAGCCACCGACGCCAATTCGCCTCGGTTTCCGTCTAGGTCGCAACCACTTAATCAAATTGCTCGAAGCGTATCGTGCCATCGGCGTGAATCACCTCTTCTTCGCCCTCTTCGACGGAGAACGTCCGGCTGAAAAAGTCATCGATGAATTAGGAGAATATGTGTTGCCGCATTTCCCACCCCTTGTTTGAGGTTTGCCCTTCATTTATGAAATGAAGGGTTTTTTGTGAATCGGACGGGTAAATAAAAAGGAATCTATGAAAAGGAGTCCTCTCATGCCCTCTCATCATGAAAAGGTAGAAAAGATTGAACTGTTTTTTGACTTGGTATTTGTATTTACGTTCATCCAACTCACATTGAAACTCGAACATCATCTCACATTTCATACGTTTTTAGAAGTTCTCGTCCTCATGGCCCTCATTTGGTACATCTTTGAAGGGTATATTTGGTTGACGAATACGACCAAACTGACAAGAAGGAACCATCAAATCTTCATGACGCTCGGGATGATTGGCTTTATGCTCATTTCTGTCGCCATCCCAAAAGCATATGATCAAGATGGCTTCATTTTCGGGCTTGGCTTTTTAGTGATTGTCGCCGTGCATTCGACGCTATTCTTGTTGCACAGTAATGAGGATACGAAAAAGGCGATGCTTGCCATCGTACCGTACAATGTCTCCTTTAGCATCATCATCCTCGTCGCTTCGCTGTTTGAGGGGAACGTACGCCTGATTGTATGGGGAATTGTCGCGATTGTCGCTGTATTAGGTCCTCTTGTACAGAAAAACAGAGGGCAGTTCGAAGTGTCGTCCTGGCACTTCCTTGAGCGTCATTATCTCATTCTCGTCATCGCCCTTGGCGAAACGATTGCGTCGACTGGTCGAGCTGCGATTGATGAGGATTTAACCTCGGATGTGGTTCTGACAATGATTCTTGCCCTTATGCTGACCGTTCTGCTTTGGTACTCCTACGTGAAAGAGGATGAAGCAAGAGAGAATCGTTTTCAAGACATGCATACGGATAAACGAGATCAGACAGCCAAAGCCGGGTTCTATTGGTCACACCTCTCTATGTTTCTCGGCATCATCTTACTCGCCGTCGTCAAAATCACCATCGTACACGATCCGATGCAGACACTCGATTTGGCACATCGAATCACGCTGTATGTCGCCATCGTCTTGTTTGGATATGGTGTCATTTACTTCAATCGCCTGTTCTTCAAAGTGTCGTGGAAGCGACTCGTGGTTCTTGCGGTCCTACTCGTCATCCCACTCATCGCACCCTATTTACCGGCAATCATACTTTTACTCGTGATCGCCTTGATTTATTTCATCGCAATGATCGCTCCACTTCCATTCTTGAAAACAAAACAGAAAGAAACGTAAAACAAGCCAGAACCGGGATTCGGTTCTGGCTTGTTCGTCATCGGACTTCATTCTCCAGTTGTTTCAACTTTGACGAGTAATACTCGATGATGTCGCGGCGTCGGATGATGCCGATGAAGTATTTGCCGTCATCGACGACCGGCACGAAGTTTTGATCCGTGATCGCATCGACGAGTTCTTCGATTTGGGCCGTAATGGATACCGGCTTATAGCGAACGCGTTGCTTGATGTCTTTTAGACGTGTCCGGAGCACTTTTTCATAGTCTTCTTCCCCGCGAAGCTGTTCTGCGAGTGCCCAGAGTAAATCCCCCTCTGTCATCGTCCCGGCGTAAAATCCGTTTTCCGAAACGAGTGGGACAGACGTGAATCGATGATGCTTCATCTTTTCAAGTGCTTGTCGTACCGTTGATTCGGGGTCCAAATATTTGACGTCTTCTTTCGGATATAAAAAGAAAGCGATGTTCATTTAAATCTCTCCTCAATCTGTTAATCCACCCCGTTATTGTACCATGAATGGTAGGACAGGTTGAACTAAATCCATGTTCCTATTATCTCGTATCATCCCCTTTCTTCCAAACGACACAAAAAAACATCGTGATCCTTGTCACAGCGATGTTTCGGTGATTCAAAAGAATTGGAAGGGAACTCCAATTGATTTATACCCGTTTTAGTTGGTTCTTATCCATCCAGACATACAAAAGGGCCCCTTTAGGAGCCCATAAATTATTGAACAAACTGCAACAGTGTATCGTTAAATTTCTCTCGTTCATCGAGTACGGTACCGTGCCCGCTCTCTTCAAAACGTTCAATTCGAGCATTTGAAATGCCCTGCTCCATCTGTTCGGCAAACTCAAACGGACAGATTTTATCATGTACACCGTGAATGATTAACGTCTCTACGTCAATCTTCGGCAAGGCATCGCGCAAATCTTCGTCTCGGAGCGCTTTTGCCGAGGCAATCGTTCCGTGACTCGAAGCCACGAGCGCAAGATGATGGAACCAATTCTGCATCGGTTTCGAATGTTCTTTTTCAAAGAAGATTTCCCCGAATCCTTCGAGCATCTTCGGCCGGTCGGCTCGCGTATCTTCGATCAACGCATCGACCTCGTCCGTCGTCATCCCGTATGGATAGTCTGGACGTTGTGTGAAAATTGGTGCCGCTGCTCCCGCTAACACTAACTTTTTCAGACCGTCTTCTTTATAGTCTGCTGCATATCGCACTGCAATTGCCCCACCCATCGAGAATCCAACGAGTGTGAAGTCTTTCAAACCAAGGCCGTAGACGACCATATGCACGTCGGATGCCATTGTCTCATAATCATAGCCTGTCGCCGGGGCATCAGACTTACCATATCCCCTATAGTCAATCCCGACATAACGATAGCCTGCCTCAACGAGTGCATTCTTCTGATACTCGAACATGTTGTTGTTCGCCGGCCAACCGTGTAAGAAGACAATCGGCTCCCCAGAACCGACATCCTCCACATATAAGTTTGTTCCGTCATGTGCTGTAATATATCCCATCATCCAACCTCCACATTTTTAATTGATTGTAAATACTCACAACCTACTTGTTCCCGTTTTCAAGCCTTAAAAACCTTCTCATGTGTCACGCCAGAGCGATTCTCCTTTTACATATCCTTCGATGGCTTTCGCCCCTTCTCGTAAAACCGCCTCTCGCCAGGATAGATCTTCCGGATAAAACATCGCCATGAACTCATTCTGAATCCCGTTACGCGCTTCGGGATCTTTCGTTCCTTCGAAGTAGAGACGATTCTCTAAAATAATTGTCAAAAATTCTCGAATCGAGGCTTTCGTCGATGTTCCGAACGTCCCGAATTCAAATAAGGCGGAGACAAGTCCCTTGTCCGGATATTCTGTGTCACGGACATAATAAAAATGGTTCGTCGAGTCCCCGAGCACCTCATCCGGGTCATATACCTTGACGTTATCGAGACCGTACGCCTGTTTTAACTCATCTTCTGATCGTCCGTCCCGCTTGCTGATGACCATCGTCACTTCGTTCGTCGGACCGAGCGCCGTATGCCAATCGAGATGGACCACTTTCTCGTAGCGCTCCAGTAAATCGTGTTGAATTCCTTTCAAGAAGATGGCGGACGGTTCGTCTTCATCTCCCCCGTAATACACCCCTTTCGGGAATTGATATTGCCCCATCCCTTTCGCCTCACTCATCGCTTTGAAGCCATCGAGCTTAATTCCGGAACCAAGGAATGAATAAATCTGTTCACGCGCCTCATGATAGTCGTCAATCACACCGTCTGGGACGAACAAATGGCGCATGAGTTCGTATTCACGATTCACGTTATATGGAACAGACTCACGATCAATGACGTAGTTTCGGTTCAAGTCGACGTTGTGCTCATTGACCCGACGGAAGTGTTTCATCCCCCACGGATTGACAGCGTGTATGAGACAGATGCCTGTCGTTTCATGTCGTACTTGGCCGAGTTGTATCTGTACGAATTGCTGTGTCACCGCGGCACCCGCATAGCCTTCGATCCCATGTTCCCCAATGGTCATGAGAAGCATCGCTCTCCGCTCTCGTTTCGGTTCACCTAGAATGATGTCGATGCTTTCGTCCCCAATCGAATGCGTCAACAGCTCCGCTTTCGGATAAAAGCGTTTCACCTCCGGCAACAAATTGATGAACTTCTCTCGCGACTCTTCATAGGATGATGAAAAATACTGGCTCATCGCACTCTCCTCCATTCTTTTCTCTCTACTCCATTCCCATCCTACGACAATCTAAAAACGCCTCCTGAAAGAGGAGACGTTTCGAGTCAAGGTGTTCGGATCCGTTTCGTATGTTGACGCCGGAATGCCATCACGTAGAAAATCGGACCAATCAAGACGGCACCGAATAACCAATAGAGACCCGCGTTCGCATACAATCCTTCAAACGAACGGAACACCCAGGCGAGGACTGTGAACGCGACGATCAGCTCGACGGTCCACAACAATCCACGACGAACCGCTAGGAGAATCGTATTCGTTTTTTGGAAAAAGGCTGCGACGAAAGCAATCAAAAATGCTGGGAAACTCGAGAGCCACAACATGCGATTGAGTGAGGACTCGGCAAAGTATGAGTTTCCGAGAGAGACGGTGATGAGGAAGTGCACCAATATAACGAGCAAGACGACCATCCATCCGACGAAGACATCACGTTCCATTTTTCTCATCACAACCAGCTCCCTTTCTAAAGAGTTGAATACTAAGTATTTACCCGCTTTTTCAGCCTTCTCTTCCGCTTCCACTAAAAAAACGCATCCTGATTCCTGAATGCGTTTCACGTATTATCCGACCAACTCCCGTGCCCATGCTTTCGCACGTTCGAGCTCGCCTTCTTTCAGCATCTCTGTCTTCCCATCAACCAAGAACGATTCTTTTTGAACGTTCGTCGCGCCTTTTTCAATCATTTCCCCTTCGACGCGATTGACCGCATGACCGAACCAGTCGATGATTTTACCGAGAATCGGATTCTGTTTTTCTTTGACGACACTCGTATCAAACGCAGCCGTCCGCTTCCCGCGAAGCGCATTGTCCGAGATTCCGTCTAGAAACACTTTAATGTCCTCCGTCTCATAACCCCCATGTGTCGGTGAACCGATGACGACAAGGTCGACATGCGCCAAGTCACCAAGGCCGATGTTCAACACATGTTCCATGCGCGCCTCATGCTCTTTTGAAAGTTCTTCCTGCATCGCATGGGCAATCTTTTCTGTATGACCATACAACGAATCAAAGATAATCAAAATGTTCATGATGAATCCCCCTTTGCCTAACGTCTCTTTATCCCCTTCCCATTCCAACGTTCGTTCATGCTTCTTTTTTGTACAGTGAACTTCGCTTAAAGAGCGTCCAACTCACGATAACAATGCCGAGTACGAGCAAGATGTAGCCGAAGAATGTGACAAAGTCGCGCGTGTGATAGGGTGCTTCGAATCGGTATTCCGCCCGCTTCCATTTCGAGCCGTCCTCGACCGCAATGACGTCTTCAACGGGCTCCCCAACAACTTCACGGTAAGCGGTCCCAATCGGATAGCCATTTGAGGCATTCCCGTAGTAACGTCCCGTCTCGTCGTTGACCGTTGTTTCTACTTCACCGATCACGTCACCGAGCGTATCTTCATCTAATGTCGTATCAAGTACTTCGTATGCATTTCGGTCGAACACGACAAACGTATAGGCCCAGGAAAGAGCGGATACGGGAAGCGCAATCGATATAGCGAAAAGAGTCAGGATTATGGATCGCCTCATTTGAGACTCCAGACGAATGTCGCCGAATCACTGACATTGATGTCATCTGGTTCGAGTTCAGGCATCCGTGATTCAGAAAAGTCGATTTCATGACCATAGCGAATGTCAGTTGCAGAGAAGAGGTGAATATCGCTCCATGTATAGTCAATTTGAATCAACTCTCCTAACGTTGCGCCCGCTCCTGTCGCGAGGAGTTCCGCTCTTTTTTTTGCATTTTCCGCAGCGTTCACTAACAGCTGATCTTCAATCGCGTTCGGATCTTTCATCGTGAAACGAATCGATAGTAGCGGATTCGCACGACATTGACTGATTTGTTCGATGGCATCAGACAGTTTGGATGTATCTAGCGGGAACTCCACTTTCATTTTTTGTCTACAAGCATATCCAATTAACCGTGAACGGTAATTCTTATCTTTATCACGATACTGGTCGTATAATGTGTCAATCGAAAAATCACTCGTCTTCAAATCCTTCTTTTCAAATCCTGCGCGTACGATGGCCTTTTGAAGCTGCACCACGGCGTTCGCTGCCTCAGTCATCGTCTCTTCATATCGTGGTGCTTTTGTGACAAGGTCCATGTGAATCACAATCAAATCTGGTCGAGACGAGACATTTCCTGTTCCTTTTACCGTAATCGTACGTTCCATATCGTTCGCCCTCCTAATAATATGAGATGTAGATCATTCTGACTCTTTAAATCGTGAGATCATCCAACGTTCTATTCCATCTAAAGAATGCATATCTTGCAATGACGGATAGGCGTCCCGTTCAAACAACAGTCCGTCCGGGGTATCTAAAAACAGATAACGTTCCCCGTCTGGAAAACCATAATCCGCAATATCTTTCAGTCGAAGTGTCGCCCCGTTTTGTTCCCAGATGAATTCGTCATCATATGGAATCGGCATAAAGATGCCCTCCATCCCTTGACGTACGTGTGAGATGACGCTCGTATGCTCTGTCTGTTCCGCTCTTCCGATTACATCGGCACGAACAACCAGTTCTTGCCCGACTTGCACATCTCCCCGATACACATCTGACACATGGATCGTGATGAGGGACTGATATTCGGTCTCCCCGTTGAAATCAATCTCAATGTGCTGGATGTTCGAGACCGTTCCTCTGATCACGACCGGACTCCACCGCGAAAAAAGTTCATCCTCTGTCATGTCCATCAAGTTTTCCTGGGAAGTACCTTGCCTTATTTCTGATTTATCGACGATATGAACCGAGTTTGCCGTCGAATCCGTAGATAACGGCATACGTTCATTCCAAATATTCGATGTGAAGAGCATGAATCCCGCAGCGGTGGCGAGTACCAGTCCTGCCCCCCATTTGAGTCGTTGATAAGGTCTTCGCTCTATCATCATGGATTCCTCTATAAAGCGGTCATCCACTTCTCCAAGTAGTCGAAGCAACTGTTCATTCTTCATACGCGAATCCCTTCTGCTTCAAGCGCTCGCTGTAATGCATCACGCGTTCGCTTCAGCGTCATTTTGACATGACTCTCCCCGAGTTGATGGTTTTTCGCAATTTCTTGAATCGAGTGAAGATAAAAATAACGCTGCATGAACATCATTCTCGTCTGTCGAGGAAGGTCTGCAAGAAATACGTTCAATAGGTCGACGATGTCTTCGTCTTTCATCGACACCGTGAGGACATGTTCTAGTTCTTCATAGACGAGCGGTACTTGTCCACCACCCCGTTTTTTCGCATGATTCTTCCTATAGCGTTGCAACGAGAGATTCCGAACAATCTTCGTCAAATACGCCCCTAGTCGAAACGGACGTGTCGGCGGTATTGATTCCCATGCTTTCATATATAAATCATTCAGACACTCTTCCGTATCTTCATGATTTTGTAGAATGTTGTAGGAAACACGATGACAATAGTTTCCGTATTTCTTCTTTGTCGCGACAATCGCATACTCCGATCGCTCCCAGTACCAATCGATGATGACCTGGTCATCCATCCAGTTACCCCCTTCGTATAACCCCTCTATAACTATAGATCCCAATCGACTATACTTCGTCACAACGTGCTAAAAAAACCTCGTCGTTGAGACGAGGAATCGAAACGCTTATCCATCATTTCTTCAAAATCGATACGGCAAGTCCTCCGATATAGCCAACCATCGCTCCGCTCGCGATGCCGTATGTCAGCTGTATATCGAAGAAAAACGAGAGGATTACACCGAGTGTTGTCCCCGTAATCAATCCAAAACAAATGATACAGTCCTTCCATTCTCGTGAATCCATCTTGCTCCTCCTTACCAATTCGCTCAATCTGACGACTTCATTTCCCCTATTGCTTTAAGACCTTTCAACGTTCTCATTTTCCGTGTGTGATGCTGGACGGCATAAGCCAACATGGCGACAACAACTATATTTAAAAGGATTGTCCATTTTGCAACCGGATTCGAGAAGTTTGCTAAGACGACCACAAAATTGGCGAACAAAACGGTTCCATACAGTTGGATGATTCGATTTTCACGCTGAATCATCGAGTCAAAATCCGAATACAATCGGAACGGTCCGTCGCTCGTTCGTTTTCTTAAAAAGACCCAGCGATAGGATGTGTCGACGACCTCAATCCCAACTTCATCCATGAAAGCCATGTAAGCTTTCGAATCAGGATGAGAGGGCAGTTCTCGTAACAATTCAATTCGATATGTATACATCCCTGGTTCGACTGAACGAAAGCGATATCGCATGAAGCGAAACGACTCGAGAGCCCATCCCTTTTCTGCCATCTCATTGAGCCATTTTTCTTCTTTTTCATAGTCGACAAATATACGGTATTTGGTCTTCGTCTTCATGTTTCCAACTCCTTCGTCCACTCATGACCGTGCCGCACTAATTCTTCCAATCGTTTTAATTCGATTTGAAGTGCTTCTCGACCAGCATCGGTGATCTCGTACTCTTTTTTCCGTGCCGTTCCTTCAAGTGCTTGAATCCAACCTCTTTCAACTAAACTACTGAGAGCTCCATATAACGTACCGGGCGCGAGCTGAACTCGCCCATGGCTCAACTCCTGGACAAACTGCATCATGCCGTACCCGTGCCTCGGGACTTGAAGGGACAATAATATATAATAAACCGCCTCGGTTAGTGCGCCTGTACTCGACTGTTGTGTCACGTATCCTACTCCTTTATATCGTGTTTCGTTATATCGTCATCCGATATATCAAAATTATCCTATTTTGGTCACAAAAGCAATAAAATCCTGTCTGCATCCATCGCAGACAGGATTATGTTTTAAATAATGTAAGGGCAAGATCACGTTGTTGATCCGATTGCATAAGCGATGATCGGGCATCCGAACGAAACAGTCCCATGACTGTCGACTGAAAGTCCCAATACGTAAATCCGATGCCCGCTTCATTTAATAACGTGATAACATCATTCACGTAAGCCAAACCACCTCGCCCATCTTCAAAACAATGATGAATCAAACCGAACTCGCTGATGAAAATCGGGACCTCATGCATCATTCGTAATTGAAGAAGTGGTTCGAGCTGTTTAGCAAGATATGATTGACAGCGCGGCATATAACCTTCAAGTGTAGGCTCTAAAAGAGAACGATCCGGATAAACGCCACCCTCTTCATGAACACCAACCCACTCCGCATACTGATGGGTATACGAAAAAGGATCGTAAAAATGAAGGTCATAAATCACGTTCGGATTATCCAGCAAAAACCAATTTCTCAATAGGTCTTCGTGTTTCATACCATTCGTACCATAACATGGCGCGATAACGAAAATACGGTTTGAATCGAGAGCATATAATTCGTTCACAGTCGACTGAAGTAATTGACGATATGTTTCTCCATTCCCATCGATTGTGGCGGGAGCATTGAATAAATCGAACGCTGCTATCGCCTTACCACATGTCGTTCCTTTATAACGTGTCAGTAACGTCCGCCAAATCCAACGAAATCGTTCCTGTTTCGAGAGATCGCTCCATAGAGAATAATCCGGTTCGGGACGATCGTCCATCCAGTCCGCTCCCGGCGGCAAAATTAGACAAAGGATGACGTACAACCCGTTCGCTTGAGCGAAATCAAGTTGTCGATCTAACCATTCCAGGCCGGCTGTTTCCTCTAAAAACGGTTCACGTTCAATCAGGCGAGCGTGGAACGTGAGACGCACGACATTTGCTCCTACTTCTCGCATGACACGATATGGCTCGTCCGTTGGATACAGTTCCGTAACTACTTGTGTCGGCTCCCAATATAAAGCCGTCAACGTGAAACCACGCAACCGAACAACGTCTCCTGCCGCATTGACTAAATGTTGTCCTTGAACGTGTAGCATTCGCTTTCCTCCCTTTTTCACTCTCCTGTTCTCATTCGTCCCATAAATAACTTTTCCTGCAAAAAAAAGATACGAGTACGCCTCGTATCCAATAAGCTTATTCGGCAGCCAGCGCTGCCTCTTCTTCGTGATATTTCTCGACGAAGGCATCAAGCAACGCCCGTACCTCGTCCGTCGATTTCGTTTCCATCAGATTATGACGGAGTTCGCTCGCCCCGCGGAATCCTTTGACATAAATCTTGAAGAAACGATGCAAGTTCGAAATCGAACGTGGCACGTCTTCTTGGAATTTGTCTTGAAGGTCCAGTTGCAAACGCAATAGATCGAGATGTTCTTCCATCGAGTGTTCGCGTGGCTCTTTCTCAAATGCGAACGGGTTCTTGAAAATCCCACGACCAATCATGACACCATCGACCCCGTACTTCTCAACGAGCTCGAGTCCCATTTGACGGTCGAGGATATCTCCGTTGATAGTGATGAGCGTATCCGGTGCAATCTCGTCACGCAACTTCACGATATCCGGGATCATCTCCCAGTGCGCGTCAACTTTACTCATCTCGTTGCGCGTGCGCAAGTGAATCGACAAGTTGGCGATGTCTTGTTTCAAGAGATGCGTCAACCAGTCGCGCCACTCGTCGAGCTTCGCAAAACCGAGACGCGTCTTGACGCTGACCGGGATGCCGCCGGCTTTCGCCGCTTGAATGAGCTCAGCCGCAACGTCAGGACGGAGAATGAGTCCGCTCCCTTTTCCTCGTTTTGCAACGTTTGGAACCGGGCAACCCATGTTGATGTCGAGACCTTTATAGCCCATCTCGGCCATACCGATACTCATCTGACGGAAATATTCCGGATTGTCTCCCCAGATGTGGGCGACCATCGGCTGCTCGTCTTCCGTGAATGTCAAACGGCCACGAAGGCTGCCTTTCCCTTCAGGATGGCAATAACTGTCCGAGTTCGCAAATTCTGTGAAGAAGACGTCCGGGCGTCCCGCATGAGCGACGACATGACGGAAGACGACATCGGTCACATCTTCCATCGGGGCAAGTATAAAGAATGGACGCGGAAGATCGCGCCAAAAGTTTTCTTTCATCGTAAAATCAGTTCCTTTCATCCATACAGTCCAACAAAATCACTCATCTATTCTATTATGTCTGTCGGATTGTATCAACTGACATTACTCATAATTCGTTTCTTTCGAACGAATGAGCTGAAAAAAGTGTGGGAATCCTTCAGTCAACAAATAATGAAGCACACGATTCGTGTATTCCGGTTCGATCGTTCCCGTCCGGAGTAGCGTCTGGAGGACCATTCCATCAATCCCGGCCATCGTCCACGTGGCGACCGCCCGAGTCATCGGTCCTTGTTCGACATCATAGGCTCGTACAAAAATTGCCTCAATTCGTGTGATCCAGTCTTCATACTTCTCTTTGAATTTCTGTTGAATGTCCTCATTCCCAATCATCGCTTCATGGGCGAGATAAAACTGGAGTCGGCTCTCCGCATCTTTTTGAAGGCGCTCCTGCATGCCTTCGTAGATTTCTTGGATGATCACCGCCGCCTCTTTTCGATCGTCATGGGAAACGGTCTCAATGCGTTTGACTTCTCCAAGCCCCTCATCCATTACGTCATAAAGAATCGCTTCTTTGGACGTATAGTAATGATAAATCGCGCCCGTACTGAATCCGGCTCGCTCTGCGATTCCTCGAAGCGTCGTGCCTTTGATGCCTTGTTCGACGATGATTTCACGCGCGGCTTGTAAGATTTTTAACTTCCCTTCGTTCATCATCATCTAGCACCCTCCTCTGTTCTCATCGCTCATTATATCATAATGATGTGGCGAACTTTCGACACTTCCTTGTGAGCTACCAACTCAGATTGACAACGCTTCCAATAAATTGTTACACTTTTCACATAAACATAACGAACGTTCGGTATTTTTAGTCGTTGCATTTATTTCTGGTCATTTCATTTCTGAAAGGAGTGTTGTTTTATGCTTTTCTTCGAGTCGATTCCTTGGTATAACGTCGTCATGTGGTTCGTCGTACTTGGTCTTTTAATGGGTTTGAACGAGTTCGTCCGCTCTGGAAAGCGGGCAAGTCAACTCATGTTCATGGCGTTACCGATTGCGTTGACCCCGATTTGGTTGTTTGTCGTCGATTCTGAAATTACATCATGGTTCCACTGGGTGAAGGTGTACTCGGCACTCGCCGGCGCACTCATCTACATGGTCATCCGCTTCACGAACTACCATAAGAAACATCCTTGGTATTTAGTACTCGTCCCAGCTATTCTTGCCATCAATATCATGGAGGCCGTCATTCGGGAGTTTCAAGTCGGCATCATGGGATTTGATGGAGTCGTCGATGGAATGACTTACATCTCTGGTGGTTGGAACTATATCAACGCCTTCGCCGGGATTTTGAACATCCTCACGATTTGCGGATGGTTCGGTATCTTCGCGACGTCCGGTAAACGAGTCGATATGATTTGGCCGGACCAGACGAAACTGTGGATCATCGCCTATGGCATTTGGAACATCTCTTATGTCTACTCTTGTGCACCGGGCAATGCATTCTATTCCGGCTTCGCTTTGAACATTGCCGCAACGATTCCTGCTCTTCTTTGGGCGAAAGGAACATGGATGCAAAACCGTGCCCAGACACTATCGATTTGGATGATGTGGGTCATGACCTTCCCTTATTTCTTTGCGGTCGGCAGTACGTTCAACGTGAGTGTCTCGTATAATCCAGCAGCGAACTGGACACTCGCACTCATCAGTCTTGTCCTCAACGTCGTGCTCGCCGTCATGCAGGTGTCACGTATTGTTAAACGACGTCTCAACCCGTTGAAAGACGAGCTCTGGACCGATACCGAAGAATACAAGCGAGTCGATACATTACGCGAAACAGAATCGCCTAATCCAAAGACAGCATGACAACACCCCATAGTAGATGGAATTCGAATTCCGTTACTATGGGGTGTTTTTTATAGGACTCCATTGTAATCGTAGAGAATATAAACACGAAAGGATGATGACAATGATTTTGTGGATCAACGGCGCTTTCGGTTCAGGCAAAACCACATGTGCTAATATACTTCAGAAACAACTGCCGAACGCATTTCTCTATGACCCGGAGCAGGCTGGATTTTTTATACGGAATCAATTACCGGAGAGCCTTCAGCAATCTGATTTTCAACATCACCCGGAATGGCGAGAGTTCAATTATCGAATGCTTTTGAAAATCGCAACGTCCTTTGATGGGGTCATCCTCGTGCCGATGACACTCGTTGACGCAACGTATGTAGATGAAATCATCGGACGACTTCAACGGGAAGGCGTCGATGTACGACATATCATTCTCGAAGCGAATCGACGGACACTCGTGAAGCGATTGAATAAACGGTTCGAGTGGTTCAACTCTTGGGGGAAGTCTCAAATCGACCGTTGCCAGTCCGCATTCGAATCTGACATCCATGCAGAAAAGATTGTAACGGATTATCAATCAAAACAAGATGTCGCGAGAGCAGTCGCTCAGCATATAGGACTTACGCTTTCTTCAAAGTGATTCAGATTCATACATTTCTTCCACGGGTTCGTCTTCCCATTGGATGACGAACTCGCTTGCATGGGAGAGATTCAACTCCACCGTCTCACATGTCGTATCGGTCAACCACATGCATCGGAATAATAGCTGGCGGTAACCATACAACTCATCGACAATCTCGAACCGTCCGTTTTTGACGAACTGACTGAGTTGTTCGATCGGACACATCGAATAGGTCGTTTCACCAAAGCGTGTAAGTGAAGAAGAATCTCGATTTACGTCCGAAATCGTCACGGTGGCACGTCCTGTCCACACCGCTTCCTTCTTGAACAAATCACGGATTCCATCCGCAAATACGAGACGGACGGTCGAACCGATCACGGTCGCTTCTGTGATGACGGCGTCATGTAAGGAAAGCGGGACGCTTCGGTTTCGAATCGTATATTGTTTCATTCAATCCCTCCTAAGTATCACTGTGATGTTTGTTTCGCTTTTTGATCCTTTAATCAAAATGAAGATATACCTTAGTATAAGTATCCCAGCAAATCGAGTTTCCCTTCCGTCCATCTCTTATCCCCAACCGACCGGACCATCAGTTCGTCAAATGACGCCTTCCCGATTCCTCGTGTCGTTTGATTCTCGTCATTGATTTGAAGCCACGTGCATGTATTGGATACCGTGTGAAATCCAATGCGCTCGTAAAGATCTGACCGGTCAGCGAACAACAGGAGAAAATCGATTGGGTACGCTTCCCCGAGCGCGATGACTTTTTCCATTAACGCCCGTCCGACCCCACGTCCCCGCACTGCTTCCCGTACGCATAAATCGATGATGCCAAGCACGTGAATCGGCGTTCCATCCATATTCATCACACGAAAATCTAACCCGACTTGTCCGATGATTTGTTCGTCTTCATACGCAATCAGACGGAGATGGGGCAATTGCTTGAAATAGCGGCGATTCGGATAAATGGAAGGAAACGCATGTTGTAATAGCTCGATCAACCCTTTATCCATCGATTCGGAAAGGGTCATCTCGAGGTGCCGCTCGATTCTCATAGCCCCTCTCCATCTTGTTGAATACGTTCGTAGCGGACGATACTGACTCCGTTCGGCATCAACTGTTGCTCGACTACATCAAGTTGAAGTGGCAAGATGTTTCCATCTGGGAAAAGACGTTTTCCGGAACCAATGATAATCGGATACATGATCAATCGGTATTCATCGATGAGGTCGTTCGCGAGTAACGTGTGTACGAGTTCACTGCTGCCCCAGACGTGTAAATCCGGTCCGTCCTCTTGTTTGAGTCGTTTCAATGATTCGACCGGGTCTGTCAGAAACGTCGTTGATTCCCATTGTGAATCATGTGAATGCCTACTAACCACATACTTCACTGCACGGTTGGCTTCCGGCCAAATGTCATCATGTTTTGGCCAGTAACTCGCCCACTGATCATATGTTTTTCGACCAAGTAACAGATCAAACTCACTGTGCATCTGCGTTCGAATCCAAATGCCGAGCTCTTGACTCGAAAATGGCTCTGTCCATCCTCCATGCATGAAATCCCCGCTCATGTCCTCTTCTTTTCCACCAGGTGCTTGAATCACGCCATCCAATGACAAATGTTCCAGAACAATGATCTTTCTCATCTCCGACTCCCCTTTCGGCTGTTTGCAAAAAAAGCCTTCGATTGATTCAATCGAAGGCATCATACATTCATCTTATTCTACTTTCTCCATCCATGCCACCGTCTCCACATGCGCCGTATGCGGGAACATGTCGACCGGTGTCACTTCCATCAAGCGATAGCCACGGTCGGCGAGGTAACGCATATCACGCGCTTGTGTCGCGACGTTACATGAGACGTATACGATTCGCTTCGGTCCCATCTCGACCATCGTCTCGAGGAATGACTCGGCACATCCTTTACGTGGCGGGTCGACGACGATCACGTCCGGATTCACGCCATCTTTCTTCCACTGTGGGAGCACATCTTCGGCCGCTCCACATGCGTACGTCACGTTATCGATCTCATTGACGAGCGCATTTTGTTTCGCATCCTCGATTGCTTCCGGTACGACTTCGACACCGTACACATGAGCCGCTTTCCGGGCGAGGAAGAGGCTGATTGTCCCGATGCCACAATACGCATCGACGACTTGCTCCGTACCTGACAGTTGTGCGTATTCTAACGCTTTCCCGTACAGCTTCTCCGTTTGGACCGGGTTCACTTGGAAGAACGAGTGAGGGGAAATCGTGAACGTGAGTCCTGCGATTTTGTCCTCAATCGTCTCATGGCCGTAGAGCAACTTGTTCGTCGCCCCGAGGATGACGTTCGTCTTGTCAGGGTTGACGTTTTGCATGATCGACGTCACGTCCGGGAGACGCTCGACGATGTCCGCGACAATCTCATTCACGCCTTTTAGTTTCGTCGTCTTCGTGATGAGGACGATCATGAGTTCACCTGAATGGTACCCGTAACGGGCCATGACATGACGAATGACCCCACGTCCTGTCTTCTCATCATACGCTGGAACGCCTCGTGCGTCCAATACATCACGGACGACTTGGATCGCCTTGTCATTACGCTCATCTTGAATCAAACATTCGCTCATCTCGACGATGTCATGCGAACGAGGACGATAGAAGCCTGAGACGAGACGGTCCCCTTCTTGTTTGAACGGGACTTGTGCCTTGTTGCGATAGCGCCAAGGTTCTGGCATCCCAATCGTGTCATGGACCGGTACATCGAACTGACCGAGTCGCTTCAGCGCATCGACGACGCGTTCCCGTTTCTGGCGGAGTTGTCCTTCATAGCTGAAGTGTTGCAGCTGGCAGCCACCACATTGATAAAAGATCGGGCACGGCGGCTCGACGCGGTCGGCACTCGCTTCTTTCACGTTCAACAATCGGGCGAACCCGTACTGCTTGTTCGTCTTCGTCACGACGATTTCGACCGTCTCTCCTGGCAACGCGTTCGGCACGAACAATGTATAGCCATCGACACGTGCCACACCCGCTCCTTCATGGGTCAGGTCGTGGACGTGGACATCGAGACGATCATTCTTTTTCACTGGTAGCATACGAATGCTCCTTCCATTGCAAATAGGAATGACTGATGTCGTCATTCCTATCTTTTCACTCTGCTTTATCGAGCGAAACATTGAACAATTGCTTGATCATCTGTTCGCGTATTCAAATCTTCCATCTCGCGGATTCGGGCGTTCGGTGCGAGCACCGTCAAGTGACGGAACAAGTTCCGCATCTCACCTGTGCACTCCCCACCATACTCGCCATCGATATTGAGACTCATCGGTTCGGTCGTTTTCATCCGGACGCGGCTCGTCTTCACGTGTTCAACGAGTGGACTCGACAAATGTTCCCCGCGGAGGAGAAGACGGACGACATGGATGAATTCAAATAAGTTACATTTCCGAAGGATGAACAAGTCGAACAACCCGTCATTCAACGACGCGTGCGGTGAGATTTTTTCAAATCCACCGACTGAATTCGAGTTCGATGTGAGGAAGACCATGACCTCGCCTTGGAATGTCCCTTCATCGTGCTCGAGTTCGATATATGTCGGTTTGATGAGTGGCAGTTTCTCCATTCCCTTCACGTAATACGCGAGCTGTCCGAGTGCCGTCTTCAACTTCGATGGCACCTCATACGAGAGCTCGGTCATGATTCCACCGCCGGCGATATTGATGAAGTAGTGGATATCACCTTTCTCGCCTTCGATCTCCCCGAGGTCGACCGGCATCTCGAATCCGTCACAAATGACGTCGAGCGCGCCGACGACGCTCAGCGGAATCCGCATCGCCCGGGCAAAGTCGTTCGTCGTCCCGACCGGAATGAGACCGATTGTCGGACGATTCTCAAGCGGTGCGAGCCCTGAGATGACTTCGTTCAATGTCCCGTCTCCACCTGCGGCGATGATGAGGTCGAACTCGGCCGCCGAGGCCCGTTTTGCTTCGAGCGTGGCATCACCAATCGCTTTCGTCGCATACGTCGACGTCTCATAACCCGCATCCTCGAGGCGGTTCAAAATGTACGGGAGTTCCCGTTTGATCACTTCTTTACCAGATGTCGGGTTATAAATGACCCGCGCACGTTTCCGTTGCATATTGATTCTCTCCCCTGTGCTCAACTCGAGCGAAAAGCGAGACACAAGTGTCTCGCCGCCTGCTTAGCGTTTCGCGATCTCTTCGTGGAACAAGCCATCGAGGAGTGCCGGGTTCGCCATCCCTTTCGTCTGTTTCATGATTTGCCCGATGATGAAGCCTTTCGCACGGTCTTTCCCGTTCTTGAAGTCTTCGATCATTTGCGGGTGCGCCTCGAACAATTCGAGGATGTAGCCACGGAGCAAGTTCTCGTCCGAGATTTGGGCGAGACCGTTCGCTTCGACATACGCTTTCGGCTCTGCGCCCTCTTCCATCATCGCTGTGAAGACACGCTTCGCAATCTTCGATGAAATCGTCCCTTCTGCGATCAAGCGGATGAGTTCTGCGAGTGATTCCGGTGTCAACTTCATCGTTTCGACCGTTTCATTCGACTTGTTCAAGTGACCGAGTACTTCACCCATGAGCCAGTTCGCTGCTGCTTTCGGTTCAGCTCCAGCCGCGGTCGTCGCTTCGAAGAAGTCTGAGAACTCACGCGTCGACGTGAGGGCTTTCGCATCGTATGCCGAGAGACCGTATTGACTCATGTAGCGTTCACGACGTGCTGCCGGCATCTCTGGAATCGTCGCGCGAATGCGCTCTTTCCACGCCTCATCGATTTCGAGACGGACGAGGTCCGGCTCTGGGAAGTAGCGGTAGTCCGCTGCCCCTTCTTTGACACGCATGAGAATCGTCTTTTTCGCTGCTTCGTCGTAGCGGAGCGTCTCTTGACGCATGACGCCACCTGAGAGAAGCAATTTACGGTGACGCGTCTCTTCAAAGTCGAGTGCCTTCAAGACGTTCGAGAACGAGTTCAAGTTCTTGAGCTCTGTCTTCGTGCCGAACTTCTCTTGCCCGAATGGACGGACCGAGATGTTACAGTCACAGCGAAGCGATCCTTCTTCCATCTTGACGTCCGAGACGCCAGCGAACGAAAGGACCTCTTTCAAACGTTCGAGGTATGCGACCGCATCTTTTGGTGAACGCATATCGGCTTCACTGACAATCTCGATGAGCGGTGAGCCGGTCCGGTTGAAGTCGACGACCGAGTGCTTCTCACCCGTGTGGTTCATCTTCCCAGCATCTTCTTCCAAGTGCACGCGCTCGATGCGGAATCGTTTCATCTCTCCATCGACTTCGACGTCGACGTGGCCGTTTGAACCGATTGGCTTGTCAAACTGCGAAATTTGATACGCTTTTGGCGTGTCTGGGTAGAAGTAGTTTTTACGGTCAAATTTTGTATCTGTCGCAATCTCACAGTTGAGTGCCATCGCCGCTTTGATGGCGAGGTTGACCGCTTCTTCGTTCAATTTAGGCAAGACGCCCGGGTGTCCGAGACAAATCGGACACGTCTGTGTATTCGTTTCGGCACCGTAAGTGCGTGAGCAGCCACACCAAATCTTCGACTTCGTGCTCAGCTCGGCGTGCACCTCGATCCCGATGATCGTTTCAAAGTTCATCGTACGTCCTCCTTAGAGCTGTGGCATCTTGAAACCGCCGTTTGCTTGTTCAAAAGCATGGGCCACGCGGTAAAGTGTTGATTCATCAAAGTAGTTCCCGATAATTTGAAGACCGACCGGAAGACCTTCTGAAAGACCTGCCGGGACCGAGATCGCCGGGATACCGACCAAGTTGACCGGAATCGTCATGATATCGTTCGCATACATCGTGAGCGGATCGTCGAGCTGTTCGCCGAGTTTGAACGCTGTCGTCGGTGCCGTTGGTCCAACGATGGCATCATACTCTTCGAACACTTTCGCGAAGTCCTGCTTCATGAGGGTACGGACTTGTTGTGCTTTCTTATAGAACGCATCGTAATAACCCGAGCTGAGCGCATATGTCCCAAGCATGATCCGGCGTTTGACCTCGTCACCGAAACCTTGTTCACGCGAATACGTGAACACTTCGTCGAGTGTGTCCGCTTCGGCACGACGTCCGTAACGGATGCCGTCGAAACGAGCCAAGTTCGAAGAGGCTTCCGATGATGCGAGCAAGTAGTAAGCCGAGAGCGCGTACTTCACGGACGGAATCGAGACCGTCTCGATCGTCGCACCGAGAGACTTGAGCGTCTCAATCGCTTTTTCAATCTGTTCACGGACGCCTGGCGCGACGCCTTCTGCCATGAACTCTTCCGGGAGGGCAAACTTCATTCCCGTCAAATCTTGGTTGAGCGCTGCCGTATAGTCCGGCACCTCGACCTCGGCTGACGTCGAATCCATGTCACAGTGTCCCGCAATCGTATTCAATAAGTAAGCATTGTCTTCAACGGTACGCGTGAGCGGACCGATTTGGTCAAGTGACGACGCGAAGGCAACGAGGCCGAAGCGTGAGACGAGACCGTATGTCGGTTTCATCCCGACGACACCGCAATACGCGGCCGGTTGACGAATCGAACCACCCGTATCCGAACCGAGGCTAAAGAGGACTTGTCCAGCTGCGACTGATGCCGCTGAACCACCTGAAGAACCTCCTGGCACACGTGTCGGGTCCCATGGGTTACGGACCGGTTTGAACGCCGAGTTCTCGTTCGATGAACCCATCGCAAACTCGTCCATGTTCAACTTCCCGATCGTGACAGCGCCAGCGTCATGAAGACGCTCCACAACTGTCGCATCATGTGCCGGGACGAAGTTCTCGAGGAACGTCGAGGCACATGTCGTGCGCATCCCTTTTGTGACGATGTTGTCTTTCACACCGATTGGCATCCCGAAGAGCGGGTTATCTGATGTTTTGGCGAGCTCGTCCATGCGTTTCGCTTGCTCGAACGCATCTTCATTGAGCGTCAAAAACGCACCGATTTTGTCATCTGTCGCTTCAATCCGATCGAACGACTCTTTGACGAGGTCCGTGACCGTGACTTCGCCTTCTTTTAATAGCGTATGCAGCTTCGCTACACCGTGGTCAAATAAACTCATGAAAGGCCTCCTTACTCAAAGACCGCAGGGACACGGACTTGGCCGTTCTCCCAGTCAGGTGCCATCCGTTCGACTTCCTCACGTGGAAGCGATGGACGAACCTCGTCTTTGCGTAGTACGTTTTTCAAATCTAGGGCATGGGTCGTCGGTTCGACGCCCGTTGTATCCAGCTCATCGAGTTGCTCGGCGAACTCGAGAATTTTTGTCAATTGCTCCGTGAAGTGCGTCACTTCTTCATCCGTGATCGCAAGTCGGGCAAGTCCGGCGACGTGCCGAACTTCAGCTTCTGTAATACGAGCCAAAATTCCCACCTCCAACAGTTTTCAATACATCGTTCATTATCATACCACTTTTTCATAAGACAAAAAAGGAAATCTATCTCGTTCTAAATTGTCTCATTTTTATCAAACTAGGGGAATCCTTCCCGAATATTGACCCGCTTTCAAAATCAGCTATACGGTCGGAGTGCGATTCTGATTATGCTTATGTATAGAAACGATTCGTTAAGGAGGAATCATATGTCGATCCGGAATAAACTGATCACCGCTTTCAGCATCATGTTCGTTTTACTTCTCGGTGTAAGCGGTTACTCTTGGTATGCCTTGAACGCCTCAAAAGCGGCTCAAGAAGATATGACCGTCTCCTGGGTACCGGGGATGGACCAAATCCATCAGGTCGATAAACAATTGCTCGAAATTCGACGCCACCTCATTCGTCACGCTCTAGTCGACGATGCGGTGACGAAACAAAATATCGAGCGAGACATTCAAGCATCCGTCGCGATTTTAGAACAGCGGATGGATGGCTATGAAGCGACAATTATTATGGAAGAGGATCAACAACTTTTTGATGAAGCTAGTGCGAACTGGAACGACTTCCAGACTGTCATGACCGAACTTATCCGTATTTCAAATGAAGAAGGTGAAGGAGCTGCGGAAGAATACATTCGTGATACGGCTACCGCAAGCGCGGATACCCTTTCGAACGCTCTCGGTCTTCTTGTCAACTTGAACCGTGAAGAAATTCAAACGGACACGGCTGCTGCGGCTAAGATGTTTGAACAGGTTCAGCTGACACTCCTCATCGTTCTCGGGGTCGCGGCCGTTATGACCATTCTCATGATGCTCTTCATCTTCCGTTCGATTTTTGAACCGCTCAAAGAGTTCAAGACGAAGATGCATGAACTGGCAACGAGCGAAGGCGATTTGACGACGTCGATTCCCGTGAAACGTCGTGACGAGTTCGCAGGACTTGCCCGTGACTTCAATCAGTTCATCGCCAATTTACGTCAGTTGATTTTGCAAGTGAACGATGTGACAACAGGCGTGACGAAACAATCAACCCATATGTATGACGAATTGAAAGAACTCGATACGTATATGACGACGACTGCGGCGACGACCGAAGACTTGACCGCCGGCATGCAACAGACGGCCGCGAGCGCGCAAGAGATGAACGCGTCTGCGTCGGATATGGAACGGACGATTCATCATATCGTGACGATGGCTGATGAGCGAAAAGTTGAAGCCAAACAGATTGATGAACGCGCCCTCTCTCTGAAGTCGCATGCGGTGGAAGCGAAGGAGAACGCCATCAGCGTTCTGCAGTCGACACGCACGAACTTAGAGAAAGCGATGCAAGACGCCAAAGCTGTCCGTGAAATCGCAACGCTTACGAACGATATTCTCGACATCGCCGCTCAAACGAACCTGCTTTCCCTCAATGCTTCCATTGAGGCAGCGCGTGCCGGTGAGGCCGGTCGTGGATTTGCCGTTGTCGCTGATGAGATTCGAAAACTTGCCGAGACGAGCCGAGCGACCGTCGAACGCATCCAAGCCATCTCGACGACCGTCCTCCATTCAGTCGATCATTTGAATGAGAGCTCAGGTCAGATGCTTCACTTCCTCGATACGAACGTGTTGAAAGACTATGACCAACTCGAGGAGGCGGCCGGCCAATATAGCGAGGACGCGGGACGTTTCGAGACGACCGCGACCGAGTTCGCCGCTGCCGCGGGTGAGCTTGAGCTATTGACGTCGAATATGATCGGCGTCATTCAAGACGTGGCGACGACCGTCAACAATGGTGCTCTTGGGACGCAAGAGATAGCTGAAAAAGTGACGATGTCCGTCGATCGCTTCGCTGAATTGAACCGAGCGACCGAACAGTCACAGCAAAAGATGGAAGAACTCGATTCATTGATTCGACAATTCAAGGTATGACAAAAACCCGCCGACACGTGCTGTTCGGCGGGTTTTCTGATCAGGCGACAGATTGCGCCGCTTCTTTTTTACGTTCGAGTTCGAATCGTTTTGTCTCGGCGACGACGACACCTGACAGGAACAAGAGTCCAATCAAGTTCGGAATCGCCATGAGACCGTTGAACACATCCGAGATGGACCAAATCAAATTCAAGTTCGTCGTCATCGCACCGAGTCCTGCGACTAAAATATAGAGGACACGATACGGAACGATCACTTTTTCCCCGAGTAAATAGTACGCGGAACGTTCCCCGTAATAACACCAGCCAAGGACGGTCGAGTAGGCGAAGAAGACAAGGGAGATTGTCACGATGATTTCACCAATCGGTCCTAGGAAATAGGCGAATGACGCTTGCGTCAAGGCAATCCCTTCGAGCCCTTCTGTGTATTGACCACCCATAACAATCGTGAGTCCGGTGATTGAACAGACGATGAGCGTATCAATCAACACCTGTGTCATCGAGACGAGTGCTTGTCGTCCCGGGAAGTCGGTTTTCGCTGCCGCGGCCGCAATCGGTGCAGATCCGAGTCCTGCCTCGTTAGAGAACACACCGCGCGCGACCCCGTAGCGAATCGCGGCACCTAACGCACCCCCACCGATGGCTTCGGCACTGAATGTGCTCGAGAACATCGTCGATAAGGCACCCGGCACCAATTCAAGGTTCATGATGAGAATCACGAGCCCGCTTCCGACATATGCAAAAATCATGAACGGGACGAAGATCCCGACGACTTTCCCGATCGATTTGACACCACCTAAGATGACA
This sequence comes from Exiguobacterium sp. RM11, assembly GCF_059821525.1. Classification (NCBI taxonomy): domain Bacteria; kingdom Bacillati; phylum Bacillota; class Bacilli; order Caryophanales; genus Exiguobacterium; species Exiguobacterium sp. RM11. The sequence goes on along the minus strand of NZ_CM187558.1, from coordinate 704,723 downwards.
AATGCCGTGACCGCCATCATGACGATCCCTGTCACAACCATTGGGACGTTGAACGAGTTGTTCAAGGCGAGACTGATCGAGTTCGTCTGTACCCCGTTCCCAATCCCAAAGGCTGCGACCGATGCGAATAAGGCAAACAACATGCCGAGCCACTTTTTCTTTAGCCCGTGTTCTAAGTAATACATCGGTCCCCCGGCAATTTCACCTCGTTCATCGACGACACGATATTTGACCGCAAGGATGGCCTCCGCATACTTCGTCGCCATTCCGACAAAACCGGATAACCACATCCAAACGACTGCGCCCGGTCCCCCGAGGACGATTGCCGTCGCGACACCGACCATATTTCCGGTACCGACCGTGGCCGCCAATGCCGTCATCAATGCTTGGAAATGCGAGATGTCCCCACGTTGTTTCTTCTTCGGTTTCTCATTCTTTGGAATAAAGGCCTCTTTCAAGCCGACACCAAGCCTCGTTACTTGAATAAAGCCGAGACGGACGGTCAGGAAGATTCCTGTACCGACGAGTAAGATTAATAAATGTGGCCCCCAAACGAGATTTGACAAACTCGACAGCCAACTTTCAATTTGATTCACTGTGTTGCTCTCCTCCTACGTTCTTGATTTGAGCGCTCTCCCTATATTTTTCAGAACATTCACAATCGAGTCAAGGTACGCCACTGAAAGAAAGCGTTTTCAACGCGTTATATAATTGTAATATTTTCCCTGAAACCTTGTTCTTAAGAGCTTCTTAAAATTTATTTCGAAATATGATTGTAATATATCTCGGAATCCAGAAGCAGGGATTTCACATTCCATACAAATCGTTGATTAAGAGACTATTTCTCGATGAAAAAGCGATGCAGCTCCGTGCCTGTACTTGATCAAAAAAAGACTGTAGACCTATATTGTCTACAGTCTGATACCGCTTTTGCTCATTTTACGAATGAATGGCAGATACGACCTCTTCAACGTGTCCCTTTACTTTGACGTTACGCCACTCTTCTTGAATGTAGCCGTCCTCGTTGATCAGGAACGTCGAACGGACGATGCCGTAGTATTCTTTCCCGTAATTCTTCTTCAATTGCCAAACGCCGTACAATTCAGATACTTCATGATTCTCGTCGACGAGCAAATCGAACGGCAACTCATTCTTCGCGATAAAGTTCTGGTGTTTCTTCTGACTGTCCGCTGAAATCCCGATGACGACCGCGCCTTCCATCTTCGGCATCGCATCACGGAAATCACACGCTTCCGTCGTGCAACCCGGTGTCGAGTCACGAGGATAAAAATACAAAACGACTTTCTTGCCTAAATAATCTTTTAGCGAGACCATCTCTCCATTTTGGTTTGGTAATGAAAATGTAGGTGCGAGCATCTGTTTTCCTCCTTAACCGAACGACGGGTCGACGAGTTGTTCGTCGAAGCCATCGATCGCTTCCTCTAATTTTGTCTTCAATGGATCGAGAACTTCGATATACTCGATTGGATCTTCAGTGGCGGCCGCTTTTCGAAGCGTCTCATCATTGTCGGTGTACCACGTCTCATACGCTTTAAAGTAATCGGCCATGATCGCTTGGTTCTCTTCGACCGTCAACGTCTCCGCCATCAAGAGAAAGACGTTATTGTCCGCCTCGAGTGCCGTATAGTCGGTCTGGGCGTTGACTCGGTCGTAGATCGGTCCTGCCTCATCTTCCGGAACCTCTGCAAGACGGGCGTTCGCTTCTGCGTTGACCCCATATTCGTTGGCCTGTATCCCGATGAGGAGCTCTCCGACTTCGGCGATAACATCCTCTGGTAACGCAGTCGGCGTGATGACGAGCGACCAGTCGTCGCCTTCTTTCACAGCGACTTTACTGAGCCGGTTCGGGAGCGGATTGCCGTCTTGGTCGACCATTTCATGAACGAGAAACGCCACGTCTTCGTCCTCGTTGACCCAACTCTCATAGATGTCACCCGGGGCGAGCTGACGCGTGACGGCACCGGTCGCCGGAATGTCAGTCAATCGACCCGCGTAGTCGATGGCTGCGAGCGCCTCGGCATCGCCCGATTCGAGCGCCGTTTGATAGTCCGCATACACTTCCGTGACAGCGTCTGGCAATGCGCGTTTCGTTTCTTCTATAACCGTCTCTTCGTCGTTCCCACATGCCCCGAGCGTGAAGACGAGGAGGAGCGGAATGAGCCATTTTTTCATGTTGTTCGTCCTTTCTAAAGCCGTGTTCTCCCCCATCCTACCATGTCTCGAATCGTCGCTCCAATGGCATGTGTTTCTGGAAAATTGTTTCACTAGGATTTCTACGATAATTTCGATACAATACAGACGTAAGCGCTTTAACGCTCAACATCACTTTAAGGGGGAACGAGAATGATTCCATACAAACATGAACCATTCACAGACTTTACACAAAAAGAGAATGCCGATGCGATTCAAGCGGCAATCGAGAAAGTGAACGGTGAGCTCGGGAAAGACTATCCGCTCGTAATCGGTGGGGAAAAGGTTACGACGGAAGGTAAAATCACGTCTTACAACCCAGCGAACAAAGAAGAAGTGATCGGTCGCGTCTCAAAAGCAAACCAAGAGCTCGCAGAACGTGCGATGCAAGAAGCACTCACAGCTTTTGACACTTGGCGCCATGTGGACCCAGCCGTCCGCGCAGACGTCTTGTTCAAAGCAGCGAACATCGTCCGCAAACGCAAGCATGAGTTCTCAGCTTACCTCGTCAAAGAAGCTGGTAAGCCATGGAACGAGGCAGATGCGGACACGGCAGAAGCGATTGACTTCATGGAATACTATGCACGTCAAATGCTAGAACTCAAACCTGGTAAGAAAGTCGAGAGCCGTCCAGGCGAATACAACCGTTATGACTACATCCCACTCGGGGTCGGGATCGTCATCAGCCCATGGAACTTCCCGTTCGCCATCATGGCCGGTACAGCTGTTGCGGCAATCGTAGCCGGTAACACGATTCTCTTGAAGCCAGCTTCAACGACACCAATCGTTGCTGCAAAATTCGTCGAAGTGATGGAAGAGGCAGGTCTTCCAAAAGGTGTCCTCAACTTCATCCCAGGACCTGGTGCAGAAGTTGGAGACTACCTCGTCGACCATCCAAAAACTCGTTTCATCAGCTTCACAGGATCACGTGATGTGGGACTCCGCATCAACGAACGTGCTTCTAAATTGAACGAAGGTCAAATCTGGCTCAAACGCGTCATCGCAGAGATGGGCGGAAAAGATACAATCGTCGTCGACGAGTCAGCGGATCTCGAACTCGCAGCACAATCGATCGTCAAATCGGCATTCGGATTCTCAGGTCAGAAATGTTCAGCTTGTTCACGTGCCGTCATCGTCGACAGCGTTTATGATACGGTACTTGACCGCGTCGTCGAACTCACGAACGAACTCTCTGTCGGAAACACAGAGAAGAACGAACACTTCATGGGACCTGTCATCGACGCAGCAGCCTTCAAGAAAATCACATCGTACTTCGATGTGGCAAAAGAAGAAGGACGCATCGTCGCAGGTGGAAACGCCGATGACTCAACAGGCTACTTCATCGAGCCGACGGTTGTCGCAGACGTCGACCCGAAAGCACGTCTCATGCAAGAAGAGATCTTTGGACCAGTCGTCGCCTTCACAAAAGCGAAAGACTTTAAAGAAGCGATCGACATCGCGAACAACACAGAATACGGCTTGACAGGTGCAGTGCTTACGCGTGACCGCGCAAACCAAGAGTTCGCTCGCCAAAACTTCCACGTTGGTAACCTTTACTTCAACCGTGGTTGCACAGGCGCAATCGTCGGCTACCAGCCGTTCGGTGGATTCAACATGTCAGGAACGGATTCAAAAGCAGGTGGACCGGATTACATCCAACTCCACATGCAAGCGAAAACAACATCTGAAACATTCTAATCAACAAGGAGACGTTCCCTCGGGGGAGCGTCTCCTTTATTAGTGTGCTTTAAAAGTCTGATCGAACATGATGGCAATCTCTTCTTGATGGAGCAGGAACAGATCAAACAGCGTCGGATCGAACGCCCCTTTCATGTCTTTCATCGCGACAATCGTATCGTCATGGGAGAAAGCAGGTTTATACGGGCGAACCGTCCGTAACGCGTCATAGACGTCGATGATGGTGACGATTCGGGCCGCGAGTGGAATCTCCTCTCCCTTCAACCCTTTGATATATCCTGTCCCGTCCCAACGCTCATGATGATAGAGCGCGATCTGATAAGCCATTTGGATAAAGTAGTTTTGAGGGAACTGTATCTGGAGATCCTTCAACACTTCACCCCCGACGCGCACATGATCTTTCATGAAGACCCATTCCTGGTCGGATAACTTATTCGCCTTCAATAAAATCGAATCTGGTACAGAAATCTTCCCAACGTCATGAAGCGGTGCCGCGAGTCGAATTCCTTCGATGAAGAGTGGCGACACGTCCGGGTGATGATGGTCATATAAAATCGTCGCCAAGAGCGTCGACAAATCTTGTACCCGCTCGATATGGTTCCCCGTCTCATTGTTACGTAGTGCGGACAGCCGTAACAACGTCCGGACGAGCCCCTCTTGATAATCGATCATTTCTTTTTCCCGCTCGGCGAGGATACGCTGTGCCTCTTCCCGTCCCGCCTCGATCCGGTGCCGTTCGACCGCACCGAGAAGTGCGTTACTGAAATCTTGCAGTGCCTGTTGCTCGTATTCCGTGTACGTTCGCTCCGAGACGACGGAATCAAATCCGACGAACCCTTGGCACGTCTTGCCTTGCATCATCGGGACCGCCAGCAAACTTTGAATCGATTGCGGTTCAAGTATTGCACGAACGGCATTTGTCTCCGGCAGATCGGACACGCGCGGAATATACATCGTCTCGCCAGCCATGTGAGTGTTGACCCATTCGGGCAGCACGTCGATCGGCACGTCTTGAAGATTGTCCATCTCGGCGGTGATGCCCTCGGCGCACCACTCGAACGTGTTGTGACAAACCTGATTCGTGAAATCGTAATCGAAGACATAGACGCGGTCGACCGCGAAATAATGTCCGAGTTCGGCTAGCGACTGGTCAACCCGCTTTTTGAAATCCGCAATCTCTGTTGTTAAAAAGCGATTGAGGAGTGACGAAAGCAGGTGATGGAGTCGCTCTTGTTGTTGTAACTGTAACGTCAATGATTCATGCGAAGTTGCCACGTGCCAAACCTCCCTTTTTGTCTGGAATATATGCAATCGTTCCATGAGTTTATTTTACCCAATTTTCAGTCTTTTTACCCTGCTTATCCCAATTGAAAAACCGGGCGACGATGCACCCGGTTCGCTCTCACACTTGCTTCAATAAATTGGCCATTTCAATGGCTGACGTCGCTGCTTCCCAGCCTTTATTCCCTGCTTTCGTACCAGCCCGTTCAATCGCCTGCTCGATCGTCTCCGTCGTCAATACGCCAAAGATGACCGGGACCTCCGATTGATAGCTCGCTTGTGCAATTCCTTTCGCCGCTTCGTTACACACGTAATCAAAATGCGGCGTCGCGCCACGGATGACGGCCCCGAGTGTAATAACCGCATCATATTTTTGACTCATCGCCATTTTTTTCGCAACGAGTGGGAGCTCAAACGCACCCGGAACAAATGCGAGTGACACGTCCTCTTCTTTCACGCCATGACGCTTCAATGCATCTTTCGCACCGTCTAGAAGACGCATCGTGATCAAGTCGTTGAATCGACCGACGACGATTCCAATCTTTAAGCCTTCTCCTACTAAATTACCTTCAAATGTATATGTCATCTCATTTTTCCTCCAATATGGTTCATTTTGAGTTGTTTCGTCATACGATATGATTCATTCGCTTCGTGCGCGCCGACGTGAAGCGGGACACGCTCGACGACGGTGATGCCACATGATTCTAAGGCATCGACTTTTTCAGGGTTGTTCGTCATGAGTCGTACACGGGTCACCCCGAGGTCGCGGAGCATCGCCGCACTGACACGATAGTCACGCATGTCGGGATGGAATCCGAGTGCCTCGTTCGCCTCGACCGTATCCAACCCTTCCTCTTGTAAGGCATAGGCTTTCAGTTTGTTCACGAGTCCGATGCCTCGCCCTTCCTGACGCATATAAAGGACGATGCCCGACTCCTGTTCGATTCTCTCGATGGCGGCATCAAGTTGCGGACCACAGTCACATCGGAACGACCCAAAGACGTCTCCCGTCAAACATTCGGAATGGATCCGAACGAGCGGAACGTCTGTAAGCGTCTCGGTCACGAGGGCCACATGTTCTTGTCGGTCGAATCGATTCTCGTATCCGATCATTCGAAACGCCCCTTTCGATGAAGGGAGTGATACGTCCGCTTCGCGCTTGACAAGGCTCGTCTCCATATACTGGACCAATGCTTCGATTGTGATGAATGCCAATTCGTGACGTTTTGCGACTTCGACCAAGTCCGGGACGCGGGCCATCTCCCCGTCTTCTCGAATGATTTCGCAGATGACGGCTACCGGCTCACTACCAGCAAGGCGTGCCAAATCGACGGATGCTTCTGTGTGACCACGACGAACCGAGACCCCTCCTTTTTTGGCGATGAGCGGGAAGAGATGTCCCGGTCGTTGAAAGTCAGAGGGACGTGATGTCGGGTTCGCTAATTCACGAACGGTATGGGAGCGCTCGCTCGCCGAGATGCCTGTCGTCGAATTGATATGATCGACACTGACCGTGAACGCCGTACCATGCGGGTCCGTGCTATTCGTCACCATTGGTGCAAGCTCAAGGCGTGCCGCTACTTCTTCGGCGACGGCCGCACAGACGAGTCCTTTCCCTTCCGTGATTAAAAAGTTCATCGTTTCGTGTGTCATTTTGTCACCAAGTACGACAAAGTCACCTTCATTCTCACGATACTCGTCATCGACGACGATGATCGGACGTCCGCGTCTTAATTCCTTAATAGCCCGTTCAATCGAATCAAACATTACCATCCCGCCTTTCCATAACCTTGTGATGCCAAAGATTCGAGTGTCATCTTTGATTGTCCGACTAGTTTTTCCATATATTTTGCTAACAAGTCACATTCCAAATTGACGGGGTCACCAACGTGCTTCGACCCGAGAACGGTCTCACTATACGTGTGCGGGATCAACGACAACGTAAACCCACGTTCAGATACGTCGAATACGGTCAGACTCGTTCCGTCCACCGAAATCGAGCCTTTCGGCACGATGTATGGGAGAAGCGAAGGGTCACATTGAATGTCGACATATACGGCATTTGCGAGTGGGCGCTTCTTGGTGATGCGCCCGACGCCGTCAACGTGTCCGGACACGAAATGCCCGCCGAATCGTCCGTTCGCCGGCATCGCTCGTTCGAGATTGACGCGCGTTCCTGGCTTCACGCCATCTAGACTGGATGATTTCAGTGTCTCAGGCATCACATCAACGGCGAATGTCGACGCATCAAACGTTGTAACCGTCAAACAAATCCCATTTACCGAAATGCTGTCGCCGATTTTTACGTCATCGAGCACCTTTGCCCCCGATAGGACGAGCCGCAAGGACGGACCGTTTCGTTTCACCGCTTTGACCGAACCGATTTCTTCTACGATTCCTGTAAACATCAGTGCGCCCCCTTTCGAAGGACGACTTTCAGATCAGGTCCGATTGTCTCGACCTGCTGAATCTTAAAACGAGAAATCGCATCCAGCGAACCTTCTTGTTGTGAACGGTAAACACCGTTTTTCCCGCCGAACACGCGCGGTGATTGATAGGCGACCCATTCATCCACGTACCCTCCGTCAAGAAGGGACGTGACAAGTGTCGGTCCCGCCTCGATCAATAAACGTCCAACCCCGTTCGCGTAAAGTGTCTCAAGCACGTTTCCGAGCGACGTATAATCGAATAACTCGATTCCCATGGTACGTGCCTGTTCCCGTTTTTCTTTGTCATCTGACGAAGTGAACAGGAACACCGGGACATCTTCAGCCGTTCGTGCAAGCGTGCTCGCGAGTGGCAGGCGAAGGTCACGGTCAAGGACGACTCGCTTCGGTTGACGTGTCTCACGGTCCAATCGAACGGTCAGTGCCGGATCATCTGCTAGCACCGTTCCGATTCCCGTTAAAATCGCATCGGTTTTGGCACGTAGTTCATGGACGTCACGACGGGCTTCCGGACTCGTCACCCATTGACTCTCTCCTGAATCCAAGGAAACTTTTCCATCGAGACTCGTCGCCGTCTTTAAGATGACGTACGGTCTTTTCGTCTCGAGCGCTCGTAAGAACGCCGGATTCAGTGCCCGTGCCTCCTCTTCAAGTAGCCCGATTTCCACCTCGACGCCAGCCGACTTCAGACGCATGATCCCTTTTCCAGCAACGAGTGGGTTCGGATCTTTCATGGCGATGACGACTCGCTTGACTCCGGATTCAACAATCAAGTCGGCACACGGTGGTGTCTTCCCGTGATGCGAGCATGGCTCAAGCGTGACGTAAAGTGTCGCCCCGTACGCTGCCGCACCTGCCATCTTGATTGCGTGAACCTCGGCATGCGGCTCGCCCGCCTTGAGATGGGCACCTAGCCCGACGACACGACCGTCTTTGACGAGAACGGCGCCGACAAGCGGGTTTACACCCGTCTGTCCGTCGGCAGATTTCGCCAATTGGATGGCTTGTTGCATGTACTGTTTCATCGTTCTCCCTCCTTTTTTCCGTACAAACAAAAGACCCTAAGGAATGGTCCTTAGGGTCTTGGTGGGAGGGTTTCGTCGACTTTGGGCAAGCCAAATAAACGTTTTCTTTACAGAAAAGCGTACGACGAAGCACAGGTCACACGGACCTGTTTTTTGTTCCTTCTCCCATCCAGACTATACTGTCGGCTCTAGAGTCTCACTAGATCCACCGTTCGCACACGTGCGCCCGGGTCACGGACTTAGGGCATGGCCCATCACCGCCGGTTGGGAATTTCACCCGACCCCGAAGGAATATTTGTTTGTACAGATTTACTGTATCGCAATTGTTTTTATTTCGCAAAACAAAAAACGCTACTCGTGAGAGTAGCGCCTTGATTATGCGAGAAATAGGACGACGAGAAGCCCTACAATCCAGCAATAATATGAGAAATACTTTAATTCACCTTTTGCCATGATGTGCTGGAACCACTTCAACGAAATCGCAGTCAACACATAAGAAGCGATGAACGCCAGGATGAGCGGACCAAACAAGTCACGTGTTTCTGGGTTCGTAAATAACGCTGGTCCGTCCAAAATCATCGTCCCGAGACTGATTGGGATGAACAAGAAGAACGAAAAGCGAAGTGCTGATTCCTGCTTGATTCCGAGCAACATTGCCATGACGATGGTTGCTCCAGAGCGACTGATCCCTGGGATGAGCGCCACCGCTTGGGCGAGTCCAATCAATACGGCGTCACGTAACGTGATCCCGCCGTCTCCTTTATTCCCGCGCATGTTTCGAATGAACCAAAGCGCAAGACCCGTGATGATGAGCGTGTATCCGACCGTCGCGACGCCACCGAGTACTTCTCCAATCCAATCACCAAAAATGACACCGAGAACACCAGCTGGAACCGTTGCGACGAGGAGCAAGCCGATAAACTTCACATCGACCATCGTCTCATCTGTCCGGTCTTTCTTGAACAGGAACGTCCATAAACTGACGATGAGGCGGACGACATCTTTACGATAGACCGTCAAGACCGCGAGGAGCGATGCAAAATTTACGAAAACTTCAAATGACAATCCCGGCAAGTCGATGTTAAATAATTCTTGGAAGATAACAAGATGTCCGCTCGAGGAAATCGGGATTGGTTCCGTAAATCCTTGGATCAATCCGAGCAACGTATAAAATAACCAAACTGTCATAATGATAATCCTCTTTTCTGTTTTTCACTCAATGCGCCTATTTTAGCAGAATTGGACTTTCGTTGACCAGCTGTTAAAAATTTTTTGATGTAATTTCAATATTCGATTGATTAGTCTGAAAATTAAATTTATTATAGAAGGGTACTCATCTGGAGCGAAGGCGATGACCCCATTTCTCCAGTTGGGTACTTTTTTATAAAAATATGACATTTTTGGTTGATTAAAACTTTTTGTTTACATTTATCACGAAATTCGATTTAATTTGTAATAGAACTGTTACCATTTTTTGAAATGTTTTTCTGTGACTTTAGACCTATCCAATTCTTAGAAATTGTTTAATAATTTTCAAAATCACGTTAATAAATCCGAAAAACCATCCGATAGTATGATTGTAGGAGCATTTTTTTCATCTTTGTCGGTTCATATTTGAGTCCACGGAAGGAGGAACCATCATTGAGTCAAACGCTAACCACTAAATCCCATCACCTGTCCACCGAACAACAGAGGATGATCCATTGCATCCGCCTTCTCGGGGACTTGTTGAAGGAACGTCCACGCCGCTCTGTCTACCGTCGCTTTGCCATGGAACAGAATTGGCCATCTCCTGAATCCATCATCAGACAGTTCGGGTCATGGGCTGAGGCACTTGCCATCGCAGGCTATGAATGGCATGGAGAAGCAACTGTCGAATTGCCAGACAAAATGCCGAAGTATACACGCGAGGATATCATCGAGACGCTTGCACTTTATTCGCGAGACATGGGCTCAATCATTACCTTGAAGAAGTATCAGCAATGGCGAAAGCTCCATCCGAAGGCACCGAGCCATTATCATATCGTCAAAACGTTCGGTTCGTGGCATGATGCCTGTGCCGAGGCAGGACTTGAGGCGAGTGTGACCTATTCGAAAACAGAATTATCCAACGCGCTACGTGAAGCTATTCAGGAAATGGGCTTCTCCCTCTCATTCGAAGCATATCGGGAATGGGCGAAGCGTAACAACAAGCCTTCGACAAAAGCGATCCTACATCGCTACGGCTCTTGGTCGGCCGCCGTTCATGCGGTTGAATCGGAACTTTATAATACGAACTCATAATCTTTTCATACAGAAGGAGGATCCGCCATTTGGTGGATCCTCCTTTCATCTAACTTCTGTGGATAGTTCTTGATAGTGGGCGACCCGGTCACGACCTTTGAACTTGGCCCCGACATACATGGCTCGGTCCGCATGCCGGAGTACCGTATCAAGGTCTTCATATTCATGAATCGTCTCGATCCCAATACTCGCTGTCACCGTGATGCGCGTCCCTTCCGCACCAAAGTCATGGCGTCTCAGCGCATCACGTATCTTTTCCCCGACCAGATGGGCCGTCGCCTCATCCATTCGGGGAAACACGAATACAAATTCTTCCCCACCATACCGCGTCACCAAATCCGTTGCCCGAACACTGCGCGTGAACAACAGTCCTGCCTCAATCAACACCTCATCCCCGAACGCATGTCCATACGTATCGTTGATCGATTTGAAATGATCCAAGTCAACTAGGAAAAGCGAGAGCGGATAGGATGCCACGTCATTCAATCGTTCTGTCGCCCAACTGCGTAACGCCCGCTGATTATGTAGGCCCGTCAAGGGGTCCGTCAAACTCTCATGCTGCAGGCGGTCCCGCTCATCGATTCGCTCGATCGACCACGACAACGTTTTAAGTAGCCGGTTCACTTCGATGGCGATCGGCGTCTCATACGCGCCGTTGGCTGTCGTCGACACCATACAGCTGACGGCCGTTTCCGCTCCCCAAACGGGCTGGATGACGAGCGCTGAATGATGCAGCTCTTGTTGCTGTTGTTGAAGCTCGGGGTGCCATTCATGTAACGAATCATAGACGAAACATGGCTCATCCTCGTCTTGATAACGCTCAATCGTATAGGCGTCCGGCACACTTGGGATGATGCGTCCCGTCATGTCATAAAACGTCCGCTCCCCTTTTCGGTTGACCTGCAGCCAACCACGTTCGACTTCCACAACGTCACGCAGTCCGTTCCAAAACTTTTCAATCAACAGTTGCTCGCTATCGACACGGTATAGCTGTTCTTTCAATCGCTCGACCTGATCGACTTTTGTTTTCGTCTCTTCTGTCTCCGTTGCTTTTGACATCGACATTTTTAAGACAGATAACACGAAGAACGTGACGATGAGACCGACGTACCCAAACACGTGATACGATTCAATCGCGATCATTGTGAACAACAGTTCGAGTGACACGACGAGCCAATCGAATCGAATCAATCGCCACATGATTGGGAACGGGATCCGCTCCCCGACCATGAAATAAGACAAGGCAAAACTCATTGTCAAGACGATGAAAAGTGTCCCTAAGAACGCCAACATCGCTACTCCCTCTTGCATCAAATGAACGGGTTCACCGATGCGTCCACCGAGTCCGATATAGGCCAGTCCCGGTAACAAAACGAGGAGGCACTCGATCACCGTATTCAGCGGATAGAAATGTAAGAAACGCCGCCGCCCGACCCGACGATTGAACGTCCTCGCTTGAAAGGTAAACAAGAGGAGTTGCCCCATCAGGAGGGCCGGGGCAAGCCCGTAGAGGAAGAACGTGATAAAGACGAACATCTCATGGAACGTAAAATGGAGATGTCTACGCTTTAGCGGGTTCATGACGAACAAAGCGCCTAGCGTATAGATAAACCAAAACAACGGCCAGTCGAACGATTCCAGGTGGTGTAAAGTCAAATACGTCACACCTGTGAAGACGATTGCCCACGCGAGCCAGCTCCGAACTAGATACTTCCGAAATCGCATCGTCTTCTCCCCTTTTCTCGTTCATTTTTTCTAGTATGACCCGTAATGCAAAAACATTCCAGCAATTGTTTGAAAGTTGAGACAATGAAATATTGAAAATATTTCCAATATGAGGTTTTATAGACAACAAAGTCGGCAACAGTCAAAGAAAGGAGGGTAACCATGGACCTTTCCATGTTTCTCATCACGTTCCTATTGATTTATTCGCTGACAATCACTTTTTTGTATTTACGAAAACAGAAACAACATTAAACCATTCAAAAGGCGATTCTCTCATGAGAATCGCCTTTACGTCTTATTTCGCTTTCAAATACGAAATCCCGATTGACCCAGAGCCAGTATGCGCACCGAGGAGCGGGGCAAGTGTGTCGACACGAATCGGAATCTGATCACCAAGTCGCTCTTTCCACTCTTGTGCGAGTTCAGGAACGTTTCCATGGAAAATCGAGACGTCTTTACACTCACCAGACTCAATCGCTGCACGCAACACTTCGAATAAGTGAGCCTGTGCTTTCTTATACGTGCGGACCGTTTGATATGGAACGATCAATCCGTCCTCGAATTGGAGCACCGGTTTCAATTGAAGCATGTTACCGATTAACGCTTTCGATTTTGAGATGCGTCCGCCTTTTTGCATCTGCGTTAAATTTTGCAGCGTCAGCTCAATCCTTACGTCTTCGACGCGTTGCTTCATGTAGGCTTCCACGTCTTCGAGCGCATCTCCTCGTTCGACTCGTTCAATCAACTCTTCAAGCATGAGCCCCATCGTATAAATCCCCGCTCGTGAATCAATGGCGAGTAACTTAAATTCTGCGATTTCAGCACCTTGTACAGACGCCGAGTACGTTCCACTCAAATCAGAGGACAGGTGAATCGCAATTCCCATATCGTACTCTTCCTTCAACTTCTCATAGAGTGTGACAAAATCTCCGATGGCTGGCTGGCTCGTCGAAACGCGCTCCCCGGCATCAATCCATTCATAGACGGTCGTGGCATCGACTTCAATCCCGTCTTTATACGGTTGGTCCCCTTTGACGACATAGAGCGGGACGATATGAATATCTGGGTGGTTCACTAAAGCATCTGGAAGGACGATTGTACTGTCCGTGATGTATGCAATCTTCATGAAAAGTTCTCCCTTAAAAAAGTTTTTAGTACCTGGTTATATTATTTTATCACAGGTGAAGCGGTTTCACTATTTTTTCAAAACATCCTATGTGCAACTTGTCCAATCTGACTTCGAAAAGGGTACATGATACATAACGAACAAAGGAGGCGAACGAGAGATGATTCAGCTCGAGAACGTCAATAAAATCTATAAGACCGGTGACGTGGAAACGGCCGCGTTGAAAGAGATTAACCTAAGCATTCGTGACGGCGCGTTCGTCGTCATCCTCGGACCGAGCGGAAGCGGGAAAAGTACGCTACTCAACGTCATCAGCGGACTCGATACCGTGACGAGCGGCAAAATCACATTCGGAGACACGGTGCTCACCGATTTGTACCCCGAACAGATGACGGCGTTTCGGCGCGACCACCTCGGATTCATTTTTCAACAATACAATCTCCTTCAAAACTTGACCGTCTATGAGAACGTACAAATCGGGTCCGATTTGACGAAAGACCCGCTCCCCATCGATGAATTGCTCGACCAAGTCGGGCTTTTGGAATCGCGTGACAAATATCCCTATCAACTATCCGGTGGTGAACAGCAACGGGTCTCTGTCGCCCGAAGTCTCGCTAAAAATCCAGCAATCGTCTTCTGTGACGAACCGACGGGATCGCTCGATGAGGAGAATTCGAAGAAAGTGCTTGAGCTGTTGGAGCGACTGAACAAGACGTATCAAAAGACGATTGTCGTCATCACGCATAACAACGGGATTAGCGATATGGCGGACGATGTCATCAAAATGAACTCCGGTCGAATCGTCGAAGTGACCCATAATGACACCCGCGTTTCGGCGCGTGACATTCGTTGGGGATAAGGAGGTGGCGACATGCTATACAAAAACGTGTGGAAGACGCTCAGTAAGAAATGGATGCAACTGCTCGCCATCGCCATCATCATCGTCATGAGTTCACTCACGTACACGATGATGTTCTATGGAATTAGCGGAATCGAAGTTCCGACCGAAGAATACTTGGAGGAATCGAACCAAGAAGACTTCGCCATCGAGATGCTCAACCGGGTGACGGAAGAAGAATTACGTGACCCCGATGTTGCCGCACTCGCTGAAGCCGGAACGTTCACACTAGCCGACATCAAGCAGGCAGACGAGGAAGTCTTTAATCGTTTGATTGCGTCACGCATCGATGCGGTCGAACAAGAGATGCCAGAGGCGACGATTGAACTCCGTGACCTAAAAGCGATCACGTACACACTCGGTGACGCGGAACATCGCGGTCTCTTGCTAAAAGAATCCGATTCAATCAACCGTTCCTATGTAGAGGCGGGAGCAAGACCGAGCACGAACGACGAGGTCGCCCTGAACAAAAAGTATGCTGAAGAGAATGGAATTGAAATCGGGGACACGATCGACCTTGGCAGACCGTTCACCGTCAGCGGGTTCGTCCTCTTTCCGGACTATACCCTCCCCCTCTTCGACGACAATTTTTTCAATCTAGATCCCGGCTCCCAGACGCTCTTACTCATGACAGACGAATCGTTCGAATCGACCGTCGGACAAGAATCGTTCCGCCTCTCCGGTGTGACGGAACAGACGGTCATGACCGATCTCGACCTCCCGTTTGTCGTGTCTGTCATGGAGACGGAAAATATTATCCGTAGCGGTGCGATTTACAGTGAAATCTCTTCTGGGAAAGCGATGGCGCTCGGGCTCAGCCTCTTTATCGTCTCCATCGCCGTTATCATCGTCGCCATCCTGATCTCGAATATGCTTGAGGCGGAACGCGGTCAAATCGGACTGTTAAAGGCAATCGGATACAGTCGTCGACAAATCGCAGCACCTTATCTCATCCTCATCTTAATCTTCGCTTTCTTCATGCTGATCATCGGTTATTTCCTTGGTCTTTATTTCGCAGACCCGTTGAAAGAACTGTATCTCGATTTTTATCTCTTACCGTCCATCACCATCGCCCAGAGTCCGCTCGTCTTTTTGACGGCCGTATTTGCGCCACTGCTTTTCTTTGCACTCGTCGCAGGAGCGGTCATCTACAAGATCATGGGAGAAAGCGCCCTCGCCCTCTTATCGCCTCGGGACAATGTTTCCTTGAATCGCCTGAGTCGGCTCGTTAGTCGACTATTGAAACGCGCGAGCGGCAAGACGAAGTTCAAATACTTGTATGCGGTCAAGAGCACGGGAAGCTTCCTCATTTTCTTCCTCGGCATCTTGTTCTCGACCATCCTCATCGTCTTCGCCCTCATGATGAACGGGGCTGTCGATCGAATGACCGTGGGTGGTTTGAATGAAGCAGTGTATGAATACGAAGCCTATACGGACGGTTCACCGCCAATCGAAGACGGACAAGAGCCGTTCCTCACTTATCCGTTCGCATTTGTCGAAGAGAAATTGATTACGTTGAAAGGTTTAGAGATTGACAATACCTTGTTCCCGCTACGTAACGAAGATGGTGACACATTGACACTTGAACCCGACGGACTAATCGTCTCCTCGTCACTCGCCCTCAAACTCGGACTTGAAGTCGGTCAGGACATCGATGTCGAACTGAACGAGGAGACGCTGACCTATCCGATTGTCGGGATTGCCGATGAATTCTCTGGAGACTTCGCCTATTTGCCCCGGGCGACGCTAAGTGAACTGCTTACCGACGGCGCGACAGACGAGTTGTTCAATGGCATTTATGCGACGGAGCGCCCGAACGACTCAGACTATCCGACCATCCTGTCCCGTCAAGGGTTGATTGAACAATCCGAGTCCATCAATCAATATATGAACTTCATGATGAATGTCTTGATTGGTGGTGCGTCTCTCATCGCCTTCAGCATTCTATTCGTCCTGACGGCGCTGACGGTCGAGAAGAACTACTACGTCATTTCGTTATTGAAAGTCATGGGATACCAAAAACGGGAAGTCCGTTCGATGATTCTAAACAGCTACTTCATCTATGCGCTCGTCTCGGCCCTCTTGAGTATTCCGATCGCCTTGTTGACGCTTCGGGTCATCATCGTCGTATTCGCAGAAGATTACGGGCTTGTCCTCCCGCTTGAATTCGAATGGATTTATATCGTCTATACGCTCGGTGCGGTCGTTCTCCTCTTCTTCTTGAGCACGTTCGTCAGCCGACGGAAGATCGATCAAATCCCACTTCAGGAAGTATTGAAGACATATCAAGAATAATTTATGCCAAAATAGGGCATAATAAGAGATAGACCAGGCCTCTCCCGAGGAGGGGCCTGATTTTTGCAGAAAAGGATGATTGACATGAATCGTACACAAGTTATGCTCGCTATTCCCGGGAACTGGTCTTCCGCGGAAGGCGTGAACGAACAAATCAGTTTACATAGTGAAGGCTACACGATGGCCGGCTTATTGCTGCTCGAAGATGAGACGGGCAAAGCGTTCACCGTAGAAGTCGTGGAACGTGACCCGGCTCTTGCCGAGGCCATGATCCACGCGAGTTCTGGTGGATTCACACCGAAAGTCGCAAAAGGAATCGCCCGTCACACGCATGTCGTCTACTTGATTGTCGACGTCAACGATTTGACAGACGTCGCCGCCGCGCGTCGTGCCGCAAACGCTGTCTTGAATGCCGGTGGGGTCGGTGTCATGGTCGAGTCGGCTGGTGTTTCCTTCTCGAAAGACGAATGGCAAGAGTCAAAAGAAGAAGACCTTGCGCTTGACTACTCGCTATTGACGGCAATCACGGAAGAAGAGAACGCTTATATGTCTTGGGGAATGAAAGCGTTTGGACATGCGGACGTGGCCGTACCGATGACACTCGAAATCGAAGATGCCATCCATGTGATTCACTCGTTCAACTTCCACCTCATCTCAGGCGGGGCGATGTTCGGTGATGGCGACCATTTCGCATTCGAAGACGGACGTGCTTTCACGGTCGAGATGGGTGAAGACGAGCGGACGACAATCGACAACTTGTTGCATAACCCGTTCGGATTAATCTACCTCGTCCCGCAAGCAGCAGAATAACCAAATGGAGCGCCCGATGGCGCTCCATTTTTATTTATGTCGCCAACACGTCGTGATACTCCTCATGACGGTCGAACTGATTTTTTGTGAACGGACAGAGCGGGATGATCGTCTTCCCTTGCTCCCGTGCATATTCGACGACAGCGAGGACGAGCTTCTCCCCGATCCCTTGCCCTCTCAGGTCGTCACTGACATACGTATGGTCGACAATCAGTTTGTCGGGTCCCGTCGGTACGTAGTGCAGTTCTGCAGACGGTTCAGCCTCGTCTCCTACATAAAATGTGTTTTCTTTTTGTTTGATGTCCATTCACTCAGCACTCTCCTCCTCTAATTTTAGCGGGATGAAGAAATGATCACGCGTCGTCCAGTCCATCTCACGCATCAAGATATCGAACGAGGTGGACAAAAAGTCTTGGACGTGACCACTCGTCGCTTCATCAAGAGGTAAGAAAAATTCGCTCTTCTCCGCATCATAATAAGCCGCTTCCGGCTTCAACGTATCCGTCGGTAACGGTCTGAACAAAAACGGATACGGCAACACGAAATAACTCGGACGATCCGTCACGTCGTCTCCGAGCCAAAATCCGAATTCAATCAACTGTTCATCAAAGGCGACACGTTCGATTATTTTATCTTCCGGAAATGGATGTTCAATCGGATAGATGACAAGTGATGAGACATCAAACGTTCCCCAAAAGAGGGCCGGTTTGATTTTCCGACATCGCAACTTCGATAAATATGTCAGTTGTTCGTGCGCCGCCCGCTGAAACAGTCTCAATCCTTTCCGAGCATACGTCGCGTCATAGGCGAGCGGTGTCTCATCCGTATCGAGTAACCCTTTGAAGGCCATCTCTTGTGGTTTCGGATTGATGGTGATGTGTACCCCGTGTTCACGAAGGCGCGCGAACAAGTCATCATGATAAGACTTAATCGTTTTTCCAGCTTCAATCGGAATGGCGTCCGTCTGTTCCTCGACATGGACGACGAGGCAAGACGTCAATAGGTCCACATCAATCTGTAGCGCACGCTCTCCTTCAAATAACAACCCTGTCGTGAAACCTTGCACCGTGAGCGGCAACGAGACGTGCCCCCATTGCGGTTCTGGTGGTGCCAGTTTGAGCTTAATTTTTCCGAGAAGCTGCGAAATCAAGTGTAAGGTCAATTTCGTATCGTGCCATTCTGAATGCACTGGAATGTGCATCCCCCATCATCCTCTCATCCTTTACACGCACCACTATGGTCACAAATCGGACGTTTCCCAGATTGCCCGCATCCACATAGTGTCGCCCGGTAAGTCGAAATGACCTCATCGCCTTGATCGATTTGAAGATCACCCCGCACTTCGATTTGTTGCCAATCGTTTAATTTTACGGATGTCGGTACATCTGGTGTCTCCGCATCCCCTCCATCTTTTCGGACGAATTGGAGGGCACCGCTCGGACAACGTTCAATCACCGTCGCGACATCTGGCGCCTCGGCACCATCTGGTAAAATCCACGGTTTCCGTTGCGTATCAAACACTTCCGGTAGCCCACGTACACATTCTGCCGCATGTACGCAGAGCGACACGTCGTAGTACACATCAATCGATTCTCCCACGTATTGCTTGCCTCGCATCGAATCACCCCTTATGTGTTTGCGGGTCTTTACCCGTTCACTTACGAAAAAAACCCATCATCCTCTAAATCGGATGATGGGTTGATTTTAGGCTTGTCTCATTTCTTGCATGCGTTCGAGTTGATGTGTCAGTTCACCAATTGGGACGAATCGTGCCCGGCGTAGCATCTCTTTCCCGTTGATGAAAAAGAGGACGACCGGTACCGTGAAAATGGAGAAGGATCCCGCAACTTCCGGGACTTCGTCCGAATCCACCGCGACCGCCTCGATGTCAGGGAATTGATGAAGCATCTCTTCGATTTGAGGTTTCAGGGCATGACAGACACTGCATCCTGGATGTGATACGTAGACGAGCAGTTGTTCCGTGCTCGCAATCCGTTCATTCAATCCAGTCAAGGTTGTCATTGCTTCCATCTTACATTCCTCCTATTGATTAAGCGTCGAGCCACAAGACACCGACCGTCTCAAACCCGGCATGTACCGCGATGGATGGACAGAATCGTGTCCGTACCACTTCAAGACCCGGTAATTTCGACTCGATGAGCGCGACGAGGTCGTCTTGCATCTTCGGTGCGAGCGCCGTCTGGACGAACACTCGGTTATCCTTCACACCATTCTCCGCATGACGACGTTCGAGTTCGCCGACCATCTCCGCATAGGCTTTCTTCAACGAGCGTGCTTTTTTGAACGGAATGACTTTCCCCGTCTCATCGAGCGTGATGATCGGTTTAATGTTCAAAATGTTCGCAAGGAACAGTTCACCCGAAGAAACACGGCCACCGCGGCGCATCGTTTCCATGTTTCCGATAATCATGAAAAAGTTTTTCTTATCACGCCATGCCTCGAGCAATGCGACAATCTCTTCGACGGATTTGCCTTCTTGTTCAGCAGCCTTTCCGATTCGAACGAGCTCTTGTTGCGCTTCGAGCGCGGCGTGCGAGTCGATCGTATATACTTTGAAGTCAGCCGCCTCTGCCGCTGCTTTTGAGTTTTTCGCCGTGCTGCTCAACCCGTTCGAACAGTGGACGGCGATGGCGCAATCATACCCTTCTTCTTTCAAGCGTTCGTAGCGGCCGATGAAATCTCCGAAAATCGGTTGTGACGTCTTCGCTTCTTTCTTTTGGTCAATCATATACCGATGCAAGTCTTCAAGCGAGAGATTTGTTTCACTATAGCCGTTGCCATCCACAATCAATTGAATCGGGACGATATCTACACCGAGACGTGATGCCTCTTCTGGTGAGAAGTTGGCCATACTGTCGGTAATCCATGCGATTTTTGTCATAACTAAAAAGCCTCCAATGGTCGTTCATTTTTATCCAACCTCATTATACCTTATTTTCTATCCCTATTCCTAGCCGACCGAATGAGACGCAAAAACAGAGCGACACGCGGTCGCCCTGCTTCTTTTCACTTCGTCGAAATCAGTTTCGTATGGGCGAACTCGTCATGCGGCAACTCGAGATCTTTATTCGACTTCATCTGTGAAGCGCTCGAATGAGTGGAATCCCAAGCGTCGCCGGATAGACGACATCTTTATAAAGCGTCCGTTTGATGACCTGCTCAAGGGAGAGCGGGCGTCCGTCCGCACTCACGACTTTAACTAAATCAGGCGAGAATTCTCCCTCCTCTAAGCGTCTCGGGGCGAAGCCCAGCGTAGGGGGGAGATGAATCGCCCGATCCAAAACTCTTTTTCCCTGTGACAGATATGACGAACAGAAGTTCGTGATTCCGTCAGATTCTCCCTCCCCTTCCGCGGGTATCGGACGAGGAGGATACATCACGATCTTCTGAAGGGAGAAGGGACGGACATGCTGAAAGGCTACAAATACAGGCTCCACCCGACGCCTGCACAGGCCGAGTTCTTCATCAAGACGATCGGCTGCGCCCGGTTCATCTACAACAAGCTGCTCGAGGACCGCATCGCCATCCGCGAGGAGACGAAGGCGCGGAGCGGAACGAGACGGAAACCGGCGACACCCGCCTCCTATAAGCCCCTGTTCCCGTTCCTCGCCGAGGCGGACAGCCTCGCGCTCGCGAACGCGAAGCTGAACCTCGACACGGCGTTCGCGAAGTTCTTCGCCGGGACGGCCGGCTTCCCGACCTTCAAATCGAGACGGCGGTCGCGCGCCTCCTACACGACGAACAACCAGCACGGCACGATCCGCATCGAGGCGGGCAAGGTCCGTCTGCCGAAGGTCGGGTTCGTGCGGTTCACACAACATCGCCCGTTCGAGGGCGTCATCCGGTCGGCGACGGTGTCGATGACCAAGACAGGCAAGTTCTTTGTCTCCCTCCTTGTCGAACAGGACGATGAACCATGGATCCCAGCCGAGAACAAGGTCGGGATTGATCTTGGCCTGGAGCACTTCGCCGTCATGACGAACGACGCGATGGTCTCGGAGAAGATTGACAACCCCCGACTCCTCCGGAAGTCCGAAGCGAAGGTCAAGAAGGCGCAGCGAGCTTTGTCACGAAAGAAGATCGGAAGCAAGAATCGTGAAAAAGCCAAGTTACTTTTGGCCAAGAAACACGAAAAGATCGCCAACCAACGCAAGGACTTCCTTCACAAGCTGTCGAGACGGATCGTTGACGAGAACCAAGTCATCGTCGTGGAGACATTGAAGTCGAAGAACATGATGAAGGATCACAAGGTCGCGAAGTCTATTGGAGACGTAAGTTGGTACGAGTTCGTCCGTCAACTCGAGTACAAATCAAACTTCTACGGACGGACGCTCATCAAGGCGGATCCATGGTTCGCATCGACACAAATCTGTTCCACTTGCGGCGTAAAAGGCGAGAAGAAGGCGATGGATGTCCGTGAATGGACGTGTGCCTGTGGCGCGCATCATGACCGCGACATCAACGCGAGCATCAACCTGTTGATGTTGGCAAACTAAAACGAATTCCTTCAGGGTGGGAACCACCCGACGAGCTTGGTAAACAACCGTGGCTGGTAAAAGCACGGTCTTCCCAAGAAGCTCCCCCTTCAATTTGCGAAGCAAATAAGTGGCGAGTAGTTCACTCCCGACGACTCGGTCTCCGAGTGACTGACCGTTTTGGTACAGCATACAGTAAACCTCTCCGGCCATCGTCACAACGGTCGGCAAGTAATACCGCTTCACTTCCTTGTCGGGCCATACCTTTTTACGGATGGCCTTTTCAATCAATTTGGCCGGCGTCTGAAAGACGACTTGGTCGATTTGACCGGCGACGGCTCGTTTCCAAAGCGGGACTGCCACAGCAATCATCCTTTCTCTCGGTTCTAGCCTTTTATTTTCTCTTTTAACGGCTGACGAAACCCAGAGAACGGACATCCGCTTCGTGCGAACAAGTTCGGCGTTTTGATGATGTTGTCATAATGTTCATGAAAGACGTGCGTCGTCGCAGGCGATAGAGGGGGGATGAGCCAGCTCCACTGCCCTGTGACCTCACGCCCCGCTTCCCGTTCATTCTTTTCGAATCGTTTGAACTGTTTGGCGGCGGTATGATGATCAACGATTGTGACACCCGCTCGCTCGAACGACTGGAGGACGGCGATATTCAATTCAACGAGCGCGCGGTCCCGCCAGAGCGAGCGCTCTTTCGACGTGTCGAGCCCGAGCGAGCGGCCGACGAGCGGCAACAAGTCATAGCGATCGGTGTCTGCCAAGTTGCGGGCACCGATTTCTGTCTCCATGTACCATCCGTTGAACGGCACAGACGTAAAACGGAGACCGCCGATTTCAAGTTCCATGTCGGCGATGGCCGGAATGGCATGCCATTTAATCGGGCGCCCATCAAACAAGTCAAACTCCTCGTGAACGATGTCGACTTCGAGCACGGCATCACTCGGTAAGTCATATAGACGAACGTTCTGACCGTCCGTAATCATGAGCGGCAAAAGATCAAACGGAGTGCCGGTCCCGACCCATCCGAGTTGTTCGGCCCGTTTCGTCATCGGCACGGACATCGGGTCCCCGATGATTCCGTCCGGTGTCTCATATCCGGCATACCGAATCAGCTGCGTGTTCAACAGTTTGAACTCGTTCGGAAGGACCGTCATCGTCGAGCGGATTTTCCCACCATTTGTAGAGAAGTGAAGATGCTCCACAAGCCGAGCGTAGACGTCATCAAACGTTTTCGCATCCCGGGCATCGATCACATGAAGTGTCTGCCAAAACAATCGTCCGATGCAACGGTTCGAGTTCCGCCACGCTACTTTCGCGCCTTCGCACAACTCCTCCGTCGTCAACGAATACGTACCCGTGCGTTCAATTTCTTGTTCGATTTCTCGCAAACGTTCGGAAGGGTCGTCTTGCCACTGTCGCATCCACTCGCTCGCTTGTTCATACAAATTCATGTCTTAAGTCTCCTCATTTATTCTCTCTTCTCCATCTTAGAGAAAAGGAGACCTTCGTTTCAACTATCCGTTCTCGCACATGACAGGTTAGACTCACATTCACTCTTCCTAAAAATCTTTTTACGAAAAGTTGAAATGACCAATTTCGAAACAACATTCATCTGTCGTCTGCAATTTCCCCATACGAAAACCCCACTCTTTTACAAGTGGGGTCAATGAATTAGTTACGTTCGAGGACAAACGTATGGTATGCAGGGACTGTGACTCTGCCCGTCGTACGTTTGATCGTCTTCGTTCCAGCGCGGTCCCCGTCGACAATCACGTTCCACGTTCCTTTTGGAAGTTTCACGGATACAGCGTTCGGGTTTGCGTTATGTGTGATGTACAAGTCGTTCTTTTGTCCTGGTGCGTCTTCATCAATCAAGTACGTGATGACGTTCGCCTCAGACTTGTAGAATTTCAAGAAGCGCTTCACATCAGTCGCTTTCGTCATGCGGAGTCCAGGGTTGGCTTTGCGCATCTCAATCAAGCCTTTCATGTATTGGACATCCGCCTTACGGTCGGCTGCCCGTTTCCAGTCGAGCTGGTTGATTGAGTCCGGTGATTTGTACGAGTTATGGTCGCCGTCTTTCGTACGCATGAACTCCTGGCCAGCGTGAAGGAATGTCGTACCTTGGCTCGTCAACAAAATGCTTGAAGCGAGACGATGCATGTCGGTACGCACTTCTTCAGAAGCTTCCGGATTCGTCAGTTCTAACTTGTCCCAAAGCGTATGATTGTCGTGTGCTTCGACATATGTGATCGCTTGCGTCGGTTCTTTCGTGAAGCCTTTGATCATGTCGTTATACGTGATTTCACCGACGATTCCTGTCTTCACGCGGTTCTCCATGCCTTCTTTTCCGTTGATGAAGCCATTGTCTTCATCATAGAAGACGCTACCTTTCAATCCATCACGGATGTTGTCATTAAAGTGAGCAACACCAGGCATGTCGTAGGCGTTCTTTTGATTCGCTTTGAGTTCGGCGTCAAGTGGCGTGCCGAGATCCCAGCCTTCACCGAAGACGAGAATTGATTTGTCGACTTTATTCAATTCTGCACGAACTTTGTTCATTGTATCGACATCGTGGATTCCCATCAAGTCGAAGCGGAAGCCGTCCCAATGGTATTCTTTTGCCCAGTAGACGACTGAATCGACGATGAGTTTTTGCATCATCGCACGCTCAGACGCTGTATCGTTCCCGACACCTGTTCCGTTTGCGAAGTCGCCACCTGCCGTATAACGGTAGTAGTAACCCGGTACGATTTTGTGAAGGTTAGATGCTTGCGCGTCGAACATGTGGTTATAGACAACGTCCATGACGGCACGTAAGTTGTTGTCATGTAGCCCTTGAATCATTTCTTTCATCTGACTGATCCGCACTTTGGCATCGTACGGGTTTGTCGAATACGATCCTTCTGGTGCATTGTAGTTTTTCGGGTCGTAGCCCCAGTTATATGTCGCCGTCGGGTTCGTTTCGTCGACAGAAGCCGTGTTATAGTCATAGACCGGGATGAACTGGACGTGTGTCACGCCAAGGTCTTTGACGTGGTCGAGTCCCGTCTTCGTCGCTGTCTTCTTCCCGTTCTCGATCAAGCGAGTTCCTGGTTGAACGACACCGAGGTATTTGCCTTTATGGCGGATTCCTGAATCATATGTGTTCGATGTGACATCAAAAATCGAGAAGTCACGGACGTGTGTCTCATAGATGATGGCGTCCGTTGCATTTTTCAACTTCGGCTTCATCGAGTTCCAACGTTTCGGATCTGTTTCTTTCAAGTCGACGATGACACCTTGGTCACCGTTCACACCGACAGCTGTCGCATACGGATCGACCGCACGGACTTTCCCTGTCGCATGTGTCACTTGATACGTATACCCGACACCGTCGAGGTCGCCGCGTACTTCAGCCACCCACGTGCCACGTTCCCCACGTTTCATCTGGATGACTTTTTTCAAGTCTTTGTCGTTCGCTGGTCGGTCTTTCGGCATGTTCCATAGCTCGAGCTCGACTTGCTGAGCGGTCGGTGCCCAAAGAACAAATTGAGTTTTTGATTTTTGGTACGTGATGCCGAGTTTTCCATTATAGGCATACTTCGCATCAAACTCTTTTGAACGAAGTACTTTTCCTGCTTGAAGCGTCTGTTCACCAAACTCAGGATGTGAGGCTTTGATGACTTTTGCTAAATCGATATCTTCTTTGAATTCGATTGTGACTGACTTGTCACCAGCCTTTGTGATTGAAGCGACAGTTGCACCATCTACCGTCACTTCATCGATGAACGCATCTGTAATGACGCGGTTCGTCGTGAGCGTTGCTTGGCGGAACGTGTCCGCCGAGAATGAGACGAGTTTCGGTGAGCGATCGATTTCAGGCTCTGAATAGTAAATTGTCGAATCTCCTTCAACGAGCCAAATTTCTTTCGCTGAACCAAGAACGAAGCGGTCTTCTCCGTCTTTCTCCGTCCATTCTCCTTTTTTCGTGATCAAGCCCATAAGTTTTTTCGACTCTGGGTTGGCGAGCTTGACGTTCGCCACGCCACCGAATGCATCCGTCTCGTCAAACGCGATGTTCTGACCATCGCCACCGTCCGGCCAAGTCCAAAGGCCCCAGTCCGTGTATGTATTGTCGTAACGGAAATAATGAACTTTCATATCGATTTCCGTTGAAGCCGTCTCCCCGTCCGGGTTTGACGTATAAATCTTCGGATCACCTGACTTGATCCACACTTCTGCGACACCATCTTGAATCATGTCGCTCGTGATGAAGCGGTCGTTCTCTGACCCTTTATCTTTATCCCAGTTGTCCGTTCGAACGATGAGACCAATTTTTTCAGGTGAATCGACCGGGAATTCGTAAGCCGCCACCTTTCCGAATGCATCTTCCCCATTAAATGTGAATCCTTTGTTCGGGAAGTAATCTGGGCCATTCGCCCAAAGCCATAAGTTCCAATCCTTTTCGTTATCCGGCGCCTCTTGATAATGGACGACGACGAGTGTCGACTTCCCTTTATCTAAAGCGGACGTCGGCATCGGAAACATTGACAGAATTAGTGCAAACGTTAGCACAACTGCCCATACGGGTTTCCATTGCTTTTTGACCATGAGGGTCCCTCCTTGTAGCACTATTTTGAGAAAACGCTTACACAAAAATTGTAAACGGTTTCCTTTAGCGAAGCAACGTTATTTTAGAAAAGAGTCAATTGGCATCATTCTTCTTACAGATTGTCTAAGGACAATGAACTAAAAAGACGGATGTTGCTCCTTATGGCACAATCCGTCAAAGTTTATTCCATTCCTCGAGTGACTCCAAATACCACCGATAGCTTATCTTGATTTCTTCATCTGTCAAATCGGCTGGCAAAAGCGAACGTGGCACGAGACCTGTGAACTTGGCACCTCCGACATGAGCAAAAATATAAGAGCCGACTTGCTCCGACATGTATCTCGTCAAAAAGCCGGTCACATACTTTCCATCCTTGCTCTCGAAGACGATGTCGAGTCGACGTCCTTCCTGTTCATCGATGATCAACTGGTTGTATCGCCGGTGTTCTTCGTCCTTATGCTTATACACCGTCCCACGTCTTGCGTTGTCATCAATCTCCCACTGATGATTTTTTCTCTCTTTCGCCGTGAAGATTTTCTCGAGTATTCTTGGGTCATCAATCGTTAAGCAACAAAAGATATGTTCATACGACAGTTGATCGTCGTTCACTAAGTCCATGATGTCCGTCTTCGGGATGATTCTTGCCTTATAGCGCACCATCACACGCCGGACGACTTCTTCCTTATCAAAAATGAGCCACTGCTTCCGACGTTCAAACTTTTCATGTAGCATCTTATAATTCATACGACTCACCTCACGTTTCAGCATATCAAAATACGACGCCCGCAATGGACGTCGTCTTATTTAGTTCCCGTATTTTTTGAACAACTGATAGTTCTTATTCCCGCCTGACAAGTTGTAGACGTCGGTGAATCCGAGGTTACGGAGCACGTTTTGTGCCGCGTTCCCCGTCACCCCGCCGTTACAATAGACGACGGTCGGCTTGTTTTTGTCCATGTCTTTCGCCGCTTCCCGCAAGTTGCCGAGTGGGACGTTGACGGCACAATCGACACACGCCTTCTCGAACTGCGCTGCTTTCCGCGTGTCGATGATTTGCATGTCTTCCCCTGCATCGATTCGTGTCTGCAGCTCGGCTGGTGTGATGAGTCGTGCCGCCTTGTCGATACTGTTCGAAAGGACCATCCCTGTATACATGACCGGATCTTTCGTCGTCGAGAACGGTGGTGCGTATGCGAGGTCGAGGTGGAACAAGTCATCCACTTTCGCTTTCAATGTGATGGCCGTGACGAAGACGTCGATTCGTTTGTCGACTCCTTCGAATCCGACGATTTGGATACCGAGCAGTTGACGTGTCGAACGATCCGCAACCGCTTTAATCGTCATGTCTTTCCCACCCATGTAGGCAGGCTTGTCCGGTTTCGTGTTATGGAGCACTTCGATGTCATATCCGAGTTCGCGTGCTTCCTTCTCGGAAAGTCCCGTCTGCGCCACCGCAAGTCCGAACACTTTGAAGATACCCGTTCCGAGAATACCGCGATGCTCGAGATGCCCGCCCGTGATCACGTCCCCAGCGGTCCGTCCCATCTTGTTCGCTGTCGAACCGAGTGGGCGCCAGATTGGTTTCCCCGTCACGATGGAGAAGCTCTCCGCGACGTCTCCAGCCGCATACACGTCCGGGATGTTCGTTTCCATACGTTCATTGACGGCAATCGCTCCCGTCTCACCTAGTTCAACTCCCATATGCATCGCAAGTTCGACGTTCGGACGGACCCCGACCGATAAGATGACGAAGTCGGTTTCGATCGTCTTGCCGCTCTCCGTGACGACACGTTCTACATGTCCATCACCGACAAGTTCCGTCACTGTCTCCCCGAGCATGAGTTCGATTCCGTTCTTCTCGAGGTGTTCCTCGACGCGGCACGCCATGTCTTTATCGAGTGGTGGCATCACCTGCGGCACGCGCTCGATGATTGTCACGTCCACACCGCGTAGCTTCAACTGTTCGGCCATCTCCAAACCGATGAAGCCGGCACCGATGATTGTCGCATGTTTCGGGCTCGTCGAATCGACGAACGACCGTGTCGCTTCAGCGTGCTGAATGTTTCGGATTGGGAAGACGTTATCCGATTTCACACCCGGAATCGGGGGAATGATGCTCGTCGCCCCTGTTGCGAGGACGAGGACGTCATACGAGTCCGTGAACGTGTCACCCGTCTCCAAGTTTTCAACCGTCACCGTCTTCGCATCCTTATCGACCGTCGTCACGTTATGACGCGTCATGACGTCGATGTTGTAGCGTTTCTTGAAGAACGCCGCGTCACGAGGTGTCAAATCGTCACGTGACTCTACTTCTCCGCCGACGTAGTACGGAATGCCGCAACCTGAATACGAGATATCATAATCCCGGTCGTAAATCGTAATTTGGGCGTCCTCATTATTCCGACGTGCTTTCGCTGCGACCGATGTCCCGGCAGCAACGGATCCAATGATGACTAGTTTCATATAACCCACTCCTTAATAAAGTAATAAGCTGATATATAGGCCGAGCAATGTGATGGCCAGTGTCGGAATCGTCAAGATGATCCCGACTTTGAAATACTCACCCCATCCGATCTTAAGGCCTTTCGTACGGAGCACATGGAGCCAAAGAAGCGTCGCAAGTGATCCAATCGGGGTGATCTTCGGTCCAAGGTCGGACCCGATGACGTTCGCATAGATTAACGCTTCCCGAATCTGACCGGTCGTATGCGTCAAGTCGATGGCTAGCGCATCAATCATGACGGTCGGCATGTTGTTCATGACCGATGACAAGATGGCAGCCAAGAAGCCCATCCCGAACGTCGCACTGAATGCATTCACTGCAAACCAATCAATGAAGTTGGCGAGTACTTGTGTCAGTCCCGCGTTTTGTAAACCGTAAACGACGATATACATTCCGAGCGAGAAAAAGACGATGGCCCACGGTGCACCTTTGACGACTTGAGTCGTCTCTACCGCAGATGATCGATTCGCCATCACGAGGAAGAACAAGGCGATGACACCGGCAACAAGTGAGACCGGGATCCCGAGTAAGTCACTCGTGAAGTAACCGATGACCAGCAATGCGAGTACGACCCACGATAAGCGGAACATCGTATGGTCTTTGATGACCGATGCTGGCTCAGCCAACTGAGATGCGTCATATTGTTTCGGGATGTCTTTTTTGAAATAGAGATACAAGACGAGCAGACTACCTGCGACTGCGAACACGTTGACGAATACCATCCGCGCCGCATACTCGGCAAACCCGATACCGAAGAAGTCAGCCGAGACGATATTAACCAAGTTCGAGACGATGAACGGGAGACTTGCCGTGTCGGCGATGAAGCCGGATGCCATAACATATGCCAACACGACCGCGTCCGGCAGTTTAAGTGCCCGCACCATCGCTAAAACGATTGGTGTCAAAATGAGTGCGGCTCCGTCGTTCGCGAACAATGCTGCGACGAGCGCGCCGAGCAAGGTGATATAGACAAATAGCTTCACCCCACCGCCTTTAGCGATTCGCGCCATATGTAAAGCGGCCCATTCAAAAAACCCAATCTCATCTAAAATGAGTGAGATCAAAATCACAGCGATGAACGTGAATGTCGCGTTCCAGATGATGCCCCATACCGTTCCGACGTCATCGAGGTTGACGACGCCCGAAAGGAGAGCGATGACGGCCATCCCCATCGCCGAGTAACCGATGCCGAGGCCTTTCGGTTGCTTGATGATGAGAAAGAGCGTCACCAAAAAAATTAAACTAGCAATCCACTGCACAATGAGTTCCTCCAATAATCTCTATTTATTTCATTAACAAGACGGTTGTAAACCGTGCAACACGAGCTTGATGCCATCTTCTGTCGATTCGACGTCGAGCGTCACGTTTTCCGCCAACGCCTCAGCTTCCTTCGCAACAGCAAATGTGAGCGTGTCGAACTGCTTCACCTCGTCTGTCTCTTCTGGTGTCGCCACGGCTAGACCGAGCGTCGGTCCACAGCAACCCGCCTCTGTGATGATGCGGACAGATTTCGTTTCTTCCTCTTCTAAAGCGGTTTGTAAAAAGTCGATTGCTTCGTTCGTGATGTTCATTGTATTTTCTCCTTTCCTAATTGAGATAACGCCGAGTATCCGACTGGCAGTTGTTCTTGCCATGCGAGAACCGTCGGACGTGGATTGTTGTTCACTCGCTCTAGCCAAATCGCCTCGCTCGCGACTTTCGATGTCAAGAGCTTGCTCGTCACATCGAGTGGCGTAAACGATTGATTGACGACCCAAGCGAACGGTTGAATCGCTGCCCGTTGTAAGTCTGCTGTGAGACGCTCCGCTTCATAGACTGGCGTCGCCTCAGGCAGTGTCGTGATGATGACGTGCGTTTGTTTCGGGTCACGCAGTTTCGGTAACAACTCTCGGACCGCTTCCGGAACGACGCCGGTCGACCGTTCGAGTTCACGATGATAGCTCTCCGTCGCATCTAATAACAGAAGCGTATGTCCCGTTGGAGCTGTATCGATGACGACGAAGCGGTCTTTCGCTTTCGCCACTTGATCAGCAAAGGCACGGAAGACGGCAATCTCTTCTGTACACGGTGAGCGCAAGTCCTCTTCGAGCATCATCCGTTGCTCCTCGTTCATGTCCCCTGCTTCTCGGAACACATCCGCCCGATACTTCTCAATCTCGGTTTTCGGATCAATAGCATCGACGGTGAACGTATCTGAAACGTCCGCTCCAATCGTGAGTGCGACATGGGCGGCCGGGTCTGTTGTCGTCAAATGCACAGCATGTCCTCGTTCGTGAAGCGCAACCGCAAGGAGTGAGGCGAGTGTCGTCTTCCCGACGCCACCTTTTCCCATCGTCATGATCACGCTCGGACCGTCAGCTTCTACTTCGTCGACGAGTTGATCGATCGAGCCGTAACGACTCGTGTCATAACATGCATCCGAGATCACGACCGACTCCCCGCCCACAAATCGCTGGAGCGCCGATATCCCGACGAGATTCTCGTACGCATACGGGAGCGTGAACGTATCGAGGTCGACGATACTGTCTGGGAGGTATGACAGGGCTTGTTGTTGGCGTTCGATGAACCGCTTCGTGTAACGGTCTGTCCCTTCACTTGACTCGACAACACCGTTGATGATGAGTTGCATTCGCTCGATGCCGATGGCGCGAAGTTCTGTCGCGGCTCGTGCCGCTTCGACAAGCGTCGACTTTTCGGGACGAGCGACGAGCAGTAAGGTCGTTTCCTGGTCGTCAGTGAGCGTCCCGACGGCTTGTTTATACTGCACTTGCTTATCCGCGAGACCCGCAAGTGGACCGAGGCAAGACGCACCTGTCGTATTCGTCTCTAAAAATTCATTCCATGCGCTCGGTAGTGTCAGTAATCGGAGCGTATGCCCAGTCGGTGCCGTATCGAAGATGACATGGTCGTATCGGTCCCGTGCAGCCTCTGACGTCAACAGTTCCGTGAACTGGTCGAACGCCGCAATCTCGACCGTACAGGCGCCAGACAACTGTTCTTCCATTGATTGGATGGCAACGTCCGGTAAAACGCCCCGATACGGACCGACCATGCGTTCCATATACTGTTTTGCCGCCTGTTCCGGGTCAAAGTTGGCAACCGCGAGCGTCGTCCCTGTGACGAGACGTGGCGTCTCATCGAGCTCCATCTCAAACACGTCTTGTAGATTACTCGCCGGATCAGTCGAGACGAGCAAGATCTGTTTCCCCCGATTGGCGAGGGTCAAAGCGAGACTCGATGCTGTCGACGTCTTCCCAACGCCACCTTTCCCGGTCAAAAACACATAGCGGGTCGGTTCAATCGTCTGAAAATCAAATGGCTTCACTGTGAGCATCTCCTTATTTTTTGAGTGAGATTCGAACTTTCGGTTTTTCTCCATCTTGTTTGGCGAATGCGGCAATCGGTAATCCCGTCAATTCCGCCATCTCTTCATTCGTCAAATAGGTGCCCCGTTTTACAATCTCTCCGTCGACGAGCGTCATCGGGAGCACGTCGAGCCCGTTCATGATTTCAGTTTGAACGATGGCATTCTCGACGAATCGGTTCGGTTCCGATGCGAGATTATAGCGCGACACATCAAATCCTCGTTGCTTCAATACATAATGAATTGTCGCTACCCGCGTCAGTTCGGGGTCGATGGACGGTCCGCATAATCCCGTCGGACAACACATGGCTGGTTCGAACACTTCAAGTTTCATCTTCATCTCTCCTTAAATGGCACAATTCGGCTCACAATCACAGCTCGGCTCAGTCGTCTCTAAATTCGCTAATAAATCTTTGACGAGCGGATAAAACGGACTCGTCTCGTTCAATCGATAATGAATCCACTGTTTGTCCCGACGCTCGAGCAAGAGCCCCGCTTGGCGCAACATCTTCAAATGGCGACTGATGGCCGGTTGCGAAATATCGAAACAATCGACGAAACTACAGGCGCACTGCTCGCCTGCTTCCATCTGTTTCAACATCGTCAATCGGGTCGAATCACCGAGCACTTTGAGCACTTTACTCAATTCTTCCACGGTGTACATCTTCATTACACTCCCTTGTATAACAAAATCGTTATATAACGTATCCGTTATGAAGTTACCATATTTTTTACCTGTATTCAATTGTCTTTTCAAAAAAAATCCGTTATGATGAAACACGTTGTAAAAACATATAACGTCAGAACATTTCCTTTCATATAATGCGGCGTTTGATCTTCGTGAGACTCGAAGGTCAAAGTCAAAATAAAAAGAGAGGTGTGTTCTTCTTGGAAAAAATGAATACAATCAAACAAGATTGGCTCGGTAACGTCCGAGCAGACCTCCTTGCGGGAATTGTCGTCGCGCTCGCCCTCATCCCTGAGGCGATTGCGTTCTCCCTCATTGCTGGCGTCAACCCGATGGTCGGGCTTTATGCTTCGTTCATCATCGCCATGGTCATTTCAATCGCCGGCGGTAGACCTGCGATGATTTCGGCTGCGACCGGTGCAATGGCACTCGTCGTTGTCTCGCTCGTTGCCGACCACGGCCTTCAATATTTGTTGGCTGCCGGTATTTTAACGGGGATCATTCAAATCGTCCTCGGTTATCTCGGCATCGCCCGTTTAATGAAGTTCATCCCACGTGCCGTCATGGTCGGATTCGTCAACGCGCTTGCGATTTTGATTTTCCAGGCACAGTTATCAAACTTTGAAGGCGAGAGCTGGATTATCTGGGCAATCGTCGCGGCGTCACTCGCCATCATCTTTTTGTTCCCGCGAGTCACGAAAATGATCCCTGCCCCGCTCGTCGCCATCGTCGTCATGACGATTTTAGCCATCACACTCGGTCTCGATACAAAAAATATCGGAGACATGGGAACAATCTCAGCAACACTCCCGGAATTTTTATTCCCGAACGTCCCGTTGACGTTTGAGACGTTGTTGATCATTCTTCCTTACTCGATTTCCCTCGCATTCGTCGGATTGATCGAGTCGCTCTTGACGGCACAAATCGTTGATGACATGACAGGCACGGACTCAAACAAGAACCGTGAATCTCGCGGACAAGGTATCTCAAACATCATCGCCGGGTTCTTCGGTGGGATGCCAGGATGTGCGATGATCGGGCAATCGGTCATCAACGTCTCCTCTGGTGCGCGTGGTCGTCTCTCGACATTCACCGCAGGACTCGCCCTCTTCATCATGATCATGACGATCAGTGATGTGCTCATGCTCATTCCTGTCGGCGCGCTCGTCGGTGTCATGTTCTTCGTATCGTATGCGACGTTCGACTGGGGTTCGCTCAAAGCGATGCGGACCGCTCAAAAGTCAGACACGGTCGTCATGCTCGTCACGGTCATCGTCACCGTCTTCACGCACGACTTGTCACTCGGTGTGCTCGGTGGAATTTTGACGGCTGCGATTTTGTTCGCCGCCAAAATTTCGAAAATCGACCTCGGTCGCCACGTCACGTCGCATCGTGTAGACTATACGGTGAACGGACAACTGTTCTTCGCCTCGACATCTGAATTCGTCAACCAGTTTGATGTGACAGAAGATGTGGAGGCAGGTGTCAATCAAGTCACCATCGATTTTGCGAACACGCATCTCTGGGATGACTCGGCCATCGGCGCCATCGATAAGGTCGTCTTCAAATACCGTGAAGTAGGAATTGAACCTGAACTTCTCAATTTGAATAAAGACTCTGAAAAACTGCTCAACACGCTCGCGCTCCACTTGAAGCAACAAGACGCAAACGCAGGACATTGATTCGGCATTCCCCCGCTTCACCAAATCACCTATACTAAATGTAGAACGTGCGAAAGAGGAGGAGTTTTCATGGGAAAGGTATTTTTAGCGGCAGACGGTTCTGCCCACTCGAAACGTGCGCTTGAAAAGGCGATTCAACTCGCAAAGGCGTCCAATGCGTCGATTGACATCGTTCATGTCATCAGTGCGAAAGAATCAAAAGAGGCCGCCCTCAACTCAACCGGCAAAATCGATTTGGAAACAAAACGGAAGCAGATGCTCAAACCGTTGTTCGATTTGACGGAAGCTGAAGGCATCCCATACGAGTACATCGAACTCCGTGGTGAACCGGACGTCGAGCTCGTCAAATATGCGAACCACGAACCATACGAATATGTCGTCGTCGGGTCACGCGGCTTGAACACGTTTCAAGAGTTCGTGCTCGGTAGCGTCAGTCATAAACTCGCCAAACGTGCACTCGCTCCTGTCATCATCGTCAAATGATTCATCTTCCCCGTCTCTTCGTGAGATGGGGATTTTTTGTGTCACATACAGGGGACAGCCTGTTCGTGTAGAATGTGTAAGGACAGTCTATTTCTAAAGGAGGTTCTCGCTATGGATATCGCAAACGACCCGAATACACTTTTTCTCATCCTGTTACCTGTCCTCATTTTGCAACTGATCTTACTCGTCGTCGCTTTGATCGACTTGTTCAAACGGGACATGACGAACGGCCCGAAATGGGTATGGCTCCTCGTCATCGTCTTCATCAACATTCTCGGCCCAATCATCTACTTCTTATGGGGACGGACGCCGCGATGAAAGTCACACAGTTAACCAAACGATTCGGCTCCTTCACAGCCCTCGATGATGTCAGCTTTGAGTTGCGCCCAGGATGTACCTCGTTACTCGGGGAAAACGGTGCCGGTAAGACAACGTTGTTGAACTTGCTCGCGCGAGTCACAGACCCGACGAGTGGAGACATGAGCGGACATGACCAGATTCGGGTTGGCTATTTGCCACAACGGCCCGCCCTCTATCCATCCCTCACGCCAGTCGAGACAATTCGCTACGCTGCTGAATTGACGGGTGTGAAACATGTCGATCCGGTCAATCTATTAAAACGTGTCGGCCTTGAGCCGGTTGACCGTCCAGCCTCCAACCTATCAGGGGGGATGCGCCAACGACTCGGCATCGCCCAGGCACTCGTTCATGATCCTGAATTACTGTTACTCGACGAACCTGTCTCGGCTCTAGATCCACGCGGTCGACGGGAAGTCCTCGATTTATTGAGCGACTTGAAACGAGAGCGAATGATTCTCTATTCGACACACGTCCTCCCGGATGCAGAAGAAGCGAGCGACTGGGTGCTCTTGCTTCGACAAGGAAAATTACTCATGGAAGGAACGGTGACCGACTTGCTCGGATCGAAATCCACGATTGAATTACGTCTCTTCGACGACCCGACGAGCGGGACAGATTGGGAAATGTTAGCGGGTGTGCTTCACGTAACGAAGAATGGCTCGACGTGGACGTTTGAATCGACGGACCGAGATATTGCTGAACGGGCAATTTTAAACCGAATCCTTGAACTGAACGTCACCGTCCAATCGTTACATGTCGGGCATCCGTCACTCGAGTCTTTGTTCTTGGAGGTGAATGCCTGATGCGCACAGCAATCTTTAAACAAGAATGGCGGGAGTCGTGGGCGAACAAGCGACTCATCTGGATTCCGATCGCTCTCATGCTCCTCGCCTCCATGCAGCCGCTCACGCTTTATTTCTTACCAGATATTCTCGCATCCGGTGGGAACTTACCGGACGGTGCCGTCATTGAGATTCCGACACCGACACCGGAAGAAGTATTGATTTCTGTCAGCGAACAGCTTCGCCAAATCGGGCTCCTCGTCGTCTTATTGTCGGCGATGCATACGTTCAGCCATGAACGGACGAACGGGACCCTCGCCTGGCTCAAGTCGTTACAAATCCCGACGTCGCGCATCGTCGTCAGTAAATGGGGACATTACGCCCTCCTGACCGTCGGCGGCATCTTGCTCGCACAAACGGCAGCCGCCTATTATACGGTCATTTTATTCGACGCATTCGATTGGCTCGACTTTCTCATATCGACCATACTCCTCATCTGTCATTTCGTCGTTCAGATATCGATTTTCTTCCTCATCGCCGCAATGTTGGAAAGTGGTGTCGTTGCGGTCGTATTGACGCTCGGTCTTCATTTCGTCATGTCGCTCATCATCGGATGGGTCGACCTCGATTGGATGCCTTGGATGCTCGGTCCGCTATCGAGCGAAGTGCTCCTGACAGAAGTAGATTTCATGTGGCCGCTCGTGATCGGAACGCTCGTCGTCATCCTCTCGCTTTATGTAGCGTCGAAGCGTCTTCGGTTCATGAGCCATTCGGCGTAAACGTCCGATCTTTCAATTGAATCTTTTGCCTCAGCTTGACATTGGATAAATATGGGTATCTCTTCTGTATTCGTATGGAGGTGGTTCAATCGATGGCATGGAAAAGGAAAATCGGCATCGGATTTTTAATGGGTGCCTTATGGGTGAGTCCCCAACTCGTTTCCGCTGAAGGGTCGTTTCAACAGACCGAAGACGGGATTGTTTACACGTCGAGTGACGGGACGATGTTGACGGGGTGGCAACAAATTGATGGCAATATGTATTATCTCGATTCGGAAGGAATCCTCCTCACCGGATGGCAACAAATCGAAGAAGCTACATATTATTTTGAAACGGATGGTCGCCTCGTCACTGGCAGCTATTCCATCGACGGAACGACTTACACCTTTGGTGAAGACGGAAAACTGCTGACCGGATGGCAAGAACGAGATGGACTCTTCTATTACTACAACGAAACCGGTCTGCCCGTCACAGGATTCCAGACAATTGACGGCAAGCGCTACTATTTCTCAGACAAAGGCGTTCGCCTCTCCAGTTGGCAGCAAATTGCTGGCGCAAAGCACTACATCTTTTCAGACGGAACGATTCGTACCGGCATGTATACGCTCGGTGGAAAATCGTATTTCCTTCTGAATGATGGTAAAGTCGCGACCGGATAGCAGACAATCAAAGCCCGTTCCTACTACTTTGGAAATGACGGAATCCGCCGCCAAGGCTTGGCCTGGGTTGGGAAAGACGTATATGGATTCCACCCGACTTACGGATATAGCCTAAAAGGGGCATATCGGTTGCGCGACCGCAATTACTTATTTGATTCAAAAGGAAAGCGCCTATATGGGTTACAACGGATCAATGGAAAAACATACGGTTTCCATCCCCAGTACGGATATCGTCTAAAAGGGAAATTCAAGATGGGCAATGAAACGTACTTCTTTCATTCGACCGGAGTACAAGAGACCGGATGGAAATACTCGACACGCTATGAGTACTTCGCCCCGGCACTGACGAAGAAGACGGATTGGCAGCTGATCAAAGGACAGTGGTACTACTTCGATGCCAACGGACGTATGTACCAAAACAAACGTGTCGGCAATGCCTCGTTTGATGCGAAAGGAGTCTATTCCCCTCGGCTATCGATGTATAAGATGAGCGTCCCAATCTATCGTCAGTTCCCGATGGGGTATCCGTCCGGTTGCGAGTTCTTCTCGCTCAAAATGGCGCTCGAAGAAAAGGGTCGCGCTGTCAGTGCCTCGACCTTATACAACGAGATGCCAAAGAGTATGTGGAATGCGCGTTATGAGAATCGGTTATACCGCTGGGTCGACCCGAACGTCATGTTCACCGGTGACCCGCGCCGTACGTTGGGCAAGTACAAGAACTACGGCATTTACCCGAAAGGCATGATTGGATTTTCCAGTAAATATCGTCCTGTGAAAGACTTGTCGGGGCAAGGACTCGCTTCAATCGAACGTGAGTTGTCGATGGGCAACCCCGTCATCGTCTGGGCAAGTGTCGACTTCAACAAACCTTACGGCTATTTCAATTGGTATACCGCCTCGAATAAAAAATTCACCGGATACGTGAATTATCACGTCATGTTGGCGACCGGTTATGACAAATCAAATCTATATATCAATGACCCATATCGTGGTCGACTCGTCGTCCCGAAATCGAAAGTGAGTGCCGTCATGGGCGCCACAGGATGGAAAGCGCTCGCGGTCAGATAAGTGGAAACGTGTCTTTCATGAGAGAGACACGTTTTTTGATGTGCGACTAGGAGAATAGTATGAAATTCAGAAATATAAATTCCTATTTTTATTCAAAAATATTGAAATTAAATTTCTAGATGGTACACTCTCTTTAAGTATTTGAAGCGCTTACATTTTTCTAAGGAGGAACTTCTCATGAAAAAATGGATTGGTGGTATGGCAGCATTGACGCTACTCTCGACTTCAATCGTCTTGCTTGATGCGGATGCGAAGTCTGAACCGAAAAAGCCCAAGGTTGAACTTGGTGTTGATCGCTTGATGCAGAACCCAGATATCTTGAAAGGAAAACGAGTCGGACTGATCACGAACCCGACCGGGATCAATGCGGAACGGACGAGCATCGTCGACTTGTTCGACCAGTCCGATGACTTCGAATTGACGGCACTTTATGGACCCGAACATGGCGTTCGAGGGGATGCCCAGGCCGGCTCCACTGTCAGCTCTTATGTAGATGAAGTGACAGGGTTGCCGGTATACAGTTTATACGGTGCCACGAAGAAACCCACGGCTGAAATGCTAAAAGATGTGGATGTGCTCGTCTTTGACATTCAAGACGTCGGGACTCGCTATTATACGTATATCTACACGATGGCTTACGCGATGGAAGCTGCTGCCGAGAATGGAATTCCATTCGTCGTCCTCGACCGTCCGAACCCCCAAGGTGGTCTTCGCGTCGATGGTCCGGTGCTCGACCCTGACTACTCCAGCTTCATCGGGCTCTATCCGATTCCCTTGAAGCATGGAATGACCGTCGGTGAACTCGCGCAGTTGTTCAACAGCGAGTATCAAATTCAAGCCGACCTCGAAGTCGTCAAAATGAAAGGATGGAAGCGTTCGATGATGTATGAGGATACGGGGCTTCCATTCGTCATGCCGTCCCCAAACATGCCGACGACCGACACGGTCAACGTCTATCCTACGACCGGATTATTTGAAGGAACGAATTTATCAGAAGGGCGCGGCACGACAAAACCGTTTCAACTGATCGGCGCTCCATATATACAAGCACACGAGTATGCGAAAGAGCTGAACGACCTTGACTTGCCTGGTGTCGCCTTCCGGGCCGCCTCGTTCACGCCGACATTCTCAAAACATGCGGGCAAACTGACCCACGGGGTCGAAGTCTATGTCACCGATCCGACTCGATTCGAATCAACGAAAACCGGGATTGCGATGATTCAAACGGCACACGATTTGTATCCGGACGACTTTGAGTTTTTAGCGAACGACTTCATCACGAAGTTGACAGGAAACGCCTATGTGAAAGACATGATTCTCGAAGGAGCTCCGCTTGAAGAAATCCTGACTAAAATCGAGGACGAACGGAACGCGTTCCTCCCAATCCGAAAAGAGTACTTACTTTATAAATGAAGCGAGGATGGACTCCTTAGGAGTCCATCCTTGTCTATGGAACGAGCAAAACTCTATATCTCATTGATGATTTAGGAGCGGACACAAATTCGCTCCAACTCTTATCCATTCATACTTCATGCTCTTTCACAAGCACACGAAAACGCGGTCGGACGGTCAATTCGACTGACGTCACGGTCCGCTTCCGGTCTTCCGCGAGAACGATCAACAACTCCGCATGGTCACGCCGGTCTTCTAAAATTTCGACCTTGCTGACGGTCCGAAGCAACTGATAGTAAAGAAGTTCCCCGTCTCGGTCTTTCACATTGATTTCAAACTCGTGATAGCTCGGGGAAATTTTAAAGTAGAACGTCTCCTCTTTATTGGTGAATCGAAAAATCGATTCGTCATAATAAAACGGTAACGTCGAATCCATTCGTTTTGGTTCGACTGTACAAAATGCGGACAGTACGATTTCGTCTGGGAACAACGCCCCCTCATGTTTATTAAACTGCCACCCTTTCATCCAAATCCCTCATTTCAACACAATAATTATCTGAATAATTAGATTATTACACATTTTAATCGATCCTGACAGGTATATTCGTGACAATCCACGAACACCTTTGTGTAGAATGATGAGTCTTTCACATGAGAAAGGAGTGTACCTATGTCGATCATCTCGCTCGATCATGTCACGAAGCGGTTCGGAGACACCCTCGCCTTGAACGACCTTAGTCTGAACGTCGAAGAAGGAGAGCTGTTCGGACTCCTCGGTCCGAACGGGGCCGGTAAGACGACTGCCATCTCTGTCATGTTGAATCTGTACGAGGCGGACTCGGGAACGATTCAAATCTTTGGTCAATCGATGCCAAAAGACGAACTTTCCATCAAGCGACGTGTCGGGATTGTTCCGCAACACGTCTCTGTCTACGACCAGCTGACCGTTTATGAGAACATTCAATTCTTCGCCGAATTATACGGATTCAGTCCAAAAGAAGCGAAACAAAAGACCGAGGCCGCGATTGCGTTCGTCGAACTCGATGCCCATCAAAAGAAACGCCCACCTGAACTGTCCGGCGGTCTCCTCCGCCGCCTCAACATCGCATGCGGAATCGTCCATGAACCGGAACTCATCTTCATGGATGAGCCGACCGTCGCCATCGATCCACAGTCACGAAATACGATTTTAGAGAACATCCGTGAACTGAACCGTCGAGGGGCCACAATCATTTATACGTCACACTACATGGAAGAGGTCGAGCTACTCTGCGACCGTATCGCCATCGTCGACGAAGGAAAGATCATTGCCGAAGGGACGCAAGATGAACTAAAAGACCGCGTCATGACGCTCGAGACGGCTCGTATCAAAGTCGATGCACTCACGCCTCATCTGCTCGAACGTCTCGATGCACTCGACCATGTGCAAAAAGTACAATATGAGGAACCGTATATCGAAGTGTCGCTCGATAAAGATACACCACTCGCCCCACTTCTTGATACGCTTCATCAAGAACATGTGCACTTCACGTCCATCACGGTCAATCGCCCTTCCCTCAATACCGTCTTTTTGGCATTGACCGGGAAGACACTCCGGGAATAGGAGGCAATCTCATGTGGACATTTATCAAATACGATGTGAAACAGCGGCTCCGTGATCGTGCGACACTTTTTTGGATGCTCCTCTTCCCGCTCATCCTCATCTTCGGACTCGGGACGATGCTATCGGCCGTCTTCAGTGACACGTTCAAACTTCCAGTTACGAACGTCGCGTACGTCGAAGCGTCGACCGACCAGTATCGTGAACCGCTCGAGAACTTTTTGAACGACGATGACATTCAGGCGTTCATCCGACTTGTCCCTTATGAAGACATCGCGTCAGCCGAGCAAGGTGTGAACGATGGGGATGCAGACGTGATCTTACGGCTCGACGGCAGTGACATTACGTTGTTATACGAAGAGCCGACGACCGTCGAGTTTGACGTCCTTGAGGCCATACTCGGTCAGTATACGGCAATCGCCAACCAGCAGATTACGCTCGCAGAGACTGGTGTGTCAGCACCCTACGAGAACGAAGCATGGCTTGATACAGAAAGTGTCGATTTAGCGGGACGGACCCCGACGTCTCTTGAATACTTCACCGTTACCATCTCCATCATGACCGCTCTGTTCGGGTCGTTTTATATCACTGCGATGGCACGGGAAGAACAACCGAATATCGGCAGCTATTTACGAATTCAAGCTGCTCCTGTCCGAACGGTCCAATATCGACTCGCTCGGACGTTCAGCCGCTACGTCATCATTTTGCTTCAGCTCATCTTGTTATTCTGGTTCAGTCATTTCGTCTATCGGACGTTTGATTTGGCAAATATCCAGTTCGGTTATTTAATTCTTGCCTGGCTCGCCTTGACCGCGTATGGGGTCGCCATCGGATTTGTCATCGTCAACCTACCGAAGTTGAGTACGACGACGAAAGATGCGGTCGTCAACGGCTTTGTCGCCATCATCATGATTTTATCAGGGGGCTACGTTCCCGGATTCGATCAAGTGACGCTGAACTATGCGCCATGGGCCGCGTATGTATTCATGCCGATTTTCATGCGCGACGGGATGCTCGCCGTCATGCTTCGTGAGGGTGACATGAGCGTCTATTGGGAAAGCCTCGGTTTACTCGGGGTTCATCTGCTGATCTTCATCGTACTCAGCTATCTTCTGTCGAAAGGGGTGAGACGCCATGGTGCTCATTAGGCATGTCGCCAAACGGATGCTCCGAAAGAAAGGGCTCTGGGTGTTCACGTTTGTCTCGATGTTCGGGTTTGCGCTCATCCTCTCCTTCGTCGGGGGGACGTCGAGTCTTAATGCGTCGATTGGCATTGTCGATGAGGACGGGGGCATTCTCGCCGAGCGCCTCATGGAAGAAGCTGAACGTTTTGGTCGTGTCACCATGCTCGAGACGAGCGGCGAAGATGTCTTGTTAGAAGGAGAAGATATCGTGCTTCTCATTCCTGAAGGTTTCACAGAACAATCGTTCAATGGCGATATGCCTCGCCTCTCGTTCTCCGCAATCGCCGGCAGTGACGCTTCTTTAGTCGAACAGGCATTGAACGGTCACTTGTCACGTGAACGACAGCTTCTTGAGGCGAGTGGATATGACGAAGCCACATTCGCCCAACTCGCGAACGAGGAGACAGAGAACGGGTACACGCTCTCTAGCGAACCGTTCCAAGAGAGCGTCGCGACGACCGCACGCACACAAGCGTTTTTCGGTCTCTTGTCGTTCATCATGATGTCGACGTTCCTCCAGTTCATTCCGATGTTTGTCGCGGATGACCGGGACGAGAAGATTTATGCCCGCCTGTTCGCCTCACCGGTGTCACCACGGCGGTATTTCGCATCACTTCTTCTCGCCTTCTATCTCGTCGGCTTCGTCTATGTCATGCTGTTGATTGGCGTGAGCCTCGCGCTTTACGGTCACGACGTGTGGACCCATCTCCCGACCGTCTTCGCCTTGTTCTCGACCTATCTGCTCGTCTGTCTGGCATTTGGTGGCCTCATCGCGGTATTTGCGACGAATCGAGAGAAGGCGAACATCTTTCAAATATCGGTCACGATGGCATCTGCCATCACCGGAGGCGCGTTCATCAGTCTGCTTTGGTTACCAGATTCATTGAAACTTGTCGGACATTTCCTACCGACCTATTGGCTAAATAACGGGGTCATCACGATGTACGAAGGACAGTTTCCGTTCCTCTCCATCCTCGTCATGATTGGCATGACCGGCGTCGTCTTCTTGATGACGGTTCTCGTCTTGAAGAAGCGTCCACTCACCATTTAAAGAAGCGAGTCCTCCCAAAATAAGAGAGGACTCGCTTCTTTATTGCTGCAGTGTTGGAACGACTTTTTCAAAGAAGACATCGACGAGCGTCGGGTCGAACTGCTTGCCCGCCTCTTGTTGAATGATGGCAAGCGCCTCATCAATCGACTTCGCCTGTCGATAAGGACGACCCGTCACCATGACATCGAACGTGTCGGCGATCGAGATAATACGGGAAGCGAGCGGGATTTCGTATTCACTCATCCCTTTCGGGTATCCTTTCCCATCCCATCGTTCATGGTGTGCCAAGACGATTTCAGACAAGGCGACATATTCAGGAACTGTACTTAAAATGTTGTAACTGACCTCCGGATGTCGTTTGATTTCACGCCATTCGGATTCAGTCAAGGCACCCGGTTTATCCAAAATTTCGTTACTGATCGCTACTTTTCCGATGTCATG
This sequence comes from Exiguobacterium sp. RM11, assembly GCF_059821525.1. Lineage (NCBI taxonomy): Bacteria > Bacillati > Bacillota > Bacilli > Caryophanales > Exiguobacterium > Exiguobacterium sp. RM11. The sequence continues at coordinate 659,786 of NZ_CM187558.1, read as the reverse complement.
CAAGATGGCGGCCGTTCGAATTTCATTCACCTCTGCGCTCGTAAAGCCCATCGCTTCCGCGAGCTTCCCAGACAAATTCGCGACGCGCTGAGAGTGCGCCTCTTCACGGGGAATCTTTTCATACAGCGTCCGCATGATCAGTTGAATCGAGTGATGACGGCGACTTTGTTTCTCCGATACTTTATGGTGATACATCCGATCTTCGGCTAAATTGAAGACGTCCGTCAATCCGATGGACGTGTCGTGTTTGACCGCTTCACCGAATGAAGCAGAAATCGGGAGTCCTTCTACCGTTTGTCCAAGGAAGAGGCGGCTCAAACGATCAGACAAATGCTTCGCCTCGTCGAGTGTCGTGTTCGGCGAGATGACGACGAACTCATCTCCACCGATACGTGCCACTTCATCTTTCGCTCGCAACTCATTTCGTAAAATATTCGCCGCTTCGACGAGCAATCGGTCCCCAATCAAGTGTCCGAACGCATCGTTCGTCAACTTCAGCCCGTTAATATCGATGACAATCAGTGACAAAGGATAGAATGCATCGTCGTCATAGCGATCCAACGCTTCTTCAAAGTACCGACGGTTTTTCACACCCGTCAATTGGTCGTGATAGCTCAAATACTCGATTTCTTTCTCGTATTTTTTCTTCTCCGTGACGTCACCAATATAGCCGTGCCAGAGGACATGACCGTCAGCAATCTTCTCTGGGCGGGATGATCCTAAAATCCAAATCGTTCGTCCGTCTTTGGCCAATACACGAAACTCCGCGTCCCATATCGTCAAGTTGCGATACGATTGATCAATCGACTGCATGACGTGAGGATAGTCATCGGGATGCATCCGTCGGAAGACGAGTCCGGCATCTGCCTGTACTTCTTCCGCAGAGATTCCTAACATGTCTTCAAAACCTCGGCTGAAAAACGGGAAATTGAAGCTACCATCCGGCAACAACTCGAATTGATAGATGGCACCCGGGATTTGGTCGGACAGTTTCGTCAACAAACGGTCCCGTTCGGCTAATTTTTCTTCCAACTGAACGCGGTCCGTCACATCTTTTGCGACGGCGTAAATATAGTTTCCTTGAAGTTTACAGTGCCATTCGATGGATCGATAGGTATCATCAATGGTTCGGAAGCGATTGACGAAGCGGAACAGTTCTCCCCGTTCTTCGAGTTCTGTGAAGGCAGCTTCTGTAATACCGTCATCGTCTGGGTGAATCAAACTCAGGAAATCCATATTTTCAAGTTCGTCAATCGAATATCCGAGCACCCGCTCCCATGTATCGTTCAAATGTAAGATTTGACGCGTATTGAGCGCCATGATGCACTCCAGGTCGAGTGTTGCAAACCCATCGAACATCGATTTTTTTGTTTCTCCGACTTGGTGATCCGCTTTGACCAATTGTTCGAGTACATGGACAAGATACAATTCGACAAGTCCAAGTCGATTCGCCCCTTTCCCTTCTTGCATCACAATCGTCAAATCTCCATATAGTACTCCGTTTTTCTCGATTTTAAAGAGAACGACCTCTCCGAGCGAGAAGATACGAAGTAAGTTTTTAACGAGCCGTTTCGGGAGCGCACCATCAATTAACGGATCAATCCCGTCAAAAACGAGTGGATTCGATTGACTGAATAGTTCCCGTCGTTGGTCGGTCATCGGCCACTTCTTCCCGACCGGATGAAACCCTAACACATCGAGGCTTCGTTCTAACATCTCGTCCATACCGGACAACGCGACCGTCGTATATGACTCCCCATCGTTTTCCATCAAATTGAGCGCGACCGCTTTCGCCCCAGTGAAATCACGAATCTGGTCAAGAAACTGTTGGTTCATCAATAAGTCGCTTCCCGTTGAAACAAAACGATGCGATACGTTCACGAGTTGCTTCAAGGCATTGTTTTCCTGTACATGTCGCGTAACGTCATGGAACATGACGGAGACAAAGCCTTTTCGTTCACTGAAAACGGACATTTCGAACCACGATTTGTTACGGCGAGAGAAGTGTTCAAATGTCACGGTACCGCCATCACTGACGACCCGTGCCACTTGAATCATCCACTCCCGCTCGCTATATTCAAAATCCTTCAGTGCCGTCGACACTTTCTGCCCGATAAAATGTTTCCGTTTTCCCTTCATCATCTTCTCGAAGGCGGCGTTCACTTCAAAGAATTCATAGTCAATCGGCTCCGAAGCGTCGTCGTAAATCACTTTAAACTCGACGTAGCCTTGGGGCATATGGCGCAACAATGTAGCGTATGAAGAATGAATGGGGTTTGTCACGTCACTTCCTCCTCAGCAATTAATCTCAACACCTAGTTTACCTCATTTGTGATTGATTCCCTATTTTTTCCGAACTCATTCCCTTCTTCTTGTTTTAAGTTTTCGTAAACTGCATACAGCTTCCTTGTCACCTTCTCGCACATTTGTTAGACTGATTTCGAAAACCGATATCGGAATTCGATAACAAGGAGATGACACGTATGGAAGACCGCGTCCTGCGAAAGCTGTTCCTCGGATTCATCCACATTCATATTTTGCATCATGCCGCTGAACATCCAGTGTACGGGGCATGGATGGTCGATGAGCTAAGGGAGCACGGATATGAAATCAGTGCCGGTACGCTCTATCCAATTTTGCACGGGATGGAGAAGGATGGCCTCCTCGTTCGCGAAAACGAGACCGTCGACGGACACGTCCGCAAAAATTACGTGACGACCGAAAAAGGGCTCTCGGTGTTACAAGAAGCCCGCCAGAAAGCTTATGAGTTATTCAAAGAAATTAAGGAGTGAAGATATGACGACACAACGTGTGACGTTCAAGACGTTACTAGAGATTTTATTCGTTTCAACCCGGCTCGGTCTGACATCGTTCGGCGGACCGGTCGCCCACCTTGGCTATTTCCATGAGGAATATGTGAGACGGCGCAAATGGATGGATGAGAAGGCATACGCCGACCTTGTCGCCTTATGTCAATTCTTGCCCGGTCCCGCGAGTTCGCAAGTCGGGATCGGCATCGGCATCGTTCGTGGCGGGATATTAGGTGGGATCACCTCGTTCATCGGCTTCACGACCCCGTCGGTCATCGCCCTCATGTTATTTGCTTTGGCACTGTCTGGTCTCGACGTCTCCGATGCCGGTTGGTTGTACGGATTGAAAGTCGTCGCCGTCGCCATCGTCGCCCATGCGATTTTAGGCATGGCGAGTAAGCTCACACCTGATCCGAAGACGAAGACGATTGCCTTCTTCGCACTTGCCGGCGTATTACTTTGGCAGACGACGTTCAGCCAAGTGCTCGTCATTCTCGTCGCTGCTGTCGCTGGGTTCTTGTTGTTCAAGCCAGATCGTCTCGATGCGAAATCAAGCACGTTCCCGATTTCAAAACGACTCGGTGCCGTCTTGCTGTCGGTATTCGGGGCACTTCTCATCATCTTACCGATTTTACGGGAAACGTTTGAAAATCAGGCGATTGCCTTGTTCGATAGTTTTTATCGCGCCGGTGCGCTCGTCTTCGGTGGCGGGCACGTCGTCTTGCCGCTTCTCGAACGTGAACTCGTCCCTGCAGGTTTCTTGAGTGAAGAAGCGTTCCTCGCAGGATACGGTGCCGCCCAGGCCGTTCCGGGACCATTGTTCACATTCGCTTCTTACCTCGGGACAGTCATCAATGGGATTCCGGGTGGGATTTTGGCGACGGTCGCTATTTTCTTACCGGCGTTCTTGCTCATTCTTGGGGCACTTCCGTTCTGGGATGCGCTTCGCCACAATCCGAAAGTCGCTGGAGCCTTAATCGGGGTGAACGCTGCGGTCGTCGGTATTTTGATCGCCGCATTCTACAGCCCAATTTTCACAAGTACCGTCAACGGCGCGGTCGACTTCGTCTTTGCCGCTTTCTTGTTCGTCATGATTGCCTACTGGAAATTGCCACCTTGGGCACTTGTCATCGCTGGCGTCATCGGTGGTATGTTAATCAATATGGTGTAATCACTAAGGGACATTTCGTCCCTTTTTTTGTGGATTTTTTGCTCATTTGATTGTTAATCTTTTGAAACCATTCCCTCTCCCCCACTCGTTATACTGAAGAATGGATTCTAAAAAAAGGGAAATGTCCGCTTTGACTAGAAAGGAAGTGGGGGCATGAAACCACTTAAACATACAACGTATATGCCCGGTCTGGACGGCTTACGCACATTCGCTGTTTTGGCTGTCATTTTATATCATTTAAACGTACCTTACATATCCGGGGGATTCCTCGGTGTCGATGTCTTCTTCGTCCTGTCCGGTTATTTGATTACCGGTATTCTCATTCGAGAGTGGACGAAGACCGGCACGATCGACTTGAAAAGATTCTATATCGCCCGTTTCCGTCGACTGCTCCCGGCGCTCGTCTTGATGTTGTCTCTCGTGATGACATACGTCACGCTCTTTGACCGCTCGTTGCTTGAGACGGTACGGCAAGATTCACTCGCTGCGCTCGCTTACGTGAACAACTGGTGGTACATCTTCCATGAAGTGTCATATTTCGAGAGCTTCGGGAAACCGTCACCGCTTCAAAACTTATGGTCCCTCTCCATCGAGGAACAGTTTTACGCGGTCTGGCCGCTCCTTCTACTCGTCGGCCTCGCCTTCCGGAAACGGTTGCTTCAATTTGTCGCAGCACTCTTACTCGTCTCGGCGGCATGGATGACGTTCCGCTACGTTCCAGAAGCGGACCCGAGCCGTGTCTACTACGGGACGGATACACGCCTGTTCGGTCTGCTCCTGGGTGCCATGCTCGCATTCGGCTGGCGACCAGATACGTTCAAAGCGGTCATTCCAAACATCGGACGACATATTTTGAACGTGGCTGGTGCGATTTCTCTCATCGGAATCGTCGGGATCATCGTCACGGTGAATGCGTATGACGCGTTTCTCTATTATGGAGGCTTCTTGCTCGTTGCCTTCTTGTCCGCAATCTTGATTGCCGCCGTCGCCCATCCGGCGACGATCTGGTCACGCCTATTTGGAAGCGCTTGGCTTCGTGTGATCGGCACGCGAACGTACGGGATTTATTTATGGCACTATCCGGTCATCATCTTGTCGACACCGCTCGAACGACTTGGAACGTTTTCACCGCTCCTTGCGGTCGGTCAGGTCGCACTCACGCTGTTGATCGCCGAGTTGTCGTATCGCTATATCGAGACACCGATTCGTCGGAACGGATTCATCGCCTCGTTCCGTCAACTCGTCTCGACACCGACGCACCCAAGTGTCCGTTTCGCGGCCACGGCTTGTGCGACGGCACTCTCACTCGTACTTGTCGGCAACTTGACCATCTTGGCCTTCTCTGAATCGAAGCCGGCACAAGATGAGATTCCGATTGTAAAAGTGCCGATGCCAAAAGAAGAGACACCTGACGTGCCAAAAGAACCTGAAACGGACGATTCGGAAGAAGCAACCACAGAGGTGACGCCTCCACCAACTGAAACGCCAGAAGAAAAGAGTTGTCCACCGGCCCTTGCGATTGGTGATTCGGTCATGCTCGGATTGAACGAGTACTTGGCAGATGCGTTTCCGAATATGACCATCGATGCTGAAATCGGACGCCAAGTCCGTGATGCCATTCCTGTCGCATCTCAGTATGCATCGTATAACGCGCCAGGACATGTCGTCTTCCTTCACCTCGGAACGAACGGGGCGTTCAAAATGGAACAACTCGACACGCTCCTCAAGCAGTTCGAGCGCGCGGACCATATTTATTTGATCAATACCCGCGTCCCTCGTCCGTGGGAGAGCGAGGTCAATGAGAAACTCGCTCGGGCAAGCGAACTTCACAAGAACGTTTCTCTCATCGATTGGCATGGTCAATCCGTCGGGAAAGAATCTTATTTTGAGAGCGACGGCGTCCACTTAAATGTGGAAGGCGCCGAAGCGTTCGGTGAGGTCTTAAATCAAGAAATCGGCTGTCAATCAAACTAGGCTCTTGCGGATGCAAGAGCCTAGTTTTTATCTTTGAATAGATAGCGGACGAGTAGTTTCACATAAGCCAATACTTCACGGATCACGTATCGCCCTTTTGCTAGTGACGGAGTCGGTGCATACAAGGCATCGCTCTCGAGTTGGAAATAGAGCTTCGCAATGAGACGGGCCCGCGGAACATGAAAGTCATTCGTCACGATGGTGAGCCCTGTCTCGCCTTGCCAAAACGATTGACTGTGCCGAAAGTTCTCGATTGTCGAGGTAGAGGTCGCTTCAACATGGATTCGGTGTGGATCAATGCCACGCGCCATCAGTTCCCGTTCAATCACAAGTGCCTCGGCCATGCCTTCGTCTGGCCCTTGTCCCCCAGTTGCAATGAGTTCTACAGTTGGATGCGCCTTCGCATAATCAGCCGCGACGTCAATTCGATGTCGGAGCGCTCTCGATGGCGAGGTGCCGTTGACCTTTGCTCCAAGAATCAATACGAAGCGATAAGTACCATTCCCATTGATTCGTTTCATTTATAACCCACCTATAAAGAATAGGAGAATCTGATTGAGTTACCATCAGATTCTCCCATGTCTGTTTTATTTTACGTCTACAATGCGTCCTTCAACAGAAGGCGTAACCGTCTGAAGTTTCACCAAGTAATCACGCATGATTTCCCAGTCAATGATTCCTAGGTCATTGACACGACCTTCTTCGTACGCTTTTTTGAACTCAAGGTAGTTGTCTCCACCTTTTGCTGCAAAGTAGTTCGTTGCAATTTTGTATGTCTCTGCCGGCACAACATCCACATACTGCCCGTCCTTGAGAACTTGGGCTTTGACGATACGGCTGTTTGCAGGTTTCGAGCTATCGAACTCAACTTTCATACCTGACATGTGCAAGAATCCGCCACTTTCAATCGGATAAACGCTAACACTACGCTCGAGCGCTGACAATAGTTCAGAACCATCAAGTGTCATAACAGCTAACGTGTTACCGAATGGAAGTGTCGTTAACACTTCACCCGTTGTAATTGGACCAGCATTGATTGGCGCACGGATACCTCCTGCGTTTTGAATTGCTGCAACGACTTCTCCGTCCATTTGTTTCGCGCGGTCGAGCATACCATCTGTGATCAAATTCCCTAAAGCTGTCTCGTTTTTACGGACACTCGGCTTCGTGACATCACCTGCATCACGCGGATTTTCGAATGCTGCAGTTGCATCTGCTCCGATTTCAGCATTACGAATGCTTTCAATTTCTTGTGCAAATGGAGCTAATAGACTGACTGCAGTCGGGTCAGCAGCGTATGTTTTCACATCAATCAACTTCCCTTGATGGGAAACAATTTTACCTTTTTGATCAAACACGACGTCTAATGTTCCTAAGAAGTCGCCATATTGGTAAGCCTGGACGATTACCGTCGGTTCAGCTCCATCTGCCACGATCACTGGTTCATTTAAACGTGAATGTGAGTGTCCACCGATGATGATATCGATGCCCTCTACACGTTTTGCCAATTCCAAATCGTTATCGACAGCTGGGTTGTCATCAAAACCTAAGTGTGATACTGCCACGATTTGATCGACACCACGTTGTTTGAATGATTTGACGGCTTTTTCCGCCTCATCGATGTAGTGTTGGAACTGAATCGGACCAGGGCTCGCGATGTTTGCTGTATCTTCAGTCGTCAAACCGAAGAATCCTACTTTTTTCCCATCGATTGTTTTGATGACACCCTCATACAATTTTCCATCGACAGGTTTACGCGTCACCTCTTCAGAATAAAGCTCATTCAAATATTGGTCACCACTGTAATCAACGTTCGAACTGACGAACGGGAATTCAGCGTTTTGAATGAACTCTGCGAATTCAGGATGTCCTGCTTCTGTTCCGAGGTCGAACTCATGGTTTCCCGGAACCATCAAGTCGTATTGCATATAGTTCATTAATGTAAGGTCTGCTTGTCCTTTAAACTTGTTAAAGTAGAGCGAACCTGAGAACACATCTCCTGCATCAATCAACAGACGATTTGCATTTTCTTCACGAAGTTGGTTGATGGCCGTTGCACGTTTTGGCGCATTGTCGAGTGAGGCATGCGTGTCATTCGTGTGCATAATCGCAAGCTCATAGCCTTCTACCGTGTAAGGAACATCCAATGTGACAGTTTGTCCTTTGTGAGAATACGTTGCCGTAGCTGTAAATTCACCGATTGTAGAAGTCGATAGATTTGACCAACGGACAGGTTGTTTCTTAACTTTCCCATCAATTTTCACATTTAGGATACGGTCTTTCCCTTTCAACTTTTCCCCTTGCTTGAAAACAAGTGGTGAAGCTGGTGCTAAAATCTCAATCGCTTGCTGTTTCTTCGCTTGATATGTAACCTTCTCACTTTGCTTGGCTTCAACAGAAACCAACGGAGTCACTGCTGAAACGGCCAATGCCGCAGCAATCATCCCAGTAAATAAACGTTCTGATTTTGATGAAAACATTTACTTTTCCCCTTTCAATTTTCCCCAGTTACGTCTTTACACCTCAAGAGTACAATGACACTCTCACCTTCTAATCTATCGGACCTACTAAAGAAACTCAATACAATTCTATTCTCTTTAACAAATAATTTAAAAATAAAAATATTTCTCTAAAAAACAAAAAAATCCAAACACAATAAATGTGATTGGATTCATTCTTTTTATTTACAGTTCACCCAAAATACATTAACTTGATTATGCCTCAGGTGTAAATGTACGATTAAATATGACTTTTTGATCTTGGTTTACTCGATCTCGAATAAATACTTTTACTCTATATTGATTTTCAGGTTGATATGGGATTTGTGTTGTCCAATCTCTTGAGTACGGTGTTTTTTTATAGATTTGATCATTCACATACCAATAATATGCCACTTCTGTACTTTCATCCGTAACGATCTTCATGTTAAACATCACTTGCCCATCTTCAACGGAGAACTTCTCATTCAATATAAAGAAATAAAGCTGAGAGGATTTAAGTGAGAATTTACGTGAGAAATAATAATCAATGTATGGAGGAGCAAAAAACTTGAGTTCAGAATGGTCTACCCCTTCAACAATATGGTAATCAAATGGTATCTCGAGAGATTCTAGGTAAGATGTGAATGGATCTAGGTGTTCTAATTTACGTGAATCTGCCGTACCAACCATCAAATGAAGATGAGGCATTTCATTCCGTTTTTCTCGAACTAAATCATAGATCAGTTGATTCATCTCATAAATGTGATAAGTTTGACTGCCTCCAGTCATATATTCAAGTAAATCAGGGTGCTGGTTAATTAAGAAGTCTCCTAAGTTAATGGAAGGAGCTAAACTAACGACCTCTCCAAATCCGTATTTTAGTGCATAATATAGTGCTACATAGCCACCTTTTGAAGATCCAAACGTTGTGACATGTTTTGGAGTTGCATGAATGCGATGTAAAATATTCATGATTAATGAAATGACTGATGTCTCGTTTCGGAAAGACATATCTTTGCCTAAATAATAGCTTCCTTTTTCACCAAAATCATCTAAAATGAACAGTTGGTTTGCTGGATGGTCTTTGAAACTCTTCATATAGTTAAAATTATATTGATGGGGTCTCCCCATTGCTGAAAACACGACAATCAAGTCTTTACTAAATGCTTCATCCCTCGCAGGAATGAATTTATATTTTACTTGATCATGCATCGAAAATGTTGATTCAAACGTTTGAGGAAAAACTGGTCGCATCGTCAAAAAACGTGTTGTTCGAAGAATCACTTTAAATCGTTGATTCGGTTCAAAGTTTAATACTAAGTCATCACCGATTACTCGTACTGTATTCTTTGAAGAGCCAATGATTTCGATTTCAAACTGTTTTCGCTTTGCTGAAAATAATTCAATCATTCGATTTCGAATATTGTATCGATAATATTTGATTGGTAAAAATACCGGACCTGCTTGATCATCGGCCGTCCCTGTTATGATTAACTTTGTCTCCTCAAGATCAACTTGAATATTGTGCTCTTCAAAACGGGGCATGATTTCATCCCTGAGCAAAGAAGTGAGTAGAAGTGACGAATCCGTTGCTATTGTTTTCATATTGACTCCTTTATATCATTACTTAAATCGTTTTAGCGTTCGCTCCCATAACGAGATTTTCTTAACATCTTCTTGAAAGTCTTTCACATCGTAAAAATGACTCGTTAAGACTTGTCGCAAGTATTCAGGGTAACTTTCACCTAATAGATTATGTCGTTTGCCCGGATAAATATCAAATTCATATGGTAATTGGTGAAAATCTAAAAACTTCAGAAAAGGTTCAAGTACCCCTTTCCGATAAGGGTCATTTTCAATTGTTTGAATGAAAATTTGAGTTTTAGGTTTCTTTTTAAAATCGACTTGGTACATCAACTGATTTAAATACGCTCTTTGCAAATCAATGTGATCTTTATAGGTTGAAGGCGTCATGGTAAGTCGCATTTTATTTCGTTCTTCATCATTTTCAAGCATCCAATCACCAATTTGATAAACACTTCCTCCTACAATCAATCCTTCAAAGTGGTATTTTAACGCAAATAATGTAGCAATCCCACCAGCTTTTGAAGTACCTAGCGCAATCATTTTTTCGAATCCTACACCAATCTCACGAGAAATGGCATGCAATAGCGAAATAACGGACGTTTCGATTTCATGATTTCCATCTACGCCTATGTTAAACGTTCCTCGCTGTCCAAAATCATCTAAAATAAAGAGTCGGTGGCAAGGCTCATCCTTCAGCACCTTCAAGTAATTATAGCGTGCCGTCTCATCAGGTGACATGGCAGAGAACACCACAAGCATTTGTTGACTTCCCTCACATGGTTGAAACACGTAACGAATGGCTCGATCTGCAAAATAAACCTTTTCCCCCTTAAAGGTAGGAAAGACAGTCTCCTCGTCTAAAAAAGATTGGATTGCTTCATCAGTCCCATTTAATGTTTTCATACTCGGATAATATTTATACTTCCATTCAGATCGCTTCTCTTCGAGCTCTTTTGGGAATATAAAAATGATTTGTTGTAACATATTCGCTTCGTGCATATGTCGAATAAATCGATTAAACACAAAATCATCCCACAAACTGCTCCCATTTAGACGAATAACTTTACAGGACTTTATACTTGAGTAAAGCTCTACATCAAGCTCAATTGTACTTAACCATTGAAATGTAAACTGTGCATTGATTTGAATCTCATACAAATAATATCTCCCGATTGGGTTCCATTCAAGTAAAGTAGAATAGTTGTTTTCTTTAGAATCATTCATCCATTTTTGAATATCTGCCCACTCTTCTTCAAAGATTGCTTTTAATTTCTGGTCAGATACACCATCTAATAAATGAATTCGATTATAAAATAATCCAAGCGATGGATGAGGGTGAACTACACATTGATTCGAATGATTCGTTGAGTCAAAATCCAAAGTCTTGAATGCCGTAAAGATTGTCCCCATAGATTCTCACCTTTTTTTAAAAACACTTCCTCAAAAAGAGGAAGTGCTTTTAGATTTTATGCTTTTCGAATTTCCTCAAGCTCTTCAGGAATAACCGTGTTCTTACCAGTTTTTTGAATAATCCAGTCCGAACCTACTTTTGATTTCTTCAAGAAAAGTTCCGGGTCATGATAAAGCTCTTCAATCCCGTCAGCAATTCCAATGTAGTCCTCTTCGCCTGCTAAAATTCCCGTGTCTTCTCGCATAAACTCTGGAATACACGAGACAGCATTCGTAGCTGCTATCACACCACTAGACATTGCTTCACACATCGAAACGCCTTGTGTATCCCAGCGTGTCGGGCATAAGAAAATACCTTTATTCCGATGTATTTCAGCAATTTCAGGTTGAGTTAGGAATTTTTCATGAATATGAACATTTTCAAATTGACGCAACGGTTCGAGTAATTCATCAAACTGTGGTCCCATTCCGTAAATCTCAAAATCAAGTTCTTCAAACAGAGGGCGTTTTGAAAGTTCAAGAATCGCCTTCACTGCTAAATCATTTCCATATTTTTTATTAACAAAAGGACGAACTGTCCAAATCTTTTTACGTAATTCTGGATTTTTCTTTTCGAATTTAAATACAGAGTCATCTGTAATATTATGAATCACGCGATAACGATCATCCGCCAATTGGAATCCAGCATCTTCTTGTGCGACATTCGCAATAAACTCAGAAATAAATATGAACTGATAACGATCATCCTGGCGACTAAATAGTTCATGGATAAACTTCATTCGACGATTATTGTTACTCGGCAGTGTTCGAAGTGTACGTGCCATCATCGCATTAGTTTCAACGTTGAACAGTCGGCGTGTCCATCTCTCCGCTTCAACTGCATGAATCCAAACTAAAACCGGTGTGTTCGGTGCGCCAATTTCAATCGCTTCATACATATTTCGATTAATGAAGTGAATCAAAATCTTCTTATAGTTTGTATGTTTTAAGAAATACTCTAAGCTTGTTTGATTCCCTTCAAATACACGTACGCCATCAAACTCATACTCATTCAAAAGCGACGATCCTTGGAAGGCAAATACATCTACCGGAAGTTGATCTTCTTGGTATGACTTCACACGACGATGCACGAAGCCATTGCGGTAAAGGTTTTCTTCATTCGGATAGATGTTCGTCAAAACGAGATAACGTTCTTCCGTATCACTCAAGTCCATTCGCTTTGGAATGACGAGTTGCTCATATTCTTTATAGTTTGCAATCCAACGCAACTCAAGATCTTCAATCGAAATCATACCTTGTCCGCTTACACGTAAGGCCATTTTGATTTTCTTTGTCCATACAGGAATATGAATGACACCCGTCTCACCAAACTTGATGCGGCGCACATGCTTTTTTTCCCCATTTTCGTTATAGAAAATGTATTGCATGGTCGCTTCAACATTCCCCTCTTTTCTACCCGTGAAGGTAACAAGAAGTTCTCGCTGATTCTCAGGAGGTGTAATCGTAGCAGACTCATCTTCTCGAAAAGCTCCATATGCTTCAAAGTGAAGATAGCGATGTGGCACTTTATTCGTACAGTTAATATAGACATTCAAAGAATCCGATTTAGAATTGTACATTTCAACTTCTGTGCCTTTGACAATCCAATTCGATGCGTTTTGATATTTATTCATGTGATTCACCCGTTCCATCTGTCATGTGTTTCTCTCGTAGCGCTTTTGTAAGTCGGGAGACTTCCTCTGACAAGAAAATAACGTCTTTCATATACATATCTAAATCTTCATAGGACTCAGAGTTCTCAACTTTGTGAGCAGCATTCATGATCGCTTCGTCGATTTCAATTTTTGACTCATCATTTCCTAAACGGTTGATCAAGAAAAGATATTCCTGTGACAAAACAGCTAATCTTGATTTATAAAAACGAATCTGCTCTCGAACTTCCCGTGGAGTCATATAAAATGGTGGGATTTTTTTCTCATTCCAAAGTTTATCACTCAATTGAAGATACATCGATTCGAATGTAAAACGCTTAGCTACTTCAAACATACGTTTTGCAGCCATTTCATAAACTTCAGGATTTTCGACTGCAAGCACAATTTTTTCAACAACTTCTTCATCTGAATTTGCATAAAGTGGATAGTCTTCCCCAAACAATCTCGTGTGCATATCAGACTTGTTGAAGATGACTGGCTTTCCTAAAATAGCGTACTCTAGCACTTTTGTAGATAGTTCTAGTGAGTCATCAAGTTCATGTGAACGATAACTAATCCCAATGTCTGATTCTAAAATCAATTTTTGTGACTCTTCTCGCGAAACGCCACCAATCCAATTGACACCTGTTGTCGTTTCAAGCAATCGTGTAACGTCTTCTTTAAAGTTCTCATTCACTTTCGAATCATTAAACTTATCACCCGCAATGTTAAATGTGATTTTTGGAAGACGCTGACGGATAGCTGGGAACAGTTCTAATAGTTCTTGAGACATCCATAGGTCGGCGAATTTACCAGCGTAAACAAGCGATGGTTGATTTGAAATTTTAAACGTAGGGTTTAATTCCTCGTTCAATGGAATCATTGGATTTAATACATATACTTTGTCTTTTGCGAACGGGAACAATTCAATCAAAAATGCTCGCATCTCTTCTGTTTGACATAAGAATCGATTGCAATGCAACAAGACCGATTGTAAATCTTCAAACTCTTGTACTGAGAACTCTTCCATAGTATGTGGGAAGTCCGTCAAATATACCCACATCTTCTTCATCAAGTGTGGATGTTTCAAGAGTGCTTTAATGACAGGATAGCCTCGAACAATACAGAAGTCATAATCTTTTTCGTTGAAGCAATGCTGTATGACCGTCGGTGCGTATCCCGGACTAATATCCTTACGCTTATACCATCTTGCCGTTCCTAATTGCTCACGATGTTTATCAGCAAACGGATCAATGATTTGCACATTATCTAAATCGTATAAAGGTTTCAATAAACGATCGTTATGAACGTGAGTTTTCAACAATAAGTCTGTTTGAATATTTTCTCCAACTGAGAGCATTCGTGCGACAGAAGTCGCCCAGACTGCTGAACCGTCTAATAGGTTTAAATTGACGTTTCCGTAAATTAAAACTTTTAGTTGCTTCGTATCAAGAGAGTGATAGTTTGTCAGATTCAATTCGCCTGCATCTGTCGCTATTTGCGCTGAGCGTGATGTCTCTAACGCATACTTCATTACAGATTTATAATCAATATTTGGAATCAACTTCGCATTGTTGCGAACACGTTGTGCCGTTTTTCTAATCTTATCGCTTGGAAACTTAAGCATTTACGCTACTCCCTTTATCCTTTGACTTTTTAACAGTTTGATATTGAGTTTGTAACATTTTTTCACGATATTCTTTCCGTTCTTCTGGAGTCCATCGCTTATAACGAGTTAAAAATTTTCCGTAATTGTCTAGCACTTCTTTCGAATCGCCATATTCACGAATGACCCCATATTCTAACCATAATACTTTGGTACAGAAGCTTCTCACTTGTGCAATAGAGTGGCTGACAAAGACGATCGTTTTCCCTTCATCTTTAAACTCATTCATTTTGTCTAAACACTTGTCCGTAAATGTTTGGTCCCCTACGGATAAAGCTTCATCGATTACCAAAATATTCGGGTTGATGTGAACTGAAATGGCAAATCCTAAGCGGGATTTCATACCACTCGAATAATTTTTGACAGGTTGATCAATAAACCGACCAATATCAGCAAATTCGATAATGTCAGGCTCAAGTTCTTTAATTCGCTTTGGTGTCAGACCTAACATCAATCCCTTTAATTCAATGTTATCTCGACCACTTAAATTTCCATTCAACCCAGAAGAGATGGCAACTAGTGACACATCTCCGTCTGTTTTAATTTCTCCGTGCGAAGGTTGTGTAACACCCGAAATGAGGTTCGATAAAGTCGATTTTCCAGAACCGTTTACACCGACGAGGCCTAACACTTCACCTTTTGGAAGTTCGAATGAGATGTCATTGAGGGCTACAAATCGTTCTCCATAACCTCCCGGAATGACTAAATCCAAAAATTTATCTTTTGAGTTTTTATATATCTTGAAATGCTTTGAAACATGCTCAACTTTAATTGCATAGCTCATTTAAATTCACCTTATCTTTACAAGTAGTCTGTAAACGAATCACGGAACTTCACGTGTAACGCCGCCGCAATCAATAAGATGATTGCAACAAATGACCAAAAATACAGCATGTATCCTGGATGTTCCCAGAACCAATGATGATAAAAGAACGTGTTTCTATATCCTTCGATGACATAGTTGATTGGATTCAGCTGTAAAATTGGTCGAATGACTTCCGGCATCGTCGTCAATGGCCATAAAATTGGAGTTACATAAAATAACATCCTCACCATCGACTGCAAAAGACTTTGAAAATCTCGCGCCAAGGTTGAAAATGTTGAAAAGAGTAATGCAAATGCATAACTCAATAAGAAAGTTGCCACCAAATAATATGGTAACTGCAAAATATAAATCGAGAATGGAATATCGTAACCAATTAAAACGACTCCGATAATCAATAAAATAAACGCGTGTTCAATAAAGAATGTCAACATCACGTATGATGGGATAATACTCATAGGGAAGTTCATCTTTGATACTAAATTTAATCTCGCGTAAATGGAGTTTGACCCTTGTACAAACGCTTTACTAACGAAGAACCAAAGTGAAATCCCAACGATCATCCAAGGTAAAAACGGGACACCATCCACGTCATTTCCTGAACGCAACCCAATCCCGAATACAAACCAATATACAGCAATCTGGAATAATGGATTTAAAAACTCCCATACAATTCCTAAGTAGTGGTTTGAGTACTGCGACTTTGTTTCATAGCGCGCAAGTCTACCTACCATATATATGTTATCAACGTGTTCTTTTAACACTTTTTGAAATGATTGAAACATAATTCAACGAATCCTCTCCATAGTCGAAGTAAAGTAGAAGTGCCTCTATACAAATTGATATTGTACAGAGGCACTCCTAACCGTCTTGAATTGATTAGATTAACTCCGCAACATTTGTGTACTTGTAGAGATTGCCGTAGTTAACCACTTCAACCTTACTATCTGCATCCTCTTTAACAATGTTTCGTGTATCGAAAATACGAGGCGTATTCATAGTTGCCGTTAATTCATTAAAGTTAAGTTGTTTGAACTCGTTATGGTCGACTAACACTAACACCAAATCTGCTCCTGTCAGTGCTTGTTCCGAAGATACAAGGTCAAACTTGTCAGAAATCGAACGTTCGACATGTGGATCATGAACCTCGACATTCATACCTCGATCAATCAACAAGTCGATAATTTCAACAGCTGGACTTTCACGCATATCATCAACGTTTCCTTTGTACGTTACGCCAAATGCAGCGATTTTAGGGTTCTCAATTCCTTGAACCAATTTTTGAGCGTGTGTCGCTACATAATCTGGCATTGAAACGTTCGTATCACGGGACAATTTGATGATTTTAGCAAGGTCCGGTTGCTTAGCAACGATAAAGTAAGGGTCAACAGCTAGACAGTGACCACCAACGCCTGGACCAGGACTATGAAGATTTACACGTGGATGTTTGTTAGCCATTTCAATAACATCTAATACGTTAATATCAAGAGCGTTACATACTTTTGCTAGTTCATTCGCTAAAGCAATGTTAACATCTCTAAATGTGTTTTCCATTAATTTTGACATTTCTGCAGTCTTCGCATCTGTTAAAACGATCTCGCCTTCAACAAACGTACGATATACTTCAGCACCTTTTTCAGCACAATTTGAAGTGATTCCGCCAACAATACGGTTGTTGTAAACAAGTTCATGCAAAATTTGACCTGGTAATACGCGTTCAGGACAATGTACGAGATAAACGTCTTCTCCTACAACAAAACCGGCTTCTTCTACTAATGGTTTTACAAAGTCGTCCATCGTACGTGGAGCAATCGTAGATTCCACGATAATGACATTTCCTTTTTGAACGACTGGGAGCACACGACGTGTTGCATCCAATACATATGTGAGGTCACATGACTTATTTTCATCATCATTGTTTGGTGTAGGTACCGCAATGATAAAAGCATCTGCTGGTTCAACATCGAGTGAAGCACGGAATTTACCTGATGCCACTACTTCTTTAACAACTTCACCTAACCCTGGTTCTTCAATGTGAATTTCACCACGGTTCAATTTATCTACAACTGATTGATGAATATCAACACCTACTACATCTGTACCGTACTTCGCAAAAACAGCCGAAGTCGGTAAACCGATATATCCGAGTCCAATTGTACAGAGTTTCATGTTTTTTCCTCCAAATTAACTTTACTCATTTACTTTTCGTCATTATATATTGTTACTAAACCTATCCATCACTAAGGCATCTTCATCATTTTATGTTAAAAAGATTGAAAAGATTTAGTAAAGACAAACAAGCAGAATTATACTATTGTTTGTGTACTAATTTCAAGCTTATCCATCTAGATTGACACTTAGCTAGACGCTTACGAACACAGACGTAAGTCTAATATGTTTTCAGAAGGTAGTCAAATTACATAATGACTACATTTTTATCATCTTCATGAATAATAAAATTGGTTTATGCTATGATGATTTGTGTTGAACATTTAATTCTTTGATTAAAAGGAGATTCTTTATGAAAAAGATTAGAAAAGCTATTATTCCGGCAGCCGGACTTGGAACACGCTTTCTACCAGCTACGAAAGCAACACCAAAAGAGATGCTTCCAATTCTCACAAAACCAACTATTCAATATATTGTTGAAGAAGCAGTCGCTTCAGGAATTGAACAAATCATTATCGTCACTGGCCGTAATAAACGTGCAATAGAAGATCACTTTGATTCTAATCCAGAACTTGAAAGTCAACTTCGTGCAAAAGAAAAGTATGACTTACTTGAAAAAGTACAAGCTTCTTCTCAACTTGCTGAAATTCATTATATTCGCCAACAAGAACCAAAAGGTCTAGGACATGCGATTTGGAGTGCTCGTCACTTTATTGGAGACGAACCATTTGCGGTATTGCTTGGTGACGATTTAATCGTCTCTGAAAAACCAGGTCTCCAACAATTGATTGAGCAGTATGAGAAGACAGAATCTGCCGTCATCGGTGTTCAGGAAGTTCCTGAAGATCAGACACATCGCTACGGGGTCATTAATCCACTAACAAGTGATGGTAGATTATATGATGTAAAAGGATTTGTTGAGAAACCGGCTCCAGGTACTTCACCATCTAATTTAGCCATCGTGGGTCGATATGTACTGACTCCTCAAATTTTCCGATTCCTAGAGCGCCAAGAAATTGGAGCAGGCGGCGAAATTCAATTGACGGATGCAATCAATTACTTGAACGGTATACAACGTGTATTTGCTTATAACTTTGAAGGAAAGCGTTTTGACGTCGGAGAAAAATTAGGCTACGTCGAAACGACACTAGCGTTCGCCTTGCAAGATGAATCGATTCACGACGAACTCGCACCAATCCTTACAAAGTATTTGAAAGAAGAATTTTCACGTGAGCAATTGGCAGACTTTATTAAAGAATTATCAGCGAACGAAGAAGGAGAATGAACACATGATTAAAGTAATGACTGTTTTTGGTACGCGACCAGAAGCCATTAAAATGGCACCTCTCGTGCTAGAACTAAAGAAACACCCTGAGATTGAGCCAATTGTTGTTGTAACTGCACAACATCGTCAAATGCTTGATCAAGTGCTTCAACTGTTTAAAGTTACACCTGACTATGACTTGAACATTATGCAGAGTGGCCAAACTTTATTTGATGTCACCGCAAAAGTGCTAAAAGGAATGGGAGAAATCATCTCAGACGTGAAGCCAGATATCGTACTTGTTCATGGAGATACGACGACAACATTCGCCTCTTCACTTGCTGCCTTCTATAATCAGACAGCTGTCGGTCATGTTGAAGCTGGTTTACGAACATATAATAAATATTCTCCATTCCCAGAGGAACTTAATCGTCAGGCGACTGGAATCATGAGCGACTTACACTTTGCACCTACAGACGATTCAAAAAACAACCTTCTAAAAGAAGGCAAATCAGAGGACGTTATATTTGTAACAGGTAACACAGCCATCGATGCGTTGAAAACAACTGTTTCAGATGACTACTCACATCCTCTTCTTGACGAAATTAAGCAATCCGAACGCAAATTAGTTCTTTTAACAGCTCACCGTCGTGAAAACTTAGGTGATCCGATGAAAAATATTTTCAGAGCAGTTAAACGTCTCATCGAACGTCACGATGACATTGAAGTAGTTTATCCCGTTCATATGAACCCTATCGTTCGTGATGCAGCTAACGAAATCTTGCATGATGTCGATCGCGTTCATTTAATCGAACCGCTAGATGTGTTTGATTTCCACAACTTTGCTGCAGCATCGCATATTATTTTGACAGATTCTGGTGGTGTTCAAGAAGAAGCACCTTCGCTTGGAGTACCAGTCCTCGTACTTCGTGATACAACTGAGCGACCAGAAGGGGTAGCAGCAGGCACATTGAAACTAGCTGGAACAGATGAGGAAAACATCTTCGAACTTTCTCACCGATTATTAACAGATTCGGCGTTCTATGATTCAATGGCGAAAGCATCAAACCCATACGGTGATGGTACCGCTTCTAAACAAATTACTGAACACATCGTCCGCTATTTCTCGAAGTGAATGTAAAACAAAAAACTTCCGCCATTGAAAACTGGCGGAAGTTTTTTTATGTTTCATTTATCATAGTTGCCTGACCACCTTGCCAGAACCATGTATCATTCTCTTTTACATACAAGTGAAGAACCCAAAAACGCCCTTCGTACGCATTTGTACCGAGAATAAAGCGTTCTTCTAGCAACAGTTGGACTACTGCCAAGTCCTCTTTAACTGTTTCATCAAACGTTATTGTTTCCTGTGTAATCCATTGAATGGCTTCAGGATCAACAAATTGATCTATAAAAGTTTCTTTATCAAACTGACGGCCACTCGAATCGACATATCGGAACGAATCATGCATAAGGCGTCCGATTGCTTCGATATTTCCGCTTGTTTGAAAAGCTGAGCGTTCATCAGAAAGTTGCTTCATGTTGAGTGTTTCCATAGCTGTCCCTTCCTTCCTTTGCCTATCATATCATACCACTCTTCCGACCCAAACTACCATTGTCCTACATACACATTGAAATCTATTTCCCTCCTGATAAAAAAACACACTATATTTATACGTAAACTCGTTATACTAAAAATTGGAATTAATTGTTTAAATTTCATTATAAAGAGGTGCTCACAGTGAAATACGTACTTAGCTTATGCCTGGTCATTCTGACCATCATGCTCTCACCTGTTTCCGCAGAAGAAACAGACGTAATGCTTTTATCCGGAACAACGATTTACACGGACGCTCAAGACACGACTGTACTTGAAGTCATTAGTCATGATTTGATCATACATGTCCAACCTTATTCAAATACTCATTCTCAAGTTGAAATCGGAAATGAAGTTGGATTTGTAAAAAATACTGATATTCATCACCCAAAGCACTTCTATGTTATTCGTGAAGCGAAGACAAAAGACGAGCATGGAAATGACATTGCTCCTTTACCATTCCATTCAACGATTCAAGTGTTTGACGTTGGAAATAAATCGCTCGTTCAAACAATTGACGGAACATGGGTTGATCGAACTGTTTTATCAGATACTCCGCTCTCGCCAAAGACATACTACGTAAAGGCTACAAGCGATATTTACTTGATGCCGAACGGAAAAGCAATTGATTCGATTGTAGTCGGTGATCCTGTACAAAGTTATGGGGAACTGGATGGATATCTTCGCATCGATTTCAATGGTCGCTTTTTATTTATTCCAAAACAAAATGTAAATGAATCTCCTGTAAAAACGGGTCACTTCTATCTTTTGACATCAGCATCGTATTACAAAGATTTTGGTCAAACCAAACTAGGTACCCTCCCACGCGGTGAGCGAGTTGATGTTTATGGTATCGACCATGAATACGCCCGCGTATTATGGAACAAAGATTTCATATACATAAAACGTTCTGACCTTACCGACAATATGCCAACCTATAAAAGAACAGGTTTTCGTTATGCCAAAGCTGACACCTATATTTATCGTGATCAAGATAAAAAGGACATTATCGGAACCATTAAACGTTCAACAAAAATTGATATTTACGGAACAGAAGATGCTTTTACACGTGTACTTGTAAACAATCGTTTCTTTTTAGTTGAAACCAGTATGCTTGGCATCTCATTCCCTCCTTATCTGATCACAGAAAAAAAATACATTTTGAACAACACATCACTGTTCACTCGTACAGCGAACAAATCAAAGACGAGACTAACCTATAAACGTGGACAACTCGTTCACATTTACGGAACATCTGGCGCATACTCACGCGTCATGTTCAAAGGGAAATATTACTTTGTTCTGACGAAAATGTTAGGAACAAAAAAACCTCCGTTATATGACGCAACAGGAAAACGATATATTCGCTATGACGATGTAAGCATTTATTCTGCCCCTTCAACGTCGAAACGCGTCTCTCGCCTCAAACAAGGACAAATCGTTGAAACATTTGGAACAACCGGCTATTATACGCGTATTCGTGCGAACGGAGCCTATCGCTACATTGCTACGAACTATTTGACACTCAATAAACCAGTGGCCAAACCAAAAGCAGGTACCGTATTTTACGTTCAATTCAACGGGACTCCTTATTTCAATACGGATGTTGCGTATACACGTCCAGCAGGAACACTTGCGCGCGGAACAAAACTGATTGGTATTCGCTCGATTGATGATGATTTTTGGTACGTTCGTCTATCATCTGGAAAACGAGTGTACGTAACAAATCCCTACATTTCGCAAACAAAACCGAAAGCTGTCACCCCAAAATGGGTCAATCCAGCTCAATTTTTCAGCACAACTAAACGAACTGCTTTTTATGCAAATCCTTATGACCAAACACCTATTGGATATTTAGATGCGAACCGCCGTATTTATCCTCGTAGCAAGAATGGCGATTCCTACTTGGTACAATATAACTGGCGTCCGGTTTATGTGAAGACGTCTCAGGTTCTCGTTAAACAAGATTCACTTGTCAAAAAACGAAATAATTCAAAGAATGAGCGGTTGATCGCTTCTGCGGTCAATTATTTAGGAACCCCTTATACGTGGGGCTCACAATCGCCTCGAAATGGAGGGTTTGATTGTTCCGGATTAATTCATTACGCATCAAACCAGGCTGGTAAAATCGGTGGGCGTTCAAACGTTTCCGGCTACTGGTATGGTAGCCACTTCAAGAATAAACGAATGAGTCTAACAAGTGGTCGACGTGGAGATATGATTTTCTTTGCGGGAACATATCGAAACGGTCCATCGCATATTGGAATCATGCTGAGCAACGAGTTCTTCATCCATGCAGGTGGCGAAACACTTCAAATTAACTCGATTCATGATCCACAATGGCGTCCATATTTCCTCGGCTATAAATCGCTCTGATGAGGTGCATACATGATGTTTGAATATATTGGTCCATTCTTATGGCAACTTGTCATCGTTCCGTTTCTCACCATTGGTGGTGGTGTCGTGGTAGCTATGATCATGAAACGGGTCTGGGTTGGTCCGCTGGTGACGTTCTTATTTAACACTATTATCGAATTGACGTATTTTGCTGTCTATTATGGCCACAGTCTATTTGATGTCAGTCATCTCAGTTCGTGGAATGTCATCTTCTCGCTGATTTCGCTCTTGTTTTCGTTCATATTCATCGGATTATTGAAAACATCTTCATCGGATTATTGAAAACATCTTCATCGGATTATTGAAAACATCGAAATCTGCCTGATGTGTCATGTCTAGCCGTTAAAAGGAGGACTCTCTATGTTTCACTATATCGACCCGTTCTTATGGCAACTCGTGATGGTCCCAACGTTTACGATTGGACTAGGGGTCGCCATCGGACTGCACCTGAAGCGTTTGTCTATCGCACCCTTAATCACGCTTTTCGCCTACTGGTGCATGGAGTGGTTCATGTATCGGGGCACACTCTTCTTCTTTACGAAGTGGTGGTTGCTCCCACTAATGGCACTAGGAATCACGTTCACGTTCATCGGGAAACGTCAGGTGGAGCATGCTGCAATCAAATGATGCTTGACAACGCATCTTCATCCCGTTAAAGTAACGATAACATTCATACGAACTCGCGATGAGAAAGAAGAGTAGCGCGAAGGGACGTCTCCAGAAAGCCGGTAGTCGATGCGAACCGGTGTCGTGCCTAGCGTGAATGGGCTTTTGAGCGTTCAGACCGACATGTAGGCTCTGACGGGTCCTCCCGTTATCGGGGACAGCGAATGATGGTTCGCGATGAGTGGGAAGACAAGGCGTCTTTCAACGAAGGTGGCAACACGGGGAATCTCCTCGTCCTTCATGTCCAATCGGGCATGTGGGACGGGGAGATTTTTTAGTTTAAGGAGGAGATTTCGATGCAACAACTAATCATCAATGGCGACGAATTGACACCGGTGGCAATTTTTCACCGTCTGCAAGGTGAACGTAAGGTCTTGCTAGAGAGTCGGGCGGAAGGCAAGCACGGACGATATTCCATCATCGCGGCGAATCCGGTCGAGACAATCCGGGTCGACGGGAACGACGTGACAGATTCAACCGGCACTATCTATGCGGACGACCCGCTCCACGCCCTATCTGAACGCATCACACGTGACGACATCGAGGCACCATATCCGTTCATCGGGGGTGCCGTCGGCTATATCGGATATGATTTACTCCGAGTATATGAACCGATTCCGAACACGCCGACCGAGACACGTGATTTACCGGACGCCCTCTTCCAGCGCTATGAGACAGTCGTCTTATACGACCATCTCGAAGAACAGGTCGTCTTGATTGATACGAGCGAGACGGACGCGGCCAAGCGACTGAAGTCCATCCGTGAACAGCTCGAAACACCGGAGACACACGCCCTCGAACCGGTCGTTCGGACGAGCGAACAGCTTTTAACAACAAAAGACGAGTTCATCGACCGTGTCCTCCAGGCGAAAGAAGCAATTCTTGCAGGTGAAGTCTTCCAACTCGTCTTGTCGCAACGCATCGATGCCACATTCACCGGTGACCCGTTCCACTTTTACCGGACGCTCCGCAAACAAAACCCGAGCCCGTACTTGTTCTACATCGACCTCGGGGAAGCCATCGTCCTCGGCGCCTCACCTGAGAGTCTCGTCCGTGTCGAAGACGGCAAAGTGACGACGAACCCGATCGCCGGCACACGACCACGCGGAAAGACGGTCGAGGAAGATATGCGTCACGCGGAGTCGCTTCTAAAGGACGAGAAGGAACTCGCCGAACACCGGATGCTTCTCGACCTCGGACGGAAC
This sequence comes from Exiguobacterium sp. RM11, assembly GCF_059821525.1. Taxonomy (NCBI): domain Bacteria; kingdom Bacillati; phylum Bacillota; class Bacilli; order Caryophanales; genus Exiguobacterium; species Exiguobacterium sp. RM11. Next base: position 634,876 of record NZ_CM187558.1, on the reverse strand, counting down.
GACATCGGTCGTGTCGCTAAAGTCGGCACAGTCACGATCCCGAAACACATTGAGCTCGAACGGTTCAAAAATGTGATGCACCTCGTCTCCGAAGTCGAAGGTGAACTACGGGCAGACGTGACACCGATCGATGCGCTCCGCGCCTGTCTTCCAGCCGGTACCGTTTCGGGTGCCCCGAAGATTCGGGCGATGCAACTCATTGACGAGCTCGAGACGGTGAAGCGCGAAGTGTACGCCGGGGCGGTCGGTTATCTCGACGTCCGGGGTGGATTCGACTTTGCTCTCGCCATCCGGACGATGGTCATCCAAGGTGACACGGCCCACGTCCAAGCTGGTGCCGGAATCGTATATGATTCGGATCCTGTATCAGAATACGAAGAAACGTTGCATAAAGCTAAATCCCTTTTGGAGGTGTTCGCATGATTCTCCTCATCGACAACTATGATTCGTTCACGTATAACGTCTATCAAGACGTCGCTCGATTCAGTGACGTCTGCGTCATTCGGAATGATGAACATACTATAGAAGAAATCCGTCGCATGAACCCGAGTGGGATCATCCTTTCTCCGGGTCCCGGTGGTCCAAAAGATGCCGGTGTCTCGCTTGCGGTCGTTCGACAATTGTCCGGGTACGTCCCAATCCTTGGGGTCTGTCTCGGTCATCAGGTCATCGCCGAGGCGTTCGGCGGAGTCGTCGGTCGGGCGAACGAGGTCATGCACGGGAAAGTGTCGCGCATCAATACGTCACCTGGTGTCTTATTCGAAGGTCTCTCTATGGACGTCATGCGCTACCATTCGCTCGTCGTACAAGAGACGGATTTGATTGTTACGGCAGAGACGACAGATGGTGTCATCATGGCAATCGAACATCCGACCCATCCGACGTATGGCGTCCAGTTCCATCCTGAGTCGATTGGTACACCAGATGGTCGCAGTATCTTTGAACGTTTCGTCCAGCTGTGCACGAAAAAACCGGGGCACGTGTCCCCGGTTTGAGTGTCAGCCTAAAAAGTCTTCTCGCTGAAAATCATGTTTGTCGATCTTGATGTTGTCACAAGCTACTCCGTTCGTCCGAAGTACCTGAATCGTTTCGCGTAACAGTTCGTCACTGCCGACGACATAGAATAATCCATCTTGATCGGCAGCCAACGCTTCAACTCGTTCATAGTAATCTTTCCGACTCGGGACGAACTCGGACGTGAAGGTCTCGTTCGATTCGAAGACGTCAGCGAATAGATACGCTTTCGACGAATCGACGTTCAACGAATGGAGATGCGGGACGCCTTCCCCATTCGCCAAGTACTCGAGGACGATTGGACGGAATGTCGCGAGTCCGACACCCGCCGATAACAGATAGACGTTCTTTCCGCTCCGCTCGAGCGGGACGTTCGAATGTGTCTTGAACAAGGCGACCTTGTCTCCCGGCACCATGTCGCGAAGGATGGATTTGAACGTCGAACATTCTGACTTGATGCGGGTCGTGATCCCGATTGCCCCTTCGTGCGGCAATGTGGAGATTGACATATGGCGGACGAGGCTTCGGTTCGGCTTGTCCCCGGCGTTAAATCCTTCGAGCGCGAGATGCGTATGCGCCCCTTCTTGCCACGTGAACTCAGGAGGTAACGCGAGATGGAACGTGTATGTATCGGGTGCCTCGTTTACGACTTTGGTGATCGGTGTCCAATCAATTTTCATATGAATTCTCCTTAGTTTTATGTAACCGAAGTACTGGAAATACTGCAGTTTAAAGTCACCGTTGTACAGCGATTCAATTCCAATGGCTCAGTACACCGCAATCGGCCCATACGGCCCTTCAATGATTTCGAGTTTCGTCTCAAAAATATCTGATAAAATCTTTGCGTCCATAATCTCATCGACCGTTCCGAATGCAGCGATTTGTCCGTCCTTCATCGCACAAATCCGATCCGAATATTTCGCCGCGAAATTGATATCATGGAGCACCGTGACAATCGTCCGACCAAACTCGTCCGCGACGTGGCGCAAATATTCCATCATCTGCACTGAACGAGCGATATCTAGGTTATTGAGCGGCTCATCGAGGAGGACGTATTCCGTTTCCTGACAGAGTACCATCGCCACATATGCACGCTGACGCTGCCCACCTGACAGTTCGTCGAGATAGCGATTCTCGAGAGCGGTTAAGTCGAGGAAGTCGATATATTTCGAGATGATCGCCTCGTCCTCTTTCGTCAATCTTCCTTTTGAATACGGGAATCGACCGAATCCGGCGAGTTGTCGAACCGTGAGCCGCGTCACGAAATGGTTCTCTTGACGAAGAATCGTGATGATTTTCGCCAAGTCTTTTGACTTCGTGCTTGATACATCCATCCCGGCAACTTGAATCTGTCCCTCGTCTAAGTTGAGTAACCGTCCGATCATCATGAGCGTCGTCGATTTGCCTGCCCCGTTCGGTCCAATGAGTGAGGTGAACCCGGCTTTCGGGATGTCGAGCGTGAGCGGTCCGATGTGGACGTCGTCTGTATACGATTTTTTGACTTGTTCGATTTGAATCATAGCGACCTCTTCCTTAGAATGACGGCCAAGAAGATGAGTCCCCCGAACAGTTCGATGATGACGGAGACGACACTTGGCGTCTGGAATATGTGATACATAAAGAAATACGCGCTCGTCAGGACGAAGAACCCTAGGACGAACGCCATTGGGAAAACGTATTTATGATCATACGTCGAGGCGACCTGATAGCTGAGCGTCGCGACTAAAAATCCGAAGAACGTGAGCGGTCCGATGAGTGCCGTCGACACCGACATGAGGAGTGAAATCAGGACGAGCGTATAGATGACGCTTCTCCGATGATTCACGCCGAATGTCGTCGAAACGTCCTTACCGAGCGCCACGATATTGAGTCGGTTCGAAAACAGGAACAACAGCGTCCCGGCGATGACAACGATTGGAATGACGATGGGAAAGTAGGCCACGTCGGCATTCGTCACCGATCCAAACAATCGTGCTTGCAAGATATCGAACTCGGACGGTGCGAGCATGCGGCGCATGAACGACGACACTGAGTTCAGTCCCGTCCCGATGATAATTCCAACGAGCAACATAAGCTGAAGATTGGCGTACTTCCCCGATAAGAGCCATCCGTATAAGAGAAGACTCATCGTCACCATGAGCCCGACCTGTGTCAAGAAGGCGCCAGTTCCCGAGAATCCGATCAACGCCCCTGCCCCGAAGAAGAACACCATGCTCGTCTGGATCGTCGAATAGAGCGCGTCGAACCCGAGAAGCGATGGCGTGATGATACGGTTGTTCGTCACGGAGTGGAATGCGACCGTCGCAAGACTTTGGCACAGTGCCGCGATGAGCATCGTCACGATGGCGACGATCCGCCGTTCGACGACCGGAACGAATGACGGCGAATCGACAGAGACCGGATTTTTGTAAAGGAGAAGGCCGAGCGCGCACAAGAGTCCCCCGAGAATAAAAGAACTTAAAAAGAGCCAGTAGCGACGTGCCGCTCGTTTCGATTGAAACGCAGAAGCATGACGTTCTTCTGTCAATGCCCCGACTTTCACTTCAACAGCATCTCGTTCAATGACTGTACTCATCGAACCCCTCCCTTCTTACGTTGCCGCAATAGAATCATGATGAAGACGAACGCACCGACCGTTCCGAGAATAAGCGAGACGGGGAGTTCGAACGGCATGATGATTGTCCGCGAGATCAAGTCACTCACGAGAATCGCACCCATTCCGACAAGACAGACCCACGGCAGATTGCTGCGTAAATCATCTCCACGAAACATCGAAACGAGGTTCGGGACGATGAGGCCAAGGAACGGTAAATTCCCGATGACCGTCGCCACGACCCCGACCGACAAGGCGATGAGTCCGGTCGCAATCATCATCAATTGGTTATAGTTCACACCGAGACTCGTCGCGATGTCTTCCCCGAGCCCTGCTAGCGTCAAGCGGTTAGCCAGCAGAAAGATGAGCACCGTCACGACGATGATGACCCACAAATATTCATAACGCCCGATTTGTACCGAAGCGAACGACCCGACGAACCAGCCCTCGATCGCCTGACTGGCTCGAAAGAATAGACCGAGGAACGTCGAGATGGCAGAGATGACCGCCCCTAGCATAAGTCCGATAATTGGGACGATGAGTGACGAGCGGAGTTTGACCGAACGTAAGAACCAGAAGAACACCATCGTTCCGATGAACGAAAAGACGATTGCTCCCGTCATGCGCATCATGAGGCTCGGTGCCGGAACGAGCAAGTACACGGTAAGTAAGCCTAACCCTGCCCATTCAAGCGTCCCCGTCGTCGTCGGTTCGACGAGTCGGTTTTGCGTGATGAGCTGCATGACGAGTCCCGCCATCGCCATCGCCGCTCCCGTCAGCATGAGCGCGACCGTACGAGGGACGCGGGTGATCCAAAACATATCGAAGCCGTCTGTCCGTGATAAGTCATATACGCCTGTGAAGAGCGACAGCACCGCCAAACCGAGGACGATGATCACGGTGAATACGAACGACTTCGTCCACAATTTAGAAAAGGAGGGCTGAGACATCGTCTCAACCCTGGCTGTCAACGGTTTTTGCATAACGAAACCTTACTTCGTGAGTGCTTCCGAGACACTGTTGAAGAATTCCGAATACGTTTGAATCGATTCGTTTAAGTACGTGTCTTTCGGCGCATAAACGATTTGGTCTTCCGTCACAGCCGTCGTCTTTTGAAGGGCAGGTGCGTTATCGATGACGTCCTCTGCCGGTACCGCTCCTTCTGCGTCACCAAGTGGCGCGTCACGGTCTAAGACGAACAACCAGTCTGGGTTGCTTTCCGCGATGGCTTCAACAGATACTTCGTCGCCTTCGTGGTCACCTGACGTCTTCTCGACTTCAAGGGCCGGTACCCATCCGAAGATGTCGTACATCGGTCCGAACACGCGTCCCGTCACCGGTGCTGAGAATCCAATGTCGCCGCCCGATACGATGACAGACATGATTGTGTCTTCTCCGTTATACGCTGCTTTTGCATCTTCGATTGACTTGTCGAGGTCAGCGACGATTTGTGCTGCATCTTTGTTCTTGTCAAAGATTTGACCGAGCGTGAGTGTCGTGTCTTTCAATCCTTTAACCAAGATCTCACCCGGTGTCCCTGTATCTTCTGGGATCTCAATGTTCAAGTCGATGACCGCTGCTTCTGGTACTAACTTTTTGATGTCTTCGTAGTAATCCGCGAAACGTTGACCTACGATGACGACGTCCGGGTCCACTCCCGCAATCGCCTCTAAGTTCGGTTCAAAGTGCATACCGACGTCTGCGATGTCTTTGTCTGATGCGTATGGTGACTCAGCTGGAAGGAGTCCGATTGGTGCCGCAACCAAGTCAATGTCCCACGCTGCTAATGTTTCGAATGTACGGTTATCAAGGGCAACAACTTTCTCTGGATTAACCGGTACCTCGATTGTGCCGTGCGCATCTGTAATCTCGACTGTCTCTGTTTTTGTTGCACCGTCGACGTTCTCTTCTTGCTTCGTCTCACTCGTTCCGCCACATGCGGCGAGTACGAAGACGAGTAACGTCAACATGAGTGAAAGTTTTAATTTCCCCACTTCATCCATCTCCTCTGTATGTAAGTTTCAATGATTCTTCCACCAAAAAACGAGTCATGTTGGTTATGTATGTCTCTTTTTCTTTCTCGTTATCAGTGATAATGATTATCATTGTCGTTTTCATCAAGTAGCATAACAAACAAAAAAAGGATACGCAACGTCAAATTGTAAAGATTCGGATAGGAAAAATTTTCTTTCTATAGAGAGCATAAAAAAAGAAAATGGAAAGCATCCATTTTCTCAAATCAAATAATAAAGTAGACCATCTGTGAAACAGTCGAGAACGTCGAGTAACGTGAAGAAGAGCGCAGCAATCAGATAGATGATTTGTTCATCTCGTTCCAAGCGTCTCCACATGAACAGCAGAATCACCAATCCGATTGGTCCAAAAATCAGACAACCAATCAAGAACGGGACTGTTTGAGCCACAAAAGGTAATTTTTTCTCGTTTTCAGTCATTCAACTCACGCCTCCGAGATTCCGTTCGCCAACAGCAACAGGAAAATCCAAATCGAAAGCGGAATCATTAATCCGAGTGTCGCAAAGAAAGTGAAAAATTCACTTTCAAAGTTACTCATTGTCATCACGATTTCGTTTTCGATTGAGAATGATGTACGTGACGAATAAGACGAACGTATACGTCGCTGAAAAGATCACGATACTCAACAATCCGTCCGGTATGAGTTTCCTGATGAAGAACAACGAAAACACGACCGAGAAAAACAAATACGGTCCTCGATTGTCAGTCGGCGTGTCTCGCCAGTAAATGATCAAGATGAGAAGCGCGAGCGGACCGCAAAGGGCATACAACATAAAAAACGGAACGCGGCGCATTAGAAACGGAATGTTCTTCGGTTCGTCCATCTGACTCACGCCTCCGAGATCCCATTCGCCAACAGCAATAAGAAAATCCAAATCGACAATGGAATCATCAATCCAATCGTCGCAAGCAACGTGTAGATTTTAATGATTCGATCCTTCGTGAACAGACCCCAAATCAACGTGACGAACAAGGCGATGTCAATCGCGAGATATATCCAGATGACCGTCATCAACTCAAGGTTCGGAAACACTCGACCGTTCAAGGTGAAGAAGGTGATCACCGTCACGATAAAGAGTCCGAGCATTGCGTAGAGTGGTGCGTATCGCTTGTTCATACGAGCATCGCCCGCTTCCGTTTGACCATCTCCAGGCAGCGGCGGACACACGTATCGACATAGCCATCGAACTGGTGCGGGAGGAACATCGTATACGTCCCCTCCTCCGTCATCGCTGCGTCCCGCTCGACTTTTTCGACCAGTTCCACAAACTTCGGATTCCCTTTCAAACGTTCAAAATTGAAATCCCCTAGTCGTTTCGACAGACGAGCATTATACGCATCAAAGTCCGCATAATAGGCTGCCTGTTTCTCTGGACTCTGTGTGATGACTTCCTTCAGCCAACTTTTATAAAACCCTTGCAACCATATCTCATCCGCGACGAGGTGCGCGTAATAGCCGAGTCGATACGAGAAGTCTTCCTCCTTGCTGTCAATCCAATATTGGGACAGATCCAAACGACGAGATAAATCATCATGGCGTCCTGCGTAGTAATGGGATGCCTCTTTTTCTGTCGTTGCATCCGGTGCAAGACTTCCAAGCAAAAATGCGACCTCATCCACCTCCGACAACGCTGGTAACATCTCATTCGCGATGACGAGATGCATCAAATGTGAACCCATGTCACGCCCCCCTTTTCCCTGATTATTCCATCAACGTTCTATCTCGACAACCCCTCGTAAATTTTGATAGACTAACTTTACTGAACGGTCAGTAAAGTATAGAGAGGTGTGATCGGATGAGTAAAAAACAATTGTTGCTACAGATTGCCGCCCAGATGATTCGAGAGGACGGAATCAGTCAGTTGTCGCTCGAACGATTGGCGACGAAAGCAGGAATCACGAAAGCCGGGGTCCTCTACCATTTCGACAGCAAGGCCAACTTATTGCGCCAGATGAACGAGCTCGCCATCGAGACGTTCGAGAAACGAATCACCGCCCATCTATCGAACGGTCCATATTCGTTCACCCGCGCCTATGCCCTCGCGACATTGGAGGATGTCGATCATGGAGATATGGACCTTGTCGCCGTCTTCATCTCCTCACAAGAGGATGCGACGAGCGAGTCGATTTGGAGTGCCGTGTCGACCGGTTGGGACGAGCGATTTTCTGCAGATGGACCGGACCAGGATGCGATTTTGAAACTTCGTCTCCTCTGCGACGGCTTTTGGTTCGCCGTTCTGTATGGGTATAGTGAATCGTTCAAGGACCGTGCGGCGACACTCATTCGGGAGGCATGTGGCGAGTTGGTTCAAGGAGGATTGTAATATGGGATTCATCTATTTGATCGGGGCCATCGCCTCGGAACTGTTCGGGTCGAGCATGTTGAAAGTGAACGCCACCTCGACGAGCCGACTCCCGATTCTCGGGGTCGCCTTCGGTTACGGGACGGCGTTTTATCTCTTATCGCTCGCCCTCTTCACCATTCCGCTCAGTTTCGCGTATGCGTTTTGGAGCGGGGTCGGGACGGCACTCACGGCGGTGATCGGTTTCGTCGTCTTCCGGGAACAAATCAGTCGTCAAAAAATTGCGGGGATTGGGCTCGTCATCACCGGGCTCGTCTTGATGAAAGTGTGAGGTGAATCGGAATGAAAGCCTATCTTTTACTGTTCTTTTCTATCGGATTTGAGGTACTCGGGACGTCGATGTTGAAACTGTCGGATGGATTCACGAATCTCGTGCCGAGTGTCATCCTCTTGGTCAGTTTCGCCGCCTCGTTCACCCTTATGGGCATCGTGTTGAAGACGATCCCCCTCAGTATCGCCTATAGCATCTGGGCCGGACTCGGGACCGTGGCGACGGGACTCATCGGGGTGTTCGTGTACGGGGAAGTTCTCTCGGCATTGAACGGAATCGGTCTGTTGTTGATCGTCCTCGGCGTCATCGTCATGAATCAACGAAGAGAGGAAGTCGTGACATGAACGAGTTGGCAAATCATCTTCAAACACTGGAAGAAGCGTTATTGACGACGGAAGTCAGGCAGTCGACGGAGCGATTGCGTGAACTGTTAACCGACGACTTCTTTGAAATCGGTAGCTCGGGACGGTTGCTGTATCAAGATTGGGATCAGACGACACTCCAGCTCGACCCGATCGAGGCGGAGTTATCCGAATTCACGCTGCATCCGTTGACGGAAGATCACGTTTTGGTGACGTACCGTCTCGTTCAACCGAAACTAAATCGTGTGACACGTCGCAGCTCGATTTGGGTATTCGTGGACGGACGTTGGAAGATGCGATTCCATCAAGGCACAGTCGTCCCACCGAAGGCAACTTGATTGCCGAACGTCCTCGCCATCCGCTACTCTGAAATGGAATCTCAGCGTGACGAAAGGGGCAGTTTCTTTATGAAAATTTTACTCGTTGGGGCAAGCGGTACGGTCGGTCAGGCCGTCGCAAAAGAGTTGGAGAAAACACATACAATCATCCGGGCTGGGCGTAACGGGGCGGACGTGCAAGTCGACCTCACCTCAGAAGACAGCATCCGCCAGATGTATGAGACGGTCGGGCGCGTCGACGCGGTCATCAGCACGGCGGGCAGCACGCATTTCGGTCCACTTTCCGAGATGACACCAGCGGATAATCAGAAGAGTATCGACAGCAAGAGTGAACTACTCGCCACTTATTTGCTTCGCAAATTGAAGTGGAAGCTTCTTGGGAAGACCGTGCTCTCACCAGCCACGGTTATGGACCAAGCTCGTTGGGCAGTCCCTGCCCTGAAGGATTGTCAGTCGGCCAACATCAACAGGTTGATGCTCGCGTTGATGTCACGGTCATGATGAACACCGCAATGAGTGCACGTCCATTCACGGACATCCATCGCCTTCTTCTCGCCTTTTACGCCGCAAGTGGAGCAGATTTGAGTCGATGCGAACCATTGATCCGCCTTGATGAGCGTCCGTCCGTAGAAGTTTGATTTGTACTCGAGTTGACGGACGAACTCGTACCAACTGACATCTGCAATCGATTTGGCGACCTTGTGGTTTTGCATCATGTCCTTCGACTTCAATGTCTCCACGACGATGACTTGATTCTCGTCAACGATCCGTCTCGACAGTTTGTGAAGGAAGTCCTTGCGTTGGTTGGCGATCTTTTCGTGTTTCTTGGCCAAAAGTAACTTGGCTTTTTCACGATTCTTGCTTCCGATCTTCTTTCGTGACAAAGCTCGCTGCGCCTTCTTGACCTTTGCTTCGGACTTCCGGAGGAGTCGGGGGTTGTCAATCTTCTCCGAGACCATCGCGTCGTTCGTCATGACGGCGAAGTGCTCCAGGCCAAGATCAATCCCGACCTTGTTCTCGGCTGGGATCCATGGTTCATCGTCCTGTTCGACAAGGAGGGAGACAAAGAACTTGCCTGTCTTGGTCATCGACACCGTCGCCGACCGGATGACGCCCTCGAACGGGCGATGTTGTGTGAACCGCACGAACCCGACCTTCGGCAGACGGACCTTGCCCGCCTCGATGCGGATCGTGCCATGCTGGTTGTTCGTCGTGTAGGAGGCGCGCGACCGCCGTCTCGATTTGAACACCGGGAAGCCGCCCGTCCCGGCGAAGAACTTCGCGAACGCGTTGTCGAGGTTCAGCTTCGCGTTCGCGAGCGCGAGGCTGTCCGACTCGGCGAGGAACGGGAAGAGGGGCTTGTAGGAGGCGGGTGTCGCCGGTTTCCGTCTCGTTCCGCTCCCCGTTTTCGCCTCCTCGCGGATGGCGATCCGGTCCTCGAGCAGCTTGTTGTAGATGAACCGGGCGCAGCCGATCGTCCGGACCAGGAACTCGGCCTGTGCAGGCGTCGGGTGGAGCCTGTATTTATAGCCTTTCAGCATGTCCGTCCCTCCTCCCTCCAGAAGATCGTGATGTGTCCTCCTCGTCCGATACCCGTGGAGGGGGAGGACGAATCTGACGGAATCACGAACTTTTGTTCGTTATATCTGTCACAGGGAGAGAAGAGTTTTGGACCGGGCGATTCATCCCCCACCTACGCCGGGCTTCGCTCCGAGACGCTTAGAGGAGGGAGAATTCTCGCCTGATTTAGTCAAAGGACAGGTCAACCTCGTCCTTCTCGGGCTCGATTATGTGAACGATGGTGGTAGCTTTACACTGACGAGCGGGATTTTGATGGACGACCCCATCAAAGAAGGCGCATCGGCGGCACTCGCGAACGGGGCCATCAAAGGATTCGTGACCGGTGCGGCGATTGAGATGCCACGGGGCATCCGCATCAACAAGGTCAGTCCGAACGTCCTCGTTGAAGCACTCGATGCGTATGGTCCTTATTTCCGTGGTTACGAGGCGGTACCGGGTGAACGGGTCGCCCTCGCCTATGTGAAGAGTGTCGAAGGCGCGCAGACTGGACAAACGTACGAAGTGTATTAACCTTGAAGCATCTCCTCAGGAGGTGCTTTTTTCGTACCTTGCACTTTATTTTGTCTCCCTCGTCCGGAAGATTCCGCTATACTCGGGGCATCTTATGTCCGAGAAAGGTTGAAGTTTCATGAAAGACAAAACGTTTCGCGCCCTTTATCACATCCCCCCTTCTTTCGTCGAACATCCGCTCCAAAAGCGCGCCCTACAGGCAGTCCGTCGTACTCAAGAATCGATGGTCGAGGTCATCTTCCGCGTCGGTGGGTTCGGCACGTATGATGTGAGTACGATCACCTTTTTTGAGAGGGGCACCGTCCTTCGTCACATCGAGCGGTCCGACCGATCCATCACCGAGCCCTTTGAATTCGAATACTATGAGGGCGAGGAAGCGAAACAGATGCGTGTCGCGTTTCATCTGCTTGGAACGAATTGGTGGCCAACCGTTTTCGAAGAACTGGAAGGGGTTCGCACGCTAGACGGTACGCAGTGGAGCCTTAGCGTATACACGAACGGGACACTCATTCACGAGCATCATGGGAGTAACGCCTATCCGTCCGAATGGGAGCACGTGACTCGCCTGTTCGGTATTTCTTGAAGAACGACAAAGGGAGCATCCGCGTAGGATACTCCCTTTCGTCAAAGTGCTTGAATCATTTCGACCCGATTGCCGAACGGATCCCGGAACTCGAATCGATCGAATCCTGGGATTGGGATGCCTTCAGAGTATACAATCTCGTTTTCTGTGAGGGCCGCCTTCCAATGACCTAAATCTGTCACAGCATACGCGATGTGTGCTTTCGTCTTCTGTCGTTCGACGCCGTCCTCAGTCCCGACATGAACGGAACGGTCGCCGACTTGAAGCCAAAATCCACCGCGCCCTTTCAGTGAGTCCGGTTTCTCAATTTCACGTAAACCGAGAAAGTCGCAGTAGAACGACTTCGCCTCTCGTTCCGCTCCAGTTGGAATCGTGAGCTGTACATGATGAATCCCTGTGATCATGCTTCATTTCCCCTTCCGATAGGTCAATCCGATATACTGCATCTTCTCGTTAAACAGGCGTGGATACGCCAAGTAACCAACGAGTGTCGCCGAGATGGAAGCAGTCGTCAAAATCAAGAACAGAATCAAGAGTTGGTACAGCACCGCTTCCATCGGATCAGCCCCACCGATGATGAGACCACTCATCATTCCCGGTAGCTGGACGAGCCCCATCGTCTTTTGTGCCTCCACGGTCGGAATCATGCTCGTGCGAATCGCATTCTTCAAGCTGCGGTCGATGGCCACTTTCGGTGTCCCGCCTAGCGAGAGGATGAGTTCGATGACGTCATCACTCCGCTCGACCTCGTCTTTAAACTTATTCAGGAAGAGCAGCGACAACACCATGCTGTTCCCGATGACCATCCCGCTGATTGGAATGACCTTCTCCGGTTCAAACGGGATAATGCCGAGCCCGAGCATGAGACCCATCGTCAGCGCTTCGATCGTCACGAGCGTCAGGACGATGATCCACATGATACCCGGAATCCCGTCCCCTTTCCGTCGGATATTCTGTGTCGCGGCGACAATCATGAGTAAGATCATCAACAGCATGAAAATCGGACTGTCGCTCTCAAAGACGAACGTCAAAATATAGCCGATGATCAGCAGTTGAATGATGGAACGGACGGTCGCAATGATAATATCTCGCTCGAGTCCGAGTCGTAGGACGAGCGTCAAGGCAAGCGGGATGACTACGAAGATGAGCGCTGTCGCGAGTTCAATGTATGACATCAATCTTCCCCCCTGACGAATTGTTGGATGACCGGATCGTCCGATTCATCAATGAACGATGCGTCCCCATACGCAAGCAGTTCCCCGTCTTTCAAGAACCACATGTCGTCACTCACCCGCCGCGCCTGGTCTAAGTCATGGGTGATCCAGATGACGGTCACGCCATACGATTGTTGCAGTTTTCGGATGAGTCGCTCGATTTCTTTCACCGTCCGATAATCGAGACTCGCCGTGATTTCATCGAGCAAGAGCACGTCGGGTTTATTGACGAGTGTACGGGCGATGGCGACCCGACTTCGTTCCCCGCCCGACAGTGATTTGACGGGTTGGTCAAGGAGTGCCTCACTCAAATCGACGCGATGGAGCAACTCGGCAGCCCGGTCGCGGTCGAGTGTCTCGTCGAAGATGGCTTTCGGAAGATTCAAGTTGTCGTACACTGTCCCTTGAATCATCGGCGCGCTTTGGAACGCCATCCCGATTTTTTTTCGTAGCTCGAGGATGTTCATCTCCGCGATGTCTTCCCCTTTGAAAAGAATCGTGCCTGTGTCTGGTGAAAGCAATCCATTGATATGCTTCAGACACGTCGTCTTGCCGGCGCCGCTCGGTCCGACGAACGTCGTGATTCGCCCTTCCCGAAACGTCCCGGACACATGGTGCAGGATGTCTTGATGACTCACATCTTTGAATTCAATGATTGACATGCTTCTCTCGCCTCCTGGTTCTAGTGTACAAAAAAGAGAGGATGAGGTGGTCAAGAATGCAAAATCATTCAAACGTACTCTGTTACTCACTGTACAAATCCACCTTTTTGTAATACAATGTAATACAAAGGGAGGCGATTTTATGGGAACTATTTCAGTTCGCTTAGATGAAGAAGATGCAAGACTTATTCGAGAGTATGCAAAAACAAAAAATTTAACCTTGTCTACACTTGTCAGAGACGCCGTTTTGGAACGGATAGAAGATGAGCTTGATTTGAAACTTTATCACGAAGCAATGAAAGCCCATAAAAAACAACCTGAAGCCATCTCATTTGACGATATGATGAAGGAATTGAATGCTGAATGAAGACTTATCAAGTCTTGTTCGAGCACAGCGCTCAAAAGAAGCTAAAGAAAATGGATCCACAGCAATCAAAAATCATTATGGCATGGATTAAGAAAAATTTAGTTGGTACTGATGATCCACGACGTCATGGAAAGGGCTTAGTTGGAAATCACTCTGGTGAATGGCGCTATCGTATCGGAGATTATCGCTTAATCGCTGATATCCAAGATGAAAATATTATCATTCTTATTCTAGAAATTGGACATCGAAGAGATATCTATTCGTAATATCTATTCGTAATATCAATTTCTCTTTTCTTATCTTCCACTCCTCTTCTAAATTATTTCTTTCAAAACATAATCATCTCAGACCAAAATGACCATGATTCTTTTCGTTACAGGTGAAACAAACAAAGCGCCCGAACGTTTCCATACGAAACGGTCGAGCGCTTTTGTTAGTTATAATTCCGTTCGATGACGAAGCTCGTCTTGTCCCCACGGAAGTACGAACGTGAATATTCAATCGCTCGTCCCGACTCATCCTCTGTCACCGTCTCGATATGGAAACATGGTGACCCGAGTGGGCAGTTGAGGAGGGTACTCACCTTCTCGTCAGCAAGGGCAATCTCCAATGCCTCCGTCGTCTTCGCGACATGGACATCGTGGACTTCAGCGAGTGTTCGGAAAAGCGAATGCTCCGCCTGTTCTTTCGTGATCCCCGGTGCAATCTTCCACGGGATGAATGAGACCTCATACTGTGTCGGTTCCCCGTCCGCATGACGAATCCGCTCAATTTTTTGAATCGGCGCATTGTCTTCTGCTTCGAATACCGAAGCGATTTGACCGGACGCCGAGATGACGGAGATGTCGATCAACGCGACCTGACCACGCTTTCCTTGAACAGCAAGCTGGGCCGCATAGTTGTTCGGTGTATACGACAACGTCTGTTGTACTTTCTTTCCGGCGACGAACGTGCCGCGACCTTGTTGACGGACCAAATACCCTTCCGTCGTCAACTGATTGAGGGCGCCACGCACCGTCGTTCGGCTCACATCGAACTCCTCGCAAAGCGCGTACTCGGTCGGAAATTTCTCCCCTTCTTTATAATGCCCACTTTTGATGCGGGACAACAATTCATCCTTGATTGCGGTTTGGAGCGTCGATTGCGACATATCTCCATCTCCTTTACGTTAGGTTGGTTCCTTTATTGTGATACAGCAAGCATACAATTGCAAATACAAAAAACTAATTGTATTATTTGTATTTTTATATTGCCGAAAGTTGTACTATTTGTTATATTTGTTACAACAAAAAGAAATCGCTTTCAAAAGGAGGAGTTGACACCATGGCAGTCAAGGTCGTCATCATCGGCGGTGGGTCTAGTTACACCCCGGAAATCATCGAAGGATTGATTGATCGGCAAGCATCGTTCCCCGTTCGGGAGATCGTGCTCGTCGATATCGAAGAAGGGAGGGAGAAACTAGAGATTGTCGGTCGTCTCACAAAACGGATGATTGAGAAGGCAAATGCCGAGATCGCACTCAGTTGGACGCTCGACCGAAAAGCCGCGCTCGTCGGCGCAGATTTTGTTTCGACACAGATTCGGGTCGGCGGACTTAAGGCACGTGCGCTCGATGAACGCATCCCGCTCAAGCATGGCTTCATCGGACAAGAGACGAACGGCGCAGGTGGATTATTCAAAGCGTTCCGCACAATCCCCGTCTTAATCGACTTGGCCAATGAAGTCGCCGAGATTTGTCCGGACGCCTGGCTCGTCAATTTCACCAATCCGGCGGGCATCGTCACCGAGGCCGTACTCAAGCACTCATCTCATAAGAAGGTCATCGGTGTCTGCAACATCCCGTTCAACATGCGAAACTCGGTCGCAGAGATTCTCGAGACGCCGGTCGAACGAGTCGCGATTGAATTTATCGGATTGAACCATTTCGTCTTCGGTCGTCACGTCTGGGTCGACGGCGTGGATCGGACGGGTGACGTCCTTGCCTCGCTCAACGCTGGGAACGATTACTCGCCAGCGAACATCGTCGGTCTCGGATGGAGCGAATCGTTCTTATCGTCACTCGGCATGTTACCAAACCCGTATCACCAGTATTATTTCCAGACGAAAGACGTGTTGAAAAAAGACCTCGAGGCGTACGAACAAAACGGCACCCGTGCCGAAGTCGTTCAACAAGTCGAGGCGCAGTTGTTCGAGAAATATAAAGACGTCGACCTCGCCGTCAAACCGGAAGAGCTTGAAAAACGTGGAGGCGCCTACTATTCAGACGCCGCCTGCAATTTGATGGACTCGATTCACAATGACCGTGGCGACATCCAGACGGTCAACACGCTCAACAACGGCACAATTCGGGACTTACCAGACGACGCGGTCATCGAAGTAAACGCCGTCATCACGAAGTCTGGCCCACGTCCGATCTCAATCGGGTCATTACCGCTCCCGATTCGTGGACTCATTACGAACTTAAAAACGTTTGAACAGCTCGCCATTCAGGCGGCTGTATCCGGTTCTTACGAGGACGCCTACCTTGCCTGCCTCATGAACCCGCTCATCCAAGACGAGAAACGGATCGATCCGCTTCTCAAGGAGCTGTTCACAGCGCACGAGGCGTACCTACCCCAATTTAAGAAGGAGGTCTATTCATGAACAAGTTTATTGAAATCGCGGGACGTATCGGGTCCCAAAGGCACTTAGTCGCCATCCGTGACGGGTTCGTTTCCGTCATGCCACTCATCATCGTCGGGTCGCTCGCCGTCCTCATTAACAACTTCCCTGCTGTCAACATCGGCAGTCTCTCGCTCGACTTCGTCGGCTCGATGAACAACATGTTCGGCGAAGGGAATTGGCAAGGACTCGGCGGAAGCATCTGGAACGCTTCGTTCGCCATACTCGGTCTACTGATCGCTTTCTCAATTGGGTATAACTTGGCCCGTTCGTACGGGATTGACGGACTTGCGGCGGGGATTTTGTCGCTCGCCTCATACATCATGCTCGTACCGGTCACTGCCGACTGGGGTCTCAACTTCGCATGGCTCGGTGCCCAAGGGCTCTTTGTTGCCATCATCGTGTCGATTGCCGTCACGGAAATGTTCCGCTATCTCATCAATACGAAATTGACAATCAAGATGCCAGAAGGAGTACCTGGTGGGGTCACGCGTTCGTTCCAAGCGCTCATCCCATCGATGATTATCTTGACAGTCGTCGCAGGATTCCAACTTTTCATGACGCTCGTCGTCGAACTCAGTGTGTTTGAAGTCATCTTCAAAGCGATTCAACAACCGCTCCAAGGTTTCGGAGATTCGCTTCCAGCTGCCCTTGTCATCGCATTCTTGAATCACATCCTTTGGTTCTTCGGGCTTCACGGTACAAACATTATCGGTGCGGTCATTGAACCGGTTTATCTTCCACTCATCGAACAGAACTTGGCAGCTTTCCAAGCAGGAACATCAGCGTTTGATGTCCCATACACGGTCACAAAACCGTTCTTGGATGCATTCGTCTTCATGGGTGGATCCGGTACGACGTTCGCGCTCTTGCTCGCGATCTTCATCGTCGTGCGGAAACAACGGAATCACCCATATCACCAAGTGGCAAAACTCTCGACACCAGCCAGTCTCTTTAACATCAACGAACCGGTCATCTTCGGTCTTCCAATCGTCTTGAACCCGATCATGCTCGTCCCGTTCATTTTAGTGCCGGTGACACTCACGATTGTCTCTTACGTCGCCCTCTCAACAGGGATGGTTCCGAAGACGGTCGCCATCGTTCCTTGGACGACACCACCGATCATCAGCGGATATTTGGTCACTGGCGGTAGCGTCCGTGGTGTCCTGCTACAAATCGTCAACTTGTCGATTGCGACTGCGATGTATATCCCATTCGTCATGGCAGGAGCAAGAGCGATGACAGCTGAAATCAACAAAAACAAAGCTGCAACTGAGGAAGGAGAAAAGATTTCGTGAAAACCGAAACAATCCAAGAACTCTCATTTATGATTATTCTGCACGCCGGCAATGCCCGTTCGTCGGCATTCGAAGCCATCGCTGCGGCAAAACGCGGTGAAGCGGATGAGGCGACAGCCAAATTAAAAGAAGCTGATGCGGCTTTTCTAGAAGCACATAAACTTCAGACCGAACTGTTACAAGAAGAAGCGCGAGGGGCGACGAGCGATATGAGCGTCCTCCTCGTCCATGCCCAAGACCATCTCATGACGGCGATGACGGTGAAAGAACTCGCTGTCGAAATGATTGACATGATCACCCGTTTGAATCGATTGGAGGAAACAACATGAACATCTTACTCGTCTGCTCGGCAGGTATGTCGACATCGATCTTAGTGGAAAAAATGCGAAAAGAAGCTGCGAACCGCGGAATCGACGCGTCCATTGACGCCATCCCCGAGTCTCGTTTGAAAGAACAGACGAACGTCGACGTCATCTTGATCGGACCACAAGTTCGTTACCTTGAAGGGAAGATCAAGTCGTCCGTCGACGTACCGGTCGCGGTTATTGACAATATGGCGTACGGGATGATGAAAGGTGACCTCGTCCTTGATCAGGCACTCGGTCTCGTCAATGCCTAAAACGTTCGTCCTCGTCAACGCGGATGATTTTGGATTGACGACTGGTGTGAACGCCGGCACCTTGGAGAGTCATCTGAATGGAATCGTGAATTCGGCGACAATGATTATGAACGGGTATGCCGTCGAGGAAGCCGTCCGACTCGCGAAACAGTATCCATCGCTTCGCGTCGGTGTCCATCTCGTCTTGTCATGGGGCAAACCGCTCGCCGACACGAGTGCACCCCTTACAAAAGAAGACGGCACGTTCCGCTACACGAGCCGTTTTTTGACTGAGACACCACCTGACCCGGAGCTCGTCTATCTCGAGTGGAAAGCCCAAATCGAGGCGTTTCTCGCGACAGGTCTCCCGCTCGACCATCTCGACAGTCATCACCACGTTCACGGCTGGCCGGTCCTGCATGACGTCATCATTCGTCTCGCCGAAGAATATGACACGACGTTTCGGGCCTTAACGACGCTCGGGTCGCGCCGAGACTTGTGGGTGACCGAACGGTTCAGTGATCAATTTTACGCAGATGGTGTCTCCCATGCGACGCTCGATGCCATCGAACCTGGAGGGTCCATCGAAGTGATGGTCCATCCGGCCGACCTCGACGATCATCTTCCGAGCATCACCTCTTACCTTGTGCCACGCCTCCTCGAAAAACAGGTGTTGGTCGACTATCAGCGCCCCGATTGGTGGGCATGATAAAAGCGGGTTCCCTTGTTGGGGACCCGCTTTTTCATAGGTCAAACGCTCGTTGAATCTGTGCCGCTGTCTCTTCAGGACTTAAATGGGTGTTATCGATACGGACATAATGCTCGACATCCAATTCCCCTGGACGCGAGTTCAAGCGATACATCGTCGCCGTCTGTTTCAATTCCGCCTCTGACCAAGCGATGTCACGCTTCGACGGTTTATGGGTGAGACGATTTTCGGTCGTATTGCGCGCGAGCCGCTCCTCCATCTCTGCCTCGAGCTCGACGTAGTAGATATCCGCCCCATGTGATTCGAACAAATCCGTCACTTTTCTCACGTAGTCCCAATCTTCCTGCATATCAAACGCCCAGACGAATGTGAAAATCATACCGGGCAGATCACTTTTCGCGACCGACTCGAACAGCTCTTGCCGAAACAGTTGGACGAGTCGTTTCCCTTCTGCCGTCCCGTAATTGAAGAACGGGCCGACGAGATCGATCGTCATATGGTTATGGAATAACTTGAGCCCGGTCCGGTCGGCGAGTGCCTGTCCGACGGTCATTTTACCGACGGCTTGCGGACCAAATAAGATGATGAATTTCATTGAATCTCCCCCTGCGCTTTTGACGATTTTACCACGTACGTTCGATTGGAGAAGCCTCCTAAAATATTTGTTTACCTCTTTCCAATTGAAGGAATAAGCATAACATCGAACTTTACAGAAAGAAGGTGCCCCCGTGACTTGTCCCCACTGCGGAAAGAAGACACGATCGAAAACGGTCTGTCCGACGTGTGGCCGCCGCTCACGTCGCACAATTTGGTTACTCGTCACCCCGCTCGCCATTGCACTCATTGCTTTTGCCGCCTTTATTGGAAACGCCTATTTCACGGATATGTTGCGTTCGACTGACTCGCTCGCCGATCAGGTCGACTTACCAGTTGGTGAGGATACCGTTTCTGCTGACGAAGCGACGACCGCCGATTTCGATACGTTACAAGACAGTCTCTTTAGCGTCAGTTATGGGACCGGCTTTTTGGTCAGTTCCCAGGACGTTGTCACTGCGGCCTCGAACGTAGCCGGCTTGACGAACATCATCATGTACCATGACGGACAGGCCGTCTCCGGAACAGTCGTCGGTCGTACGAGTTTGATTGCCGTTATTCGCATCGAAGAAACCGACAAAACCCCGTTCTTGCTGACGCAAGCTATCGCCGCAGAAGATGAAAACCTTATCACATTGACCATGAAGGAACGCATGAATGGTACGGTCACATTCGCAGAGAACGGCTACATCCGAAACTTTGAATTGCCACGTTATGCGTATGGTAGCCCCCTCCTCTCAGCATCCGGTCGGGTCGTCGCGATTCATTTACGAGGGATTGCCTTACCGACCGCCTTATTCGAACGAGATCTCCGCACGTTGATCGATTCAGACGTAGCCGCACCACCGCCGGTCGAACTCGCACCGGTCGAGCCGATCCGACCTGATTTGACAGAAGAACCCGCCGTCATCCCGGAAGCCCCAAGCGTTCCAGAGACGCAGCCTGAACTACCGCCAGCGACTGAACCGGAAGCACCTGCTGAAGAGAACGTCGAAGAAGAAACCGAACCGGCTACTCCTGAGGTGACACCTGAAGAACCAACAGAACCACCTACAGAGCCAGCAGAACCAGTTGATCCACCGGAAACGGAAGAGCCGATCGAGGATGACCCTCCGGTGACAGAACCAGAAGTGCCTACTGAGCCAGAGGAGCCGGTCGAACCTGAAGAGCCAGTTGAGCCAGAGGAGCCGACCACACTTGAACCAGATGGTGAAGACGACTCCAGCGTCGAGGACGACCCAGCCACGGAAGAAGATGTAATGGAAGAAGAAAATGTTGAAGAAAACGACACAAGCACACCATCCGAGTGATGGTGTGCTTGTCATTTGTCTCGCGTGAATCGTCGTTGCAGATTACCGAGCACCGCTCCGAGTCCGAGGAGCAAGATCGATAACGCCCAAAACGGCAACGCGTCTTGCAATAACCAGACGACGAGGGCACTGAAGCCGATCACCGCCCCGAGCCACAAAAAGTTACGTTGTCCCATATGGTTCACCTCGTCCTCATCATAACACATCGATGCGATACGCCGTCGTCTGCGGCGGCAGAGAACGCGTCATCTGTTCATCGTGCTCGACTCTTACATATTGACCGACAAGAAGTGGTGTTTCTTCAGGAAATGGTTCCTCTAAATGAAACACGATGCCGTCGAATGGTTCTGCCTCTCGTGACGGAGCGACACGAATCTTCCTTTCCATCACTTCTGCGATATAACCCGTGAACGTCGCCATATCATCCCCTCCTTTTCATGCCTTATTCTTCATTTCCCGTTTTTCGAAAAGATGCTACTCCCACGTTTCGAGAACAAGTATAATAAAGCCACACCTATATTCGTGAGGAGGAGATCACATGACACACACCATCGATTTACACAGCCCAGACTTCCAACGCACGTTTCTTGAGATGATGCTCCTCGCAGAATTAACAGATGCGTATAACACAGAAGCGATTACGGCACTTGCGACACGTGGCGAGACGGCTTTCCCAGAAGATCCATTCTTTCCTGCGATGCGCGCCTATCCGTATATTCGTGAAGGGAACACCGCAAAGGCAAAGGAGTGGCTCGATCGAGCAAGTGAACGAGGTGACCATTTCATCCTTCACATGCTGAACGGGATCGTCAGCGAAGATACGGGCTTCACGTTCGAGGCGGAGCAGCATTTCCTCCGAGGTGTCGAACGCTATCCTGACGTTCCGCTCATGCACCGTGCCATCGCCATTCATTACTTCGAGCGGAAGTTCTACGGAGAGGCCGGCCTTCACGTCATGCATTACGTCCGCCTTGCCGGACTCGGACCGGATACCGTCCCGATGCTTCTCGAGTTTTTCCAAGTATATGACGATATTCCAATCGAGATGGTGGACGAACTGATGAAAACGGCGAGCGGCTATTTGACGGCCAATCCGCATGACTCGCATGCCCACTCTCTATATGCCGCCATCTGCAGTCAACGTTTCGCTTCCCTCTCCGCCGGACTTGAAGACGAGGACCCGCTCACCGAAGAGATGATTTGGATGCTCCTCGAAGTCGAGAACCACGGGATGTGGAGTGCGACTTACGATCGCAGTGAAGACCGGACGTTCCGCCACATGTTCGCCGACTATGTGAACAACGTCATTCTCCCGAACACGTCACAGTTTTATGTATTGCGTCTCCGGATGCGTTATTGGACACGCCGTCTGACACACCGCTTCACAGGTGGCTACACCGTCCCGATGTCATGAAAAAATCACGCCACACAGTGGCGTGATTTTTTAGGTTATCCAGCGTACGGTTTAATCGGTCCACGTAAACTGAACGAATAGTCCTCTGGGTCGACAATCCCGACGACTTCATCCCCTTCGAGAAGGTCATACAAGAACTCAGCCATTTCGCGTGCCGTATGATACTTCGCCACGTTCTCACTATAGTCGAATCCTTCCGTATCGCGCGCTCGGTCGGCAAAGCTCGTCTCGGTCGCGGCCGGTGCGAGCACTTTCGCCCTAAGCTTCGCGCCACTATTCATCAATTCTTGTGCGAGCCCTTCCGTATAAGCACTCACGTAAAACTTCGTCGCACAATACGTGACCGAGTTTGGCACGATGCGATAGCCACCGACGGAAGACACGTTCAACAGTTGGGCCCCTTCAACATCATGGTAGTCGCGGACGTATAGGCTCGACAAGACCGTGAGCGCCTCAATATTCAGGCGAATCATATTCTCAATCTTGCCTAAATCGACATCTTTGATGAGGTCTGCGTCTCCGAACCCGGCATTGTTGATCCACGTCTCGATATCGAGGTCGGCGAGTGATTCATATAGACCGTATACGTTCTCACTGTATGAGAGGTCCGTCGATTTAATGATGACGTCACTATCTGACGAGATCGACTTGATTTCATCTCGCAGCGATTCGAGCTCATCTTTCCGTCTTGCGACGAGGACGAGTGACTTCCCTTTTTCAGCGAGCAGCTTCGCTGTCTCATAGCCAATTCCTGAACTTGCTCCTGTAATGACCGTATATTTCATGTGACCCACTCCCTTTTTTTCGTTTACCCTGTTCTCATTTCCCTACTTTTCATCTCATGAATCGTCTCGATGTGAATGAAAAAAATCCTGACTCCGAAGAGACAAGATTTCCCTCACATCATGTCGTGAACTTTCCAATCAATGTCTGTAAGTCGCTCGTCATATTTCCGAGTGACTCGGCGACGCCGTTCAATTCTTGAATCATCGCAAGCTGTGCGTCAGAAGTTTCTCCGACCGAACGCATCGTTTCAGCCATCGCTTCACTGTCTTGTGACATGTGTAGAGAGGATGTTGCGACTTGCTTCGTCGTCTTCGCAATCTCGCTTGACGCGATGCGGATGTGCGACGTGTTATCGACCGACGTCTCGAGTTGACGGACAATCTGTTCGAACGCACGTGTCGCTTGTTCAAGTAACTTTGAATTCGTTTCGACACGCTTCGCACTGACGACGTGTTGGTCGAGGACGGCATTCGATTGCGCCTGAATCGACTCAATCAGCCCAGCGATTTGTGTCGCCGATTGTTTCGACTGCTCCGCGAGTTTACGCACTTCTTCTGCGACGACCGCGAATCCTTTTCCTTGTTCACCGGCACGTGCCGCTTCGATGGCTGCATTCAGCGCCAACAAGTTCGTCTGGTCGGTAATCGATTGGATGACTTCTGTGATGAGGGCGATCTCATCCGACTGTTGTTTCAAGGCCGAAATCGATTCCCCGGTGAGACGTGTCTCCCGCTCAAGTGCACGTACTTCGTCTTTTGCCTGCGTCATCGTCGCCCCGCCTTCTTCAGCGAGTTTCAAACTTTGTGACACATCATCATCAATCAAACCGATTGAACCGGCGATTTGACCGATGCCTTCGTCTGCAGCTGCCACAGCGCGGGCTGATCCACTCGCTTCTTTCGCCTGGGCGACCGTTTCTTCCACGACCCGGTCGATGAGGCGAGTCGTCTCTTCCGTCTGTGACGCCATCTCTTCTGTGCTCGCATACAGCTCTTCAGATTGTGCTGTGATTTCTTGTGCGTTTTGTGTGACACGGTCAATCAATTCGCGCAAGTTTCCTTTCATTCGGTTGAAGCCGGTCATCAACTGTCCGATTTCATCTTGTGTGAGTGCCTCTAGGTCTGCACGTGTCAGATCACCTTCTGCGACCACAGCCACTTCTTTCGCTAAAAAGCGTAGCGGAGCCGTCACCATTCGACTGATGGCGTATCCTGCCCCCACCATCAACACAACACTCACAATGGCGATGACAATTGAATACAAGAAAGCACGCTCGCCCGCCTGTTGGAGTTTGGTTTGCATCGCCAACATGTCTTTCTCCGTTTCGGCTTGAAGTGCCTCTCCTGTCGACGAGATCGACTTCGTGACGTCCGGCATGAGACGGAGCGTCAAGCGGTCGATTGCCTCTTGGTCATTCTCATCGATGGCGGTGATTGCTTGTGTCGCGAGCGCATCATAGCCCGTCGCATATTCAAGCAATGCTTCAAACTCGTTACGTTCCGTTTCATTGTCTGCCAGTCCAATCAACGATTCGATGGCCGTTTTCTTCTCTTCTCCACCTTGGATGATTTGTTGTTTGCGTTCATCATCCTGAACCAAGACATAGCCACGGACCCCATATGCTTGACGTACCATTCCGAGCGCCAAATCGTCTGCCGCTTTCATTTTCATGACATCGTTTGAGATCATCTGCTCATACTGACTCGTCATGCGTTCAAGCGTCCAAAGGTTGTATCCCATCCCGACGAACGTCAAGATGAGGAGCAATCCGATGCTCGCCATAATTTTTTTGGACAACGTCCATTTGTTGAATACTGTTTTCACGACTTACGAGGAGTCTTCTCCTCTTCCACCTCTTTTTCTCTTTTTGTTTAAGTACTGCCTTTTCTATATCGGACATCACACCCTAATTTGTACCAACAATTTGAAATTCATAAATGCATTGACCTACCTTTCGAAAAGACAGCAAAAAAAGAACCAGACATACGCCTGGTTCTGATTACTGCTTATAGTTTAAATTGAGCGACGCGATTCGATAGTTCGCTCGCGCGTTTTTCCGTCTCACTCATCTTCGCCTGGACATCATTGAAGCGTTCGACCGAAAGTTGAACTTTCTCTGAGATCGACTGCGTTCCGTCCGCGCCTTCTGTCACGGTCGTCGCCACTTCTTGAATGACGCCGAGAATGTTGTCCGTCATATGTCGGAGTTGAAGCGCATTGCCTTCGAACGTTTTCGCCGTCTCGCCGAACACCGTTGCGTCTTGTTCATACTGCGTCGCAGCCTCTTCGAGACGATCGTAATCGGCCATGACTTTCGTGTTCAAGAACGTCAGCATGTCAGCCGAACTCGTGTTGAGGCGCTCGACCGAATCGATGACCGTGTTTGATACGTCACGAATCTCGTTCACCGTCTGACGTGAGTTTTCTGCAAGTTTACGAATTTCAGAAGCGACGACCGCAAACCCACGACCCGCTTCACCCGCTCGTGCCGCTTCAATCGATGCGTTCAATGCGAGCAAGTTCGTCTGATCGGCAATGGCGAGAATGGCCGTCGTCAAGACGCGAATCTCTTCGACAGACTGCGCTCCCTTGATCGCTTCCGCGAGTTCAACTTGTTTCTTCTCGATAATCGTCACGGCCTCCGTCTTCGAGACGACAGCCTGTTCACGCATTTCGTGCGCGCGTGTCTCGACACGTGTCGCCGTTTCAGCACTATCGTTGGATAAGTCGACGATGGAATCAATCGAGCTACCCATCTCGGTCGTCGAGGCGCTCATCTCTTGCGAAGAAGCTGCCGTTTCTTCCATGCCGGCCGTCAATTCTTCGACCGTTCCAGATGTTTCTTCCATATAGTGACTGAGTCGCGTCACTTCTGCAGATACGTCTTTTGAAGAGGACAGGACGACTTTTGCCGTCTCATCGACATCAATCATAATTTCGCGCAGTGTCCCGAGGAACGTATTGAACGAGCGACTGACTTGGGCAATCTCATCGTTCGACGTCACCGGGATTGTCATCGTCAAATCGCCGCCTTGCGTCGCAAGCTCATCAAATCGGGTCTGGAGCGTCTGCATCGGTCGGATAATCGAGCGTAACAAACTGAGTCCGAGGAATAATAGAATGACTACGGCTCCGACCGTCACGGCGATGAGCGCCATGAGTGACTGCATGAACTCACGCTCCATGTCCTGTCCGACACGTTGCGACCCTTCTGAGTTGTATGCGACCAGGTCACTAAGTTTTTGAGTGAAGTTGTCATACGTCGCTTGCGACTGAGCATCATAATATGATCGTGCCATGCCCGTGTTTCCGGTCGAGCTGAACGTTAACATGTTGTCCGAGACACGTTGATACATCTCCCATTGACGTGAGAAGTTATGGAAGAGTTCTTTGTCCTCTTCATTCACGGCTCTTTCTTCATACTTCGGCGCAATCGTATTGATTTCATCCCGAATCTCTTTCATTTGCGTCATCAATTCTTCTTTTTGCGTTGCATCCTCTGTCACGATGTGATCAAGTTCGAGCGTGCGATAGTTCGCTGCGAGCGTGTTCAGTTCATGGGCATAGTCGAGCCCTTTGTTCCAGTTGTTGACGATATCGTCCGCTTGACGGTTCGCGTCGTTCATCGAAAATAGTGCATACCCACCGACGCCAATGACCATCACGAGTGAGATGATGACGAGTCCCCACAATTTTTGACGAATCGTCAAGTTCTTGCCGACGTTCGCCCCGAAAGATGTCGTGCGTTCACGCTTCTCTCCACGTTTTCGTTTGAGCGTCGGTTTCCACGTCCATGTCGGTTTTCGTTTGATCCGACTGAGTGTCTTAGACCAGATTGATTTCCATGCCATCTATGTATTCCCCTCTCAATCATGCAGTGTTTCCTATACTATCGACAATTTTCTGAAAATAGTGAAGGGGATTGACCAAACTTAAAAAAGGCGACCCCAATTGCAAGAGTCGCCAGCCAACAGATTATTTTGCACTCAATACTGTCTGCGTGCCTTCAATCATTTTGATTTCCGTCCATTCCATCACGTTTTTCGCGAGTGGGTCGTTGGCGACCATGAAGTCCGCCAATGCTTCGATTTTTTGTGAGTCGACGGGTTGTTTCACGTTGTTGAGACGGAAACGAACGACCTTATGGAATGCGTCTAAAAATGAGATTTCAAGTTTTGTGTCAGTCATGGGTTATGTCCTCCTTAGGGTATGGGTTAGACTAAATCGTATTCGCGGATGATGCCGAGGTCTGCGTCTTCTTGAATCACTAAATCGATCAAGAGACGACCGAACGCGTTGACCGTATCGGCCGTGAGGTCGGCACGGACTGGACCGAACCGTTGTGCTTTTTTCGTCGGTTTTGCCGTTTCAATGTCGTGGTGCGTCGTCAAGACGAGTGTCGCTTTCTTTTCCGTTAAGACAGCCATAGGGGGATGGCTCCTTTCAATGGGGGATTAGGTTTCTGATAAGGTCGAATCATCCATGCGCTCGAGGAGCTGGATCATCCGATCGAGTTTCGTCTCGATTCGATGAAGCAAATAGAGCGAAACGACGATCGGGAACCCGAGATTCGAGATGAGTTCGGGCCAACTCATGTGACCACCTGCTCATCATGCCAAATGTCGGTGCCGGTACGAGTGAGGTTTTGCATAAGTCCTCCGTGTTAATACACGATCGATTCTTTAGCGACGACGTAATTGACGGATTCGACATCGATGAGTGCCGTCAGTAAATCTCCGAACTGCCGCATCAACGCCTCATCCATTTGACCGCCGAGCGGTCCGTAGCGAACGAGCTGCTTCTTCTCTTTCCCATCCACGAGTCGACGAGTGTCCAAATAAAACATCGTCGCCACTTCTTCGTAAGTTGCCATCTGTCTCACCTCCTTCGCCCTTATTAACCGCTTACAAGAAAAATGTGCTCAAACTATTTTCAAGGTGTCTTCAAGACGAAAGTCCCATATTTTCTGAATTTTTATTCATTTTTCAAATTTTTACTGCGCCACTTGAGTTTTGATACCAATTAGGGTATCTTAATGTTCGACAGACATCGTTCAAAATTACGCCAAAAGTCCCATGAATCATTTCCCCACTTTGAAAAAACTGTAAGTTAAAATCTTGAAAATGGGGTACGATACGTAAGAAGACATTTTGAAATGACCAGTCAGTCTTGAAGAAGGAGATCCATCATATGAACAGCTTAGACCTCGCACGTACTACTTCTATTCCTTCCGCTCAACACGACTTCGACCAGGCCGACCTGACGTTTTCAGCGACCGAATGGGATGCATACCGACCGGAACAAGGAAAACCAATCTCGTATAAAGAGCAACATTTGATTGTTTATCCGCTCAAAGAATTGAGCCGTGCCTTTAGTGTGGCTGGTATTCCACGCAGCCAACAACAGTTGATTAAATGGGAGACAGATGGCGTATTGCCACCTACCCCGTTCACGTTCGGCCGAAAGCGATTCTATACGGAAAATCAGATTCGTACCATTGTCGACATCGCATTAGAATGCGGATTGCGTCCACGGACACATGTCAAAAAGACAAACTTCTCTGAATTGGCGCATCATGAATTGACGTACATATTACAACTCGAACTGAACGCTTATGAAGCGCCTGACGTCTGAGCAGGCAAAAGCCATCCGCCATGATGCTCATGACGAATGGCTTTTTTGTTACCAATATTGAATGACCGAACGCGGTACGTCCTCGCGGGAGACTTCGTCATACGAGGTGACGGTATCCCCGTCTTTAACGTATAAGCGCAAATACGCCCCTTCTCGAAGTTCTTTTCCTGCAGTAAACGTGACTTCATTCAACTCTCCTTCTGGTGTATACGCGGGTTGCGTGTACACGTATCGTTTCATCACATCCCCATTTTCAAGTGTCGTCTCTTCCACGTCACTCGGTGTTTGAACTTCCACAAACAAGGTGTCTTTCCCCAATCGATTCCAATCCACTTGCAATAAACCCGCGAGGAGTAGGATGGAAACTACTCCCATTCCAATCCATTTTTTCATCTTTCTGCTCTCCTTATCGAATGGCCGTCATGAACCGACGAACCGTGATTCCGTAATAGACCGCATAGATGGCCGTATAGACACCCATCCATGCGAGAACAGGCACCGTAAAATTCATACTTAACAAGTTTGAAAAAGCAATGAGTGCGACCGTCGCATGCAAAATCCCGAGTGCGAACGGTGCGAGGAAGACGACGATGATCTGTTGACGCACCGTGCGTCGCACGTCCCGTTCGGATATTCCGATTTTTTGCAAGATGGCGTACTTCGCCCGGTCATCCTCAGCTTCCGTCATCGTCTTGAAGTAGATGACGCTACCTGTCGCGACGAGGAAGACGAGCCCGAGAAACGTTCCGACGAAAAGGAGCGCCCCGTTCATTGCCATCGTTTCCGCGTATACGTCTGGTGCACTCGAGAACGATTCGAGCCCGAGATTCGCCAAACGTTCAGATTGAACTTGCTGATCTTTGAACGACTCCGTGAGGGCGACCTGATACGTCTCACTCGGCTCCGACATCGTCTCGAACACCTCATCCGCAACGACGAGGAACGTCCCGCCAAATGTCATGACATTGAGTGGCGAGGCTTCCGTACGTGTCGCGACGTCAAACGTCCCTGCTGAAAGTTCGACCGATTCAAGGTCCTCCGAGTAACGCTCGTCATAGAACGGGTCGACCGACAAAACCTCATCCTCTGGGAACGATGCAGGTTCTTCCTGTCCGAGCCCTTTGAGAAGGTGACGATAGGTCGACGCATCGATGACGCCAAGCTCTCGTTCTCCGTATTCCGCTTCCATCCGGATCGTCTTTTGTTCTACGCTTGATTCGAACGTCGCCCCTTTTACATCGACTGCCTCCCCTTTCCAGGCATACGTGTACGGTGTATAGGAAGATACATTCTCTTCCGCGTAATAGTAGACACTGAAGATAGCACCGCCGGCCGTGATCGCCGTCGCACTGATAATACTGATCAGTGTGAGCGTCTTGGCATTGCCACGGATGCGATAGAGCAGTTGTGACGTCGTCAACAAGTTGAGTCGTTTCCACGACCAGCGCTCATGTTGTTTAAGCCACGCCAACGCAAAGATCAACACGCTATGGAACAAGAGCGCCGAACCGATGACGCTCAACCCAATGATGAGTAGCGGCATGGCGAGCCCGAGCGTTCTCCAAAGTGAGGACGTCATCAAGTCTTGAAGCGCGAGCCAATAGGCAACCCCGATCGTGAAGACACCCATAAGCGCGACCCATCCTCTTGCTGTCGGCACGCCTTCCCCGCTCTTATCCGCATGGAACAGCTCGATCAACTTGAAGCGATAGATGACCCGATACCCTTGGAACGAAGTAAAGAGGAAAATGGCAAGAAACACGAGGAACGTCTCCACGAGTGCCGACGCCGAGAAGGCGAATCCGATGTCGAGGTCGCTCTTCATGAGACGCATCAATAGTTGGAGAAGCGCATTCGACCCGAAGAGTCCGAGAACGATTCCGACAATCAACGACACCGCTCCGATGACGATATTTTCAAACAAGAGCAAGAGTCCGATTTGTTTCTTTCGGACCCCGAGTAGTGAATAGAGCCCGATTTCTCGCTTCCGACCTCTCAAGAAGAAGGCGTTCGAATAGGCGATGAAGAGCGCGACGAACAACATGAGGATGAACGTCGACGTGCTCATCAGTCCACTGATTTTCTTCGACGTTTCTGCGAGCGCACTGATTTCATGGCTATGTTTGAGCGTCGCAAACGTGAAGTAAATGACGATCGAGAAAATGGTCGTCCCGACGTAAAGCGCGTATCGTGACAAATTACGTGCGACGTTCTTCTTCGCGAGCTCAAATAGCGTCATCGACGGCACCGCCTTTCGCCAGCTCTTCGAGGATGGACTGATAGAACGCATCACGTGACGCATTGCCACGAATCAGTTCCTTGTTCAAACGCCCGTCCTGGATATAGAGGACACGGCGACAGAAGCTTGCAGCGAAGGCGTCATGCGTCACCATCATGATGGTCGTCTCGGCCTCGTTCAACCGTGCGAGCGTATCCAACAAATCCGTCGCTGACTTCGAGTCGAGCGCGCCGGTCGGTTCATCGGCGAAGATGAGTTTCGGGTCCGAGATCAAGGCACGACAGACGGCCGTCCGTTGTTTTTGTCCTCCTGAGATTTGATACGGATATTGGTCGAGGATCCCTTCAAGTCCGAACCGCTTCGCCAACCGTTCGACTTTCTCTCGTGTTTCGTGAACGGGCGTCTTCGAGACGGCGAGCGGGAGCAACATGTTTTCCCGTACCGTCAACGAGTCGAGCAGGTTGTAGTCCTGGAAGATGAAGCCGAGATGGTCACGGCGGAAGTCGGCGAGGGCCTCCTCGTTCATCGACGCGATATCTTCCCCTTCCACGAGAATCTCACCGGACGTCGGTGTATCAATCGTCGCGAGGACGTTCAGTAGCGTCGATTTCCCGGCCCCGGACGGTCCCATGATTCCGACGAACTCACCATGTTCGATCGTGAACGAGACGTCATCGAGCGCCCGAAATGTTGTATTGCCTTTTCCATATTTCTTTTGAATCGATTTCACTTGTAATAATGTTTCCATGTTCAGCACCTCTTTCTGACTCTTACATTACGCCCCTTGTCTTAACTTCAACTCACGCGTACCTTACAAAATCCTTACGTGATATGCTTGATTAAGAGGTGATGACGATGGAACAACCACGGATTCTCATCGTGGATGATGAACAAGATTTATGTACGTTGATGCAACGGGCGCTTGAAAAGGAAGGAATCACGCAAATCCGAACCGCCCACACACTAAAGGACGGGTATGACGTCTTTGAGACGTTCCATCCACATTTGGCGATTTTAGATGTCATGCTACCGGATGGGGAAGGTTATCAACTTTGCCAACAGATTCGAGCACACTCGAACATCCCCATCCTCTTCTTATCCGCTAAATCGGAAGAAGTCGACAAACTGCTCGGGCTCGCCATCGGGGGTGACGATTACATCACGAAGCCGTTCAGTCCGAAAGAAGTGGCCTTCCGCGTCAAAGCGCAACTTCGTCGAGTATCGATGATGGAAGCACCGATGGAAGAGACGACCGTCGGACCGTTCCTCATGAATGAAGATGAGACGGAAGTGTATATGAACGGGGAACGATTGGAATTGACGGCGAAAGAAGTCGGTCTCCTCGCCTGCTTTTTGCGAAACCCGAATCGGATTCTCAGCAAAGAGACATTATTCACCCAAGTATGGAGCGAATCATTCTTCGGTTCGGATAACACGGTCATGGTCCATATCCGGCGTTTACGAGAAAAAATCGAGCCGAATCCTTCTGCCCCGACCTATATCAAGACGGTCAAAGGTCTCGGTTACCGGTTGACGGTATAAGGAGCGTTTATGATGAAATGGAAACTGACCGGTCGCTATTTATTGTCGATTGTATTGATTGTCGCCATTGTCGTCTTTCTGAACATCGCTATCCTATTTGGACTTCTCATCAATGACCGAACAGGACTCGACGATGTGGAAAGCAACTCTGGGGAGACGTTCACCCGCAACTTCAGCACGTACCTGTCACTCGAGGACGGAGAGCCCGTCGTCTCAACTGAAGGTCAGGAGGCGCTCAAGCAGTATGGGGCGTTCATCCGCTTTTTAGATGAAACAGGCCAGGTCGTGAGTGAAGTCGATGCACCGAGCGGACTACCTGATGCCTATTCGCCGATTGAACTGATTCAAATCTATAAATATATGGATGACGAGCTTCGACTCTATTTCATTGGAGAATATGAATCCTACAGTTATCTAATCGGTGTGCCAGAGGCGAGTGAACGCCGGGTGCTCTTGATGTTAGATGAACAGGCGGTCCTTTCCTATATGTCGAAGGCGTTTCTATGGATTCTTGTCGTCGATTTGATCGTTGCCGCATTGATTGGTCTCTTGTTCAGTTCTAGATTGACCCGCCCTGTCTATCGATTGACGGAGCGAATCCAACAATTGAAGAGACGAGATTTCTCTCAATCTGAACCGAAGCGTGTCGGCATCTATCGTCCTGTCTTCCATGACTTAAATGCGGTCTCCGAGACGCTCACGACGTACGAACGACAACGCGAAGAACTCGATAATCGACGGAAAGAATGGATGAGTAACGTGTCCCATGATTTGAAGACACCGCTTGCCTCGATCCAGGGGTACGCTGAACTGTTGGATGATGATTCGTTGGACGAAGCGGATCGTAACCAATATGTACACGTGATCGAGCGCCAAGCCAAGTATATGAAAGAATTGCTCGATGATTTCAACTTGACGATGCGACTGCAGCACGGCGACTTCCCGCTTACATTAGAAGAGACACGCCTTGAGCCGTTCGTTCGAGAAGTCATCATTGACGTGTTGAACGACCCACGTTTTAGTGAGCGTCAGATTGAATTCGAGGCGACCACGGCAGCGACCGTTTCGATTGACCACCACTTTATGAAGCGTGCCCTGCTCAACTTCTTGTATAACGCCCTCCTTCATAATGATGAATCGGTCATCGTGACGGTTCGGGTCGATGAAGACGTCGTGACCGTCCTGGATGATGGGAACGGAATCGCCGAATCTGAATTGCCGTATATATTCGAACGCTATTATCGGGGAACGAACACGGATGATGCTCGTGGGAGTGGTCTCGGAATGGCAATCTCACGGGATATCATCGAAGCACATGATGGGAAGGTCGAGGTCGAAAGTCATCAAGGACAAGGTACGACCATCCGAATTCTCTTCACCCCATAGCAAAAGGGACGCACTCAGGCGTCCCTTTTTTGTTTCATATAGTGATCAATCCATATCTCTAGTTCTTCGAGCGGCAGCGGCTTAGAGAAGTAATACCCTTGCATCTCATCGCAGCCGAGTTCGCGTAACGCATGCCACTGTTCAATCGTCTCGATTCCTTCACAGACGGTCTTCAAGTTCAGTCCTCGCGCGAGGTCGACGATCGACTCGACGATGACGTTCCCGGTCGGATCGTTCTCCGTCACTTGGATGAACTGACGATCAATTTTAATCTCATGAATCGGATAGTGCTTTAAGTAGACGAACGCCGAGAAGCCGGTCCCGAAGTCATCAATCGAAATCGAAAACCCTTCTTCACGGAACGCGACAAACCGGTCGATGACATGCTGTTGGTTTTCCATGCCGACACTCTCGGTGATCTCGAGCGTCAAATAGCTCGTACAGACACCCTCTTCCCGGGCAATTTGGGCGAACTTCTCGACGACTCCTTCAGACAAGAAGTGACGTGCTGATAAGTTGAGGGCAAGGGAATACTGGTCTCCCCGGTCATGCCATCGTTTGAGTTGGCGACAGGCCGTCACAAACCCCCACTCTTCTAAGTCAATGATGACACCCGTCGATTCGGCGAGTGGGATGAAGTCGAGCGGTGGCACGAGACCTCGTTCGGGATGGTTCCAACGCATCAAGCCTTCGAACCCTCTGAGCGCTCCGGTCGACGCATCGACTTTCGGTTGATAATATAACATGAACTCATTTCCGGCGAGTCCACTTCGTAAATTCATCTCCAAAATCAGTCGATTCGCCGCTTTCGTCCCCATTTCTTCTTCATAGAAGACAATCGCCGCCCGTTGAAACCCTCTTTCACTCGCGGCGATGCGTGTCCGGTGAACCATCTCGAGCGTCGTGATGTCCTTTTGCTCGATAGCGATAAATGCGCTCATCGTCAAGATGACTTCTAACTCATCGACAAGGAACGGGTCGCGTACGAGAACTTCACACAACTCATCCGCGACAGCATTTAGTTTGATTCGATCCCCGTACGGTAACCAAATCGCAAAACCTGACTGTGACAAGCGACTCAGGTTCGACTCGTCGACATAACGACGTAGACGATTGGCCACTTCTCGGACAATCTCATCTGATTTTTCGATTCCAATCGCATCTTCGATCGACCGAAAATCGTCGACCTTCAAATAGACTAAAGCCCCTAGTTGTTGCGGCTGTTGCTGACGTTCCTCGTCCATCTTCTCGATGAAGCCCGTATCTTTTAAAAGACCCGTCAATTCATCCATATAAGCTAGACGACGAATGTGTGTATCAACCGCCTGTCGATCGAGTCGGAAGTAAAGAATCGAAATAAAGTCCGTCAATGTACTGACAATCAACTCTTCGAGGTAAGTCCACTCCCGTGGGAGGAACGTCTCACAACAAATGACACCTTTGGCGCGATTGTTCGCATAAATCGGCGCATCGAGCATCGATTGGATTCGTTGTCCTTCCACGAAATAGTCGGTATATAGTTCTTTCACCCATGGATGATTGCGGACATCTTCAAATGCAAGCACTCGGTCTTTTTGAAGTGCATCAAAGTAGTCCGGGGCGAGTTCGCGGTGAACCGTCAGTTTTGGATAATGTGTCCCTGATTCGTGAGAATAGGCGACTTGGCATGAAATGGATTGATACGTTGTGTCAAAATGCCAAATCGACACCGTATCGACCGCCAGCATATCGGCAACGATTTCACACATGTACCGCGTTGCCTCTTGTACCGTGTCCTCTGTCACAACCGGCATGCGTACGAGCTCGAACAGTTTCTCTTGATGTTTACGATATGTTTGGCTTGAAAAGTTCTTCTCGACCATCAGTCTGCTACCTCACCACATTTGATTTGACCTTATAATAGCATGAAACCTCTTATCTCACGTTTTCCAAAATTCAACAGAAAGTCAATGGTTACCACCATCTTATATAGAAGAAAGATTAAAAAAATAATAAATTAAGCCCATCTAAAACATTGACCTTTTTTGCTAAGATACCTTTTGAAAATATCATCAATATCATTGCGACTTAAATTGCATAACAAGTACAATAGAATGGAAATGTATTGATATGCTTGTAAACCATCACCATAAGTTGTTCGAGAGAGGAAGTGGCTTCATGAATCAAAAATCTGGTCTCGCCTATTCATTCGCAGCAATTGCAGCAGTTAGTTTTCTCGCCCATGCAGATGAGGCTACTGCCGCAAGCACACACACAGTGCGATCCGGTGACTCATTGTGGTCCATCAGCCGTTCCTACAATCTTTCCGTATCAGCGCTGAAATCATTGAACGGTCTGAACTCAGATGTGATTCGAGTAGGACAAACTCTCAAATTGTCTGAAGGCTCGTCTAGTTCAACAGCTGGTTCATCGTTAACAACGTCGAGCACAACGAAAATGACGACAACCGATGCACTGAATTTACGTTCGGGCGCCGGGACGTCCCATCGAATTCTATTGACGATTCCAAAAGGAAAAATCGTCACGACAATCCAAACGAACGGCACGTGGACAAAAGTGAGCTACGGTGGTCAAACGGGTTGGGTGCACAACGGGTATTTGAAAAAAACTTCTACCTCAACAACGCCCGTACCGACTACACCACCTAGCGTGACACCTAGTTCTTCGACCGCTAAGACAACAGTCAATTTGAACCTTCGTGCTTCAAATTCAACAAACGCGAGTATACTAACGACCATCCCAAAAGGAAAAACAGTCACGATTTTAAAGCGTGAAGGTTCTTGGTCGCAAGTCAAGTATGGAACACGCACAGGATATGTCGCTCATACATATTTAACAGCAACAGGACCAGCGACGCCTTCGACACCTGCCGTACCAAGTACGCCGAGTACACCAACTGAAAACACGCTTAATCAACAGTTCGTCACAACAGCAAACTTGAATATGCGTCAAGGGGCCGGGATTGGCTATGCGCTCGTCGCGACAATTCCGAACGGTACGACTGTCAAAGCTTCGAAAAAATCGGGGAACTGGTACTATGTCACGTACAACGGAAAGACTGGTTATGTCAGTGCCAGTTATTTGAAACAGACATCAACAACTCCTAGTGAACCGATTGCTCCAAATGATGGCGATGCCGGAGCAGGCAACACGAGTGTTGATTATATCGTGAATACCCCATCGCTAAATGTTCGTGCAAGTGCCACGACAAACTCGTCCATAATCGGAAGTGTAAAAGCTGGTCAGACCTTACGCGTCGTTCAGACCTCGAACGGATGGCATCAAATTTATTATGGAAATACGACCGGGTTCGTCTCTTCCGCTTATGTCAAATCGGTTCCAAAAGGTTCAACAGAATCTCCATCTTGGGTGGAAGGGTCATATGATCAACATTCATTCTACACATACCGTCCAACGGTCATTCGGTCACAGGCAAATGAATCCAGTAAAGTTGTCGGTTCCACTGTAAGAGGAGAACTTTTAAATGTAGTCGGTGAAACATCGACGCACTATCGCACGACATCCGGATACATTCTAAAGTCAGCCGTTACTCAAATTAATGGACAAAGCCCTCAAGCAACGCGACTCGCAACGATTGCGATTGCTCAAAAATATATCGGTTCTCCTTACGTATGGGCTTCATCTAGTCCATCAAATGGAGGATTTGATTGTTCCGGACTTATTTATTATGTATTTAATCAAACTGGCGTCTCTATTCCGAGAACGAACGTATATAACTATTGGACTGGATCTTATTTCGGTCAACAGTTAAGTGAATCCTTTACACCAAAAGCGGGTGACCTCGTTTTCTTCGAAAACACATATACAGCAGGCCCATCTCATATGGGTATTATGATTGATGCAAACACATTCATTCATTCCGGTTCTTCTGGACTTGGCTACAATAAAATTCAAGAACCGTATTGGCAATCACGCTTGATCGGTTATAAACGACCGTGACTTTGGTCACACCATAAAACCCGACGAAAGTCGGGTTTTTCTTTCATTTTGCAGGATTTTCATCCGATGAAACGAAATCGGAAGTATGATGAAGGAAAAAAGGAGGTGCCGGATGGGTCAACCCCGCTTTGCTAAAATTCCATACCGTACCTACACGATGGTACTGGCAATCGCTTGTCTCATCGGTGTCTTGATGTTCGGACTCGGAACGAGTTATTACTGGCATGAAAAACAAGAAGCGATTGACGAGACCATCACGAACTTGAATCAGGCAGCGAACCTGGCTGGCGTCGAAGCATATGTCACCTTGTTCGAAGCGGCGACTCGATATGAGGATCAATCGAATCAGACGACATCATTTCTTTCTACCCCTTATAAAGAGCGCGCGCTTCAATACAATGAACGACTGAAGAAAGACTTTGAGGCCGGTGTGAATGAACGAGAGCGGGAGACGCTTCAGGCATTTTCAAATGAATTGGAAGGCATTCTCGATGCGGAGCAGTTCGAAGCGGTCCCGTCTGATGTCATCAGTTCAATCAATCGACGTTGGCTCTATCAGGCGCTCGAACAAACCAATCAACCAAACGCCACATATGAGCTGACGGACGCAATGATGCGAATCCAGTCAATGCTCATGCGCAGTGGTGATGCACTATACCGTGAACCGATTGATGAAGAACAATTGATGAGCACTGTTGATTTGATCGTCAATGAAGCGACAATCATTCAAAAGATTATCGATCAAAACGAAGCGTTACAAACGAAAGCTGTCATCGATGTCGCAGAAAGTGGTCAATCGTTTGCGAATATGGCAAGTAGTGAAGCGTCACTTGAAGCTCGTTACGTCAATTCGACGAACGTCTACGAAGATGCATACGCTGCCCTTCGCTCGATTCGTTCCACGTCTGAGACGATGTTGCAAGAGGAAAGTAAACACTTTCAAGTCCTTGCCACAGCATCCTTTGTCATGACGCTCCTCTTATCGCTTGGACTGATTTTCCTGCTCTACTATACACGAAAACGGTACACTCACGATTTGGCGCATCTGAAAGCACGCGCCCTCGCCATCGATCCCAGTATAGTTCCGGTCGAAGCGACATTCCCGAAAACACATGACTTCCGTGGCATCGAAGACGAATTACGTGAGATTGCGGCGAGCGTCCATTCGACCGTCCATGAGCTCGAAAATCGCTCACAAGAACTCGTCCGCTATCACGAACGTTGGTCATCTCTCTTCTCAGAGACGGGTCTCGCCATCGCCTTGATGGACGACTCGTATAATCTGATGGAACGAAACGAGATGTTCCGTCAATTTTTCGGAGACCGAAATTTATATGAAATCAATCAACTATTCACCGAGACGGGGCGGCGCCTGTTCGAGCAAGCGCTCGAAGGTGTGACCGATCAAGGTACGAGCGCGCAGTTCATCATTCATTTAAAAGGTGAACACACACGCTATTTGAACATCAAGTTGACGCCGCTCAAACGGGAAGAAAAGCTGACATATTATTTGATTGTCGAAGACGAGACCGATCGAGTCGAACGGGAGCGGAAAGTCGACCGCCTCGTCCGCTTCGATTTAGCGACCAATCTCTATAACGAATATGGATTCATTCGGAAATGGGAGCGTCAAGAAATTGATGGAGCATTCGTCCTCATCCGACTACACGACTACCATCATCTCGCCGACTGGTATGACCCGGCGTATGCGGACCTACTCATGACTGAGTTCGCCCGCGCTGTCGAAACCCGTCTATCCAAATATGCGCACCATCTCTTCGGTCGATATCGGGATGATATGTTCATGTTATACGTGAAAGGCTTCACTGCCGAGGATGAACATGAACTAATCGAACTGTTCCCGAGTGAATTGATTGTCAACCACAAGCGACAAAACGTGCATATCCAACTCGGTGCGACCGAGACGAAACCGGCGTATAACGATTGCCTATTCGAGGCGATGAAAGCCTTACAGCACGCGAAAGAAACACGTACGCCACTCGTTTGGTATGACTCAGACATCTTGGCTCAAATGCAACTCGCCGCCTTGATTGAACAGGCACTTCCGGATGCCATTCGAAAAGGTGACTTGACGGTCGCCTATCAGCCGCAAGTCGAGCTGAAAACCGGACGCGTCGTCGGTGCGGAAGTACTCGCCCGTTGGACACATCCTGAGATGGGAATCATTCCACCGAACGAATTCATCCGAATCGCCGAGCGGTCTGATCAAATCCTTTGGCTGTCACACAACATCCTCGACCAGACGATTGAACAACTCGTCGCTTGGCAAGGAACTTCGTTTGAAGACATTTCTCTGTCGTTCAACTTGTCGGCCCACTCCGTCGACCCATCAATCGTCACGAAACTTCGTGATTCGATTGAGAAATACCCATGGCTACCGGACCGATTGAAAATCGAATTGACCGAGTCATCGGATATCATGTCGTATGCGAGCGAGCTCGAACGGTTAGAAGATATCGCCGACCTCGGGTATTGTCTCTCGATTGACGACTTCGGCACTGGGTATGCCTCATTCGAAGCGATTTGGCACTTACCGATTCAGGAAGTGAAAATCGACAGGATGTATGTGAGTGGGAAAGCGAAAGAGAGCACGTCGTTCTTACGTGCCGTCTCACGTTTTGCGAACGAGCA
The DNA here is from genome assembly GCF_059821525.1 of Exiguobacterium sp. RM11. Taxonomy (NCBI): domain Bacteria; kingdom Bacillati; phylum Bacillota; class Bacilli; order Caryophanales; genus Exiguobacterium; species Exiguobacterium sp. RM11. The sequence continues at coordinate 594,201 of NZ_CM187558.1, read as the reverse complement.
ACAGTTGACCGCTCTCGCGGAAGGAATCGAAACTGAGAACGACCTGTCCCGTATGATTCGGGAAGGAGTCGAACTCGGTCAAGGCTACTTCTTCTCACCTGCACTCGATGCGGCTTCATTTGAATTATGGGTTAACACGAAGGGACACTCGAATTGAGTGTCCCTTTTCTTCAGCGAGAACGAATGTCCTCATATAATTGCCTCGTCGCTTCTGCCGAGGACTGATTCAAACAAATCGGTTCTTCCGACCAATCGAGTCGAATGACCGGTTCGACATCACGGTCGATAAAGAGGAGGACATCCTCCCCTGCTTTCGTCCGAAAATGTCCCGTCAGACGTGATCCCGATTCCGCCCCACTCGTCCGTCGCGCGATTTCGGGTAACGTCGTCCACGTCACATCATCGAGTTCATCGAACGGAATCTCACGGCTATAACTCCCTTCAATGACGATCGTCGAATCTGTCACGGTCACCTCAGTCGGTTGACTGAACTAAAACATGAGCGCCGGCACTCCAACGAGTAAGACGACGGAAACGATGACAATCGGAATGAGACGTTTTTTACCGCCCGGTCTCAAGCGCCCCGATTCGTCATAAATATTGCCGTCATACTTTTGCATCCGCCAAAGTATCGCCACAGTGAAGATAATCATCACGATAAAGAATGGAGCGAGCGGAATGTCCAATTCAAATCCTTCGATGAGCGCGATGAGGAGAAAGATGGCGCCAATCCCGTAACACATCCACGCGACGAGACGTGCCACTTTCTGAACGTTCACCCGCTCCTTCTTCTCCTTAGACATCGTATTGTAGCCCGAAATCAAATCGTGCCATCCGAGACGGTCTACCGCAAAACCGAGTGCGATGACAATGACAGCGGCCAATACAAGAATCCACATGTGCCTCACCTCCTCTTCTTCCTTTACGTCATGAGTCACGTAAAAGATTCACCTCACACAAAAACAGGACCGCTAAATGGAGCGGTCCCTCAGAAGATTTAGTTTGATGTCGGGGTGTTGGACGGTCGTTGCATCCGGCCGATGCCTTCGTACGCGACGTCACCCGAGTCACGTGCGAACTTCCACGCATTCCGCGCATCAATCAACCGACGTTGACGCATGCCCGAGAAGGCTTCCGGTGCTAAGTTCACAAGCTCTTCCCATTCCGTGACGAGAATGGCATAATCTGCATCTTTCAAAGCTTCTTCAACAGACGCTGCTTGTGGATATTCCCATGTTGCAATCGGGTCATAGCCAATGACTTCGACGTCTCGTGCGACCATATGGTGTGCGAGTAGAATCGACGGTGCATCTCGCATATCATCCGTTCCTGGTTTGAATGCCAAGCCGAGAATGGCGACACGCATCTTAGGTTCTAGATGAAGTTTCGACAATACGTACGGTGCTTGTGTTTCGTTCACTTTCGCTGCCGCTTTGATGATGCGAAGATTGACGCCATTTTCTTCCGCTACATGAAGAAGCGCATCCATATCTTTAGGGAAACAAGAGCCCCCATATCCGATTCCGGCATTAAGGAACGAACGTCCGATCCGTGAATCGAGCCCCATCCCGTCCGCAATCGTCGTGATGTCAGCCCCTGCCTCATCGGCTAGACGGGACAAGTCGTTCATGAAGCTGATCTTTGTCGCCAAAAAGGCGTTCGAGGCATATTTGATGAGCTCGGCATTGATCGGTGTCGTACAGATGAGTGGGACGCCAAGTCGGCCATAAATGCCTGCCAACTCCTCACAAACCTCGAGGTCCTCACATCCGATGACGACACGATGTGGTCTCATCACATCCGCGAGGGCGCGCCCTTCTTGTAAAAACTCAGGTACGATCGCGAAAGTATGAGAAGGATACATAATTTTCAACAAATCCGTCGTGCCAGGTGGGACCGAACTACGAATGACGACCTTGTGCTTCGTCTTCAATTCGGAAAGAGCCGTCTCGATATAAAAGAGGTCGCAACTGCCATCGGGCTTGCTCGGTGTGCCGACCGCGAGAACCAAATAGTCGACGTGATCCGCATCCGCGATTTCGTCGGTCAACGTGATTTGATCGGCGTGTTCTTGTAACACGTCCGCCATGCCCGGTTCGTGGAATGGAGGGTGACCACTCTTCAGGAGACCTAACTTCCCTTGGTGCGTCTCGACCCCGATGACTTCATGACCGGCTTTGGCCAATCCGCATAGTGTTGCCAATCCAACATATCCTAAGCCTATTATTCCAAATTTCACATCAGTTCCTCCTTCAATCATCTTTCCTAAGCGTACTCAAATATGCTCGCGAAGTGAAGCTTCTAACACTCTCTCAATGTTCTTTGCTATAATGAGTCAAAATGATGGGTGAAAGGACAAAACGCATGGGCTTAATCGCTTTCTTTTTGGTGACGTTATTGATTTATTTTTGGCTACCAGTCCGGGGGGGACTGAAAACCTTTTTACTTGTATTAATCATGGTGAGTGGTTGGCTCTCCATCTTTGAGCTCGTTTCAATCTTAGAAGCTCGGCCATGGATATTCGCGCCAATTCTGATTGTCATTGTGTCAGTGATTTGGAAAGTACAACGCGACCGAAAACAGCAAATGAAGAAAAGTGTTTGACCTCGGTCGGGCGCTTTTTCTTTTTGTCCTATTCGAGAAAGCTTCTGAATTCCCTGCTTTCGATACTCAAAATCGCATGTAATCGCCTACTACTGCTTTAAAAGAATACCGTCTATATCACGTGTCATTTACTACCTAAAATATGACCTATTTTTGAAGCAGATAATCGTACAATCAAATCGACATCTAGTATAATGTAAAAATATCCATCATATTTTATATGAGTTCAATCTCCTTATGTGTCCTATTTTTCAATAGAAAGGAACTTGTTTATGACCTTTTATTTACTAGAGTTCGCCCCATGGATTGAACCACTGGCACAATTCGTCTTTTGGTACCCATTTGTCATGGCCATGTTTTGGATATCAGGCGCTTTATTATTCAGTGTCACCCGCGAACGGGAGAAAGAACTCGATTTAAACGAACGAGAGTGGCCGCTGATCAGTATTCTCATTCCTTGCTATAATGAGGCGGAAACGATTGAAGAAACGATTACGTATCTCGACCATCTCACGTACCCTAACCTTGAAATCATTGCGGTGAATGATGGCAGTTCGGATGACACAGGAAAAATATTAATTGAGTTGGCCGATAAACATGAACGTCTCCGTGTCATTGATTGTCATGAGAACCGTGGGAAGGCCAATGCGCTACATATGGCTGCGCATGCTGCTCATTCAGAATATTTGCTATGTGTGGATTCGGATGCATTTTTATCTGAGGAAGCACCTTATTATCTTGTGCGTCACTTCCTTGAAAAAGGAGAACGTGTCGGGGCCGTCACCGGGAATCCTCGTATTCGAAATCGAGACACACTGCTCAGTCGGATGCAAATCGTCGAGTATGCTTCTATCATCGGCTCAATTAAACGGACGCAACGTGTAATGGGGAAAATCATGACCGTATCCGGTGTCATCGTTATGTTCCGCAAGAAAGCTTTACTCTCTGTCGGCTTATGGGACCGTGATATGATCACCGAAGACATCGCTGTTTCATGGAAACTCCAACGTAAGTTTTGGGATATCCGTTACGAGCCGCGCGCTCTTTGTTGGATGCTCGTACCAGAATCGCTATCTGGAATTTGGCGACAACGCGTCCGCTGGTCTCAAGGGGGACAAGAAGTCGTCTTACGTCACTTCGACATCTTCAAAGATTGGCGTCAACGTCGGATTTGGCCCGTTTACATCGAACAAGTCATCAGTGTCATTTGGGCATATGCTTGGCTCATCGTCACACTCTATCTACTCGTCACGGCAGACACGATTCAAGATATGTTGATTTGGTTCACATATAACTCCTTTGCGCTTGTCTTGATCAGTCACATTCAATTACTCATCTCTCTTTGGAACGACGCGAAGTATGATAATGTCTTCCGTTATTATGTATGGGCAGCTTGGTATCCGGCCGTCTATTGGATGTTAAATACGTTTGTCGTCATCGCGGCAACACCAAAAGCGATTCGTTCGACTTTGAAAGGAGGATATGCGACATGGAATTCTCCCGATCGCGGAACGAGACGGAGCAGCTTATAGGAGAAGACGTCCTCGTCAAGACGAAGCGTTCTTTCTTTCGTTCGTTCATCGAAATTCTTTTAACAATCGTATTCTGGATTTACACACTCGTCGTTAGTTGGTTTTTCGTAAGCGCCCTTCTCAATCAAAACGACCGCTACATCGCCACATTAAAATCTGCACTCAACATAACGAATGAAGATATTCGTGATTTAATTAGTTTCGGTGTCCTCATTCTAATTGGATTGGCGACCTTACTCTTTGTTTGGAGAACGTACAACAAGAAGAGATATGGTCCACTGAATCGCCGAAAAGCGCCTAAACCTACGACTTTAGAAGAGTTGAATAATCTCGGACTAATTGAACCTTCGACAATCGAGATGTTACAACAGGATAAAGTCATCATATTCGAAAAAAATCCAGTGAAGGAACTCGAAGAATGACACGTTGGCTGAAGTGGGGATTCATACTAATTGCCGGGCTCTTCATCATATGGAAAGTGCAAGATGTGATGTCTACCACATCAGAAGTACCAGATCCGCAACTTCTTGCCAAGGACGGTGTCTGTCTCGGTCTCAATTATCATCGGATCAAGTCACCGAACCTATGGAACAAAGCGATTGAGTTTGTATCTGGATCTGATAATTTAACACGATATAACGTATACGAGGATGAGTTTGAGGACCAAATCACCTGGATGAAGCAACAAGGCGTTCATTTTGCGACATCAAAGGACATATCCGAATACGTTCGAGGGAATCCGATTCCGGACAAATGTGTATGGATTTCTTTTGACGATGTAGACCATACGGTATATGAGAATGCATTTCCGATTTTAAAAGAAGAACAAGTGCCGTTCACCTTATTTGTCATTACAGGTCATGTAGGGGAACGATTCCAAAACTTAGAACTCTCCACATGGGATGAGTTGCGAGAAATGAATGAAAGTGGACTTGCCGACTTCGGCTCCCATACCCATGACTTTCATTACATCCAAGATGGACAGGCCACATTTCTCGACCCGGCTCAACATGAGGCGTTTCGTGAAGACCTCCAAACAAGTCGTGACACTCTCCAACAAGAACTTGGATTGGATGTTACCACAATCGCTTATCCGTTCGGAGAGACGGATGATGCAGTGACTGCCATTGCCCAATCGGCAGGCTATACCGATGCTTTCATTTTGAGTCCTAACCCCATCACAAACGAAAATTCGTCCCTTTTTATCAATCGATACTTACTCGATCGTCAGCTATACAGTGAATTCGTCAAACCATATCTGCTCAACGAAAAACAAGACGCCCTCAACGACTGAGGGCGTCTTGTTTTTTCTTGATGTCACTTCCCATAAACGCTTCCATCGTCGCCGAGGTGTCAGAAGAGATTCCATCTCGTTTGAACACTTTATAAACCGTTTGAACGACAATTTTCCAGTCTCCTAAAAACGTGATATGGTCCACGTATTGAACATCTAAATCAAACCGTTCCTCCCATGACAATCGATTGCGACCATTCACTTGAGCAAGTCCGGTAAGTCCAGGTCGCACTTCATGACGTCTTTTCTGTTTTTCATTGTACCTGGATAAATAGTCTACAAGTAGCGGTCGAGGACCGACAATCGAAATGTCTCCTTTTATGATGTTGATCAGGCTCGGTAACTCGTCGATACTCAAGGAACGTAGTTTTTGTCCGAAAGGTGTCAAACGCTTATCATCGGGGAGCAGTTGCCCATGTTTATCTCGTTCTTCTGTCATCGTTCGAAATTTTACCATTTCAAAAATAACGTCGTCTTTCCCCGGGCGCTTTTGCCTAAAAAGGACCGGTCCACCGAGTTTCCATTTGATCAAAATTGAAACAACGAGTAAGAATGGACTCAGAAGAATAAATACGAAAGAAGCTAACAGTAAATCTTGCGGACGTTTCACATATGTTTCGTAAATTCTCATGACGCCTCCCCCTTTCTAGCACGTTTCAACGGTAAGATGGACTGTAACAATTTCTTCTCAAATGAATCTATTGTAAACACCCACATAAATAGTGCATAACTGAGAGCAAGACCTATCGCTTTGATTAAGAAGTCAAATAAAGAACTAGCAGGGAAAAACGACTGCATCACGATCCCTAATATGAGAATAAAGAGGAGACCAGGAGCCAACTTCAAGTGACATTCTTTAAAAAAACGCCATACGTTTATCTGTAGAACGCGTACGTATACGATATTCATGAATAACGTATTTCCTGTCAAATAACCAATCATGACGGACAATGCGGCTCCACTTGCTCCATACGGACCACTTAAAAATGCTGAACAGATGAGAGCTATGATTGCGGAGATAATCATGCCGTATGCACGATAACGTACTTTATTCGTCGTGACAAGTTGAATATTGGCGATCTCTTGCGGGAGTGTGATGAGGCCCATCGCAATAAGTAACGAAGCAACAACATAAGACTCTTTAAAGTCATCACCTACCCAGAAGTGAATGAATTCGGCACCCATCGCAATAAAGGTCATAGTAATAAAACCGATGACATAAAGTTGAATACGGCCGACTCGAATCATGAGATCTTCAACTTCTTTTACTCCACCCGAGTGGTTGAGGCGTGTCACTTTGGGTAAAAATAATGAGTTGATGGCGGTGGCAATCAACAGAACATACCCTTCAATCACCATCCCTATTGAAAAGATAGCAACCGCGACCCCACTTGCAAAAATAACAAGGACAGTCGGCATAATGTGCATCAAAAAGTTCTGGGTAGAGGAGACGGCCGTTTGCCAGGAAGCGAATACAAAAATTTCTCGATACATCCCTTTCCCAGATGCTGCAAAATCAATTTTAGTGTCGGTCCACCTCCATACATACAACAACTTAAGTACGTTGATAAGTAAAATCATTGAGGCATTAATTACAACAAGTGAGTAAACCCCGTATCCCGCAAGGAGTGCACCGATTGTAAAGCTGACAATGAGGATTTTTTCGAGAAATAGCAAACTGTTCAACTGAATGAATCGTTCATTTACAATGAAAACGGCATCAATCGGTTTAGCTAGTAATGTGATTAAAATATAAAATCCGACGATTGGATACATCACTTTTAACTTATCCATATCAGATGGATTTAAGTTACCGTAGAGTACATCAAGAAAAAAATATAATGCGACAAGGAGAATGGCCAATAAGAAAGTCAAAAAGAAAAACATTTTGTAGGCAATTCCAAGAAATTGAATTTCTCCTGTTCGATCTCCGCTTGTACGATAATTACTTAGAAATCGTGCGACAACAATTTCTAAACCAAGATTAAATGCAAAAATTGCAATGATAGAGAAAGATAATACATATAGTCCGTAATCACTTTGTCCGATTTTTCCAATCATCCACGGTGTGTACAGTAACCCCGAAATGATATTGAACCCAATCGAACCGTAAGAGACCAAAGCGCCATATTTAATTTGATTTGTGCTGTGTTGTTCAGGTTCGACTTCGTATTTGGTCGCCATGGTCCCCCCTCCTTACTGGTATGCATAATAATAATGATTTTTATCGTAACGTGTTTCTCTACGATTCAACACCAGCCCGAGAATTTTGGTCCCTGTCAATTGAAGTTGATCTTTCGCTTTAATCACTTCATCTCGATCCGACGTTTCACAACTTAATACAAGGATTGACCCATCTACTAACGGGGCAAGAATTCGACTGTCAGCTACTTGCATGACAGGCGGGGCATCTAGAATGACGATATCAAACTTTGACTTGGCATCTTCTAGTAAATCAAGAAAGCTCGGTGCAGCAAGTAATTCTGAAGGATTAGGCGGCACCACACCAGCAGTGATGACAAAGAGGTGGTCTAACTGTGTCGCCTGAACCGCTGCTTCAACGGAAGAGCGCTTTGCCAAGACGTTGGATAATCCATCACGAGTATCTAAACGGAAAATTTGATGAAGTGTCGGTCTACGCATGTCACAGTCAATCAATAGCACCCGTTTTCCTAATTGCGAATACACAACAGCTAGATTACTCGCCGTCGTCGACTTCCCTTCTCCGGTAGAAGTGGATGTAACGAGAATTGTCTGTAACTGAGTACCGAGAGAGGTAAATTCGAGATTCGTACGTAATGTTCGATACTGTTCTGAAATTGGTGATTTCGGGTCATAGATGGTTATGAGATTTTTGGTCATATCTCTATGATAATTTTCTTTGCGTTTTCGGAACATACGGATCTCCCTCCTTCAATGGTTGCTGTTGTTTCGGTTCACGTTTTTCATTTTTAACATGGGGTCGCTCAAATAAGGGAATCGAGGCAATCACAGGAATTCCGAGAACTTCTTCAGCCTCTCGTTCCGACCGAATTTGTTTGTTGAATAACTGTCGAACGAGAATCACACCACTACTGAGGATGAAACCAATTAACACGCCTAAAGCTGTGTTTCTTGGAATATTCGGTTCCACTGGTTCAGTCGGAGTAAAAGCCGGTGATAAGATTTGTGTGTTATCAATATTCATTAGTTTTGGTACTTCATTCGAAAAAACGCGACCTAGTTCATTGGCAATCGTCGTGGCCAATACAGCAGATTCTGCCGTTGCTCGAATTGTGATGACTTGTGAGTTTTCTTCGCTTTCAATGACAATTTGATCTTCAAGTTTTTCAGGTGCATTCGTCACGTTTTGACGAACTTCGTTCAGAATGATTGGACTCTTCATTATGATTCGGTACGTATTTACAAGCCCTTGAGAGGATTGAATTTGCGTACTATCGAGCGTCTCGGAACCACTTTGTTTTGGGACGACTAAAATTTGTGTCGATGCTTCATATGTTGGGGGGAAGACATAACGACTTAAAGAATAGGCCAAGCCACCGATAATGATCATCGTCAAGAGAATCGTCCATTTCTTAGACTTTAGAATGAACCAAATATCACGAATCGATGCATTGATGTCTTTCACAACGGTACCTCCTTTGTTAGTGTGAAGAAAAATAGATTTGTTAATAGATAAAAAACATTTCCCTCTCTCCAAGACGTTCAATTACCAACCTAAAGGAGATGTTTATTATTTTTTTGAAAGATGCATCATCGGCATCATCTGAAGTTCCTTTATTTCCTCAGCTCGTTCAATTCGATATTTGCTATACATGACGACAAAGGTTAATAATATCAAGATGAAGGCGATAGCCCGTAAACGTAATGCTGTTCCGATATTATCGTTTGTTATCGCAATCAGGCCGTTCCAAACAAACGCCTGTGTCAAGATAAAGCCTTGTACTTTCGTTAGCCACGCGTGCTTCATCCATAGAAAACTTAAAATGAGAATCATCGGTAACGCCTCAATGAAAAATACGATTAGTGTCGTCGCATTGTGAACATGCCACGGTAACGGTCCAATCAAATTTCCAAGATAACTGTGCATATAGTTCGCTAAAAACAGGACGTAATTGGCAGCCTCAAGTTGAATACCCATTTGACTGCCACCAGCAAGTATCCCAATCCCGTCGGAACGATACTGTAATGCAGAGCGCAGTGTCTTATCGACAATCGGAATCACCACATCCATCGAGAACGTATACACGAGGCCAAAACCAACGACGACCAGAAAAATGATCATCATTGGGCGCATTACTCTTGAAAGGAATTGAATCGCAAGCCAAATGGCAGTTGCCATCACAAAAGATAAAAGCGCATACGTCCGGAATTGACCGAGTAACCAGACCGTGGGAATCAATAAAATGAAATACGTCCAATTCTTTTCAAACAGCCAGCGAATTGCGAGATAAGTCGCCGCAACAAACAACATATAAATCCAAACATCTCGATAAATCGAGGTCGTGATATTAATAAATAAGCTGATATATGCAGCAAAACCTAAGAGTGCAAATAAATAGGCTTGCTGACGAATCTCGTCCTCTTTGTGCTCAAATCGAGAAGTGACAATTTGAATGGAGACTAGCTTTAAGGCGAAGTGAATTAATAGGGCCACCCCGGCAAAGTTGAAAAGGCGGATTGCAAAGACGCTCTCCACTCCAATCAACTGCATCAATTTCCCAATCACCCATGGATATATCGATGTGCGGATCCATGATAAGTCATAAAATACATTCATGGCTTGTTCCCAATAAAAGACCCCGTCATCGCCTTCACCAAACAAATGGTAGGAAACGCCATTACCAGTCGTGTAAATGGCTAACATATAAAAGGCGGTTGTCGCGAGCAAATAATAAAACAGAATCAGGTACTTGACGACTCCTACCTCCTTACTCATTTTCATGACGCTTCCTCCTTTTGTTATGCAGGTGGTGAATTGAATTTTTGATAAATCCGACGCATTTCAGACTGTGATTGATTGATATCAAACGATTTGACCAATTCACTATTATGAAGTCCCATTTTTCGAGAGAGTTGAAAATCAAGTTGCATCGTACGAATCGCTCGGGCAAATCCAGTCACATCATTCGGGGCACACTTATAACCCGTGACGCCTTCGATTGAGTAATCATTGATTCCATGCACATTTGATGTGATTAACGGTAACCCTGCCGCCATTGCTTCCAACGCCGCCATACCCAATCCCTCTCGCTTTGAAGGGAAAACGAAGCAGTCAGAGGCTTTCATCACCTCAAAAACATCTTCTCGAAATCCTAGCAAATGAACGTGATTGGTTAGATTCAATTCTCTAATAATCTCCTCGATCCGCTTCCGATTCTCTCCTGTTCCAGCAATCATATAATGTAACGTCGGTTCTTGGAGCGTTGCAATCGCCCGAATAATGGTCTCGTGGTTTTTGTTCTCATTTAGTTCACCGACCGATAATAAAACAAAATCTGATTCTTCAAATCCTCCCAACTCTTGTCGTTTCTTCGGACGATCAATCACGGTTTCTTCAATGCGCTTTGTATCCACTCCAATGCCAGGAATCCGAAATGTTTGTGAGGTTTTAAATGTTTTGGCTCGTGAGTAATCTTCTTCATTAATGGTAACGAGCGTATCCGTCATACGTGCAAGTGTTCGTTCGACCGGATAATATAACATCCAATTTAATGAGGGGCTTCCCTTAAAGAAGTGAAAACCATGCGCAGTGTACATACAAGGTGTGTGAGTTTGTCTTGCGACGAGGCGTCCAATCACGCCACCGATCGGAGAGTGACAGTGAATGAAATGATACGATGTGAACGTCATAACCTCTTTTAGCTGTTGGTAAGCTCGAACGTGCGCATTCATTTTTTTAATGTCACGTTCGAAATCAATTTGAAATAGCCGAACACCTTGTTGTTGCAAATTCTTTTTGATGTTTGCAATCTTATCTTCGGAGTACATGCTCCCCCATTCAAAGTTCGTGGCAACGTCCACGTCATAGCCCATCTCTTGAAGTATACGAATATTGTCACGATTGAAACTTTCAATCATGGATACGACAGAAGCCACCATTAGAACTCGTTTCATCCCATTCCCCTCCTCATACGCGTTTTCTCAAATAGTTGACGCCGCGCAACATGAAAACGAGAGGAATCGTTCTTTCTCGTTTACAAAATTCAAAGAACGTTCGCCATTTCAAATCAAAATAATGTAAATCCATATGGGCATACGCTTTTTTATACTCTTCTCGACGAAGAACGTCTTTCAGCGTGTTTGCTTTTAGACGCAGTGACTTGGAAGAAGCCATTTCATTAATTCCAATCCCAATCATGCTTAAGGCAATTCGGTTATTTAATGCTTCTTTGTACTCTTCACCGAGTTGATGAACTTCAATATAATTCATTAAAATATGAAAGAAGTGAACACGAGATGCAATCAAGTCTCGTTTATATGCACTTGACATGGACTGTTGATCTGTTTTTCGATAATGATAAAGAGGATAGTCAATATAAACGAAGCGTTCACAATGTTCTAATGCTTCGATTTGAAAGTATAAATCGCTAAATGTTCCATACGGACCGTTCCCAAATTTCAAATGTTTGATTAAATCACGATGATATAAAGTAAAACAATTCGAATTAAGTGCATCTACATTTTCTGGGTGTGCCAATTCCTCCCCGATTAATCCGAACAAGCGACGATGTACGAATTGTCTTGTTTCTTCTTTGTCGTAGGATAAATAGTCAGCGTTAAAAATCTGTTTTGGTAAAGAACGTTCACCATACTCACGAACGTAAGTTCCCATCACAGCGTCAGCACGCTCCCGTTCTGCATATTCGACAAGTGTCTGAATCGCTTCTAATTCAATCCAGTCATCACTGTCAATAAACATGAAGTACTCACCTGCTCCAGACTTTAGACCGCGAGTCCGGCTAAACGCACAACCACGATTGGTTTGATCCATAATCCGTAGCCGCTTATCATCGTATTCCATCAGGATATCTAAACTACGATCGTTACTACCATCGTTGATACAAATGATTTCGAGATGTGGGTAAGTTTGGTTGATTAAACTGTCGATACATTGCCGAATGTATCGTTCTGCGTTATAAACTGGAACAACCACACTAACAAGTGGCATTGAATGCACCATCTACTCTTCACTCCTCTAAGTTGTAAATTCTAGTTGTCATGTAGAAAAAAACATTCACAAACTATGTTATATCTCATTCTTCCCATTCAACATTTTCCATAAATACGAATTGAAATGAGTAGCGTATAATTTTTTAGTGAATTATCATAAGGGCTCCTTTTGAAGCGGCACAACAAAAAACAGACCGAAAGTTTCGGTCTGTTCGTCGTCACGTGTTAGATGGTTGTTCATTCTGTAGATTTGCGAGCACGTTCTGGAAGAGTCGGTTGTTCACCTGATCCGATACGTAGGAGTTGTGTGGCGTGAGACTCACCCACGCGAACTCATACAATGGATGACTCGGTTGAATCGGCTCCGTTTCGAACACGTCGAGCGCGACGCCGAAGAATTTTCCTTCTTGGAGCGTCTCGACGAGTGCATCCTCGTCGATGATCGCCCCGCGTGCCACATTGATGAGGATTGCATCTTCTTTCATCGCCGCGAGCGCATCCCGATCGATGAGATGATACGTCTCGTCCTTGAGCGGTAACGCCAAAATGACGACGTCACTCTCTTTCAACACATCATGGAGTTCATCCAATAACACATAACGATCGACAAACGGTACGTCTTTTTCACGGTGCCCGACACCAATCAGATGCATATCAAATGCGCGCAGTCGTTTGGCGATCGCCTCACTGACGTTGCCGACACCGAGTAGCGTGACCGTCTTGCCCGTCAGTTCAAGTAGCCGCCGTTCTTTTTCCCATTGTCGGTTTTGTTGCTTCTCCCGAAACGCAGCCCCATGTTTCATAAAGTCGAGCAATTGCCAGACGACCCATTCCGCCATCGGCACGGCATATGTATCGCCGGCGTTATAGACGCGGATGCCTCTTTCTTTTAAGGCTTGAACAGGTAAACGGTCAAGGCCGGCACTCACTGCTTGAACGACCTGCAATCGAGGAAAATCTTCAAGCGCCCGATATGCAAACACGTTTTGGCAGACGAGCACCTCCACTTCAGATATATCTCGTTCTTGAATGTCTGACTCTTTTTCAAGAACGGTGACGTTGTGGCCTAACTGTTCAAGTCGTGCTTGTTGGTCGAGGGATAGACGCATCCCTGTCACCCATACGTTCATGACAACATTCCTTTCTGTTGTTGTATTTCTGATATGATGGCTTGAACCTCGTCGACGAGCCGTAGACGATTTTGTTCAAACCACTCCACAGGCATCGTTTCGAGTTGTTGCTCATATGCCCTAATTCTCCATACCCCTTCTCGGAACGTTTGAGCCTGCTGTGACGACACTTTTGTCGCATTTCCGATATGACAGAAGCTCCGAGACAAAATGACGCACGACGAACCGAGGCGGACATGCTCTGGAATGATTCGCTCGGCAGGCACCCGCCCCTCTCCGATTCGGGCGATCCCACCGAAGCCATACGGAATACCAGCAACACGGATTTGCGTGACAATCGCTTCGACGAGTCCATTCGTGAGCGGTTCAAATAGAAACGTCTGACCATAACTCAAATGAAGATCGTTCAGTCCGATATGAATCGAATCGATTCCGTGTAAACGTAATACGTCCGGCATGCACGCGACCGCTTCTTTCGTCTCACAGAGAAGACAAACTTTGACGCGCCCCCCGACCATTTCGATAAATATCTCCACTTCAGCTACTGTCTTATAGTACGGCAACATCAACATGTCCGCACCACGAAAAATCGCTTCGTTTATTTCGAAACGTGACCCTGCATGAATCGGATTGATGCGGACGAGCAACATCGCATGCTTCAAGACGGAACGGATGCGACTGACATCGTGCATCGAATGTCTTGAAATGACCGTGTCGAGATGTCCCTGTCGTTCTGATTTTCCGTTCAGCTCTAAATCTATAAAAATTAAGTCGACTCCATTCTGTTCGGCCAAAAGTGCTACTTCTGGCTGATTGGTGATATACATGAATGCCAAGGACATTGTCACATCCCCCTTTAAAAAAATCACTACGATTTGAAATTAGCCATCACCAAAAACAATGAAACAGAAAAGAATAGCATCTTTTTGCAACGTACATGGCTTCTGACTATCGTACAGAAATCATGCTCGAAACTTCTTTTCCGTTTTGTTTGAAATCAAGAGAATCGGCAATAATGTCATTACAGACAAAATCTTTCGACAAGTTTCGGCAAAGGGGTGACTTCCAAATGGAATGGGTTGTTGTTTTCGGGGCAGGCGGTCACGCACAAGTACTAATCGATATCTTGGAATTAACGGGGATTTACAAAATAGCTGGAATATATGACGACCATCCCGAATTAGTCGGGAAATTCATTTATGGTTACCCCATACTCGGTAGGATTGGTGCAAGTACTGTCATTCGACAGGGGATTATTGGCATCGGTGATAATGATCAACGTGCCTCGATTGCGAAGCGAATAAACGAGAAAATGCCAAACTTTGAATTCATATCCG
Source organism: Exiguobacterium sp. RM11 (assembly GCF_059821525.1). Classification (NCBI taxonomy): domain Bacteria; kingdom Bacillati; phylum Bacillota; class Bacilli; order Caryophanales; genus Exiguobacterium; species Exiguobacterium sp. RM11. Next base: position 579,131 of record NZ_CM187558.1, on the reverse strand, counting down.
CCGTTCATCCTAGCGCCATCATCGGTAAAAATGTAACCATTGGTCCAGGTGTCGCTGTGATGGCGGGAAGTGTCGTCAACCCGAACACGCGACTCGAAGCACACAGCGTCGTCAACACGATGTCTTCTGTCGATCATGATTGTCTCCTCGCTCCATTTTCATCCGTTGCACCTGGTGCTCATCTTGGTGGAAATGTTCGTCTTGGCGAACGTTCTTTCATCGGGATGGGCGCGACAGTCATCCATAATATTCACATCGGGTCCGATACCGTTGTCGGCGCCGGCGCGACCGTCGTTTCCAATCTACCGAGCCAAGTCATCGCGTTCGGAACACCGGCAAAAGTAACACGGAAACGTGACATTCAAGAAAGATATTTATAGAAAAAAGTTCCAACCGTCATCTATCAATCGGTTGGAACTTTTTATTATTCACATATATCTTTTGTCGTGTTTTGTCACATTTGTTATAAAACATAAAATTTTCGACCAAAAGCGACAAAATAATAGGGAAAATCGTTCGAATTTAGGTAAATCAAAATGTCCTTATATTATAATATTTCATACATATTTTTATTTTTTTATAAAACTATTTCACGAAGGAGATTGCCCATGAACATTCTCATTACAGGGGGCTATGGTTTTTTAGGCAGTTCGATTGCCGAGCGATTCTTCAAAGAAGGACATCGTATACATATTCTCGACAATCTCATATCTAGCTCAAAAGATACAATCGACTTCAAACATCGCCACTTATCGGCAGACGTGGCCGACCGTAAATGTGAGACATTTTTCAAAACGTATGCGTTTGATGTCGTCATCCATTGCGCGAACAGTTCAACCGAAGAGCACTCACATCCAACGACAGATGGTTTATTCAACCTGTTGTCTTTATCTGAAAAATATGGAGTCAAACAGTTTGTCTCCTTTTCATCAAGTGATGGGTTTGAATTCGATGTCGAAACAGACATACCTGAGACAGCGTCTCCCGTTCCACGCTCGCCTTCTGCATTAAATGAGCGACACGGCGAGGAGTACTGCCTGCACTGGGGCAATCACTCTACACTCTCCACATTAGTTTTCCGTTTATCGTCCGTGTATGGACCGAAGCAACACGTCAGTCTCAAGAGTCGATGGATTCACGACCTCATGTCGACGACCGATCCGGAGCATCTCCCCCTTCCTTTATCGCATGACAGTCAAACTGATTTCATCTTTATCGGAGATGTAGTGGAAGCCGTATATCGTGGCGTCATCAGTGAATTATCGGGACTGTATCATCTAACTTCGGGTGAATCGACTTCGATTGAATCAGTCTGCGCGCACCTAGGGATCCAACCACCACTTGCGAATCAACATGTACCGAAACACCAGCCCAACCTCGACAACCGTAAATTGAAGACAGATTTGGACTGGGTGCCTCGATTCGGTTTGGAAGAAGGGCTGCACATAACGAAAAGTTATTATGCACAACAATCGTCATCCACATCGCCTCACCCAATTTCAAAAGAACGTCGATTTAAGAACGTACTCAGCCATCCGATCCTACGAACGCTAGAGAACCTCACCTTGTTCTTTCTGTTCTTCATCGGCTCTCTTTTACTGACACCGATTGTGGATACGCCGGACTATTGGTTCATTTATGTCCTCTTAGCAGCACTGTTGTTCGGTAAGTCCCAATCACTCATCGCTTCCTTGCTTGCTGTCGGGGTCCACCTCTACGAAAGTGCATCGATTGGTCGAAACGTCTTGTCTCTCTTTGTGGACAACTCGATTTTGGCCACGTTCACGATGTACTTATTGATTGGTCTCGTCGTCAGCTATGTGATGGAACGTAGAAATATCGAAATTCAATTTTTAAAAGACGAGTTGGCTGCAACGACCGAACGGCATACGTTCTTGAGCGAAATCTATGAAGAAACGCTCACCATCAAAAATCAGTTACAGCAACAGATTCTTCACTCAGAAGAGAGTATCGGAAGTGTGTATGAAGCGACGCGTGCCCTCGACAGTTTGGAACCGGAAGGACTGTTCGTTGGATCGATTTCTGTTTTGGAGAAGACATTGAAAGCGAAACATTTTGCGATTTACATGGTCAATCAGTCATCTTTCGCCCGACTTGCGGCAAAATCTGCTGATTCTACTTTCGCACCACGTAACTCGTTAGAAATCTTAGAACAGACGGTGATTCATGAAGTGGTCACTTCTTCCGATATTATTTTCAATACATCGCTAACGCCTGGTGAGCCTTTATTCGGTGCCCCACTCATTCGTCAAGGAGAAGTAGTGGCCGTTGTCCTATGTTACGAAGTACCATTCCAGAATTTGACCTTGTCTTACCGCAATTTGATTGATGTCATGATCCGCCTCATCAACTCTTCACTCGATCGCTCGCTTGGATACATTCATGCGATTCAATCTGATCGCTATGTCGGCAACACGAACGCATTAAAACAAGAGTACTTTGAGCGCATCCTCACTCAAAAAGAACAGGCACAACAGGAATTAAATATCCCGTATACGCTCCTGCTCATCGCAGAAGACAGCAATGAATCCGTAATTCAGAGCACAGATACGACGCTACGGACGACCGACTATTTAGGATTCCGAACGGATGATTGTTTGTATGCCATCCTGTCGAACGCAACGAAAGAAGAGTCACAAATCGTCATCGAACGTCTCGCACGTAAGGCGATTCGTGCCGAAGTCGTGGAGGACGTCACCTATGTGGATTAACCTTTTGCTGTTTCATTATGGCGTGTCTTTACTCGTCTTGCTTCTTTTGTTCGTGAAGCGACGCGAAGACATCATGCCAAGCTTCTTCTTGTTGTTGGCGCTCCCTTTTTTCAGTTGGGGAATCCTTTATTATTTGCAACGCTCGAAGCATAAAGATGCCGAACTGCCAGATTGGTTACTTCGAAAAGAGACGTATGAAGATGTGTCGCTTCAACGACCAGATTTGTTGAATGAGACGAATATGATTTCCCTACAGGATGCGCTCATCCTCAACTCCAACCAAGTGAAGCGGAAGACGCTGATGAACGTGTTAAAAAATGACTTTCTTCAACAAGCCCCGCTCCTCGCAGCAGCGCTCAAGAGTGAGGATAACGAGACGTCGCATTATGCGGCAACCGCGCTGCAACAGGCAAAATCGTTGTTATCCAAACAGCTTCGACACGTGGAACGGGAGCTAGCAGAACGTCCGAACGACTTAAGTGTCATGATCGACTACTTAAATATTCTGAAACAGATGATTGATATGGAATTTTTAGATCGACGCACACAAGTGAAATATACGTATTCCTACTTACATGCGTTAACCACCTTGATTGAACTGGGAGGGATGATCAATCCCGACTACCATGCCGAACGAATCCGGGTTGCACTTTCTTTAGAAGAGTATGACCAGGCGCTCGCAGCGAGCGAACTCTTTTTGAGACAGTACCCACGTCGTGAACAAGCCTACTTCGAGGCGATGCACGTTCATTATGTAATGAAGAACGTCAAACAAGTGCATCATATGGTCGATGCGCTTCGCGCATCCGACATTCGTCTCTCACCAGAGGGACTCCAACAATTACGATTTTGGATATAGGGGATTTTTTATGAAATATACATTTAAGATTCAAAAAGGGATGTATTTAATCGGTGGCTTTATTGCGCTTTTCGGTTTCATCTTCATCCTAATTCGTTCAGATGTTGTCTTAAAGTTCCCACAGTTCTCAGAGAGTAATCCGACATCAATCCAATCACAATCCATCTCTCGTGCAGATGGGATGCTCGATTCCTATTTAATATTGAGCAGTACGAAGGATGAACAGCTTGCGGAGCGTCTCCAGGAACGTTTTCGTTCGATTGGTAAACAAAGCACTCTCAAGAACATTGAACAACTGACGTCTTTGACGGATGAGAAGACGGTCATCATCGCGACGGAACATCTCGACCGTTTAAAAGACCGACATATTCTTCTCGATTATGTCGAAAAGGGCGGGACCGTCTTGTTTGCCACACGTCCGTCGCCGAGTGATCGACTGATGGAGATGTATCGCCAGATCGGCATCATCGAAATCGGATCATTTGTCGAGACGACTGGAGTTCGATTGACCTCTCCCTTTTTCGAAGAGAAAGCCGCCAAGTCATTTGAGTCAGAACGTCTATTGAACTCGTCACTCGCCTTACGGATTGACCCAGAGGCCAACTTACTCGCCACGTCCTCACAAGACTTGCCTTTACTGTGGTCAAAAACCTATGGGGCAGGCCGATTTATCGTATTCAATGGCACGATGCTCTCTGAATTCAATCAACAGGCACTTCTATTTGTCGGTCTCGCACAAGGTGAACCTATGCTGCGACCGATTTTGAATGCAGAAGTCACAACGCTTCAAGGTTTCCCATTTTTAGCTTCGAACGAACGACTTGTCGCCAAATCGATGACCGACCGTGACTATTTCCGGAACGTGCTTTGGGCTGACGTACAACGCCTCGGCGCCAAATACGGGTTGAACTATGTCCTCGCCACGACGAGTCCTTCGTTGAATCCGACACCGGCAACCTCTGCATATTCGGAAGACTTAGCGCTGTATGGACGAGAGACACTACGATCCGGCGGAGAAATCGCTGTCTCAGGTTCCTCTTCAGAAGAGATTCGCGCAACGAAAACACAGTTTGATTACGCGTTACCAGGTCTCACAATTAAATCGTCTTATACGACTGATGGAGAGACAGCTCAAGGCGTATTTGATGATCATACGACAGAGATTGGGACGGCCAGTTTTCCAATAAAAACGGATGCGGTCGTAAAACTGCCATCGACCCCGCTCGACTTTTCGGACCCGGACTGGACGTCTTGGACGCTCTTCAACGAGCTCGTAACAAGTGGGAGTGTCTCGATGACGCTCTCCCCTCAAGAAATCACGTCGCAAACAGAAGGCGAAGCGTTGGTCACAGCCTTTCAATCTGTCTTAGATGAACAACGTCATGACGTTCCGTGGATTCGCTCGATGAAAGCATCGGACGTTGCTCAAAACCATCACTTTTTTGAAGGTCACGTGTATGTCAGTCAGTCAGAAAACTTGTATACCTACACGTTGGACGAAGCAGCTAGCGAGACGTACTTTTATCTTCAATCTTCACAAGGGATTGAAGATGTGGACCAGTGTGAAGTCGAACGAATCGGTCCTGACTTATATCTCGTCAAAACCGAAGCATTATCCTTCTCAATCCGATTGGAGGCGAAATGATGAAGATTTGCTTGATTTCAGAAGGCGCGTATCCTCACGTGACGGGTGGTGTATCGAGCTGGATTCAGTCGCTCATCACCGAGATGCCCGAACATGAGTTCATCGTCTACTCCATCTCTGCAAAAGAAGTGAAAGGAAGTAAACCGAAATATCACATTCCTGAGAACTTGGTCGAACTGCACGAGATTCACCTCGGCGATTATATGGATCAGAAAATCGTCAGCGGAAAACGATACAATCTGACGGACGCGGAACGTCTCGCCTTCCTGTCCCTCATGTCGGAGCGCCAGACGGACTGGGACGTGTTGTTCCAATTCTTTACGAGCGGCCGCATCGATTCGGTCATGAACTTCCTTGGCAGTAAAGATTTCTTCGATATCGTCAGCACGCTTTGTGAGAAACGGTTCGTCCAAGTGCCGTTCACCGATATGTTTTGGGCGCTCCGCTCGATGCTGTTACCGTTGTTCGTCTGTATCGACCATAAAGTACCGGAAGCGGACGCCTATCATAGCGTCTCGACCGGCTATGCGGGCGTACTCGGCGCCCTCGCAAAATATCAGTACGGCAAGCCGTTACTCTTAACGGAGCACGGGATTTACACACGGGAACGTGAAGAAGAGATTATCAAAGCCTCCTGGATCAAAGGTTACTTTAAAGATGTATGGATTGATTATTTCTATAGTCTCTCCTACTGCGCTTACGGCTATGCCGATGACGTCAGTACGTTGTTCGAAGGGAACCGAGAGATTCAACTGGAGCTCGGTTGCCCGTCGGAGAAGACGTTCCTCGTCCCGAACGGCATCGATGTGACACGTTTTTCACCCGAAAGCCGTGCGACACGTCCTGGCGTACACATTGGTGCCATCCTTCGGGTCGTCCCGATCAAAGACGTCAAGACGATGCTCCAAGCGTTCGCCATCGTCCAAGAGAAGTTCGTGGAAGCCCAGTTTTATCTCATCGGACCGTTAGATGAAGACGAGGAGTATTACGAGGAATGCCTCGAGCTCGTCGACATGCTCGGACTCAAACATGTTCATTTCACGGGACCTGCCAACGTTCAAGATTATTTGTCGTTTTTAGACATCCTCGTCCTCTCGAGCATCAGTGAGGGACAACCGCTCGTCATCCTCGAAGGGCTCGCTATGGAAATCCCGTTCGTCTCGACCGATGTCGGGGCTTGCCGTGAACTGCTAGAAGGCCCGAACGACCGCTTCGGCAAAGCCGGCAGCGTCGTCCCCGTCATGCATTTTCATCTGTTGGCGCATGAGATCATCAAATTGATCGAACAGCCTGACGTACGACAGACGTATGGGAAGAATGGACGCACACGCGTCGCGAATCTTTATACGTTACCGATGATGATTGACGCGTATCGTACTTATTATGAGAAAGGAGAACGTCATGGCCGGAATCGGATTTCAATTGAAACGACTGTATGACAAATCAGGATTTTTCGGACAGCTCCGTGCGTACGGCTATTCGGCCATCACGGCGGTCGGTCCGATGTTTCTCTCCATTTTGCTGATCACCGCATCGCGTGAATGGTTGCTCTACTTGAACGTCGGGGCGAGCGAAGTGAACATCTACATGGCGGCCGTCCAGTACACGTTCATCTTCTCGCAACTGTTGACGGGTGGATTTTTATTTACGATTTCACGGTTCGTGGCGGATCAGACCTTCTTAGAAAAAGAGGAAAACGTCTTGTCCTCGCTCTACGGACTCATCAGTCTGATCGTCGTGATCGGTCTGGTCATCTCTGTGTTGTTTTATATGAGGTCGCCCCTCCCGTTCAGCTATAAGCTCGTGACGTATCTGTATTTCACGCAGCTATCTGTCATCTGGATTTTATCGATGTACGTGTCCGCCTTAAAAGACTATAAAAAAATCGTCACGAGTTATGTCCTCGGGACGTTGGTCGCGGCATTCTTCATTTGGTTGTTGACGTCCCCGCTCGGCCATCCGACGGCGACCTCGGTGTTCATCGGACTAAATCTCGGCTTCTTTGTCATTTTGATTCGATTGTTCCGCGACATCCATCATTATTTCCAAGTGAATAACCGCAACTACTTCTACTTTTTAGTATATCTCGAGAAGTATCCGCTCCTTTTCTTGATTGGAACGGCCTACTACTTCGGATTGTATGGCCATAACCTCGCCACCTGGTTCAGTGACCGGGCGATTATCGTCGGCGAGACGTACTTGATGGCGCCGTATTACGACACACCCGTCTTCTACGCCTACTTGAGCGTCCTTCCCTCGCTCGTCTTGTTCATGGTGACGCTCGAGACGACGTTTTATACGTCTTATAAGAAATATTACGGTCGGATTTTGAACGGGTATCCGTTCCAAGACATCCAGACCGCCAAACGTGAGATGTTCCGCGTCCTCGGCTCGGAGCTCTTATTCATGGCCCAAGTCCAGATGCTCGTCACGTTCATCTTTTTGTTCCTCGGTGTCCGTTTATTGCCATTCCTCGGCATGACGCAAAATCAAATCGACATCTTTATCATCGTCGTACTCGGTAGCTGGTTCTTGAGTCTCGTCATCACGATTTTCTTGATTCTACTGTATTTCGACGAGCGACGCGCCGCCATACAGCTGACAGGATTTTATGCGGTCACGAGTTTCCTCGTGACGCTCGCCCTCGTCTTGTTGTTCGATTTATATGGCGTCGGCATGTTCCTCTCTGCCATTCTTGCCTTTATGTGGGGAGCACGATTACTTATCCGGAGCTTGAACGATATCGACTATACGACGTTCTGCTCGCAGCCGATCGTCTATCAAGAAGTGACGACAAAAACGGAGATGTTTTTACGACGCATTGGAAGTCTGTCTTAGAAGGAGTTTATATGTATGAAGCGTTTGCCTTACCCGAGAGTGATGATTGGCCTCATCATTCTCTTCTTCCTTTTGTTAGGGATACAGGCCTTATTAAAAGCACCTGAATCAGCAGTTACATCGACAGAACGTACAGAGACGACAAACGACGTCGCTACACTCGATGCGACATTCAAAGAAGATAAGCGTGTCTATGACAAGCATGACGGGAACAAGCTCGAGCATGTGTATGTCACCATCTTCGACCAACGCACCGTTCCCGAAAATGACTTGACATTGTATGACTTGAACGAGTCATACAAACAGTACAGCAACCTCGAGAGCGGTCCGAAGCTATATGTCCATTTCGAGACCGGGGACGCGAAAGGACCAGATGGCATTCAATTGTTCGATGAACAGGAAGTGAATGCGACAATCCAACTGCGAGGCCGGTCGAGCCGCCTCGAACCGCAAAAATCTTATAAGATTCGCCTCCAAGACAACGCGGGTCTTTGGTACGGTCAAAGCGTCCTCAACTTGAACAAACATGCCGACGACCGCACCCGTGTCCGGAACCGACTCGCATTCGCGTACTATGAACAGTTAGATGATATCTCCAGTCTACGGACAAACTTTGTACAGCTACACGTCCGAGATATGACCAATCCAGAGAAAGCAGACACGTTCGAAGATTACGGTCTCTATACCCACGTCGAACAATTGAACGAAGAAGCACTCGCCGCACGCGGGCTCAATCCGGATGGTCATTTGTATAAAGCCGAGAACTTCGAGTTCTTCCGTTATCCCGACAAACTCTTGCCGAGCGATGACCCGAACTATGACAAAAAAGCGTTCGAATCGGTATTGAAGATCAATGGGTCCGACAATCATGACGAACTGTTGACGATGCTCGACGACTTGAACGACTTGTCGAAACCGTTCGATCAAGTGTTCGACAAGTACTTTGATGAAGACAACTACCTGACCTGGCTCGGGACGAACATCTTGTTCGGGAACTATGACACGATGTCGACCAACTATTACCTGTATAGCCCGCTCAACTCGGAGAAGTGGTACTTCATGCCGTGGGACTTCGACAAGGCGCTCGGTCGGGACACGGAACGTACCGACGCCATGCCGAGTTGGCAACAAGGGATTCAGCGCTACTGGGGAACGCTTCTCCATCGTCGTTACTTAAAAGACCCGGAGAACGTCAAAGCGCTCCAAACGAAGATGACGGAACTTCAAGAGGTGATCAATCCGACCAGAACGAAACAATTGATCGATGGCTTTTATCCCGTCGTCTCGCCACTTGTAACGAGCGAACCGGATTTACGTTTCTTGAAGATCGAGGTGTCTTCCTATGAAGCAAATTATAAGAGATTAGAAGGCATCACGGCGAAATACGCGACAGACTTTGAACGGTCGCTCGAAAATCCGATGCCAATCTTCCTGCAGTACGGTCGCGACGGAAAACAAGATGTGTTCCGCTGGGATGCGTCATACGACCTTCAGAACGAGGAGTTGACGTATCACTTCGAATTGAGCACCTCGCCTGACTTTACAACCTTACTCAAAGAACAAACAAACTTGACGACGTTCTCTTATTCGATGCCGGCTCTCGCGCCAGGTCGCTACTATTGGCGCGTCACCGTTAAGGATGAATCGGGCAACACGCAAATCCCGTTCGATTATTATCGCGACAACGACCGCAAGCTCTATTGGGGCGTCCAACAAATCGTCATACCAGGAGAAGCATCATGAAACGATTCCGACATGAATTAAAATATTTTATCAACGAACAAGACTATCATACGCTTCGTGAGCGTATCGCCACGATTTTGAAACAAGATGAGCATTCCGTCTCTCGTGACGGCTACTTGATTCGAAGTCTCTACTTCGACAACGTCTACGACCATGACTTGATTCAAAAAAACAGCGGCATCTTCCGTCGGAAAAAGTTCCGCATCCGGACGTATAACTATTCGGATACTGTCATTCGACTCGAGAAGAAGAGCCGTCAAGGGGAGTACATTCTCAAGTCGTCCGTCGCCATCACGCGCGAGGAATACGAACAGATTTTAGATTGGGAGTATGACTTCTTGCTCGAGAAGACCGAACCGCTCTACCATGAGTTTTATTCGTATCTCACAGGGACGATCATGCGCCCGCGGGTCATCGTCGATTACGTACGCGAGGCGTATGTCGGCAGCCTCGGCAACGTCCGAGTGACGTTTGACAAAGAACTGAGTTTCGTCACGAACAGTGTCGACCTGTTCGAACCAAACCCGGTCTCCGAAGAAGTCCTTGATTATCCAAAGACGATTCTCGAAGTGAAATATGACGAGTTTTTACCGGACTATATCCGGCAAGTGTTACAACTTCATACCCATCAGCGTTCTGCCATCTCGAAATATGTGCACTGTCGGATGGCGAGCATTCAATATCACGGATTCTAGAAAGTGAGAGCCTATGGACACAACCGTAAACTTTAATGACATTATCAAAAATAGCTTTTTAAACGAGTTCAGCTTCGGCAACTTGTCAATCATCGACGTCATGCTCGGACTGCTCACGGCTTTCCTAGCGGGGAGCTTCATCTACTTCATCTATAAAATTACCTATCGCGGCGTCCTGTATAGCCCGAGCTTCAACGCGACCCTCCTCGTTATGACGATGATCACGTCGCTCGTCATCATGACGATTTCGACGAACGTCGTCCTCTCGCTCGGGATGGTCGGGGCGCTCAGTATCGTCCGCTTCCGGACGGCGATCAAAGACCCGCTCGACGTCGTGTTCATGTTTTGGGCGATCGCTGCCGGGATTTCGAGTGGTGCCGGGCTCTACTTCCTGACATTATTCGGCGCCGCCGTCATCGGAGCCGTCATCGTCAGCCTGGCTCGTAAAAAACATACGGATACGCTTTATCTTCTTGTCATCCATTACTATGAGGACGGGAACGATGAAGTACGACGAGAGCTCCAGCAACTCGACTACACGCTCAAGTCGAAGATTGTTCGGAAAGACGTCGTCGAACTGACGGCTGAAGTCCGCTTGAAAATCGACAACACGGCCTTTATGAACCGATTGAATGACATCGAGGAAGTGCGAGATGTTTCGCTTGTTCAATACAATGGGGATTATGCTGTGTAAGACCACGGGACCGATTCAACAATCGGTCCTTTTCGTATGCAAAAAAGCGAAAGGAATCTCCTTTCGCTCTCACAATTGAATATTTTGCGTGGCTGTCACCGGATAACGACCGAATGCCCACGTATGGTCCGCGCGAAGCGTTGCGTCCGAGACGAGGAAATAGTCCGTTCGCCCGTTCCCAGGTTGGTTCGGAACCGGGTCGTTCCACGTCGTATCGAGATGATACCATTCGTTGTTCACACGGACGAGGTTCCACGCATGGAGACCGCTTGCGACTTCCCCGGAAATATAACGTGCTTCGATGCCTGCCGCCTCTAACAATAAGAGCGTCGTTAGCGCATAGCCTTCACATACCCCTTCCCCGTTGAACAAGATCGAATACGGCGTATATGGACTTGCCAGACTATCTAGATTGTAGGCAGTGTGCGAGACGACATAGTCGTTCACGTATTTGACCTTGCCGACTTCGTCCAAATCACGCGGCATGTCGCGAATCACTTCGTTGACGCGTTCTTGTACTTGTGCGGCCTCGGAAGCCGTCATGTCATAGTTCAGTGTCATCTGTAAGTTGAAGACGCCATTCTGCTCAATCCATTTTGATTCCCCTCCACGCGAGAGTCGATACACGTAGATGTGATGTCGCTCGATCCATTCCCACGCCGCGTCCATCGTCTGCTGCATGTCTCCCGTCTCCCCTGTGTAGGGAATCGTGAATGTCTCATCAAAGCGGGTCATATGATAGGCGATGGCGGTGCCAAGCGTTTCGGCTGAGTCAATTTCGTATGGGAGTTTGAACGACTTCCCGAGCACGGTCGTCTCACTTTCGACGTGTTGTGAAACAAACCAGTTCACCACGTCAAACGACTTCGTTTCTTGCGCGACGATATTCCCACTCACACCCGCGATCCCGAAAAAGATCATCGCAAGAACCCCTCTTCCGACAAGAGACAAAGAAGACAACCATCCATATTTCAACACACGATTCAGCTCATCATTGACGGCTTGTTCGAGTTGATGACGCTTCATCAAATTCCTTCCGTTGAGCTGAAAGACGACACCGCGATAAATGGGATCGAGTATGTCAAACTGACGACCAGGGTGATGTTTCGCAGCACGTAACGCATGACGGACCGCGAACAAGCCTGCACGTACGCGCGTGTGAATCCGAAACATCTGAAAGGCACGCATGCCTAACAGACAACCCAAAGGTAAACAAATCAACAACAAAACCGTTCCGATCATCACAGGACTCATACATTCACCCTCACAATAGTAGTCTCTTCAATTGTCATTATAAACCAATTAAAAGTCTGAGATGTATAAAAATAGAAAGCATCCTATCATCATGATAGGATGCTCCTCGGTTAGCGGACGACTTTTATCGTCTTCTTCAAATCTTGATACCCACTCTGTTTCATCTTCACTGTGACCGTCACACCTGATTTCTGACGTGGAATCACTAGTTTATAATTTCCACGGGAATCAACTTTAGCGGTCTTGCTGATGGCTTTCGTCCCGACAAATGCCTGAACTGTCGCCCCTTTATTCCCTTTACCCGTCACGTAAGTCTGATTTGCTCGGACCGAGTTGACAGAAAACGTACGGAACGTGTTGAGGACACGTAGCGATGTGAGCGGTGAGAGGTTGCCTGCAGCGTCTAACGCACGAACCGATACGGTTGCACCGACTTTTGTCGTCTTCATATCGTAGCGATACACACCCGTACTACTTGCTTTCGCTTTATACGTGCGGTTGTTGTAGTAAATGTACACCATTGCTCCCTTTTCCGCTTTCCCCGTCACGCGAGTCGATTTGTTCGTGAGCGTGAGAAGGGTCGGACGAGCAGGTGCCTGCTTATCGATTGTGAATGTTAGTTGTGTGATGTTCCCAGCGGCATCCGTCACACGGAGTGTATAAGCTCCAGAAGTACTTACTTTCGTCTGATTAGCGATCCGCTTCCCGTTCAATGTCGCCGTTCCTTCATTGAACTTGATGACGAGGTCTTTATTCGTCAATTGGCGATGCGTCACCCCAGTCACGACTGGAGAGGTGCGATCAATCGTAAACGTTTCGCTCCGCTTGTTCCCATGCTCATCTGTAATCTCCAACGTATACTTCCCTGCTGTGGCAATCGTTGTCCCGGAAAGGAATGGCTTCCCGTTCAATGTCGCCGTCCCTTCTGTAAAGGTTGGTTTCACTTCTCGATAGGCGACTTTTCCTGACGTGAAGCCACTGAGTGCAGGAGGTGTCGCATCAATCGTGAATTGAACGACCGTCTGATTTCCAGCTCGATCGGTGACGATCAATGTATAGTTTCCGTCGGTTGCGATAGCTTGACCCGATGTGAACGGTTTTCCGTTCAGTGTTGCCTCTCCCTCACTAAATGTTGGTTGAGCGAACGGGTACGTGCCAGCTTCTGTCACACCTTGAACCTCGACTGCTGTCTTATCGATAGTGAACGTGATTTTTGTGACGTTCCCTGCCTTATCCTTGACCTCTAGTTCATAGACGCCTTCTTCCGAAACGACTGTCCCACTCGTGAACGGTTTATCGTTCAAGGTCGCGGTTCCTTCGCTGAAGGTCGGACGTGCCGATTGATAGTATCCATCAGCCGTCACACCCTGAACTTCGACTGCCGTTTTATCGATGGTGAACATGACCTTCGTGACGTTCCCCGCGTCATCTTTGACCACTAGTTCATAGATGCCCTCTTCTGCCACGAGCGTCCCACTAGTGAACGGTTTGTCGTTCAAGGTCGCGGTTCCTTCGCTGAAGGCCGGACGTGCCGATTGATAGTATCCGTTAGCTGTCACGCCTTGAACCTCGACCGCTGTCTTATCGATGGTGAACATGATCTTCGTGATGTTCTCCGCGTCATCCTTGACCACTAATTCATAGACGCCTTCTTCCGACACGACCGTCCCACTCGTGAACGGTTTGTCGTTTAAGGTCGCGGTACCTTCTCCAAAGACTGGAGTAATATTTCGGTTAAATGATCCGTTTTGAATATTGCTGACGACAGGCGCGGTACGATCAATCGTGAATGATTGCTTCGTTTCATTTCCTGCTTTGTCTCGAACAATCAGCGTATACGTTCCGTCTGTCGTAATCGATTGACCTGACGTGAACGATTTCCCATTCAACAACGCTACTCCTTCATTGAAGGTCGGTGTCACGATTTGATTGGTCAAATCGTTCGGCACTCCCGTCAAAACAGGTGCTTGTTGATCCAACGTGAAACGCACGGTTGTCTGATTGTTCGCTTCATCCTTAACCACTAACTCATAGGTTCCATCCGTTTCAACACGGACAGGCGACGTGACAACATTGCCATTCATCGTCGCTGTCCCTTCATTGAACGTGAACGAGACAGGTTGAGCGTAGAAATGGTCATGTGACACACCTGTCACGGTCGGTGCAATCACATCTTGAATTGACTTCGTCCAAACGTCACTCGCCAGCATCCCGTGAGTCGCTTGGATTGAGAATGTTGATTGATTGGTTAACTGTAGGCCGTCGAAGACGAATCGACCCGTTTCATCGGTCGTTACTGTAGATGTGTCTGCGCCGAGTGTCAATGTCACATGTGTCCCCGGTTCTGCCGTTCCTTGAATCGACGTATCTCGGTTCGTCACAGGATCAATCGTCATGATTTCATATCGACGGGATACGGTCTCAGATGTACGATCAATCTCATCCTTCGCATAAGCAGAGAGGATCACGGTCTCATTGAGCGTGAAGGGACCTTCATAAACAGATGCTTGATTGTTGCGTGTGACATGAATCGTTCCATCGGTCGCCGTCAATCCAACCGTCTGACCTTTCAAATAGATGCCACTGTCGAGTGTGGCAGTTACGACTGGAATGTCCGTCTTATACACTCGATATGACCATCGGTGAATCTTACCGTAAGCATCGGTCATCGAGAAACGTAACGTCCGATCTTCCGGAGTCTTCAACTCGACACGGAATGTCCCGTTCGCTTTCGTTTGGAGTGGTTCTCCATTTAAGTAGAGCGTCGACAACGGAATGAATGATCCCAATACTGACACCTGTCCGTCTTGTTCGAATACAGGTGTGCTTTCGAGTCGGAATGGTAACGTATCATATAATTGATTCGTCGCAGTCATCGAATAGACACTGTTCGACCCTGACATGACGACCATTCCATCTTGGGAAGGGGTATAGTACCCAAATGTGAAGTATGTGCCGCGAAGTTGCCCCTTCACATTTACTCCTCCGGTCAGTCGTAATCGTCCACCCACGTACACATTGCCGTTCAATACCGTTCCTTGTCCGACCGTCAATGTGGCACCTGGCATGATGTAAATATCCTGGTTCACCGTTGTGTAACTCCAAGACTCATTTGACTTAACGATGCGAGCATCGACAGGCGTGATTGGAGCGAGCGTTTTAACTGTGAAAGATAACCCTTCTGTCACGATGGTTTCATTCGCATTCATATCTTGAATACGCAAGGACTGGAGTTTCCATGTTGCTGCTTCTTTAGGGAATGCGCTACGAGATAGCTCCATGTTAAACCCATCAGTCGTGACATTCGTACTCGACAATGTCACTGTTTCATTGAACTCGTTCACAAACGTGGCATCGACTGATTTTAGCTTCAAGTCATCAGACGCAAAGATGGTGAAGGATTGGAAGTCACCTTCATCAAGTTCGAGTGTTGCCGAATCGATTTTTTCGAAGGTTGGTTTGACTGTGTCGGACGAAGGATAACGTAACGTGAAACCTTGAGTGTCTTCTACATTTCGATAGACCGTTCGATCATTCGAGCGAGCGTCCACCAAATACACGTATTCGAGGACGTATCGCCCAGATTCCATCCCCTCCTCAATCGTGAATGCTCCTTCATATATGCCGTCCCCTCGATGGTAGACTGGTACGTTGTGCATGTGTCCCGTGATCGGTTTCTTCAAATACACATATACGTATGGCGGCAGCCCCGAGTTGTCTCTCGCCTCTAGCGTTATGTGCACGTTGTCCCCGATTGTGAATTCCCCCGAGTCAAGCTTATAATCGATAAGCTCAGGAGCCGTCGTATCACTGTTTGTTCCATAGACGCTAAAACCCTGTACGTCGCTCTCATCACGATAGACCGATCGGTCATTCGAACGAGCGTCCACCAGATACACGTATTCGAGGACGTATCGCCCAGATTCCATCCCCTCCTCAATCGTGAATGCTCCTTCATATATGCCGTCCCCTCGATGGTAGACTGGTACGTTGTGCATGTGTCCCGTGATCGGTTTCTTCAAATACACATATACGTATGGCGGCAGCCCCGAGTTGTCTCTCGCCTCTAGCGTTATGTGCACGTTGTCCCCGATTGTGAATTCCCCCGAGTCAAGCTTATAATCGATAAGCTCAGGAGCTGTCGTATCACTGTTTGTTCCATAGACGTTAAAACCCTGTACGTCGCTCTCATCACGATAGACCGATCGGTCATTCGAACGAGCGTCCACCAGATACACGTATTCGAGGACGTATCGCCCAGATTCCATCCCCTCCTCAATCGTGAATGCTCCTTCATATATGCCGTCCCCTCGATGGTAGACTGGTACGTTGTGCATGTGTCCCGTGATCGGTTTCTTCAAATACACATATACGTATGGCGGCAGCCCCGAGTTGTCTTTCGCCTCTAGTGTTAAGTGCACGTTGTCCCCGATTGTGAACTCCCCTGAGTCAAGCGTATAGTTGACTAATTCTGGTGCCTCTGTATCCTCCATCGCAAATCCTGAATAAGGCAATGAATGCACTAATAATATGATGATAATCAATTGAGCCAACCACTTCTTCATATGTTTTCCTCTTCTCTTTTATCATATGTAGGTTTTTGAATATGAATCCTATAAATCCCATATAAAAATATAGCACGTTTTCCAAAAACAGAATGACCTATTTTATAAAAATAGGGGCATGAACAACACAAAAAAGCGGAGTGACCAGTTTCGATCACTCCACTTTCCTAAACGCTTATTTATACATAAATTTACTACTCTACATTTCATACGTAGAATTCCTATTTTATTCAGAAAACTCAATCTCAATTCCTGGTCCGGCCATATAATATTTAAAGGAGTCTCCATTTGCACGGAACGTTCCTTCTTTGAAATAACGCATCCGATTATGCCAGTCTTCCATAACAAGACGTTCCACCTCAGTCATATGTGCAGATGCCACGCTCGCATAGTTTTTAGCTTCTTGTGTATCAGGTCCGTACATCAACTCACCCATCATTTTAATCGATTCATATTGATATTTCATCATCGCCTCACGTTCTTTTGGTCTCACACCTGGTTTATAGGCATCACCGAACCAATGTCTCATGACTAAAATTCCTTTATCTTCGAGGTGAAACACCTGAAGGAAATTCTGTTCTCCCTTTTCATATTTATAGCCAATGAGACGAATACCCTCAAATTCGGCGAAGCGGGGATCCAGCTTCACCTTTTCAAATAGAGCTGTTGGCGAAGGGCGATCAATCTCAATCTTCGGCTTCACCACACTCAAATCTCGGTTTGCAGTCCATCCCGTTTTCTTACCTACACGCACCTTGCTCCAACTACCGACTGTCTCGAGAACCGTGACGGTTTGATTCTTTTTGACGTTAAGGATTACCTTTGCTTTCCGACTACGTGATGCATAGATTTTACTCGATTTGTTAAACTGCTTTTCAAGCGTTGCTTCGACTTTACTCACATCACCTTGAGAAAAAGGAATCTGAGCTGGTGACAGTATGGCTGTCAAACAAAACACTGCTAACATAACGCCACTTAACAACTTCTTCATATGTATAGCCTCCATGACTTTATTCTTCATATGTATAGCCTCCATGACTTTATTCTTTATATGTAGTTTATCAAGTGGTCATACTGCTTTTTCGGAGATTTTAGGAAATAAGAAAATCGTTTTTTGATTTTTTAACTCCCATTTCATAGCTATAGCAATTTCATTAAAGGATATGGATTCATTGTATGTTTTAATGGACTTACAATATATGTAACGGAGGCTCCTACATGAATCCCACTTCTGAACAATCAATTCAGTTGGACACCATTCTTCAACTTGAAAATGCACCTGAGTTCAATCGACTGCACCAACAATTCGAGCAATTCAATCCATTGAAAGTGTTACGGGTCGATCAATATGAGATTCGACATTCGAACGTACTCGCCTGGTTATTAGATCCTAACGAGAATCATCGCCTCGGAAGCTTCTTCTTGAGAAAATTACTGATGCATCTCATTACAAAACAAGACAACGAAGATAAAATTCATTTGTTCGATTACTTAGCTTTCTCTCATCAAGCTCTCACGGACGTGATTGTTCACCGTGAATGGTATACGGGAAATGGATCGATTGACTTACTCATCGATATCCCCACTCTCAATATCACCTTACTCATCGAAAATAAGTTCCATTCAAGTGAGTCGTCTGGACAATTGACTCGATATATCACTCACGTGAAAGACATGTTTCCGAATCGGAACGTGCTCCCCGTCTACCTCACCTTATCGAGTGACCTTCCTTCGCATGAAGACTATTGGGTACTCGACTACGGTGATGTGTTGACCATCATCAAACAAGAACTTGAATTGAATCGTGCAACGATTGCTGACAACATTTATGATTTCTTAACGTATTACACGAATCTGTTGGAAGAGCGCCTCGTCGAGAACGAAGAAGCGGACCGTACGGCACTACAACTGTATCAAGAGAATACGCTTGCCATTCAACTACTTTTTGCGAATGCCAATCCATCAAAACAAAAACAAGTCGACCTTCGAAAAGCGACGCGTATCTTAAAGACGTTAGATGAGGATACCAAAAGACATCTACGCATCATTTATAACCGAAAGCGGCAGACCATCGATCACATCATTAAAGTGAGTGGGAACATTCTGCCTCAGGCATTTGAAACATTCGCAAATGAACTGCAATTGAATGTGTACAGTGCACATTCACGTGTTCCAAACTTTGTGATGAACGAGTGGTTACCTGCACTTGAACAATTGCCTCGCTTGAAACGCTATTGGCTCAATTATGCGCTCATCATGTGGTTTGAGCGAAAAGGCGATAAGCGACTCAAACTATATGTCGAAGTTGGTCCGATTCCTTACGAACGTCGTCTTGAACTATTGGAAGCCATCGAAGAAAAAGGAATTTCCTTTATGAAATCAGGAAAACAAGAAGGGAAAAAGTTCACTCGCATTTATACAGATACGATGGATGTTCCAGATTGGACGAACGCCAACCATGTACATCAAACGATGAAAGACTTAGTAGAAACCGACGCATTTCGAGATTTCCATAGCAGTATGATTGATGTGTTGAAAGAGGTAACTGAAAACAATCATATCACTCCATCACTAAGAAGGGATTAATAAAATGACCCTAACCAATTCGCTTCATCTAACTGTCGCTAATCGAATGTTTACCGATCGTAAAGAGCATACATCTGCATTTCATGAAGCCGTAGCTACATATGATTCAAAGCGAGAAATCCCGATCATTCTAAACTTTTTCGGGTTTGGAGGCATTGGAAAAACAGCATTAATACGAAAACTTATCGAAGAGTTGAATAGTTCAAACAATGATTCTATTTATACAAATATTAATTTTGAAAATACAGATCATCATCGTCTTTCCAGCGCATTGCTTCAAATGAAGATGGATCTCCATCAGCGATACAAAATACCATTTCGGAGTTTTGAACTTGCCTACTCAGTATTTTGGAAGAAACTGAACCCTGGATTTCTTCCAAATGCTAAAGAAAGTGTCTTCCCTTTTTTGGACGAAGGTAGCTTACTTGAAAAAGTGATTTCCGAACTTGATATAGTCCCTTACTTCTCAATCGTTCCACCATTATTGAAAAAGATTGAAGAAGCATTTACTAGTCACCCTTCTTGGTCTAAGGAATCAAAAGATATTCTAAAGACATTAGAAGGCAAGTCAATTATTGAAACAGAAAACTTATTACTTTTTTATTTTAAAGAAGACCTCTCTCGTCACATTAATACTAAAAATATAAGGAAGCCTTTTATAATCTTCTTTGATTCGTATGAGTTATTACTTCAATCATCACAGAAAAACCATAGTCGATTTTTCAATTCAATCGACTGGGTTCAGCATTTAATTGAATCACTTCCGAATATCACTTGGATCATCGGGAGTCGAAATCAAGTTTCTTGGTCTGAAACATCTTGTAAACTAATCACACATCGTTTAGAGGAATTACCTGATGATGATCGATTGAGTTTTTTACAGGCATGCGGTATTGAATGTGATGATTCATTACAGCATATTGCCGAGGCAAGTTACGGAGTTCCGTATTACTTAGATTTGATGGTTGATATGTATCATAAATCTAGTCAAAACACATTTACGTTTGACTATTCTAACTCCACTATCGAAGTATCAAAGAAATTTCTCTATTGTTTAGACTTACATGAACGAGAAACGTTAAAAGTTTTAGCAATACCTAATTTTTGGTCTCTCGATATTTACTTTAGCTTGATGAAAGAGTTTAATACAGGTTTTCCAATCACTGCTTTCAATCAATTAATAGCTTCTTCATTCATCATCGAAAAAGAGAACAAAGGTTGGCAAATCCATCCTCTCATGAGGAAGTGTCTCATCGAAGACTTAAAAGGAGCACACAACGGATATTTCAATCGTCGAATTAACTCGTTCATGTGGAAGTATTATCTTGAAAAGTTTAAAGACGAGACTGACCCAAAAGATATTTCTGACTTATTTAAAGAGGCCTCGTTTCACGGTTCTTGTTCGGATAACCTTGATGAGTATATTGCTTGGATGATTGACTATGTCAATCGTTATAAATCAACTCGAGATTTAATCAGTATTGGTCAAGCGATTACTGACGCTTTACATACTATCTCTGATTCTAGAAAATTAGCACCACTAAACCGTCTACGAGGTGATATTTTGTTTTATCAAGGAATATACCGCGAGGCATTAACCTCTTACGAGACATCGCTTCAACAATATCTTGAACAATCAGCATACGCATCAGAGATACTAGAGATTCGGTCAAATATGGCTGAAATTAATATTCAAACTTCAAATTATAACGAAGCGCGCGCCCTATTAGAGAAAGTCGTTTCATCTGATATTAAGGACCGAATCGACGAAAACTATTTTATTACGATGTCGCTTTCTTATATTCGTCTTGGAAAACTAAATCTTCGTTATAAAAAAATAGACCATGCAATCCGTCTCTATGAACTAGCTCTAGTGAATTGTGAAAACGGAATCGAACTCTACCCAGATTCAAATACACTTTTCACAAACCTAGGACTAGCATATGAAAAGTTAGGCGAAGCTTACGGCAAAAAAAATCAATTAGCCCGATTTGATGCTTACCTCCATTCTCTTACAGCATATGAGCAGTCGCTACAATCTGCTACAGACGAGAATATTTATTGGACATTCATCAATTACGGCATGGTACACAAGCGACTGGCGGAACATCATCAAGACCCTGTAATTAAGGACTATCATTTCAACGAAGCGATTTGTATGTATAATCAAGTACTCAATAAATCAAGCGTATTTGTAGAGTGTCTAGAGAAAAAGGGACACGCGCTTGTCGACTACATGATTCATAAAATTGACTACGCCGAATTTGAAAAGGCTGAAAAGCTATTTATCGAAGCGGCACATGTGTTTGATACTATCGAACAACTGTCTCCTTATCGAGCTAGTTCAAGAAATCGCCATGCTTCACTTTACACGCATTTTAGTAAAGGATTAATTGAGCAACATAAATACAATTCCGCACTTTCTCACTTGAAACAATCACTTCATCTTTATGAACAACTGGTATCGTATACTCCGAATTATATTTATTTAAACAACAGTTTACAAAGAACACATCAACTATTGGGAGACGTCTATGGTTGCTTAGGTAACACAGTTCAATCACTATCGCATTACGAATTAGCAAACAGCTATGACCAAATCAAGACTTGATAAACTTTTGATACCTACTTTAAAACAATTAAGAGCAGCTAATCGCATTGTGTTGTGCACAGTGTGATTAGCTGCTCTATTTTTATTCACTCCACCCCAAACCGATACACTGTCCGCGAGTGATACAACTCACCCGGTTTCAGTTCGATCGAGGTCGCGATATCTGGATGGTTCGGGGCGTCCGGGAACGCCTGGGCCTCGAGACAAATCGCGCTATGTTTTTGTCGGCCGTCAAGCGTCACCGGCGTCTCTTCACTGAGGAAGTTGCCCGTATAGACGACCATGACGGGTTGATTCGTCTCGACCGTCATCGTCCGTCCGCTCACCGGGTCATGTAGCCTCGTCTCCCCGTCCTTCAAGATGAACGGATGATCGAGTCCACCGGCTTTTACAATCGCCTCGTCTCCTGACGCGAGCGCCTCTCGGACCGCTTTCCCGTCGCGGAAATCAAACGGGGTCCCGGTCACATCCCGCAACTCTCCTGTCGGCAGCGATTCCGTATCGAGCACCCCGACCGAATCGGCTGGTAGCGTCAGCTCATGGTCGTGGATGGTCGGGCGTCCCCCGAGATTGAAATAGTTGTGGTGGTTCAGGTTGACCCACGTCAGTTGGTCCGTCTCCGCCGTCATCGTGACGATCAGTTCATTGTCATCTGTCAGTTCATATAACACTTTGAAGAAGACGTTTCCGGGATACCCTTCTTCCCCGTCCGGGCTCACATACGTGAACTGGATGCACTGCTCATCCGCGTCCATCTCCCAGTAACGGGCCGTGATGCCTTTGTCGCCTCCATGGATATGATGGGGCGCCTCGCTTGGGGTCAAGGCAACGCCATCGATCTCCGCATCGCGAATTCGTCCGGCAATCCGCCCGACGACCGATCCGAGATAGACCGGGTTTTCTAAGTATTGAGAGACGTCCCCATATTTCAAGATGACCGAGTCGAGATTGCCGTCTCGGTCCGGGGCTGTCAGTTCCGTCATCGCACAGCCATAGTCGATGGCGGATAGTTTCATGCCGTTGGTGTTTTGAATCGTCGCTTGTTTCACTCGTACAACCACCTTTAGTTCGTTTTCTCTCTCATTCCCGACCTTGGTGTTTCGTACTCCACTTTATCGACATGACTTAGGAGTGAACGGACGAACACATCAAACCGTTCCTGCCCCGTTTCCGTCTGTTTGAAGACACCGGCGTCTTCGAGTCCTTTCACGAACTTGTCGACGACCGCCTGATCGACGATGGTTTTCGGGTCGCCTGCCTTCTTCCGTAACGCGTCCGCCCATTCCTGATGCATCGCTTCAACTTCGACATTCTCGCCCGCCACATAACGGACGACTTGTTCAAGTTCCGTCTTCAATCGCGCCGGTAAGACGGCGAGTCCCATCACCTCGATCAATCCGATATTCTCACGCTTGATGTGATGCACGTCAGCATGTGGGTGGAAGATGCCGTCTGGATGTGCGTCGCTCGTCCGATTGTTCCGGAGGACGAGGTCGAGCTCATAGCGCCCGTCCCGTCGTCTCGCAATCGGAGTGACCGTGTTGTGTGGGACGCCATCCGTATACGGGATAACCTCACTCGATTCGTCCTCATAGTCACGCCAATAGCCGAGCAACTGATTCGCCAACATGACGAGCTGCTCTTGTTGACGGGAACGGAGACGGACGACCGAGAGTGGCCAGTAGAGCGTCTCAATCTCGACTTGGTCATAGCGCTCCGAGCGATACGTCGAGACGACACGCGCATCATCCATCGCAAACCGGTAGCGGCCGGCCTGATAATGGTCGTGCGTCAAAATCGAACCGCCGACGATCGGCAAGTCCGCGTTCGACCCGGCGAAATAGTGCGGGAACTGTGTGATGAAGTCAAGCAGACGCTCGAACGCGCCCCGGTCGATGACCATGTCGCGCACCTCGTTCGACAACAAGATCGAGTGCTCGTTGTAGTAGAGGTATGGTGAATATTGGAACGACCATGGCTGTCCGCCGAGCGTGAGCGGGATGACGCGATGGTTCGCACGCGCCGGGTGTTTCAAGTGTCCGCCGTAGCCTTCGTTCTCGATCGCGAGCAACCCTTTCGGATAGTTCGACGTCGGGGTCGGCTGCGTCCGAGCGAGTGCGATCTCACGCGGGTCCTTCTCCGGTTTGGACAAGTTGATGGTGATATCGAGCGTGCCGTAACGTGTCGGTGCTTGATACGTGATGTTGTTCGCGATCCGTCGTGTCTGGATATAGTTCGACGCCTGGCTCATCCGATAGAAATAATCCGTCGCCGCTGTCACGTCCGTCGCGCGAAGTTCATTGAAACGACGCGTCACTTCAGACGGTTTCGAGACGAAGACGTTCATCACCTCAGCCATGAAGCGGTCCTTCTCTTCGAGGATCGGTTCAATCAACTCCTGTTCGATCGCATACGCGACCAACTCCTCTAATGCGTCCGGAATTGCCATCGACGGCACAGACGTCGGGACGTCCATGTCGAGTTTATGAAGCGTGGCGAGCACACGGTTCCGTGAATAGATCCGGTCCTGTTCGTCAATCAACTCTGCACGAATCGCCGCCTCGACGAGTGCCTCAATCGTCACATCGATCATCGTCTCACCTCTTTCGCCTGATAACCGTATGGATGGGTCGCATGCCAGTTCCATGCGTCCGTCAAAATCGTCTCGACATTTGACCGGGTCGGTGTCCAACCGAGGACGCTTCGTGCCTTGTCGGACGAGGCGATCAACTTCGCCGGGTCACCGGCGCGGCGTTCCCCGAGTCGGACCGGGATGTCATGACCCGTCACGCGGCGTGCCGCTTCAACGATTTCGAGCACGGATAATCCGTTCGCCGTCCCGAGGTTAAACACGTCGCTCGCTCCGTCTTCCCGTAAATAACGGAGTGCCAGAAGATGCGCGTCGACGAGGTCCTGGACGTGGATATAGTCGCGGATACACGTGCCGTCCTCTGTCGCATAGTCGTCACCAAACACGGTGATGGCGTCACGCTGTCCGTTCGCAACTTGAAGGACGATCGGGATGAGGTGTGTCTCCGGGTCATGGTCTTCCCCGATCTCACCAGTCGCGATCGCGCCGGCAACGTTGAAGTAACGAAGCGCGACCGAGCGGATGCCGTGCGCCTGGTCACACCAGCGAATCATCGACTCCATCGCGAGCTTCGTCGCCCCGTACGTGTTCGTCGGGTTCGTCAGCGCCGTCTCATCGATCGGCATGACGGTCTGGTCACCGTATGTCGCGGCCGTCGAGGAAAAGACGATCCGCTTCACTCGTGCGTCCCGCATCGTCTCGAGGAGCACCTGTGTCCCGAAGACGTTGTTGTCATAGTAAGCGAGCGGGTCCGTCATCGATTCCCCGACGAGCGAGTTTGCCGCGAAATGGAGAACGTCCGTGATCCTTTCTTTCGCGAATACCTCTTTCACAAACGTGCGGTCACGTAAGTCCCCTTCATAGAAACGGACGTCTTGCGGGATCGACTCGACGTGTCCCGTCTGGAGATTGTCGAGGATGACGACGTCTTCCCCGTCTTTCAATAAGGCACGGACGGCGTGCGATCCGATATAGCCGGCACCGCCGACGACAAGTACACTCATTTCACTTCCTCCTCTACGAGTTCTCGGACACCGTTCCCGACCGAGGCGACGTAACATGTCGGCGCGTACCCAATCGTCTCTTCGTACTTCGCGGACGTCTGTTTGATCATCGCATTCGTATCCGTTTGTCGGACGATGGCGATGGCACAGCCACCGAATCCGGCCCCTGTCATGCGGGCCCCGATGACACCGTCACAGCCTTGGGCGGCTGCGACGAGCGTGTCGAGTTCGAGCCCCGTCACTTCATAATCGTCACGAAGCGACGCGTGTGATGCGTTCATCAACTGACCGAACGTCTCGAGTCGTCCTTCTTGTAAAGCGGCGTAAGCGAGTTTCGTCCGCTCGTTCTCCGAGACGGCGTGGCGTGCCCGTTTGCGGAGCGTCTCCGGTAAGTCAATCGCGACTTGTTCGAACGCCTCCATCGACAGCTGCCCAAGTGACGCTACGTCGAATTTTGGTTGAATCAACCCGAGCGCCGTGTCGCATTCACGTCGACGTTCGTTATATTTCGAGTCGGCGAGCTCGCGTCGTTTGTTCGTATTCATGATGACGATGTCATATCCGTCGAGTGAGATCGGTGCATAGTCGTGATGGAGCGTCTCACAATCGAGGAGCATCGCCTGCCCGGCCTTGCCCATCCCGATGGCGAACTGATCCATGATACCGCTGTTGACGCCGATGAATGTGTTCTCAACACGTTGTCCAAGTCGGACGAGGTCAAGCCGTTCGAGACCGAGACCGTACACTTCATTCAACATGAACGCCGTCACGAGTTCGAGGGAAGCCGATGAGGAGAGACCCGCCCCGTTCGGGATGTTGCCCGCAAGGAGGAAGTCGAACCCGTGGATGTCGTGCCCGTCTTGTCGAAGGAGCGTGACGACACCTTTCACGTAGTTCGCCCAGTCGTGGCTTGCCTCATACGTCCCGTCCATCACAGGGAACGACACGATGCCGACGTCCTCAAAGTTACGTGAGTAGACACGAATCAAATCGTCCTCCCGCTTCTTCACAAGTCCATACGTCCCGAACGTGATCGCACATGGGAAGACGTGCCCTCCGTTATAGTCAGTGTGCTCGCCGATCAAGTTGATGCGACCCGGCGCGAAGAACACCCGGTCCGCTGATGCGGCGAACACCTCCTCGAATTGTTGTTTCAGCTGTTCCATATCAAATGAAAGCATACGGCTTCATCCCTTCCATCGCTCATGCCGGGTGAATGACCAGGCAATACGCGTCATAGTCTGTTTGTTGTGTGAGGTTTATGCCTTGTTCCATCAAATAGCGCCCGCTCACGCGGCGCCCTTCTAGTTCGTACGTCCGCTCCGGGTCGAGTCCGCGTAGCTTCACGCGTAAGCGGTTCTTCCCGTACTGGCGTCGGTCGGCGTTGACGAGGACGACGTAGTCTTCTCCGTCCGTATAGCCTACGGCGTGGAAGCCGTCCCGTTTGAGCGAGGCGAGACGATGGCTCGTCCCGTGCTGCACAAGCGGACGGATCGTCTTATACGTAGCGATCCATTCTTTTGCTTCTGCCAATTCTTCTTTCGTCCATTCGAGCAGGTTGCCGCCAATGCCGAGCGTCCCTTGCATGGCACTGACGAACCGATATCCGAGCGGCAACGAACGATTGTTCAACCAGTTCGGGGCGTCCGTCACCCAGCAGCTCATCATCTTGGCGTTATAGGCGTATGAGAAGCCATCCTGGATGGTGAGACGGTCGAGTGCGTCCGTGTTATCGCTCGTCCAAACTTGTTCGACGCGCGCGAGGACACCGAGGTCAATCCGTCCACCGCCACCAGCGCATGACTCGAACGCGACGTTCGGATGTCTTTCCCGTAACGTGTCGAGGATGCGATACACCGCTTCTGCATGACGGAGCCACAGTTCTTTCGCGTCACGTAGGTATGGGCTGTCCGGCTCGGAGAAGGCACGATTCATGTCCCACTTGATGTAGCGGATGTCGTGTCGTCCGAGTAACTCGTCGAGCCATGTCGTCACGTGCGCCTCGACTTCAGGCAAGGCGAGGTTCAAGACGAACTGGTTCCGCGACGTCGTCGACGGGCGTCCGTCCGTATAGTAAATCCACTCCGGATGAGTCCGGTACAGGTCGGAATCTGGATTGACCATCTCCGGTTCGACCCATAGCCCGAACTGGAGACCTTTCTCCTCGACGTAGCGGACGAGCGGGTCGAGCCCGTTCGGGAACTTCGTCTCGTTGACGTGCCAATCGCCGAGTCCGGCTGCGTCCGAGTGGCGCTCACCGAACCAGCCGTCATCGACGACGAACAACTCACAGCCAATGGCGGCCGCCTCGTCGACGAGACGTTTCTGTCCGTCCTCGCTGACGTCGAAATAGGTCGCCTCCCACGAGTTGTAGAGGACCGGGCGCAACACGTCACGCGTCGCTTTCGGCATGATGACGTCGCGCTCGAAATCGTGGGCGTTCTGGCTCATGCCACCGAATCCGCGTTGTGTATAACCGATATAGCCTGTTGGCGTCGTGAACGACTCCCCCGCTTGAAGCGTCTTCGCGAAGTCGAACGAATTGATCCCGCCCGTCACTTGCGTGAAGCCGAACTGGTCTTTCTCAAAATGGATCGCCCAGTTGCCGGAATGTCCGAGGAAGCCGTAAACGACTTCCCCGTGTGTCTCTGTCGCATTATCGTCGAGTGCGAACCATGGGTTGCTTTGATGGCTCGTCAACCCGCGACGGCTTTCGATCGTCTTCTTGCCCGGGAGGAGCGGCCCTTCTTGAAGCTGGAACTCGCTCGTCCACGCCCCGCTGAAATGACGGAGTCGCATGTCGCGCTCGATCAGTCCGAGACTGAACGATTGCGCGCTCTCGAGCGTGACCGTCTCACCTGCTTTGACGGTCATGCGCCGGGCGATGATGTCGTACGCCGGATAGAGCGTGAACTGAAGCGTCACGTGAAGGGACTGAATGGAGTCGAACAAATCGATCTCGAGCGTCTCGCCATCGATCCGCGCATCACGGAGTGCGAACGCATGCAACCGTTCCGTCTCGGTATGACTTTTCAACGTCGGTTCCGTATAGACAAGGTCGCCGAACGAGGTGAACTCGTAAGCGGCCACCCCTTCCGGTGTCTCGAACGACGAATGCAACACGCGCGCGTCCGGTAGTTCTTTGATGTCCGACTCATGCAGGCGTCCACCGAGATATTGATGGACGAGACGACCACGCGCATCGACATCAAACACGTACGTGAGATTCATCCCGATGAGGGCGAACCGATTGTCGTGACGAACGATCAT
This sequence comes from Exiguobacterium sp. RM11, assembly GCF_059821525.1. Classification (NCBI taxonomy): domain Bacteria; kingdom Bacillati; phylum Bacillota; class Bacilli; order Caryophanales; genus Exiguobacterium; species Exiguobacterium sp. RM11. Next base: position 550,045 of record NZ_CM187558.1, on the reverse strand, counting down.
GCTTCCACCTCCCGTTTGAGTAGGACGACCGCGAGCGGTTCGAGCTCAAGCGTGCCCGTCACCGTCTCCCCGTCGAGCGTCTGCCATGTACCGTCGAGTTCGACGGATGACGTGACTTCGGTCGAATGGTTCAAATAGAAGCGAATCAACTGCCCGTCCCCATGACGGTCGACTTTCTCGACATCGTCCGGGAGTCGGTGCGCGTCAATGCCGGCGCGTGTGAGCGCCTCGTGATAGACCGTGTCGAGCATCGCATCGTCGACCGATGAGCCGATATACGTCACGTCGCCTTTATACGTGTGGCGCGTGATGGCCGCCGTTCCTTTATAGAACGCCTGCCCGTAAGTCGCGAGTACGTCTGCACCTTTTGGCGTGATCAAGTCGCACCAGATGTTCGCCTTAGATACTTGGTCGCCGAGGCGGACCTCGTTCGACTGGACGGCTTGTAAGCTCTCGTACTCGTCAATCTCGATACCCGCGTACTCAGCGAACTTGCCTGGGAGCGTCAAGTTATGGCAACGGTTGATCGGGTCTTTCACCCCAGTCCGATATGTGAAGATGACGTTCCCACCGTTCTCGATATAGTCGATGAGCGTCTCATCGAACACGTCATTCCCTAAGAAATAGAGCGGGACGATGACGAGTTTATATGAGTCGAGCGCATCCCCTGGGAAGACGATATCCGTGTTGACCCCTTGACGGACAGCGGCACCATAGAAGCGGACGAACTCTTGTTTGAAGTTGAACGCGTCCGAGTGCGGTTGATGCGTCCACGCCCATAAGTTCTCCTGGTCGAAATAGACGGCGACGTCCGACTTGTATGCAGCCGCGTTGATCATGTCGCCATGCGCGTGAAGCTCTGACATGACGTGCTTCACTTCTTCAAACTTCCGTTTCGGCTTCCCATCATGGTCGATGATGCCGTGACAGAACTCCTCTGTCCCGAAGTCAGCGGCACGGAATCGGAAGTAGACGATCGCCTCGGCGCCACGGGCGACGGCTTGATGCGTCCAAAGGCGGATATGTCCTGGTCGTGGCAAGTAGCCAATGCGGCTCCATCCTTGTGCCCCACTGAGTTGCTCCATCACCCAAAACCCTTTTCCTTGTTTTGACGAGCGGCACAAGTCATGGTCGTGCGCCGTCTTCTCGAAACGGTTCGGCTCCGGCAATCCGCCCCAGACCGGGTAGTTGTCGAACGAGACGTAATCGAGGTCTTGGGCCATCTGTTGCTGGTTGATCGCCATGTCGCTATAGACGAGGTTATGCGTGATGAACGCGTCCTCGTGGATGAGCGGACGGAGCGTGTCGACTTGGAGTTTGTTGAACGAGCGATACGCGTCCGAACAGAAACGGTCGAAATCGACGAGAAGCGACGGGTTGTGTTCTTGGAACACGGTGCGAGGGACCGGAATCTGTGTCCATGCCGTATATGTATGGCTCCAGAAGACGGTCCCCCAAGCCGCGTTGAGCGCGTCGAGCGTCTCGTAACGTTCTTTCAACCATTCCTGGAACGCCACTTGATCGACGTCGCCGTACGAGCGGTCCGACTGTTCATGTCCATACTCGTTGTCCGTCTGCCAGCCGATCACGCGTGGATGTCGTCCGTACCGTTCCGCCATCTTGCGGGTGATGCGTTCACAGTACTCGCGATAGACGGGACTGTTGACCGTATAATGACGACGGGCACCGAAACTGATGCGGACACCGTCTTTCGTTACCGGGAGGATGTCCGGGTACTTCTCGATGAGCCATGCGGGCGGTGTCGCCGTCGGCGTGCCGAGTACGATGTCAAAGTGTTCGCCGAACGTCTCGACGACCTCGTCCCAAAAAGAGAAGTCGAATTCACCGTCTGCCGGCTCCATCATCGTCCAGGCAAATTCGGCCATACGGATGACGTTGACACCGAGTTCTTTCATCAGGCGGACGTCCTCGTCCCAAAGCGCACGGTCTGTCTGTTCTGGATAGTAATCTACTCCTAAATACATGCTGTTCACCTCAATCGATTATTTGACCGCTCCCGAAGTCATCCCTTTTTGTAAGAAGCGTTGGAAGAAGATATAAAACACCATCGTCGGCAAGCTGATCAAGACGAGCGAGGCGTACAGTTTACCAGGGTCCCCGCCGAGCGCTTCCGTGAAGAAGGTCGGTGCCATCGTCACCGTCTGCTTGGCCGGGTCCGTCATGAACGTGAGGACCATCAAGTACTCGTTCCACGAGTTGAGGAACGCATAGATCGTCGCTGTCGCGAGCGCCGGCTTGGCGAGCGGCATCATGACTTTATAGAAGATTTGGAACGTCGACGCCCCGTCGATATGCGCCGCTTCCATCAATTCGTTCGGCAGTTCGTCAAAGTAGCTCTTGATGAGCATGAGCCCGAACGGAAGGAAGAAGGCGATCTCGGCACCGATCAATCCCCAATAGCTGTTGAGCCCGTCAAGCGTACGCAATGTGAAGAAGAGCGGTACGATGAGCGAGGCGACCGGTAACATCAATCCTGCCAAGACGAGATTGAACAACAGGCGCTTCCCGGCGAACTGGAGCTTCGAGAAGCCGAACGCCGCAAAGGCGAGAAGCGAGATCGAAATGAGAATCATGAAGAACGCGACGATGAAGCTGTTGATGACGAACTGTGGGAAGTTCGGGTTTTGAAGCGTCGCGATATAGTTTTCAAAGCCGTTGACACGTAAGCTTTCCTTGAACATGACGAAGATCGGGAACAACCAGAGGACCGCCATGAGTGACAGACCGATATTCGTGAACCATCTTCCTTTTTTCGTTTGCAGTTCCATAGCTACTCCCCCTTAGTCCATTTTCTTCTGTACACGCATCTGGAAGTACGTGATACCGAGAGCGATCGCGAGCAAGATGATGGCGACGGCACTGGCGTAACCGACCTCTTGATGAAGCATCGATTTCCGGAACAGGTACGTCGAGATGACCTCGGTCGAGTTACCCGGTCCACCTTGCGTCGAGATCCAGACGATATCGAACGTCTTCAGACCACCGATGACCCCGAGAATCGTCAGCGTGAACGTCGTCCCTTTCAAGTTCGGGAAGACGACGCTCCACAGCGTGCGCCAGAAGCCGGCCCCGTCAATATTGGCCGCCTCGAACACTTCCCGTTCGATGGCAAGCATCGCCATGTAGTACATAATCATCGACGAGCCCGTCCACTGGAAGATGTTGATCAAGATGATGGCGTAGAGCGCGACGTCCTGGTCACCGAGCCAGTTCTGCTCCAAAGCACCGAGACCAATCATGCGAAGGAATTCGTTGATGTAACCGAACTGGAAGTCAAAGATCTGCGTGAAAGCCGCCCCGAGGACGACCGGGCTCAAGACGACCGGGAAGAAGAACACCGATTTGAAGAACGTCCGGCCCGCGCCTTTCGTGTGAAGCAAATAGGCCAACACGAGCCCGAGACCCGCCTGAATCGTGACCGTCAAGATCGTGAAGATGCCCGTATTCTTGAGCGCGTTATAAAATTCTGGGTCTTGGAACATGCGTGCGAAGTTCTCGAAGCCGACATACACTTTCTCAAACGAGATCCCATCCCACGAGAAGAGCGAGTGATAGGCGTTATAGAAGATGCCGTAATAGATGAAGGCGATGACGAACAGGACAGTCGGGGCGACGAACGCCCAGCCGATCAAGTTTTGCTTCATCCGCTCCTTCTTCCGGATCGGGTTCGGCGCGCTCGGCGGCACCGACGCGAGCTTCGGCTTGGACTTGTTCAAATCGGTTGCTTGTTGCATAAAGTTCCCTCACTTTCAGATTCAAAAAATCGAGCGCCAGTGAGTCTGGCTACTGGCGCTCGTTCGATTATTTACCTTGGTCCGCAATCGCCTGGATGCGTGCGAGTGCTTCTTTCGCATCTTGTCCGGCAGCGATGTTTTGAAGTTCTTTCCCGAGTGCGTCGTACACTTTCGGGTCACGGATTCCGCGTCCCGCGACAGCGTTCTTCACCGTCTCGTTCAAGATTTCGTAAGACTCACGCTCGACGTCGTTCGTGAACTTGTCTTCGTATGCGACTTCGATGTCTTTGACAGCTGGTGCCATCTCAAACTTCTCCATGTAGAGCGCCTGGCCTTCGCCTTGTGTCATATAAGCGATGAAGGCAGCCGCACCTTCTTGTTGTTTCGACTCTTTGTTGACACCGAGTGCCATGTCGATCGATGCGATGACCGGTTGTTCCGTACCACCTGCGAGGTTAGGCATCGGGACGAAGCCGATCTCGTCTTCGAAGTTGTTCCACTTGTCACGCTTCTCGACCGTCGTCATCGAGTGGGCTTCCCATGAACCGATGATCCACATGGCGGCTTTCTTGTCGAAGAAGTTGTTCATGCCGTCCATGTATGTCGCGAGACCCAATGCCCCTTCTTGGAACACTTTGTCTTCGTATAGTTGTTGCCAAAGTTCAGCCGTCTCGACCATCTCTTTGTCCGTCCACTTCGCGTCGCCTGCGAGTACGTCCTGGATGTAACCTGGTGCGACTTGGTGGCTCAAGACGTTGAAGACGTCGACGCCGACCCATGCATCTTTCGCACCGAGCTGCATCGGGATGACCTTGTCGCCTGAGGCGTTGATCTTGTCGATCGCTGCGACCGTCTCGTCATACGTCTTCGGTGGCGTCACGCCGTATTTGTCGAGAAGCGTCTTGTTATACATGAGATATGCCTGTCCTGTGAAGCCGACCGGTACCGCATACTGTTCGCCGTCGACCGTCGTCTGTTCGACGCCGAGCTCGATCAATTTGTCTTTCCAGCCTTCGCCGGCCGCTTTGTCCATATAGTCTTTCGCTGGCACGAGGCGATCCTTGTATTGTGGGATCATCGGCTCTTTGAGACCGATGACGTCCGGACCGTCACCGCCGAGCATCGCGACTTGGAGCTGTTGCTCGTAGTCTTCGAGACGCTTGAATTTGACAACGTAGTCGTCTTGCGATTCGTTGAACGCCTTCGCCATTTCTTCCCCGACTTCAGGTTGTGGCGCCCAGCCCCACCATGTGATGACCGGCTTGCCGTCTTCCGTTGTCGCCGCCGCTTGTTCGTCGTCGCCGCACGCAGCGAGTAAAGATGAGAGCATTAAGACAGATGATGCGAGTGCAATCGTCGTTTTTTTCATGTTCATTCTCCTTTGAATGTGTTGTCACGCCACGATACGATGGCATAACTCCCGAATAAGATGGTCTGGCATCGGGCGATCCCCGAGCCGTGTCAACGTGTACGTGATCAGTTCCAAATCGAGCTTCGGTCCGTCTATGTATGGGCCGACGACGTAAAGGTCCGCCCCGAACGGCAATGCGTCTTGTTCTTTCAATCGCCAAAGCAACAGTTCGAACAAGCCGTCCATGTCGTCGAACGACACGTCACGAGAGAGCGTCGATGCCCGGAATAATCGGATGTCACGCGTCTCCTCGTCATAGAGACGAAAGATGCCGTCGCGTCTAGAGCGCGTGATGATCATGCTCGTCTCCTCGCCTGTGAACGCTTCCATTTCGTCGAAGGCGAAGTCGTGTCGTGCGAACAATCGGGTCGCCCCGTAGCGACCGAAGATTGCGTGGAACTGGTCTTTCAATGGTGTCTCTTTTTGCATCGCTACCCCTCCAAACGTGTCGTTGAGAGTGTCACCCCTTACTTAGTAAATTAAATTTATTATCTAACTACATATAGACTATAGCATGCCCTTGTTTATGTTGTAAACGCTTTCTTGTGAAGAAATTAAAAATCGCCTTTCTACAAGAGAAAGACGACTCGTTGTTTCATTGGATTTCACCGAACATCTCGTTCGTGATGAGTGCCGCTGCCCCGAGCGCGCCTTGGCTGACGTTCCACGGGACGACACGAATGTCGGTCTGACGGGCGTCAAGGGTGAGTGCCGTCTGGGCGACACGCTCCTGGATGTTCGTCACGACGTCCGGCGCATAGTTGAAGAGTGGTCCCCCGAGAAGGATGCGACCCGGATTCAACAGATGGATCATATTGAGCGTGGCGATGCCGATATATTCACCGGCCCGTTCATACAGCTTTTGAACGTCTTGATTCGAGCTTACGGAATCACGGAGGTCGTCTAGCGTCAGGTCATGCGCGAGTTGACGGGCCTCGTTCAAGATGGCACGCTCACCTGCGACTGCCTCTAAACAGCCACGGTTCCCGCATGAACAAATCGGTCCGTCAAGCATGATGCGCATATGTCCGATCTCACCGGCGATGTGATGCTTCCCATCGATCAACTCGCCTGCGTGGACATACGCTCCCCCGATCCCGTACCCGGCATACACATAAAAGAACTCCTCGATGCCGATGGCTTCCCCAAAATACAGTTCGCCGAGTGCGAGCGTCCGCACGTCGTTCTCGACGAAGACGTGCTGACCGAGTCGCTTTTCAAGTTCATGCTTGAGCGGGATGTCGTGCAAGTGAAAACGTGGCGCGAACAAGACGACCCCGTCACCCGCCTCGACCATCCCGTGCACGGAGACGCCGAGTCCGATGATGTCCCCTTTCGTGCGGTCGTTTAACGTTATGTACAGCGCGACGATGGCGTCGATGAACTCCTCGTTCGTGTCGAACCGTTCGTCATGCCATGCCTCGTCCAGCAGTTCCCCATGGATGTTCGTGACGACCCCGTGCAGCTTTCGCTGCGTCGCATCGATGCCGATGACGAAACGGTCGCTCGCCGCGAGCTCGAGCATGATCGGGCGTCTTCCCCCACTCGAGACACCGAGCTCCCGCTCATTGATCAGTCCTTCTTCTTTCAATTCATTGACGATGTTCGAGATCGTCGGTTTCGTCAAACTCGTCTTCTTGGCAAGTTCGACGCGGGACACCGGCTGATGGAGCCGGATGAGCCGAAGGATGAGCGCCCGATTATAGGACCTCATCCATTTGGAGTTGCGTGGTGTTGTGTTCCCCATGACCATTCCACCTATTCCTGTCATTTTCTTTTAGTATAGCATGTCCAGGAAAGCGGTCAGCGGTTGACTGAAACATTCTTTCATTAAGAAATGATGGAATGTTTCTTTCATATCGGTCAATTCGAATGCTTCATCTGGTTAATACAACGTCATCAGGAAAGAAACGCTATTCTTCTCCTTTCTGTCGTTGTTACACCAATGCCTAACGCCTCTGTCACCTTAATCTTCATGTTATCGGAGATATCCCCTGGGCTTACGTGTGATAAGGGCAGTCGCTAGGCGGGGGGAATAGCGTTTATACTCGCTCTAACCTAGGAATACGAAAGAGCGCTCGGAAAAGAACGGAACATGAAAACGATTGACGAACAAATCGCAGAATGGGAGCCGATGATCCACTATGTCATCCGCCACTTGAACATCCATCCGAACGAGCAGGACGACTGTGTCCAAATTGCACGCATCGCGCTGTGGGAAGCGTTGAACCGGGGCTGTACGCTATCGAAGACGTACTGCTTCCAGCGCATCCGTGGGGCAATCCTGAACCATCAACAAAAGAATGCACGACACTTGAAACATGAAGTCGCCGCCGAACGGCTCCCGGAGCAATGTATGACATCCGAGCGCCATCTGTTTGATTGGCTCGACGAACAACGAAAGAACCTATCACCACGCCACTTCGAACTTCTCTGTCACCTGATTGACGGCACGGAACAGACGCTCGACTACTCCGCAAGCCGATTGCGGGCGTATAAGGCGGACGTTCAACGTGAGTTGCGAGAAGAGTTGTATTCGAAGGAGTGAACAACATGGAACCGATTCAAATCAAAGAAGCGATCACGCGTTACTTGGAAGATGTAGAGATGCGGCAACAACGCTCCCCTGAGACGGTGAAGACGTATCGGAACACGTTACGTCGATTCGAACAGATGATGCAGCAGTCGAATGTGATTTTCTTGAAAGATGTAGATGAAACTGCACACGCGTTTCCCTACCGAGACACACTTATGCGCGAGGAACGAGCACACAACACGATTAAAAAATATGTGAGCGTACTGAAGACATTCATGGTCTATGCGGTCAATCAAGGGTGGATCACACGTAATCCATTTGTATTCGTCAATGTATCTGGTGCCGAAACAAAACGACAATCCATCAGTTTAAGCCGAGAACAAGTGAATCGAGTGCTGCATCATGCACACAATGCGACACTGTATAACATCTTTTTAATTGGCTGCGATGCGGGATTCCGAATCAGTGAGACGTTAGATTTAAAACTCGAGGATGTATCATTTGAGTCGAACGACATCATCATCCGACATGGGAAGGGGAATAAAATGCGGGAAGTGCCGATGACCGAACGGATCCGAAAATCCTTGGAGCGATATATCCAGATTGAACGACCAAAATCAGACACGGAGTCGCCATACTTGTTCATCATGCCGAACGGGTCAAAAGTTCGCGCGAATTATGTGAATGAATATCTCTTGGCAGTGTCTAAAGAACAGCTCGGCTTTGGAATCACGAGCCATGTCCTCCGCCACAGCTTCGCAACGGAACTCTATAACGCAGATGTCAAAATCACGAAGATCAGTCGGTTACTCGGTCATGCTTCGACCGAGACGACCGAGTTGTATCTGCATATCTCAAAAGAACAGAATCAAGAGACGATTGAAGTGTTGAATGCGAAAAATCGGGAGGTGAGTAAACATGTGAAGAAGAAGCAGAAGTAACCTTTAAATAAAATGAATAAATGTGTAGGGCAGTTTCAGCAGCTGCCCTCACAGTGTTATTTTGTTTGCTCCGTCAACGCAATACTCTCTTTAAAATCCCTTACATTATATTTATGCGGATACACTGACAACTCTTTAGCATATGCGAAATCACCAAATAGCTTATTAATCGTCATTTGACGGTGAACAAGTGGTTTAATAAACGGATTGAAAATGCTGATTTTCCGAACTCGGTGATTATGAACATTACCAATAGTCGACACTAAATCAGACGTACATACATACTCAGTGTTCTGTGGATGGAAAGTTCCATTGTCTCCATGAAGGATAATAAGTGCTAAAAACTCACATAAGTTATCGATATGAATCATACTTCGCTGATTTTGATAACTTGGAAAGAACGGAATTTTTCTCGCCAACTCTGCAAGCTTCACATAATTCCCTTTCGATCCCTTCCCATAAATCATAGGTGGTCGAACATTAGCCACTACGAATTTATCATTCTCGAGAAGCGCAAGCTTCTTCTCCGCCTGAAGTTTACTGTTTCCATAAAAGTTTGTCGGGTTTGGATTTGTCTCATGAGTAATCATTTGTGCATTAGTGGCATCTCCATACACAATCATGCTACTCATAAACACAAATTGGTGAACGCCTTCTTCTTTAGCTTTTTTTGCAATCGTCTCTGTCAGATCAGTATTTACTTGATAATAAAGTTCTTCCATACTTTGATCTGTCGAAACATGAGCAATTCCAGCAACATGGAGTACAGTGTCATATCCTTCAAAAGAGTGTTGTTCCCACTCCCTATTTCGCGTCCCAACTGCATCTACATGAATTTTTGAGGCATACTTATCGATTGCCCAGTGTCTAAACGAATTTCCAACATAACTATTCGCACCTGTAATTAATACCTTTTTCATTAAACACATCCCTCACAAGACAAAGCTTTCAATTCTATTTTCTATCAGCGTTTTTGGTAATACGCAACATACCAATCAGCAAACTTTTGTAAACCATCTTGAATTGTCGTTTTAGGTTTAAATCCTACAGCTCTTTGAAGTGCATCTGTTGACGCGTAAGTAGCTGGGACATCCCCTGGCTTAATCGATTCATATTCTTTATTAAACTCTACAGGACGTCCAAGAGCATTTCCCAGGGCGCTCTCGAGAGAAGTAATAAACGTCATCAACTTTTCAGGGTTATTATTTCCGATATTAAATACTTCATGTTGAACTTCTCCAGATGGAGGGGTACTCAACAAACGCGTAATACCTTCAACGATATCGTCAATATAAGTAAAATCTCGATAAAGATCATTAGCGAAATCGCCATTGTTAAAAATCTTTATTGATTCATTGTTAAAGTACCGATCCGCAAAGCCAAAGTAGGCCATGTCTGGACGTCCTAGTGGACCGTAAACGGTGAAGAAACGTAAGCCGGTTGCCGGAATTTTGTAGAGGTGGCTATACGTGTGAGCCATTAGCTCGTTAGACTTTTTAGTGGCAGCGTATAGAGATACTGGGTGGTCCACGAAATCAGTCTCTTCGAACGGCACTTTCTTATTTGAACCATAAACCGAACTCGAAGAAGCATAGACTAAGTGCTCCACCAGATACTGACGACATGCTTCTAATACGTTATAAAAGCCAATGACATTACTCTGCATATACGCGTCCGGATTTTCAATCGAATAACGTACTCCAGCTTGAGCCGCTAAGTTCGCCACAAAAGCGGGACGATACTCCTCAAACAATTCAAGGATGAAGTCTTTATCCGAGATATCACCTTTAATGAATGTGAACTTCGAATAAGGTTTCAGTTGGTTCAATCGTTCATGCTTCAAATCGACATCGTAGTAATCATTGAGGTTGTCTAATCCAAGGACAGTACAGCCATTATCAAGTAAGTGCTTGGATAAAAAATACCCAACGAATCCAGCTGCCCCAGTCACTAAATACGTTTTTGTTGTATCAAGAGTTGTGGAGTCCAACGTTTTTCAACTCCTTATTATTATCGCGAAGGACGGGACGTCTACCTACTGAATGGTACTCAACATCTGTCGACTCCATCTCTTCAATAGCATAAATGTTTCGACCATCGTACACTAAAGGTGTTCTCATCAAAGCTTTATAAACAGTAGGTTCAATTGCTTTTACTTCTCCCCATTCAGTGAAGATGAAGCAGACATTAGCATTTTCTAAAGCTTCTTCAACGCTATTTACATACGTGATGCTGCCTCTATCATGCTTACCCTCAGGATGAACTTGAGCAAAGTTATCTGCTCCAACAGGATCGAAGGCAAAAACCTGAGCCCCTTGCTCTAAGAGTAACGGTACATTCTCTAAAGAAGCCGCTTCACGCAAGTCATCTGTACCGGGCTTGAATGTTAATCCTAACACTGCAACCTTAAGACCATTAAAAGTGATTAGACGCTTGCTAGCTTTTTTGTAAAGCAAGGTTTTCTGGTCTGTATTCACATCAATTGCAGCTTTCACGGTTTTAAGTTCATAGTTATTCTGTTTGGCAATGTATTCAAGCGCCTTCGTATCTTTAGGGAAACAAGATCCTCCATACCCAATACCTGCATTCAAGAACTTACTACCAATCCGATCATCGAAGCTCATGCCTTTAGCTACGTCTTGAACGTCAGCTCCAACTAATTCGCATAAGTTCGCGATATCGTTCATATACGAGATTTTTAGTGCTAAGAAATCGTTTGATGCATATTTAATCATTTCAGCGGAACGACGATTTACTGAAACAATCGGCAGGTTAAATGGTTCATAAATTTTTAATAATAGATTTTTAGCCCATTCACTCTCGGTGCCGATAACGATTCGATCAGCGTATAATGTGTCTTGAACTGCTGAACCTTGTGCTAAAAACTCAGGGTTCGAAGCAACCTCGATTTTAACATCATGAACAAGGAAATCTTGGATAAACTGTTCAACCTTGTCATTTGTACCCACTGGAACTGTTGATTTAACAACAACGAGACAATCTTTTTCAACGGTTTCAGCAATTTGGCGTGCAACAGTCGCAATATGAGAAAGATCTGCAGACCCATCTGGTTGTTCGGGCGTACCAACACCGATAAAAATTGCATCAGCTTTTTTATAAGCTGTTTTATAGTCTGTTGTGTAATCAAGCATTCCGTTAGCATGATTTTTTTGCATTAGTTCTTCAAGTCCTTCTTCATAAATCGGAGAAAATCCAGATTTCATCAATGCTACTTTTTCTTCATCAATATCAACACAAGTTACATGGTAACCCATTTCCGAAAAACAAACACCTGCTACAAGACCTACGTAGCCCGTTCCAGCCACAGCAATATTCATCATTTTAAAAACCTCTTCCTCTAATTATTAATTTTATTTTTTAAACACTTGTTTTAACGTGTAAATAACATACTTTAATTCACTAAAGTAAAATAACAACCCTGTAAAAGAGGTAAATATAGATGAAACTAATCCTGTTAATATTGCGTATAAAATCCAATCACCATAATCGTTAACCTCATAGTCAAAAATATTAATAGTAAGAATTGTTATTAATCCGGTCAAAAAGTAAAGAAATAAGTTTTTATAGAACTGGACTGGACTACTAATTAAAATGAATTTTGAAGAATAATGAACATACTGCAAAGTCCTAAACAACATAGCAATAAGTGTTCCAACAGCTACACCAACAATCCCATAATAGTTTACTAAAATTACTGATATCGAAACATTAATAATCGCTTCTAAAAGAGCGCCTCTCTTCGTCTCTTTATAATGTCCTGCAGCTAAAGTAACTGAGTTATAGGGTAACCGGATACAATAGAATAAACCCGCAAAAATTAAAATATACGCAAATAATGGTCTATAGTAATTTACGTCATCTACTCCTTCCGTATATAGATTAACAAACGGCAGGATAAGTATAAATAAGCTAGTGAACAGTATTGTGGTGATTGTGAAAGTTATAAACTCATATACTTTAAAATTTTTCCTTAATGCTTCAATTTCTCGTTTAGCAATCATATTTCCAAACGAAGCTTCTACTCCAGAGGCAAAAGTGATTGTGATAGACTGTACACTAGAAATAATTAAAAAATAAATAGAGTACACGGAGACTTCTTTAATATCAGTAAAAATCGTTAGTATCGCTACATCTGTATTATTATGAATCAAAAAAGCTAAATGATGGCCTATACCATCCCATTTCTGAGTGATTTTTTGTGGAGAGACCTCTTTAAAGTTAGACAATTCATAGCTTTTCTTTACGTAATAATATAAAACAAGCGGACGTATCACATGACCAATCGAAGATATTAAAAGTACCAAATGTATTGTGAAATCTAATTTTATTAGTATTATGGTCATAAGTGTATTAATAATAAGAGTTACAATTTGTAAAAAAGAGATAACATATTGGCGCTGATCCGCATAAAGTAAAATTTGATATGTAATACCAAAATAATACTGAAAAAAAACACTTATTCCTATTATCAGAAGTAAACTTATTGTGTAAATTACTTCGAATTCATCTGAAACAAGTCTTGGATAGATCAATCCCAAGGCTAATATGTAAACTAAAAAAATGTAAGCAATTTTTCTGAAAAAGATTTCTGATTCTTTGAGTATGGAAGTGACTTCTCTCATTTCTCTTTGTGCCAGTGGTTTATAAAGAGCCGCTCTTACAACTCCACCTACTCCGGCCTCCAATAACACAATATAACCCATAAACTGAGTAATCGAGACTATTAATCCGTTTGTACTAGACCCATAATTATTTATTATTAGTTGGGGAACTATAAGTCCTGCAACAATAGCTACAAGCCGAAGCGATAATGTAACTCCTACATTAATTATTGCTTTTTTACTGCGCATTCCTATTCTTCCCCTCCAAAATTTAACATGCCTAAACTGAAAGTTTATTTTTATATCATTTGAATTTCCGACCTGATTCCATAATACTTTCTAGCAAAAACAATGCAGTCAAATTACTTCTGTATAATAAAAAACGTAGAATTTCTTTTGAGTTTAGATTTCTTAGTTTTACATATTTGATAGCTTGAATATAAAAATCTTCTTTTTTAATCGCTCTTAAAGCTTGTTTTTTTTCATAAAATTTATGATTCGAAAGATACACAACGTGTAGATTTTTGAGCAATATTTTCAGATAAAAAGTATATAATTCTCTTTTATTTTCTTCCGAATCACAGTGGTGAACTGTCATATATTTTAAAAGTGACTTTCTTACAGTAGTAATGTCATTTAATATGTTAATGTTCAAAGTATTACTTACACTCGATGTATTGTATCTGTAAAAATACAGGGTTTGATTTACATAACAAATGGTATTTGCATTAGAAATCAAAGATAACGATTGTAGTAAATCTTCACCGTTTCGAATCCTAATATTATTGTAGTATTTAAAGAAATCTTTATTAACAATATTTCTTCTAAATGCTTTGCAAACCAGGTTATTTAAATCAAAGCTATTTGACATCACCTTGAACAATTCTTCTTTATTACTTACATCAAATAAAGTATGATTTTCAAAAGTAGATGGAGAAGTAAATAATACCTCTCCATTATCTGAAACTTTTGTATATCGAAAAATCACAAGATCACTATCATATGTCTTTATAGTTTCATGTACTTTTAATAGTAAATTACTATGCCAGTAGTCATCCGAGTCTAAAAAAATACAGTACTCTCCTTTTGCTTCGCTTAAAGCTCTTTGGCGAGCAAAAAATTGCCCCTTATTTTTTTGAGTGATAGTTTTAATTTTCAAATCATCAGTATACCTTTTACAGATATTCAAGCTATTGTCTGTTGATCCATCATCAACTAATATTATTTCAAAGTTTTTATAAGATTGATTCAACACCGATTCTATGCAATGCTCAAGATATTTCCCTGCATTATATACTGGTATTAAGACACTAAATTTCACTATGTTTTTTTTCCTCTCCATCAAATTTGTTAAGTAAATATTCTTTTTTATCTTGTGAATTTAGTTGTTTAGTCACATCAACTTTACTTTTATATTTTGAATAATATTCGTCAATTGAGCTAAGTACTCTAGCTGGAACACCAGCCGCTATAGAGTTTGATGGAATATTTTTTGTTACTATAGATCCAGCACCTATTACAACATTATGCCCAATGTTTACATTAGGCATAATGATTGAATTTATACCTACATGGACATTATTTCCAATTTTAATTTTTCCAAAAAGATCTGCATCTGTTAACATTCCGTTGTTTCTAAGCACCCACATACCTCCATCATGAGTTACAAAGGTTACTCCAGAAGTAATTCGAACGTCGTTCCCAAGCTCTATAAGATATGGTTCACTCCCAAAATTCACATTTTGATGCACTTGAAAATTCGATCCGATTTTCGTATCCTTTAATATTTTATTTTTTATTAAACTACCTCTTTTTACAGGTGAAGCAAATTTTAATATTAAACTCAAGTAAATCCTTTTTAATATATTCATGCAATAGTTATCCTCCTTGTAATTTCTTATTACAGTCACGTCTTATAGATTCATTAGTTTTATAATTCACAGCTATAACACCTAATGTTAAGAGAATAAATGTAAGTTTTCTATAATAAGAAACTGTTCCAAAATCAGCAATCAAAGTCATTAATAGTATAGTAATTGTTACAGCCAAATGAGGATTTTTCATCTGCAAAAGTGGTATAGCTTTTACAAATACGTAAATATAAACAGAGTAAAATAATAAAAAACCAATTGCTCCGTAGTTGACTAACAACTCTACATAATTGTTATGTAAATATGAGTTATAACTTGAGACTAAGGATAACAAATGTTGAGAACTATTTGCACCATATCCTATAAACGGCTTTTCAAAAAACAAATCCAATCCATATTGAATCATAAAAATCCTAATATTGGTTGAGGAGTCTACATAAGAACTATCTCCAAAAATATTAAACAAATTCTGAAATCTAGAAGTTATATTACTGAAAATTGACATATTAATTATCACATACATAATTAAAAGGGAAAATACGCCAAATATTGTACCTTTGAAAAACTTTTTCATTCCATCTTTTAATATCAAAAATAAAGCAATTCCTAGTAAACATATAAGTATACCTGTCCTGCTCCCGCTTGAAACTGTTACAAGAAAAGGCACTATAGACAGTACAGCAATTATAATGTTCTTCTTCGTAATTCCTAAATACACATTTAGAACTGTAGTATACGCCGCATACATACCTAAAATGTTGGCCTGATTCACTTCACTACCTAAACGTTGACCACTGAATATAGAGTTTAAAAAGTTTATAGGATTATATAGGAATATAGTATATACGCACATTATCATACCCGAAATATATAGAGAGATTAATAGCTTTTCAAGACCTTTTTGTACGTTAATGAACCCTTGAAAAGTTAAAAAACTCAATAGCATAAGAGTTGAGAGAGTATTACTTACAATTATTCCATTAGCTTGTATAGGCGTCCATAGTATAGATATATAAGAATATAAAACGAATGAAATTAACGCAATAAAATATTTATCTAAATGTATAGTTAAAGATTGAATGATTTTCAAAACCGAATAACCTAATATAACTAAGAAAAGAGCGTTAGATATAGTATTGTATTCAGCTCTAAAAGAGAATACATAAATCGAAGAAACATATACAGTAAACAAAAAATAAAAATTTCGTTGTAAATTACTTTGCTTTTTAGACACCACTTCTTCAACTCTAATATCTTTCATATCTCCCCACCTTGTCCACAGAAGTCACTTTAAAAAACTAATTCTTTAAATTTGTCAGCAGATTTTTTTATACTATATCCTTTTTCTTCAACGTAAATTTTACTATTACTTCTACTCTCGTCTACTGACAGTGAGATAGAGACTTCAGCCCACTTTTTAGGATGCGAACTTAGAGAAAGAGATTTAATGTGTGGAGTAATTTGAACCTCTTTAGTAATTTGATCAGAAATGACACAAGGCAAACCTGTAGCTTGAGATTCAATTACAGTATTAGGCATTCCCTCATAAAAAGAAGGAAATATGAATAAATCCATAGCCATCATTAAATCAGGAACATCTTTTCTCACTCCAAGAAACCTGACTTTCTTTTCTAAGCCATGTTTAATTACTGTATCTTTAATCTTAGTTTCTAATTCTCCTATACCTACTAAAATCAATATGCTATCCTCATTTTTTTTCAAAATTTCATCAAATATTTTGATTAAGAATAAATGATTTTTTTGAGTTACGAATCTACCAACGTGACCAATTAAAAGGGTACTGTCGTTTATATTTAACTCTTTACGCATAAGAATTCTTGTGTTTAAATTAAAATCAAAAATATCTAACGGAATTCCATTTTTTACAATATGAACCTTATTTTTCTTCGCCATTCTTTTTCCGAACATAAATTCCGCAGCTTCAGTAGAAGGTGCTATTCTTAATGTAGGAACGAACATTGGAAGGAACTTAAAAACCTTATGCAAAATTTGATTGATTAATCCGCCACCAGTTTTTGAGTTACTCGAACGATAAATTAAATGTTTTGCTCCACCCATCTTTGCCACTATTAAATCTAAAGCGGATAATGAGTGTTGTGAAACCCTCATGACATAGTGATATTCTTCTTGTTTAACTACACGCTTCAAACGGTTTAAGGACTTAAAAACACCTTTTGACTTAGGAAAAGATCTAAATATCTTCCCTCCCATCTCAACTATTTCATCTTCATAAAGTCCTTTATGTGGAGAAGATACGTAAAAGTCAAACTGGATTTGAGTACGATCGAAACTTCTATATAGTTTCATTAAAAAAGTTTCCGCCCCACCAGCATCCATACTTCCCACAATACATAAAATCCTTTTTGGGTTATTAGTCATTTAAATGAACTGTCCTCTCAAAAGCATGACCCTCTAGTCACGCTCTAATATTTTTTGGGAAGCCTTAATAATAAAAGCTTTATATTTATTTTTCTTTGAAACTTGATATTCTGTCCATTTATTTAAGTATTTTAAAATTTCACTAGAATTGTAAAAGTCATTGAGTACCTTTAATTGTGCAATGTGCAAATTATGATAAAAGGAACTGGCTACATGTGAATCTAAATCGTACATACTCCAATACCCATTATCAAATTTATGAATATTTCTTTCCAAAGTTAACATCGATTTTTTTAAAATTTTTAAATAAGATTCTTCTTTCGTGACTAACCAATAATCATGTAATCCAAAGATAGAAAATATCCATCCATTTAGAACAGGTTGTTTATGGGTATATTCCATAAAAAAAACATCATTAAGATCATCACTATATAGTGTTGTTCCACCATTTTCTATAGATAGTAACATAAAATCTATAGCTTTTTTTGCTTTTATCAAATACTCTTCTTCTCCAAATTCAACATAGGCTCTTACTAACAAAGATACACCTTCGCCTTGGGCCATAGATGAGTAAGGGTGTTTTGGATAGACATAGAAGAAATTATTCCATGAACCATCTTCTTGTTGATTCATAATTGCCCATTTCACCATTGTTTGAAAAGAAAGTAAATACTTTCTTTCTTGTGTTAAAAGATATAAATCGTATGCACCTAAACCGTGTTGAAACACAGAAATCGGAAATATGATTTCGCTATTATCTTCTAGTTTTATAGTCGGTACTTTCGAAACCAATTCCTTATCTAACACTAATACTTTTTGAGTCAAATCATTATAGTAACCTCTTACTTCATTTTTTGAATATATTAATCCTCGGTTCTGTTGAACATGAAAAATACTCTTTCCAATAAACATCTTGTACCATCTTTTTAAATTATAGATATTAATATTTTTCATTTGATGTAGACCTCATTAGTGTATGTTTTCCACAAATTTTTCTAACACATGTTCTTTTGTATATTTTTGGGCTATTTCCCTACAATTTAATCTCATTTTCATTACTTCTTGGGGGTTTTTCTCGATTTCTATTAATTTACAAACAAGATCTTCTTTTTGTTTGAAGTTGTAACCTAATCCTGTAACGCCTTCTTCAATTACATCTGAAAAACTATCCCACCTCGATGATAGGACTGGCACACCAGCAAAATAACTATCAATAACCGTCCCAGGAATGCCTTCCGTTTTATAGCGTGTAGGAAAAACTAGCATAAAATAGTTTTTAATAACCTCAACTGACTCTGTTGGTTTTTTAGTGCCACAATACCTGATATACTTTGGCGCCCCTTTTATTATTTCAAAAAATCTATCTCTATAAGAAGAATCTATATAACCAAATATGTCTAAACAAAATGCTTCGTAGCCTAATGTTCTATTCACTTCCATTACTGAAGCAATAGCATCTTCAAGACCTTTTTCTTTTACTACTCTTGAAAATGTACACAACTGATACGGCGTAGCAAGATTGTAGTTTATCTCTTCAATAGGTACTCTTTCTAAAACTTTATAATTGTACATAACATGAACATTATTTAGTCCTAATTCATTTAAATCTTTTTTCATTTTTGTTGTCTCAACATAAATACCAACAAATTCATCAAGCATTTTTATCAAAATTTTTTTATTAGATAATAGCTCTCCAATCCATCCTCCAATTACTATATAATGTAGTTTTCGCTTATAAAATAGATTCAAAATCAATAACATGACAGCAAGAATTTGAATGCCATTTCTAGCTGGCAAAATTAAGATATTCTCACAATTTCTAACCAATAAAAATATTCCCTTTAAAAATTTAAATTTATTTTTCTTTAATTCAAATGTATTAACGGTGCTTACATTATCAACACCGTAAATTTCTTGCATTCCTTCTATTATCAAATTAGTTTTTACAGGCTGTCCTCCTGAGAAGTCTTGACCTTCTCCATAGACACCTACTATGCCAATTTTCATTTCTTCACCACTATTCACTTTTTAGTTACGAAATCTGCTCCAAATTTCACCATAAAATATTTAAGCGTTTTTCTAAATTTTAAAGGGAAGTAATTAACACCAAAGAATTTAGATTTATAAAAATAATAATCGATTTTTTTCATGACTTCACGATTGCTATGTAAACTCATTCCTTTTCTCTTAAAGTATTTGATTGCCGAAGGTAATACCTTACCCTGCACAACTACATGACAAATATTTAAAATGTTTCTATTATCGTAGAAACAATTTTCTAAATATTTATCCTGATTACTTGGCACTTCTTCAATTCGATCAATTTCAAATTGCCAAGCATTATAACTGCCTTCTCCAATTTTATCTAAGAGAAATTTCTTATTCCAAATTGCAGCCTGTAAACTAATTCCATAATGCAAAGTTGAAGGTATCTTTTGAATATGAGACTTGTTTTCAAATTTACGACTTCGAATATTGGAAAAGCTATTTAATTTATAATAATTTACCTTTTTAGATTCTATGAATTTTAAAGTTTCAATGACTTGATGAGTATTTATCTTAGAGCCAATATAAAAATCTTCAAGCAATAAACAAATATATTTTTCTTCGATTTTTTCAAGACCCATTCTAGCCCTAGTACTCCATTCAGCATTTTTAGCTGTATTCACAATCTTTACATTGTCAATGGTAGGCTGCATTTCGTTGTTAATTAAATAAACATTGAATGGATTATCTGGCCAATTTACTTCAAGAAGTTGAAAAAAATCGTTCCATAGGTCACTATAGCCATCATAAGATACGATGACTATAGCCATATTGTTAAAATTCTTTTCAGATTCCAAAATTATCCTCCTGATACTTTTTATTTTGTTTATATACAAATTCATTAAATTTTTGAAGTTTTCGATCTTTATCTGAAATGATTAAATTTTCACCTATTAAGTTTAGTGGCCATTTAATTTGAAGTGTTTCGTCATTCCAAAGTATCCCACTGTCATCTGTAGGAATATATTTGCTAGTACATTTATAATTGAAAATTGTATCGTCCTCTAAAGTTAAGAAACCATGTGCAAAATTTTCTGGAATATAAAGCATTCTTCTATTACTTTCAGTAAGATAGAAACCTTCCCATTTTCCAAAGCTTTCTGATTCTTTTCTTAAATCTACAACAATATCGTACACAGCACCTTTTATTACTCTCACTATTTTTCCTTGAGGATTATTTTCTTGAAAGTGTAAACCTCTGAGCGTACCTTTTTTAGATTTAGATTCATTTGTCTCAGAAAATACTATTGGCAAATTTGCTCTTCTGAATTCTTCTTCTTCAAAATCTTTTATAAAGTAACCTCTATCATCCATAAAAAAATGAGGTTCAATTAATACCAATCCTTTGATTGATGTTTCCGAAAAATTAAATCCCATATTCTTTACTCCTTTTCATCCAATTTAATGTACTAGTAATTCCTGATTTGAATGAAGTTCTTGTTTCAAAACCGGTTTCGTTAGATAAATCTTTAATTTCATACCAGGTTTTAGAGTATTTTACACCGTCATCTGGTCTTGATCCCAAATCTACAGTTGAATTACCTCCATATATATCTTTCATATTTAATATATAGTCTTTTAATTTTTGGGGTTCCCCACTTCCAATATAATAGATATTTTTAGTTAAAGAATTTATACTCAATAAATACATTGCGTTTGCAAGATCTTCGATATAAATTAAATCGTAATATTGATCACCTGGTGAGTAGCTAGGAATTTCTTCATTCATAAAGGCTTTTAATGTATATTCTACGATATTTCCATTATTACTATTTGGCCCGTAGACGTTAGCTATCCTCATCCATACATAAGGGATATTATACTTTTTACATTGAATATCTAATAATTCCAAAGCAAATTTTTTGCATGCTCCATAAATTATATTTGGTGATATATTCTTTATTTCTTTGTAATTAGCTGCTATGTGTTCAGAAACAGTACCTGAAACTAATATTTTTTTACACTTTAATTTACTTGCTACCTCTACACAGTCACATGTGTAACGTACATTATTTAGTTGCACAGAATAATTAGACCTTAAATCCCCGCCTGCTCCTTCCCAAGCTAAATGGTAGAATAAATCTACCTTTTCTTCGGGAATCAGTTGAGGTAATAATTTAATATTTTCTAGGTCGCAATATATTACTTTAACTTGAGGAAGCTTATCTATATTTGAAATATCAGAGTTCTCATTTCTGACAATTGCAAATACATCAATTTTATTGTCACTAAATTTTTTACACAACCACGAGCCCACAAATCCATTTGCTCCTGTAATAACTACGCTTTTTATTTTTTCGGCTTTTATCATTGACTCACCTTGAAAACACATTTTTAATTTGCTTATCCATAATTTCAGTTATATCTTCATTTGCTTCATAGGCTTTTGACCACTCTATCGACATTGCAACTGCATTATCAATACTTAACTTTGGTTCCCATTCTAATTTGTTTTTTATTTTTGAACAATCTAATTTTAAAAATTTTGCTTCATGCGGTCCTTCTATATTTTTAGACATCCAGATGGCCTCCGGACCCCACCGATCACAAAATAGGTTAACCAAAGTTTCCGTGGTCACACAGTCTTTATCATCTGGTCCTACGTTATAAAAGCCCATATTACTTCTATCATCATGTTGCTTCATTGCAATCAACATGTATGCATAGATTGGATCAAGTACATGCTGGTAAGGGCGTATTGATCTAGGATTTCTAACTACAATTGTTTCGTTATTACTAACAGCTCTAATACAATCAGGTATTATTCGATTTGGAGAAAAATCCCCACCCCCAATCACATTTCCTGCTCTGGCTGTAGAAATAGCTATTTCTCTTTCATTAAAAAAAGATTTTATATAGCTATCGGTTATCAACTCGGAACAAGATTTGCTATTTGAATACGGATCGAACCCATTTAATCTATCATTCTCTCTATATCCCCAGTCCCATTCATTGTTCTCATATACTTTGTCTGTTGTTACATTAAGAAATGATTTGACACTCTCAGTCTTTCTGATGCATTCTAAGATATTCACTGTACCCATTACATTTACTTCGTAAGTATTAACAGGGTTATTGTATGACTCGATGACTAGTGGTTGAGCGGCTAAATGAAAAACAATTTCAGGCGATGTCTCACGGAAAACCTTATATAATTTATCGAAATCTCTAATATCCCCAATTACAGACTGAATTTTTTCTGAAATGCCACTTGAGTTATACAAATTTATTGTAGGATGATTTTCTAAAGAATAACCTACTACATCCGCACCAAAACTCACTAGAACTTTAGTCAACCAGATTCCTTTAAAACCTGTATGCCCTGTTACGAGTACTTTCTTATTATTAAAAAACTCCCTTATATCTTGAGTCATTTTATTCCCATACCTTCCATGGAGCGACATTATTTTCTAACAATTCTTCTAGTAATTGTTTATCTCTTAGTGTATCCATACATTGCCAAAAACCTGAATGTTTAAAAGATTTTAAATTTCCTTCTTCAGCAATTCTCTCTAGAGGATGTTGCTCAAATACCGTATCATCACCTTCTATATAGTTAAATACGTCAGGATTTAAGACCATGAATCCAGCATTAATCCATCCGCCATCCTCTTTAGATTTTTCTTTGAATTTATTTATTTGACCATTTTCAGCTATATCCAAAGTTCCGAATCTACTTCCAGGTTGAATTGCAGTTAACGTTACCATTTTCCCATGGGAATCATGAAATTCTACAAGTTTATTAATATCAACGTTTGATACTCCATCACCATATGTCAACATAAACGGTTCATCACCAATATAATCTTTAACTCGTTTTATGCGCCCCCCAGTCATTGTGTGCAAACCTGTATCCACTAAAGTAACTTTCCAAGGTTCTGTTCCATTAGTGTGGACACTCATTTCATTTTTCGATGAGAAATCAAAAGTTACATCCGCCATATGTAAATAATAATTCGCAAAAAATTCTTTGATGACATATTGCTTATATCCACAACAAATAATAAATTCATTATATCCATGGGAAGAATAATATTTCATAATGTGCCATAGAATTGGCTTCCCATCTAACTCAATCATTGGCTTTGGCTTTAAATGACTTTCTTCACTGATTCTTGTACCAAAACCACCAGCTAAAATAACAACTTTCATCTCTCGACATCTCCTATTTTTTCCCATTCTTTCGTTTGGAAATTATATTTTTTTATTACTTTTGCAGGAATCCCCACTACTATTGTGTAAGGAGGTACGCTATTTGTCACCACACTTCCTGTACCAATGATAGATTTTTTACCTATAGTAACACCAGGCAAAATCGATACTTTTTCACCAATCCACACTCCGTCGTCTATAATTACTGGCTTCGTAATTAGTGACTGTTTTCCATATCCTAAATCTGATTCTGGATCAATTCCATGATTCTCAGAACTAATCATTACGTAACTTGCGATAAGAACATTTTTTCCGATTTTAACTTTGTCCGCACTTAATACTGTGAAGTGATTGCCAATATATGAGTTTTCCCCAATCATTAGTTCCGGATATAATTTTTGACCATTAAAATTTTCATAAAAACTTATTCTTGCATCATTTCCAATCCTAACACCCTCTTTTAGAGTGAGGTATCTTGCATTATTTATTGAGAGTCTTTTTCCCACAAAACAATTTTTCCCAATTTCATTTGCAGTTAGTAATAATTTAGTCTGTACTACAATCATAAATAGCTTTTTTAAAAACATCTTATGCTCTTTTCTCATTAAAAATACCTTCCTCATTTTACTTGCATCAATGATTTATATCAGATCAAACTCTATCTCAATTTAAAAAAAGTCATGAAAACCCAATAAATTAAAAGATACATAGACTTTGTGAATGAAAGTTTTTCAATATCTCTATAAATTTTCCAATGATAGTTTAATAAAGAGACTTTATTACTCGAAATTGAGTTTATGCGTATTCGATGACTTGTAAGCGTTCTTTCAATCCCTATTATTTTTTTCTCTATTTTAATTATTTGTAACCACATTAAATAATCATTTCTTTTTTTAAAATCTGGAATTTCAAATTTCCCTAATACTTTAGCATTGTAGATAACCGTAGAATTTCCTGGACAAGTTTTTAATAATCCCCAATGGTCACTATATTTTTTTGCTAGGATGGTTTTATTTAGTGATTCTCCTCTTTCATTAATCTTATTATAACTTGTGCATGTGAAATTATGTCCATAGCGTTCCATAAACCTAATTTGGACAGCTAATTTCTCAGGAAACCAAATATCATCACTATCTAAAAAAGCAATATAATCGCCTGATGCATAATTAATTCCTTTGTTTCTCGATATAGCTGCACCTAAATTATTAACATTTTTAATTATAGATATTCTAGAATCTAAACAAGAAAATTTTTCAATTATTTCAAATGTACTATCTTGTGAGCAATCGTCAATTATTATTAATTCCCAGTTAGTATATGTTTGATTTATAACCGACTCAATCGCCTCTACTATAAATTCCTGTGAATTAAAAGCAGGCATTATTATTGAAACCTTATTTTCTGACATTATATTATTTTGTATCATCCTCATGACCTACCTTTAGAAAATCCCATATGATTTTCCGCCTTAAATTATTTGAGTGTATTATTACTAATACTATATTTCTTTATCTTCTGGCTGTTTAGTAATAGCAATCTCTCTACTCATCATCCCTGTTCCACCTTCAACCACTCCGTGACTTTTCAGCACACTAAAGATTGTTCCGATAAAGCATCGAACATCCATCCAAAATGTCATTTTTTTAATGTACTCTCCGTCGAGTTGAGCTTTATATTCAATTGGTAGTTCATCCCGCCCATTGATTTGTGCCCAACCTGTCAGTCCTGGTAGTACATTATTCGCTTGATACTTTTCTCGTTCTTCGATTAAATCATATTGATTCCATAATGCTGGACGTGGTCCGATAATCGCCATTTCACCTTTTAAAATATTAATAATTTGTGGTAACTCATCCAGACTTGTTTTGCGTAAGAACTTACCAATTTTCGTGATGTATTGATCTGGATCAACAAGAAGATGCGTTGGTGTATCTTTCGGTGTATCGATCCGCATCGTACGGAACTTTAAAATGTTGAAGTGGGATTGATGAATTCCAACACGTTTTTGTTTAAAGAAGACTGGTCCTTTTGATTCAAGTTTAATCATAACCATAATTCCAATAAATAAAGGCGACAAGACGATTAAACCAATCAATGCCAAAATGAAATCAATTTTTCGTTTCTGCTCAATGTATGTCATTGTTCACTCTCCATAGGCTAAACCGTTTCTTTATAGTTTGCTGTTTGCTCTTGTTCATATCTATCGAGACAATCATTCGCCCAGTTTACAAGGTACAAGCTAAGCGCCTCGTCCGTTCTTAATTGATTCATATTTTCTAGTTTTCCATTTAAATCTGGCTCTTCTGTAACAATCCCTGTGAAAATTTTCGGATAAACTGCTTCCGGATGAACTTCGCCTTCTTTCAATAATTCCTCATACATCTTCTCTCCAGGACGAATACCACTGAATTCGATTGCAATCTGTTCTTCCGTAAAGCCACTCAGTTGAATCATATTGCGTGCTAAGTCGACAATCTTAACTGGTTCTCCCATATCAAGGACGAACACTTCTCCACCGTTCGCGAGCGTACCCGCTTGAATGACGAGTCGACTTGCTTCTGGAATGGTCATGAAGTAACGTGTCATATCTGGATGCGTCACCGTCACCGGACCACCTTTCGCAATCTGTGATTTAAATAATGGAATGACTGATCCACGACTCCCCAATACATTTCCAAAACGAACAATCGCATACTTTGTTTCACTTGATTTTGCTAAGTGTTGGACGACCATTTCGGCAATCCGCTTCGTTGACCCCATGACGTTCGTCGGATTGACGGCTTTATCCGTAGAGATCATGACGAAGCGTGCGGCACCATATTCATCGGCCATCTCCGCCACATTCTTCGTCCCATAAATATTGTTTTTCACCGCTTCATGCGGGTTTGCTTCCATTAACGGAACATGTTTATGCGCTGCAGCGTGGAAGACGAGATGTGGCGAATAGGTCATAAACACTTCTCGTAGACGTTCCGCGTCCTGAATATCAGCAATGACTGGTATGAGTTCAGCTTCAATCTTCGCTTCACGTAGTTCACGTTCAATGAGATAAATACTATTCTCCCCGTGACCAAGCAATAACAATCGGTCCGGGTTGAACTTTAAGATTTGGCGACAGATTTCGGATCCAATCGATCCACCAGCACCTGTCACCAAAACCGTCTTCCCTTCGACCTCTGCCTGAATCCCTGTAATATCTAACTCGACCGGTTCGCGGCCGAGGAGGTCTTCGATGGATACTTCACGCATTTGATTGACAGCGATTTTCCCAGCTGCCACTTCTTCAATCATCGGAAGCGTATGAACATTTGTGCATACTTTTTTCGCACGTTGAATCAGTGCCACACGTTCTTGATAACTCATCGAAGGAATGGCAAACACGATTTTATCAATCGCTTCATTCTCAACAACTTCTTCCAATTGTTCGAGCGTGCCAAGAACTTTGACGTCATTCACTGTCAATGTCTGGAGATGCCGATTGTCATCTATAAAACCAACGGGATTCATGCGATGATTATCAGATTGTTTCATCTGCCGTACCAACATCCGTCCTGCCTGTCCAGCTCCAATAATGAGTGTACGTTTTTCATCTTTTCTCCGTTTGAGCTTCCGTCCTCGCAAAATGGACATCTGATCTTGTTTCCAAGTCACATAAATACGTGAACCAAGACGAATCCCACCTAACATGAGTAACGAGAGACAAAAGCTTAAGAACAGCATCCGCTCCATCGCTTCTCCATATACAGCGAATTGAAGGATGTATAATAGAAGTGTGCTCGAGGCGAGTGTCATTGCCAAACGAACGGCTTCTGTCATGCTGGCAAATCGCCAAGCCACTCGATACAAACGACTGATGCCTGCCATGATGATGAAGATGGCACTATACGAAATAGCCGTCTCAATAAAATGATTACGATCGATATTTTGAATGAATTCTAAAGGATATAAGAAAAAGTAGGAAACGAACATCGCTGATAGAATAGCAATGATATCTAAACTAACGAGCACCCCTGTACGTAACGATTTTCGACCTAGATCGGGTATCGACAATGCTTATCCCTCCTTTTATAAAGTACTTTCTACTACTGTTTGTTCTTCTAGTAATTGCGTCATCATTTTTAGTACGTCTTCACGTAAGTCCGAGCGATTCAATGCAAACTCAAGCGTCGTTTGAATAAATCCTAGTTTTTCCCCGACGTCATAACGTTTGCCCTCAAATTCATAAGCGAATACACGTTGCATCTCGTTCAAACGAGTAATCGCATCCGTCAATTGGATTTCACCACCCGTTCCTGCTTCTTGCGTCTCTAAATACTTAAAGATTTGAGGAGTGAACAAGTAGCGTCCGAGAATCGCTAAATTTGACGGTTCAGTGCCTAGAGCCGGTTTTTCTACGAAAGAAGCCACTTTATGTAAACCACTTTCTAATGATTCTTGGGGGTCTACGATTCCATAACGATGCGTCACATCACTTGATACATGCTGAACACCGATGATTGAACTTTCCGTCTTTTCATACTGCTCAATCAATTGACGCGTACATGGTACTTCCGCCTGAACGATATCATCTCCCAACATGACGACGAACGGTTCATCACCAACAAACGCTTTCGCCTGTAGTACGGCATGACCGAGTCCCATCGGCTTTGATTGACGGATGAAATGAATATTAATATTTGTCGTCTCTTCGACTAGCGCCAAAAATTCTGATTTCCCTTTTTCAATAAGCGTTTGTTCGAGTTCTGGTACCGAGTCAAAATGATCTTCAATCGCCCGCTTCCCTTTTCCCGTGACGATTAAAATATCTTCAATTCCTGAAGCGACTGCCTCTTCAATGATGTATTGGATGGTCGGCTTATCAACGATGGGTAACATCTCCTTTGGCATCGCCTTTGTCGCCGGTAAGAAACGTGTGCCAAGACCCGCTGCCGGGATGACTGCCTTTTTCACTTGTTTATGTACCATGATGCCCCTCCCATGAATGGATCTGTATGATTTAGATAATTATAGAAAAAAGGATGCATTTAACATCCTTACTAAAATATATTCTAAGGTTAACACTTTTGACCTAATGAAAAAACCAAGGTAAGGGAATTAAAACCTATTTTCGTTCGACAAGTGTCGACAAAAATCATAATAGTTATTAATTGTCAATGGAATATGTAAAAAATAAAGGATTTACTTCTTCCATTTCCCTCTCCAGTTCTTTGTCGGAAGAATCGGTGGATCAACGAAGACAAACTCGTCTTTCACAATCGCCGCTGCGTTTTCTTTTAACGTTTCCCAACGATCTGCTCCTAACTCTTCCGTCACCGCTTGCTCAGCTGCTTCCCAGTAGAACGTACGACGTCCCGTACTATGGGCATCTGAGGCGACGAGTTGACTCAAGCCATTCCGTAAGAAGACGAACGCAATCTCTTTCACGTTTTGACCGAACTCGCCTGTCAAGCTGCTCGTTGTCACTTGTGACAAGGCACCTGATGACACGAAGTCCATCAATCGTTTCGGATTCGTTGCGAGTTCTTTGTTCCGTTCTGGATGGGCGATAACCGGCGTGTAGCCTTCTGTCTGAAGTCGGAAGAATAGTTGCTCGGCATATGCCGGCACCGTGTCACTTGGGAACTCGACAAGGACGTAGCGTGACCCAGCAAGAGAAAGCGCTTCTCCGTCTTCTAACGCCTGTACAAGATCTCCGAACACACGAATCTCTTGTCCCGGATAAATGTCAAGCTTGATTCCTTCTTGATGTAAGACGTTTTGAAGTGTCGCTGCGGCTTCCTGGACGTTCAAGTTTTCCGTCTCAAATTGAGGGTGAAACGCGTGGGGGGTGACCACGATTGCGGTCACCCCTTCCTCTACGGCGCGTCTCGCCATCTCGATTGTTTGTTCGACCGTTCCCGGACCGTCATCGACGGCCGGGAGAAGATGACAATGGATATCAATCATGGCGTGGTTCTCCTTTTATCAAAATTAGGCGAGAATACTCCCACTTCTAAACGAAGTGAAAGTGGGAGATGAATCGCCAGCCCTCCTTTCGGGTATATTACCTTCAAGGAGGTGAAAAATCATGGTGAAACATAAGGCTTACAAATTCAGAATCTACCCGACAAAAGAGCAGGAGATCCTGATCGCCAAAACGATCGGTTGTTCGCGTTTCGTCTTCAACCACTTCTTAGCGAAGTGGGATGAAGCCTATAAAGCGACCGGCAAGGGACTGTCGTATGATGCCTGCTCGAAAGAACTTCCCATGCTCAAGCAGGAATTCGGTTGGTTGACGGAAGTAGATAGCACGGCCGTCCAGAACAGTGTCAAACACCTGGCCGACGCGTATAAGAAGTTCTTTAAGAAAAAGGGGAATCATCCCCGTTTCAAGTCGAAGCGAACCCCCGTCCAATCCTATACGACGAACATCCAAGGCAAGTCCCAGCTCCCCGAGGTCTCGATCGTCGGGAATCGACTCAAACTCCCGAAGCTGAAATGGGTGCGATTCGCCAACTCAAGGAAGGTCGAGGGTCGGATTATTAATGCCACGATTCGTCGCACGGCTTCGGGTAAATACTTTGTATCTTTGCTCGTTGAGCAAGAAATTAACGATTTGCCGAAGACGGGCTCGTCAGTTGGTGTGGATGTGGGTTTAAAAGATTTCGCTATCTTGTCAAACGGAACGATATACAAAAATGACCGTTATTTCGTATCCCTAGAAAAGAAGTTGGCTCGTGAGCAACGCAAACTTTCTCGTCGTCAGTTGATCGCTCTAAATAAGAAAGTAAAATTATCTGAAGCTAAAAATTATCAAAAACAAAAACGTAAAGTTGCTCGTTTGCATGAAAAGATCGCCAACAAGCGTAATGATTTCTTACACAAGGTATCAACTGAAATTGTCAAAAACCACGACATTATCGGAATTGAAACCTTGCAGGTGAAGAGCATGCAGAAAAACAAAGAACTAAGCAAAGATATCTCAGATGTAAGCTGGTCTGAGTTTCATCGAATGCTGAAATATAAAGCCGATTGGTACGGCAAGACCGTCATGAAGGTCGGTAAAACTTTCGCTTCCAGCCAGCTATGTTCTTGCTGCGGCTACAAACACAAAGACGTTAAAACGAAGCGCTTACGTGAATGGACGTGTCCGAATTGCGGAGTCCATCATGATCGCGATATTAACGCAGGTATGAATTTGAAATTAGAAGCCGAACGCATCTTAGCTTCTTCAACCGTCGGGACGACGGGGTTAGCCTGATAATGTTTCGACCGTTAGGTCGGATAACTCAGGAATCTCCCACCTCTAAGCAACGCGTAGGTGGGGGTAGTTCAATCGTACGCGTAGTAATAGTAGTAATCATCGCTGCCTTGCGGCTCGCGCTTGTTGAGGACGACGCCAAGGATGTGCGCATCTGCAAGAATTAACTGTTCTTTCGCTTTGACGACCATCTGACGGTCTGACTTGTCACAACCGACAACGAGGACGACGCCGTCTACTTTACGTGCCAAGAGGCGTGTGTCTGCCACTTGCATCATCGGTGGTGCGTCCAAGATGATGACGTCATAATGCTCTTTCAACTCTTCAAGCGTGCGGTCCATCATCTTCGACGAGAGTAACTCGGACGGGTTCGGTGGGATTGGTCCTGCCGCCATCAGTTCCAAGTTCTCGACTTGTGTCGAGTGAATCGCTTTATCAAGCGTCGTCTTCTTGGCTAGCACTGTCGAGAGCCCAATCCCGTTCGAGAGACGGAACGTGAAGTGTGCCGTCGGGCGGCGCATGTCACAATCTAAAAGAAGGACGCGCTTTCCTTGTTGAGCATAGACGACAGCTAAGTTCGACGCTGTCGTCGATTTGCCTTCTCCTGACGAAGCTGATGTGATGGCGACCGTCTGCAATTCATCGTCGACCGCTGTGAACTCGAGGTTCGTCCGGATTGTCCGATATTGCTCTGAGATTGGTGACTTTGGTTTATGGACCGTGATCAAGTCACGACCTGTCTTATCGTACTGAATATGTTTTGATTTCTTCTTTCTAAAATTAAACACGGACCTCTTCCCCTTTCACCTTCGCTTGACGTTGTTGTTGCATCTCGACACGGTCGATGACCGGGATCGACCCGAGTACCGGAAGCTCGAGAATCGTCTCTACATCTTGTTCTGTTTTGATACGACGATCGAGCACGACTTTGAGGAAGGCGATCGCGACTCCAATCATCATCCCAAGTACGGCTGCGATTGCTGTATTGAGTAAGATATTTGGTTTGACTGGGAACATCGGCACGTTCGCATCTGACAACACTTTCACGTTGTCGACGCTCATGAGTTCAGGAACTTCTTTCGAGAAGACACGGCTAATTTCGTTAGCGATATCTGTCGCGATGACCGGGTTCGTATGTTGGACCGCGATATTGATGACTTGTGAGTTTTGTTCGCTATTTACGGTAATCAAGTTACTGATGTTGTCAGGTGACCCGACGACATTTTCTTGGACTTGTTCAAGGATTGCTGGACTTTGAATGATGACACGATACGTGTTGACGAGTGTGACCGACGACTGGATTTGACTGCTGTCAATCATGTTGTTCTGAGATTCTTTTGGTGCGACGAGCACTTGCGTCGACGCCTCATATGTCGGACTGATCACAAATGAGCTCACTAAAAAGGCAATGAGTGCCGCCATGATTGTTAAACTAGCGATGAGCCACTTGCTCCGCTTCAAGATGGAGAATAGCTCTCCGAGGGAAATCGTTTCTTCGTTCATATTCCGTCCTTCTCTCCTTTGTACCTGTAAATTCACTGCTGGAAAATTCCCGCAGATAATATTTAAAATGACAATACCAAAACAGTATAGCAAAATTTTCATCGGTTGATGACCCATTTTTAAAAAAATGGGTTTTTTGACATGTAAATCTGCTAAACTTTGAAAGGAAGAACTTAACAAAGGAGGAGACCCCTAGTGCATGTAAGTGAGCGCCTACTCCAGCTGTACGCCACACTCGACCAACAAACTCGAGACGTCGTACAGCAACGTATTGAGACAAATTTAGCAGACGGCAAATCGCTTGCCGACTCTTATCATGAACTGACCGGAGAGACGAACGATTCACTCTCCGTTGAGGAAAAGTCAGCTATAGATTTTTCGAACTGGCTGAAAGAAGGAAAGACGGATGTAGACCTTTTGACCTATTACGTCGCTTTACTCGAGAAAAGTGAGATGCTTCAATCTAAGAAAGTCATGCCACAAACTGTGGAGCCAACACAACAACCCACTGTTGAACCGATTGTTGTTCCTAATGAGGTAGTAGAACCACATCCTCAGGAAACGAAGGAACCAGAAACCAAGACATCCGTTGATCCGATACCGACAAAACCACATTACGTCCCGGAGTCGACGATTCCTTCACGAACAGAACGTATGAAGTCACATCGTGAGATCAAACCGGCTCGCCCACGTCGAAAGAAAAGTCGTGGTTGGTTGATCGGTCTAGTTGCCATCATTCTTTTATCCGTCGGTGGTAATGCCGCTTATCCGATGATCAAAGACCTCATCCAACCATCATCAACACCGACTATGTCTGAGGAAACAGTCACACCAGAACCTGAACCAGTTGTCGAAACGAAGGCACTGGAAGAAGTATGGATTGGTGTCAAAAATGCTCCGCTCGTAAGCGAACCGGATAGCGAGGACGTCGTGTATGTATCCGACATCGGGGATCGTTATGACGTCATCGAAGAACGTGACGATGCGCTCTTACTCGATCTTGGTCTGAATGAGTTAACAGGATGGGTGTCACGCGATGAAGTCGTGACGGAATGGACAACTGCTTCCATCAATGATGCTGACGTATTGGACTGGTTGTCAACCTCCGTCAATCAAACGTTATTTGATGAATCGCCGGAAGCTTACTTCGGGATGGACGAGAATGAGTTGGTCGGAAATGTCGGCGCCGCAAGTGGTTTCGACTCGGACGCCTTACACGAGTATCTCGTCTACCCTGGTCTCTTCTTCACAATGAAGAATGGACAAGTCGAGGCAATTGACTGGTCGAACACGGATCAGACGAAAGAGACGTTCCTCGAGCTCGGCGAACCGACATACGAGACCGAAGACGGCGTCGTCTATGAGAGTGACACCTATTCACTCCGTCTCTTCATCGGAGAGAACGGCTCGACGCGTGTCCGTGTGACGAAATTAAATCAATAATGGAGGTTTTTATATGACCCAAACGATTCTTGTGACGGGTGGTGCCGGTTATATCGGTACGCATACCGTCCTCCAATTACTTGAAACTGGGCACGAAGTGATCGTGCTCGACAACTTGTCGAACAGTAGCCGCGAGGCACTGAATCGTGTCGAGGCGATGACCGGAAAAGACGTGACGTTCTATCTCGGCGACATCCTCGACCGTGCGCTGCTCGAACAGATCTTCTTGACGCATACAATCGATGCCGTCATCCACTTCGCTGGCCTGAAAGCTGTCGGTGAGTCGGTGAGAGAACCGCTCCGCTATTATGAGAACAACGTCGTCGGTACGACTGTCCTGTTAGAAGTTATGCAGGCGTTCGACGTGAAACGGATCGTCTTCAGTTCGTCGGCGACCGTTTATGGGATGCCGGAACGCACACCGATTGACGAGTCGTTCCCGCTCAGCGCGACGAACCCGTATGGTCGTTCGAAGTTGATGATTGAAGACATCTTACGTGACGTCGCCGTCGCCGACTCAGAATGGAGCATCGCTCTCCTTCGCTACTTCAACCCGATCGGGGCGCATCCGTCCGGTCAGATTGGCGAAGACCCGTTCGACGTGCCGAACAATTTGATGCCGTATATCACCCAAGTCGCTGTCGGCAAGTTGAATGAACTAAGCGTCTTCGGTGACGACTATGACACACCGGACGGGACGGGCGTACGTGACTACATCCACGTCGTCGATCTCGCATCAGGTCATTTGCAGGCGCTTGACTACGTCATGGAACAAACAGGTGTCGAGGCGTTCAACCTCGGTACTGGGACAGGCTATAGCGTTCTCGACCTCGTCCGTGCGTTCGAACAAGAGAGTGGTAAATCGGTCCCTTACCGAGTGACGGCCCGCCGCCCTGGTGACATCGCCACGTGTTTCGCGGACCCGACGAAGTCGAAACAGATGCTCGGCTTTGAAGCGAAGCATGACATCCGCGACATGTGCCGCGACGCCTGGAACTGGCAGTCGAACAATCCGAACGGATATAACTAAAAAATCAGCTGGCGTCAGAACGATTGTTCTTCCGTCAGCTGATTTTTTTGATTCGTCTTTCCTTTCCGTGACATCAGCCCTAAGTCGATGACCACGACGAGCAGAGCGACGGCAATAAATTTCCATACATCGACCATCATGAATTTCTCCCACACATACCCAAGTACCGTGAAGCCGAGGAAAGCCGCATAGAAACTAATCCGCCACCACGTCCGATACACGTTCGCACGCTCCCGGTCCAACAAGTAGAGGATGAAGTATGCGCCAAAAGTTAAGAATAAAATCGCGATCATCCAGTACAGAAATGATTGCATCGTCAACCGAAACATCATGAGAAAGAAAGATGAATCCATTGGAAATCCGCTCCTTTGATGACTGACTATTGATGTGTACAAACTTCCTACTCTTCCATTTTCCACCTATTCATCATATGAGTCAATACACCTATGAACGAAAATTCATTTTTGATTCAAAAGACCTATTTGCGTACCCATACATAATCATACGGAGACAATGTGAGTTTCTCGATTCGTTCCCCCGTGAACAGGTTTGTGCCTTGAACATCCAATTGAACCTCGCTCTCACTCACGTTCGTATAGAGACGTATCGTACGCCCTTTTCCTTCCCGCTCGACGGCGAACACGTGCGGGTCGACGTCGATGATCCGTTGGGTCGCATAAGGTGACAATGCCGGCTCTGTCCGTTTCACGTTGAGCTGCCCCATGATCCCCGAGAAGCGATTCAGTCGTGCCTCGTCTTTCTTCAGCGATTGGACGAGCTCTTCTCCGTCCGTCGGTCCGCTCACCCCGAATAGCGTCCGATAGTCGACAGACGGAATCCCTTGGAGCGAGAACAAGATACTATGGGCTGCAAGGAGCATCGGCTCGTAGTCATCTAGCAAATTTTTCTCGAATGGGTCGCGCTCGGCGCTCGACAAGAAATGGAAGTACGTCTTGCCTTCAGGCGGTGCCGTCATCTTCCGTGCCCATTCGGTCAGTCGCGTCGCCTTCCCTTGCGCGAGTGCGAGCGTCACGTGACTCGCTAGATCGAAGTGACAGACGGCGTCCACGACATCAAGATACGGCTCTGCTTCATCGAGCGCGTCCTCGGCGAGAATGAGCTGCCCGTTCGGCTTATAGTGATGCAAGACGATGTGCCACAGGTTGAGTACATCCTGTACTTCTTCACGTGTCATCCCTCGGAATGACTGGGCATGGACTCTGATTTTTGTCGCCCCATAGGCGAGGCGCTCGATGAGTGCGTCCGTCTCTGAGAGTACATCGAACTGTTCGACGTTGTATGCGACCGGGTCGAGCTCGTACATGAGTTGAAAGTCGTCGCTCAACTCTCCTAAGTCTTCATACAACCGGATGCGTGGGTCGACCGCCGTGTCCGTCTGGCGCCCGATGTACGGAAAGAGTGACACGAGATGCAAGTCGCTGATTGTGCCCGCGACATGCTTAGCCAGGACGTCATGAAGTGCCCCCATATCGGGTTTCCCGTCCGTCGTGACGAGACTCGCATCGACAAGTAGAACGTTCGTCTTCTCGCTCGGTGTCTCGTGGTCATGCCAGGCATGACTCTCCCACTTGTCAAATAGGCGATGCCACGCCTGTACATCGCCACCCCATTTATTCAGAATCGGTTCAATCTGTTGCCAATCCATACGTTTCCCTCCTTTTCCTGTCTCTCTACCTTTTTTCACTTCTCACCGATTTCAAAACAAAAAAAGCCGCCCTAATCGGACGACTCACTCCATCAAGCGCTTCAGTTCGGTCTGGATCCCATCGAGTGACGCCGGGTCCGGGTTCCAATAATAGATGCCGTCCGACTCGAGTCCTCCACCGCCTTCGATGCGGAGCGTGCTCGCGTTGCGGAACGCACCCATATAGTCCGTCGAGAGCGTCACAAGTTCCTTGAACTCGATGTTCGTCTTCGCCCGGTTGCCGACGACGTCTAACAGGTTCGTCACTTTGTCGAGCGAGAAGTCCGAACGCCCCTTCTCGATGATGGCCGCAACGACGTCACGCTGCCGCTCTTGGCGACCGAAATCCCCGTTCGGGTCATCGTAGCGCATCCGTGTGTAGGCGAGCGCCTTCTCTCCGTCGAGCGTCACTTCGCCGACGGGGAACGTATAGTTGTCTGAGCTGAACGCAAACTTGTTCATGACGGTGATGCCACCGAGCGCATCGACGACTTCCGTGAACGCCTCCATGTCCGCTTCGACGACATAATCAATCGGGATATCTAAAAAGTTCTCAACCGTGTCCATCGCCATCTCGGCACCACCGAACGCATAGGCGTGGTTAATTTTATCGTGATATCCGCGTCCGACAATCTCCGTCTTCGTGTCACGTGGGATGCTGAGCATCGCCCCTTCATTCGTATCCGGATTCATCGTCAAGACGATGATTGAGTCGCTTCGTCCCTGTTCTGTCCCCCGTCGGTCGATTCCGAGTAAGAGTACCGACACCGAGCGCTTCTCTTCGATCGTCTCGACTTGTTTTCGTTCTGGACTGATCTGTAAGTTATCGTTCACTTTCGTCACTGTGTCATTGACCTCGTCGACCATCGACCAGACGAATAGTCCACCTGCGACAAGCATGAGTGTCAGTACGCCCGCTGTGATACCAAGTATCCATTTCCACCTTGATTTCTTCTGATGTTTCGCCATATCGGGCCACCTTCTTCCGTAAATTCAGTTTGTATATCTTTTCCCAGACTCTACATTGGATTATAGCATGTCTCCAAAAAATGCTAATCATTTCTTTCCAGTTATCACGGGAAATGTGTCTTTGTCGGTGTCCGATACATATGATGCGGCCAGGCGGCATTGATTTCCGCCCCAATGAGCATCGTCGCCGCCGTCAAATAGAGCCAGATCTGAAGCAGGATGACGGCACCGATCGTACCGTACGTATCCCCGAGGATCGAGAACCGCTCGACGTAGACGCTATAACCTGTCGAGATGAGTTGCCACGAGATAACGGCAAAAACGGCACCCGGCAATGTCTCAATCAATCGGACACGTTGTTGTGGGGCGATTTTATAGAAGAACGAGAACGCAAAAATCAAGATGATCGTCGAGACGGTATAACGCGTGAGCGTCGAGAGACGATCGAACTCCTCGACCTGAGGATAAAGCGCATACAATAAATCGAGGAACTCCTGCCCGAAGACGTGGAAGACGATGAGGATGACGGCACCGATACTGCCGGCAAGGATTGTTAAGAGTCCAATCAGACGACGCCATACATAGCCGCGCGCCTCCGTCTCCCCGTAAGCGAAAACGGTCAGCTTGACGAGACGGGCCGTCCCGTTCGAGGCGGACCAAAAGGCGATGATGGCACTGATCGAGACGAGTCCACTATTCAAGTTTCCACTGACGTCATAGACAATCGACAATAGCTCTCGCACGCTCGAACCAGGGACGAGGGTTTCAATTTGTTCAATCAACAGCGCCTGGTCGATTTTGAACCACGCCATGACCGCGAACAGGACGAAGAACATTGGGAAGATGGCGAGGAACCAGAAGAAGGCGAGCGTCGCGCTATAGTCGTTAATATGGTGATCTTTGAAGCGATGTCTCACATCGATGGCAAGTCGGGTCAGTCGATCGAGCACGGCCGTCACTCCTTTTTCTTTTCATTATGCCACAAACGAAAGCACCCGATTCATCCGAATCGAGTGCCGCTGTCATTGTTCCATCAATTGTCCGAGGTACGACTTCACTTCGTCGAGTGATGCCTCGTCTGGGTTCCAGTAGTAGATGCCGTCGCTCTCTTTGCCGCCACTTCCTTCTAGACGAAGGACGCTTTGATTTTTGAAAGCCGTCATGTAGTCGCTCGTGAGCGTCCGAATGTCTTTGAACGTCACGTTTGTCTTGGCGTTATTGCCAAGGACGTCGAGCATGTTGTTGAATCGTGCGATTGAGAAACTGTCCGTTCCTTTGTCGACGAGCGCCGTGATGACGTCACGTTGACGCTCCTGACGACCGAAGTCACCGTTCGGGTCATCATAGCGCATCCGTGTATAGGCGAGCGCTTCTGCCCCATCAAGGTTGACCGTTCCCGGTTCGAACGTGTACTCGCCAGAAGTGAAGGCGAACTTGTTTGTCACTTCGACGCCCCCGAATAAGTTGACCGCGTCCTGGAAACCTTTCATGTCGACTTCCGCGACATAATCGATTGGGATGCCGAGGAAGTTTTCGACTGTATCCATCGCCATCTCGGCGCCACCGAATGCGTAGGCATGGTTGATCTTGTCCATCGTCCCTTTACCGACGATTTCCGTCTTCGTATCACGCGGGATGCTGAGCATCGCGCTCTCATCCGAATTTGGATTGAGCGTCATGACGATGATCGAGTCGCTGCGCCCTTGTTCGTCCGCACGACGGTCAACTCCGAGTAATAACACAGAGACCGGCTTCTTATCTGAAATCGTTTGTGAATTCATCCGCTCTGGGCTGAGCCCGGCCGATTCATTCAATCGGTCGACCGTTGTATCGACTTGATTATATAAATAGTAGGCCATCCCAGCTCCGATGAGCAGGAACACTCCGATGACAGCACCTGCGA
This sequence comes from Exiguobacterium sp. RM11, assembly GCF_059821525.1. NCBI lineage: Bacteria > Bacillati > Bacillota > Bacilli > Caryophanales > Exiguobacterium > Exiguobacterium sp. RM11. The sequence goes on along the minus strand of NZ_CM187558.1, from coordinate 510,518 downwards.
TGATGGCGATGCGCTTCGCTGGTGACACTTTACGACGACGTTTCTTGACTCTCTTTTTAGGCTTTTGCTCTTCCATGACATAGCACCTTTCTATCCCCGATTGACCGTAATTGACACAGGTTATATTTTATCACGCTAAATCGACAGACTTTTCCGCTTTTTTATAAAAGAGGTAAATACTTGTCGGACCTTGTCGATTGCTCATACTGCTAGTATCGACAAAGCATTCTCAAATTTTAATCAGTCAACATTCATCATAGCATACACCTTTCAAAAGAATCGTCTCGTGTCATACAACAGAACTAAGCCATTGGTCACGTTTTCAAGAAACACCGATGTTTCTAAGCGCATTCTTGAACGAATCTTGATCTTTCACCGTTTTTAATAAGACCATTTCCCTATTTCAAGAAAATATAATGGTACATCTGATTCATTTTTTGTAAAATATGTATTGATTATTAACAAAAATGTAATAGCAACCCATTTTATACATAGGGAGATTACCTGATGCGATTCATCGTGACGTGTTTTTTAGACCAAGAACAAACTTGTGAGTTTATCGTGTATGGGAGTTCTGATTATGATGCTTACAAAACCTTTGAACGGACACTGCAATCATTGAATTCATTGACTGGACAAATCACATTATCAGACGGTGAAGCAATTCCGATCTCACGGATCCTCGCTTACCGCATCGATCCGATCAAACCTCTCTTTTGAAACAATATCGTTTCGGGTAACCCTATTAAGACAACCAATCTGATAAATGGGGTGGAACGAATGGAAATCGGAATGATCGGGCTCGGGAAGATGGGAATGAATTTGGCGCTGAATTTGACGGACAATGGACATCGCGTCTATGGCTATGATCCGGGGAACGTCTCGACGAGCCAGTTTGAAACCATGAATTCTCTTGAAGAGGTCGTTGCTGCACTGAAAGCGCCACGTGTCGTCTGGGTGATGGTACCGGCTGGTGAGGTGACCGAGCATGTATTGGACGATTTATATGAAGCCCTCTCACCTGGTGACATCGTCATCGACGGGGGCAACTCGAACTATAAGGAGTCGATGTGTCGCGCCAAGCACTTTAAAGAAAAGCTCATCTATTTCTTTGACGTCGGGACGAGTGGCGGTATGGACGGGGCACGAAACGGAGCATGCACAATGATCGGAGGGGACTTAGAGGCGTTCGGCAAAATCGAGCAACTATTCCAAGACGTCTCAACCGATCACGGTTATCTGTATGCTGGACCGAGTGGGAGTGGTCACTTCCTGAAGATGGTCCATAACGGAATCGAGTACGGGATGATGCAGGCGATTGCTGAAGGATTCGAAGTGCTCGAGAAGAGTCCGTTCGATTATGAGTATGAGGACGTCGCCCGTGTCTGGAATCACGGATCCGTCATCCGTTCATGGCTCATGGAACTGACGGAGAGTGCCTTCTCAAAAGATGCGAAGCTCGATGACATCCGCGGCGTCATGCATGCGTCGGGTGAAGGAAAATGGACGGTCGAGACGGCGCTCGAATACGACGTGCCGACACCGGTCATCGCCCTCTCGCTTATGATGCGGCAACGCTCGCTTCAAGACGACACGTTCTCCGGTAAAGTCGTCGCTGCGCTCCGAAATGAGTTCGGGGGACATGCGGTGGAGAAAAAGTGATGGACGACACCTTAGAAAAGATGACTCAATATGATACCATCCTGTAACGCGAACTATCGTTTCCGGCGCTATATTTTTCAAAAACTTGTTTCTTTATGTTGAATAAAACCTGCCACATCGCAGTACTGTGATGTGGCAGGTTTTATTCTTTCATAGTCAAATGGTCGTGAACTCATCGTCAATTAACTTTTTTCAGTTGTTCTTCATTATGAATTTCTCCATCATAAAACATTGATTTAACCTTTGATTTAACTATTTGTATAAAATTATAGAAAAGATATGACGTAATGAATATAAGTGGCGTAAAAATCAAATGAAATATAAATGATTTTCTTATATCCATTTCTAGAAAGTTAAAAACTTGATATGTCAGATCAATGAATAGTGTATGAGATACATAAATCCCGACTGCATTTTTACCTATTTTTGAAATTATTGATTTTTCACCAATATCACCATTTTTCATAACAAATAAAATCAAGCATATCGCTATGAAAATCGTTGATATGTAGAAGTCCGTCTGTCTGATTTCTTCTTGCCAGAATTTATATGCAATGAATCTTTCAGCAATCTGAGTAAAAGAGAAGATTAAAAACAATTTGACAATCGTAAATGACTTTAACTGACTAATCTTCTCGTTTATAGAATTATAGTTGAATGCAATGTAGCAGCCGAGTGTAGTATAGAATAATCCAAAAAAGATAGCGTCCCGTGTTTTAATATCATGATCAAATAATTCCAAATTAAAAACACCTGAATATGTTTGTCCAAATAGTCCAACTACGTTAAGTAAGAGACTTATGATAAGCAATACACTTAATCTATCCGCTTTAATAAACATATATAACACGAGAATAGACCAAATTAATGCAGATAAATACCATAAATGATATGAAGCAGGTCCGCCTCCACTTCCATAGATTAAAAACAAGAATATATCGCTAACACCTACAAATGAATGTAAATAATTCACTATTTCCTGCCTCATATTCAAATCAAAGATAATCGATTCTAGAACATTCAAGATAAGCCCATACATCACATAGAAAAGGGACCAATACACAAATAATCCAATGATTTTTTTTATGTAATTCCTAAAATATTTTTTTCGGTATTTTGTAGATCGAATTTTTTGACCGAATAAAAAACCAGAAACGATAAAGAAAAAAGGCACACCAAACCGCGCGAATGTATTGATTATAAAATTTATATTTTCTCCATCTATCCCCAAAAATATTGTTCCCTTAAATGGTGCTGTATGAATACAAACAACAAAAAAAATGGCCCAAAACTTAAAATAGTCAATTGCATAATTTCTCTCCATAGAACCTCCCCAATCTAAAACTCCACAAGAAATTATAAACCAATAATTGAACGTTCTAAAATGATTTTACATGGTTTTATGGTTTAGACTTATTCTCCCCACGACTTTACATGTGATCGTTACCGTTGATGGCGATCGACATTCAAGAATTTCTCTCAAGTTCGAGAGCACAATTGAAATTCGAAACCAGATAAACATCAAAAAGACGTATAGACGAAACAAACCGTCTATACGTCTTCATTCATTCCATCGTATTTCCTTCTGCCGGAATCGGGTGTGCTTTCAACATCCGCGCGAAATGGACGAGGTTATACGCCATCGTCTTCCCGTGTGACTTCGTGAACGCGTTGTCGCGCCCGGCATCGATGTACGAGTCACCTGGTCCCGCTTCCCCGACCCAGTACGTATCGACGTTCGGCGGCACGGTGAACCCGATATGGGATAAGGCATAAAGAATGCCGGCACACGCATGTTTCGCCCCGTCCTCATTCCCCGTGACGACGACCCCGCCGACTTTGTTGTAGTAGATGGCCTGCCCTGACTTGTTCGTCAAACCACTGCCCCCGTATAACCGTTCAATCACTTGTGTCGCGACACTACTCTTCTCGCCGAGCCAGAGTGGCGTCCCGATGACGACGATGTCCGCCCCTTTCACTTTCTCGAAAATCTGTGGCCATTCATCCCCGTCCCCTTCATCTTCTGTCACCCCGAACGCGACGTTATAGTCGACAATCCGAACGATTTCCGACTCGACCCCAAGCGCATCAAAATGCGGCAAGATGTCACGAATCAATCCTTCTGTATGCGACGTCGTGTCGCCACCTTTTAACGTACAGTTTAAAAATAGAGCTTTCATGGAATCCCTCCTCGAATAATCTCCAACAGTTACGTGTTCCCGTTCCCTACACTTCTTAGTACCTTTCGAAGGATTTTGTTCATGTGAAGCTTTTGTCACGCCAAGTTGCGCCCTCGACGGATGTGTATGCGTGCTCAACGGTTGTTAGATGATCCTATTCTATTTGAATCATTCGTTCAAAGAAGTTATAAAGCGACTGCTAAAACGCAGTGAATGTTTTATTCGATTGTTCTCACACGCCCGTCCGGCTCCTGATAAATCACATGTTCTCGTGACAGTTCCGTCGGGGAACGGACCCCTGCGGCGGCCGTCATATTGTACAGTCCTTCCCGGAGCGAGATGATATAGTTCGTGACCCGAAAGCTCTTCTCGTCGACGACGAGAGCACGCTGCAGTTTCGGGTCGGTCGTCGCGACACCGACTGGGCATCGATTCGTATGACACACCTGCGCCTGGATACAACCGACGTTGAACATGAGCCCACGGGCGATGTTGACGAGGTCGGCACCGAGTGCGAGGGCAATCGCCACCTTGTCCGCCGTGATCAGTTTCCCCGAGGCGAACAGTTTGATGCGGTCACGAAGACCGTGCTCGATCAAAAGGTGATGCACGTAAGGAAGTGCCGCCTTCAGTGGCAAACCGACCGTATCGGCGAGTTCTTGATACGTCGCCCCTGTCCCACCTTCACTCCCATCAATCGTGATGAAGTCCGGCACGGTTTGAGACGTCGCCATCTCTTCGACGAGCGATTCAATATCCTGTATATTGCCGACGACGAGCTTGATGCCGACCGGCTTCCCACCGATCTCACGCAACTTTTCGATAAAGGCCAACAGTTCCCCATGTGTGTGAAATTCAGAGAATCGGTTCGGACTGTCAATCGTCTCGCCGACACGCACATGGCGGATGCGGGCAATCTCTTCGGTCACTTTCGAGCCGTCGATATGCCCCCCACGCGTCTTCGCACCTTGTGCAAGCTTGAGTTCGAACGCCTTCACTTGTGGGAGTGCGCTCTTCTGTTTGAACGCCTCCACCGAAAACGCCCCGTCTTCATCTCGGACACCAAACAGTGCTGGACCGATTTGACAGATGATGTCGACATTCCCTTTCAAATGATAATCTGAAAGACCGCCTTCCCCCGTGTTCATCCACGTCCCGCCCGCACGACCGAGTCCGATAGAGAGGGCCGTGATGGCTCTGTCCCCGAGCGAACCGAAGCTCATCGCCGACTGCCCGACGAGCCCGCGGACATAAAACGGTTCTCGACACGTCTGTTCGCCGATGATGATGGTATCTTCTTCTGTTAATAAGTACGGGGAGATGTCTCGTTCAACGAGGTGCTCTTTTCGGGTGAAGAGGTTATCCTCATCTAATTTATACACCCAGGTCGACACCTTCGTTGAATTGTCGATCCGTAACTCGTTCCGATTCGTCGGGTAAAGGGCGTTCTGAAGGTAGAACCCACCCGCTTCAAAGTCTCGCTCCGAACCGAAGCCGATGATGCGCGACTTATATTTCCCGGCAATGACGGCAGCTTCGTATTCATTCCGCGAGAACGGCTTCGCCTCATTGTCGTTCAAGAACAAATATTGACGAAGCTCTGGACCCATCTTTTCGAACATATAACGAAGTTTCCCAAGAATCGGGAAATTGCGGAGGACGGAGTGTTCACGCTGGTTCCGGTCACGCCACCAGAAATAGAAAAGTAATAGCGGTGGACCGGCCATCATCACGACGAACAGTATGAGTAGAATGGTCAACATCGATGTATTGAGTGACACGGTCTCTCCTCCTTTTTCGTTAGACGAAAGACACCCTGTCGCAAACGGAACAGAGTGTCTTCAGTCGCTCGGGATCGTGACCCCGTCAAATTGTTCATTTCGGCAAAGCGTGATCGCCTGCATCGCTAATTTGTAGTCTTCTTCCGGCAAGGCGATCAATTCGGTCGGAAGGACCCATTCTTTTGAGTTATACAAGTGAATCACGAGTTTGGCGAGCACAAACTCTCGTTTATCGAACGTATTGTCATCGATGATGGTTGAAGTTCGAATCTTCCCCGCTTCGAGGTCTATATAAGGAAGCAAACATTCTCGGATATGCGAATGACCCGCAATCACATATAGTGCGGCGAAGTATTCGCGACTGGTACTGCCAGGATCCGTGAGCCGTTGTGCTAACCGTTTGAACTCGTTGTAATGGTCAGAAGATAAAAAATCAATATGGTTCATCGGTCCACCTTCTCTCTAAGCCTCGCTTTGCCCTCAGAGTTTATAATTTCCACCTTTTTGTAGAAGTTAACCCTGTTTTCTTTAGATTCGGCGCATTGAAATCGCCTCACGCATCTGTTGGAGAGACGTACGTGCCGCTTCCCCACGTCGCATCATGACGGCTGTGAACAAAGCATCGATCAAACTGAGCTCCGCAATGCGGGAAGCGAGCGCCTCAGAACGAAATGCCGTCTCTTGAGATACGGTATAGAGCGATACGTCCGCAATCTTCGAAAGAGGCGACTTCGCGTAGTTCGTGATGGCGACCGTCGGGACACCCTTCTCTTTTAACAGCTTCGCGATATCGAGCGTTTCCTTAGAAGCCCCGGAATGAGAGATGACGACGGCAACGTCCGCTGTCGTCAATTGTGAGGCCGACATGAGTTGCATATGCGACTCGAGCATCGCACTCACTTGAAGCCCGCTCCGCACAAACTTGTGGTACGCGTCTAACGCGACGACGGCTGACCCACCGCTCCCGAAAAATTCGATGCGGCGTGCCCCAAGGAACAGCTCGACGGTTTTCTCCAGCGAGTCCCCTTCTAAAATCTGACGAGTCGACTCGATTGTCTTCCCGTTCGTCGAAAAAATTTTCTCTGCAATCTCGAGCACACTGTCTGTCTCTGCGATGTCTTCATGGATGTCTTGGAGCGGTGCGACGACATCCGAGGCGAGCGCAATTTTTAACGCCTGATAGCCTTTAAAGCCGACGTGCTGACAAAAGCGGAACACCGTCGATTCAGCGACATCAAGGTCATCTGCTACTTGATTGATTGTATGATGAATGATTTGTTCTGGTTGCTTTAAAATATAGTCGGCAATGCGTTGCTCTTTTTTGCTCAGTGTCGAATAGGCACCACGGATGCGGGCCGTCCCGTTCATCGTTTCCATCAAGAATCACCCTTTCTCTTCTTCATCTAACGATACCGTTTCGAAAAAAATTCCGCAATGTGTGATTCGTCTAAAAGATTGACCCACCTTACAAAAGCAGGCAAGCAGCCGGATTCTTGAATATGCTACTCTAATGAAGCACTTTTTAATTGTTTCACTCTTTGTACCATTTGAAATCGAAAGGACTGTTTCGTATCGAACATCACCTCAGTAGCTCCTACAACTTACCGCTCGTCATTCTCTCCATTGCCATCGCGATCTTCGCTGCAGGTGTCGCCCTCGATATTAGCAGTCGTTTGAAATATGCGAAATACGCTTCACGTTTCAGCTGGGTCGCAGCCGGTGCCTTTAGTCTCGGGCTCGGGATTTGGGCGATGCACTTTATCGGCATGCTGGCATTTCATCTAAATGGTGATGTGACATATCACCTCGGCATTGTCTTATTATCAATCGTTCCAGCCGTTGTTGCGTCCGGTCTCGCCTTCTGGATGATCAGCCATCCGGAGACACGACCGATGCAACTCGTCTTTTGCGCCTTCCTAATCAGTGTTGGGGTCGTTTCGATGCACTACATCGGCATGGAAGCGATGCAGATGAACGCCATCCTCACCTATGACCCGGTCATGTGGATTGCGTCTGCGATTGTCGCATTCGTCGCATCGCTCGTCGGACTGTATATCCTCTTCTATATCCCGAACGTCTCGCGGTTCCATTGGCGCCGTCTCGCCAGCTCGGTCTTGATCGGTGTCGCCGTATCAGGCATGCACTACGTCGGGATGGGCGCTGCTCAGTTCACTCCGACAGATAGTGCCATGCAACCACTGAGCGGTTATGCGGTCGATAGTACCCTTCTCGCCTACGTCATCGCCGCAAGTGTCATGACCTTATTCATCATCATGTACATCTCACTCAAGACGGCCTCACAGCTCGAGGCACAGTCTGAAGAACTCGAATTGAAATTTGAATCCATCATCGAATCGGCATCTGATGCCATCATCGTTGCCGATCATACCCGTGTCATCCTTCAATGGAATCAAGGAGCAACTGACCTGTTCGGATATACGCAGGAGGAGATGGTCGGGCAATCGATTGTCGCCATCATCCCGGAACGCTTCCGAGATGCCCATGAGCGTGGGATGAAGCGTTACGAGACGACCGGTGAAAAACGTGTCATCGGCCAAACGGTCGAGCTCATCGGATTACGAAAAGACGGTGTCGAAGTCCCGATTGAGATGTCACTCGGAACGTGGAAGACGGACAAAGGCATCTTCTTCAGTAGCATCATCCGTGACATCAGTGAACGGAAACGAATCGAGGCGCAAATCAACGACCTCGTCTATTTGGACCCACTCACCGGTCTCCCGAACCGTCGTCTATTCAGCGACCGGCTGGATGCGCTACTCGATCAGTCCCAGCAAAAACCGTTCGCCCTATACTATATCGACCTCGATAACTTCAAAGTCATCAATGACCGCTTCGGCCACTCAATCGGCGACCAATTCTTGAAGCAAGTGACGACCCGGATCCAGTCGACGATTCATAAGTCGGACACGCTCGCCCGTCTCGGTGGAGATGAGTTCATCATCTTGTCGCCGCATACGAAAAGTAACCTTGCGGCCCATCGTGCTCAAGAGTTGATCAACGTCCTCCATCCCCCGTTCGAACTCGAGCACGAGGAAGTGTTCACCGGTGCTTCAATCGGGATCAGTCTTCACCCGTCCGATGGGGATACGGCAGAGGATTTAATCAAGAACGCCGATATCGCCATGTATCGGGCGAAGGCTGACGGCAAGAACGGCTATCAGTTCTTCACCAACGAACTGAACGAGTCCGTATCCCGTCGCTCGAATTTGTCGATGGCACTCCGTAAAGGAATCGGGCGTGGCGAGTTCACCGTCCACTATCAACCGCAAATCCAACTGGAGACTGAAATGGTCATTGGCATGGAGGCGCTCGTCCGTTGGCACCATCCGGAACTCGGGATGATTTCGCCGGGTGAGTTCATTCCAATCGCCGAAGAGACGGGAAGCATCCACCGTCTCGGTGAGTTCGTCTTGAATGAGGCGTGTCGCCAAAACAAGGCGTGGCAAGATGCCGGCATTCCCCCATTCCGGGTCGCCGTCAACATCTCGGCCATTCAGTTCGCGCAAAAAGACTTGCCGGAAGTCGTCAGCCGCGCACTCGACGCATCAGGTCTCGACGCGCAGTATTTAGAACTCGAGTTGACCGAGAGCGTCATCCAGAGTGCGGACCGTGCCATCGAGACGATGCACGAGCTCGTCGCCCTCGGTGTCCATCTCTCGATCGACGACTTCGGTACGGGCTACTCGTCTCTCAGCTACTTGAAGCTGTTCCCGATTGATACGCTGAAGATTGACCAGCACTTCACGAAGAACATCGAAAGTGATGAGAAGGACGCCGCCCTCGTCAAAACAATCATCCGCATGGCACATGAGCTCGATTTGAACGTTATCGCGGAAGGCGTCGAGACGGAGAATCAAGTCGCTTTCTTAAAAGCCGAATCGTGCAACCAGGCGCAAGGATATTACTACAACCGTCCTTTGCCGGCAGAAGAGATCGAAGTCTTCTTCCAGCAATATAAAAAAGCATCATCGAGTTGATTCATTCGACCTCCATGACGGGGGTCGATTTTTTACTAGGATTTTGGCGATCGCTGAGTCACACCGAGCAATGCGCACAGGTTACCCGACACCTCTCGATGATTGGAAAATTGTTGCCTGAAAATGACGAGCTATTTGAGGGATCTTTCGCCTATAGCTTTAAATCGATGAAGACGACACAATAAAAATGACCTCCGATGATTATATCGGAGGTCATTTTACAAACATACGTTCGTTTTATAGTACAACGCAAACAAGCGCCTATATATTCGCTTTTTCTATTTTTAGTCTAGCAAATCCCGCAACATAAGTCTATTCTTTCTCTCCACGACCTCTTACATTAAAGAGAGACTCTTGAAAGGAGCATATCTATGGAATTATACCGTTGGGACCTCAATCTGAAAGTCCGCTTATTCGGCGAAGGCTTATTCAACCTCTTGTTTTGGATGTACTTTCCATTCATCACCGTCTATTTCGCCCGGACGCTCGGTGTCGAGCTAGCCGGACTACTCATGGCCGTGCCACCGTTGTTCCTGCTAGTCGGCAGCTTGATTGGCGGTTCGCTTGCAGATGAGATTGGTCGCCGCCCCGTCATGCTCGCCGGGACGTTCTCACAAGGTTTCCTATTCCTCGTTTTCGCTTTATCAACGAACGCCTATGTCGATTACATCACCTACATCAGCATCGGTTTTATGGGTGCCATCTATAAGCCGGCCAGCTCGGCCATGGTCGCCGACCTCGTGCCGGCCGAACACTTGCGGGACGTGTTCGCGACGTTCATGGCGTCGAACAATATCGGTGCCGTGCTCGGTCCCATCCTCGGGGCGGTCCTGTTCTTCGAACATCGCCAGGCGCTCCTCCTCGGCTGCGCCGTCGTCCTGTTCGGATACGGGTTGTTGCTCGCGGCACTCACCCGTGAGACACGACCGGCCGCGACCGGGAAGACGGTCGCAACGACATTTTTCACCCAAGGGCGGTCGTATGCAACGATTTTGATTGACCCGCTTTTCCGCCTCTATCTGATTGCTGGCGTATTCGCCTTAATCCCAATCATGCAGCTAGACGTGTATTTACCTGTCTATTTGATTGAACAAACTCCGGCCACGTTCAACGTCTCGAATACAGTCTTATTCGGCTGGCTCGTTGCATATAACGGCCTCTTGTTCGTCGTCTTCATCATTCCTGTCACACGTGTGTTTTGGGCGTGGGACGAACGGCGTGTTTTACTATTGTCGACTTTCCTAGGAGGTTTCGGGACGTTTCTCGTCGCCTTCTCATCAAATATCTGGTACTTGCTCATCGTCACGACCATGTTCACGTTCGGGGAGCTGATTCGTTCTCCCGTCAGTCAGAGTTTCGTCAGCCGCTACGCACCAGCCGAGTCACGCGGACAATATCTCGCGGCCGATACGCTCCAAAACACGATTGGCAAGTTCCTTGCGCCGGTGACGGTGCTCGTCTCAGGCTTCGTCCCCCCGCTCGCCGTGTTCACGCTCATCTTGCTGTCGGCGCTCATCGGGATGGGGCTGTATGCGAAGCTATTTGACAGGCTGAACCAAATGAAAGTTTCGTCTTAAGGTTACCGCAATCACTTTGTTACTAATCAACGCATGTATCGCATTTCGGGAATTTTATTTAACAAAAGTAGGCGAGAATTCTCCCTCCTCTAAGCGTCTCGGGGCGTAGCCCGGCGTAGGCGGGAGATGAATCGCCCGGTCCAAAACTCTTCTCTCCCTGTGACAGATGTAGCGAACAAAAGTTCGTGATTCCGTCAGATTCTCCCTCCCCCTCCGCGGGTATCGGATGAGGAGGACACATCACGATCTTCTGAAGGGAGGAGGGACGGACATGCTGAAAGGCTACAAATACAGGCTCCATCCGACGCCGGCACAGGCCGAGTTCCTCATCAAGACGATCGGCTGCGCCCGGTTCATCTACAACAAGCTGCTCGAGGACCGCATCGCCATCCGCGAGGAGGCGAAAGCGGGGAGCGGAACGAGACGGAAACCGGCGACACCCGCCTCCTACAAGCCCCTGTTCCCGTTCCTCGCCGAGGCGGACAGCCTCGCGCTCGCGAACGCGAAGCTGAACCTCGACACCGCGTTCGCGAAGTTCTTCGCCGGGACGGGCGGCTTCCCGAACTTCAAATCGAGACGACGGTCGCGCGCCTCCTACACGACGAACAACCAGCATGGCACGATCCGCATCGAGGCGGGCAAGGTCCGTCTGCCGAAGGTCGGGTTCGTGCGGTTCACACAACATCGCCCGTTCGAGGGCGTCATCCGGTCGGCGACGGTCTCGATGACCAAGACGGGCACGTTCTTTGTCTCCCTCCTCGTCGAACAGGACGATGAACCATGGATCCCAGCCGAGAACAAGGTCGGGATCGATCTCGGCCTAAAACATTTCGCCGTCATGACGAACGATGCGATGGTCTCGGAGAAGATTGAAAACCCTCGCTTTCTCCGACAATCCGAAGCGAAGGTCAAGAAGGCACAGCGCGCGCTGTCACGTAAGAAAATTGGTAGCAAGAATCGTGAAAAAGCCAAATTACTTTTGGCAAAGAAACACGAAAAGATCGCCAACCAACGCAAGAACTTCCTTCACAAACTGTCGAGACGGATCGTTGACGAGAACCAAGTCATCGTCGTGGAGACATTGTCATCGAAGGACATGATGAAGAACCACAAGGTCGCCAAATCGATTGCAGATGTCAGTTGGTATGAGTTCGTCCGACAGCTAGAATACAAATGCAAGTTCTACGGACGGACGCTCATCATGGCAGACCCCTGGTACGCATCGACGCAGATCTGTTCTTCTTGCGGAGTAAAAGGCGAGAAGAAGACGATGGATGTCCGTGAATGGACGTGTATTCATTGTGGTGCGTACCATGACCGTGACATCAACGCGAGCCTCAACCTATTGATGTTGGCCGACTGACAACCATTCAGGGCAGGGACTGCCCGACGAGCTTGGTAAATAACCGTGGCTGGTAAGAGCACGGTCTTCCCAAGAAGCTCCCACTTCAATTTGTGAAGCAAATAAGTGGCGAGTAGTTCACTCTCAAAGATTGATCGTTCGTTCTTGTATCTATATAAGAGTGCCTGTCCGTCGTCCCGCCTACGAATTAAGCCGGGACGCTCTTTTTGCATTACTCGAAAAAAATTCCGTGATTCGACTTGTAAATCGAATTTATTTTGATATGATAAATCTAGAGACGGAAAAAAATTCTTTTTCAGAGGTGACAATATGGAAATTGGTTTGATTGGTTTAGGTAAGATGGGATACAATTTGGCCCTCAACTTGAGTGACCACGGACATACGGTCGTCGGGACGGACGTCGGGGACGTCACATCGGACGCGTTTACGATCGTGCCGACGCTCGAGGATGTCGTGAGCAAGCTCTCGACGCCACGCGTCATCTGGGCGATGGTCCCTGCCGGAGAGGTCACGGAAGCCGTGCTCGCGGAACTATATGAGCGACTCGAACCGGGCGACATCGTCATCGACGGTGGGAACTCGAACTACAAGCTCTCGGTCGCACGCGCCGAGCAGTTCGCCGAGAAGGACATCAAGTTCTTTGATTGCGGAACGAGCGGTGGGACGGACGGTGCCCGGAACGGTGCTTGTACGATGGTCGGGGGTGACGCCGACGCGTGGCCGACAATCGAGCCAATCTTCAAAGACTTGTCTGTCGAGAACGGCTACCTGTATACAGGACCTGCCGGAAGTGGTCACTTCTTGAAGATGATCCATAACGGAATCGAGTACGGGATGATGCAGGCGATCGCGGAAGGGTTCGATATCTTGGAGAAGAGCCCGTTCGATTACGACTACGAACAAGTCGCACGTGTGTGGAATCACGGGTCGGTCGTCCGCTCTTGGCTCATGGAGCTCACAGAGAACGCCTTCAAGAAAGATGCGAAGCTCGATGAAATCCGTGGGGTCATGCATTCGTCGGGTGAAGGCAAGTGGACGATCGAAACGGCGCTCGACCTTCAGGCAGCCGCACCGGTCATCGCCTTGTCGCTCATGATGCGCTACCGCTCCCTTGAAGACGACACGTTCTCAGGTAAAGTCGTCGCCGCGCTCCGCAACGAGTTCGGTGGTCATGCGGTCGTCAAGAAGTAAGAAATGCGGAAAAGGTCACGGGGAGTTGACCTTTTCCTTTGTCAGAAACTGTAAACGGTTACATATTAAACTTTAGGGGGAAAACTCAATGTCTGGCTCAACACTTATTTTGATCGCCTTAGCCGGGATCTTCTTGCTCTTATTTTTAGTCATTCGCACAAAGCTTCACGCATTCGTTTCGTTGTTACTTGTCAGTTTAATCGTCGGGGTCGCAGCCGGCATGCCACTCGGGGACGTCATCGCCTCCATCCAAAGCGGGATGGGCGGAACGCTCGGCTTCGTCGCCGTCGTCGTCGGTCTCGGCGCGATGTTCGGGAAAATGCTTGAAGTATCAGGTGGCGCGGAACGCCTCGCCCAGACGCTCGTCAGTAAGTTCGGGGAAGACAAGGCACAATGGGCACTCGGGATCACCGGGTTCATCGTCGCCGTTCCGGTCTTCTTCGATGTCGGTTTCATCATTCTTGTCCCAATCGTATACGGTCTCGCCAAAAAGACGGGACGTTCGCTTCTCTACTATGGAATTCCGCTCCTCGCGGGTCTCGCGGTCACACATAGCTTCATCCCGCCGACACCTGGTCCGATCGCGGTTGCGAACTTGATCGGTGCCGACCTCGGTTGGGTCATCTTGTTCGGTGTTCTCGCCGGGATTCCAGCGATGATTTTAGCCGGTCCTGTTTTTGGGAAGTATATTGCTAAGAAGATTCATGTGACGATTCCGGATTACATGGAATTCAAAGAAATCGATACATCGAAAGAATTGCCAAGCTTCAAAATGATCTTGTCGCTCATCTTGATCCCGCTCGTGTTGATTTTGGCAAACACGCTCTCTGCGGTACTCTTGGATGAAGGTAACGCCGTCCGTGACTTCTTGACGTTCCTCGGACACCCGTTCGTCGCCTTGACGATTGCGACGCTTCTCACGTTCGTCTTCCTCGGGACACGCCGTGGGTATTCACGTGACGAAGTACAGGAGATCGCAACGAAAGCACTCGAACCAGCCGGGATCATCATCCTCGTCACAGGGGCCGGTGGTGTGTTCAAACAAGTACTCATCGACTCTGGTGTCGGTGACGTGCTCGGTGAAATGATGGCTGGTTCACCACTGCCGGCAATCGTCCTCGCCTTCTTGATCGCGACGGTCGTCCGTGTCGCCCAAGGGTCGGCAACGGTCTCGATGGTCACAGCAGCCGGACTCATCACACCGCTACTTGAAATCCAAAACATCACGGGCGCAGCACTCGGTTTGATTGTTATCGCCATCGCCTCAGGGGCGACTGTCCTCTCGCACGTCAACGATTCAGGTTTCTGGCTCGTCAACCGTTACTTCGGTCTCGATGTGAAAGATACGCTCAAGTCATGGACGATCATGGAAACGATTATCGGACTCACCGGCTTTGCCGTCGTGTTCTTGATTAGCCTATTTATCATCTAAGTTAGGAAGTGATTGTGTGTTTACGATTGGGGTCGATATCGGGACGACGAGTACGAAAGCCGTCCTGTTCAACGGTCATCAACAATTGACGGTACATAACGTGTTGTATCCGCTTCTCACGCCCGATACGGAGACGGCCGAGCAAGACCCGGTCGTCATCTATGGGGCCGTGCTCGAAGCCGTCTCGGCGGTCCGCGCCAAAGCGGACGGTCCGATTCGCTTCGCATCATTCAGTTCGGCGATGCATAGCTTAATTGCACTCGATGCCTCAGGACGTCCGCTCACGAACAGCATTACGTGGGCCGACAGTCGGGCAAATCCATATACGCAAGAAATCAAACGCGACTTTGACGCGAGTGCCCTCCATATGCGCACGGGGACTCCGGTTCACCCGATGGCACCACTGTCGAAATTGCGTTGGTTGAAAACCGAGCATCCTGACGTCTTTGAACAAACAGCTAAGTTCGTCTCCATCAAAGAGTATGTCTTCTATCGATTGACGGGGCGCTTCGTCGTCGACCATTCCATCGCTTCGGCGACGGGACTATTCAATTTGAAACAACAGGATTGGGATACAGAGGCACTTGCGGTTGCCGGTGTGACACCAGATCGTTTATCTGAACTCGTGCCGACGACCGAGATTTTACATGTGACGCCTGACGTGACCGAGACGCTCGGCTGGGACTTCCCGCTCGTCATCGGGGCGAGCGACGGCGTGCTCTCGAACCTCGGGGTCGGTGCCTTCGAACAAGGCGTCGTCGCCGTGACAATCGGGACAAGTGGCGCCATCCGGACGGTCGTCTCGGAACCCGTCGAAGATCCAAAAGGTCGCATCTTCTGTTACGCGCTGACGGACAAGCATTGGGTGATTGGTGGACCGGTCAATAACGGTGGCATCATCCTCCGTTGGCTCCGTGACGAGTTCGCAGCAAGTGAAGTCGAGACGGCGAAACGGCTCGGCATCGATGCGTACGACGTGTTGACCCGAATCGCCGAGACGGTCAAACCGGGTGCGGACGGTCTCCTGTTCCATCCATATTTGATGGGCGAACGCGCCCCACTTTGGGATTCGAATGCCCGCGGTTCCTTCTTCGGGCTCAGCATTCACCATAAGCGCGAGCACTTCATCCGCGCCGTATTAGAAGGTGTCATCTTCAACCTCTATACGGTCATGCTCGCACTCGACGAGTTGACGGGCGCACCGAACCGCATCCATGCGACGGGTGGCTTTGCCCAGTCGAGCCTCTGGCGTCAGATGATGGCGGACATCTTCGACACACCGGTCGTTGTACCGGAAAGTCACGAGAGTTCATGCCTCGGAGCCGTCATGCTCGGAGAGTATGCATTCGGGGACATCGAGGAATTCCAAGAAGTTCCTCAAGTGACCCACGAGCATACACCGAACATGGAAGCGACGAACGTCTATCGCGAGCTCTTGCCAATCTACATTCGCCTGTCGCGTCACCTGTCGGAAGAATATGAAGCCATTTCAGCGTTTCAGCGGAAGCATGTATAAGAAAGGGCCGAGTTCATCGCGAACTCGGCCCTTTCCATTGTTAACTCAGACTATATTATATATGAAATTCGTTTTTATAGATCATGTGAGATTTTATAAGAATTACCTTAAAGCTATTAGGCAGAATTTCATTCTAAGTTACTTATCTATATTCATCATAAACATATACTCTTTTAAAGAAAAAATAATTGTTTTTATGATGATATTCGTTTAATGATAATTAATAGTATTTAATTCCCTTTTAAGAAAGGAAATCCACATATGAAACTAAACTCCGCATATTCATACATATTAATTCTCTTGATTGTTTTCACTTTATTTTCAACTCAAGTCGCGACTCCATTGACTACTTATGCTGACGAAAATTCACTTACTGTTGAACCATTCTCCCCTGTCTCTACAAAAGTAAAAGTAAACGGAAAAGTCGATACACTTTACGGTGTATTTGCCAACGCAACATATGAAGAATATCGCACTGATTCTTCGGGAAAGATAGAGATTCCTTTTCCTAACGGTCCTAGAGGTGGATTATTTTTATATGAAATACAACCAACTGGTGAAATCATTAAAAATCGTTATTTTGCGCCTACTCTTATGGCTAACATTTCTGAACCTCACTTTTTAGGAATCAACTCCAAAAACGAAGCCGTTTTCTATGCTTACGGTGCTAATATTCATGTCAAATCTGGTAATCAAGTATTTAGCCAATATGAAAGTTTAGCGATTCCCACTGACACTTTGGAAGATTTGACGGTCAGCGTATATAGTTCATCTGAAAATCACTATTCTCAAATTCTTACTTATGATTTAAAGACACCTGCTTCTTTTAAATTTGAATTAGATGAAACGCTTTTAAACGAATACGTTTTCAAAGGATATACGCTGCCTGGTTTACAAATCGAAATTTATAAAGCTGATAGAGAGAACCGATTAGCAACTTTTCAAGCTGACGAAAATGGGTTCTTTTTTATAAATGTAGGAGAAAACCGAGTACTTGATTTTTTTAACGGTGAGTCCGGAGCATACGAATTTGCATTTCAAGCGAATCGTTTTCCTAATCAAAAACAGGTAGAGTTCGTCTCTCCTAGAGAAAAAGTGGGCGCTCCTGATTTTTACGTTGCTCCTTTACAGCAATATGATAACTATATCAGTCCATCTGTTCTCTCTATCAATGGCTGGGCGCCTCCAAATAGTAAAGTGACCTATGTGTCTAAACCGAGTGGAAATGCTGGTTCCTGCTCTATTCCGGACAGTGGTGTGTTGAACTGTCCATATCGTCTAGAGAAAGAGACTACATCGATTCATGTTACAATCACTCCACCTAAAGGACAGTCTGTCACTATTCCAATTGAAGTGAAAAGAAGTTCTCTACAAGTTTCATCGGTTTCCTTTTCTGACCTATACATTGAAGGAAAGTCAATACCTTACGATATCATTCGCATCTACACGAACCATTTACTTGACCTTTCTCAACGAGCTGATGCAAATGGTAATTTTAAGATTCGAATCCCTAAAGCTCAATATGATGATTGGTACAAAGTGAACTCAGAAAGCATGTCGTACTACAAACCAATAGATTTAAATATTCCGGATACTCGAAAATTAGAAATACCTACGTATTCAATCACTAACAATGATTTGAAGATATCTCTAAAACACGATAAGACCACAAACCCTGATGCAAAATTAGTGATTGTAAAATCAAACGGAACTTTCCAATCCTATACTCCAACGAGTACGGGAGTGTCAGACCAGATTTATCATTTTTCGTTCTCTGATTTAACGTTAAACAACGATGATACATTTCGAGTGACCATCTCTGATGGCATTGCCGCATCGACTTTTGTAGAAGATTCAATAACAGGACGAGACGTTATACTTGATCCACTTGCCGATGCGGATACAAAAATCACAGGTATGACATCACCTTATACATTTGTGACAACCGATCTACCTAGCACAAGTGTATTTAGTGATGCTACAGGTAAGTTTGAATTCCCACTCAATTCATCAAATGAATTACCGAATCAACTCATTACAATGAATGAGAAAAAAACTCAAACTTATACGACACCTTTGTTATTCGAAGACGTGACAGCACCCTCTGTCCGCTCACATGACTATATGACAGACACACTCTTTCTAACTCTTAATGAAAAAAACGTCTCCATTCAACTGAAAACTTATGACGCTCTTGGAAAAGTTATTCAAACTGAAAAAGCACACACTGATTCAACGGAACATATTTTCCACATGCTGAATCACCCAAACGAAATCAACAAAATTGAATTAGTGTTAACAGATTCTAAAGGGCATACATCCAAACCAACCGTGCTTAATATTCCAAAAACCGAGAATAGCTTATCTATTGATAACGTTACCGAAGGAGCACCTTACGTTTTAATCTCAAACGGAAGAATTGGCGATACAATTGTTGTCGAACACAAAGGGAAAGTCTATGAACATCTTAATACCGAATGGACTGAAACGTCTCGTATCATAATTCCGAATTTAGAAACCGGTGATCAACTTACCACTTTTATTAAAGGTAACCTCGATAAAGTTACGACTCAAGTAGGACCAAGTAAAGTTAGCCAGTCAATTTCCTCTGATCGCAAGCGAGTTTCATTTGTATATCGTCCTGGTAGATATGAAGAAATATATTATCAATGGATTCTAATTGATGAAAACCAAAATGTCTTTCCTATGACAGAAGAACAAACAAAAAGTGATACAAACACGGCATTGTACTTCCCTACATCATTGCCAAAAGATCATTCTGTTCGTCTCATCATTAAATCGAAAAATGGTCAAATTTCTTATGATTTGACGAAACAATTCGATTCTCCCGATATGCCTGCGAATCCAATGAACATCTCTTGGACAGACCAGACAACTCACTTGGAACTCAATATTGGGGGCATGTCTACGGTAGAGGCATGGTACAAAGGAGAGAAACAATTTACGACCGAGGCAAATATCGATGGAAAAGTACGTCACACGTTGCCAACTTCACTCAAAGCAGGTGATGTATGGACATTTGTCATTAGAACCGCTTTAGGCATTGCTTATTCTCACGAGGTAGTTGTAAAAGATGCAACCCCTCCAAAGCTATTGTCGCTAGACATCCCCCGTACGGCTCAAGGGGATTATAGGGGAGTAGTTGAACCTGGTACTAATGTCTATATCTCAACCTCAAATGGCGATAAATTATACAAACCCGATGCTAAAGGTCATTTCGTCATTCCAGCAAAAGACTACGATTTCAATCAAGAATATTTGTACATGATGTTACGAGATGACAGTAAGATTGAGACTCAGATACAAGTACCTCGAAAATTGGCAACAGAACCCGTCATTGCTGGAAGCAAAGCCCTCCGTGGTCAAACGATGCGACATGCTGTTGTAACAGCAAGAATTAACGGTATCGACTATTCAGCCACAACGTCCTATGATGGCAATTTTGAAATCGCTGTTCCTATCGGTGTGCCCCACACTAAAATCAAGTGGGCAGTCGCTATCGGTGATCAGATTTACGAATTCCCAGAGGAAAATGTACTCGGCAAGCTCGCTAAATTCACGACAGAGCCATTTTTATCTACCCACAGCTTCATCAAAGGTAAAATGACAGTTGGAACTAGAATAGAGGCGACAGTGTCTGGAAAACTAATCGGCACAAGCACTGCATCAAGTGATGGTACATTTTCAATCCAAGTTCCGAAACAGGTCGCTGGGACGGTTGTCACATTACACGGATCTCGATTAGGTTATCAATCAGAGACCACAAACGTCCTCACACTCAACTTGTTCCCGACTTGGTCTTTAGGTGCTATAGACTCATCAGACTCCTATATCTCAGGTAAAGGCTTGGTTGGATCGTATGCTCAGGCGTATGCTAATGGTCGAGCAATCAGTTCGAAAGTGAAGATTGGTTCTTCTGGAACGTTCAAACTCACTATTCCGAAACAAAAAGGTGGGACATACATTACTGTTAAATTGGAGCGTTCGGGCTATGCTTCGAGTGAGAAAAAGTCTAAAGTACTTTTCAATTTCACAGGCCATACAGTCAATTCAGTAACGGGAAAAATGACAACATTAACAGGTAAAGGAACATCAGGATCGGTGATGACAGCCTATGTGGGAAGTAGAAAAATTGGTACTTCTGTAAAAGTTAGCTCGAAAGGAACGTATCAAATTCGAATTCCACTTCAAAAAGCAGGTACTAAAATTACAGTGAAACAAACCAAATCAGGTTATGTCACTAGTGCAAAAACAACGACTGTGTTGAATGTCTTTTCAAAATTGACAGTGAGTCCTGTGACCCGCTCTCACACGTACGTGTCAGGAACAGCCGATAAAACCGCGACTGTCCAGGCCTATGTAGGTAGTAAGGCAATCAGTAAAAAAGTAACTGTTAATAGTAAAGGACAATACCGATTAACGATCCCGAAACAAAAGACAGGCACCGTAGTCAAAATCGTCTTGCAAAAATCTGGCTATCAGTCGATGAGTAAAACAATTAAAGTGAGGTAATTTTAAAAGTAACATATTCTAATACAAAGGATTAATGTCATCACGTCGCCGCTTGTCATTGGTTTCGTCACATTTATACTCATCAAGCTCTTCCGACACTACAAAGTACCATCGTTCACGAACTGATAATAAACCCTTCAATCCGATGATTGAAGGGTTTTCCTTGCTGATGATTCACGATACATTAAAAAGATAGAGGAGGAGTTCATGATGACACTCACGACGACCCGTTGCCTCATCCGCCCGTTCGAACGACAAGACATCGAATCGTTCATGACTTATCGGAACGACTTGGAGTGGATGAAGCATCAATCGTTCAAAGGTCTTAGCTATACCGAGTACGAGAACGCCCTACTCGGCGTACAATCGCTCCAACACGGCATGCAACTCGCCATTATCGACCAAGCGACGGATGAACTGATTGGGGATGTGTATATCCAGCAAGAAGACCAAACGTATTGGATTGGCTATACCATCGCGCCCACTCGCGCTCGCCAAGGCTATGCGTTCGAGGTGATGTCGGGATTGATTCGTCACTTGGCCGCTCAAGGAGCAGAAGTGTTCAAAGCCGGTGTCCTTGAGACGAACGAGGCATCGATCACACTATTAAAGAAATTGAACTTTACCTATCTCACGACAGAACTCGATGAACAAATTTATCGTCTTCATGTCTCGGATATGTGATAAGGTATGTGACATATGTCACTTGTTTTTTGACTCGAGGGAGCTATTGTTGGAATGAAGAAACGCGTTCTATTACTCATGTCTATTTTTTTGTTGATTGGTACTTTGTCACAGGCGGCGATCCCGGAACCGAAAGCGTATAACGACCCGAGCCTCATCTATCTGACGCTTGATGATGGACCGAACTGGAAAACCGGAAAACTGCTCGACGTTTTGAAGAAGCATCAGGTAAAGGCCACTTTCTTCATCCTTGGGAAGAATATCGAGGGGAATGAGCATCTTCTTCATCGAATCGTCGCTGAAGGTCATCTGATTGCCTTGCACGGGATGCGACACGACCGGGAAGAATTTTATGAGACACCGATGACGGCGGTGCAGCAGATGCAGGAAGTGCAAGCGCTCGTTTATGAAGTGACGGGTATCCATACGAACATGGCCCGGACCATCTATGGCAGTGAACCGGACATGACACCTGCGCACTGGCAAGCGATGAACGACGCCGGTTTTGAGATTTGGGACTGGAATGTCGGCAGTCTCGACCATGTGTACAAGAAAGACAATGCTCGCGTCGAACAGCGCGTGTTCGACCGCCTCGAAGCGAATCGTGCCGCGAATATCGCTTCCATCATCTTGGCGCACGATCATTCGATGACACCGGAAGCACTCGATACGATCATCCGCTATGCGAAAGAGCGGGACTATGAGTTCCGGACGTTAGAAGGCGTTCATCCTCCTCATAACTTTTCGGATGATTGGGAACCACATGCTAGCGAGAGCACGACCCCATGACTGTAGGCCATCTCGTGGTCTACAGTTTTTCACATGAAAAAAGCGCATCGGGATGCCCGATGCGCTTTCTCATTGAACGTATTCTACACTTTCATTGAAGTGTGTGCGATTTCTCCCACTATTCTTTGCTTGATATAGACATTCGTCTGCTGAATGAACCATCTCACGAAGATGTTCGCTCTTCCCATTCGCGACCCCAATCGAAACAGAGATATGAATCGTTTGCTGATCGAGTAGCTTAAACTCATGCTTGGAGATGCTACTCCGAATCCGCTCCGCTACCTTGACCACCTCAGTTTGCGAAAGCATTGGGATCAAAATCCCAAACTCCTCCCCACCGATACGGGCTTTGATATCGTGCTCCCTCGTTTCACGATGCAACAGTTCCGCAAACTGCTTCAACACCTCATCCCCGTTCGCGTGGCCATATTGATCGTTGATTTGTTTGAAGTGATCGATATCCAAAAGCAAGACATTACATGTCGCATACTGTCCTTTGAACTTTTTCATCTGCATCTCCCATGCCCGACGATTGACGAGACCCGTCAAATGGTCAGTCTCCGCCGAGATTTTATACTCTCTCACACGGTGATGGATGAGGTACAGGTCAATGTTCAACATGGTGATCAACAATCCAATCGGGAAGCTGATCATCGTAACCAACAACGCGACATCTACAGCATTTTCTGTAAAGCCTCCCCCGACAAGAATCCCCATGGCTGCGACCAAACATATCCATACGTTCAACGTAAGACCAAATTGGAACAGCCGTTTCTGTAGCCAAACAATCCGGTATGTCAGAATCATAACGATCACCATCGTAAAGAGGGCAACGCACGCCAGAATCGAGTAAAAGTCGATGCCATAGCTGAATCGGTGAATCGACATGATGGTGGCTGCGATGAATAACGGTGAGACCAGACGGTAAAATCCGAGTAAAAGGAGAACGAGAAACCGAAAATCAATTTTTACGGTATTCTCAAATTGAACGCTTTGCGTGATTAGAAAAATCCCGAAACAGCCTGATAACACACCGATGAGGAGTTTCTGAATGTGTATATGTCTCGTATGATAGTTCATGATCTTCGAGATGAAATAGATGCCAGTAAACGAAATGCACGAATTGGCGATTAGACTCATGAACATTAGTTGTACTCCTTCACATTTGTCATGTTACTTCCACTCTCTACATATATCCAATTTCCATCATCAGCTAACGTATCGAAGTGTAAAACTTTCTACAAAATGAATATTTTTCCTTTTTCCACAAAAAATCGAGCCCTTTATGGACTCGATCCTCACTTATCGTTCATATGTCACCATCACGAATTGACCGGATGCGCGTTGACTTGTCAGTCGAAGTTTCGTCTCTTTCGTGCCTTCTGGGAAGAGCGGGATCCCCTCACCTAACACGACTGGGGCAATCGCGATCTCATACCGGTCAATCAAGTCATGTTCCATCGCCGCTTTGATGACTTCTCCCCCGCCGATGAGCCAGATGTCTTGATTGACTTCTCCTTTCAATCGATGAATCAGTTCTTCGATTGGTTCATTGGTGAAGGTGAAGTGCTCGGCTTCACGGTCGGGCTGACGCGTCAAAATATAGTTCGGGATGTCTTTGTACGGATAAGCCCCTTCTTCTAACTTCAGTACTTCCTCATACGTCTTTCGTCCCATGATGACGGCCTCAACGGTCTTGAAAAATTCGGCATAGCCGTTGTCCCCGTCCCCTTCTACGGCGAATAACCAATCGAGTTGGTCGTTCGACCGGGCGATTTTCCCATCTAAACTCATCGCAATATACAACACTACTTTCGGCATCGTATTTTCCTCCTTGATTCGTGATATATTCAGCTTAACGAATAAACACGACAAAAGATGACGGGAATGATAACTATGAAAAAACGGCACTTGCAACTGATTCGGCTGCTCAATCGAGGGCGACGTGTTACCGCTGAAGAACTGGCTCAAGAGACAGGCGCCTCCATTCGGACGATTCAACGAGATATGCTGTCGCTCGAAGAACTGGGTTATCCGATTTGGAGTGTGCCTGGGATCGGTGGCGGCTATGAGATGTTGCCGAATCGCTTGTTGCCGCCATTGCACCTCCGCGAACAGGAAGCGGTCGCTCTCTATCTCACACTGAAATGGATGGAGCAAATCCCAAACGTGCCATTCGGTGATATACGACATACGTTGTCCGACTGGTACGCGAACGAATTACCGAAAGACCTAGAGACGAAGATTCATCACTTAGAACGAAACATCCTATGGCTTGGGAATAAACAGATTCCAAAGGCTCCGTTCACAAAAGACATCTATCAGGCGGTCGAGCGCAAGAACAAGATTGAAATGACGTATAGGACGACGAAAGGGCCACGTACGTTCATCGTCGCTCCGGTCGGCATGGCACTCCTTGACTTGAAGTGGTACGTCTTCGGGCTGTCTGAACTGGGGCTTCGTCAATATCGAATCGACCGAGTGGAAGCGGTCAAATTGCTAGATGAACCGTTTGAGTCCGAGGATTTGGTGACCTTGCTCCAGACAAGTGACGAACGAATCGGTGTGACCATTCAACTCGAACTCACCCCACTAGGACGTCGTTTACTTGAAGATGTATTACCCGATATCGAACAAAAGAATGAATGGGACGTCCCCAAAGAAGAGCTTCCGTTTTTGTCGAGACAGTTGTTGAAGGCTGGGGCTGAAGTGGAGGTCAAGGCGCCGAATTCATTACGAGAAATGATGAAAGAGCATGCGGAACGTCTTGTAGCACTATACGTATGAAGACTGAAAAGGCTCAACCCATGCGGTTGAGCCCAATTTCAATTCGCTTCATCCATTTCCTTATGAATACGTAGCAATTCATTTTTGTATAGATCAGAGCGACCTCCAAAAATCGCTTGAATATTGTTTTTCACTTTGACGACTCCAGCTGCTCCGAGTGCTTTTAATTCATCCTCATTGATTTGAGAAATGTCAATTACTTCAATACGAAGGCGTGTGAAGCATACATCGATATCACGGATGTTCTCTCGTCCCCCAAGTGCCTCCTCAATCGCAAGTGCTGTCGTTTGAATCGCTGATTGACCTGACTTTTTATCATTGTAGTCTTTACGCGTAAACAGTTTCGCTTCTTGTCCGCCACGCCCTGGTGTTGCCAAATTCCACTTCTTGATGGCGAAAGTAAAGATACTATAGTAAACGATGAAGAAACCAATGCCGACGACGATATTCATCCACCAGCGTGGTGTACCTGGTAAAACGTTCACTAAAATATAGTCAATCAACCCTGATCCTCCAGCCCAACCGATATGGGTATCGAGCGCATACATGAGCGCGAAAGAAATTCCCGTTAACACACTATGGATGACATACAGGACAGGTGCCACGAATAAGAAAGTGAATTCAATCGGTTCTGTAATTCCTGTTAGAAAAGCTGTACCGGCTGCTGCAATCAATAAGCCTCGAACGACAGGACGTTTGTCCGGATCAGCTTGACGATACATCGCGAGCGCCGCCCCGAGTAAACCGAACATAATGATTGGGAACTTACCTGACATGAAGCGTCCCGCCGTCACTTCGACACCTTCTGCGATTTGAGCAAGGAAAATATACTGATCACCGTTCACGACCGCATCACCGACCGTTGCTGTTCCACCGAGAGATGTCCACAGGAACGGGGCATACCAAATATGGTGTAATCCTGTCGGAATCAATAACCGCTCCAACATTCCATATAACCCTACGTATGTAGGATTAGTCGCATCACTCGCGATGACGTTTGCCATTGAAGTTAGTGCCGATTGAATTGGCGGCCAGATGAGCATCATGACAAATCCGAGTAAGATTGAGAAGAAGACCATCACAATCCCGACAGAATGATCACCTGCAAAGAATCCCAACACTTCTGGCGGATTGAATGTATGGAACTTTTTATGAACCCATACTGCGAGCAATCCGACAGCAATCCCTCCGAGTACACCGATTTCAAGGGAAGGAATACCAAGTAACATGCCATATTCCCCACTCTCGGCAGCCATTTCTACCGTGATACCGAGAGAAATTGAGATTGTCGTATTCATAATGACATATCCGACGAGTGCTGCGAGTGCGGCAATCCCTGATCCCCCTGACAAACCAACTGCGAACCCGATTGCAAAAATGATTGGTAAGTTCGCAAAAATACTAAGACCAATTTGTAACATCCCGGCACTGATCGCTTCTACCGTTCCGTTCTGTAAAAAAGTCCAACTATCTGCTAAAGGACCTGTGAGTGCCGCACCTAGTCCTAGCAAAATTCCGGCAGCCGGTAATAAAGCGACCGGTACCATGAGCGCCTTCCCAAACTTTTGAAAAACTCCAAACCATTGACTCATTCGATTCACTTCTCATGTTGTAAGCGTTATCAATCTGGACAATGAGAAAGGGGATTGCCTCCCCTCTCTAGTTACCTTATTTCTACTGTCTCGCCCGATTTTAATTCCGGCCAGTACGTTCTGTTTTCCTCAATCAAATCATCTAAGATTCGACGAGCCACCGGTGCATCGACGACTGTACGATTAAGTGTCAGCGCCTGAAGTGCCTTTTCATAACTGTTTTCGAAGTATGCGTCGACAACGAGTTGTTCATAAGCAAGCTGCCCTTCAATCATTCCTTTGTAAAAACGAGGAATCTTTCCAACTGCGAATGGTTTCGGTCCACGATTGGTAAGCATCGCCGGCACTTCAACCATCGCATCGTCTGGCAAATTCGAAATAATTCCATCATTTTTCACCATGACGATGAAAATATCTCCGTTATTGTAAGCTAACGATGCCGCTACTCGAATCATATAGCAGCCGTGGATATCGACCTCTAGATGGACGTTTTCGAGCGAGTCATCTTGAATAATCTGATCGCACATCGAGAAGACACGCTCTTGACGTCCGTTGATTACCTGCCGCGCCCGTGTGTTCGTGACATCTTCTTTTTCTGCCATGTCAGATGGATATAAATAATATTGAAGATACGTGTTCGGTAAGTACTCTGGGAAATCCGTCAGCATCTTCTCTACTTGTTTGAACGTCTTGATCCACGATGGGTCATTCGCAATCTCCGAATCTTCTGGAATGAAGCCGTCTTCTAAAATGGCGCGTTTGATATCTGCAGTCAATTCATTGCCTTCTTTATCAAAGATGCCTGTGAACCAACCAAAGTGGTTGAGTCCGAAATATTCCGGAACGAGATCCCAAATCTCTTTACCAAGAATCTTCGCATAGCTCACCATGATTGCTGCCGGCATGTCGCAAATGTTTAATATTTTTTGATCGTCCGGGTATGCACGTTTGAGCGCCTCGGCGACAATTGCAGCAGGGTTCGTATAGTTTAAGATCCAGCCATTCGGTGAGCCGGTGCGAATGTCAGAGACGAGTTCAATCATATCTCCGATTGAGCGCATCCCGTATGACATTCCGCCCGGTCCACACGTCTCTTGTCCCACCACGCCATGTCGAAGCGGAATCTGCTCATCTTTTTCGCGCATTTCCAAACCACCTGTCCGAATTTGGACGAAGAAGAAATCTTTATCTTTAAAAGCATATTCTTTGTCCGTCGTATATTCGAACGACTCGAGTTCTGGATAATGCTCACGCAAGATGATTTCACTCGCTTTCGCGACACGTTCTTGACGTAATTCATCTGTATCGTAAAACGTGATAGAACGAAGTGGGAAGTGTTCTTTTTCCTTAATCAAACTCATGATCATGCCGATTGTGTACGTACTACCTCCACCGACGACTACGAGACGCTGTGGTGTTTTCATGTGTGCGTTCCCCTTTCAATACATATCTAATTGATTACAATACAAATTTAATACATATTATTTAAACCGTCAACACCTTTTTGAAAACTTTTTATTTTTGTATACTATGAGTAATGAACGTATACAATCAGGAGGTTATCTACATGAAAGCCAAATCTCCGCTATACCAGCGGATTGCTCAGGAGATGCGCTCGTTTATCGAGAGCGGCGATTGGGCGCCCGGTGAAGCGATTCCGACAGAAGCACAACTCGTCGAGGAATTCAAAGCGAGTCGAGTCACGGTTCGACAAGCCGTCAAACTACTTCAAGAAGAAGGTTTGCTTTGGAAGCGACAAGGGAGCGGCACGTATGTACAATCCGAAAAGATTGAACATAATATGTACGAATTAAAAAGCTTTACTGAAGACATGAAGCGAGAAGGAAAGGACGTCACGAGTAAAGTACTTACTTTCACCGTTCAACCTCCGACTGAAAAAATAAGGGAAATACTCGAGCTCGATGAAGATGCTCTTGTCTACTACATTCGTCGTTTACGCTTTGCAAACGGAGAACCACTCATTGTCGAAGATACGTATCTTCCACTCCAACTATTTCCGGATTTAACGTACGAGGTAATGACACGGTCGAAGTACGATTACATTGAAAATGTTAAAAACCTGAAGATTGCCGATAGTGTTCAGGAATTTATCCCCGTCTTACCGACGAAAGAAATTGCTGAAATGCTCGAGGTGAACGATCGAACACCGATACTCAAAGTCGAACTCTATTCGTTTCTCATGGATGGCAGTCGCTTTGAGTTCACCGAAACCTATTTCAAGAGTGAGGAGTATCGCTTTATCATTCGTGCAGGTCGGAGACATGAAACAACAAACACCCAGTGAATTCAACAATTCACTGGGTGTTTTGAAATTGAAGCTCGGATTCTCCAGCATGATCAGCACTTCTGGTCAGGTAAATGGTTTCTAACAAGCAATTGTATTCTCATTTATACATAATGACGAAACATCCATGTTTCTAGATTCGTATAAAAAACCAACACTCAACAAAGGCGGTATGCCCATGCGTCACGAGAACAAACAGTTCATCCACTTATTCAAAGACGGACAGTTCGATGACATTTATCATCTAACGAGCGATTCATTCAAATCTCAGCATTCCATGGATGCCTTTCATCGTCAGGCGTCTTCATTTCATCATGGAATTCGGCGCTATCGTCTGCTCAATGAGATGATGTTGAACGGGAATCGGTATGTATTATGGTCGGATTTGCGAAAAGAAAAGTTATTGTCCGTTCAATTCAATCACGTGAATCAGATTGAATCCATTCAGATGACGGTCACATCCTCTTCAAAAGAGACCAATCCTTTCACGAAAAACAAATACCGCCTTCCATTCAAAGAGCAGTGGTTTGTTGTCTCCGAAGGGACGAACGTCGGGATGTATCTTCATGAACCGATTCGAAAGAAACGTGATGGCTATGACTTTCTAAAAACAAAGAATCAGCAATCTTACAAACATAGAAAAGTCGGAATCGATGGCTCGTATGCGTTCGGAGAACAAGTTCTGTCACCACTCGATGGTACAGTTTATCAGGTCGTCGATGGATTAGCAGATGAACCAAATCCTGATCATCCACTCGGAAATCATGTCATCATTCAACATAAACATGATGAATACACGCTTCTCGCCCACTTAGAGAGCGGTTCAATCGTCGTCAAAGTTGGAGACCAAGTGAAGACTAAAAAGGTGATTGCCCGCTGCGGACGCTCCGGCAACACAGTAGAGCCACGCTTGCATATGCGTGTCATGAATCACCCGACTGTGAACACCGCGACCGCTCTCCCGATTCGATGGAAAGGTCGACAGCGACCAGTGCGTGGAAAAGTGGTCACTTCCCGCGAAGAGGACAGTTGGTCAAATGGGCTCGCAGGCCTCGATTTTTCAGAACTGCTCTTTTATATTATTCAGGCCATCCCGCGATTATTCTTTCACTTTTTCAGATAAGAAAACCCCTCAGAAATCTGAGGGGCCCAACATCACATATCCAAATCTGTGAACGCGAGCGGGACCAGTTCCCCAAGCGTCACTTCTTTCACATCGGCGTTGCCGTTCATGAGGAGTACTTTGAAGTCAGGATCGCCGAACTCGACCATGACTTGGCGACAGATGCTGCAAGGTGGCAAGAAGTCTTCCGTGTCCCCAGACACGGCAACCGCTTCGAAGTCACCTTTTTTATATCCTTGTGCTACCGCTGTGAAAATCGCTGTGCGCTCTGCACAGTTTGTTGCTCCGAACGAGACGTTCTCGACGTTGACGCCGTCGATGACCGTGCCGTCCTTCATGAGAAGTGCCGCACCGACGCGGAACTTCGAATATGGTGAATACGCATTGTCCTTCAATTGGCGTGCGCGCTCGACTAATTGTTGTTGGTTCATCTTAAGTCATTCCTCTCGAATATCGAATGAACTGATGCCAGTCCCCATGCCTCTTGTTTTTGGGCAGGATTTATAGCATACACCCGCCCTTTGGAGAAGTCAACGACTTTTTAGAACGCTTTCATAGAAACACAAAACAAAAAAGAAGGAACTTCCGCTCCTTCTCCCTTCTGATTCACCTTTATACCAATTCAAGCTGCGCGACAGGCGCCTCTTCCGTTTCTGGTTGCACGTGATGGCGACCAATCGGAATGACGGACGGTGAACCGGATACCGGGTCACACATGACCGAACAGCGAAGGTTGAAGACCCGATGGATCAAATCACACGTGATGACGTCAGACGGCTTCCCTTCCGCAATCAACTTCCCTTTATCGAGTGCGAAAATATAGTCCGCATAACGTGCCGACAAGTTGATATCGTGAAGCACCATGACAATCGTCGTCCCGTATTTTCGGTTCAAGTCAGTCAACAAGTCGAGAATCTCGACCTGATACGTGATATCGAGATACGTCGTCGGTTCATCTAAAAAGAGGACGTCCGTCTGTTGGGCAAGTGCCATCGCAATCCAGACACGTTGGCGCTGCCCGCCTGACAACTCATCGATGGGACGGTCCGCGAACTCGGTGATGTTCATCATCTCCATCGCCTCAGCGACGGCCTCATAGTCGGCTTTCGTCCATCCCTTCAAGAACGATTGATGCGGATAACGACCGCGACCGACGAGATCGGCGACCGTGATCCCTTCCGGTACGACCGGGGACTGTGGCAACATCCCGAGGACACGCGCTAGCTTTTTCGGTGCCATCTTCGAGATCGGCTTGTCATAAAGCGTCACTTGACCGGCACTCGGCTTGATGAGGCGTGCCATCGTCTTCAATAGCGTCGACTTCCCGCAACCGTTCGCACCGATGATGATGCTGATTTGATTGCTCGGAATTTCAAGACTGATATCGTTCAAAATCATCTTGTCCTCGTATCCTGAGGTGAGATGTTCCACTTTCATAATGGATGCCATTTAGAAGTCCCCTTTCTGGTTCATCCGAATCAACAAGTATAAGAGATAAGGCGCGCCGATGATGCCGGTGATGACACCGACCGGATAGCGTGCCGTGAAGGCGAATTGCCCGACAAGGTCGGCCGCGAGCACTAAAATGATACCGACAAGCGCTGCCGGCAAAATCCCGGCATGACTCGTCCCAACGAGGCGTTTGGCAATCGGTCCCGCCAAAAAGGCGATGAAGGCAATTGGTCCCGTCGTCGCTGTCGCGAGAGCGAGCATGAACACCGCCGCAACGATGAGAAGGAATCGGGTTTGGTTCGTATTGATTCCTAGCCCTGTCGCCGCCATTTCACCGAGCTCGAGCATCTCGAGCTGACGGGTGAGTAACAAGACAATCGGTAAACAGATGAGTACCGTGATGATTAAAGGCGGCAACTCTTCTAGCTTCGCCCCATTTAGGCTTCCTGTCAACCACCTCATGGCCATCGCAACATCATTTTGTCGGCTGATGAGCAGTAAGTAATTGATGACCGCCGTGAGCATCGCCTGGATTCCAATCCCAACCAAGACGAGGCGTCCGATGGAAAAGGCTGCCCCTTTGGATAAGAAATAGATGACGAGCACGGTCACGAGTCCCCCGATAATCGAGGCAATCGAGATGATCGCTTCACTCGACTGGAGAACGACGATACAGAAGACGGCAGCCGCACTCGAACCGGTCGTAATGCCGATGACGTTCGGGTTGGCGAGCGGGTTACGAAGCATCGTCTGGAAAATCGTTCCCGCGGCACCGAATGCCGCCCCGGCGAAGACGCCGGCGAGCATGCGAGGAAGACGCAATACCTCAACGGCGAATGTCGCCCCTTGCACGTTTTCCCCGAGCAAGACACGGATGACATCCTGAATCGGATAAATCGTATTGCCCAACATGAGCATTAACCCGCTCAATACTACCGCTATGATGGTCAAAAGAAGCGTCATCCCGACATAGCGACGACGGCGCTTCATGCGTCCTTGTCTGATTTGTTCAATCGCTGGTTGCATCATAATCCTCGTACTTTCACTTTCATCGTCAATAGAATCAAGATTGGGGCCCCGATGAACGCCGTCACGATCCCGACCTCAAGCTCTCCCGGACTCCCGAGCAAACGTCCGATGACGTCCGAGAAGGTCAGAATGATAGCACCGGCGAGGGCGGACATCGGCATAAGATAACGCTGGTCCTGACCGAGCACGAGCCGAATCAAGTGCGGGGCGAGTAACCCGATGAAGCCGATCGGTCCGGCAAGCGCCGTCGCTGCCCCGCATAGAATGACGCCTGCGAACGAGGCGGTCAGCTTCAACGTTCCCGTCCGCACGCCAAGACTCTTTGCCATCTCTTCCCCGAGCGCGAGTGCGTTCAAGGAAGGTGCGGTCACGACTGCGATCACGAGACCAATCAATAAGAACGGTAAAAACGTATAGATGGAATCGATGTTGCCTGCCCCGACACTTCCGACTTGCCAGAAACGGAACTGGTCCATGACGTTCGAGCGTGGAATCATGAGCGCCATGACGAGGGATGACAACGCCGCACTCGTCGCTGCTCCCGCTAAGACGAGTTTGAGTGGGGTCGCCCCACCTCGACCGAGCGAGCCGATACCAAAGACAAAGGTGGCCGTCAACAATGCCCCGACGAGCGCGAACCAGATGAACGCACTCGCTGTCGAGATGTTGAAAAATGCGATCCCGATGACGACAGCGAGCGCCGCTCCCGTGTTGACCCCGAGAATACTCGGGTCGGCGATCGGGTTACGCGTCACCGACTGCATGAGTGCCCCCGCCACACCGAGCGCTGCCCCGCACATGAAACTGAAAATCGTCCGGACGACCCGTTCCCGGACGATGTCCGCTTCATACGACTGAACAGCCGGGCGGAATAAACCGTCCAGCAGTTCATTCCACCCGACTGTCCGTGAGCCGAAGGCAAGAGATGCCAGAATACATAGCACCGTCAGTACGAGCGTCCCAATTAAGAGAAGCGGAAAGTACTTCGGGGTATGCATCTGTTTCACCTGTTGTTGCATCATTTTACTTTCGCAAGCGCATCCGATACGCGTGAGACGTACTCATCGATCGTATATTCAATCGAAAGTGGCGTCGGTGTACCTGCCGCTGCGAGTGGCGTGTTATCTTCGATCAAGACGACCGATCCGCGTTCGATGGCTGGCACTTTACTGTAGAGCGGGTCTGCTTGGAGCGCCTTCAACGTATCTTCATTCCCGTATGTGACGAAGATGTCGACGTCGTTCAAGATATCAGCGTTCTCTTTGCTGAGCTCGAGATAGAAGCTGTCCGTCTTCTCTGCTTCGTCGACAATGTTTTGTGGATACTCCATCCCGAGTTCTTCGATGAAGGCACCACGTGGGTCACCCGTCGTATAGATATAGAATTTTGAAAGATCTTCCGCGCTCATCGAGACGAATGCGGCTTTCTTTCCAGCAATCTCAGGAACGGCTGTCGCTTTGTCGGTGATCAACTGTTGCGTGTCTTTGATCAATTGTTCGCCTTCTTCACCGAGTCCCATTGCGAGTGAGTCGTAGCGAACCATGTCTTGCCATGACGTGACCCAAGGTGTTTCTTGGTACGCCACGACCGGCGCGATTTGGCTGAGCGTGTCGTAATCTTCTTGCGTGATCCCTGAGTAGGCAGCCAAGATGACGTCCGGGTTTGAATCCGCGATTGCTTCAAAGTCTAATCCGTCTGTGTCTTGGTAGATGTTCGGGTTCTCTTCCCCGAGTGCTTTCAACTTCTCTGCTGTCCATGGAAGCATCCCGCTGTCGTCTTGGACACCGTAGTTCGCAGCCGAGAATCCGACCGGTACGACGTCGAGGGCAAGTGCGACGTCATGGTTTCCCCATGAAATCGTTGCGACACGTTCTGGTTTCTCTTCGATGACCGTTTCACCAAATGCGTGCTCGATTGTGATTGGGTAACCTTCTGCCGATTCTTCTGTCCCTTCATTCGTGGAAGCGTTCTCAGATTCTTCCGAACCACAACCGGCTAATATGAGTGCAAATGCCGATACAAAAATGAACATATGTAACCATTTCTTCAATGTGTTGTTCACGTGATTTTTCTCCTTTTCGAACTTCTCTATTTTCTCGATACTGATAATCATTATCAGTTATGAGTATAGACCTGCTCCTAAGTCATGTCAACCGCTATTCAGGAAAGAAATATGAAAAAACCTGCCTTTTTAGAACAGGTTGTTTAGGACTTTCGATGCCGTCGCATGACGTCTGCAATCGGTTCATCTTGTTTTTCAAGCTCGGATACGATCCGTTCATGGTCCGTGTCGCTTCGGTTCTGGCTCAACTTGAACGTCGCCTGGATGTCGGTGATGTCAATCCGAAACCCGACGACGCCCTGCATCTGTCGCTTCACCGGTTCCGATAACGTCTCCCAACGCACCGCATGCTCACGCTCCCCTTCGTGCTCATGAAGCAATCCTGCGAGTTCTTCAATCAATTCGTTCTCATTGAGAATCGTCGCACGTCCATACACATGTACAGCTTGATAGTTCCATGTCGAGACATCCTCGTGACCGTACCATGACGCCGATACGTAGGCGTCTGGTCCTTGAAAGATGACGAGAACGGTCTGATCTTCAATCGTTCGCCACTGCGGATTCGCTTTCGCAATATGTGTCGTCAGTTGTCCATTCGCCTCATCGAATCGTAACGGGACGTGTGTCGCAATCGGTTTGTCTCCGTCATGCGTCACGACAGTCCCAAACGGATGGCTATTCAGAAATGCATAAATTTCAGCTCGTTCTTTGACGGAATATTGATTTGGAATATACATGTCGCACCCCCTTTCTCTTATTATATTCTGAACAAGACGGGTATAACGACACAGAAGGAGGAATGTTTGTATGAAACCAACTATCAAAGCGATCGTCTTTGACGTATACGGCACTTTATTCGACGTCCATTCGGTGAAGGATGCCTGTGAAGAAGAGTTCCCTGAAAAAGGAGCAGCCATCAGCCAAGTATGGCGGACGAAACAACTCGAGTATTTCTTTTGGCGCCACATGATGGGACGCTACGAAGATTTCGATACGGTGACTCGGGACGCACTCCGTTACGCTTTAGCCGTCCACGACGCAACATCAACGGAGGACATCGAACAACGCCTGATCGCATCATATGCGCACCTGACCCCATATAAGGAGGTCGAATCAGTCCTGAAAGAGCTGCATGACGTGAAGACCGTCATCCTCTCGAACGGGACGGACGAGATGCTTGAGGCACTGCTTCACAACGCCGGTCTTGCCGATTATTTCGATGAGGTCGTCAGCGTCGACGGAATCAAACAACCGAAACCAACACCAGCCGCCTACATGCACTGGTTCAAAAAGTCCGGTCTTCGTCGTGACGAGGTGCTCTTCTTATCGTCGAACGGATGGGACATCGCTGGGGCGAAAAACTTCGGCTTCCATGCGGCCTGGATCAATCGGAACGACTTGCCGTTTGAAGCGTTCGATGTGGAACCGGATACCGTCTATCCGAATTTGAACAACTTGCCAGAATGGCTTTAATCTGTGAACGACCTCGTGAAAATGAGGTCGTTTTGTGCATCCTTTCCCATGAAAAAGGTGTGCACGCCCGTCTGTTCGAACCCATTGCGCCGATAGAATTGAATCGCTTTTTCATTGTGTTCCCATACGCCCAGCCACATCTTCTGTTTATGCAACTTCTTCGCTAATTCGATTGCCTGAGTGAATAACGCTTTCCCCACCCCGTGACCTTGAAACACTTCTAGTACGTAGATTCGTTCGATTTCAATCGCATCGGTGCCCATCGGTTCGGATTGAGCGTCGCGTACGTTCACTTTCAAATAGCCTGCCAACTCGTCATCTACATATGCAAAGTAGAAATGGGAGTCTGGGTGTGCCAACTCCTGGTTCAATTGCTCAGTCGCATATGCTTTTTCTAAATAAGCGTTCAAGTGCTCCGGTGTATTGTGATGTGCGAACGTCTCCGTAAACGTCTGGATGCTAATGTGACGCAATGCTTCTACGTCTGTCACTTTTGAAATTTCAATCATGTACCCTTGCTCCTCTCAGTATTCTCGATGCTTTCCTTTCTTCACCTCGGTCCAATCTGTCTCCACATTGCTTCGTACTTTTTTCAGTAGCTGCAACAGTTGCAATTTTTCTTGCTCGTCGAGTCCCGATAATGCGACCGATGTCGAATATTCATGTTCCCGAATGATGAGCGGGTACAATGCCTCGCCCTTCTGCGTCACGTATAACCGTTTGATTTTCTGGTTCTCTAAATCTGACCGTCTCTCAATCCATCCCTCTTGCTGCAGTTTCTTGATGGCACGTGCGGCGGTCGTCCGATCTACCTTAATCAACTCTGCGAGCCGCTCTTGAATGATACCTGGGTGTTCAAAAATCCTGACGACGTACAAGTACTTCCCTTTTTCTAAACCGAGTGCCTTGAATTCAATGTTGCTGATTGAATCGAGGGCACGTGCAATCATCCCAATCTCTCGTAAATGGTCATGCATCCTGAAACACCTCCCTTTTGTTGTAAATGCAACAAAAACAATTGATATAAGCATACTTGATTTTGTGAGAGAATGAAAGTAGAGAATTCTATATGAAGAAGGAGATGAGTGCACAATGGGTCACCGCATTTACACGACGAGCTTTGCGAGCGTCTATCCACACTACGTCGCCAAAGCCGAACGAAAAGGACGGACGAAAGAAGAAGTCGATACGATCATTGAGTGGTTGACGGGATATGATGAGACCGGACTCGAACGTCAAATTGAGGATCAAGTTGATTTTGACACATTCTTCGCTTTAGCACCTCGCCTGAATGAAGATCGCGCCCTCATCAAAGGCGTCGTCTGTGGCGTACGTGTCGAGAACGTCGAAGAGCCGCTCATGCGCGAGATTCGCTACTTAGACAAACTCATCGATGAGTTGGCGAAGGGCAAGAAAATGGAGAAGATTCTACGGGGAGGCGAATTATGATGGACGTGACGACACTCGTGGACGAGGCACGCCTCGATTCCTTCATCCATCTGATCGAGGTCATCGATGAGCATCTACCAGAAGGGTTCGAAAAGACGACGGACGGACACGGCGTCCATTACGTCGTCCCGCTCGAGCGATATCCGTCTGGTTATCACGTCACACCGGGTACACCGCTTCCCTTTATCAGCGTGATCGCGCAAAAGCGCCATGTCGGACTCTATCATATGGGGATTTACGCCGACCCTGAATTGCTCGCTTGGTTTGAACAGGAGTATGCGAATCGCGTCCCGACGAAGCTCGATATGGGGAAAAGCTGTATTCGCTTCAACAATGTGAAACGGATCCCGTTTGATTTGGTCGGGGAACTCGTCGAGAAGATGACGATCGATGAATGGATTCAGCGCTATGAAGGAAACCGAGGCTAACGCTTCGGTTTTTTTGCACATTCGTTTTCTTGTGTGAACCGCGTATACGGTATGCTTAGAAAAAAGGAGGGACGCCTCATGCCACGCTGGCTAAAAATCACTTTGTTCTTACTCGTGTTCGGCACGTTGTTCTATATCACCCATTTCCACTATGAGTTGCGTCCGTCTGACATTCGGGACATCGTCTTGTCATTTGGATTTTGGGGGCCATTATTCTTTATATTCCTTTACGCCATCGGTCCGGTCGCATTTTTACCGACGTCCGTACTGTCACTTGGAGCCGGTCTCGCGTTCGGCGTCTGGCCAGGGGTCCTCTATATCATCATCGGAGCGACCGCTGCTGCGACGACCGGTTACGTCATGGGACGCTTCTTCGGACGTTCGGTCGTTAACGTCGATCGCTATCCATGGTCTGAAAAGCTGTTCAGCCAGATGGAGCGCCGTGGTTTCTTATATGTGTTTGTCTTACGACTCATCCCGCTCGTCAGTTTCGACTTGCTCAGTTACGCCGGAGGGATCTCGCGCGTCCGTTTCCGTGAATTCGTCCCGGCGACCGTGCTCGGTATGATTCCAGGGACGTTCGCCTACAGCTTCCTCGGGGCGAGTCTCGCGTCAGGTAGCGTCACGACAATCTTCATCGCCGCACTCGTCTTCGTCGGATTGATTGTCATCACATATATCTTCCGTGAGCCCGTTAAGAAATGGCTTGGGTTAAATTGAATACGTATGAATTGGAGCCTCGCGCTCCTTTTTTTGTGCGTCGAATATGCAATTCGAATAAACTTCTGGGACATCCGTCCGATATGTATAGAGCCACAATAAATGAACACGAGAATGTGAGGAAAGAAACATGAGTTTGATCAAAAGAAACCAGTTGATGTTGTTGACGACGTTATTGATTGTGATGACGTCGGTTGTCGTCCATTTGCTTCACCGTTTTACGGAATTTGCCTACACGTATACGATTTTACGAAACGGCGCGGACGGCTATGTGTACTCGAGTGTGACATGGGTTCTCTTCGCACTCCCACTCGTCTTCCTCGGGATGATGCTCGTCAGCCTGAAGCGAGAAAGCAAGATGTTCTCATATTGGATGATGCTGACGCTCACCTTTGCGAGCATCTCGACGGTCGCCGGTGGACAAGGACTCGTCGAGTACCATTTCTCCATCTTTGTCGTTTTAGCCATCCTGTCGTTCATGCGTCGCATCGACTTGATTTTGTATAGTGCCGCCATTTTTGCGGTACAGCATTTAGCAGGGTATTTTTTATTTCCTGCGCTCATTTGTGGAACGAGTGATTATCCGTTCAGCTTGTTGCTCGTCCACGCCGTGTACTTGATTCTGCTCAGCGCCGTACTCGTCGTTCAGATTCATTTCCGAAACAAGGAAACGGAACGTGCCGAGGCGCACGAACAAGAGACGCGACAGTTATTGCAACAAGCGATTCATGATGTCAGCTCCCTCGTTCAGTCCTTGAATAGTCACGCGGAAGAACTTGAATCGGCTGCGAACCAGTCGCTCGAATCTGGGGAACAAATCGCCATCACGGTCGACCCAATCGTCGCGCACGCTTCGTCTCAACAAGCTTCGATGGTACAAGGTGCAGATGAGATTCAATCGATCCGTTCGCTGACCGCACTCATCCAAGAACGAATGGCGCAGACGGCAGCGGCTTCGTCCCGTATCGCCAAAGACGCCCTCTCCGGAAATACGGATATGCGCCTCATGGAAGAAAAAGTGCATGAAATCATCACGGAGTCCGAGCAACTTGAGCAAATCGTCACGACGATGACGAATCGCTCCTCTGAAATTCAAGGCATCTTGCAGCAAGTCGGCTCAATCAGTGAACAGACGAACATGCTCGCCTTGAACGCATCGATTGAAGCGGCCCGCGCTGGAGAAGCTGGTCGTGGATTCGCGGTCGTCGCCTCTGAAGTCGGGAAGCTTGCCGTCCAGTCTCGAGAATACGCATCAGAAATGACGCGCGTCCTCGGTGGATTGATGGAAGATACGACGGTCGTCTCGAAGTCGGCTCACCTCTTCAAACAAGCGACTGAAAACTGTCAAACGGTCACTAACGACGTGACGGCTGTCTTCGGTCGTCTCACGGAAGACGTATCGGAAATAGACGCACAAATCGCCTCAATCCAAGAAACGAGACAACTCGTGACGACACAGATGGAGACGCTCGAGACACGCCTCGAATCGACGAAACATGCCTCAAGTGAACTGCAACAACAGATTTACCACGTGGCTGCCGCAACGGAAGAACAGGTCGCCGTCCAAAAAGAACTCAGTTCCATGTCGGACCGTCTCGCTGTCACGGCGAACGCACTCGAAGATGTGACGACCCAACTCGAAGATCACGCATCCCGCGCCTAACACAAATGCCCCCGACCGGTTGGTCGGGGGCACATTGTTTATCGGTCAAGCAATTGACGAATTCCTTCTTGTAATGGTGTGACCGGACGTCCGAGAACCGGTTCAAAGTCGCTCTCGTGAATCTCAAGCGTTCCTTGACGGATGCTTCGCTGGATGCCGGCGAGAAGTGCGACCACGTCATCAGGCATCCCTGCCCCGCGCATCGTCTCTTCATATGCCTCAAGGTTCAGCTCCTGCATCATGACGTCACGTCCTAATACTTCACTGAGTGCATCGACTAAATCTTTTTGCGTATGGAGCGGTCCTGACAATTCATACACCGCACTCTCTTGCTGTTCTTTCAACAGGACGTTCGCCGCTGCTTCCGCATAGTCTTGTTGAAGCGCCCAGCCGACCTTCCCGTCCCGGGCCGCCGTGATCCACGGTGCCCCGTCAACGACTGCCTGCATGCTCGGCAATTCGTTCTCTAAGTACCAATTGTTCCGCAAGAACGCATACGGAATCCCCGATTCCACAATCGCTTCTTCCGTGACGACGTGTGGAGGCGCCATCAAGTTCTCACTGTCTGTCGCATCGGCGAGACTCGTATAGGCGATGAAGGAGACGCCAGCCCGTTTTGCCGCCTCGACCGCGTTCGTATGTTGACGAATCCGCGTGTCGTTATCGCCATCTGCCGAGATGACTAACAGACGCTCAACACCTTTGAACGCTTCATCGAGTGTGTCCGGCTGATCAAAATCTCCGTGTCGTACATCAACCCCGCGCTCTTTCAGCGATGCTGCTTTCTCCGGATTTCGTACGCTGACAGCAAGGTCACTCGCATCGATTGATTTGAGTAATTCCTCTACAATTTTTGATCCTAATTTACCGGTAGCACCGGTGACTAAATACTTCATACGGTCATCCCCTTTCTCATGCTTCAGACCATATTCCCGTTCTGTTCATGCAATTAACGTAACGGCACCTGCCAACAAAAATAACATTTGACTTTAAGTTCATGTGAACTTATATTAATGATATAGAAGTTCACATGAACTTAAAAAGGAGGAATTGTTGTTGACCCTACTCATCGGGTTTTTACTCATCGTCATCTTCATGCTCGCACTTGACCTCGGGGTGTTCCACCGCAAGGCACACGAAGTCTCGCTCCGCGAGGCATGGACATGGACGTTCGTCTGGATCGGGATTGCCATCGTATTCGGGGGCTGGTTGTTCTATACGCAAGGTAGTACGGCGGCGACGGAATATGCGAGCGTGTACTTCATCGAGAAGGCACTCGCCATTGATAACGTCTTCGTCTTCTCCCTTGTCTTCGCTTATTTCGCCATCCCGCTCAAGTATCAGCACAAAGTGTTGTTCTGGGGGATTCTCGGCGCCATTTTCTTCCGCGCCGTCTTCATTGTCGCTGGGGTATCGCTGTTAGAAAACTTCGGTTGGGTGTATTACGTGTTCGGAGCGTTCCTCGTCTATACAGGTTGGATGATGTACAAGAATATCGGAAAAGACGAGTCACTTGAAGAGAACAAGACGATTCGTTGGCTCGAGCGACGTCTTCCGATCACACAGGACATTTCATCTGGGAAGTTCACGAAACGGATCAATGGCAAGTTGTTCTTCACACCGCTCTTCATCGCGCTCATCTTCATCGAATTGTCGGATATCGTCTTCGCCGTCGATTCGGTCGCCGCGAGCTTCGCGTATTCGCGTGACCCGTATATCATCTTCTATGCGAACATCATGGCGATTCTCGGACTCCGTAGTCTCTACTTCGTCCTCGCCAACTTGATTGACCGTTTCTACTATTTGAAACACGGTCTCAGCTTCATGCTCGTCTTCATCGGGGCGAAGATGATTTTAGGTGATGTGTACAAGATGCCGATTTGGATGTCACTCGGGACAATTGTTCTCGTCATCTTGATTAGCGTCCTCTATAGTTTCTACAAAACGAAACCTAGTTCGTCCAAACACGTATAATGAATCAATCGGTCCATTTCGTCGGTGTTCTTTCTTTGAAAATCGGGTAATCAATGAGGTGCACAACTATAGAAAAGGGGATTCACTATGTTTGATCGGATTGGCCTCATGAGTATCGGTCTCGTCTTCGGGATCATCCTCATGCTACTCTTTAATAATTTATTCGGATTGGTGTTCGGGATTGTCCTTGGCGCATGCCTGATCATCGCCAACCAAATCGGACGAAACAAGCGAACAACGATCCACTAACCAAAAAGCACGCGCTCCCAAATATGGGGCGCGTGCTGTTGCGTTAAAACATCGTATATGGATTGATACTGTTGGCAGGAGATGAACTGCTATACACGTAGCTGTTCCGATGTACTTCGAAATGAAGGTGGTTTCCGAACGAGTTGCCCGTATTCCCGACGGCTCCGATCGTCGTCCCTTTTGCGACCGTCTGTCCTTTCACGACATTGAGGCGGTCGAGGTGTGCGTACACCGTGATATATGTTTGTCCGTTCAACTGATGGGTCATCATGATATGGTTCCCATACGCCCCGTAATTGCGGGAGACGATGACTTGTCCAGACGCGGCAGCAACGACCGGTGTCCCTCTCGGTGCCGCCAAGTCGATACCGTTATGGAACGTATAACCGTATTGCCCGCTCGCCGGACCATATTTTTGCGTCAACGTCCCTTTTGTCGGAATGACCATCTTCGCTGTCGACGTCGTCGAGAGTGTCGTCACACTGTACTTCTTCACATATGTACTCGATACGTAACGGGCTGTGCCGTTGAAGTTAATTTTCGTCCATCCCCCGCTCACGCCGAGATATTTGAACGACTGCCCCAACTTGGCACTGCCGACGATCGCATACGTCGTGCCTGGGCCCGAACGGACGTTTAAACTGTTGGTCGTGACTTTGACATAATACGTGGTCGCCGCTTCAGCAGGCGTACCAGCTGGAGTGAAGATTCCGATGGTGAGCAACGCAGCACAGAGGAGGGAGAGCATCTTTCGTTTCATGTTATGGTAAATCCTTTCAATTATGTATTTAAATTTTTAATTTTTATATTATCTTGATGAAAAAATTTTACCACCAAAATGAACCGACAAATATGTCATTTATATTTCAAATAAAGGAAAACAAAATATAACTTACTTCCCTTATTTTCCCTCAAAAAC
Organism: Exiguobacterium sp. RM11; assembly: GCF_059821525.1. Lineage (NCBI taxonomy): Bacteria > Bacillati > Bacillota > Bacilli > Caryophanales > Exiguobacterium > Exiguobacterium sp. RM11. The sequence continues at coordinate 466,587 of NZ_CM187558.1, read as the reverse complement.
AAATAAACACAGTCGATGATGACTGTGTTTGTCTATTATTCTTGATTCTCTTCTGCGTTCTCTTCTTCATCCTCTAAATCTTTAATCAATTGCTTCATCTCTTCGATTTCACGGCGCTGTGCCTTGATGATCTCTTCCGACAGTTCTTTGACGCGCGGGTCCTCAATTTCGGCGCGCTCACTCGTCAAGATCGCGATCGAGTGGTGCGGGATCATCGCCTTCATCCAACTGACGTCATCGACCGTCGTCTGACTACGCACGAGCCAGAGCGAGGCACTGAAGACAAGGGCGCTGACCCCTAGGATGATAAAGTTGAGAGTTTTATTCTTATACATCCCCCACATGAAGAGAAGCATGACGAATGCCATGACCGATCCCATGATGAGTGCCATATACAACCTCGTTTGACTAAAGAAGATATGGTTGATTTGAAAGACGTTCAAATACATGAGCCAATACATAATAAATGTAGAGACCGCAATCATGATTCCAAATTTACCGTATGATTTCATCTCGCTCACCCTTTCTTGTTATGCATGTAGAAATACTTTTACCTACTTGTTCTATACTCAAACCTGCATGTTTTTTAGCTATGGCATGTTCTTGATACTTTTCACTTCTTTTTCACAAACGTCGGGTACACTAGTGAAATTGAGATTATGCAAGGAAGGGGAAAGACAATGCAAGAGCTGACGTTACGTGACGTATTGGCAACACTGGATTCTGTCTTATCTTGGTCGTATCTCGACCGTCCTGAAGAGATGGCGATTCGCGGCATCGGAATGACACCAGAAAAAATAAAAAAAATGTTTTTATATGTATGCAAACGTCCGATTAATGAACGGGGTGTCGATTTAGTGAAGGCGGCCATCCGGAATGGGGCAGTCGCCATTGTCACGGATCGCCCGATTGACGCGAGAGTGCCCGTCATTTACTGTCGAGACGTCGCACGCGCATGTGAACAACTACAGACTCTTTTCGCCACGGAAGGAAATCACGCGAAGCAGGCGGAACGATAATAATAAGAATAAAGAAAGGAAGAGTACAAAATGAAGATTCTCATTGTAGACGATGAAGAAAAAATGAGACATTTGATTCGTCTGTTTCTTGAGGGTGATGGGTACTCTTGCATCGAGGCGAGCGATGCACGTTCCGCACTCGACAAAATCGAAGAGCGACCGGATCTCGTCCTTTTAGATATTATGATGCCAGAAGTAGATGGGATTTCACTTTGTCGTCAGTTAAAGACGATGGACCCGGCATTACCTGTCGTCTTATTGACGGCACGTTCAGACAATGAAACGACCATCCAAGGATTAGATGCTGGAGCGGATGATTACGTCACCAAACCGTTCGATGGGAACGTGCTCCTCGCCCGTATTCGCGCCGTCTTACGCCGGACCCGTGTCGTCAACATCCAATATGGACCACTTCGTTACGATGAAGAGAGCGGACGCGTTTTGTATGAAGAACAAGAGATTGTCCTCACACCGAAAGCGACGGCCATCTTAAAACTGTTCCTTCAGCACCCGAATCGACTCTTCAACCGCCTAGATTTATTTGACCTCGTCTGGCCCTACTCTGCAGAATCCGACCCTCGCACAGTTGATGCGCATATTCGTATGATTCGAGAAAAGTTAGGAGATGCAGGATTTCCGATTGATGATTATTTAAAGACGGTATGGGGACGTGGATATCGATGGACAGAGGAGCGTTCCGGATGAAGCGAAGTCGTAACAGTCTACCGTTTCGCATCAGCCTCGTCTTTCTCCTATCAACCCTATTAATTGAAGGTGTGTTGTTTCTTCTCCTCTATCACACGCTTCTCGGCGAACGTGTTGTAGAAGAAATCAATCGCCTCGAATCTCGGGCCGAGAGCCATGCGAGCGTATTAGCAATGAATTTTTCCGAAGAGACGATTGATCATGTAGCAACCATGGAAAGTGAGACCGATACGAAAGTCGCCATCACCGATTCGACTCATGAGGCGCTACAAACTTCGCGCTCTTTTCCTCAAGTTTTAGTCGACACCGTCGATGCGAAAAAACGCGCTGGTCCCTTCGACGACACGACTGTCCTCGAGGACGACTGGGAAAACGAACCGTATTTGAGCGTTCGTACGCCAATCACAGATGATACCGACAGACGGTATGGATACGTCTATATGTTTTTACCGACCGAAATCATTCATGGAATTAGCCATCGGCTCCAGTGGCGATTCCTATATATCACGGCGATCGCGCTCGTGACGACCGTCTTGACGTTCATTCTCTTGAGTCGATTGATTTCAAAACCAATTCAATCATTGAAACAAGCAACGGAGAACGTATTGACAAACCCAGACGATTTACAGTTACCGACGAATCGTGTCGACGAAATCGGTGAATTAGCGCGTGCCATCGAATCGATGTCAGTGGAACTATCAAGACTACGGCGGGAACGTCGTCAGTTTTTATCCGACCTATCGCATGAAATCAAGACCCCTCTCACGTACTTGAGGGGTTACGCCGAAATCGCTTCGAAAGAGAGCACGCCCGAATCATTACGCAAACAGTCGATTCAAACGATTTTAGATGAGAGCCGGTCGCTCACAGAGCTCGTCGAAAATGCGTTTCAATTGGCACAGCTCGATGAAAACACGTTCTTGTTGCATCGAGAAGAAGTGACCGTCACGACGTTTTGTGCGGACTTACGTCGAATGCTCGATACGATGTTCCGGATGACGACGATTCGCTTCGATGCTGCACCGAACGCGGGACAACAAGACATCGCTCTTACATTGGATCGGCACCGGATGCTCCAAGTCTTCCGCTCCATTGCCCATAATGCGATTGAACATAGTGAGGCCACACATGTCTCCCTGCTCTCAAACGTCACGGACACTCACCTGATCCTGACCATTACAGACGACGGGAAAGGCATTCCTGAAGAAGATTTACCGCACATTTTTGACCGCCTGTATCGTGTGGAAAAATCACGGTCCCGACAGACCGGTGGCAGTGGACTCGGACTCGCCATCGCTGACCAAATCGTCAACCGTCACGGCGGAGAATTGACAGTCACCTCTGACGCATCGGGCACTTCTTTCACCGTCATGCTTCCACTCGACAAAAAGACGCCTATCCTTTAATGGAAAGGCGTCTTTTGATCAGTTGAGCTCACCTTTGTTGAGGCGCATCTCCCATTCCCCGTCTGTAAACTCATATACGCTGTTATCCGATGTGACAAGCAACATGCGCTCCTCTTTGACTGCCAATTCGATTGGCACAGCGTCCGCTTGAAGCTCTGGAAGATTGAACGTCTCTGTCGACTCATCGTCTAAGTTGAAACGAACCCCTTCGAAAGAACCATCTGTCTGTCTTACGTAGGCCAACTGCCCCTCATCTGCTCCGACCGTGACAACCTGTTCTGCTTCAACAAGTGGCTCGAACGAATCTCCAGAGTCATTCGAAACGAGGATGCCGGACGGTCCATAGAAGAAGACGCGCTCCGCATCCGTCGCATCGGCGACGATTCCTGCCACTTGCGCCTCCTCTATTCCTTGTACCTGCATCGGTTCAAATGAGCTCCCACCATCGATGGAACGATAAAATCCCGGCTCTAGCTCCGAGGTCGCTTCTTCCAAATAAACGTAGAGTGTACCCGTGGCATAACCGGCGCTCATATAGTGAAAATCTGCCTCGCCTTCAAGCGACCGACTCTCGAGTACCGCCCCATGATTTTTTCCATGCATGACCCCAAGTGGATTTTTGAAATCTGTCCGACGATCGGGGTGACCGCTTGCGTAAAATCCATCCTCGACGACTTCAAACCCCATATAGTCATGGCGATTTGTCGGAAGCGTGTACCAACCGTCTTCTCGATATTCCATCAACCCAGCATGTGTTGCGATGACAGGACGTTCGTCATCTTGCCAAAATCCTGCCCCGTGGATGTGAGAGACCATTTCATCCGCTCCCACCCGTTGCCATGCGTCCTGTGTCGCTGTCGTTTCGTTTTCTGATTGGCTTGTATCCGATATCGACTCTTCTGCTCCACACGCCGACAAGAGCAGTGGAGTCAGTAATAGTGATAGCATTAACGTTCGTTTCATCTCGATCCCTCCATCATTAGCATCCCATCTAGCATACTGACTAAAGGTGAAAGAAATGTTAAATCTTCAAAAGTCGAGCGTTGATAGCGACAATGACTGTGCTCAAGCTCATCAAGACCGCACCGATGGCTGGTGACAGGATAATGCCAATTGGCGCCAACACGCCCGCAGCGAGTGGGATGGCGACGATGTTGTACCCAGCGGCCCACCACAAGTTTTGAATCATCTTCCGATACGTGTTTTGTGAAAGATCCAAAATCGATAGGACATCTTTCGGATTGCTGCGGACGAGGACGATGTCGGCTGTCTCGACAGCGACGTCTGTCCCGCTCCCGATCGCGATGCCGACATCCGCTTGCGCCAGTGCTGGAGCATCATTGATTCCATCTCCGACCATCGCTACTTTGCTTCCATCTTTTTGGACGTCTTTCACTTGGTTCGCCTTGTCGTCTGGTAATACTTCGGCATACACGTCATCGATACCGAGCTGACCCGCGACCCAATGCGCGACCTTCTCGTTGTCACCCGTCAACATGATGGAGCGGATGCCTTTTTCACGAAGGGCCTCGACGGTCTCCTTCGCCTCTTCCCGTACTAGATCGGCCATCGCAACCATTCCGACCCATTCTCCGTCCTTCAAAACAAAGACGACGGTCTTCCCTTCTTCCGAAAGTCGTGCGAACGTCTCTTCATCGATTTGAATATGTTGATCACGGATATGACGTGGGCTGACGACTTGTATATGCGCATCGTCGACCGTCCCTTCTAACCCGACACCTGTCATCGACCCAAAGTTGTCGACAGCCGACAATTTCAACTCCCGTTTCTCGGCTTCTCTCAAAATTCCTTGAGCGAGCGGATGTTGCGACTCCCGTTCGACGGCACCCGCTAATCGCAATACATCTTCTTCTGTGAAAGATGAGCTCGCCTGTACGTCCGTGACGCCGAAGTTCCCTTCCGTCAACGTACCGGTCTTATCAAAGATGACGGCATCGAGGCGACGTGCTTCTTCAAATTGGGTCCGATTCCGGATGAGAAGACCTTGTTTCGCCGATAGCGCTGTCGAGACGGCAACGACGAGCGGTGTCGCCAGTCCGAGTGCATGGGGACATGAAATGACCATGACCGTTACCATCCGTTCGACCGCCGTCCCGACCGAGTAACCGAGCATGAACCAGATGATAAATGTGATGACGCCTGCTGCAATCGCGATATAGAACAAATATTTCGCCGCACGGTTCGCTAGGTTTTGAGCCCGTGATTTCGATTTTTGTGCCTCGCTCACCAATTCGATGACTTTTGACAAGTACGTGCTTTCTCCCGTACCAATCGTTTCAATCGTCAAACTCCCTTCTTGGTTGATTGAGCCCGCAATGACATCTTCGCCTTCTGTCTTTTCGACCGGGACCGATTCGCCGGTCAACATCGACTCGTCGATCGTCGTTCGTCCTTTGATGATTTTCCCATCCACGGGTACCTGTTCCCCCGGTTTGACGAGAATTCGGTCCCCTTCCTTCAGCTCAGAGATCGGGACGTCTTCCGTCTCTTCCCCATTGATGCGATGCGCCTCGTTCGGGAGCAGTTGCACGAGTTGTTCTAACGCGTTTGATGCCCCCATGACTGAACGCATTTCAATCCAGTGACCAAGTAGCATGATCACAATCAGTGAAGCGAGTTCCCAAAAGAAGTCATGCCCACTTCCGTATCCAAAGACGACAGCTGCGCTATAAAAGTAAGCGACGCTGATCGCCAAGCCAATGAGCATCATCATGCCTGGACTACGATCCCGCAGCTCCTCCACACTTCCTTTTAAGAATGGCCATCCTCCGTATACATACACAATCGTCGCCAACACAAATAAGATGGTCTTTTCAAGCGGAAAATCAAGTTCGAACCGTAGCCATTCTTGAATCATGTCCGACAACAACAAAATCGGAATCATCAGACCGAGCGATACGAAAAAGCGTCGTTTGAAATCGTCAATCATATGCTCGTGTCCGTGTCCACCATGTTGAGAATCGTGACTCTCCTCATGATGTTCATGATGTTGATCGTGTTCATGTTCCATCATTTATCCACTCCTTTACACGAATTGTATACCCCTATGCGGTATACAACTAAACGGATTTGGACTTTCATGTTTCTTTCACAATTAGGTGGTACAACAAAGTGAGGACTGAACAATGAAGGAGTGTTATTAGATGAAATCAAAAGGAATGTGGTTCCTGTTGACGGGGATTTTGATTGGGGTCATCCTCGTCTTACTAGTCGTCCTCTTCAACGGGACATGGAGCCATAATAACAATATGGATCAAGATCATATGATGGGTAATGATTCGTCAACCGGGCAGATGGGTGACCACATGATGGGGAATAACGGAATGGATGGCAATAGCGGACCGATGGGACACGGTGCGACCCAAAATCTCCAAGCATCGGATGAACCGGAACAGCCGCTTCCGATTCCGACTGCTTTACAGCCAGACCGCGTCACGGAAGACATTGTTTATTACACGGTGGAAGCGACTGAAGGCATGTCTCAATTTTTCCAAGATGGGAAGAAAACAGAGACGTTCGGATATAATGGAGACTTGCTCGGACCGATGCTAGAGCTCCCAAAAGGAAAGACGGTCGTGATCGATACAATCAACCGATTGGATGAACCGACGACGTTCCACTGGCACGGTCTTGTTATCCCTGCCGACATGGACGGAGGGCCGCATCAAGCTGTAGCAGCGGGTGACCGTGCACAAGTTCGACTCGATATCAACCAAGAGCCGAGTACGCTTTGGTTTCACCCCCATCCGATGGGATCGACAGCTGAACAAGTTTACAAAGGGCTCGCCGGTCTTCTTTATGTGACCGATGATACAGGGAGAGGCCTGCCGAATGAATACGGGGTCGATGATATCCCGCTCATCGTACAAGATCGCCTCTTCACCGATAACGGTGAGCTTGATTATGATGCCCACATGAACGTCGACGGAACGACGGGCGATACGATTCTTGCGAACGGCGCCATCAACACCACGTTCGATGTTCAGACTGAGACGCTCCGTGTTCGGCTCGTCAACGGTTCGAACGCACGTGATTTCGACTTCACGCTATCAAACGGACAGGATATGACACAAATCGCAGGAGATGGTGGCCCACTCGAGCGTCCGGTCACGATGAAGACCATCTCGTTGACACCAGGCGAACGGGCCGAGGTGCTGATTGATTTTTCACAAGTAGAAGATGACGTGGCCTTAGAAGCGGACGGGGTAACGTTCACTACGTTCCGTGTCGGTGAACTCGACAAGGCATCCATCGATATTCCGACGACCGAAACGATGGAGCGCTCGACAGATGAAAAAGCAGATCGCCGACTCACGCTTTTTGGAATGGGGAATATGGTGTCGATCAACGGAAAAACGTATGACCCGGATCGTATCGATATCGAAGCGAAACGCGGAGACACCGAAGTGTGGGAGATTGAAAATAAACCTGACATGATGGGTGGGATGACGCATCCTTTCCACATTCACGGCGTCCAGTTCCGAATCATCAGTCGAGATGGCAATCCACCAGCCGATTATGAGAAAGGTTGGAAAGACACGGTCGCTGTTGCTCCTGATGAACGGGTAAAAATTGAACTTACCTTCACCGAAACCGGCACGTTCATGTATCATTGCCACATCCTCGAGCATGAAGAGAACGGGATGATGGGACAACTGAAAGTCACGAAATGAATCGAATCTCTCCGCTTACGACGCGGGGAGTTTTTTTGTTGCGATTCGTATAATTCGTCCCGATTTCAGCACATTTCTGTTAGGACTATTGCCTGTATAGGGATTCCTGCCCGAATGTCGTATACTTGTTGTGAATGAATGTACAAATGTGCGCGAGGAGGTAAGTGGATGCATCGATTTCGAAGGGTAAGGCAGAAACAATCCGCTCGTCAAAAACAGGAACGCCATACGTTCTCCATCGCTTCGATTGTAGAAGAAGTGCAGGATGCGATGTGTTATATCGACTTTTCGAAACATCGTCTCTATACAAATGACCTCCTTCATCACTGGTGCCCTTCGATGACGACCCAATCGTTCACCTCGATGGAAGCATTGACTCGATTTCTGTATACGACGTTCGAAGAACACGGTGCCGACATGTCCCAAGTTACCCATTTGATTCAAGAATTGCTTGAGTGCGAGATAGAGAAATGGCCAAGCATGACGTCACGCCGAATTCAATTCGATGACCGGACGCTACACTTGATCTTCAATTTTACCCGGACACCTCGGGGCGTCTTCATCATGTGGCGTGATCAGACGGAAGCCGTCCGCTTTGAAGAACGAAAAGATGCATTTCTCGCCGAGTTGTCTCATGACTTCCGTACCCCGTTGACCGCAATCCATGGCTTTACCGAATTGTTGATGGCGCGTCATGAAGGTTCCGAGAAGTCGTATCACATGTTGGAACAAGTGAAACAAGAATCGGAGCGGCTGGAGCGACTAGTCGATAATTTTTTAGACTACCAAAAAGAAAGCTATTCGGCCGAACAATTGAATGTCTCAACGTTTGCGCTTCGTCCCCTGTTAGAGGAAGTTATGGCGAGTTATCAATCGACTTCGCCGCTTCATACGGTGACGTTTGAGGCAAATGACATCTGGATGCAAGCAGATTCAGAAAAGTTACGGCAATTGCTCCATAACCTGATCGGCAATGCCATCAAATATTCTCCCGACGGTGGTACGGTCCATACACAAGTCGAGGAATGTGACGGTACGGTCATCTTGTCTGTATCCGATACGGGCATCGGGATTCCAGAAGATGCGCTCCCTTATGTATTTGACGAATATTATCGTGTCGACTCCCTCGCCCATCAATCAATCAAAGGCACAGGACTCGGTCTACGGATTTGCAAACGAATCGCAGAAGCCCACGGTTGGGTCATCCATGCGGATTCCGTTTACGGAGAAGGCACGACCTTCACCATTGAACTTCATACACGACACACATGCCCCTTGCCACGAACATCCTTACCAATCACGTCCGACTGATTCATTCAGTCGGACGTTTTTTCGTTTCGTGATGTAAGGCGATTCAAGTATGAAGCCATCTCATTTCGGGAATAGAGAATTGATGAAGAGAGGAGGAACTCAAGATGAAACAACGTGGATACTTATCCATCCCGGTCGCTGTTGTGTTCGCCGTCGTTTTTGGTCTCACCCTCGATAACTGGTGGCTCGGGATTGGTATCGGCATCGCTATGTTCTTTGCGTTTCGGGGAACGAAGAAAAAAGCGTGAAGACGAAGTGAATTTTTGCACATCTCTGATTGACATTATTTTGAAGACTGCTACGGTTAATGTATAGTCTACCGAAAAGGTCGTGAAGGAATGACGCTCACCGTCTTGTTACTGAACGCCTGTGTTGCGTTCACCGGATTTTACATCATCTCAAAGATTTATCACTCTTCACTATTCAATTCGCAACGTCTTCGTAGTTTTGTGATTGGATTATTAGCAGGGGCGCTTGGTCTCTTCTTAATGTACAATGCCGTCGAGGCCAACGATACGGTACGTGTGGATTTACGTCATCTACCGCTCGTCTTACTCGCGTTTTACGGCGCTCGGATGCCATTGTTTATTGCGACACTCGTCATTGCGAGCACACGTTTCTTGTTCGGGATGACGGAACAAGCGTTCATCGCCTTTATCGCGACGTTCGTTGTCAGTATCGGAATGCTGTGGATTCATCGTCTCCTTCGCGAACGACTTTTCATGCAAAGTATTTTCTTAAACGTGTGGGCGCTATTCGTCATCTCGATTGCCGTCTACATCAATATGGGATGGAATACAGCATACGTGTCCCTCGTCTTGACCATTTGGATGGTCGGCATGCTCGTCGGTCTGCTGTCGAGTATACTCACAATCGACTTAGAAAAGACGACTCGACGTGCGCTTGAATATAAACGCTCTGCTGAACGAGATCATCTGACAGGTCTGTTCAATCGTCGCGTCTGGGACCGTTACACCGCCTCGCTCGGTGAGGACGACCGCACGTACAACATCCTCGCGCTTGATATCGATCACTTTAAGCACGTGAACGATACATACGGTCACGGAAATGGCGACCTCGTTTTGCAACAGTTCGCTGACATTTTAAAGGTGGAGACTCGCGCACACGATACCGTCGCTCGGATCGGCGGCGAAGAGTTTGTCATCTTGATGTACGATTTGACGCCAGAAAAGGTGGATAAAGTGGCCAACCGGATTCGGGAACGGATTGCTGCTGAAACGTTCTACTTGAACGACTTTCCACCGATTCAAATCACGACGTCCGTCGGAGTCGCCCACGGTACCTCGCTTCCAATCAAACGGATGGTCGACCTCGCAGACTCGGCGCTCTATCAAGCGAAAAATGAAGGGCGCAACCAAGTCGTCGTCTCGACGGTTGCATCACCAGAACCGATCATGACATGAACGAACCCCGCTCCTTCGTAGGAAGCGGGGTTTTGTCTGCTTATTTCGCGAACCGTTCAACTTCATCCGTCATGATGGCTGCTACCGGCATCAGCGGCAGGTCTTTCACGTCGTTGATTGTGTAGACACGTGTCTCGAGTGCCGTCCGTCGCATCTCTTGCCATACTTTCGAACCGATAAATTCGGACTGTGCGTGAATCGCCTCGGCTCGAATCGTTTCAGCGAACGAGACGGTGTCCGACTCTCCCGTGAGCGTCAAGACGGCAAGGCGTGCGTGCGGTGCCACATCCCGCATTCGAACGAGTGTCTCCCGATTGAACGAGGAGAAGACGACGCGCCCCGTCATGTGAAACTCATCGACGGCGAGCCAGGCGAGTCGTTCGATGCCCGGATACGCATATTGATCTGTCTTCAATTCGACGTTCAGCGTGATGTCACTCCGTTCGATCAAGCCGAGCACTTCTTCTAGTGTCGGGATGCGTTCATACCCGTCAATTTTCAATTGACGTAGCTCCTGGAGTGTCATGTCTTTTACCCACCCGGTTCCATCCGTCGTCCGATCGACGGTCTCGTCATGGATGACGACAAGCCGACCGTCCTTTGACAGTTGCACGTCGAGCTCGATCCCGTCCACATATGGGAGGGCCGCCTCGAACGCCGACAACGTATTTTCCGGATAATTAGCGCTATACCCACGATGTGCGTAAATCAGCATCTCACTGCCCCAAGGTGGAAGTCGTCTCTTCGGCCGCACGCTTCAATGCGTCTTCGACCGATACGCCTTGATACAAACTCTCTATCGCATTGACGACGCTCTGACGCGATTGAGGGAACGTCGAGATGAGCGCACCTTGTGTCGCTGGTGATGGTTTTGTCTCGCTGAGCTGGTCGACCGTTACTTTGAGCTGTGGATATTTCGCCCACATCTCTTCGACGACCGGTTCGTTGTATGCGTCAGGATTGATAGCGAAGTAACCTGTGTCGACATGCCACTGTGCTTGTGCTTCCGTTGAGGATACATACTTCATGAACTCCCATGCGCCTTCTTTCGTTTCTTCGGCGATGCCGTCACCCATCCAGAGTGATGCGCCACCGATGACGACGCCTTGACGGTCTGCTTCGTTCGGCACTGGCAAGTACGAGGCACCGATCTCAAAGTCTGCGCTGTCCGCTACGGTACGGATCCCGGCTGACGAGTCGAGATACATGGCGACTTTACCAGATTGGAACGCTGCACGCATATCATCCCAGTTTTGACCGACGTTTAGGAACGTCTTCTCATCGTACATCTCTTTGATTAAGTTGAACGCATTCTGTCCTTCTTCGCCATCGAACACGGCCTTCGTCGGATCTCCACTGCGCCCGTTATCGTTATCGACGTAAAGTCCACCTTGTGCGGCGACAAGCTGTTCAAAGAACCAGCCATAGTTAAGTATCGTGAAGCCGGTCTGGTCATCCGTCGTCAACTTCTTCGCTGCTGCTTTCAACTCGTCATACGTACGCGGTGCCTTCTCCGGGTCGAGCCCTGCTTCTTTAAATGCATCCTTGTTATAGATGAGGACAGGTGTCGACGAGTTGAACGGCATCGAGTATTGCTTGCCGTCCACTTGGTAATAGCTCAAGATGTTCTCTTCCCACACGCTTGTGTCAAAGTTCTCTTTGTCGATGAACTCTTGTACCGGTGTGATCTTATTCGAGTCAATCATGTATTTCGTCCCGACCTCAAACGTCTGCATGATGGCTGGCGCGTCTTCCGAACCGGCGACGGCATTGAACTTCGTCAGCGCCTCTTCGTACGTTCCTTGGAAGATCGGTTTCACTTCATAGTCGTCTTGCGAGGCGTTGAATGCGTCGACCTGCGTATTGAGCGCTGTTTCCAAATCCCCGCTCATGGCGTGCCAAAAGACGACTTCTGTCTTTCCGTCTTCCGTTGTCGCCGCGACCGGCGCCGCTTCTTCACTGCCACATGCCCCGAGTAATAGCACTGAACTTGCCAACCCTGCGAATAATCCAAACTTTTTCATCTGTTATGTCCCCCTATTATTTGATCGCGCCTTGCGTCAATCCTTCTTGTAGATGTTTTTGTCCTGCGAATAACAATAAAAGTGTCGGAATGATGATCAAGACGACCGCCGCCATGACGACGCCCCAATCCGAAGCAACCTCGTTCGACTGCATCTGTTTGATTCCGATTTGGACCGTCCGCGCCTGTTCCGTGTTCGTAACGAGGAGCGGCCATAAGTACATGTTCCAAGTTGTCAAAAAGCTATATACCGACAATGTGACGAGCGGTGTCTTCGATACTGGCAAGACAACGTTCCAGAAGAAGCGGAACCGACTGATCCCAGCGATTTGAGACGCCTCATACATCTCATATGGAATCGTCTTGAACTGTTGCCGGAGTAGAAACGTCCCGAACGCAAGTGCGAAGAACGGCACCGATAGTCCCCAGACGGTGTTGAGCCAGCCGAGCGACTGGATTGTCAAAAAGTTCGGCACCATCGTCGCTTCCCATGGAACCATCATCGTCGCGAGGAAGAGCATGAAGATGAGCCCTTTTCCTTTGAAGTCGATGAAGACGAATGCGAATGCCGCGAGACTCGACAAGACGACCTGCCCAATCATCACGAGGAGCGCGACAACCAGACTGTTCACTAAGTAGGTCATCATCGGGATTCGTTCGAACGCGGCGATATAGTTTTCAAATGATGGGTCGCGTGGGAGCAGATGTCCCTGAAGTACTTCCTTCCCGTCCATCAGACTGATTGAGAACGCATAGGCGATCGGGAACAGCATGACGATTGCGCTTAAGACGAGAAGGACATATACGCCTAGATTCCGTAGTCTCATTGGTAATGCACCTTCCTTTCGACAAGTTTAAATTGGAGCCATGTCAACAGAAGGACGGCGATAAATAAGAGCACGGCTTGTGCACTGGCGCTTCCGACGTTGTAGTTGATGAACGCATCTTTATAGATGGCATAGACGATGACGTTCGTCGCATTCGTCGGTCCGCCTTTCGTCAACAAATCAATCTGCCCGAACGTCTGGAAGGCGTTTATGAGCGAGATGATTCCGACGAAGAAGAGCGTCGGGGACAACATCGGGATCGTGATCGCGCGTAACTGTGTCCAATAGCTCGTTCCGGCAATATCCGCACTCTCGTATAGTGTCCGGTCGATGTTTTGCAGACCGCCGAGAAGAATCAAAAACGTGAAGCCGATATTCATCCAGACGGTCGCGATTGAAACGGATAGGAGCGCATATTGCGGGTCAAGAAGCCACTGTACGCCGCTGCCACCGATTGCTTCGAGGAACCGGTTGAAGATGCCGATTGACGGGTTGTACATGAACATCCAAATGACCGACGAGGCGGCGACACTCATTCCCATCGTCGCCGAGAATGCTGTTCGAAAGATGCCGATGCCCTTCAATTTCTCATTGGCAAGTAGCGCGAGCCCGAGTGCGATGAGAATCGTCAGTGGGACCGTCAAGAGGACGAATCCGACCGTCGCCTGAATGCTTTGCCAAAACGCCGCGCTCGTGAACAGGTTGCTGTAATGACCGACGCCGACAAATTCGAGTGGCGTCCCTTGCGTGTCCGTCCGAAAGAAGCTCAAGTACATCGTCCGGAGAAGCGGATAGACGAGAAAGACACCAAACAAGATGATGGACGGAGACAAGTACAACAGCCCGCTCGCCGCGTCCGACAGTCTCGTGCGGACCTTCTCCCTCGGTAAGGCGACCGTCATTGGAACACCTCCAACGCCTCAAACAACTTCGGCTGTCGTGGCTCGATGCGTTGCCCGTTCGCGTCAAAGAGCGACATCTGTTTCGGATCCACGTAACACGCCACTTTTTCTCCAACAGTGAGCGGCCATTGTCCTGGCCATTTCGCCAGCCATTCATTGCCACCGACATCGAACGCGAGAATCGTCTCGGTCCCGAGTACTTCGATGTTTTTCAGCTCCGCATATAACGTCACGTCTTCGTCGGCAGGTTTAATCTGTTCTGGACGTACACCGAGCGTCGCCTCTGACGCTTCTGTCAATGCGTTCGGATGGAATAGGCGTCCGTCTGCTGCCATCCACCCTCTCTCTTGTCGGGTGACCTCGACCAGGTTCATCGGTGGCGACCCAATGAACGAGGCGACGAACGTGTTCGCGGGCTTGTTGTATAGGTCGAGCGGCTTCCCGACTTGTTGCACTTCTCCTTCATTAAGAAGCATGATCCGGTCCGCCATCGTCATCGCTTCGACTTGGTCATGTGTGACATAAATCATCGTCAGTCCGAGCTTTCGCTGCAACTGGCGAATCTCCGAGCGCATTTTTGCCCGCAGTTTCGCGTCCAAGTTCGAGAGCGGCTCATCCATCAGGCAAATCGGTGCCTCCGTCACGATGGCTCGTGCCAACGCGACCCTTTGTCTCTGACCACCTGACAGTTCACGTGGCTTCCGTTTCAAATAATCGGTGAGCCCGAGCGTCTCGGCCGCCTGGAGGCAACGCTCACGCTGTTCTAGTTTCGTCAGTCCTTTCGTATGTAGACCGAACGTGATATTTTTCTCGACCGTCATATGTGGATAGAGGGCGTAGTTTTGGAAGACCATCGACAAGTGACGCTCGCTCGGCTTCATCCCGTTTGCTGCCACTCCGTCGATGCGGAGCGTTCCGCCCGTGATGGATTCGAGCCCAGCAATCATGCGAAGCATCGTACTCTTGCCGCATCCCGATGGTCCGACAAGCGCGAAGAATTCTCCTGCTTCGATTGTCACGTCGATACCCCGAATGACTTCCGTCTCCCCGAATGATTTTGTCAGTTGTTGTAGTTGGATCGTTTTCATACCAATTCCTCCTTCTGACTTTGGACCTGCCAAAGTCGTTCGTCCCCGGTCGAAACCGCGAATGCCCCATGATCAAGGGCGCGATGTACATCGATTGGTTGACGAATCATGCCACCCGTCACAATCGGGAAAGAGACTTCCTGGGAAATCTTCTCGACGACACTCGGAATCAGACCAGGCATGAGTTCGATCGCGTCCGGTTGCTGCGTTTCGGCGAGTTTGAGTCCGCTCGTGACCGCGTCCGAATCGACGAGAAACAATCTTTGAACCGTCAACAGTCCTGCCCGTTTTGCGTGCTGAAGCACCGATGCTTTCGTCGTGACAATCCCGTCGGCACCGACACGTTTGGCGAGATAGTCGATGCCATCTCGGTCGAGGCTGATCCCATTGATCCGCTCGGCGTGGAGGAAGACCGTTCGTTTCTCTCGTTTCAAATGCGCCACATAGCGGTCGAGCGTACTGAGCGTCCCCATCATGAGGAACGTCGTCGTCACATCCGTCTTTAAAAACGCTTCGATTTGTTTCGGACTCTTGATTGAGGCAATCATCCGCTCCTGCCCCATTCGTGCAATCGCTTCATTCACTTGAATCATCCTTTCTTGAAAAAAAGGACCAACAGAAACGACACGTCATGGACGTACGGGCTTCTGTTGGTCTCTCAAAGGTTCTACCGGTAAGTATTCACTTGGAAGTGAGGGGGTCTCACAGCTCTTATCGTAGCGGACAATTGTAAAGCTACCATAAAGGAATCGCTAAGTTTCATGAAGGAAACGTAAAAAAACCGATTCACGGGGAATCGGTCAATGTCTGTTCGGCTTTCGCTAATATATCTGCTTTGACATCATCGTCTCGCCCTTGCCAATTGCGGACCATCATCTTCATTCGCTGGTTTTTTGAGAAACGCTCCTCGTGCCGATCGATGAAGCGCCAGTAAAGGGCGTTGAACGGACAAGCATCCTCTTCGATCGTATGTTTCGGGTTATATGGGCAATCTCCACAGTAATCACTCATCCGGTCGATATATTTTCCAGAGGCGACATATGGCTTCGTGGCAAGTTTCCCGCCGTCCGCATGCAGGGCCATCCCGAGCACGTTTGGTAAGACGACCCAGTCATAGGCATCGATATACATCTCATTGAACCAGTCGCTCGTCTGTTTTGGTGAGATTTCAAACAACGTCGCGTAGTTTCCGAGCACCATCAGCCGCTGGATGTGATGGTTGTGGGCATGTGCCACGACCGGCTTCAGACTTTGATGCAGACAGTTCAAGTCCGTCTTCGCGTCCCAAAAGAAGGACGGTAAGTCGCGTTCATGCTTAAACGTGTTCACCTCTTCATAGCCCGGCATGACGGCGAGGTAGACGGCGCGCATATATTCCCGCCACCCGAGGATTTGGCGGACGAATCCTTCGATCGATGACAATGGTGCATCTGCCTCACAAGCCGCCTCGACGACTTCATGTGGCGTCAAAAGACCGATGTTGATGGCAGCCGACAATAGGCTGTGTGACATTTCCGGTTCATTCGTCATCATCGCATCTTGATACGGACCGAACGTCTCGAGCCGCTCGTTCACGAATCGATTCAACGCCCGTCTCGCCTCGGTGTGTGTGACCGGCCAATGAAACGGGGTCACTTTCCCTGGATGATCGGAGAATGTCGACTCGACCTTTTCGATGACGTCTTTTGTGATGGCGTCCGGTCGAAAATGGATGGCGGACGGAAACGACAGTCCTTCTTTCGGTGGCTTTCGATTTTCCGCGTCAAACGACCACTTCCCGCCACGCGGCTTCCCTTCTTCAATTAAA
Source organism: Exiguobacterium sp. RM11 (assembly GCF_059821525.1). Taxonomy (NCBI): domain Bacteria; kingdom Bacillati; phylum Bacillota; class Bacilli; order Caryophanales; genus Exiguobacterium; species Exiguobacterium sp. RM11. The sequence goes on along the minus strand of NZ_CM187558.1, from coordinate 449,381 downwards.
ACATCGAACCGTTTGCGCATCTGACGATAAAACCGATCCATCCGCCACGGTTCGTTCCCTAGCGTATCGGTCGCTTCTTCTTTCGATAAGTAGAAGAGCGGGACATCCGTATGCTCGACTAATTTATGTTTCTTGCCGAATTGCTTGAGCTTTTTAGCCATCGGTTCGTCCGTGACGGCGGTGACATGAATCTCGTCCGGCTCGTACTGGTTTAGGTGTTTGTCCCATGCCTCCTGAAACGAAGCCGCTTCATGGTAATCGACGGTGTACCCTTTGTCGCGCAGTTCTTCCGCAAAGTGGCGCATCGCCGAGAAGATGAGGACGAGTTTTTGCTTATGGTACGGACGCCACGTCGCGCGAGACGTCGCCTCGATCATGACGATGACGTCATCTTCTTTCATTTCCTTCAACATCGCAAGTTCGTGCGAGAGTTGGTTGCCGAGTATCCAAAATGAACGCATGTTATTGACTCCTTTGTCTCATCAATATGCTACAATCGAGCTACTCTTGAAATGAGGTGACAGTATGCTCCCACAAGTGTTCAAAAACTGGGTGGACAGTCAGTACGAAAACCCACGTGGTCCCGTCGGAAAATATATCGGGGAAAAGATGGTGCGCCAACACCGTATCGAAGTCGAGTGGACGATTGCACAGTTACAGATGCACTCAAACGCCACTGTACTCGAACTCGGGTGTGGGGCCGGAGATGCGATGGCGACAATTCTTCAAGAGCGAAAGGATGTGAACGTGATCGGTCTCGATCGCTCGAAGACGCTCATCGCTTCGGCCAAGAAACGTAACGATGTCTCCATTCAAACGGGACGAGCTCGCTTGATGGAAGGCGATTTTCATCAATTGGCGATGATCGAAGCATCTATCGATCACGTGTTCAGCATTCACACGCTATATTTTTGGGAAGATGTCACGACCGTCCTGTCTGAAATCGAACGCGTCTTGAAACCGAATGGCACATTTGTCATCACGTACTGCGATGGGAAAGGCGATGTGCAGTGGGACGGGATTGCTGACAGGATTCAGAAAGAGTTCATCCCCGAGGCGACGAAATTCGGATTTCAGGACGTGTCGGTACGACGAGGTCCCGACTCGCGCGACTATCGTACGGTCGCAGTGATGGGACGCAAACCGCATTCTTAATCAGTACCCGTTTTTCATTCGATTCTTTCACGACAATCTGTTCGGCATGACTGAACATAAAATAATAGGCTAAGCCGATGGTCATCCACTGGCTTAGCCTATTAGCGTTCATCTACAAATTTGATACGTGTTCTTCCCGCTCGCCTTTGATTGATACAGTGCGACATCCGCTTCTTTCAACAATTGACGGAGGTCTTTCTCCTCATCAGGATCGTATGGAGCGATACCGATACTTGCTGATAACGGAAGATGGGCGTCCCACTCTTTCAAGACAGTTAACATCCGTTCGGCATACTCGATGACCACTGCTTCAGGTAACGCATGTGCGACTTTCACTAAAAACTCATCGCCACCTAAGCGATACACCTTCGAGTCATGAATCGGCTCCATCAAGCGTTTCAGACGTCGTGCGACTTCTTTTAAGACGAGGTCCCCTTCGTCATGACCAAACGTGTCATTCACAAATTTAAACCCATCTAAATCGATGAGAAAAAGTGCGCCTCCTTGATTCGGATTTGTCTCGAAATAGTTATATAAGTAGTGTCGGTTATACAGATCCGTCAGTTCATCCCGTGAAGCCCGACGTTCGAGCTCTAAGTAATAACTGAACATACGCACTACGCGTTTCAGCAATTGGACACTTTTCGAATCATACTGGGCACTTTTATGATTCGCGACACAAAGCGTCCCGAAGATATCCCCGCTCTTCGTCAAAATCGGGATGCCTAAATACGACTTGATGTTCACTTCCCTCAGTAATGATTGAAGGCGTGTCGACTCGATTTGTTCTTCGATGTCTTCATACATCAAGACTTCTCGCTGATTGAAATCAATTCGATTGCACACCGTATCCTTCAAATCAAAAGACATTCCTTCTTCAAGCATGATGGGAGAATCTTGTGACGACAGTTTGAGGATATGCTGGGTGTCATCTTCAATTGATGTAAGATAGACCAATTTATCTGGCATAATCTCTTTCGCTAACTCAATCATGTCAATCGCAAGCTCATCAAAATTTCGATACATTTGAAACTCATATGAGTGCATCAGGCACCTCCACACTAAAAATCATCCATATTTAGTATATCGAACTTTCTGTTGTTTCGTGCACCAGCTTCGTCTATTTTAAAACAAAAATACCTCACAACGCTGAATTTCATCGTCGTAAGGTATTGTTTAGCATGCTCGATTATTCATGCTTACATCGAACTCTTCACACTGGCAGCGAGTGCGGCATCAAACCGTGCGGTAATTTGATGCGGACGCGTAATCGCACCACCTACAACGACAGCATGCGTTCCTAAGTCCATGCAGCGCTTCGCCATCTCAGGTGTCAAAATATTCCCTTCTGCGACAACCGGTCGAGACACGTGATCTAACACATCTTTTAAAAATTTGAAATCGTCATGATAGAGAAGAGATCCGTTCGTCTCTTTCGTATATCCATGTAGCGTTGTCGAAATGTAGTCAAAACCAAGGCGATCCGCTTCAATACAATCGTTGAGTGTTGCACAATCCGCCATGATTGCCTGCTTTGGATAAATCGAACGAATAGCATTCACTAACTCTTGAAGTGTCATCCCGTTCGGTCGGAGGCGTTGTGTCGCATCGAGGGCGATTACGTCCACGCCGACTTCAATCAACTCCTCGATTTCCTTCATCGTTGCCGTGATGAAGACGTCACTGTCTTCATAATCCCGTTTGACGATTCCGATAATGGGAACCGAGACCTGTTGTTTAATCTCTTGAATATCTTTCGCTGAATTGGCCCGGATTCCTTTAGCGCCCCCTTGAACGGCCGCAATGGCCATCCGTCCCATAATGAACTCACTATGGAGTGGTTCACCTTCTAAAGCCTGGCACGAAACAATCAATCCAGTCGGTAATGTTGTCATACTGATTAGTCACTTCTTTCTTTTAAACGATCAAGCGCATTAAGCGTTCGCATATAGTGCGCTTTTAATGTTTCATTTGTTTCCATCAATGTCTTCGTCACCGCATCTGCCGTAAAAAGCAGCGGGAGTTGGGTATTAATTAAGAATGCCTCTCCTGACGCACCGGCGGTTAACAAACGGTAGTCGACAACCTCAGCGAGTGGTGAATGCTGATATCCGACGAACGCCACTGTCGTACAGCCCGATTCCTTTGCAAGTTGAACGGCTTGGACGACTTCTCGACTTTCTCCACTGTTCGAGAACGCAATGACCAAATCTTCTGATGTGACAATCGAAGCGTCCATGACCATGCTGTGACTATCAAATGCTGTAGTCGCCAGTAGACCCATTCGTCTCAATCGATATTCCATCTCTTGTGCAACGAGCCCGGCGTTGCCCAACCCATACAAATGGACGGAACGGCTCGAAACAATTTCCTTACAAATAGCAATCAATTCGTCCTGATCAATCAAATGAGCGGTCGTTTGAATCAATTCAATATACGACCTCTGCATCGGTTCCAGTGAAGTCGTTTGGGGCAAATTCGTTTCCGTTAACGTCTTTTGCATCATGAGCTTCAGTGAGCTATAGCTTCCTACGCCGATCTTCTTACAAAATCGCGTTATTGTTCCTGGAGAAGTCTCGATTGCGTTTGCCAGATCGGTAATGTTCATCTCGATGGCCTCTTTCATGTTTGACATGAGATAGTCCGCAATCTTTTTCTCACTGTCTGTCATTTCTGAATACACGTGTTTCATTTGCTCCCACACGGTTCTTCCCTCCAACACATTCGTTATTCGCCCCGGCCTAACGCCTCTTGGACTTCATTCTTAATAATTGTAACAGAAGGACCGTAGATTACTTGAATTCCATTCCCTTTTTGAACTACCCCGTGAGCGCCCGTCTCTTTTAACAAATCTTCACGGACATGTTGATTGTCGTTGACGGTAACGCGAAGGCGTGTCGCACAACAGTCGACCGTTTCAATATTTGCATCGCCACCTAGTGCCGCAATGATGGCTGTTGAACGATCAGACGACGCAATGTCTGATGTTTTAGCTGTTTCATCTGAGCGTCCTGGTGTCATGAAGTTGAACTTCGTGATGAGGAAACGGAACGTTACGTAGTAGAGCAAGAACCAAAAGGCACCGATGACCGGTACGAGCATCCAGTTCGTCTTGTCATTCCCTTGTAAAACCCCGAATAAAATAAAGTCGATGAACCCACCAGAGAACGTTTGACCAATCGTGATCTCAAAGATGTGAGCCATCATGAAGGCAAGTCCATCAAAGATGGCATGGACTAAATAGAGGGCTGGCGCCACAAATAAGAACGCGAACTCTAGCGGTTCCGTGATTCCCGTCAAGAACGATGTGAGTGCAGCAGAGAACAAGAGTCCGAATACGACTTTCTTTTGCTCTGGTTTAGCACAGTGATACATCGCAAGCGCTGCGCCGAGAAGACCAAACATCATCGTGATAAATCGGCCAGACATGAAGCGCGCCGTTCCTTCATAGAATTGAGTCGTATTTGGATCAGCCAATTGCGCGAAGAAAATCTTTTGCGTTCCTTCAATCAATGTACCGTCGATGACCATCGAGCCCCCGAGCCCGGTTGTCCAAAACGGAATGTAGAAGATATGGTGCAACCCGAATGGACCAAGCATCCGTAGGACAAATCCATAGATGAACGTTCCGATATAACCTGTCTTCTCAACGAGACCACCTAGTGAGAAAATTCCATTCTGTACCGTCGGCCAGATAAAGTAGAGTCCAATCCCGACACCAATCGCCACGAACGACGTGATAATCGGCACAAAACGTGATCCACTGAAGAACCCAAGAAACTGTGGAAGCACTTGCTTGTTATAGCGGTTATGCAAGAGTGCTGTGACAATCCCGATCAATATCCCACCGAACACACCCGTTTCAAGTGTTTGAATCCCAAGTGCCATCCCTTGCCCCGCACTCGCTAAGTTCATTTCCATCAACTCTCCTGTAATTTGTAACATCGCGTTGATGGTCGCATTCATAATCAAGTAACCAAGCATTGCCGCCAAACCGGCCGTTCCTTTATCAGACTTCGCAAGTCCTACAGCGACGCCAATGGCAAACAACACAGCCAAGTTCGCAAATACAATCGAACCTGCAGCCGCCATAATCGTGAATAAGTGTTGCAACCAGTCGATGTCGAGAAACGGATATGCTTGTACCGTATTTGGGTTAGACAAGGCGCCCCCGATCCCTAACAATAGTCCGGCTGCCGGTAAGACCGCGATTGGCAACATGAACGATTTCCCGAATTGTTGCGCTCGTTCAAAGAGACGTGACATGAATAAATCCTCCTTAAAATCATTTTCACCTGAATCATAATATGAAAAATATTTTAATGCAAGCGTTTACGGTAAAAAAGATTTTAAAAAAGAGTGGCCACTTTGGGCCACTCAAGATCATCCCCGACTCTTCCGCGTTAACGTCAATCCACCAAATCCACTGATGACGGCAATATAAAACCCTAAATCGTAGAACCAGCCGGTATTGTTCACCTCATACACCCGATACGTGTCATTGAATAACCCTAAAATGAGTGAGATCGGTGCAATCCAGCCGTGCCAGATGCCCCAGAAAAAGCCTGCCGGGTCCGTCGTATACGTCCCGTCACCGGGCACACATCCACCGAGTAGTGTGACGAGCGTCAGCATAATGAGTATGATGCCAAATCGTTTCATCTTTCATCCCTCCTGTTATGTGTATTCCCGTTTCTACAAAAAAAGCACTGACAAACGTCAGCGCCAAAGTTGGACCGTATTCGCAAACTCGATATCGGTCGCGAGTTCCCCGTCAAGCGCATGAAGGTCGAAGTCTTCCCCGTCGAGCCATTTTTGGAAATCGAAGATGACCGGGTCGCGGTCCCCGCCGAGCGCGAACCACGTCTCGAGCGTTTCCGGGAAATAGGCCGCTGTATGAATCGTCCCTGCCCAGCTCTTATACAGTTCTGAGAAGACGCCCTTATCGGTGTCGTTCATGAGGCGGAACGCACTCTCTGCGTCTTGAATCAAATGCTGTACCACTTTGATTTCCATCATGCGACGCGTGGAATCGTCCAGATGGTAGCGATTCTCGTGTTGCAGTAACTCGAAATGGTTCGTACATATATTGGATTCCCGCACTTGGATATCCCGCGGTGTCGCCTCAATCACGCGTGTCTTCGACGACTTGTCATGGACGACGTACGTGAAGGAACCGCGATGCGGAATCTCTTGTAATAAGTCGACTGCTTCTTCCACGGTCGCGCACGTCTCAAGAATGATGCGGCCGATCATCTGGCAGACAAATCCGTCACCCGGTCGACGTCGGTTAATAAAGTTATACCCCATCGCGAGACCTTTCTCATTCATCCCGTCCATGCGTCCCGTGACACGAGAGACTGGTCCGATGACGGCATATCCGTCGTCCGGTTGAAACACATTGTAGCGCCCATCGTACGTCATCGGATGATAGTCGTAGTTTCGGACGAGGAAATTGTCCCCTGTCAGAATCGAGCATCCGCTGATCGGATTATTGACTCGGAAATGTCCGAAGTGAAGCAACGTGTCATTGAGAGACAGTTTGAGCTCGTCTTGAAGCCCGATCAACTCTTCCCAAATCTTCGGAGCAACGGCATCAAAAGCAGCTTTCGCCTCCGTCGCGTCAATCTCGAATCGGGGCACACGTAGCTTCCATTGGTCCGTCCGATTCTCGAGCAGTTGACTGCGTTTTATATATTGTCCTTGAAATCGCCCAAAGTCGTAATGACTTCCGCGAAATTGTGTCAGTTCACTAGAGAATTGTTGCATGAAAAAACCTCCCTTGCGCCCATTATAGCGGACACAGGAGAGGTCTGTCTGAAGTGAGACTGCTTACAACTTGAACTGGCGGCTCATCTGTTGCATCGATTCCGCCGTCGTCGACAAATCTTTGACGAGACGGTTCATCGTCTCACTCGTCGCTGACATCTGCTCCGTTGAAGCGGCCACTTCCTCGTTCCCGGCCGTGCTCTCTTCTGAGATGGAAGCAATCTCTGACAAGCCGTGCTGGATATGGTCTTGGTTCGTCTTCACTCGATCGAGCTGACTACGCATCGAGCCCGTCAGTTGTTGCATATGGCGGACACTTCGTTCGATTTCCGTAAAGGCGCGCTTCGTCGACTCGAGCGTTTCCTTCCCTTCCTCTGCCGCCGTCATACTTTCTGTGAACGTCTGGCCGAGGGCAATCGAATTTTGTTTGACGCTTCCGACAATTTCCGAGATTTCACTGACAGACTCGGCGACACTGTCAGACAGTTTCCGTATCTCCGAAGCGACGACCGCAAACCCCTTCCCGTGTTCACCCGCACGTGCCGCCTCGATTGCCGCATTCAATGCGAGCAGGTTCGTCTGTTGCGAGATTTGGCGAATCATCGTGACGAGCTCTGTCACCTCGTCCGCCTGTTGCTCGAAATCACGGACTTGTCCTTGTGACGACTTCACCTGTTCATGAATATGCGTCATCTGACTGACGGCACTCTCCATGTAGCGAAGCCCATCCATCGTCACCCGACTGACGACTTCTGCCTGCTCGCTCACTTGGTCTCCGTCTGACGTCGTCTGTTCGACGAGCGTCGAGAATTCGTTCATATGTCCATACAAGCGCATCGTCAACACACTTTGATTTTCGACACCGCTCGCAATCTCTTCCATCGTATAAGCGATTTGACGAGATGCGTCATTCACTTCTTCCGAGATGCTCGAGACGTTCCCACTCTCGTCCCGGACCGTCTGTGCCGACGATTGGATCCCAGAGATTAAGTCTTTCAACATATGGGTCATCTTGTCCATCGAGACTGTCAGACGCTTGATCTCATCATTCGATTTCAACTGAATGGTTTCGACCTCTTTCGTTGCCGTCGCCAAGTCACCTTCGGCAATCGACGTCGCGACGCGTTCTAGCGCTTGGAGAGGGCGTAGCTTCCAGCCGAGGTACCGCCAGATGATCATGGCTGCGACGACAAGTAAGACGAGAAGACCAATGAGGATTGGTGGCAAACTCTCGGTTAACACATCTCCTGTGATCGCTGCGACTTCTGTGGCTGCCTTATCGATTCCAAGGACCCCGATGACCTCGCTACCACGTTTGATTGGAACGAGCACTGTCACATACTTCCCGTATTCCGGATCGTCAATGACGTTCGTTGTGACCGTATCGCCATTGAACGCATCCATCGCTCCTTCGTATGTCATCGCGGTAGTAGGTGTTCCGATGTCTGCTGCATCCGCTTGACTCAAACCATCAACGATGATTTGAACTTCTTCGTCCTCGGTGGCAATCGTATACACATACATGGCCCCGATTTGTTGGCGATATGTATCAAGATATTCTCGTAACTGTTCATATTGCTCATTTTTTTTCGGATTTGCCAAAAAAGACGCATATGCATCCGCATCTAATGTCTCGCTAATCCGTTCTCCATCTTCAATCATCGTCGCATGCAACGTGCTGAGTACGGAATGCTTCGTACTAAAATATTGCACGACCCCGAACACGACGATGAGCAATGTGACGAAGGCTAACATCGCTAATACAATGCGTTTTTGTAACGACTGTGTTTTCTGTTTCATCTCGATTTCCTCCATTCTGTCCTTACCCTTTGTATCGGACAGAATGCATCAATCTCCACAAAAAAACAGACGATTTTCGACAAAATCGTCTGTTTTATTCAATGTTTGTCGAATCGATGACTTCGAGTGGAATCGTAACTTCCGTCTCGCCTTCCTCTACGAGATGGAAGAGTGGAAGTGTATCTGATACGAAAAGATCAGGGTCTACGTCAGTCTGATATTCATACGTTCGAATGTCTTCTTCCCGCTCTGCAATCAGTTCGCCGAACGGAATCGCAATCCGTTCTCCATCGACCTCATAACTCATAACCGTCGTCGGGTCGAGGCGGCGATTTTCAAGCATGCGAATCGTGAAGAGCATCGTTGTATTGTTCGTCCGTTCAAGTGAAACGGCAATCGCATCAGATTGTCCTGCCCGCTTCTCAATCATTGCCTCATCCACGTTCTGTTCGTAGACAATGTTCTCTTCGTTCGACTCTTCCGTCTGTAGTTGCTGACAGCCCACAATCGTCATTAAGCCAACTAGTAACACAATTACTAAAGCACGCATCCCATTTCTCCTTACTTCAAGGCGAAAGTGAGTTCTGCTTCACAAGCAACTTCTCCATCGACTGTGGCCACGGCACGTCCTTTACCGATCGGTCCACGAATTTTCATGATTTCTACTTCAAGGCGAAGCTGATCACCCGGGACCACTTGACGTTTGAAACGACAGTTGTCAATCCCTGCGAAAAAGGCAAGCTTGCCTCGATTCGATTCGTCTTTCAACATTGCGAAAGCACCGACTTGTGCGAGTGCCTCGACAATCAAGACGCCTGGCATGACGTTATAGTCTGGGAAATGCCCGTTAAAGAACTCTTCGTTCGCCGTGACATTTTTTAATCCGACAGCACGCTTCTTATCTTCGACTTCGATAATTCGATCAATTAACAGAAACGGGTATCTGTGTGGGATTACTTCTTTAATTTGCTCAATTGTATACATCCATCCACCGCCTTTAAGAGGTTAGCCAAAAATCGGTGATATGGCGCCACGTCTCGATGTCAAACACATCTCTCCAGTCGCCTCCGCCAATGACGCTATATCCAATGATTGCTCCAAGGGCGAGCATCGCGATTGCCAACACTAAAACGACGAGTACACGCAGTAAGATCGGGAATCGACGATGATTCGACAATCGTGATCGCTGCTTCTGCTTCGTCTCTTGTTCTGGTGAACCTTTTTGTTCTTCCGAACTCGTTTGTTCATCGTTCGCCACGTCCAACCATCCTTTCAGCTAAAATGATTATATCATATTAGTACCTGGTATTAAAATGCGTAAATTGCTACCTTTTTAGTGTACCCTATGCACAAATGTCGAACAAGCATCCTTCCCTGACAGAAGCTGATCGATTTTTTCCTTTTCCCATAAATATGCTACGCTTAAGCTATTCCATGTCAGGAGGTTTGTTTATGTTAAAAGAGTTTAAAAAATTCGCGATGCGCGGGAATGTCATCGATCTCGCCATCGCCGTCGTACTCGGTGCGGCGTTCACGGCCATCGTCAACTCGCTCGTCAATGATATCTTTATGCCGCTTCTCGGAATCATTATCGGAGGAATTGATTTTTCGAACTTAAAAGCGAGCGTGCTCGGAGTGGACGTCTTATACGGGAACTTCATTCAACAGATTGTATCATTTATTTTGATTGCCTTTGCCCTCTTCCTAATCGTCAAGCTCATCAATCGCCTACAACGTGAGAAGGAAGTCGAGGAGGCAGTTGCCCCGACCCCTACGAAAGAAGAGCAGTTGTTGACTGAGATTCGTGACTTATTAAAAGAGCGCCCATAACAAGCCAAAAACGCTTTGACGAATCGTCAAAGCGTTTTTTCGAGGACATGGCGAACCCGTTGAACCGCACTCGTCAATAACGGGGCGGCTTCCCATATCGCTTCTTCTAGTGTCATGATGCGTGACACGATAGGAAAGATGGCGACAATCCCCGATTCCTCATGAGCGGTCAAATCAGATTGCCCGGCGAACACGAGTGTCGGGATCCCATATGTGTGGGCAAGACGCGCCAACCCGTAAGGCGCTTTCCCCTCTAAACTTTGCGCATCAAACTTTCCTTCTCCCGTGATGAGCCAATCCGACCCTTTCACATAGTCTTCGAACCTTGACCAACGGACGACTTCTTCGATGCCACTCATATAGGTCGCCCCAAGTTGCAGGAGCGCGAATCCGATGCCACCTGCCGCACCGGCTCCGTCGAGTGACTTCATATCCTGATTGAAGTGACTCGCATAGTCGTCGAGTAACTGATCGTAGCGAACCACATCGTCCGCTGCCAAACCTTTCTGGGGACCGAACACGTGCGCAGCACCTCGTTTTCCCGTCAACGGATTACGTACGTCAGAAGCCATTCGCCACTCAACGTCCCTTACTCTCGGGTCGAGTCCTGACCAATTGATGGAAGCGACGTCTGCAAGTTGATGCGGCATCGAGGATACAGCTGCACCGCTCGCATCTAAAAAACGAACACCTAGCGCCTCAAGCATCCCTTTCCCACCATCGATCGTCCCGCTTCCTCCCAGTCCGATCGTGATGACCGTCGCTCCCCAGTCTAGCGCATGAACAATTTGCTGTCCGACTCCGATCGAACTATAGCGCCATGGGTCGACGTGAGTGAGGAGCGTTAACCCTGTCGTTTCCGCCACTTCCATCACGGCGTGTTTCGTTAATGGCTCAAAACCAAATCGTGTGGGACGCTTCGTCCCATCTAAGCACGTAACGACCTCTTCCACGATGACCGCATCCTCGTGCGTTGCAAACCACGCATCAAGAAACCCTTCTCCTCCGTCTGAAATCGGGATAGTGATGACGTCATGTCCCGGCAAAGCACGACGGACAGCTTGATTCGCTTCCATGCTAGATAGCGAGCCTTTGAATGAATCCATGGCAACTACGATTCGCATCTCGTTGACCTCCTCTTCATAACTTATACAAAAACCGCCTCTCTCACGAAGAAGCGGTCATGCTTTATGGTCGTAATGCGGTGACAAGTCCCATCATCTGATCACTCATCGAAAGGGCGCGCGAGTTCATTTGATAGGCACGTTGTGTGATGGTCATGTCGGTCATCTCTTTCGTCAAATCAACGTTTGACGACTCGAGTGTCCCTTCCATCAACAAATTCCCTAACGGACGATCGACTTCGGTCTCGAGGTCGGCTGCGAACACATTATCACCGAGCGGCCGCAGTTCAGACGTATTTCGGACTTCTACAATATCGAGTCGTCCAAATTCCTGTTCGACACCGTTCACGCTCGCCACGACTACACCGTCTTGACGAATACGATGATTCGTCGCCTCATTCGGCATCGTGATCGCATTGCCGTCATCTCCGAGGAGTGGGTTTCCGTTCACATCGACGAGTGTTGTCTCGTCGCCGACAGACAGCTGCATGTTCCCGCTACGTGTCACCCCGACACCGTTCGGCGTGTCCACGACGAAAAATTGACGGCTCGCCTTCAAGAACACATCAAGTCCTCGGTCTGTCATGCGAACTTGTCCGATATTGAATTGTTGGGTGATATCGGCGACGTGGCCGCCGACCCCGATGCGAATGCCGTTCGGCGTGTCCCGCCCGACTTCGAATTCTGGACGTGGTTGGTTATCATACGCTTGCGATAAGAGTGACGCAAAGTGCCCTTGTTGGCGTTTGAAGCCGACCGTATCGACGTTCGCGATGTTATGACCTGTCACATCCAGTTGACGCTGAAGTTGAGACAAAGAGTTGACCGAATTATAAATGGACTGCATGGTGTTCCTCCTTAACGAACGCGAGCGATTTCGATAGCTCGCTCGGCACTTTTATCATACGCTTGGACGACTTTTTGGTTCGCTTCAAATTGACGATACGTCATCATGAGATCGGCCATCGTCTGGTCGAGGTTGACGTTCGCTTCCTCGATGAAGCCCTGCAACACCTCAACTTGTGCCGGTGCCGGCACATCACCTGTCACGCGCCAATCGTTCCCGACTTGTTCGAGTGTCGTCAAATCATCGATTTGATAGGCACCAAGTGTCGCCACGTTTTGACCGAGCGACGTGATGACCCCATCTTTCCCTACTTGAAACTCGCTCGAAGGGAGCTGGATGCGTTCCCCTTCATCAGAAAGTACATATCCACCGTCTGCTGAACGAAGGAATAACGCTTCATCAATCGAGAAGCGACCATTCGTCGAGTATAACGTCTCGCCTGCCTGTTCGACCGCAAACATCGGTGCACCCGTAAAATCAGCAGGAGCCTTCAAATAAAGATCGGTCGGACTACCTGATTCCGTGATACTCCCTGCTGAGAAACGTGGCATCGTCTCTTGAAGATAGACGCCCATTGAAAGGGTGCCGACTTCCCCGTTCACACGCGACTTCCCATTATCGGGATTGCTAACCTGCGCGAGCAACATCTCCGGAAACGATCGGACCACGCCGTCAGACGCCTTGAAGCCCGGAGTTCTCACATTGCCAAGGTTGTTGCTTAAAATCTCTTGTTGGCGCTGAAGGGCATTCATCGCGCCTGCCGCTGTATATAATCCGCGTAGCATAGTCGTCTTCCTTTCATCCTGTAACATGATTCACTCTTTATATCGTACCAAACGAGCGATGCATTCACCGTTTTTTCAAAAAAAGTTCATCCTATGATTTAGGATGAACTTTCTTCGTTTACATGATCGACCATCGGTAACTCGACAATCATCGTCGTCCCTTCTCCGAGTTGAGAGCGGACGTCAATCGTGCCACCGTGCAATTGGACGATTTCTTTACAAATCGATAATCCTAATCCGGTGCCGCCAATGCGACGACTCGCTTCGGATTGGGACCGATAAAACTTATCGAAGATTCGACTTGCGTCTTCCTCGGAAAGCCCGAGACCTTCATCTGTGATGGCGATTTGAATCGTATCTTCTTCACATGTCACATCGACACTCACATTTCCACCGTCCGGAGAATACTTGATGGCATTGTTCAAAATGTTTGAGAACACCTGTCGCAACTGGGCTGGGTCTCCTGCCACAAAGAGCGTTTCATCACAGTCAAAGTGGAAGAGATGATGCTCCGTTGATCCCGCATGAATCTCGAGTAAGTCGGATAGTAAGTCATATAAACTTTCGACTTTAAACTCAGGCGCACCCATACCCGCTTCCATTTTTTGAACATCTAACAAATCGCTCACGAGGCGTTCGAGACGTTTCGTCTCACTCGCAATCATCTCCAAGTAACGCTCTCGTTTCGTCTCATCTAATTGACGACTTTTCAAGAGTTCGGAAAAGCCGAGAATCGATGTGAGCGGTGTCCGCAACTCATGCGATACGGTTGCGACGAGCTCTGTCTTCATTTGATTGATCTCTGTTTCCTGGGTAATATCCCGCGAGACGAAGATGACACCGACACGCTCGTTCTGCAAATCAATCGGTTCGGCATACATCCGAATCGTCTTCTGACCGTCTTGCATCGTGTACGTGAACGTCTCATCGAACATCCCTTCTTCTTTCGCACGCTTCGTGAAACGGTTCAGTTCTTCTTTGTCATCAATCTGATTCATGAACATCGGGTAATACATCGCAATCGGATATAAACTCCCTCGTTCAGTTGTCGGGATCGGATGTTCATATAAATCAAAGAGCGCACTGTTCCCGAATCGTTCATTCGTCTTGAGTTCCGTGTAGACGATTGAGTCGCGCATCGTATGCAAGATCCGCGCGGTCTTCTCACGCTCTAGGTCGACTTGGTCTTGTTGACTCCGCAGCGATGTCGCCATCTCATTAAACGCCTTGGATAATTGACCGACCTCATTTTGTAGCGGTTTGATAGGAATAAGGGTCGCACTCGGATTCGTCGCGAGTCGTTCACTGTTCGTCATGAGCGTCTGCAACTGATTCGTCAGCCGTAAAATATATGGTTGTAGGCCAACGAACAACAAGAAGAGTGCCCCTAGTAAGATTAAGAGCCACATCCATTGGGCTTGCACTAACTGTTTCGAGAGCGCATCGCGTAATTCACTTTCTTGAAAGTCGAGATTTGCCCGATAGTCGGTAAAGACCGACTCCATATCGACGATGCTTGCACTCATATCCGCAGCGTTGCTTGAGTTGAGCTTAAATCGTGTCTGAGTGGACGTCTCATTTTTAGGCATGAATTGCCCGACCGTACGCATCTGCAGGAACTCTTCATCCACTTCTCCTGCCTGCTTCGCAATCACATATTGTTCAAGCGCGGGCATGACGCGTGTCGTATAAATGGAAAAGAGGAGTCGCGCATCTTCTGCGAACTGCGTTTCTTCCTCATTACTTGCCTGTGTTTCGAACCAGGTCGTTTGCTCATCGATATTCGTTTGAGCCTTACGCACTTCCTCTAACAGGGCGTTTTCCCCAAGGAGGACGTGACCGCGTAACTCATACTGCATCGATTGCCACGTTTCAAATAAATCTGTCGCCCGTGCACGTTGCTCACTGATCCGCTCTAATTGAACGGTCGTTTGTTGAATCGATTGTTGCGTATAAAAATAGGTCCCAACCGATGTAAGCGTCACTAAGGCAATCAATATATAAAAAATGGTCATCACTTGTCGACTAATGCGTTGTTCAATCCAACGTTTCATGGAATGCCTTCTTCCTATACTCCTTGAATGTCCCGTTTCGTACGGTGAATGACTTTTCCTGTTCAAACAAAAAAAGTTCGGGTACGATGATGAGACGGAGAGTCACTGCAAAAAATCCATTCACCTATTAGGAAGAATAACGTAGTGACCTCACAAGAAACTCACAAAGAATGAAGGGAATGTGCGCATGACTCGTAATCGAATGACATTTATCTTCATCCTAGTGATGTTGATCGGAGTCAGCCTCACTTTATTGATACGACACCAATCGATCAATCCCGCTGTCACCGTAAAACAAGGAGAAGTTTCACTCCGCTCTTCCTCTGTTCAAGACGAGATTTTACGCCTCGACGGCTCGTGGCGCTATGAGTCGGGAATCGTCTCGGAAGTTGACCGACGCTCCTATCGAACCATCCCATTTACGACCCCTTATCGGGAATCCACATATGAAATTGATCTCACATTGCCAACAGGAACGTTTGCCTTACTCATCCCTGCATCGATGTCATCCTCTACGATTTTGATTGACGGAATGCCTGTTGATACGACACAAATCGGCAATAACCGCTTATCCGAACAACCTTCGCTCCTCTTACTAAATGAGGAGACAAGGCAATTTCGATTGACGATTCAGCATAAACAACAGGCAGGGAATTCCTTGCCAATCGAAGAAAGTATATTAGTCGGACCGTTGCATGAAATCATGACGGCCCAAAACGCTTACACAGGCTACGAATTTTTCATGTTGCTCATTTCCCTGCTGATTTCCATGTTCTATGCCATCGTCTACTTGTTCCATCGAAATGAACGATTGTATGGCTATGGGACAGCGTTCTTCTTGTTGACGAGTCTTGCTCTCATGTCTCGGGACGGCATGTGGATCACGGGAAGTGGCAAGTTGACGTTAAGTTCCGCACTGTTGAGCATTATCATGTTGATCGAATTCGCGAGATGTTTGGAACTTGTTTCGTTCGATCGCTTTTTAGCGCTTGCGAGATATCCGCTTTATGTATTGACTGCTCTAGCCATCATCCTGCCACACTCCATTTATGGTGTGTTCGAATACTTCGTATGGATAATCGTTTTGTTCATCACGTTCTTTTGGGTCGGCTTGAACATCGGTTGGCTTCTTGAGAAGTACAAGACCACAAATACGCTCGAATTATTGACATTCACACTCGCCCAGCTTGTCGGATATATCGGCATTATGACGTCGACATTCATCGTGTCGTCCAACCAACAACTCTATGCGAACACGTTTACCATCATTTACTTCTTGTTAATGTTTTTATTGTTGCCGATTCACTTGTCTACGGACAAAAAGAAAAAGCAACAAGTCGAAGCGTTGGCCTCACAACATGAGATGTCATTCTTCAACGCTCAAATCAAACCACACTTCCTCTACAATACGTTTGGGAACGTGATTGCACTGTGCTATACGTCACCACCCGATGCCGCTCGTCTCCTCAGTCATTTGAGCACGTACGTCCGATTCATTTTTGAAAATGGCCGTACCGACCACGATATCTCCATTCGACAAGAAGTCGATATGATTGACTCTTACCTCGCCATCGAACAGACTCGGTTCCAAGATTCATTCGAGGTCGTGAAGGAGATTGACGACACACTGTTAGACTACACCATTCCGTCGCTGTTGATTCAGCCGCTCGTTGAAAATGCGGTTCGGCACGGTCTCTACCGTCATCCAGGGCAAAAACGAATCACTCTTTCCATTCAAGAACAGAATGGAATGATTGATATCCGCGTTCGTGATACAGGAAGCGGGTTTGATCTGAATCAGTCTAACGAATCATCCGGTATCGGAATCTGTAATATAAAACGCCGAATTGAACACCTTCAAGGTGCGACATTTGATTTAACCTCTACTTTAACGCGAGGGACCTCTGTTCAGTTACGGCTACCCAAACAAGAAAGGACGAATCACATCAATGCGTACGATTTTAATTGAAGATGAACATCATCTTTTAGGCATGATGGAGCGAATTGTAAAAGAAGAGCCATCTCTTGAATGGGTCGGTTCGTTCCAAAGTCCGCTTCAAGCTCTCAATTTTATTCAAGAACATCCGGTCGACCTCGTCTTCTTAGATATCGAGATGCCTGAAATGACTGGCCTCGAGCTCGCGACCTATTTACCCGAACGGACGCAAGTCGTCTTCACGACCGCTCATCAACAATATGCCGTCGAAGCGTTTAATCTGCATGCGACCCATTACTTGCTGAAGCCGATTACGGAACAGATGATTCATAACGTCATCCCGCGCATCGTGCAGCGTTATGAATCGATTCAACAAAAGAATCCACATCAATCTTGTCGCATCCAGTGCTTTGATCGCTTTTCAGTTCGGACACAGGATGGGAATCTTGTGAAATGGCCGACACAAAAGACAGAAGAAATATTTGCGTTCTTGGTGTATCACCGAAAACAAGTCGTCAATAAATGGGTGCTTGCGGAAACGTTGTACCCGGATATCGATGAGCCGCAACGTGCCTTGCATAACGTATACAATGCAATTTATCGTTTGAAGAAGACGCTAGCGGAACATCAACTAGATATTAAAGTGAAGACAATCAATAACGGTTACTCGATTGAACTCGGTGAATCTTGTGTCTGCGATTATTATGAATGGTTGGATGGAACAAATTCTTCGATTTCTAAGACGGAACTGAAAAATCGATTGTTCGTCGATAAAGACTATAAATGGCTCTAAGAAAAGGCATCTCGCGCAAAAAGCGAGATGCCTTTATGTATTAACGCCCCGTGAATCCACCATCTACATGAAGATGTTGCCCATTCACCCATGCCCCGTCGTTTCCCATCAAGAAAGCCACGAAACGCGCCGTATCTTCTGGTGTTCCCACCCGATTGTATGGGAACAATGGGAGCAGGTTCTGACGAAGCTCATCATCAATCCATCCCGTGTCTGTCGGGCCTGGATCGAGTGCATTCACGGAAATTCCATACTTCCCTACTCCGTTTGCGAGTGCAGGCGTGATCGCAATCAATGCCCCTTTTGTCGCGATGTACGCTAGGTTATTCGCATCGGCCCCACCCGATACTAAAAACAAAATGCGTCCGTCTTGATATCCTGCTTGCTGATAACGTTCGACAAACGCAAAGGTGAGTCCAAGTGCCCCTTCGTTGTTCACCATATAATGCTGTCTCAGTACATTGGTCGTAAAGTTCTCGGCGTTGACATGTCGCTCATAGGTCGCGTTATGAATCAGCCTGCTCGGTACCCCTAGTTTGGCCTCAATCCGATCAAGTAGTCCAACTTCGTCACCCGATGCTAAATCATACGCCTCATGCTCCACACGGGCTCCTTGTTCGGTCAACTCTTGAACGAATCGATCGATGAAGCCTCTCTCTTCCCCGACTCCTTCGGTCGCGTCAAACGGACTCCAGTGCGTCAAATACAAGTCATGCCCCTCATGTGCGAGTTTTCGTGCGATGGCAGCCCCAATGCCTTGATTGCGACTGACTCCGGTAATGAGTGTAAGTGGTTTGTTCATCATGTCCTCCGATTCGATTTTTTATGTAGTTCAGTCATTTGGTGAATCGGTGCCATCATGATTCCCCTCTCATTACTTAATGATTTCATTATATACAATTTCACCCATAAATAACCTATATATTTGTAGTCTCTTCAGATATGATGAATGTATAGGATTCATCACATCGGTATTTGGAGGCGCTTATATGAAAAAGTTAATCATGACGACATTCTGTACACTGACCATCATTGCTGTCTTCTATGCCGCTTGGACAGATGAATCGTTTGTCACCCTTACCCAATCCGTCGACGTAGATCAAAACGAATTGGAGCGTTACTTGACGGCTGAAGTCATGTCCCCTAATTTCGGTGGGGACGTTTACGCGAGTTATCATATTCTCGGGACGAGTACGACTCGACAGGAAGTGTATGTATGGGCGCTTCTTCAAGAGTATTACCCAAATCATCAACAACTCGAACGGGGGACAGGGATGTCTGTCCCAATCGTCTTACGCATCGACCAATCCACAGGGGTCTCACGAATAGTCGATCATACGTTACCACGCGACGGTTCCTATTATCCTAGCGATTTACACACCTTATTCCCGTTACGTATTTCTATCGGCATCATGTATTATCCAACAGAGCTTGTCAACCGCCTGCATCAACAACTTGAACATAAGTTACCGCTCCCCGTATCTACTACATACTGAAAGGATGAATCCCATGAGCCTCATTCAACAAATCAAACAAATCTACATACCTGTCAAAGAGTTAAACCGTGCCGTTCAATTCTATCGAGATACGCTTGAAATCCCTTTTCTCTTTCAAGCAGGAGAGCTAGCGTTCTTCAACTGCGGGGGTGTGAGACTTATGCTGTCCCCTCCTGAAAATGGGGACTTTGCAAAAGCTAGTCCGATTCTCTACCTAAGTGTCGCGTCCATTGATCATGCTTATTCGCAGTTCCAAACTCGAGGGGTGACTTTCATCGATGAACCTCATCTCGTGGCAAAAATGGATAAGACAGAAACATGGATGAGTTTCTTTAGAGACTCTGAAGACAACGTGTTGGCCCTTCTAGCCGAAAAACCAATCTAACCTACATAAAAACAGGCGACCGCGCACGGTCGCCTGTTTGTTTATTTCAATCGATCTAAGTTTTCGAGCATGATCCCCGTACCGTGCGCGACACTGAGCGTCGGCTCTTCAGCCATCATGACTGGGAGCATGACACGCTCGGCCACGAGTTGGTCGAGACCGTGAAGGAGTGATCCCCCACCTGTCATGATGATGCCACGGTCGATGATGTCAGCGGCAAGCTCCGGTGGTGTCTGTTCAAGGACACGCTTCGTCGCTTCGACGATTTCGTTCGCTGACTCGGCCATCGCTTCACGGAGTTCTTCCGACGTGATCGTCACTGTACGTGGCAATCCACGTACCATGTCACGTCCGCGAATGTCCATCGACTCGTTACGTCCACCTGGGAACACCGTCGCAATTTCTTTCTTGATTTGCTCGGCTGTCCGTTCCCCGATGATGAGTTTATGCTTCTCTTTGATCGCACGGAGAATGTCCGTGTCGAAACGGTCCCCTGCAATCTTGATTGTTTCACCGCAGACGATATCACCCATCGAGAGGATGGCGACATCTGTCGTCCCCCCACCGATGTCGATGATCATGTGACCGACCGGCTTCCAGATGTCCATGCCCGAACCAACAGCTGCCGCCTTAGGTTCTACGGCGAGGAAGACTTCTTTCGCCCCTGCTTTTTCAGCAGCCTCACGAATTGCTTTCGCTTCGACTGGCGTCACGTTCGCAGGTGTACAAATCAACATGCGAATACCTCCGAAGAAGCCACGGACTTGAATTTTCTCGATGAAGTGACGGAGCATTTCTTCTGTGGTGGCGAAATCGGCGATGACTCCATCACGAAGAGGACGGATCGCCACGATATCACCAGGTGTACGACCAACCATCTCATACGCTTCTGAACCGACTGCTAGCACTTTCCCTGTAGAGCGTTTCATCGCAACGACTGAAGGCTCGTCTAAGACGATTCCTTTCCCTTTTACGTGAATGACAACGTTTGCTGTCCCTAAATCAATCCCGATATCTTTTGAAAACATGATGTATAGGTTCCTCCGTTCATTTCTTCATTGAAAAGAGCGAGAAGAGTCTCTCCTCGCTCTCGAATTCGTGCTCGTTTCTTAGTTCTGAACCATTTCACTCGTAACTTCGACAGTTCCTTGGATGCGCTCGATGTCGGCACCGAGTGCTTGAAGTTTTTTGTGGAAGTCTACGTATCCACGGTCGATATGATATAAATCACCAACGCGTGTCTCTTCTTCTGCGATGAGACCCGCTAGAATAAGTGCTGCTCCGGCACGAAGGTCAGTTGCGACGACCTCCGCTCCTTGAAGATGAACGCCACCTTTGACGATTGCTGAACGTCCTTCAATCTTGATGTCCGCATTCATGCGACGGAATTCTTCCACGTGCATGAAGCGATTCTCAAACACGGTTTCTGTAATCACGGATGTGCCGCCTGCTTTCAAGACGAGAGCCATCATTTGTGATTGCATGTCTGTCGGGAATCCAGGGTGTGGCATCGTCTTCACATCGACCGGCTTCAACTCATCCGGCGCTGAGACGCGCATGCCTTCCGCTGTATCTTCGAAGTGTACACCCATCTCTTCCATTTTTGAAATCAGTGGACGAAGGTGTTCACGTTCTGCACCGATGACTTCGATGTCACTTCCTGTGATCGCACCAGCGACAAGGAATGTCCCTGCTTCGATGCGGTCAGGAATGATTGAGTGTTCTGCACCGCGGAGTGTTTCCACACCTTCGATGCGAATCGTTTCTGTACCTGCGCCACGTACGTGTGCGCCCATTCCGTTCAAGAAGTTCGCAAGGTCTACGATTTCAGGCTCTTTCGCGACGTTCTCGATGATCGTTGTGCCTTCTGCAAGCACAGCTGCCATCATGATGTTCTCCGTCGCACCAACAGATGGGAAGTCCAAGTAGATTTTCGCGCCTTGGAGACGACCTTCTACAGAAGCTTCCACGAATCCGTTGCCGATGACTGTCTTCGCACCCATCGCTTCGAATCCTTTTAAGTGGAGGTCAATTGGACGTGAGCCAATTGAGCAACCGCCCGGCATTGCGACACGCGCATGACCGAGACGAGCTAAAAGAGGTCCCATGACGAGGATTGAAGCCCGCATCTTCCGAACGTACTCGAGCGGTGCTTCATCTTTGATGTCGCCCGACGCATCGACAATGACTTCATTCTTCTCTTCATTGAACGACACCTCTGCACCGAGGTGACGAAGTACTTTATTAATCGTGTACACGTCCGCAAGACGTGGTACGTTTTGTAAGATTGACTTTCCTTCGCTAGCTAACAGAGTGGCAACCAATGTTTTGAGTACAGCGTTCTTTGCTCCCTCAACGCGCACAGTACCTGACAGTTTACGTCCTCCACGGACTACAATCAAATCCTTCATATCTCTCTTTGTCCTCCAACTTCATTGTTTTTTTATATAGTGCGTCGATATCCGATTTCGGATGTGATGATGTCGATTATTAGAATGGTTTGTAAAACGTGACCGTTTCTTCATTCGTAAATAAAATCGTAATAAATAAGTTCAAACAGAATGAAAAAAACATCATGTCAGACGAATTTATCCTACATGATAAACATATAGGAGTCGTTACAGCAGGATTACAGTTTGTTAAACATTCTGTGGCTACTGTATAGGTGCGAGCTCTTGTGCCAATCGGATATACTCCAAAAAGAACTGAGCAATCAACGAACCGAAGACGACGGCTACGAGAACGCGCAAGACAGCTGCTTGCGGGCTCCTCACTTGATTAAGCAACTTGTCCCATTTGACGGGTAAGAGTGCCCACCAAGCGACGTAAATCGCTATGACGTAAATCGCTAGCGAAAATACGGTATTGATCATCGACGATTCCCCTCTTTTCTAAAATTCGTACCATTTTTAATCATATCATGTCATGTTAGAGAAAAAAAGACACAGTGTCTCAAGCTTCGAGCGGTTTTAGACCATTCGATCAACTCACTTTCTCCACAAGCACACCAAAAGGGACGTCATCCGCAGTAAGGCCTTACTACAGTAATTGACGCCCCTCACATATTTCAAACATTATTCACTCGATTCGTCAAGGCTACGTGACCAGCGGATGGCTTCTACGTAATATTGAGCCCAATCTGAATCTGTGTTATGAATAGGGATTGTCAATCGTTCATAAGCGATGACATCCTCGAGTAACATCCGTAATTCGTTCGGTTCTCCGAGAAGCGCCGCTTTCACAGGAGGCGCTACAGGCAGCTCTGCAATCAACGTCTGCATCGCCTTGTCCAGAATGACGTCGAGCGATGAGAAGATACCCGTGATAAAGGCATCAAAGGAATTGACGCCACTATTTGTATCCTCCGCAATCAATTCCATCATCTTCCCACGAATGACACTCTGTTTGATCAGTTCCTTCGATTCGGACGTCTGCATCTCGCGTAGCAACATCAAATAGGACCATCGCTTCATTTCATCGAGCCCGATTCGCGCAACAGCTTGTTCGATGGACTGAATCGTATGACGTCCTTTTTGATACACCGTATTGACGGAACGAAGCATTTTATACGATAAATCGACACTTCGTTCAATTTGCGCCGAAATGCGACGGAAACTCGGCTCTGGACGATCCAATTCTTTTAACACCTCAATGAGCGTGTGGCGAAGCGGATGGACCTCTGCCCCGTGTATGACGATCGGACGGCTAAAGAAATAGCCTTGGAACATCTTATACCCTAATCGCTTCGCAATCTCGTACTCTGCCGGTGTCTCGATTTTTTCCGCTAAAAATTCGATCCGATGTCCGAGGGCATCGATTAACTTTTGTTGCTGTTCCACCGGTGTGGCTTGATAGTCGATTTTAATGATGTCGGCCAAGCCGATCAATGCCCGATACTTCTCCTCAAACACGAAATCATCAAGCGCAATCGTATACCCTTGGCGTCTGAGCGATCGAAGAGACTGCAACACTTTCTCAGTCGGCTCGACGTGCTCGAGTACTTCCACGACGAGGGATTGACGAGGCAACAATGATGGCACCTCCCCTTCAATCAACGTCTGTGGAAAGTTGATAAACGCTCTCGTCCCTTCTGTCAATTCCCGAAAATTAAAGACGAGATAGGCGTTATGAATCACGTCAGCCGTTGCTAACGAATCATCGACGTTCTCAAACATATTGTTTTCGCTGCGGCGATACAACAGTTCGTAGCCGCAAACGCGTAATTTTTGGTCAAAAATCGGTTGTCGCGCAACGTAAACTTTCATTCCCTACTCCCCTTTACGTTCATTCCCACTTATATTATCGGTCATCCCCCATCTATTTTTTACTAGTCCCATGATTTAGGAGCACGACAAAAGTCCTATCTTTTCATATAAACACAAAAAAACTCCCACACTTTCGTGTGAGAGTCATTGTTATTCTTTCATATCGCGAATGCTCAAGCGGTTGATCGCTTTTTTGAGCGCAAGTTCCGCACGACGGAATTCGAGTTCTGAGAGCTTCGTGTCTTGGAGACGGCGCTCGGCCCGAACTTTCGCCGCAGAAGCGCGGTCATAGTCGATCTTATCCGCCATTTCGGCTGTTTCAGCTAAGATCGTCACCGTATCGGGACGAACTTCCATGAAACCGCCGCTGATTGCGATCAGCGTGCGTCCACCATCTTCGTGGCGCAGTTTGAGGACTGAGACGTCGAGTGGTGTCACCATCGGGATGTGCTTCGGTAAGATACCGAGCTCACCAGTGACCGATTTGGCGATGACCATTCGTGCGTCCCCTTCAAAGGCTGCACCATCCGGGGTGACGACGTTGACGTGAACAGTATTCATCGTCTAGTTTCCCCCTTCCGCGTAGGTCTTAGACCAACGTCTTCGCTTTTTCGATGACGTCTTCGATTGGACCAACGAGACGGAATGCATCTTCAGGAAGATCGTCGTGTTTACCTTCGAGGATCTCTTTGAAGCCGCGTACTGTCTCTTTGACTGGTACGTACGAACCTTTTTGGCCCGTGAACTGCTCAGCCACGTGGAAGTTTTGTGATAAGAAGAACTGAATACGACGTGCACGGTGAACCGTGAGTTTGTCGTCTTCAGACAACTCATCCATCCCGAGGATTGCGATGATGTCTTGAAGTTCTTTATAACGCTGAAGCGTCTGTTGAACGTTACGCGCGACTTCATAGTGCTCTTTCCCTACGATTTCAGGAGAGAGGGCACGTGAAGTCGATGCGAGTGGGTCAACGGCTGGGTAAATCCCCATCTCCGAAAGACGACGCTCGAGGTTGGTTGTTGCATCAAGGTGAGCGAACGTTGTTGCTGGAGCCGGGTCCGTATAGTCATCGGCTGGTACATAAACCGCTTGAATCGATGTAACCGATCCTTTTGCAGTCGATGTGATCCGCTCTTGAAGCATACCCATTTCAGTAGCAAGTGTCGGCTGGTAACCTACCGCCGATGGCATACGTCCGAGAAGGGCCGATACCTCAGAACCTGCTTGTGTGAAACGGAAGATGTTATCAACGAAGAGAAGAACGTCTTGTCCTTGCTCGTCACGGAAGTATTCTGCCATTGTCAAACCAGTCAAGGCAACACGGAGACGTGCACCAGGTGGTTCGTTCATCTGACCGAAGACCATCGCTGTTTGCTTGATAACGCCTGAGTCCGTCATCTCGTGGAACAAGTCATTTCCTTCACGCGTACGCTCACCGACTCCTGCGAATACAGAAATCCCGCTGTGCTCTTGCGCGATGTTGTTGATCAGTTCCTGGATGAGGACGGTCTTCCCTACACCGGCACCACCGAAGAGGCCGATTTTACCACCTTTGATGTATGGTGCGAGAAGGTCGACGACTTTAATCCCTGTTTCAAGGATTTCAACTTTCGTTGACAATTCGTCAAATGTTGGCGCTTGACGGTGAATCGGTGCACGAAGCACGTCAGCTGCCACTTCTTTATCATCGATTGGGTTACCGAGAACGTTGAAGACACGTCCAAGTGTCATTTCTCCAACTGGTACCGAAATCGGTGATCCTAAGTCAAGTACTTCCATACCGCGGCGAACGCCGTCAGTTGAGTCCATCGCAATCGTACGGACCGTGTCGTCACCAAGGTGAACAGCTACTTCAAGCGTCAAGTCGACACTAACATCGTCTGCTGTCGCTGCCACGTGTGTGACTTTGAGAGCGTTGTAGATGTTCGGTAAGTGGTTGTCGAACTTAACGTCGATAACTGGGCCCATGACTGCGACTACGCGGCCTTTCATGCCGTATTCGTTCATCGTGTTAGCCTCCTACAATCTAGAGAGCGTGCGCTTATTCAAGCGCCGACGCACCTCCGACAATCTCTGTGATTTCTTGTGTGATCGCTGCTTGACGCGCGCGGTTGAATTTGAGCTTGAGTCCGCGAATGAGTTCATCCGCGTTGTCTGTCGCACTCGACATCGCCGTCATCCGTGCTGCGTGCTCTGATACTTTCGCATCGAGCAATGCACCGTAGATGAGTCCTTCCGCATAACGTGGGAGGAGCGCCGCTAAGATCGTTTCTTCTTCTGGTTCGTATTCATACATCACATTGGATGCGGACTGTTCGATATCCCCGAGCGGGAGCAATTGTTGAATCTTCACTTCTTGGCTGATGACCGAGATGAACGAGTTGTAGCAAAGCTTCAATTCATCAATCTCGCTCTCGCTGAAGGCACCAACCGTCTGCTTGACGATTTCTGCGACTTCAACAAAAGTTGGTTGGTCGTTTAGCCCTGTCATCGCGCTATACACCGGAATGTTGCGTGACTTGAAGAACTGGACACCGACTTTTCCGATTACGTAAAGACGATACTCATCTGTTGATGTGTGCTTGTCTTTGAGTTCACGGTACACGTCACGCAAGACGCTGGCGTTGTATCCACCTGCGAGTCCGCGGTCTGACGTGATAACGATATAACCAGTCCGTTTGACGGGACGTACTTGAAGCATCGGGTGTGTCGCGCCTGATGTACCACCGGCGATCGACGAGATGACTTCTTGCAACTTGTCCATGTACGGCTTGAAGTTGGCGTTGTTCCCTTGGGCCCGGTTCAACTTCGATGCCGACACCATGTTCATCGCTTTCGTGATTTGCTTCGTGCTTTGGGTCGAGGTGATCCGCATCTGGATCTCACGTAATGATGCCATTTCGATTCACCACCTTAATAGACGCTCGTCACCGGATTAAACCGATGGCGAGAACGTCTTTTTGAATTCCGTAATTGCGTCGACCATTGCCTCGTCTGAAGGAAGGTTTCCTGTCTGACGGATTTCACGGCAGAGGTCTTTACGGTTTTGGTCGAGCCATGCGTTCATTTCTGTTTCGAAACGACGGATGTCTGTGACTGGGATGTCATCGAGATGACCTTTCGTGAGTGCGTAGATGATGATAACTTGCTTGTCTACAGAAAGCGGTGCGTTCAAGTCTTGTTTCAAGACTTCAACCGTACGCTGACCACGGTTCAACTTCGATTGTGTCGCTTTGTCGAGATCTGACCCGAACTGAGCGAACGCTTCGAGCTCACGGTAAGACGCGAGGTCAAGACGAAGTGTACCAGCAACTTTCTTCATCGCTTTCACCTGTGCCGAACCACCAACACGCGATACCGAGAGACCGGCGTTGATCGCTGGGCGTACCCCAGAGAAGAAGAGGTCCGACTGAAGGAAGATCTGACCGTCTGTGATCGAGATAACGTTTGTCGGGATATATGCTGAGATATCCGATGCTTGTGTCTCGATGAACGGAAGTGCTGTCAATGAACCGCCGCCGAGTTCGTCGTTCAACTTCGCTGCACGCTCAAGAAGGCGTGAGTGGAGGTAGAAGACATCCCCTGGGTAGGCTTCGCGGCCTGGAGGACGACGGAGAAGGAGCGAGAGCTCACGGTAAGCTGCCGCTTGTTTCGAGAGGTCATCATAGACGACGAGGACGTGTTGTCCACGGTCCATGAAGTACTCACCCATCGATACCCCAGCGAATGGCGCGAGGTAAAGAAGTGGTGCCGGCTGTGATGCCGATGCCGAAACGACGATTGTATAGTCGAGTGCGCCGTTTTGACGAAGCGTCTCTACTACGCCACGTACAGTCGATTCTTTCTGACCGATTGCGACGTAGATACAAATCATGTTCTCTTCTTTTTGGTTGATGATCGCATCGATGGCAACAGATGTTTTACCTGTTTGACGGTCACCGATGATGAGCTCACGCTGACCACGACCGATTGGAACGAGGGCGTCAATCGCCTTAATTCCTGTTTGAAGTGGTTCGTGAACCGATTTACGAGCCATAACGCCGTAAGCTTTACGCTCGATCGGGTTATAGTTGTCAGTCACGATTGGTCCAAGACCATCGATTGGTTGTCCAAGCGGGTTCACGACACGTCCGAGGAGTGCCTCACCGACTGGTACTTCCATGATGCGACCTGTACGTTTGACAGAGTCGCCTTCTTTAATGCCTTTGTAATCGCCAAGGATGATAATCCCGACGTTACCTTCTTCTAAGTTTTGCGCCAAGCCCATTACGCCGTTAGAGAACTCTACGAGTTCCCCCGCCATAACGTTATCGAGTCCGTGTGCACGAGCGATACCGTCACCTACTTGAATGACTGTACCTGTCTCGCTGACTTCGATTTCAGAACCGTACGAAGCGATTCGTTCTTTTAGCAGGGCGCTAATTTCTTCAGCTTTGATTGTCATTGAATTCACCCCTATTTCTTACGCATTCAACAATTCACGCTCGAGGCGTGTCAATTTCGTTTCGATCGTATCATCGTACGTCGTGTATCCGACTTGGACACGGAGTCCACCGATGACTTCTTCATCGACGACGTTCTTCAATTGGAGCGTCTTCCCGAGCTTCTGTCCGAAGACGAGTTCGACGTCTTTCAAGTCTGTTGCCGACAACGGGTAGGCGCTTGTGACAATACCCTCTGCAATTCCACGGTAGTCGTTGATATAGTCGCGGACGTATCGTGGCAAAGCGCGAACCTCTGCCGCACGGTCGTTTTCGACCATGACGAGAAGTGTGTTCACGACAATCGCCGTCATATCACCAAAGCTGTCTTTTAAAAGCTGTGCAAGCTCGCTGTCACTGACTGCAGGATTCGTTAAGAGATCCATGAGTTCAGGAGTCGCGTGGAGCACTTCATCGAGCAGACGCACTTCCGCTTCGACTTGGTCGAGCGTGCCTTGTTCCCGTGCTAAGTCGAAGAGCGCTTTGGCATAGCGTTTTGCTAGTGATGCGTTCATCAGTTCGCACCTTTCGCTTTAGACAGGAAGTCTGTGACGAGGGCACGTTGTTTCGCTTCATCGCCTTTAAGGTCTGATTGAAGGACGTGGCGTGCTGCCGAAAGCGCCTGTGTGACGACTTCCGTTTGAAGGGATTGTTTCGCAAGCTCGCGCTCACGCTCAATCGCTTTCTCTGCCTCGATTTTAATTTGTTCAGCTTCCAAACGCGCCTGCTCCACCAAGCGTGCTTGTTCTGCTTCTGCTTGTCGACGGCTTGCGTCGAGCATTTCTTTCGACTCTGTACGTGCTGCACTGAGTGCATCACGTTGTTCGACGACATAGTTTTCCGCATCTTTGCGGCTCTTTTCAGCGAGCTCAATCTCGTTCGCTACATACTCTTCACGCTGTCTCATCATTCCAAGGAGTGGTCCCCAAGCAAATTTCTTCAACAGGGCCAAGAGTACGAGGAATGTGAAAATTGTAAAGATCATATCTAGAATGCGGAGGCCATCGCCACCAGCACCAGCTGCAATCATCATCGTATCCATGCATACCCTCCTCTTGACTAAATAAGTGAGGGAGACGTGCTCCCTCTCATGCTATTCTCGTTAACTCGGAATCAAGAGTTGAGGAGAAGGAAACCGACAGCCACACCGATGATCGGGAGGGCCTCAACCAAACCGATACCGATGAACATTGTTTGACGAAGTTCGTTTTTGAGTTCTGGTTGACGTGCTTGTCCTTGTACTGTTCCGTATACGATCAAACCGTTACCGATACCAGCTGCGAGTGCTCCAAGACCGATAACAAGTGCTGTTGCGAGAAGATTAAGTTGTTCCATTGTGTATATTCCTCCTAAAAGTTAAGTAAATAATTTGTTTGTAACGCTTTGGCGAGATGTCCGAATCAATGTTCGGCCGAAGCTTTGTGCCCGATGTACACCATTGCAAGCGTCAGGAAAATGTAGGATTGGATAACCCCGATAAAGATTGAGAAACCTTGCCATAGAATCATTGGGAAGACCGCAAAGATTGCGCCGAGCGGGTTGAGTGCTCCTTCGGCTGTAATCGCGAGTCCCAAGATGATGGTAATCATGATTTCACCGGCAAAAATGTTACCGTATAGACGCAAACCGAGCGTCAACGTGTTCGCAAACTCCTCGATCAATTTGATCGGAAGCAAGAACCAGACTGGTTTTACGAATTCCGCCGAATAGTGCTTGAACCCATGTAGCTTCACCCCGTAGTAATGCGACATTGCAACGACGAGTGTCGACAACGCCAGGGTTACGTAAGGATCGGCCGTCGGTGAGTTGAACCACAGATAGTGTCCGGAAATGACGTTAAACGGTAGACCCATCAAGTTTGAGAAGAGAATGAACAAAATCAATGTCATCCCAAATCCGATAAAGCGTCCTCCTGTCTTCCAGTCCATCGCACTAGCGATGATTCCACGCACGAACTCCGCGAAGAATTCCATGAAGTTTTGTTTGCCAGTCGGCTTCATAGCCAAACGTCTTGTTCCCCAGATGGCGAATACGAAGACGAGTAACGCTGCTATTAGCACTGTAATGACGTTCGTCCAGCTCCCGTATAACGTATAGTCCCCAAAGTGCAGAGAATATGTGGGAAACTCATGACCCATTAATATTCACCTCTTTTCCTACTGAGCTGGGCAAGTGTGAACTCGCCAAATTGTATGATGTGGCCGGCGATTAGACCAGTTACCACCGCGATGACGGACACCCGATCTTCATAGAAAAGACCGACTATCACTGCTAACGCACCGACCGCCATTCTTGAAACGGTCCCGTGCGACTTTGGTCGACGTCCATGCTCGATGACGTCATACATGCGAATGACGCTTCGATTCTGCATATGTAGAATGATGAGACTTCCGACCCCACCGATGAACAACCCGAGAAATACGGCTTTATACATCGGGATGATGAATGCGCCGATGAGCAAAATCGCAAACCAGACGGTAAACCATTTCGTATAACGCTTCATCAGTTCTTTCTGTGCTTTTCTGTCTGCTTGAATCGTATTCATTCGTCCTCTCCTGTCAATAAACTCCGAAGGGTGAGAACTAGCGCCGTAATCCCGAACACGAGTCCGAGGATGATCGACACATTCCAACCAAACGTGCCCCAAAATTCACGTCTTTCGCCGTACTGTCCGACGAGATAACCGATGACGATCGGTCCAGCAAGTGCTGTTGAAATTTGTGAAGCGAGCGAGGCATAGGATAGGTAACGATTGTCTTTTTTCGCCATCCCGGTCCCCCTTTCACGCACGGTGCGCTTCTCTCTTCTTCACGGATTCACACTCGCGTGACCATCAAAAGTCACACAAGTTCAGAGTAATAGAAATGGCATAAGAAGTCAATGAATTTCACAATTATAAAAGCGCTTTAAATCAAGTCGTATCAATAGTTTTACGCACTTCATAAAGTAAACGATTGATGCACTTTTTAAAGAAAGTGTGAAGAAACGTTGAAATAAAAATGTTAACTTTATAACATTTCACAAACGGAATCAGATGAAGAATAGTTCAGTTATACCCCCACGTTTTGGAAATTTCAATCGGTAAACGTTTACGTTCACAAAGAGTTACGAAACGGTCGTTGACTTCATTTTGAAATCGTTTTCAACGTCCTGTTTCAGTATACCGAGGATGTTTTTGCCATGTCGAGCGATTTTGCCCATTTTTTTGTGAGGAATCTCATCGCTCTTTTTGGATGCATTTTTACGTGGCGTCTAAATGAAAGATTGCCGGATTCCTTTAAATAAGAAGAAACAGCATTCAAGTGTCTCGTGTTTTGATTTCTTTCCGTTCACTTTTGTGTCTATTTTGTGACATTCAAAAATGACAAAAATTATTCAAGATACATTATGAAAAAAAGCAGAAATCGCATCGACGATTCCCGCTTCATTCTTACTTCGTACCAAACAAACGGTCACCCGCATCCCCAAGTCCAGGAACGATATAACCGTGATCATTTAATTTTTCATCGAGTGCTGCGAGATAAATCTCTACATCCGGATGTTCTGCTTGTACACGCTCGACGCCTTCTGGTGCTGCACACAGACAAGCCAACTTGATTGACTTCGCTCCATGTTTTTTAAGAGCCGCGATGGCATCAGCAGCCGAACCGCCCGTTGCGAGCATCGGGTCGACGACGATGAAGTCGCGTTCCGTCACGTCTGTCGGGAGCTTCAAGTAGTATTCGTGTGGCTCAAGTGTTTCCGGATCGCGATAGAGACCGATATGGCCGACTTTTACGTTCGGCATCATTTTGAGGAACCCATCCACCATACCAAGTCCTGCACGTAAAATAGGGACGATTCCCAATTTCTTGCCGGCAATCATCTTTTGAGTGGAAACAGAGACCGGTGTCTCGATTTCTACATCTGTTAGGGGTAGGCTGCGCGTGATTTCGTATGCCATAAGTGAAGAAACTTCGTCGACGAGTTCACGGAACTGCTTCGTCCCCGTCTCTACTTTTCGCATAATCGTCATTTTGTGCTGAATCAAAGGATGGTCATAAACATGTACTTTTCCCATCTTGCTTCACTCCTCTCTCATTCTCTCTCGAGCATTGTACCCTAACTCTGTTGAGATGGGTAGAGCCAACTTCTATTTTAATAGAGGTCAGACGCCCTGAACGTTAATTGATTTGGAAATAGTCGTTCGCAGGGAGTTCATATGACCGAGACGTATGTTGGTCAATCAAGTAAAGTTCGGTTTCCGTCTTCCATACGTCAAACGACTGTTTCGTCAATTCTCTATATAAATGTAATTGCCCTATATTGACGGCATTCGTCGGCTTCTCGCGCATCTGGACGTGAGACAATTCATCAAACAGTTCTTGAGTTTTTGGTCCATCTAACCAGACCGTATCTCGACTTGATTCAAAGACAGCGAGTTGCATGTCCTCATCCGCTGGTCGTGAAGACATCTTACTCTGGACAGGTCGGCGGACGTGCCCCCAGATTTCAAGGACGGTTCCATATGTTTTCGAGAGTGCGAGTGAGGTCTGTTCAGACACGTCCCCTTCGATTGGTTGTTCCGAGAGGATGATTCGTTTCATCAGTTCTCGATGGTTTCCAACGAGCGAGAGGTCCTCTTCTTTAGCATCGACTTTCATGTACGGCGCTTCGTACATACTCGGAAGAACGAGTTGTCTGAGCGACGGTCCCTTTCCAATTTGCAGGGCGATTCGATCATCGGCCCTCTTCGTCAAAAAGACATAGCCTTCATTTTCTCCACTTTGAAACGGAAAGAGTCTCGGTTCGACAATCGGGTCGAGCGTCCGTCCGTTCCGAATCGTCTCAAACGTCACGTAAATTGCGCCCGTGTCCGGCGTCGTGTAACGAAATGCAGAATCTGGGATGACCGTTTCATGTGCATCGTTCACCTTAAACGCACTCGTAATTTCTTTCATGTCCTCGACGCGATCAAACTCAATCGTCGAGACGACCTCTGACTCGACAAATCGTTCCTTGTCGAGTGCTTCAAACTCTGGAATCGGTTCGATCGCAAACGTCCGCTCCATCAATTGGTTACTGTTGGCACAAGTGAGATATCGCTCTTCTCCCGCAGCAAAATACTTCACATTTTTATAGCCGAGTGCTTCATAAAGGGGATGACGGAATGTCACTTCCGCCACTTTTGCTCTTCGTTTCGGTAAGACATCGGTCGGACGCTTCTCGCAATATGTAAGTATATTTTCTTTCGTTTGTTCGGTTAATGCCACCTCAGGCTCTTGTTCGACTCGATAAGATGACAAAGGACGTAATTCAATCGCGTTCAACGTCTCGGCACCACATCCACTCAACAAGATACAACTGAGTAAGATTCCCCAGTACGTCCGCATTGATGTTCCCCCTCATTCCCAATTAGGTGAAAACCACCTAAATTTTTCTTGTACATCATAACATATAACCTATTTTTGTGATGATTTCAGAATTATTACGTTTCTGATGGCTGTGTAGAAGCTTTTGATTGGATAGATTTCTACAAAAAAACCAACCTCTTGAGAGATTGGTTCTTTCGAGCCTTCAATTAATCATTCTCACGTTCATCTTCAGAAGAGTCATCTTGTGAGGAATCGTCCTGTGAAGAATCCTCTTGCTCATATTGGTCATCGTCGGATTCATTGTCCACTTCGATGACTGCTTGATCTCGATTCAATTCAAGTTTGACAAGATCTCCGACCCGAGGTGTGTCCTCATCGATTTCAGATCGTGCAGCGAGCGGATACGTCTTATCTTTTCCATCGATGTTGATTGTGACTTCTTGATCTGTGAGTTTGACGAGCGTTCCAGTAATATATGCATCATCATCTCCGCTCTCACGGTCCACTTCTTTCACTTCATCATTTCGATTCAATTCGAGTTTCACTCGGTCACCGACTTGCGGTGTATCGTCGTCAATCTCATGTGTTTGTGCTAAGCGGTACGTCGATTCTTTTCCATTGAAACTAATCGTGACATCTTCTTTTGTCAGACTGACAAGTGTCCCGTATAGTTCATAGTCATCCTCTATTCGTGAAGATGATGAGTCATCTGATGCGTTGACGCTCGAATCTTCTGCTGACGAAGAATCGTCCGATTGCTCTTGTGCTGAGTCGTCACTCGCTTGATTGATCGCTTGCGGGACGATGACCGTGTCCGTCTGATTCCCACTCACATAAAATCCAATCCCTACAATTGCCATGACACCAAGTAAAGCTCCGATGATCCAGCCGATGCGTTTCATGTTCATTTCCTCCTCATAATGTGTTCTTCTTATTTTCATCATAAGCCTCGTGTGTGAGAGCGCATTTAAGGCTTCATTAGAAGTTGATGAGAAAATGCGAAATGTTCATCATCGAGTGAGGAAAAATACACTGCCGTCAGGATCATTCGGTTCGCTTCCGATTGTCCAGCCGTTCACATCTGCGACTTCCTTCGCAATCGCAAGACCAAGTCCACTGCCGCTCCGGTCCCTCGCCTCATCCAATCGATAAAAGCGGTCGAACAAACGAGCTCTAACTTCATCTGATAAGACAGGTCCTCTGTCTCGCACTTCGATTCGATTATCTGTCAGGTGAAGACTCGTCTCTTTTGCATATTTCAAACTATTATCGATCAAGATGACGAGAATGCGTTGTAACGATTCACGATGACCATACCAGCTACCGTTCGCATCGATGGGAAGGTGTACGCCGTGCGACCGTAAAAATCGTTCTGTTAACATGTCTCCAAGCTCAGCCAAATCAATGTCTTCTCGATCGACCTCTTCAAGCGCAGCGAAGCGATTTAACTCTAGCATCGGTTCAATCAAATCGTTTCGCATCTGTCGCGACTCCGTCAAAATATGATCGATGGCCTCGGCACGGACATTCTCGTCCTCTTGTCCCCAGCGCTGCAATAATTTCGCGTAACCTTCGATGACGGTCAGTGGTGTTTTTAGTTCATGTGAAACATCGGCGACGAAACGACGCTGTTGGTCCATTGTCCCTTCGACCCGTTCAATCATATGGTTGAATCCGTTCGAAAGGAGCGTCACTTCGTCCTTCCGGTCATCGACCTCAATCGTTTCTAATTTGCCCGATTCGGTAATCCGTTCCATCGTCTCCGTCAATCGCCGTAACGGCGACAGCCCTTGGCGTAAGATCCACCATGTACCGAGGAACGTCAAGAGCACGGCTAGGAAAAACATGACGAGAAAAATTGTCGCCAACGCTTGAATCGTGTCACTCACCGCTCGGTCTTGAAACCCGAATGCCAGCCCATCCGTCGTGGCGACGACGAACCAGTCATCGATGAGTGCGGGTTCTCCGTAATTGATGGGAAATGTCGTCCCGTCCGGCACTTCTCCACCGATGATTCCCCACTCCCCGTTTTCTTGACGCTCTAGAACGACACTGTCTTCATGAAGGGACAGCACGGCATCGCTATTTCGGACGTCTTCTTCTAATAAGTTTAACGCTTGTAGTAACACATCAAAACGTGAATCGACGATCTCTTGCCTCGCGACGAACCATGTCACGCCAAACGAGACGAGAAGGAGCAGCAACATGAACCCGGTCATCGCCCAGGCGATTTTTGTACGTAACATGCTCACTCACCACGCTTCAACATATACCCGACACCACGGACGGTTTGAATCCAAGAACCGGTCAGTTTCTTTCGGACATAACGGACATATACGTCCACAACGTTCGTGTCACCAAAGTAATCGAATCCCCACACATGTTCGACGAGTTGATCACGGGTCAAGACGCGCTCAGGGTTCTCTAAAAAGAAGACCAATAAATCAAACTCCCGTCGCGTCAAATCGATTTTATTTCCCTCGCAATACACTTCATGTCGATTCACATCGACTTTGAGTGTCTCATAGGTCAGGACATGCTCAGAATGGTCCTGCCGAACGAGCTGGCGCATGCGCAAAAACGCCCGGATTCGAGCGAGCACTTCTTCAATTTCGAATGGTTTCGTGATGTAGTCATCGGCACCTAGGTCGAGTCCACTCACTTTGTCATAGCGGTCTCCCCGAGCCGTCACCATGAGAACGGGCAACAGTGGTCGTTCTTCTTTTAATCGACGGACCACCTCGAGTCCGCTCATTTGAGGCAACATGATATCGAGTAAGACGAGATCGATTTCGTCGGCGACGGCCCGCTCTAAACCACTACGCCCATCTGTCGCCACGACGACTTCATACCCTGCATGCTTCAACTCTAGTTCCAGTAACCGTGCAATCTTCGAATCATCTTCTACTACCAGAATCGTCTGCATCCTGCTCACTCCTTTGAAAAAACGCCGAGCGGACCGCTCGACGTATTGGTATTCATTTCCCAAAATCAATCCTCAAAAAACAGACGGACGCCTTCCGGGATTGCTGATTCCACTTGTCGTTCGAGACGGTCTTCCCATTGGTCCCACGTCTCATCGACTTGCTCGATTCGCTGCTCGATGCCCGTTGCCGCGAGCGACAATTGCGTGAGGCTTGATTGCCCCGGTGTCGTAAAGAACAAGAAACCGGCAAGTCCGATTCCCATCAGGCCGATTGCCAACAGACTACTCCCAATCATTTTCATTAAACGTTTCATTCGTGCATCCCTCCTACTCGCATCATACGATGCGAAAACGAGAAATCGAGGTGGAGTTCATTAAAATTTCATGAGAAAAGGCGTTGCTTGCGCAACACCTCACTCGTCGAGCACGGATTTCGCAATCGGCGCCCAATACGTTCCTTTCATTTCTGACACAGTCGTCAGCGTATCCCGATAAGCAGGATCGTCCGCTTTTTTCTCGGCGATCCCTTTCATCCATAGGACGTCTGCCTTGTACCCAGACTCAGGATAGGAATCGAGATAAGCCGCGTAATCCGCGATTTTCGCTTTGCCTAACTTGTTGTCGACAAGGAGTCGATAAAATCCAACCGCCTGCTCTTGACCTGCTTTCGCTTCTCCGTCGAGCAACTGTTCAGCTTGCTCGTACTGTTTGTCTTGTACGAGCGCTTCGACCTCCGCTAACGGCACGACGTCAATCGCTTGACCCGGCTTCTCTTCCACTGAATCACTTGGTGCTTCTTCTTGACCTTGTAGCTGTTCATTTTCCTTCTCAAGTCGAGCGACTTCCGCTTCTAGTTCCTTCAAGCGCTCTGCCATCGCCTCTTCCTCGGTCACCGTCTCGACGACGACTTGATCGGTCTCGCTTGGCGGGACAATCGGAGGTTCGGCATCTGGCCAAAACACGAGCGCAACGACAGCAAGTCCCACGACGAGCGGAAGACCGAGCCATTTCTTATCAAACTTGAAGGCCTGTCGCCACTCGGCTAAATCTGAATGCTGGATGACGGCCGGAGAAAACGAACGAAAGCGGCGCTTGGCCGCTTTTTTCCCGTTCGCTTTCACTTCTAGCGCAAGACCTAGTCGATGGAACGCAGCGGGCACTTTCATCCCGAGGAGCGGTACGATTCGTTCGCTCGCTTCTTCGTAATAGCCATGGTCGAGGAGCGTCGTGATGACCCCGAACTCACTGGCGACAAGACGGAAAGATGGGTCGTGTTCCCCCTTACGAGCCAACCATTCCGTCATATCGAACAATGGGAGTTCGGATAGCTCTCGTTCTGCGAGTGTCCGGATGTCCATTGACTCAGCCTCGTTCTGGGTAAAGTGGGAACTTCGCAGTTAACGTACGCACGTCTTGAAGTGCTTCTGCGAGTACCGACTCATCTTCATGTTGTTTGAGTACACGACCGATTAGGCGTGCCACTTCTTGCATATCGTCCTCTTTGAAGCCACGCGTCGTCATCGCTGCCGTACCGAGACGGATTCCGCTTGTGACGAACGGTGACGCTGGATCGAATGGGATCGTGTTTTTGTTGACCGTAATCCCTGCAGCGTCGAGCGCATGCTCCGCCGCTTTCCCTGTGATGTCGATTCCTTGAAGGTCGACGAGTAAGAGGTGGTTGTCCGTTCCGCCCGATACGATTCGGAGCCCCTCTTCTTCAAGACCAGCCGCAAGTGCCTGTGCATTGGCGATGACTTGACGTTGATACTCTTTGAATTCTGGTTGGAGCGCCTCTCCGAACGCGACTGCTTTCGCTGCGATGACGTGCATGAGGGGACCACCTTGAATTCCTGGGAAGATGGATTTGTCGATTGCTTTCGCAAACTCTTCTTTACAAAGAATCATACCGCCACGTGGTCCACGAAGCGTCTTGTGCGTCGTCGTCGTGACGAAATCCGCATGCTCGACCGGGTTCGGGTGAAGACCCGCCGCCACGAGGCCAGCGATATGTGCCATATCGACCATGAGGTACGCATCGACACTGTCCGCAATCTCACGGAACTTCGCGAAGTCGATTGTGCGTGGGTAAGCCGATGCTCCCGCGACAATCAATTTCGGTTTATGTTCTTTCGCAAGCGCTGCGACGACGTCATAATCGATGTGTTCTGTCTCTTTGTCTACACCGTATTCGACGAAGTTATACTGCACTCCCGAGAAGTTGACCGGGCTACCGTGTGTCAAGTGACCACCGTGTGATAGGTTCATCCCGAGAACCGTGTCTCCCGCTTCAAGCACTGTGAAATAGACTGCCATGTTTGCTTGTGCACCTGAGTGCGGTTGTACGTTCGCATGTTCTGCACCGAACAATGCTTTCGCACGGTCACGCGCCAAGTTTTCAGCGACGTCGACAAATTCACAGCCACCATAATAACGGCGTCCTGGGTATCCTTCGGCATATTTGTTTGTCAATACGCCTCCTTGCGCTTCCATGACCGCTTCTGAAACAAAGTTTTCTGAAGCGATGAGTTCGATGTTGTCGCGTTGACGACCGAGCTCGTGTTGCATTGCCTCAAACAATTCTGCATCCTGCACTTTTAACTTCGTCGTGTTTACCATGTGAAGACCCCCTCTAAATGTCTAAAAATCAACACCCCCATCGTACCACACGCTTGTTTTTTTGGGTATCGCTATAATCTGACGAAAAGTTGGGTATCATTTAGAGAGAATGCAAAGGAGGTCACTTCATGATTGAGACAAAAGAAATCACGATCACACCGTTCGAACGCACCCGGACGGTTCGGGTGTATACACCTGCCGACTATGAGACATCGGAAAAACGGTATCCCGTTCTCTATATGCATGACGGGCAAAACTGCTTCGCCGACGAAGAGGCAAGCTACAACATGAGCTGGCGCGTTGGTGAATATTTAGACGCCTCGAAACGTGACTTGATCGTCGTCGCACTCGATAGCGCACCTGGGGAAAAGCGACTCGATGAGTACGGACCGTGGGAAAATCCATACATTGGGGACAGCCTGCTCGGACGAGACATCGTCCTTGGTGGGGAAGGATCGGCATACATTGAATATATCGCCCAAGAATTAAAACCTAAAATCGATGCCGACTACCGGACCATTCCGGAAGAAACGGCGATGATGGGAAGCTCGATGGGTGGACTCATCTCGGTCTACGCAGCGTGTGTGTATCCTGAAATCTTTAAGCGCGTTGCTTCCTTATCGTCTGCCTTCTGGTTCAATCAAACCGAGCTGGAGCAATTGATTGAGGCAAGTGATTTAAAAGGTGTCGAACGTCTCTATTTAGACGTCGGTGCCAAAGAAGTCGAAGAACCGATGGAGAACGGACCGACGAATGAGATGTATCTGGAGTCGAGCGAACGGGTGTACAACCTGTTAAAAGACAAGGTCGAGCACATCCGTTTCGAAGTGATCGAAGAAGGCGTTCATAACGAACTTGCCTGGCGTGAACGTTTCCCGATGGTCGTGTCGTATTTATTCGGTGAAGAGTTGTAACCACAAAAAAGCATCGCATTCGGTCGAAAAACCTGAATGCGATGCTTGTTTCATTTGTTTGGATAGTGAGCCCTTGGCCCACCAATCAGTTTTGGTCTCGTGACCGCAAACGTGACGTACGCTTCGCCGAGATGTTTCGACGATAGTCGGACCGGGATGGCCACTGGCTTCAAATGCATCCCAATCAACGTCGAGCCGATATCGATTCCCGCATCCGCTTGAATCGATTCGACGACACATGGTTCCTCGAAGTTCGCATATGCCTTCTCCGACATCGCCCCACCCGCCGAACGGACAGGGACGACCGTCACCTCTGTGAGACCGAACTGCTTGAGCGTCCGTCGTTCCACGGTAAGGGCACGGTTGATATGCTCACACCCTTGAAACGCCAAATGGACACCCGTCTTCTCTTTCAATTCAAGGAAGGCCTCCATCAACTCTTCTGCGACGTCGATGGACCCTGCCTTTCCAATCGTCTTCCCAAGCACTTCACTCGTGGAGCATCCGATGACGAGAATACGCTCGTCATTCAACGGGAACCGTTCGTGAAGCTCCGTTAATAATCCGAGAAGTTCCGTCTTCATCGGGCTCACTTCGATTCGTATGCGCTCATCTTGTCGACACGGTTTGAATGGCGACCGCCTTCAAAGTCCGTATCAAGCCACGTCGCCACCAAATCGACCGCAAGGCCAGGTCCAATGACACGCTCGCCCATCGTCATGATGTTCGAGTCGTTATGCTGACGTGTCGCTTTCGCACTGAATGAGTCGTGAACGAGTGCCGCACGAATCCCTTTGACTTTGTTCGCTGCGATCCCGATTCCGATTCCTGTACCGCAAATCAAAATCCCACGATCGAACTCGCCTGCCGCGACAGCTTCTGCGACCGGAATGGCTACGTCTGGGTAGTCAATCGAGTCGGCCGAGTGCGTGCCAAAGTCTTTATACTCATGTCCGAGTTCCTCAAGCAATGCTACGATGTCTCTCTTTAAGTTGAATCCGCCGTGATCGGCGCCAATTGCAATTTTCATTCGTTCATTCCCCCGTCTTCTTTGGTAGGCGTCTCGGTGGTTTCGTCACCTTTGACCCATCATTCGTTAATTTTAGCACAAGTCGATTCACGAGTGGCTCGAGTTCGTTTCGCACTTGACGATATACATTCATCGAACCGCCGAACGGGTCGTTGATGTCTCGTTCAAGCCCTGTCACGAATTCGTAGAGCGTGTACGTTCGCTCCGCCAAATCCGGGTATGTATCCCGAATTTGTTCACGGTGCGCACGTGTCATCGTCAAGATGATGTCCGCCCAATTTCCTAACACCTCATCGAACGTCTGGGTGACATGGTCGAGCTCAATCCCACGTTCTCTGAGAACTTGCAGTGCATTTTCAGAAGCATCGAATCCTTGCATCGTCCGTAGACCGGCTGAGCGAATATCAAACTCGTCCCCAGTCATTTTCGAACGGAGCAAGGCCATCGCCATCGGG
This sequence comes from Exiguobacterium sp. RM11, assembly GCF_059821525.1. Taxonomy (NCBI): domain Bacteria; kingdom Bacillati; phylum Bacillota; class Bacilli; order Caryophanales; genus Exiguobacterium; species Exiguobacterium sp. RM11. Next base: position 407,365 of record NZ_CM187558.1, on the reverse strand, counting down.
CTTCGGCACGTGTTGCCACTACATATGAATAATACGCGTTTCATTGACATCGCGTGTCCTCCTCTATGTCTTTAGGCATCTTTCGTCGGGTGAACGACTTTCCCTCCCGCCGCTTTGTACAAGCGGTTGTAGACGGCTAAGGCGACCCCGACCGGTTCAATCTTGTTCACATAAATCTCATCGACGTCCGTTTCATCAAATCGACGAAGGGCATCGTATAAACGTTGCGCCGCCGCTTCCATCGAAGTACCGAGGGAATAGGTGACATCAGCCATTGTCGGCTCTTCATCGAATACGAGTGCACCGATCCGCAACCCTGTTTGCTTCCGCTCCTCAATGACACGTTGCAAATCCTGACGTGTGCCATCGACTAAGAAGACGGGCGCCGTTGGGGCATAATGCGTGTATTTCATTCCCGGTGATCGTGGTGCGGCTTTGTCATCACTCAAATTGGCATCTAAGGCGACCGGTCCGATGACAGCTTCGATTTCTTCTCGCGTCACGCCACCCGGTCGTAAAATCGTCACCGCGTCACCCGTACAATCGATGACGGTTGACTCGACGCCGATTCCAGTTGGTCCTCCATCGACAATCCCCGCAATCCGCCCGGCTAAATCGTCAGCCACATGTTGAGCGGTCGTCGGAGAAGGACGTCCGGAACGGTTCGCACTTGGTGCCGCAAGCCCTAAGCCTGACTTGCGAATCAACTCAAGTGCCGCCGAATGATTCGGCATCCGAAGCCCGATGGAATCCAGTCCTGCGGTCACGAGCGATGAGGCTCGGCCGTTTGAAGGCAAGATGATCGTCAAAGCGCCTGGCCAAAACGCATCCATCAAGCGCTTGGCAACGGGAGGAATCGTATCGACAAACAACTTCGTTTGTTCGATTGAAGCGATATGGACGATGAGTGGGTTATCCGACGGTCGGCCCTTCGCCTCAAAAATCTTGCGAATCGCCACATCATTCATGGCGTCCCCTGCGAGACCATAGACCGTTTCTGTCGGCATGGCGATGATTTCACCCGCTTGAAGAAGACGTACCCCCTCTTCAATCTCATTCGATTTAATCCATTTCGTTTCCATACGCAATCCCTTCCCTTACGGCATAGACGATACGGTCCTTGCCGTTTATATCTTTTAAAATACCCGTTTCTGCTTCAGGATAACGTTCAGACAGTAATGATTTCACATCTTGTCCTTGGTTATACCCGATTTCAAACGCAATCAATTGCCAATCGGCACGTAAGACGCGCACTGACTCTGAAATCAGTTGGCGATACATGTCGAGTCCATCCGCTCCGCCAAAGAGTGCGAGATGCGGTTCATAGCCGATAACCGTTTCATCTAATAACACGTTGGCCTCGATATATGGTGGGTTCGAGACGAGAATCCGAATCGATTGATCGGCAATCGGGGCGAGTCCGTCCCCTTCATAGAAGCGAACATTCGCACCGAGCGCTTCCGCATTCCGTTTCGCGACTACAATCGCTTCCGGGGAAATGTCGACCGTCTGTACCCGGACACCGAGTTCTAAACTGAGCGTGATCGCAATCGCTCCGCTCCCTGTTCCGACATCCACGATTTCATCGTCCGCTACGTGACGAATTTGCCCGAGAAGCCAGTCAATCAACTCTTCCGTTTCCGGTCTGGGGATTAAGACGTCCCGATTCACTTCGAACGAGCGACCATAAAACGGCGCCTGCCCGATCACGTGTTGTACGGGTTCGCCAGTCAATAGACGCTCGATTCCAGCTTCGAACCGTTCCGCTTCATCCATGGATAGTTCATCCGACAATCGAATGAGGAGACCTGTTCGGTCGACATCAAGCACGTGCATGAGCCACCATTCGGCAGCCGCACGGTCACGCCCGGCTTCTTGAAGTCGCTCTTCTGTCTGCTTAAGTAGCGCAGCGACACGCATCATTCCGCATCCTCCATGAGTCGTGCCTGTTCATCCATGATGAGGGCGTCAATGATGTCCTCGAGTTCACCTGCTAATACACGATCTAACTTCTGGAGCGTCAATCCGATACGATGATCGGTGACACGACTTTGTGGAAAATTATACGTGCGAATCCGTTCAGAACGGTCCCCTGTCCCGACAGCAGATTTCCGCTGTGCCGACAGTTCTTCCATATGCTCGCTTTGCATCTTGTCATATAGGCGTGCCCGAAGGACCTTCATCGCCTTGTCTTTATTTTTATGTTGCGATTTCTCGTCCTGACATGAGACGACGAGACCAGATGGGATGTGTGTCAAACGGACAGCGGACTGCGTGGTGTTGACGGACTGTCCTCCTGGGCCTGAAGAAGTGAACGTATCGACACGTACATCTTTCATATCGATGTGCACCTCGACATCTTCCGCTTCAGGTAAGACGGCAACCGTCGCCGTAGACGTATGAATCCGTCCACCTGATTCCGTCGACGGGACGCGTTGTACACGATGCGCGCCGTTTTCAAACTTGAGCTTCGAGTAAGCACCTGCCCCGTTGATCATGAACGTGACTTCTTTGAACCCACCGAGCTCCGTATAGTTCGCGTCAATGAGTTCAACTTTCCAGTTTTGCCGCTCGGCGAAGCGCGTGTACATCTTGTATAAATCACCTGCAAAAAGGGCTGCTTCGTCTCCTCCTGCCGCACCCCGGACTTCGACGATGACGTTCTTATCATCATTCGGGTCTTTCGGAAGCAACAAAATCCGCAACTTCGCTTCTAACTCTTTCACTTCCGGCTCCAAGAGGTTCATCTCTTCTTTCGCAAGCTCGCGCATGTCGGCGTCGAGCGTCCGGTCTTCGAGCATCGCCTTCGCTTCTTTGAACGCCTCGCTCTTTTCTTTATATTGACGATACATCTGTACCGTCTCTTCTAACTGCGCCTGTTCTTTCGAATATTGTCTCAACTTCGTCGAGTCGCTGAGCACTTCTGGGTCGGCGAGCATTTCATTCAATTGCATATAGCGATCTTCTAATACACTTAAACGGTCAAACATGATGATCCGTCCTTTCTCCGTCAAATCAAACTCTATCTATTATAGCAAAAAAACGGACCGCCGAGGGCGGTCCGTCGATTCATCAGTCTACCACCGTATGGCGGACCGGATGTGGTTTATTCGGTACGTCATGGCAATGACGGCATCGCGGTTCGTACGACTCCGAAGCCCCAACCAAGATGACCGGATCTTCATAACGAGCCGGCTGTCCGTCAATCAAGCGTTGCGTCCGTGAAGCCGGTGCGCCACATGACAAGCAGATCGCCTGCAGTTTCGTCACAAACTCCGCACGCGACAACAGCTCAGGCATCATCGTGAACGGCTCACCCCGGAAGTCCATATCGAGTCCGGCACAGATGACGCGTTTGTCCTCGTTCGCGAGCTGTTCGATGACATCGACAATCCCTTCATCAAAGAACTGTACCTCATCAATCGCGATGACTTGTGTTTCTTCGCGCACGGCATCGTATAAGTCTTGGCTCGACGCGACGGGTACCGCCACGACCGAGTTGCCCGTATGTGAGACGACGTTCTCTTCATGATACCGGTCGTCGATTGCTGGTTTGAATACTTGGACCGGAATCTTTCCATAGTGAGCGCGGCGGACACGGCGAATCAATTCCTCCGACTTCCCTGAAAACATACTCCCACAAATCACTTCAATCCAACCGTATCGGTTCGTCACATGCATCATTGTTCTTCGCCCTCTCCATCGATAATCGCTTTCCGATTATACCTATCTTTCGAGTTGAGGAAAAGGGTTGACTTCTTCCAAATTTTCTTAGAAGTGAATCCGCCCTTTACTCGTCGGCTTTCGCTTCTTTTTGCACATCAATTAATTTTAATTTACGTGCGAGCGGTCGGATCGTGAGACCGTGTAACGTTACGGAAAGGAAGACGAGTCCGAGCGTGAGCGGCAACATTTGCTTCGCATCGTCAATCCCGAGATGAGCGACTTCTTCAGCAAAGAATCCAGCGACCGTCATCGCGACGATTCCACGCGGTGCAATCCAGCCGATGAACCCTCGTTCCGCTAGCGGCAGTCCTCCCCCAATCGTTGACAAGTAAATCGCAACCGGACGAACCAAGAAGAGAATCCCGGCAATCGTCAAGAGAAGTGGCCATTGGAAGATATTTAAGAGCTCGGCGCGTGAAAGCGACGCCGTCAATAAGATGAAGACGGACGAAATGAGCAAGATTGAAATGTCTTCTTTAAACGATTGCAATTCTTCGATAATCTCTTCGTCCCGATGTTTCGTATTGGCCATCGTCATCCCCATCGCCGTCACGGCGAGAAGCCCGACTTCGTGCATCATGAGTTCGCTAAGCGAGAACAAAATGAGGACGGCAGTCAATGTGACCGAGGCACGCAGGTAACGTGGTACTTTCTCCGCGACAAACCATCCCATGAGGAGATGCCCGAACAAATACCCGAGTCCGATCCCGACAATACAAGCACCGGCAAACAAGAGCTGCATCCATAAGTCCATTCCTTCATATACGATGTATCCGAGCCGGACGACGAAGAGCCCGAGCAGCGCCCCGACCGGATCGACGATAATTCCCTCCCACTTCAAAATCGCTCCGACACGATCTTTCAAGTGCGCCTGTCGCAATAACGGGATGACGACAGTCGGACCCGTCACAACGAAGAGCGCGCCCATCGTCCACGCGACGACCCAGTGTAGCCCGCCGACATATTGAATGAGTAGCGACATTCCGACGAACGCCAGGGCGACTCCCACCGTGACGATGCGGACGATCGACCGTCGGAATTGATTGATTTCGCTGAAGTGAAGACCGAGACTTCCTTCGAATAAGATGATGGCGACCGCAAACGAGATGATGGGACTATATAAATCCCCTAGTAGTTCACGCGGATCAAACAGCCCGAGAATCGGACCTGCCAACACCCCGGCGAGCGTCATAATGATGATTGCCGGAATTTGATAGCGCCATGCCAACCACTGTGACATGATGCCGACCCCGATTAACAAGCTGATACTGATGAGTATAAGTTCCATAACGGCCCCCTAACGACAGTCTTTTGTCTCTTTACCCGCGTCTATGCAACAAAAAACCGCCAAGGGCAATCCCTAGGCGGTGAGCATACAACTTTACGATTAACGTTGGTATTTCTTGTTGAAGCGCTCGATACGACCATCTGCAGATGCGAATTTCTGGCGACCTGTGTAGAACGGGTGCGAATCAGAAGATACATCGACACGGATGAGTGGGTACTCGTTTCCATCTTCCATCGTGATTGTCTCGTTAGAGTAACGAGTTGAACCAGTGATGAATTTGAATTCTGTCGTCGAGTCCATGAATACGACTTTACGGTATTCTGGGTGGATTCCTTGTTTCATTGCTTTTCAACTCCTTCGGCCCTAAGTATTCTTTCAACCTAGAGAAAGTTCACTAGAATATAATATCACCCTACTATAGGATTTACAAGTCTGTTTTCGTTTTTTTCACCGGTCGTCTTTTTTTCTTATCTGCCTCTAGCGCAGCGAAAAAGTCGAGGTTCGTTTTCGTCTCGCGGACACGGCGTAAGAAGTGTTCGACAAAGTCCGAAGACTCGTTCATCGTGCGGCGAATCGTCCATAGCGAGTCGAGTTCGTCCTTGCCGAGTAACAATTCTTCTTTCCGCGTCCCCGAACGACGAATATCGATTGCCGGGAAGATGCGGCGTTCCGCCAATTTCCGATCGAGATGGAGTTCCATGTTCCCCGTTCCTTTGAATTCCTCATAGATGACGTCGTCCATTCGTGAACCGGTATCGACGAGTGCGGTCGCAAGAATCGTCAAGCTACCTCCGTCTTCGATATTTCGGGCTGCCCCGAAGAATTTTTTCGGTTTGTGGAACGCTGCCGGGTCAATCCCCCCAGAGAGCGTCCGTCCGCTCGGCGGAACGGATAGGTTATACGCACGCGTCAATCGTGTGATGGAATCAAGTAAGATGACCACGTCTTTTTTATGTTCCACGAGACGCATCGCCCGTTCGAGGACGAGCTCTGAAATGCGCGCATGGTTTTCCGGTGTCTCATCAAACGTCGAGAAGGCCACGTCCGCATCCGGTACAGAACGTTGGATGTCGGTCACTTCCTCCGGTCGCTCATCGATTAACAGAATGATGAGTTCGACGTTCGGATGATTCGTCGTGATCGAGTTCGCAATTTCTTTTAAGAGCGAGGTTTTCCCCGCTTTCGGTGGTGCGACAATCAATCCACGTTGTCCGAATCCGACTGGCGCAATCATATCCATGACACGTACTGAGAGATGTTTCGGCTCTGTCTCGAGCACCATCTGTTGTTCCGGGTAAATCGGCGTGAGCGCTGGGAAGTAATCGCGTGACCGCGTCGAGTCCGTCGACTCCCCGTTGACCGCCTCTACACTCAACAATCCTTGGAATCGTTCGTTCTCTTTCGGTTTGCGGACTTTCCCCGTCACGAGGTCCCCGTTTCGGAGGTTGAAACGACGAATTTGTGAAGCAGCGATGTAAATGTCTTCTGAAGATTGAGAGTAATTGATTGGTCGGAGGAAGCCAAATCCGCCGTCATTTTGCGACTGAGGATTCGGTGGAATGATTTCTAGAATACCTTCGAGGAAGTATAAATCTTTTGATTCGGCCTGAGATTTCAAAATTCGAAACATGAGCTCACGTTTCCGTGCTTCTCGGAAGTTTGGAACTTTGACTTCTTTGGCGATCTCATATAATTCTTTTAACGTCTTCGTCTCGAGTTCACGAAGCGTGTAATTTTTTGTCGGTTCTGTCTGTTGACTCATTCAAGTCACCTATCTTTCTACATTTCATTACAAGAAGTATTCAACTTGATTCTTTTTGTTCTGTCATCATCTAATCACATTTTCTTCGTGTCGTCACCGTGCAAAAAACACCTTTTGTCTAACGGTTTCCCTCTTGTACAAATCCTTACACAATAATAGATGGTTTTGTAACAAAATAAGTACTATATTCACATATTGTTTCATTTCTGTTACAAGAAAACGCTTTTTTGACTTGTGATTGAAAAATGCCATCGGTCTTGCGCATGATATAGTTTATTTGCACAGGAAACCGGGTAATACTCGCAACTTGTGCTCGACTATTAAAATATTACTCGACTTTGTCATATAATAACGATTTGATTTTAAAAACGGAGGGAATTACACAATGTTAAAGCGTATCGCATCTATCGTCGTCGCTGCTACTGTTGCTTTCTCGGGTCTCATGTTTTCAACTGGTGAACAAGCAGAAGCCGCTTCGAATACATCGGTTTATTCAAAGGTAAATTCTCTAAATATCCGTACTACTGCATCATTAACATCTTCTAAAGTTGTTGGAAAAATGAACAGAGGACAATCTTATCAATATCTTGGCAAATCTGGTTCATTCTATAAGATCAACTATAAAGGTAGCACACGTTACGTTTCAGCTTCTTCAAAATATACATACACGAAGAGCACAAGTACAACGGTAAGCAAAACTTCTACTACTTCTACAAAATACAACACAGTAAAATCAAAAGTAAATTCATTAAATATTCGTTCGAGTGCGTCATTAAAATCGTCTGTGGTTGGAAAGATGAACAGCGGTCAATCTTACAAGTATCTTGGAAAGACTGGATCTTTCTATAAAATCGATTATAAAGGTAAAACACGATATGTTTCAGCTTCTTCTAAATACACGACACTAAGCAGTTCGACTTCAACTACGAAAGCCACTACTTCTCAGGCACCAACAGATGCTCGCTCAAAACTCGTTGCTGAATCGAAAAAGTACCTCGGTACACCTTACCGTTACGGTGGAACAACGACTGCCGGATTTGACTGCTCAGGCTACACTGGACATGTTTACAAAAAAGCAATCGGCAAAACACTCCCACGTTCTTCACGCCAGCAATATGCAAGCGCGAAGAAAATTTCGAAGTCATCGATTCAAGCTGGCGACCTCGTCTTCTTCTCACACTCAGGTGGGACGATCCACCACGTTGGGATGGCACTTAGCAAAACACAAATGATCAACTCAGAAACAGGTGGCGTGAAATACGCGAGCTTCACTTCTGGATACTGGGCACCACGTTACGTTGGCGCTGGATCATACCTCTAATACAACATCACGACTCGGTTCATGGGAACCGAGTCGTTTTTTATTTTTGCTTCAATGCCCCTCTCGCATTCGTCGCCGCGAAGACAATCATAAGTACACTCATCGTACCAGCAACCGCGAGTCCTGCCGATAGAGCACCCCAGTCTATCTCAGGTTGCGTCAGAACGGCCCGCATCCCTTCAAAAATATACGTCGTCGGATTGAACGTCGCTGCTACTTTCAACCACTCTGCCTCAATCAATTCTTTCGGGACGAACGTCGTCGATAAGAAAATCAGCGGGAAGAACAAAAGCGTACCCGCCTGTGCCGCTTGCGCATTCCGCGTTTTTAACGCCACACCTACCGAATAACCCGCAAAGCCAAGACCGAATCCAATCGCGAGTAATACCGTGAAGAAGAAACCAATTGCCCCGACAGGAATCGTGAGACCGAGTAGAAAAGCGACCGCAAAAATGAGCAGTGTTTGGACAAGCAACTGTAACATCCCGGCAATCATTGGTCCGAGCACGATTGCGGTCCGGGTCGCAGGAGTTAATAATAACCTCGCAAAATACCCACTCTCGATATCACGAACAAGCGCCTGTCCAGTCCCCCCTGCCCCGCCGACCGCTCCCGAAACGATTGATACCGGTAAGATGAAGTTCAAGTAGTCGCTTCCTTCGAATTGAGGAAGGGACGCCACGCTCGATAGTCCGCTCGTATACACGAGTAAAAAGAAAACAGAGATGATCAAGTTCGGAATAAAGGAAAACGGATTTCGGATCGTCGTGACTAAACTCCGTTTCGTGAATAACCACGTCTCAGTCCACACGAATCTCGCCCCCTTCATAAGATTCGCCCGTCACTTGTAAGAACACGTCATCAAGCGACGGTTGTTTCACCGTCAAACGCTCAGGTTGTAGTCCTTGTTCGTCTAACGCCCGAACGATTTCGGTCAGCGTCACATCACGCAGTTCGAACGATACATGGTTCTCGTTCGCCGTCGTCTGAAAGTGTGTGGCGGCAGTCGTCGCGTCTGATTCGTTTGAAAAGTCCATCGCAATCGTCTCCCCGCCGACAAGTTGTTTCAGCTCTTCCGCCGTTCCTTCACTGACAATCTTCCCGTGATTGATGATGGCAATTCGGTCAGCCAATTCATCCGCTTCTTCTAAGTATTGAGTCGTCAAAAAAATCGTAGTCCCAAACTCTTGGTTCAGTCTTCGCACTTCATTCCATATCTCAATCCGACTCGCCGGGTCGAGACCCGTCGTCGGCTCATCTAAAAACAACACGGTCGGGCGATGGACGAGCGTAAGGGCCAAGTCGAGACGTCGCCGCATCCCACCTGAATACGTGCCACTCCGTCGATCTGCGGCATCTGTCAAAGAAACGACTTCTAATAACTCATCTGCACGACGGCGCGCCTCTTCGTTTGACATCTTAAACAATCGCCCTTGTAAAACGAGCAACTCACGCCCCGTCAGCACTTTGTCGATCCCAGTTTCCTGTAAAGCGACCCCGATCGATAGGCGGACGTCTTTTTCTTGTTTAACGACATCGAATCCGTTGACTCGTGCCACTCCGGACGTTGGACGCACGAGCGTCGTCAACATTTGCACCGTCGTTGATTTACCGGCACCGTTCGGTCCTAAAAACGCAAAGATTTCCCCTTCTTTCACGGAGAAGGAAACATCGTTCACCGCCGGAACATCTCTAAATGTCTTCACGAGTCCTTCCACTTCGATCATCACACCCACCTCCTGACTACCCATTCCCGTTTTCAGCACAAAAAAGTCGCGGACGTTTACACATCCGCGACTCCATATTATTCAGGTTTCATGACCATTTTCGGTTTTTTCGTGAGGGAGTGGTTCCCTTCTACGAAGCGTACGGTACCAGACTTGGCACGCATGACAACGGAATGCGTCTGCCCACCTTGCGACGTAAATTGGACACCACGTAACAATTCGCCGTCCGTAACACCTGTCGCCGCAAAGATACAATCCTCACCCTTTACTAAGTCATTGAGTAGAAGGATCCGATCCGTGTCTTCGATGCCCATGTCATGGCAACGTTGTTTTTGTGCCTCGTCTTCCGGGAGCAGACGTCCTTGGAAGTCTCCACCTAGACACTTCATCGCGACAGCGGCGATGACGCCTTCCGGTGCCCCACCTGAACCAAGTAGCAAGTCGACACCTGTTTTCGGGAAGGCCGTGTTGATTGCTGCGGCCACATCCCCGTCTGGAATCAACTTGATTCGCGCTCCAGTCGCCCGGACCCGCTGAATGATTTCTTCATGTCGGTCCCGATGTAAGATCGTCACAACGACATCTTCCACGTTTTTCTTCTTCGCCTTCGCCACAATCTCGATGTTCTCTTCAATTGAGTTATCGAGACTGACGAGACCAGCCGCTTCCGGTCCGACTGCGATTTTTTCCATATACATGTCCGGTGCGTGAAGAAGGTCTCCTGCATCGGCGACCGCGAGAACGGCAAGCGCTCCCCATGTACCGGTCGCCACGATGTTCGTCCCTTCTAACGGGTCGACCGCAACATCGAGACGTGATCCATAGCCGTTCCCGACCTTTTCCCCGATGTAGAGCATCGGTGCCTCGTCCATTTCGCCTTCTCCAATCACGACAATCCCCTTCATCGGAATCGTATCAAAGACATCTCGCATCGCCGTCGTCGCTGCATCATCTGCCTCGACTTTTAAACCGCGACCCATCCAACGGGCTGAAGCAAGCGCCGCTGCTTCTGTTACCCGAACCAGTTCCATCGATAAACTTCGTTCCACCCGAAATCTCCCCTTTATGCCTCAGTGTGATCTTCCACCCAAACGAGCGCACCGAGTTGTTTTAATTTGCCGACAAAGTCGACATATGAATCATTCAACCGTTCTGCATGAAGTAACGTCGATTCTCCGGACGCTTGAAGTGCTGATAAGACAAGCGCCGCGGCACTTCGAGCATCTGTACATTCCATTTCTGCATTCGCAAGCTGATTTCCTCCGCGAATCACAGCTGACGCATCTTCTAGCGTGATTTGCGCATTCATTCGGCGCATCTCGGCAATATGTCGGAATCGTTGGGAATACAATTTGTCCGTGACAACGCTCGTCCCGTCTGCCTTCAATAAAGCCGCCGACATGATTGGCTGTAAGTCACTCGGATATCCTGAATAATGGAACACGCGAATGTCTGTCGGCAAGGATTGATTGGCGGTTACTGTAATCGATTCCTCGCCAACTTCCACCTGGGCACCATAATCCATTAGTTTTTGGATAACCCCTTCAAGGTGAGTCGAAATGACCGGTTGCACGGTCACACTACCCGACACCGCGCCGAACATCATAAATGTACCTGCCTCGAGGCGATCCGGGATTAACGTATGGGTACACCCATGCAAACGTTCGACTCCTTTGATACGAATTTCATCGGTACCCGCTCCACTCACGTGTGCGCCCATCGACGTGAGCATCGTTGCCACATCGACGACCTCAGGGTCACAGGCCGCATTCTCGATGACCGTCGTCCCTTTCGCTAAAACTGCCGCAAGCATCGCACTCACGGTTGCCCCGAACGACCGTAAGTCTAAGTAAATCCGATTCCCGACGAGTTCTTCGACCCGGACGTGATAGAGACCAGATTCATTCTCGACATGAATGCCGAGACGTTCCAACGCTTTCAAGTGTAAATCAATCGGCCGTGGACCAATCGCATATCCCCCAGGTAGCCCGACCGCTCCTTTTCCGAATCGAGCGGCGAAGACACCGAGTAAATAGACAGCGGCACGAACTTTCCGCGTCTCCGAACCGAGAAGAGGCATGGCGACCGCTTCATTCGAATGAATGGTCATCCGTTCACCTTCACGCTCGACCCGAACCCCTAGTTCTCTCAACAAGTTGACCATCACTTCTACATCCTCAATCATCGGGACGTTTTCAATCGTCACCGATTCTTCGGTAAGAAGTGCAGCCACTAGACAAGGGAGGGCGCTTTGTTTCGCTCCGCTAATTTCGACGGTTCCTTCTAATTTTTGCTGCCCAACGATATGGAGAATTTCCACGTTGATCAAAACCTTTCTACGACGGACTTATTTGGATTGAGCGTTGTTCCAATCCGCTAAAAACTGCTCAATGCCTTTGTCTGTGAGCGGATGTTTCATCATCTGTTCGATGACTTTGTAAGGGACTGTCGCAATGTCAGCCCCGAGAAGTGCGGCTTTCGTCGCGTGAACCGGATGACGTACAGATGCCGCGATGATTTCTGTCTCGATGCCATGAATCGCAAAGATGTTGGCAATCGTCTCGATGAGATCGAGTCCATCTTGACCAATGTCATCCAAACGGCCGATGAATGGAGAAACATATGAAGCGCCGGCACGTGCCGCGAGCAACGCTTGGTTCGCGTTAAAGATGAGTGTCACGTTCGTTTTGATCCCGAGCTCCTTAAACTGTTTCACCGCTTCCATCCCCGCTGGTGTCATCGGTACCTTTACTGTAATATTCGGCGCGATGGCAGCAAGTTCCTTTCCTTCTTCCACCATACCCTCTGCATCCAGTGCAATAACTTCCGCGCTGACCGAGAGATCCCCGACGATCTCACAGATTTCACGAAGTCTTGTATGGAAGTCGACACCTTCTTTAGCGACGAGCGATGGATTCGTCGTCACGCCCCCGATGACGCCCATTTGGTGAGCTTGTTTGATGTCTTGCACATTTGCTGTGTCAATGAAAAAACGCATATGTGTCTCCTCCTCAATTTGTGATCGCTTACAACCTCTATTATGAGGAAAGTCATGTCGAATTGCTATACCCTTTACGTCAACGCCGCGATCAAGAGCATCGATGCTGCGATGAGCACAATCCCTATCACTGTTCCAATCGCGGTCCATTTCCGAATTTTCGCCTGCTTCATGTAGTACGCTTCATGAGGACCTTCCAGTTGGCGGTCCGCACCGTATGTCTCAATCCATGCTTCGGCAGCAGCCGTTTCATCCTCAGCAATGTTTCCCGTATAGCGGAACGGAATTAATTCGTTCGGTCGATTGAACAGTTCAAATCGCTCTTGACGTGTCGCAATGTTCGCTCCAATCCAATGTAACCATTTAGGTGTATAAAATAGCGGTGTTCCTCGCTCGTGAAAATAAGAAATCCATCGCTCGAACTGATTCACATCACGCATATCAAACAAGATTTCCATCGATTCATTCGCTGTCAAAATGGCAAGCATCGGACAGAGCTCAATCGTCGGTCTCCCGATTGGAATGGTCGGGGACGGTTGGGTTTTGCGAACGATTGCCGGGAAGAACACGACCCGTTCAATCTTCTCTAGTGGGATCGATTGCTCAATCGACTCCTCTGCTTCAACTCGCCATGTTCTTCCAAATAAGTTGGTCGATGTGACCTCATAATGAGAACGGTGTCGCTCTTTCCACAATAACTGACGAAACGTCAGAATGAACCAATACACCCCAAACCCTCCTAATGCCACAATCACTAAGAGCGGGATGAGGTAAGGTTGTGGATTGTACCAAATCAACGCGAGCGGTGCGACCATGATTGCAAACGATAGGCTGATCAACATGAGAATCGCCACGATATAAAAAATCCACCAAAACAGTTCTGTCTTTCGCTCTGTATAACTCATTGAATCCCTCCTATGACTCATGATTACGGGCTTCACCGAAAGAAAGTTTCAAAAAAGCCGACTCTTCGAAAAGAGTCGGCTTGGTAAGACAGGATTATGCTTGGTTGCTAGAACCAAACTCACGCATTTTGCCAGTTACGACGTTGTAGATCGCTTCGATCCCAGGTCCGATAACTTTACGTGGGTCATATACTTTCGAGTCAGCGTCAAGCTTCTCACGTACCGCACGAGTCCACTCTTGTTGGCACTCAGTGTTGACGTTGATTTTGCTGTGTCCGAGCTCGATTGCTTTTTTAACTTGGTGCTCAGGAATACCTGATCCGCCGTGAAGAACGAGTGGAGTTTGTGTCGCTTTCGCGATTTCTTCCATCTCTTTGAAGCCAAGCTTCGGCTCACCTTGGTATGGTCCGTGTACAGAACCGAGTGCTGCAGCAAGTGCATCTACTTTCGCTTCTTTAACTACACGTACACACTCTTCGAGGTCAGCGTATTGTACGCCACCGATGACGCCGTCTTCTTCGCCGCCAACTGTACCGACTTCTGCCTCAACAGAAGCACCTTTAGCGTGCGCGTACTCGACAACTTGTTTCGTCATTTCGACGTTTTCGTCGATCGGGTGGTGTGAACCGTCGATCATGACTGATGTGAATCCAGCGTCGATCGCTGCTTTACACTTGTCGAATGAAGAACCGTGGTCAAGGTGGATTGCAACTGGAACAGTGATGTTGTAGTCGTGCATGAGACCTTCAACCATTTTGACAACTGTTGTGAAGCCACCCATGTACTTCGCTGCACCTTCTGATACACCGAGGATTACTGGTGATTTCTCGTCTTCCGCAGCGCGAAGAATCGCTTGCGTCCACTCGAGGTTGTTGATGTTGAATTGGCCTACTGCATACTTGCCTTCGAATGCTTTGTTAAGCATTTCTGTCATTGATACTAATGGCATAATGACATCCTCCTGTCTGTTCGCTATTATACACGTTTGGGAAAAGTTCCCCCGTGCAATTCGTTCCCATTATAACACACCGTAAAACATGTGCCTATGCTATTCGGGCATAGAAATGGCTTAGCGCAAGCGTTTACATATGTCATCTTGGTGACGAAACGTCAAATTTCCAAGACTTCTTTCACTTTTTCAATCATTCCGTATATATCAAACGGCTTTTCAAATTGTGCAGTGATTCCGAGACGACGCACCTCGTCAATCACCGTTTCTTCTCCGAATGCCGTCATGATCATGACAGGTGTCTCTAGTTCTTGTTCTCTCATTCGACGCAACACTTCGTGACCGAACATACGGGGCATGTTCATATCGAGAAGTACTAAATCGTATTGCTCTCGCTCTAAAAACTCCCAGGCTTTGATGCCGTCTTGCGCAGTGTCCACGTCAACCCCCATGTTCGTGAACACTTGTGCGAGCATCGTACGAATTCCGTCCTGGTCATCTGCAATCAACATCCGTGACATGTATGTCCCTTCTTTCATTCATCATTTTCCATAATCAAGCAATTCAACCATACCAAACTCGTCTCTTTTTCGCGATGCTTATCTTTTGAAATCAAGGGAACATTGGCTCGGATTCATCTTCTTGCTGTTCTTCTTTCAACTGTGCAGGTACTTCTAGCGCGTTCACGCGTTCATAATCGGTCACTTCAGGAGCTTCCTCTTTGACATACACTTTCAAAAAGTCTCCTTCTGCTAATAATGAGGGAGTCGCAATGGCGAGCGGTCGCTTCTTCCCATCTTCATCGTAGCCGATGAGATCGTACCGATATCCGTGCGATGTCTGTGTCGCCACTTCTGGGCTTGGGACTTTGACGTAATACACATCGGCTAACAGACGATCCAGATTGACATAACGCCAGCCTACTATGAATAGAACGCCGATTAATAAGACGGCGATGAGCTTTCGTATCATAAACAGTTCTCCTTCAACGTGAGAGTGACTACTTATGAGATATACCGTTATTCTGAAGTCATGAAACCATTCCACAAAAAGAGGTTCATCCTGTTCAGAATGAACCTCTCGTGTGACGCGTTGGGTGTTATGATTCGACAGTCACTGGAACGACTGCGATTTCAATCTCTTTCTCGACCTCTTCACGTTCCTCTTTCAAACGCTCATCTGACCACTTGAAGACATCGGCCATACAGCGAAGGACACCGTCTTTGTATTGACGGACGAAGTCGATATCAAAGAACATTGCGCCCGTGCGGCGAATTAAGAAGTCGATGGCACGAACGACTGATTCTTCTTCGATTCCGTAAACCAATTGCGCATAGACGATTTCAGGAAGGTCATATGCGTTCGCATCCATCCGTTCGATGACACGATCGATATTCGATCCGTATAGACGAACGAGTTCTTCCGCATGGTTTGCGTCTAAGCCATGATTTTGAAGTTCTTTTGTTTTCTTCTCAAGGAAGTCTTTGAAGCCTTTCGAACCGCCGACGTGACCACCTGACATCGGCATATGCTTCGTCCGGCTAGCCAAATAGACGACACCGTCTTCTTCTTTCAACAGTTTTGCGACGAGGTCGACGACCGTTTCCGACATCTTGCGATACCCTGTCAATTTACCGCCGGCAATCGTGATCAAGCCGCTGTCTGACTGCCAAATTTCGTCCTTACGTGAAATTTCAGAAGGGTCTTTTCCTTCTTCATAAATCAACGGACGAATACCTGCCCAGCTCGACTCCACATCATCCGCTGTGACATGGACGTCTGGGAACATATAGTGAATGGCTTCTAAAATATAATCGCGGTCTTCCGTCGTCATGCGTGGATGCGCTTTGTTTTTATCGAAGAACGTATCCGTCGTTCCGACGTATGCTTTGTTTCCGCGTGGAATCGCAAAGACCATGCGACCGTCCGGTGTATCGAAATAAATCGCTTGTTTGAGCGGGAATTTCGACTGGTCGATAACCAAGTGAATTCCTTTTGTCAGGCGAAGCTGCTTCCCTTTTTTCGAGTTATCTTCTTCTCGTAACTCATCGACCCATGGACCGGTCGCGTTGATGATTTTCTTCGCATAGACGTCATACGTCGACCCGTCAATCTGGTCTTCGACGTGTACACCGGCCACTTTGCCGTTTTCATAAATCAATCCTGTCACTTTGGCGTAGTTCATGAGAAGTGCACCATGATTCGCTGCTTCTTTCGCCACTTCAATCGTCAATCGTGCATCATCTGTGCGGTACTCGACGTAGTAACCGCCTCCGACCAGATCATCTTTTTTCACGAGCGGTGCCTTTTTGATGACCTCATTTGGTTTGAGCATCATGCGACGTTCTGCACGTTTTACACCTGCGAGGAAGTCGTATACCATCAGTCCGATCGATGTTGAGAAGGGACCGAACGTACCTCCCTTGTGCATCGGTAAGAGCATTTGTTCCGGTGTCGTGACGTGTGGACCATTCTCATATACGATCGCACGCTCTTTCCCGACTTCTGCGACGAGCGCCACTTCGAATTGTTTCAAATAGCGGAGTCCCCCGTGAACAAGTTTCGTCGAACGACTTGATGTCCCCGCCGCAAAGTCTTGCATCTCGAGGACAGCTGTCTTCATCCCACGCGACGACGCATCGAGCGCAATCCCCGCTCCGGTAATCCCTCCACCGACAACAAGAACGTCATGACGTTCACTTGTCAGTTGCTCATATCGTTTCGCTCGTTCTTTCGCTGAGAAATTTCTGATTTCCATCTTATTCCCTCCTATAGTAAGTACGGTTCAATGAATAGAAAAAGAGACCACAACAAAAACAAGGCTTCCCCCTTCTGTTGTGGTCTCTCTATTGTCTCGAACCGAATATCAACTTTTCTCCTGTATTATACCCTATTCTTTTGAGTTCAATCATCTCTTACGCTTGAGTAACCTGTAATGTGTTCATTCACAAGCATCCGACTCGCATTTTTGAGTCGAGAAGCTTAGACTTCAAGGTATCATGTCGAAGGAGGATTTCAGATGAAACGTATGTTACAACCTTTTCAGTTCAAAAATGGCGTCGAAGTACCGAACCGCCTCGTATTGGCACCGATGACACATTACTCATCAGAGCCAACGGGCGAAGTATCCGAGCATGAGCTCGCCTACTATCGGAAGCGGGCGCAAAACGTCGGGCTCGCCATCACGGCTTGCGCCTACGTGACAGAAGACGGGAAAGGGTTCCCGAACGCATTCGGGGTCAATGACGACAAATTCATCCCGGGTCTCCGTCAATTGGCGGAAAGTTTAAAAGCGGAAGGCGCAAAAGCCATCCTTCAAATTTTCCACGCAGGACGGATGTCACCACCTGAACTCGTCCCGAACGAACAACCTGTCAGCGCAAGTGCCGTCGCACCTGTCCGCGAAGGAGCCGCTACACCACGTGCCCTCGAGACGTCAGAAGTCGAAGCCATCATCGAGGCGTTCGGCGAAGCGACGCGTCGCGCTATCGAAGCCGGATTTGACGGAGTCGAGATTCACGGGGCGAATACCTACTTGATTCAACAATTCTTCTCACCGCACTCGAATCGCCGTGAAGATCGCTTCGGCGGTGATGTCCATGGACGTTTGACGTTCCCACGCAAAGTCATTCGCCGTGTCAAAGAAGCAGCCGCAGATGCAGAAGACTTCCTCGTCGGCTATCGCTTCTCACCAGAAGAAATCGAAGAGCCAGGCATCACGCTCGACGACACGGATGTGTTGCTCGATATGATTTTAGAAGAAGGCGTCGATTATATTCACGCGTCTCTCTGGAACTTCAATACGGCTTCCATGCGTGACGAGAACGTCACGGAACGTTCGATTGACCGCATCGCCAAACGCATCAACGGTGTCATCCCGCTCATCGGAGTCGGGCAACTTCAGCGTCCGGCGCAAGTCGAAGACGCACTCGAGGTCGTCGACCTTGCCGCACTCGGTCGCGAACTCATCATCGACCCGGAATGGCTTGAAAAAGTGAAATCGGACCGCGAAGACGAGATTGAGACAGAACTCGACTTGAACAAACAAGCCGAACTCGCTGTTCCCGCTCCACTCTGGAACGCCATCACGACTCGTGCCGGTTGGTTCCCGATTAAAGATCAAGAAGTGAAATAACACAAAGCACCGCGGACTTTTTATCCGCGGTGCTTTTGCGTAATCCATTCTTCCCGTAACATACCCATCCGAATCGAATCGTAGCGCTTCTCGTTCACGACACGCACTTGACGAATTCGACCTTCCAGTTGCATGCCTACTTTTTCAGCGACCCGCATCATCCGTTCATTTCCTGACCATGTCGTCAAGCCGACACGGACGACTGGTAACGTCTCAAATAAATGTTCTGTCCATAGACGAAGGGCACGCGTCCCGACACCACGATTCCAGCGGTCGGACTGATGCAAGATGATGCCCATCTCGAGCCACTCTCGTCCGGCATCCTCAAAATAATAAGAAACAGTCCCATATACGGTTCCATCCACTTCAATGACCCACATGTCATCTTTTTGGATGAGCGACTGCTCGATTTGCTGAAACTCTTCGTAGGACATCGCCTTGTGTTCAAAGTAAGGGGCGTCCCATTGTTTCCACTCCGGTGTCGCATCCCGATAAATCAATTCCCATAGTCGGGCTAAATCTTGTTCTTCAATCGGTCGAATGACCACTTCATTGTCTTGTCGCATCTTGTCTTCCTCTCTATGATCGTCCTTACCTTATTCTTGCGTCCCATTCGAATCTCCTTTTTTTCGCTTGCGCCAAATGAACGCAAGGATTAAGACAACCAAACTCGCCATGACGGAAGCGATCGCAATTGGACTCGAATCGGTCATAAACAATTGTCCGATGGAGACAGAATAGGCAAGCCCGAACGACGTGACGAGTTTTGCACCGAACGCGATGCCCGCGAAACGTGGGAACGGCACGCGACTGAATCCGGCCGCAAGACAGATCACCTCGTCCGGCAAAATCGGAATGATGAATAAGACGAGCAAAATGCCAAGACCATACTTCTCGACATATCGGTCGTACGTCTTCAACTTCTCCTCATCGACCCAGCGGATGATTCGCTCACGACCGAACCGGGCCAACCCATACATGACAAAGATACCAAGCGTGGTCGAAATACTTCCGACCAAAGCGGCTCGAAACGGTCCGAGCGCTACACTTCCAATCGGCACACTGACCGCTTCCGGGACCGGTAAGGCAATCGGCTGTAAAAAACTGAATGCCGCGAATACCCAGACCGCCTGTCGTTCATATTGTTCTAATAGACGATCTAATCCATATGTGTCATAGAGAACAAGTCCGAACGAGACGTAATAGACGAGAACGAAAATCAAGAAGAGAGAAAACGTAATTTTCCACATCTGCTTCAGGATGACGTTCGAGCCGTCCCGAATCGCCCGCAATAGCCCGACCGAGAGGGCTAGTAAGACAATGCCCGTCCACCCGAGCTGGTAGGGTAATAGGAGGGAAGGCAAGACGATGAACGGCAACAGACTGAGCGCCACAAGCCCCAATCCGTATCCAAGATAAATCGAATGTCGTTCTTTCATGAGCCATCACCCTCTCCCCGTTCTACTTCTAGTGTACCCAGAAAGTGAAGGGGATGTATCCTGCCAAGGGCACCTTCCCTCTCATGCTTTTGATGTAGAAAAAGCCACGATCCGCAATGGACCGTGGCTTTCAATCACTTATTCTCCAAGTGATGCTTGGATGAAGTCATGGAATAGACGTTGTGGACGTTCTGGACGCGAAATCAATTCTGGGTGGAACTGTGATGCTACGAACCACTTGTGTTCTGGGATCTCAATGATTTCTACGAGACGACCGTCCGGGCTCGTACCTGAGAACTTAAAGCCTTCTGCTTCAAACGCTTCACGGTACTCGTTGTTGAACTCGTAACGGTGACGGTGACGCTCGTATACGAGCTCTTGATCGTATGCGGCGTGCGCGTTCGTCCCTTTTTCGAGTTTACATGGATAAAGTCCGAGACGGAGTGTGCCGCCGAGGTCTTCGATGTCCTTTTGCTCTGGAAGAAGGTCGATGATTGGATACGGTGTCGATGGATCGATTTCAGCCGTATGGGCACCGTCCAATTTCAAGACGTTACGGGCAAACTCGACCGTCGCGAGTTGCATCCCGAGACAGATTCCGAAGAATGGTACGTTGTTTTCACGAGCGAAACGTGTCGCTTCGATTTTCCCTTCGATCCCACGCTCACCGAACCCACCAGGAACGAGGATACCATCAGCATCGCCGAGGATGTCTGAAACATTTTCAGCTGTCACGTCTTCTGCGTTGATCCAGTCGATGTCGATGTCCGCATTGAAGGCATAACCTGCATGCTTGAGCGCCTCTGCGACTGAGATATAAGCATCACGCAACTCGACGTATTTCCCGACGAGTGCGATTTTCACTTTCTTCTCAAGGTGTGTGACCGTGTGAACGAGCTCTTTCCACGCCGTCATGTCGGCAGCCGGTGTGTTGAAACCGAAGTAGTCGTTGACGAGTTGGTCCATTCCTTGTTTTTGAAGGTTGAGTGGTACTTCGTAAAGTGTCGACGCATCTTGCGCTTCGATGACCGCCTCTTTGCGCGTATCACAGAAGAGTGCGATTTTCTCACGCATGTCTTCCGGGATATCGTGCTCTGTACGGAGAACGATGATGTCCGGCTGAATTCCGTAACTGCGAAGCTCTTTAACGCTGTGTTGCGTCGGTTTCGTCTTCATCTCACCTGCCGCACGAAGGTAAGGAACGAGCGTACAGTGAACGTACATGACGTTCTCTTTCCCGATGTCATTTTTTACTTGGCGAATGGCTTCGATGAACGGAAGAGATTCGATATCTCCGACTGTTCCACCAATCTCTGTAATGACGACATCAGCGTTCGTCTCACGACCTGCACGGAAAACACGGTCTTTGATTTCGTTCGTGATATGCGGAATGACCTGAACCGTTCCACCGTTATAGTCTCCACGACGCTCTTTTTTCAAGACAGTCGAATAAATGCGTCCTGATGTGACGTTCGCGTTTTGCGATAAGTTGATGTCGATGAAACGCTCATAGTGTCCGAGGTCAAGGTCAGTTTCAGCGCCATCATCTGTGACGAATACTTCTCCGTGTTGATACGGGCTCATCGTACCTGGGTCGATGTTGATGTATGGGTCAAACTTTTGAATCGTCACGTTGAGTCCTCGATTTTTGAGTAGACGCGCGAGTGAAGCTGCCGTGATCCCTTTACCGAGCGAAGATACTACCCCGCCTGTTACGAAAATGTACTTTGTCATGTTTCTTTCTCCTCTCTTGAATACCAACCATCGGGAAACGAAAAAACAAAAAAAGCAAAAGTGCCCCCGAAAATGGAGGACACTTTTGCTGCATCGTTACGTGCTAAACTAGCCCATGACTAATTTACGCCAGAGACGATACAGTCGTCAAGATATTATTTTTTCTTTTTTTCAAGTCGGTGAAAACGACTAAAAAAGAAAAAGAGACACGCCTAGCCGGGCGCGATGCCCGGCTTTTTTGCGGTCTCTTATAAATCATCCTCGTCTTCGAGATCGAGGTCGTCGTCCAAGTCGTCGTCCTTGAAGTCATCAAGGCCTTCTACTTTTTCTTCTTCGTCATCATCGTCAAATTCAGATGAATCATAATCTTCTACTTTTGCGAATACATCCAAGTCATCTTCGATGTCGACGATGCCTTCGTCTGCTTCTTCGAACTCTTCTTCGAATTCGTCAAGTTCACCACGTTGACGTGCTTCGATGACGAGATCCTCATCCGACTTGTCGAATGGGTACCAAACGCGAAGCGCCCAACGGTTTGCTCCCAAGTTGACGAACAACCCGTCGATGTTCAAATCGGTGTAAAGTTGTGCGATTTTCTCGAGCTCTTCTTCTTCACTCGCAAACGTATAGTTTTGCTTGATCTTTTCGCGAATCTCATCAAAAGAAACAGGCTGCTCGCCAGTTTCTTGGAGAAGTTCATAAACGAAATCAATCAACGATTTATTCATTAAAGGACACTCCTTTTCCGTCACTAGTTAAACATCACTCCTCATTATAAACAAAAGCGATATGAAAAAGCTAGAGAAAATTATGATTCATTGGATGCCTCGGTTCGAATACGGAACCAATAGACGGTAATCAATCCGATATTGAACAACCACGTCAGTCCGAGAACGCCGAACATCCAACCTCGTGGGATTTGGAATGACAATTCCGCATTGACGGTCTGTCCGACGTACAAACCGTATCCTAACAATCCGACCATCAAGAACGAATACGATACGACCATTCCGAATCGCTTCCACAATTGAATGAGCAGCGAGGCAAACTCTTTGTTTTCCCCGTACTCTTCGAATAAGTAAGCATGACTGACACTTGAATACATGGTTTGTGTATAACCACTGACAAATAATACTGGTATGAATGCGAGAGGTTCGATAAACCCTAGAAAAAAAACCAAAGAGGAAATGAGTAACACAAGATAAGGATGGCGCGCAAAATCAAATATATGACCAAACAAGATCCAACCAATCACGCCGGCTAAAAACGGAACGAACACATATATCATTAGCACTTGGAACGAATAGAGAGCAATGCTGACAAATACAGCACCAATCAACGTCCAACCGCCGAACAACCCGATGACAAATGACAATAATTGAACTTGGCGCGTCCGACTCGCCCCAATGAAGGCCCGAACTCGTTTTTGGAATAACAACCAACCCACATATGCTAACAAAATAATCATCAGACTAAACACTTCAATGTAGCCTCGCGCTCCTTCCAAGAGACTAAGGAGACGACTAATCAACGTAAAGACGGTGACCGCGATAAAGGCGCGGAGAAAAGAACGGGTTTCAAACTGCCATGTCGTAGATTTTTGAAGGGGCAACTTGCGTACGAATAGCCAAGGCAAAATCAGACTCACTAAGAATAAGGCGATGGCAAGATTGTACGACTGTGACAATGCGTAAGAGAACACAGCGATCCAGCCGACTAATGCGAGGACTAATGGTAATGAACTGCCACTTTCTTCATTCGAGTCAGCTTTCGCAGCAGACTTCAGTTCATTCAATTGCGATAAAATCGTCGTCATGATGGTACCGACTCCAATCGAGCCGACGCCTACAAAAAATGCGCTCCATTCAATGGCACGACCAAATGGAAGCACAAAACACACGAGACCGACGACAAGGACAGACAAAGCCATTAAAAACGTATCCTTTGAGCCACGTCGTCCGATAACATAAACCCACAACAAGAGTCCTGACATGCTCGATACGTAAAAAATAAGGAACGGAATCAATCGTCCGACCCCTTCTTCGACTGCCATGATGGATAAAAACAAAATTTGGGGAAGGATTTGGCTACTAAGCGCGCTGACAATCGTCAACAAAACAACCATATTTTTCACGGTTCGCACCCCTAACTCAAGATTGAATATTCTGCTCTTCCATCACCTTTTCCCATATTCATTTATCGGTGAACCTTTTTCAAAACACATCAACTTCTCAGTTTCTTCACACTTCTGCCGATATAGAAGAGAACGCCAATTTTGATGTAAATAGAAGGAGAATAAACATATGGCACTTTTTCTTAAGACAACCTCAACAGATTTCGTCGCTTCCGAAGGTTTTCCCGACATTCAGACAATCGCCAAGCCATCTGACTCGAGTTTGAGCGGACGTGCTCACTATATGGGGTATACGGCCTCTCAAGTGAAGCGCCTACAAGACATGGCTCCACTCGTGGAGTCCGTGCTAGATGAAGTACTTGAAAACGTACTCGATCACTTAATGCTTCAACCCGAAATGGTCAGAATCGCGAACGCCTCATCGACGAGAGAACGTTTAAAAAACGTATTCGCCGATTACTTTCGCAGTTTGTTGACGGGGAACATCGATGACAAATTCTTAGCCTTGCGAAAACGAATGGGACAGACACATCACCACTTTGCGGTCCCTGTCGTCTGGTTCCTCGCGACGTATTCGGCGTTCAATACATTGCTCATCCCAAAAGTCGTCGAGACGTATCAACATGACCCGGCGACTTTGACAGAATCGCTTTTGGCGTTATCACACGCGATGAATTTAGACGCACAAATCGTTACCGAACAATACGTCAATGCCCGTCTCGATGAACTCGAGTCCGCGAACGAAGCCCGTGCCACATTGTTAAGCGACGTTTCACGCGTCAGTGCAGAAGTCGCTACGACGATGGACCGAACAGGGCAAGCGATGTCTGAAACAAGCAATCGCGCGCACCAAGTTCTTGCGGAAACGGAGCAAACGGAAAAGATGAGTCGTCACTTGATGACGTTGACACATACGAACGGCGAACAAATCGAACAGATGGAAGTCGAATTCAAACAATCTGCCACTTATGTAGACACTTCGCTCGATCGCATCACAGCTCTAAAAAATGGTTCTCAAGAAATCGTCAACATGACGCGAAGCATCGAACAAATCGCCAATCAAACGAACTTGCTCGCCCTAAACGCCTCAATCGAAGCGGCTCGAGCGGGTGAACACGGGAAAGGATTCGCTGTCGTCGCCACCGAAGTGCGCACACTCGCGGAGAACGCGAAACAACTGAGCAGTCAAATCAATGCGCTCATTCATGAAAATGAAGCCAATATCGCAGCACTCTTTGATCAAATGGGACATATGCATCGGACGAACGATGAAGCCATGCGTCAATTGAATGACGTCAAGGCTAGTTTCTCGACCGTTCAAGAAGAAATGGGGCAATACGTCCTTTCGTTTGAACGGAACAAACAAGATCTCGGACAGATGGTTGAAACCATTTCATCCATCAACGAGACGACACAAGGTTTGTCTCATTTGACCTCTTCGCTTCTTTCCACAGCTGAAATGCAATAAACAAATAAGGCACGGTCCGCGGACCGTGCCTTCCTGCATTATTGTACAACCGGTTCTGGTATCTCGACGGCTTTCAGCGAACGATCGAGTAATTCGACGACGTCGAACGTGCCGACCGTCTCATCGACTTCCTTCGCTTTCGTTCCATCAGACAACATCGTCAAGCAGTACGGACATGCCGAACCGATGACCGTCGGTTTCGTCTCAAGCAATTGTTCCGTCCGGGCCACGTTTACACGTGTCCCGACTTTCTCTTCTTGCCACATGAGACCACCACCGGCTCCACAACACA
This sequence comes from Exiguobacterium sp. RM11, assembly GCF_059821525.1. Lineage (NCBI taxonomy): Bacteria > Bacillati > Bacillota > Bacilli > Caryophanales > Exiguobacterium > Exiguobacterium sp. RM11. The sequence goes on along the minus strand of NZ_CM187558.1, from coordinate 381,487 downwards.
TGCCGTTTTCACGGTTACGTGTCGCTTCGACGAGTTCGACACCCGGGATCCGTTCGAGGACGAATCGTGGTGCATCATAAATGCCGTTGTAACGACCGAGGTAACATGAGTCGTGATAGACGACACGTTCGTTCACTTGAAGATCCGGCTGAATCCGACCCGTATCGAGCAATTCGGCGAGTAACTCCGTATGGTGATACACTTTCACACCATCAAGTCCGAAGTCTGGATACTCATTTTTGAATGTGTTGTAGGCGTGTGGGTCGACCGTGACGATCTTCGTCACCCCATACTTCTCAAACAATTTAATGTTCGCTTCGGCGAGTTCTTGGAAGAGTAACTCGTTTCCGATTCGACGAGGTGTGTCCCCTGAGTTCTTCTCTTCGTTTCCGAGAATGGCGAATGAGACGCCCGCCTTGTTCAAGACGCTCGCAAAGCTCTGCGCGACTTTTTGGCTACGGCTATCGTAAGAGCCCATCGCGCCGACCCAGAAGAGGTATTCGAATTCTTCGCCTGCTTTTTTCTTCTCTTTTGCCGTCGGAATGACGAGTTCTGTATCCTTGCGCCAGTTCTCGCGTTCTTTCCGGTTCATTCCCCATGGGTTTCCTTGACGCTCGATGTTTGCGACCGTGCGCTGCGCTTCTGGATCCATCTTCCCTTCCATCATGACGAGGTAGCGACGAAGGTCGATGATTTTATCGACGTGTTCGTTCATGACCGGACATTGATCTTCACAGTTCCGGCACGTCGTACACGCCCAGATTTCTTCTTCCGTGATGACGTTGCCGATCAACTCGTCTGCGACGAGCATATGGCCATCTTGCGCCGCTGCTGCGATTTCAGCACCTTGCGTGTTTTGGAACATGAGTGCCGGTGCCCACGGTGATTTTCTTGTGACCGCTGCACCTTTCATATTCATGTGGTCACGAAGTTTGACAATCAAGTCCATCGGCGACAACATCTTCCCTGTTCCCGTTGCCGGGCACACATTCGTACAACGTCCGCACTCGACACAAGCGTACAAGTCGACGAGTTGCTTCTGGTTAAAGTCTTCAATCTTGTTGACCCCGAAGACGATTTCTTCATCTGATTCTTCTGCTTCTTCCATTGCTGAAAAATCAACAGGTGCCAAGCGACCGACTTTGTGTGTGCGCCCGAGCCAGACGTTGAGCGTCCCGGCGATCAAGTGCGCGTGTTTGCCTTGCGGGATGTAAACCATGAAGCTGAGTAAGAATAAGAGGTGCATCCACCAAAAGACGACGAACAAGGCGAAAGCGACCGAACCCGGTACCCAAGCAAACGCTGAACCGATGAGTGTCGCAACCGGTTCACCCCACATCGGAAGCTCTTCTTTATAGACGAGGTAAAACCCGTTCCCGAACAAAACAGAAACCATCAACCCGCCGATGAAGATGAGGGCGAGACCGGCTAAGAAGTTTCGTTTCAAGCGCACAAGCTTCTCGACGTAACGACGGTAGAATCCCCAAACGACCGCGACGAGAATCATGAGCATGACGATTTCTTGCATGAACGTGAAGATCGGATAGAGTGGACCGAGCGGGATGTGTGGGAAACGTGTTCCGACCGCTAGTCCTTTCCAAATAAAATCAATCGCCCCGAATTGGACGAGGATAAAGCCATAAAACATCATGACGTGAATGGCGCCACTCTTTTTATCCTTTAACAATTTCTTTTGACCGAACACGTTGATCATGACCTGTTCGAGTCGTTCTTTGTTCGTTTGGCTCCATTCTGCCTTCTTCCCGAGCTTGATGAATGTATAACGCTGGTGAACCAGCGAAGCAAATAAATACACCCCATAGCCGAGGACGAGCAAGAATAGAATCCAGTTGACGATTAAAAATGTAGACATCCCCAAAACTCCCCCTTTTGAAAACGGATTCAATCTTGAATTCAGTATATCAAATGATGAATGAACAGTCATTCATTTTTGTGAAGTTCTCGTCAGAAGTTTAGAAGATGTTTCAAGATGAGCAATAATCCCCCATAACTACATACGGCCAAAACGAATGTGCGGAAGTGTAGATTTCGGTCGGATGGGAGTTCAAACTTCACGATATTGAGAATCATCGCCCCGGCCACGAACGCAAAACAGAGCGCTTCGACGTGTGCGGCCAAGTCAATCCAGCGTGAAAAGAACCCACCGAGCAAAATCCCACCGCTCAACAAGTAGCGTCCTTGTCGCATGTAACGTTCACCATAGTGCCGGTTCAAGTCATGACCGAGTGCCAAAAAGTGGACACCGAGCGCCGTCGCATAGAAGCTTCTCGCAACGAACGTCACGGAATCGGCCGTCACCACATACGCTGAAAATGTCATGTATGCCGTGAGCAGGGTCACTTGTAGCCAATACGAAACGGCCCGATCGACCGCTTCATCTTGGAAGTGAGGCGTCCGAACGAACCGCATCGTGCCATAGAACAATGTAAACCCGATGAGACTGACGATGTAAATCTCTGAAGGTAGGGCCAGATTCAACCAATCGATACGAAGTGTGTCCTGGCGTTTATTCAGCGACGGCAAGAGATACATGAAGAAGTACGTGATGGCGACCCCGCTCGAGAAAGAGAACCACTTCTTTGAAGGAACGGTCTCTTCTCGGAACAAATAGATGCCGAAGAAGTTAATCAGCGCCAAATAAATGATGATCCAGTTCGCCATCTCGTCTTCATCCTCTCAAGTCAATCCAAAACCGCTCAACGATCGTCCCGTCTTCTTCTGTATACGGTGTGTCCGCGACGCCACCGTTGTTTAAAATGACCTGACGGGAAGCGACGTTTGTCCGGTTACACGTAATGAGTGCACGCTCAATACCTAGCTCTTTCACTTTCTTAAGCGCAAGTTGTAATTGAATCGTAGCGAGTCCCCGTCCGCGCGCACTCGGCTTTACTCCATATCCGACATGCCCGCCAATCTTCAAGAGCGATTCGTTCAACTCATGACGAATGTTCGCCGCCCCGAGAAGCTCCTCTCCGTCCGTGAGCCAATACGTCGTGCTCGGGACCCAGCCTTCCTCTATGTTCTCACGTAACTCTTTCTGACGTAACGTGTTGACGTACGCCTCGAAGTCTGTCGTTTCACGGTCCACCGAGGTCGGGACAATCCGCTCATCCCGTTCGTACCATTCCTCTAAAAATGCCAGAATCTGTTCTTTTTGTTCGACAGATGTTTTGATTAGTCTTAACATCACATTTCCCCCTTTATTCATTTCCATTCGTGTTCTCTAAATTGATTTCCTTGTTCCTTCATCTTAAAGAGCGCACAATCGAAATAAAATGGACGTTCTCGTCGAAGTGTGTCCCCTTTCAACCATAAAAAAAGTGCCATCCTGTTCGGATGACACTGTCGGTATGCTTATTCTTCGAGTCCGAGACGTTGCGGCATATGTGGAGCGAGTTGTCTCGCTTCTTCTAACCGTCCTGCTTCGACGAGCGTATGGAAATGTAAGAACTGTTCGTGCGATGCATCGCTGATGGCTGCCAAATAATCGACGTACCGATCGTAGACCGCTTTGTCTTCTGGGCGTGCCTCGATGAGTGCGATATACAGGCGAACGGTGTCCTCTCCGTAAAGGAGCGGGAACTCATCGTTCAATTGAAGCAGTTTATCGATTGAATTGACATCGACACCGTTCTCTTGGTCATAGTGCGTGATGACTTGTTCGGCATGATCCTCGAGACGACCGCGCCACTCTTCATACTCTTCTTCGTTTGTTTCGAGCATCTCGAACCAGTCTTCGTTCAACATCTCTTCAATCTTGTTTACGCGTTCTGTAAAGTTCATCACTCTTCTCCTCCTTCAAATGTCCACGTGACATGTACTTCATATATGCCAACATCTTCTTCATTCATGGACAACTCATATACGAACGTACATGATTCTTCTGACACATCGAGGCGCGATGTCGTCGTCGCCATCGTCATCGACATATATGGATTCTTGTATAAGCTTTGCGTGAAGCGACCTTCGATGAAGGAGTGATTCATCTCAATCGGTCCTTTACAGATCAGCGCCAATCGTTCCGGCGTGTACTTAATTGTCGTCGGGACCGGTCCGTCCTCTTGTTGTTGGTCAAACATTAAAATAAAGCCAGTCTTCAATGGATAGTATAAACCGTCAGCCGAGAGCTCAATCGCCTCTGGCATGTCACTCATCCGTGTTGTTTGCTGGACACGCACGCGAAGTGGTTCAATCGCCATGCTCATCCCCCTTTCCGTCAATTCATCGTACCATATGTGGTAGGAGTCGTTCTATCGACGGCGCTTCGTTTTCACGTAGACGAGATGGTCTACCCAATCTTCGTTCTCAAAGATAAACCCTTCTCTCGTACACTCATACAACATGCCGACACGCTCCGCGAGACGAATGGACGCCTCATTGCCGAGATTGATATGTGCCTCGATTCGTTGAAAGTTCAACTCGTCAAAAGCGATGCGCATTGCCAGGTCGACTGCTTCCGTCCCATACCCCTGGCCCCAATGCTGATTATGAATCGTATACCCGACCCTCCCCCATTGAAACGCATCTCGCGCAAGCGTAGAAAAATCCACCATACCAAGGTGTGTCCCATCGTCGAGTCGGAAAATGGCGAAGACATGTGCCTCGTCTTCAAGCGCAAGTGACTGATGATTGTCGACTAGCTGGTCAAACCAAACGGACGTACAGTCGCTCATGTCTAATTTCCCAGGGTCATACTCATGCTGCGAAACAAGACGATTGGTGAAGCCACTTAACCACGCGTCATAATCTTGCTTCTCTAACGGTCGTACGACGATTCGGTTCGTTTTTCGTTGATGTGTAAATCGGTTCAATCTCTCAGGTCCCCTTCCTATTGGTTTTATACAGTCAGAAAAACTTCTTCCACTTTCCTTCCGAAATCACATCGACCTTTCCTTCATTCACACGAATTGCGGTCTCGTCGTCAATCGCATAAGCAGGTGCCTGTAACGCTTCCGCCCACTCTGCCGCATCTCGTGACGTATTCTCCGGTAGCATCTCGTGATCGAGGTGTGGAAAGATTGAGAAGTCGACAAACCCTAACGTCTCATCGCTCTGCTCATCAGATGAACGCCATCCGACAAATGCTTCCCCGATTCGTGGGGTCATCACCATGCTGCCGGCGCTCAATCCGACATACACGCCTTCCCAAGATGGGAGTAACGCCGCCACCCCAGACTGTTTCATCCAATGATGTAAAAACAGCGGATCGCCACCGTTCACCAATAACACGTCCGCCCGTTCAAATGCCGGTCTCCATACCGATTCATCGATACTCGGGAGCGTGCTCAGTTCGAGCACCCCGATCGACTTCCAGCCCAGTTCACACATCGGTGTTGAGAAATCCCCATTGAAAAAGTTCCATGCATGCTGCGTTCCACCGTTCAACGCATAGATGGCTGTCGGGATACAGAGTGCCTCACACTCTTCAATCGGCTTGTCCAATAACTCGAGAAGTGCTTGTTTGATGCTTTCGTTCTTTATGCCTGCTGACGTCAATAACAGTTTCATCTACGTCTCCTCCTTCTTCATCTCCGTATAAGGAGTTCGCATGAGTCGCCGTTATCCCCTTTGTTCTGACAAAAAAGGCCGTAGACGAATTCTCGTCCACGACCTTGGGGTCCTGAAAAATTAGCTGATTTTATACACGCGACCTTCGAACGGCTTCAAGTGAAGAAGCGTCGATTCTACATCGCCCTCGACCGGCATGTTGCTCAAGACGACATCTTTCGCACGAAGTGTCTGGTCCATATCAAACATCGTCTCTTTCGCCGTCAAGTTCGTGACGACAAGGTACTGCGTGTCACCGAGTGTACGCGTATACGCATAGACTTCTGGGTGATCTGGTAAGACAACATCATACGCCCCGTATACAAACGTCTCATCGTCTTTACGAAGTTGAATCATCTCTTTATAGAAGTTAAAGATGGAGTCCTCATCTTCAAGCTGTGCTTCGACGTTGATGTCTGTATAGTTCGGGTTGATGCCGACCCACGGCTTCTCTGCGAACGTGAAGCCGGCGTTCGGAGCGTCACTCCACTGCATCGGAGTGCGTGTGTTGTCGCGTGACGAGTTCCACGTGATGCGCATCATCTCGTCATGACTCTTCCCTTGCTCGACGCCGATATAGTAGCGATTGCGTGTCGCGATATCGTCATATTGGTCGATTGAATCGAATTTGACGTTCGTCATCCCGATTTCTTGACCTTGATAGATGAATGGCGTTCCTTGCATAAGGAAGTACATCATCGCAATCGACTTCGCGCTTTCTTTCCAGTAACGCTCATCGTCTCCCCATTTCGAGACCGTACGTGTCTGGTCATGGTTTTCGACGTAAAGGGCGTTCCATCCGTCAGCTTCAAGTCCTTTTTGCCATTTCGTCAACACGTTCTTCAAGTGGACGACATCGAGTTTCGAATCGGCGTCCTCACTCCATAGGTCCATGTGTTCGAATTGGAAGACCATGTTCATCTTCCCTTCTTTTTCACCGACCCAAAGGTGTGCATCGTCAGGTGATACCCCGTTCGCCTCACCGACTGTCATGATGTCATGTTTATTGAACGTCTCGTCACGAAGCTCTTCTAAATAATCGTGAATCCCGTCCACGTTCATGTGCATCTCGAATGACGGTACAAAGTCGAGGTCGTTCGGGTTCGGCAAGTCGGCGAACGTCGGATTCTTGCGGATGTGGCTGATTGCATCGACACGGAACCCGTCGATTCCTTTTTCGAGCCACCAGTTGATCATGTCGTATACGGCTGTACGCATCTCAGCGTTTTCCCAGTTGAGGTCCGGCTGTTTTTTCGAGAAGACGTGCAAGTAGTATTGCTCCGTCGCTTCATCGAATTCCCAAGCCGAGCCACCAAAGATTGATTCCCAGTTGTTCGGCTTCGATCCGTCTGGTTTCCCGTCGCGCCAGATGTACCAGTCACGCTTCGGATTGTCTTTTGAGCTCTTCGATTCAATGAACCAAGGGTGCTCATCCGACGTATGGTTGACGACGAGGTCGAGCAACAGTTTCATACCGCGCTGATGCACTTCGTCCAATAAGCGGTCGAAATCTTCCATCGTACCGAATTCGTCCATGATGTCTTGGTAGTCACTAATGTCATACCCGTTGTCATCGTTTGGCGATTTATACATTGGGCAAATCCAGATGACGTCAATACCGAGGTCTTTCAAATAGTCGAGCTTATCGATGATTCCTTGAATGTCTCCGATTCCGTCTCCGTTCGCGTCATAAAAACTGCGCGGATAAATCTGATAGGCGACGGCTTCTTTCCACCAGTTGCGTTTAAGCGTTTGTGTTTGTTGTTGTCCTCGTTGTAAAAGTTGCATGTGATCTAGATACTCCTTATCCCAAAACTCACTGCTCATCATTTATAATTATCTTATTCGTGCTGTGAACTTTATATCATTAGCGCAATCGTTTGCACGATGCAATAAATTTATCTTACCAAAAAACATTCGATGATACAAAGATGTTTCATCAGCATACTCAACGTGTACCCTACACGATTTTGAAAAGAAATGAAAGCGAGGTGCTCCATCATGTTTCGATTTGCGACACTTGATGATTTTTCGGCCATTGACCAATTGATTGTAAAGAAAGCGAAAGAGTTTCAGACAGCCGGGAAATCGCAATGGGTCAAATATTTAGAGCCGAGTCGCTCGGATTATGTGCGACACGATTTAACGAAAGGGACTGTGTTTGTATATGAACGTGACCACCAAGTCGTCGGTGCGGTCAGTCTCATCCCACCGACCGATTGGGATCTTGCTCTCTGGGACAACCCGGACGGTGCCGTCTACTTGCACCGACTCGTCACGGACTCGAACGTAAAAGGAGAACGCATCGGCGAGCGTCTGATGCAGTATGCCCTCTCTCACACTGCTTCGACCGTCCGATTGGATTGCGTGGCAGACAACACGTTCTTGAACGGATACTATCCACAGTTCGGCTTCCGTTACATCGGGGAGCGGAATGGATTTTCGTTATTTGAAAAACAGGCTTGACCTTGACGTGACGTCAACCCTTACGCTTGTGCTAAGGAGGTGAAGGGATGTATACGATTCAACAACTTGCGTCACTCGCCGGCACGACGGCGCGGACGCTTCGACATTATGACGCGATCGGTCTCCTCGTCCCTACACGAGACGACAACGGCTACCGACGTTATACGTCAAGCGACGCCGAACGTCTACAGCTCATCTTACTGTATCGAACACTCGACGTTCCGCTCGACCAAATCAGACAACTACTCGATGCATCGACGTTTGATCGAGTCGAAGTATTGAACGAACATGTCGAGGCGTTACGACAAAAAGCCGCCTATTTCGCGCAACTCGCTGAGACGGCGGAAGCGACCCTCACCTCACTCAAAGGAGGGATTCCGATGGAAGACAAGTCATTGTTCAAAGGATTGTCTTATGAAGAGATTCAAGCACATGAGGCAAAACATCAAGATGAGGTAATTGAGCGTTGGGGAGACAGTTCCGCTTATAAAACCGCACAAGAACGGGCATCGAAGCGCTCGAAAGCGGACTGGGAGCAAATCAACCAGATGCAACTCGATTTGATTGCACCACTCGTCGAGCTGTTCCGCTCACAGACCGCAATCGAGGATGACCGCGTTCAATCGGTCGTCAGAGACAATCATCTGTTCATCCACACTCACTTTTACGATTGCTCGCTCGACATGTTCAGCGGACTCGGACAGATGTATGTAGCGGATGAGCGATTCACCGCCTATTATGACCGCTTCGAACCGGGGCTTGCGTCGTACTATAACGAAGCCATCCAATATTATTGTATCGCCAACAGTTAAGTCCAAGCCTCAGGCTTGGACTTTAATTTGTCGTCGATCTAGTTGTACGAGATCCAGTGTTTCGATGTGTCGGCGCAACATCGGCAAGACCGTGGTCAATTGTAAATAAGGATATGTGGCAAAATTGTCGCTTCCGCCTTTATAGATGACCGCCCGATCGAGAACGCGCCATCCTTGTGTCGTCCATTGTTCGAGCGTCGCCTCACAAAACGAAGGCTCAGATTGAATCGCCCAATAGGCTTGTAGCTGCCCTTCCGCCATCGATGGACGAACGGTGATGATGGGGCATGACAACTGGTTCAAACGACTCGACTCGATTGGACCGGTTTCATGAATCACGAGCAGTTTCGGTGCTAGTCGTTCGAGCCACATGAGCGTTTTGTCATCGTTCAAGGATGAGACATGGATGAGGTGATGAGGAGGAATCGGAGAATCCTGTAACGGATAGCGCTCTCTCACTTCTCGAATACGCGCTTGACTCGTCCATTTCATAAATGGCGTCGCCCATCGAATATATAGATGAGTCATCCATTGTTTGAGCGACTGCGGTCGATGTTCAGTGGGACCGTCTTCTTGAATGACATGTGTCACGCCTAAATCGCGGATCGCGTGATAAATATGCTTAGACGTTTCATGCTCACTAATCAGCAGAACAATCGGTCGAACCATATAGACGACACCTCCATCCTAGGATTATCCGTGTCCTTGTCGCGAAACATGGACTTGTTGATTACAATAATCCGCAACCTCTTCCATCGACAAACTCATCCATCCGTACTCTTTCTCAAGCACTTTATAATGTTTGAGAATAGCCTCAAGCATGTTAACGTTCTGTTCAATGTTTTTTCCAAAGTTGTGGGGATGCCACCACAGATGATAAAGTTCACCTCGTTTGGCGGCTTGTGTCATGCTTTGCTTAATTCGACGAAGCTTTAAAATTTCCACTATACGTAAAGATGGAACGTATGGACGCAGAAAACGACTTGATGGAACGTTGTACGGGTGAGTCTGTTGGATTGAATTCCATGTAGACGTATGATGCCCTGTCAAATTGACGTACGCATCAAGCAACCGAATCGCACGTCGTAATAGACCTTCATCCCCGCGGGCATCAGGATGATAGATACGATGTTGTTCGTTACCACGATATACTTCTATCCCTAGCATGCCCGCAGCTTCATGAAATGCTCCATCCGATTGATTCCTTGGGTATACTATGCTTCGAATCGGTAAGTTATGAAGAGCTCCCACTCGTTTTGCCGCTTCAATATCAGCTTTAAACGCTTCAACGGTAACACCTTGCTCTAAACATGATAGGTGTGAGAAAGTATGAGTTCCAATGGTTTGATGAGGCGTTTTCATAATTTGATCAACTAACGACTTTCCAAAATGGTACGGATCCGTTCGCTCATTTTCTCCAATCTGTTTCAACCATTCATAAGAGGAGTACTTAGGTTTAACATAATTCGGTAAACGTGTTGGTAAATGAAGAAGTAGTTCAGCTTTCGATTCAAAAAATAGAAATCCTACCGTAGACCATGTCACGTGCATGCCGTATGTCGTAAAGAGTTCCAGTAAACGAGGCACGACTTGACGAACACCCAAGATATTCTCACCGTACTCCTCTAGCGTGACCGCATCAAACGTACCCCAGTTCAGTTCGAAGTCTAGTGAGATGACAAACGCCCCATTCATTCGATTCACTCCCTCCCGCTCCCTTCTGATTCATAAATTCCAAGTTCATCAAGTGCGCTTTTCCATGAACCAAAACGTCTTGACACTTTTGCAACGCTCGGTTTCTGAAATCGCTTTGCCCATTTTTGATATGTGATTGCATTAAATGGCTTCAAAATACGATATGCCTCAAACAACGCTTGAACCATCTCTACTTTTTCGCGCTCTGGCTGAACAGTAAAGTGTTGTTCTTCTAAACGCTCGACCGCTTTGACGGCGAGACTCCACGACCCGAAGTGGGTAATAATATCACCTAATGAAGGAACACTTCGTCCCGATGCCCAGTGCCGATATTGAGCACTCGTCAGCCTTCCTTCTTCTGCCGATGCGAGCCGAAGTGCCTGAATCATATCCTGGGACTCGTATCGTCTAACTTCTAACAGTCCGGATGCTTTCAGGGCATTCATCCACGTTCCATAAACAGATAAAATCTCGAGAAAGGTGGGAACGTCTCGATTTTGGCTCCATCGTTGATATTGTGTCACCGTGAGAGATGGAGTCAGAGATGCTGCGGTTTGAAGCGCTTGAATGATCTCTGCTTCCGTTTTCATTTCATTTCCTCCTTACACGCTTTTTTCTTTTACGAAATGGCGTGTATCTAGCACGGTCTGAATGACTTTCTGTTGTTCACCAATCGTCAAACTCGAGCTCGATGGTAAGCAAATACCGTTTTCAAATAAGTGACGACTCACGTCTTCCCCGTCAACCGTGACGTATTCGGCATCTCGATAGAGCGGTTGTAGGTGCATCGGTTTCCAGACTGGGCGTGATTCAATTTCGGCGTCGCTCAACTGTTGAATCAACTGATCACGGCTGGCGATATCGCGTCCGACTTGCATGGCGGTCAACCAACGATTCGCACGAGAGAAAGGAATTTCTTGTTGATACGTGACATCAATCGTCGAAAACATTTGTTCATACCGACGAAAGACGTTACGTCTCGCCCGGACTCGTTGTTCGATGACCTCTAGCTGTCCTCGACCGATTCCTGCCGACACATTACTCAAGCGATAGTTGTACCCGACTTCTTCATGTTCGTAATGTAAAACGTTCTCTCTTGCTTGCGTTGCGAGTTTCAACGCATATTGGCGCTGACTGTCAGAGCCTAGCAATAGCATCCCTCCACCGGATGTGGTGATGATTTTGTTCCCATTGAACGAATAAAATCCGATGTCACCAATCGTACCGGTCATCTGCCCTTTCCAAGTCGCTCCGAGCGATTCCGCCGCATCCTCAATCAGTGTCACCCCAAACTCTTGGCAAATGTGACGAATCTCGCCAATCTTCGCGACTACCCCGTATAAATGAACGACAATGACCGCTTTTGGTAACTTTCCTTTTGTAGCGGCTTGAACCAATGCTTTTCGTAATGCTTCCGGTGACATGTTCCACGTTTCCTTCTCTGAATCGATGAATACCGGTGTCGCCCCGACATACAGAATGGGATTGACTGAAGCGACGAATGTGAGGGACTGACAAAAGATCACATCTCCTCTTTCAATTCCTAACGTCAACAACGCGAGATGGAGCGCCGCTGTGCCAGAACTCGTCGCGAGTGTATGTGTGTGATCAACGTACTTCCCAAGCTCTTCTTCAAAGGCGTTAACGTTCGGACCGAGTGGCGCAATCCAGTTACTAGCGAATGCTTCTTCTACGTAAGCCATCTCTCGTCCGGACATGTGCGGTTTTGATAATAAAATAGTCATGTGCTCATGTCCTCCTTCATCATCGTTTGATAGGCGTTGTACCATTCGATCGTCTTCCGTAACCCCTCGTGAAGCGGGGTACGTGGTTGAAATCCAATCATCGCTTCTAGCGTAGGCAAATCTGTTTCTTGAAAGACTTGGTCACGCATCGGTAGAGATACATGGACCGGTCGATGCATCTGGTGTCCGATTTCCGTGAGCAGCGTTTGGACGTGTACATAATCCGAGGCATCGATTCGGAACTGCCCAACGATTGGTAAGCCTGACTGAATCAATTTGATGACGCGAACGACGGTTTCGACCACATCATCGATATAAGAGGCTTTTACAATGTCCGTTGCATAGAATCCGACCATACGATGGCCTTGGTCGATCGCGAGTACCGCTTTCGAAAACAGGGTTGTCGAATCATCCCAAGGTCCGTATACATCCTCTGTTATTAGATGAAGCGCTGATGAAGAATGACGAGTCTGTTCAATTGGAAGGTCGAACGTGATGAACGACTGAATCGACACCCGACTTTTTTGATTCATGACGAGCTGCTTCACTTGTTCGTATCGCTCTATTTCACGATTTTGATAGACCCCACTGCATAAGATGACGTGATTCGGTTCATACATCGTCATAATCTGGCGCATGTGTGGCTTATGGGAGACATCTGTTCGAATGAGATGGAACAAGGGATGAGACAAGACGTATAGCCGTTGTCTCGCAAGTTGCGTTTTTGATTCTCCTTCGTCATCAATCCCAATCACTTCGTATCCGTCTTTTAGTAGTCGCCTGGCAAGATGAAACCCTTTGAACGTGGATACACCGATCACCATGACACGATCCATTGCACTCCCCCCTTTAATTTCCATCGACGACCCGGATGCGCACTTGCTGGGCTGGGATAAACTCGAATCCACTTGCAAAAATCCGTTGTAAATCTCGGTCAATATCATTACTGTTCGCCACAAACAATAACGCGTCTGTCAATGCCGGACCGTTTTGTCGGAAGTGTTCGATCAACCGTAAGATGGGAGCGACCGATGTGAAGGGGCGGGTGCAACCGACAAAGATTTTCGGGAAGATGTTCGCCTCTGGGTCTAACTCATTTGTAGCCAGTAATTCTTCATATAACTTTTCACCCGGGCGAATCCCCGTCACTTCAATCGGAATTTGATCGATGGTAAACCCGCTGAGCTCAATCATCTTTTTCGCTAAATCGATAATTTTGACCGGTTCCCCCATATCGAGCACGAAGATTTCTCCGCCTCGAGATAACACACTCGCTTGAATGACGAGTCGACTCGCCTCTGGAATGGTCATGAAGTAACGTGTCATCTCCGAATCCGTTACCGTGACCGGTCCTCCTTGAGCAATTTGTTCTTTGAAGAGAGGGACGACCGAACCACGGCTACCGAGAACGTTACCGAATCGAACAACAGCGAAAATCGTATCGCTTGAACGCGCTTTTTCCTGAACGATCATCTCTGCGATTCGTTTTGTCGACCCCATGACGTTCGTTGGGTTGACTGCTTTATCGGTCGATACCATGACGAATCGATCGACCCGATATTTCGAAGCCACATCGACCATATTCTTTGTGCCATAGATATTATTTTTGACTGCTTCAAGCGGGTTATCTTGCATGAGCGGAACGTGTTTGTGTGCCGCTGCATGATAGACGATTTCTGGACGATACGTTTGAAAGACGTGTTCGAGTCTCTCTACATCTTGCACATCCCCGATCACTGGATGAAGTTTCGTCTCAAGTCCAAGTCCGTTTAACTCTTTCTCGATTAAATAAATGCTGTTTTCTCCATGTCCGAAAAGGATCATCTCGGCCGGTTTGAACTTAATCAATTGACGACAGAGTTCCGAACCAATCGACCCTCCTGCCCCTGTCACGAGGACCGTTGCTCCTTCCACGTGCTTCGAGATACCTGAAATATCGAGTTGTACCGGCTCTCGTCCTAACAAATCCTCGATTTTCACTTCGCGAATTTCGTTAATCGACACATTTCCGGTAGCAAGTTCGGACAACATTGGGAGTGCATGTGATTCAACGCCAGTCTTTTCAATACGTTTCAACAATTCGATGCGTCTTGCGTGTGCTAGACTCGGGATAGAGAAAATGACGACTTCAATTCCTTGTTCCTCGATGATGCGTTCTAAATCGTCTGTCGTACCGAGAATCGGGACACCGTGTACATATAAGGAGGCGAGCATCGGATCGTCATCGATAATTCCAACCACATGGAGGACGTTCGTCCGATACTCTTTCAACTCACGTACGATGAGCTGTCCAGAGTTCCCGGCCCCGATGATCAGTGTTTTCCGACCTTGTGGGGCAGGATGCGGTTTGAACGTATGCAAGACGTGATGACGGGCCAAGAAACGTGTGAATAAAATCATGTTGAATGCTAGCAGTCCTTGAACCGCAATCATGACGCCGAGCCCGCGTCCGAATTGAAATTGATTGTAGGCGAATAGAATCAAGTCGCTGCTAATCAACGCAATGGTTACTTGTTTCATTTCATGGATTGAGGCGTATCGCCAATCGATTCGATGAATTTTCAATAGCGCCCCGACAAGCATGAAGCTAAACATTTTAATCGACACCATCAGCAACAAATCGTATGTTGTCGCTGTGAACGGCATCACTTTCGAAAATAAAATGTCAAACGTCATATATAAGACGATTGAGACGATTGCGATATCGACGCAGAAAAACAGTAAGTTTCTGCGATTTCTTCGATAGACGTTAACGAGTGTAGCCATCGTGTATTGCACCTCCAAATGTCTAAGTTGTGTAATCGTGTTGGGTATGGTGTGCGAAGAATGCGTTGATGCTAGTAAACTACCCGAGTCGTTGTAACAAATTTAAGGATAATGCGAGCTTTTTGTTATTAATGAAATCGCTGTAACAAATAAGTTCACAAAGTTATTCTCATCTTTTCTTTCACATAATGAATAATTTTCTTCCGAACGGGAATGGAAAGAACATACCAAATAAAATTGGATGTTGTTGACAACTGTGTTTTGAATGAAAAGGAGGAACCTGTACCGCATCGCTGTTTGACTTCTGTACGACCAACCTAACAACATACATGTTCATTCACACCAAGAGACCTTCTGAGACGCCCGTGAGCGTTCACACAAAAGGAGAGACACCAAGATGAAAAAATGGACAAGACCTCAAATCGTACAAGCTTTGCAGTTGGCTGCCCAAGAATACGCAGAACTTGATTCCAAACAATACAGCGTTTGGTCTCATGACAAAAATGTCCCTTCCCTTTCTACCGTCATTCATCAATTTGGTTCGTGGCGCGAAGCCCTCGTTGCAGCACAGATTAAGCTTTCGTTTCATTATTATTCAGACGAAGATATTCTACGCGCGTTAAACAAAGCTGCAGAAGAGCTCACGCTATTCACGAGTCAAACGTACCGAGAATGGTCAAAAGTGACACGATCGCCTTCTCTCACCCTCATCAGTAGTCGCTTTGGTTCATGGTCGAATGCACTCCGAGAAGCGAAACTTCAAACAACGGCCGCTAAAAATAGTGAAGAACGCATCATCCAAGCCTTGATCGAAGCATCGGAAGAACTCGAACGCCTCACGTCTCAACATTACGCGGTGTGGGCGCAAGAACGAGGCTATCCGACCGTTGCGACCATCGCTAGAAAGTATGGTTCTTGGAGCTACGCTCTTTTCGTATTGGACATCGCTCCACCGAAACGGAAATGGGATGAAGAAGATGTGATTGAAGCGATCCGGCTCGCGAAGAAAGAATTGCCTCATTTCAGCATCCTCCACTATCGAAAATGGGCGGAAGGACGGAACGTGCCGAGTACATCGACGATTAACGTCCTCTTTGGAAGCTGGACGGCCGCTCTCAAATGTATGGAAGCGCAAAAAGTGACACAATGATGCTCAACGAACACACAAAAAGCGCCGACTCAGAGGAGTCGACGCTTTTTCATGTGACGATTGCAATATACAACGGAATGCCAATCAACAAGTTGAACGGGAACGTGACCGCAAGGGAGAGGGTCAAATAAAAGGACGGTTTCGCTTCTGGGACCGAGGCTTGTAACATCGCAGGCGCGGCGATGTATGAACCGCTCGCCGCTAATGTCATAAGAAGTATCGTTCCTCCTTCTGAAAGACCAGCGACACCCGCCGCCAAAAAGCCAACAAGTGCCCCAATCAACGGGAATAACATTCCCATGGCAACGAACTTCAGCCCATACGTCGGCACCGTCTTCAACTGTTGTCCGACTTTTACCCCCAATCCTAATAAGAAGAGGAGCAACACCCCTGGGAACAAGTCCACAAAGAACGGTTTGAGCGGAGTCGCATCTGGCGTCACGAGTCCGACCACAAGACCTGCCAGCATAAGCAAGATGCTCTTCGAAAATAAGCTATCCCGGAGGACAGACAGCGAATTCGTTTTGCCCGACGTCGCGGTGATCCCCATCACCTGCGTTTGGTTATACAACAGTAACGCCACAATCAGTCCAGGGATTTCAAGAACGACGACCAATGTCGTCATGAACGGTTCATATCCAATCCCTAGGCGCTCCAGCTGCGTCGATGCAGCCACATAGGTCACGAGCGAGACGGAACCAAACGTCGCAGCCATAGCAATCCGTTCGTGGAAGGTAAACTTCAGGAGACCTCCTGCGAGAAAAGCGAGGAGCGGTAATAAAATCCCAATCAACAGCGTCACCGTCAATGGCAGTGCAATTTCTTCAAATGATACCGAGGCGAGTCCCATCCCACCTTTCAATCCAATGGCCAGTAGTAAGTAAATGTTTAGCGTCGTGCTCAGTGAATCAGGAATCTTCAAGTTCGATTTCCCGACTGCGGCAATCACGCCCGTCACAAATAGAAGCACGGGAGCGCTCGTTAGTAAAAATAAAAACAAATCCATACATGTTCCTCCTTGGCGACAAAAAAGCGCACACCTAAAGAAGGCGTGCGCTGTATGCCGACGGCTCGACTATTCGCTCCGTCAGGCCGACAACTGTCGGTTGATTAAATTGTTCAGTAGCTCCGTAAGAAGATCTCGAAAGCACGCTTCGTGACGACTCGTCCATTCGCTCCTCTCACGTCTCTGAATTTCATTTTAAAAAGTCGACGTTCCGTTGTCAATCGGTTTGATCCCAAGGCGCGTCCAAACGAAAGACGATGAGACGCTCCCCTGTTTTCGTACTGATGTCCGTGTGGAGCGAAACAATCGAACGGCCGAGCACTTGCCCGACAATCGTTTCAAGTTGGCTCCGTCCCGATTCGACGAGATTGTTGCGGTATTTCTTCAATTGCTCGCGACCTGACGACTTGGTGGCCAAGTCATACTCGGCCGGCGTCAACACACCTTGGAGTGTGACGATGGCGAGGTCCCGAAGCAGGTCTGCCTTACACGTCAATGACCCGCGACCCAAATATTCTTTCTCCCATTGGGTGATCCGGGCGCTCAGTTCCATTTCCAGCTGACCTTTTTTCCGCATTTATTTCACGAATCCAATCATCATCTCACGAAGAATTTTTGCTGCCGCGATGGCCGTCATATCCGACTGATCGTATGCCGGTGACACTTCGACAAGGTCTGCGCCGATGATGTCGAGGTCTGCGTTCGCGATAGCGTGTACCGCTTCTAGCAATTCTTTCGTCGAGATGCCGCCGATTTCTTGTGTACCTGTCCCTGGTGCTGCTGACGGGTCAAGAACGTCGATGTCGATCGTGACATATACTTTTTTCCCAGCGAGTGTCGGTAAGACGCGCTTGAGAGGCTCGATGACTTCAAATTGATGCATGTTGTAGCCGACTTCACGTGCCCACTCAAACTCTTCTTTCATCCCTGAACGGATTCCGAACGAGTAACAGTTCGATGGTCCAATCAAGTTTGCCGCTTTTTTAAGCGGAGTCGAGTGTGAGAGTGGCTCGCCTTCATACTCATCCCGAAGGTCCGTATGCGCATCCAAGTGGATGATGACAAAGTCGTCGCCGTACACGTCGTGCATCGCTTTGATGATCGGCCATGTGACGAGATGTTCGCCACCCATTCCGAGTGGGAACTTGCCTGCTTTGACGACATCTTTGACGAACGCCTCGATCATATCGAGCGACTTCGGTGCGTTTCCGAATGGAAGTGGGATATCTCCTGCATCGTATACCGCTGCATCTGCCAAATCACCGTCTAAATACGGGCTGTATTCTTCAAGGCCGATCGACACTTCACGAATCCGGTTCGGACCGAAACGTGAACCCGGACGGAAACTGACCGTCCAGTCCATCGGCATCCCGTAAAGAACCGTCTTCGCCTCTGTCACCTCTGGGAGACTGGCGATAAACACTTTACCTGAGTATGCTTCATCAAAACGTTTGATCATTTTGTCAAATCCTCCACGAATTTTGGAAGGACGAACGCCGCGTTGTGAAGCTTCGGCGTGTAATATTTTGTTTCGATGTCATGGAAACGCTCAGCCGATACTTGTTCCGGATCGTATTTCTTCGAACCGATTGTGAACGTCCACATCCCGCTCGGGTACGTCGGAACGTTCGCCGTGTACAATTTCGTGATCGGGAAGATTTCCTTCACGTCACGTTGAACCGTTTGAATGAGTTCTGGTGTGAACCACGGGTTATCCGTTTGTGCGACAAAGATGCCATCCTCTTTGAGCGCTTTCGAGATGCCTGCATAGAATCCTTTTGTGAAGAGGTTCGCTGCTGGCCCAACTGGTTCTGTCGAGTCGACCATAATGACGTCGTACTCGTTCTCTGATTTCGCAATATGCATGAAACCGTCACCGACGATGACTTCAACACGTGGGTTATCAAGTTCACCGGCAATGTTCGGCAAGTATTTCTTCGAATATTCAATGACTTTCCCGTCAATATCAACGAGAACTGCCTTTTCAACTGATGGGTGTTTCATGATTTCACGGATGACACCGCCGTCTCCCCCACCGACTACAAGCACATGCTTTGGATTCGGGTGTGTAAAGAGTGGGACGTGTGCGACCATCTCGTGATAGACGAATTCGTCCTTATCCGTCGTCATGACCATCCCGTCAAGTAACAACATCGTTCCGAACTCGTCCGTTTCGACCATTTCTAGTCGTTGAAACTCCGTTTGTTCGCTCTCATAAACGTGGTTTACACGGAACGTGATCCCGTAATCTTCTGTTTGGTGCTCCGTAAACCATAATTTTAATTTTTGGTCCATCGATAGAACCCCTTTCTGTTCAAAAAGTTGTTCGTATGCGAGTGGCGTTTTGAGGCGCTTCTTAATCATACGATAGGAAGTATACAAAACCTGTACCCATTTTGCACGATTTTTTTGAAGAATGGTTCCTGAATGTGAGTTTTTTGTGAGACGTGACCGATATACTGAATGAACCAATTTTGAATGGAAAGGTGGAATAGTATGTGGTCACCCTGCGCTTCTTGTAATACAACAATTCCTTTGATTGCTCAAGGGACACTCGTCACAACATTCAAGGAATACCCGTATACATCGTTTGAAGAACTAGATGTACTCCTCACACAAGCAAACGGAACGGTATACTGTGTCGATCCTGCATCGAACCGTCAGACCCCGCCGCTTGAGGTCGAAGTATTAAAAGATCAGCTTGCTAACCGGCACATCATTGAACAGATTCAGCACGGCACGTTCGAGAGTCATCTCCAGCCAATCATCTTCCTCGATTCTACGGAAACGTTCGGGTACGAGGCACTTCTCCGTAGCGGTGCCAACATCTCGCCTTATGATTTATTCCGGACGGCAAACCGTTTCGGTCTTCATTCGAAGCTCGATCAGCGGGCTCGTGCTGAGGCGATTAAAGCGACATACGAAGCCGTCGCCCCTCACCAAAAGACATTCATCAACTTCTTACCCTCAACGATTTACAATCCAGACTATTGTTTGCAGCATACGTTCGATATCATCGATCGATATGATCTCAGTCCGGACCGTTTTATCTTCGAAGTCGTGGAGACAGAGAAGGTACATGACGTCGATCATTTGCAGCACGTCTTTTCGACATATAAAAAGCGGGGGATGCAAGTTGCGCTAGACGACGTCGGTGCAGGTTTCTCGACCATCGACATGTTGAAGCGACTCGAACCGGACTATGTCAAAATCGACCGTTCGTATGTTTCATTTTGTGACGAGGATGCCGAAAAGCGGGATTTCCTCAAAAAAGTGCGTGCGTTGACCCACTCGATGGGCATCACACTTCTCGCTGAAGGTGTCGAGCGCATCGAAGAGGCGGATGTGTGTCGTGAACTCGGATTCGACTTGGCCCAAGGGTATTTCTTCGGAAAACCGGCTCCTGCGAAAGAGCACGTCATCAAAACAGCATAAGCAGGTTTCGTTATTCCAAGTGTGGGCATCGACTTGATCGAGTGTCCGCACTTTTTTGTTTTTCGTATGAAGCGGTTGTCGTTTTCATCACTTCGATACGGTTTCATCGTTTTTTAGGTTTCGGTCTGAGATGTTCAGGAGATAGCATATTATAGAAGGTCGACGCGAGCGAAAGAGGTGGAGATGTAGATGAAATCATGGATTGTCAGTGGTTATGCCATCGTACTCGGAATCATCATCGGCTTAGTGAGTTGGCTCTTTCTATCCGTTGTTTATAAAGGGATTCACGTTGTGTGGCATACGGTACCTGAGCAATTTAATTTTCCGTTTTATTTGTTTCTCGTACCGGTCATCGCCGGGGTATGCATCGGTCTGTTGCAACGTCGGTATGGGCGAATGCCCCGTCTCATGCCTGAAGTGTTAGAAGAACGAAAAGGAACGGGGCGCATTGACTATCGTTTGATCGGATATACGACGTTGACCGCCCTCCTCGTTCTCATTGGAGGAGCAAGTCTCGGTCCCGAGGCCGCGCTCGTCGGCATCGTCGGCGGACTCACGACATGGTTCTCGGAGCGCATCCGTCACGTCCGTCAAGAATTAGCGGAATTGCAAGAAGTCGGTCATGCCGTCGTACTCGGAATTGTCTTCAACGCGCCACTCTTTGGTGCCATTGCGGCGGAAGAAAGCGAGCAGAAAAAGCAACCGATGCTGAACCTGCTTGCGACACTCGCCGGAATCGGGACATTTTATTTACTCAATCAACTTGACGAGCGTCCACCGTTCATCATTAAGTTCCCTGCGATTGAAAGTGTCCAGATTGATTGGACGATGTTATTCATTATTCTTGGCGGCATGGTTCTCGGATGGCTTTACTTGGTCAGTGAACATGCATTGATGCATCTCTTCTCAAACGTGCCTATTCTAATCCTCACAACGCTCGGCGGCGTCGGGATTGGAATCATGGCTCTTCTTTATCCGAACCTCCTCTTCTCTGGAGAAGAAACGATTCTCGAATATGCAGAAGACTGGCAACTCATCCCGCTATACACTCTTCTTCTCTACAGCGTGTTAAAACTGCTCTTTACGGCATTCTGTCTAGCGACCGGCTGGCGCGGTGGTCATATTTATCCGCTCCTCTTCTCTTCGTTCACACTCGGTTATTTTTTCAGTCTCTTGTTCGAACTCGATATGACATTTTCAGTCGTTCTGACGACGAGCGCTTTACTCGCCACGGCGATGCGACAACCGTTGGCCATCATCGTGTTACTCGTGCTCTTTTTCCCACCGAATAGTTGGCTCTATGTATTCGCGGTCGTGGCAATCGTTTCTAAAATTCCACTTCCCTCATTCATTCATCCGCCAGTGAAAGCTTGATTTTAGATGTTGAAAAAAGGGTAATGGATGTATAGTTATGCAATCGGTCGAAAGGAGGAACGGTTATGAGCGAATATGAAATGGCCATTGAAAACCTAATTGACGCAGTTAGCTCGGATTGGATTAGCATCATTTTAGCTATTTTAGTCGTGATTATGGGGATTGTCGTTTTCATCTACGTCGTCATGACAATCGTCGACATGTTTTTATCCAAGGACATCGTCTGGGGAATCGTTGAAGTCATCGCTCTATTCGTAGGACTGGCAGTGCTCTTGTCCGTCTTCTATTACTGGAATCGAAATCGGGTCAAAGCACAGTTCGGTCTCTTCCTCGTCCTATTCTCTCTCGCAGTAAATGTGTACTTCTTCGTTCGTTATGCGGACGAAATTAACGCTGTCCTGAACAGCGTTTACTAAAAAACGAGGGGAATCTCCCCTCGTTTTCATCGTTCATGGAAAGGTGGTGTTTCCTTTGAAACGTCGCGTCATTCAACTGATCATCATGATCATCAGCGTCATTTTGCTCGTCGGTCTCTTATTTTGGCTCGATGTCCTCATTCCCGTATTAATCGGAATCGCAATCGTCGCACCGCTCGTCGTTGGTTGGCAGATTTTATTTGACCAAGTACAGCCCCAAGGGAAGCTCGCCTGGTTATTGACCGTCTTCTTCATCCCGTTCATCGGCGTCTTGGCATGGGTCATGTTCGGCCGTACGCCGCGTCGCCATCGACGCTTTAAACGAACGTCATCAGAAATCCGGCTGCTAAGACAAGCCATTGAGAGTGAAACAATCGAGACTTCTCCCGATATCGTGTCTGCCTATCCATTGACGCGGACACTTGAAAAACTAGGAGCAAGCGGTGCGGACGCTCACACGTCGACAACTCTCCTCGTCAACGGCGAAGAAAAGTTCGAGGCGTTATTAGATGCCATCAACAGTGCGACCGACCATATCCACATTCAATACTATCTATTTAGAACCGATGAGATTTCATTAAAGGTCCGAGATGCACTTATCCAAAAATCGAATGAGAACGTCATCGTTCGCTTTTTATATGACGGACTCGGTAGCCAAGAAATCGGGGAAGACTTTATCCAGCCGTTACGGGAATCCCGTGTCCACGTCCAAGCGTTTGACCCGGTCTTGCATCCATACCTCGTTTTCAATGCCAACTTCCGCAACCATCAAAAACTGATTGTCGTGGATGGGCGAATCGCGCTAACAGGCGGGTTGAACGTCGGTGATGAATATCTCGGAAAAAATGAGAAGCTCGGTTTCTGGCGTGACACGCATCTACGTCTCGAAGGTCCGCTCGTCCGAGAACTCCAACAGCTTTTTGTCGAGAACTGGCTGTATGCGGGACAAGGGACAATTGATGAGACGTGGGACCTATTCGCAGATGAAGAGCACCTCTCTCAGTACTTTGTGAATGAACCGAAAGGACAAAACGGGGCGACACAACTGCTCGTCACGTCACCTGGTAAAGACGTGACGATTCGCGATGGGTTGATGCGTCTGTTGATGGAGGCAAAAGAGTCGATCTGGCTCACCACCCCATACCTCGTTCCTCCACCTGAACTGTTGGCGATTCTCGAAGTCGCAGGTCGTAGCGGCATTGATGTGCGCATCGTCGTACCGGGCAAGGGAGACGAATGGTTCAGCTTCCATGCGACCGAATATTATTTCGAACAGCTGTTGAAGCGGAACATTAAAATTTATAAATACAATCGCCATTTCATCCATGCGAAAACGCTCCTGATCGATGGCAAAGTTGCCCTCGTCGGGTCAGCCAACTTCGATTTCCGAAGTATGTTTCTGAATCACGAGATGATGATCGCCCAGTTCGATACGACGTCAATCCAACAACTTCACGAAACCTTCTTAAAAGATTTTGAGGAATCGATTTTAATCGACTGGGCCGTGTTACGGAAGAAAACGATCGGTAAGCGTTTCGTCGAGGCGTTTTGTCATATCTTCTCGCCTCTTCTCTGACGCATTCGCCAGACGAGGTAAGAAACCCCGACGAGACCGACCAAGAACAGTTGCCATCCGACCGTCAATTGCATCGCTGCCGTCACCGCCAGCCCTTCCATGATGAGGGCAGGCACTTTCCCAATCGTACTTGCGACCGCGAATGAGGCGAGTGTCATACGACTGAACGCTGCCGATAACGTGACGAGTCCCGACGGTACGAACGGCATGAGACGCATGCCAAGGACGAGAAACCATGCCTCCGCCCCTGTGGCCTCACGGAGTCGCTGAAACCGGCCACCGTCCGGGGACGTATAACGATGCAGCGCTTTTCGGTAAAGAATGAAACTGACGATGGCTCCTACCGCCTCACCGACAATCGAGACGAGAATACCGGGTACGAGACCGAGGACACTCACGTTGATCGCCGTCAAAAAAGCACTCGGTAACACCCCAGCCACCGCAATCACACTATTTAGTATGATGCTTATGGCTAAAAATAAAGGGAGCGGGAGCAGTTCCCATTCCATAATCATCACTCTTTCTATTCACAAAATAAGGACCATGACGCGTTGTCATGGTCCTCTACTATATCATAGCGTTGATGAAGAGGTCGCACCTGCTTCATCCCACGAGTCTTCGTCGACTGGTGGTAGATGTTTTTCTTCCAATTTCGAAACGACGACCGCACATGCCGCATCCCCCGTGATGTTGACAGATGTGCGAAGCATATCGAGAATACGGTCGACCCCGATAATGAGGGCGATTCCCTCTACCGGCAAGTTGACCGACTGAAGGACGAGGGCAAGCATGACAAGCCCGACCCCTGGTACACCTGCTGTCCCGATTGAAGCAAGGACCGCCGTAATGACGACCGTCAACAATTGAGTCATTGTTAAGTCAGACGCGAATACTTGCGCGATGAAGATGGTAGCAACACCTTGCATGATGGCCGTTCCGTCCATGTTGACCGTTGCCCCGAGTGGTTGCACGAACGACGAAATCGAACGTGGTACACCGAGTTTCTTCTGGGCGACTTCCATCGATACCGGAAGCGTCGCATTCGACGAAGATGTCGAGAATGCGAATGTCATCGCCTCATAGAAGTTTTTGAAGAAGAACACTGGGCTCATCTTTCCGATGAAGTAAACGGCTGCCCCGTATACAATCGTTGCGTGTAAGAAGAGCGTCAAGACAACGGCAATCATATACCATGCCATGGCGACGACCGCATCGAGACCGATGCCTCCGATTGCCGAAGCAATCAATGCGAATGCACCGTATGGCGCGAGCTTCATGACGAGATGAATCAAGTACATCATGATGCGATCACCTTGTTTGACGAATTGACGCCATGTCTTCGCCTTGTCACCAAGGGCAATCAGCGCGAATCCAATCAATGCTGCAAAGACGATGATTTGAAGCATGTTCCCTTCAGCGAGTGCCGTAATCGGATTCGTTGGAATCATATTGACGAATGTCTGTACGATATTTGACGATTCCTCGGTCGCTGTAGATTCAAATTCAAGACCTGTTGTTTGGAAGTCCCCACGCTCCCCTGGTTGTAAAACAGATGCGACGCCCATCGCCAACATAATCGCGAGTGCTGTCGTCGCTAAGAAGAACAAAATCGACTTCGTCCCGACCCGACCTAGCTCTTTCGGGTCCCCGAGACCCATGACGCCTAAAATAATCGAGAAGAAGACGATCGGCACGACTAACATTTTAATCAGATTCAAAAAGACCGTTCCGACCGGAGATAAAATATACGGATTCACAATCTCATAAATTGAATCCGGCAATCCCGCCAATCCGAGACCAACTACAACACCTAGCGCGAGACCGATTAAGATTTTTTTCGTTTCGCTCATCGTATCACCCTTTCTTTTTTTCACAATGTAGTCAGTATATCATAATACTGAATTTTCATACAATTACAAATGAATATCTCTTCAGTTACATAATTTCCTTTTACTCCCAAAAATGCGAAACAAAAAAGATTGGAGACGAAAAAATCGTCCAATCTTTTTACTCGGCACCTAAGCGCTCGAGCTCTGCATGAAGTTCAGTCGAGTTCGTCCAAATTTCTGGGCGATGTTCTTGTAGGAAATTCGCCAATACGTCGCGGGACGGAGCGTCCATCATGTCGATTAAAATCCGACCCTTCAACGATTTGTCCATCTGATTGACGTGATAAGGCAATAATTTATAGCCTCGTCTCGCTTCGACATCTACCGACATGTCACATGCCGCGACGCCGCCATAGTAAAAGCCTTCTCGTTTTCGACCGACCGTCACCCAAACGATCCAATACGGTTTCCCGTTCGGTACCGCTTCTTGGTCCGTCAAAAACTTGATTCGCTTCTCGATGGCAGACTTGGCGTGCATCGCACCCATATCGATTGTCGCCGTACCCGCCTCGACATCGATGATAACCGGGGACATGTTATTTAAACTAAGCGAACCGACACCAAAACCGCCGTGCCCGTCCGTCGCGTCGTCTGAAATGATATTAAAATTAATGTCTTTCATGTTCCACCCTCCCTCTCTACTGTACACAATGATATAGGATGGTGGCAATCCTGAGTCACTTCCAGTCAATTTGAAAACGTCTTCCCGGTCCAATGTGACGGATGAGCGTGCGGTCCATTTCAATGACCCGACCGATGACGTTGACCCGTTCATCTGCCGGCAAATCTCGCTTCGTTACTTGCAGTTCTCCCGCATAACGCCCATATCGTTCGTTGTCCATCGTGATGCTGCCGAGCAGTCGTTCTTCTGTATGTTGCGGTTGAATCAAATGGTCCCCGGGTCGTCCGTAAGCTCTCGATTCGACCGAGCGAATGACATCTCGGGCTGGGTCCATCCGGTTCGTATGCAGTGTCGGTAATGAATCGACACTGTACTCTGAAGTTGCACGAAGGACGATGATTCCTTCATCGTACACCTGAAATTGTCGCATCGCCTGATTGGACACGCGCGGGTCACCAATCAAAATTCGGTCGACCGTCGCTTGTAAATCGATATAACACGAAAGCGGAGACTGATGGCGATGCTCCTCGAGTGTCGGTAACGTCTCATGAAGAGGTCCACGTAACTGTTCATCTCCAGGAATGAACGCCTGTACTTTGATTCCTTGTGCATGTAACCAGGCGTTTCTCTCGTCAAACCAGGAGCGGTCAAGCCCCGTCTCGGGACGGGGATAAAAATTATGCCACGCTTCGACGTGGTCCCGTCGTAGCCCTTGTCGCAACATCTCTTCAAGCTCTGTTTCCGTGAGTGTACTGGCATTAAGTGCGACCATCATATGTCGTGACAAGTCGGCCACTTGTTTCGGTGTGACGCCATAGTCGACACGTAACCCCGTGACGCCCCAGTCCAACAGTGTATGGGCATCATTCCAGTCCTTACCGAGCGCCTGTAGAGATGACGGGGCGATGTCTGCCACGAGTTCCATGTTTAGGCGTCTTGCCAATTCCCCTAACTGCTGGAGCCGTCCTGTATATAACGTCGAATCGTCTTCCGGAATATGAAGCGACGTGAAGATGCTCGTGAACCCGCTCTCTCGCATGCGTTCGATCCAATCAATGGACGCAGACGTCAATTCCTCACTTAAGTAAACAGAAATCCCTCTCATCTATTTCCCTCCTCACAAAACGTATAGAAAAAGATGACTCGACCGAGCCATCTTTGTTTGTCAAATCCCATCCGCCATCTCTTCTTTGAAGCCGAAGAAATAAGTGAACAGGAAGCCTGCCGTATACGAAATCAATAGTCCGGCGACATACGTCAAATACATCCCGTCGTCAATCAGCGGTGTAAGGGATAGACCCGATACACCAATTCCAAGTGCAGCCGTCTTCATCGTTGCTTGGAAGGCACCACCGACCGCTGCCCCGAGACATGCCGTTAAGAACGGACGTCCGAGCGGAAGTGTGACCCCGTAAAGGAGCGGTTCGCCGATTCCAAGGAAACCGACCGGGATGGCCCCTTTGATAATATTACGGAGTCGCGGGTTGCTTGTCTTCACAAAGATTGCAAGCGCCGCACCGACTTGACCGGCACCCGCCATCGCCAAGATTGGAAGAAGCGGCGTCGTCCCGACCGTATTCAACAGTTCTAAATGGATCGGCGTCAAACCATGGTGTAACCCGACCATGACGAGCGGCAAGAAGAAACCGGCCAAAAGTGCCCCCGCGACAGGTCCCCCGAACTCAAGCGTCGCATTAATGCCTCGCATGATCCCATCTGACAATACACCCGCGACCGGCATGATCGCATAGAGTGCTGTAAATCCGACGATGAGGACCGTGAAGAGTGGTGTGAAGATAATATCGATCGATACCGGCATGAAGCGACGAATATGCTTCTCGATATACGTCATGAGCCAACCGGCAAAAATGACACCGAACAAGCCACCGCGTCCGACGACGAGCGGTTCCCCATAAATGACGATGTCTGCGAGGAGTGGGTTGAATAGAATCCCCCCGGCAATCGCCCCGAGCACCGGTGTCCCCCCGAACTCTTTCGCCGTGTTCCACCCGACGAGGATGGCTAAGTATGCGAAGACTGTGCTACCGAGGACGAGTAAAATCTGCATCCACGTCTCCGTCCGGTCGACACCGGCGTTGACGGCAAAGTTCGCCGCCCCGTTGATGATTCCTGAAGCAACGAGACCCGGAATGAGCGGAATGAAGATATTCCCGAGTCGACGAAGGAATCGTTTGAACGGTGACTTTTGCTTCTCTTTTACTTTTTGACGCTCCACCGCTGCGCGTTCCTCTGGCGTCAAGTTCGCATCCACTGACTCTTCTCCAATCGCAAGGCCTGTCTCATGACTCATATAATCCGCGACCCGATTCACCGTTCCCGGACCGACGACGATTTGTAACGTCTCATCATCGATAACACCCATGACGCCATCAATCTTCTTCAAGGCGTCAAGATCGGCTTTGGTCGGATCCTTCAACGACAACCGGACACGCGTCATACAGTGAGCGAGTTGACGAATGTTCTCTTTCCCCCCGACATGTGCGAGGATGTCCCGTGCTAAAACCTCTTCTTTCTTCATCTCGATTTTCCCCCTTATAGCGCCTCGCGGACAAACCCGTTCGCACGCTCTAATCGTTTGATGGCTTCTTCGTAAGAGACGTCCGCCAAAATCATGACGATCGCTGTTTTGACATGGCCTTTAGATGACGCAAAATAACGCGCGGCCGTTTCCATGTCGACCCCTGTCGCTTCTGCGATCATCCGCTTGGCACGTACTTCTAATTTTTCGTTCGTCGGTTTCACGTCGACCATCAAGTTTTGATACACTTTGCCTACTCCAATCATCGACGTTGTCGAAATCATGTTGAGGACCAATTTCTGTGCCGTCCCTGCCTTCAATCGTGTCGAACCGGTCAACACTTCCGGTCCTGTCTCCACTTCAATGGCATAGTCTGCATGTCGACTGATGATTGCGTCCTGATTACAGGAGATGGCCGCAGTGGTTGCCCCAACTTCCCGCGCATAATCGAGACCTCCAATCACATATGGCGTCCGTCCGCTCGCCGCAATCCCAATGACCGTGTCGTCCGCCGTCAGTTGAAGCGCTTTCAAATCATCGACTGCCAATTCCTTGCTGTCTTCTGCTCCCTCGACCGCTTGAATGAGCGCACGCTCGCCACCGGCAATCAACCCGATGACCTGATCTGGGGACACCCCGAACGTCGGTACGCACTCTGCGGCGTCTAAAATGCCTAAACGTCCACTTGTACCCGCCCCGATATAAATCAAGCGACCGCCTTTACGAAAGGATGCGATGACCCGCTCCACGACTTGCGCGATGACGGGAATCTGATGTTGAATCACTTGCGGGACTTGTCGGTCCTCACTGTTCATGAACGTCAATCGCTCCTCGATCGACATCTCATCTAGTTGCATCGTTCGTTCATTCCGTCTTTCTGTAGCCAATTTTTCTAGCATCGCCACCATCCTTTCTTCTCTATGATTTCATCGTACTATACTGAAACTTAAAGTCAATTTATTATTAATTATTTTTGAAATTTAATTTCAGTATTTACGAAAGAAAAACTCACTCCGGTCGAATGAGTTGTTTCTTCAGGACGTGAACGCGCACGCCTTTATTCGTGGTAGAATCCTTTTCGTATACATAGCCGTTTCGCTCCCAAAACCGACGAGCGCGCAGATTGTTCGGAAGGACACCTAATCGAAACACCGTCTGATAGGGGCGCATATACTCTTCTTCCACTTGTTCATATAACGTTTGCGCCAAGCCCGTCCCGTGAAGGGTCTCATCGACGACGAACAATCCGAGCCAAAGCGAACCGTCCACGGGATGTCGTTTCAACAGGTCCGCGATGGCGACAATCCGTCCATCTGCACGAATAATCAGACTGACGGTGCCGTCCTCTGCAAAATCCGCCACGTTCTCATCACGGAACGCTTGAATGGACTGTCCATTCAAACGGGCAAAGGTACGTTGTCTCACCAAGAAGTCTTCCAATTCCGCGCGATCTTCTTTCGAATACGGTCTGATCATCGGCGCAACTTCACCATCTCATCTCGCGCTTCGGCATAGCGATCAATCAAGCCTTCTCCTTTTCGATGCAAGAGACCCATATATAACGTATCGACAATTGTTAATTGCGTCATCCGCGAGGCGATGCTCGCAATCCGGAAATCGCTCTCGACGTTCGGCGTGCAAAGGCGTACGTCCGCTTCTCGGTAAAGTGGCGACTTGTCCAAGTTCGTAATGGCGATGACGGGCACACGTTTCTTCTTGGCGAAACGAACGAGTTCGAGCACATCTTTCGTCCGTCCCGACGTGCTGATGGCGACGAATACGTCTGATTTTCCTAAATGCGGAATCAACGACAACATATAATGAAAGTCCGACGATGTCGTAGCCGCATACCCGAGCTTCGTGAATTTATATTGCGCATCCATCGCTGCAGTCGACGATCCACCGACCCCATAAAAGATGACACGATTCGCGCGCGCGAATAAGTCCACCGCATGTTCGAGCTCGCGTTTGTCCATCGCTTCGGCACACGCCTCGATCGCCGCTTTATTCACATGGATGACTTTTTGAAACGAATCGTACGGCGTATCTTTTTGCTGGAGAACGTTGAAGTCCGTCAATGTCGTTTCTGTGACGGCCAAGTCTTTCACGAGCGCAAGCTTAAATGCTTTAAAGCTATCAATCCCGACTACGCGGGCGAAACGGACGATACTCGCCTCGGATACATCCGTCTTTTGGGCAAGTTCTTTCGTCGTCATATTTGGAATGAGCGTTGAATGGGACAAGATATAGTCCGCGATTTTCTTTTCAACCGCCGTCATATCGTCTTTTGCTAAATCAATTTTCGTAAGTAAGGATTCCATCGGGTCATCCCCTTCCTGCAACTGTTGTTCTTTTATGATAGCGGATTCTTTCCTCATATTCCAACCGGCTAAAAAGGTCGAGCGTGCGCCCGACCTATAAGTTGTTCGTATTGAACGTATCTCCACCTTGAATCGACCCGTTCTCAAAGCCTCTCTCGAACCAGCGCATCCGCTGTTCCGACGTTCCATGCGTGAACGAGTCCGGCGTCACGTATCCACGCGCCTGACGTTGTAACGTGTCGTCACCGATCTGGTGAGCTGCATTCATCGCTTCTTCGACGTCCCCTGCTTCGAGGTAACCGAGTCCTTGCGCGTGATGCGCCCATACGCCTGCGTAGTAGTCCGCCTGTAACTCGAAACGGACGAGATAGCGATTGAATTCAGTCTCGCTCATCTCATTCCGAAGCGGCATAATCTCTTCTGTCGTTCCGAGAAGCGTCTGGACATGGTGCCCGACCTCATGGGCGACGACGTACGCCATCGCAAAATCACCCGGCGCATTGAAACGCTGACTCAGCTCATCATAGAAACTTAAATCAATGTACAGCTTTTGATCACCCGGACAGTAGAAGGGGCCGACCGCCGACCCGGCGATGCCGCAAGCGGATTCAACTTGTCCCGAGAACAGGACGAGCGTCGGTTCTTGGTACGTCATGCCGTTCTCCGCAAAAATATCTGTCCATACTTCTTCCGTATCTTTCAAGACGACCGCCACAAAGTCCGCCATCTCCTCTTCTCGCTCCGTACCGGTGTATGTTCCTTCAGTTTGCGGCTCACCTAGTCCGATATTGTTGACGAGGTCGGTCGGGCTTCCCCCATTCAATAATGTAAAGACGATGACGAGAATCAATCCGAGACCACCCCCGACCCCGGCAATCCCTTTTCCTCCGATGCTACGCCCTCTTCGGTCCTCGACGTTACGGCTCTGTTGTCTACCTTTCCACTTCATCTTCATTCCTCCTACATTCGCTCTGTCTTGTTCCTTACCCGAAATGTTGAAAAAGTGAGCGCAAGCTTTGAGGTGGACGAAAATTTTCTTTTCTCGAGGAAGTGGATTCACTACAATGAAAGAGACTTCAGCAAAGGAGGAATGACCCATGCCTTACGTAACGGTAAAAATGCTCCCGGGCCGTACCGTGGAACAAAAACGCGCGTTAATTGAAAAAGTGACGGATGCAGTCTCAGAGACAACGAATGCTCCGAAAGAGAACATCACTGTCTTCATCGAAGAGATGGATGCGACGCACTACGGTCAAGCCGGCGTCATGCACGCGGACAAGAAATAAGTAACGAACGGACTCCTTGAATCGGGGTCCGTTTTTTCGTCTAAGCACCACGTCAAATATGTATTCGTTGAACTTCTTGAATTTTCGCTTGTAGCCCACAAAGAACCTCTTCAATGAAATCATCGACCTCTTCAGGTGACATATATACATATTCATGCTGTGGGTCAAACGGATGTGTTTTATAGAAGGACGTGATGTTTTGAATTTGTTGTCCCGTTTGTCCTTGTGGGAAAAACGGTAAGACGTCTTCGAACGAGTCAATGTGACAGAAGTCCGTCCAAAAGATATGATTCGGATGTTTTGCCAAGTACTCAAAGTCAATCCCATACCAGTCCGTTTTGACTAAACGGGTATAGTCTGGTGTTCCGACGATTGCCCGTACAATCGGTTCTTCTTTTTTCGCACGGGTCAACCGCACCCAATATTCGTCTGTGACCAGATGAAAATAATAACCGACTAAATAAGACCATTCTGTATTCGATTTTGTGGTCCCTCCATCTAAATACGTCTGTTTGAACAAATCAGAGGAGATCCCGTTCTCTGTTTTGAAATGGGTGATGGTTTTCGGTGGTTCAGGACGTCCATCCGCTCCGACCAACCCACAGTCTGGACCGATATTTCCTACTAAAAAAGGTATGCGTTCAAACGCGGAATCTGTCTCGAGAATCCGCTCCGCGATACGAAAGTGAGTCACCCATGTCGCCATTTTCATTCCTCCATTTTACTTCAATCTTCTCGGTTCACTTCGAACCGTTCACTCGGCATGGTCGGCTTAATCAAGTGCCGTGTTGCCCGCCAAATGTGGTAACCGATCCGGTCAAGCCACAGCAATACTTGTACTTTTTGGATCGTCTGGTCCATCTCCAACTGATTCGCCGCCGTTTCTTCAAGCAGCTCAGAGCGATGTGCCTTCCGATATTCCGCCAATTGTTTTGACGCCTGTTTCCACATCTTCGAATCTTCCGGTGGCGTATGATGGTTCAATTGATGAACGAGATCGAGTTCGTGCAAGACGAGTTCGCGCGCCGCTAAAAAGTCCGTGTCCCGCAGTGACTGGACCGGTTCGATTTCACGCAATACGTACAACCACCGTTCGAGATGGTCGATTGAATGCAGGAGGGACAAGTGTTGCCCGTAGTCATTTTGCTTTCCGACATCGTCTAGTTGAATCGTACTCAAAAAGACGCGGACATCGCTCAGCGTCTTGTCGACGAGCGTCAATTCATCTTCCCGGAGACGTCCCTCCCGGACGAGCAACTCGGTCTCGTTCCCTAAATAGCGTTCAATCTCGAGTAAAGACCGGCGAGCCGCCTCAAGGGCGACCGTTGGGAGTTGCGACATGTTCTTGTCGAGCAGACGTGTCAATTTTTCTGATCGGCTCGGAATCCATTTTAGTAACCTTCTTGCGAACGGCTGATAAAATGGCAAGAACAAGAGGACGCCTAACACATGGAACGTCGTATGGAATAGGGCGAGACGTAACAAGTCGTTCCAGTTGAACCAATCGGCTACTCGATTGACGACATAGAAGAGAACGGGAAACGTCAGCCATCCGATGAGGACGATGGACACGTGATAGATGGCATGCCCCAATACGATGCGTCGGGCCGACTTCCAGCCTCCGATTGAACCGAGTGCCACGACAAGACTCGTCCCAGCACTTTGACCGAGTACCAAAAAAGTGGCTTGCGGAAGTGAAATCGCGGCGGTCGCAAGAGCCGTCATCGTTAAGACGAGCCCAATCGTCGACGACTGAAGGACAACCGTCATCGCAAACCCGATGCCAATCAGGAACGCCTGTTGAGAAAAACGCATCGACTCGATTGGTCCGAACGAGAACGTGACGACATCCCGCATCGCCTCTTGTAGCGTCCCAACCCCGACAAAAATCAAACCGATACTGACGAATAATAGCCCGATTCGTCGTAGACGTGGTCCTGAGAGACGAAGTGCCATCCCGAGACCGATGAGTGGCAAGAACACTTGACGTACGTCTACGTTATAGCCAAGGACGGCGATGATCCATCCTGTCGTCGCGCTACCTACGTTCGCCCCGATGATGAGCGGCAATGCTTGCGTGAACGTGATCAATCCTGCGCTCACAAAACCAATCGTCATCAACGTCGTGACGGTAGAGGATTGAAATAAAGCCGTCAACATCGCGCCAAGTGTCGCCCCCGACAACGAGCCATCGGTGAATTGGTTCAACCGATGACGAAGTCGAGTACCGGCCCATTTTTTCAGCGTGTCTGTGAGTAACGTCATCCCGAGTAAAAAAATCCCGATGCCACCAATCAGTGTCGCAATCTCCATCGTGTCACGCCCCTTTTCGGGTTATTCGGATTTCAATGTCGACAAGAGCCACGATTTTTCATTCGCATGATCCCTTAAGTTTAGCAACACATCTTCTGGATAATAAATTTTTTCATCCGATTGTCTCGAGTTCAAAATCGACTGGACGAGCATCGACACTTCCGAAATCTCTTTCCGTTCCCCATCGTTCATCTGAAGATAAATGCCTTCATACTTCCCCTGCCCTTTGTACAAGTCATACGGCAACTGACTCAATTGATCTTCGAGCAAGTAATATTTCGGCGGAAGTCCGATGCCTTCCATCGTCTGCCGCAACCGTTCCATATAGCGTACGCGGTTCGCTTCCGGGAAGTTTTTATATTTCAATAAACGACGATTCACGAAACGGCTCGATAAATCGGCTAGAATCGCGTCGTCTTCCTCCATCCATTCCTGGAAATAGAAGTAGACGACCGTCTCGTCCAACTTTAAATATTGTTCAAGCGACATGTTGTTCTGCTCAAAAATTGGTAAGAAATGTTTCGGCATCATCTTGAATGCATAGCCGCTCTCATATAGTTCCTGCGCTCGCTCGAGAATCGCTTTCAAGAGGAGGTCACTTGAACGTGTCGCTGGGTGAAGATACACTTGCCAATACATTTGATAGCGGCGCATGATATAGTCTTCAATCGTATGCATCCCCGACTGTTTGACGACGACTTGGTCCTCATCTGGTCTAAGAACACGCAACATGCGCTCTAAATCAAACTTTCCATAACTGACACCCGCAAAGTGCGCATCACGTAATAAATAATCCATCCGATCGACATCGAGCTGCGAACTGAGCATATTGACGATCAAGCGGTTCGGATGCGTCTTGTTGATGATGGAGGCCACCTCTTCTGCGAACCCGACACCCATCTCCGACAACACTTGGTTGACCTCGGTATCGCCTAAAATGATGCGCTCGGTCCACACTTCATGGCGAACAGAGAAGACATGTTCGAACGCGTGTGAGAATGGGCCGTGACCGACATCGTGCAAGAGCGCCGCCGCCAACAACAGTTCACGGTCGCGGTCATCCCATTCCGGATATTGTTGGAACTGGTCAATCAATTGGCGCGCAATCTCATAGACGCCGAGAGAATGGTGGAATCGCGTGTGCTCTGCGCCGTGGAACGTCAAAAAGGATGTCCCGAGTTGCTTGATGCGACGTAAGCGTTGGAACTCTTTCGTATTGATCAGTTCCCAAATAAGATGATCGTAGACGTAAATATAACGGTGTACCGGGTCTTTAAACACTTTTGACCCAGATAATTGTCCTCGTGACGAGTACATGACATGCCCTCCTACGTTTCGTTATGTTCTAGATTCGACTTCAAACGAATCGTTCCCTCCATGCTATAATGAGAAGGAAAATTATTTGTGAAAAGGAAATAAGTATATGATCCATCCATTATTAAAACAACCGAGTTATCGTGTGATCGACCAATCGAGCCTTGGCACGATGTTTCAAGCGGAACAATCCTTCGCGACTGATGACACGTTATGTGCTTCGACCCAACAATCAGGCGCTGTCTTGCGCGCATGGGTGCACACGAATACAATTGTACTCGGAATTCAAGATGCAAGGTTACCTCATTTAAAAGATGGGGTCCGGTATTTGCACGAGCGCGGCTTCCGGCCGGTCGTCCGTAACTCAGGTGGGCTCGCCGTCGTGTTAGACGAGGATGTCCTGAACTTATCTTTAATCTTACCCGAGAATGACGGCATTCAAATCGACAGCGGCTATGAGGCCATGACTTCCCTCATCCAACACATGTTTCAAGACGTCACGAACGACATCGTCCCAGGTGAAATCGTCGGCTCGTACTGTCCGGGAAGTTTCGACTTGTCGATTGACGGCAAAAAGTTCGCCGGTATTTCACAACGACGCGTCCGTGGCGGCGTCGCCGTTCAAATTTACTTGAGCGTAAGACAGAGCGGGAGCGAACGTGCCGAAATCATCCGAGACTTTTATGAATTGGCCATCCAAGGGGAGGCGACCAAGTTCACATACCCGACCATTGTACCGGAAACGATGGCGTCGTTAGAAGACTTGCTCGGCATTCCTCTCACGGTTCAAGATGTTCTGACACGGGCCTACCGCGTCCTTTCCACTGTCAGTACGCTCCAAAACGCGTCGCTGACGGCTGAAGAACAAACGACACTCGTGAGCCAGCTCGAACGGATGTGGAAACGGAATGAACCATTACGCGAGATCGAACAACAATTAACAGAGGAGTGATTCATCCAATGTTTAAACTGATCACAGACACCGGGGCCGATTTGACGCACGATCAAATCATTGAGTACGGTCTTGAGATTTTACCGCTCGGTGTCATCATCGACAACGAAGAGTTTTTAGACGGGGAGACGATTCAACCGAAAGACGTATACGATGCGATGCGTCAAGGTAAGACACCGAAGACGTTCCAAATCGAGGCGTCGCGAATCGAGCATTGCTTCCGTCAACATCTCGAAGCCGAAATCCCGTTTTTATACCTCACTTTCTCCGGAGAACTCTCCGGTACATATCAAACGGCTGTCATGGTCGGTGAGATGCTCAAAGAGGAGTATCCAGACAGCACGTTCAAGATTATCGATACGCGAACGGCTTCTGTCGGACAGGCATTGTTCGTCAAGACGGTCGCAGAGTACGGACAAGACCATACGTATGAAGAAACAAGTGAATATGCGGCTTCACTCGTCGGAAAGATTCGCCACTTGTTCACGGTCGAGTCACTCGAATATTTGATGCGGGGCGGACGCGTCTCGAAAGCGAGCGCTTTCATCGGTGACTTGTTGACGATTCTGCCGTTACTGACGGTCGAGGACGGGAAGCTCGTCCCGATTGAAAAGGTACGCGGTCATAAAAAGGTCATGCGCCGTATGGTCGAATGGACGATGGAATCGAAGTCACTCGTCGAGAACGGGGACCTTTTCATCGGTCATGGCGACGACTCTAAAAAAGCGGAACAGTTTGAGAAGATGGTCCTTGGACATGTCCAACCGAAACACATCACGAAAACACTTGTCGGCTCTGCCATCGGTGCCCATACCGGTCCGGGTCTACTCGTCATCGCCTATTTCGAGGCATAAAAAATGAGCTCCCCGCCATCGGGTGAGCTCATTTTCGTTTAGCGGTTCCAGTTTTTAAATCCATCTCCAAACTGTGCATAGTTCTCGTCTTGGAATACACCGTCCACAAATTCCGGCACGTCTACCGGCAACGTTCCTTGCGGCTTCACTTCGCCAAAAATGGCACGAATGCCCGCCGGCAAGTTCGGTCCGGCCGATTTCAAGTTACCCGCTTCCGAGTCCGGTCCGTTCGGATCGCCTTTGAACCCATAGATCAAGAGCTGCGCCGGAGCATCCGTCTGAACGGCAATATCGTATGGGTTACGCAAGCTGAGTAAGACTGATTTCTTCCCTGTCTCGTTGGCGTAACGGAACACTTCCGCCGGCACGTAATGGTCAGCCGATGTCGGCTTCAATTTCGCGCTATTGTTCACGTTCGAACCGACAATAATGTAATCGGCTGCCTCGACTTTTTGCTGAAGTGCCGGATTTTGCGTTAAGTGTGGCGTTGATGCCGAATAGTTGGCCGTGATGACGTTCACGCCTTTCATATTCCCGGCGTTCTTCTCAAGCGACTTGATTGTCTTCACCATACTGTCCGTTTGATCTTTCGCTGGTGACAAGACGAGCACCGTGTCCCCTTTTTTCGGTTTGAACGGGAGTGTCTTGTCCTCATTCTTCACAAGTGTGACGGCTGCTTCCGCGATTTCACGCTCTTTCGCTTTATGCTCCGCACTACCTACGACTGCGTTCGCTTCTGTAAGCTTCGCCTCGAGCGTCGTCGAGTCAATCGTCTCTCCCCAAATGCCGCGCTCTGCCTTCAGTTTTAAAATACGCTCGACCGACTCATCGATAGTCGCCTCTGATAAACGTCCATCCTTCACCGCTTGGATGACTTCATCAAAGATGGCTTCAAGTTTGATTACGTCTGCTTCCGAACGCAAAATCGTCGGCATGAGGGCGATATCGACGCCCGCTTCAAACGTCTTGATGACTGCTTCTGCTTCCGTAAAGTTGTCGGAGATGGCCTGCATGTTGAGCGCGTCGGTCACAACAATCCCGTCATATCCGAGTTCCTCACGTAGCACTCCCGTGATGACATCGTCCGAGAGCGTCGCTGGGAGTGGGAACGTCCCACGATCCGACTCGACGACCTCATCTTCGATTTGCGGCATGCCGATATGTGCCGTCATGATCATGTCGATCCCTTCTGTAATCGCACGTTTAAACGGCAACAACTCGAGTCCACGCAATTCGTCGAGCGACTTATCGACAATCGGTAGTCCATAGTGTGAGTCGACTGCCGTATCCCCATGACCCGGGAAATGTTTCGCCGTCGCCGCGACACCTTGGTCTTGAATGCCTTGTGTCATCGCTGACCCGAGTTCGCCGACTAGTTCAGGGTCGCTCGAGAATGAACGGACCCCAATGACAGGGTTTCCTGGATTGTTGTTGACGTCGAGTACCGGTCCGAAGTTCACGTTTACCCCGAGTGCGTTCAATTCAGAACCGATGATGTTTCCAGCGTCATACGCATATTGACTGTTCCGAGTCGCCCCGATTGCCATATTTCCTGGTAAGTTCGTCCCTGTCCCAAGACGCGTCACGATACCCCCTTCTTGGTCAATCGTGACAAAAAGCGGAATGTCGTTACTGTCGTCTTGCTTCACGACTTCCTGTAAATCGTGAACGAGTTTCGTCGTCTGTTCCGTCTCCTTCACGTTCTCCGCAAACAGAATCACGCCACCGAGATCAAAACGATCAATCACACGCGCCACTTCCGGTGCAAGAGATGTATGATTTGCCCCGTTCCAGAGTCGGAAGTCCGGCATGATCATCTGCCCGATTTTTTGTTCGAGCGTCATCGATTCTAGCTGCGTGTTGACGCGCTGGTCAATCGACATCATCGGCGTCCCTTCTGCCAAGACCGCATCCGCTGCCGGAATCGATGAAACGAGTAGTGCCGTCGTCAATCCGAGTGTTGCTGTCCAGTTCAATGCCTTGTTCATGTTCCCACTCCCCTTGGTCCAATTTGACTGACCCCCAAACGAAAAGGCATGGAGGAAGAAGCGTTGCCTCATCAACGCTCGTTCACCCCATGCCTGATCGTATCAGTTACATTTGGTTCTTATTCAGGTGGTCAACAACAGTATAGCAACTCCATTTTTCAGAAACAATGACTCACGTGAAAGCGTAACCATTTTGAAACAATGTTTCTGTTTTGATACACAGAAAACTGTATTGGCAAAACCAATAATTTCCGTGGTTCGTTTTTGATTCTTTTTTTGGTAAACTCAATTCGATACAGGTTAACTTTCAAAAAGGGGGAAATTATTGTGGCAAGAGGGGAACTGAAACGAAAGCCGGAATGGTTGAAGATTAAATTAAATACGAACGACACGTATACCGGTTTGAAGAAGATGATGCGCGAAAAAAATCTACATACGGTATGTGAGGAAGCCAAGTGTCCGAACATCCATGAATGTTGGGCGGTACGTCGGACCGCGACGTTCATGATTTTAGGAAGTATTTGTACACGTGCCTGCCGCTTTTGTGCCGTCACGACCGGTAAACCGAACGAGCTCGATTGGGAAGAGCCAAAGCGCGTCGCCGAATCCGTACGCCTCATGAACTTGAAGCACGTCGTCATCACTGCTGTCGCCCGTGATGACTTGAACGATTACGGGGCTACTGTCTTCGCAGAAACGGTTCGTGCCGTCCGTGCTATGAATCCAGAGACATCGATCGAAGTGCTCCCGTCTGACATGATGGGTGACTTCTCTGCCTTGCAGACGTTGATTGATGCGGGTCCTGACATCATGAACCATAACTTAGAGACGGTTCGTCGCCTCACACCGAGAGTCCGTGCCAAAGCGACATACGACCGCACACTCGAATTCTTGAAACGCTCAAAAGAATTGAACCCGGATATCCCGACAAAATCGTCAATCATGGTCGGACTCGGAGAAACGAAAGAGGAATTGATTGAAGCGATGGATGACCTCCGCGCACACAACGTCGACATCTTGACACTCGGTCAATACTTGCAACCGACGAAGAAACACCTCGAGGTGGAACGTTACTACCACCCGGATGAGTTCGCCGAGTTGAAAGAGATCGCACTATCAAAAGGATTCTCACATTGTGAGGCAGGTCCGCTCGTCCGCTCGTCTTACCATGCGGATGAACAAGTACACAAGGCGCGTCGCCACACGATGTTGCCAATCGACTAATAGAAAGAAGAGAGATTATGACTGGTACGACGTGGCACTTACTTAGAACTGAATCCACTTCACCGGCTGAGAATATGGCGATTGATGAAGCCCTCGCCAACTGGGTCGCGAAGGGAGAACTCAAACCGACGCTTCGTTTTTATTCATGGGCACCTCATGCGATCAGCGTTGGGCGTTTCCAACGGGCGACACGTGACTTGGACCGTGACGCCCTCACGAAGAACAACATTCCGGTCGTCCGTCGCCTGACCGGAGGACGCGCCGTGTTGCACGCCGATGAGCTGACGTATAGCGTCATCTTGCCCGAATCGACACCGACCCTTCCGACGAATGTCATCGAGAGCTATCGCTTGCTCACGGAAGGAGTCCGTCGTGGTTACCACGAGCTTGGTGTACCGGCCGAGTTTTCGGTTCCGTTGACAGAAGAGGACCGTGAGGCACTGCGCAAACCGAAATCAGCCGTCTGCTTCGATGCCGCCTCCTATTATGAGCTGGCCGTCGACGGGAAAAAGATTGCGGGTAGCGCACAAGTGCGCCACCAAGGGGCCGTGCTTCAACATGGATCCATCCCTCTTTCTGTCGACGATGAGGTATTGTTCGACTGTTTCGCGATGGAGGAGCACGAAAAACGTGAAGCCAAAAGTCGGTTCAGCGAAAAAGCCGTCGCTTTGAACGATACGTTACAGCGCTTCGTCTCCTTTGACGAAGTGGCGGCCGCGTTCGAGACCGGCTTCAAAGACGCCTTCTCGTTGACGTTCGAACCGCTCGTCTTCACAGAAGAACAGCAATCCGAAATCGACTTGCTCGTCAAAAAGTATGAAAGTGATGAATGGGTCTGGAAACGCTAAAAAGATTGTCCCTTTTGACGGGGACAATCTTTTTTTATGCCGCGTTCGTTCGGCGCAACAGATGGCGCACTTCTCGGAACGTGACGAATGTTTTGTTGTTCGCATCATACAATTTGTAGCGTAACGACTTCAAACTTGAAAACAGTCCGATCGTCGTCGCCCGTTGTAACGGTGGTGTCGACGTATGTGCCTTCTCCAAATGATAGTTCGGGACACGCGGGCTCAAATGGTGGACGTGATGGAAACCGATATTTCCTGTCACCCATTGAAGCACTTTCGGCAATTCATAATACGAGCTTCCTTCGATTGCAGCCTTCACGTAGTCCCACTCCTGCTCATCCTCGAAGTATGAATCTTCGAACGTGTGCTGGACATAGAACAACCAAATCCCAAGCACGCCGGCGATGAACATCGTCGTACCTTGAACAATGAGGAAAGCTTGCCATCCAATGACATAAATCAACGCGCTGTATAACACGACGAGTGAGAGATTAATGATATACGTGTTTTGGCGTTCTTTCTTACGGGCATCTTTTCGATTGAAGCGGCTCGTCACGAGAATGAGCCAAAGCGGTCCAAGACCAAACATAACGAGGGGATGACGATATAGGCGATATTTCAGTCGCGTCCATTTCGAAGCTTCGATGTACTCCTCAATCGTCATCACCCAGATGTCCCCGACGCCCCGTTTATCCAAGTTTCCGCTCGACGCATGATGAATCGCATGCTCTCGCTTCCACTTCTCGTACGGGAATAACGTCAAGATTCCTGTAATGGTTCCGACAATCGCGTTCGCCTTCTTATTTTTGAAGAATGAACCGTGCGTGCAGTCATGGAAGATGATGAACATCCGCACGACAAATCCTGCCGCGATCAACGTGAACGGTAATGTCAGGAAAATCGAGACACTCAGTAGTTGATACGCTAAGAACCATGATACGAGAAACGGTAAAATCGTATTGATCATCTGCCGCACACTGATCCGGATATCGGACTTTTCAAACGGCGAGACGTGCTTTCTTAATTGGGCAATTTTTTCTTTATTCATAACAACCTCCTTGAATTCAACAGCGTCACAACGCAAAAATATAAATGAAACCAACAACCAACGTTGTTCAATGTGAATTCATGGATCGGAAAGTCGTCCCTATCAAGAATTAACACTAGGTCATTATATCACGTATAAAAATTATGTGGTGAAAATTCAGAAAAAAAGACTTATCTCATTTTTAGATGAGACAAGTCTGATGGATTTATTGTTGTGTATAGATGGAAACCGAGCCGCCGTTGACGAAGAACTCGCCCCAACCATCTGCATTGATCGTCACGAGACGACCATTGTTGCCGGTCATGTCTTTCCATACTTCTCCCGCGTTCTGCTTCCCGACATACATCCACTTCGAACCACCAGGTCCGTCCGACAAAATTGTCGCAAGACCTGACTTCGCACGGTCTGTCACACCTTCACGTGTCCAACCGATGACGTCTTGGTGGTTGATGTAGTCATGTTGTGTGCCATAGGCAAAGTCTTTACGCGCTTTCAAAATCGGTTGAAGAGACCCTGACATGTTCGGGATCTCACGGTTCGTTGTCCCTTTCGTCCCGTAATAATCCCCGTAGAAGAGTGTCGGGTATCCTTGACCGCGTGTCATGATCGTCGCATAGGCGAGCGGTTTGAACCAATTGGCAACCGTCGACTCGAGTGATTGCCCAGGTTGTGAGTCATGGTTGTCGACAATGGTGACGGCGAGTGTAGGATGCTGCTCGACGACCGTTCCTTTTAGAATGTTGCGCATGTCATAGTAACCGCCACCGTTCCCTGCCGCTTGGAAGTTGTAGTGGAGCGGTACATCGAATACCGAGTGAGTATAGCCCGTCTTCGCCAAGTAGTCATTGATAGCCCCAAGGTCGTTTTTCCAATACTCCGCGACGGTGAACATCTCTTTCCCCGTCGTCTGACGGACGCTTGTCACCCACTCTTTCAAGTACGAATGATTAATATGTTTGACCGCATCGAGACGGAATCCATCGAGACCGAGCGAATCCGCGTACCATTTCCCCCAGTTTTTCATCTCTTGTCGCACTTCCGGATGCTCAAAATCAACATCGGCGTACATCAAGTAGTCATAGTTCCCATTCTCCCCGGACACTTCACTGTCCCACGCTTTACCCGTACTTCGGAATTTATAAATCCGGCTTAAGTTCCGTGACT
Organism: Exiguobacterium sp. RM11; assembly: GCF_059821525.1. Lineage (NCBI taxonomy): Bacteria > Bacillati > Bacillota > Bacilli > Caryophanales > Exiguobacterium > Exiguobacterium sp. RM11. The sequence goes on along the minus strand of NZ_CM187558.1, from coordinate 337,116 downwards.
GATCCCAATCAGTCCCGTCAAAGTGATACCAACGCCACTTGAACGGCGAGTATGTATTGTTGCGGCCCGCAAAATTGAATCCTGTCCAGGCAGAAATCGAATATTCCCCAGACGTCTCCTGATTCCGGTTAGAAGGATTGACCTCGACAGCCTGAACGGACTCGGTATAATCCGCTCCGCCCTTATGGTTCATGACCACATCCCCGTATACGCCAATCCCTTTTCCGCGTAAGTTGGAGATGGCCGACTGTAGCTGCGCTTTTGTTCCATACTTCGTCCGTGTCGTCCCTTTTTGATTGAACTCTCCTAAATCATACAAATCATAGGCCCCGTATCCGACATCATTTTGAGATGTCCCTTTATACGCCGGCGGAATCCAAACCGTGGAGATGCCAATGTCTTTCAAGTGCTGCGAATCGTTCGAGAGACGGTTCCAATGGAGCCCATCGTTCGGGACATACCATTCAAAGTATTGCATCATCGTACCGTTCTGTGGAGTTGCCGCTTGTGCGACCGGTTGCCCCGAAAGCAGTGCAATCGATGTCACTCCAGCCAGCACGGCAATCCCTTGTCGTTTCTTCAACATCATTCATTCCTCCTCAACTAAATAATGAAAGCGCTTGCATAAATTATTGTGAAGGATTTTGATTTTGTTGAATAGACTAATGTCCAAAAACAGTTCTCTCTCCCTAACTATTTTTCATTTGAATAGTTCAGTTGAACGAAACAAAGACGGATGGCTTGTGCCATCCGCCTAATCATCCTTGACGGCTTATTCGTTTTCGCTTGAAACGGTAGCCAATGTACGGTAGTCCTGTAAATACGAGACCGATTGTCACGAGTAGTTGAACACCGATCAATATCGTCTCGACGATGATTGGCCAATCAAACTGGAACAAGGAAAACAGGGCAATCCATAAAATACCTAGGATGAGCGCAGCCCGTCCCATCTGACGTTCCATGTCATGATATTTCTCCTCTGCCGTTTCGACATCCGAGTAAATCGGCTTGGCATCTCGATTCCCTTTGAAAATATGAATCTCATCTCCGGTCGATGTGACATGTTGCCACCCGCTCGATGCAAACAGGTCAAAGTAATCTTCATCCGGACGGGTGCGGTAGTCTAAACTATATTGAACGTCTTCCGGTTCCCCTTCAACGAGCGTATATCCTAGCGGTGCGAATTGCTTCAAATGCCAACCCTTGGCTGCCATTCGCTCTAGTTTTCGCATCTCACGCTCTTCGGCAAACGCTAGTCCCCAGCTCGACATATACTTCTGTCTCATCGTGATCCCTCCATATCTAAAATGGCACAGGCATCTTCGACCATCGCCTGTCGTCTCTTCACATCATCCGTCAGAATCGAACGCCCTTTACGCGTAATCTGGTAGTTCTTTTTCTTTCCGTCCCCGTCCATCGGTTCAATCAGTTCGGCGTTCAATAATTTTTTAATAATCGTATACATCGACGCAGGACCGATTTGCATTCGTCCTCGTGTGATTTCTTCGACAAATTGCATGACCAAATAACCATGACGTGGCGTCGTGAGCGCCAATAAGATGTAAAACATACTATCCGTCAGTTCCCCTAACTCCAACGAGTCCGTTCGCGGCATCTTCTGCACCTCCTATATCATTGAATGATACATTTCTTATATTCAATATATATCGTTAAATGATATATGTCAATAAATGATATAAAAAAGTCGCGAACAATTAAGTCCGCGACTTCTGTATGAATCGATTTAGCTTGTGACGTAATCCAGATCGTGCAAAATATAGGCGAGGAAGAAAATCATACTCGGGTTCTCATAACGCATTTGGACTTTACGGAGCTGCTCACGATACGTGACCTCATACTCGGCCCCGTTCATCTTCCGCTCCATGTTCATCTTGATGAGGGCATCGAGTTTATCCATCATGTCGACGAGCATCCCTTCATACGTGTCATCTTTCGAATCAGCCATGTATCGACGGAACGCCGGCTGCATATATGCCGGCAACAGCCCGAGAAGACGTTCACTCTCTGCCCGTTCGTACGCCTCAAATGCCGCTCCCGTCTCTTTCGTCGAATGCTTGACCGGTCCAAGCACATCTCCGGTCACCCCTTCGACTAAGTCGTGACATAGTAGTCGAGCGACGAGCTCGGCGACATCGACGTCAACATCATACTTTTCACGTTCTAGGAGTCCACTGAACATACCGAGCGCGGCAGCCCGGAAACCATGAATCGCATCGTTGTCGTCAATCGTATTGAAGCGCCCTTTCCAACGACGGACACTGTCCATCCGCATGACGTTCTCGATGAAGCGTAACACATCAGTCTCCGCCTCGACCTGATCGAACAGCCAACGGACCGAATCAATCGGATGATGACGGAGGGCAGCTTTCATCTCTTCTAACTTGTCATCGAAATGAGGAGAGCCATGGGCGACTTCCCGTCGTACGAATAGCATCGCATCAAAAGAATCGATTCCGTCGACAATCCGTCCTTCGAACGAGTCATCTTCCGCCTCAACAACAAAACGGTGGAAGTGAGGACGTAACGACTGTGACAACAATTCGACAAGACCGAGGCTCGCTGTCCGTTCCATGCGCTCGATGTGACCAATCAAGGTCGGCTCTTTTTTCGTCCGGTGCATGATCGGACCGGTCTGTACTTCATTCATGTCGTGGAAAATAGCTTTCCCGAGCAAATCGAGCAAGTCGACGTCACGCCCGTTCTCTTTTTCCACATAAGCCGCGATCAAGCTGAAGACCGCGACACGAAAGCTATGACTCGCTGCATTATCATGATAATGTGGGGCATATTCGTCCCATCGTTGCACGTTTTGCATGCGTGTCATCTTTCGGATAAACGTTCCGTTATGCATGGTTTCACTCCTTACGATAATCGTTCAAATACATCGTCATGACAGACGACATAGAGCATGTCTGTGTCTTGTAGTGGCAAATCGAGCATCGTCGCCACATCCAAGCGGTCATTGACCGCGATGAGTGTCACCCCTGATTCAAGTAATGCTGTATTTGCTTGTCGAACATTTTGCCACTCGACTTTTGGTTTCAACGCTTGGATGTTCCCACCCGACTGTTTGCTTAACAATTGACGGAAAATCGCCGTCGTCCCCGGTTGTAATGTCGCTTTCGCCATCAAGAGCGAGACTGAGTCATTCGCTAAAATAAAGTCGTCGACGCGGACGTGTTTGAATTTCGAGATATTCCGCTCTTCACACACTTCAACGACCGTGTGCAAATCCACTTGATATTCAGAAGACAGCGCCTCGACCGCTGAGGCAATCAAAAGCGATTTCCCATCGGCGAGTAATGTCTCCGTGATTCGCGCATCCGCAAAAATGGCCACGCGTCGTGCTTTCAGGACGTTCGCCTGCAATAAGACCGCTTCATCTGAGGCATCCCCTGAAACGAAGTGCACTTGATCGTGCACGTACGGCTCCTCGATCAATTGATCGATCAAGACGATTTCCGCTTTCGGTTCATAGTTAAGCACTTCATCAATTGCCTTTTTCGTCTTCGGGGACCACCCGATATACACATAATGTCCTTCTCCACGATACACTAGTCTTCCCTCCCGTTTTAACCGTTGAAACGTCGCGCCGATTTCAACTAATTTTCCAATCAACGCCCCGATAATCCCAATCCCGAATAGGAACAAGAAAATCCCGAGCCATCGCCCTGCCACGGAGGACGGATAAAAATCCCCATATCCGACGGTCGTCAATGTCGTCATCGTCCACCAGAACGAATCAAATAATGACCCGAACGTCTCAGGCTCTAACCAATAACCGAGCACGGTCCCCAGGACGACGATGCCAATCGAAGCTAACACGACATTTAAAAATGATAATTTCGCTAACCCTTTCCACACACGAAATAAGATATGCACTGTTTCCCCCTCCTTCTCTCTTATATACTAAACGTATCTACAAAAAGATTCACGAAACCATTTTGATCGTGATTCCGTATAAGAAGAAAAAAGGAAGGACTGACATATGAACTCAATCGTCTTAGAGTATCGTCTCTATAAAAATGAATTATCGTTCGAACCGCTTTATCATTATACGTCTCTCGGTTTAGACGAAGTGCTGGCTCGCCGCGAGTGTGAGTTTTTCGTCAAAGACGGCATGACCTATAAACAACGCTCGTCCGCCCTAGAAGGCGATCAATACTTTTTAATTTACGTCGATCGCTATACAGAAGGACCGATGGACAAACACGAAACGAGCGAGATCAAAGTCGAGATTCGTACGCTTGATGACCGCTTTGACAACCCGTTGCTCGAAGCCTATTACGTCGACCGTCACCTCGATGCGCTCGCCATGCTCGGGAGCCAATACTTGTACGTCGCAGGCAAAGAATATGAACGCGATTCAGCAGAAACAGATGAAGATCGTGGTGTGTATGTCATCTATGTCACACCGACTGGTTATGAATTGGAGGAATCAACATGAAGACAAGCAAGAAAATTTTAAGCGGACTATCGGTTGCAGTCTTGACCACTTCCCTTGCCGCTTGTGGTGGGGACGAATATGAGGAAGCAGCACTCCCGGAAGAACCGACCGGCTACGAATGTGACGATTGGGACTGGGATGACGAGACAGAATCGTATTATTGCGATGACGACCGTTCTCCTCACTATGGCAGCTATTTCTTACTCGGTAGCCTGTTCAACTCAAAAAATGCATTGAAGAGCTCTTCGTCATATAAGACGTATAAAGCAAACGGTGGTACGACCGGCTCTGTATCGAACGGTTCCAATTCAGGATCGTCAAAATCTGGACTCGGCAGCGGCTCTAAAGGTGGATTCGGCGGATGACGCGTGACGAACTTTACAGTCAAATCCCTTATTTTTGGCCCGATTTAAACAATGAAGAATATGCCTTATACGATTGTTTTGAGATGACCGCCTCACAGGTTGACGCTGTCCGAGAGGCGACCGAGGCGGTTGACTCGATTTTCCGTAAAACGAATCAATTGTTGCGGACGCTACCGGACGAGACACTCCGACTACTCGGTTATCCCGAGGCGAGCCTGCCATTCTTACGGGAAAAGACAATCCCGCAAGAGACAATCATCGGTCGTTACGACTGGATCATGAAAGACGGTCAACTCAAATTGATGGAGTTCAATGCAGACACACCAACGTTTATTAAGGAACTGTTTGACGTGAACGGCGTGGTCGCTTCCGAATTTGGTCTCCTCGACCCGAACAGGGGAGCCACCGCTCAACTAAAAAACGAACTGCGCAAGGCCATCGTCGCCGCTTGGAAACGACTCGGACGCGAAGGCACACCGAAAATCGTGTTTACGGCACATGACGACAACATCGAAGACAAATGGACGGCGCGCTTTCTGCAAGAAACGCTCGACTTACCATCTGTATTCGTACCGTTGCACGCCTTACTCGTCGACGAAGACGGTATCTACACACCATCGGGGGAACGAATCGATATCTTGTATCGTCAAACGTATCCAATCGAGCATCTCGTGGACGACCGAGCAGCAGACGGAGACTTGATCGGCATTCGGTTACTCGAACTGAACCTGCAAAAGCATGTGTCGCTGCTCAACCCACTCTCTGCTTTTCTCATGCAGTCGAAAGGCGTACAAGCCTTGATTTGGGAATTGTATGAGACCGAGACATTGTTCGATGAAGCCGAGCGCGACATCATCGGAACCTATTTTTTACCGACTTACTTAGAAGACATACCGTTTCTCGGCGAATCGGATTACGTCAAAAAGCCAGCGTTCGGACGTGAAGGGGACTCCGTCATCTTGTACACGAAAGACGGCCAACCGTTTCACCGCGAAGCACTACAAACGTATGCGGAAGAAACAGCCGTGTACCAACAGTTCATCGAACTTCCGACACGGATGACGACGACCGTCAAAGGTCGCGTCGAGACACATTACATGATCGGATGTTTCTGTTTGAATGGACACCCGTCCGCACTCGGCGTTCGCGCCGGCAGCATGATCACAAACAACCAATCTTACTACTTAGCCGTTGGCACACCTATACAAAAGGAGACGAACTCATGACTTTCATCACACTCGATTCAATCTTAAGCTTCCTCGCCCACCTCGGGACAGGATTCGGTCTCATTCTCGCGGGACTCATCATCTTCGCCCTGACGACCAAATATTCGGAACGTAAGTTAATCAAGGAAGGCAACATGGCCGTCGCCTTGAAACTTTGGGGGAAAGCGCTCGGACTCGCCATCGTCATCTATACGGTTTGGGCGAACAGCGTCAACTTACTCGACGCATTCATCTGGGGACTCGTCGGGATTGTCGCTCAAGTATTAGCGTTCTGGACGTTTGAATATGTCCTCACGCCTGGCGTGAACTTAGAAAAAGAAGTCGAGAACGGCAACATGGCCATCGGTTTCAGTTTATTCGCCGCATCACTCGTCGTCGGTATCATCGTCGCCGCGAGCTTGACGTATTAATACAAACACCCCATGCACGCATTCGCGAGGCATGGGGTGTCTCTATTTATAACAGATTGGAGGAAGAATCATGTCCAAACGAATCATCCTACTCACGATCGTCTCCGGTCTTATCATCGTCGCCATCGCTGTCGGTGTCGGACTGTATACGTACACGAACATTCAGAACGGTAACTCATACGAGAATGCCGAAAAGGAAATGAATCGTTATATGACGATGAACGATTGGTATACGTTTCAAATTCATAACATGGAACAGTCCGTTCTCTCTTTTTACACAAATGAAGATCGATCCGTCATCGGTCTAGCCGAGATTGATGTCGAAACAGGGAACTTAGGGTCTGTCACGAAACAAACAGAGCCGAATCAACCTTTTGATTTCGTCACCCTTCAAGTCGAAAACAAGGAGTACATCGGCGTCCATCTAAAAGAGCGCCCAGAAGATGTCGTTTATTTACGGTTGAACGGCGACGATGGCTCAAAAGATTTTCTCGTCAACGATCCCGAAATCGAAAGCTACACCATGACCTATGTCATCGAAACAACAAAACGTCCAGATGGTGTGTGGTCGCTTGAGACGTTGGATGCCAACAAACAAGTCATGCATTCAAGTGAACTCACGGAATAACCTATGTTATGCGTCAAGACGATTTTCTCTAGTCGTCTTTTTTAGTTGGTCGCGAGTACAGCAGACGGCCCGAAAAATTCATATCGTGCCTGTGGAATCACACGTACAACCGTCTCCATCATCGCACTCGGTCCGCACGTATAAACATCATGCCCTTCCACATCAAGTGCTTCGAGGTGTGACTTATTCATGCAACCCGATACGTCATCCACGTGTGTGATGAGTTTAAGCCCTTGATCCACGAATTCATCGAGTTCGTCTCCGAGCGGACGAAGGTCCATACTCCGAACTGCGTGCAATAACGTGACAGAACGTCCTTGTTCGAGTGCCGTCTTCGCCATGTTGAAGAGAGGCGTAATCCCGATTCCTCCCGCAATCAGCGTGAGCGGACGACTTGATGTTTCAAGGATGAATTCTCCTGCCGGTGCGCTCACAGGAATTTCGGTACCAACCGTCTGTTCATGGAGCCAGTTTGAGACGAGTCCCTCCGCTTTCGGCGCAATCCAGTAGCCGTCTTCTGTCGTCTCGATGACACTATATTGACGGTGATGTAGGATGTCCTCTCCCGCAATGCGCGCTTGAACCGAGACGTATTGTCCTGGGATGGCTGTGCCAATAACTCCATCTTTCGCGACGAGACGGAATCGTTTCACTTCAGGTGTATCTACTATGATTTCTTCGATGACGAACGGTTTGAATCCGACCCATGGCGCGTCATCATACATTTTTTTCTCGAGTGAGATGAAGACATCGGCAATCACACCGTAAGCTTTTGCCCATGCATCGATGATGTCAGGTGTTGCAGCTTCACCGAGTACGTCTTGAATCGCCGCAAGCAAGTTCTCACCGACAATCGGATAATGCTCCGGTCGGATGTTCAAACTTTTATGTTTATGAAGTGCTGGTTGGATGGCAGGAAGAATCGCTTCGAGTCGGTCGATATGAAGGGCAGCCGCATAAACCGCGTTCGCGAGTGCTTCTGGCTGACGTCCTCGCTTTTGATTCGTATGGTTGAAGAAGTGACGAACTTCTGGATTTTGTTCAAACATTCGTTGATAAAAATGCTTCGTGATTGTCACACCATGTTCTTTCAAAACTGGTGCCGTCGCCTTTATAATCTCAATCGTTTGTTGATCTAACATGTGAATTTCCCCCTTTTGTTTTGTACACGTTCATTATGTGAGTCAAGTCACTTTAAAGCAATATATTAAATACTTGTTTAAAGTAGATTTCACGTTTCTGACTTATTTTCGCCATCACCCTTTCACATTTGTTCGAATCGCACTTTTTGGGATTGTCTTGTACAATGAAACGAGAGGTGATGATGGATGAGACTCACGCAAACATGTGACTACGCACTGCGAACATTGATGTATAGCGCTACGTTTTCACATCGGCTCGTCACGATTCAAGAAGTGGCAGACCAATATAACATCTCCAAAAACCATGTCATGAAGGTCGTATATGAGCTTGGGAAATATGGTTATTTGGAATCGGTGCGTGGTCGAGGCGGTGGCTTTCGACTCGCACGACCGATGGATGACATCAATGTAGGGGAAGTCGTTCGGACGATGGAACCGTTCGAACTCGTGGAATGCTTCGGGGAAGGCCGATGCGTCATCGCACCTGCCTGTGATTTACGAGGTGTTTTGAATGAAGCCATGTTGGCGTTTCTTCATGTACTCGATTGTTACACGATTGCGGATCTCGTCGTCAACCGAACGAACGAACTTGCCCTACTCCTAGGCGCACAAAACCCGACGGACTGAAAAAATCGTCGGGTTTTTGTATGTCTCTGCTTTTAGGAATCATCGCCACCAAAGTTTTATCATTTTTTTCACATATAGTTCTGGGGACGTCTGATGAATGAAATCTTCAAAACATTCATTCAGGTTATTTTCTAACTCTTCATCGAGTTCGTTTCCATCTTCATCATACAATTCAAAATGTGTATATTTCCAATCGTTATACGCATCAAACAATAAGTCATGGTAGCATTGCCAATGCTTACCGAAATTTGATGTGAATGTTGGCACCCATTGATTGATATAAATATTGTGTAGCAACTCTTCGAATTTGGATGAGTACCAATGGTTATTTCCGAGCTTGTTAACCAAGTCTTGAAATGTTTCCAGCGTCATCGGTTCAACCTCACCAGAATAGTCATAACTCACTTTATTGAACTGATAAGGATGCGGAAATGCCTCTTCTGTTTTTATCCATTGATGAGGGGGGTATTGCTCGATAATTTTACCTAGTAATCTGGCAATTACAAGATTGATTGCTTGCGTCTCCAATTCATTCACCTCATGACAGTTATGAATGTTCACTCGACTATAGTTTTTTTAGTCTCGATTCGATTTCCACTCGTCTCGACTCAAGAAACGGAGGCAAGGCTAATCGCTCTCCGAGTCTCTCAAGCGATTCATCCATCGCAAATCCCGGTTCATCTGTTGCCAGTTCCACTAAGATTCCGCTCGGTTCGCGGAAGTAAATCGACTGAAAATAGTAACGGTCAATAAGACCAGAGTGGCTGATTCCATGTGCGTCAAGCTTCTCGATCCACTTCGTCATATCGTCTGTTTCTTCCACTCGAATCGCCACATGATGCACACTCCCTCGCCCTGGTCGTTCCGACGGCAAATCCGGTCGATCGACGAGATGAATCTCTGTTGCCACACCACCCTCGCCCGTCTCAAAGACACGCACGTCATGTCCATCCCGTTCAAATGTCGTTACATATCGATAGCCAAGCACTTCTGTCAGCACCCGTGCCGTCTTGTCAATCCGTCGTACCGTCCACTCACTGAATCCGAGACCGAAAATGCCGAGGTCCGTTGGCACTGGACCTTTGCTCCAAGGTGTCCCGCTCCCTCCTTCTACAAGACAGAGACGTTGACCCTCATGATCTTCGAACGAAAGGGTTGCCCTTCCTAAAACCGACTCGATTTCTCCGTAAGATACATCGAACGTGTCAAAACGCTCCTGCCAGTACGCGAGCGCTCCATCCGGCACCCTGAGTGCTGTCCGGGAAATACTGCTTGACCCTCGATACGTCTGTCCGAGAAACGGTAACTCAAAGAACGTCAGATCGGTTCCAGGCGTACCCGTCTCGTCTGCATAGAACAAGTGATACATCGATGGGTCATCCTGGTTAACCGTCTTTTTGACGAGCCGCATGCCTAGTATTTCCGTGTAGAATCGCAAGTTCTTCTTAGCATCCCCGGTCATCGCTGACACGTGATGTTGTCCACTAATCACCTTCATCCCTCATCTCCCCTTTCGACTATATCGTTATTGTATCATCCCTAAATGAGTAAAGTCCTCTTTACATTATGTAAAGTTTATTTTACACTAGTGGTAGAAACTAGAAATGAGGTGGCACGATGCCATTAGTCAACCGCGTGAAAGAACTGCGTGCCCGGCACCAGTTAACCCAAGGCGACCTGGCCGAAAAGGTCGGTGTGACGAGACAGACGATCATCTCGCTCGAGAAAGGCAGCTACACACCGTCACTCATGCTGGCGATGCACATCGCACGGGTGTTCGAGGAACCGGTCGAATCTATATTCACAATCGAGGAGGAAAGAAAATGAAACACGTTGTCGTTCAGTCTATTTCCAGCATCATCCTGTATGTCCTGATGGCATTTCTATTCAGCTCATTTTTATCCGATGTGTCGAAGACCGTCAGCGAGTCTGACCGATTCTTAGTTGAATTCAATCTGCTTCCCCTACTTTTACTTGTTGTTTTTGGCATTGTTTGGACAGTCTATTCGTTTAACTCCCGGCCGAACAAGCAGTTGAGCTTCACTCAATGGTCTGTCCGCATGACTGAATTTAGTGAAGTCGATGAGCGTGAACAAATCATCACAGTGAAAGCGACAAAAGCGGCATACATCTCGTTCGGCATCTCCGTTCCTATTTTTATGGGGTCGTTTATGTTCTATCCGTTGTTTGAAGATACACTTCCCGCCTATCCGATCTATGCACTCGCTTCAACGCTCATCATCGCGACACTCGTCTATATGACGACTTGGATTCGCGGTTATCGACATTAAGGAATTCATCACGAATTCCTTTTTTTGTGTCCATTTTTCATCGATTCGGCTATCATGATTGCCAATTCTATTACACCGTGCTTATATATAACTAAATGGTTATATAAAGAATGTAAGGAGTCCTGCTTTGTGAAAACCGTCGATTTGACGATTGGAAACGTGCAACGCGTCATTCTGGCTCTTGCCCTTCCGCTCGTCGGTAGCTCGTTATTACAGTTTACGTATAGTCTCGTCGACATGTTTTGGGTCGGTGCGCTCGGGAGTGATGCTGTGGCAAGTATCGGTGCGGCTAGTTTTTATATCATGCTCGGACAGGCGATTCAATCGTTGATTGTCGTTGGCGCCGGCATCAAAGTATCACAAGCTGTCGGGAGACGTGACCTCAATTCGGTTCAGCGTCATGTCCGGGCCAGCAGGCGTCTGAATCTAACACTCGGTCTTTCGTACGCCTCACTACTAATTGTGTTCGGTCATACCCTCATCGGCTTTTTGAATATGGGTGCCCCCGCTGTGGAGCAGCTTGCGTATGAATATTTATTCGTGAGCGCGCCGATGCTCATCTTTTCTTTCTTTAATTTGCTGTTTGCTCGTCTATTCAGTGCATATGGCAATACGACAACAGCGATGCGAATCAATGCGACAGGCGTCATCCTCAATATGATTCTCTCCCCGATTTTCATTTATCCATTCCAACTCGGTGTGATCGGGGCTGCTCTAGCGACACTTGTCGCGAACGTCGTCATGTTCGGACTCTTTTGGCATCGCGCCCGCGTCTTGTTCGATTGGGAAGAAACCATTCAACCGAATCGAGCTGACTATAAAGAAATCTTACGTCTTGGATTTCCGATGGCAGCCCAACGGATTTTATTCACCGTCATTAGCATTCTCCTTGCTCGCATGATCGGTTCATACGGAACGGAAGCGATTGCGGCACAGCGCATCGGACTTCAAATCGAATCGATTGCCTATATGATGATTGGTGGTTTGAACGGAGCAATGGCTAGCTATACCGGTCAAAATCTCGGGGCACGAAAAGTAAATCGAGTTTATGAAGGTTACCGCGTAACGACCCGACTCGGGATGATCTATACGGGGTTCATCATGTTGTTATTTTTAACCGTCCCGGATCTCCTTATCGGTCTATTCGTCGATGATGTTCAAACCATCGAAATTGGGGCGAGCTATTTGCGAATCATCGGGGTCTCTCTCGTTTTCTCTTCGATTGAAATGATTGGAAACGGCTACTTCTCAGGACTTGGACTCCCGAAAATCCCTGCGACCATCTCGATTATTTTCACAGTGGGACGTATCCCGCTCGCATTGTTTCTTGAACCTTATCTCGGAATCGACGCGATCTGGTGGAGTATTGCTATCTCAAGTATTGTCAAGGGGCTTGTCTCCGCCCTCTTTGTCCGACTAACGAAAAAGGAAGTGATTTCGCTTGCAGAAGCAGTTTAATCAACTACCCCATCATCTCATCACGAGTGGAAAATTTGCCATCGAGCGAGAAATGTTACGGGTCACGTCAGACGGCACGCTAGCTGTTACGAAGCATCCAAAAGCGCTTGGTCATAAAGCGACGCATCCATATATCACGACCGACTTCTCTGAAAGTCAGGTTGAACTCGTCACCCCGACATTTTCGACAATTGAGGCAGCACATCACTTTTTAGAAACGCTATACGACATCACGGCGCTAAACATAGGTGACGAACGCCTATGGCCACAATCGATGCCATGCGCATTGCCGGAAGGCGGTACGATTCCACTCGCTGATTTTGGTGTGTATGGACTAGAGGCTAGCCGTTATCGTGAGCATTTGCTCCAAAAATATGGTGCGAAAAAACAACTTATTTCTGGAATCCATTTCAACTTTTCATTTTCCGATGAGATGTTATTCGCATTATACGAAGGATCCCCTGAACAATATCGACACTTCAAAGATTATTTATATTTGAAGTTAGTTCGTCAATATTTACGAATGCGTTGGCTCATCGTCTATTTGCTCGGTGCTACACCAGCCGTACATGCGAGTTATGAAGAACGATGTGTCAGTCAGATGCAAGCGCTCCATGTAGACACTTTTTCAAATAAACAAGCATTGTCCTATCGGAATAGCGACTGTGGGTATACGAATGTTGAACCACTTTATCCAAATTATGCGACACTCTCAAGTTATATAGACGATGTAAAACGGTTCATTGCCAAAGGCGAGATCGCCAATCCGAACGAACTCTACTCCCCCATCCGATTGAAAACATCGAAAGGTGGTAACGACTTAAATCAACTCGAGGCACACGGTATCGATTACATTGAAATTCGCAATATAGATTTGAATCCGTTTGAAAAGACCGGAATTGCTCGTTCAGATTTACGGTTCCTTCATCTGTTTTTGTTGTACTTGACCTTTACTGAGGAGACATCTCATGTCGATTGGCAAGCTGAAGCGTACAATAATCAACAACGTGTCGCCAAAGAAGGCATGTCTCCCGCAAGCATATTGACTCGAGATGGTTACGCCATACCTTTACACACGTACGCGACAGAACTTCTCGACGCCATCGATTCGTTCAACACACACTATGACCTCGGCTTCGAAGATGTCTTTCCCGCTGTACGCGAAAAAATTGATCACGTGGACCGGACGTACGCTTCCCGATTAAAGACGATTATGACCGAGACGGGTTATCACGCATGGTCCCTCGCCCAAGCAGAACACTTTTATGAGGACGCCTATGCAAATCGTTTTCGCATCCACGGTTATGCCGACCTGGAACTGTCTACTCAAATCTTAATGAAATCCGCAATTAAACGTGGTTATCGTGTCGATGTCATCGATCGTTCCGACCAGTTCATTCGGATTCGAAACGGCAAACACGAAGAATACGTCAAACAGGCAACGAAAACATCAAAAGACAATTATGCTTCCGTCTTAATGATGGAGAATAAAACGGTGACAAAGTTTGTCCTCGCAGAGCACGGCATTCGTGTCCCTGAAGGGGTAGAACTTCAAGAGGAATCAGATTTATGTCAGGCATGGGATTCATTTTCAAAACAACCCATCGTCTTAAAACCAAAGTCCACAAACTTCGGAGTCGGTATTCACATTTTTAAAGACGGAGCGACGTATGAGGAAGCGCTGTCTGCATTTCAGTATGCGAAAACGTTTGATGATGTCGTTTTACTTGAGACATTCTTACCCGGAAAAGAATATCGCTTCCTCGTCATCGGGGATGATGTCGCGGGCATCCTCCATCGTGTCCCGGCGAACGTCACTGGAGATGGCACCTCTTCGATCCGTCAACTCGTTGCGACAAAAAATGAAGACCCGTTACGCGGAAAAGGATACAAGACACCGCTCGAGAAAATCGAAATCGACGAGGTCGTCATCTCATTTTTACGTGCTCAAGGCAAGACCCCCGATAGTATTCCCGCTCTCGATGAGCGTGTCTTCTTACGCGAAAACTCTAATATCAGTACCGGCGGAGATAGTATCGATTACACTGATCAAGTTCCTGACATCTACAAGCGTATTGCTGTTGATGCCGCTAAGTCAGTCGGGGCCACCATCTGTGGTGTCGATATGATGATTCCCTCTCTCGATGATGCGCAAATCGAATACGGTATCATCGAATTGAATTTTAATCCCGCCATCCATATCCACGCTTTTCCTTATGAAGGAAAAGAACGATCGATTGGTGAAATGCTACTTGATTTATTGTTTCAGGACTGAACAGTTGTGTTTTGGACGATTGTGGTCGGGGCATATCCAACTATGAGGACAGTAATGAAACTCGCTTCTTTTTCCAAGCATTAGCCAATCTAGACGGCTAGATGGATAACGGATTCATCCTGAGAGGAGAATGGATCATGAGTACGGTCAAATCACATGTAGAGGGCACGACATTGATCATGGAACGTCTGTTCAAGGCACCACGGCAACTTGTATTTGAGGCATTCTCGACACCCGCACATCTCGAGAAATGGTGGGGACCGGCTGGATGGGAGACGAAAGTATACAGCTTCGACTTCAAACCAGGTGGGATTTGGCACTACTGCATGACGTGTGTCGACAAAGAACAGGGTGACTTTTATGGCATGGAATCATGGGGCAAATCGACCTTTATCGAGATTGATCCTTCTTCCCGAATCGTCTATACGGATGCGTTCTCAGATGCGGACGGACACGTCAATCCGGACTTACCTGTTATGACCATCACGAATGAGTTTCTCGATACAACGGAAGGCACGTTGTTCATTAGCCGCTCCGAATTCCCGAATGAAGAAGCTCTCCAACAAGTCGTTGAGATGGGGGCTGTCGAAGGATTCACTTCCCAGCTCGATCGTCTTGAAGCGATTGTGACGCAGTAACGTAAAAGGCACCGTCCTCGTAAGAGAGACGGTGCCTGATTGTGTTCACAATAAAAAATAGCTCACGAAGAGGATGAGTGAAAAGATGAAGACCATCCCAATTGCCAAAGCAATGAGACTCATCTTCGCAGATTTGAATTGTTGCGTATTAATCGTATGCACTTTTTTCAAATAGGAACGGGTTCCTACAAGAATTGTACTGATGCCGAACAAGATGGATAACATTCCAATCGCTGAAATCAATTGATGCTCTGCACCATTTAGATTCTCGCTTCGATAATAATGAAAATTCGTCACTAAGAAACCAATCCCAATCACGGTAATCGCAGTACGGATCCATGCCAAAAATGTACGTTCATTTGCCAGATGTTGCTGGATGTATTGCGAATCGATCGTTTTTTCTACTTCTACTTTCATTCTTTCAATCATCCTTCCATTTCAATCAAATGATTTTTCAAGGCGTATTGCACCAATTCGTGTCGGTGCTTCATCTGTAGTTTGTTCATAATCCGTGCTTTATGATTCTCTACTGTCTTGGGACTGATTCCTAATTTTTCCCCGATCTCATTATGGCTATACCCTAAAGTCGACAACCGCACAATCTCTAGTTCACGACGTGTCAATAACGGGTGACCATTCTTTTGAAGCACGAGCTTGTCAATATAATCCTCGGTCAATGACGTCGAATAATATCGTTTCCCGTCAAATACATACTCAATCCCTTCTGCTAGTTGAGATGGATCGCTATTTTTAGACATAAAACCAGGTACATCCAGTTCAAGAGCACGTTTGATATAAATCTCTTCATCATGCATCGTCAGTAAGATGATTTTTGCGGAAGGTACTTCCTCAGCGAGTGCTTGAACCGTCACAAACCCATCCAATCCATTCGGCATCGTGATATCAAGTAAAATGACATCGGGACGCATCCGAATCGCTTCTTGTATTGCCGCTGCTCCCTCTGCCGCTTCCCCAACTACACGAATGCGCTCATTTGTACGAAACATCAGTTTTAATCCACGTCGCACTAACTCATGATCATCAACAATCAATACATTAATCGGTTTCATCATGACCTCGCTCTCTCGGAACTGACACTGAAATTTCAGTCCCGTGCCCTATCACCGAAACGATCTGAAACAAACCTTCTATTGTTTTTGCCCTTTCTTCCATGTGACGTAGCCCTAAGCCTTTAGAGACCACGAGAGAATCAAAGCCAACTCCATCATCTCGAAACAACAATTCAATTTGTTCCTCCTGTTCAAATACTCGACAATCAACATTTGTTGGATTCGCATACTTCATTGCGTTCACAAGTGCCTCTTGGACAATTCGATATAAATTAATTTCAACAAGGGAATCACATCGTGTCTTTAGTCGAAAATCCGTATGAAATGCCACGTTCGGATAACGAGTGGCAAAACTATCAAGTAGCACCTGTAGTGCCGATTCCAGTCCAAATTGATCAAGTTCGACTGGTCTCAACTGTTTTGAATAATTTCTGACGTGATCCATCAGGAGACTCACTTCAGAAATGACAGAACTCAAATATTCTTTTTTATCGGGGTCAACTACGTCTGATTGCAATGAATTCAAGGCAAGCGTGATACTAAACAGCGATTGTCCGACCCCATCATGTAACTCTTGAGCCAATCGTTCATGTTCCTCTTCTCTCGCCCGAATCAATTCCCGAACCATTTGTTCTCTTAATATATGCGCTTCCCTGCGCTTTCGTTCTGTAAAATCTCGTAAGACAAGCAGATAGTATGTCGCACCGGTCGTCGGATCATTTAAGATGCGAGCCGTGTTCATCTCAACGTCAACCATTTTCCCAGAGTATGTCGGCATCTCCGAAGTGAAATATGGGGAACGTTCATGTTCAATCAAATAGCAACGTTCTTCGCTAATGTTCACGTTTCGCTTCTGACAAAAAGAACAATAAGGAACCGGTTCTCCGATTTGCCATCCCGTCAATTGTTCGGCCGATTGATTCATCGAGATGATCGTTCGGTCATGGTCCATCACAATCACACCGTCTTTGAGTACGTTTAATATTTGATGTTCAAAGTCACGTAGTGTCAACGTTATCCCCTCCGCACTCTTTCAGTTCTTATATTCATAATACCCCTATGGGTAAACAAACCCAAATGATGCACTTCATTCCCCTATAAAAAAAGACGCGCCTCGAGGCACGTCTAATTTATTGAAAACTCTATTCATCATGATTTATTCATGTTTAACGCTTGATTGTCCGTTCGTTTAGTACATCAACAGTTGCTTGAACGTATTTAAGGCCGTATTGAACTGATGGTTCTTTAATCCAACGCATGAGTGAAAATAGGGTGATGTGGCGGTCATCCTGTTCGACACGTTGTTGCACTTCCGTCCACATCTCTCGCGTCCATTCAACCTTTTCTTTCGCTGGCACGGCATACTCATCGATTCGTTGCCCAATCAATTCTTTCGTTTGTTCATCATGATATACATCTTGGACAAACGTGAACATGAACTCAAGTTGATTCGTCACCTGTAACAACATCGGTAACTTTTCAGTCAGTTTTATTGCTGCTTCAAGCGTTTCGATTTGGATATTGGAATTGTCGATGGCTGCGTCAACTTTCTCTTTTACCGTTTCATCTTTCATCGTCGCCATACCAAAATCAACAGCATCCTCTAAACGGCGGAGAGACTGTTCAATTTTGGGCAAACGATCGATCAGTGCAATCAGTGCTTGTTCAACGTCAGGTCTTGTCAGTACGGTCTCGACCGTTTGTTCTTCAAGTGCAGAACGTTCCATCACGATCCCTCCTTTCTCACATCGTTCCTTTCAACATGCCGTTCCAGTACATAATCGGTAAAAAGTCTTTTTTCAAAATGTACATGCTTCGTCTCTCCTTCGCTTGATTGAACGGCATCGATTCTTGAGGGATTTTATCATAATCAAACTCTGCTAGAATCAACGAACCGTAACCTGTGACAATCGGACAAGAAGAGTAGCCGTCATATGAAGCTGTCGGTAAATGACCATACATTGCATCTAGTACATTTTGGACAACGACAGGTGCCTGTTTCCGAATGGCTGCGCCTGTCTTCGATGTCGGTAGATTCGTACAGTCACCTAACCCGAACACATTTTTGAATCGCTTATGTTGAAGTGTATGTTTGTCGACATCGACCCATCCACCAGAGTCTGCCAATGAACTGTTCCGAATGAATGCCGGAGCTTGCATCGGTGGCGTGACATGAATCATGTCATAGCTGATCTCGAACGATTCTCCCGTATCTAAGTTTTCAAAAATCGCTACTTTTTCATCTGCCTTTATTTCTGTCAGATTCACCCGAAAATGCGTTTCAATCTGTTTTCGTTCGAGTACTTTCTCCAGTGCGTCCCGATACTTCGCAACATCGAAAATGGCAGGATTGGCTGAACCGAAGACCACCCGACTCGAACCACGAATGCCCGTCTTCATGAAATACTCTTCCGCCAAGTACATGATTTTTTGAGGAGCACCCCCGCATTTTACCGAAGAAGCCGGGTGTGTGAACAATGCCGTTCCACCCGTAAACTTTTCGAGAGTATCCCATGTGTAGCCAACGTGTTCGTATGAATAATTACTGCAGACCTCTTTTGTCCCAAGCGCTTCTTTTAATCCTTTTATGCGTCCCCAGTCAATTTCAATCCCTGGTGACACAATGAGAAAATCATAGTAAATCTTTCCGTGACTTGACGTTTCGACTTGATTGTTTTCAGGATCAAATGTCGTCACATGATCTTGTAACCACTTCGCCCCATCAGGAATGAGAGAATCCATCGGGCGGGCCGACTCTTCTTTCTTCACAATACCTGCTCCGACTAGTGTCCATAACGGTTGATAATAATGAGTAGTGGCAGGATCAATCAGTAGAATCTCATCTTTCAAATGATGTTTCTCTCGAAGCAATCTTGCCGCGACACTGATTCCCCCGGTTCCTGCTCCTACAATCACAACACGATAATGTGTACGCATCTTATGCAACCCCTTCTGTTTCATCACACGCTATTTTTGACAAACAAGTGAACCAATCTATAAACTAAGCATATTTGAAAGCGTATACACTTTATATAGGGGAAGTCCCTCAATTTCCATCTAAATCGTTGATATATGTTGTATAACACACTGGTTCATCGAAAATTTTGTTTACGTGCCGTTCTGTTCAAAGTGACTTTCATCACTTTTAAGAGCGCTATTTTTCTCAATATAAAAAAGCCTTGAAGATCAACACTCTTCAAAGCTTTACGCTCATTCAGCATGGAATTTTTTGAAAAGATCATCGAGTTGATCGAGAGTCATCTCGCCATAAACATCCCCGATACTGATTTCTGTTGAACAGTATCCTTCTTTTTCAACGAGATAACCGGTTATGCCAATCCCGGTCTCTTCTTGGATTCCTGCAATCCGTTCAGCGAGTTCCTCTTTTCCCCCTTGAAAATGTAAGTGGAACATATTCGTGACGGGGATGCGTGGTGTCGTCCACACTCCATCGATTTCATTAAAGCGTGCTGCCAACCGCACTGCATCGTCCCGATACCGGGTCATTTTGTCTTTTCGCAACTCATAATAATAATCCGAGGAAAGGATGTATGGATACAAGCTGATTAAATCACCGCCGTAGCGGCGCTTCCATACTTTCGACGTGTCACAAAACGATTTCGGTCCAGCAAGGATGGCACCGGCAATCCCACCGATTCCTTTATAAAACGAGACGTACACGCTATCAAAAAGTGCACAGATTTCAGATGCTTCTTTTTCGTAATACGGTAGCGACTCGAACAGTCGTGCCCCGTCCAGATGTAGATAGATCCCTTTCTCACGACAGTGCTCATGAATTGCCACAAGCTCCTCGAAGGTCGGCAATTCCCCGCCGATTTCCCGTTGTGGCAGTTCGAGCAGTAGACACGCGATGTCTGGCAACGCCTGAATCTCTTCGAGTGTCATCAACCGATTTTCGTCCCCGACTAAAACCGGTTCGATGTGATGCAACTCCTTCAAACCGTCCTGTTCGTGGATTTCAAGGTGACAGAGCGGATGATACGCGACCTTGTTCTTCCCTGTTTCATCACACCAAATGCGCAGGGCAATCTGTTGCGCCATCGTGCCACTTGGAAAGAATACCGCCGACTCTTTCCCGAGAACTTGTGCCATCTTCTCTTCAAACTGGCGAATCGTTTTCCCCTGTCCATACTGGTCACTCGGCTCATCGTCACGCACATGCTCAAACGCACGTTTCAACACCCCGACTTCCCGTTTGCCGTGACCGCTCAACTGAACATCTGTCTGTCGATACGTGTCTATTAATCGCTCCATATATTCCCCTCCTCGACAAATAAACTCCCTGTCAGTATAACAGGGAGTCCTCTACTCAGTCGCGAATCCGGACGATGAGTTTACCGCGCACTTTCCGCGTTTGTAGTTTTTCGAGACCTTCTTTCAACTGGTCGAATGATAACACTTCTGTGACGAGATCGTTCAGTTCACCTGCATCAAGCAAGTTCATCAACTCTTCGGCCATATACGCCAAGTTGCGAATCGCATGTTCGTCCTCGCTCGCATGTGCCGCCCCGAGTGCCACTTCATGAATCGAAGGGGATAACGTGAAACCTTTCATGTTCGTCATATCTGGTGGACCGGCGATATAGGCGAGGTGTCCGCTGAACGCGAGACGATCGAGGTCAGCCGTCGCGACGTCGCGACCGACCGTGTTCAAAATCAAGTCGACACCACGTCCATTCGTCTCTTCCATGATTCGTGCCGTCACGTCCTCGACGTTATAGTCGATGACCACGTCCGCCCCGAGTGATTCTACCCACTCAAAATTCTCCGGAGATGCCGTCGTGAACACTTTTAACCCGAGGCGTTTTGCGAATTGAATCGCAAAGCCACCGACACCGCCCGCTCCGGCGTGTACGAGAATTGTCTCCTTATCCCGCGTGTTCAGCTTCTGCATGACCGCTTCATAAGCTGTCATTCCGGCACACAGAATCGAAGCCGCCGCCTCATCACTTACACCTTGTGGAACGACCGCACACGCCCGAGCATCAACGACCGTGTACTCGGCGAACCCTCCATATTTCGAAAGATCCGTATGCACGGCTACACGTGAACCCGTAATGATGTTGGCGATACTTGAACCGACCTCGACGACTTCTCCGACGAGATCGACACCGAGAATGTGTGGATATGCCCAGTTCGGGTTTCCGTTTGAACCGACTTTATAGTCGACCGGGTTCAAGGCGACCGCTTCGACACGAATCAACAGTTCTCCCGTTCCAGGTGTCGGTCGGTCGATTTCTCCAATATGCAGATGATCTAGACCGGGTTGGTCGAGTAGCCATGCTTTCATGTTTAGTAAGCTCCTTCCGAATATGTGAGTTCGTATGAATGTGAATAAATTTCAACGAGATTACCGAATGGGTCTTCGCAGTACACCATACGATATGGTTTCTCGCCTGGGTAGTATTCACGAATCGGCATCCGTTGTTTCCCGCCATGGGCGACAATCTTCTCGACAAGTCCTTCAATGTCAGGGTCTTGTACACAGTAGTGGAAGATTCCCGTCTTCCAAAACTCGAAGTTGTTTTCTGGTGTCTCGTTATTTGGGAATTCGAATAACTCGATTCCAATTCCATCTCCTGTTGACATGTGGGCGATGCGGAATTTACCCCAGCCTGGTCCGAAGACGTCGGTACACATCACGCCGATTGGCGAATCATCCTCGACGACGTCCGATGGTGTCATGATGGTATACCACCCCATCACGTCCTCATAAAATTTAACGGCCTCGGTTACGCTCGGCACAGAAAGACCGATATGTGAAAATGTTCTTGGATACGTCATGTTTCATCTACTCCTTTTTGTTTGCTCAATTCACCGGATAACGATAAGATACTGTCATTGAAGCAAGAAAAAAAGTACGCACATTGAAGTAACTACCCGAAAGTGAGGCTCCTTGAACATGACTACATCGTTCCCCGTCAACCGCGCACTCGAGATTATCGGCGGCAAATGGCGCCCTCAAGTGTATTGCACGCTTCAAGATGGACCGCTTCGTTTTTCTGATATTCAACGGGCGATTCCTGACGTCAGCCGAAAAGTGTTGACCGATCAATTGCGTGAACTCGAGCAACTCGGTATGGTTCGCCGTGTCGACTATTCGACCGAGAAGCACCTCCACGTCGAGTATTCATTGACCGAAGATGCCCTCGGCCTTCAACCTGCCATGAATGCCCTTTGTTCATGGGGAGAGTGCCACGACAACAAATAATCCCGAGCCACATGGCCCGGGATTATGTTTATGAAGCGAACAAACTGATCAAATTCCCATCCGCATCGTATAGGATGGCGTAACGTTGTCCCCAAAACGCATCCCATGGGGCTTTGTGTGACGCATAGCCTTGTTCAAGTACCATGTCATATAATCGGTCGAGCGCCTCACGGCTTTCACATAAGAAAGCAAGCTCGATCCGATGCCCGTCTGCCTGTTTCCATTCCCCGTATACTGATTCGGCCACTTCTACCGTATCGAACGCGAGACGTACGCCTCCTTCGTCAATCTCTACATGCGCTTCCCCGTTCATCGCTTCTGGAATCTCAAACCCGAGTGCCCGATAAAAGTCGAGCGACCGCTTCATATCCGTCACGACGATCCCGACCATGTCCAATTTGACTGCCATCACGTTCCCTCCCCTTGTTTTCATGATACGATTTGAGTGTAGCACGACCACTTCGATCAGAGACGAGGAATTTTTATGAGCCATACGTTTCCCAAGAGCAAGCCGAAGTGATTGCCTTCAAGTGGCGCTATGAGGGCGACTATGCGTTTTAAAATATGGATGCCGATGAGGAAGATCTCGCCTTATTTTTAGATGCGGATGAACGGGGAGACACGACGTTCGCAATCCTTGAAGCGAATGAGCTGATTGGCTTTGTCACGATGCAATTCGAATCAGCGGAAACTGTTTCCATCGGTCTCGGCATACGTCCTGATTTGACAGGAAGCGGCAACGGACATCGATTCCTCACTTCAATCCTTAATTGGATTGAGGCGACATATGGGACTCGCACAGTGTATCTTGCCGTCGCCACATTCAACAAACGGGCCATCCGGTTATACGAGTCGCTCGGTTTCATCCCACAAGACACGTTCATGCAGGAGACGAACGGCGGTGTGTATCCGTTTCTCACAATGACGCGTGAACAAAGCGAACCCCCGAACAACTGATGTCCGGGGGTTTTGTCATGTCCGCTGTTTCTTTTGAATATACGAGAGACCGAGCGCTCCAATGAGAATCGTCCCTTTGACGATATCTTGCGCATAATACGGTACGTCCCACATCGTCAGTCCGTTCAAGAGGATTCCGATCAAAATAGCTCCAATCAACGTCCCGATGACGTTCGGACGTCCTGTCCCAAAGACGGCGTAACCGATATAAGCAGCCGCGACAGCGTCCATCAAGAGGGGCGCCCCAGCCGAAACTTGCCCCGTGCCGATCCGAGATGCGAGAATGATGCCACCGATGGCCGCAAACAACCCGCTGAGCACGTAAGCGTACAACTTGATCCGATTCACGGCAATCCCGGAGCGGCGGGCCGCTTCTGCGTTCGACCCGACGTAATAAAACTCTCGCCCTGTCCGTGTATACGTTAAAAACAAGTGAGCCCCAATGAAGAACAACAGCATAAGTAGGGCAACGAACGGAATCGGACCGATTGTCCCTTGTCCGATAAATAAGAACGACGGGATGAAACGTCCTGGCGCCGTCCCCCCTTCAATCGGCATGTTGTCATAAATCGAAAATCCTTTCGTATACGTCAACTGAATCCCGTTAATGACGTACATGATGGCGAGTGTCGCTAGTAAATCCGGTAACCGAAATTTGATTGTGACGAGCGCATTCAATAATCCGACGAGAATCCCTAGTGCGAGCGGAATCAGTAGGGCGACGAAAAGCTCTTGCCGATGAAGGACAAGGCTTGCCGCTGCCCCGATTGTCGCAAGACTCGCCGTCGACCCGACCGATAAGTCGAAACCGCCGACGATGAGCGAAAACGTGACACCAAGGGCAAGTAACGACACGATTGAAACCGATTTGATGATGTCACTAAAGTTTGCATACGTCAGAAATTGATCGTTCGTCACAGTAAAGACCGCAATCAAACCAAAGATTGCGAGTAACGTCCCGTATTGACCGATCTGACCGCTGATTCGTTTTCGTTCTTTGACCACTAATTGTGCCATGTCATGAGCCTCCTTTCTCTACAAATTGTCCACGGTCGAGCCAAAGAATCCGATTGGCGACCCGTTCAAGTTCATGTCGCTCACTTGACGTGAACAACACGGTCTTCCCTTGTTTCGCGAGTGCGACGACGCGTTCATACACATCTTGCTTCGCTGCAATATCAATTCCTTTTGTCGGTTCGTCGAGCAAATAGATGTCGCGGTCGTCGAGTAACCATTTGCTAAAGACGACCTTCTGCTGATTTCCACCACTCAGCTCACCGACCGCTTGTTTCACGTTCGCATAGCGAACGCGAAGCGATGCCAATACGTCAGAGACCCCATCGGTCTTTCCTGCGACAGAAATCACATTCCGCTCAATCGTCTCGTCTAGAAATAATCCGTGACGACGTCTCTCCTCCGGAACGAGTGCAAACCCTAAACGTACGGCGTCTGTTGGTTCTTTGATCACGTGTATTGTTCCATCAACCGTGATCGATTGACGAAGCCCAGAAAGACCGAACAAGGCTTCTACCAGTTCCGTCTTCCCGCTTCCCGTCAATCCTCCAATCCCGAGCACTTCCCCACGGTACGCTTCAACGGAGAGATTCGTTCCGAACGCAGGGAGAGTCAACTGCGCGGATAAGCGACTCTCCTCCTCAGGGGTTGCCTTTTCTTGTGTCCCTTCAAATGTCGTCCCACTCAAAAAGGTTTGAACGGCTTCCGTGGAAAGGGGTTGAAACGGTCCCTCATATACGACGCGTCCGTCTCGAAGAAACGTAGATGTTGACGTGACGCGCGTCAGTTCGTCTGACCGGTGTGTGACCAGCACAATCCCCACCCCTTCTGCCGCCAGCGTTTGTAATAATTCAAGCAAGGCATCGGCATCCGTTTCCGACAAGGCAGCGGTCGGTTCATCGAGTAATAAATACTTGGCATCACTCTCAAGCGCCCGGGCGATGAGCAGACGTTGTTTCACGCTAAGCGGATAGTGACCGGCCGGACGCGTTAGATCGATGTCTAACCCGACCCGGGATAGCACGTCTTTTGCCCGCTGTTTCAACAGTTGTGGGCGAATCCGTTTCACCGTCTGCCAGGGGAGAACATTTTCGTATACAGGCAAGTCCAAATAGAGCGCATCATCCACTTCTTGCGATACGGTGATGATGCCTTGACGAATCGCTTCCGCCGGTGTAAGACGTGTGGTCGTCCCATCAATGGACAGTTCACCGGACGTCGGTTCGACCGTTCCGTTCAGCAGTTTGATCAGCGTACTCTTACCCGCCCCGTTCAGACCGAGGAGTCCATGAATGTCTCCCGGTTTTAGGCTGAACGATAGCTGATCGAGTACCGTCACGTCACCATAATGTTTCGTGATTCGTTCCAAGCGAATCATCAGTCCGTCTCCTTCATCCAGTCCGACCATGCCGCATTCGACTCACCCCAGCCCTTAACGTACTGTCCGAGGTCATTCATCGTGACAGGCTCATCCGGCAAGACGTCACGGTCCACTAAATAAGGATCGACCGAGTGAATCGAAGGGGTTTCTTCCCCAACCACTTTTTGATAAGCGTAACGGACTTGGATGCGACCGATTTCAGCAGGATCCGTCGCGGCCGTCACGCCCCACGGACTCCCATCTTCTTGCATGAGTTGTAGGTCTTCGTCACTCAAGTCAATTCCGTAAACAGCAATCTCGTCACGTCCCGCCTGCTTGATGGCACGGCTCGCCCCTTTTGCGAACTCATCCCACATCGCAAACACCGCATCGATTTCGCCTTCCGGATACTTCTTCAAAATCGCCTCCATCTGACTTTGCGTATCGAGCGCTGTATTATTCGTCGCCGAACCGAACTTTGCAACTTCCTGGATGCCCGGATAGCGTTTTAAGAACGCGTCATAAATCGTATGACGACGTTCCATCGGCGTGAATCCGCCGACCCAGATTGTGACGATGTTCCCTTCCCCGTCCAAGTCTTCAGCGAGAGCTTTGAGTGAACGCCAAGCGAGGGAATAATCATCTTGGTCGATGACTGTCACCCCTTCATTCGTTAAATCGTTATCGAATGCGACGACTTTGATGCCCTTGTCGAGCGCCCGTTGAACAGGCTCTTTCAAGGCATCGGCACGTCCGTGGTCAATTAAGATCACATCGACCCCTTGCGTCGTCGCCGTATCGACATAACTCGCCATCTTCGATAAATCATTATCGGCGTTATACACTTTCACGTTGCCACCGAACGCTTCGACTTGCTCGGTCACCCCTTCGATATATTGCGAAGAGAACGTCCCAATCGACATCTGCATGACGAGGGCGACTTCTAGGTTTTTTGGAAGGGTCTCATTCGATACGCTGACTGTTTTTGTCTCCGTTTTATTTGTTGTCGCGGTCGTTTTCGGTTGCGCCTGTTCGTTCGTGCATCCGACAAGTGCTAAGATGACGGTCAACAGGAAGATGATGATTTTTTTAGACATATGCGTTTCCTCCTACGTGTTGTACAATGACCGACTCGGTCGGTTCGAGCACACCTGTCTCTGTGATCAGACCGGTGATGAGTTCTGGTGGGGTCACATCAAACGCCGGATTGAAGACGGTGATGCCGACGAGTGCCGTCGGATGTCCCCCGATATGGGTCACTTCATGCGCGTCCCGTTCTTCGATTTGAATCGTGTCGTCTGCTTCCAAATCAAACGTCGAATGCGGGGCTGCCACATAAAACGGGATGCCGTAATGCTTCGCCAAAATCGCGAGTTGGAGTGTCCCGATCTTGTTGGCCGTATGACCGGTACGGGTGATGCGGTCCGCCCCGACGATGATGGCATCGATTTGTTTCGTCTGAATTGTCCACGCCGCCATGTTATCCGTGATCAATGTGACGTCGATGTCTGCCCGGTCGAGCTCCCACACCGTCAACCGTGCCCCTTGAAGCAGTGGACGAGTTTCCGACGCGAATACACGAAACGGGATGCCTCGTTCTTTTCCGACGTAAAACGGAGCAAGCGCGGTACCGTATCGTGACGTCGCAATGGCACCGGCGTTACAAATCGTCAACACGTTCCCACCAGCAGGTAACACGGTCAACGCATGTTCACCAATCGTGCGATACGTGGCCACGTCTTGTTCATAGATTTCAATCGCACGCGCTTTGATGGCTTTTGCAATCTGTTCAAAGTCCTCCCCCACATTCAGTCGAAGGAGTGATTCGATGACATGTTGTAAGTTGACCGCTGTTGGTCTTGTCGCAATCAACCGTTGACCAACCTGATTCAATTGGAGATGAAAATAGGGATTGTCTTGCAGGCGTGACGCTTCTTTCGCAAGAACGAACGCCCCAAAATAAGCGATGGCCGGCGCACCCCGGACTTGAAGCGACTTGATCGCCTGTTCGGCCTGTTCGAGCGTCAACACTTCGATATAGCGCTCTTCTTGCGGCAACAGCGTCTGATCTAAAATCGTCAACACTTCCGTGTCGGCATCGAAATGTATACTTTGCACACTCATACCCGCACCTCCGATAGAACCGGGATCAGCTGATCGATGGATTGAATCTGATGACGCTGTTTGATGAGACGCGTGCCGAGTTCTAGGGCATGACGTTTCCGTTCGATACGAAGGTCGTCTGGCAATGTTTCCAAGTCAGCGACGCCCGCTAGACCGACCGTCCGACGAATCAATTCGCAGCCCGCGTAGCCAATCGCATCACTCAAAATCGATGGCAACAGTTCGTCCACGAATCCTACTGTGTTGAATGGCTCGACCGCCTGTGTGAAGCGTGTACGGAACGTTTTTTCGAACGTTTCCCAGACAGTGAGCACTTCTGTGAAGCGTTCGAACCGCTTCAACGGATGTGCATACGTCGAGAACACCAAATGGGCGATGATTTGACCGATGTCAAAACCGAATGGACCATAAAATGCAAACTCAGGATCGATGATTTTTGTTTCCTGACGCGTCGCAAAAATGCTTCCAGTATGTAAATCCCCATGTAGCAACGCTTCGTGTTTAGTCACGAACCCGACCTTCAATTTCGTCACTTCAATTTTCAAGGCGAGGTCTGACCAAAGCTGCTCCACGTCCGGACGAAGAGGCGTTTCGATTTGATTCGATTCTGCATCACGATACGGATCAGTGAAGATCAGTTTTTCTGTGATATCGCATAGCTCTGGATTGTAATACTCTTTTTCGATTTGTTTCTTGGCGAGCGGTCCTTTCGCATAGTCAGATGTCGCAAACAACGTTTCCCCGAGGAATGTACCGACGTGACGCGCCAAATTCGGATAGCTCTCTCCTTTTAGGAAACCCGTCCGGACGATTTCAAACGCTGACAAATCTTCTAAAATCGTATAGGCGAGTTCACGGTCGCTACCGAGTACATCTGGTACGAATTGTGGTACGACTTTTGAAAACTCACGGAGTGCCAGTTGTTCAATCCACGAACGGTCAAGCGTGAGCGGCCAGCTCTCTCCAACGACTTTTGCGTACGGCAACGCCTGTTTCACGATTAATGACGTTTCTCCTTGACGAATGCGAAAGACGAGATTTAAATTTCCATCTCCGATTTCCTCACATTCTGCAATCCCCTCTTCTAGTAACCCCAACTGTCGAACGTGTTCGACGACACTTTGTTCTGTAAACGCCTCATAAGCCATGATGATTTTCCCCTTTCTTGAATCTATGCATGAAAAAAGCCCCTTTCTCCGCGAGAAAGAGGCACACCCAAATTGGTTGTTCCTCTCATCTTTCAGACATATGTCTGGTGGATGTAGCACCGTGCCAAATGGTCGGTTGCTGCGGCGTCTTAGGGCCAATTCCCTCTGCCAACTCGCGATAAGAGTAAATGATGTAATTGTGTTTGACGTGTTGAGACGAATATTACGGACTAGGCACGCTAGTTGTCAATCCTCTATTTTCGGTCGACTCCCTATTTTTGACACGCATATATAGAAACATTATTTTCAAACTTTTTTTCTCAAAAAAAGGAATTGACGAGTGAGCGATTCTATGTAAAAATTCAATTAAATTTCACAACTTCACAACTATTCTTATCAAGAGCAGACGGAGGGACAAGCCCGATGATGTCGCAGCAACCGACCAGAAATGGCACGGTGCTAATTCTTGCAGCTATCGCTGAGAGATAAGAGTTCATTGTTTTCGAATGACCTCTTGCCTTGGCATGAGGTCATTTTTGTTTGACCTGAAAGGAGGAACTTATGGGAATCATCGCTACTTATGAAATCAAACATACCGATCACGTCGAGCACGTGGCTGAAAAAATCGCACATGAGCTGACCGTCGGCACATGGACCGAATTGAACCATCTCGAGCAGCATCAACTACAGGCATTCCGCGGTGAGGTCATCGATACCTCCCAACAGGAAACGACGAGTCGCTTCTCGATTCGTTACCCGCTACATAATGTGACGCCGGACTTTTCGTCCATTCTGACGACGACATTCGGAAAGCTGTCGCTCGACCCAAGCGTCCAACTTGTCGACCTAACGCTCCCAGACGAGCTCGCATCGGACTTTCCGGGTGCCGCATTCGGAGTCGAAGGTGTCCGCGACATCCTTCGAGTATACGACCGACCGCTCGCCATGAGCATCTTCAAAGGCGTCATCGGGCGTGACCTTGATTTTTTGGCGACACAACTTCGTGACCAGTTTACAGGTGGCATCGATCTTGTGAAAGACGATGAGATTTTATATGACAATCCGCTCACCCCATCGCTCGAACGGGCTCGGATTGGAGCATCGATCATTCAAGAACACCAAGAACTAACGGGTCGTTCCGTTCTATACGCCGTCACGTTGAGCGGACCCGTTTTCACCTTACGCGACCAGGCGAAACGTTTGATTGAGGCAGGCGCGACCGCACTTTTGTTCAACGTGTATACGTACGGGCTCGACGCGTTACGGGAACTCGCTAAAGATCCCGAGATTCACGTCCCGATTTTGGCACATCCCGCTTTTGCAGGAGCGTTGACCGGATCGATTCGTCATTCCCTCCTTTTCGGGAAACTGATTCGACTCGCCGGGGCGGACTTGACGCTTTTCCCGTCACCATATGGTTCACTGTCGACACCGAAAGACGAAGCAGAACAGATTCAAACTTACGCGACAGAACCTCATTGGACGAAACCGATTCTGACGGTCCCTTCTGCCGGAATTCACCCAGGACTCGTCCCGGATTTGATTCGTGACTTCGGAACGGATGTCGTCATCAATGCCGGCGGTGGGATTCATGGGCATCCCGACGGTGCGGCTGCCGGAGCGAGGGCATTCCGCCAAGCAATTGACCAGGCAATCGGTAAGACGAGCGAGACCGATGCGTTATCGACCGCGTTGGATGCGTGGGGTACGCGATGAGTACGCACGTCATCTGTGATTTCGACGGCACCATCACGGAAGAAGATAACATCATCGCGTTGATGCGACGCTTCGCCCCACCTGAATGGGTCGAACTCAAAGAAGGTGTTTTGAACCAAACGCTCTCCATTCGAGAAGGCGTCGGTCAAATGTTCAGCCTGCTCCCGAGTCATCAGCAAGCTTTGTATCATGACTTTCTGCAGTCAACCATCACGCTTCGGCCAGGGTTCATCAAGTTTTTACAAGAGACACAGTCACTTGGCTTTCGATTTGATGTCGTCAGTGGCGGTATGGACTTTTTCGTCCATCCGATTCTAGAAGGTCATGTGGCACCGGAACACATCTACTGCAATCACGTTGATTTTTCAGGGGAGACGGCACGTGTCATATGGCCTCATTCATGCGATGCCCATTGCTCGAATGATTGCGGATGTTGCAAGCCGACGATTGCCCGACAGATCGTCTCACCTACCGATACGTTGATCGTCATCGGGGACTCCGTCACCGATTTTGAAATCGCCAAACGTGCCGACGTCGTGTATGCGCGGGGTCAACTGATTTCACTTTGCGAGACAGAAGGAATCCACTATGTTCCGTTCGAGACATTCTATGACATTTCAGCTCACATGAAAGGAGTGAACGTATGACCGTACAAGAACAATGGGTAGAACTCGCCGACATTAAAGACGAGCTTGCCGCCCGGGACTGGTTCCCCGGGACGAGTGGCAATCTGGCGATCCGCGTATCGGACGACCCGTTGACGTTCCTCGTAACGGCAAGCGGTCGTGATAAACGAAAGCGCACCAATGAAGACTTCGTCCTCGTCGATGCGACCGGTCAATTGATTGGAGAGCAAACAGGCAAACCGTCCGCGGAGACGTTGCTACACGTCGAAATCTTTAACAAGACGAACGCAACCTGTTCCCTTCACGTGCACACGGTCGACAATAACGTCATCTCAGAGCTTTACGCGGCGAACGGACATGTCACGTTCACGGGTCAAGAAATCATCAAAGCACTCGGCTATTGGGAGGAAACGGCCAGTGTCCGGATCCCGATCATCGAGAACCATGCGGATATCCCGACACTCGCCCATGCATTTGCCCCACATGTCACAAGCGAAGCCGGTGCCGTCCTCATCCGGAACCATGGGATCACCGTTTGGGGCGAAACACCCGCTGCAGCAAAACGTTATTTAGAAGCATATGAATTTTTATTTAGCTACTCATTAAAATTACGCGCCTTAGGCGTCCATTCATAAGGAGGAATTCAACATGGCAACGATTTATTTTCAACAAACCGAAGAACGTGTCAGTGATCAACAAGAGGTACGTGACTTTTTAGACTCACGAGGCATCCTTTACGAAGCATGGGATATCGCGAAATTACCAGCTTCCCTTCAAGAAAACTATCAACTGACAGATGAAGACAAAGGCGTCATTTTATCGACGTTCCAAGACGAGATTCAAGACGTATCGACGCGACGTGGTTATCAAACGGCTGACGTTATTTCCTTGTCTGATACGACGCCAAACTTAGACGAACTGCTCGTCAACTTCCAAAAAGAACATCACCATACGGACGACGAGGTTCGCTTCATCGTCAGTGGTCACGGCATCTTTGCGATTGACGATGCAGAGCGCGGGTACTTTAATATCGAGCTCAATCCGGGTGACCTCATCTCGGTGCCGGTCAACACGCGTCATTACTTCACGTTGCAAGAAGACCGCCAAGTCGTCGCCGTTCGTATTTTCGTGACGACCGAGGGCTGGGTGCCGATCTACGACAAAGAAAATGTGAATGCATAATAAAAACGGGCAGGTGCGTCATGCATCTGTCCGTTGCTTTTGCTCGTGTAAAGACCGTTCACCCAATCGCTCTTTTGCCGAATTTCTTCCTTTGCCTACATCCACAGTACCAAGCGCTTTACCGAGACCACGATCCGGTAGATTGACATACATCGTCTCATAATTACTCACTGCGTATGTTTCGTGGAAAATACCAACGACATCCGTCGCCCTTGCCTTTTGATTGAATGCTTTCCACGCCTCAAGATGCGTGTTCCCGTGCGCATAGTCGAGTAATTCATCTGTTGACCGCCAATATTGAATCAACGTGACCGAGCGCCAACCAATCGTCAGATCATGTGACAGAAAGCCAAGTTCCTTCTGTGTATACAATTCTTTCAGCATGGCCGGCATGGCATTGAAGACCGACCACCATTTTCGAATCGATCGCAAACGATTCACTCGTAAGCCAATGACAAACACCACTACTTCTTCATTCGGGACGGCCATTTTGCGCGCCATCGTTTTCTCCTCCTTTGAGGGTGATCACAGCTGCTTCACACCATTCAATCAACGCCTTCGTTTGGCGTTTTCCATAATCGAGTGTCAACAACCAATAAACAGCGTCAGGTGATTGCGAGTCGCTCGCTTGAATCATCGTCTCGATGGCTTTATACGTCTCCAGTCGTTCCCGTAGCAATCGTTCATGGTGTGTAATTTTGCTGATTGTTTGCTCCATCGTCTCATGTCGAGCGAAGAACAATTTTAGCAAGAGCTCATTCCGTTGAACCGGTAACGCATCCGGCTCTTCTGCAATCCATTGCCTTAACTCGTCGTGACCGCTTGACGTCAGCTCGTATGCTTTCCGTTCATTGTCTTCCACCTGATGAATCAACCCTTCTGTTTCTAACGTCCGGAGCATCGGATACACTTGACCGAAACTAATTTTCCAAAAATGGTTGAGGCTACGATCAATCATCTGTTTCATGTCATATCCTGTTCGACACTCCGTCGTCAATAAGCCTAAAACAGCGTATCGTGTCATATTTTCACGAGGCATTCGACCCCTCCTATCTAAAAGATAGTATCTATTTGATATATTCCCTCGTATCACAGAAATGAAAACAAAAAAAAGCGTACTTCCCGTGAGAAGATACGCTTTTGGAGATTATGCTTGTTTTGCTGTTGATTTCGATGAGAACCAGCCCCATGTCGCAATCCCGACCATGACTGACCAGAAGAAGATGGTCCAAGCTGTCGAGTGGACGAATCCGTCTGGGAGCCCCATGAATTCGAACGGTGTACCAGCAATCAACTCTTTGAAACCTGGGTGCTCGAGTACGAGAACCGTCAACTTGACCCCGACCCAACCGACGATGATGAAGGCAGCCGTTTCAAGTGTAGGACGCTGATGAAGCAACTTGACGAAAATACGTGCCGCAAATCGCATCAAGACGACCCCGATGAGTCCACCAGTCAAGACGACGAAGAACTGGCCTGAGTCAATCCCACCGATTTCACCAAGACCGAGTGGTGGCAAGCTGACCGCAAGCGCGACCGCTGCTAAGATCGAATCGACCGCAAAAGCGATGTCCGCAAACTCGACTTTCGCAACAGTGAGCCAAAACTCTTTCTTCGATACCGGTTTTTCTGTGACAGCCGTCTCTTCTTTCGCTTCGGCCGCCAACTCCTGCTGCGGCTCCATCTTTCTCGCCTTATAGGTCATATACAGGTGTCGTGCACTCATCCCGATTAAGTAAAGTGCACCGAGTGCCTGTACTTGCCATACATTGATCAAGAACGAGATCAAGAACAATGCGATAAATCGGAAGACGAACGCCCCTAAGAGTCCATAGAACAATGCCTTCTTCTGCTCTGTACGCGGCAAGTGTTTGACCATGACGGCCAAGACGAGCGCGTTGTCTGCAGATAACAAGCCTTCCAAACCGACGAGTACGACGACGATCCAGGCATACTGCAGAACTAACTGCCAATCCATAAAAACATCTCCTTTTTTCTTTCAGTTCCTTCATATTTAACAGTGATCTATTTTTAAGTTCACAGGACCATTTTATTCCCGTTCACAAAGTAAATCAATCCTCTTTGTTCAATATCTGAAGGATTTTTTTGCAATTGCATATTGAAAACATGTTATGAGAGCAAAATCATACCCGTTCAGCCATCATTTCGTGATAAAATCCTAACAAGAACGAGTGGTCCTTTGAACCGCTCTAAAAAAGGAGAATCCGATTATGTCTACAAGCCATGTCGCTTTACCTACTAAAGCAGAACGACATAAATTGTTCGGGTCGGTCCCACCGATTAAAGGAACAAAGCCGACCGAGAAAGAACAGATGGTCGATTTACAAAATACACCGAAAAACTTCTTATTCGCCCTCGACAGTGTCGGCATCTCAAATGTGAAGCACCCTGTGAACGTCGAGACGCCAGAAGGGGTCCAATCAACGGTCGCTACATTCGAATTGACGACATCGCTCGTTCAAGATCGTAAAGGAATCAACATGTCCCGTTTGACTGAACAGCTCGACGCGTACCATCAACAAGGATGGACGGTATCGAACGGTTCGTTGATCGAGTTCGCACAGGAGCTTGCCGAGCGTATGGAACAAACGGAAGGCCAATTGACAATCCGTTACCCATGGTTCTTCACGCGTAAAGCACCTGCGACAGGTCTTAGCGGTTTGATGAACGCAGACGTCATGCACCGTGTGACGTACAACCTTGAAACGGGCGTCGCAAACGTGACGGTCGGTCTCGTCATCAACGTCACAACGCTTTGCCCATGTTCAAAAGAAATCAGTGAGTACAGCGCCCATAACCAACGTGGATACATCACGATCGAAGCAGGTCTTGATGAAACGTCGATGGACGGATTCGACTGGCGTGCGGCACTTCTCGATGCAGCGGAGTCAAACGCCTCAGCACCACTCCATCCGGTCCTCAAACGTCCGGATGAAAAACGTGCGACTGAAATCGCGTACGAAAACCCACGTTTCGTAGAAGATATGGTCCGCTTGATCGCGGCTGACTTGTACGAGATGAAAGAAGTCGTGAACTTCTTCGTCGAATGCCGTAACGAAGAATCGATTCACCAACACGATGCCATCGCATCGATCACATTCGATAAGCGTCAAGACGCATAAAAAAATGCGGAACCTCTTTTGCAAGATGGTTCCGCATTTTTTTATAGACTTGTCACGAGTTCAATCGTCAATAAGATGATGATGAGCATCACCCAGACTACCCAGACGAGTCGCCACTTCTCCCAGTCAAATCGCTTCATCACCGCATAGACCGTGAGGTAGAGCGCGATAAGAAGCGGCACGACGACCCAAGGATTATCTAGCATCACGCTTCGATGTCGCCATCCCAAGCGAGCATCCCACCGTCGACGTTGATGACTTTGTAGCCTTGCGACTCTAAGTAATCACATGCTGTTTGACTTCGTCCACCTGAGCGACAGATGACGTGATACACATTGTCTTGTGCCAACTTTTCTGTCACATGTGGGAATTCAGATAGTGGATAGAGCGGGACGTTCGGGATATGCCCTACATCATATTCATCTTGTTCGCGCACATCGATGATATGGAGAGACTCCCCGTTCTCTAACTTTTCTCGTAATTCCGTCGCATGAATGCTTTGCATACATAGCTCCCCTTTCGATAATGGATTCCTCTTTTAGTTTACCTCAGCTACCATTCAAAAAAACACAAAAAAAGCACCCTTCTATAAGAAGGATGCTCCGGACTTACGCTTCGTTGCGCTCGTCGATTGCTTGTGCTGCTGTGATGAGTGTCAATTTGTAGACGTCCTCTTCGTTACAGCCACGTGATAAGTCGTTCACTGGTTTGTTGAGACCTTGAAGGATCGGGCCGATCGCTTCGAATCCACCGAAACGTTGAACCATCTTGTAGCCAATGTTTCCTGCTTCAAGACTTGGGAAGACGAATACGTTCGCCTTACCTGCTACGTCAGAACCCGGTGCTTTCTTCGCCGCTACGCTAGGGACGAATGCCGCATCGAATTGAAGTTCTCCGTCGATTGGAAGGTTCGGTGATTTTTCTTTTGCAAGGCGAGTCGCTTCCACGACTTTCTCCGTTTCAGGTGACTTCGCAGAACCTTTCGTCGAGAAGCTAAGAAGCGCGACTTGTGGGTCGATGCCGAATGTCTTCGCTGTCGCTGCCGACAAGAATGCGTTCTCTGCTAAGTCTGCCGCGTCCGGTGCGATGTTGATCGCACAGTCCGAGAAGACGTATTGCTCGTCGTCACGTACCATGATGAACACACCTGACGTCTTTTTGATGCCTGGTTGCATTTTGATGATTTGAAGTGCCGGACGTACCGTATCGGCCGTCGCGTGCATCGCGCCTGAGACAAGACCTTCTGCTTTGCCTGTATGAACGAGCATCGTTCCGAAGTAGTTCACATCCGATGTGAGGAGTTCGCGCGCTTGTTCAGCTGTCGCTTTTCCTTTACGACGCTCGACGAATGATTCGACGAGAACATCGATGTCTTCGTATGTCGCTGGGTCATATTGTGTCAAACCTGAGATGTCAAAACCGTGTTTTGCCGCAACCGCTTCAACGTCTGCTTTCGCACCGACGACGATTGGTTCTACCATACCGTCCGCCTTTAATCGAACAGCTGCTCCAAGAACACGCTCATCGACGCCTTCCGGGAAGACGATCGTTGGACGAATCGGACTGACTTTTTGCTTCAACGTTTCAAATAATTTCATAACGAATGAACCCCTTTTCTCAATTTACAGCATGACTGCTAGTGGTTTTGCCGTTGACTTGTGTCTTTACGCGATTTCAATTATACACAGTACCCTTTTTAAAATAAACTATTCTGCCCATTTCGCCATAAATCGCTTAGAATCAATCATTATATGAATAGAACAGTTTCGCTAAATCGACTGATACAGCCATTTTTGTAGCCGTTTTCATGTTTCTGCCCTCTGTTCTTTACCCTTCATGAATCGTGATAACCCTCACAGTGCCTCAAAGTTGCCAGTCAGTGAAGCGTGTATGGTAAAATAGACGGCGAAGCCAAGTCCCGAAAGGAGATTTTTTTATGTCAGAACGTCCAGTACCTACGACAGATACACAACATGCCGCCGCCACGTTAGACGGATGGTATACCCTTCATGATTTCCGCACAATCGATTGGGCTCGTTTGAAGCTCGTCGACGCCGAGAAGCGTCAACAGATGATTGACGAGTTCACTGCGTTCCTCGCGGATCTTGAAGAAGTGGAAGCAAAAGGTGAAGGAAGCCACGCCTTCTACTCGATTCTCGGTCAGAAGGCAGACCTCGTCTTGATGGTCCTTCGCCCGACATTCAACGAACTTGAAGACGTCGAGCGCGCATTCCGCAAAACAGCGCTATACGACTATATGATTCCGTCGTATTCATACGTATCGGTCATCGAGCTCGGTATGTATCGTGGATCTGGAGACGGGGACCCGTATCAAAACCCTCATATCCGCTCACGTCTCTACCCGACACTTCCAAAAGCCGCACACATCTGTTTCTACCCGATGAGCAAGGCTCGTCGCGACGGCGACAACTGGTACATGTTGTCGATGGATGAGCGCAAAGACCTCATGTATCGCCACAGCATGATCGGTCGTAGCTACGCCGGTAAGATTCAGCAGTTCATCGGTGGGTCGACTGGATTCGACGCATGGGAATGGGGCGTCACGCTCTTCGCTGAAGATTCACTTCAGTTCAAGAAGATCGTCTACGAGATGCGCTTCGATGAAGTGAGTGCGAAATACGGTGAGTTCGGCGACTTCTACGTCGGAAACATCTTACCGAAAGAAAATTTGAGCACATTCTTTAGCGTGTAAAAGGTTTACGCGTATAGCACCTCGGGAATTAAGGATGATGTAAGCAAGTAATCCTGATTAACGAGGTGAACAACGATGCGCGTGTTTAAAGAAACCGATCGTGACACTGCGGAACGTTTAGATTCGTTCATCGAACGAATGGCACCGACAGCAGAATTAGTCCAACATCGATTTGAAGAGCAACTCAAACATACACAGCAAAAGGGTCAGGCGAGCGCCTGACCCTTATTTTGTCGTGGTGACGTGAAGTGCGTCGCCTAAGAAAGTAGCCAATTCAAGCATCCCATAGCGCCCTGCTTTCGCTTCAGCGTCGGAATTATAATTCGT
Source organism: Exiguobacterium sp. RM11 (assembly GCF_059821525.1). Classification (NCBI taxonomy): domain Bacteria; kingdom Bacillati; phylum Bacillota; class Bacilli; order Caryophanales; genus Exiguobacterium; species Exiguobacterium sp. RM11. The sequence goes on along the minus strand of NZ_CM187558.1, from coordinate 297,976 downwards.
ATTCGTATTGACGTCGTAGGCGTAGACGTTACCGTCTCGGTCTCGGATAATCTCAATTCCGGCGATATCAATCTCATTCGCTTTCAGGAACTGTTCAAGCTGTGAAATGATCGGGTCATCGAACCCTTCGACGATTTCAAACTTCGCCGGTGGCGTCCCCCCGACTGGGCAGAACTGGTCTTCAATCGAGCAGGCATCTGCCGGGCAGAGCTGGAATCCTTCCGATGTATCGACACGCACCGCATAAAGGAACTTCCCACCGATGAATTCACAACGGGTAATATACGGCTCTGGGGCTTCGATATATTGTTGGATGAGCGTGATGCCGTCAATCGAGTCCTCAAACGAGGCACCATACACATATTCCTTCAATCCTTCGATTGTATGGAACAATTGGACACCAAGTCCTTTTCCGGCACGGTTATGTTTCGTGATGAACGGTGTCATGTCTAGCTTTTCGGCCGCCTCGATGATTTGGTCTTTACCGACCGCCGCAATCGTCTTCGGCACACGAATCCCTTCACGACGAAGCGCCGTGTACTGATTGACTTTACTTACTTCTAGGCGAATGGCACGCGTTCCGTTGAACACGGTACGGTCATGCGCTTCTAGCCAAGCGAGGACACCTTCCGTCAATTCGGGTGCATACCGATGCCCGCGTGTGTGCGAAGAAGCGCTCATGCGATTATAAAAGACACCTTCCGGGGGTGTTGCTTCGAGATCAATCGTCCCTTGGTCCAAGTGCCATAGTTCATAAGGCAACTGTAGTTCTTCTAAGCGATGAACCAGATGGTTCGTCCATTCTTCGTTCTCATGAATGACGTGAATTTTAGACATCATCATCCCTCCTTATTCTTGTTCTCACTTTACCATATCCATAACTTATAATTCCAATGTGTAAGGTTGGTCTAATCGTCAATTCTGAAATATCAGACGATTTCATGGTATAATGAACCTAAGAGTATTGTTTTAGAAAGGAAGTGTTGTGTTTGCCCGTACCTGTCATCAGTACTGATGTACTCATTTTACTCTTCGGTCTCCTCCTTGTAGCCGGTGTCATGGCAACGCGAATCTCGACTCGCTTCGGCTTGCCTGCCTTGATCTTGTTTATGGGGATCGGCATGATCATGGGAAGTGATATTACCGGTCTCATCTTCTTCGACGACTCCAACCTGGCACAGCTGATCGGGGTAGCCGCCTTGATTGTCATTTTGTTTGAAGGGGGTCTTCAGACGAAATGGTCATCGATTCGGAGTGTCCTCGCGCCAGCTGCCTCACTTGCGACATTCGGTGTCTTAATTACCACGACCGTCGTCGCTGTAGCCGTTCGTTTCGTATTTGGTTTCGACTGGATTGAATCTTTCTTATTCGGTGCGATTATCGGTTCGACCGATGCGGCTGCCGTCTTCGCTGCATTTAAAGGTAAGAACATCTCACCGAAAGTCGGTGCGACACTCGAAGCCGAGTCCGGCACGAACGACCCGATGGCGATGTTTTTGACGATTCTCGCTCTCGACTTCATGATGAAGCCAGGCACGACCATATGGGATGGCATTTGGATGTTCATTCTTCAAATCGTTATCGGGGCCCTCATCGGCTTTGTCCTCGGTCAACTGTCCCGCCTCATGTTGAACCACCTGAGACTAGAGTCGAGTGGACTTCATGCCGTCCTCATGATTTCGATGGCATTCCTCACATATGGTGTCACGGCTTACTTATTGGGAAGTGGACTGCTTGCCGTGTATATCGCCGCCATGATTGTCGGAAATGCGGATACGGCGCATGAAGTGACGATTGTCCAATTCTCGGAAGCACTTGCATGGATCATGCAAATCATCATGTTCGTCATTCTTGGGTTGCTCGTCTTCCCTCGTCAACTCATCGAACCGGACTTGATTTGGAAAGGACTACTCATTTCATTCGTCCTCATGTTCGTGGCTCGTCCGATTGCCGTCTATTTATCGACGCTCGGGATGGCTTTTACAAGAAAAGAAAAATTCTTTATTTCATGGGCTGGTTTAAAAGGAGCCGTACCAATCGTCCTTGCAACCTTCCCGCTCATTGCCGGCACTGAAAATAGTCAACTGTTATTCAACGCCGTCTTTTTCGTCGTCGTGACGAGTGCCTTGATTCAAGGAACGACGTTGACGCCGCTCGCTGAAAAATTGGGGTTGCTCGGACCGGACAAAATCCGTTCGCCGTATACGATCGCCCTCGTCTCGAGTAAACAGTCTCAACATAAGCTCGTTCCTTATGTTGTCACGGAGAGCTCCTCGATGATCGGCAAAACGTTAGCGGATATCACGCTCCCACCGAACACCGTCGTCAACGCCATCGTCCGAAACGAATATTTGATTCCACCAAATGGACAGACATCCATCGAGGAAGGCGACCTACTATATGTGCTCGCCTCGATGTATCGTCATGATCAACTAGACCAATCATTTGGTGAAGACGGTCTCGACCGAGTGGAACTATGAGTAAACGAATAACCGGCGCCTCAATCGAAGCGCCGGTTTTCTTATGCATGTATGTGCTTTGCCGATTGGATCAACGTCTCGACGTCATCTGTTCGTCCTTCATGAAGTGCCTCGACGATGAAGCTCCCGACGACGACACCATCACATGCTTGTCCTAACGTCTGTACTTGCTCCGGACGATGTACGCCGAATCCTGCCAAGACAGGAACGCGTGACTGCTCTGTCAATCGAGTCAAATAAGCGAGTAACTCGTCCGGAAACACATCGGCTTTCCCAGTCGTCCCTTTGAGCGTGACCGCATAGACGAATCCTTCCGCTTTCTCTAGGATGGATGCCGTACGCTCTTCGCTACTTGTCAATGTAACGAGCGGGATGACGGCGACGTCATGCCGGTCGATATCTGCGAATAATTGGAGACTCTCTTCAAACGGGAGATCCGGAATGATAACCCCGCTTACGCCACATTCATTCGCCCGGTCAAAGAACGGTTGAACCCCGAACCGAAACACTGGATTCAAGTATGTCATCAAGACGATTGGAACGTTAAATTGATCATTTCCTTCTATTAAATGGTTTAATACCATTTCGAGCGTCACACCTGCTTCAAGAGCACGCATTCCTGCCGCCTCAATGATTGGACCATCTGCCACCGGATCGGAGAAAGGAATTCCGAGTTCAATCGCCGTCGCACCCATCCGTTCTAGTTCTACGATGGTCGGGATGAGTCGGTCCATCCCGCCATCACCAGCCATGATATATGGGACGAATGCTGCCCCTTCTCGCTCTCGAATCGCTGTTTCTAGTTTCATCGTGTCGCCACCTTCTCTCGGATTGTGTGGACGTCTTTGTCTCCGCGCCCTGATAAACAAATCACTAATGTTTCGTCCTCACCCATCGTCTTCGCGAGCGTCTCCGCATAAGCGAGAGCATGTGAGGATTCTAAGGCAGGAATGATGCCTTCTTGTCGACTGAGTGCGAGACACGCATCGAGTGCCGCGTCATCCGTGACGGCTGCGTACCGCACCCGCTCGATGTCTTTCAAGAAGCTGTGCTCTGGTCCTACCCCCGGATAGTCGAGCCCGGCTGAGATTGAATGTGCCTCCTCGATTTGACCGGCCGCATCTTGCAACACATACATGAGCGAACCATGTAAGACACCGACTTTCCCTTTCGTAAGGGTTGCCGCATGTTTATCTGTATCAATGCCACTGCCTGCCGCCTCGACACCGTAGAGGGCGACCGACTCATCGTTCAAGAACGGATAGAACATGCCCATGGCGTTACTTCCTCCTCCGACACAAGCGACGACGGCGTCTGGGAGACGTCCGGTCTGTTCGAGGATTTGACGACGCGTCTCTGTCCCGATCACGCTTTGGAAGTCACGAACCATCTGCGGGAACGGGTGCGGTCCGAGTACAGAGCCCATCACGTAATGCGTATCGTCGACATGTTTGACCCAGTAACGAAGCGCTTCATTGACGGCATCTTTTAACGTACGGCTGCCTGATTTGACAGGGACGACTTTCGCTCCGAGCAGTTCCATCCGAAAGACGTTCAACGCTTGGCGCTCGACATCGACCTCACCCATGAAGATGGTGCACTCTAAATCGAGTAATGCACATACCGTCGCAGTCGCGACGCCGTGCTGACCGGCACCTGTCTCCGCGACGACTTTCTGTTTCCCCATCCGTTTCGCGAGGAGCGCCTGCCCGATTGTGTTATTGATTTTGTGGGCACCGGTATGGTTCAAGTCTTCCCGTTTCAAATAAACGTTCGTCCCGAGGCGACGACTCAAGTTCGATGCATAATAAAGTGGCGTCTCACGTCCTACGTATTCACTTAATAAAGAAGAGAAGCGTTCTTGAAACTCAGGGTCTTGCTTCGCCTCTTCGTAAGCGACCTCTAATTCTTCGACCGCTTGCATGAGCGTCTCCGGAATGTACTTCCCACCATATTGTCCAAATTTCCCGTTCACTGGTTGTGCATACATCATAGTTCCTCCTTGGCGCGTTGAATGAACGCACGAATTTTTTCGATATCTTTCACACCGTCCGTCTCGACACCGCTCGAGACGTCGACGCCGTCTGGTTGAATCGTTTGAATCGCTTGTCTCACATTATTCGGGGATAGGCCGCCCGCTAGCCAAAACGGACGTTCCGGCCGATCGATTGCGTCCCAGTCTAATACTTGCCCACTTCCCGGATTCGGATGATCCATCAATCGGACATCCGCCGTCTCCTCGGTCGACGCATCGATAATCGGTAACCCGAAGATGCGGAGTTCTTCCATTGATTGTGTCCGATGGTGAATTTGTAAATCCGTCAGCCCCACGTCCATCGCTTGCTCGATGTCTTCCATTGAAGGACTTAAAAACACACCAACGATTCGAACCGATTCCGGGATCTGTGTAGCTAGCGTCTTTGCTGTCGTCACGTCGATTTGACGAGAACTTGGCGCGAATACGAACCCGATGGCATCCGCCCCCGCCTCGACCGCTGCTCGGACAGCTTCTTCTGTCTTTATTCCACAGATTTTAACGAACATGTTTTCAACTCCTCAAGTAACCGGGTCGGGTCTTCTTCACGCATGAGTGCTTCCCCGACGAGAATGGCGCTTGCCCCGGCTTCTTGTAAGCGTGCAGCTGCCTCGACTGTGCTGACTCCACTTTCGCTGACGAACGTGACGTCGGGGTAGCGTTTCATCAAATCGATCGATGTCTCGAGGGATACCTCGAACGTTTTTAAGTCTCTGTTATTGATGCCAATCAACACGTCATCGAGTTCGAGTGCAATGCGTAACTCTGCCTCATCATGTACTTCGACTAAGACGTCGAGACCAATGGAGCGGGCATATCGCGTCAACTCGTGGAGGCGTGTCGGATGAAGGGCTGCCACGATGAGAAGTGCGACACTCGCCCCGTAATGCTTCGCATAGTCGAGTTGTCGTTCATCGATGATGAAATCTTTACAGAGCACCGGGATTGTGACGACGTCGGCGACTTGTCGTAAATCGTCAAAGGAACCGTTGAAATACGTTTTGTCTGTCAGAACGGAAATCATTGTCGCACCGGCTTGTTCATATTGACGAGCTCGTTCGGCGACGTCGACCGTTTCTCGAATCATTCCTTTTGAAGGAGACGACCGTTTAATTTCCGAGATGATATGGAATCCATCATTCATCATAGTTAAAAGAGCGACCGGTTTTGTCACAGCAACATCAATGGGCTGCATGCGACTAACCTCTTCGATTTTCGTTCCGATGATTTTCGTTAAATAACTCATGCCTCTACCTCCGTACGTTGTAAGTGTTGTAACACGCGCAATGCGTGTCCTTCGTCAATGCTTCGTTTCGCCTCTTTCACTCCCTCCCGGAGCGTTGAAGTCGTGCCGTACGTACAAAGGGCCAGCGCCGCGTTCAGTAAGACGACGTCTCGTGCCGGACCTGTTTCTCCGTTCAACACGGCGAGCAGTGTCGCGGCGTTCTCTTCCGGTGTCCCTCCGCGTAATGCTTCGAGTGGCGCCCGCATTAAGCCGACATCTCGTGGGTCGACCGCGTAACGCGCCGTCTGTTCCCCATCAAAGAAGTACACATCGTTCACACCAGCAAGGCTCGCTTCATCGAGCCCTCCCGCACCGTGTACGACCATGCCACGCTCTACGCCAAGATGCCGCATCGCGGTCGCCATTTTCTCAAGTAGCGACGGATGATAAACACCGATCAATTGTCGTTTCGGACGAAGCGGATTCGTCAACGGTCCGATTTGATTGAAGATGGTCGCCGTCGCGAGTCGTTTCCGGACCGGCATGACGTGCTTCATAATCGGATGGACATGTTGGGCGAAGAGGAAACTCAAATTCGTTCGCTTCAAGTCAGCATGTACTTCTTCTGCCGTCTTCACGATTGGAACGTTCAATGCCTCGAGGACGTCGGCGCTTCCCGATCGACTCGATACGCTTCGGTTTCCGTGTTTGGCGACTGGAATGCCGAGACCGGCTAGGACGAACGCGACGGTCGAACTGATGTTGAACGTGTGCGCCCCATCGCCGCCAGTACCACACACATCGAGTACCGGTAAATCAGTCGGGGGGAACTGTGCCGCTTCACGGATGTACGCTGCGAGTCCCGCCATCTCTTCTGCCGTCTCCCCGCGTTCTTTCATCGCGAGTAGCACACGTTCGATTTGCGCCTCATCCGCTTGGAACATCTCGCTTGCTGCCACTTTCATATCTGCTGTTGATAATGCGTTTGTCTCCAATTGTTGAATCATCGTCTGTTCCCCCTCTAAAAATGTGTATAAAAAAACTCCACACGACAGTCGTCGTATGGAGGACGGTTTGAGACCGCGGTGCCACCTCTCGTTGATTCCAAAGAATCCACTCTCCGATGCAATCACATCGTATCCCGATAACGGGGGAAACCGTCACGACCTACTTCATTCAGCCATGCTCTCATGAGTCCATTCACGCGGACGCCTCGGTCAGGATCTCACCACCCCTGACTCTCTGGACGAAACGTCTTCTCGCGCTACTCTTCTCAATCCTCGATTTGTGTTATTGAAACGAAAAAGGGGTCACCCGTCTCCTCATAGCTTACGCTACAAGAAGGACGAGTAACCCCGTGGTGCCACCTTCGTTGGTTCTAACAGAACCCACTTCACGGACAATCATCCGCTTCCCCATGATAACGGTGGGTAACCCGCTAAAGCCTACTCAAAGTTCGGTTTAGAGCTCAGAAGTCCATTCGCGACGTCCTATATACTGATTCGCACCACCCATCAGCTCTCTGTCATACAGGATTCGTCGTTACTTCTCTTCGTCGACGCCTTTATTCGTTTCAGTTAAGTTAACTCGTACTATACAGGGCGGATCATTCCATGTCAAATAAAAAAATTAAAAAAACTTTGCCTCTATATGTGCACTCGAAAACAGGGAACCTTCACCGATTTTTCGAATTGACATCGTTTTTTTCCATCTGCTATAGTCGTCCACAACAACATTTCACTCAACTAAAGGAGAATCGATTTTGGAAACAAACAAACTAAAACGTGAGCTGTCCACCCGGCAACTTACGATGATTTCCCTCGGGAGTGCCATCGGAACCGGGCTTTTCCTCGGAAGCGGGCTTGCCATTCAAACCGCTGGTCCGAGCGTGCTCGTCAGCTATGCCATCGGGGCGTTCATCGTCCTCTTACTCATGGGTGCACTCGCCGAAATGACGGTCGCTCATCCAACATCTGGATCATTCGGAACGATTGCCGAGCGCTATGTCCATCCACTCGCAGGCTTTCTCGTTCGTTACTCTTACTGGGTCGCGAACGTACTAGCTGTAGGGGTTGAAGTCAGTGCCATCGCCATCTATATGCGTTACTGGTTCCCGGATGTGAACGGGTTCGTTTGGATCGCCCTCTTCGGTGGACTACTCATTTACGTCAACGCCCGTCACGTTCATACGTTCGGAACAACCGAATACTGGTTATCATTTATCAAAGTAACTGCCATCATCCTATTCATCGTCCTTGGTGCCGCTACATTGTTCGGCGAACCAGGATCACCGATCGAATCGATCACGACAGGAAACGAAGGATTCTTCGCTTTCGGATTTTACGGGATGTGGGTGACGATTTTTATTTCCCTCTTCAGTTTTCTCGGAACCGAACTCGTCGCCGTCACTGCAGGTGAAGCAAAAGACCCGGACCAAGCCGTACCACGCGCTTTACGCGCTACCGTGTTCCGCTTGACGTTCTTCTATGTCGTCACGCTCGCCATCATGCTCATGCTCATCCCATGGCAGCAAGCAGGGATCGATCAAAGTCCGTTCGTGCTCGTCATGGAACAGTTTGATGTCCCGTTCGCGGCAGGCATCCTCAACTTTGTCATTTTGATTGCTGCCTTGTCTGCCATGAACGCACAGCTTTACGCGTCGACACGTATGATGTACTCACTCGCGGAAGCCGGTGATGCACCGAAAGCATTCAAAACAATCAGCAAAAATGGCATTCCGATGTTCGCGCTACTCGTTTCAACGGGCGGGATCGTCCTCGCTGCTTTACTACAAGTATTCATGGAGTCATCGTATCCGTTCTTAATGGGGATCTCGATGTTCGGAGCCATTTTCACTTGGTTCATGGTCTTCGTCTCCCACTTGTTCTTCCGTAAGAAATGGACTGGGCGAAAACTTCCTGTCCGCATGATGGGGTATCCGTTCCTCCCATTGCTCGGAGCAGTCTTACTCCTCAGCCTAATGATCACGACATGGTTCACGGACTTCAATATTTTGCTGAAGTTCGGCATCCCGTGGTTAATCGGCTTGACGATCATCTACTACGTGCGTGAACAAATGCGTAAGAAACAAAATCATTCAAGCGATATCGAACAAGCCAACTAACAAGCATCCCTTCGCGACAGCGGAGGGATTTTTTGTACGCACGAAAGCCCCTTTCGCAATCGAAAGGGGCTTTCTGTATGAGGCATCAGAAGAACTGACGCGGGTTGACTGTGCTACCTGCGCTCGTTGCCGAGTATGAGTAGCCGCCTTTATGAATCTCAAAGTGCAAGTGCGGACCTGACGAGTTCCCTGTGTTTCCAAGTGTCCCGATGTTCGACCCTTGTGTCACACGCTGTCCTGAGCTGACAGATACCGAGTTCATATGGGCATAAACTGTCGTCCAAACTTGACCGTTGATGACGTGCGCGATCATGACGTGGTTCCCGTATGCGCCACCCCAACCTGCACGAATGACCGTACCTGTCGCAGATGCACGAATCGGTGTCCCTGTTGGACCCGCGATGTCTACACCGTTATGGAACGTGTAGCCATACGCACCGCTCGCCGGACCCCATCCTTGTGAGTAGCGTCCTGAAGCCGGTTGAATGAACATCGAGCTAGATGGTGCTGGTGTCGACGTCGTCGGTGCCGGTTTTGGCGCTGGTGCTGGTGCTGGCTTCGGTGCCGGCGCCGGTTTTGGTTCAGGTTTTGGTGCTGGTGCTGATGAAGCCGTGTTGTTTGAAGACGACGAAGACGGGGTATTCGTCTTATTGTCCTGCTTTTGTTGTGCAGCTTGCTTCTGTTGTGCAGCTTCACGAGCCGCTTCCGCTTCTCGTGCTGCCTCTGCCTTACGAGCTGCTTCAGCTTGACGTGCAGCTTCTGCTTGGCGTGCTTCTTCTGCTTTACGTGCCGCCTCTTGACGAGCTGCTTCTTCAGCACGACGACGAGCTTCCTCTTCCTCACGACGTTGTGCTTCGATTTCAGCCGCAATCGCCTGTTCTTGTGCGACTAACGTCGCTTCAATCTCTTGAAGATCGAAAATTTGCGATTCGAACTTAATGTTCTTCTCTTCAAGCTCTTTGATGCGTTTTTCACGTTGCTTCATCTTCTTCTCAAGCTCGGCTTGACGAACTTCGAGTGCTTTTTGCTGTTCGAGAAGTGAAGCGCGTTCTGCTTTCAAGTCAGCCTGTGCTTCTTTCAACGACTTTTGTGTCGCTTCATAGTCATCGAACAATTCTTGGTCACTTCGCTGGATTGTTCCAGCCGTAATCATACGCGTGACGAGGTCAGAGAGATTTTTTGAACCGAAGATGAATTCAGCCCAGTTGATCGATCCGCCACCGTTCTTTTGCATCGTGGCCATCCGTTCTTTCATCATTGCTTCTTGTGCCTTCATTTTTTCTTGGTAATCTTTAATGTCGGCTTCAAGATCCTCGATTTTCATCTCGGTACGCTTGATTTCTTGGCGCTTCATCGCGACATCATTGATGATGTCTTGCAATTGTGCGTCCATTTTATTGACCTCTGCCTGAACTTTTGAAATCTCTTCTTTGTTCACTTCAATCTTTGAAGACGTGTCGGCTTGGTCTTTTTTCACGCTATTGCGTTTTTCTTGTACTTTTTGTTGTTCTTCTTGCTTTTCTTTAATCGAAGTCGATGCATCGGCAACTGTATGTGTGCTGATGAGCATCACACCAAGCGTCAGCGTCGAGACTGTGCGTTTCCAATTCATGAATGGGGTACATCCTTTCTTAAATAACAAACGTGGGTACCTACTACACTACATATTTTTAAAGCCGTTTCAGTATGTAACAAAAACGATCATTTAGTTAAGTTTCAACACGACTAATTATATCTAACTGTTAGATATTTTCCTGTTAAAGTTATATTTCAATTTTATTACGCACGAACAGGCGCACAGGCAACGAAATCGTCTAACTTATTATTTATCAATACCTTTTTAAATCGTTCGATTTGACATCTTCCTGTAATGTTTTATGTAAATAGAGAACGCTTTACCCTATTTTCAAATAGTAATCTGATTACATCTTTTTAAGGTTTCCAATTGATGGAATGACCCCTCAAAAAAATCCACGCCCTTGCCTCATGTACACATGAGCAAAGACATGGATGTCGATTTGATCGGCCTTCTGTTATAACTTTGTTGCGCCAACAATCACAAAGATCCAAGCGGCGATGAATAACACGCCACCAATCGGAGTCACGGCTCCGAGTTTTGTGATCCCCGTCAAAGCCATGACGTACAAGCTTCCCGAGAAAAAGATGATTCCGGCAAACATGAGCCATCCGGCAATGTTAAATTGGCTGATGCTCACACGCATGAGCAGTGTCGCAATCCCAATGATCCCGAGTGCGTGAATCATATGATAAAGCACCCCGGTCTGCCAGTTCGCCAACATATTCGGTGACAGTCTCTCTTTTAAGGCATGGGCACCGAACGCACCGAGTGCCACGCCGAGTGCCATCAATCCGGCACCAATCATTAATAAGATTTTCATTTCCGTTCCCCCTTATCTGACTTTACGTGCTGGTAAATTCCACTTCCGATAGTAGGATATCACTCGAAGTGTCGCTACGACAATTAATAGTGCATAGACGGCAAGGCCACCTTCGAGCTTGAAGTAATACGTGATGACCGCGATGAGAATCGCCCAAATCGCGTACACTTCCGATTGTAAGACGAGCGGTTTACGCCCGGCCAGTAAGTCGCGGACCACACCACCCCCGACACCTGTCAGGACAGCCGCCGCAATCGCTGCCGATAATGGCAAATCTAGCTTGATGGCGACTTGTGCTCCTTGGAAGGCGAAGGCGACCAAACCGATGGCATCGACAATGACCCCCCAGCGTTCCCAATGTGGCAATACGACACTCGGTAGCAGGAAGATGAGGAGTGCGACAAGAAAACATAAAATAAATAAATCATTCTGTTGCCAAATCAAACTGACGGGGTTTCCTAATAGGATGTTTCGAATCGCACCGCCCCCAAAGGCAGTGATAAACGCGAGTAGCCACACCCCAAAAATATCGTATTTTTCATCCATCGCAATGATGGCTCCGCTCGCCGCGAACGCTATCGTTCCGACGACGTTGAGCAATTCCCACTCCATGAACATCCCTTGCCCTTTCTTCAACGCATTGTATGGTAAAGTATAGTTACAAAAAATCAGGTCAGTCGAGCGACTGTCGTAAAGGATGTCGGTATTACTATGAAACGTATCGCTTTGTTCCGTATATGGATTATCGTCACCATGTTCGCCCGATTCATCATTCGGCTATACGCCTTTTCACGTAAACAACAACAAGGCGTCGCCACGACAGAAGAATATGAAGCACTCATGCTCAAGCTCGCGCGTGAGTATAAACGAAATGCGTTAAGACTCGAAGGCTTATTAATCAAGCTCGGACAATTTCTATCCATTCGTGCGGATTTATTGCCACCGGCCGTCCTGAATGAGCTCTCTGAACTCGTCGACCGTGTCCCGACATCGGGTTGGGAGAAGTCGCGCGCGATTCTAGAGGCTGAATGGGGCGTTCCTTACTCGCAAGTCGTCAAAGACGTCGGAATCGATGCCGTCGCCTCCGCCTCGATCGGGGAAGTATACGGCGCCACATTGCTCGAAAACGGGAAACGGGTCGCCATCAAAATTCAACGTCCGAATATCGAAAAAATTATTCGTACGGACTTCCGTGCCATGCGAATTGTCACGTCGATGTTGAAGCGGACATCCCTCGCTAAATCGACCGACTTAGATAGCTTATATCGCCAAATGATTTTTGTCATCGGGGATGAACTAAATTTTCAAACCGAATTAAAAAATGCTCTCTATTTTAAAGCAAAATATGCTGATAATCCGGACGTTTATATCCCGGATTATCACGAGCATCTCTGTACGAACCGTGTCTTGACGATGGACTGGGTCGATGCACGACGCATCACCGACCTCGCCTTCTTGAAAGAAAATGACATTGATCGCTCCGCACTAGCCGAACGGTTGTTCACGCTCGCCGCCGAACAGTTGTTGTTCGGTGGACAGTTCCATGCCGACCCACACCCCGGAAACGTCCAAATCCGGGCAGACGGCACCATCATCTTACTCGACTTCGGTATGGTCGGACAGACGACGGCACATGACATGGCGACGATTCGAAACATTCTACAGGCGTTCATCTCGCTCGACTATGACAGTATCGTCGATGGACTCGAAGATTTACGATTCCTGTTACCGACGGCGAACAAACAAAACATTCGCCAAGCACTCGAAAAGGCCGTGACGTTTTATTTGGAGACCGATATCGATACGGTCGATACAAGGTTGATCGAGAAAGTATTACAGGATATTCAGTTGCTCGTCAAAAACGAACCGATTCAACTCCCGGCGGAATTTGCCTTCTTCGGGCGAGCCGCCTCGACCTTGCTCGGCATCCTGCAAATCCTCGACCCGAAAATCGACCTGTTCACACTCGGTAAACCGATTGTCATCGAATGGCTCGAGGAAGACGGGACAACGCTTCAAAACCGATATGTGAAGACCGGGATCAACTACGCGAAGAAGTTATTGAACGTCCCGCCGCTTCTCGACAATTACTTAAAAGAACCGACGCGAAAACGCCTGTCGGAGCAAGCGATGTTCCAACGCAACTTGGAATCAAAAGAACTGTTGCACCGCCAGACGTTCAATGCCATCGTCATCTTGCTCGGGTTGCTCGTCGGACTACTCGGCTATATTCGACCAGATGAATGGCTGTTCTGGTCGGGCGGCGTCGTCTCCGTACTGGCTTACTTCAATTGGAGACGCCTCGGACGAAAAATTCGTCACTTGGCACGTCAGGATTTTCGAGTTTGAGCGAACCGTCACTCTCAGGAGTGGCGGTTTTTTGTCGCATCCACTCGGCAATATAAGCACCGACGTCACGCATCATGCGAGGTGTCGTCCAGCCCATCGTCGATACTTGGATGACGTTCGCTCGCTTCAAATATTCACTCTCATATTGCACGAGATAACCTTGATACGACAACTGTCGACCGAGCTCGATTGAAGACTGTCCGAATGGGACCGGGATCGTGATGATACCGGGTGACTGGGCAGGATTCAGCTCGATCTGTAAGCCGTTCTCACAGAGTGAGTTGATCAGGACGATCATCTTCTCTTCGTGCGACGCGACTTCCGCTTCCGTCAGTTCATCCAATGCAATCGCCATCGCCGAAAGGAGCGGTTCGGATTGGGTGAAAGCAATCGGTTGATAGAGGGATAAGTCTAAGTAGCGAGGCACGTCTCGTAACGCTTCTGCTCGCCCTCTCATGGCAACGAACGCGAGACCTGGGGCGTTCCGTAGCGCCTTTCCTGAGGAGAAGGTCACAAAATCAGCAAAGGAATAGTCATAGACGAGTGTCCCAACAGCACTAATCGCATCGACGGCGACGACACCTTGCCACGCATGAAGTGGGGTGAGATCGATTAAAATTCCTAAGGATGTCTCACAATGCACCGTCCACACCCAGTCTGGTTTAATGCGTTCAAGTTCAGAAACATCCCACTTCCCTTTCCGGTCCGCTTGAATGACGTCAAACGAGAGACCAGCGCGGGATGCATGATCCATAAGACGTTCTCCGAATTCACCGGCGCATAAAATGACACCGTGTCCACTCAAGCGTGAAGCGACCGCATCATTGGCAACCGTGCCGCTTCCTAAGAGCGTATAGACGTAAGGAAGTCCGACTCGTTGCGTCAATTGTTGCTGAATGGATTTGAGCATGCGGCTCGTCTCGTTTGAACGGTGTGGGAGCGGCTGTCTCGAGAGTCTCGCCCTTACACGCTCCGAGCATTCGACAGGACCTGCAAGCAAACTCTTTGGCCGAAGCGTCGATGCTGACTTTGATTCATAAAATGCTGAACGCGTTAACACCATCGGCACATATCGCGCTTCCTCAGGACCGATTGGATCCGCAAATGGGACAAATCCGAATCGGTGATAGAGCACTTGTTCACGCGTCGTTCCGCTGATGACGATACCGTCGACTTCACGTTCTGTCGCATCTCCAATGACTGCTCGCATCAATCCGGCGAACGTACGATTGCGCCGATACGCTTTCTTCACAGCAAGCAGACGAATCTCGAGCCAATCCCCGTCAGGAACACACACCCCTTTTTGTTCTAACGAAAAAGGTCGTTCGCCACGTAGCGCGCACATGGCGACCACTTCACCGCCCGCTTCCCCAATCCAATATGTATTCTCTTCATGAAACTTGTCGACGAGTCGACGTTCTAGATTCGGCGGATGTTGCGGAATCTCTTCGACGAACGTTTCATAATTTAATCGATGAATGGCGTCAAAATCAGATGAACCGGCTTTTCGATAAACAATCATGCTTTCCCCTCCTTCACATGATGATAGACAATCACGATGGCAATGAGCGTGGCCCAGATGATATTTCCGATACTTCCAAGTGCAGCCAACGGAAGTAGGACGAGCATGATGAGACCTGTCTCACGTGAATTGCCCGTCACTTTAATCAAAAATAATAGAATCAGGAGACCACCGATAAACCACCACGGGTCGTATGCCCATATGATTCCAGAAAAAACGGCATATCCCTTCCCGCCTGCGCGGATTCGCCAAAACGGATAAATATGACCGAGCGTGAGTGCAAGTGCCGTCTGCCAAAAATACGGTCCGCTCACCTGCAAGACAAGAATCGTCTTCAGCACGTCGAATCCAAATACGATCAGAAACGCCTTCACCCCTCCGATGCGATGCGCATTGCGGGCACCGGTATTGTTGGAACCAGATGTCGCTAAATCATGACCACTTAGTAACCCATAAAGTCTTCCCCCGAGCAAACTCCCGACTAGATAGCCGACGATGATGATCCACATAGTATCCCCTCATTTTTTGGAAATTTGTGTGCGTTTCAGAAAAACGGGTATCCTCTAATTAACTGTGCACTTTTTGGAAAGGGGAAATCAAGATGCGAGAAGAGAAAAACTTCATTAACGGGGAATGGACAGAGACGGAACATACAATCGAGGTACGCAACCCGGCCACCGGAAATGTGATGGCCGTTGTGACGAAAAGTGATACCGCCGAAGCGACACAAGCTGTCGATGCGGCGCATGAAGCGCTTCAGGAATGGCAACAAAAGACCGCGGACGAACGAGGGGCGCTACTCAATGAGTGGCATCGTTTGATCGCAGAACATACAGAAGAACTTGCCCGGACGATGGTCGAGGAGCAAGGAAAGCCACTGAAAGAAGCCATCGGTGAAATCAACTATGCGAACGGCTTTATCGACTGGTATGCGGCAGAAGGACGACGCGTGTATGGAGAGACGATTCCCGCCTCTTCGAACAAGAAGCGAATCTTCGCCATCAAGCAACCGGTCGGCGTCATCGCCGCCATCACACCTTGGAACTTCCCGGCTGCCATGATCACGCGGAAAGTCGCACCGGCACTCGCCGCAGGCTGTACGGTCGTCATGAAACCCGCATCGGCGACTCCGTTGACCGCAATCGAATTAATCAAATTAGCCGAAAAGGCGGGATTCCCTAAAGGAGTCATCAATCTCGTGACAGGGCAAGCATCTGATATCGTCAAAGCGTGGCAACAAGACAAGCGGGTGCGAAAATTGACGTTCACCGGGTCGACAGAAGTCGGAAAGATGCTCATGCGTGACGCGGCGGACACGATGAAAAAGATTTCCCTTGAGCTCGGAGGGCACGCCCCGCTCATCGTCACGGCCAAAGCTGACTTAGATAAAGCCGTCCCGCAAGCGGTCGCCACGAAGTTCCGTAATGGCGGACAGACGTGCGTCTGTGCGAACCGGATCTATGTCGAACGTGCCGTCGTCGATGAATTCTCGGAGCGTTTCATCAAAGAGGTCGAAGCGCTGAAAGTCGGGAACGGTCTAGAAGAAGGTGTCGACATCGGTCCGCTCATTGATGATGATGCGCTCAGTAAAGTCGAAAAGCATATCGAGGACGCTCAAATTCGCGGCGGTGAAGTATACGGTGGTGAAGTATTAGACGGTTTATTCATTCGTCCGGCAGTCATCCGTTACGCGAATGAAGACATGCTCTGCATGAATGAAGAGACATTTGGTCCGGTTGCTCCAATCGCGACATTCGATTCACTCGAAGAAGTAATCAAACGAGCAAATAATACACCGTTCGGCTTAGCCGCTTATCTATTCACGCAAGACATCAACGAAGCGGTCTATTTAGCAGAGTCGTTAGAGTATGGAATCGTTGGTGTGAATGATGGTCTTCCGTCAACTCCTCAAGCGCCGTTCGGTGGATGGAAAGAAAGTGGACTCGGGCGTGAAGGTGGTCACCACGGCATCGAAGAATTTTTAGAAGTCAAATACATCTCACTCGGGTTGTAAGTATAGGCATACAAAAAGGCTTGTCGCATGTGCGACAAGCCTTTTCTTATCGGTTGACCCATTCGACTAAATCGTTCGGCGATTTGATGACGTGATCCGCAAGCGCCCACTCTTCTTCATTTCCAAATCCGAACCCTGTCAAAACGACTGGGAAATCATGTGCCCGTGCTGCCTCGACATCCGATTTGCGATCGCCGACCATAATATAGTCTGCCTCACCGTGACGGACACGGTGCGCTGTCAGAATATCCGCTTTCTTTTCGCCACTGACAGACTCCAAGCATTCCGGTGCCGTCATGTAGGAGCGAATCTGTTGCGTATCTAAAATCAAGTTCATGTAATGGACGCCGCAGTTGCTCGCCGTCGTCAACGTATGACCTTGTTCGTGAAGCGTCTCCAACATGTCACGAATGCCATCGAATAAGACGTTTTGCCCTTCCATCGTCTTCTCGAGCGTCGTGTGACGCAATCTACGAATGAGACGAATTTCTTCGAGCGTCGCTTCCGGGATGACATGCTCCCAAAACGCGTTACCTGCCAAGCCATATCCTGAACGGACCGCCTCTTCACTCGGTTTCGGAAGGTGAGGAAGTTCCTCGAGCGCCTCATGAATCGCCTGCGTCATCGGTCCAGTCGTATCTACTAACGTGCCATCGATATCAAATAAAATCACTGCCATTAGATGAATCTCCTCTCTTTCAATTGCTTCCCTTACCGTAGCAGAATCCCCGAAAATGCAAAAGAGAAAACGTGGTGACAAAAAAACGACTGAACCGATTCGTTCAGTCGCATCTATTATCCACGCCAGAAGTTCATTCCGCCTTTTACTGAATAGACGTCGGTATATCCGGCACTCTTGAGCATCGCTGCAGCGCGTTGGCTACGCATCCCGCTCTGACAGATGACATAGACAGGACGCTCCTTTTCTTTCGGATATTTCGCTTGAGCATTACCGAATCCGGATAAAGGTACATTTTTCGCCTGCTTGATATGTCCCCCGCGGTATTCATGCGGCTCACGTACATCCAACAATTGAATGTTTCGCTCTTCTGCGATTCTACGCTTCAAGTCATCCGTCGAGACCGTTTTAACATTGTTTCGGCGACTCCACCAAAAATACACGATTCCAATGACGACCGCTACAAAAAGAAAATCCAACATATTCACGCCTCCATTTGCTTTTCATTTCTTACACCCATTATACCCCCTATGGTATTTAAGTCAATGAATGTGAATCCACAAAAAAACCACATGTGTATCACATGTGGTTCAAAAATCGAGCAATGAATCGGATTTGGGTTGTTCGTCTTCTTCCATGGGAATCCCGAGGAAAGCGGCCATCTGACGATCAAGCGGAGGTTTTCCCTCACTCGCCGGTGTCGTCA
This sequence comes from Exiguobacterium sp. RM11, assembly GCF_059821525.1. Classification (NCBI taxonomy): domain Bacteria; kingdom Bacillati; phylum Bacillota; class Bacilli; order Caryophanales; genus Exiguobacterium; species Exiguobacterium sp. RM11. The sequence goes on along the minus strand of NZ_CM187558.1, from coordinate 279,443 downwards.
TTTGTGGCGCGCTGACAGGTTTCCCTTCAGACGTCTCCGCTAGCAGCAGTTCGCAAAAGCCCATCAACTTTGCCAAATGACGCTTTTGCACTTCGCCCGTCGACGACTCAATTTGTGTCATCACCTGACGCATCTGGGCGATGACTTGTTGTTCTGTAATCATGATCCTTACACATCCTTTACGCTTCCATTGTGCAGGATTTCCCCTTCGATTCGCAAGTGTCCTCAACGTTTCCTTGATTCGACCCAGTTCAAAAAGGCATCGTAATCAAAGCGAACTTGATTTGCATAAAAATCGGCCCATCTCGACAACTGCCGGATGAATAACGATGGGGAGTCCCCGATGGCCGCCGTAATTCGTTCACTCGCCGTATAATCGAGCACGTTAGACGTTGCATCGGCCCGTGCGTGAATTTTCGCTGTGATTTGTGCTTGCACCTTCAACGTCTCAATGAGTGACGTCTCGTCTTTCATATGCTTCGCCTTCACTTTTCGTTTGTACGGCGAACGCTGCCTGACATAGTACTCTTTCCCATCAATCGTCAAATAGCCGAGATAAGGGTCACGACTATGAACCATTGCCCGCTGCGCGGCAACGACACGCGCCCCTTGGTGCGACAATCCATTCTCAAATAGCGGATGCGTCGGCAGAAACAGCGATGGGACAGCCGACTGTGCCTGTTTCATCTCTAAAATGACATCTTCATCGTGCTCTTGATCGGCCCCTTCAATCAAAATATAATAACGCTCTAGACCGATGGAGGCCGTACCGCTTTGCAGCTTGATGGCGATGTCTTTGATTTCATAATGATCGGCGTGATGTCGATGCTCATCCGACAAGGAAGATAAATAATCTCCCCAACCCGCCTCGATTTTATCTCGTACTTCAGGCGAAACGGCAAGCAAATCGTCACTCGTTGAAAAATAACGTTCCTCGTCCCGTACTTCCGTCCGTTCGGACATAAATTCGTCTTTCTTTTTCTCCGCTTTTTTAATGACTTTCTTCACGGCTTTACACGTATTCTCTTTTGTAAATTGAATATGTTCACTTTTTCCTTTCGCATGCTTCTCAATCGCCTCCGCATACGAGCGTGCAAATGCCTCGATGGCCGCTTTGCCGTCAAACCCTGACTCGGCCGCGAATAAATCGACAGAGACTGCCATCCGCAACAAGTCGAACAGATAGGAACCGATATACGCCTCGTCAAAGTCGTTTACGTCATAAATGATCGTACCGGCCCCGTCCTCGAACACACCGAAATTCTCAAAGTGCAAGTCTCCTTGAATGAACGTCGGATGGTTGGGACCCGTGTCAAACGCGATGGGGACTTTCGCAAAGTCGTAATAGAACAAGTGCGAGCTCCCTCGAAAGAAGGAGAACGGGCTCGAACTCATTTTGGCGTACTTCTCTTGTCTCGCTTCTTCCGAAAGATGTCGAATCGACTGGTCGTAAAAATCAAGGACGGTCCCAATCGTTTCGCACCGAATTTGTTGTTTGACGGCTGTGAACATACAACTCTCCCCTTCACTTGTTGAATAAGTGTTTATATTCCCCGTACCCAGCTTCTTCAAGCTCTTCTACAGGAATGAATCGGAGAGCGGCCGAGTTGATGCAATAGCGTAAACCACCGAGTTCTTTCGGTCCATCATCAAAGACGTGACCGAGGTGACTGTCACCTTGTTTTGAACGGACTTCTGTCCGGACCATGTGGTGCGTCGTGTCCATGTTCAAGTCGACTCGTTTCTCCTCGATCGGACGCGAGAAGCTCGGCCATCCACAGTTTGACTGGAACTTATCGTGAGATGTGAACAGTGGTGTTCCATCAACGATGTCGACGTATAATCCTTCACGTTCTTCGTCCCAGTATTCGTTTTTAAACGGCGGCTCTGTTCCGTTTTCTTGTGTGACTTTATATTGCATCGGCGTCAAGCGTTCACGGAGTGCCTGTTGCTTCTTCCGATCGCTCCAGGCTTCTTTGATGAATTTCGCACGACCAGACCCGACCCGATACATCTCGTAGCGGAACGGATTCTTTTTATAATAGTCCTGATGGTAATCTTCCGCTTCCCAGAACGTTTTCGCAGGGCGGATGTCGACTTCGATCGAGCGGTCAAACCGTCCTGAGTCTTCCACTTCTTGTTTCGAGCGCTCAGCTGCGTCCCGTTGTTCTTCTGAATGATAGAAAATTGCCGGACGATACGATTCGCCTCGATCATTAAATTGTCCACCGCCGTCTGTCGGGTCGATTTGACGCCAATAGATGCGAAGCAACTCCTCATACGAGATGACCTCAGGGTCGAACGTGATCTCGACCGCCTCTAAATGCCCCGTCGTCTCTGAACAGACTTGCTGATACGTCGGGTTGTCGACATGTCCACCCGTGTAGCCGGAAATGACACGTTCGACCCCCTCATATTTATGAAACGGTTTGACCATACACCAAAAACAGCCTCCCGCAAATGTAGCTTTTGCCATAAAAAATCCCTCCTTACTTTGTAGTGTACCCAAAAAAGTCGCAAGACAACAAAAAACGAGAACCACAAAATGTGTTCTCGTTTAGTCTTCTTCGACTTGGTTCACATGACGCATCACTAAAAATAAGATGACTCCTACAATCGCAGCCCCTAAAAGCGTCAACACCATATTATCTCTAGCCGATAAAGTATAAAAGATCGCTAATCCAATCAAAATGAGCGCAATCGGAATAAACGCTCGTTTAAAATGATCCCAGTAACGCACGGACAGTCCTCCTTTTCTCTTATCATACCAAACTTTCGATTTTCGATAACGAAAGTTCTAAAAGTTGAAACATGTCTGTGAGACCGAAAAGGGATGATAAGGGTTGCACTTGAATTCTAATCAAGGGTACATATATTTTAGTTCGCAGGTTAATCCTACCTGTTTTCGACAAGATGATTTATACTGTAACTAAATATTTCCATACGGGGTAAGGGGGAGCTTCGATGCTCACAATCGTCAATGCATTCTTTATCAACCTGTGTATCTTATTCACGCTCTTCACGATTTCCTTTTTGCCGTTCCGTAATCGACCTCGGTTGACACCACAGTCTCCGTTAAAGGGAAGAGTTTTACTCGGTGTACAAACCGGACTGATTGCCATCTTGTTGTTAGTGAACGCCTTACCTCTTGAAGGGGTTCTCATCGACTTGCGTAACATCCCAATCATACTCGCCGTTCTATTTGGCGGATGGGTAAGTGGTGCCGTCGCGGGTGTCATCTTATTGACGGGTCGCTTCCTTGTCCTACTTTTTACAGATGGGGCCATGATCGGTCTCTACCTTGCCATCGCGACAATGATTGTATTAGTTGGGGCGACAAGCATTTTACGTAAACGTATGGATAACACACGCCCGACATTACTTGTATTCACGACAATCAGCATCGCCATTTTTGGAGCAGCCATCTATGCCGCACTGCCGCTCAATCTGTTCTATCCCGTCCTGATTGTCTACACGTTAATGTCTTATGGTGGAGCTTGTGCCGCCTATCGGTTATTGCTCGAATTACGCCGTCACTTTGAGAACGTCCAACATCAACAACAGCTTGCGCGTACTGATGCGCTCACCGGAATTGCCAACCGTCGTTTGTTGAATGAAGCGATGGCTAACTTGACGGTCGAGGCAGAAGAATATGCGTTAATCTTAGTCGATATTGATCACTTTAAACGAGTGAATGATACGTATGGGCACGACGTCGGCGATGACGTGTTACGTGAACTCGGTATGCTTCTCGTCAACGAAAGTGAAGAGCGGCATCTGGTCGGTCGCTTCGGTGGAGAAGAATTTTTAATCGTCATGCCACACGCTACGCGGGATGAAGTGTCTCGCCTCGCAGAATCTATCCGAGAAAAGGTTTCGACGTTCCCGTTTGAAACGAGTGCAGGTACGCTACACATCACCGTTTCGCTAGGAGCCTGCCATTCGAACGATATTGAAATCGATAGTGTGTTGAAGCACGCAGACGAAGCGCTATATCACGCAAAAGAGTCTGGACGAAATCGATTCATCCTTGCTTCTTAAGGGATTGAACACTTCACACTTGAGCATGTTTTCTCGCTTTACTTTCTCGAAACGAATCGTTAAACTAGGCTAGACTTTGGTTCAGATTGGTACATCAGGATTTATTCAGAAAAGGGGAAACATCGTTCATGTCAGTTTTGTTATCTTTGTTTGGAATTATGTTTATCAGCTCGTTCGCGATTGACTATAAACGTGGGAAGACGCTTCAACAATCGGCACTCGGGGGAATTCGTTCGATTCAACAAAACTTATGGATCTTTTTCCGTACGTCGCTCTCGATGATGATCGTCATCGGCCCACTCTTACTCATTTCAGGACTCGTGTTTTCAGATTTAGTGGCATTTAACACCGTCCCATCATTCTTGATTGCCGTGCTCAGTATCGGTTTTGCTGAACGGATTATCGGAATGACCGTCGCACCACTGATCCGTACATTTTGGCATCAGCGGGGTCGTCTCATGCCACTTTATTTAGACGCTGCTCTTTACGTATTCTTGCTATCGATTCTCGTCTTAGAGTTTTTGATGAACATTCCTGGGATCGACCTCCAGTCACCGTTCATCGCGCTATTTTATGCGTTCGCGCTCTTCTTCACGAGATACTTGTTCAGTCTCATTCGATTCACGGTTCAAAAAGGCGTGGCCTCGAACTAATTCGAGATCTTATCCATACGTGTTCGCACGTATGGATATTTTTTTCGCAATTCTCATTGACAATGAGAATCGTTATCAACTATACTCTAGATATAGCTTCCTAAAAGCTTGACGTGCACGTTCCCCAAACACATCACGTCACGTGGATTCCCCTCCACGACACTCTTTTTGAAAGCATTGCTGCGACAACCCCCATTTGTTGCACCCATATTTGCCAAAAACAAGACGAGCAGCCCACCGACGGGGCTGCTCGTCTTTTTGTTATGCGAACACTTCTTGTTCGATTTGTTTCAATTCGTAAAACATACCACGTTTCATCATCAATTCCTCATAAGATCCAGCTTCGACGATTCGTCCAGCTTCCATCACGATGATTTGGTCAAAGGCTTCGAGTCCCGTCAAGCGGTGACTGACAAGGATTAGCGTCCCTGATCCTGCTTGATGCAACAGTTCAGAAAAGACATGCGCTTCCGTTCCTGCATCAAGCGCAGAAGTAGGTTCATCAAGCAACCAGATCAGCCCGTTTTTAAGAAGGGCTCGCGCAATCGCTAACCGTTGACGTTCCCCACCTGACAAGTTCGCCCCTTTTTCAAGGACCGGCTCATCGAGTGAAAACGATAAACGGACACGTTCGAGCGCCACAAGCATCTCCTCATCGGTAAAGTCACCGGCTAGTGCTAGATTCTCCCGTACGGTCCCGTAAAAGAAGTGATTGTCTTGCAAGACGACACTCGCATGTTGCCAGATCGAAGTCTGTTTCATGTCATTCAAGTTGTCTTGATCGAGTCGGATCGTCCCGTCTTCTGTCCGGACAAATGCCAACAACAGTTGGAGCAACGTCGACTTCCCGGAGCCGCTCGGTCCGACGATGACCGTCTTCGAACCACTCGGGATGTGTAACGACACATCGTCAATCACGTCCCGATACGTATCCGGATAGCGATAGCGAACATGCTTAAATGAGATGGATGGCGATGCCGTGAACGTCACATCCTGACGTTTCGCTTCGAGCACCTCAATCGTTTCGCTCGGCTCCATCACTTCAAACAATCGATCAGCGGCTTGTTTGCTGTCTGCAAAGTGTCCCGGGAACACAGCCATCGGTGTCGTGTTCTCAAACGCTGTGAGCGACATCATGATAAGCATCGCCAAGAAGAGCCCGTTCAAATCTCCATCTACGACTTGATAGGCACCGATTGCCAAGACGCCCCATGAAACGAGTAAAGAGGCGGCGACGACGAGCGCGGAGTTGAAAAATTGGTTCGTCGTATCTTTCCGCTCCGCTTCCATGTAGCGTTCGCTACGCGCATAGACGGCTTGCTTCGTACGAGCGAGTTGATGATGTAGTTTTAAATCTCGATATCCGTACATCATCTCGGTCAACTGAATCGATACATCCCCGCGCAATGCACGAATCGTCTCGTCATGACGAGCGCGAATTCGAGCAAATCCGAGTGGGATCAAAAATCCAGTGACGAGCACACCGAGTAAGATCCATAGACTGACCGCGAACGAGAAGAACGTCACAAAGAAGATCGTACTCAAGAACACGAGCACGAGTATGATCGGTGGATAGAATACGCGGAGAAAATAGTTTTGCAGACTCTCGACATCTCCGACGACGCGTGCAAGCAAATCCCCACTCCGATATTTCGCAAAAATCGATGGGACGAGTGGTTCAAGTTGTCGATAAAAGCGGACACGTAGCTCGCTTAATATCGTAAACGTCGCCCGGTGTGACGCGAGGCGCTCCCGATAACGACTTCCTGCCCGAATGACCCCGAACAGTTTGATGAGAACGACGGGTACCATGAGCGCATACAAAGGTGGGACGAGCCCCGCCCGTGAGACGAGGTATCCGCTTGCTGCAAACAGGGCGACCGCCGCAATCCCGGCTGCATATCCAAAGAAGATGGAGAGAAGGATATCTCTCTTCTCGCGCATCATCCATTTTGTAATCGTCCAAAGCGAGTTCATCGGCTCACCCCTTTCTGAAGCGCAAACAGTTCCGCATACTCCGGGACGGCGAGCAACGCGTCATGTGTTCCTTCGGCAATCCGTTGCCCGTCCTGCATAAACCAGATGGTATCCGCCTCTTTGATTGTATGCAGGCGATGAGCCACCGTGATCAACGTTGCCTCTTTCGACAACTCAGCAATCGAACGTCTCACAATCTGTTCGGTCTTCAAATCGAGACCGGTCGTCGGCTCATCGAATAAGAGGATACCAGGTCGTTTAAAGAAGGCACGGGCGAGTGCGAGACGTTGTCGTTCTCCACCCGATAGACCAAATCCACCTTCTCCAAGCTCCGTCCAGATCCCGTTCGGTAATTGATCGATCATCTCAGACAGTCCTGCCGCATCGGCTGCTTCCCGTAACGCAAGCTCATCGGCCTCTTCGCCTAAGGCGATGTTATCGGCAAGTGTGCCGGCGAATAGATAAGGGTTTTGTGAGATATAGGCAATGTTCCCGTACCAGGCAGACTCGTCAAACGACTGAAGAGGTTCACCATCCACGAGGACACGTCCCGATTTCACCTGTAGCAGTCCGGAGATGACATTCAGTACTGTCGTCTTCCCGGAACCACTCGCACCGACCAAGGCCAGGTGAGTGCCGGACGGAATCCGACCGCTCAACGGTTGAAGCGCAAAGCGTCCGCCTGCATATTCGAAGGAGACGTCTTCGAGTTCAAGGTTTGGTGTTCGTGAACCGAGTGACTTCGTTCCCCATTCGATGCGGTCATCGGGGGCGTCTAATACCTCAAAGATTCGGTCGGCCGCACCCATACTTCCACGTCCCGTATGGAAGGCACTTCCTAAATCTTTAATCGCCAAATAATACTCTGGCGCTAACACGAGAATCAAAAAGCCAGAGAAGAACGTGAGGTTCTGCCACACGACCATCTGTAAGGCGACTTCTAACGCGACGACTCCGGTACTGAGCATCGAGATGAACTCGAGCATAAGTCCTGATAAGAACGCCGTCTTCAAAACGACCATCGTCGCATCCCGAAAGTCGAGACTACTCTTCTCAATCGCCTTCGCTTCTTGCTCCGTGCGATTGTAAAGCTTGAGCGTCGTCAATCCTTGTAAGACATCTAAAAACTTACCGGAAAACTGATTCATCTTCTCCATCTGTTCTTCTGATTTTTTCTGAGTCGCAATCCCGATGATGATGAAGAACAGCGGAATGAACGGTGCCGTGACCATCATGATGACTCCTGAAATCCAGTGTTGGCTGAAGACGACGACCAAAATGAGGAGCGGGATGATCGACGTTTGGATGACTTGCGGCCAATATTGACTGAAGTAGGCGTCCACCTCGTCGACAGCATCCATGAACACACTGACCTTTTTACCTGATTGTCCTGTCAAAGATGACTCGACCGGACTCGTAGCGTAACGCTCCAACAATTGAAGGCGTAACGTCTGTTTCGCCTTTTCGGATAAACTCGCACCGATGCGTCCCGACACGTATCCAAAAAGCGCTCGTGCCAATAAAGCAACAACGAGCCATAGTAAAGCCGGAAGGATCGCTTCGAATGATTCATCCTTTAAAAAGATTCGGTCGACGATGTCGACGATTAAATACGCTTGCGCCAAAATCGATAGTCCAATCATGACCGCGGATAACACGAGTCCGATGATGTGACCCCTTTCGGCGAAAGCAAGGGCTTGCAGTCGTTTCACTGCATTCATCCTTTCTCTATTTACAATTCCATTGCTTTGTGAGATTCATCACTAATTATACAATATGCCACGTGTTGAAGCGAACGCCCCGCTCGTTCGAACATGTAAAAGACGCCCTCATCCGAGTGGCGTCAGTCGATGTCTTGTTCAAAATATTCGGGGTGACCGATGACAAGTTGATGGGCGTCGATGCGAAGCACATCTTCTTTTCGAAGCTTCGCTAAAATCGTCGAAACCGTCTCCCGGGACGTACCGGACAGACGAGAAAGTTCGATTGCGGTGAATGGGCAACGGACACGGACACCTTGTTCGTCCGGTTCCCCTAAATCTTCAATCAAGAAATGGAGCGTATTGATGACACGTTCTTTCGCGCTCGGCGTGATGATTTCTTGGACACGCCTTTCATGCAAATCAAGAATACGATTCATCTGGTCAATGATATAGAGTAGCATGCTCGACTGCGTGGACACGAACCGCTCAAAGCGATCTGTCGGGATGTAGATGACCTCAATATCCGTCACCGCTTCAGCCGTATGACGATAGTCTTCCCCTGTGAATAAACCGTTGTATGGGAAAAATTGTTTCGGTTTCACGTAATCGGCGTAATGATGGGTCGCATTCTCGTTCATCCGCTCGAGTTTGATATAACCGCTCATCAAGAAATACACACGCTCGCGCGGATCCCCTTCCATGAACAATAGTTGTCCTTTCCGATACGTCCGGCAATAGACGTGCGGAATCAACTGTTCAAGTGCTCGACTCGGACATGTCGCAAACAGCGTCAACTGCCGTAAATCGTCAATCGTCCACATGTGTCGCATGTTTATCCCCTCATTTCTATTCTTCTATCTTCAGTATAATGGGATTTTCAATGAAAGCGCTTTCTAAATCCGACAGTTTTCTGACATGACAAAAGGGGGTCTCCCCCCTTTTTCAGTCCAACATCAGTTCCAATAGGGCGTCCTGTAAATCACGATCGAGTTCTAACGCATGGAGGTCAAACAACCATGCCTCGAGACGGGTCTTCGTGGTCGCCATCTGATACAGACGATCTTTCAAGTCATAAGCGATTTCAGCGCGATCTAAGAAGCGATAGACACGATCGAGTCGATGTGCGTTCTGTGTCACATCGACCGGCAGCGTCACGGTCTGCTCCTGTTTCCATTCACCGAGTGGGATGTGTAACGTCTGCGTCTCCGCATCATAGTCCCCTTCTCCGACGACCCCGCGGATTAGAATCGTCAACGTTCGATTCGCCGGGACGAGTGTCAGATCACCTGATGTCTCGATGTGGAGCGTGCGTGCTTCCCAGTCGAGCGTGAACGTCGTTTCGAGCGACGCCCCCGTCTCATAATCCCGGCTTTCCCCGTCATCTTCGTACATCGTGAACGTATTCGAGGCACCTGGAAAGACGAGTACTTCTAGCTCGCTCGGGTTGCCTGTTTCGTTCGCATGCGGTTCATGCGGCATCATCGGAATGATGGCACCCGCTTTGGCGAAAACCGGTTGTCCTTCGAGTCCACGGAACACACGAATCGACTTGTCGCCTTCATAACGATGTCCTGTAAAGAAATCGAACCATTCCCCTTTCGGCAACCACACGTTCGCCCCCGCGACATGAAGCTGTCGGTCCATCGGTTTGACAATCGGGGAGACGATGAGTTCACTTCCAAAATAAAACTGATTCGGCACCTGATAAGCCGCTTCATCATCGGGATGTTCGATATACATCGGTAACACGAGTGGCAATGCTTCGGCATGGTTCCGATAGTTCATCGTATACAAATAAGGGATGAGCTGATGACGCAGGCGTAAGAATCGCTTCATCGACTGTTCGGCTTCGATTCCGAAACGCCAAGGCTCTTTTCCGTTGAACGTGCTGAACGTCGAGTGGAGACGCATGATTGGACTGAACACTCCGTATGCGACCCAACGCGCCGCGAGCTCATCGTCTTTTTTACCACGATGATGCCCTCCGATGTCATGACTCCACCATCCATAACCAATGTTCGTCGCTGTTGCCGTGAAATACGGCTGGAATGCGAGCGATGCCCACGAGATGATCGTGTCCCCTGAGAAGCCGACCGGGTAACGGTGGCTCCCTGGTCCTGCGTAACGAGAAAAAATGAGGGGGCGTTTGCCGTCACGGGCGATATCGATGGCGTGATAATGATTCAACATCCATAACGGATCGAGTCCTTCCATCTTTGACGTCGACCCTTGTTGCCAGTCGATCCACCAAAAATCAACGCCATCCGCTTCATGCGGGTGATGCATCTGTTCGAAATACGCTTGAATGAATCGCTTGTCCGAAAAATCGAACGGGATTCGGTCATCCGATTCCGGATCGACCCCCATCGCCTCAGCCATCGCCGCATACTGGTCTTCAAACGCACGGACCCCGTCAGCGGGGTGTAAGTTCAATGTCACCATCATCCCCTCGTCTTTTAACCATTTGAGGAATCGCTTCGGCTCAGGGAATAAGTTTCTATTCCACGAATAGCCCGTCCAGCCACTCCCATACTCTTCCGGGATGTCTGTCACGTGCCAGTCCATATCGATGACGCTGACCGAGAACGGGACGTCTTCGGATTTGAAGCGGCGCATCAGCGCCTTATATTCTTTTTCGTCGTATCGCCAGTAGCGACTCCACCAGTTTCCGAGCGCTTTACGAGGAAGCATCGGCGTCGGGCCCGTCAACGTGTAAAAATCTCGAAGTGCCTGTTTATAGTCATGGCCATATCCGAAGTAGTAAATGTCATGAATTCCTTTTCGTCTCGGCTCGACGAAGCGATCATCCGTCATCAAAAACGAGGACGAATCATCAATGATCGCATACCCTTGTTTCGAAAGGATCCCTTCTTCTAACTCCGTCGCCCCGTCCACATGGTCGAGCGTCCGCGCCGTCCCTTTCAGCGTCCGCTCGGGACCGTTGAACATGTAGCGGCTGTAATACGTACTGAAGTTCCCTTTCACGTCCACATAGAGCGTGTTCGGCGCGAACGGTCCTTTCGTATAATATAAGTGAACGTGTTCCGTGATGATTTGGAGCTCTGCCTCATCTTCAATCACTCGGAATTGTGGAACGTCAAATTCTCGATTCCACGCCACTTGGGTGGCACGGTCTTCAAAAATCCCGTCTTCTGCATACTCCATCCGAATTAACTGACTCGTCAATACGGTAAAACGATAACAGCTTCCTTGCACGATTGCCTCTTCTCTTGCTTTCGGTCTCATCCACGACTGATATACATGATTTTCTTCGAATAGGCGCATACACTCGAGCGTTTCCGCTCTCCGTCACTTCCTTCCTGAAATTAGTGCAAACGTTTACACTGAATATGATAGCAATCTCATTTTTGGCATACAACATTCCTTCCCCTTGAATCGGGACAGAAAACAAAAAGTCGCAAACGTTTCACGTTTGCGACACATTCTTATTGTTGGAGGGATGGAGCCAAACGGACGCGTGTTCCGGCATCCCCATAAATGGCAGCTAGCGCCTGATCGAGTGACGTGATGATGGCGACCCGGTTCGTGCCGGATTCTGCGAACTGCAGTGCCGCTCTTACTTTTGGTAACATGCTGCCTGGAGCGAACTGTCCTTCGGCGATATACGTCTCCATCTGTTCCTTTGAGGTCTCCTGGAGCGCCATCTCGTCTGGCTTCCCGAAGTTGACATACACATGTTCGACCGCAGTCAGAATGAGCAATACGTCTGCGTTGACGAGGTCCGCGAGTTTCGCAGCCGCAAAGTCTTTATCGATGACCGCCTCGATTCCGACGTATCCTTCAGTCGTCTCCATGACCGGAATACCACCGCCACCGGAAGCGACGACGATATGCCCCGCTTCAACGAGCGTTCGGATGACGGCGTGTTCCGCGATTTTCATCGGAACCGGGCTCGGGACGACACGACGGTATCCACGACCTGCATCTTCTTTGAAGACGTAACCCGTCGTCCGTTCGAGATGGAGTGCCTCTTCTTCCGTATAAAACGGACCGATCGGCTTCGATGGATGATGAAACGCACTATCATTCGGATCGACCACGCTTCGTGTGACGAGAGAAGCCACATCTCGTTCAAGACCGCGCGCACGCAGTGCTTTCGTCAGCGCATTTTCAAACCAGTATCCAATCATTCCTTGCGTCATCGCACCACATACATCAAGGGGCATCGCCGGCGTAGCCGGACTGTCTGATGCGGCTTGTTGTAACATTAAATTTCCGACTTGCGGACCGTTCCCGTGTGTGATGATGACGTCGACCCCTTCTGCAATCAGTGCTGCGAGAGATTCTGCCGTCGCCTCGACCGCTCGCATTTGTGCTTCCGCTGTCGCATCTTTACCTTGTTGAATCGCATTTCCGCCTAGGGCGATGACCACACGTTTTTTCTCCATATCGATACCCCCGATCAGATGACTGAGATATTACCAGATAGTATGCGTACGACTGCGAAAATGGCGAGTGCGGTCAACACTCCGGCGACCAACCATTCCGTTTTGTTGAGTGACTTGATGCCATTTTCACGTTGCGCTTTCATGTAAAGAAGTGTTCCTGGTGCGTATAGAAGGGTCGTGAGCAGTAAATAATCGATTCCTGCCGCATAGATGAGCCACAATCCGTAAATGGAAGCGACCAATCCGATCGTCAAGTCGCGTGTTCTCCGTTCACCGGCGCTATAACCGATTCCATTTTTCGATACCTTCACTTGGTAAAATGCCGAGAACACATACGGGATTAAAATGGCACTGGAAGCGAGGGAGAACGCAAAATTATAGGCGGCATCTGAAATCAAGAAGGTGAAGAGGAAGAGCTGGATCAACCCGTTTGTTAACCAAAGTGCGTTGACAGGTGCCTGATTTTTATTCTCTTTCGTGAACCATTTCGGGAACACGCCGTCTTTTGCAGCAACGAACGGAATCTCCGCCGCGAGAAGCGTCCAACCGAGCCATGCCCCGAGTACAGAAATGACGAGTCCACCGTTGATGAGCATCGCGCCCCAAGGTCCGACTGCCGACTCGAGCAAGTAAGCCATCGCAGGTTGCGAGGCGTTCGCTACGTTTTCCGGTGTCATGAGACCGAGCGACATGACAGAGATGAGCAGATAGATGACGAGTGTACCGAGTAACCCGATGACAGTTGCCTTTCCGACGTCAGAACGCTTCCGAGCACGACCCGAGAGAACGACTGCCCCCTCGACACCGATGAATACCCACAGCGTGACAAGCATCGTCGAGACGACCTGGTCGCGAACACTTCCCCATGAGAAGCCGCCTTGTCCCCAAAAATCGAAGGTGAAGTTTTCGAGATTGAATAAGAACAACGTAATCGTAATGAATGCAAAAATCGGAACGAGCTTGGCAATCGTGGTGACGATGTTGATCATCGACGCCTCATGCACCCCACGAAGAATGAGCGTGTGTACGAGCCAAAGCATGATGGAGGCTCCGACGATGGAGGCAATATTTTGTCCCCCTTCAAAAATCGGGAAGAAATAGCCGACCGAACTGAACAGCAGTGTGGCATACGCCACGTTTCCGAGCCAGGCAGATAACCAGTATCCCCAGGCCGAGTTGAATCCGACGAACGAACCGAAACCGGCACGGGCATAGCTATAGACACCACCGTCCAAATCAGGGCGGCGCATCGTCAAGTTTTGAAAACTGAGACCGAGCGCGATGATCCCGATTCCGGTGATGACCCACCCGATGAGAATGGCACCCGCGTTCGCCCCTTGCGCTAAATCGGCGGCCAAGTTGAAGGCGCCACCGCCAATCATCGATCCGACGACAAGTGCCGTCAACGCTCCGAGACCTAATCGCTTGTCTTGCTTGTCAGGATGTACTCCAGCCGAACCACCTGAGTCATGCTCCAACTTCGTAGACATTCTACTCATCCCTTTCGCTTATTTTGAAACGGGAGGGGGAGTTCCCCTCCCCCGTCAACGTTCAAGCCATTCGCGTGTCTCCGTGAGCGTTGCCGCCATTACCGCCTTAATCGTATGCATCCGGTTTTCCGCTTCATCAAATACGAACGAATGACGACTGCGGAACACCTCATCAGTCACTTCCATTTCCGTCAATCCGTACTGTTCATGAATCGCCCGACCGACCTCTGTCTCTAAGTCGTGGAAGGCAGGGAGGCAGTGTAAGAACATGATGTCCGGGTTGCCGCTCTTTTGAAGCATATCCATGTTCACTTGATATGGTCGCAACAATTCGATCCGTTCTGCGAAAGCTGCCTCTTCGCCCATCGACACCCATACATCCGTGTAGACGACGTCCGCCTGATCCATCGCTTCTTCAATGCTCTCCGTCAATGTGATGACGGCGCCTGTTTCAGCAGCAACCGATTTCGCATAATTGACGATTTCGTCAGATGGCCAAAGTGATTTCGGTGCGCAAATCCGCATATCCATCCCTACTTTTGCGCCACCGATCAATAGCGTGTTCCCCATGTTGTTCCGGCCGTCGCCGACGTACACGAATTTGATTCCGGCCAATTCTCCTTTTTGTTCTTTCACCGTCAAGAAGTCGGCCAAGATTTGTGTCGGATGATAGAGGTCGGTCAATCCGTTCCAAACCGGTACCCCTGCATCTTTCGCGAGACCTTCGACCGTCTCGTGAGCGAACCCTCGAAATTGAATGCCGTCAAACATGCGCCCGAGGACGA
This sequence comes from Exiguobacterium sp. RM11, assembly GCF_059821525.1. Lineage (NCBI taxonomy): Bacteria > Bacillati > Bacillota > Bacilli > Caryophanales > Exiguobacterium > Exiguobacterium sp. RM11. Next base: position 264,385 of record NZ_CM187558.1, on the reverse strand, counting down.
TGGCCGTATCGCGCACCGATTCTTTCTTCCCGAACTGGATATCATTTTTACCTAAATACTCAGGATGCATCCCTAAGTCAATTGCGGCGACCGTGAACGCACAACGCGTCCGCGTCGATGGTTTTTCAAAGAGTAAGGCAATGTTTTTGCCTTCACAAATCCGATGTGGGATGCCTTGTTTCTTTTGACGTTTGAATGCAGCAGACAAATCGATCAAATAATTGATTTCTTCACCAGAAAACTCGTTTAACGATAAAAAGTGACGACCTTTCAAATCAAAATTGAACGTTGTAGACATACTGCTTCCTCCTTATCACATTTAGATGTCTTGGCGGATAATCGGACAACTCATGCAACGTGGACCCCCACGTCCGCGTGATAGTTCACTCGACATGATTTCAATCACTTCAACGCCTTCTTTACGGAGCAGTTCATTCGAGACGTAGTTCCGGTCATACGTGACCACGACACCCGGTGCGATGGCGAGCGTATTCGATCCATCGTTCCACTGTTCACGCGCCGCTGCGATCGGGTCGCCACCTCCACAAGGAATCAACGTCGCTTCCTGCAAGCCGAGGACGTCTTTTAACACGTTCAACAAATCGGTATGTTGCGTGATCTGCAATTCACCTTCTGCATTCAATGAAAGTTCGAAAATATTCATCTTTCCTTCCGGTCCTTGAATGAACGGATGGATGGTGAATTTATCATGGTCGACCATCGTAAAGACGGTATCGAGATGCATGAAGGCGCGTGATTTTGGAATTTCGATAGCGATTACTTTTTTGAAGCTGTCTCCATGTTTGAGCAAATTGAGGGCGACGCGTTCGATTCCTTGCGCAGTCGTTCGTTCAGAGATGCCGATGGCGACGACTTCTTTCGATAAGACAAGCTCATCCCCGCCCTCCATCGCAAATCGATAGTCGCGGTCTGACCAAATCGGAACATCATGTTTCGCAAAGCGTGGGTGATAGCGCATAATATACTGCGTGAAGAGTGATTCACGGCGACGTGCCGGTTCTTTCATTCGATTGATGGAGAGACCATGACCGATTGCGGCGGCCGGATCTCGTGTGAAATAGAGGTTTGGCATAGGATCTAAAAAGAAGGGGTACGTATCTTCAATCATTTCGTGTAAATGTCGGCGTTTCTCCGGCTTGATCTCCGATTTTCGGATACCGGCCATCACCGTTTCAATCAACATCTCATTATCAAAATCCAGTAAATATTCTTTTAACGTTTCATAAGAGCCGTTGATATTTGATTTCGACTCCGATAAGATATCCGCGACAAACTTTTCGCGCACACCAGGGAGCGACAATGTCTCAGCCATTAATTTTTCGAGGTAAAGGACTTCCACACCGCGATTTTGGAGCGCACTCGCAAAATAGTCGTGCTCTTTTTGAATGACCGGCAAATGGGGAATATCATCGAACAAGAGGCGCTCTAAATATTCCGGGGTGAGGTTTTCTAATTCCCTTCCCGGTCGTTTCAGTAATACCGTTTTTAATTCTCCAATTTCTGAATACACATGAATCGGATGTTTCAGCGTCGTATCTTGTGAAATCGGTTGATTCGTCATTGAGATCATCTCGCTTCCTCCTTGTGATTCGGGTGTGTGACTACCCTTACCTTATCACTTTACCAAATTTGCGAATGTCTAATCCGGCAGTTCACCTGTTAGTGATTCCACATGGCTATGTATAAACCTTCACCTTTGTGAATGAACAAACAATGCATGAAAATTCGGCGTCCTGACAAGGGGAAATGAGATGTATGGATGATGAATATAATCCTCCTAAAAAAGATGAAAAAATTTTTTTGAGACCTGCAGAGTAAGCTGAAAAATGCGAAAGATCAGGATGTGAGCAAATGAAAATAGAAGAAATGGAATACAACGAACATGAAGCGGCACTTCGCACATTGATTCAAAAGGGAGACCCGGTCGATTTTCAAGACCTCTTCCTCTCCCTCCACCCCGGTGAACAGGCTGATCATTTTATCGAACTCAATCAGCATGAGCGCGCGTTCGTATATCGAACAATCTCACCTGAAATATTTACGGACCTTTTTGAAAAACTGACGTTAGAAGAGCAATGTACATTCATCCAAGAAACGCCTCAGCCGTATGCTGTCCGAATTTTAAATGAGATGTATTCAGATAACGCCGCCGATTTGATGCGGGAGCTACCCGATGCGTTCATGGACACACTATTCGAGCAGATGGACGATATCGAGGAACAAGAAGTCAAAGATTTGATGCAATACCCGGAAGAGACGGCCGGGGCGCTCATGACGACCGAGTTCGTCGTCCTTCAAGCGAACAAGACCGTCGGACTGACTTTAGAAGAGTTGCGTGAACTCGGACCAGACGCTGAGACGATTTATTACTTATATGTGGTCGACCAAGCGCACCAACTGGTTGGTGTCGTCTCTTTACGTGATTTGATTGTCGCGCCGCTCGAGGCGAAAATCGAAGACATCATGGGTTTTCGTGTCATCTCGGCAAACGTCATGACCGACCAGGAAGACTTGGCTCGGATTGTCCAAAAGTATGATTTATTGGCCCTTCCTGTCATCGACGATCAGCAAAAGCTACTCGGCATCATCACGGTCGATGATGTGTTAGACGTCATCGAGCGCGAAACGACGGAAGACTTTGAAGAACTCTCCGCGACGAAGGGGTCGTCCGATATCAACATGAGTCCGTTCGAGGCGGCGAAAAAACGTGCCCCGTGGATTGTCAGCCTCATGTTTCTCGGGATGATCACAGCCTCGACAATCGGTGGCTTCGAAGACACGCTTGAGACGATTGTACTCCTCGCCGTCTTCATGCCACTTGTCATGGGGTCTGCCGGGAATGCAGCCACCCAGTCACTTGTCGTTGCTGTTCGTTCGATTGCGCTTGGCACAATCAATCGTAAGAACGTCATGAAGATGATTCGACGTGAGCTCGGGACCGGCATCATCTTAGGGATTGCTTGTATGATTGTCATCTTCGGGGTCATCACGATTCTTTATGACAACATGCTCATCGGCTTCATTGTCGGAGTCTCCATCTTTGCAGCACTCAGTGTCGCCACGATGATCGGCACGATTGTCCCGCTTCTCATCAATCGCCTGAAGTTAGACCCCGCTGTTGCCTCTGGACCGTTTATCACGACACTGATGGACAACCTCGGTCTCATCATCTACTTCACGGTCGCGACGTCCATGCTTCAATTCTTATGATATTTATAAAAGTTCACACGAAAAAGCGGTGCTGATTTCATCAGCGCCGCTTTCACTCGTTATATCATTGAAATTCCTCTAACAGACGTTCTTGGGTGTCGTTAAAAGCTTCAATGTCTTCATCCGTCATCACGTCGTTATATTCTGCCATATAAGGATTGTCGTTCAATAATGTCTCTAGTTTACTCAAGTCAGCACTTCGCCCGCTTTCTTGATAAAGATTGGATTCTCCTACCGAAGTCAGTGTCCCTGTCCGATTCACTTTGAAATGTCCTTGTTGTAGACCGACAATTCGATACGCTTTCTCAATCACGGGTCCCTCGTATTTTTGTAAATACAAGAGGACGTTTTCTCCTCGTCTGACGAGCGGGTCTTCTTCCATATCGTTTTGTAAGAGGGTAATCGTATCAGTTTGCTTGAGTTCATGACTCACGTCTCGATAGACACGCTGCACGTGAATATCTGATTCAAAGAAAGTAACCGAATGATATTCAAAAGATCTCGGGTGACTGCTGACTTTGCCGACGATGACGACCGGCGAGCGTGTAGCTAAATCGTCTATGCGTCGGAAGCTTTCGGTCACAGTCAAATCACTCGTGTTTCCTTCTTTCAGGATTTCGCTAAACATGACATAACCTGCTACCACTGCAACAGATAATATTCCAATCATCCATTTCCTCAAAGAGATTCCTCCCACCGATTCACCCTATTGAATTTCTAATCGATCACATTGAGAAATTTATGCCCAGCCCATGACTTTTTATCATTCCATCAAGATAAGAGGACTACTTTCTTACACTTTAGGGTATTTCCTACAAATAGATTATATAACATAAGTAAGAAGTGAGGGGATTCTATGACGATTCAGCAAGTACTCTACATACTCGTGACTGGTGCTTTGTTCATGGCACTCGTCGCTTACGTCTCATATCGCATGACGCGAGGAAAAGTCGAAAGTGCCGATGATTATTTCTTGGCTGGTCGCGGATTGACGGGCGTCTTCATCGCAGGTTCGCTCCTCTTGACCAACTTATCTGCTGAACAATTGATTGGTTTGAACGGTCAATCGTTCGCGGGAAACATGTCGGCAATGGCTTGGGAAGTCACGGCCGGGATAGCCGCCATTATCATGGCGCTCTTTTTACTACCACGTTTTCTTGGCATCGGGATCTCGACCATCCCTGAATTTCTAAGCCAACGTTATGACGAGGACGTTCGTCGATTGACCGTCCTGCTGTTTTTACTCGGCTATATGTGCGTGACGATTCCGTCTATGCTGTACTCAGGTGGATTAGCCGTCCTCCAACTATTCGACGTACCTACCCTTCTCGGCATCAGTTTTGAACAGTCTCTTTGGATTGTCGTCTGGTTCATCGGGATCATTGGGGCGATTTACGCCATCTTCGGTGGGCTTCGCGCGGTCGCCGTTTCCGACACGCTAAACGGAATCGGTCTCATCATCATCGGCTTCCTCGTTCCGACGCTTGGATTCCTCGCATTAGGTGACGGGAATCTGTTGGACGGGATGAAGACGATTGCGACGACGAATCCCGAAAAATTGAACGCCATCGGCTCATCCAACGATTCGGTTCCGTTTCTGTCTATTTTCACGGGGATGATTTTTGCAAACTTGTTCTACTGGGCACTCAATCAATACGTGATTCAACGCGCTCTCGGCGCAAAAAACTTGGCAGAGGGACAAAAAGGAGTACTGTTTACAGGTTATTTAAAACTACTCGTTCCCATTTTTATGCTCTTGCCTGGTGTCATCGCCTTCCATTTGTATGGATCAAATGTCGAGAAAGCCGATTTAGCGTATCCGAGCTTGATTGCCGAGCTACTCCCGATGTGGCTCATGGGCTTTTTCCTCGCCGTCTTGCTCGGTGCCGTGTTCAGCTCGTTCAACTCGCTTTTGAATAGTATCGCGACGCTCTTCGTCCTCGATATTTATAAACCGAAGTTCAAGCCGAATGCTTCTGACCAAGAGTTGATCCGTGTCAGTAAATGGTTCGGGACGTTCGTGGCGCTCGTCTCGTTCTTTGTCGCCCCGAATCTCATGTATGCACCAGATGGCTTGTGGGATTTGATTCGTCGCTTCACCGGTTTCTTCAACATCCCGATTCTCGTCATCGTTTTAATCGGGATGCTCGTCAAACGTGTGCCGCCGATTGCCGCGAAGACCGTCGTCTTTTTCCACGTCATCGCCTACTATTTCCTCGTGTGGGGAACGAAACAATGGTTCGACGTCGAAATCGGCATCAACTTTATTCACATTTACGGAATCCTCTTCGTCGTCGAGACGGCTATCATGCTCATCTTCGCTCGCGTACGACCGATGCTCCAAGCGAATCCGATTCGAATCGAGCTCGGACGAGTCAAACCATGGCGTCACGCGTTATCGACTTCAATCTTGCTTGTCGCTTCGATGATTTTCGTCTATCTCGTCTTTTCACCAATTGGACTTGCCTACGCGGATGGAATTGTTTCCGGATGGTTCGCTCCATTGACGATTGGACTCATTGCTGTGACGACCCTTCTGATTTGGGCATCTTATCGCTATGGACTCGCACGATATGAACGTTACCTCAATAACTTAGGTGAAGAACCACCTGAAGTAGAGGAAGCGAGTAGTTAACGAAAAAGAGATTTTCTTGAACTAGACGTCAAGAAGATCTCTTTTTTGTTGCTGCTTTTGTTCATACATTGCGTCATCTGCTTCTTGCCAGAGTACTTCGATTGATTCTGGATGAGATGCCCAAGCCAACCCGATGGCCACTGAGATTTCCTCTTCTCGGCATGCCGTTTCGATCTCATGAACCATCTTCTCGCATGCTTCTTCTGACATTATCTGAAGAAACAAGACGAACTCGTCTCCTCCAATCCGATAGACAGAGGACTCGATGTTTTGAAGGAGGTTACCGACACGCTTCAACAAACCATCACCGGCAGAGTGTCCTTTTTGATCGTTCACAACTTTCAAGTCATTCACGTCGATGACGATGATTCCGACGTTTCTCATCCCTTCCGCTTGACCGATCGTCTCTTCAAACGCCCGACGATTGAAGACACCTGTCAAACTGTCATGACGACTTTCATACAGAAGACGCTCACGCTCGGTCATGGCCGCCTCGATGTTCCGAATCACACCTTGCACCGCCACAATCTCACCGTTCTCATAGATCGGGGTCGTATACTCTTCGAACCATACATAAGTCCCTTCATTCGTCCGCCACCGCTGAAGAATTGCTTCTTCATAGTCGACACGCCCCAACACTTTGTCTAGCAACAATCGTCGATCGTCCGGATGGATTCTACGGAAACATTCCTGCGCATTCGAATAACTACGCATGACGGTCCCTTCCCCTAGATACAAATCTAAAGAAGGACTAATATACCGAAAACGCCACGTTGGTTTCGTTTCAAAAATATAGATGACATCTTTCGTTTGGTTCCCGAAATGCATGAACGAAAGCGTTTGTGGATGTGGCCGTTGACGCTTATGTAGCCACAAAGCAATCAAACATCCAACGAGTATCCCTAAAAAGAATAGCGTCATTGAATACACTTCCTCTCTGTTCGCCCATATCGTACCACGTTCGAGGTCAGACACCTGTCTCAATTCCTGTTATTTGGTAAATGTTTTTTTGAATATTGAGTAAATTTATGGATGTTGTGCATGTACGTGATATAGTCGAAGTACTTGATGACTCAACAATTGGAGGTTCTTTTGCAAAACATCACGCATCTCACAGTGGACGAAACATTCTCTGGCGTCTATTGCGTTACCAACCCAGAAACGTCCATCCATCAATCCCTTGGCTATGCTAATCGCTCGGAACAGACTCAAAATGAAGTCGCGACGAGGTTCGGAATCGCTTCCGGTTGCAAACTGTTCACAGCAATCGCCATTTGTCAGTTAGTCGAACGAGGTCGACTCTCTTTTTCAACTTCACTGGATTCGTTTCAGACATTCGACCTGCCCTACATATCCTCAGAAGTTACAATCCATCAGCTATTAACGCATACGTCGGGCATCCCTGACTATTTTGATGAGTCCGTCTCTGACGACTTCGAAGCGTTGTGGCGTGATGTTCCGATGTATCGTCTTCAACAACTACGAGATTTTTTACCGCTATTTCAACAAAAAGCGATGAAGAATGAACCAGGTTCCCGATTCTCCTACAACAATGCCGGGTATATCCTGTTAGGGTTGATTGTCGAAGAAGTGACCGGGCAACCCTTCACCGACTATATCGAACAGTCGATTTTTCAAACTGCCAACATGAGCGATTCCGGATATTTCTCACTCGATGCCTTACCCGCCAAGACGGCGCTCGGCTATATCGATCATTCGGACGGCTCATGGCGTACGAATCAATATGCGATTCCGGTCAAAGGCGGGGCAGATGGTGGAGCTTATGTGACCGTTCAAGATATGACTCGTTTTTGGGAGGCGTTGTTTTCACATCAACTTCTTGACGCCGCATCCACATCCCTACTTCTCACACCACATGTGACGGTCAATGACCGAGGTGGTAGTTATGGATATGGGATTTGGATTCAGCATCATTCGTCAGGAGACATTTATAAGTACCATGTGATGGGATATGACCCGGGCGTCAGCTTTCATTCCGGATACTACCCAGAAACTGAGGTCATTTCGGTCGTTTGTTCGAATCAATCAGACGGGGCGTTTGATGTGATGAAGCAAATCGAAGCACAGATTGGAGAGCGAATCGAATGAAGATCCGTGCATATGTCGCATCTGATTTTGAACACATCCAGCAGCTCAATCGTGAGGAAGGTTGGACTCAACTCGTCGAACAGGGAGAGCTGACCCGTGAAGCGTGGCGTCAATCGAACGTCACGTATGTCATGGAGTCTGATAATGGAGAGATTGTCGCCTACTTACGGGGACTGACCGATACGACAGTCAGCTTGTATGTTTGTGAATTGTTAGTCGCTTCCGCCTATCGAAAACGAGGTCTTGGTGAACAACTTCTTCAACATGTCCATGCGCTCTATCCTGACACGCGTCTTGAGATGCTAGCGAGCCAAGCCTCGCACACATATTACGAAAAACTGCGATTCCGTCCGTTTTACGGCTTTCGGAAAACGATTCACGAATAGGAGGAATATATATGAAACTTGCACTCGTCACCGGGGCGTCACGCGGTCTCGGCCGTGCCATTGCCCAAGAGCTCCAAGCTCGAGGTTATGACGTGATCGGTCTCTCACGTTCACAGGCCGAAGACGTCACATATGAACAACTACCCATCGACCTCTCAGACGTCTCAGGAATCGAAACGGCCATTCAAGACATTACTCCGTTTCTAGAGAATGCCGATTCGATTCTTCTCGTTCAAAATGCCGCATGGATTGAACCGATTCATCGTGTCGGACAGTTGGATGGGAAGAAAGTGACGGCTCATGTCCATGCCAACCTACTCGCACCGATGCTATTGGCGAACGCGGTCCTCGCTTTCAACAAGCCGACCGATTTGATTCATGTGACGTCTGGCGCGGCCAAACGTCCGATTTCAGGTTGGAGTGCGTATTGCGGCACGAAAGCGGGACTCGACCGTTTCACGGAAACGCTGGCACTTGAGCTCGAAGGTACCCCGCATCGTGCGGCACTCTTCAATCCTGGCGTGATGGATACATCGATGCAGGCGGAGATTCGTTCTTCTTCAGAAGAGGCGTTCGCCGATATCGAACAATTCCGTTCATACGAAACAGAGGGACGACTCCGCTCTCCCGAGACGGTCGCGCGTGTGTGCGTCGAACAATTGATTGACCGCCCTCTTGAAAACGGCAAGACGTACTCGATTTACAACTTGATCAAATAATTTACCTGGTCAAAAATAAAGTCACCCTCTTATCGGTAAACCGTCTACACTACTTTCATAGACATGTGAAAGGGTGGATCATGATGAAGACGATTGCCGGAGGATTACTATTATTTGGATTATTTAGTTTGACGATGTCGTTCACGATGATCGGAGATACCGCTGTCGTCGGGGCGATGGTCAGTGGTGTTGCACTACTGTGTAGTGTCGGTCTCTTTTTTGGGTCGACCGAGCTTGCCCGCGTCCGCAGCGACTTCCTTCATGACAAAAAAACGTCTTTCCCATCTGAATGAGGGAAAGACGTTTTTGATTCAGTCTTCTAACGAAGCGAGTGTATACTCATTTGTATCGAAAGAAGCCACATCTTTCGAAAAATCGAATTTATTGATTTCTCGTTCGTAATCTTGATGCTTTTCCCATACATGATACAAATACAATTCACCTTCATCAGACAACTGATACAATGCACGGAAGGAATATTGTTTATTGTCCATACGATACAAGGAATATGGCCAGGATTTATTTTTTGTTTTCTGTAATTGCCGCTCATGTTGAAATCGCTTTATCCATTTTGAATTTCTTTCCGTTTGATAGAAGCTTTCAAATTCATCACGAAGTATTTGTAAAGGTACACGATGTTTAAGCAACTTTTTTTGTCTGATATAAATTTGCAAATGCCACAATTCTGGGCGCTTCTCCAAGTGCGTTCTCGCAAGAGGTGAGATGGCCACTAACTCGTCCAGTCGATAAAATAGTAGTGGATGTTGGTTCACCACTAGTTTAGTATCCATTGACAGTTCGTCTTCATGAATACAATTGCTCCAATCATACCCCATTCGAAATGTCATCTCTTGAATTGCTTGGCGAACTTCATTCACTGCAAGAACTGACTGGTCGAACACCATCGGTAATGTCGGCAAAGTGATCGGACGATCCATCGTTTCATGCAAGTACCAAATCGGATAACCATATGAAACCGCCAAAGAGTATGATAAGGCAGTCATACTCTTATAACCACCAATCGGACCAAATACTGTGTGAGCAGCTGGGTATTTCGTTAACAAATTGGTCAACTGTTGTATGAAGCGGTACATTCCTTCAAGCCCTTGTCGTAAACTTCCCATGTCCAAGCTTTCGACTTCAACCGTTTTTAAAATGAGGTTCGGATACACTTTGTTCAAATAGAATTGAATTTCACCAACACTCTTTCTCCCTGGTTCGGTATCGCTATGTAAAAGCGTTATTTCAGAAGTGTCATACAAATGACCTTCATGAATCCATCCTGAGATCAAGTTTGTTTCAGCTGATAATCGTTTCAGATCCTCACGTGTGACATCCATTACCCGAGGTTTGTTCGATATGGAAATACCTGTCGTCACAATCGCATATACTGCCTTACTCATTCGTTGATTCCTTTTAGAGCTTCCTTCAGAGGTTTCAGACGCTCAATCAGTTTCTTACTCGGTTTCTCCCAAAAGCCGAATTGCTTTGCAAATTGGCGATAAACCGTCCCAACCTCTTTCGGGAAACGAGTGGCAACCTCCAGTTTTTCCTTCGCTTTTAAAGCATCAACAAGTTCCTGCTTATTTTCAGTCATTGCGGTTTGTAATTCTTGATACAATTCGAGGACGAGTTGTTGCTCATTTTGCGACAAATGAGCAACGCGTTGCATGAGTGCCATTTCCCCTTCGATTCGCTTTTTCTCTTCGCTTGCACGTTGTTCAGCTTCTAATGCCTCTTCCTGAATCGCTTCCCATCGCTTACTTTTCACATCGTCTGCTTCTTTCGTGACAGTGAATCGACCATACCCACTTGTAGTTTTGGCTCCGTAACCAAATTCGCTAAATGCTTGGATTACGCATTCAGCGGCCAATTCCAAATCGTCTTTTGAAGCACGTGAAGATGTCGTCAAGATCAATGGAGCGGGACGATTAACTCGTGCACGGAAAAATGAAATCGGAATTGGCGAATCTGTATCTGTTGCTAAGCTCCCGTTATAATATTTCCCATAATGAGGGGTCATAATATCCGGTTCAAGCGTCACGTCACAGAAAACCACATCCCAGAACTGAATTAAACCGGCATCTTCTGTTGTACCAAATAAACGATTGATTAAATCGTTCTCTACTTCAGCCGCGACAGCCCAATCTCGCACCATCCCTTTTATGGATGATGCGTTCAAATAAGGGACACCGTAAACTGTATGAATCAACACTCCTGCTTCACTTACATGTGGGGCGCCCAATCCCGACATAAAGGTCCCTTCTCCACTCACCCATAAACGTTCATACAATCGTTCCGTTTGATCTAGTAACCAAACATCACGTTCATATGTAGAGGCAATCAGCTTCGATTGACTCGGACTCGTATGAATATGCTGTGTTCCAAATTTAGCCTTCAATCCTCCGTTTCTTTCATCTTCGAATGAAAGATTATAATTCATCGAGTACGCCAAATGATCTTTCGTCAAACCATCCGCTAGATTTAAAAAAGGAGCATTACTATACTTCGTCATGTCTGATCTTCCTTCGTCTTCGCATGCGCATCTACAAATCGACGCATCCACCCTAAGAGCTCCATAATTTCATATGTTACGAGACGATACTGCTCCGTCTCCATTTTGCATACAGCCTCCATAAGACTCACTTTATCGGGCAAGGATAGACGTTTACGTACTTCTTCCTTCCGCAGCCACGATTCTACATGCTTCACCACATCACGGTGATCATGACTCTTGCTTTCATAAAACACGATGGTTTGGGCTAAGCCGTTCACTTTAATCATCATAGGCATTTTTTTCACATAGGATCGATATTCGGTGGAACCTTCTTTCATTTGGGTGCAATCATAGGCATGTTTTGCACGACCGCTTTCTATCATACGAGCACCTCCTCAGCTGATACAATTTGCATCATGCCTCGGCCAAGCGTCGCATTTCCACCGACTTGCAAAACGTTCGGGAAAGATTGGTTCAACTCTTGTTTCACCCGTTCGGCCGGATATCCTAAATGTTCCCGTTTTCCGTCTTGGATTGATTTTGTCTCTCCGATATGGAAGAGCGTGTACATGAGTGTTTCGACGGGTACATTTTCTTCATAGAAGAGTGCTCCATCGGTAACCGTACCAGTTTCTTCATCGATTCGAATACGGGCATTCACTTCCGTCGACAGTTCGACAAACTGCTTGAATTCATCATCCGATACAACGATGATCCGATCCGTAATAGAAGGGTCTGCATCAAAATATTTCGCAATACGCGATGCGAGTTCCGTCACGTCGCTACTCTGTTTAGCAGCATACACAAACTCTTCTAAGACCACTTTTCTTGTAATCAACAACTTATCAGAGGATACAGCCACGTCCCCTTCTGACAGATCAGGAACCGGCAATCGCAGCGCCAATCCATACGCGGCCATTTCGCGGTTAAATCGGTCTAAGACGTATGGGCACGTCACATAACCAAATACCCCTTTCATCGACTTGACTGGGAAGAGGAGTGTACGGCAGTCACTTGTAGAAATTGCGCCCGCTTGAGCTCCGTCTTTTGCACCCGCGTCTGAACCAAATACGTTATACAGCTTGTTCTGTTCTTCCCATTTTCCATAATAATGCGAGCGCAGTGCCCCTTTAAAAGAAGAACTATCGATTTTTGGGAACTGAGTATGCTTTTCTCGCTGAATCGGCAAATCAACAATACCAATCTCGCTTCCGCTACCGACATGAAGTGGACTGAGAGCACGCATAAACCAGAGTTGTGTGATTGACTTCATTTCATTTCCTCCTTTAAAGATGGGCCTGATGAGTACATGACTCGACCATAGCCTTGTTCCTTGCCTTCGTCTGTCAATTGTGATGGTAAATCCGTTAACGATTGTCCTCTCGCATCAACCAATAATGATGTGCCTGCCGGAATCAACGTTTTTCGAATTTTCGGTCGTTGTTTCACCATATCCCATCCTCCATCTAGGCCAGTTCTCGCCATCGCAGTCTGAATCCACGGTGCATCGAAATAACGAAATCTTCCTTCCATCACGAGAGGTTCCGTAATCACCGCAGGCGTGAGCCACGTTACGCGAAGCGTGTCTGATTCAGTAGACCCGATACGGATTGGAATCGTGTGCGTATCGTCTTCAGCGACCAACCATCTCGTACTTCCTTGACCGAGCTTCACCGTCGGCAACGTCTCGTTTAATGTCGAGTCAACTAGAAGAGAAACGTCTCGTTTTAACCGTAAACGATTGATTTGATAGAGCATCGACTCTTCGACACGACCGCTCACTCGATCTAGCGCCACACCCACTTTTGGTTCTTCATGAACAAAATAACTTCGCGGAAACACTTCGACAGGACGATGATGCGTCAGAAGTTCCTCTACGTCTCTCAGTCGAATCCATTTTCCATCAGCAGACTCCGATTTTTGATCAATGGGACCATACAGTCGATAAACTGTCCCATCACTCTCATAACCTAATCCTTTTCGTAACTCGAGCGGATAAGCCTTTCCATCGACAACTTGATGGTCATATGGCAACGGAAGAAAAATATCCTCGCCTTTTTTAAGAAAGAGTCCACGCAGTTGAAGTGCACCAGACTGTTCGGGTGTTCCAATCGATTCAGTGTAATCCCCATTTAAAAAATCTTCAATAGTCCCATTTCGTTCGATCCATGCGGTTCGATATGCTCCGTAAACGGTCCCAGGACGTGGAGGAAATAAAGACGGTGCACCAATCTGGTCCCCTATTCCAAATGATCCATGCCCCCGAAAATAGAAACTATCCATTGTATGTAGTAGTTGCATCCGATACTCCTTTCTCAACATGTTCTCCGAGAAAACGTGCCATTTCAACTAATTGACGAAACTCTAAAAATTGTCCTGGCAATGTCGTATACATGTATGTCAGTTTTTGTACCAGCTGTCTTTGATTTTCAGGTTCAAGCTTGTAAGATGCCCGTTTAACGAGTCGCGTTAATTCGCTTTCGACCATCGGATGGTCGATAAACGGTTTTTCACCTTTTAGTTCATGTACGAGTGGCTTCATGCTTTCGGCGAAGTGTTGAAGGAAGGTGAAACTGATTCCAGTTTTAAGCAGTTTTGAAAGTTCCAATACCCACTCCGTCGTCCAGTCCTGTTCTAATTTGAAAGGGAGCACAGTTTGTCGGATTTGACCACTATGACTCATGAGTGAGAGTCCAATCGCATCTTTTGTTTGATGGCGATCCTCGTAAGCTTTCGCAGTCTTCTCCATCACGCGTACTTGTTGAAGAACTGACTGAAGCGGGGCTTTCGCGTGCGCGATGACAATCCCGGCTGATGCGGTCGCTCCATGAGCAAGGCCGTCCTCATTAGTCCCGAATGCTCGGCGTAACTCTGTCGCATAACGTAATACGTCCGTGATTTCACCAAACGCCATCACATCATCCCCACCGGCATATACAATTCTCAGTTGCTTCTCCGCCATCAATTCACGAACCGTCTGCTCAGCGAATCGACCTAATCGTTGCGATAACTCCTGCTGACTTTCAATATCCACTTTTCCTGTCAACTTTCCTTCTTGAATCCACTGTCCCATGTTATCCCCATCCATCATGAGCACAGCATAATAGCCATGCTCAGTGTGGTTTGGTGTAAATTCACGAGTAGAAGGGAAGGAATCAAATTGAGTTCCGAACTCTGTTCGAAGTAATGTACGACGCATTCGTTTCGTCAGACAAACCCCACATAAATGTTCCCCTGCTCGCACGATGTGATTCTTCTCTTCACGAAGCTGACTCCATAATCGGTTTTGTTGAGCCATCAGCTCCGCATATGTCATTTCTACAGTTGGATGCTCAGCACTCAGTGCTGATCTTTCAGAACAGAGTTTACACGTCAGTCCTGATTGTTTCAGGATGTGGAGCGATCGGTTTGCCTTTACTGAGGCCAGATTCTTTTCTACTTCTCTCCTTACATCTTTAAATGATTCTTCTGACGGAAGTGGACGAAATGCCCAATATATCTCAGGTAAACGCTCCATTTCTTTTCGCATCTGTTCAAATGTATCGAGAGGAACTGATTGAAACAGCATTTCTAGTGATGTTTCCCCAATTTTCTGTAAATAGCTGATAATCGCCTTTTCGGCCTCTTTCGACAGTTCGATGATTTTTTTTGCATCCGCCTCTAAAATCACACTGAATCGGTTCGGCACATCAGCGACATCTGACAATTCTTTTGGTCGGCTTCCTGGTTGGACCCAGGTCGTGACAAAAGGAGCATATACACGCATTGCCTGTTTACTCAATTCAGCCAAGAGATGACTGCCACTCCATAAGTCTTCTGTTTTTCGGGCCGATGCGATAAAAGATTGTACCGGACCAATCGAATACACGAGATAATATTTCATACATTCCTCCATCGTTATGACATCAATGTCTCCATGAATCGGTTTTTCGCCTTTTCAAACTGGGGATGTGGTGAGCGCGTCGTTTGTGACACTTCTGTCACGATGACACGATAACCGTCCTTGAAATGTTTGACCGTCGCATGTAGCGGTGAAGCATATCGTCCACCTTTTACTTTCCCAAGAGCACCATGTAACGCACCTTCTGAAGCATTATGCGCAGCAAGACGCAATTTCTTTAACGCTTCTTCTGCAGTATCATACGTTTTCTCAATAAGTATCGTTTGGCGCCACTGTGGGCGGTCCGTTTTAACTAAGGTCGTTGCCCGTAACAGCCCCCCTTCACGTGAGTATGGAGTACCGAGTATGTCAAGTTGCGTTCTTACGTCAGTCAAATATGCATCGGAATCTTTATACACTTCAGTTTGAAGCGAACCCGCGCCGCGCCGTGCACGCTGTCCGACGCCTCCGACCGCGAAAGCGAACTTGACTGTCGCGACCGCCTCTTCAAACCCTCTTTCCGTTTTTTTTGCGGAAAGATGAATGTCCCATCCGTTCACTTGGAGAGCCGAAATTGTAAAGCCTTTCGAATGACTTGGTCGAAACTCTACTTTTTTACACGTTTCTGGTTCAGACATTGACAACCGTAACATCGACTTCTGCTTTTGACTGCCGAGCGCACCGCCGAACAGTTTGACTTCCTGCTCACGAATCACGTCAATCGGTCCGTCCTGGCTTGCTCGGTACCAATACCGAATCATCCCTTTTAGCGATGGGATTCTTAATTCTGGAACCATCTTTTTTCTCTCATCAGACATTGCACCATGAATCGCGATAGGTGTGACCCCTTGAAGAGATAATGTCACTTGTTGCAAAGCGGTACGTTGCTGTAAGGCACTCTTCATACGTCTCCTCCTTTAATAGTGAATAACGCGAGTCATGCCATGACCACTCGCATTATGACTTCCTAATCCAACTAAGTACAAGATGCGTTGCATATCTTCATCCGCTTTTAAATCAAATCGTCCATAATACGATGTAACGTATGTTTTTCGAATTTTCGATACATTTTTATTAAACTCGTCAGAAGTCGGAATCAACTCAAATGGACCGTTATATTCCTTTCCATAGTGAAAATTGTATTTAAAACGCGCATTCCTTTCTAACTGATGATAAAATTCTCCCTCTGCAGGATGAAAATAACGACGCTTGCCTTCGCTCGTTTGGAATGTTGTAATCGGACTGTCCAAATGGAGGTGCATGATTGGATTAAATTTCGGAACGTCGGGTGTCTCGAGCGAGTTGATCCAAAATTTAGATTTTCCTAGCTGAATTGACCTTTCTTTCCGAAGAGTTTCCTTAAATGCTCGCAAATCTTCAATACGGATGAATCGAACTTCCCATCGACAGGGTCCTGAGACATAGAACTCTTTTCGTTTCGTGTCAAACCGTATATTTCCTCGCAACATCGAAAAGGTAAAATATGGACAGGGTGCATCATGTACTGTTCGATCTTGTAATGTTCGATACACGACAGCACGTAACCAGTCACGATAATGCCCAGGAAGATATCCTACTTGTTCCGGTTCGATTTCAAGTATGAGGCGCATGTTCTACCTCCATTCTGGCGATGTGTCGCAACACTTCAATGTGTAGCTCACGAATATTCGATTGTTGTTGGAGACTAAGCAATTTATTCGCACCACTTGAGCTCTCACGTAATCCCATATGGTTCATATCATTTCGCTTTTCTTGAATGTGCGCTAAATTATCACGGCACGAAGATGAGAGTTGATGGAGCGATGCAAAAAACAGGTTTTCGTCTCGACCTGCCCCCTCACCGAGCCCATATCCCTTCGTGTATGCCGTCAGCGTCCGATCTAATTTTTTGCGTACTTCTTGAACATACGGGTCTATACCGAGCGAGCGAGCCGCTACTGTTACGACAGATTCTCGCCAAACGGTAATCGCTTGTAAAATTCGATTGTGTTTCATATACCAGTCATAGAGGGCAATATGTATATCTACATCGTTTTGGGCGTTTATGAATTGAGCCAAATCCTCACGCAATTGCTCTACTAATAAACGATAAGGTAACAAACGTGCATCTTTTGGAACTTCAACGTTCAAAGCTTTTTTTAATTTCGGGATGTGTTGAACGATTAATTGATAACGGTTCAAATTGAGATATGTTACAAACTGGTCGAGAACGTCAGCGATTTGCATAAACGGGAAGAGCGCTCTTGTTTCCGACGTCATCGCATACGTTTGACGTGCATGATCCGTTAGCCGTTTTAGGGCGTTGCTTTGCCCGGTCTCTATAAATTGTCGGATTGCATAAGTCCACTCTTCTACGAGAAGAACATTCTGCAAATCAATAATCGGATTGACCGATGCATGTGGTTGGAAATTTCCATAAAATAGATGAGTCATATTCGCCTCAGCGAATAACGTTGAAAATTGAGAGATTGGAACGGAAAGAATAGATAAGCTACGCATACCATGCGTTAAATCGATTGCGAACGTATCTCCCTTTTCAAGAATCGACATCCATTTTTCAAACAATGTCCATTCAATTTGAGAATCCGCATAGTGATACTCAATGACTTGGAAGGGAAGATTCGGAAAGCGCCGACTCAACTCAGTTTCAAGATTATTTAGATGTGTCGCTTTCGCTTGTGGAGTCACCATTAAAATCAATTCTTTTACTGGTTCATGAGCAGCCAATAGTTCAATCAGTGCAACAGGTATGTAGCGCGTTGGTTTCGAAGGAGGAGTCCCATCAAAGGAATATGAAGTTTCTTGATAATCTCCTGTTCCTACAAATGAAAATAATTTCATCATTCACCATCCTAACTATAAGTGATCAAACGTTATTTGAAGTGAATTGCGATAGGGGAATATATGTATTTAAACATGCAATGTTTACCTTTAATGATACTGTTTTTCTATTTATATGTATAGAAGGATTTGTCTTTCTATTTTGAGTGTGATTAAATAAATGTAAGGGCTTAATCATCCTATAATTATGGGATTTTTCACACATTTGAGTGCCTTTGATCTTTCCTTAATGGAATTGAAACTACGTGATACGTCCATTGACGATACGACCTACACCTGCTACACCTTTGATCTTTCCTTAATGGAATTGAAACTGTTGCTCGAAATCAGATGGCTTGCAGACGAGTTTTCTTCTTTGATCTTTCCTTAATGGAATTGAAACGGCCTCGATGTCTGCATGGCACTCGACACAAGTGTCTACCAACTTTGATCTTTCCTTAATGGAATTGAAACTGCTGACGTTTGTCATAACAAATGACTCCTTTGTTCAGGGCATCTTTGATCTTTCCTTAATGGAATTGAAACCCTTTTGTGATACGGTGATTTCCTTGCTTACGACATCCAACACTTTGATCTTTCCTTAATGGAATTGAAACAGCTTGCGTGCCCCTGAGTACATCACGACGTGGAAGCCTCTTTGATCTTTCCTTAATGGAATTGAAACGAGCTTGGCATAACGGCGACGGAACGCCCCATCTTTTAGTCTTTGATCTTTCCTTAATGGAATTGAAACTTGGAGGAATTGGCGGCGGCCCGTGCCGACCAGTATGTCGTCTTTGATCTTTCCTTAATGGAATTGAAACCGAGCTCGATGTTGTCAAGCTCGGCCACAGCCTCTCCACCTTTGATCTTTCCTTAATGGAATTGAAACCCGAAGACTTCGAAACTATCTGTTTTGGCGACTAGGGCTGCTTTGATCTTTCCTTAATGGAATTGAAACCCAAGCAACTCGCTTGGAAATCGAGAAAGAGTCAAGCCTTTGATCTTTCCTTAATGGAATTGAAACGTCATCCCAAGTTTGTTCTTCACGGCAATCATCTCGTTCAACTTTGATCTTTCCTTAATGGAATTGAAACGGACTTCCTCGGCGTTTTGCAGGGGGTTCGTTTCCTGCATCAACTTTGATCTTTCCTTAATGGAATTGAAACTTCTCGCCGCCCTGCTCAATTGCAAACTTGATGAGCAAACGCCTTTGATCTTTCCTTAATGGAATTGAAACTCGCAAAGTACGCCCCGAAGATTTCGAAGCCGTCCGTCTTACTTTGATCTTTCCTTAATGGAATTGAAACAGCGGGTTCGTGATGATCGCGTTCTGGTCGCCGTCGTAGTCCGCCCCTTTGATCTTTCCTTAATGGAATTGAAACTGACGGATGACATAGTTCCCTTCACTGTCTTTCTCTAAGGCTTTGATCTTTCCTTAATGGAATTGAAACTCGAGCGTGTCGCCCACCGCGTCAGAGAGTTCGAGGTCTTTGATCTTTCCTTAATGGAATTGAAACGGTCCTCAGCCTCCTGGATTTTCCCCGCTACACGAGGGACTTTGATCTTTCCTTAATGGAATTGAAACGCTTGAACGGTGCGACGACGAGCGGGTTAAAGATTACCAACTTTGATCTTTCCTTAATGGAATTGAAACTGCAGTACTCAAACTGCAACAAGCCTTGTTCTTAATTAGCTTTGATCTTTCCTTAATGGAATTGAAACTCTTTCTCTTCTCGTGCAATTTCCACGAGCTCGACAAACACTTTGATCTTTCCTTAATGGAATTGAAACGCCGCCTACGAATGCCTCAAGCTCGTGACACGTATCGAAGACTTTGATCTTTCCTTAATGGAATTGAAACACGCGTTTCGCGTCCTTGTCGGCGTTCATCGTGCGAACGCCTTTGATCTTTCCTTAATGGAATTGAAACGACGGAATGAATTGCTTGTTCGCCTTGTAGCGTTCGTACATCTTTGATCTTTCCTTAATGGAATTGAAACACCACGGAGCGGTTTCTGCTCCCTGGCTTGTTGCAGTACTCTTTGATCTTTCCTTAATGGAATTGAAACTTGAATAATCGTCTCATGCTGTGGCACGTCCTTCCTTGGCTACTTTGATCTTTCCTTAATGGAATTGAAACTCCTTGCCTACCACCTCGTGCTTCAGATCCAATACCTCCTTTGATCTTTCCTTAATGGAATTGAAACTCTCTCCATTGGAACGAACATGGAGAGGCGTTCCTGCCTGACCTTTGATCTTTCCTTAATGGAATTGAAACAGAACCATTCCCCATTGAAGAAGATACCAACCTGTGCCTTTAATCTTTCCTTAATGGAATTGAAACTTATGAATCGGCGTTTTCTTGTAACTTCTGCTCATCTTTGATCTTTCCTTAATGGAATTGAAACTGATAAGTTGAAGCTAGGTTTCTTAGGACCGCGTACGTCTTTGATCTTTCCTTAATGGAATTGAAACCAGTGGGGTGCCCGCGGTGCCGACGCGCTAGGCGAGCGGCTTTGATCTTTCCTTAATGGAATTGCTCGAACATCAAAATCTCTCATTACTCAGAACCTCGTAGAGATCATCATAGCTCACCAAAATGAACATTCCCTTGACAACACGCGCCACCAAAAGATGGTCCATTTTACTTCTATTAAAATAATGACGCCCAATGAGAAATTTCTCATCGGCGTCATGATGAAGAGGTGTTTCAGATGAATATATTAGATAAAATATTCTTAGCAGTCGGTAAGTTGATGCTTGAATATCGACGTGAAACTCGTGAGTATAACTATAGTGGTCACTAGGAGAATCAAGGTACCCTACGTAACGAAAACTGGCAATGGGTTGAGCATGATACGTTCCAACCCGTGTATATAAATGTACACAACATCCTAGATGACTATGTGATTATCGTATCTAAGCGTGAGAGTCCTCGGTCTATTGACACCCTAAAGTGTTACAGCCAGAAACAGTTTGATGGGGCTATCGAGATATACACTCTTTACTATTCTCGTCTAGGAAACGTAGTTATTAATAGGGAGGAGGTGGAGATAGTTTGACCTTCCGTTCTTCTTTTTTGTGAACGCCCAACCTATTAAATCCAGTTAGGAGACTATGGATGGCTAAAATCTATGAATTCAAAGCTAAAAACATCGGTAGCATCAACGGCATCTCAACTCGCACCCGTATACGAGAGTAACGACTCACTAACAAACGCAATAGAAGATGCAGACAGGCTTGCAGGTAATCTTGCTCTATCCCCAGAAGAAGCTCTAGAGTTGGATAGTAAAATGTATAAGAAGTATCCTGCTTTATTTGATGATGTCCGTCCTGAAAACGACTTTATAAAGTGAGGTGTATGACATGACGAAGAAAGGGAAGGTCATTACTCTAACTAAGCGTACGGTTCCTTTCCAGACACATAAATCTAGAGAGGGATTATCGTTAGGCACTCATACTGATATCGACATGCACCAGGATGTCATGCATGAAGACTATGAGCGTTTAGTTCAGAGTCTAGGAGGTAAAATGCCTCCTGTACCAGATGAAGATATTATTGAGGATGATGTATATGAATGATTACATTATGTGTCCTAAGTGTAGACACACGGATTCTGCTTTGCACTGGGATGCCAATACTAGATTGCGCTTAGGTCTTATAGACAGTGTAGACGAGCATATCGAGAACCCTGAGGACTCTAGGTATCTACCTGACCCCGAGCGTATAAAAGATACTAAGGCAGAGTATAACTGTCCTATCTGCGGGGAAGTAGTGGCAGGTACAGACGTTATTCGTTCTAAATAAGCAAAGTAAAATTTCCTAAGAAGCATGAAAGGAAGAGGTTTATGCACCGTTTTCATAACCATTCTATGGAAGAACAATTGTTGCGATTACTGACCCTCTATCCAGGTCGACATACGCAATCGGAGTTAGCTCACTTACTCCAGGTTACCCCTAAACGGTTTGAAAAAATTTGGTCTCGACTTCTAACCCGCTACCAAACCCTTCATGGGGTTTCTTTAACAGATTACTTACAGGATGTTTCTGAAGATGGTCGCAAGCGCAAATACCGTATTATCCGAACCCCAATCTCTTTTCTCGGTACGCTGAACGGATATGACAAGACAATCAAACGGAAAGGTGGGATTCCTTACGAAGCTGAGCGAATGCTTTCGCTTTGGTATGCGCTTCAAGATCTCTCTCACCCTGTTCATCTTGAAGAGTGGCTCAACGCGTACAGCGAACTTGATGAGCGAGGATTATCTCGAAAAGAAGCCACACCTCTCATCCAGCAACTGATTTCACTCCAAGTCGTGTCCCAAACGGATAACGGATTATATCGAACCATTCCTCACCCGTTCGAACAATTAAGCCTTGCCAATCATATCGTCTACTATGTAACGTCACTACATGCATCCACCACGACCTATTCACCAATTTCTCAATTTATGAGTGAATATTTCTCTACTCAAGCCATATCATTTGTGTCCCTTCACGGGGTTCAAGAGCTACCTTTACTCACTGCTTCTAAACGGAGCATTTTACAAAAACTTGTACTCCAAGAAAAGAAATGTGCCATATTTACCTACCGACAGGCAGAGGTCGCACTAACCTGTCATATCCTCGATTTAGTAGAAGAACCATTGACGAAGCGTTTATACGCTGTAACAGACCACCCAGGTGCTCGAAAAATCCGAATCGACCGAATTCGTCATATCGATATTTTATCGAACGACTTCACATATCCATCCCCATCACAAAACACAACATTCATTCACCTTCGTTTTTTTAGTACAGACACGAAAAATCCTTGGATTCTCAATCGAGTCCGGCACGACATTCAACCACATCTACTAAACATGCATTGCTCTTCAGACGTTACAGAAGTATGGATTGAGACAGATGAACCTCGTCAGTATTTCCCTTGGGTACGTGCTTTTGGCAGTTCATGCGAATGGGTTGCACCTCAAACCGAACGTACGCTGTTTTATCAACACTTATTAGAAATGAGGGAACGTTATGAATCCGCACCATCTTGATCGTGGTCGTGCCAGTTACCTAAACCAGCATGGATTGATTCCTATCACTCTCGAGATGCATGAGTGGTGGAGTAGTTACGTCGAAAATACGTTCACACGTGAAGAATTTCACTTACTCCATACTGTGGCAAATGCGATTACGGAGCAAACAACTATTGCGCTGACTCTCGTCTCCGGAGCTATCATTCATCTAATGCCAACCCATTTTTCAATTTATCCGACACGCGGCCGTTTGTATATCTGCGACAACCATCAACAGATCTTTATTGGCCACATCAATCACTGCTCTGTAGTCAGTCACTCTCATGAGACAGTTAATCCCTCCATCGAACGTCAAGAAGTAGTACTCACCTTGTTCCCAAAAGATTCTTTTGACCTCGAACGGATTGCATTCACGCTGCAGCCTTATTTGCATCGATTTCTCAGTGAAGACCTCGTGATTGTTTCTTTCCTGATAGAAGAACGTCCACAGATCTTGCGTATATTGCGTTCACTAGGCTCTCGTGCCGTACCGAATGATGAAAAGTTGCGTCAAGAAATCGTTGATTCCTTAATCGGCTGGAGCGCGTTATACGAATAACCCCCCACTATTCTCCCTACACAACAAAAATACCTCTTCTTATACTCAAGCTATATTCATTTAAGAGGAGGTCTTTTCTATGAACCCATTTAAACGCATGAGTCCTGAACACGATTTATCGATTCTTCGTCAGCCTGCATATTTACGGGCAGGAGAACTTACCTTAAAAGTCGAAAACGCCCCATTCTATATGCAAGACGATATTGCAAAACTTATGGACGAACCTATTTTGCATGATTTAGCGAGACAAATTCAACGTGTGATTCAACGAACCAAAACTTCTTTGTTAACACCCATTCCAATGATCACACTTCACGCCGAAACAACATCGGTCGAATCAAGTACAGATGAAAGACAGACACCGTCTTCAACCATCACTTTCACGAAGCCCAGAGTCTCACTTGATGACGTGGTCGTAGATCCGTTCGTCCGTGCCACTATCGATAACGCCTTATCTTATGAGCTTCATTGGAACACTACATTGAGAAATTGGGGTGTTCACGAAACCCTGAAGCGTCCTCGACCATTGGTACTCAATTTTTCAGGTGCACCTGGAACCGGAAAGTCGATGATGGCCGAAGCTATTGCATCCCATTTAAATCGTCCTCTTTGTCTCGTGAACTATGCCGAGCTTGAATCCAAATATGTTGGAGACACTCCGAAAAATATTACGGCACTGTTCGAACAAGCTCGTAAAAACAATGCAGTTCTTGTCTTCGACGAAGCGGACTCGATGCTTGGAAAACGTCTATCATCTTTAACTCAAGCCTCCGATCACGGGGTCAATTTATCACGCAGTGTCCTCTTGCTCGAATTAGAACGTCATGAAGGGGTCGTCATCTTCACAACGAATCGATACGAAAATTATGATTCCGCTTTTGAACGACGTATTTTCGCTCATGTTCCTTTTAGCTTACCGACTTTTGAATTACGCCGCGATATTTGGAATCGTATGCTTCCAGATACACTCCCTTCCGCCATTACTCTAGACGAACTCGCATTATATAGCGACATTAGTGGTGCAGACATTCAAGATATGTTCCTTCACGCCGCACTTCAGCTTGCAAACTCACACGATACCGCACTCACTAAAGATCATGTACAAACGGCCTACGACACGATTCAAGCTCGTCGCGCCACAACATCTCAATCACTCTCTATCCAGAAAGGAGAATCATCATGAGTCTACTGTTTTTACTAGGTTGGATATTAGTCGGTACCGTTGCTTCTGCCTTATTGATTCGCTATTGGGATACTGTCCGAGATTGGTTGAACACGACTGCAGCAGATTTCGTCGGTCGCTATCTTGGATATGATGCTCGCTCGCGAATGCAACAAGCGGTCGTCATTGTTGATCGCTTCATGGGAAAAGTTCGTCAACGAACCACATTAATGACCTTAACGCCTGACGGAACAGCACTTGATGAAGTTGAAGTAGAGACGCTCTACCATGAACATGAAATTGATCAGGCGTTACTTCACGAATTATCGAACAGACGAAAAATTCAACAACGATTCGAGTATAAGGGTGACATGTGATGATCACCCTTATCCTGCTCGGTGTGGTGGTCTTCTACTTTTTATCTGAACCGGAATCTCCTTCTACACCTAAACCTTATAAAACAAGAATCGTATCCCACCATACAAAGAAGGTGAAAAAATGATTTTACTCATCCTGTTACTCGTGTTCATTGGAGTTGCGGTAACCGTTGGTGTATTGATTAGTCAAGACACATCTCCTCCACAAAAGCCAAATGTCAAAATCAAACATCGGCGCACTTCTTCACAAAATCCACTCGAAGAAATCGAAGCAATGTTGAAGAACGGGAATGAAAATCAAGCAATCGCACAACTCCAACTCATGATTCGTCAGGCAAATTCAATTCGCCAAGAGGCACACCTCACTTTGCAATTACTCGCAATCTACGATGCGCTCGGTCGATCGGATGGTCACCAAATCATTCATCAAGAAAGTGATCGACTGTATCATTTGCTTTCACCTGCACAAAAGCAACAATGGATGTCCTATAAAGGAGGAGAGTGACATGAAGTGGCGCAAGATGATTCAACTAGCACGTATGCGAAAAGAAGCAAAACGGCTAAAACGAGTTCCTGTCACTTCCCAAGGAGCTACATTCGCATTATTACATCAACCGACACCTACCCCTTCTTTACTAGGCGCAGGGATACTAGGTGGTGGAGTCGCAAATACACTTTATCAACTCACGCTTCAACCTGATCCGGTTGAAGCTCTACACATTTTCGAGCAGCGTTATCCAAAAGAATTCGAAAGTTTATCTTCAGTAGAGTGGCATGACAAGTTAGAAGCGATGAGCAATCGCGAAGATGTATTGATGGGCTATGTGAATGGGTATTCCGGCTATCAAGCCGAGACCGCCGCATTTCATCATTTAGAGCAAATGGGATATACACCGTATCGTCCTACTGACGTCAACCACCCTCATGCCGACCTTTATATTACTGAAGAATCTGGACAAATCATTCCAATTCAGGTCAAAACATATGCGAGTGAATCCCGATTCCTTGATGTTATCGAGGACAAACGTGAACATGTTCAACATTTCATGGTAAATGAAGAGCTTTACGAACAGTTGCAGCACTCGGGACAACTGAATTCTTTGGCACAAGAAGGGATTGTTGTTTGGAATGGAGAGTATTCGAATGAAATGTTGCGCAATGAGGCACTATCTTCTTTAGGTCAATTGCCAACGAGTGACGTCATTTCTGAAGCATTTCAAGATGGCGCACTCGTTTCTTTACCTATCTTATCGATCGCTGCCGCCACGTATCGAATCATTCAAATTCAACGAAATCATGAATTAAGTACATCAGAAAAAACAGGAGGTTCGGCAGGAGAGTTTGTAAAAGTCGGAACGCGAACCACAGGAGGTTGGATTGGTTTCACAGTGTCTAGTGGAATCGCTACCGCCCTCACCCTCCCATTCGCTCCCGGCGTCGGCTTAGTGGGAAGCATTTGGGGCATTGGCGTAGGGAATCGTATTGGAAAACGAGTTCAGTTGAATTGGCAGTATTCTCGTCTGATGAAGAGCTATCATCAAATCAACGAGTACATGGCGCAAGGTTTTCCCCCTTTCGTCAGACAATGGATTATTGAGCAAGCACTTCAGAGAGACACTGTAATCGAACGATTACATTCCGTAAAACGTGAACTGACATTGTATCGTGACGAACTCGATCCGACTCACCCGACAGAACCGACCATGCGTGCCATTTTACTAGAAGCATATGCTGACCATTTGACTCGTTATCTCGAGACACTTCCCGAGCAACTTATTTCAATGGAAAATGAGATTTTTTCTATGCTAAAGCGATTGCAACAACGTTCGCAGGCTATCGACTCCCTACAGCTTCAAGGAGAATGGTTGGCTCAGCTAATGTTAGATATATATGAATATGTACCGAAATCGAGCTATCCGCTTCTCTCCGAGTATCTTCAAGCCGTGAAAAAGCATCCAAATCATCCATTTCGTCTGGCTTTTTCTCCCACTTCTGATTTATTAGATCGAGGCTATCGCCGACAAGGAGGATTGACGTGAAAGAACTTTACTTGACAAACTATGGTACACTTCGTGTCCAAGAAGAAACTTTATTATACGAGACAAAAGAATCCTCTCAACTGTTTCCAGTTATCGTCATAGAGTCCATTCACCTTTTAGCGAATGTTCATGTGACCCTCCCGGCAGTTCGATTATGCGCTGAACACAATATTTTATTGTTCTGGTACAATCAATATCATGAATCCATTGGCACATTCTCTCCCAACCATCCATCACGCTCCAACGAGACACTTCTTGCTCAGGCAGCAGTTTATTTAAATCCCGATATGCGATTGAAACTAGCAAAACATTTCGTACACGGTAGTCTTCAAGAAATGATTCATTTTTTAAAATTTAGTTCGGTACACCAACATCTCTTTCCCATCCACCTGCTAGAGTTAGAACGTCACAAAGTCGAGATTGATAGCGCAGAAACAGTCGATTCGTTATTGATTGTCGAAGCAAACTGTCGCAAACTATATTATCAGTACTGGAGAACGCTCTATGCACATTCACCATTTCCTTTCTCTAAACGCTCTAAGCGCCCACCATTAGATGAGATAAATGCACTGACTAGTTGGGGAAATACATTACTTTATCAAAAAACACTACAAGAGATTCATAAATCGACTTTAGACCCAAGAATTAGTGTACTTCACAGTAGTCAACATCGCTCGTATTCGTTACACCTAGATGTAGCCGAATTGTTTAAACCTTTCACGGTTGATTGGTTCAATTTTTTGCTCGTGTTCGGTAATGTTTTCACATCTGCCGATTTTGTAAAAGATGACACACGATGCTATTTATCCTCGAGCGGAAAAGCAAGATATCTATCTGCTTGGAATATTCAATGGAAGTCAAAATATCCACTCACTTCAACAGGTTCTGTTATTTTACAGCGCCATCTGATCTTAGAATTACAAAAACTCAAAAAGGCATTTACTCATCAACATGATTACACTCCATATACTGGTGCTTGGAAAATATGATTGTTCTGCTAACGTATGATGTGAAAAACACACGCTTAAAAGCGGTCAGAAGAGTATGTATACGATACTTATCCGCTACGCAACGTTCTGTTTTTGAAGGGGTTCTGACTGAAAAACAGTATCTGATTTTATCGAACGAACTAAGAGATGTGATCGACCCTAGCTATGATGCCGTCACGCTATATCGAATCTATCCAGGACATTCCTACAAACGTGAAGATTTTGGCATCATCACGTTTGTTTCTAGCATTCTTTCATGAAAAAACGTCTTTCCCATCTGAATGAGGGAAAGACGTTTTCGATTCAGTCTTCTTCGTATTCTTCTAATAAGTCGTCGACATCATATTCTTCAAAGTCTTCTTCGTCGATAAAAATATCGCGATCGTTCACAACGTGGATTGGGCCATTGGCCACATCGATGCGAATCGTCCACGCCCAAGGAATGCGTAATCGGTTATAAACCCCTGTCCAGAACTCCATCGATTCTTGCTCATACTGTTCAAATTCTGTCAGGAGTTCTTTGAACGAAACACCCGTTAATTGGAAGTTTGAATCTTGGAGCCGTTGAAGCGCATGATGTTTCGCTTCTAATTCGGCCGCTCGGACCATTTCTTCAGCGGTCGCCATCTCGAGGATTGTCCCATCTGGCGGGAGAATATCGTATACGTTGAACAATTCGCCTTCTTCTACTTCTACATCATCAAACTCATAGTCATCGTGCCGCATACTACATTCCTCCTTACGCAATTTGAATCCCCTTTATTGTACCACTCTCTACCCGATTCCCCCTAAAGATTCGTGCATATATTTTATTTGTCACGGGAAAGACTGTTAGAGTGAGAACATCCATAGGAAAAGAGGTTACGCACATGAATGAATCATTCCAAGCACTCGTGCTCGACCAGCACGATGAACACCTTCATGCCGAAGTGAAAGAAGTGAAATCCGACGTCCTTCCGAAAGAAGAAGACGGAAATGTGTTAGTGGAAGTCCACTACTCCGCGTTGAATTATAAAGACGCGCTCGGATTGACGACATCAGGCAAAATCGTAAGCCATTACCCATTTATTCCAGGATGTGAATTTGTCGGGAAAGTAGTCGAATCGGATCATCTGGATATCAAAGTTGGGGACGAAGTCATCGCCACCGGTTTCGGAATCGGGGAGCGTCATTTCGGCGGCTTCAGTCAATACGCCCAAGTGCCAGGTAACTGGCTCGTCAAATTACCGAAAGGGATGAGCATGCGGGATGCCATCGCCATCGGAACTCCAGGTCTCACAGCCATGCTATCGATTGACGCACTTGAACATGCTGGCGTTCGCCCTGGGGAAGAGGTGCTTGTCACGGGCGCGACGGGTGGCGTAGGAAGTTTCGCCATTACGTTACTTCGTCGTCTTGGCTATCATGTCGTCGCCTCGACTGGTAAAACGGATTCACCATACTTACGCTCACTCGGTGTCGAGACAATCATTGATCGAAGCGAATTAGAAGGACCTCCTCGTCCACTGGCTAAACAACGTTTCGATGCCGCCATCGATTCGGTCGGTGGGAATACCCTCGCCAACATTTTGAGCCAAACCCGATATGAAGGTGCTGTCGCCGCATGCGGTCTCGTCGGTGGCGCTGACTTGCCTACGAGTGTCTATCCGTTCATCCTTCGTGGAGTGAAACTGATTGGAATCGATTCGGTTATGCAGCCGATAGCACGCCGTACAAACGCATGGGAACGCCTTGAGGAACTCATTGATCCGAAAGTGTTGAATGACATGATTCATGAGATTCCGCTACACGACGTCCCACGTCACGCCGAAGCGATGATGCGCGGCGAGTTGAGCGGTCGCACTGTTGTTCGCCTTCGCTAAACACATCAAAGGAGGCTGAATCGCTCGCGATTCAGCCTCTTTTCTCTCTATTCTCCATGGTGTGGAATTAGATGGTAAAGCCAGCCGGTGCGTCTTTCACAACGACGAGCACTTTGCCTTGGTCTAGTTTTTCTTCTAAACGTTCCGATTCCTCTTTCGTGAAACCGAGTTCCTGGAACTCAGCGCGAAGTTCGTCCCCTTTTTTGCGGAACATGTTTTTAGCGGCTGTCCCCAATCCGACATCACTTGCAGAAACGGTATTCGCATCTGCATTGTCCGCAACACGTTTACTTCTGTCATCGTCATGTGTGATGACATAGATGTTGGACTCATCTACCCCATTTGATTTCATCGATTGAACGGCGGTAACGACTTCTTCATCATTTGTAAATTCTTTGTACAAAACTGACATGTCTATTCTCCTCCTTCAATTCTACTACACTATTATGTATTACCTTCCTCGTCATTTTTCACACATTAAAAAACGATGACAAACGTCATCGTTTTGTTAAACGGCAGGTTCCTGCCCTTTTTGTTTTTTCAATTCTTCCAATAGAATATCTGATTCATTGAACGGAATCGAACGTCGACCGATTCGCTCGATGTGATCGTGTCCTTTACCGACGACCACGACTCGCTTCCCTTTTAACGCCTGCATCGCCGCATGGCGAAGGGCATCTTCTCTCGCTTCAAATGTCACGTACTTCACGTTCGGCTGAATCCCTTTGACTAAATCGTCAATGATTTGTTTCGGATCCTCCATTCGAACATCATGTACAGTAACAATCACGTCGTTTGAATATTGACTCGCGATGCGACCCATGTCTTGGCGTTTCGTCGGGTCACGGTCTCCTGCCGCACTTAAGACGACGACGAGCGATTGGTCGTCTTGTTGTAACGTGGATAAGCATTTCTCTAGACCGTCCGGAGTGTGTGCATAATCAATATAAATTTCGGCATCTTCAGTATCGAGGCGCTCAAGACGTCCTTTTGGCAACGTAAGACCTGGTACGTTCGAGACAATCGTCCGAAGTGCCATATCAGAAGTGGAGACAAGCCCGATTGCCGCCGCCAAATTCGAGGCATTGAATGCGCCCATAAACCGGACGGGAACTTCTAGCTTAAATTCTTTCATATGAACAAGAACCGTATCCTCACGCCAGATGACTTGAATATCGGCCTCTATTTGCTCTGATGTACTATACATAATGGTTTGGCGTGTCGGTGCAAACTCGGACATGACTCGGCTCGCCTTGTCTTCCGCATTTAACACGATTGCGTCTCCATTCGTCACTTCTACCTGTTCAAACAATCGTGCTTTTGCACGAGCATATTCATCCATTGAACGATGGTAATCTAAATGATCATGCGTCAAATTCGTAAATGCGGCCGCATGAAAGTGAATTCCGGCCACACGTCCCTCCATCAATGCATGGGATGACACTTCAAGTACACAGTCTGTGACACCTGCATCAACCATATCCGCTAAAATGCGATGTAAGACGACGGCTTCCGGGGTTGTATTGGCCGTCTCAATCGTTTGATTGTGGAAACGGGCACCGATTGTACTGACAATCCCTGCACGAAGGCCAGACAGACGCAATAAATCATAGGTCAACGTCGCTGTCGTTGTTTTACCATTCGTTCCTGTCACACCATATATACGCATCCGATGGGACGGGTGATCATAAAAAGCGCTCGCAACCGCTCCTGCCGTCTGCTTCGTATCGGCAACAACCACATTCGGCACATCAAGATCGAGTGGATATTCTGAGATGACCGCACTCGCACCATTCGCCACGGCGTCTTCGGCAAACTTATGCCCGTCAACCGTGTAGCCACGAATGCAAATAAAGACATTCCCTGAACTGACCTTTCTGGAATCCGTTTCGACTCCGGTCACCCATGGATCAAGCTTCATGTCATCCATCTCATTTTGTAAAATGGCGGATAAACGTTTCGTTCTCATGCTGTGTACGTCCTTTCTCATGGGTGTCGCTAGGTGTATAAACCTTATCGTCATGTTACTAGATTTTAACGGCAATTGAGATGACAAATATATTACTTCCCGTTTTCAATGAAAAGCAATCACTTCACGAAAAAACCTAGACGTTTCATTCACGTACTAGGTTCCTCTTCCATAAATGCTAGATGATGTTTGGTTAACTCTTTTTGCAGGACGTGGATGGCATTGGGTCCAACGCCATGCCAACTCTCTACTTCACGACGCGTATAGAGAGATAAGGCATCTAAGGAATCGACTCCTTTTGACGTCAAAGCTCTTTTGGCTGGTGCAGCTAATTTCGGTAAGGCAATCATCCAATCTCCACCTTCCGTTTTCTAAGTCGTTCGTTAATGGGAAGACAGGCAAGAACTTGTTCGATTCGAAATGTTCGTCTGGCCCGTTTATTCAAATCCCACGCCACGACAAGTTCACCCTGTACTTTGATCAATTTGACCCGCCGTTTTGAAAATACTCCATGTCGATCCACATAAACCATTTCTGTGACCAGACCCGAACGCATCCATCGTAACAATTCTTCTCTCATCCTGCTTTCCCTCCTTCGATTCCATTATACAGAACGTTTGTTCTCATTTCTATTGATAAGCTGTTCGCTTATGTAAATTTCGATTATGATGGAAGAAATTCAACAGGAAAGGAAAGAAGACGATGACCTACGTTTTATTACTCGTTTTAGCGGCCTTTTTATTCGGTGCGATGATTTTCGCTGCACTGGCATTACCAAATCTTCGCAACATTTTATTCAATCGCGGCACCCTGTTCAATCAACAGAGTGAAACCGTCACTTGCCCGAAGTGCAAAACGTCATTTAAACGCGCGCCGGGAGATGCGCAGACGTGTCCAAATTGTTATCATACGTTCTAGATGGAAGAAGTAGGTTGCATATTTAACCATGTATTTTGACATTCTTTTTGTTTGAATGACCTCAAATTAGTGAAATAAGAAAAAGGATGCTTTATCTAAGTAAAGTTCCTTGTTTTTCACTGTTGAACCTTTATTTCATACGAAAGGAGTTGCATATGCTTCCTACACTCGACGAGCGCCTAATCGATCAAATTCGTTTAAAAAATCGACAAGCCCTAGAACATTTATATGCCCGCTATGAAAATCTTCTCTATCGATATGCGCTTCATCTAAATAACCATCCCGCGACTGCTGAGGCAGCTTTGACGGACTTATTTTGTCACGTCTGGCAACAACGCCTCAACTTCGAACCCCATAAAGAAACCGTTCGCGCGACTCTTATGCGTTCGTTAGAACAAATCATGCATCATATGAACGAAGAAACATCCGCCTCCAGTATTTCTAAAATTCCTTCCGCATAGGTGTTTTTTGTCACCTTTGAATGCAATCGCTTCGCCTGTTCGGTCGCGTTGTTCACTAAATATCCGTTTCCGACATATGCTAGCATGCCAATGTCGTTTCCACTGTCGCCAAAAGCGTACGTATCTTCTCGTGAAAAGGAAGCAGTGGCGTTTACATATTCCAAGCTTGATACTTTCCCCGCATGCTTTGGATAAAAATCAACATCGAACGCATCGGCCGGGTCACCTGCGTTCGGATTGCATCGACTGATGTTGACTGCGATGCCGGCTGAATCTGTCAGCATCCGAATCGTTTCTCTCCATGAACCGACTTGGTCGCGGGCATAGTAACTTCGAATCCAAGGACTCATCCCATTCCCCGGCTGTTCATTTAATTGAATACGCATCTGTCCAGTCTGTGACACGATACGTTCCACACGTGATGCAAAATCGCTCGGAAACAGTTCTTGATAGACCTTGTCCTCAACGAACGTTCCGTCCGTCTCGATTCGATATAATTCTGTGCCTAAACTTGAGGCGATCCGATGAGGCCAAAAGCGAAGATTCGCTCGTTTTACTTTTTCGTGTAACGACGCCAGCGAGCTACCCGTCACCCACATCGTCGACACGTTTGACGAATGTCGTTCCAAAAAATCCTCGAGCCGACGGATGGAAGCTAGTTGCTCATCAGAACACGCATGTGGAAAGTAGGTCTCATCAAAATCAAAACAAACAAGTATACGCCCTTCATCTGTGAATCGTTTCATTCTATCGTCTCCTTATCGTTTTCCCTTTCCTGTATAGTACAATGAAACGGAGGAGGGATCTTATGATTCAACGTATCGCTCAAATCTATTGCCAAATAAGTAGCCTGATGACGGGGTTGATCATCGTTCTCGCTTTCCTACTTGGCATTCGATCGTATTTCTTTTGGATAACGGTCAGTTCTCCCTTGGTCGCCATCGGCTTGATGCTCATGACAGCAGTCGGGTTAAGTGTGATCACCTATACGCTCTCAGAGAAATTACGATTGTTCATTTATACGAAACTTCCAATCCCATCATCTACATGTTCAATAAATAGTCACACAAAATAGTCATCCATTTTTCTGTTTTGTACGTTAGATCAATACAAGGGACATCCCTTCTGCGCAAAGGAGTATGTTATGACTGACTTAGAATTATACGAGCGTGTCCGGCAAAAGGACAAAGAAGCGCTCGAAATATTGTATGATCGGTATGAGCGAATTTTATACGCTTTTGTCCTACAGCTGACAAAGGATCGTGATTTAGCCGAAGAAGCTATGCAAGAAGTATTTATCAAGTTGTGGCGTGGCGGTGGCGTCTACGATGATTCGAAAGGCAAGTTCAGATCGTGGCTCTTTACGATGAGCCGTCACGTAGCCATCGACTTGATCCGCAAGCGGAAACCTGATTTACAACTAGACGAATCGTACGCCGAGGCCATTCCTTCTGAGTCACCATCCGTTGAAAAAGAAGTGGAGTGGCAAGAAGAACGCGCTCAAATCGAGACGGCCATGGCGACACTGCCGGCCGAACAACAGCAAGTCGTTCGACTCATGTACTTCCAAGGGCTCAGTCAGCAAAAGATTGCTGATGCATGTGGCATCCCGCTTGGTACAGTGAAAGGAAGGATTCGACTGGCGCTGAAGCAACTGAGGAAACAGTTATCCCATGAATTCATCGGAAAGGAGGTAGAACAATGAACGCATGCGACCAATTGATTGACTATTTCAACCAACATCTATCGGAAGATGAACGAGCAAAATTCGAACAACACTTAGTATCGTGTAAAGATTGTCAAGAAGAGCTCGAGCAACTCGAAGCACTCGTCGGTGGCGTCGCGTTCTTGTCTACTCCGATTGAACCACCCCGAGGCATGAAAGCACGTGTCCTCGATCGTGTATTCGAAGAAGAAGACAATGAACCTGTCCCATCGCCCGCAACATCCGAATCTGTCCCACCCGTTACACCTTTCAAACAGAAACGAGAACGGAAAGTACCTGTCTGGGGAATGGTTACGCTCGCAGCAGCGCTCCTGCTCTCTTTGATTGGAAACGGGTATCTGCTTACCAATCAACCCGATTCACCTGGCATCGCACTGACCGAATCGATTCCACTTGAAGGTGAGTCTGAAGGAACCGCTTATCTTGCAGAACAGGATGGTACAACACAATTGATTGTTCAAACGAACGGCTTAGCCTCACTCGACGACAATGAAGTGTACCAAGTGTGGCTGTTAAAAGATGGTTCCCCAATTCCTACCGGTGCCTTCGTCACAGACGATAAGGGCAACGGGACGGTCATCTATACGCTCGACTCGGATGAAGTCGACGTCGACTGGGATACGGTCGCCGTCACAAAAGAACCGAATCGTGGCAACGAGACACCAGAAGGCGAAATCGTCTTAAGTGCCAGCCTTTAACCTCAACCGGACACATATACTGTCCGGTTTTTTTGTTATGATGGACCAAAGGAGTGAATGGGATGCAAAAACCTAAAATCGGGATTGTCGGACTCGGAAACATCGCCCAAAAAGCGTATTTACCAATCCTTGCGAACCACCCCCTCATTGATGTAATCGGTGCATTTTCTCCGAACACATCGAAGCGGGAAAAGATTTGCCAAACGTATCGGATGACCTCGTTCGACACATTGGAGGAACTCGCCTCATCGGTCGATGCGGCATTCGTACATAGTTCGACTGAAACCCATTATGACGTCGTTTCGTATTTACTAGAACGCGGGGTCGACGTTTACGTGGATAAGCCCCTCGCCGCAACATTGGATGAGGCGGAACAACTCGTCGAACTAGCCGAGCGACTCGGCCGCAAATTGATGGTCGGGTTCAATCGACGCTTCGCCCCGATGTATAGACGTCTTCAACAAGAATCACCCTCACATATGATCGATGTGGTGAAACATCGGGAGAACGATGTCGGTCCACAGGATGCGATGTTCACCCTTCTTGATGATTATTTGCATGTCGTTGACACGTTACGTTTCCTCGCCGGAAACGAGCTTCGACTCGTATCAGGTCAACTCGAGGTCAATGACAAGCAAGAACTTCGCTTCGCCCGTCATATATGGCAAGACGAGCATGGGATGCATACGACATCGATGCATCGTTCGGCTGGAGCGAACCATGAGCACGTCTCCATCGTCCGTGACGGAGAGCAGCTATCCGTCGACGAGATGGTCACGCTACATCGCTTCAACGATGGACGACATGAAGTGGAGACGTTCGGATCGTGGGACCCGACACTCACACAGCGAGGGTTCCAGGGAGCAATCGATCACTTCATTTCAGCCCTCATCGATGATACACCCATTCAAACAGACGGTCGTGTTGCGCTTGAGACACAGCGGCTTGTCACAAAATGTTTCGAGTAAAGGAGGGATACACATGGATTTCTTTTTCTACATCATGGTCATGGTAATCGTCGTTTCGTCGATCGGTGCCAATACGATTATCAAAACGAGAGAAGCTCGTGTCGAAGAGCGTCGCCTAAAAATTGAAGAAGAGAAGCTCGCTATCCAACGTCTTCAACTCGAAATGAAACGCGAACAAGACAAGCTCGAGCATCACGGTTTTTAATAAAAGCGGTCGCCCTCTAAACATGAGAGCAACCGTGTTGTCGTCAAAGATTTCGTTCTGACATGGGCAGTTGTTGTCGCCGTTCTGCGAGCGTCGACCACGTCACGGCCGTCATGATACAACCGGCACCGATAAAGAAATTCAGATGGAGCGTCTCATTCAAGACGAGCCATCCGAGCGTCCCTCCGACCAAAGGCTGGAAGAAGAAAAAGAGTGACCCGACACTCGCATCCATTAACTCAAGCCCCTTGTTCCAAAAGAAGAACGCCCCTGCCGTCGACACGACACCGATATATAGGACACTGAGCCAAAGAACACCATTCAATTCCGGAAAGCCGTTTTGCATGACCTCCATACTCATCAAAGGGGTCATCAGCAACCATGCGACTCCAATCGCAAACGTCGTCAGTGTCAACGTCGATAAGGTCTGTGTCCCGATTTTCACGTAAATGGACATGAGCGCCCACGTCACGGCGGCTAATACGAGTATAAAACTGCCTACGCGATACGTCCCTTCCCCTTCCCAACCGACCACAATGAGAACACCCACCGTCGCCAGTCCGAGGGCACCTACTTTGACAGGGGTCAATCGCTCCTTCAATAGGATTCGAGCGAATAAGACCATGAACGCTGGCGTCGCTGCGGTCACGAGGGATCCGGTATGCGCATCCGATAGCTTCGTTCCGATAAATTGAAACGAAATCGAAGCGACGTACCCGATGACACCGACGAGTCCAATCCATTTCCAATCTGTCCGTCGAATCCGCTCCCGTCCAAACCGAAGCCAGACGGCGAATAGGACGGTAAATGCAACAGCATATCGTAGCCAGACAAACGTGAACGGTTCAATATAAGCGAGCGCATACTTACTGACCACATACATCCCGCCCCATATACTCGCCGCAAGTGTCAAACTGAGTGCTCCTAGCCATTCTTTCCTCATGCTTTCGCCTCCTCAATGGCGACTATATACGACATCCTCATGTCTATTTCCTTTATTTTCATTGTCAGTCTAAAGAAAAACGCTTACAATCAAGACATAGATAAATGAAAGGAGGGAGAAAGGTGAAATTTGTCGACCGTACGCATTGGACAACTGAACATTTGTACATTTTGCGTGCGATTTTTCACGATGTCGCTTAATCAAGGGACCCGTCTGTCCTTTTTTAGACATTGCTGAATATACGACAAAGCGCCTCTCTCTCTAAACCGAGCGCTTCTTTGCGCTCGGTTTTTTTTGATAGGCCCTGATCTCAGGAGGAACCTATTATGTTAATCGATTTACAACACATTCAAAAACAATACGGTGGTCACGCCGTTCTCACAGATGCGAATTTAATGATAAATGAACGCGAACGAGTCGGGCTCGTCGGTCGGAACGGCAGCGGTAAAACGACACTGTTACGCATGATTGTCGGCTCTGAAGAGCATGACGCCGGAACGATTTACCGTCGGCAACGACTCTCCATCGGCTATTTGGTCCAGCTTCCCGATTATCCCGGAAACAGTGGACGCGATGTCCTTCAGACCGCCTTCGAGGAAGTCCTTCGCCTTCGCGAGAAGATGTCTCGCCTCGAGGAAGAGATGGCGACGACTAAACAGCTCGAACGTCTTCTCGAAACATACGGGACGGTCCAAGCGCAATTCGAACATGCGGGCGGCTACGTCTACGAGTCAAAAATCAGTGCGATGATTGACGGGTTGAAGCTGACCTCATTCGTAGACCAACCGTTCGATACGTTGAGCGGCGGGGAACGTACAAAAATCGGTCTCGCCTTGGCGCTTCTTCAAAAGCCAGAGCTACTCATTTTGGACGAACCGACGAACCATCTGGATTTAGAAGCGATGACGTGGCTCGAATCCTATTTACAGGATTACGATTCAGCGCTCCTGATCGTGTCCCACGACCGTGTCTTCTTGGATGCGGTCGCCACGCGAATCGTCGAGTGTGAAGACGGTGAATTGACGAGTTATCCCGGAAACTATACCGATTTCGTCGCCCAAAAAGAAAAACAATTGCTCGATCAGTTCCATGCCTATACCGAGCAACAAAAGAAGATTAAAAAGATGAAAGAAACGATTCGGCAGTTACGGCAATGGGCCAACGAAGGCAATCCACCGAATGAAAAGTTCTATCGTCGCGCTAAATCGATGGAAAAGGCTCTCGAACGAATCGAGCGGATCAAGAAACCACAACTCGAAGCCGACCAACCGAACATCCACTTCACAACGAACGGACGGACCGGGCGCGACGTCTTCGAAGTGAGTGACGTGACACTCGCCTATGATCGTCCTCTATTTGAAGACATGCATTTTTACACGGGGCACGGGGAACGCGTCGCCATCGTCGGACCGAACGGGAGCGGGAAGTCTTCGCTGTTGAAGATATTGCTCGGTCAAGTCGTACCGCAAGCCGGAACTGTGAGGCGAGCCGACCAAGCCAAAATCGGTTATTTATCGCAACACATCACGTTTGATGAGTCGCATCGATTAATTGAAGCGTTCCGAGACCGAATCGCAGTCGATGAAGGAAAAGCGAGACACCTCCTTGCTCAGTTTTTGTTCTACGGACCGAGTGTATTCAAACCTGTCTCGAATTTAAGCGGCGGTGAGAAGATGCGCCTCATGCTTGCAATCCTCGTCCATGAAGAAATCAATGTCCTCGTCTTAGACGAGCCGACAAACCACCTTGATATCGAATCGAGAGAGGCACTTGAAGAAGCGCTCGAACGTTTCCCTGGATCGGTCGTTACCGTCTCCCATGACCGCTACTTCTTAAATAAATTGTTCCCCATCACGTATTGGCTCGACGGGACGATGACGCGGTTTGAAGGCAACGTCGCCTATGCCCTCGACAAACGTGGACAGGAATCGAAAGATGAACCTATAACGGAATACGTTAAACCATCGAAATCGGTGAAGCAGACGAAATCTACTCCATCTACGATTGATGAAGAAGCTCACCTGACCCGATTAGAAGCAGAGCATCAGGCACTGCTCCAACGGATGAATGAATTGGATGACCTTGATGAATTGATGGCGCTACAACAACAAGTTGATGCACTGCAAGAAGAAATCGATGACGTGATGACACGTTTACTCGAATCCTTATAAAAAGAAGCGGCACCCAATCAAGGGCGTCGCTTCTTTTGCTCAAATCGAGTCTGTATGAGATAGCCGATGACCGCGATGGCCATCAACCCAATCGGGAATATGCGATAAAGACCTTCCATCGTTCCCGTGGTCAAAAGAATCATTCCACTCAAGAGCGTCCCAAACCAATATAGCTTTGGCATATGATCCCTCCATCGGTTGCATTCACTCAATAGGATACCACAAGAAAAGCGCCCTCACCCGGCGCTTTTCTTGATTCTCTAGTCCCCGGACTTTCATCCAACCAAGCCCCGCTCGATTGACCGTCCCATCTGTGATTTGGTTCGACTAGAGATGTCCAAGCCAACGTGACGCATCATTCGAATCAGTTCATCGTCCATTGGTTCACCAATTGTTTTTCATTACATAAAATGAAATCGAACAGGTGACTCGTAGACATTTTGATTGAATGGGCACGATAGACTTGGCACCTATACTGTCCACTTCTGGCGCGGATCATGTGGAATTCCTTATACAAACAGTCTGTCTGGTATGCTTGATCGTATGGCAAGCAGAGGCCGACGCATCATCGTTTGGAATACACGATTCACGCTCACATGGACTTTCCCATCCGCTTTCTGCGATCAGCTACAGGTGACGAAAGTGCCTCCCCGTTCCCCGACTCATTTCAGAAAGTGAATGGTTACATGTATACAATATCCGTTTTAAGCGAGATTCAATCCTCGTTCACGATTTCTCCATAATCCAATTTATACATAATGCGCCAACGCGTAAGCGACCCCGTCCTCTTCCACATCTTTGGTAATATGTGTGCTCAAATCTTTTAGCGGATCCACGGCATTTCCCATCGCAATCCTTGTCTCTGCTACTTCAAACATCGATACATCATTCAAATTGTCTCCGATGGCAACGACATCATGCATGGCAATCTGATAATGCTCCGCTAGCTGTTTTAGCGCCGCTCCTTTACTTGCATGAGGATGTCCAATCTCAATTTTCGTCCAACCCGCTGTCGTGATCAAAATGTCGTTCCGTGGTTCATAAACTTTGCGCAAGCGGTGTAGCTTTTGGCGATCGAACGAGTAGACAAACACCTTGTACACTTCATCTCGTTCAAAGTCGATGTCTTCCATCGAGTCCATGTACGTCAGACCAAACTGTTCATTTTGAATTTCAATCTCACGTTCTGCCCATTCCCGACTAAATGATTGATCGTGCGGCAACACTTCATCGAGTTCCCGCTTTAATAAATCGCTTCCCGAACGAAGCACCTTCACTCCCGCATTCGTATAAAATTCGACGTACGCATCGTCCGCTTTTGCGATTTCCCATAGTTCATTTACAATTGTCTGGTCCATCGCATGATAGTAAATTCGCTCGTTCTCATAAAAGCCGATTGCTCCGTTACCTGACAAAATCGGACAGACGAGGTCACTTCGCTTCAACAGTTCTTCGATATCATGAATCGAACGTCCTGAACAAATGGCGACGATATCACCATTTTCTTGTCGACGACGAATCGCTTCCTGGTTCGCCTCTGTAATCACACCCGTGCGCGATAACAGCGTCCCGTCTAAATCAATCGCAATCAATTTCATAGCATTCCCTCCTCTTTGGTTCTTTTCCCGATTCAACTATACAAAACACGATAAAACGCGCTTCCTGTTTGCAATGTGAAGATTAGGGAATCGTTTATTAGTCCTACATAATATTTTTTGAAAGGAGACATCTATGAAAGATTCTACACAAAAGCCACGTTTGAATCGCGTCTTTTACATTTCAGCAAGTTTGATCGCCTTACTCGTTCTATTCGGAGCGATTGCACCAACGACATTCGCTTCAATCGCAGGATCCATTTTTAACTTTACGACTCGCTCGTTCGGTTGGTTTTATTTACTTTCCGTGTTCTTGTTTGTGCTCTTTTTAGTCTTTTTAGCGTTTAGTAAATACGGAAAAATCCGTCTCGGGAAAGATGACGATCGCCCTCAATATCCGTTCTTCACTTGGATCGGTATGTTATTCTCCGCTGGGTTTGGTGTCGGACTCGTCTTTTGGGGTGTTGCCGAGCCGATGAGTCATTTCTTCACGCCACCGTACGCGGATACGGAGGCACTGACGGTTGAGGGAGCACGTCTTGCGATGGCCTATTCGTTCTTCCATTGGGGTGTCAGTCAGTGGTCTGTTTTTGCGATTGTCGGACTGATCATCGCCTACTTCCAGTTCCGTCGTAATGCGGACGGACTCATCTCGACTAGCCTTTCACCGCTTATAAAAGAGCGACCGTACAAACAACCGTTGAACCAGACGATTGATATTTTAGCGGTCATCGCCACTGTCATGGGTGTCGCGACGTCACTTGGTTTAGGCGTTCTTCAAATCAATGGCGGACTGAACAGCGTATTCGGGCTCCCGAACACCGCTTGGATGCAAGTCGCCATCATCGTCGTCTTGACCGCCCTCTTTTTAACATCGACGACGACAGGGCTCGATCGCGGCATCAAGTGGTTGAGTAACATAAATTTAGGGACCGCACTCGTGTTGATGGTGTTTGTCTTCTTTGCCGGTCCAACCATCTTCATCCTAGAGACCCTCACCCTTGGCTTAGGTGACTACTTACAAAATTTCATTCGCTATAGTCTGCGTCTACAACCGTATCAGCAAGGGACGTGGGTCCGAGATTGGACGATCTTTTATTGGGCGTGGGCCATCGCTTGGTCACCGTTCGTCGGAGCATTCGTCGCACGTGTCTCACGAGGACGCACCATTCGTGAGTTCATCGTCGGGGTCCTCATCGTTCCTCCGTTCATCGCACTCTTATGGATTGCCGTGTTTGGCGGCACTGCCCTCCATTTAGATTTGTTCGAAGGAACTTCCATCGCCGAAGCCGTCAATGCGGACGTGACGAGCGCACTGTTTGTGACGTTTGCCGAGCTACCATTCAGCTTCATCCTGTCCGTCTTGTCGATTCTCTTGATTTTGACGTTCTTGATCACATCGGCAGATTCTGCTACCTAT
The DNA here is from genome assembly GCF_059821525.1 of Exiguobacterium sp. RM11. Lineage (NCBI taxonomy): Bacteria > Bacillati > Bacillota > Bacilli > Caryophanales > Exiguobacterium > Exiguobacterium sp. RM11. Next base: position 220,979 of record NZ_CM187558.1, on the reverse strand, counting down.
ATCATCAGCAGTATGACTACAAATGGTAGCTTGAATCCTCCTCTACCCGTTCGCATCGCCTGGGGTGTTCTGTTAGGAGGAATCGCCGCCGTTCTATTGATTGCGAGTGGGTTGGAAGGACTTCAAACCGCATCATTGATTTCCGCCTTGCCGTTCACCATCATCCTTTTATTGATGGTCTTCACACTATTCAAGCTACTCCGACAAGAGAATGTACGAAAAATAAAATAAGCTACACTCCTAAACGCTCAAGATTACGCTTGAGCGTTTTTTAGTTTGACTCGCTGACACCTCGTTGTTTGTTGACTTCCTCATAACCGATTGCTACGATTTTGACAACGTACACAGCATGAAGGGGGAAATGGGGATATGAACGATTTCACACGTGCCTACGCACAACAACTAGACAAACAAGACCCACTCGCATCTTATCGGGAAGAATTTTACTTACCGGAAGACGGGATTTATATGGATGGGAATTCACTCGGGCTCTTATCGAAACGAGCCGAGCGCACGCTCCTTGAATCGCTTGCGGACTGGAAAGAGCTCGGGATTGACGGCTGGATGTCCGGTCGTCATCCTTGGTTCAACTTGTCCGAAGAGTTGGCCGCACTGAATGCGCCGCTCATCGGTGGAAAGCCAGAAGAAGTGATGGTCACCGGCTCGACGACGGTGAACTTGCATCAACTCGTTGCTTCGTTCTTTAAACCAGAAGGCAAACGTACGAAAATTTTGGCAGACACCCTCACGTTTCCGTCTGATATCTACGCTTTGAAGAGTCAGCTCGAACTACGTGGACTCGACCCTTCGGAGCATCTCGTTCAAGTCGAAAGTCCGGACGGGCGCTTCTTAGTAGAAGACGATTTGATTGCCGCGATGACCGACGAGATCGCCCTGATCGTATTGCCGACCGTCCTCTATCGGAGCGGCCAGATTTTAGACATGCCGCGTCTGGCGAAAGCGGCGCACGAACGTGGCATTTTAATCGGGTTTGATGCTTGTCATTCCGTCGGTGCCATCCCTCACGATTTCCACGACTGGGGTGTCGACTTCGCTTACTGGTGCAACTATAAACATTTGAACGGTGGTCCGGGAACGGTCGGCGGCTTATTCGTACATGAACGTCACTTCGGCACGACACCGGGACTCGCTGGATGGTTCGGTTCACGCAAAGACAAACAGTTTGATATGGACCATACGATGACACCGGCTGAGCATGCCGGTGCGTTCCAAATCGGGACGCCACACGTCATGAGTCTCGCTCCGCAACTTGGCGCCCTCGAGATGTTTAATGAGGTCGGAATGGGAGCGATTCGTCAAAAATCGCTCGCACTCACGACGTATATGATGGATTTGATTGAAGACATGCTCGCACCACACGGATTCTTCATCGGAAGCCCGACGGACACACGTCAACGCGGTGCCCACTTGAGTCTCGAGCACCCTGAAGCGGCACGCATCTGTAAAGCATTGAAAAAACATCACATCATCCCTGACTTCCGGGCACCGAACATCATCCGTCTCGCACCGGTCGCATTGTATAACACGTTCACCGACGTGTATGACGTGATCGTGACGTTGAAAAAAATCATGGATGACAAAGAATATGAGGCGTTCGAGAACGTCCGTGAAGTGGTCGCATAAGGGGGAACTGTCATGAGTGAACGTATGGAACATAAAGTGGAAAAAACCATTCAAACCGACTTCTCGAAAGACATGTCGTACGGCGACTACCTTCAGCTCGACCCAATTTTGTCGAGTCAGCATCGTCTTTCTGACCATCATGATGAGATGTTGTTTATCATCATCCATCAGACGAGTGAGTTATGGATGAAGCTCATCTTGCATGAATTGACGGCGGCCACGACCGCTATCACGAACGGGGAGCTCGAGCGCTCATTCAAGATGCTCGCCCGTGTCTCGAAGATTCAGCAGCAACTGATCCAATCATGGGGCGTCCTCGCGACGTTGACTCCGGCAGAGTATTTAGAGTTCCGGGACGAGCTCGGCTCTTCATCCGGTTTTCAGTCCTACCAGAATCGACAAATCGAATTTGCGCTCGGTTTTAAAAACGCGCGCACACTCAGTGTTTATGCGCATGATGAAAAGCTGTATCCACTGCTCGAAGGCTCGCTACAAGCCCCTAGCATTTATGATGTGACTGTCCGTGAAATGCATCGCCGTGGTCTGTCGATTGATGCGAGCGTGCTCGAACGAGATGTCACACAGGATTGGGAATGGAACGAGAGTGTCGAGAAGGCGTGGGTCGAGGTCTATCGAGACGTCGAGACGTATTGGGACTTGTATGAGCTAGGTGAAAAACTACTCGATATCGGCAGCCAGCAACAGATGTGGCGCTTCAACCATATGAGTACCGTAGAACGCATCATCGGACAGAAGATGGGAACAGGGGGCTCGTCCGGTGTGAACTACTTGCGCCGCGTGCTCGATCATCGTTTCTTCCCAGAGCTTTGGACGGTCCGAACATCATTATAAGAGGAGCTGAACGAAATGACATGGATTGATGTATCCCAACCGCTTCAAGCCGATGTGACGACATGGCCGGGAGACACGAAGTTTTCGTATGAGATCGCTTGGCCGATGGCACAGAGCGGTTCAGTGAATGTCGGGAAAGTGACGATGAGTTTACATGTCGGGACGCATATCGATGCCCCATTTCACTTTGACGACCACGGGAAGCGTGTCATCGACCTCGACCCTTCCCTCTATATCGGTCCAGCCCGTGTCATTCATATGCCACATAAGTCAAAAATTGAAGCGTCTGACTTGGACGCTCATGACTTGACCGGGGTCGAACGCCTCATTTTGAAGACGGATGGTTGGCCAGATAAGAGCGTCTTCCCAGAGACGATTCCTGAACTGACTCTGTCTCTTGCCGATCGTCTCGGAGAACTCGGAATCTTTTTAATCGGACTCGACTTGCCATCTGTTGATGCGATTAACAGTAAAGAGATGGGTGCCCATCATGCGTTAACACGAAACGGTGTCCATATATTAGAAGGGCTCGTCCTAGACGATATTTTGCCTGGAGATTATGACTTGAATGCCGTCCCTCTACCAATCGTCGAAGGTGACGGAAGCCCCGTTCGTGCACTGCTTCGCCCCATGTCGTAATGAGATAGCCGGAATCGGCTGTCTCTTTTTTTGATTAGACAGGGATAGTCCAACGTTTGGCGAAATAGATGAAAACTCCATTTGAAAAGAGGATGTGCGATGAAAATTCTATTATTATCTGGTGGTGATGGAAAAAGATTATGGCCACTTTCGAATAATTCGAACGCTAAGCAATTCATTCGCTTGTTGCCTAGCGTAGATGGAACGAAGCAATCAATGCTTGAAAGAGTTTATAATCAACTTAAAAAACACGATTTAGACACTCATGCTTTCATCACCACAAATATTCAGCAAAAAGATTGTGTCATTCATCAAATTGGTACAGATACTAATATCATCTCCGAACCAAGTCGGCGAGATACATTCCCTGCAATCGTACTCGGTGCTAGTTATTTGAACGAACAACAGGTCAATCCGGATGAGACGGTACTCGTGATGCCGGTTGATGCTTATGTCGACCTTCGTTTCTTTGAATATTTTCTTCAATTGGATGAAGCGGTACAAGCGAATGACGATGCCCTACATCTGGTTGGGGTCACTCCCCTCCACCCGACTTCGAAATACGGATACATCGTCCCAGACGAAACGGCTCAAATCTCCTCTGTTCGCTTGTTCCAAGAAAAACCGACCGTCGATGTGGCGGAACAGTTGATTGAACAAGGCGCATTATGGAACTGTGGAATCTTCGCTTGTAAGTTGCACTTGTTGCTCGATGAACTGACGGAGCGAAACTTACCGACGACATATTCAGAACTTACGACCCGCTACGATGATTTAGAAAAAACGTCGTTCGACTATGCCGTCGTCGAACATGCGGAGTCCGTGTTCGTCCATCGTTACGATGGGGATTGGAAGGACCTAGGAACATGGAATACCTTGACGGAAGAAATGACGTCCACCACCCACGGTCAGGTTGAGTTGTTCGAGTCGACGAACACACATGTCATCAATGAATTGAATCTTCCGTTGATTGGAATCGGGCTCGAAGATCTCGTTGTCGCCGTCAACGCGGACGGGATTCTCGTCTCGACGAAAGATGCGACGCCGCAGTTAAAAGATTATCTAGCCTCCTCTGACGACTATCCAAAGTTCAAATGGAAGCGCTGGGGACAATCCGAAGTGATTCATCACGAGACGCTCGCGGACGGTCATCACAGTGTGACGCGACGGATGCTCGTCCAGGTCGGAAAAGAACTCAGCTATCATTATCACGAAGCGACCGATACGATTTGGACGCTGCTTCAAGGAACGGCGACCGTAACAATTGATGGACAATCGTTTGAAGCGAAGCCAGCCGACGTTATCTCAATCCAACGTGGACAGGCTCATATGTTAAGAGCTAGTGAAACTGTCATTTTGATAGAATTACAATACTCTTCGGGATACATGAACAAAGATACGCATTTACTTATTTCTCCATTTAGATGAAAAACCTCACGAGCTCTACCCGAAATCAAGGCATCGTGAGGTTTCATTTTCCTTATTTGATTAATTCGAGTTCGACCGGGATGTTCTCTTCCACCGTTTCACCCTTCAAATGATTGATTGCCGCTTCTACACCCAATTTACCAATCTCAGCTGGTTTTTGAGCAACCGTTGCTGCCATCGTCCCACCTTCGACCGCTTTGACCGCATCGTCTGTTGCATCGAATCCGATGACTTTCACGTCACTCATTCCAGCCGCTTCAAGTGCTTGAACAGCACCGAGTGCCATCTCATCGTTATGTGCGAATACAGCGACGATGTCTTTATTGTCTTGTAAAATATTCTCCATGACCGTTAATCCTTCTGCACGGTCAAAGTTTGCAGATTGTTTTGCCACGACTTCCAATTTCCCATCGATTGCTTCGTTAAATCCTTGTCCACGGTCACGTGTCGCTGACGCTCCCGGAATCCCTTCGAGTTCGACGACTTTTTGACCTTCGCCTACGAGTTCGACCATGTAGTCACCCGCCAACTGTCCACCCGCGACGTTGTCTGAGGCGACGTGTGCGACCACTTCACCAGTCTCTGCGTTACGGTCTACCGTGATGACCGGAATGCCTGCATCATTTGCTGCTTGTACCGCTGCGCCGACTGCTTCTGAATCTGTCGGGTTGATGAGAATCAAATCCATTCCTTTTTGAATCATGTCTTCAACGTCATTCACTTGTTTCGCGGCATCGTTTTGCGCGTCCGCCACTGTCAATGTCGCATCCATTTCGTTCGCCTGTTCTTCTGCGCCTTCTTTCAATGCGACGAAGAACGGGTTGTTCAATGTCGAGATGGATAAGCCGATTTCATAATCCCCATCTTTCGTTTCAGTCTCAGAAGTAGACCCCGGTTGTTCAGTCGAGCAAGCTGCCATCAGTACCATCGTTAGTGCGAGTAGCCAAGCTGTCCATTTTTTCATGTTCCGTTTTCCCCTTTCGCGTGTTACGCGTTTTGTCGACGATCAAGCAATACTGCAAACAATATAACTGCACCTTTTACGACGAGTTGGAAGAAAGATGATACGCCGAGAAGGTTCAATCCGTTGTTCAATGTGCCGATGATCAGTGCCCCGATCAATGTTCCGACAATCCAACCTCGACCACCTGCAAGGCTCGTTCCCCCGAGAACGACCGCCGCGATAGCATCGAGTTCATATGACGTTCCTGCCGTCGGTTGTGCGGAGTTGAGACGTGATGTCAAGATGATGCCCGCGAGTGCAGCAAGCATACCCGATAGCGAATAAATCATAATTTTGACTTTATTGACGCCAATCCCCATCAATTTTGCTGCTTCTTCATTTCCACCGATTGCGTACGTGTGACGACCAAATGTCGTCTTTTTCAAAATGAAATAAAGAACACCGAACGCGAGTAACATCGTCAATGCCGGCACCGGGATAATCCAGAAGTAGCCACGTCCCAGCATCTCGAACCACCCAGAATTTCCGAGACCAGTAATCGGTCGCCCGTCCGTATAGACGAGCGTCAAACCTCGGTAAATCGTCATCGTGGCCAATGTCGCGATGAACGGCGCCACTTTCCCGTATGTGATGACCGCCCCGTTAAAAGCCCCGAGAACGGCACCCGCAATCAAGCCAAGTGCAACGGCCATGACCGCATGTTGACCGTCCACCATCATGCCTGCCACTAGTGCAGATGCGAGCGCTAAAATCGAGCCGACCGATAAATCAATCCCGCCTGTCAAGATGACGAATGTCATCCCGAAGGCAATCAAGGCATTGATGGACACTTGTCGAAGTACGTTAAAGATATTATTTAATGATAAAAATCCAGGTTCGAGCGCGGTCACGACGACGACGATGACGAGTAGACCAAACAGCGGTCCTAACTTTTGTCCCCATCCAAGTCGACCCGGGCGCTTCAGTGCAGTCGTTGCTTTCAATTCCATATCATTGCCCTCCTGTCGCATACGTCATTACTTTTTCTTGCGTCGCCTCTTCTTTTGTGAGCGTTCCGGTCACAACCCCTTCCCGCATGACGACGATTCGGTCACTCATCCCAAGCACTTCCGGTAAATCGGAGGAGACCATGATGATGGCGACACCTGACTCCGCAAGATCACTCATGATGTTATAAATTTCTTTCTTGGCACCGACGTCGACTCCACGGGTTGGTTCATCTAAAATCAAGACGTCCGGCTCGACACCTAACCATTTACCGAGCACAATCTTCTGTTGGTTCCCACCGGACAACGACTTCACTTTTTGCTCCATCGAATGATGCTTGACCCGCAGTTTTTGTAAGTACGTCTCGGCGAATGTCGCTTCTTGTTGTTTGGAGATGACCGACCCTTTTGCCCGTTTATCGAGTGTCGGGAGTGATAAGTTTTCTCTTAGCGAGAAGTCGAGAAGCAAGCCCTCGCCTTTTCGGTCTTCTGTTAAAAAGGCGATGCCATGTTTGATGGCGTCTGCCGGAGTCTTGATCCGAATCGGTTTTCCGTTCAGTTTGATGACTCCACCTTTGTGGGCGTCTGCTCCGAACAAAGCACGCATCACTTCAGTCCGTCCTGCTCCCATCAATCCGGAGAATCCGACGATTTCACCGGCTCGAACGTTGAATGATACGTTGTGGAACCGGTTACCTATTAAATCATCTACTTCGAGAACGACCTCCCCAAGCGTCGCGGTGCGCGTCGGATAGCGTTCACCGATTTCGCGTCCGACCATATCGCGTACGGTTTCCTCAAAAGATGTGTCTTGAATCATACGGGTCGAGATGGACTGTCCGTCCCGAAGTACGGTGATTCGATCACACAAGTCAAAAATTTCTTCCATGCGGTGAGAGATATAAATGATGGACACACCTTGATCTCGTAAGGCACGTGAGACGGCGAAGAGTGCCTGAATTTCGCGATCCGTCAAGGCGGCCGTCGGTTCATCCATGACGATGACTTTCGCATCTGTCATGAGTGCCTTGGCAATCTCAATCATCTGTTGCTGACCGACCGATAAGTTGCGCGCCACTTCATCGACATCCATGAAGACGTTCAATTCTGCCAAATATTCACGAGCGCGTCGTGTCATTTCCTGCTGTTTGACCATCCCGAACGGCCCCGTCAGCTCCCGACCCAAAAATAAGTTTTCCGTTACCGTCATCTCCGGTAAAATGTTGAGCTCCTGATGGATGAAGGCAATCCCTTCTTGCTCCGCTTCTTTTGGGTGTTTGAATTGACGTTTCTTCCCATCGATGAGGATGTCTCCTTCATCTTGAGCGTGAAGACCGGTCATCACTTTCATCAACGTTGACTTGCCTGCTCCGTTTTCCCCCATGAGCGCATGAATTTCTCCGGGCAATAGTTCGAAGTCGACCCCTTTCAAGACGGAGACCGGACCGAACGACTTATGGATGCCTTTCAACTGAATGTGCATCGAAATCCCCCCTTAAAAAATGACCCCGGCGTGTAAGATGACGTTCGCGTAAGGTGTCGCTTCCCCAGTTCGAATGACCACTTTTGCTTTTGCGACCTCCCGTTTGAAATCTTCATGCGAACACATGTCGATGCTTGTATATCGTTCTTTCAGTGAGTCTGCAATCGTCGGGTTGTGTGTGAGAATCTCTTCGGCAATCGTGATGCGCTCTACGACCAAATCCGATTCGACGACATCAAGTACTTCAAGAAAGGAAGGTTCCCCGATTCGGAGGCTAAGGTCGACACGCTTCACCCCGTCCGGAATCGGGAGTCCGCAGTCTGCGATGACGACGCGATCCGTATGCCCGAGATCGGCAAAGATTTTTGCTAGATGACTATTTAATATCCCTTGTTTTTTCATCACACGCGCTCCAATCGTTGTTGTACATCTTCTCGTGTCGGCATACCACCTTGTGCACCAAAGCCTTCGACGCTCATGCCGGATGCGACGACGGCAAACCGTACGGCCGTCTCTAAATCCTCTTGCTCGATGAGGGAGACAGCGAGCGCACCGTTGAACGTGTCACCAGCTCCTGTTGTGTCGACGACGTTCGCTCGGATGGCTGGCACATGCCGTACTTCTCGTCCATCATGGAATCGGACACCACGAACGCCTTCCGTGACGATTAACTTGTTCGGATATCGTTCAAGCACTTCGTCCACGGACAATTCCTTAAATAAATCCCGGCATTCATGTTCGTTCGGCGTCAAGTACGTGACGTCTTCAATCACTTCTAACGGGAGCGGTTGAGACGGGGCCGGATTGAGTAGTACGGGAATCCCTTTCACTTTACAGTAAGCGGTCACTAGTCGAACGGTTTCGATTGGAATCTCGAGCTGTAAGAGTACGAACGACTGCTCATCGAGTAACTGATCTAGTTCCTCTTCCGTGAAGAAGACCTGCTTGTTCGCGGATTGGACGACGACAATCGAATTATCTGCTTCCGCCAATACGATGTGTGCCGTCCCCGTCACTTCATTCGGTATGATCCGAACGTGCGCAACATCGACGCCATACTGTTTGAAGTTCTCAACAATCTGCTGACCGAACGGATCGTTCCCTACACAACCGACCATCTGCACCGTACTTCCTAACTTAGAAGCAGCGACCGCTTGGTTCGCACCTTTCCCTCCTGGAACGGTACGAAACGACTCGCCGATGACGGTTTCCCCTGCTTGCGGACGTTTGTCGGACGTGACGACAAGGTCCATCGATATACTGCCAATGACAACAATGCGTTTCATTCTTTATTTCTCCTTCCGCTTTGTCGTTTGTCTTTCAAGCAACGTGACCGGTAACAACATCTCTCTCGGTCGTGTATCTTTTTTCTCAATCAAATCGAGCAATCGCTCGGTCGCGACTCGACCCATCTCATAGATGGGCTGGACGATGGTCGTCAGTGGCGGGGACGTCATCTCGCCAAGCTCGATTCCGTCATATCCGATGACCTGTAGTTCTTCCGGGACACGAATGTTCCGACGAACTGCTTCCTGCAATACGGCGGCTGCAATCACATCGTTTGCTGCGAAGATGCCATCGAACGGCCACGCATGATCAAACAGCTCTTGGGACGCTTTCAAGGCGTCTTTGAACGTGAACGTGGACTCGGTCATCCCGACGAGTTTGTCCCCTGCCACTTCGACAAATCCTTCGGTCCGACGCTTGACCGTCTTGAGATGATCAGGTCCGGCAATGTGAGCCAGTCGTGTCGCACCGCGTTGTAACAACGTGTCGGCTGCCAACTTTCCGCCCTCGTAACCATCCGATACAACGGCGTCGATTCCAGCCTTCACGATTCGGTCGAGCGCGACCATCGGTAAATCCAACGTCTCGTAATTCGGGTTGTGCGAATGGTTCGTGGTGATAATCAGCCCGTCGACATGCATCGTCTGCAAGGCGACCAAATACGTCTGCTCTTTTTCGAGTTGTTCGTCTGTGTTGCATAAGACGACTTGATACCCATGCTGATTGGCGACATCCTCAATCGCCCGAGCCAGCTGTGGAAAGAACGGGTTTGTGATGTCCGGCATGATGAGTCCAATCAAATTCGACGATTTTTTATAGAGCGAACGAGCGACTCGGTTCGGTGCGTAATTCAGTTCCGCAATCGCCTTTTCGACCGCTTCTTTCGCCTCTTCGCTCACATATCCGCTTTTATTCATGACGCGTGATACGGTCGCCACTGAGACGTTCGCATGTTTTGCTACTTGTTTGATGGTCGCCATTTGACATCCTCCATTCTGGAAACGCTTACAAAACCATCTTAATGTGTAACCGGTTACATATCAAGGGGTTTTTATGATTTCATGAAAAAACACATCGAAACAGCGCTTCAATGTGTAGAGAACGTCGGATTGAGTTGGACATAGACGAGGCATTCTACCGTTCGTCCATCGAGTCGAGTCAATTCTTGCGTTTTCGTGAACGCATAGGTGAACCCACATTTCTCAACGACACGTCGGGATTGGTCATTGAAGCTGAAATAGCCGCACCAAATCCGCTCCAGCCCTAATGCTTCGAATCCAAATCGAATCATCGCCTGAACGGCTTCCGGCACATAGCCGTTCCCCCAGTAATCGGGGCTGAGCACATAACCGATTTCACGTTGAGCCTCATGTTGAATCGTAGGGTCCGGTCTTCGGTCATGTAATCCGATGCTGCCAATCACTTGCCCGGTTTCTTTCAACACGATCGCCCACACGTCTTTTTCCTCAATAAACAGTCGAATGACATCTTTCGTCTCTTCAACGGATTCATGTGGCGCCCAACCCGCCATCGGTCCGACACGTTCGTCTTTGGCGTAACGATACATATCTTCTGCGTCCTCTAGCGTAAATGCTCTTAAGATCAATCGTTCTGTCTCCATCTTGATCATACAAACCCATCCTTTTCCTTCAAGTTGTTTCTTTCCCCGACCTAATGGGAAAACGTTAGGCGAGGAGGAATAAACATGCCATTTGACTATGATTTAAATTTTGATGAAATCGACTTCCGAAAACAACCCGAACTGTACCGAGTCGGCCGTGGTGAACAAGGGGTACTACTCGTTGAGCCGTATAAAAGTGAGATTTTGCCCCATTGGCGATTCAAGACGCCAGAGATCGCCAAGCAATCCGCTGAAGAAATCATGGAATTGTTTGAAGCGTATCGCGCGAACGACGATTTCGTCGGGATGGACATGGCCCGAAAGTTCATCCAAATGGGCTACACGCGGGCCCGACGCTACGCCAATTATAAAGGAGGACGTAAATATAAAGAAGACGGTGACATCCACGAGCGCGAAATCGACGAAGAGAAAGCAGAGTCTGCCCGTATCTTTAAAACGTATTGGGATCAACTCCGTGCCGACGAGGATTATTTACGACGTAAAAAGGCACATCAGAAACAGTACGGTTAATCGCGCACCATCACTTGGAACGGAACCTCATTTCGCTCAAACGATGTGATTGTACAAAATCCAAGCGTTTCATATAGATGAATCGCACGCTCGTTAAAGGAGGCGACAGTTAGACGGAGCGGTTTCCCCTGTTCCGCCGCTCTCTCCATGACGTATTCCACAAACGATTGTCCGCGTCCTTTACCCGTCAAGTCAGGTCTCATCCCAAACCCAATGTCCATGAAGTCTGACGAATACGGATATGTCGAATTTGGCACTTGTGCAGCAGCTCCGATACAATAAAATCCAATCAGCTCATGATCCTCTAACATCACCTGATACGTCATCAATTCGTCAATCCCCTCTTCAGAAGGCGACTGATTATAGAAATCATAAGGAGCTCCGTACGTCCATTCTTGAATTTGACTTGCCCATTCACGCGTCATCGGTCGGTGATGCATTCGTCTTCCCTCCGTACGCTTTTCCCAATGTCTATGTAAAAAAGATGAGGTCGCCCTCATCCTTATTTCCGAGTCCATTCTGCCGTCATCTCCACGTCCGCTTCATGCATCAAATTATGAATCGGGCATCGTGCCTCGACACCTTTTTGTAATTCGGCAATTCGCTCATCCGATTCAGTCGTATCGAGTACGATCTTCATCTGAACTGACTCAAAATACGTTCGGACACCTTCCATCCCTTGGAACCCTCTCGGATCGAGTGTCCCTTCCGTCACGAAATGGACACCCTCGTAATCAAAGTTCAAGTCCTGTGCGACATAGGCAATCATGATGGTCGTGCAAGACGACAACGCACCGAGAAGGTACTCAAGCGGATTCGGCCCCATATTCGTTCCACCGAGTCGTTCCGGCTCATCTACGATAAATGGGGTGTGCTCACCTACACGTACATTCGTCTTGACGCCTCCCGCTTCTCCCTCGGCGCGCATCGTGACTAACGGTCTTTCTGACATGTTCCATCCTCCTCTTCATCATCAAACACTTCTATGTTCCCTTTATTTCGGACCATGTAACGCCTCGTCATAAATCGCATAATCGTTTTTTCCGTCCTGCTTGATTTGATACATCGCCTGGTCCGCTTTATGAATCAGCGTATCCAAGTCCGTCCCTTGATCCGGCGCATGACTGACCCCAATACTTGCCCGGATTGGAATCGTCACATCCGGCGTTCTGTATGGATTCCGATTCAACGTCATCTGAAGTTCATGAATAAATGCGAGTACTTCAGATTCCGTCAGATCGACTAAGTAGATATAAAACTCATCACCTCCAACACGGGAAGCCAAGCCGACATCTCGCGTTGATACTTCTAACAATCCACCTAAATGCGTTAAGAAATGATCGCCCTCTTGGTGACCATACGTATCATTGACCGCTTTGAAACCGTCCAAATCAATAATCAATAAAGATAATCTTGAGGAACTTAGTAACGCATGGTCTGCCTGTTCATAAAACGCACGTCGATTGGCCAACTTCGTCAGTGGGTCATGATAGGCAAAGAAACGGATTGTTTGCTCTGCTTCTTTGAACGAATGAACGTCTCGAATGATGATCATCCCATGGATTGTTCGATCGATATCAACAAAGTCCCCATCAATGACGACATACCGCTCTTGCCCGGATTTCGTCATAATCTTCGTCTCGAACTCTAAAAACTTTTTGCGAGTCTGGAAATGTTGATGATAATGCTCCATCCACTCCGCCTTTTTCTTTTCCGGTAATAAATCGACAAAGCGTTCATTTACGACACGGACCGTATGAAAGAGTGTGCGCGCTGCTGGATTCGCACTTTCCACTTTTCCATCGGGATCAATCAACAAGATGGCAGATGGATTCAAGTTATACAGTGTCCCGTATCGTTTCACGTAAGAGGTCAAGAAATCCAAACGATTCATTGCGATGACGAGCGCCACTGCCCATACGAGCCCTCCATACATATAAGAGTACGGCGGAATGAACCCACGGAATTGAAAATAACCGAAGACAACATCCCATAACAATACGACATTTGCCGTCCAAAAAAGCATGCGCAACACGCGTTGGTGTTCTCTTCGTTCCGCACGTTTGAGAGCATAAAAAATGAGACCGATGATCAATATGTGAAAGATGTTCCCGACGGTCAGCGTAATCAAATAAGAAGCGTTGAACTCGGGATAAATCCAGATCCCCACTTGCTCAAACTGTTGACTGTTGATGATGTTCTCTCGCCGGATATACGTCAATATGACGGGAATCAGCGGCAAATAGACGACCCAAGGATACAGCCACTTCGGTGCCTTTGCTCCGACGCCTGTGATACTTAATATGAAATGAACAGAAAAGATAAAGATGAAGATGCCGGCATTCCCAAACCAATACGCAATGAGTGCCGGACTGTATTCAATCGGAGAAAGATGGCGGACAAATTCAGCCAAGAAGAGCATCGAATAACCGAACACAAACAGGCTCAGCAAACGATGCTCTACTTTATTCGGATTGCGTTGAAAGACATCGAGTGCTAAAAATCCGAGCAAAAATGACGGTAACAAATAGACCGCCAGATAAATAAACATCTCGGTCATGCGGGACCTCCTCATCTGTTCGTATTCTTCTATTTCGTTATTCTGCGTTCTTTTCCCTCTTTAACGCGACAAAAAACGGGATGGTTCACATCCCGTTCTTCGTGTCACACACTTATAACGTTTCTTCGATCGGGGTATCCCCTTTGATCAAATCGATTGCTTTGTTCTGCGCGTTTGAATGGTTATGAAGGACGTGCACCAAGAATGATGCCACGTCTTCGCGTGGAATCTCTCCACTTCCCTCGAATTGCGTGTTCACTTTGCCCGTTCCCGCATCATCTGTCAATGCGCCCGGACGTACAATCGTGTATGTGAGTCCACTCTGTTCGAGTAAGCGATCGGCATGATGCTTCGCTACATAGTAAGGCTTCATCGAATCTGGCCAAGCTGAGCGATCCTCTGCTTTCAAGGCGCTGACCATGACGAAGTGTTTGATGTTTCCGTTCGCTTGTGCTGCTTCGATACTCTTCGCTGCACCATCTAGGTCAATTAAGAGTGTCTTGTCTGCTCCAGTGCTTCCACCAGAACCGGCTGCGAACACGATGACATCCATTCCGTCGATTGCCTTTTCCAAGTCTGCCACTGAACCTTCAAGGTCACCGAGTACGGCGTTGTATCCTTTTGACTTGAAGTCATTGAGTTGCTCTTCTTTACGCACCATCGCTGTGACGTGATGCTTCCCTTCATTGTGTAACTTTTCCACCAATTGATGGCCAATCTGGCCGTTTGCACCGATTACAAATACGTTCATCTGTCTTCCTCCTCAAGAAATTAAATTCAGAGACAAGCGAAACGCCGGGTAGCCGTTGCTACATCCGGTGCAGAAGCAATGGCAGAGATGACGGCAACGCCGTCTGCCCCGTCATGAATGATGGAAGGAACATGCTCTGGAAGGATGCCTCCGATCCCCACAATCGGAAGCTGTGGGTATTGTTCACGGACTTGTTGAATCAGTTCAGTGCCGCGCACATGCCCCGCATCCAATTTGCTTTTCGTCGCGTGAATCGGGCCAATCCCGACATAATCTGCAAACGGAAGAGCCGCACTTACTTCCTCCATCGTATGGACCGACACCCCTAACCATTTGTCAGGGCCTAACTTTGCACGGACCCATTCGGCAGGCAAGTCGTCTTGTCCGACATGCACACCGTCTGCACCAATCGAGATTGCCAAGTTCACATCGTCATTGATGATGAATGGAACATTCGCTTGTCGACATACCTGTTGGAGCGTCCTTGCCATTGCTTCTTTTTCATCTCCATACAATGCATCTTTACCTTTTTCGCGAAATTGAAAACATGTCACACCACATCGAAGTGCCGTTTCGAGTGTCCCCACCAAATCAGATGTATCCGTCGTCCCACACACAAAATAAAGACGAAGTTGCTTAGCGAGCGCTTGTTTCGTACATGACGTCAACGGTAACTACCTCTTCTTTCGCTAAACGATGTCCCCAATGATTTGTCGGTCCATGTCCCTGTCCAATCGATAATCCATGCGTGATCGCCTGATGGATAAATTGCTTCGCGTCCGCGACAGCTTGACGAAGTGTCTTTCCGTATGCCAGCTCAGCCGTAAAAGCTGCAGAGAACGTACATCCCGTTCCATGTGTGTCTTTCGTCCGAACGCGGGGTGCGCTCACTTGAAACGCTTCAGATTCGGACACAATCAAATCGACGGCCTTCACACCTTCCATATGTCCACCTTTGATGATGACGACATCGACACCGAGTGCCCGAATCAATTGAGCGGCCTTCATCTGATCTGCCTCCGTTCGAATCTCGATTCCGGCCAATACCTCTGCCTCAGGGATATTTGGCGTCACGACCGTCGCATATGGCAACAGCTTCGTCCGAAGTGCCTCGACCGCGCTATCTTGCAACAAAGAAGCGCCCCCTTTCGCCACCATGACAGGATCGACGACGACGTGTTGGAAACGATGACGTTCAAGTGCTGCGGCTACCGCTTCAATTCGCTCCACATCTACCAACATGCCAGTCTTGCATGCTGTAATCTGAAAGTCATTGGCCACTGCATCGATTTGCCGAGTGATCATTTCCGGGGAAATCGCTTCAATCCCATGCACACCTAGTGTGTTTTGAGCCGTAACCGCGGTCAACACACTCGTCCCGAACGCACCGAGCTCTTGAAATGTTTTTAAATCGGCCTGAATACCAGCGCCGCCCCCTGAATCAGATCCTGCAATCGTCAAGACTTGTGGTCTCATGAGGTCGACACCTCGATTCGATTCGTCGGGATTGTATATTGCGTCAATTGATGGAGGGCATTTAAAAAGTGAATCGGAAAATCTCCTGGTCCTTCTGCCCGTTCACTCGCCAACTCCCCGCAATAGGCATATCCTGATACGGCTGTCACCGTCGCCTTGAGGGCATTCTTTTCGACCGCTAGACATGCTCCGACGACCGCACTGAGTAAGCATCCCGTACCGGTCGTATCGGTCATCCGTTTTGTCCCCCCATGAACTTCTATGACGACACTTCCATCGCTGACCATATCCTCTTTTCCGGTCACGGCCACGACACATCCATATCGTTTCGCCGCTTCGAGTGCCAATTGACTTGGTTCATACGCCCCGTCACCCGCATCCACACCTCGTGCTGTCCAATCAACGCCAATCAATGTCGCGATTTCTCCTGCATTCCCACGAATGACCGATACACGGACGTGGCGAAGGATCCGCTCGACGACATCTCGACGGAACGACGTCGCCCCGACACCGACCGGATCGAGTACAATCGGACATCCCGCTTCATTCGCCGCCTGTCCCGCACGAATCATCGTCGCCTCAGTCATCGTGCCGAGTGTCCCGATGTTTAACACGAGCGCATCGCTCACAAACGTCATCTCCGCCACTTCTTCAATCGCATCGGCCATGACGGGAGAAGCACCAATGGCGAGCAGTCCATTCGCCGAAAAGTTAGCAACGACCGTATTTGTGATGTTGTGGATCAACGGTGCCGCTTTTCGAACCTCACTCCAAATCTCATGTCTCATTGGTTGACCTCCTGTGACAATGTCCATGACTCTAGTGTCCACGCCATTTCCCAGAAGGCAACTTCGTAGTAGCAACTCTTCAAGAAGAGTTTCGTGTAACGAAGCCGCTCTTCTTCTGTCGCTTGCCCAGCCAATTCGTCCAATCGGTCAATCTGTTCTTCCACTAGCTCACGGAACCACTCCGAACCGTACGTCGCAATCCAAGCCGAATAAATCGGATGGTCTGGGCGCTTATCCTTTAAGCGTTCACCAATCTCGTAATACACCCAGTAACACGGAAGGATTGACGCCAATACGTCACCGAGTGTCGGTCCTGCCTGTTGCATGTGGAGCGCATACGCATACGCGGTCGGTGCCGGCTCGAATGTCGCCAGTTCAACATCCGTCACATTGAGCATCGTAAAGAACTCACGATGAAGTGCGAGTTCCGCCTCGATCGTGTGTAAGGCATGTGTTAAAAAGCGACTCGATAGTTCCATTGTCGGTGCGAGCGTCGCCCCTTTGGCCTGCACTTTTGAGAATTGATTCAAGTAATACGAATCTTGCATGACGTAATGTCTAAACTTTTTCTCATCGAGTGTTCCTTCTCCGAGTGAACGAACGAACGGATGATGAAAGCTTGCTTCAAACAATCCATCTGCTTCCTGACGTAAGTGATCTGTAAATTTCATAGTAACTCCCCCTTATCACAGATAAAAAGACGCCGCCTCCCATAACGGAAGCGGCGTCTCGGACAGTCATATCTAGGTGAAGCCATATGAGTCGTTTCGCCCACTTCCCTACGCTAGTTTGAACTAGATCAGGTTCGAAGGGTCTGGACCATGTCCATCTCAGCCGCGTGACGCGACTCCCCTAGTGGCAAACATTATGAAATTCAGTCGTCTTCGACCACATTCTATCAATCTTTTCATCAATTGCAAACCTTTTCCGATTCTGTTTTTCATTCTTCGCTTCGGGAATGGGTAAATGAACTCATTTACATGAAAAGGATGTGTCCGGATTGAATACGATTTTATTAACCATTGCATTACTCTTCATCAGTTTGAACGTGTTTTGGTTTTTCAAACGTCAAACGTACAAGCAAACAGGATTTGACGGGAGATTGTTCGCTCAGTTGTTCGTTAGCCTACTTGGTGTCATGTTAGGATTCACATTGATTTATTATGCTTTGTCTCGTGATTCAGTCATTCTTGTGACTTCACTCGAATCCATGAATGCCGTTGAACCGACTTGGGAAAACCTCCTGTATTTCAGCGGGGTCACTTTATTATCAATCGGATTTGGTGATTTGTTGCCGATTGGTTTGACCCGATTATTCGCCATCATCGAAGGCGCCATCGGCATTTTGTTACCGAGTGCCTTCTTCATCAAATCGATGTATCAAAAAGACAAGTGAACATATCCTAGCGCCCCGTGATGAGTAAGAACATATTAAATGCGACGACACCAAGGGGGAGCATCGCAACCAAAATGATTGGCCATTTTTTTAAGCGAATGCCGACAAAGAGGACAAGACTTCCGACTAGAAGAGCAATAAATGTCGTATATGGGTTCATGAAAAAACGCTCCTTTCTCTATAAGGAGCGTTTCCCGGCTCACGGCCTCATTAATCGTTCGAATGTCGAAGTGTTGCACATGCGGCACGGACGCGTCTGGCTTCTTCTTCCCGGAAGACGAAATCACCTTGTTCCGCGACACGCTGCGCGCAAAAGAAGAAGAGTGATTGCAGGCGATCATGCGTGTCTTCAATTGCGCTCAGCTCAGCCGAGGCATACGTCGCCGTGAGCATCTCCCACAATTCTTCCGGTAAATGCTCTCGCATCCCGTCGCCCGATTTCCCGAGATTCACAGAAAAGTTCGTCGCATAGCCGATATTCCATTGCATCATCTGACGGAGCATATTTCGCATGATGTCGAGATGATCGAGCGCGTATAACACCTGGTGTCGTTTGATTCCTTTGACAACATAGAGTGACACCCACCAAAATTCATTCCAACAAGACGCATACTCATCAGCAGACGGGCGTGTCACACGGTATGTGTCGTCTGACGGTGTCACACTCGGATGATGGTCTCGGTCGAACACGATTTGACTGAGCGAATCGGCTTCGAGCATCTCATCAAGTTGCTCGATGCTTCGAATCGTCAAATCAATACGATGTCCGTCTACATACTGCACCAAAAATGCCACATGTCGTTCAGGATCAGACGTTTCAGGTATCTGCATGATCAAGACTTCTCCAAACATATCGATCCATGAGCGATCGGTCGCAACCGCTTTTACATCTTCTACGTAAAAAGTGAGGTCGACATCCTGATACGCGTCCGCTTGTACATTCGGATTGACGAGCGAGCCGTTCAAGACGACCGTTCGGATGTATTCACGTTCTTTTGCGAACGCAATCAACTGTTCAATCATTTGTTCCGGTTTCATTCTATAATCGCCCCCAATGAGCGCGCGACTTGGATTGCCTGCATCGCGTCTAATTTTGTTTGTTGTAACGTCACGTTTGAAAAATCAACCCCATCGACAAGTGCTCCTCTGAAGTCAGCACCACGGCACACCGCATGTTGAAGTGTCGCTCGTGACAAGTCCGCCTGATGCCAAACCGTCTCGGTCAAATCGGCACCGTATAGGTCCGCCTCAACCATACGAACGTGGGTCCAATCCATTTTCTTGAGTGACACGTGACGAAGGTTGACGAATGACCAGTCCCCTTCTGTGACATGGACGCCCTCAAACTGACTCTCCTCAAAGGAAGACCCCGTCATTTTACATTGCTCAAACTCACTCGTGAACAAATTGGCACCATGGAACTGACAGTTCAAAAATGAGCTGCCGACATGACGGGACGCATTCCATTTCGAATCGGTAAAATCACAGTTGATGAACTGACAGCGCTCCGTTTGTAGTTCCGTCGCATCGACGTATGTGAAGCGACAGTTCTCGAACGTGATGTGTGACAGCTCTTCGTCACGGAGTGTCACGTCGCGGAAATCTTCATCTCGGTATTGCGTATGTGGTTGAAACATAATATCCCTCCTTCAGGTATACTAGAACAGATTACAAAGATTGGAAGTGATATAGATGGACCTCGTATTCCCGACCGAACAAGGCGTCTTCAATTACCGCGTCGCCGGTATTTTCGTGAAAGACGGACACGTATTGATTCACCGAAATATCCGGGATGACTTTTGGGCACTGCCTGGCGGTCGCGTGACGCTCGGTGAAGAAGCCGCAACCGCCCTCGCGCGCGAGCTACATGAAGAATTGGATATGTGCGTGACCGATACCACGTTCGCCTTCGTCCACGAGAATTTATTTACCTACAACGAACAGCCGTTTCATGAGATTGGACTGTACTTTTATGTAGACGGTGATCTCCCGCTCCAAGAAGGAGACTTTTATGGACCTGAAGGAGACCACCTCATCTATCGTTGGCAAAAACTCGACCGTCTTCGAGAGGTCACGCTCTATCCAGAAGTACTCGCACAACTACCGAATCGTTTGCCGTCTCATTCACTAAATCCGGCTTGAACTTAGAGAAGCGATTTCAACTCGTTTAAATGTCGAATCTCGTACGTCGACTCCATCGTCGCGGCCACTTCATTCGGATTGAACCAACATGTATCTAGGCCGTACATCCGCCCACCGGCGATGTCTGCCGTGACTGAGTCGCCAATGATTAAGCCCTTCTCTGGCTTTACGTTCGGGATTCGATCAAAGACGTAGTCAAAGAACGGCTTCATCGGTTTTTGCGAGCCGGTCGCATCCGATACGAAGACGTCTTGGAAGTACGGCAATAGTCCCGATGACTCTAACCGTTTGAATTGCGTCTCCGTCACACCGTTTGTGACGATATAGAGCGGATAGTCCGCGCTCAGCGTTTGGACAATCTCTAACGCGCCGTCGACCATGTGTACGCCTGCATGTAAGTAGTCCCGATACTGCTGTTCGACTTGCGGACCGTCGACCGTGAGTCCGAGCGAATCGAACAGTTTCGTGTGACGACCAACGAGTACTTCTTCACGGTCTACTTCGCCGCGCTCAAATGCGCGCCATAGGCCACTGTTAATGTCGACATACCGAGCCTTCACTTCATCCGTCATCTGGACATTGTAGGATGCGAGTAATTGTTCTAACGCAACGTGCTCACTTTGTTTAAAGTCTAGCAACGTGTCATCAATATCAAATAAAATTGCTTCATAACGTTTCATATTTCTTTCTAACCCCTCTCTTCGTCTAACTGTACAGGAAGTATTCAGGAACTTCAAAAGAGTGGCGACGGATGAATCTACACTTGAGTTCTAGTAATGGTATGTTTCTACTCTTGCTAACAGACCTCCCCACTTCCCATATCCGTCTCAAACGTCATGCTTCAAACCTAATCACTCGACCGATTAAGATGTTTATTTTTATAAAATAAGTGAATACTTCTTATGGTGAAGAAAAACAAAGGAGTGTTCTACATGCATACAGATTTTACGAAAATGTACATCAATGGTGAATGGGTGAACGGGTCGAGCGAGAAGTCGATCGACAACGTCAATCCGTTCTCAAACGAGACACTTTTCTCGATTCAATCGGCAGACGAAGATGATTTGAATCGCGCTTATGAAGCAGCCAAAGCGTCTCAGACGGACTGGGCTGACATGCTTCCGCAAGCACGACGGGAATTAATCGAGAAGTTTGCTCAGGTGACGATGGACAACAAGGACTACATCGTCGATTGGCTCGTGAAAGAGTCTGGCAGTACACGGATCAAGGCAGAAGGCGAATTTGCCGCATCAATGGCTATCATCAAAGAAGCCGCGACATTCCCATTCCGTATGGACGGACTCATCAAACCTTCGGTCGTGCCGAACAAAGAAAACCGGGTTTACCGTAAACCACTCGGGGTCATCGGAATCATTAGTCCTTGGAATTTCCCGTTCCATTTGGCTGTTCGTTCAATCGTGACGGCTCTCGCGACCGGGAATGCGGTCGTCGTCAAACCGGCTACCGCGACACCGGTCACAGGTGGCCTTCTGTTCGCATCGCTCTTTGAAGAAGCAGGACTTCCAAAAGGCGTACTCAATGTCGTCGTCGGACGAGGGTCTGAAATCGGCGATGCGATTGTCGAACATCCGATTCCGCGTCTCATCTCGTTCACAGGTTCAACCGAGGTTGGTCAAGGAATCGCAGAGAAGGCGGGACGCCTCTTGAAGAAAACCGCTCTTGAACTCGGTGGGAATAACGTGTTTGTCGTACTCGACGATGCCGATCTCGACCGCGCCGTCGAATCAGCGGTATACAGTAAATTCTACCATCAAGGGCAAATTTGTATGTCGACGAACCGAATCCTCGTCGCCGAATCGATTCATGATGAATTCGTGGAACGTTACGTCGAGCGCGTTAAACAATTGAAAGCGGGTGACCCGAACGAAAAAGACACGCAAGTCGGTCCGCTCATCGACCACGATCAAATCGATCGTATCTTAGAGCAAATCGAGAAAACCGTCGATGCAGGTGCGACCGTTCATACTGGCGGAACAGCCGACGGCAACGTTCTCGAACCGACCGTCCTCAGTGGTGTCACGAATGACATGCCACTCGCGAAAAATGAAATCTTTGGACCGGTTGCGGTCATCCTATCGTTTAAAGATGACGAAGAGGCACTCCGTCTCTCGAATGAATTGCCGTATGGATTGAGCGGTGCCGTCCACGGTTCGGTTTACCGTGCGACCAATTTCGCACGAAAAGTCGAAACCGGCATGATTCACGTCAACGACCAGTCGGTCAACGATGAACCGCATATGCCGTTCGGAGGCGAGAAAAACTCTGGTCTCGGACGATTCAATGGCGAATGGGTACTCGAGGAGTTCACGACGCTTCAATGGGTATCCGTCATGCATGAACGTCGCGAGTATAAACCATTCTTCTCATAAGACGGTCCATACAAAAAACCAGGCTGATCAGCCTGGTTTTTTGTATGAATTCTATATTCCACGATTTCACGAAGTCGATTTTGGCTTCTCAATGACGACTTTTCCATGTTCATCTAGAAGAGGCGTCATTCCACTCAATCCTAAGCCGCTAGTCATCAAGTAGTGAACGCCTGTATAGCTATCCACGACAATTTTAATGATTCCACCACTCATATGCTGTTTTGACTTCAATACAAATCGTTGTCCCACGAAATGTCTTCCTCCTCTTTTTTGATTTAGAATGCCTTCATCATCATCTCATATCTACATAAGGCACATACTATTTTTTACCATTTCAATCATTCTAAGAGTTCATTTACATCCTTGATGTGTTCTTCATCAACTTTAAAATATTCGCGACTTTCTATTCCTTTTGAAAAAATGAACTCGTTGTTATCACTTATCCAAAAGTTCACCATCAATTCCATCGTAGATTCAGCTGGGTTATTGATGGTCACTACATATTGAGGAAGCCCTTTTGGACGTTCGTTCGTGATTGAACTTGCTTCAATCATCGTTTTGAAGTCATCAATCTTTTCTTTATCTGTCACCGTATTTTCAGAGTACACAATTGTTTGTTCATCAGTATAATTGCCAACAACGAGCTCTCGTTCTTGTTGACCACATCCTATTAATATAGATAACGAAATCACACTGAGGAAGGTAATCATTTTCTTCAATAACATGTTCTCCCTCCTTTACATTTTGAATACTCTTACATATCATCATAAGCCATAATTTACAAAAAAAGACGAACCAAGGCGCATTTCACACCCCAATTCGTCGACAGTCTGACGTTATGTTAGATTTTCTTCACAAACTCTGACTTCAGTTTCATCGCGCCGAGACCTTCGATTTTGCAATCGATGTCATGGTCACCGTCCACAAGTCGAATCCCTTTTACTTTCGTCCCTTGTTTGACGACAAGCGATGTCCCTTTCACTTTCAAATCCTTGATGACAGTGACAGTATCTCCATCTTGAAGCGGATTTCCGTTCACGTCTTTGATTTGAGACGCGGCTTCCGCTTCGGCTGCCTCGCTCGGTGACCACTCATAGGCGCACTCCGGGCAGATGAGAAGTGGACCGTCCTCATATACATAAGACGATTGGCATTTTGGGCAATTCGGGTACTCGTTCATACATTTTCCTCCATTCGATTCACTCGTTTCAGTATATCGTATGGAGTGGCACCCTTTCTAGACGGTTCATCCTTCCGTAGGTGACGCAGGACCTTCTAAATCAAGTTGATAAAACGATAAATCGAGCCATTTTCCGAATTTATATCCGGCATTTCGAATCGTTCCTGAATGTACGAATCCAACTTTTTCGTGGGCACGGATGCTCGTCACGTTCGACGCATCAATTCCACCAATCACAGTCTTCATCCCTCTCGCTTCTGCGATACGGATGATTTCCTTTAATAATTTGTTCCCAATTCCTTTCCCGCGATAGCCAGGGTGTACGTACACGGAATGCTCGACCGTGTAGTGGTATGCCGGCCACGGGCGGAATGGCCCAAACGTTGCAAATCCCATGACGATATCATCCTCGACCCACACGATGATCGGACAGTCTTGTTCTTTCTTCTCTTCATACCAGGCGACCCTATTCTCGAGCGTTACCGGTTCATAATGATAGACGGCCGTGCTGTTCACGATTGCGTCATTATAAATATGTAAAATCATTTGAAGATCGTCTCGCCGACAGTTGCGAATCATACCAACACCTACTTCTCGTTTTTTTCATTATACGAATCCCTTCTTCAAAAGACACGAAAAAAGTGACCGGTCCCATCGACCGATCACTCAGATTATGCTGCTAAGCGGTCACACATCGAGGCGCATTCTGCACAGACGCGTGCACATTCCTGACAATGCGCGTGTTTATGTTTCTCACACTCTTGTGCACAGGCTTTACAGATGACCGCACACGCTCGAGCAAGTTCTGGGACAAATGCCGAGTCACGCGTCATTGCCTCGGCGAGAAACGCACAGGCCGCGGCACATTCACGGTCGAGCCGGATACAATCGACCATCATCTGTACGTCTTTTTCCTCTAGACAGGATTCCAAGCAATCATTACATGTTTCCACGCATTCGTGGAGTGTTTCGAGTTCATTCGCATAGATTCGATGAGCCATTCGTCATTCCCCTTTCACTTCTCCTTTGGATTTGGACACGTTACCCTTGTTCCCTAATCGACAAAAGAAAAACGACCCAGATCAAACATCCGGATCGTTCACGAATTTACGGTACAAATAAGCGATTCGATTAAGTAAGGCCTCATTATACCGTTTCGGCATGAAACGATAGCGATAGAGACGATACATTCGTTTCAAGTCTTCCCACTGATGGTCGATTTGTTGTCCTTGTCTAAAGCGTGCCAAATCAATCAAGAAAATCTGTCCGTTCGGGGTCAAAATAATGTTTCGCAAATGGACGTCCGATGGGGTCAATCCTAACAACCGTGCTTGACGAAGTGCTTCGTCCACGATTTCGATATAAGACGGGTCAATCCAGATGCCCTCTGTCAGACACTCAAACAGCGTCTTCCCTTCGATGTAATCCATGACTAAATAAGAGTCACCCGCTTCATAACAAGTCGGAAAATAAGGAAGCCCTTTTAGCTTTTCATAGATGGCTGCCTCTTCGATTGCGATTTGTTCGTATCCCGGAAAGAACACTTTAATGACGCGGTCCCTTTCTTTTAAACGAAACACGGCCGCACTGCGTCCAATCCCGTGTAACTGAAGCTCGGGGTGCATCTCCATTACCTGAAACGAGTCGCCCACCCGTTCGAAGGTGACGTCCGCATATGGTTTATAGTCACTCATCTGTCACGCCTCTTTCCTGTTTCTCTTCTTTATCATCATAGCGCATACAAGCTCATTTGACGCTAAAACTGCTCGAGGGGGTGACAAGTGACGCGCTTTCTTTGAAGACGTATAATGAAAAGCGACTGACAACCAAGGAGGAGCTATTATGCAACGCATCGCTTTAACAGAAGAACTATCATTCTCACGCGTCATCCATGGAATGTGGCGACTCGCTGATTGGGACATGACCCCACAGGAACGTCTCACGTTCATCGAACAATGTCTCGAACTCGGCATCACGACGTTTGACCATGCGGATATTTATGGTGGTTATACATGTGAAGGATTATTTGGGGAAGCGTTAAAACTAAAGCCTGAACTCCGTGACCAAATGGAGATCGTCACAAAAACGGGCATCAAATTGACAGGATCATTCAATCCGGGTCAAACGCTCAACTATTATGACACGACAAAAGAACATATCATCGCGCAAGCGGAGCGTTCGTTAAAAGAACTTGCCATCGATCACATTGATACATTATTGATTCACCGCCCAGACCCACTCATGAACCCGGATGAAGTCGCCGAGGCCTTCATTACGTTACGTGATAGTGGCAAAGTACGTGAATTCGG
Source organism: Exiguobacterium sp. RM11 (assembly GCF_059821525.1). Classification (NCBI taxonomy): domain Bacteria; kingdom Bacillati; phylum Bacillota; class Bacilli; order Caryophanales; genus Exiguobacterium; species Exiguobacterium sp. RM11. Next base: position 194,552 of record NZ_CM187558.1, on the reverse strand, counting down.
TGTATCCAACCACGTGCCGGCCACACAACACTTGCTTCAATCACGTCTCCCGTTCCAACTCGTGACGAACCAACTTGAACTCTCTCCAATGCAATTGAAACATTTCGAAGATGGGTCGGTTGACCTTTGTCACGAAAAACGGATGCCACTCATGGCTTGGAGCCCACTCGCAGGAGGGCAGCTTTTCAAAGACGAACAGTACGCACCTCTTCGTGAAAAACTCGAGGAGATTCGCGCGCGTCACAATGCGAGCGGAATCGATTCGATTGTGTATGCATGGCTCATCAAACACCCTGCGAACATCATGCCAATTATCGGATCAGGAAAAATCGAGCGCGTTCAAACAGGTGTCGACGCACTTCAAATCGATCTCACGCGTGAAGAATGGTTCGAAATTTTGAAGGCAGCACGCGGTCGAGATGTTGATTGAAGGGAACTTCATCAAATAAATTCCACCGGATTCTAATCTGATCATTTAGACGAAAAATTGTTATTTTTCGAATCTGCTTTAAATCAACGTTTTTTCGTCAAAAATCGACACGACAAAAAAAGCTAAAAGTAAAAATAAAACATAAATGGTTTCATCCCCCGTTCAGTTCAAGTTGGACGGGTTTTTTCATTTTTTTTTAAAATAACACATTAATTTTCCTAAGACTAAAGTCACAAAAAAATGGTGCTAGAATGGTGAAAGTGATTCATCGAAGGAGAGTACCGATGTGAAAAAGTACCTGATTTTCAGTACCCTCGTCATCCTATTTTTCTTATTCGGGTGCGAGGAAGAACGCGCACTCCGACTCCAACCTGCCCCAGAATATTATCAAGGACGTGCCTTGTTACCGAATGGACAACAAATCGAAATGCCAGAATCCGATCGCGCATTGATCATCAAATTGTGTCAACCAGACAATGCAGTTTCGACAATTCCGAGCGGCGAGAGACATTGGCTTGGAACGGTCACGCTGACACAGCCCTTAACAGATGTCGCCACGTCATCCGCGTTCCCGACGGCCACATTGTTTACAGTCAATAATGAATCGTACGTACAATGTCAGCTAGACTCGATTACGTATGTCACCAAAACAAACAATCTTCCTGAAAGCTTACATGATGTCCAATATACAGCAGACTCTTATCCAGATATCGCGAAGATTCGCTCTGCCGAACCACATGAATATGACCATTTTGCTGAAGAGATGAAAAAGCCGATAGGTAATGAGCCCTATCCAGAACGAACCGGAATCGAACATACCCTCTTCCATATCACGATGCCGTTTAACGGAGAATTTGAACTGACATTGACATCGTCAGAAGGAGAAGAGCGTCTGATGATTCCGATTGATGCATCACGTCAACCTTATCTGTCAGTAGGTCTCGGGGCAGAGCAATCGGATGATACGTTACAATATGCGATTTACACCAGTTCAGATCAAAACGATTATCAAACGGTCTTACGACCGAAAGATGGTCATATGTCACAGGTATTCGGTGCGAAGGCAGCATCTCAATTGCCATCTGTTCTTATACCCGGACACAGCTATCCACTGTATAGTTTTACGTACATGAAAGACGGAACGGCGCACCGTCAGCTCGTCTCCATCACGTATCATCAACCAGAATTAATGTATGGAGAGAAATTGAACGAACAAATTCACGAAACGTTAAGCAGTGAGCGACATGCCCTGTTTCATGAGTTAGCGCTTCTTGGTACAGAGTCAAAAGACGCCTCGTTTTTACAGCATGTCGGAACAGAAGAAGTAGACTTTCTCTTCCGTGCGATTGAACAGGCGAATGCGACATCTCACGCAGGAACACCTGCACCTGTTCCTTACTTAACACTGTTTCAAGGTGTATGTGCCCAAACGTTTGACGTGAGTTATGACGGGAACGATGTCTACGTAACGAATGCGGAGACGGGGGCCCACTTTAAACTGTTACGTGAGGACGCCATCAAGTGGCATAACCTATTTAAAGACAATAGTTGATTCGGCAGATGCCAAGTGCATCTGCCTTTTTTGCATATCCATGAGGCAAATTAGACCCTAACGAAAACGTTTTTTGGGAAGATAAAAAGAGAAAGGAGTGAAGTGTTGTGACCAATTCATTTGTTAGAGATGTCGACAAGCATTGGCGCGTCAGTTATCGCCAAAACGGATATCCGCACGTTCAACAAGGTTGGGTATTACCACCTGAACAAAAAGAGACGTTTGACCCCTTCATTTTGATGGCCGAAGACTGGTTCAAACGAGGAACGTTTTCCGATCATCCACATCGTGGGTTCCAGACGATCACATACGTCATCGACGGGCGTCTCGAACACATTGACAATCATGGAGGACATTCGATTTTAGATGCTGGTGATGTCCAATATATGAATGCCGGATGGGCGGCTCGCCATGCTGAGGAAGCCGTCGATGATGACCTCATCCATACCCTTCAATTGTGGTTGAATTTGCCGAAGTCTCTAAAAACGACGACGACCTCTTATCAAAATGTGTATGTCGAAGACGCGCCGGTTGTTCTGATTGACGGTGGGCAGCTTCGTGTCTACTCTGGCGAAATCGCTGGTGTAAAAGGACCGATGGAGAGTCTCGTTCCAATCACGATGACCGAGGTCTTGCTGAAAGAAGAGAGTGCGTACGAACATGTCCTTCCCGCGAACCATAACAGCTTCCTGTATGTTCTAGCAGGATCTGTTGAAGTCGGGACATCCAGTACCCCGCTCGATAAGACGGATGTGGCGACACTGACGTTTGATGAAACATCCGATGCGATGAGTACCCTTCACCTCCAAGCGACAAGCCGCACACGCGTCCTCATCTATTCGGGAAAACCGATTCGGGAAGAGTATATCGCGCACGGTCCTTTCGTGATGAATACGGAAGAAGAGATTCGCCAAGCCTTCCGCGACTATCATAGCGGCGACTTCGGCCCTCCAGCCGTCAAATAAACAAAGGGAGCATCTCAATTTGCGAGAGCTCCCTTTCGTTCATTTTTCCGGTTGTAGTACGGTTTGTTGTGTCGGAACGTGACCGATTGGTACAGTACGCTCCACGAGGACGTAACGTTTACCTTCGACTTCGAACTTGCGGTCCCCAAGGTAATGGGCAGCCTTGCCGTCTTCATATAGCTTCGCCAAAATGGCAGGCACGTATTCTTCTAACTTCGTGTAATGCTCATCGAGGGTCATGACGATGTTTCCCCCTTTATATCCGAGCCAGTAACTATAAAAGAACCAACCCAATGAAAGTACCCCGAGAATTCCTAATCCAATTGTGATCCATTCCATTTGCTCATTCCCCCAATGTTTTCATGACAATCTGACGCTTCGGAACGAATCCGAGCTCGTCGTAAAAAGAGGCCGCTTCGCTGTTGATCATCCAATAGTCCAACTCAATCGACTTGAATTGGTGATCACGTGCCCATTGCTCGATCCACTCCATCATGCGTCGTCCGTATCCTTTGCGTTGATACATCGTATCGATGCTGATGTGATGCACATACACCGTTCGGACGGCTTGACGGAACGCGGTCGCCTCACTCACTTTCTCCTCGAACCATATGTAGCCGACAGGGGTTGCTTCTACTTCCATCACCATGAAATGATGATTCGGTCTCCCCATCAGCGTCAAAAAGGCTTCATACATCTTCTCTTCCTCATACTCTGCAAAGTAATCTGAATTCATGCGGACGTGATGCTCATGAATGGAACGATTCAATCGTGCGATGAGTCGGGCATCTGTTGTCGAGACGAACACGCTGTCCATCAACCGCTGAATCCTGTGTGATTCCGATCTTCTACTACACCATGTGGTTTTTCAGTCCCATGCAACGTATGCTCTTTCGAAGTCGAAGTCCCTTTCCCTTCTAGGCGACGTTGAAGCGGACGGGCCAAGAAGTAACCCATAAGAAGCGAAATCGGCAACACAAGAAAAAATGAACCGAGTAACGTCAACATATACCCTTTATCTGTATCTCCGGCGATCATTCGGAGGACGAAGAACAACCCGACGAATACGAGTGCAGCCAAAGAGTATTCCACGCATTTTCCAAGAAACCATTTCATATGAGATCTCCCCCTTCAAGGTTTGATGTATTATACGACGATTCCCACAAAGAGGTTTCACACGCCATGATTTTCTTTATACCACTTCGTTGCCAGTCGTTCCGTTTCGATGATCCACTCATGTTTTCCTTGGATGTAGCCTTCCATATCTTCCGGATGTTGCGCTGCGAGTTGCAACTTCAACTCTCCATACGCATCGCGCACGTCAGGGAATGTACGCAAGTAATCCCGGAAGGCGAGGTGTCTCAAGACATCTGGATTCCCTTCTTCAAACACATGTACGTGAACTGTCCGCTCCTCTTCGCCCTTTCGGAAATAGCGACGCTTTGGAATACCGTATTCACCGAGTCCTCGATATCCGAGCGCTTCCATCCGTTCCGTATACGCATCAACTCGTTCGATGTCCCGTACGACAGGCATCATATCGATGATTGGCTTCGCCGCGAGTCCTTCGACCGATGTGCTCCCGATATGATGAATCGCGACGAGCTCTCCTTCAAACAATCGACTCAATTTCCCTGCCTCTTCTTCAAATCGGTGCTTCCATTCCGGATGATATGCGACCACTTCAACTTTTCGCATGATTCGTTCCTCCTCACTAAAATCGATACGCTCTATTGTCATCATACCCTTTTCCCCTCTCGACATAATGGATTCCACTTCAAAAGGTTTGTGCGCAAATAAAATGGGAAACCCTATATTAATGACTTCAGAACTGGAGAGTGAATCAATATGTTGACTGCAGAACAAATCGAAACGTTTAAAAAACGTCTGTTGAAAGAAAAAGCAAAAACTGAAGGTTACATGGATAGCCGAGAAGAGACGTACGATGAAGGCGAGCTCTCTCATTACGATAATCACCCGGCCGATTCAGGTGAAGAACTCTTTTTACGCGAACGTGACCAAGCACTCAATGAGCTCGACGAAGAGTTCTTGAGCGATGTCGACAAGGCGTTACTCGCCATCCAGAACGGTACGTATGGCAAATGTGAAGTGTGCGGGAAAGACATTGAACTGGACCGGCTAGAAGTCATCCCAGAAGCTACACTTTGCATCGAGCACGCTCGTGCCCAGGAAGAGGAAGAACACGAACATGAACTCGATCGACCGGTCGAAGAAGACGTGTTGAACCCGAATGAGACGGCCCGTCGCAAAGAACTGGACGGAACGGATGAACCCGGTCAAAAGACGGATGCCTTTTCACAAGTTGAAGATTACGGCAGTTCGGATACGATTGCCGATAGTGAAGGCAACCACGACCCGACACGCGAACAATGAAAAATGCCCTGACCTCGTTTACGAGGCTCAGGGCATCTGTCTGATTAAAACGTTGCTTTCACTGGAGAAGCACCACCAAGGCGCTCTGCCACTTTCATCGGGTTGACGGCATTTCCAGCTGAACTAGCTGAGAAATTGTAGTTCCCTTTATGAATTTCAAAGTGTAAGTGTGGACCTGACGAGTTGCCCGTGTTTCCGATTTGACCAATCGGTTCACCTTGACGCACCGTCTGACCTTTTTTCACATCGACCTTATGCATATGGGCATAGACCGTCGTCCATTTCTGGCCATCTACGTTATGCTCAATTTGAATATGATTTCCATAAGGTCCACTTGAGCTAACTTTTGTGACTTTTCCAGCTTCTGCGGCGTAAATCGGTGTACCTGTTTTAGCGGCAATATCCAAACCGTTGTGGAACGTGTATCCGAACTGTCCGCTTGCTGCACCGAACCCTTGTGAGAGGCGTCCTTCTGCAGGCATCAAGAACTGATCAGGCGCCATCGCTTCATACTGCTTCTTCAAATCACTTAACTGATTCGTTTGCTTCTTATATTGTTTCGACTTTTCGTCATATGCTGTCTTCACGTCTTGACGTGTCGCTTCAATCTGTTGTTGTTCTTCTGTTAGCTGCTTCAGCGTTTCATTCACTTGTTCTTTCTTCTCAACGAGTGCTTGATGCGCTTCTTCTGCTTCAGCAGCCTCCGCTTTCGCACTCGGTAGCACAGACGATACGACTTTCGCAAAGAGTGACTGTTCTGTCGGAACGAGTTCCGCTTCGACCGCTTCTAATTCTTCAGAAGTGCCTTCAATCTTGTCACGCAATACTTCCGCGTTTTGATTGACTTCATCCAACTTTGACTGGATTTTTTGAATGGCTTGTTTCGTTTCTTTGACTTGTTTCGTGGTTTGTTGGACAAATTTCTCCGTTTGAACGAGGTCTTGCGGGGTCATTTCGTTAGCGGATGCGGTTTGTCCTTGGAACAAGAGTACGCCGACACCTGCTGTCATGATCAGTTGTTTCCACATATATATAATAAACCCTCCAAATTGATACATTCATGAACTTCAAAAAAGCTACATATGCGAATATACCACTGGGGGTTAAACATTTCAATAAATGAAGTTTTTCATTTTCATGTCATTCATGACAGGACGATGTGATATGTTCAAGCATTACTTCACAAGGATTTCACTTGCGTTTCCTCGTATAATATCCGGCAAGGACGATGCCGATGACTGACAAGATGGTCAGTCCAACCCCGCCTGTTAGCAACAGATTCACCGTTCCTGGCGAGAGATTCGTCGTCAGCGCGATGATGGTCGCTGTATTTCCTAACATCAATCCGATGATACAAACAAGTAACAATCGCTTCATCGTTCGTCCTTCACCATTTCAAACTGCGAAATGTCGTCTTGTACAAATCCTAGTCGGCGTGCCGCTTCTATCCATTCAGGACGGTCGGACGTCAAAGTGAGGTGAAGTGGGGATCGGGTCGCAGCCGCGCGCAATAACCATTCTGCATCTTCAGCGTGACCAAAAACATCAAGCAATACATGATCGCGGTATAACAAAAATCCTTCTCGTTCGTCTTCGATCTTTTTCACAAGTTCCGCCTCCTGTTGAGTCACGCGCACATCGCGTTGCCAAATCGGAACATGCTGAGCTGTCGGGTATAGTCGGTCGAACAACGTTTGAATCGGTTCCGAAGTCATGTGAGCAGTCGTTTCAAGTGGTACCGCCTGAAAGTAATAGATTTCACGTGTCGTCTTATATCCAAGTTGATGATAAAGCGACAACGCTGCATCGTTCCCCTGAATTACTTCAAGCAAACGAGTTCCTTTGGCTTCCTCTTCAAATCGTTGCATCAACTCGGTCGCAACGCCCAATTTCCGAGCGTGCGGGGCGACAGCAAGTCCGCCGCAACGCGTCTGCCATCCCGAATCGAGGTATGCAATCCCACTCAATACGACGCCGACCGGCTCTTCCCCGTCATAAGCGACGATGGAACGGGACGGCTGATTTTGGTCTCGTACGAGAAAGACGTCTTCAAACGTCTGCTCATCGAATTGGAACGGAATGATATAATCAGAAAAACCAGTCATAAACGCCCGATATAAATCTCGCACAGGCGGGTTTTGACGATATGTAAGTTGTGTAGCCATATAATTCCCCTTTTCTGAATGAAATCAATAAAGCCAGAAGGAGACGCCTTATGAACATCTCATTAGAATATCGAAATGATACGAATCGACCGATTCTCGATACGTTCACCTTGCCGACGGATCAAGAAAAGTATACAACCCTTCCAAAAGACATGGACGACCCACTTCCTGAAGGCGTTCATCCGATTGTTGTCGTCGAACAGAAGGCGGTCGGCATGTTTTTACTACATGACAACGAACGAGTCGCTTCTTATACGGACGAACCATATGCGCTGCTCTTCTCGGCTTTTGCCATCAATGAGGCAGATCAAGGCAAGGGGTACGCAAAAGCAGCACTCCAAGAACTTCCGAAGTTTGTACAACAGCATTTCCCTCATATCCGTGAAGTCGTATTGTCCGTCAACCTGAAAAATGATGTGGCGTTTACACTTTATACGACAAACGGATGGGTCGATACCGGACGTCGAATCGGTGGACCGATTGGCGAGCAGCGAATTCTCTCTTTATCGATTTGACGCATCGATTCGTGCTAACCCCTCACATATACGGTGCCAATACGTCAGACGATGCGGAACTAAATCGGCTTGTGTGATGTGAACGAGATGATTCGTCATGATGGAGTTTCCTTCAATCGTACGCAATCGTCCTTCCGTGAGCGCCATCAGCTCGTCCCTGTGAACCGCCACCACGTCCATCACTTCCCTGTCGTCAAAACGGAGCGGTTCATCTTGGTAAGCGTAGCTATACGTATGTGCAAACTCGCGATCGAGGAAACCGTCCAGTTCAATCACGTCTTCAAATATTCCAAGAGCTGTGAGCTGTTCGAACGTCAATGACAGTCCGAGCTCTTCTTCAATTTCGCGAATACCATCAATGAACGTCTCGTTTGAAGCGAGATGTCCCGCTGCGGTGATGTCATATTTCCCGGGAAAGTCCTGTTTCTCCATACTTCTACGCTGTAGATAGATAAATTGGTCTTTCCAAAACCAGCAGTGGAACGTCTCATGCCAATCTCCGTCTAGATGAACCTGTCCGCGCTCTTTCTCCCCAAGTTTTTGATGATTTTCGTCAAATATGGTGAGGTATTCTTTCATGCTGACACCCCATCTTCTAAAAACCGGATGGTTCCATTCGTCGCATCCAATTCGACCTGAATGCCAATCGGGAAGACGTGTGACGGGAACGTATGACCAATATCGACATTCGTCAAAATCGGGATGTCCGTGTCGCCGATGATTTCAAGCAACAAGTCGTTGAACGAGAACGGAGCCGATTGATCTTGGAAATGCTCATGCTTGCCGATAATTAAACCCGAAATCTCATCAAATACACCAGCCAATTTCAACATACTGAGCGAACGCTCTTCTTCAGCCATCGTTTTGAACGAGTCTTCTAAGAAAAGAATTGCCCCCTTCAAATCGGGATAATAGTCCGATTTGAAGAAACCTGACATCGTATTCAAATTCCCGCCAATCAATGTGCCTTGTGCCTTTCCATCCCTTAGTGGTAACCATCCTTCATTCGGTTGAAAGGTTTTGATACGTTGCTGCGTCGACCAATCGAGCATCTCTTCGGTCCACTCTTTCGGCACGTCCAAATCGAACGGGGCAGTTTTCTCCAAACTGAGGATATCTCGTACGTACTGGGACCCTTTCTCGAACATCCCACCATACTCGCCGAATGACGGCACGACAGCCGGTCCGTAAAACGTGATAACCCCCGTTTTGGCGTAACACGCCATCAAGATTGCCGTCACATCACTATAGCCCATGATGATTTTGGGATGGCGTCTTAATTGCTCATAATCGATATATGGGAGTAACGAGTTCGAGTTCGTTCCTCCAATCGTACTGATGATCGCTTTCACTTCAGGGTCATGCAAAAACGCATTCAGTTCGTTCACTCGATTCTGAATGGAGGATGACCGATACCCTTCTGATTCATATGTACATGTGCCTTCTTTCACCTTGAACCCCATACGCTTAAGCTGATCAATCCCTCGTTGATAGCGCTCCTCAAACTGCACGGGTGCTGGAAAAGAAGGCGTGATGATACCAATTGTATCTCCGTTCTTCAACTGTGGTGGTGCAATCATCATTTCCACTCCATTTCCTGTAAACATCGTTATGACCGCATTATACCGTAGGAGTGGTAAGTCAGGCTTCAAAATAAATCAGGGTCTTCCGATAACGTTCTTACTTTTCGAACTTTCGTCGGTCGCCCCGTCCAGCCGAGCGCCACGAAGAAAAAGGCACCTAGGAGTAAGCCGAATAAAACGGTCAGCCCTACTTGAACCCCGATAAATCCGTACTGTTCTCCTAGCTTCACAAGGAAGAGTGGCGCAAACAGACAGGTCATACTCAAGGACAAGAGCCCTCCACGTACTCGTCGCCCCGCATTGCCGATAGTAAACCAGCCAAACGTAATCCATACACAAGCAACAAATCCTAGTGCCGCAACCATCATCCACATTCGCCCGCACCTCACCTTTTCGTTTTTCTTTCTATTCCCCATTTTTCTTGAGATTCCTACTATTTTTTCAAGGATTGAGAGAATTTCCGGGTAAAGGTAAATTAGACAAGATGCGATGCCGGACAATGAAGGAGTGGGTTGCGCATGAGTGCACGGTTAACCTTTGCCCTAGCCTTTCTCGGTCTTTTTTTAATCGTCATGTATTGGATGAGTACATGGAATGACAATGTGGTCGAAGGCCAAATTGAACGGGTCGACATTCCTCAGCTATTGATTGAATCCACCGAATCCTCAGAAGAAGTTACGCTGCGCGTCATCTTAATTAACGACCAAACCGAGGTAACGGGCATCGTCAATAGCGTACAAGGATTACAAAGCGGTCAGCTCGTCACCATCGAGGTCATCCCCACGGAGTCCAACTTGAACATCGCACGGACAATTGAAGTCATATCGCCATGATTTTCTGAAATGAAGCGTAACTTTTCCAGAACTGTGGAATATGAGAAAGAGTCATAAAAAGGAGTGATCGGATTGATTTCAAATAAATTACTATCTGGAAAAGTAGCGCTCGTCACTGGGGCGGCATCTGGTATTGGACGTGCCGCAGTTATCCGTTTCATTCAAGCGGGTGCAAAAGTCGCCATTCTCGACTTGAATGAAGAGGATGCCATGCGTCTCGCTAGTCTCGTCGGAGAGGAACGGGCCATCGGGATCAGCGCCGATGTTGCGGATGAAGCTGCAATGAAAGAAGCGTATGCACGGACGATTGAGCGATTCGGACAAATCGATATCGTATTTGCCAACGCCGGACGCAACGGAACCATCACACCGATTGAACACTTGTCCATTGAAGACTGGAATGGTGTCGTGGAGACGAATCTGACGGGAACCTTTTTGACCGTCAAACATGCCATTCCTCATTTAAAAGAGAATGGTGGCAGTATCATCATCACTTCATCGATCAACGGCAATCGCTACTTTAAAAACTTTGGTTTCAGTGGCTATGCGACGACGAAAGCAGGTCAGACCGGATTTGCGAAAATGGCAGCTGCCGAGCTCGCGCAATTCGGAATTCGCGTAAATTCGATTTGTCCTGGAGCCATTGATACGAATATCGATGATTCGACCAATCGAGACGATGCATTGCTAGAAGAAATCGTCATCCCTATCGAGTATCCGCTCGGCAACCAACCGCTTGCCGGAAAGTCCGGTGCCGCGAAACAAGTCGCTGACGTCGTCTTATTCTTTGCGAGCAACATGTCGAGCCATGTCACCGGTTCTGAAGTGTATGTCGACGGTGCTGAATCCCTCTTGTAATCGAAAAGCAGACCACCTCATGTGAAGTGGTCTGCTTTTTATTTGAGAATCGGACTTTTCATGACCGCTTTTTGATAGAACGGTTGAAACCCGAGGCGTTCCATGTTTCGACCTGAAGCCGAATCGACCTTCGTCGTTACAGTGAGAACGTCACAGCCAAGCGCTTTCGCTTCGGCTATTCGCTCTAAGATGAGTTGGGTTTGGTAGCCTTTTTGCCGGTAAGACGGCACGGTACTCGTCAGAAACAGTTCCCCGATTCCGTCTTGCGTGGCGAGGATCCCACCTGCTACGACAGTGTCCGATTCTCGTACAAGATAAGCGTGATTACTCGGCAGCGCATAAAATCCTTTCGCCGTATCGACCGTCTCTTGAAGAATCGTTCCAGATTCGGCAAATCCAGCCGCAATCGCGTGCGCCCATTCATGGAGCGTCTCATCTTGTACCTTTTCCACTTGATTCGAAGCAGGCGGTCCGTCATATTGCGTCACATCTAACGTCCATACGTCTAAAAAGTGATCGAGCGTATAGTTACGTTCTTGCAGTAAGCGTAGTAAGGAATCGTCCGCTAACGGACAAACTTCGATATGTAGTCGAGACACATTTTTTCCACGCACCCACTTTTCCATCTGGTGCAGGTCGTAAAAACTTGTCGGTCGATTGAGTCCAAACCCGACTGCAAAGCTCATATTCCCCATTTTGAACACGTGCCCCTTACCTTCTACGTGTAATTCCGCACCTTCATAGGGAGGGGTTTGTTTGCGGTGTCGAATATACGCAGACGTTCCCTCTGCTTTAATGCTTTCGATGCGTCGTGCCAATTCTAAACGTTTCACTTTGTTCCCTCCCTTGCTTTTCATGTTGAGTGTAGCATATCACGTTCGAATCAAGTGACCGTACTGGATCAACCGTTCTTTGACAGTAGGCACGAGTTCAACAGAATCGAGCACCGTGTCCCACTCCTCTAATCTCACATCGACCACTTCATCGATTTGTAAGGAAAGTTGATTTACATCAATCGGTTGCTCGCTCGTGTAGACATACACATCTAAGAAGTACGTCCCGCGCTTGATTGTCGTCACGAAACGCAACTGTTCGGGGTCGACGGTTAGTCCCAATTCTTCTTGGAGTTCACGGACCGCACCTTGCCGACTCGTCTCACCCGTTAAAATCGAGCCGCCCGTGCCTTCCCAAAGAAGAGGATACTTCTTATCGGGATGGCGCTTCGAGAGTAACAATTTCCCATCCGGATCAAATGTGAATACTTCGATGACTGTGTGAAAGGTATTCGGATCCAGTTCATCCCCGCGAAAATGCGTTCGTCCGAGCGGTTGCCGGTTTTCGTCTAGTAAATCCCACGCTTCTCGGCTCATGGACGAATCTCATCAATCGTGAACGAAGACGAACCTTGGATCTCTTCAATGAAATGTGACCCAAATAACATGGCCGGCGTGAAACTTCCCGCAAGCATCCGACCGGAACCGAGCAATCGATTGACGACGGCGAGTGCACCATAGACGGTGAAGGCATACGTGCTCGCCGTTTGAATGCGAACGACGATCTTGCGCCCCTCCTCATTTGTCGCCTCTCCCCATACATACGTCGAGGTTTTTTTGCGTTCGACTTCATTCGGTCCCGATACGTTCTCATCAACATAACGCAGCAATCGCTGCTGCACAGCAACTTTCCCAAGAATGGGACTGAACCAAGACAAGGCGCGTGCCACATAGGCTGCCGCTGTCGGCACTGGCACCCACGTCGTAATATTCGGGATGTCCGTCGTATAGTAGGCGGTCGAAACGTCTCCCCAAGGAATCGCAATCGCGGTGCGGCTTCCTCGTCCAAAATCAATCGTCCTGCGCTTTGCCCCGATTGGGAACGGTGCTAGCTTTCCGTTCACACGTTCCACGCTACTCGATCCAAGTCCACGGACAGCTGTCTTCATCGTTCCTGGTGAGATGCCACCTGCCGCCGAAAATCCGAGAGCGAGTGATGTCGCATCGGGTAAGAGTTCCTTTAATTTTCGTGCGACACAGTCGGTCGGGATGACGTCAAATCCAACGCCAGAACATAGAATGACACCACGTGCCTTCGCCTGAGCCGCCCGTTGTTTAGAATGAACATATTCGAACACATCGATTTCCCCGGTAATATCCAAATAATGCGTACCCGTTTCCAGACATGCCTCGATCATCACTTGACTCGTATCCGTGAACGGACCCGCACAGTGAAGAACTAAATCCACATCGCGAAGCGCCTTGATTGCCGCCTCACGACTTAATGCGAAAATCGATGTCTCGCAGTCGAGCTCGTCTCCGAGTCGATGAATCTCCCGACCAGTTCGCCCCGCAAGAATCGGACGCAATCCGTCACTGACGGCCTGACGGGCAATCAGTTCCCCTGTATATCCATTCGCCCCGTAAATCATCCATCTCATAGTTACCCCTCCTTATGTAAGGTTGTCCTTGTTCGTTTCCCTAAATCGAGTTGAATCGAACGAAAAAATCTTGAACGACCCCAATCAGATACACGCTCCCCATCATGACAAGCAAACACCCGATTGGGATGAAAAGACTTTTGATGGCAGCTCGTTTTGTCACGTCCATTCGATTTATCAATCGACGATCAATCAGGAAGAACAAGACGGCTGCGAGAAGACTCAGCCATGACAAGACGAGCCCAAATAGAATATGTAAAGCGAGCGAAGTGAACGACTGTATGCGTTCCGAACTGAATCGCTTTGCGACCCAATCGCTAAACCATGATGTCACGACACCATATGTCAAAATGATAGGGGAACTATATGCCATGTAAATCGTACACAATAAAAGAAATCCCGATACGCTCTCTACAAATGAAGTTTCCATAAGGGTTTGTTGCGAAAATTCAACGATGCCTAACACAAACGCATAGATGGGTACGGTCCAGGAAGCCGCGATGATTTTTCGTGTCACCATCGAATCCCTCCTTTCTTTCCATTCTTCTCCACTTTAGCGCAATCAACTTGAAAACGCACAAAAACCAGCCTGAATTCAGGCTGGCTTCGCGATTTGTTAATTGTTTGCAACTTCTCCGGCTTTTGTACGGACCGATTGCATCGCTTCTGTCCACGGAAGGAGTTGGTCGAGCATGTCGTTAACCGATTGTGCTTGCACATCTTTCGGTGCGAAATGCGTGCCGTTCTCGAAGTCCGTGAAGAGTGAGAGTGCAGGATGGACACGTACGTGAGCGATTGACAATTCACTCAAGATGCCACGTAAATGCTCTGTTGCCCGTGCTCCACCGACAGAACCGTATGAGACGATTCCAGCTGCTTTGTTGTTCCATTCGACGCGTAAGTAGTCGAGTGCGTTTTTAAGAGATGCTGAGATGGAATGGTTATATTCTTGGACGATGAAGATGAATCCGTCCATTTGCGCAATTTTCTCCGACCAGGCCGCTGCGCCTGATGCGTCTTGGCCAGCTTCACCGAGAAGCGGCAAGTTGTAGTCTGCGATGTCGATGACTTCATAGTTGGCATCACCACGTTTGTCGGCGAGTTCTTTCACCCATTCCCCGACTTGTGGACTGACGCGACCTTCACGAGTTGATCCGAGTACGATTCCGATGTTTAACATAGTAGTTCCTCCTTGGTTATGTTGTGATTCATCTGATTTTCCAAATAAGCGATTCAAGAAACTCATTTCATGCCCTCATATTCTTTCTCAAATGTTTTCGTGCTTCTGACTGTATCGATTGGTCGTACCATCGCCTCGATTTGCGAACGTTTTGCTTCGAGGAACGGCGGGAGTGACAACTTCTCACCGACCGTCTCGTACGGCTCGTCTCCCATGAATCCAGGACCATCTGTCGCCCATTCGAACAAGATTTGCGGTGCGACACGTGCATAGGATGATTCAAAGAAGAAGCGATCGACGTAGCCAGAAGTCGGCAAACCGAACTGTTGGAGACGTGCTGTCCATTCATCGAGGACGCTCCGGTCTTCGACACGAAATGCGACATGGTGCACGGTACCGAACCCTTGACGCGCTTGTGGAGATGTCTCGTCATGAATGACGATCACTTGCGCTCCGTTTCCACCTTCACCTCCTTCAAAGAGATAGACATCACCATCTCGTCCAATCTCTTTAAATAGCATCACTTGCTCCATCACTTGTTTGAAATACGTGATGTCGGCAATTCGAATAAAGATGGGACCGAGTCCTGTGATGGCGTACTCAAGCGGGATTGGACCGTTCTTCCACGGCTCTCCTGATGCGATCCCTTCGTTGAACTCATCCGAGATGAGTTGATACGCCTGTTCGTCGAAATCGATGAACGAGAGCGTCTTCTTCCCGAACTGTTCTTGAATCCCTTCATGCTCGACACCGAGACGGTCGAAGCGACGGACCCAATACGTCAACGCTTCATCTGTCGGCACGCGGAACGACGTCTTCGCGATTTCATTTGTTCCGTGCTTGCCTTTCGGGATACCCGGGAAGTCGAAGAACGTCATGTCTGTACCGGCATTCCCTTTATCGTCTGCAAAAAATAAGTGATACGTTTGAATGTCGTCCTGGTTGACCGTTTTCTTCACTAAGCGCATTCCAAGAATATGGGTGAAGAAATCATAGTTTTTTTCGGCACTACTTGTAATCGCCGTGACGTGGTGAATTCCTTTTACGTGGTTCATCGTTCTCTCTCCTTTTATATCTTGAATTCAAGATACATGATTAAAATTTTTTGCGGCTTCTGCCCGCTTCCCAATTTGTTTCAACTGTTCAATCGTTTCTGTCAGAAATAATCCTTCAAATAATGCATTCATATGCTCCGTATGCTTCGGAAAAATATCTTGCATCAAGTGCTCTCCGTCATTCGTTAACGCGGCATATGTGATGCGGCGATCGCTCGGACAAGCTTTTCGGACGAGATACCCTTTCTCTTCTAACCGGTCCACGACGTACGTCATGCTCCCGCTCGAGAGTAGGATTTTCTTTCCGATGACTTGAATCGGTTGATCCCCTTTATGATATAAAAACTCGAGTACCGCAAACTCGGTCGCGTTCAATCCGTACGACGCTACTTCCTGTTTCACCAGGTCTTGAAGCGACTGTGAGGCGCGCAAGAGCACGGTGATTGTTTTTAATGCATCAGATGGTTCCATCTGTCTCCCTCCTTTGTCCAAGAGAGTCATTAACTTAAATTCAAATATCTTTAATTCGAGATAAATATATCACGTGAAGATTTTGCCGTCAATCGATTTGATTCAAAAAAATAAGACGGGATTCCCCCCCGCCTTATTCTCCTCGACGAATCACGGCCATCTCACGACCGAATCGATGTCCTTCATCAACGAATCCTAAGCTTTCGTATAAGTGATGGGCCGCCTTGTTCTCAGGATGATACCCGACAACGATTGATTTCCCCTCTCCGATTTCTTCAAGCATCAGCTCTGTCGCGTGTCGGCCGATTCCTTTACCTTGATGAGCGTGGTCGATCATGATTCGGTAAATCCACCATGCATCCAACTCTTCCGGCTCCGTGTTGTACATGAGGAAGCCGACCATCGTCTCTTCCTCATAAATCGCGCGTGGGCGTAACGTCGGTTCGTACATCGCTTGAAGTAACGAAATCGCATTCGGCTCCATGTATGTTTGCTGTTGTTCACTCAGTACCAAGTGACAGCATGTATACCAATTTTGTGCATCAATCGGACGTAATGAAATCATATTCTTCTCCTTTACTCATACGTTTCGTTTAAATTCCGTGCGTAGAACGCGATGGCACGACGGTACCTTGCGATGCTTTCGTCCGGTTTTGGACTGGCAAGCAGCTCGAGTAACGCGCCCATCGCTTCTTCATGACGGTCGACGTTATAGTGGGTCATCGCCTGAAACACTTTGAGCGCCCCATGATTCGGGAAATGTTCGATTGCCTCTGCAAATAATTGTTCCGCTTCCTCGTATCGACCAAGTGCCCGATACGTGCTACCGAGTCCGAGATACGATTCCGCCAACTCATCTCCGGTCAATCCGAGTCGAATGGCCCGCTCATAATGCGGTACCGCTTGACGTTCTTCACCGAGCGAGTCATAACACCACGCACAGTATGCATGAAGTCTCGGATTCTTCTCATCCTTCCGTAAGAGCGATAAGAACAGTTGCTTCGCCTGTTCGAGTTGTCCCTCTTCACGGAGGCGTACTGCTCGGTTAAACTCATTTTCTTCTGTCACGTCGGTCACCTCGTGTGCGAAATCTTGGTCTAACCATGATTGGAGCGCTTCATAATACTTGCCGATATGCACGCCATCAACGAGTGCGTGATGGGCTTGAACGGATAACGGCATCCTTAGACGCTCTCCTTGACGCTCAAACTTGCCCCAGGCGATGCGCGGGACGCTGTCATGTTGTTGCTGATGCGTCGGGTGCATGATGCTTGTGAACGTGACCCACGGCACACTCGTGATATACAGTAAGTCGTCGGGCTCGTCATCCCCAACCACGACTTCATCGGCAGCTCGCTCCATCCGCATCGTCACTTCTTGTAAGAACGTTGGTAAATCCTCATGGAACGTAGCCGCACAAAAGTTGAAGACATCCTCGTCTAACATGACGGTGAACGATGGGTGGACCACCTCATGTTCGACGACCGCTTCTCCACGGATCCGATAGCGCAATTCCGGAATCGTGTTCGCCGCTTTCACTGCACCGTATAAAAAGAGTTTGAAGAACGATTGATTGCTCGCTTTCGAATATGTATAGAGATTTGTCACATCCACGTTCGCCGTCACGTTAAAATGCGGCGCGTCAAACGATTTGAAAAACTCAAAATGCTTACGTCGTGCCCACATCTCGATTTCAATTTGTTTCATAAAAACTCCCCCTTCTACGCTCTTACTGTAGCAGAGAGAGTGAATCCACTCATAGCTTTTGTTTTAACTGTTCGTAATGTCCTTTTGCCAAATCAAAGTAGACAAAGTCTCCACGTTCGATTCGTTCGAGCGTCGCTTCAAACTCACGCCATCCCCGCTCGACTTGTTCAGGTGTCAATTCGCCACTCTCGGTCGCCGCTTCGAACTCATCCTCATCCTTTTTGACGATGTCCCCATTCGGAAACACAAGAATATCGAGCAATAAGTCGTCCATATACGGAATGCCATCCTCTTCGCCGATCCGGTCGACGAGGTCGATATACCACTGCACGATTTCACCTTCCGGATTGATCATCGCCGTCACACCGAATGGTTCATTGTCCGGGAAATATTGGAGCCAACTAAAACCGGCATCCGCCACAATAAATTCTTCCCCTCTGTGTTTTTTATATAGTGGCGCTCGAACCTCATCGATTTGGAATAAGGCAACCACCCCGGAAAACTGTTCCGTCTGAACGCGTTCTTGCGCATAACGGTTCTTTAAAATTCGCTCCCAGTCTCGTCGATTCGCATACTTCCGTTTTGCCATATGGATCTCTCCCTTTCGGTCATCTCTGTATGATACAGTTCGCCAGAAGAAGGAAAGTTCCTTGTTAGTCGTACAGGTTATGCTGATTGAACCAGACGAGATGGCTTTGCTTCAGCCGTTTCCGCTCGACCATGCGGACGAATGCGTCTGTCGAGATGAAGCGGTTCCCGGGATGGAGGTCGGCCAGCATCATGAGGATGAGGCGTGAACCTCGTTCTCCCTCTTGAAGAGAGATATGCTCCATCTTCCCTTCCCCGTTGAAGCGGTTGATGAACAGTTCGACTTTACACTCTTCTTTTAAGAGTCGGGTCGTCACATACGCGACTTGGCTGATAATCGACTCGAAGTCATGATGGAGCGTGTAGCCAGACGGACCACTCAAATCGACTGCGAACGTGAACGTATCGAGTGATGTCTTTTGAAAGACTTTCGACTGAACACGCCCGAGCTTCGCCGTGGCGACCCAGTCAATCTCCTTGACCGGTTCTCCTTCATAAGGCTTTGAACCTAGAATCTGTAATGGATTCCGTAGAGGCGATGCGGTCAAAGGACGGTCACCGAGTGCCAATCGTTTCGTGCCGACCGGAGGATGTAACGTGAGGGACGGCAGCACCGTCCACCGTTTCTCGATGGGACACTCAAGAAGATACGTCCCGAGATGAAGCGGGAGCGTCACAGCGAGTACACACTCTTCGATATAAGCCGGTCCCCGAAATTCGGCCTGGACACGAAGCACATGGCGGGCCTGATCCGTCCGTAACGTCATATCTAAACTATTTGGGGAGCGATCGTGGTCTGGAAAGCTAAGCGTTGTACTAGATTTCATGCGAACGCGAACGGGAAGCCCGAGTCGTTCGACGGTTTCACTTCCGTCTAGCATCACCTGCACTTCCGTCTCATCCCCAACAAAGAGAAGAGATTCGTGTGTATGTATATGAAGACGAAGGGCTCGCTCTAACTGTTTCCGCGTCCGTTCGAAGAACCAGACGATGCCCGCAAGTAAACAAAGCGCATACCCGACAATCTCCATGTACGGGACAAATACGAGAATCACTCCGGCGAATCCGTAGACCGGGATCCATTGTTTCTGTAGGGCGTTATGTGTCGAGAACGTCATCATCAACCCTCGACCGGAACAGAAACGGTGTCTAAGATGTAACGGATGATGTCCTGTTTCGTCGATTTGATGCCTCCTTCAAGCGTCAACGTCAGGCGATGTGCCAATACATAAGGTGCCACGGCTTTCACATCTTCCGGAATGACATACAATCGATCGTTCAGATAGGCATAACTTTGAGACGCTCGCATGAGCGCGATGGCTCCTCGTGGACTGACACCAACCTCGACAGATTGGTGTTCTCGTGTCGCATGGACGAGCCCGAGTAAATAATCGAGGACGTCATCTTGAATCGATACTTGCTTCACTTCTTCTTGTGCGCGGCGTAACTCGTCTAACGTCGCGACCGCCTCCACGATTTTCCGTGTTTGACGCATGACTTGTAAGAGGAGCTCCCGCTCTTCCGCGACATCAGGGTAACCGACCGGAATCGAAATGAGGAAGCGGTCGAGCTGTGCATCCGGTAACGAAAACGTCCCGGCCGATTCGATCGGGTTTTGCGTCGCAATGACGAAGAATGGTTTTGGCATCGGATACGTCTCTCCCCCGATGGAGACTTGCCGTTCTTCCATCGCCTCGAGCAAGGCGGACTGCGTTCGTGGAACCGCTCGGTTGATTTCATCGATCAAGACGATATTCGCAAAGATTGGTCCTTGTCGATGCTCGAACGTCTGGGTCTGCATGTTGAAATAATCTGCGCCAATCACGTCAGACGGTAACAAATCGGCCGTGAACTGAATCCGGGAAAACGCGCCGTCAAAGCTAGTTGCAATCGTCTTGGCCAGTAACGTTTTCCCCGTTCCTGGCACATCTTCTAACAAAATGTGTCCTTCCGCGAGTAACGCCGTACAACAGAGGCGTACGACATCCTCTTTTCCTAAATACACCTCGTTCAACTGTTTGATGACCTGCTCCATGCCCATATGACGACCTCCATTTTTTGTCTTACTCAAACTTTACCTTTTTATGGTAAGATAAACAACAAATAGTCTGAACATTCAAAAAGGAGGTATCCTCTTGCGCTGGACGAACAAGTTTCTTCTCCTGATTGCCACCACACTCCTTGGTACGTTCACGATGATAGTGGTTGCAACGAGTGTATTCGAGTGGCTCTATAATCCGGAAACGATCCCCGTCGAGGAAAATAACAGTCCTCCGACTGATCTCTTATCGGATGAAGATGATGGAATTTTAATTGGTGAATCCAAAGCAGATTACCCATTTAAATTGGACCCCCAAAAAGGAAAGCATAACTTTTTTGAGAGAATCACGGAATCTGGAGAATCTACACGACGAAATCTCGGGTTATTCGGCGCTTTGCTTGCGCTCGGTTGCCTGTCCTTTTATATCTATCGAAAACGGAAGCAACGTTTGGCGCGCGCACGAGATCATGCTGATTCAAACGCAGACCCGCTTGTCGAATCGCTACAACGCGAAAACGCTTCGTCCGTTTCGACGCTCACAGCGTTCACGAACGTCCCGATTCGTGATGCACTGATCACATTCAACCAATCTCTCGTACCAGCCAAGCGATTGCGTGCTCATGAGACACTGCAAGAGTGGTTCCAACGCATCGATTTACCGATGAACCCGTCCGTTTATCATGCGGTTCGCTACGGCACCTCATCAGGTGTGACGATTTCTGAAGAAGATACGCTTCACTTTAAGAGCATACTCGATCACTATACGACCCATCCTCACCCCGAGTGAGAATGTGCACAGGTTCTACTTTTCATTCATGAATGATAAAATGGTGGAAAATGTCAGTTAAGGGGATGAAATCATGAGACGATGGGTGATGTTCGGATTAGGTGCACTTTTACTGACGGGTTGTACGGATACAGATACGGTGGCAGACAATCCGATCCCAATCGAATCAACCGATGAACCCATCACCGAATGGACACGTGAAGACTTTAAAGACGTTTATGACCAATATGAACAAACACAACCACTCCTCGCTGCGCTCGAGCAACAAGGCATCAAACCGTTCCGCGAGACGTTTGAACGCGTCATCATTGCCGGAAACGGGCTTGAGCACACATATGCAGATATTTATCCGTTCAAACTCGATGATGGGACGTATGCCACGGTATTCGACAGTCAGGACGGAACGGTAATCAATGGATCTGAGTCGGTCGCCCCGCTGTTTTGGCAAGAGGAGTCTTTCCTTCAATACGTCGAAGAGATTGAAAACCGGAAATTCGGCACAAGTGCCCCACCTACCGATGTCGTCCTAACGCAGGATGAATTTCAATCCGTCTATGACGGCCATGCGTACACATCAGCCCTCCTCGTCGAACTCGATGAAGCGGGTATCGAACTGGCACGGGAACCAATCGACGATGTGATTATCGCTGGGAATGGCGTGACCGAAGTCACTGCCGACTTGTTCGTGTTCGATGTCGAAGGTGGATATGCCATCGTATACGATCAAGATGGAGAAATTTTAAAAGGTCCCGAATCCATCTCACCGCTCTTTTGGAACGAGAAGGACTATGAGGACCTGTTAGCCAAGTATGAAGGATAATTTCATGAACCCTCCCGATTTCAGATAGCTATGTTATACTCAAACCAATAAACGACCACTAGGGGAGCCCTCGGGCTGAGACGGCATTTGCCGGACCCTTTGAACCTGATCTGGCTCATACCAGCGTAGGGAAGTGGCTTGGGATACGTCTCTGTATGTCCACGCCATTTTTCCGTCTGGAAACGTGGCGTTTTTATTTTTGAAAGGAGACTATTCATGCGTATTCAACAACTCACTTGGATGGCGATGCTCGTTGCCATCGCCGTCGTCGGCTCGATGTTCATCTCGATTCCTACAGGTGTCGCCCGCGCTTATCCGATTCAACATATGGTGAACGTGATTGCCGCAGTTACCGTCGGCCCAATCGGAGCCGTCCTCGTCGCATTCGTGACCGGACTCATTCGCGTCATGACCGGCACAGGGTCACTTCTCGCGTTCCCCGGTGGCATGATTGGTGCACTTCTTGCTGGTATGTTCTTCGTTCGCACGAATCGCGTCTATGCTGCCGCTCTCGGAGAAATCATCGGAACCGGTGTCATCGCCTCGTTGATTGCCGTCCCGTATGCGAAACTGTTGATGGGTTCGACGTTCGGTGCCTTCTTCTTCGTTCCAGCGTTCCTTGCCTCTAGTTTGACAGGCGCGCTTCTCGGTTGGCTCGTCTTATCACGTGTCAAACAGTTGCGACCGAGCATACTCAAATAACGTATTTTGATTTAGGAATCCGACCGGCTCATGACGGTCGGGTTTTTGTGTGATAAACCCAGATTGCTTCGCCGTTCCATTCATCAATCAAACCGCTGTCGACAAAGCCGTTCTTCGCATAAAATCGTTTCGCAGCTTCATTCTCTTGATGGAGGCTCAGGATGATATCATCCACATCGTATTGTGTCTGGATAAATTCCACTGCCATGCGTAGACACTTCGTCCCAACACCTTTCCCCTGCTCATTGTGATCAATCATGAAGCGGTCGAGCCATACATAACGTTCTGTCTGATTTTCTGCTCCGACCATCATGAAGCCAACCGGTCGCTCACCGTCATAAAATGCATAGCTCTGCCAATTATATTTCGTATCCTCGACCATCTCTTGAAGCGACTCGGCATTCGTCTCGATGAATCGGGACTGTTTCTCGTCCACTGATAGAGTGATGATTGCCTCTCGATTGAATGCATCAATCGGCTGAATCGTGATTTCATTTCCTTTCATGCTTTCACCTCATTGATTTTCTCTTTCTTTCATACGCTTTCTCCCGTAAAAAGTTTCTTCCCCCGTATCTTCGAGATCATGCATTCGCTACACTAATAAGAGAAAAGGAGGTTATCACATGTTCCGAATCGGAAGTATCTTCATTCCCGTATCAGATGTAGAACAGTCCCTACACTGGTATACCACTTATTTTGATGCCAAAGAAATTGGTCGCTGGGAAGGAGGCATCGGTTTGTGTCTACCAGACGGTTCGACTCAACTCGGATTGATCCAAACCTCGTCACCGCAACCCGCAACGTTCAAAGATGCGTCAGGACAAGCCCATGTCTATTTCAACGTCATTTGTGAAGACATTCATTTCGCGTATCAATCGTTCGAACAAGCAGGGTTGATTGCGACACCGCTTCACGATTTCGGAGGCATGTCTTGCTTTGACGTAGTGGACCCGGATGGCCATACGATCAGTCTTATCTCGGAAGATGTGACTTCCCCGTTCCACCGCAATCGCGTGAACGACCTACAAACGAAAGGAAAGTCTTAATGAAACAAATTCACCATATCTGTATCCAAACCCCAGATTATGCCGCATCAAAGTCATTTTACGAAGCGCTCGGTTTTGAGCTCGTCCAAGAATCGCCAAACTTCCACACACGTGACTTCAATAGTTGGCTCAAACTCGGGGATTTTTATATCGAGCTCCAGACTGCTAAAACGGATGAAACGTTACAAGACTATTCGAAACATGCGGCCGGTCCCGTCCATTTCGCCCTCTATGTGGACGATCTCGAAGCGGAAGTCGCTCGACTCGAACAGCTCGGTGTCACGTTCTTGCCGAAGCACGGTGGCAACATCTACTTCGTCGTCGATGGACATTTAAGTAAACTAAAAGCACCGGAAGGAACCATCATTGAACTGCGTGATACGTTTCTGATTAACTGAGGCCCTGTGCCTCTTTTTTGTTGGACACATCTTCACGTTTCCCTCACTCGTCTCATCGGGAATGGGTATGAAAAGGATGTGTTGTTCATGATCAAATATCTCGATTATTGGAGCTACTTGTCACTCTCCCTGGCAAAGCTCTTCTTTTTTAGCTGGTTGACCGCGACGGCGTTCGACTTCTCGTTTTTCCTCATCAATTTGGCGACGATTCTGCTCCTGACGAGCTGGGCACTTGCCGTGTCTTACCCGATTCGCCGATGGATTTTATACGTTTCTCTGTTCCTGCATAGTACCCTACTCGTCTCGGACGTCTGGTACTATCGCTATTTTGAAGACTTATTATCTGTCGCCTTACTGTCTGATATCGGACAGATGGGAGATGTCGGGGGTGGCTTCTTGACGCTCATCCGCCCGATTGATGCGTTCTTCTTCATCGACCTCATTATTTACGGTTTAATTTTACGTTACATCAAACGGCATCCTGTCCGTGAAGCGAAGCGGAACGGAAGACGATTGGCGTTCGCCGGCTTCACCCTAGGATTTCTTCTCTTCACGATTCCGCTCACCCTCAGTTATCAGCGCGGGGAAAAATGGATCGCAGACGACCCAATCTCGAATATGCGTGAATATTATCATCTCGGTTTTTGGGGCTATCACGCGATGGATGTCGCCCGAGGCGTCGAACGTGCCATGGGATGGAACGAAGCCCTGACAGACGAGGAGCGTTCTCAAATCAAAGCACTCTCTTATCAGGAATTAAGTGCCCCGAGTCCGGATACGAACGTCATCGTCCTACAACTCGAATCGTTCCAAACTTCCGTCATCGATCAACGCATCAATGGACAGGAATTGACACCGAACTTAAATCGATTGCGACGTGACATGCTCTATTTCCCGAACGTGTATCATCAGACGCATGAGGGGCGGACGTCCGATGCGGAGTTCATCGTGAACACGTCACTCTACCCTGTCAAATCCGGTTCGGTGTACACACGTTTCCCGGGAAATCAATTCAGCGCGCTCTCTCAGTCCTTAAACGAGGCCGGCTATGATACGGCAGCCATGCACTCCTTCCGTAAAGACTTTTGGAATCGGGATGATTTTTATGACAACATCGGGTTCAATCATTTCTTTAGCGACAAAGACTACCCCGACCAAGGAATCATCGGGATGGCACTCAACGATCAAGACTTCTTGAATACGTCCGTCGGATTCATGGAAGAGTTGGATGAACCGTTTTATGCGTTTTTAGTCGCATTGACGAGCCATACGCCGTACGACATTCCGGAGGACGAGAAGCGATTGGACCTGTCGGAAATTGAGGACCCGCTTCTCGAAAACTATTATCATACCGTTCATTTCGTCGATGCGGCAGTCGGTCAGTTCATCGAACGATTGAAACAAGATGGGTTGTGGGATGAGACGTTTCTCGTCCTATATGGTGACCACGATAGCGGTCTGACGGCACCTGGAGAAGAGATGGCTACCATCGAAGAAGTAGACTCGACGGTTGATGCGTTTCAACTCGACCGTGCTGTCCCTCTCTTTATCAAACCACCTGGACTGACGACAGGAGAAGTCATGGAGGCAAGTGGCGGTCAAATCGATATCGCACCGACGATTCTTGATGTACTTGGGATCTCTCCGGCATATATGCTTGGCGACTCCCTCTTGAATGATACACCGAATCTGACTGTTTTTCGGACGGGCGCTTTCCGATATGAAGACCATTACTATGAACCAGACTTGACCGAACGTTCTGGTAACGGCACATGCTATTCCGTCGAGACGGAAGAACCGGTCGCATTCGATCGATGCGCCCCTTACATTGACCGTGCGGCCAGCCAGCTCCGTCTCTCGGATACCAT
The DNA here is from genome assembly GCF_059821525.1 of Exiguobacterium sp. RM11. Classification (NCBI taxonomy): domain Bacteria; kingdom Bacillati; phylum Bacillota; class Bacilli; order Caryophanales; genus Exiguobacterium; species Exiguobacterium sp. RM11. Next base: position 168,160 of record NZ_CM187558.1, on the reverse strand, counting down.
CATCGAGAAAGATGCCCTCTCACAAATGAGTCCATGAAAAACCTCCCGAGCTATTTGTCTCGGGAGGTTTGTTTAATAGGCTTTACGCAACGTCGTGATATCGAGTTTTTTCATGGGCAGACACGCCTGTACGACTTGTTCAATCTGCTCTTGCGAACCGACCGTCATCATCTCTTCCATTTCCCACGGAATGATTTGCCACGAGACGCCGTAGCGATCTTTCAGCCAACCACACTCCTCTGCTTCTGGTACAGCCGATAACCGCTCCCAGTACGTATCGACTTCGTCTTGTGTCTCACAAAAAGCGATGAGCGACTGTGTTTCGTTAAATGAAAACATATGATTCTCATTACTGTCCATCACGACAAATTCTCGGCCGGATAAGACGAAACGGGCATAATTGATTTTCCCGTCGAGTTCCTCCTCGTCTTCTTCCGTGTATCGTACCGTATGTCCATCCAGTACATACGAATCTTTGAAAATGGAAATCCAATCGTTCATCGCCGCCTCGGCGCGACCGAAAGCATCCTGGACAAACAAGAGGCATGGCGTCACGAGCTGAATGTCCATCCCCCCATCATGCATGACTTGCCAAGAAACCCCGTAGCGGTCCTTCAACCATCCATAACGCTGACTGAAGTCGTACGTATCTAATGGAATCAAGATCTCCGCTCCGTCAGATAATCGTTCCCATAGCGCATTGATTTCTTCAGTTGTCGGGAGCGATACCATATAGGAAATGGACGGATTTCGTTCTTTTGTCGTGCCTCCCCCGAGTAACTGAAAGAACTGCCCAGCGAGCGATAACGTCACAATCGTCGTCTCGCCTGCTGGCGAGCTTGAAAATCTCGTCGTATAGTCGACAAACGAATCTGGAAAGATGGAGACATACCACTCGGCGATTTCCTCGACATTCTCCTCAAACCAAATACATGGGATCACAGGTTGCGTAATCATGAGAAAGTCTCCTTTCAGACTTCATGCAAACGATAGACATCACGTACGGCGAGAAGCTCCCCAGCTTCATCACGATATGCCTGATAATGCGATGAATGGATGTGGTGATCGAGCGCTTCTTCGTCTTGATACTTTTCATAAAAGACAAACGTTCCTGGCGCATCAATCGCCTCGTGAAGAACGTACGCGAGACATCCCTCTTCCGCTCGTGACGGTGGAATCACACGGTGTAGCGCCTCACGTAACGCCTCTTCTTTACCAGGATGAGCTTTCAAGATTGCAGTAATGACGATTTCCATACCATATTCCTCCTTCGATAATGGACCTGCCTTTCTGTTCCCGAATCTACCGCAATCTATCCCAAAAAACGGATATCTCATCGTACGAGACATCCGTTTCTGTTTATGACTTTTTCTTTTGTCGGAACGGCCACCAAACACCATCACCAAACGAAATCGTAATGGCTGGAATCAAGAGTGGTAATACAATCAATCCGTATAGCAAAAGACCAGTAATGACGATGGTCGCAATCTGAACGAGACTGAGCACACCTGACGGAATCATGGCGCCGAACGTCCCGGCGAGGATCACTGCAGCGGTCATAATGACGGTACCCATCTTCGTCATCGAATAGACGAGCGCATCACGGACCGTCTTCCCACTGATCGTCTCTTCCCGGAATCGATCCAGTAGGAAGATGGAATAGTCAATTCCGAGTGCAATCAACATGACGAATCCAAAGAACGGAACGGCCCAGCTGATTCCGTCATAGCCAAGACCTTCCACAAAGATCAGCTCTGTGATCGCTGCTGACGTATAGTACGTCAAGAGAAGCGAAGCAATCATATAAAGCGGCATGATCATCGAGCGGAACAATGCCGTCAAGACGATGAACAACGTCACGAGCATGATGGCTACCGTCCGATTGAAGTCGTTCGTTGACGTTTCATTCAAATCGCTGTTGATGCTTGAGATACCTGCGTATCCGATGGTCGCATCTGCATATGGTGTCCCCGTCACAGAGCGATCCATCGTCTCTTTAATCGTCTCGACGACATCAATCGCTTCTGGTGAGTATGGATCCATCTCTAGTACCACCTCGAGCTGAGTCGCCGTCTCTTCGTCAAAGACGTAGCGTTCGACAGCAGGTGAAAACTCATCTGATGTGAGTGTCCCTTCCGGAAGATAGACGCCTGTCTCACGGAGCGAATCTGCTTCACTCAACTGTTGCAAGAACGAAACCGCTTCGCCGAGGCCTGACTCGATTTGTCCTAATCCTTCGTTCGCTTCGCCGACACCTGTCGCGAGTTGCGATAGTCCGGTACTAAGTTCACCAACCTGAGATCCTTGCGCATTTAATGCGGAGGCAGCTTCACTGATGCCCGATTCGATTTGTGTGAGCCCTGCCGACACTTGACCGAGTTGTCCGACTGCAGCAGGAATATTTTGAGTCGCTGTCAATCCTTGCCCAATGAGGCCAAGTTGACTATTTAACTGATTCAGCCCAGCTGCTGCTTCTGCAAGCGGTGCCCCGGCATTGGTTGAACCGCTTGGCAATTGTCCGACGACCGCGTTTAGACCCTGCTCAATTTCATCTAATCCAGCCTGGACATCACCGAGACCCGTCTGTGCTTCAGACAAACCTTCACTGAGTTCACCGAGTTGCGTGTCGACATAGAAATCGTCGATGACTTCACCAGTCGGGCGTGTGAGCGCACGCACACCGTTCACTCCATCGACTTTTTCGAGCTCACTTGCGAACATTTCAATGTATGGAACTTCCGATTCCGTGATGGCTTGATCTTGTTTCAAAATGATTTGTACCGGAAGGGATTCCCCTTGACCGAACCCTTCTGAAATCAAATTCAATCCACGAACCGAATCGTACCCGTCTCCAATCTCATCGACCGTATTGAACGAACGGGCATCGTCATACGTGAACAGGACTGGCACCGTGATCAATCCAACGACCAAAATCGATACGAACGGGCGATTGACCGACAATCGACTCAATCCAGCCCAGAGCTTGCTATCATGATGCTCGCCTGCTTTCTTCGATGGCCAGAACAGTCGTTGCTTGAGCGTCGCCATAAAGAATGGGACGACCGTGAAGAGAATCAACAGCAACACCGCAATCCCGACTGCGACGGCGACGGCTGATTTGAAAATCGGAAAATCTGCAAATCCGATGGCCGCGAAACCGACGAAGACCGCAAGCCCACTGATGAGAACCGTTCGTCCTGCCGTCTTATATGTGTTGACGATTGCGTCTTCAATCGCATGTCCCGCACTCAGTTCCTCTTTGTAACGGCTAAGAAGCAGGATACAGTAGTCTGTCCCGATCCCGAACAAGATGGCGACGAGGAAGATTTGTGTGTAATTCGAGACCGGGAATCCGAACCAATCCACGAAGAACGCGACAAACGATTGGCTCAATAAATACGTGAAGCCGACCGCGATGAGTGGAATGAACGGTGTCACGATAGAACGGAACACGAGAAGCAACAATCCAAAAATCAATACGACCGTGATGATTTCCGTCTTTTTCAATCCTTCTTGGGCACTCAAGTTTACATCATTGTTAATGATCTCTTCCCCAGTGATATATACTGTTTCCTCTTGAGGAAGCACGTTTTCACGGACATCATCAGCAAACGCATTGATTTCTTCTGTCGTACCTTCGACCGTGATCGGGACGAGGACGATGCGTCCGTCTTCAGAGACGAGCTGTGCCTCTGTCTCCTCACTTTCAAACGGATCGAGAACATCCGTCACGACCGTTTCATTCTGTCTAAGCTCTTCGATGACACGAGCGACATCCGTTCGCTCGGTTTCGCCAATCGACTCGAACTCGTAGACGAGCGAGATGGTTTTATCACTCTTCCCGGCTTCATCTAAAATCGCTTGTGCACGCTGAGAGTCCATATCGTCCGCTAGCTGAAAACTACCAGCTTCTTCTGCTTGCTTTGTTAAGTTCGGCGCTACGACAAATAGTGCCGCCGTCAATACGATGAGGGAAATGAGGATTCCCCAACGCCATTGAATGATTTTATGCACGCGTTATTCCTCCCCGATTCGGAGCAATTGTTTTATTTTCCGGAACGTTCGGACAAATTGCTCAATTTCAATTTCGTCTACCTCTCCATCGATGAGGGATTCTACATATCGATAGACGGCACCGTCCACTTCCTCGACGAGCCGCTTTCCTTCTGATGTCAATTCAATCAATCGTTCGCGCTGATCTTGTCCACGTCGACTCGTGACAAGTTCTCTTTCGACCAGTTTTTTGAGTCGATTCGAGACCGCACTTTTATGGACACCTTGCTTTTGTGCCAGTTGCCCAGCAGGGGTCGGTCCAAATTGATCGAGCAACTTTAACAGTTGGAGTTGTTCACGCGAATACTCACGCCATACATCCCCTTCCATCGCTTCGATGACATGTTCCGTCCCATGGAACATCACTTCTTCAAATAACTGCACGGCTTCGCGCATCAATACTTTCATTTTTAGTTTACCCCCTAAACTAGATGGTTATAGTTTATGCCCTAAACTAAATGACGTCAAATAAAAAGACCGATTAGGAGTGTCCTATCGGCGCAACATATCAGTCGTATTTTATCCGATCCATGTGATCAACCCTTCTTGCTTTTGTGATGCGGATGAAAAAATCGCTTTCAATTCCTCGAACTGTTCGAGCAAGTATTGCTTTTCCTCACTTCCCCACCCTCTCTCGAATGGGTAAAGTTCATGCGCATTCATCCCCGTCGCGTCATAACGTGATTCAAGGGCATCTCGTTCGATATAGTGAAGTCGGGTCGCTAAGTCTTTCACTTCTGATGACGTCAAATAGGCCGTTCCTGTTTCCTCTTCGATTACCATTCCGCCGAAAATCGTTCTACCAAGGGAGTGACGGTCAATGTCGTCCAAGTCCGCTTCTCCGGTCAGCAAAAAGTACAGTCCGTGCCATGCTTTATCGATGTCTGACTGCCTTTCCTCGTACGTGTACAATTCCTCGAAATAATCAGGTTCATCAAGTAGCCGCGCCAACTCATCATCTGTTACTCGCAAGTAAGTTCCAATCATCCCCATATGAGTGCCCCTCTCCAGTTCGTTTGTCTGTCTATTCGTCATCAAAACGAAAAAAACCTTCCGTAGAAGGTTTAAACGATTGCCTCGGCGACACGTAGACCAGATAAATAGGCACTCTCAAATCGAGTTCGTCCGGATGGATCATCCGCTTCAAGAAAGATATCGCCAGCTAAATAGATGGGATGATGGCTTACCCGATAAAAAGGTTCATGCCATACGTCTTTCGCTTGCGCATAGCGCCAACGTTTCAATTGTTTTGTCACGAGGTCGATATCGCCAACTTCCTCTCGGAATAACCGCTCAACTTCTGCAAGTGTCTCCTCTTCCGGTCGCTCATACCACTCCTCACTCCACGCTTCTTCCATATAGACGCTGATGAGCGAGGTCGCAGTGATTCCTTTTTGCTGATTATTGATCACCTTCAACAATCCAGGTGTCAGGTCATGATCGAGAATCCCATCTTCCCCAATCTGTACATCACCCGTACATTCGAAGAGACCAACGAACGTCGGCGCATACACGAGACGTCGCAAGGAAGGTGTGACCTGATCAACCAAACTCCCGAGTAATTCGAACGATTGCGGAAGCGGTGCCGTCATCACGATTCGGTCGTATGAACGTCTCGTCACATCTGTCTTCACGCTGATGGTACTATCCTCTTCTATGTGAACGTGCTCCACATGTTCATTCAAGTGTACCGTCAATCCCTCAGCAAGATGCTTGGCGAGTCCATTCATACCATCCGTCCCCACGTATCGCGGATAAGGGTCCGCATACCAGACACGCACCCAGTTCGCACTCATCCACGACTGTACCTCGCGTTTGAGATTTTCTCCACGTACGGTGAAATAGACGGCCCCGTGATCCGCTTGTCCGTCACCGATTCGGCGAGTTGCCAAACGTCCCCCGACGCTTTGGCTCTTTTCGATCAATTCGACCGTATGACCTCGACGTGCGAGTTCACGCGCTGCGATAATCCCGCTCAGACCAGCCCCAATGATTCCAATCTTCATTCAGCATTTCCCCTTTCCTTCATGAAGATTGTAGCATGCTCATTCCTTTCAACCTCTATCTAATATGCTTCAGGCTGGTTTGTTCCATTGTTCGTCGTACGCCCGACGCGAGTCTTCATACATGACAGCGAAACGCGCAACGACGAATGGACGAATGAGGATTGTCGCAATCGATAATGATAATGCGGCAAGTAAAACCGAATTCACAACCATAAATAACGTGAAGCCAATCAAATAAATCGGGATGAACGGCAAAATCAGTTTAAATGCGTCCCACTTCCGACCATGCATCAACGTGCGTGACTTCGTGATCGATTCTCTGACTGATAGCTCTGGCTCATCTCGCAAAATAAAGTACGTGAACGCGTAGGAAAAGAACTTCATGATTCCCGGAACAATGAACAATAGTGTCCAAAGCGTCTGGAAGATGGCTAGTAGGATGACAGCCGTCACATGCTTACCAAATCGTTCTTTCATCGGTCGAAACACATCACGAAACTCCGCGTCTTGTCCGCGAATGATTGAAAGAATGACCCAGTGATACCCGATGATGATTGGATATAGCATAAAGGATACAACAATTGTACTTAAAAGGAATACAATCGCCTGTAACGAACCGGCTTTCGCCCCGTAAAGTGTCGGGTCGAGCAATGCGCTAAATTCTAAGATCACGGCACAGAGAAACGACCAGATTAACAGTAGGCCTCGTTTCCCATTAATTGCTTCGTGTGTCCGTTCTGTCCATGTTTGAACCATTTTCTAGTCTCCCCCTGAATGATTTATCTTATATACGCTATATCGTTCAAATACGTTTCATGTTCACACAAAAAAAGCAGAGATTCACTCTGCTCGTTCGTCCGCTCGATATTCTAGTATGTCCCCCGGTTGACAGTCGAGCGCTTCACAAATCGCTTCGAGCGTCGAAAAACGAATCGCTTTCGCTTTTCCATTCTTTAAAATCGACAAGTTCGCCATGGTGATCCCGACCCGCTCCGACAGCTCTGTCACACTCATTTTCCGCTTCGCTAACATCACATCTAGATTCACAATCATCGCCATGTTCTCACCTCAGACCGTCAAATCGATTTCTTGTTTCATATCAATGGCTCGCTTCAATAATTTCTGTAACAACTCAGCAAAGACGGCAATGACAAATGCGGCGAACACGAAGACGAACCCGATGACTAAGAAACCTGGGGAATCATCACGTTCAGCGAACCAATAGAAGAACGGAAGCAACGCCGTATAGATGACCGTGATGGTCAATGCACAATACTTGATCACCCGAAGTACTTTCACCGCTCCATAGGAGAACGCCTCATTCCGATCAATCAATCCTAGCAAGGTAAACGTTTTGAACAGAGCCATGAAATAAGGAACTGCCGCCACATACATCCCCACGAGAATCGGACGCATCGAATTCGCAATCCAACCCCCGCTCTCGGTTGCGTTTCGCCAAAGAAACGGAAGTAAAAAGATACAGGCTGCAAGAATCGGAAGAGCTAAGACAATCACCGATAGTTTTAAAAAGACGGTTTCTCGTTTCACCTGTCATACACCTCACTCATTTTATTTCCTTTATCATACGCCCTTTATTTATCGTTTATCAATAAATATTTATCGAAAAAAATAGACCTCAAAAAATTTCTTGAGGTCTTCTTTCCTTACTTCATCGCTTCTAGTTCACTTTCTGTCACCCATTTATGGTTTGTGACCTCTTCTCCATCTTCCGTCGTGTAATCCACCATATAAACCGTCGTCTCTTCAGCCATATCAATTGTCGCTTCTGCGCCATCCATGCCCTCCATGTGATCAGCGGCCAAAACGACTTGCTCATCTTCTGCTAATGGCGCGTCGCCCGGATTCTCGAGCTCCTCATGGATCACCCATTTGTGATTCTCTACCGGATCACCGCCTGTCGTCGGTGTATAACTGACTGCGTATACAGTCGTATCATACGCACCGACAATCGTGGCTTCGACACCTTCCATCCCCGGCATATGATCCGCTGTCATCATCGCTGTCGACCCGACCGGATATGTCGGATCATTCGCTTCCATCAGTCCGTCCGGTATCTCTCCAGTCCCCGAGTGGTCCATTGCCGAATGGTCCATGCTTTGTTCTTCTGACATCTCCATCGATGTATCGTCTGCTGTATCCCCACATGCAGCCAATGATGTAGCGAGGATCATGACACCTAATCCCGTCATCCATTTTTTCTGTTTCATCGAATCTCTCCTTTATTCATGCTCATGTTGATTTTACCCGCTCTTTCGGGGAAACAGACATTTTTGAGAGCATTGCGATGATTTGTTATCACATTGCAACAAAAAAGGCCAAAATCCCGAAAGATTCTGGCCATGGATGATTATTCAACTGTTACAGACTTCGCCAAGTTACGTGGCTTGTCGACATCACAGTCGCGGGCAAGTGCCGCATAGTACGAGATGAGTTGAAGTGGAAGAACCGTCACGAGTGGCGTGAGAAGTGGTTCAACACGTGGAAGAACGAATGCATCGTTCTCGTGCTCCATGCCTTCCATTGAAATCGTACAAGCTACTGCACCACGCGCCACAACTTCTTTGATGTTTCCACGAATGTTGAGGTGTGTGTTCGGTTGAGACACAAGCGTGATGACTGGTGTCCCGTCTTCAATCAACGCGATCGGTCCGTGTTTGAGTTCCCCACCTGGGTATCCTTCTGCTTGGATGTATGAGATCTCTTTGAGCTTCAATGCGCCTTCAAGACCTACATATGAATCCAATCCACGTCCGAGGAAGAATGCGTTACGTGATTCTTTCAAGAACTTATCAGCAAGCTCTTCAAAGATTTCTTTTTGTGCCATAATCGAGTCCATCGTTGTTGCAACGAGTGCGAGCTCTTGCATCAAATCAAACGGAAGTTTCTTCCCGTTCGCACGAGCGATGTCGTATGCGAGAATCGCGAGGACGGCGATCTGTGCCGTGTACGCTTTCGTCGAGGCGACGGCGATCTCAGGTCCTGCGTGGAGGAGCATCGTCTCGTTCGCTTCACGCGAGAGTGTCGATCCTGCTACGTTTGTCAACGTGAGCGCTTTATGGCCAAGCTTTTTCACTTCGACGAGGACGGCACGGCTGTCCGCTGTCTCACCTGATTGTGAAATGAAGAGGAAGAGTGGCTTCTCTGTCAAAAGTGGCATGTTGTAACCGAACTCTGACGCGACGTGTACTTCAGTCGGTACACCTGCGACGCGTTCGATCAATTGTTTCCCAACAAGACCGGCGTGGTAACTTGTACCACACGCGACGATATAGACGCGGTCCGCTTCCGAGACGAGCTCGCGCACGCCGTCCGTGAGTTCGATGTCACCGTTCTCGTTCTGGTAATGCTGGATGATGTTGCGGATGACGGCCGGCTGCTCGTCCATCTCCTTCAACATGTAGTGCGCGTACGTGCCCTTCTCGATGTCTGACGCATCGATCTCGGCCGTGTACGGTGCACGTTCGAGCACTTCGCCGTCGAGCGTCTTGATCGTCGCCGATTCACGCGTGAGGATGACGATCTCGCCGTCGTGGAGCTCGAGGTACTGGTCCGTCACCTGGAGCATCGCCATCGCGTCCGATGCGACGACGTTGAACGTGCCGTCACCGAGTCCGACGAGGAGCGGTGACTTGTTCTTCCCGATATAGAGGCGCTCTTTGTCCTCTGAGTCGATCATCGCGATCGCGTATGAACCGTGGAGGTCCGAGAGCGTCTTGCGGAACGCCGCCTCGACGTCGCCGAGCTCGACGAAGTGTTTCTCCATGAGCTGGACGATGACTTCCGTGTCCGTCTCTGAAAGGAACGGGACGTCAAGCGTCTTCTTGATGATTTCGTCGTTCTCGATCACGCCGTTATGGACGAGCGTGAAGCGTCCTGTCGTACTTTGGTGCGGGTGGGCGTTCGGTACGCTCGGTACCCCGTGTGTCGCCCAACGTGTGTGGCCGATTCCAATCGTGCCGTCTACTTCTGCTGGGATGATTTCGCGTAGCGCAGCGATGCGACCGACTTCTTTGTGAACGTTGACATTTTCATGCATCAACGCAAGACCTGCCGAGTCATAACCACGGTACTCGAGTTTTTCAAGACCTTTGAGAAGGACTTCCTTCGCTCCGGTATTCCCAATCATTCCTACAATTCCACACATAAACAAATCTCCTCTATTCTTCGATTTCTCGAAAAAGGAAACGGGCTTTTTCTAAGAGCTGTCAGCACACACTTCTTTGTCCGTCCGGTCACCCGGGCGTTTTAAAAGCGTGCTTTTCGTCGTGACAGGCGACGAAGAGGCATCCGCCGAAATCTCGATAACCTCTAACCTCGTCAACTCCGCAGAGTTCTGGCGCTTGTTCGTACTCTTGTGTCCTTCCGTTTCCAAGGTCACGCTCTTAATAGTACAAATCACACCCCCATTCGTCAAGAAGAACCATTGTTTTCTCGATGACAAAACGGAAACAAAAAGGGAATCCAACGTTGGATTCCCTTGTGTTATTCCCGGTTTCTGAAAAATTATCCTTCTACGCCGTAATCTTCACGCACGACTTGCGCGATTTTTTCAACGTAGCGGTCGCACTCTTCCGCTGTCGGCGCTTCTGCCATGACACGGACGAGTGGCTCTGTTCCAGAAGCACGGACGAGAATACGACCGTTCCCAGCCATTTCCGCTTCTGCTTCTTGAATCGTCGCAAGGACACGTTCTCCGTTCATCGCATCATTTTTATTCGTCACACGAATGTTGACGAGCTTTTGCGGATAAACCGGCATCTCAGCTGCCAACTCAGAAAGTTTACGGCCTGTCGACTTGACGATTTCCGCCAATTGGACGCCTGATAACATCCCGTCACCCGTTGTCGAGTGATCGAGGAAAATCAAGTGACCCGACTGTTCACCACCGAGTGTGTATTGATGTTTCTTCATTTCTTCCACAACATAACGGTCACCAACTGCTGTTTGAAGCGCAGTCATACCCGCTTCTTCCACAGCTTTATGGAAGCCAAGGTTACTCATGACCGTCGCGACAATCGTATTGTCTTTCAAACGACCTTTTTCACTCAAGTATTTACCGCAGATGTACATGATTTTGTCCCCATCCACGATATCACCGTTCTCATCAATCGCAATCAAACGATCTCCATCACCATCAAAGGCAAGACCCATATCCGCTCCTTTTTCACGAACGAACTCAGCCAAGTGCTCAGGGTGTGTCGAGCCGACACCTTCGTTGATGTTCAACCCGTTTGGCGAGTTTCCGATTGTCGACACGTTCGCCTCAAGGTCCGCGAAGAGACGAGCTGCAAGACCACTCGTTGCACCATGTGCGCAATCAAGCGCGATGTGAAGGCCATCAAAGTCCTCTTCTACAGTCTGTTTCAACATTTGAAGATACTTTTGTGCACCTTCATAATAATCTGAAACGAAACCGAGGTCTTTTCCAGTCGGACGTGGGAGTGTATCTTCTGCAGCGTCCAAAATGTCTTCGATTTCTTGCTCGGTTGCGTCATCTAATTTGAAACCATCGCTACCGAAGAATTTGATGCCGTTGTCTGCCACGGGGTTATGCGATGCCGAGATCATGACTCCCGCTGTCGCATCTAATGACTTCGTCAAGTAAGCGACCCCAGGTGTCGAGATGACACCGAGACGCATGACTTCTGCACCGATTGAAAGAAGACCCGCAATCAATGCACCCTCTAACATATGTCCTGAGATTCGTGTGTCACGACCAATCAAGACTTTTGGCTGTTCGCCTTCTGGCAAATGTTTCGAGAGCACGTAGCCACCCGCACGACCTAAACGATATGCTAATTCCGCAGTCAACTCTGAGTTCGCAACACCGCGAACTCCATCTGTTCCAAAATATTTACCCATAAGATTAAATCCTCACTTTTGTATGATTGAACATCTTTATTGAATAGAAGATGTTTCTGTTTCTTCATCGACGCTTGTCAATTGAACATCGATTGTTTTTGGCGAAATGACAGTCACGCCTTTTGGTACTTCATAATCTACATCTACCGCGTGTGTCCCACTCGGTAAACCTGTTAAATCTAAGGTTACATTGACACTGTTCGAGGAGATGTTCTCTAGAAGGGATCGTTTTCCCGACAATGTCACACTGACGACTTCTTGCGTTTGAACCGTATAATTCGTTCGGTCATACCCACGAACATTGACCGGAACCGTCAATCGAATCCGTTCCGTCAATTCACCCGTGTCATCCTTCGACTCGTCGTTCGGACGAATCAAAACCTGGACTTCGACTTCTTTTTTACCGAGAGATGTCGCACCTTCTGGAAGGCGGAGGGTAGCGTTCAACTTTTCAGACTTCGTTAAGTCATCCAGCTCAATCGGTTCCGTTTCGATTGTTTCGAGTGCATCGAGCACTTCTTTTGGAGCAAAGACACGGACTTCCGTCTCACCTAACAACGTATCGACTAGTCGGAAGTCGTCCGCCACATCTCCGCTCGTCACGACCTCGATTGGAATCATCGCACTTTGATCATAAATCGGTACGGTGACATTGATGATATTCGGGTCGACCGACACGTTTAATGGGTTCCCATTCGCATCTAAAATAGTCGGGGGAATTTCTCGGGTAAACGTCTGACTTTGATTCGCAACGTCTACATTCAATGTGATCTCTTTGACGTTTTGAATCCGACTCGCGCCTCCTGTGACTTTCACAGCAGACGGTTCGATTTCGACATCGCCCGCTACTTTCCCGTCCGGTAACTGATCTTTGTTTAATAAGTTGACAGATACCGGCACTTCAATCGTTTGCTTCCGGTCAATATAGATTTCGACAGTCTCTCGGTCTAACTTGACGTTGACGTCGCCACCGAATCCTCGTGCCTCGACCGGAACACGGTGAAAGCCCGTCCCGAGGTTCGTCAAGTCGACGAATACCTGATAATCTTTCACCAATTTGGTCATCGTTAAACTACTGGATGGACCTTGAAGCTCAACGCCCATCTCTTCCGGTACATTATATGCAACATATTGCACCTCATCAAAAAACACTTCGACCGGCACATCGAGCGTCATGGAACTCTGTCCGACGATCGGCAGCGCACTCGACGCATTGTTTGAAGAACTGGTCTCAGCGACCATTAAGTATAAAAGGACGGCTAAAGCAAGTGCGATGAAGCGGAGAAACCATTTATGTTGTAACCACTGATCAATCACTTACTTATCCCCTCCTTTTTTACCGAAGAACGAGAGGGTCGCCTCTTTTTCTTCGATGACGAGTTCTTGAATTAATTTGTTGCGTAGCGCCTCTTCATCCAATTCGCGATACAGACGTCCTGCAATCGCAAGGGAGACCGCTCCCGTTTCTTCTGAGACGGTAAGGGTGACACTGTCTGTCACTTCACTGACGCCGATAGCTGCACGGTGACGCGTCCCGAGCGCTTTATCGATGTGTGGACTTTCAGAGAGCGGTAAATAACAAGCTGCCGCTGCAATCTTCCCGTCCTGAATAATCATCGCTCCATCATGAAGCGGCGTGTTTGGAATGAATAAGTTAATAATCAACTGTGACGTAATATGTGAGTCCATCCGAATGCCTGTCTCGACATATTCATTGAGTCCCGTATCGCGTTCGATGGCAATCAATGCACCGATTCGCCGTTTGGACATATACTGCGCAGAACTGACGATGGCTTCAATCATTTGTCGTTGTTGCTCTTCGTCACTCGTTCCCGTACGTCCGAATAAATTGCTCGTTCGTCCGAGATGTTCAAGACCACGTCTCAACTCAGGTTGAAAAATGATGATAATCCCAAGAAGACCATACGTAATCACCTGATTTAGCAAGAACTGGAGCGTCTTCAATCCGAAGAAACCGCTCAAGAACCAACTGACCAGGATGATTGAGATCCCTTTGATTAACTGAACTGCTTTTGTCCCACGTACAATCATCATTAACTTATAAATCACGTACGTGACGACGACGATATCTAAAACATCATTCAAATAATCGTACCAATGTACGTTTTCTGAAAGATTTAAAAATGAGAAAAATGATACTTGTTCAAGTAGCGGCAAATGCTCCCCTCCTTCACTACCTAGCTAAATCGTGCAAGTTCCATTATATCATCAATTCTGTCTAGACGCATTGCGTCACTTCAAAACGAAACCAGATTGAAACGAAAAAAAGACGCTAGATGCGTCTTTAGAATAGTTGTTTCATCGAGTACCAAATCCACTCGAACATTTGGTCAATCTGTTCAAGCTCACCTGTCACTTGACCGGCACTGGCTAAATACGCACGACCATTCACAGCGGTCGCGTCACCTTTGACCGTTCCTTCGATTCGTAAATCGCCACCTTGAACGGTGATATCCTTCTCGACCGTTACACCGGCTGGCACAATGACTTCGTTCTCTGACACGACAACCCCTGGTACTTTTGTATAGGTCATCGTCTCAGATGCACTGTTCCAGAGTCCAAGTGTCGCGCTAGACATTAGACTGAAGAACAGGACCGCCGCGATTAAAGCCGGGTGTCGTTGTAGCCAAGCGATTTGTTTCGAGTGCGGTTTTCGTTCTTTTCGGATTGGTTTTGATAACGGAACGACCGTATCGGGTGCTTTTTGTACAGGTGCTTCAGGCAAAGCGGCCATCACACGTGCAGTAAAATCGGCTGATAACTTTGGACGAGGCAATGCTTTCAGTTCTGCGTCGATTCGTTCATATTGTAGATACGACTCGTATAATTCATCGTCTTCTAACAATTGACGCAATTCGTCAGATTCTTCGGGCAAAACGCCATCTTCCAAATATTGTTGTACTTTTTCTTCAGGAGTCAATTGAACCCCTCCCTATTTTGAAAGATTGTTTTTAACATTTCTCTTCCCCGGAAGATCCTTGTTTTAACCGTTGCGACCGGCATGTCGATCATCACGCTGATTTCTTTTAATGACAAATCATCCACGTACTTTAGTAGTAAGGGAATACGATATTTGTCGGGGAGTTGCTTGATCGCTTCATGCATCTCACTTCGAATTTCGCGATGAACCACTTGGGCATCGGGTTGGGGCGCTTCATCAGCTAAGTGGTCTTGATAGGTCAAACCGTCTGTACCTGCAATTTCGGCATCCATCGAATACTCTGGCTTCCGTTTCCTCAATCGATCGATGGCAACGTTCGTTGTGATTCGATAGAGCCATGTTTTGAACTTATATTGTGCGTCATACGTATCGATTCGTGTATACGCACGAATGAACGCTTCCTGGGCAGCGTCTTCCGCTTCGCCACGATCATACAAAATTTTATAGGCGATTGCAAAGACGCCATCCTTGTATAGTTCTACCAGTTCGGCAAACGAATCGTGATTCCCCGCCCTCAATTCATCTACCAAACGGGTGGTCAGCCGTTCCATCAATCCACTTCCCCTCTCCGCTACACATGCGGTCATTTCTATATACGTCTCATGATTCAAATGGTTTCATTTAAAATAAAAAAAGTTTCCACCCCCATTGTAGCAAACGGGTTTGGAAACTGTAAGGAAATCAGACTGTCTCGCCTTCCAATAACAGGTTTTCTTTTGATTTTATGATCGTTTCACACAGGCGATACGCTAAATTTGCCGTCATATCTTCTCGGTCTAACACTGGATTCAATTCAACGAGTTCGACAGCAATTAAATCATCTGCTTTCATAGCTTCTGTTAAAATCGCTTTGGCCTCGACTTCTGTCAGACCGCCATCAACTGGTGTCCCAGTGCCAGGTACAAGTGATGCATCTAAACTATCCATATCAAAGCTGATATAGAAACGATTGACGCGTTCACGTAGATAATTCAATGCTTCTTGCATGATGATATCGACACCACGCGTTCGCACTTCTTCTACAGTAATGACTTTGATGCCAAGTCGATTAATCTCGTTCATTTCCCCTTCATCGATATCACGAAGTGCGATGTATACTAAATGCTCCGGTGATAGCTTCGGCTCACGTCCGCCTACCTCTGTCAGACGAACATCTCCCATGCCCATCGCAGCCGCAAGTGGCATTCCATGAATGTTACCGGATGGTGAAGTTTCTCCTGTATTCAAGTCAGCATGAGCGTCTACCCAGATGACACCGTATGGTCCTGTTTGAGCCAACCCAGCGAGTGTACCGATTGCCATACTATGATCGCCCCCAACGATCAATGGGAATCGATTCGCTGTAATCTCGCGATGCACAACTTCCGCCAATTCAGTGACTGTGTGTAGGACACCATCGACTCGCTTCAAGTGTTCCTCATTTTCACGAATTTCAGATTCCGGTAATACGCGAATCGTATGTTTGACCGTTTCCGATGGCAGGAGTGCCTCCATCCCTAATTCGTTTAATTTTGCTGGTCCTTGGTCAACCCCGAGTTTCCCTTGACCGTATCGCAGCGGTACATGAATATATGACCATTGCATTGCCATTCCCCCTTTGAACGCTTGATAACTAAATTGTAAACGCTATCATTCGTTTGGTTCAACTCGGCAATACAATGAATAAACATACAAAAAGGCAACCTGAATGGTGGCAGGCTGCCTTTCTCTGTACTCTCATTTGAATGGTTCATGGTTTTAGGCAAAAAAAAACTTAAGTCATCACTAACTTAAGAAACAAACATATGGTGGAGCCTAGCGGGATCGAACCGCTGACCTCCTGCGTGCAAGGCAGGCGCTCTCCCAGCTGAGCTAAGGCCCCGAAACAGGGATAAGAATATGGAGCGGAAGACGGGATTCGAACCCGCGACCCCGACCTTGGCAAGGTCGTATTCTACCACTGAACTACTTCCGCAAAAAATGGTGAGCCATGCAGGGCTCGAACCTGCGACCCTCTGATTAAAAGTCAGATGCTCTACCAACTGAGCTAATGGCTCAAACCTGGTGGGGGGGGGCGGATTCGAACCGCCGAACCCGAAGGAGCGGATTTACAGTCCGCCGCGTTTAGCCACTTCGCTACCCCCCCGAGGAGTGCCGGCGAAAGGATTCGAACCCTCGACCCTCTGATTACAAGTCAGATGCTCTACCAACTGAGCTACACCGGCATATATATAGGTTTGATGTAATACATTAAAATGGTGGAGGATGACGGGATCGAACCGCCGACCCCCTGCTTGTAAGGCAGGTGCTCTCCCAGCTGAGCTAATCCTCCATATGGTGACCCGTACGGGATTCGAACCCGTGTTACCGCCGTGAAAGGGCGGTGTCTTAACCGCTTGACCAACGGGCCTAAATTGGCTCCGCAAGTAGGATTTGAACCTACGACCTACCGGTTAACAGCCGGTTGCTCTACCACTGAGCTATTGCGGAACGATCTTGCCTGGCAACGTCCTATCCTCACAGGGGGAGATCCCCCAACTACTTTCGGCGCTGAGACGCTTAACTTCTGTGTTCGGCATGGGAACAGGTGTGGCCGTCTCGCTATCGCCACCAGACAAAATGAATATTAACACCACGTCATACGCATGTCAATAATGTTTAGGGTTTATTCCCTGAAAACTGAGGATTCATCAACACAAACCGTAGACTAGATCAAAGCCTCGACCGATTAGTATCATTCAGCTCCACGTGTCACCACGCTTCCACCCATGACCTATCTACCTCATCGTCTCTGAGGGGTCTTTCTTGATTGCTCAAAGGGAAATCTCATCTCGGAGGGGGCTTCATGCTTAGATGCTTTCAGCACTTATCCCGTCCGCACGTAGCTACCCAGCGATGCTCCTGGCGGAACAACTGGTACACCAGCGGTGCGTCCATCCCGGTCCTCTCGTACTAAGGACAGCTCTCCTCAAATTTCCTGCGCCCACGACGGATAGGGACCGAACTGTCTCACGACGTTCTGAACCCAGCTCGCGTACCGCTTTAATGGGCGAACAGCCCAACCCTTGGGACCTACTCCAGCCCCAGGATGCGATGAGCCGACATCGAGGTGCCAAACCTCCCCGTCGATGTGGACTCTTGGGGGAGATCAGCCTGTTATCCCCAGGGTAGCTTTTATCCGTTGAGCGATGGCCCTTCCATGCGGAACCACCGGATCACTAAGCCCGACTTTCGTCCCTGCTCGACTTGTAGGTCTCGCAGTCAAGCTCCCTTCTGC
>NZ_CM187558.1:90000-145000 GCF_059821525.1 Exiguobacterium sp. RM11 | reverse complement strand
AAACAAGTCGAGACCGACTCGGTGGATGATTAGGTAGGCGAAGAAGCCCATCATGCTGATCCCGGTCCATGTACTCGAGTAACTGAGTGCCGTGACAATTGCCTCCCAGGACTGACTGACCAAATAACCCGGGTTCGCCAATAAATTCATCAGGAACCCAAACAACGTCCCAAACACGAGCGTTGTCCAAAACAAACGTAAAAAACCTTGTACTTTCATCTCTCACCGATTCACCCTTCTATTTGTTGAATGACTGCTTGCGCCAACTCA
The DNA here is from genome assembly GCF_059821525.1 of Exiguobacterium sp. RM11. NCBI lineage: Bacteria > Bacillati > Bacillota > Bacilli > Caryophanales > Exiguobacterium > Exiguobacterium sp. RM11. Next base: position 144,730 of record NZ_CM187558.1, on the reverse strand, counting down.
TCATACGTATGCTCAAACGGATGCCCATCACGATACACAGATGGTGCAAAGTCTTCTTCGTTGTCATACGGTTGACCGAGTGGAATTTGAGCGAGGAGTTTACTCTTCAGTGCTTCTGAGAGTTTTTCTCCACCACCATACCCAAATACATATTCTTTCTCGCCTGTGACCTTACTTTCGAAGTAAGCCATGTTCTCAATGATGCCTAACACTTTATGGTTCGTTTTAATCGCCATTGCTCCTGCACGGGCAGCAACGAAGGCAGCTGTAGCATGAGGTGTCGTCACAATCAACTCTTGACATGATGGGAGCATAGAGTGGATATCGAGCGCGACATCTCCTGTTCCTGGTGGTAAGTCGAGCAATAGATAGTCAAGGTCTCCCCACTCCACGTCATTAAAGAAGTTGTTGAGCATCTTCCCAAGCATCGGTCCGCGCCAGATAACAGGTGCATTATCTTCAACGAAGAAGCCCATCGAGATGACTTTTACACCAAATCGCTCAACTGGAATGATTTTTTCTCCACGAACGACTGGACGTTCTTCGATTCCGAGCATATCTGGAACGCTGAAACCGTAAATGTCCGCGTCAATCAATCCAACTTTCTTCCCAGCACGTGCAAGCGCAACCGCTAAGTTGACGGATACTGTCGACTTCCCTACGCCACCTTTACCTGAAGCGATAGCGATAAATGTCGTTCCTGAATTCTCGCGAAGGATTGCTGGCTTTGTTGCCTCCTTCAAACTTTCATCGTTCAATGCTTCAAAGCGAAGCCCGACCGTCTTAAAGCCTTTCCCCTTGAGCAATGTGACGATCTCTTGTTGTAACTGAAGCTGTTCCCCGCTCCCTGTTTGTCCGAGTGCCACTTTCACACTGACGTAATCTTCTTTAATGCGGATGTCTTTGACTCCCGCTGTATCTCCAAGCGTTCGGTTGATCGTTGGATCAACGAGCCCCGCCAATTCCTCGCGTACTTGCTCTACTGTAAGCATATCGCTTCCCCCTTATAACTGTTTCGATATCAGTATATCAAAAAAAGCGTTTTCTTGACGGCTTTGGAATCGACTAATTCAAACAAAAAACTCTCCACCCGAAAGGATGGAGAGTTCGAACCACTTCGCGAAGATTAACGCTTCGAGAATTGTGGTGCGCGACGTGCTGCTTTAAGACCGTATTTTTTACGTTCTTTCATACGAGCGTCACGAGTTAAGAAGCCTTTTTCTTTGAGGCTTGGACGGAATTCTGGGTCCGCTTGAAGAAGCGCACGTGATACGCCGTGGCGAATCGCTCCAGCTTGTCCAGTGTATCCACCACCGTTAACGTTAACGATTACATCGTATTTACCTTCTGTTTCAGTCAATACGAGTGGTGATTTAGCCATCATGATTAAAGTCTCATGACCGAAGTATTCTGAGATATCGCGGCCATTTACAACAACTTTACCGTCACCTGCAACGAGGTGAACGCGAGCCACCGAGTGTTTGCGGCGGCCTGTTCCGTAGTAACGTACATCTGCCATCGTTTAGTTCCTCCCTGTGTCTCGATTAACCGCGAAGTTCGTAAACTTCTGGTTTTTGTGCTTCATGCTTGTGTTCAGTTCCAGCGTAAACGTGGAGTTTGTTGAATTGTTGACGACCGAGTGATCCTTTTGGAAGCATCCCTTTGATCGCGAGTTCAAGCATACGCTCTGGACGTTTTGCGAGAAGCTCTTTTGCAGTTTGTGATTTCAAACCGCCTGGATGACCTGAATGACGGTAGTAGATCTTGTCATTCAATTTGTTACCAGTCAATTTGATTTTCTCAGCGTTGATGATGATGACGTGGTCTCCGCAATCAACGTGTGGTGTGAAAGTCGGCTTGTGCTTACCGCGAAGAAGTGATGCTACTTCACTAGTCAAACGACCGAGTGTTTTGCCTTCTGCGTCGATAAGGAGCCATTTGCGTTCTACTTCAGATGCTTTAGCCATGAATGTTGTGCGCATGTGGAATACCTCCTAAAATGTCTGTTCACTTAATTTTTTTGATGCTTTATCATAATCCTAGTTTACGGGGCTAAGATTGTGGTTCATCTCTAAATGTGAAAATGAAATGCCAATGAATATAATACGATTTTATAGAGGGAATGTCAATCTACTTTTTCATAATTCACATTCCATAAATATAAACCGTGTGGGGGCGCGGTAATCCCCGCCATACGGCGGTCTTTCGCTTCCAGCATTTCGGTGATGTCAGCCGGCTCATACTTGCCTCTCCCTACCTCAATGACCGTCCCTACCATGATACGTACTTGATTATATAAGAAACCAGAACCGACGAAACGGAATACGATCTCATCCCCTATTTCGAGCACTTCTGCTTCAAAGATGGTACGGACGCGGTCCTCGACTTCCGCCTTTGTCACAGAGAACGATGTAAAGTCGTGGGTGCCGACTAGCCGCTCCATCGCCTCACGCATTCGATCAAGGCTAAGGTCATACGTCACCGTGGCAGCATAGTGCCTTCTGAATGGATCCTCGGTCTTACGGATATGATAGCGATACTCTTTTCGCTTCGCCCCATATCGAGCGTGGAACCCAGTGTCCGCTTCTTCTGCTTGTTTGACGAGGATGTCGTCCGGCAACATCGCATTCAACGCTTTAACAAACCGCTCCGCCGGCATCTGTAATGAAGTGTCAAAATGAATCACTTGTCCTAAGGCATGGACACGAGCGTCTGTACGACCTGAGGCGACAATTTTGACGGGGTGACGATGCATTCGTGTGAGAACTGCCTCAATCTCCGCTTGAATCGTATTCCCATTTGGCTGTACTTGATATCCCGCGTAGTGTGTCCCGTCATAGGCAACTGTCAGTTTAATCCGTCTCATCCAATCCCTCTCAATCCAAACAATATGAGTGTTAACGCGACAAAGATCAGCAATACTGCTGTATCACGCGTCTGCCACTCCATCTCACGCAACCTTGTCCGTCCTTCACCCCCACGATACCCACGTGCCTCCATCGCCGTAGCGAGATCCTCAGCGCGCTTAAACGCCGAGATGAACAATGGAATCAATAAAGGGATGACTCCTTTTAAACGAGACTTCCATGGACCACTCATCAAATCAACCCCTCGTGCTTGCTGGGCTTTCATGATTCGGTCTGTTTCGTCTGCAAGAGTTGGTAAGAAGCGAAGCGAGATCGATAACATCAAGGCAATCTCATGTGCCGGTACACGAATCCGCTCAAACGGTCGGAGACCTGCTTCAATCGAATCGGTCAATTCCATCGGTGTCGTCGTCAATGTGACGAGTGTCGTTAACATGACGAGATAGAAGAACCGGAGCGAGACAATCAGTCCCATCCGAATCCCTTCTGAGTAAATGGCAATCGGGCCAAATTCAAAAAGGAGTGTCCCGTCACGATTAAATAATAACTGCAAGATCAACGTGAAGACGATCAAGAAGAGAATCATCCGTAACCCATTCCATAAATAACGCCACGATAGTTGTGATAGTTTCACCGCAAATAACGTGAACGCTAGTAGAAATAAGTTCGTCCATAAGTTATCCGCTAAAAACACGACCGGGATAAATCCTAAAATAAAGAGTGTCTTCGCACGGGCATCGAGTGAATGGAGCCAGGAATGACCCGGTATATATTGACCAATAATCATATGGCTCCCCCTCTCAAATGCTCTGCGATCCAATCCGCTAATTCGGCCTCCGTTCGTACGAGTGGAGTGACCGCTTCCCCAAAAACCGGTGCTAGATCACGGGCGAATCGGAGAACGTGCGGGATATCAAGCTGGAGACGACGTACGAGAGCTTCATCCTGAAACAACTCAAACGGATCGCCATCGAACGCTACCTGTCCACGCTCCATCACGACGACGCGTTCGGCGTAAGTGAGCACGTCATCCATATCGTGAGAAACGAGAATCAGCGTTAGATTCAGCTCTTCTCGTAATCGTTTAAATAATGCCAGCATATCTCGTCGGCCAATCGGATCGAGACCCGCTGTCGGTTCGTCGACGATGAGGACGTCGGGACGACTTGCTAAGACACCCGCAATCGCGACGCGACGCATTTGCCCCCCAGAAAGGTCGAATGGGGAACGGTCCCATAGTGATTCATCCAAACCGACGAGACGAAGTGCCTCATGGGCACGCTCTTTTGCTTCGGCATCTGTCGCGCCAAAGTTGCGCGGACCGAACATGACGTCGCGTTCGACCGTCTCTTCAAACAATTGGTGCTCAGGATATTGAAAGACGAGCCCAACGCGACGCCGAAGCGGCAAGAGATTTTGTTTTTTATCACGACGCGTTCGAATCGGTGTGACCGTGATATCATCGACCACGACACGTCCATCAGTCGGTCGTAATAAGCCGTTCATATGTTGAACGAGTGTTGATTTTCCCGAGCCCGTATGCCCAAGAAACGCAACAAGCGCTCCCGACGGAATGGTTACATTCACATCGCGCAGCGCGGTTCGTTCAAACGGAGTATTCATTTGATATTGATATGTTACTTCTTCAATGCGTATCGGCATAGATGGTTCACCAACTCCGAATGTTGTAGCATCAGACGATCGAGTGGAATGCCACGTGCCTTCAGTTCGAGTTGCATCCGGACAATGAACGGGACATCCAATTGAATGTCACGAAGCTGATCGGGATGTTGAAACACGTCTTCAGGTGTACCGGTCATCGCAATCTTACCTTTCGATAATGCAATGATACGGTCGGCAAACAACACTTCGTCGAGCTCGTGTGTAATGGCGACAACGGTCATCCCTTCTGAGACGAGTTGTCTTACCGTTTGTAATACCTCTTGTCGCCCAATTGGGTCGAGCATCGAGGTCGCTTCATCGAGCACGAGGACACGCGGGCGCATTGCGAGAGCCGCAGCTATCGCAACGCGCTGCTTTTGTCCACCGGATAACTGATGCGGTTCACGGTCCGCTAGTTCCGATAATCCAACGCGCGCTAGACTGTCATCAATTCGACGAACCATTTCTTGACGTGGAAGTCCCATGTTTTCGAGAGAAAATGCCACATCATCGCGCACGGTCGCCCCGACAAATTGATTGTCGGGATTTTGAAAGACGACCCCGATCCGAGTTCGAACGTCCCACACGTCTGCGGCGTTCGATGGATCGAGTGTCTCGACGCGGACTTCCCCCTGTTCAGGAATAAGAAGTCCGTTCCACAACTTCGTCAGTGTCGACTTACCAGAACCATTATGGCCGACAATCGCAAGCCATTCCCCTTTATATACATCGAGCGACAGGCCGTTAAGTGCCGGCTCAGACTGTCCAGGGTAATGAAATACGACGTCCCGTACCATAATTTGCGATTCCATAGGTCGACTCCTTTCTGATGTGGAAACAGGGCAATACGTCACCGCATGCCCTGTTGACTGCCTAATGAATTAGACGAGTTCGATGATTACAACTTCTGCACCATCACCGCGGCGTGGGCCGACTTTCATGATGCGCGTGTATCCACCTTGACGTTCAGCGTAGCGTGGAGCCACGTCTTCGAACAATTTTTGGATTGCGTCTTTTTCTCCAGCGTTCTCCTTACGAACGAATGAAGCTACTTGACGACGGGCATGAAGATCGCCACGTTTCCCAAGAGTGATCAATTTTTCAACGACTGGGCGAAGTTCTTTCGCTTTTTGTTCAGTTGTTTGAATGCGCTCGTTGATGATTAGGTCAGTTGCAAGATCACGCAAAAGCGCCTTGCGTTGCGAGCTTGTACGGCCAAGTTTCGAATAAGCCATTACATTTCCCTCCTTCGGTTGAACTTAGTCTTCTTTACGCAAGCCCAAACCGAGTTCGTCCAACTTGTGTTGAACTTCTTCGAGTGATTTACGTCCGAGGTTACGAACTTTCATCATCTCTTCCTCTGATTTGTTTGCGAGTTCTTGAACAGTGTTGATGCCAGCGCGCTTCAAGCAGTTGTACGAACGAACTGAGAGATCGAGTTCTTCAATCGTCATTTCGAGTACTTTTTCTTTTTGGTCTTCTTCTTTCTCGACCATGATTTCTGCGTTGAGAGCCTCATCTGTCAAACCAACGAAGATGTTCAAGTGTTCAGTCAAAATTTTCGCTCCTAATGATACAGCTTCTTCCGGACGAATTGAACCATCTGTCCACACGTCTAATAAAAGCTTATCAAAGCTAGCGTCTTGACCGACACGTGTTTTATCTACTTCGTAGTTCACGCGTTGAATCGGTGTATAGATCGAATCGATTGGAATGACCCCAATCGGCATATCATCACGTTTGTTATCTTCTGCCTGGACGTAACCACGACCACGGCGAGCAGTCAAACGCATGCGAAGCGTCGCATTGTCAGCGAGAGTCGCGATGTGGAGCTCAGGATTCAAGATTTCAACGTCGCTATCATGGGTAATGTCTGCCGCAGTGACAGCACCGGCACTTGAAACGTTAATCTCAAGCGTTTTCTCTTCTTCCGAGTACACTTTGAGTGCTAACTTCTTGAGGTTTAGTACGATTTGAGTAACGTCTTCGACGACACCGTCAATCGTAGAGAACTCGTGAAGCACGCCATCGATTTGAACCGCTGTTACCGCTGCACCTGGGAGCGATGACAATAGAATTCGACGTAGTGAGTTACCGAGAGTAGTGCCATATCCACGTTCAAGCGGTTCTACTACGAATTTACCAAACGTAGCGTCCTCGCTGATTTCGACCGTTTCGATCTTTGGTTTTTCAATCTCGATCATCTGAACCCCTCCTTGAGTATATCCTGCCGTGCAGTTTGAACTGCTAAAGTATAAGCTGTCGTGCTAGGTAAACCCCTCACACGTTCAAGCGATTATACGCGGCGACGTTTCGGAGGGCGGCAACCGTTGTGCGGAACTGGAGTTACGTCACGGATTGCAGTAACTTCGAGACCAGTAGCTTGGAGCGCACGGATAGCCGCTTCACGTCCAGCACCAGGACCTTTAACGTTAACTTCTACTGTACGCATACCGTTGTCCATTGCAACTTTCGCTGCAGTTTCAGCAGCCATTTGTGCTGCGAACGGAGTCGATTTACGTGATCCTTTAAATCCAAGGTTACCAGAAGTAGCCCATGAGATCGCGTTACCTTGCGTGTCAGTGATTGTAATGATTGTGTTGTTGAATGTAGAACGGATGTGTACCACACCGACTTCAACATGTTTTTTAACTTTACGTTTAGAACGTACGTTTTGCTTACGTTTCGCCATTGTTCAATTCCCTCCTTTACTTCTTCTTGTTCGCTACTGTACGGCGTGGGCCTTTACGAGTACGCGAGTTGTTCTTCGTGTTTTGACCGCGAACAGGGAGACTACGGCGATGACGGATACCGCGGTATGCGCCGATCTCGATCAAACGTTTGATGTTAAGTGAAACTTCACGACGAAGGTCACCTTCAACTTTGATTCCGTCAATTGCTTCACGGATACGGTTGAGTTCATCTTCAGTAAGGTCGCGTGTGCGTGTCTCTTCAGAAACGTTAGCAGCCTTCAAAATTTCTTGTGCTTTTGTTTTACCAATACCATAGATGTATGTGAGCGAAATAACGATACGTTTTTCGCGTGGAATATCTACACCAGCAATACGTGCCATGTGTGCACCTCCTCTGAAATTAACCTTGTTTTTGTTTGTGTTTCGGGTTTTCGCAAATTACCATTACTTTACCCTTACGGCGAATAACTTTACATTTTTCGCAAATCGGTTTTACCGACGGTCTTACTTTCATGAGTATACCCTCCTCCTGGAAAAATCGGAGTTACTTATAACGGTACGTAATCCGCCCGCGAGTCAAGTCGTATGGAGACAACTCAACAGTTACGCGGTCACCTGGAAGGATCCGAATGTAGTGCATCCGAATTTTCCCTGAGACGTGCGCGAGCACCGTGTGGCCGTTTTCTAACTCCACTTTAAACATTGCGTTCGGAAGTGGTTCGACAACAGTGCCTTCCACTTCAATGACATCTTGTTTCGCCATCATTTATTCCCCTTTCTATATGAAGATCTTTAGGAGCACAGACGATCTATTGCCATCTACTGTGAGAGAAGGATCCAGAATGGATCAGTATGAAACAATAGAGCCTCATTCACCGGAATCGAGTTTCGTTAAAATCTCGTATCCATCGTCTGTGATGGCGATGGTGTGCTCAAAGTGGGCGCACATGCTACCGTCCACTGTGACAACTGTCCAGTTATCAGCCAGTGTTCGAACATAGCGTTGACCAGCATTAACCATTGGTTCAATAGCTAACGTCATCCCAGTCTTCAGGCGCGGCCCTTTCCCCGGTGGACCATAGTGTGGAATTTGCGGTTCTTCATGCAAATTTTGTCCAACACCATGACCGACGTATTCGCGGACGACAGAAAAATCGTGTGATTCAACATATGCTTGAATCGCATGTGAAATATCTGTCAATCGCCCTCCAGCCTTGGCGTGCTCCAATCCTTTATACAGACTTTCTTCGGTTACGTCAAGTAGCCGCTGTGTCTCTTCTGAGATTGTTCCCACTGGATAAGTCCAAGCGGAATCTCCATGGTATCCATTATAGTAGGCACCGATGTCGATTGAGATAATATCTCCATCGTTCAATACCCGTTTTCCTGGAATGCCATGAACAAGCTCTTCATTCACCGAAGCGCAAACACTACCGGTAAAACCGTTATAGCCTTTAAACGATGGCGTCGCACCTTGGCTGCGAATGTAATCTTCCGCAATCTGGTCGAGCTCAAGCGTCGTGATTCCTGGTTTTATGTGCTGTTTGAGCACCTGGTGCGTTCGAGCAACAATTTGCCCAGCCTCACGCATAATCGCAATTTCACGAGGCGTCTTCGTGATGATCATTCAGTATCACCGAGTAATGCTTTGACATCGGCATATACGACATCGATTGGACGATCTCCATCCAATGTACGAAGATACCCTTTTTCAGCGTAAAAGTCAATGAGTGGTTTCGATTGCTCGATGTTGACGTCAAGGCGACGGCGAACCGTTTCCTCTTTATCGTCTTCACGTTGCATGAGAGCCGACCCATCCACATCACAGATGCCTTCCACTTTTGGTGGGTTGAAGATCACGTGATATGTCGCACCACATGTTGGGCAGATCCAACGACCTGTCAAACGTGGAACGAGAATTTCCGCATCCACATCGATGTTGACGACGTGGTCAATCTGTTTCCCCAAATCTTTAAGCAAACTTTCGAGTGCCTCTGCTTGAGCAACAGTACGCGGGAATCCATCAAGTAAGAAACCTTTTTCAGTGTCATCTTGGCTAAGACGTTCGCGTACGATTCCGATTGTTACCTCATCCGGTACGAGTTCGCCTTTATCCATGAACGACTTGGCTTCTTTACCGAGTGGCGTTCCGCCTTTGATTGCCGCACGAAACATGTCGCCTGTCGAAATGTGAGGGATTTGGTACTCTTCTACGATTTTAGCAGCTTGAGTCCCTTTCCCAGCACCCGGTAAGCCCATGAGTACTAGATTCATCTCGGTTAGCCTCCAGTTTTGATTTTCACGAAGGGCTTGTAAACACGACAGGAAGGAAGGGTCAACCCTTCCTTCCGCTTTAACGGATAAAGCCTTTGTAGTGTCGTTTTACAAGTTGACTCTCGATTTGTTTCATCGTTTCGAGGGCTACCCCGATGACGATCAATAAGCTCGTTCCTCCGATTTGAACGGAAGTTGGAAGACCGGCAAGCTTAATGAAGATTGTCGGCATGATCGCCACGAGCGATAAGAAAATCGCTCCGAAGAAAGTCAATCGATACAGCAACTTCGTGATGTACTGTTCTGTTTGCGCCCCAGGACGAATCCCAGGAATATAACCACCTTGCTTCTGCAGGTTTTCTGCCATCTGCTCCGGGTTGACCTGAACAAATGTATAGAAGTAAGAGAACGCAATGATTAACGCAACGTAAATCGACATTCCGATTGGCGCCGTCGTGTCAAAGTACGTCTGTAATTTTTGCGTTGTCTCTGGAGAAGCAATGAAGCTTGCAACAGTTGGTGGTGTTACCATGAAGGAAATCGCGAAGATAACCGGGATAACACCTGCAGCGTTTAGTTTGATTGGCAAGTGCGTCGACTGACCGCCCACTGGGGTACGGTTTGCCGTGCGTTTTGCATATTGGATTGGAATTTTGCGTGCCGCTTGTTGAACATAAATGATCCCAACCGTCACAGCCAAAATGACAAGGGCCAATACAACCAAGTAAACGATGTTAATGAACAATGCATCTCCAGCGTTTTGGAGTTTTGTTTCATAAATCTGCGTAAAGATTCTTGGGAACCCAGCGACGATACCAGCGAAGATAATGATGGAAATACCATTCCCAACACCTTTCTCCGTTGTCATCTCACCAAGGAACATCAAGAACGCTGTACCCGCAGTGAGTACAATCGCGATCACAAAGTAAGTTGCCGTTCCCCATGTTTCATTGACGAGACCTGGGTAGAGGCGGTTAAATCCAAACGACAACGAAGTCGCTTGGACAAAGCCTAAGATGATCGTCCCATAGCGCGTGACCGTCGCTAACTTTTTACGGCCCGCCTCTCCTTGTTTTGCCCATTCGGCAAACTTTGGAACGACGTCCATTTGTAAAAGTTGCACAACGATCGATGCCGTAATGTACGGCATGATCCCCATTGCGAACAAGGAGAAGTTCTGTAAAGCATTTCCTCCAAACAAGTTCAAGAAGTCAAGAAGACCTCCTGAGTCAAAACGCAACACATCCGTATTCACCATCGGCACCGGGATATGAGCCCCGATGCGGAAAATGATGATGATTGCGAGTGTGAAGAGAATACGCTGTCGAATATCTTTCACGCGCCACATATTGGAGATCGTCTGAAACATCAGATCACCTCAACTGTACCGCCAGCTGCTTCGATTGCTTCTTTCGCTGCACCCGAGAACTTGTTGGCTTTTACAGTCAATTTAGTTTCAAGCTTGCCGTTAGCAAGGACCTTGATTCCGTCTTTAGCAGAGCTGACTACACCAGTCTCGATTAAGAGTTCTGGAGTAACTTCAGTACCTGCTTCGAAACGGTTAAGCGTGTCTAGGGAAACAACCGCGTACTCTTTACGAGTTGGGTTGTTGAAACCGCGTTTTGGAAGACGACGGTAAAGTGGGTTTTGTCCACCTTCGAATCCTGGACGAACGCCACCGCCCGAACGAGCTTTTTGACCTTTGTGTCCACGGCCAGAAGTTTTACCGTTACCAGTCGCCATACCGCGACCGACACGGTTACGTTCGTGACGTGAACCTGGAGTTGGCTTCAATTCATGGAGTTTCATAGTGGCACCTCCTTATTTATTAAAATCTTTATTATTCGTTGATTTCTTTTACAGTCACAAGGTGCGACACTTTATTGATCATACCGCGCATCGCGACGTTGTCTGGGACAACGACCGTTTGATGCATTTTGCGAAGACCGAGTGTACGTACAGTAACACGCTGACCTTCCGGACGACCAATTGTGCTGCGTGTGAGGGTGATTGCGAGTTTCGCCATGTCTAGTTCCCTCCCTTAGTTAAGAAGTTCTTCTACGCTTTTACCACGTAGTTTAGCAACTTCCTCTGCTTTTTTGAGCTCAGTCAAGCCCTGTACCGTCGCACGGACGATGTTGATCGGTGTGTTTGAACCTAACGATTTCGAAAGGATGTCACCTACACCTGCAAGTTCGAGCACCGCACGAACTGGACCACCAGCGATAACCCCAGTACCTTCAGAAGCTGGTTTCATGAATACACGACCTGCTCCGAATACTCCTGTGATTTCGTGTGGAATTGTTGTACCAACCATAGGTACTTGTACCATGTTTTTCTTAGCGGCTTCAATAGCCTTGCGAATCGCTTCTGGCACCTCTTGTGCCTTACCTGTACCGAAACCGACGTGACCATTTTTGTCACCTACGACTACGAGAGCAGCAAAACGGAAGCGGCGGCCACCTTTTACGACTTTCGCGACGCGGTTTACGGTAACAACGCGTTCTTCAAGTTGTTCCATGTTAACGTCTAACTGGCGCATCGAGTGTCCCCTCCTTTTTATTAGAATTTAAGACCTGCTTCACGAGCTGCTTCTGCAACAGCTTTGACGCGGCCATGATAGAGGTATCCACCACGGTCGAACACAACTGTGTCGATACCTTTCTCGAGTGCACGTTCTGCAGCAAGTTTACCAACAGCTTTCGCTGCTTCAACGTTACCGCCATTTGTAAGATCGAGAGCTTTATCTTTCGAAGATGCAGACACAAGCGTTGTTTGTGCTGCGTCATCGATAAGTTGAACGTAAATGTGCTTGCTCGAACGGAATACGTTCAAACGTGGACGAGCTGCTGTCCCCGAGATCGTACGACGTACGCGAGCATGACGTTTTTTACGAACTGCATTTTTATCTGCCTTTGTGATCATTTATGCCACTCCTTTCCGTTCATTTCGTGACGAATTACTTACCAGTCTTACCTTCTTTACGGCGAATACGTTCATCAGAGTAACGAACACCTTTACCTTTGTAAGGTTCTGGAGCACGGTACGAGCGGATTTGAGCAGCAACGTGACCGACGCGCTCTTTGTTAATCCCTTTTACGATGATTTGCGTGTTTGAAGGAACTTCGATTTCGATACCTTCCTCAGCAACGTACTCGATTGGGTGCGAGTAGCCGAGGTTGAGGACGAGTTTGTTACCTTGCTTCGTAGCACGGTAACCAACCCCCGAGATCTCAAGTGTTTTTTGGAATCCGTTCGACACACCTTGTACCATGTTGGCAATAAGGGCACGTGTCGTACCGTGAATTGTGCGGCTTTCTTTCGATTCGTCTGGACGAACAACCGTCAATTCGTTCTCTTCAACTTTGATTTCCAATGCCGGGTTAGCTGAAAGCGAAAGTTCACCTTTAGCACCTTTTACTGTGACCGTGTTGTCATTAGCAACTGTTACAGTAACGCCAGCAGGAATCGTAACTGGTTTTTTACCAATACGTGACATTGATTACACCTCCGTTCTTGTTAGAAAAGTGACTTACCAGATGTAGGCGATCACTTCGCCGCCGACTTGTTGTTGGCGAGCTTCTTTATCAGTCATAAGACCTTTAGATGTCGAAAGAACTGCGATTCCGAGTCCTCCGAGTACTTTAGGCACTTCATCAGCTTTTGCGTATACGCGAAGACCTGGTTTCGAAATACGTTTGAGACCAGTGATTACACGTTCGTTGCTTGCTCCATATTTAAGGAAAAGACGAAGTGTACCTTGTTTAGCGTCCTCGATATATTCAACATCGCGAATGAAACCTTCACGCTTAAGGATTTCAGCGATCTCACGTTTAATGTTCGAAGCTGGAAGCTCCATTTTTTCATGGCGAACCATGTTAGCGTTACGGATACGTGTAAGCATATCTGCAATAGGGTCTGTCATTACCATGCGATGTACCTCCTTTCACACTGTTAGTGGATTACCAGCTTGCTTTTTTAACACCAGGGATTTGACCTTTGTATGCAAGATCACGGAACTTGATACGGCTGATCCCGAATTTACCCATGTAACCATGCGGACGACCTGTGATGCTGCAACGGTTGTGCAAGCGTACAGGTGACGAGTTACGTGGCAATTTGCTGAGTCCGATATAATCGCCTTCAGCTTTCAACTTCGCACGCTTTTCAGCGTACTGGGCAACGAGTTTCTCGCGTTTAAGTTCGCGATTCACCATTGACTTTTTAGCCATGTTGTCGACCTCCCTCTAGATTATTTTTGGAATGGCATACCGAGAAGTGTGAGCAATTCACGTGCTTCTTCGTCTGTGTTTGCTGTTGTAACAACAACGATGTCCATACCGCGTACTTTAGATACTTTATCGTAATCGATCTCAGGGAAAATAAGTTGCTCTTTCACGCCAAGCGTGTAGTTACCGCGTCCGTCGAATGCTTTCTTCGATACACCGCGGAAGTCACGTACACGTGGAAGTGAAACAGTTACCAATTTGTCGAGGAAATCGTACATACGCTCGCCACGAAGTGTAACCTTCGCACCGATTGGCATACCTTCACGAAGCTTGAAACCAGCGATTGATTTCTTCGCTTTCGTTACGAGTGGTTTTTGACCTGAAAGAATTGTTAATTCTTCAACTGCCATGTCAAGTGCTTTCGAGTTCGAAACAGCATCACCTACACCCATGTTGATGACGATCTTTTCGATTTTCGGTACTTGCATGACCGAGTCATAGTTGAATTTATCCATCATCGCTTTCACGATGTCGCTTTTATACTTCTCTTGCAAACGGTTCATAGTCGAATGGACCTCCTTTCGTCACGTTCTTCTTATTTATCGAGTGATTCGCCCGATTTCGCGACACGAACTTTTTTACCATCGACTACTTTGAAACCAACACGAGTTGGTTTGCCAGTTTTAGGGTCGAGTGGCATTACGTTCGAGACGTGAATTGGTGCTTCGATCTCAAGGATCCCGCCTTGTGGATTCGCTTGTGAAGGTTTTGAGTGTTTTTTCATCACGTTTACGCCTTCAACCACTACGCGGTTTTTGCTTGGCATAGCTTTGAGGATAACCCCTTGCTTGCCTTTATCTTTACCAGACATTACCTGGACTGTATCGCCTTTTTTAACATGCATCGTTTGCGCACCTCCTTATAGGATTGAAATTGGAAATTAAAGTACTTCCGGTGCCAACGAAACGATCTTCATGAATTCTTTTTCACGAAGTTCACGTGCAACTGGCCCGAAGATCCGTGTGCCGCGTGGGCTCTTGTCATCTTTGATAATGACTGCTGCGTTCTCATCGAAACGGATGTACGAACCATCTTTACGACGAGCGCCGCGTTTTGTACGAACGACAACTGCTCTGACAACGTCACCTTTTTTAACAACGCCACCTGGTGTTGCTTGTTTTACCGTAGCGACGATAACGTCACCGATGTTTGCAGTCTTACGACCAGAACCACCGAGAACCTTAATTGTCAACAGTTCACGCGCGCCAGAGTTGTCTGCTACTTTCAAGCGAGATTCTTGTTGAATCATGCGAGTGTACCTCCCTCCGGATGTTTAATAAATCCGAACTGTTATTAGATGATTACTGATTCTTCTACTACTGTTACAAGACGGAAACGTTTGTCTTTAGAAAGAGGACGTGTTTCCGCGATGCGAACGATATCGCCCACTTTAGCGACGTTGTTCTCATCGTGTGCTTTATATTTCTTCGTGTAGTTTACACGTTTGCCATAAAGTTTATGACGAACCTTTGTTTCTACTGCGACGACGATCGTTTTGTCCATTTTGTCAGACACGACGCGACCAGTGAACACTTTACGGTTGTTGCGTTCCATGAGTGTTACCTCCTCTCAAGAATCCGATGTAATTAGCCGTTGTTGATGCCGAGTTCGCGTTCACGAAGAATCGTTTTAGCACGCGCAATCGACTTGCGTACTTCACGGATACGAGCAGGATTCTCAAGCTGACCTGTAGCAAGTTGGAAGCGAAGGTTAAAGAGTTCTTCTTTCCACTCGCCCACTTTACCGTTGAGCTCTTCAGTTGTTGATTGACGGAGATCAGTTGCTTTCATTCGTATCACCACCATTTTCTTCACGTTTCACGAACTTACATTTTACTGGAAGTTTGTGCGATGCGAGACGAAGTGCCTCACGTGCCACTTCCTCAGATACACCTGCGATTTCGAACATTACTTTGCCAGGCTTAACTACAGCTACCCAGCCTTCTGGAGCACCTTTACCCGAACCCATTCGGACTTCGAGAGGCTTTTTAGTGTACGGCTTGTGTGGGAAGATCTTGATCCACACTTTACCACCACGTTTCATATAACGTGTCATTGCAATACGTGCTGATTCGATTTGACGGTTTGTAATCCAGCTCGCTTCGAGAGCTTGGAGACCGAACTCACCGAAGTGTACAGTTGTGCCGCGTTTAGCATTCCCGCGCATTTTACCACGGTGTACACGACGATATTTCACGCGTTTAGGTAACAACATAGTGTGTTGCCTCCTTCCTGAAAGAGTGTTTATTATTCAGCGTTTTTCGCTGTGTTGTTTTTTGTTGGAAGAACTTCACCGTGGTATAACCAAACTTTTACGCCGATTTTACCGTAAGTTGTGTCAGCTTCAGCTGTTCCGTAGTCGATGTCGGCACGGAGTGTGTGAAGTGGAACTGTTCCTTCCGAGTATTTCTCTGAACGAGCGATATCAGCGCCACCAAGACGACCAGAAACTTCTGTTTTGATCCCTTTGATGCCAGTACGCATCGAACGTTGAATTGATTGTTTCATTGCACGACGGAATGATACACGACCTTCCAATTGACGAGCAATGTTTTCTGCTACAAGCTTCGCAACAGCGTCAGCGTTTTTCACTTCAACAACGTTGATGTGAACGCGTTTTCCGTCAGCGATTTTTGTAATGTGTTTACGGAGTGATTCGATTTCAGAACCACCTTTACCGATTACCATACCTGGCTTCGCAGTGTGAAGCGAAATGTTCACGCGGTTTGCAGCGCGTTCGATTTCAACTTTAGAAACACTAGCATCCTTCATTTTGTTTTCGATGTATTCACGAATAACGAAGTCTTCATGAAGGAGATCAGCGTAGTCTTTCTCAGCGTACCAACGCGAATCCCAGTCTTTGATAACACCAACGCGAAGACCGTGCGGATTTACCTTTTGACCCACTACATATCCCTCCTTATTTCTCAGTTACCACGATGTGGATGTGGCTTGTGCGTTTGTTAATACGGCTTGCGCGACCCATCGCACGTGGGCGGAAGCGTTTGAGTGTTGGACCTTCGTTTACGTAAGCTTCTGTTACAACGAGGTTCTCAATGTTCATATCGTAGTTGTGCTCTGCGTTAGCAATCGCTGATTTTAATACTTTTTCAACGACTGGCGATGCTGCCTTGTTCGTGTGAGCAAGGACAGAGAGCGCTTCGCCGACTTGTTTCCCGCGAATTAAGTCTACAACGAGACGTGCTTTGCGAGGAGCAAGACGGACCATATTAGCTGATGCTTTAGCTTGCATGGATTTGACCTCCCCTCAAATTACCGTTTCGTTTTCTTGTCTGATCCGTGACCTTTGTACGTGCGTGTTGGAGCGAATTCACCAAGTTTGTGACCAACCATGTCTTCTGTCACGAATACTGGTACGTGTTTACGACCATCGTGCACACCGAACGTGTGACCCATGAATTCTGGGAAGATCGTCGAGCGACGTGACCAAGTTTTGATGACTTGCTTCTCACCAGATTCGTTGAGTTTGTCAACTTTAGCGAGCAAGTGGTGATCTGCGAATGGACCTTTTTTTAAGCTGCGACCCATGTTAGAACCTCCCTTTGGAATGATTCGGGAACGGCCCTTTCGAACCGCCCGAGAATCATGTAGTAATTATTTCTTACGGCGACGAAGGATGTACATGTCGCTCGATTTGTTTTTCTTACGAGTCTTAAGACCAAGAGCTGGTTTACCCCAAGGAGTAAGTGGGCCCGAACGACCGATTGGCGCACGACCTTCACCACCACCGTGTGGGTGATCAACCGGGTTCATTACAGAACCACGTACTGTTGGGCGTTTGCCTAACCAACGTGAACGTCCTGCTTTACCGATGTTTACGAGTTCGTGTTCTTCGTTACCAACTGAACCGATTGTCGCGCGGCAAGTGCCGAGGAACAAGCGTGATTCACCTGATTGAAGACGAACGATGACGTACTTGCCGTCACGTCCTTGGATTTGTGCCGATGCACCAGCCGCACGAACAAGCTGACCGCCTTTACCAGGCTTAAGCTCGATGTTGTGGATTGTTGTACCGACAGGGATGTTTACGAGTGGAAGAGCGTTCCCCACTTTGATATCCGCTTCAGGACCAGACATGATTTCCATGCCTACTTTGATGCCCTTAGGAGCGAGGATGTAACGTTTCTCACCATCTACATAGTTGATGAGTGCGATGTTTGCTGAACGGTTTGGATCGTATTCGATCGTTGCTACGCGTCCTGCAACGCCATCTTTGTTACGTTTGAAATCGATGATACGGTATTTACGCTTGTGACCGCCACCTTGGTGACGAACAGTCAAGCGACCTTGGTTGTTACGTCCGCCTTTTTTCGAAAGCTTTTCAGTTAACGATTTTTCAGGGCGATTCGTTGTGATCTCTGCAAAGTCGAGAGATGTCATGTTACGACGACCGTTAGTGGTCGGCTTAAACTTTTTGATTGCCATCGAGGATTCCCTCCTTTTCTTCTAAGGTAGTTAATTAACCGAGGAAGTCGATTGTGTTGCCTTCTGCAAGAGTTACGATCGCTTTTTTACGGCGAGCTGTGTAACCAGCGTGACGACCGACACGTTTCGCTTTCGGTTTGTAGTTCATTGTGTTTACCGAAGCAACTTTCACATTGAAGATTGTTTCGATAGCGTGTTTCACTTGCGATTTAGTCGCTTTTACGTCGATTTCGAAAACGTATTTGTTAGCTTCCATGAGGCTAACTGAACGCTCAGTGATGATCGGACGTTTGATGATATCGTATGCTTGAGCCATTATGCAAGCACCTCCTCTACCTTCGCAACCGCATCTTTAGTGAAGATGACTTTGTCGTTAGCAACGAGGTCAAGAACGTTTACGCCTGCTGCGTCGATCACAGTCACTCCTGGGATGTTACGAGCTGCGAGAGCGATAGTCTCATTGTAGTCCGCTGTGACTACAAGAGCCTTACGTTCTACTGATAAGCTGTTGAGTACAGCAGCCATATCTTTTGTTTTTGGTGCATCGAAAGCAAGGCCTTCGAGGACGATGATTTCGTTGTTTTGTACTTTCGACGAAAGAGCCGAGAGAAGTGCTAAACGACGAACCTTCTTAGGAAGTTTGTAAGAGTATGAACGTGGTGTTGGACCGAAGACTGTACCACCACCAACCCATTGTGGTGAGCGGATAGAACCTTGGCGCGCACGACCAGTTCCCTTTTGTTTCCATGGTTTACGGCCGCCACCGCGTACTTCCGAGCGACCTTTCGTATCGTGAGTACCTTGACGGCGTGATGCTTGTTGCATGACGATTGCGTCGTAAAGTACTGATTCGTTTGGCTCGATTCCGAAGATGGCTTCTGCCAATTCGATTTCGCCAACTTGTGAACCTGTTTGGTTAAGCAAAGCTACTTTAGGCATTCGTAATTCCTCCTTTCCGTGCAGTTAATTAGTTACCTTTGACCGCTGATTTGATGATGACGTTCGATTTACGAGCGCCTGGGATAGCACCTTTCACGAGGAGAAGGCCGCGTTCCACATCAACTTTAACGATTTCAAGGTTTTGAATTGTTTTACGCTCTCCACCCATTTGACCAGGAAGAAGTTTCCCTTTGAATACGCGGTTAGGAGCGACAGGACCCATCGAACCAGGACGACGGTGGTAGCGCGAACCGTGAGCCATTGGTCCACGTGATTGTCCGTGACGCTTGATCGCACCTTGGAATCCTTTACCTTTCGATGTACCTGTAACGTCTACTAATTCACCTGCAGCGAAAATGTCTGCCTTAATCTCTTGACCGATTTCGTATCCTTCTACTGAAGTACGAACTTCTTTGATGAAGCGCTTAGGTGTCGCGTTTGCTTTCGCAGCGTGACCTTTTGATGGTTTGTTTTGACGTGATTCTTTGATGTCTCCGAAACCAAGTTGAACTGCTTCGTAACCGTCTGTATCAACTGTTTTAAGTTGAAGAACGACGTTACCTTCTACAGCAACTACTGTTACCGGTACAACTTCGCCTGCTTCGTTGAAGATTTGAGTCATACCAAGTTTTGTTCCTAAGATTCCTTTAGCCATGAGATACACCTCCTGTTAAATAATTAATTGTCTCTTCTGGCTAGTATCTACTATATGAAGAATTAAAGTTTGATTTCGATGTCTACACCTGATGGTAACTCGAGACGCATAAGCGAATCGACTGTTTTCGGTGTTGGGTTTACGATGTCGATCAAGCGTTTGTGTGTACGCATTTCGAACTGCTCACGAGCATCTTTGTACTTGTGAACCGCACGAAGGATCGTGTAAACCGATTTTTCAGTTGGGAGCGGGATTGGACCCGATACCTTTGCACCTGAACGCTTCGCAGTGTCAACGATCTTCTCAGCTGATTGATCGAGAACGCGATGGTCATATGCTTTTAAACGAATACGAATTTTTTCATTTGCCATGTTTGTTTCCCTCCTTTGTCGCCTATTTTAAAAATAGACAATTCTCCGCGGAAATTTCCACACCGGCCATGGCAATGCTGCCTGGCGTGTCATAACCTCCCGCTTCAACGCAGCGTGCTTGTGTCAGCAGAGGCATCCGATCATTGCAAATCAACGATTGGACCCATTTTCTGCTGTAAAGTCTCTCACCACTCGCACAAACACTTAATCATTATATCTAATCTGGTCATGGAATGCAAGATTAGATTTTTGAAGTTGCTGGTTGTCTGATGAGTTGCTCAACGTTCCCTAATGTAACAAGATTCGCGAGCTTTTGCAAGAGAAAATTCATTCTTTTATTGAACTATTTTTCAAACGAAGTCCCATGTCAACTCGACCTAGCGTTTCATCATCTCTCCAAATCGCTCCGTTACCCCTTCTACGACCGATTGTGGGGCTCTTCTTAAACATGCATGAACAATCCCTTCATTTATATCGTGTGTCTCAAAATAGCGAGCCAGACGCGTCAGTTTATCCTCTCTACCGATGACTGTATAAAGGACAATCCATTCTTCGAGGTGCATCCAGTTCCCTTCTGCTTCTATATAAGGATGTGTATAGATGCCGTCAGTACACTTCATGCGAAAACTGGACATGACATCCACGTCGGTCCCCTCGAAAACATACTCCCCAAAGTACGTCGTCAAGTACGCCTCATGTGGTTCAGTCGATTGTTTCTCTCCGGCACGACTCAAAATCTGGTCTAACCGTTCAAACTGATCGGGCTCTACGAAAACATCAATGTCATTCGTTTCGTCGACAATGCCATGATGCTTTAATAGTTGCGAACCACCGATACGATATGCGATTCCATTCAAACGACAAATCGTCTCTAATTGTTTCAACATGACGTCACTCCTTTCTCGTATGCTTCATCTTACCACGCTCATCCAGAAACACAAAAAAGCAGCCCGCATATTGCGGACTGCTTGAAGTTGTTCAGTTGAATCAATCGATTACTCGATGATTTCTGTTACTGAACCAGCACCTACAGTACGGCCACCCTCACGGATAGAGAAACGTGTACCGTCTTCGATCGCGATTGTAGAAATCAATTCGATCGTCAACTCGATGTTGTCTCCTGGCATTACCATTTCAGTACCTTCTGGAAGGTGAACGATACCTGTTACGTCAGTTGTACGGAAGTAGAACTGCGGGCGGTAGTTCGCGAAGAATGGCGTGTGACGGCCACCCTCTTCTTTAGAAAGAACGTAGATTGATGCTTTGAATTTTGAGTGTGGTGTGATTGAACCTGGCTTAGCAAGTACTTGTCCACGCTCGATGTCGTCACGTGATACACCACGGAGAAGTGCACCGATGTTGTCGCCAGCTTCAGCATAGTCAAGAAGCTTACGGAACATCTCTACACCAGTACATACAGTTTTCTTAGTTTCTTCTGTAAGACCAACGATTTCGATCTCGTCGTTGACGCGGAGAACACCACGCTCAACACGACCAGTCGCTACAGTACCACGACCAGTGATTGAGAATACGTCCTCAACAGGCATCATGAAGTCTTTGTCTGTGTCACGAACTGGTTCTGGGATGTACTCATCAACAGCGTTCATGAGTTCCATAACTTTTTCTTCCCACTGAGCTTCACCGTTAAGTGCGCCAAGTGCAGAACCTTTGATTACAGGGAGGTCGTCGCCTGGGAAGTCGTATTCAGAAAGAAGTTCACGGATTTCCATTTCAACGAGTTCGAGGAGCTCTTCGTCGTCTACCATGTCAACTTTGTTCATGAAGACTACGATGTAAGGAACACCTACTTGACGTGAAAGAAGGATGTGCTCACGTGTTTGTGGCATTGGGCCATCTGTTGCAGATACAACGAGGATCGCGCCGTCCATTTGAGCAGCACCAGTGATCATGTTTTTAACATAGTCAGCGTGTCCTGGGCAGTCAACGTGTGCGTAGTGACGCTTGTCAGTTTCGTACTCGATGTGAGCTGTTGCGATTGTGATACCGCGCTCGCGCTCTTCTGGAGCACCATCGATTTGGTCAAACTTAGTAGCTGTTTTACCTTGTGCACGTGAAAGTACAGCAGAGATTGCTGCAGTCAAAGTTGTTTTACCGTGGTCGACGTGGCCGATTGTACCAACGTTAACGTGCGGTTTAGAACGGTCGAATTTTTCTTTACCCATTCTAGATTCCTCCTCTATTAAACGATTAGTTTTTTATTTAACTAGGAAGACGTAGGTTACTTTTAACATACGTCCTCCTTAGCTTACAACAATCAATCTAGCGATACAACCGTTATTAGCCGTTCGCTTTTTTGACGATTTCTTCAGCAATTGATTTCGGTACTTCTTCGTAGTGATCGAAGTGCATCGAGTACGTTCCACGTCCTTGTGTACGTGAACGAAGTGATGTTGCGTAACCGAACATTTCTGAAAGTGGAATCATCGCTTTAACGACTTGTGCGTTACCGCGAGCTTCCATACCTTCTACGCGTCCACGGCGTGACGTTACGTCACCCATGATGTCACCCATGTATTCTTCAGGGATAACAACTTCAACACGCATCATTGGCTCAAGGATGACAGCTTTCGCTTGGTCCTTAAGTTGTTTAACCGCCATCGAAGCAGCAACTTTAAACGCCATCTCGTTCGAGTCGACATCGTGGTACGATCCGAATACGAGGCGAGCTTTAACGTCAACTACTGGGTAACCAGCGAGGATACCGTTTTCGAGAGCTTCTTCAATCCCGTTTTGAACAGCTGGGACGTATTCACGTGGTACAACACCACCGACGATCTTGTTCTCGAACTCGAATCCAGCGCCTTCTTCGTTCGGCTCGAATTCTACGACAACGTGACCGTACTGACCGCGTCCACCAGACTGACGAACGAATTTCGAATCGATCTTCGCAGCGCCACGGATTGTTTCACGGTAAGCAACTTGTGGTGCACCAACGTTAGCTTCTACTTTGAATTCGCGACGCATACGGTCAACGAGGATATCAAGGTGAAGCTCACCCATACCAGAGATGATCGTTTGACCAGTCTCAGGGTTTGTTTCAGTGCGGAATGTTGGATCCTCTTCTGCGAGTTTCGCAAGAGCTTGACCCATCTTATCTTGGTCTGCTTTCGATTTAGGCTCGATTGCAACCGAGATAACTGGTTCTGGGAACGTCATTGACTCGAGAACGATGTTATCTTTCTCTGTGCAAAGCGTGTCACCAGTAGTCGTGTCTTTGAAACCAACAGCAGCGGCGATGTCACCAGCGTATACCATTGGAATCTCTTCACGGCTGTTTGCGTGCATTTGAAGGATACGACCGAGACGCTCACGCTTCCCTTTAGTCGAGTTCTTCACGTATGATCCTGCTTCAGCTGTACCAGAGTACACGCGGAAGAACGTCAATTTACCGACGTAAGGGTCAGTCATAACTTTGAACGCAAGTGCTGAGAATGGAGCTTCGTCAGAAGGCTCACGTGTGATTTCTTCTTCTGTATCGAGGTTGATCCCTTTGATTGACTCAACATCAACTGGTGATGGGAGGTAATCAACAACGGCGTTAAGCATGAGCTGAACACCTTTGTTCTTGAAGGCAGAACCAACGAGTACAGGGTAGAATTCAACGCTAAGTGTCGCTTGACGGATTGCAGCTTTCAATTCATCGATTGAAATCTCTTCACCTTCAAGGTACTTCATCATCAACTCTTCGTTGAAGTCAGCAACACCTTCGATCAATTGACCGCGAAGTTCTTCAGCTTGGTCAGCCATGTCAGCTGGGAAGCCATCTGTTACTTCGATGTCAGTACCGAGGTCGTTGTTGTACATGTAAGTCTTCATTTCAACGAGATCGATGATCCCTTTGAAATCGTCCTCTGCTCCGATTGGGAGTTGGATCGCGTAAGCGTTCGCTTGAAGACGATCGTGGAGCGTCTTCACAGAGTACAAGAAGTCTGCGCCGATTTTATCCATCTTGTTGACGAATACGACACGTGGTACACCATATGTCGTCGCTTGACGCCATACAGTTTCAGTTTGTGGTTCTACACCTGACTGAGCGTCAAGTACAGCAACAGCACCATCAAGTACACGGAGTGAACGTTCAACTTCTACTGTGAAGTCTACGTGTCCAGGTGTATCGATGATGTTTACACGGTGGCCATTCCACTGTGCAGTTGTCGCAGCTGAAGTGATCGTGATTCCACGCTCTTGCTCCTGCTCCATCCAGTCCATTTGTGAAGCACCTTCGTGCGTTTCACCAATTTTGTGGATACGACCTGTGTAATAAAGAATACGTTCAGTTGTTGTCGTTTTACCGGCATCGATGTGAGCCATGATTCCGATGTTACGAGTATTCTTTAGGGAGAATTCTCTTGCCATACTGGGTATTCTCCTTCCGCATGTTTGATTTTCGTGTGCGCGCACACGATATGATTATACCCGAAAGCCACTCCGTTAAGCCATGCTTGGCGGAGTGGACTTTACGATTAAATTACCAACGATAGTGAGCAAACGCTTTGTTTGCTTCTGCCATCTTATGCATGTCTTCGCGTTTCTTAACAGACGCACCAGTGTTGTTGGCTGCATCCATGATTTCGTTCGCGATACGTTGCTCCATCGTTTTTTCGTTGCGGAGACGAGCGTAGTTCACGAGGTAACGAAGACCAAGTGTTGTACGGCGCTCTGGACGAACTTCAACAGGAACTTGGTAGTTAGCTCCACCTACACGGCGTGCTTTAACTTCAAGTACAGGCATGATGTTGTTCATTGCTTCTTCGAACACTTCCATAGGCTCTTTGCCTGAGCGTTCAGCGATGATGCCAAATGCGTTGTAAATGATAGTTTGAGCTGTACCTTTTTTACCGTCTAACATGACACGGTTAATGAGGCGAGTTACCAATTTCGAGTTGTAGATCGGATCTGCGATAACGTCACGACGTTCTGCACGGTTTTTACGCATCCGAGTACCCTCCTTTCAAAATTTCAATTGTATTTTAGTTAGCGAGAATTACTTCTTCGCAGCTTTCGGACGCTTCGTACCGTATTTAGAACGGCCTTGCATACGTCCATCAACACCTGCAGTGTCAAGCGCACCACGAACGATGTGGTAACGTACCCCTGGTAAGTCTTTTACACGTCCTCCACGGATAAGAACAACGCTGTGCTCTTGAAGGTTGTGGCCAATACCTGGAATGTACGCAGTCACTTCGATTTGGTTAGTCAAACGAACACGAGCATACTTACGAAGCGCCGAGTTCGGTTTCTTCGGAGTCATTGTACCAACACGTGTACAAACACCACGTTTTTGTGGTGAGCTCACGTTTGTTTGTGACTTGATGAAACTGTTGTAACCTTTGTTAAGTGCTGGAGAGTCAGATTTAACGACTTTCGATTTACGTCCTTTACGGACTAACTGGTTAATAGTAGGCATCTTTGAAGATCCTCCCTTCCTGAATGTTGCTATTTTCTAGTCCCACCGACCCGGGTGGTTCATTTAAGGTCATAACGAAACGCTTTTACGAGGCGTAGGCATTCCATGACCTCGCAAAAACGTGAGTTATACCTTGAAAGTGGCAATTGTAGCAGCCAAACCTTCCCGTAGAAAGTTCGGATGGACGTCCAAGTAGCTTGCCGACTGCTGGACATCGTTGTCATCGACAACAACCGATTGGCGGCACTAAATCATAGTAGCACCGCCAACCTGCGCTGTCAAGACGTATTTTACTCGACGGTTGTATCTTCGAGTGCAACTGGCGCCTCATCTTCTTTAAGTTCGACATCGCGGTAGACAGCCATTCCAGTACCAGCTGGAACGAGTTTACCGATGATGACGTTCTCTTTGAGTCCGAGGAGATAGTCGCGTTTCCCTTTGATTGCCGCATCTGTCAAGACACGAGTCGTTTCTTGGAACGAAGCCGCTGAGAGGAACGAATCTGTCTCAAGCGATGCTTTCGTGATCCCGAGAAGGACTGGTTTTGCAGTCGCTGGGTGTTTTCCGTCACGAATCGCATCTTTACACGCTTCTTTGAAGACGCTGATGTCGACAAGTGAACCTGGGAGAAGTGGTGTGTCACCAGACTCGATGACTTTGACACGACGAAGCATTTGGCGAACCATAACCTCAACGTGCTTGTCACCAATTTCTACCCCTTGCATCCGGTATACTTTTTGAACTTCTTGGAGAAGATAGTTCTGAACACCAGATACACCACGGACGGCGAGCAATTCTTTCGGATCGATCGAACCTTCCGTGAAGACTTCACCGGCTTCTACTGTATCGCCGATTTGAACACGGAGACGCGCTCCGAATGGAATCGTGTAAGAACGTGTTTCACTGAATCCTTCGACTGTGAGTTCACGCTTGTCACGCGATTCCGTGAAGTCGATGACCGTACCAGAGATTTCCGAGATGACCGCTTGACCTTTCGGGTTACGGGCTTCGAATACCTCTTGGATACGTGGAAGACCTTGTGTGATATCGTCTCCGGCAACCCCACCTGTGTGGAAGGTACGCATTGTAAGCTGCGTTCCTGGCTCACCGATTGATTGTGCGGCGATGATACCGACGGCTTCCCCGACTTCAACGTTTGATCCAGTAGCCAAGTTACGTCCGTAACACTTCTTACATACGCCGTGTGACGTGTTACATGTGAAGGCTGTACGGATTTCTACTTGCTCGACACCCGCATCAACGATGACGCGTGCGATGTCTTCTGTGATCAATTCATTCTTATCAACCAACACTTCGCCCGTTTCAGGGTGTGTGACTGTTTCAAACGATGTACGTCCGACGAGACGGTCGTACAAGTTTTCGATTTCTTCCGTACCTTCGCGGAGTGCAGATACGCGGATCCCGCGGTCTGTTCCACAATCTTCTTCACGGATGATGACATCTTGCGCAACGTCAACGAGACGACGCGTCAAGTAACCTGAGTCAGCTGTCTTCAAGGCTGTATCGGCAAGACCTTTACGAGCCCCGTGAGTCGAGATGAAGTACTCTTGAACCGTCAGACCTTCACGGAACGACGATTTGATTGGAAGTTCGATGATGCGACCAGATGGAGCGGCCATCAAACCACGCATACCCGCAAGCTGCGTAAAGTTAGATGCGTTACCACGGGCACCAGAGTCAGACATCATGAAGATCGGGTTCAAGCGGTTGAGGGATTTCATCAATCGAGATTGAATTTCATCCTTCGCTTCGTTCCAAGCACGTACAACGCGCTCGTAACGCTCATCTTCTGTGATGAGACCACGACGGAACGACTTCATGATTTGGTCGACTTGTTTCTGCGCCTCATCCAAGATTTCCTGTTTATCCGGAAGTACGATGATGTCGGCGATCCCAACTGTCACACCGGCTTTCGTCGAGTGTTTGAAGCCGAGATCTTTCATGCGGTCAAGCATGCGGCTTGTTTCAGTCGTTTCAAACTTCTGGAACACTTCCGCGATGACTTTTCCAAGGAATCCTTTTTTGAACGGGTCGATAATTGGACGTGATGCGATTTCTTCTGCAACGTTCGCCCCTTTGTCGATGAAGTACTTATCAGGAGTTGCTTCCTGCAAGTTTTCCATCGTCGGCTCGTTCAAGTATGGGAACGTGTTTGGCAAGATCTCGTTGAAGATCATCTTACCAACAGTCGTAATGAGCAATTTCTCGTTCTGTTCGTCTGTGAACGTCGGGTTGTTGAGCGTACGTGCCGGAAGTGCCACACGCGAGTGCAAGTGGACATATCCGTTTTGGTAAGCGATCAACGCCTCGTTGACGTTCGAGAACACTTTCCCTTGACCGACGGCATCTTCACGTTCGAGTGAGATGTAGTAGTTACCGAGGACCATATCCTGCGATGGTGTAACAACCGGTTTCCCGTCTTTCGGGTTCAAGATGTTCTGTGCAGCGAGCATGAGAAGGCGTGCTTCCGCTTGTGCTTCTGCAGAAAGCGGAACGTGGACGGCCATTTGGTCACCATCGAAGTCGGCGTTATAAGCCGTACATACGAGTGGGTGAAGGCGAATCGCACGACCTTCAACAAGAATCGGTTCGAATGCTTGAATACCAAGACGGTGAAGTGTCGGGGCACGGTTCAAGAGAACTGGATGCTCACGGATGACTTCTTCAAGGACGCCCCAGATTTCAGGTTGCATCTTCTCGATTTTGCGTTTTGCGTTCTTGATGTTCGAAGCGATGCCACGACCGACAAGCTCTTTCATCACGAACGGTTTGAAGAGCTCAAGTGCCATCTCTTTTGGAAGACCACACTGATACATCTTCAAGTTCGGTCCGACGACGATAACCGAACGTCCTGAGTAGTCGACCCGTTTACCAAGAAGGTTTTGACGGAAGCGACCTTGTTTCCCTTTCAACATGTGTGAAAGTGATTTGAGCGGACGGTTACCAGGACCTGTTACCGGACGACCACGACGACCGTTGTCGATGAGGGCGTCAACCGCTTCTTGAAGCATACGCTTCTCGTTTTGCACGATGATGTTCGGCGCGCCGAGGTCGAGCAAACGTTTGAGACGGTTGTTACGGTTGATGACTCGACGATACAAGTCGTTCAAGTCAGATGTCGCAAAGCGTCCACCGTCGAGCTGTACCATTGGGCGAAGCTCTGGTGGGATGACAGGAAGTACTTCAAGGATCATCCAATCCGGATTGTTCCCTGATGTGAAGAACGCATCTAGAACTTCCAAACGCTTAATCGCACGTGTACGACGTTGGCCTTGGACAGTTTTCAACTCTTCACGAAGCTCAGCCACTTCTTTTTCAAGATTGACGTCTTGAAGGAGTGTACGGATGGCTTCAGCACCCATGTCTGCTTTGAAGTCACTACCGTATTTTTCACGATAGAGACGGAATTCTTTTTCCGAGAGAAGTTGTTTCTTCTCGAGCGGTGTATCACCTGGCTCTGTAACTACGTAAGAAGCGAAGTAAATCACTTCTTCAAGTGCACGTGGTGACATATCGAGAACAAGCCCCATGCGGCTTGGAATCCCTTTGAAGTACCAGATGTGCGAAACTGGTGCCGCGAGCTCGATATGGCCCATTCGCTCGCGACGCACTTTCGCTTTCGTCACTTCAACGCCACAGCGGTCACAAATGACTCCTTTATAACGGATACGTTTGTACTTCCCACAGTAACATTCCCAGTCTTTCGTAGGACCGAAGATTCGTTCACAGAATAATCCGTCCTTCTCTGGTTTAAGTGTACGATAGTTGATCGTTTCCGGCTTTTTGACTTCACCGTAAGACCACGAACGGATCTTCTCTGATGAAGCCAAGCCGATTTTCATATATTCAAATCGATTAACATCTACCAAGGGGCCGACCTCCCTTTTCGCCTTATTCCTCTTCCGTAACAGTCGGTTGAACGACTTGTTCTAACGCCGATGTTGCGTTCGGGATGTTGTCGTCATCTTCATCTTTCATTTCGACTTCTTCATCATCCGCTGACATCATCTTGACTTCCATACCGAGCGCTTGAAGCTCTTTGATCAAGACGCGGAATGATTCAGGAACGCCCGCTTTCGGAACGCTCTCGCCTTTCACGATGGCCTCGTATGCTTTCACACGACCAACCGTGTCATCCGACTTGATTGTCAAGATTTCTTGGAGCGTGTAGGCTGCGCCGTACGCTTCAAGAGCCCAAACTTCCATCTCCCCGAAGCGCTGACCACCAAACTGTGCTTTACCACCGAGCGGTTGTTGCGTAACGAGTGAGTATGGTCCAGTCGAACGAGCGTGAAGTTTATCATCAACCATGTGCGCGAGTTTGATCATGTACATGACACCGACAGAGACACGGTTATCGAACGGTTCACCCGTACGACCGTCATAGAGACGCGTCTTCGCATCTTTATCCATACCAGCCTCTTCAATCGTTGCCCATACGTCTTCCTCACGCGCTCCATCGAATACAGGTGTCGCCACTTTGATGCCGAGCTTCTTCGCCGCCATTCCTAAGTGAAGTTCAAGAACCTGACCGATGTTCATACGAGATGGTACCCCAAGCGGGTTGAGCATGATGTCAACCGGTGTACCGTCTGGCATGTATGGCATATCTTCTTCAGGGAGGATCCGCGAGATAACACCTTTGTTACCGTGACGTCCCGCCATCTTATCCCCTTCGTGAATCTTACGTTTTTGAACGATATAGACACGTACCATCTGGTTGACGCCTGGAGACAACTCGTCGCCGTTTTCACGGTCGAACACTTTGACATCCAAGATGATTCCGTCTCCACCGTTTGGTACACGAAGTGACGTATCACGTACTTCACGCGCCTTCTCACCGAAGATTGCGTGCAAGAGACGCTCTTCCGCCGTCAATTCTGTAACTCCCTTCGGTGTTACTTTACCGACGAGGATATCGCCATCTTTAACTTCAGCTCCGATGCGGATAATTCCACGATCGTCCAAGTTACGAAGCGCGTCATCTCCAACGTTTGGAATATCACGTGTGATTTCCTCTGGTCCGAGTTTCGTGTCGCGTGACTCTGACTCGTACTCTTCGATATGAATCGATGTGTACACGTCATCTTTCACGAGACGCTCACTCATGATGATCGCATCCTCATAGTTGTAACCATCCCATGTCATGAAGGCAACGACGACGTTACGGCCGAGCGCGAGCTCACCCATATCCATCGACGGACCGTCTGCAAGGATTTCTCCTTTTTCGACACGGTCGCCAGCTGCGATGATTGGTTTTTGGTTGTAGCATGTCCCTTGGTTAGAACGGACATATTTTTGAAGTTTGTAGCGGTCTAAATCACCTGAAACCTCAGAACCGTTAACGTCAGACGTACGACGGATCAAGATTTCACGCGCTGTGACACGCTCAACGACACCTGGGTATTTCGCAACGATTGCTGCCCCAGAGTCTTTCGCAGACACGTACTCCATTCCAGTACCGACGATCGGTGAATCTGGTTGGAGAAGCGGTACTGCTTGACGTTGCATGTTCGCTCCCATGAGGGCACGGTTCGAGTCATCGTTCTCAAGGAACGGGATACATGCTGTCGCGGCAGAAACAACCTGTTTCGGCGAAACGTCCATGTAATCGACTCGGCTTGGCTCAACTGACAAGTTTTGTCCGCGGAAGCGGCAAAGAACTTGTTCGTCTGCAAAGTGACCGTCTTCTGTGAGCGGCATGTTCGCCTGTGCGACGACATAGAGGTCTTCCTCATCAGCCGTCATATATTGGATATCGCCAGTGATAAGACCTGTTTCCGGGTCAACGCGACGATACGGCGCTTCGATGAAACCGTACTCGTTCACTTTCGCATAAGACGAGAGTGAGTTGATGAGTCCGATGTTCGGTCCCTCTGGTGTTTCGATTGGACACATCCGACCGTAGTGCGAATAGTGAACGTCTCGAACTTCGAAACCAGCACGCTCACGTGTCAAACCACCCGGTCCAAGTGCAGAGAGACGACGTTTGTGCGTCAACTCAGCGAGTGGGTTCGTCTGGTCCATGAACTGTGACAATTGCGAGCTACCGAAGAACTCTTTCAGTGATGCGATAACCGGGCGGATGTTGATAAGCGCCTGCGGTGTGATCGCGTTTTGATCTTGAATCGACATACGTTCTTTTACGACACGTTCCATACGAGAAAGCCCGATACGGAATTGGTTTTGGAGAAGTTCTCCGACTGAACGAAGACGACGGTTTCCTAAGTGGTCGATGTCATCTGTTGTTCCGACTTCGTGAAGTAAGTTGAAGAAGTAGTTGATTGAAGCGATAATATCAGCCGGCGTAATATGTTTAATACTACGGTCGATATTGCCATTTCCGATGATGTTCAAGACACGCTCTCCATCTGGGTCATCTGGTGAGATGACTTTGATTGATTGAAGACCGAACGGCTCACCTTCAGCGACACCACCAGTTGGTTCCGCATCGACATAACCGAGGCCGCTCTCCAAGTGTGGGAGGATACGATCTAAGTTGCGGCGGTCGAGGACTGTTCCGGCTTCAGCGAGTACTTCGCCTGTCTCTGGGTCCACGAGCGTTTCCGCCAATTTTTGACCGAACAAACGGTTCTTAAGATGAAGCTTTTTGTTCATCTTGTAGCGACCGACGTTCGCTAAGTCATAACGTTTCGGGTCGAAGAAACGTGACACAAGAAGTGATTTCGCATTTTCTACCGTTGGTGGTTCACCAGGGCGGAGACGCTCATAAATCTCGATCAACGCTTTCTCTGTAGACTCTGTATTATCTTTTTCAAGGGTGTTACGAAGGTATTCGTCATCCCCGAGAAGGTCGATAATCTCTTGGTCCGTACCGAATCCGAGGGCACGCAACAACACCGTTACCGGGATTTTACGGGTACGGTCGATACGAACATAAACGATATCTTTGGCATCTGTCTCGAGTTCGAGCCAAGCACCACGGTTCGGGATGACGGTTGCGCCAAATCCACGTTTACCGTTTTTATCGAGTTTAGCGTTATAGTACACGCTCGGTGAACGGACAAGCTGGGAAACGATGACGCGTTCTGCACCATTAATGATAAACGTTCCCGATTCTGTCATGAGCGGGAAATCCCCCATGAATACTTCTTGTTCCTTAAGCTCACCTGTCTCTTTGTTTTGGAGACGTACTTTTACGCGAAGTGGCGCAGAATAAGTAACGTCGCGCTCCTTCGATTCATCGATTGAATATTTCGGCTCACTGAGCGAGTAATCGATGAACTCCAATACGAGGTTTCCTGTGAAGTCGGAAATCGGTGAAATGTCCGTGAACATTTCCTTCAATCCTTCACGCAAGAACCACTCATAAGAAGCAGTTTGAATTTCAATCAAATTCGGAAGCTCTAATACCTCACTGATACGGGCAAAGCTTCTTCTCTGACGGTGACGACCGTACTGAACAAGTTGACCAGTCAACTGATTCACCTCTCAGACCCCCAATTCTTTAGCGAATTTTTCGGGCGTAGTAATCGAACATTGTCATTGAATGTCGCTCGTTTTCCGTCTCTAAAAAGCAGCAGACACGGCAGTTTCAAGCGAATTCCATTCCAATGGCATTTTATAATGTTAGCATATACGTTATAGCGAGTCAACAAGACTTCACCGTTTGTCAAGACCGAATTGCCCGGAAAATAAAGTAACCTTTTTCTTTCGCAATCGTTTCGACTTGACCAAACACCTCTTCTAATAACTTCTTAGCAGAAGGCGCTCCTTGTTTTTTCTGAATGACGACATAGATTGCTCCTCCATCGACCAAATGCGCATGTGCTTCACGCAAGATCGTATGGACGACTTGTTTCCCCGCACGAATCGGCGGATTGGTGACAATGGCGGCAAACCGTTCTCCCCCCACCGCGTCATACGCGTGAGAAAGTCGTGTTTCGACCGTCACTCCATTACGGGCGGCGTTTTGCTCAGAGAGCGCCAGCGCACGCTCATTCACATCGATGAGCAAGGCTTCACGCCCAGAGGCATCGGCAAGCGAGATCCCCATCGGACCATAACCACAGCCTACATCTAAAATACGTCCTGAGACATCAGGCACTTCAAACGACTCAATTAAAAGACGCGACCCAAAATCGACTGATCCTTTCGAGAACACACCGCGGTCCGAAGTGAAATGATACTGTTTCCCTCGCAACTCGTACGTCCATGTCTCCGGGGCACTTTCCGAACGTGGATCGTTCGTATAGTAATGATCTCCCATGCGTTGAACCTCCTAACCCTTTCTTCAAGGAAATAAAAGAAGCTCGCCATGGCGAGCTTCTATAGGTTGTGAAGTTGAATTACTTAACTTCAACAGATGCGCCAGCTTCTTCAAGCTTAGCTTTGATTGACTCAGCGTCTTCTTTAGAAACGCCTTCTTTGACTGGAGCTGGAGTTCCGTCAACGAGTGCTTTTGCTTCTTTAAGGCCGAGACCTGTGATTTCACGAACAGCTTTGATGACGTTGATTTTACCAGCGCCAGCGTTTGTGAGTACTACGTCGAATTCAGTTTTCTCTTCAGCTGCTGCGCCTGCGCCAGCACCTGCAACTGCTACTGGAGCTGCTGCTGATACGCCGAATTCTTCTTCGATTGTTTTTACGAGTTCGTTAAGTTCGAGAACCGTCATTGATTTGAGGTCTTCGATGAATTGCTCTTTGTTGAAAGCCATTATGGTTTTCCTCCTTTGATGTTGTGAAAAAGTTTTTTTGAGTTACGCTACGCGACAAAAATTAAGCTGATTGCTCTTCTTTTTGTTCTGCGATTGCATTTGTTGCGACTGCGAGCCCACGGATTGGAGCTTGAAGTACGCTGAGAAGCATCGAGAGAAGACCATCGCGTGATGGAAGTTCTGCAAGGGCTTTGATTTCTTCGAGTGAAGAAACTTTACCTTCGATGATTCCGCCTTTAAGTTCGAGCGCTTTGTGCTCTTTCGAGAAGTCGTTCAAGATCTTCGCTGGAGCAACAACGTCTTCGTTAGAGAAGGCGATTGCTGTAGGACCAGTGAAGACTTCGTCAAGACCTTCGAAGTTCGACTGAGTAGCTGCGCGGCGAAGAAGACCGTTCTTGTAAACTTTGAACTCGATTCCAGCGTCACGGAGTGATTTACGGAGTGTAGTCACTTCTTCAACTGTAAGTCCACGGTAGTCAACAACAACTGTTCCAACGCTCGCTTGCATTTTCTCAGCGATTTCATCGACGAGTGCCGATTTCTGAGCTACGATTTTTTCGTTTGCCATGTGTTTGCACCTCCTAGTCAATTCTTATACCGGACGAGAGGCTGCTCTCCAAAAGAAATCCCTCGTATGAAGACATACGAGGGCGTAATTGTTTGAAAGTAAACCTGTGACAACAGGCTCAAGTTCGAGCAAAGACACCTCGGAAGGGTTTACGGACCGATGTCCACCTTCTGTCTACGGTAATCCAACATATTCGGTTGAACGTGTATTACTTTAACAGCGGCGTCACACGTTGTCAACAATTTATTTCAACAAGATTACTTAAGGAAATCCGCAGTCGCTACACGGATCCCAGGACCCATTGTAGATGAAAGCGCGATGTTTTTAAGGTAAGTTCCTTTTGCAGTAGCAGGCTTCACTTTCATGAGTGTTTCGAGGATTGTCTCGATGTTCTCAGTAAGTTTAGATGCTTCAAATGATTTCTTACCAACTGGAACGTGGATGTTACCAGCTTTATCAACACGGTATTCAACTTTACCAGCTTTGATATCCGCGATTGCTTTTTCTACGTCAAAAGTAACTGTTCCTGTTTTCGGGTTAGGCATGAGGCCTTTAGGTCCGAGAACACGACCAAGTTTACCAACTTCACCCATCATGTCAGGTGTCGCAACGATTACATCGAAGTCGAACCATCCTTGTTGGATTTTGTTGATGTACTCAGCGTCGCCAACGTAGTCTGCGCCAGCAGCTTCCGCTTCTTTCACTTTCTCACCTTTTGCGAAGACGAGAACTTTTTGTGTTTTACCAGTACCGTGTGGAAGTACAACGGCACCACGGATTTGTTGGTCTGCTTTCTTCGGATCTACGCCGAGACGGACAGCAACTTCGATTGTTTCATCGAATTTAGCAGTAGCTGTTTTTTGAACGAGCTCGACAGCTTCAGCGAGGTCGTATGACTTCGTGCGGTCAACAAGCTTAGCTGCTTCTTGGTGTTTTTTACCCATGATCTTTTCCTCCTTGTGGTTAGCGGAATTTCCTCCCACATAATGAAGGGATTGAAGGTGAGCAGTATTCACCGACAACCCCAGAGACTAACAATTAGTCTTCGATTACAATACCCATACTACGTGCAGTACCTTCAACCATAAGCATCGCTGTTTCTACAGATGATGCGTTAAGGTCAGGCATTTTAAGTTCAGCGATTTCGCGAACTTTGTCACGCTTAACCGTTGCTACTTTCTTACGGTTTGGTTCACCAGAACCACTCTCGATACCAGCAGCTTTCTTCAAAAGAACTGCAGCTGGTGGAGTTTTCGTAATAAATGTAAACGAACGATCTTCGTATACCGTGATGACTACAGGAATAATCAATCCGGCTTGGTCTTGTGTACGAGCGTTGAACTCTTTACAGAATCCCATGATGTTAACACCTGCTTGACCAAGTGCTGGACCTACTGGTGGTGCTGGGTTAGCTTTACCAGCTGGGATTTGAAGTTTAACGAGTTTAGAAACTTTTTTCGCCACGAGACACACCTCCTTAAGTCTAAAATGTGGTTTCTTGGACGTTGTGCGCCCTCCCACTCAATCTATTAGGTCGAGTTTGTACCGAAATATAGCACAACATCAAACATTTTCGATTGTACCATCCGTTTCACGGATTAGCAAGTGGGTTTAGTTAATTTTCTGAACTTGTTCGAAATCAAGCTCAATTTTTGTTTCGCGACCGAACATGTCGACCACGACTTTGAGCTTCTCTTTATCGGCTTCAATCTCGTCGACTGTCCCCTCAAAGTTCTCGAACGCGCCTTCTTTCACGCGGACAAGGTCACCGAGCTCGTAGTTGTAACGATCTTTCTTCTCGATGAGTCCCATTTGTGACAAGACGTTTGTCACTTCGTCCGGTTGGAGTGGGATCGGTTTTGCACCGCCGCCCGTTGAACCGAGGAAGCCGGTGACGTTAGGCGTGTTGCGGACAACATACCATGAATCGTCAGTCATGACCATCTCTACGAACACATAGCCCGGGAAACTTTTGACTTCACGCTCTTTAATTTTCTTTTCGCCACTCTTTAATGTGACTTCTTCTTGCGTCGTTTCGGTCGGGACGAGGACGCGGAAAATTTTATCTTCCATGTTCATCGAACCGATTCGACGTTCTAGGTTTTCTTTGACGTTATTCTCAAACCCTGAGTACGTCTGGACAACAAACCATTGTTTCTCCACGACTTTCACCTCTTCCTTAGTTAATCAATAAATTGACGAGATAGCTGACTCCAGTATCTACGCCGAACACGAACAGGCCAATCACGACAACAGTCGCGATGACGGTAACGGTATATTTCGTGAGCTCTTTACGAGTTGGCCAACTCGTTTTTTTCAACTCTTTCCATACGTCGCGCAAAAAGTTCATGGTAGCTTCCTCCTACATTGAATGCCAATCTACGTTACTTTGATTCTCGATGCATCGTATGCGCGTTACAGCGGCGACAAAACTTTTTCATTTCAAGCCGTGTCGACACACCATCTTTTTTTGTCGTCGAATACTCCCGAGACCCGCATTCTGAGCAAGCGAGACTTACTTTCTTTGCCATTCATAAGCGCCCCTTTCGACTAATCCCTCTTAAAAAAGAGCGAAAAAAAAACGCCTCCTGTAAATGGCGTCTACGGACAAGGCGCTGCTTTTAAAGTATCACATAGGAGGCACGGGGTCAATCATCGGTTAGCTCGTGAGCATCCGGACGTCGACATGACGTTCGAATTTCTTCTTCACACGCTGTAACGCATTATCAATCGATTTGACATGCCGGTCGAGGTCGTCTGAAATCTCTTGATAAGAACGTCCGTCTAAATAAAGACGCAACACTTTGCGTTCGAGATCACTCAAAATCTCATCCATCTTCGCTTCCATAAACGTCTGTTCTTCTTGTGTCACGATGAGTTCTTGTGGATCCGTCGGATGTGGTGGCAATATGACATCGAGTAACGTCCGGTCGGATTCCTCGTCGAAAATCGGTTTATCGAGTGACACATATGAGTTGAGCGGAATATGCTTTTGACGCGTCGCCGTCTTGATTGCCGTGATCATCTGACGAGTGATGCACATCTCAGCAAAACTTTTGAACGAGGCGAGTCGCTCATCTTTATAGTCCCGCACCCCTTTATAAAGACCGATCATGCCCTCTTGGACGATGTCCTCATGATCTGCACCAATCAAGAAATAAGAACGTGCTTTCGCGCGTACAAAATACCGGTATCGTTCAATCAAAAACTCGAGCGCGTCGCTATCCCCTTCGTTGCGCGCCAATAAGACCAACTCTTCGTCTGACATTTTTTCAAACTGTTCGTACGGCCATCCGTTCATGCTCGTTACCCCCCGGCGATTGATCCTGAACTATGTAAGGTTTTGTCCCATTATAGGACCCCTAACCCTATGCGTCAAACAAATTTCTAAAAATTCCGTCAATTAAATGCTGTGTAACTCATATATGTAATAGTATACAACATTCCTTTGCGAGAAAATGTCAAAATCGAAACAAAGACGAGTCCATTTCATGAACTCGTCCGTGTCTTCAATCACCTTTTGATTTACGACGTCGCATTTCTTCAAATCGTTCTTGAATATGCGGAGGAATATCGATCGTTTTTCGATTCGATTGTTCCTTCTCTAACGAGAGACGTTGTTGCTCAATCAGTGTTTTGGCATGCTTCCAATCTTTTAATAACTCGGTCGCGGGAACACGTAAGGCACCTTGGCCGAAAATGACCCACTGCTCGGTGAAATCGTTCGTCGCAACGAATAGCGTGACGAGTCGGTTATCTACTAGTTCGTGCGCTCGTCGCTCAATCCACTCGTCCGCCGTCTCGTTCTCTTTCGTATAGACGACATCGACACGACTTCGTTTTTCTTTCGATTCTCGACCGTAACGCATATGGGCATCAAAGACGACGGTGACTTCTTTCCCTGATACGGCCTGATATTCCGCCATCGCTTCAATTAACAAATTGCGCGCTTGATCAAAATCCATATCGCGCAAACTTCTCAAATGTGGCCACGCCCCGATGATGTTATATCCGTCGACAAGAAGGAGCTCGCGTTTTTGGATACTCATGCTAACGGGTTACGTGAGCGATGCACTTCATACAGAAGGAGTGCCGCTGCAACAGATGCATTGAGTGACGTGACATGACCAACCATTGGTAAATGAACGAGGAAGTCGCATGATTCACGCACGAGACGGCTCATTCCTTTTCCTTCACTTCCGATGACCACGACAAGTGGCATATTCCCATCCAATCGACGATAGTCCTGACTCTCTTTCGCATCGGTCCCGACGACCCATAGTCCTTTTTCTTTCAATTCTTCGAGTGTCCGCGTCAAATTCGTCACGCGCGCAACCGGGATATGTTCAATCGCCCCAGTCGAAGCTTTGGCGACCGTTTGAGTTAAACCGACCGAGCGGCGTTTCGGGATGATGATTCCATGTGCGCCGACAGCATCCGCGGTCCGTAAAATGGAACCGAGGTTATGTGGGTCCTCGAGTTCATCTAGCAAAATAAAGAGCGGTGTCTCTTCTTTTGAAGCGGCGAGTGCGAACATGTCCTCGATGGTTTTATATTCATAGGCCGCGACGGCTGCCACGACACCCTGATGATGTTCACTACCAGCCATCTTCTCAAGCTTTGTTTTCGGTACGAATGACACTTGGACGGATGCTTCATTCGCCATCGCGATGATTTGAGCGAGCGGGCCTTTTTGTTGCCCTTCCATGATAAATACTTTGTTCATGTCGCGACCGCTTCGAAGTGCTTCGAGTACAGGGTTTCGCCCGTAAAGGAAATCAATCCCTTCCTCCATTACGTCTACTTCCTTATAGTCCGGTCGTTCCGACTTTTGATGGCGTGAACGCTCTGGACGTTCCCCACGCGGGCGGTCAAACGTTCG
This sequence comes from Exiguobacterium sp. RM11, assembly GCF_059821525.1. Lineage (NCBI taxonomy): Bacteria > Bacillati > Bacillota > Bacilli > Caryophanales > Exiguobacterium > Exiguobacterium sp. RM11. The sequence continues at coordinate 104,958 of NZ_CM187558.1, read as the reverse complement.
TTTTTCCGCACCTCGTTTTCCGTCATGTCGTTTCGGTCGACTCGGCTTCGAGTCGTTCGAACGCTTGTTTGATGAGTTCTTCAAGACGATCCCTTCTTTCTGTTAAGTAGATATAGCCAATCAATGCCTCGAATGCTGTGGAATAACGATACGTATGGACGTCGACCCGCTTCGGAATCGAGCCTGATTTCGCATTTTTGCCACGTCTGACGACGGCTTGTTCTTCTTCCGTCAACACGTCCGTCTCTATCCAATAGGTCACGACGCTCGCTTGCGCCCGCGCGTTCACATAACGGACGGCACCTCGATGCAAATCGTTCGGGCGCGTCAATCCTTGCTCGAGCAGTCTTTCTCGTACGGCCAATTCATATACCACATCACCCATATAGGCGAGTGCGAGGGCATTCATTTGTTTCGGTTGCATCATAACCGCTTCCACCGAACCCCTTGGGCTGTGTCTTCGAGTTGGATGTTTTGTTCTTTCAGTAAATCACGAATCTCGTCAGCCCGGGCAAAGTTACGTGCCGCGCGTGCGTCGTTTCGTTCTTGAATCAATTGATCGATCTCGGCATCGAGCAATTCTTTCTCTTCAGCGAGCGTCAATCCGAGCACACCTGTCAATTCGTCGAATAACGAGAGAACTTGTTCGAGTGTCGCTTTTGCCACATGGTCTGCTTTGGCGTAAATATTCGCTTCTCGTGCCAAATCAAAGAGGACGGTCATGGCATTCGCTGTATTGATATCATCGTCCATCGATTCGATGAACGACGTCTTGATTGCTTCAAGTTTCCGCTCCATCGACTCGCTCGGTTCACCAAGTCCAGCCGTTACCGATAAACGATATTCGATGTTTTGATACGCTTCTTTGATTCGACTCCAACCGTTCGCCGCTTGTTCAATTAATTCACGGCTATAGTTGATCGGATGACGATAATGGACGGACAACATGAAGAAACGAAGAACCATTGGGTCTACTTCTTTCAGTGCTTCGTGGACGAGTAGGAAGTTTCCGAGCGATTTGGACATCTTCTCATTTTCAATGTTGATGAATCCGTTATGCAACCAATAGTTGGCGAACTTCGTGTGGTTGCATGCTTCTGACTGGGCGATCTCATTCTCATGGTGTGGGAACTTTAAATCGTGACCACCTGCATGGATATCGATTGTTGCCCCGAGATGCTTTTTCGCCATCGCTGAGCATTCGATATGCCAGCCTGGTCGTCCTTTGCCCCATGGACTCTCCCAAGAAGGTTCGTCCGGTTTAGCGGCTTTCCATAAGACGAAGTCGAGTGGATCTTCTTTCTTTTCTCCGACATCGACACGTGAGCCTGCCCGTAAATCTTCGATTGATTGTTGACTTAGCTTTCCGTACGTTTCAAACTTCTTCGTCCGGAAATAAACATCGCCTTCTGATTCATAAGCGAACCCTTCCGTCTCCAACTGACGGATGAACTCGATAATCTCTTCCATCGTATCGGTAACACGCGGGTGTACGTCTGCCGGTTGCACGTTCAATGCTCCCGTATCGGCTAAATAAGCTTCAATATAACGATTCGTCAACGTCTCGGTGTCTTCCCCGAGTTCGTTCGCGGTACGAATGATTTTGTCGTCTACGTCCGTGAAGTTTAGGACGTATTTCACCTCGTACCCACGATATGTCAAATAGCGACGAACCGTATCGAAGGCGATGGCCGGACGGGCATTTCCGACATGGATGTAGTTGTAGACGGTCGGTCCGCACACATACATGGATACTTTACCCGGAACAATCGGGACAAACGGTTCTTTTTTATTCGTGAGACTGTTGTACAGCTGAATCATGCGTTTTCTCCTCCATCCGCTTTTCAAGCGTCGCTAATTTTTGTTGTAGTTCATCCACTGCCGCTTCTAAGCGTTCTTGACACTCGCGGTCCGGATCTGGGAAACGATGATCGAGGTCATGTTGTTTCACACGCTTCCCGTTTCGAATGACGACACGACCCGGAATCCCGACGACGGTCGAATCAGACGGTACATCGTTCAAGACGACAGAACTCGCTCCGATTTTGACGCAATCGCCAACCGTAATGTTTCCGAGCACTTTCGCTCCTGCTGAGATGAGTACGTCACTCCCAATCGTCGGGTGACGCTTCCCTTTCTCTTTCCCTGTTCCTCCAAGTGTGACGCCTTGATAAATCGTCACGTCGTTCCCGATAATCGCCGTCTCTCCAATGACGACACCAAAACCATGATCGATGAATATACGATCGCCGAGAACTGCTCCCGGATGAATTTCAATACCGGTCAACCAGCGACTGAACTGGGCTAATAACTTGGCCACAAGCTTCACGTTACGCTTCCATAATCCGTGCGCAATGCGATGTGCCCATATGGCGTGTAGTCCTGGATATGTCAGTGCCACCTCTACTTTTGAACGGGCGGCAGGGTCTAGTTCCAAGACAGTCCGCAAGTCTTCGCGCACACTGCTCCAAAATCCCATAATTGATATCTCCTTTTCTTATACAAAAACAAAGACGCCCCTGTGCCAAGGCACAGAGACGCCGTAAGCGCGGTCCCACTCTGTTTGGGAAAAAGTGTTCCCCTCTCAAGTCTCGTTAACGCCGAGTCACGGCCTCGACTACGTATCGCCGAGACGGCTCCGAGGTGCACTTCTTCGGGGGACACATCTAGAACTCCCAGCCTAGGTTCTAGTCTCTGCAAAGTGTCATACCGCTTACTTTCCTCATCGATGCCTTTATGCCAATAAAGTTGTCAGACGTTTCAAGACACGCTCTTTTCCGATTAATGAAATCGCGTTCGGGAGCTCTGGTCCATGTGTTTGCCCTGTCGTCGCGACACGGATTGGCATGAACAAGTTCTTCCCTTTTTGACCAGTTGCTTTTTGCGTTGCTTTCGTCGCCGCTTTAATCGCTTCTGGTGTGAAGTCTTCGATTCCTTCGAGTTGTTGTTTGAACTCTGCAAGGACAGCGGGCACCGTTTCCCCTGAAAGGACAGCGTTCGCTTCCTCGTCATACTCAATCTCATCTTTGAAGAACAAGTCCGTCAACGAGACAATCTCCGCCCCGTGCGTCATTTGTTCTTTATACAATGCGATCAAGTTTGTTGCCCAATCTGCCTCCTCGACAGATACCGCCTCGGGTAATCGTCCTGCTTCTTGTAAGAATGGTAAACTGAGTGCCACTACTTCGTCAAGCGTGGCCTTCTTCATGTAAACACTGTTAATCCAAGAAAGTTTTTGTTGGTCAAATACAGCCGGACTCTTCGACAAACGGTTCGCATCAAACATTTCAATGAACTCTTCTTTCGAGAAGATTTCTTCTTCTCCGACTGGTGACCAGCCAAGAAGAGAAATGAAGTTGAAGAGCGCTGCTGGCAAGTAGCCAAGATCCGCATATTGTTCAATGAACTGGATGATTGATTCATCGCGTTTTGACAATTTCTTATGTTGATCGTTATAGATGAGCGTCATGTGACCGAATTCAGGATATTCCCATCCAAGCGCGTCATATACCATCATCTGTTTTGGTGTGTTTGCGATGTGGTCGTCTCCACGCAAGACGTGGCTGATCTTCATCAAGTGGTCGTCGACAACAACAGCGAAGTTGTAAGTCGGAATCCCATCTTGTTTCACGATGACCCAATCACCAAAGTCTTTCGACTCGAATGAAACATCACCTTTGACGACATCTGTCCATTTATACGTCACGCCTTCAGGCACGCGAATTCGAATTGACGGCTTGCGGCCCTCTGCTTCAAACGCTTCACGTTCTTCGACAGTCAGGTTGCGGTGCGCACCAGAATAACGCGGTGCTTCGCCGCGTGCGATTTGTGCTTCACGCTCTGCTTCGAGCTCCTCTGATGTCATATAGCATTTATAAGCAAGACCTTTGCTCATCAATTCGTTGACGTATTTCTCATAAAGTGAAAGACGTTCCATTTGATAATATGGACCGTAGTCTCCATCACGACCTGGACCTTCATCCCAGTCGATTCCGAGCCACTCCAAATACTTCATTTGACTTTCGACACCGTTTAATACATTTCGTTTCTGGTCAGTATCTTCAATTCGAAGAATCAATTTCCCGCCTGCATGACGAGCAAATAAGTAATTAAACAACGCAGTCCGCGCATTTCCGATGTGGAGATGCCCCGTCGGACTAGGCGCATAGCGTACACGCACTTCACTCATAATAGTTCCACCTTTCTTCTCTTCTGCCCAAATAGTATACCATTTCTGTCAAGCCCGGTTGAGTAAGATGACCGCTTGCGCCGCGATTCCTTCTTCACGTCCTGTGAAGCCGAGCTTCTCCGTCGTCGTCGCTTTTACGTTCACCTGTTCGATGTCCGCTTCGAGTAGGTCGGCAATGACCGCTCGCATCTCATCAATATAAGGACGTAGTTTTGGACGTTGTGCCATGACGGTCGCGTCCACATTTCCGAGGACATATCCCTCATCCTTCACAAGTTGCCATACGTGGCGAAGCAATTCTTTCGAATCCGCACCTTTAAATTCCGGGTCCGTATCAGGGAAATGCTTCCCGATGTCACCTGCCGCAATCGCTCCAAGCGCTGCATCGGCAATCGTATGGAGTAACACATCCGCATCGGAATGACCGAGTAGCCCACGTTCATGTGGAATCTCAATTCCTCCTAAAATTAATGGACGTCCTTCCGCAAATGCGTGTACATCAAATCCTTGACCAATTCTCATTGTAAGTCCTCCTTTGCTAAAATCGCATCACCAAACAATAAATCCTCCGGCGTCGTCATCTTAATATTATGATAGTCTCCAAGAACGACTTGTACCGTTTCACCAAGCCATTCGAATAAACTCGCATCATCCGTCCCCATCATCTGTTGTTCGACCGCTCGTTCATGTGCCGCTAAGATCGCCTTGGCCTGAAAAGCTTGCGGCGTTTGCGCCAACCATAGATTTTCCCGAGGAACCGTTCGTTCGATTTGATGATGTTCGACTTGTTTGACTGTGTCTTTGACCGGTACCGCTAAAATGGCGCCACCTTGTAACGCCGCTTCCGCCACTTGATGCAGCTGTTCACGCTTTACAAACGGACGGGCACCGTCATGAATCATCACAATCGTATCGGGTGCAACCACCTTAAGCCCCGCATGGACACTCTGTTGTCGTTCTTCCCCACCTGTTACATATGTAATCGGTGTTTCGATTTGTGCCGTGATCGCTTCAAACCAGTCACGTTCCTCTGGACGAATCACCAAAATAATCCGTTCACACCACGGATCGGTATCGAACGCTTGTAACGTCCACGCGATAATCGGTTTGTCACGGAGCGACAACATGAGTTTGTTCGCATCCGCGCCCATTCGTTTCCCTCTTCCCGCAGCCGGGATCACAACTGTATAAGAAACTATGTCAAACACCTCTCTTCGTGAAAAAAGAGAGCGCTCACGCGTCTCTTTTTTGTTCGTTATTCAGGACGAGCAAAAATCATTCGGCCTGCAGATGTCTGCAGCACACTCGTCACGACGACAGGAAGCGTCTTCGAGATCAACTTACGTCCACCTTCCACGACGACCATCGTCCCGTCTTCGAGATAGGCAACACCTTGATTTTGTTCTTTTCCTTCTTTAATGACAGTGACAACCATCTCTTCGCCAGGGATGACGATTTGTTTGACGGCATTCGCTAAGTCATTGATGTTCAAGACTGGAACATTTCGTACTTCGCAGACTTTGTTTAAGTTGTAGTCGTTCGTGACGACAATCCCATTTTTCAACTCTGCCAACTTGATTAATTTGATATCGACTTCTGGTACGTCTTCAAAGTCCCCATCATAAATTTCAACTTGGATTCGCTTGTTCTCTTGAAGCTCTTTTAAAATATCGAGCCCACGGCGACCACGGTTTCGTTTCAACGTATCCGATGAATCCGCGATATATTGAAGTTCTCCGATGACGAACTGCGGAACGATCAATGTACCTTCCACAAACCCAGTCGTGGCGATATCTGCGATACGACCGTCAATAATGACGCTCGTATCTAAGATTTTATCATTCGAACGTTGCACCGGTTCAGCCGCCGGTTTCTCCCGCTCACTCTTTACAAATAGTTTGATCCATTCGTTACGCTTCCGATACCCGACCGCGAAACCGAAGTAACCAAACAGCGCTGTGACAAAGATTGGAACGATCTTACTCAGTAAGAAAATGTTCGTTACTTCAAGCGAGACACTGATCAAAAAGGCGATCAAGAGCCCGATAATGAGGCCAATCGAACCGAATAAAATATCCCCTACCGGTAAACGGACGAGCCGTTCTTCGACAAAACGAATAAATGCAACAACACCATCGGTTAAGAATAAACTAAGAATGAAGAAGATAAGTCCACCAATCAAACTTGCTACGTATGGAATCGTTAACCACTCCGGCACATTCATGCCGAGATCTCCTAATAATAACGTCGCTTCGATAATTCCGAACCAACCTACGACGAGACCAATCAAAATAAATCCGATTCGTACAGCAATCTTCACTCATTCCACCTCCTTCTATATGAAATAAAATTTCAAAAATAACACTTTCATTGTAACATGGTTTTTTCAATCACGTTCGTTACAAAGCGTTAAAAACTGCCATTGGCGTCCCGTTAAAACGGGATCGCCAACTGCAGAGCTTCGTCCACCGTTCCGACGCCGACTACTTCAATCCCTGCCGGAGCGGTCCATCCCCCCATGTTGTTTTTCGGAATGATGGCACGTGTGAATCCTAATTTTGCGGCTTCGGCGACACGTTGTTCAATCCGTGATACGCGTCGCACTTCTCCAGTCAATCCGACTTCACCGATGCAGACATCCGTCGGACGAGTCGGGCGGTCGCGGAAACTCGAGGCAATCGAGACACAAATCGCGAGGTCAATCGCAGGCTCATCTAGTTTGACACCACCCGCCGCTTTCAAGTAGGCGTCCTGCGTCTGAAGCAATAAGCCAGAGCGTTTCTCAAGGACGGCCATCAGAAGCGCGACCCGGTTTTGATCGATTCCCGTCGCCATACGTCTCGGGTTACCGAATGATGTTGGCGAGATGAGTGCTTGTAGTTCGACGAGCACTGTCCTTGTCCCTTCCATCGAAGCGACGACCGTAGAACCCGACACACCGGCGGTTCGTTCTTCTAAGAAGATTTCGGACGGGTTGAGAACTTCTTCTAGCCCACTCTCTTTCATCTCGAAAATTCCGATTTCGTTCGTCGAACCGAAACGGTTTTTCACCGCTCGTAAAATACGGAACGTATGATGACGCTCTCCTTCAAAGTAAAGGACCGCATCAACCATGTGCTCGAGTAAACGTGGACCTGCAATCGATCCTTGTTTCGTCACGTGACCGACGATGAAGACGGCAATCCCTCGCGTTTTTGCAATCTTCATGAGCGCAGCTGTACATTCTCGTACTTGTGACACACTTCCTGGCGCCGATTGAATCTCATCCATATATACCGTCTGAATCGAGTCGATGATGACAAACCCGGGTTGTTCTTCATCAATGACGCGTTCAATCATCAACATGTCTGTCTCAGCGAGCACAAACAAGTCTTCGGTCGGTAAGCCGAGACGTTCCGCTCGCAGTTTCGTCTGCTTGAGTGATTCTTCACCTGAGATATAGAGCACTTTTTTACCACTATGGGCTAGGTGTGCACTGACCTGTAAAAGAATCGTCGACTTCCCGATTCCTGGGTCCCCGCCGACTAAGACGAGTGAGCCCGGCACGATCCCCCCACCGAGCACACGGTCAAATTCACGACTATTTGTGTGAACGCGTGTCTCTTCTTGTGAGACAACGTTGGCGAGTCGTTCTGGCTTCAATTGTCGAGATGAACTATGCACAAATGCTGCGCCACGTTTAGCTTTCTTCTCTTCGACAAACTCCTCAACGAGCGTATTCCATTCATTACAACCTGGACAGCGTCCCATCCATTTGGCTGATTCATATCCACACGATTGGCAGACGTATTTCGTTTTAATTTTGGCCATAAGTTTCCTTCCTGTCTAAAAAAGCTCCCTCATAAACAACGAGGGAGCTGAATGATTTACTGAACCACACCTTCGTTACGAACGACAAACTCTCCATCTTGTACGTCGAGCGCAACTTTACTGCCTTTAGCGATTGTGCCGCCAAGCATTGCTTCTGAGAGGCGATCTTCCACTTCTCGTTGAAGGGCACGACGGAGAGGGCGAGCCCCGTATTCCGGATCATAGCCGACTTCGGCAATCTTTTCGAGCGCCGCATCCGTCAAGCTGAAATCAACTCCTTGTTCGGCAAGACGTTTCTTGAGTGTCTCTGCCATGAGTTTGATGATTTCTTGAATGTGCTCTTTTTGAAGTGAATGGAAGACCGTGATTTCGTCAATCCGGTTCAAGAACTCAGGTCGGAACGCTTTTTTCAATTCTTCGAGTACTTTATCCTTCATTTCCGCATACTCACGTTTCACATCATCTTCGACTGTAAATCCAACATATTTATTACGTTGAAGCGCTGCGGCCCCGACGTTTGACGTCATGATGATGACAGTGTTTCGGAAGTCGACCGTGCGACCTTTCGAATCCGTCAAGCGCCCGTCGTCAAGCACTTGAAGTAAGATGTTGAACACTTCAGGGTGCGCTTTTTCAATTTCATCGAGAAGGATGACCGAGTATGGCTTACGGCGTACCTTTTCTGTCAACTGACCGCCTTCTTCGTAACCAACATAACCAGGAGGCGAACCAACGAGACGACTCGTCGCATGTTTTTCCATGTACTCTGACATGTCAATTCGAATAATCGCATCCTCATCCCCAAACATCGCTTCGGCAACTGCGCGAGCGAGTTCGGTTTTACCGACTCCTGTAGGTCCAAGGAAGATGAATGAACCAATTGGGCGTTTTGGATCTTTCAAACCAGCACGAGCCCGACGAATGGCGCGGGAAATTGATTTCACCGCATCGTCTTGACCGATGACACGGTTGTGAAGAATTGATTCGAGTTTGAGGAGACGGTCTGTCTCTTCTTCGGCAATCTTCGTGACCGGCACACCTGTCCAGTTTGCGACAACTTGAGCGATATCTTCTTTCGTCACTTCAAGTTTTTCGTTTCCTTGTTTGTTCTGCCATTCTGCTTTCAACTCTTCTAACTCATCGCGTAACTTTTGTTCTGTATCACGGAGAGAAGCCGCTTTTTCAAACTCTTGGCTTTGGACAGCAGAATCTTTTTCTTTACGAATCGATTCAAGGCGTGACTCCAACTCTTTCAAGTTCGGTGGTGCCGTGAACGAGCGAAGTCGTACTTTTGATGCCGCCTCATCAACGAGGTCAATCGCTTTGTCCGGTAAGAAACGATCCGAGATGTAACGGTCAGACAGAACGACCGCCTCGTGAATCGCTGTGTCTGTAATCGTTACGCGGTGATGCGCCTCATAACGATCGCGCAACCCGAGTAGGATTTGTTCAGCTTCTTCTGTTGTCGGTTCATTTACTTGAATTGGTTGGAAGCGTCGTTCAAGCGCTGCATCTTTTTCGATGTACTTCCGGTATTCATCAAGTGTTGTCGCCCCGATACATTGAAGTTCGCCACGAGCCAATGACGGCTTGAGGATGTTCGACGCATCGATCGCACCTTCTGCACCACCCGCACCAATCAATGTGTGCAACTCGTCGATGAAGAGAATGACGTTTCCTGCCTGACGAATTTCGTCCATTACTTTTTTCAATCGATCTTCGAACTCACCACGATATTTCGTACCTGCTACGAGTGTACCCATGTCGAGTACCATCACGCGTTTATTGCGAAGTGTTTCAGGTACTTCGTTGTTAATGATTTGTTGAGCGAGACCTTCGACTACTGCCGTTTTCCCGACACCTGGCTCTCCGATAAGAACCGGGTTGTTTTTCGTACGACGAGATAAGACTTCAATGACACGTTGAATCTCACCTGCGCGGCCGATGACTGGGTCTAAACGCGATTCACGTGCTTGTTGCGTCAAGTCGCGTGCCAACCCATCAAGTGTTGGGGTTGCAGCGCTCGCGCCTGGTTGTGAAGCATTTGAAGAAGACTCCGTGTTACCGAGAAGCTGTAATACTTGTTGACGCGCTTTCGTCAAACTGATTCCAAGGTTATTGAGAACACGTGCTGCGACACCTTCGCCTTCACGAATCAATCCAAGAAGGATGTGCTCCGTTCCAACATATGAATGTCCTAGTTTACGTGCCTCGTCCATCGAGAGTTCAATGACCTTTTTCGCACGTGGCGTGTAGTGAATCGTCGACCCATTCTCAGAACCGCGTCCAATCAATGATTCTACTTCTTGTTGAATTTTTTCAGAAGTCAATCCGAGAGCGAAGAGCGCTTTTGCCGCAATCCCTTCTCCTTCACGAACCAATCCTAATAAAATATGTTCTGTACCAATATTATGATGGCCAAGACGTACTGCTTCCTCTTGTGCTAAAGCTAATACGCGCTGTGCTCGTTCTGTAAATCGTCCAAACATCATTGACAAAACCTCCTTGTAGTTGGATCAAACTAAGCCTTGATCTAACGTTCGACGAACGAGGGTCGCTCGTTCTCGATCCCGTTCTTGCGTAGATAATGTTTTCCCGAAATGTTTTTGTAGAAAACCTGATTGTAGCCGAACAATGAGTTCATGGAACTTTGGTGGACTCCAATCAGACAAAATCCCTAGGTCACTAGCCAAATGTAAATCAGATAATCGTTCGATGGCTTCAGTAGAAGATAGTAATTTAGCATATCGCAAAATACCATATGATCGATAAAATCGATCTTCCAACTCTTCCTGTCGATTCGCAACGAGTTCTTCGCGCGCATGACGCTCTGCTTGAATCACTTGTTCTGTCACTTCCATAAAGTCAGCCAGTAACTGTGACTCGTGACTCCCTAATGTCCGTTGATTCGACAGTTGGAACAAGCGACCCGCCGCATCACTACCTTCACCATAACGACCTCGAATCGTATAGCCCAATTTTCGAAGTTCTCGTAAGATTGGACTGATTCGTCCCGTTAAGGTGAGTCCCGGCAAGTGTAACATGACCGAGGCACGAAGTCCTGTTCCGATATTGCTCGGACATGTCGTCAAATAACCTAACTGTTCATCAAACGCATACGATAGGGATTCTGCACATAACGCGTCAACTTGTTTCGCTAATTCAAACGCCTCTTTCATTTGATATCCTGGAAGTAGCGTTTGAATGCGTAAATGGTCTTCCTCATTAATCAATACACTAATTGTTTCATCTTCACTTAAGAAGACCGCACTCTCTTCATTGGTTGCAACGGCTGGGCTAATGAGGTGTTTCTCCATCAACGCCTGTCGTGTCACTTCATCATAATCACGCATATGAAGATATTCGAATCCTTTCAACCCACGTAGACGCCCTTCTAGACGATCACAAAGCTGACGTTCTCCTTCTTTAGAAAGTACGGGAGAGAATACCGTGTCTTTGACATTACGTGCCAGTCGAATTCTTGTAGAAACGACCAAATCATCGAGCTTGGCACGTTCTTTCATTTTTGGACCAAGTGGATGTGCTAGGAAAGTTTCCATCAGACATCTCCCTGCCCTTCTAATTGCTTCATTTCTTTTTGAATGCGTGCTGCCCGTTCATAATCTTCTTGTTCGACAGCGCGGTTCAACTCCCCTGCCAACTTTTCGAGCCGTTCTTCGATCCGTTCATGTGGCGTGCGTAACTGGTCAGGGATTGAACCGATATGATGATCGTGTCCTTGTTGATATTGACGAGTAATTTTGGTCAATTCATCCCGAAATACGGTATAACATGTAGCGCATCCTGCTTTTCGTACGCGCAATAGGTCCTGGCGTGTCATCTGACAAGTCGGGCATCGCTTCACGACTGGTACATATCCTGTCATCAGTTCTACCGTACATTGTCGACATAATCGTTTTTTTACGGGTACATCTTGTTCCATCACAACGACTTCATTGACAGCAGGTCGCTGTTTACAACGTTCGCATAACATACGACTTATCCCCCATTACGATAACGAAGTACTTTCATCAGTGCCAGCAATTGTTGACGTCGAATAAAAGAGCGATCATCAACTTGTAAGTGTAATGCTTCATCTGATAAGAGATGGTAAATCAATTGCGCTTCTTGTTCGTGCATCATTTGTTCTTCCACTAATCGTACGAGCACATTTTCAACGAGTTGTTCATTCAGACGTGGATGCTCATGAATGACATCCATCAAACTAGAGAGCACATCTTGTTTTTCATGTAAGATGACGCGTCGGATTCGAATATATCCACCCCCACCTCGTTTACTTTCTACTAAATATCCTTTTTCGACGGTAAAACGTGTGTTGATGACATAATTGATTTGGGATGGTACACATTCGAATCGTTGCGCGATATCTTGGCGTTTGATCTCGATTGCATTTGCCTGACTTTCCTTCAATACTTGCTTCAAATACTGTTCGATAACATCCGAAATATTTCTCATCTCCACCACCCTCTGACCATCTTTGACTTTTGACTATATTTTATCATTGATTTAAAAAAAGGCAAACGAAAAGCGATGCCCTCTATAAAGAGCACCGCTAATTGATACAAAAAAACAACCGAGCGTATGCTCGGTCGTCCTCTCTGTTGAACGTCCTATCCTCACAGGGGGAGATCCCCCAACTACTTTCGGCGCTGAGACGCTTAACTTCCGTGTTCGGCATGGGAACGGGTGTGGCCGTCTCGCTATCGCCACCAGACTTTACAGGGCTTGTTCCCTGAAAACTGAGGATTCATCAACACAAACCATAGACTAGATCAAAGCCTCGACCGATTAGTATCATTCAGCTCCACGTGTCACCACGCTTCCACCCATGACCTATCTACCTCATCGTCTCTGAGGGGTCTTTCTTGATTGCTCAAAGGGAAATCTCATCTCGGAGGGGGCTTCATGCTTAGATGCTTTCAGCACTTATCCCGTCCGCACGTAGCTACCCAGCGATGCTCCTGGCGGAACAACTGGTACACCAGCGGTGCGTCCATCCCGGTCCTCTCGTACTAAGGACAGCTCTCCTCAAATTTCCTGCGCCCACGACGGATAGGGACCGAACTGTCTCACGACGTTCTGAACCCAGCTCGCGTACCGCTTTAATGGGCGAACAGCCCAACCCTTGGGACCTACTCCAGCCCCAGGATGCGATGAGCCGACATCGAGGTGCCAAACCTCCCCGTCGATGTGGACTCTTGGGGGAGATCAGCCTGTTATCCCCAGGGTAGCTTTTATCCGTTGAGCGATGGCCCTTCCATGCGGAACCACCGGATCGACTAAGCCCGACTTTCGTCCCTGCTCGACTTGTAGGTCTCGCAGTCAAGCTCCCTTCTGCCTTTGCACTCTTCGAATGATTTCCAACCATTCTGAGGGAACCTTTGGGCGCCTCCGTTACTGTTTAGGAGGCGACCGCCCCAGTCAAACTACCCGCCTGACACGGTCCTCCAGCCGGATTACGGCTGCGAGTTAGAGACTCTATACGCAAAGGGTGGTATCCCAAGGGTGTCTCCACCGAAGCTGGCGCTCCGGCTTCACAAACTCCCACCTATCCTGTACATCGCGTACAAAGCCTCAATATCAGGCTGTAGTAAAGCTCCATGGGGTCTTTCCGTCCTGTCGCGGGTAACCTGCATCTTCACAGGTACTATGATTTCACCGGGTCTCTCGTTGAGACAGTGCCCAAATCGTTACGCCTTTCGTGCGGGTCGGAACTTACCCGACAAGGAATTTCGCTACCTTAGGACCGTTATAGTTACGGCCGCCGTTTACTGGGGCTTCGGTTCAGTGCTTCTCTTGCGATGACACATCCCCTTAACCTTCCAGCACCGGGCAGGCGTCAGCCCCTATACTTCATCTTGCGATTTAGCAGAGACCTGTGTTTTTGCTAAACAGTCGTTTGGGCCTATTCACTGCGGCTTATGTTGCCATAAGCGTCCCTTCTCCCGAAGTTACGGGACCATTTTGCCGAGTTCCTTAACGAGAGTTATCCCGCGCGTCTTAGAATTCTCATCTCGCCTACCTGTGTCGGTTTGCGGTACTGGCGCCGACCTCCTCACTAGAGGCTTTTCTTGGCAGCGTGAAATCCGGTGCTTCGCCCTACGGGCTCCACGTCACAGCTCAACCTTGTATGCCGGGCGGATTTGCCAACCCGACGGCCTCGCTGCTTGTCCGTGCACTTCCAGTCGCACGGTCACCTTATCCTTCTGCGTCCCCCCATCGTTCAAACGGTGGTACGGCGGTACAGGAATATCGACCTGTTGTCCATCGCCTACGCCTTTCGGCCTCGGCTTAGGTCCAGACTAACCCTGAGCGGACGAGCCTTCCTCAGGAAACCTTAGGCTTTCGACGGAGGGGATTCTCACCCCTCTTTTCGCTACTCACACCGGCATTCTCACTTCCAAGCGCTCCACGGCTCCTCACGATACCGCTTCACTGCTGCTTGGAACGCTCTCCTACCATCCCTTACGGGATCCATAGCTTCGGTGGTATGTTTAGCCCCGTTACATTTTCGGCGCGGCGCCACTCGACTAGTGAGCTATTACGCACTCTTTGAATGGTGGCTGCTTCTAAGCCAACATCCTAGTTGTCTGTGCAGCGCCACATCCTTTTCCACTTAACATACACTTGGGGACCTTAGCTGATGGTCTGGGCTGTTTCCCTCTCGACTACGGATCTTATCACTCGCAGTCTGACTCCCGAGTACAAGTTGCTGGCATTCGGAGTTTGACTGAATTCGGTAACCCTGTGGGGGCCCCTAGTCCAATCAGTGCTCTACCTCCAGAACTCTTCACCTCGAGGCTAGCCCTAAAGCTATTTCGGAGAGAACCAGCTATCTCCAGGTTCGATTGGCATTTCACCGCTACCCACACCTCATCCCCGCACTTTTCAACGTGCGTGGGTTCGGACCTCCAGTCAGTGTTACCTGACCTTCATCC
>NZ_CM187558.1:42500-85000 GCF_059821525.1 Exiguobacterium sp. RM11 | reverse complement strand
TCATCGTCCCAACCAAGGCGCATTTTCACCGTGACCGGTTTTTCGACCACATTCGTGACGGCATTGACCATCTCATACACTTTATCCGGATCAAGTAGCCACTTTGCACCTGCGTCACATTTCGTTACTTTCGGCACAGGACAACCCATGTTGATATCAATGATGTCGGCATTCGTATTTTGATCGACGTACTGCGCCGCTTTGACGAGTGTATCTTTAGAACCACCAAAAATTTGCAAGCTGAGCGGTTTTTCTCGTTCATCGACATATAGCATGCGCATCGTCCGCGCGTTCTCGAGCAAAATCCCTTTATCACTGACCATTTCAGCACAGACGAGTCCCGCCCCGAATTCTTTTGCAATCAATCGGAATGCCGGGTTGGTCACGCCAGCCATCGGCGCAAGGACTGCACGGTTTTTAATATCTATATTTCCAATCTTAAAGCCTGTCAAGACAACACATCCTTCATTTCACCAAATTCGTTAGCAACTGTAACCGAACGACATCTTGGCGGTCTGCCATCGGTAAATCTGCTAGCCATGATGCGACCGTTCGTCCTCGGACGATGAGTTCTGGCGCAATCTCAGCTAATGGAGCGAGCACAAACGCACGTTCCTGCATCCGCGGATGTGGTACCGTCAAGTGTTCCGATTGTATATCTTCCCCATTATAATAGAGGATGTCAAGGTCGATGGTGCGCGGACCGTTCTTAAAGAGACGCTCTCGACCTAACTGCCGTTCAATTTGTTGAAGGGTGTTTAATAAGTCCGTTACAGATTGATGAGTCTCCACTTCGACCACCATATTATAAAATGATGGTTGATCGGTATAACCGACAGGGGCGGTCTCATAAACCGATGATTGTTTCGTGACCGTAACACCCATTTTTCCCATTTCATCAATCGCGTCAGACAATTGTGCGGCCCGCTCCCCGATGTTTGCTCCTAATGCGATAAAAATCATGACGTGCGTCTCCTTGTCATCTCGATTGCCACCGAGTC
Source organism: Exiguobacterium sp. RM11 (assembly GCF_059821525.1). NCBI lineage: Bacteria > Bacillati > Bacillota > Bacilli > Caryophanales > Exiguobacterium > Exiguobacterium sp. RM11. The sequence continues at coordinate 83,999 of NZ_CM187558.1, read as the reverse complement.
GTAATGTCCTGGGATTGGTGGGTCCGGCTTGATTACTTTTACTGTTACGCTTTGAATCAAATCATGATGTGCCAAAATGGCCGTCGTGATTCGTTCTCCGAGTGTTTCGAGTAAATTGACCGGTTCTCCTGTCACAATGTCTTCTGTGACTTGATATAACCCCGCGTAGCTGACTCCATCCTGTAAATCATCTGACTTCCCAGCAGGTGCAAGGTCTAACTCACACATTAAATCCACGTGAAACCGTTGACCGAGACGGTTCTCCTCTTCAAACACACCATGATATCCATAAAAGCGCATGCCGTTCACAAAAATCTTATCCATGTCCGTTCCCCCTCATCATCGCATCCATCATCTTCGCTGCACGCATATTCTCTTTCACGTCATGGACGCGTACCCAATCGCACCCTTTCATGATGCCTAAACACGTCGTCGCAATCGTCCCTTCCACGCGTTCTTCGGTTGGTAAATCGAGCGTTTGGCCGATAAACGATTTACGGGACGTACCTAGTAACACCGGATAGCCAAGACGCGTGATCACATCGAGGTGATTCATGAGCTTTAGATTTTGCGCCACGTCTTTTGCGAACCCGATTCCTGGGTCTAGCCAAATATGCTCATCTTTCACACCCGCTGCATGAGCAATCTCAATCGACTCCTGCAAATCACTCACCACATCTTCAATAAAATGATGGTAGTCTCGATTTTCTCGGTTATGCATCAAAATGATGGGGACGCCATACTCAAAGGCGACACGCGCCATCGACCGATCTCCCCATTTCGAGCCCCACACGTCATTGATGATTGTCGCACCCGCTTCTAATGCCGCCCTCGCAACAGCAGGTTTATACGTGTCAATCGAAATCGGCACATCAATTTCTTGTACCAATCGTTCGATGATCGGGACGACACGTTCAATTTCTTCTTCTGCAGAAACAAGCGTCGCACCGGGTCGCGTCGATTCACCACCGACATCAATCGCATCCGCTCCTTCTCGTACGAGTTGCTTTGCGTGACGTACGGCTTCTTCAACCGCTGTATATCGTCCTCCGTCTGAAAACGAGTCCGGGGTCACGTTTAAAATACCCATGATCTTCGTCATGCTTCAGCCTCCTATCCAAGTGAACGAACGAGTTCCGTCCACACTTCGTTAAATCGTTCCCCATCTTTACCAGGGTATCTCAGATTTCCATAATGCGTCACCGGAGCGACTTGCTGAATCGAGTTCGTCATCCAAATCTCTTTCGCTGCGGTTAATTCATCAAATGTCACCGCTTGCTCCACCACGGGAAAGCAATCGATCACCCACTGTCGCGTCACGCCCGCGAGTGCTCCACTCGAAAGTGGTGTCGTATACAACACATCATCAGATCCGACCCAAAAGATGTTCGACACGAGCCCTTCCACCACGTAGCCCTGTTCATCTGCAAATAATCCTTCAGCATCCTGGTCTTGCAAGGTGCGTTTTCCGAGGATATTGTTCATGTAATGATGCGATTTTAATCGAAAAGCCGCTTCAGGACGACTTCTTGGGAAAGGGATCGGTTCGACTCGCTTCTCCTGTGGCACAACTTCTGAGGAGAGCGGTTTGGCAATCAACGTGACGTTCGGTTTTTCATATCGTCCGGCATACAGACCGAGCGGCGCGACTCCTGCCGATACGTTCAATCGGATATACAAGTCAGGAGCTTCATTTTGAAGACACAATTGCTGAATCGCCGTCTCGATTTCTTCCTTTGTGTACGGAAAATCAATCCACAGCTCATTTAGACTCTTCATCAATCGTTCCCAATGCGCATCGAACAAGAACGGAATGAAATCATATGTTCGAAACGTCTCGAATAAACCCATCCCATATAAGAATCCATGATCCTCGACGGGAATCCATGCATCCTCTCGCTCGACAAGGTCCCCGTTATGCCAATACCACATGGCAGTACTCCTCGATAAAGTTTCGAATCATCTCTTTTCCATGCTCGGTCAAAATCGCTTCAGGGTGATACTGAACGCCTTCAATCGGGAGCGTCCGATGTCGGAGTGCCATGATTTCTTTCGTTTCTGTTTCTGCTGTGACCATCAAACATTCCGGTAAGGTAGAACGCTCCACAGATAACGAGTGATAACGGGTCACGACCGTCTGCTGAGGAATATCTTTGAAAATCGAGTTCCCGTCATGTTGAATCTTCGACGTTTTCCCATGCATCAGCCGCTCCGCATGAACGACGTCTCCTCCGAACGCTTGCGCAATCGCTTGATGACCGAGACACACACCTAAAATTGGAATACGCCCTGCGAACGCTTGAATCGCTTCGACGCTAATCCCGGCTTCGTTCGGTGTACAAGGTCCAGGGGAAATGACCAGGTAGCTCGGAGCAAGTTTCTCAATATCTTGAATCGTCACTTCGTCGTTTCGATAAACGACCAGTTCTTCACCGAGTTCTCCAAAATACTGCACTAAGTTGTATGTGAATGAGTCATAGTTGTCGATTAGTACAATCATGTCGTCTCCTCCGTCATTTGCTTCGCCGCCCATAGCGCCTTCGCTTTGGACAGAGATTCTTCATATTCTGAGACCGGATCCGAATCGATGACGATGCCCGCTCCCGCTTGAACGTATGCAATCCCATCTTTCACGACCATCGTTCGAATGGTGATGTTGAAGACGAGATCATCGTCCCAACTTAACCATCCATATGACCCGGTGTATAATCCCCGGCGAACTGGTTCAAGTTCCTCGATAATTTCCATCGTTCGAATTTTCGGTGCACCGGTAATCGTACCACCAGGGAACATCGCGGCTAGCGCCTCCGCTCCTGATACTTCATCACGAATCGTACCCCGTACATTCGAGACGATATGCTGAACATGTGAATACTTTTCAATCACCATCAACTCGTCCACATGAACACTACCGTATGCCGCGACTTTCCCGAGATCGTTCCGTTCCAAGTCGACGAGCATGACGTGTTCCGCTCGCTCCTTCTCGTTTTCAAGTAGAGTGTTCGCCAATTCCAAGTCCTCAACATCGTCTTTTCCACGTGGACGCGTACCCGCGATCGGTCGCGTTGAAATGTCAGATCCATGTTTCTCAAGCAATAGTTCCGGTGAAGCGGAGACCATTGTCAGTGCGTCATCCACAAAGTATCCCATGTACGGAGAGGGATTCATTTGACGAAGCGTATCGTAAACACGACGTGGGTCGGCGCGTAACGGTTCGGATTGACGAACACTCAAATTCACTTGGAACACGTCACCTTCCACGATATAAGACTGAATTCGTTTGACCGCCTCCACAAATTCGTCTTGAGACATGGAACGCGAACGCTCGACAGGCAATTGTTCAGTCGGGTTGAATGCGTAGTGTGATTCGACGTTCCACATGGCCGCTAAGCGATCCGCTTTACGTTCGACATTGCCTTCTGCTGTGACCATCAAATAGAGAGTCGAACTCTCTTCGTCGAACACAGCCACTTCATCAAACAACAGAAACGAGACGTCCGGCGTCGCTAAATCATCTTCTGCCTGGCTAGGGAGTCGCTCAATTGTTCGAGAAACGTCATAGCTGACATAACCAATCATGCCACCGAAGAAGGGAGGTGCCCCTTCCGGACGCTCAGCTTCAAATCGTTTCCGCACTTCACTGACCATCTCGAGCGGTTTCCCATACATCGTTTCAGTCGTTTCCCCTATTTGTAAGAGACCGACACCGTCTTTTACATGGAAGCGACCGAACGGTTCGATTCCCGCAATCGTATACCGTCCTGCCCTACCACTTTCTAGCCATGCGTGGTACGGCTGGTCTGCTGTCAACGTCATGTATGCCTCATACATCTTTTCTTTCGTCATCCGCTTCGTTCTGAACGCTGTCGATCTCACTTGTCATTCCTCCGTCTATTCATTCATGCCTTTTATTGTACACAAGAAAAGGCAGCAACCGAAAGAGAATGTCTCTCGATTACTGCCTGAAATGTTATACTCGACTCTCGTTTGATTCTTCATCAAATTGATAAAGCGGTGTGCTCAAGTAACGTTCTCCGTTTGACGGGATAATCGCCAATACGTTTTTCCCTTTACCGAGGCGTTTCGCCGTATCGAGTGCCGCTGCAATGGCAGCCCCTGAAGAAATTCCACCGAGGACACCGTTCGTGCGTGCCGCTTGGCGCGCGTATTCAAACGCCTGGTCTGTCGTGATTTGAAGGACACCCTCATAAATCTCAGTATCCAGAATAGATGGGACAAAGCCGGCACCAATCCCTTGAATCTTATGAGGTCCCGGCTTCCCACCCGACAAGACTGGGGAATCAACCGGTTCAACCGCCAAAATTTTCACGTCTGGATATTTCGCTTTCACGACTTTTCCTGCACCGGTGATTGTACCACCTGTACCGACTCCCGCGATGAGAGCATCCACCGAAAGACCTGACTCTTCGAACGCTTCGACAATTTCAGGTCCCGTCGTCATCTCATGCACGTTCGGGTTCGCTGCGTTGTTGAATTGTTGCGGAAGGAAGTAGCCATTTTTCTCAGCTTCTTCAGTAGCACGACGAATCGCTCCACCCATTCCTTCTGGTCCTGGTGTCAAGATGAGCTCAGCCCCGTATCCACGAAGGAGGTTACGACGCTCCATGCTCATCGTCTCAGGCATGACGAGAATGGCTTTATATCCTTTCGCGGCACTGACCATCGCCAAACCAATCCCTGTGTTCCCGCTCGTCGGCTCGATGATGGTATCACCCGGCTTCAAGATTCCGTCTTTTTCTGCCGCTTCAATCATGGCGAGAGCAATTCGGTCTTTGACGCTTGACCCTGGGTTCATATATTCAAGCTTGAGATACACATCGGCATCTTCTGGTCCAGTCATTCCGTTCAATTTCACAATCGGAGTCTTTCCAATCAAGTCTGTCACTGAGTTTACGATTCGCATTACATTTCCTCCTTCATAATTCCGACTATTCCGATATTGTTATCATACCCTATCGAATTGAAAATATGCAATTTGGAACGTTGCTTACGATTGTGCTTGTTCTTTCATCGTTTCCAACTGTTCAGCCGAGAAATGATACTTTTCACCACAGAAATGGCAAACCGCTTCGGCTCCACCGTCTTCTTCGATCATTTGGCGAATCTCTTCTTTTCCAAGACCGATAATGGCGCTTTCCATTCGTTCACGACTGCATGTGCAATTGAACTGAATTGGGTTCGTATCGAGGACATCGAGGCTATCGCCGAGAAGTAATTGCAACATTTCTTCCGGTGTTTTTTCTTCACCGATTAAAACAGATACCGGCGGGAACGTCTGAAGAGCTTTTTCAAGCGCTTGTACCGTCGCTTCGGAAGCGTTCGGCAGCAACTGAACGATGACACCACCTGCAGCAAGAATCGATTCATCTTCTGGTAAGACGAGAACACCTGCTCCGACGACTGATGGTACTTGTTCAGATGTTGCAAAGTAGTATGTGAAGTCTTCACTGATTTCACCTGTTTGAATCTCTGAAGAACCACCGACATAATCTTTCAAACCTAAGTCTTTAATGACCGAGACCGTTCCTTTTCCGACCGCTTCGCCGACTTTCAACTTCGTCAATCCTTGCTCATTGACGAACGTCCCGCCATCGACACGAGGGTAAGACACATATCCACGGACATCTCCTGCTGTATCTGCGTCTACGATGATTTTCCCGATTGGACCATCACCTTCCACTTTAAGTGTGACGCGTGCCGCACCTTTTTGCATGGCTCCGATCATCGAACCGATTGTCATCGTCCGTCCGAGGGCGGCTGAGGCAACCGGTGTCGTTTGATGACGAAGTTGTGTTTCGTACACTGTTTTTGTCGTACGGGCTGCAAAGGCACGCACCTCTCCATTAAAGCCGAGGGCCCGAACGAGATAATCGTCTTTCATTTGATCGAGTAATACTTGTTGTTCTGAATGAATCATATGAATTAACTCCTTTAGTTTACTTTTGATTGCGCTCGTAAATGAGGCGGAGACCTTCGAGTGTCAGGAACGAATCTACATGGTCAATCGTTTCTGCATGTTCACTGATCAATCGTGCCAATCCTCCAGTCGCAATGACGGTCGCTTCACCAACTTCACGCTTCATCCGATTCACGATGCCATCCACTTGGGCGACATAGCCATAATACGTCCCCGATTGCATCGCTTGAATCGTATTTTTCCCAATAACCGTTGGTGGGGTTGCCAGTTCAATCCGTGGTAATTTCGCAGCACGTTGATAAAGTGCTTCCACTGAAATCATGATTCCTGGTGAGATGATGCCGCCATGGTAGCGACGCTTCTCATCGATGTAACAATACGTGGTTGCCGTTCCAAAATCAACAATTATGAGCGGACCGTCATACTTGGCGATTCCTGCCACCGCGTTGACAATTCGGTCGGCCCCGACTTCGCGGGGATTCTCGACGTGAATGTCTAATCCTGTCTTCACACCTGGGCCCACAACGATTGGACGTACATTGAAGTATCGTTGTGACATTTGTTCAAGTGGGAAAATAACAGGAGGTACGACAGAGGACAAAATGACACCGTCGACTTGATCGAAGGAGACGTTCGAATGGTCAAAGAGCGATTTCACTAACATGCCATACTCATCCGTCGTTTTCGTCCGGTCCGTTGAAATTCGCCAATGGTGTACGAGATGGTCTCCATCGTACATCCCTAGAACAATATTTGTATTTCCAACATCAATCACTAAAATCATGATATAGTTCCTCACTTTGTTGTCAATTGCAGTTCGCTCGAATTATAACACGAAAAAAGACGAATGCCTCGTCAAGGGCATTCGTCTCATTCATTAACGTGATTCGTTATTCGGACGTTCCGTTGGAGTCGCCTCTGGCTTATCGCCTTCAGGTACGACATCCGGTTGGCTGTCTTGAACAACTTCAGGTTGATCGACGATTTGTCCGTGTTGCACGGCCGCATCATCTTTCTTCGCTGCATCGTCCGAGTCCGTTGATGCGTCCACATCTTCTTCCGGCTCATGCGGGAGATATTCGCGTGTCTTGATCAAGTGACGAATCTGTTTCGAGTCGAGCGTTTCCACATCAAGCAATGTCTTCGCAACGAGCTCGAGGTCTTCGCGACGCTCTGTCAAAATCTGTTTCGCTTTCGCGTAACAGCGGTTGATGATGTCACGAATCTCTAAATCGATCTCTTGAGCGATCGCATCCGAGTAGTTCTGCTCTGTCTGGAAGTCACGGCCAAGGAAGACTTGTCCGCCATGGTTTGAACCGAGCTGGAGCGGTCCGAGCTTATCACTCATCCCGTAATCCATGACCATCTTCCGCGCAATCCCTGTTGCACGTTGGAAGTCGTTGCTCGCTCCTGTTGACACTTCACCAAAGATGACATCTTCGGCGACGCGTCCACCAAGAAGTCCGACAATCTTATCTTCGAGTTCAGGTTTTGTCATGAAGTAACGATCTTCTTTTGGAAGCATGACGACGTATCCTCCAGCGTTACCGCGTGGAACAATCGTCACTTTGTGTACTTCATCCGCGTTCTCAAGCTCGAGACCGATGATTGTGTGACCCGCTTCGTGATAAGCGACAATGTTACGTTCTTTTTCAGAAATGATTCGGCTCTTCTTCGAAGGTCCTGCAATGACACGGTCAATTGCTTCTTCGACATCGACAACCGATACTGCCGTACGGTTTGAACGTGCTGCAACGAGTGCTGCTTCGTTCAAGAGGTTTTCCAAGTCAGCCCCAGAAAAACCAGGTGTACGCTGTGCGATCGACTTCAAGTCTACAGTTGAGTCAAGTGGCTTGTTGCGTGCATGGACTTTCAACACTTCTTCGCGCCCTTTTACATCTGGACGATCGACCGTGATTTGACGGTCAAAACGACCTGGACGAAGGAGGGCTGGGTCGAGAATATCCGGACGGTTTGTCGCCGCAACCATGATAATCCCTTCATTGTCACTGAATCCATCCATTTCAACGAGCAATTGGTTCAATGTTTGTTCACGCTCATCGTGACCACCGCCGAGACCGGCACCACGTTGGCGTCCAACTGCATCGATTTCATCGATGAAAATGATACATGGAGCATTCTTTTTCGCGTTTTCGAACAAGTCACGGACACGTGACGCACCGACCCCGACGAACATCTCAACGAAGTCAGAACCTGAGATCGAGAAGAATGGTACCCCGGCTTCTCCCGCAACAGCACGGGCCAAAAGTGTTTTACCTGTCCCTGGAGGACCTACGAGTAAGACCCCTTTCGGAATACGCGCACCGAGTTTCGAGAACTTACGAGGGTCTTTCAAGAATTCAACAACTTCGATGAGTTCTTGTTTCTCTTCGTCTGCTCCGGCCACGTCTTTGAACGTGACGCGACGTTTTTCTTGGTCGTATAGTTTTGCCTTCGATTTCCCGAAGTTCATCACACGACCACCACCGCCACCACCTTGCGCCTGGTTCAACAAGAAGAAGAACAAGATGAAGATGATAATGAACGGTAAAATCGCGAAGACGATGCTGAACCAGCTACTGTTCGATTCAGCCTCCTCGATTTGAATATCCGTATTCGCTCGAAGCTGCGTCAATACATCCGCATATTCAGCTTCGTTCGCTGGAATGTTTGTTTCGTAACGCTGGTCGTCATCTCCTGTAAGGTCGCCTGTAATCGAGATAGCCCCCGGGATTTCTTGTACGGTTGCCGTCTCAATCCGATCATCTTCCACATATTCTAGGAATTTCGAATACGAGAGCGTTTCACTCTGACTATTCGGATTCTGCAAATATTGAAGGAACAAGATCAAGGCTAGGAAAATCACACCAAAAACCAATGTGTTTTTCACTGCACGATTCATTCTCTGCCTCCTATTCCGAGAAACGATGTTCTCGCCCATTCAGTATATGCCTATACTTTGGGGATTTCTTTTATCTTACCACGTCACATTTTCAAAAGAAAAACGTTAGCCCCCGTAAACGCTCGGTTTGAGCACACCGACGTAAGGAAGGTTACGATATTTCTCTTCATAATCGAGACCGTAACCGACAACGAATTCGTGTGGAATCACGAAACCGCTATAGTCTGCTGATAAACCATTTTTGCGTCCTGTCGGTTTGTCGAGAAGCGTGACAATCTTCACAGACTTCGCTTTACGGTATTTAAGAAGATCGACAAGATAGCCAAGCGTCAATCCACTATCAATAATATCTTCTACAATCAAGATGTCGCGTCCTTCTACAGATGTATTTAAATCTTTCTCGATTTTTACTTCACCTGTTGAAGAAGTACCTCCGTGATACGTCGACACGTCCATGAAATCCATTTCTAAATGGATATCCATTTCTTTGACGAGATCAGACATGAATGGCATCGCGCCTTTCAATACACACACGAGAAGCGGAAACTCTTCTTTATAGTCTTCGCTAAGCGTTCCAGCGAGCTCTTTCACCTTTTCTTGAATCTCTTCACGTGAGATTAAAATTTTCTCCATATCGCTCATTAATGACATCTTGAAATCCTCCTCTTTCTGTTTCGACACAATCATCATTTTACCATTAATCGTAGGCAAATCGCATCCGACTTGTCTAGAAATTCTGAAACTCGTACCCCGACAATCGCGAGAACTCGTCCTGAGGCGTCTTCAAGCAGGGGGAGCGACGGGCGAACCGTCCGCTCAATCTTTTCGTCGATCAGGATACGGGACACTTTCTTTGTCCCCACGGCCAATCGCATTCGGTCACCTGGTGCACTTGTCCGAATCGTAAGCGGATAAGTGATCTCATGTAACGGAATGCCCTCTCTCCCCTCCTCGACAGATAAAGAGATGGTTCGGTCTCCGAATTCAACAACGGCCGGCAACGAATCAATTTGAATGGGATGGAGTGAACCTGATGCAGAACGCTGCACAAGATTCAGTACCCTATTCTGCTTCGTCATGAACCACTCGCCTGTCAGATGATAGGCTCCTGTATCTTTTTGACTCTGGAGTAGCTTCTCCATCGCCTCGTTCACATTCACCTCGTAACGAGTGGACAGCAATCGACCGACCGTATACCGTTCAAGGAATGATAAGCGCTCGAAATCCTCGAGTTTCACATGAAACGCTTTCATTTCAAGTTCGACATATGCCTCCACCCATCGTTCGCACGATTGATACCTGCTATCCCAATCGGCACGGGCCATTTTTGCTGCTTCGCTGACTTCTCTCACAATCTGTGGCCGCATCTGTTTCAGTCGTGGCACGATCTCGTGGCGAATTTGATTCCTTAAGTAAGTACGTTCTTGATTCGTTACGTCTTCGCGCCACTCTAATTCATTCTGTCGTGCATACTCGATCAGTTGAGCTTTCGACTCATGTAACAACGGACGGATGAGCCTCCCGTTACTAAATTGCCGGCTTTCGGGAATCCCTTTTACTTCGACCACGTTTCGATGTAGCTGAATGAGCACTGTTTCTAACTCGTCATCCGCATGGTGCGCTGTGACCAATGTGTCGTATCCATATGTGTTCATGACGTCTTCAAAAAATTGATAGCGCGCTTCCCGATATCGGGCTTGTGATCCTCCCTCTTGAAAGCAGAGACGCGTTCCATGAAACGGAATATGGTAGGTTTCTGCGACGCGGGCGACGAACCTATACTCTTCGTCTGAAGCTTCTCGTACGCCATGATGGACATGCGCCACCGCCACATCCCAGCCCTCTTTGACAAGACGATCCAATAAGACAATGGAATCCACCCCACCAGACACTGCGACGAGCACTTTTTTCATGAATTTCCTCCTTGATATAACAAAAGAAGCCATCTCAAATCGAGATGGCTTCTTTTCGCTTAGGCTAAGTGACCCGTACGGGATTCGAACCCGTGTTACCGCCGTGAAAGGGCGGTGTCTTAACCGCTTGACCAACGGGCCTAAATAAAATGGTAGCGGCGGAGGGAGTCGAACCCACGACCTCACGGGTATGAACCGTACGCTCTAGCCAGCTGAGCTACACCGCCATGTTATTGTTGTGTCCTAAGCACATTTTCTATAATAACCAGTCACCATTCGAGTGTCAATTCTTTTTTGAATTTTTTTAATAAAAAAATCGTGCATAGTGTCATCTTCATCACTATACACGATTTCATTACGTTTTTACATCATGCTTCGGATACAACTTGACGATATTTTTTCTTCCAGGCGATTCGGAAGTATGCCCACAGTAACGCGAAACATCCAGCAGCTACAAACACTAGATAAGTTGTCGCGGTCTGCAAATACTGCGCACCGTCTGCCGACAAGATTTCTTTATATCCGGCAACCGTATACGTCATAGGAAGAAGCGCATTGAACGGTTGCAATGCTCGTGGAATCAACTCGAGCGGGAACGTTCCAGCAGAAGTCGTCAATTGTAAAATCAATAAGACGATTGCAACAAAACGTCCCGGGTTCCCGAGCGTGGTGACAAGTAACTGCACAATAAAGAGGAATGTGATGCTCGTCAACCAACTGAATCCGAAGAATTTCAATGGTTCGCTTACTTCAAGTCCTAATAGTTGCACCATCGCCACGTCTAAAATGAGCGCTTGAAGGAATCCAACGACCATGAGAACACCAGACTTCGACAATACCCATGATAGACTACGTTTTGGACGTCCAGCTGGATCGTACAATGGATAGACGATTGATAAGAGAAGCGCCCCGACAAAGAGTCCGAGTGACATGAAGTATGGAGCAAATCCTGTACCATAGTTCGGTACCTCGTGAATCGAGTTATCGACGAGTGACACTGGTCCTGCCATCATCTCGACATTCTCATCATTCAATCCGATGTCTGCATCTTTCGCACCTTTGACTAGAGCGTCACGAAGTTCATCGCTACCTGATGCGAGATCTGTCATTCCATCTGCGAGTTCTCCGCTACCATCTGAAAGTTCTCGTCCGCCGTCCGCGAGCTGATTCGCACCGTCCGTCAACTTGCTTGTTCCTGCCCCGGCAGCCTTCGCGCCATCAGCAAGTTCACGACTACCTTCTTGAAGTTTTTGTCCACCGTCCGCTAATTGAGTAGCGCCATTCGCCAACTCACTCGTTCCCGAACTTGCGCTTTTCGCACCATCGGCAAGCTTCACACTACCTTCAGACAACTGTCCAGTCGCAGCTACGAGTTTGTCACTGCCTGCCGTAAGTTCAGTTGTCCCGTCTTGAAGTTGTGTTGCACCTTGATTGAGTTTTGAACTCGCTGACACGAGTTCTTGTGAGCGATCAGCTGCGGTTTGTGTCCCTTGCTCGATTTGACTCGAACCACTTGCTAACGCCTGAGCACCTTCCGCTAACTTCGTTTGACCCGTGTTCAGTTCAGAAAGTCCTGACGAAAGTTGTCCTGCACCTGTTTCTGCTTGTGCAAGACCTGCCGCCAATGAGGTCTGTCCCTCTTTCACTTGCGTCGCCCCTGCAGCTAATTGATCAAACCCAGCCGCTGTCGCTTGTTTTCCTTCAGTGAGTTGTGCTGCGATGGCTTGAAGCATTTCAGGTGACGCAGATTGACCGGACTCAGCAAGTGCCGTTAATTGTCCAATCAATTCATCCTGTTTCGCCGTCAATTCAGATTTCATTTGTCCAATTCCATTGACCACTTCAGTTTGACCCGCGATGAGAGCAGTGTTTCCTTCTTTCGCTTTCGTCAATGCACCTGCTAGTTGGTTTGCGCCGTCATTCAATGCAGACGCCCCTTCTTTTGAGCGCTCGATGCCAGCAGCAAGGTCTTGAACACCTTGATTCAACGTTTTCGCACCCGTGTGAAGTTCATCTAATTTGGACGCGAATGCCCCTGTTCCTTCGACGAGCTGGCTCGTTCCGTCTTGTAAGGCGGATGCGCCATCATTCACGCGGTGTACCCCGTCTGACAAAGCGGTTGACCCGTCGTACACTTGCTGACTTCCATCCGCGAGTTCAGATGAACCTTCTGCCAATTGAGTCACACCATCGTTTAACTGGCTTGCACCGTTAGCGAGCTCACGCTGTTTCGTGGCGAGTAGTTTCGTCCCGTCCGCGAGTTCAGATGAACCATCGGACAACTGAGCGATTCCGTCGTTTAACTCACTTGCACCATCTGCAAGTTCGCGTTGTTTCGTGGCGAGAAGTTCTGTTCCATCCGCCAATTTGACGGCACCATCCTTCGCTGACGTAGAACCGTCGGCAAGTTTTGTCGCACCATCCGCGGCTTCACCAAGTCCGTCCGCCACGTCATTCAGTCCATCTTTCAATGCACTGACGTACTGTTTCGATACCTCGGTCGAAAGCTCTGCTTTCACTTGCTCCATTGCAGAGCCACCGATTTGTGCGGCTAAGAAGTTATACGATTCATTCGCAATGTACTTCAACTCAAGTTGCTCTGGATGTTCATCTAGAGCAGTCGTCGCCTTCTCCGAAAAGTCTTCTGGAATCTCGATTGCCATGTAATAATCATGGTCTTTCAATCCAGATTCTGCTTCCTTCTTTGTCGTCTCGACAAACTCGAAGGCTTCCGAATCTAGTAACTTATCAACCAGATCGTTCCCGATTTCAAGTGACTCCCCTTCAAATGATGCCCCTTTGTCTTCGTTGACGATGGCGACCGGTAAATCTTTCATCTGTCCATACGGATCCCAGAAAGCCCACAAAAACATGCCGGCATACATTAACGGTACGAGCGCGACTGCGAGAATCGGAATCAACACATGTGGGTTCTTAAAGATACTCCGCCACTCCGCCATCCATAGTTTCCATCCATTCATTTTTTCTCTCCACCTTCACTTATAAAACATAACTATTTTTTCATGTTCCCTATTTTGCTCTCTTCCTCAAAAAAAATCAACTATATTTAGTTATTTTTTATAAAATTTTTTAAACAAAAAAAGCCGCGAACAAAAATGTTCACGACTTGTCTTGTTACAAGACCTATATGGTTACGAGTAGAAGCTAATTGGTATCGAAGGATTACCCGCGTTTGGCTCCACGTCCACCGCGTTTCGAATCTGTTTGACGTTTCAACGTCGAAAGACGCTCGTCGCTGTCTTTCAAGAATTTGCTCATCAACGTATCGAATGTTTCTGGTTCGCGACGTTGTTCACCACGACGACCGCCGCCACGTGGGCCGCCACCGCGTGGGCCACCGCCACCGCGTGGACCCCCTTGACCTGGGCCACCTGGGCGTGGGCCACGAGAGAAACGCTCACCGGCGGGACGCTCTGGACGTTCAGGGCGTTCACTTACAGGACGATCGACTGCTTTCTTGATGGATAACCCGATTTTCCCATCATTTTCGACGTTCAACACTTTTACCGTGACTTCTTGACCGACTGTCAACACTTCGTTAATGTCTTTGACGTAAGAGTCCGCCACTTCACTGATGTGTACTAATCCTGTCTTGCCGTTTGGGAGCTCGACGAACGCTCCGAAATGCGTAATCCCTGTAACCTTACCTTGTACCTTGCTTCCTACTTCAATTGACATAAAATAATGTACTCCTTTTTTGATTGATTCTTTTCAATTATACGAGTCGTTTCCCTAGCGGTCAACGAACCGACTTATTCCTCTGGGGAGAAGTAGAAAATAATCTCTCCATCTTTGGAGAAGAGGAGCTCGTTTCGCGCCAAGTTCGCGATATAATCCTCATCCTGCAAACGTTCCACTTGTTCCTTCAACTCATCTTGCTCGGCTTTCTGCTCTTGCAACTCCACTTTTGCTTGTGCGTAAGCTTGTTGTTGGTCCGATACATAGCCTACCTTTGAAAAGTAACTTTGTCCAATTAATACCATGACGAATAAAAATAGGAGTGAGGCTGCCGCCAAACGACGTCGAAGATGAACTCTTCGGCGATGTGTGTCTTTTTCCAGCTGTTCTCTACGCTCATCTAGCGCTCGAATGCGCCGTTGTCGATCCATCGGATTACGTCCGTTCATCGCCTCATCCCCCTCCTCTTAATACATTAAGTATACTTTTTTTTACGAGTCGATACTACCGTCCATCTTCTCTTCTTTAAGTAAACGATACATTTCTTTCGCATCTTCTTTACGTGCATGTTCCGCAATCGAGTCAATGACGACCGTGACAAGCTTGTTTCCGAATCGAATTTGCAGCTCGTCTCCGACTTTAACATCGGTACTTGCCTTCGCCACTTGACCATTTAGCTGAATCCGCCCTTGATCTGCCACTTCTTTTGCGAGCGTGCGTCGCTTGATCAAGCGGGATACTTTCAAAAATTTATCTAATCTCATAACCCTTTCTCCTTTGCCTCGTTCCAAAGAGCATCCATCTGTTCGAGCGTCATCTGCTGAAGGTCACCATTCGCTTCTATATACTCGAATCGACGTTTGAACTTTCGGTTCGTCTGTTCTAACGCTTGCTCGGCATTTAGCCCAACGTATCGCGCGATGTTGACGATGGAGAATAATACATCGCCAAGTTCTGATTCGTCACTCAACTCTTCACGCCACTCGTGCAGTTCTTCTTCCAATTTTTCGAAAGCGCCCGACACGTCATCCCATTCGAATCCGATATGGCCGGCTTTCTTTTGAAGTTGTTCAGCACGCATCAATGAAGGTTGGTCGACGAGTACACCATCGAGTTGCGATTGTTTCTTTTCCCCTTTTTCCGCTTGTTTAATCGTATTCCAATTTTTTACCACATCAGAAGCATCTTCGACGGTGACATCTCCGAAGACGTGCGGATGACGGCGGACCATCTTTTCACTGATTGCCCCGATGACATCACGAATATCGAAATACCCTTCGTCTGCACCAATTTGGGCATGTAACATGACTTGAAGCAACACGTCACCGAGTTCTTCGATGATAGCATCGTCATCTTCTGCATTGATGGCTTCAATGAGTTCATACGCTTCTTCTAATAAATACTTCCGAAGCGACTCATGCGTTTGTTTGCGATCCCATGGGCAACCGTCCGGTCCACGAAGTGTGGCGATGATTTGTTTGAGCGTTGCAAAGTCTTTCGCCAAATAAGCTTCATCCGTGAGTGGCGGAACATAGAGCGTCGTCAAGTTGTTCACTTCCGCCATGCGATCCATCTCGAACAATGGAATGTGTTCGATTCGTTCTTGTGTGGTACCGGCACCTGTTACGAGGGTGACAGGGTGCTCATCCGGATATCGTTCCATCAGCTGCACTTTTACATCCCCCGCTACAAATCCATCGTACACTTGGCCAATCAACACATGTTGCGTCACCTGCAGACGTTCAAGGTCGAGCGCCGTCGCATCCAACAACTGAAAGCCGTTGATTGGATCGATTTGCAGTGCCTGGAACATCGCATCTAAGAAACTTTGCCCGCCGAGCACGTGAAGGTCCGCTCCACGTTCCACTAAAAGCTCGACAGTTCGCTCGGCGACGAACGGGTGACCGGGGACGGCATACGTGATTGCCATCTCTTCACTTTTGTTCATCAACGTCTCGACAATTTGATCGTACACCTCTTCAAACGTATCACTCGATTCATAAATCGAATCAAATGACTCGAATGTGAGTCCTTCTGACTCTAACTCTCGTACGACAGGGTGTTCTTTCGTCCGTAACCAGACGAGCGGTTGCTGCTTCAAATGACGGTACACTCCAAGTGGCAATTGATTCAGCTCACCAGACCCAAGACCGACCACCGTGATTGTATAACCCATACTAGTTCTCCTTTTTTTCGAGCACATCGAGGAGGCGACCACCGAACGGGATGAACTCCCATTCCGCAAGTGATAGCATTCGCGTGCTCCATAATCTCCATATATAAAGGACGGCTCCGCTACATACCATCCCGATTAACCATCCGAAGGCTGCGATTCGCGAATCGACCCACATCTGACCCACCCAGTTTAACACGGCAACGAGGAATAACATGGGCACCAGCGCTTTCGATAGCGATTTGTAATGCTTCGACCGAAACGACCCGAGTGGAATCGAACGGTCGAGCGCCCGAAAGTTATAGAACGCCATCGCCAAAAAGCCGAGTGAGGTGCCGATGGCCGCTCCTTCAATCCCATAGAAGGGGACAAGCCCCACGTTCACGACACCTTTTGCCAAAATCGCGACAATCATACTGCGAGCCGCAATCCATTCACGGTCGATTGCTTGAAGGCAAGTCATGCTTGCAATCGCTAACGATGCCGCAAACGTACTCGTTGCCAATAACACGAGCGCCCGCGTACCTGACCCATCTTCAAACAAGGCAACGTTTAAGAAAAACATCACCCCCATCAATCCGACGGTCGCAGCACCCGCAATAGCTGTTGTCACCCGAATCATCGAACGGAGCCCTTGTGTCGTTTTTTGCAGATGTCCCGCTCGATAGTGTCGGACGAGTGTTGGGACGTTGGCCATACCGATGGTCGTTGCGAACAGGATTGCAAATTGGACAAGTGGGTATCCCCGGTCGAACACGCCTTTGCTCACTTTCGCCTCGTACGTCCCCCCCATTAAATTGACGATTGTAAAGGAGTCGACGAGTTGCATCCATAAGATTCCGAGCGAGGCAAATCCGACCGCGAGCCCTGTCGTCAACAATAGGCGCAATCCATGTTGAAACGTGACACGTCGTACTTTTACGATTCGTAAGCCGCGCGCCTGATAGATTAAAAAGGCAATCGCCACAACCCCACCGACAAGCGTCGCGCCATACGCGTATTGACTGAGCGTGTATGCATCTTTTCCAAGACGTACGCCAATCCATAAGAGCGACAGCATGACCGTCACGCGTACAAAATTTTCTAACACTTGTGACCACGCGCTCGGTCGTAAATCATCCCTTGATTGAAAGGCACCACGTAACACGGCGGACGCCGGCATGAGTAAGTAACTCAAACTGATTACGCGAAGCGCCGGGGCCAACTGTTCATCCCCGAGCCACATTGCGAGTGTCGGGGCGAAGATCCACATCGTGACAACAAGCGTGATAGAAAGAAGAAGTAACGCATAAAAACTGCTCCATAACACTTCTAGCTTCTGGTTCGCCCCCTTCGCGCCGACTCCTATTTTCGCAATGACGACCGGCATCGCATAAATTCCGAGCGATGCGACAATCGCAGCGAACGGATAGACGGTTTGATAAGCATAGAGTCCAAAGTCACCCGCCAAGTTTTGATATGGGACGCGATACGCGAAGCTGATCAGTTTCGAGACATAACCGGCAAGGGCGAACAGGACGACACCTTGCGCAAACTTACTTGGCGACCGCATCGCCCACCAACCGCTTCGTCAGTTCTTCTAATACAGTATCGGCATCATTCAAGAGCTCTGTGAGTGGCATTCGACCACTGAGTGACAATTTCAAGGCTCCGTCTTCTTGACCGATTCCTAATTTACGACCGAGCGGCATCGTCCATTCCATAAAGGATGGTACATCGAGGGCTGTCGTCGAATCTTTCGATAAGACAATTTCAATCCGTCCAGGCGTTTGTTTGATTCGGCTCACTTTCGCCAGTTCTCCGTAAATCCGTAGACGTGTCAGCTGAATGAGAAGGGCGACTGGTTCCGGGAATTCCCCGAATCGCTCAATCAACTCGTCTTGTAAGGCGAACAACGCGTTTGGTGTATCGACGTATTTGAAACGCTTATACATCTCAATCTTCAGCTCACTATCCGACAAATAGTCGTCCGGGATGTAAGCATCCGCTTGGAAGGCGATTTCCGGCTTGAAGACGACTTGTTTCGCCTGTCCACGCATCCGGTCTTTCCGTTCCTCGATTGCTTCGGAGAGCATTTGAGAATACAGGTCGAAACCGACTGAATCGATGAATCCAGATTGTTGTGCGCCTAGCAAGTTACCGGCACCTCGAATCGACAAGTCGCGCATCGCGATCTTAAAGCCGCTTCCGAGTTCGGTGAATTCTTTAATGGCTTGAAGACGACTTTCTGCCACTTCGGTCAAGCGCTTATCTTTTCGATACGTGAAGTAAGCATACGCAATTCGATTCGAACGTCCGACTCGACCACGAAGTTGATACAGTTGGGAAAGTCCCATCTTGTCAGCATCATGGACGATAAGTGTATTGACGTTTGGAATGTCGATTCCTGTCTCGATAATCGTCGTCGAGACTAAAATATCCGCTTCCCCTTCAAGGAAACTGATCAACTGGCTTTCGAGTTCGCTCTCGGTCATGCGACCGTGTGCCGTCGCAATACGCGCTTCAGGCAATAGAGCTCGAATCTCTTCCGCTTTCCGCTCGATGCCCTCGACACGGTTGTAGAGGAAGAACGCCTGTCCTCCACGAGCAAGTTCACGCTCTAACGCTTCACGTAAGACGATGCCGTCATATTCCATAACATACGTCTGAACCGGGTAGCGGTTCTCTGGTGGTGTTTCGAGGACAGACAAGTCGCGGATTCCAATCATCGACATATGAAGCGTTCGCGGAATCGGTGTAGCCGTCAACGTGAGGACGTCGATGTTCGTCTTCAACTGTTTCAGACGCTCTTTATGCTTGACGCCGAACCGTTGCTCTTCATCGATGATGACGAGACCGAGGTTCGCGAACGTCACGTCTTTTGACAACACTCGGTGTGTCCCGACGACGATATCAATCGTCCCTTCCTTCAAGCCCTTCTTCGTCGCAGCCATCTCACTCTTTGAGCGGAAACGACTCATGACAGAAACGTTGATCGGAAATTCACTGAATCGCTCGAGCATCGTTTCATAATGTTGTTGGGCGAGGACTGTCGTCGGGACGAGAAACGCGACTTGTTTTCCGGCGAGCACCGCCTTAAATGCCGCTCGGATTGCCACTTCCGTTTTCCCATAGCCGACATCCCCACATAAAAGACGATCCATCGGACGTGAACGTTCCATGTCTGCTTTAATTTCAGCAATCGAACGGACCTGGTCCTCTGTCTCTGCATAAGGGAAGGAGGATTCAAATTGCCCCATCTCCTCATCATCCGGTGGAAACGCAAATCCGACCGAAGCTTCTCGTGCCGCATACAATTTAATGAGCTCATCGGCGATATCTTCAACCGACTTGGCGACTTTCGATTTAACTTTTTTCCACTCGGTGCCCCCAAGTTTATAAATCTTCGGTTCTTTCCCTTCGGCGCCGACATATTTTTGAACGAGATCAATTTGATCGACCGGCACGTAGAGCGCATCATCACCGGCATACACGAGATGGAGATAGTCCTGATGAATTCCTCCGACCTCGATGGTTTTAATGCCTAAGTACTTCCCAATCCCATGATGCACATGGACGACATAGTCGTTCGGCTTCAACTCTTGATAACTCTTAATCCGTTCTGCGTTCGTTAAGTTTTTCGTCTGACGCTTCCGTTTCGTCACACGTTTAAACAATTCCTCTTCTGATACGACGACGAGGCGACTCGTCGACAATTCAAATCCACCTTCGATTTGACCGATGATGACGGATACGCGCCTCGGTTCTAATTCTCCATCGACATTCGTGAACGTCGAATGAATGCCGTAGTCCGAAAGGAGCGCTTCAATCTTGTCCGCGCGTGACTTATCTCCCGCAAGCACGACAATGCGTTGATCCCCTTTTTGCCAGCGTTCCACTTCTTGCTTTAACAGGTGCATCTGCCCATGAAATGCCGGGAGTGGACGACAGCTCAAATGTACCGTCGCGGTTTCCGGAATCCCTGAGCGACGAGATGGAAGTAACGAGAACGCCACCTGTTTCAAGTCACGAAACACTTTGTGCATCGGGACAGCAAGCGTGTAATTGCTGACGGCTTCCCCTTTTTCGATGAGTGAAGAGAACCATTCCGCCTCTTCCCGCTCCTGTACGTCCGCGGCATCATCGATTCGCGCCACTTCATCTAAAATAAGTACGGCGTCTTTGCCGACGTAGTCTAAGAGCGTGGACGTATAAAGGAGTGGCGAATACTTTCCAACTTTATCCGGGAAATCACCACGCTCTAAGCGCTCGATGTCCGTTACGACTCCTTCCTCAAGCGCTTGACGAATCACTTCGTTCTCAATCAACTCGACGGTCCGGTCATATTGTTTCCGGAGTGAACGCCCGGCTTGTTTCAACTGATCGTCAGTGGCGATGAACTCGGTGGCAGGCGTGATGCACACTTCTCCTACCACACCGAGCGAACGTTGCGTCTCGGCATCGAACGTGAAAATGGAATCGATTTCGGTATCAAATAAATCAATCCGGTACGGACGCGCTTCCGTAAGCGGGTAGACATCCAAAATACTGCCTCGTACGGAAAACTCTCCAGGCGTCGTCACAGTAGCTGTCCGTTCATATCCCATGTCCGTCAATTGTTTCGCAAAGTCTGCCAACTCGAGATCACTTCCCGGCTTTAGCATGACACGACTGTGTTGCCACGCTTCCGGGCTCGGCATATAGCGTCGTAATCCACCGAGCGGCACGACAACGACGCCTCCTGTTTGGTCAAGGAGACGAGTACGGGCATCGATTCGAGCGGCCAACAGCTCAGGACTAGACGTCAGTGACAATTCAGCGGCCAGCGTCTCATCAATCGGATAAAGCAATGTTTTGTCCGGTCCGATGAGTGATTCGAGTTGATCGAACATTTTTTGTGCTTGATACATGTTATGCGTCACGACGACGAGACGTCTCGATGACGATTTCACAAGTCCTGCGAGGACGAGAGCTTTCGCGCTTGTTGTCAGTCCCGTCACCAATTGACGGTCTACTTTTTGTAGCCGCTCACGAATCACGTTCGTCTCCGGGAGCGCCACCATAAATCTCTCTAAAGCATTCATTTGTTTTCCTCCAACTCATACGACAAAAAAGGGTGCTATGACCCTTTAGTTGTATCGATTCATCAGCGCTAGCCAATCTGTATCTATGAAATCAGTGGCTGCGGTTACGGCGTTGTCGAGTGTTTCGTTCAACTCCGGCAAGTCCTCTTTCCGATAGTTCATCAACACCCAGTCGACGACTTTGATCGGGTGAGGCGGACGTCCAATCCCAAGTTTCAATCGCTTGAATTCTGCAGTTCCTAAGTGTTGAATGAGCGATTTGATTCCGTTGTGACCACCTGCACTCCCTTTTGGACGGAAGCGCAGTTTTCCTGGCACCATATCCAAATCGTCATAGATGACAAGTAAATCGTCAATCTCAATCTTATAATAATCTAAAATTGGACGGACGGCTTCACCCGATAAGTTCATATACGTAAGGGGTTTAACAAGTACAACGCGTTCACCATTGATTCTTCCCGTTCCCATGAGGGCGTTAAACTTCGCTTCATTCAGCGAGATCCCATGCTTTTCAGCGAGGCGATCAATTGCCAAAAAACCGATGTTATGTCGGGTCATCTCAAACTTTTTCCCAGGGTTTCCAAGACCGACGATGCATTTCATATCATTTCCTCCTGAACAAAAAAGCCCAAAGGCGAATGCCTCCGGGCCTCGTTTTTTAATCGAATAGGGTACTGACCGATTTGTGCTCGTGGACACGCATGATCGCTTCCCCAAGCAAATGGGCAACCGACATCTGTCTGATTTTGCTCGAGCATGGACGACCCGTCAAATCGATTGTATTTAAAACAACCAATTCTTTGATTGATGAGTTGTCGATACGCTCCATCGCTGGACCAGAAAGGACTGGGTGCGTACAAGACGCATATACTTCTTTCGCGCCAGCTTGGACGATTGCATCCGCTGCAAGCGTGATCGTTCCCGCTGTATCGATGATATCATCAATCAAAATTGCTGTTTTCCCTTCAACGCTTCCGACGATGTTCATCACTTCAGCGACGTTAGCTTTCGGACGACGCTTATCAATGATGGCAATCGGAGCTTTCAAACGTTCTGCCAATTTACGCGCACGTGTCACGCCACCGTGGTCTGGAGAGACAACCACGATATCCTTCGCTTGAAACTCTTCTGTTTCAAAGTACGTCGAGATGAGCGGCACACCGAGTAATTGATCAACCGGAATATTGAAGAATCCTTGGATTTGCGCTGCATGCAAGTCCATTGTGATGACGCGTGTCGCACCTGCTACCGTCAGAAGGTCAGCGACAAGTTTCGCCGTGATCGGCTCACGCGAACGCGCTTTACGGTCTTGACGTGCATACCCGTAATACGGCATCACGATGTTGATCGTACGGACAGAAGCACGTTTGAGTGCATCAATCATGACGAGCAATTCCATGAGCGTTTCGTTTACAGGTGAGCTTGTTGATTGGATGACATACACATCATCTCCACGAACACTTTCCTCGATGTTGATATAGAGTTCACCGTCGCTGAAACGTTTGACTTGGCAATCACTGAGCGGGACACCAATTTCTTTCGCGATTTCTTCAGCAAGCGGGCGGTTCGAGTTTAAGCTAAATAGACGAATTTCTCGTTCGTATACAGTAGACATGTTTAGGATTCTCCTTCATCGTTTTCCATAGTGATTGGCAGCAAGTTATCGTTTTGTGTAACCTTCTTTATTTGTTTGGCGTTCACGCGCAATCGCGAGCGCCTCTTCCGGTACGTCATTTGTAATTGTCGAACCGGCTGCGACAATCGCACCTTTTCCGACTTTTACCGGGGCAATCAAGTTGACGTTACAGCCGACGAACGCATCGTCTTCTACCACTGTCTCGAACTTGTTTTTGCCGTCATAGTTGACCGTGATTGATCCACAACCTAAGTTGACACGTTCGCCAATTGACGCATCCCCGATGTAGCTCAAGTGCGAAGCTTTCGCACCGTCACCAAACGACGATTTTTTAATCTCGACGAAGTTTCCGACGCGTGTGTTCGCACCAAGTACAGCTTGTTGGCGCAAGTGAGCGAACGGTCCGACCTGAGCCGCTTCACCGATTTTGCTATCTGTCACGACAGACTGACGCACGACTGCATGATCTTCAATCACACTGTTGCGGATATCTGAGTTCGGTCCGATGACACATTCCGAACCAATTGTCGTCTTCCCAAGGATGACCGTACCCGGATAGATGATTGTATCCGAACCAATCACCACATCTGGAGAAATATACGTCGATGCCGGGTCCATGAACGTGACGCCTTCACGCATAAGACGTTCGTTCGTGCGTTTGCGCATGATCGCTTCCGCCTGTGACAAGGCAACGCGGTCATTGACCCCGATTGTCTCATCAAACGTTGGCGCTGTATGTGCTGCGACGACTTCGCCAGCTTCTTTTGCAATCGAGATGACGTCAGGCAAGTAGTATTCACCTTGCGCGTTATTGTTTCCGACTTGTTTGAGCGCGTCGAACAATAACTCGTTATCGAACACGTACGTTCCCGTATTGATTTCATTGATGGCAAGTTCTGTCTCAGAAGCATCTTTATGCTCAACGACTTTCGTCACGTTCCCATCTTCACCACGAACAACGCGACCGTATCCTGTCGCATCATCTGCAATCGCAGTCAACACAGTAACTTTCGCTTGTTGCGCTTCGTGATGAGCGAGAAGGGCTTCCAACGTTTCTGCCGTTAGTAACGGTGTATCTCCGCAGACGACAAGTGTCGCCCCTGCTTTACCCGCAAGCTCTGCTTCCGCCATTTGAACAGCATGCCCTGTTCCAAGTTGTTCTTCTTGGACCGCATATTCCACTCGTGTGCCGAGCGTATCTTGTACCGCTTCCGCCCCATGGCCAACGATCACGATTTGACGACTGACACCGATTTGGTCTAACTGGTCGACAACGTGCTCGACCATCGGTTTTCCTAGAACCGGATGAAGTACTTTATAAAGCTTCGACTTCATTCGCGTCCCTTTTCCTGCTGCCAAAATGACTGCAAAACGCTCCATTCTTCATTCGCTCCTATCTCACAACAGCTGTGATTGGTCTGTATAGTTCGGCTTTTCTGCAACTAAATCCTATTTACACCGTTTCTACTATATCGAAACCATGCCTTCGTTTCAATAGTTGTACCGTTCCTTAACCAATGAAACGCAAAAAAACAGCGGTAGGTAACCTAACCGCTGTTTGCTGTCATTCATTCGTGCCGGACGACACGTGCTGAGGGTCCAGCACCTCCACTTCCATATTGGAATAGGCTTCCAATACAGCCGCTTCAACTTTTTGTCGCATCTCCCCGTTAATCGGATGCGCGATGTCCCGAAAAATACCTTCTGGTGTCCGTTTGCTCGGCATGGCGACAAATAGACCGCTACTTCCTTCGATGATTCGAAGGTCATGTACAACGAATTCATGGTCAAGTGTGATTGAGGCCAACGCTTTCATTCTGCCTTCTGTCGCGACTTTGCGAATTTTTACGTCTGTGATCTGCATGTTTCGCATCCCCTTTTTCATCGTTGTCTATGCCATGGTGTGGTCTTCTGTAAGGTTCAGTTGGTTTCGAACGAACGTCATGACTCGATATTGATAACTCTATACCCTTTAATCATAAATCGAAATCAAAATTTTGCCAATCATTTTAGGAACTGTTCCACATTCCCCCGTGAAATGGTGACAAGCCCTTCATCCGGGTCAACATTCGTCAATTTCATCAAGCTGACGTATTCGCTGACCATCTTCTTCTCGGCGCCTTCTGCTTCCATCAACACACCGACACCTGCCAGGTTCGCCTCGAATTCGTTCAAGAGACTCATCATCCCCCGAATCGTTCCCCCCGCTTTCATGAAGTCATCGATCAAGAGCACATTCGCGCCACGCGGCAGGCTACGACGTGCGAGCGCCATTGTGCGAATCGCCTTCGAAGAACCTGATACATAATTGATACTGACCGTCGATCCTTCCGTTACACGACTATCTGAACGGACGATGACGAATGGTACACCTAATTGTTCTGCGACAGCATAAGCAAGGGGGATTCCTTTCGTCGCAATCGTCATGACCACGTCGACTTTACGATCGGCGAATACAGACGCAAAGACTTGTCCCATCGGCTTCACCTGACTCGGATTACCTAGTACATCTGTGAGGTAGAGATAACCCCCTGGTAAGAGACGCTCCGGTTTTGATAATTGCTCACAGAGCGTATCAATCATCTCAAGCGATTTTTCCTTACTCCAGCCTGGGATAAACATCACACCACCCGCTGCACCAGGAACGGTCACAAGCTTTCCGATCCCATCATGAGATAACATCTCACTCACGATGACAAGATCTTCACTGATCGACGACTTTGCGGCTTTATAGCGACTTGAAAACATCGACAACGAGACAAGCTGATGCGGATGGTCAAGCAAATAACGGGTCATATCGACGAGACGACCACTTCTACGAATTTTCATACGGATTCTCCTTCACATCTTCAATAATAAACGAATGTTCTATTGAGAATATATCACTTTCATTCGTTTTTGTTCAATGTCTTTTGCCGAGAATCCGAACGACGAACACTTCTGGGCAAAATCCTTTTAGACCGTTATAGATGCGATGCGCCTTTTGCTCATGCTCAATGAGCGCAAAGACAGTCGGTCCACTACCGCTCATGAGCACACCTTCTGCCCCACAATGCCGCATCGTTTCTTTGATTTGTTTTACTTCCGGATGAAGCTTAAGCGTCACACTCTCGAGTGAGTTTCCAAGATTTTCGCAAATCCCATGAAAATCTTTTTGACGAATCGCTTCCACCATCGCACCTGTGTTCGGATGATGAACTTCATCCATACGCACGGCGCGATACACATCTGCAGTCGATACTCCTAGCTTGGGCTTTCCGAGTACGACGTAGCATGGCGGTGGTGCCGGAATCATTTCTAACTGTTCACCACGACCTCGGGCAATGGCTGTCCCACCGATGACACAAAATGAAACGTCAGACCCGATCTCCGCACCGAGCTCTGCTAGCTCTTCTAATGACAGGTTTAACGAGAATAACTCGTTCATCCCACGAAGCGTCGCCGCTGCATCACTCGAGCCACCAGCAAGCCCAGCTGCCACTGGAATTTGTTTATCGAGTACAATCTCCACACCTTGTTGAATATTAAAACGCTCCCGCAACAACTCTGCTGCACGATATGCCAAGTTCCGATGATCATTCGGCACATAGGCGTGCTCTGATTGAATCCGAATCTCATCCGAATCTAAAATCGTCAACTCTAAGCGGTCTGCTAAATCGACTGTCGTCATTACCATTTCTACTTCATGATAGCCGTCCGGACGCTTTCCGAGGACATCGAGCGTCAAATTAATTTTTGCCGGCGCTTTCACACTGATCGTGCGCATCACGTTCACCCTTCCCATTTGTCTCCTGTTCGACATTGTACCGTAAACAGGCGCACAAAAAAAGAAGCAGCTGCCAATGCATCCGCCCCTCATTTATAAATCAATTGCCGAATTCAATTTTAACTGTATCCGTTAGGACATCAGCGTAGCTATACGAGACACGTTCCACATTATGCAGGTCTTCATCCAATTTCACAACGAACACCGCAGGATATGTCTCAACGAGCGTTCCAAACCGAGTAACGACTTTCTTACGACCGCCGTTTGCTTTCAACGTCAATCGTTCACCAACATGCGATTCGAGTTTCTGTCTGATTTCTTGTAACGTCTTTGGCATACGCTTCACCTCACTGTTACAAGTATAGCATAATTGAATATGAAAATAAAGTTTAATATTATAACGACTCGTTTTAAGGTCGTCAACTATTTTTAAGTGGTAAAATTGTGTCAGACAATCGTGCGAATTCTTCTAGGCTTAACGTCTCTCCCCGACGTTTCGGATCGATCCCTGCCTCATGAAGCGCGCGTTCAAGTTCGACTTTGTGTTCTTTTCCAATATAGTTTGTTAAGTTGTTCAGAATGGTTTTACGGCGTTGTGCGAAGCTTGCGCGTGCGATATCAAAGAAAAAGGCTTCGTCTTTCACCTGCACCGCCGGCTCTTTGCGCATACGGAGTGTAATGACTGCCGAATCGACGTTCGGCGCCGGAATAAACACGTTCTTTGGAACGACAAAACTGACTTCGGCCTCTGCATAATACTGAATCGCAATCGATAGCGAACCGTACGCCTTCGTCCCAGGTTTTGCCCCAATCCGTTCTGCCACTTCTTTTTGAATCATCATCACGAGCGAGCGGAATTTCACACCACTTTCAAGCAATCGCATGATAATCGGTGTGGTGACATAGTATGGTAAGTTGGCAACAACCGAGATGTCTTCAATGCCTTCTTTCAAAAATTCTTGCTCTACAATCTCACGTAAATTTAATTCTAAAGCATCTCCATGGATAACTTTCACGTGAGGATACGGAGACATCGTATCCTCCAGAATCGGTAAAAGACGCTGATCGATCTCAAGTGCTACAACTTTCTTGGCGCGCTTGGCCGATTGTTCAGTCAACGAACCGATCCCGGGGCCGATTTCGAGGACACCACTCGATTCACTGAGTTCCGCCGCACCGACAATCTTACTTAAAATATTTAAATCGATTAAAAAGTTTTGACCGAGCGATTTTTTAAATGAAAAACCATGTCGCTCTAAAATGGCTTTCGTTCGTTGGATTGTTGCAATATCTTTCAACCCTGTTCCTCCTCTAATTGAGCAAGTGCTTGCTCCCACTCTTCGACTGTGACGCCGAGCGCCTCGACTCGTTTCACGAATTGTTTCGCATTCGGCTCACCGATTCGAAGCAATACACCGAGTCGCTTTCGACGTTTCGCTGCCGCTTCTCCACCGATTAAATCCGCGTCCAACACCATTTTTCGCGTGACAATCGGCTGGTTCGTTTCAACACGTGGTTCAAATACGGCGCGTAAGACTCGACGAAGCGACTCCGGGGTCGCATGTTCCACCCCGATTTTCCCACGTTTCCCTTTTGCCTCAGCACGTGGCAGATGGGCATGCTTACACCCTTTGACCCGCTCTTCGACGATTGCCCGAATACGGTCTCCTGGATAATCCGGATCGGTCAAAATGATGACCCCACGCTTCTCTTGCGCACGGCGAATTCGTTCAATCGTCTGATTGGATACGGCAGAGCCGTTCGTTTCAATCGTATCGACCTCAAACACTTCCTGAAGCCGCGCCGTATCGTCACGACCTTCTACGACGATAATTTCTTGTATTTTCTCACGCATTGTCTGTTCCTTCTTTCTCTTCTTCCTGCTTTGGAATGACCCAAATGGTAAGCGGCTTGCGACCAAACGTCACGGCCTCCTCCTTTTCATCCATCATGATGTCGATTTTTTGACCTTTGATCGCACTTCCCGTATCTAGCGCAATCGCCATGCCAATCCCTTCCACATACACGCGGGTACCGAGAGGAATGATTGCCGGGTCGACGGCAATGATGCGCATACCCTCGAAGAGAATCGTATCCGTCACATCATAACCGCTTCTTGTCAGTACTCGTCCGTCATACGTCACCGTGTCTTCTGGATTGTTCGTATAAGCTGTTGCTTCTACGAGTAACTGCTTCGCGGATGAGAAATCTAACACATCGTCCGTTTTCGGTGGCTCTGCTATCTCGACTTCAGCTTCCGGGATGAACGGGCTCGACTCGTCCGCTGTCGTAGGCTCTGTAACGGGCTCTGTGACCTTTTTCGTCCCGACTTTGATGATCTGTGGCATTGCTTTACGTAACGTCTCGACATCCGTTTTCGTACGATTTGTAATTGTACCATTTTCCACAGTAAGTGCATACCTTGTCCGTTCGAGTCCAGGAACTCCGACCTGCACGGTTTGCTTCACACCTTCTTCTAGCGTGTCATCCTCTTCCTCGACCATATCGTACGGAATCAATTGACTCTCGTATTGAACGACATCACGATTCGTATTGACCGTGATCGTCAGGCCATCCCGTATCGGTGTCGATGCGTCTGGTAGCACTGTGTCACGTTCTGTCACGTCAACATTCGCTTCCCTCAGTAATTGCGCTACATCCGTTGCCATCGTATAGATGGTCGACGCATCTTGCCCGACGATTAAATTGACGGCAACAACCGGCTGGTAGCGAATTGTCATCCCATTCGTGACGGCAGTGCGTACAGACGGATAAACCGTATCTCCGTCCCGTACAGTCACCCCGTACCGCAATAAGACATCTTCTACGGTCCGCTCTCTCGTTTGAATGACTTCTGTTTGTCCGTATCCGATTTGAAGCGAAACCTCATGTGAACGTTCGATTCGAATGAGTCGATCTTCTGGAACGTCCTCACTCAATGCCGGAGTAACATAATCCGTTTCGTCTAATGTGATATTCAATTCCTCGAGTACCTCAAGGACGGAATCAGCCCGTGTCTCATGCTCAATTACCACACCATCATCGATGACCTTGATCGGTTCAGGTTGCAACATGACGTATGCGACAGCTGCAGTCACAATCACGCCTATACTGGCGAATACACGCTTGATCATGGGAGGCGGAACAGTTTCTTCGCGTTGACCGTCGTCGCTTCTGCCAACTCCTCATACGAGATGTCTCGAAGTGACGCGATTTCTTCCGCAACGTACTTCACATAGGCCGGTTCGTTTCGTTTTCCGCGGAACGGAGTCGGCGTCAAGTATGGGCAGTCGGTTTCGACAAGAAGACGATCTAAGGGTACTTCTTGTGCGACTAACTTTGGAACTTTCGCATTTTTAAACGTGACCGGTCCTCCTAAAGAAATATAGAAGTTCAAGTCTAGGCAACGAGGGAGAAGTTCTACTGACATGCTGTAACTATGGAAGACCCCGCCGACTTCCTCCGCATGTTCTTCTTCCAAAATATCAAGCACGTCTGCCGTTGCTTCGCGGTTATGGATGACGATTGGCATATTTGTCCGTTTCGCGATGGCAATCTGTTGACGGAATAGGCGCTGTTGTACATCTTTCGGTGACTTATCCCAATGATAGTCGAGACCGATTTCACCGAGTGCCATCACTTTTGGGTGACTCATGAGAGTCTCGATCCGTTCTAAATCTGCATCCGTACAGTCGATCGCATCGACCGGGTGCCATCCGACGATGGCATAGATGTCTTCATGTGTTTCGGCTAGCTCGATGGCTCGGTCGATGGTCGGCGTATCAAATCCGACGACGAGTAGCGGAGAAACGCCGGCTTCTCTTGCCCGCTCAATCGTCTCCTCCACATCTTCATTGAACTGCTCCGCATTAATGTGCGTGTGTGTATCAATCAACATCTTGGTTCCTCCTTAGAAAAAGAGAGGGAGACCGTGGTCTCCCCCATTTCATTATTTGACGATGGCACCGTTCGGCATTTGATCCGAGACTGTCGCAAGTTCTAACTTGCCGTCACGGTCCGCAGCTAAAATCATTCCTTGTGATAATTCTCCACGGAGCTTGACTGGTTTCAAGTTTGCGACAACAATCACTTTCTTGCCAACTAAATCTTCAGGGGCATACCATTCAGCAATACCTGACACGATTTGACGCGTCTCTTTCCCGAGATCAACTTGAAGTTTCAACAGTTTTTTCGCTTTTTTGATCTTATCGGCTTCTACGATTTGACCGACACGGAATTCGACCTGATCAAAGACATCGATCGTGATTTCAGGACGAACGTCTTCATCGACTTCTTCTGTCGCTGTCTCCGTTTCCTCAATCCGCGCTTTCGATGCTTGACGCATCATTTCTTGGATCGCATCCACTTCTTCCTTCACGTCACGACGTGGGAAGATTGGTGTCCCGTCTGTCACGACAGCGTTATTGAAGTCGGCAAACGTCTCTAACGCTTCCCAAGACATGTCTTCCCCTTCGAGTCCGAGTTGACGGAACATTTCTTTCGGTGCACGTGTCATGAACGGTTGAATCATGATGGCAACGTGACGAAGTACGCCCGCGAGGTGTGTCATGACAGAAGCGAGTTCTTCGCGTTTCGATTCATCTTTCACGAGTACCCACGGCTGCGTCTCATCAATATATTTATTCGCACGGCTGACGAGTTGCCAGATGTTTGTGAGGGCGACCGAAAACTCCATGTGTTCCATGGCTTCTTCTGTTTTACGAGTCGTTTCTTTCACCATGCTCAATAACGCGTCATCAAACGCTGTGACATTTCCGGTGTACGCCGGGATATTCCCATCGAAATACTTTTTAATCATCGCGATGGTACGATTCAATAAGTTCCCGAGATCGTTCGCTAAATCAAAGTTCAAGCGATCGACGAACGCTTCCGGTGTGAACGTACCGTCTGCTCCGAATGGTACTTCACGAAGAAGGTAGTAACGAACAGAATCCAATCCGTAGCGGTCAATCAACGGAATCGGATCCACCACGTTTCCTTTTGATTTCGACATCTTCCCGTCTTTCATGAGCAACCAACCATGCGCAAACACTTGTTTTGGTAACGGAAGGTCAAGCGCCATCAAGAGAGCTGGCCAAATAATCGTATGGAAACGAACGATTTCCTTTCCGACTAAATGGACATCAGCCGGCCAATAGCGATTGAAGAGCTCGTCGTTGTCTGTCCCGTACCCGAGTGACGAGATATAGTTCGTGAGCGCGTCGACCCATACGTAAACAACGTGTTTTGGGTTCGATGGGACTTGTACGCCCCAGTCAAACGTCGTACGTGATACCGCTAAATCTTGAAGACCTGGCTTCAAGAAGTTATTGATCATCTCTGTCTTACGAGATTCTGGCAAGATGAAATCAGGATGTGACTCGAAATATTCAATCAAGCGATCCGCATATTTGCTGAGACGGAAGAAATAGCACTCTTCGCGCACGAGCTCGACCGGATGTCCGCTGTCAGGACTTTTTCCATCGACAAGCTGAGACTCTGTATAATACGTCTCATCTGGTACAGAATACCATCCTTCGTATTCACCAAGATAAATGTCTCCATTTTTAAGTAACGTTTCAAAGACGTGTTCGACAACCTTCTTATGACGGTCTTCTGTCGTACGGATGTAATCATCGTATGAGATCTCAAGACGGTCCCATAGGACTTTGATTTCTTCGACAACTTCATCGACGAAGGCTTGTGGCGTCACGCCTGCTTCTTTCGCCTTTTCTTGAATCTTTTGACCATGCTCATCCGTTCCCGTCAAATAGCGGACGTCAAATCCTTTTAAACGTTTGTAGCGAGCAACCGCATCACCTGCTACCGTGGTATATGCGTGTCCGATATGCAATTTTGCACTCGGATAATAAATTGGGGTTGTAATATAAAAAGTCGGCTTCGCCATGATTTATTCTCCATCCTTTCGACATATGCAATTCTCATTATACACGGTTCGACAAAAGAATTTCCAAACCTAATTGTTTGGAATTATTTTGCGTTTAGTTCGTCATAAATGTTCCAAAAATACCCTTTCTTTGTTTCAAGTTCAAACTATCGGGGAAATTTAGGTATATATAGCTCTTGATTCGACAAATTTCGAAAAATTGCTTTTCCAGATAGTAAGCAGTTGACTGCAATTGGAAAGTTTAGTATGCTTTTTGCTGTAGTCACATTGTCGAATTTTGACGATTCATGTCACCATGAGATTTCGACACCATTGGAGGAGGAAACACAAATGAAATCTACAGGTATTGTTCGTAAGGTTGATGAGCTTGGTCGTGTCGTTATTCCAATCGAATTGCGCCGTACACTTGGGATCGCAGAGAAAGATGCTCTCGAGATTTACGTCGACAACGATCAAATCGTTTTGAAAAAATATAAGCCAAACATGACTTGCCAAGTTACAGGTGAAGTATCAGACGATAACTTCAAATTGGCAGACGGCAAACTTATCTTGTCACCAGAAGGTGCACAACGTGTTCTCGTTGAATTGAAGAACATGCTCGAAAACTACTACAGCGAAGAGTAAGCAAGGATTTCCTTGCTTACTCTTTTTTGTGCAGTTGATGATACGCATCATAGACATCGTTTCGTGATTCACCACGATCTTTTGCGGTCTGTTTAATGGCCGCGTTTGGCTTCAATCCCTCTTCTATATAATGAACAACATGTTCATAGACAGAGAGCGCTTCCCACCACATTGTCGTAGGTGCCGCTTCTGTCGCACCGCTCACAAGAACGACGAACTCTCCGCGTACTTCACCTTCGCACCACTGTAACGCTTCATCGACTGATCCTCTCAAAAACTCTTCGAACGTTTTGGTTAACTCTCTACCTAATACAAGCTGACGGTTACCAAACACTTGTCGAATCGCCGTTAACATCTCCTTTAATCGATGAGGGGCTTCATAGAAAATAATCGTACCCTGCTCATATCGAATCGACTCGAGGACATCGACGCGATCTTTCTTTTTACGTGGTAAAAAACCGTAATAGAGGAAACGTTCTGTCGGAAGACCTGAAGCAACCAACGCCGTAAGTGCTGCATTGGCACCTGGTAAGACGACCACTGGAATGTTTGTCTCGATGGCTAACCGTACGAGATCACTCCCCGGATCTGAAATACCAGGCATTCCAGCATCCGAAACCACCGCAACTGACTTTCCGGCTAACAAATCTTCAATCAGTCTCGGTCCACTTACTTCTTTATTGTGTTCATGATAGCTAATCAGTTTTGTTGGAATTTCAAAATGGCGACAAAGCTTCATCGTTTGGCGAGTGTCTTCCGCTGCGATCAAATCCACTTCTTGAAGCGTTCGCACCGCTCGATATGTCATATCTTCCAAATTGCCGATTGGCGTTGGTACGACATACAATGTTGGTTGTTCAGTTTGATAACTCTTCTGTGAATTCATTAGTCGTCCCCTCCATCAACTTCTCTTTTTGCGCGCGGGTCAATTGTTTAATGGACCATTCGTATTGCATGGCCTCCCGTTTCGTATCGAACGATTGCACATACCGAAGTCGTACGGGAAGTCGAGCTTTCGTATACTTCGCCCCTTTCCCGGCATTATGTGCAATGATTCGCTTTTCCACGTTCGTTGTATAGCCTGTATAATACGTCCCGTCCTGACATTCCACGATATACGTATAATGTTTAGGCATCGAGAATGGCTCGCATCGCTTCCGTATACGTATCGTCTTCTTCATATACAACAAATGGTGGTAAAATTTTAAGACCTGCTTTTCCATCTTTCGATCCCTCGATTAATAACGTATTCGCTTCGCGTCCAGCTTTCGGATATACGAGCTGCATTCGCTTCGGTTCAATTCGGTAGGTACGCATCAATGTCAGGATATCGAGTAAACGTTCTGGCCGATGCACGAACGCCACTTTCCCTCCTGGTTTGACGAGTTGACTAGCCGTTTTAATACAATCTTCTAGCGTGCACAACACCTCATGGCGTGCAATGGTATGATGTTCGTTTTGATTCCGCAATGACGTTTCATTTGCTAGAAAATACGGGGGATTACACGTGACCACATCATAACGAGCGTGCCCGAGTTGTGCCGCTGCCGCTTTGACGTCCCCCTCTACAACTTGAATGCGATTCTCGAGGCGATTGACCGCCATGCTTCGATTCGCCATATCAACGAGCTTCGATTGAATCTCTACACCTGTAATCGTTCCTTTTGTACGATACGACAAGAAAAGTGGGATTGCTCCCGTACCGGCGCACAAATCGACCAATTGTCCTTTTTGAATCGGTACCCATACAAATTCCGCCAGTAGTACCGCATCTAATGAAAACGAGAACACATCGTCACTTTGAATAATCTTGCCAGGGCGTCCAAGCAAATCATCGAGGCGCTCTCCATCCTTTACCGTTACCATTGTTTCCTCCTTCTATAAAAGAAAGGCGACGGATAGGGAATCCCTATCTATCGCCCCGTATTAATGTTTATTGAGCATCGACAAACAGAAGAGACAATCCCCATCTTTTCGTACCTGTCCGTAATGGAGGTTACAAATATGGAATCCTTCTTGATACAGCGCAGCCAAATTGTTCTGCCCTTTTCCAGACAATGCGATTTGTGAATCACCATTTGTCGTATCAACTTCTGCCAATTGTTCGACTTTTTCGCGCAAGTGATGATTCTCTAGATACATATGCTGATTCTCTTCAAGCAAATAGGCGAGCTGTTCTTTTAATACGCCTAAGTGCTCCGTCAAGAGTTGCATCTGTTGCTCGATCGCATCTACACGCATCATCACTTCTTTTTTGTCCATTCTTTCCACTGCTCAGCACCCCATCACTGTTTTGACGGTTTTCGTTTAATCGCACCCACTTCAACAAGTTCATCAATCGTATATGTGACGACACGCGTCCGATCGTGGAGTTCAACTTGAATAAGTTGGTCCAAAATGTTGAGACCGATTACACGACCATCACCTTCTGGAATTTTGATTCGCTTGCCGACGTCTGGTAAATCGCGTTTTAATTCTTCGTATGTGTCATTCTCATATTTTAAACAGCACATCAAACGACCACACACTCCAGAAATTTTATTCGGATTTAACGAAAGATTCTGGTCTTTGGCCATTTTGATGGAGACTGGTTCAAACTCCCCAAGAAATGACGAACAACAAAGAACTCGACCACATGGTCCAATCCCACTTAGTAGCTTCGCTTCGTCACGAACACCGATTTGTCGGAGTTCGATTCGTGTCCGAAACACGCTAGCCAAGTCCTTTACCAATTCTCGAAAGTCGACGCGACCCTCGGCAGTAAAATAAAAGATCACTTTATTGCGATCAAATGTATACTCAACATCGACTAACTTCATGTCTAATTGATGTTCTCGAATTTTTTCTTCACAGACGGCGTGAGCATCAACGGCTGCCAGTCGATTATCGCGTACGATATCCGCATCCTTTTGGTCCGCGACGCGAAGGATTGTCTTCAACGGCATGACGACTTCATCTTCGCCGAGCTTTTTATCGACTTGGACGACTTCGCCATACTCAATGCCACGTACCGTTTCAACGATGACATGTTCCCCACGTTTAAGCGTTGCATCGCCTGGTGAAAAGTAATAGATTTTTCCCGCTTCTTTAAAGCGGACTCCAACTACTTCAAGCACGCGCTTCTATCCTTTCTGCAAATCGAACGAAAGTCGTTCGAAAGTTAATTGAGGATTGACGTTTGCCTCGAGTCGTCGAATTGCCGCATGCACACTTTCAATTGCATGTGTGAGTTTAGAGACAGATCGATTCTGAATAAATGCGTGATATAAAGCAGCCTCGTTCTTAAATAGCTTTGGAGTATACGTATCTCGCACTTTTAAATGAAGTGCCTCCTCTAGCCAATGTTCGAATAATTCGAGACCAACTCGTAACTCATTTCGTCCTTTGAAATGTCCTAACCATTTTTCCTGGGCGAACAAGAGCAACTCTTGAGGTCGTTTCGTCAATACTTCAATTAATTGTACCACTAGCCCATACGCCTGTACAAACCACTCCTGCTCAACTGCTTCTTTCGCATCATCCCATTTTGGATAAACGGTCAAAGCAAGGTAAGCCAAATCGTACGTACACGACAATTCTTCTGACATCGTTTGTGCTAACTTCGCGCGGTCAATCGGGCGAAAAGCAAGTTGTTGAGCTCGCGAACGAATCGTCGGAAGAAGTAACTGTGGTTGTGTCGTCACCAAAATAGCAAGTTTCCCCACACCTGGTTCTTCAAAGAACTTCAATAAACTATTTGCCGCTTGAGTCGTCATCTTATGAGCTTGATGGATGACATACACTTGGCGATCTCCTTCAGCACCTCGTAACGATAGGTCACTGAGTAATTGTTGAATCTGTTCTTTTTTGATGCTAGCCCGATCCGGCTCCACTTCGATATAGTCAACAATGTTTTTTGAATCCATGCGTCGACAGTTTCGACACACTCCACACGGTTCTGCTCCCTGTGGTGATTCACAAAACAAGGCTTTCGCAAACAATGTGGCTGTTTCAATTAAGTAGGGTTCATAATCGCCCGAAAAGATGTACGCATGCCCAACTTTATTCGAAATGATTGAATTTTGAATGATTCGAGCAACCACTGTTTGCGACTCATTTAATTCCTGAAAACGCATATGCCCAACTCCCATTAAAACTGATGGAATCCTTCAATCGGCAAGACGAATACAGTCGCACCTCCAACTTGTACTTCGACTGGGTAAGGAATATACGAATCAGCATGTCCTCCCATTGGAGAGATTGGCGTAATCATTTGATCACGACTCGAACAGTTCGATTGAATCACATCCATTAAATCATCGAGGCGTTCCTGTGGAATACCCATCATAAACGTTGTATTCCCCTCTTTTAAAAATCCACCTGTTGTAGCTAATTTCGTTGCACGAAAATCTTGTTCGACCAATGCGTCAGACAAACGTGCGCTATCCTTATCATGTACAATTGCAATTACCATTTTCATCATTGTTGTACGCCTCCTTGTTGTAATCGTTCTATTGTATAATCGAGTACCTCATCTTGAATACATTCAATCGATTGATCGGCATCAATTCGGATGATTCGTTCTGGGTACTGTTTAAGTAACGTTTGAAATCCTTCGTAAACACGCTCATGGAACGCTTGATCACGACTTTCAATCCGATCGAGTTGCCCTCGATCTTTCATTCGTGCACTCGCTCTTTCAGGGCTTAAATCAAACAAGAAAGTCAAATCCGGTGTCAAACCGTTCGTTGCCCATTCATTCAGCGATTGGATTTGATCAAGGTCATATTGTAAACCGTATCCTTGATAAGCAATAGATGCATCGATGAATCGATCACACAGAACGATTGCCCCTCGCTCCAATGCCGGACGAATCACTTGTTCCACATTCTGTGCTCGTGAAGCAGCGTAAAGCATCATTTCCACTCGTGGTGTCATCTCATGATGATCCGGGGATAATAAGACTTCGCGGATTTGATTTCCCACAGTTGTTCCTCCAGGTTCACGGGTCACAACGATGTCATATCCTTTTTGTTTTAGACTCTCGACTAATAGTTGAAGTTGCGTAGACTTACCTGATCCATCTGGTCCTTCAACCGTTATAAACATTCCGCTCACTTTTTAAAACTCCTCTACAATAACGTCAATTTGCTCTATCATAACATGCTTACTTGCTTGAAGCTTCCTCCCTAAAGAAATCCATTCCATGAGCACTCGTATTTTTTCCTCAGTAATCCGCTCTCCTTTTAGAATCCATGGAATCCCTGGTGGATATGGAATCACCGTTTCTGCTGAAACAAATCCGATTGCTTGTTTGAAGGATAAACGTTGCACTTGTTCATTCCCAACTAACGTATAGAGTTCAGATACACGTTGTGTTTGAGGGAAAGGAAAAATCGTTTCATCCTCATCAATGATCGGGACATGTGTAGCTGCCTTTTTAATCAATTTAATCCAATGCTCAATTTCCTGCTTTGTTATTTCCCTTAATGGCAAACAGAATAACACATGATCCACTGCAGCTAATTCAATATCGATTCCGATTGATGCAAGATGTTCACTAAAGACTAATCCATTTTTCGGATACGTCATGACAGTTACTTTCGTAAAATCGTCCCCCACTTTGACAGTAAAACCTGCACGCTTCAGCTCAAGTACAAAATGAGCATGACTCTTTTGAATAGAAGACCATGCTTCGTCCGTTAGACTTTCTAAATAGGACCGTGCATAGTCTAATGAAGCCATAATAAGATAAGAAGGACTTGATGTCTGAAATGAAGATAATGCATGCTTTAACCGAATTTCATCGATGTCTTCTTTATAGTGAATCCAAGCTCCCATCGTCAATGCAGGTAGTGTTTTATGTGCAGACTGTACAACTGCACTCGCTCCCTCAAAAATCGCAGAACGCTGAAGCAATTTAGGATGAATTAAATGGGCACCATGTGCTTCATCGACGAGTAATGGAATCTCAAGTGAAGACAAATAATTTGAAATCGCACGAATATCGGCCATGTCTCCATAGTACGTAGGAGACGTTAACATGACGGCTCGTCCTCCCGGGAATTCTTGAAAAGCCTGTTCAATCGTTTCTAATGTCACCACGGTTGGAATTCCTGTACCACGTTCAATTGTAGGTGTCAATAGGATTGGTTTTAACCCTAACCATTCAATTGCGTTCCACACCGACTTATGTGAGTTTCGTTGAACGTATACTCGCTCACCACGTTTTACAGTTGCCGCAAGCATGCTCCAATTTCCAACAGTTGAACCATTGACGAGCCACTTACTTTTACTTTCATACAGTTTACCCAATGCTTTTTCAGCTTGATCGATAATCCCAGAAGCGTCATGCAAATCATCTAAATGTGCCAGTTCCGTCAGGTCATATGGCATCACCTTGGCAAATGCACTCGGTAACGTATGATCAGTCACGGTACCATTATGATGCCCCGGGACGTGAAAAGATACGCGATGTTCACTCACATGCTGTTCTAGAGTCTCTAGAAATGTAAAAGGATTTTTCCGAGAAGGAGCCATCTGTTATTCCTCCTTAACTATTGACTATGAAAAAAAGACGATCAAGCATATGCTTGATCGTCTACTGCGTTGTTGCCTGGCAACGTCCTATCCTCACAGGGGGAGATCCCCCAACTACTTTCGGCGCTGAGACGCTTAACTTCCGTGTTCGGCATGGGAACGGGTGTGGCCGTCTCGCTATCGCCACCAGACTTTAGGGCTTGTTCCCTGAAAACTGAGGATTCATCAACACAAACCGTAGACTAGATCAAAGCCTCGACCGATTAGTATCATTCAGCTCCACGTGTCACCACGCTTCCACCCATGACCTATCTACCTCATCGTCTCTGAGGGGTCTTTCTTGATTGCTCAAAGGGAAATCTCATCTCGGAGGGGGCTTCATGCTTAGATGCTTTCAGCACTTATCCCGTCCGCACGTAGCTACCCAGCGATGCTCCTGGCGGAACAACTGGTACACCAGCGGTGCGTCCATCCCGGTCCTCTCGTACTAAGGACAGCTCTCCTCAAATTTCCTGCGCCCACGACGGATAGGGACCGAACTGTCTCACGACGTTCTGAACCCAGCTCGCGTACCGCTTTAATGGGCGAACAGCCCAACCCTTGGGACCTACTCCAGCCCCAGGATGCGATGAGCCGACATCGAGGTGCCAAACCTCCCCGTCGATGTGGACTCTTGGGGGAATTAGCCTGTTATCCCCAGGGTAGCTTTTATCCGTTGAGCGATGGCCCTTCCATGCGGAACCACCGGATCACTAAGCCCGACTTTCGTCCCTGCTCGACTTGTAGGTCTCGCAGTCAAGCTCCCTTCTGCCTTTGCACTCTTCGAATGATTTCCAACCATTCTGAGGGAACCTTTGGGCGCCTCCGTTACTGTTTAGGAGGCGACCGCCCCAGTCAAACTACCCGCCTGACACGGTCCTCCAGCCGGATCACGGCTGCGAGTTAGAGACTCTATACGCA
Organism: Exiguobacterium sp. RM11; assembly: GCF_059821525.1. NCBI lineage: Bacteria > Bacillati > Bacillota > Bacilli > Caryophanales > Exiguobacterium > Exiguobacterium sp. RM11. The sequence continues at coordinate 42,898 of NZ_CM187558.1, read as the reverse complement.
AAGGGTGGTATCCCAAGGGTGTCTCCACCGAAGCTGGCGCTCCGGCTTCACAAACTCCCACCTATCCTGTACATCGCGTACAAAGCCTCAATATCAGGCTGTAGTAAAGCTCCATGGGGTCTTTCCGTCCTGTCGCGGGTAACCTGCATCTTCACAGGTACTATGATTTCACCGGGTCTCTCGTTGAGACAGTGCCCAAATCGTTACGCCTTTCGTGCGGGTCGGAACTTACCCGACAAGGAATTTCGCTACCTTAGGACCGTTATAGTTACGGCCGCCGTTTACTGGGGCTTCGGTTCAGTGCTTCTCTTGCGATGACACATCCCCTTAACCTTCCAGCACCGGGCAGGCGTCAGCCCCTATACTTCATCTTGCGATTTAGCAGAGACCTGTGTTTT
>NZ_CM187558.1:35000-37500 GCF_059821525.1 Exiguobacterium sp. RM11 | reverse complement strand
TCTACCTCATCGTCTCTGAGGGGTCTTTCTTGATTGCTCAAAGGGAAATCTCATCTCGGAGGGGGCTTCATGCTTAGATGCTTTCAGCACTTATCCCGTCCGCACGTAGCTACCCAGCGATGCTCCTGGCGGAACAACTGGTACACCAGCGGTGCGTCCATCCCGGTCCTCTCGTACTAAGGACAGCTCTCCTCAAATTTCCTGCGCCCACGACGGATAGGGACCGAACTGTCTCACGACGTTCTGAACCCAGCTCGCGTACCGCTTTAATGGGCGAACAGCCCAACCCTTGGGACCTACTCCAGCCCCAGGATGCGATGAGCCGACATCGAGGTGCCAAACCTCCCCGTCGATGTGGACTCTTGGGGGAGATCAGCCTGTTATCCCCAGGGTAGCTTTTATCCGTTGAGCGATGGCCCTTCCATGCGGAACCACCGGATCGACTAAGCCCGACTTTCGTCCCTGCTCGACTTGTAGGTCTCGCAGTCAAGCTCCCTTCTGCCTTTGCACTCTTCGAATGATTTCCAACCATTCTGAGGGAACCTTTGGGCGCCTCCGTTACTGTTTAGGAGGCGACCGCCCCAGTCAAACTACCCGCCTGACACGGTCCTCCAGCCGGATTACGGCTGCGAGTTAGAGACTCTATACGCAAAGGGTGGTATCCCAAGGGTGTCTCCACCGAAGCTGGCGCTCCGGCTTCACAAACTCCCACCTATCCTGTACATCGCGTACAAAGCCTCAATATCAGGCTGTAGTAAAGCTCCATGGGGTCTTTCCGTCCTGTCGCGGGTAACCTGCATCTTCACAGGTACTATGATTTCACCGGGTCTCTCGTTGAGACAGTGCCCAAATCGTTACGCCTTTCGTGCGGGTCGGAACTTACCCGACAAGGAATTTCGCTACCTTAGGACCGTTATAGTTACGGCCGCCGTTTACTGGGGCTTCGGTTCAGTGCTTCTCTTGCGATGACACATCCCCTTAACCTTCCAGCACCGGGCAGGCGTCAGCCCCTATACTTCATCTTGCGATTTAGCAGAGACCTGTGTTTTTGCTAAACAGTCGTTTGGGCCTATTCACTGCGGCTTATGTTGCCATAAGCGTCCCTTCTCCCGAAGTTACGGGACCATTTTGCCGAGTTCCTTAACGAGAGTTATCCCGCGCGTCTTAGAATTCTCATCTCGCCTACCTGTGTCGGTTTGCGGTACTGGCGCCGACCTCCTCACTAGAGGCTTTTCTTGGCAGCGTGAAATCCGGTGCTTCGCCCTACGGGCTCCACGTCACAGCTCAACCTTGGTGCCGGGCGGATTTGCCAACCCGACGGCCTCGCTGCTTGTCCGTGCACTTCCAGTCGCACGGTCACCTTATCCTTCTGCGTCCCCCCATCGTTCAAACGGTGGTACGGCGGTACAGGAATATCGACCTGTTGTCCATCGCCTACGCCTTTCGGCCTCGGCTTAGGTCCAGACTAACCCTGAGCGGACGAGCCTTCCTCAGGAAACCTTAGGCTTTCGACGGAGGGGATTCTCACCCCTCTTTTCGCTACTCACACCGGCATTCTCACTTCCAAGCGCTCCACGGCTCCTCACGATACCGCTTCACTGCTGCTTGGAACGCTCTCCTACCATCCCTTACGGGATCCATAGCTTCGGTGGTATGTTTAGCCCCGTTACATTTTCGGCGCGGCGCCACTCGACTAGTGAGCTATTACGCACTCTTTGAATGGTGGCTGCTTCTAAGCCAACATCCTAGTTGTCTGTGCAGCGCCACATCCTTTTCCACTTAACATACACTTGGGGACCTTAGCTGATGGTCTGGGCTGTTTCCCTCTCGACTACGGATCTTATCACTCGCAGTCTGACTCCCGAGTACAAGTTGCTGGCATTCGGAGTTTGACTGAATTCGGTAACCCTGTGGGGGCCCCTAGTCCAATCAGTGCTCTACCTCCAGAACTCTTCACCTCGAGGCTAGCCCTAAAGCTATTTCGGAGAGAACCAGCTATCTCCAGGTTCGATTGGCATTTCACCGCTACCCACACCTCATCCCCGCACTTTTCAACGTGCGTGGGTTCGGACCTCCAGTCAGTGTTACCTGACCTTCATCCTGGACATGGGTAGATCACCTGGTTTCGGGTCTACGACGACGGACTGATGCGCCCTGTTCAGACTCGCTTTCGCTGCGGCTCCGCCTCATCGGCTTAACCTCGCCCGCCATCGTAACTCGCCGGTTCATTCTACAAAAGGCACGCCATCACCCGTGAACGGGCTCTGACTACTTGTAGGCATACGGTTTCAGGATCTGTTTCACTCCCCTTCCGGGGTGCTTTTCACCTTTCCCTCACGGTACTGGTTCACTATCGGTCACTAGGAAGTATTTAGCCTTGGGAGATGGTCCTCCCGGATTCCGACGGGGTTTCACGTGTCCCGCCGTACTCAGGATCCACTCTGGAGGGGATGGGGTTTCGGCTACAGGGCCGTCACCTTCTCTGGCCGACCTTTCCAGG
>NZ_CM187558.1:12500-32500 GCF_059821525.1 Exiguobacterium sp. RM11 | reverse complement strand
CTGTATCTTCGATGCTCACTTCAAGCATACGACGTTTCGACTCAAACTTAGATTTCGCTTCCATCAACTCAGTCAGTAGTCGTTGATCATAATCATCTTTTAACGACTTACGAAACCATTTCATAATTCTCTTCTACCTTCCATCGCTCGAGACAATGTCACTTCATCCGCATACTCCAAATCCCCGCCAACGGGCAAACCATGCGCGAGACGAGTTACACGGATTCCTGTCGGCTTAAGTAAGCGTGATAGGTACATCGAAGTCGCTTCTCCCTCAATGTTCGGGTTCGTCGCTAAGATCACTTCTTGAATCGACTCGTTCTCTTGTAACCTCGTCAGCAAGCTTGAAACGTTAATATCCTCTGGACCAATCCCCTCCATTGGACTTATAGCTCCATGAAGAACATGATATTTCCCTCTGTACTCTCTCATTTTCTCCATGGCAATCACGTCTCTTGAATCTTGAACCACACAAACTACCGTTTCATCCCGATGTGAGTCTTTACAGATTGCACAAGGATCAATATCTGTAATGTGACCGCAAACGGTACAATATTTGATGTCCCGTTTCGCACTGACGAGAGACTTCGCAAACGTTAATACATCGTCTTCTTCCATATCTAATACATGGAACGCCAAACGTACTGCAGTTTTCGGACCGATTCCGGGTAGTTTCGTAAAACTCTCAATCAATCGTCCAATGGCTTCAGGGTATTGCAACTCGCATCGATCCTTTCTTCACTTAAAAGCCTGGGAGGTTCATACCTTGTGTGAAACGCCCCATCTTATCATTCACAAGCTGATCAGCTTGCTTCATCGCATCATTAATTGCTGCTAAGACGAGATCCTGCAACATATCTACATCTTCCGGGTCGACGACATCTTCTGCAATGATGACATCTAAAACCTCTTTATGACCGCTGACGACAACTTTTACCATGCCGCCTCCTGCAGTACCTTCTACTGATAACTCTTTTAGTTCTTCTTGAGCTTTCGCCATATCTTTTTGCATCTTTTGCATTTGTTTCATCATGTTATTCATATTTCCCATTCCACGCATTCAGAGCGCCTCCCTTATGTTTCTTCGATTTCAACGACATCGCCAAAACGTTCCATCGCCTGTGCAACCAACGGGTCTTCGGTTTCTGGTTCTTCGACTCGTTCTGTCCGCTCTGCTTGTTTTTGAAGGATGAACTCATTCTTCAGTTCATTCCAATCCGTTTCAAGCACCGCCATAATTTCACGACGAATCCCCGTAACTTCAAATAACGCCTGCTCGATTACATCACGCGTACGACCATTCGAACTCACTTGTTCATAGTGCCATGTCATTCCATCTTTAAATTGTACCAGTAAGGTGTCACTTGCACAAAGGACAGCCTCACTTTCATAGAAGAGTGCGAAGATTGGACCATCCTGTATCCGAATATTCGTCATGATGTCGCCCCAACTATCGCGAATCGCATTCAAATGCTGCCGCTCAGCTCGCTGAAGTAATTGGCGAATCCGCTCTTTCGGCACTCGGATTTGTGTCCGTTTCGGAGCAGGCTTCGATTTTTCCACCTCTCCACCTGTCACAGTCACGCCATTCTTCTTCACTTCATTCAATTCGCGGCTCAACTCACGCACTTGGTCTTGAAGTTGTGTCATCTGCTCACTTATCGTGCGACCTTGTTCTGCAATTCGAATGAACGTTAACTCTACCAACACCTTCGGATGATTCGACAGCCTCATTTGCTGCTGGCACTCATTGAGCTCTTCAATCACTTGGAACAATTCGTCCGTCGAAGTCGCTTCGACAAACTGACGAAACTCATCAGTCGGACGAGCACGCTCTAATAAGTCGGCAGCTTGCGGAGATGCTTTCAACAGTAACGCATCCCGATGGACGAACACTAAGTCTTCGATGAAACGCTTTAAATCTTTCCCTTCACGTAACATCATTTCAAGCGTACTCAAAATCGCATTCAACTCTTTTTTCTGTAATCCGTATGCCATTTCGAGCAGTGTTTCATCCGTCACAGCACCCGTTACTTCTAACACCGCTTCTTCCGTCAGACGCCCATCGCTAAATGCCAAGGCCTGATCAAGCAAGCTAAGGGCATCCCTCATCCCGCCATCAGCAGCCCGTGCAATTAGTTTCAATGCTTCCGGATCATAATCATGGTCTTGATCATTCAAAATATAGGCCATCCGGGTTTGCAATTGACTCACTTCATGTCGTTTGACATCAAATCGCTGACAGCGCGAAATAATCGTTGCCGGAATTTTATGCGGTTCTGTCGTTGCCAAAATAAAAATCGCATGTGCTGGCGGTTCTTCAAGTGTTTTCAATAATGCATTGAATGCACCTGTCGACAACATATGCACTTCATCAATGATATATACTTTGTAGCGACCTTGAGACGGTGGGTATTTGACTTTGTCTCGGATTTCTCGAATTTCGTCAACTCCATTATTTGATGCTGCATCGATTTCAAACACGTCCGGACTCGTACCTTCCGTGATAGCGATACACGTCGGACAGGTATTACACGGTTCACGTGTCGGTGCACTTTCACAGTTGATCGCCTTAGCAATGATTTTCGCTAAACTTGTCTTCCCTGTCCCGCGTGGACCTGAAAATAGATAGGCGTGTGACATCCGCTCCTCTAATAAAGCGTTTTGAATCGTACGTGTGATATGGACTTGACCGACGACCTCTTGAAATGACTGAGGTCTGTATACTCGATATAACGCTTGATACGCCATGAGTTCGCCTCCTTCCCCACTTTTCTTCTCTATCTCATCATACAAAAAAATCTACAGCCCTGGGGCCATAGATTGAAGTTATAAAATAAATCTGCCGCGCACCGATTTCTGAAAGCACGTCAACATGCGTTACTCATGCAGTTTGCTCAGCCCAAGCACCCCTGCGGCACACGGTACGTCACCACTTAAGGCTGCTTCCTTCCGGACCTGACCTGGTTCATGGGTGACCGTTGCGCAGGACTCAGACGTCAACGCCACTTACATAAGGCAGACCACACCAGCGCACTCCCTCGAATCGGGATTCAGTCTCGCTACAGCGGATTGCGAGTGACAGGGCACCGCTACCTCCCCACCTAGCACGGCAAATGGGTAAATGAAATTATGCACTATCTCGAGTGCTATTACATTATACTGTTTAATCGATTGGGTTGCAACCTCTCTGATGAAGTCTCTCTTGTTTCTTCCTTTCTCTAAGCGCCCGGAAGAAATCAGTTAGAAGTCGCCCACATTCTTCTGCTAAAACATTTTCTGTTACGTCAGCCTGATGATTGAATCGTTCATCTTGTACCAAATTCATCAACGTACCGCAACAACCCCCTTTCGGATCATGCGCACCGAAGATGACCCGCTTCACTCGGGATAGCACAATGGCACCCGCACACATTGGACAAGGTTCGAGTGTGACGTATAACTCACAATCTTCTAATCGCCAATTTCCTAATGCTTCATTCGCCGCTTCAATCGCAATCATCTCAGCGTGAGCAGCAGCTAAAAGATTGGTTTCACGACGATTATGACCAGTCGCAATCACTTCATCACCTTTCACAATCACACAGCCGATCGGGACCTCACCGATGGCTTCTGCTTTCTTTGCTTCTTCGATGGCCAACTGCATAAATCGTTCATCACGTTCCATCGATTCACCTCATTTCTTATTTAACACTATGAAAAAAAATGAAAATCAAATCCCTCGCCATATCATTCGCATTCTATGCTAGAATGGAACTTGCACTTTGGATAATGGAGGATGACATCATATGTTTATAACGGTAGAAGGACCGATTGGTGTCGGGAAAACATCACTGGCCCATATCATCAGTCAGCATTTCTCGATGCAGATGCTGAATGAAATTGTAGAAGAGAACCCATTTCTCGGCAAGTTTTATGAAGATATCGAAGAATGGAGTTTCCAAACGGAAATGTTCTTCTTATGCAATCGATTCAAGCAGTTGGATGATATTCATAAACACCACTTGAGTCAACAGCAATCCGTCGTTTCGGACTATCATATTTTCAAAAACTTGATTTTTGCTCACCGTTCGCTGAAACCTGCGCATTTAAATAAGTACGAGCAGATTTATAAGATTTTGACACATGATATGCCGAAACCTGATGTCGTCATTTACTTACACGCCAGCATTGAGACACTGATGAAACGCGTTGCTTTGCGTGGACGTGAAGTGGAAGAAAATATGTCTCGCGATTATCTCGAACAACTTGCTCACGATTATGAGACGTTCGTCGAATCCTATCGCGCGGCCCATCCAGAAGTGAAAATCCTCTCATTTAGTGGGGATGAACTCGACTTTGTACACAATCCGGACGATTTGACACATGTCCTGAAGACGATTGAACGCGAATTAGAATTAACTAAAGGAGCACAATTAAAATGAAGCTGATTGATAAATATAACATTCCGAACGATACGATCATTACAATCGGTGGAATGGTTGGAATCGGGAAATCGACGATTACCAATTCGTTAGCCGATGCTTTAAACTTCCGAACGTCTCTAGAGAAAGTAGATACGAACCCTTACCTCGATAAATTCTATCATGATTTTGAACGTTGGAGTTTCCATCTTCAAATTTACTTCTTAGCGGAACGCTTTAAAGAACAGAAGAAAATCTTCCAATACGGTGGTGGCTTCATTCAAGACCGTTCCATCTACGAAGATACAGGCATCTTCGCAAAAATGCATTATGAAAAAGGAACGATGTCACCAACAGACTACGAAACGTATTCAAGTTTGTTCGAGGCTATGGTGTTGACACCCTTCTTCCCGCATCCAGACTTATTGATTTACCTTGAAGGTTCGTTCGAACAAGTCCTTGAACGTATCCAGATGCGCGGTCGCGAGATGGAGCAACAAACACCAATCGCTTATTGGGAAGAAATGTACGAACGCTACACAGAGTGGATCAACAACTTCAACTTGTGCCCAGTACTACGCCTCTCGATTGAAGAGTACGACCTCATCAAAGACCCAGATTCAGTCGAACTCATCCTTGAAAAAATCGAAAAGCAATTAACGATTGCCCGCGAAGCAAAAGTTAGATAAAGATACAGAGGGATTACGCCATCAAAAGCGTGATCTCTCTTTTTTGTGCATAAAAAAATCCACAGCACTTATGTCTGTGGATACAAAAAATGCATCTGCCTCTGCAGATGCCCGATTGAAAGCGGAGTTGGTGGGATTCGAACCCACGCGAGCCTTGCGACTCCTAACGGATTTCGAGTCCGTCCCCTTCAGCCGGACTTGGGTACAACTCCAGGCCTAAAAAAGTGTAAAAAAAAGAAAGTGGAGGAGGTGGTGGGATTCGAACCCACGCAGGCTGTTACACCCCTGACGGTTTTCAAGACCGTTCCCTTAAACCACTTGGGTACACCTCCAAAAGATATAAAATTGTGTGAGCCTCCAAAAAAAGAAATGGAGGAGGTGGTGGGATTCGAACCCACGCAGGCTGTTACACCCCTGACGGTTTTCAAGACCGTTCCCTTAAACCACTTGGGTACACCTCCAAAGCTCATATGCAATTCGTGAGCAACAGTGTCGCTCGACATGATTTATAGTACCAACTGAAGAGACAGATGTCAAACCCTTTTGTGAAAAAACATTAAAAAAAATTGAGCGCCTCAAAATCGAGGCGGCTCAAGTGTTTAGTTCGGCATTTCAATCTTTTCTTTTCCACCCATGTAAGGACGAAGAACTTCTGGGATGACGACTGATCCATCCGCCTGTTGATAGTTTTCCAAAATCGCTGCCACCGTTCGACCGACTGCTAATCCTGAGCCGTTCAATGTGTGAACAAATTCTGGTTTCGCGTTGGCATCACGACGGAAACGAATTCCCGCACGACGCGCTTGGAAATCTTCGAAGTTAGAGCAAGAAGAAATCTCACGATACATTCCTTGTGCTGGCATCCATACTTCGATGTCATATTTTTTCGCAGCTGTGAAGCCAAGGTCTGCCGTGCACATGCTGAGTACTTGATACGGAAGTTCAAGACGCTTCAATACTTCTTCAGCATGACCTGTCAATAACTCTAGTTGTTCATATGACTCTTCTGGTTTCACGAAGCGAACGAGCTCGACTTTGTTGAATTGATGCTGACGAATCAAGCCACGTGTATCACGGCCAGCTGAACCGGCTTCAGAGCGGAAGTTAGCGCTATATGCCGTATACGTGATTGGAAGCTGCGTTTCCGGGATGATTTCTTCACGGTGCATGTTTGTGACTGGCACTTCAGCTGTTGGAACGAGGAAGTAGTTCGTATCCGCTACTTTGAACGCATCTTCTTCAAATTTAGGAAGTTGACCTGTTCCGATCATCGCATCACGATTGACCATGTACGGCGGCAACACTTCTGAGTATCCATGCTCGTCTGAATGAAGGTCCATCATAAAGTTGATCAGAGCACGTTCTAAGCGAGCACCTAATCCTTTATAGAAGACAAAACGGCTACCCGTCACTTTTCCAGCGCGCTCGACATCGACGATTTTTAGGTCTTCCATCACGTCCCAATGTTGCTTCGGCTCGAAATCAAAATCAGGCTTCGTCCCGATTTCACGAATCGTCACGTTATCGTCTTCCGTTTCACCGATTGGAGTTGACTCATGTGGGATGTTTGGAATGCTGAGCAAGATCAAGTTGAGCTCTGCCTCTACTTCTCGTAACTCCTCATCCAACAATTTGATTTCATCCCCAAGACGGCGTGTTTCCAAGATTGGACCTTCTGCATCTTGTTTGTTGCGTTTTAATTCAGCGATTTGTTTTGTCGCTTCATTGCGCTTTGCTTTCTTTACTTCCACTTCGTTAATCAAGTCACGGCGCTTTTCTTCTAACTGCGGGAAGCGGTCAAGTGCACTCAAGTCTTCTCCACGGTAAGCTAATTTTTCTTTAATCCCTTCAAAATCTTGTCGTAAACGTTTAATGTCTAACATTGCTGTTCCTCCTTTTTTCATATAAAAAAGGCGGCACGTCCCTTTCCCGTAGGAAAGGGACGAACCACCTTGGATCCGCGTTGCCACCCTCGTTGCCCAAATGCATGAGCCACTCGATGCACGTAACGTGTGCCAAACGTGACTTGTTTCCAAGCCAATGCTCCGAGGCCGATTCGGTTACGCCATCTCACTAGTTTGCACCAACCACTAGCTCTCTGTCAGTAGACGTACGTAACGTACTTATTCTCATCATCGCATCTGTCATTGAATTAATCTTACTTTACAACATCTGAACTTGTTCGACAAGACTGATTTTTCCAAGTGCCAATCTGATTTGATCGAGGAAATCAACAAATGCTCGCGTCATTCTCGTCAAAAACGAAGCCGTATCCACCGCCTCTGCCGTGACAAGCGTCATCTTTGGAGGCGTCTCCCCTTCTAAATAGCGAACTTGATCCGAGGAGTCGATGGTAACCGTGCCTGCCTGTGTATCGACTTTGACCGGAGCGTCTAGTTCGAGCAGTTCAACTTTCGGTTCCGGGACAGGTTTCCCTTTTTCGACTAACACTTCAAAGTCATTCGTCGTCCGGACAGTGACCTGTTCTGTTTCACCTTGAGAGACCGTTGCCGTTTCCGAAATGGTTTCCCCTGTCCGTAAAATCGGTGTCATGACGAAATCTGCGTATGCATAGTCGTGTAACGCTTTCGTCGCTACATAGCGCCCCTCATCAGATGGTGCGCCAAGAACGACGGATAACACAGTGCGACCATCCCGTGTCGAAACACCGATAAAGCAATAGCCTGCCTCATTCGTTGTTCCCGTTTTAAAGCCGAGCATCCCCGGATAGGCGAGATCTCGGTCGGCGAGCATTCGGTTCGTCGCGTCAAAGCGGACACCGTCGACATCCACGTATGCCCGTTTCGTCACGTCGAGCACTTCCGGAAAAGTCGTCAAATATGCAATCGCCAACTTCATTAAATCGTTGGCAGATGTCAAATTATCTCCTGGTAGACCGGCTGATACAGAATCGAGTCCCGATGCATTCGCGAATGTCGTTTGTGTCATCCCTAATTCATCCGCTCGACGATTCATTTCTTTGACGAACGCCTCTTCTGAACCAGACACCGCTTCCCCGAGCGTCACAGCCGCTTCGTTCGCCGAACGAATTAATGCTGCATCGTATAACTCTTTGACGGTATACGGTTTATTCAGTAGCGGGATTCTTGCTAGTCCCGGCTTTCTCGTCAGCGCCAAGGCAGCGTCGCTCGGTGTAACCTCCTGATTCCAACTGAGCTTTCCTTCTTCGATTGCTTCACGCGTCAAAAATGCCGTCATCAACTTTGTGATTGAAGCTGGCTGAAGCATGGCATCTTCCTGTTTTGTAAATAAGACCTGGCCTGTCGTCACGTCTACAAGCATCGCACTCGCCACGTCGACTTTTGGCGCGGCCGCAGAGGCGACTGAGGGTACGATCACTTGTACAAGCAACATGGCAACAAATATCATGATTAAATAGCGAGCCTTCACATAGTTTCCCCTTTCTATACGCTTCTTTGTTCAGTGTAACAAAAAATAAGTTTGAAGGACCCCCTTTTCATGAGGTCCCTCAAACTTATGCATATTGCTGCTGATTTTCTTTAACCATCTCGATAAAATAGCGGTGCAATGATAAATCTTCCGTCAATTCCGGATGGAACGAACAAGCAAGGTACTGGTTATAACGAACTGCTACAATCGCTTCCTCAACTTCGGCGAGCACGTCTACTTCCGGTTCAACTCGCGCTACTTGTGGGGCACGAATAAAGACCGCTTCGACCGGCTCATCGATTCCTTTTACCGGAAGATCGACTTCAAAACTGTCGACCTGACGTCCAAATGCATTACGTTTTACTGTCATCGGAATTTTCTTTAAGTGGGCGTCATACCCTTCGACTTCGTTCGCGAGAAGAATCATGCCGGCACATGTACCAAACATCGGTAACGTCTCCATGTCGCGAAGTGGCTCAAGTAACTCATAACGATCGAGTAAGCGTCGCATCGCGGTACTTTCTCCACCTGGTAAGACTAATCCATCGATTGCTTTCAAGTCTTCTAGCGAGCGGACTACAACGGTTTGAGCACCGAGAGCTTCAAGCATACGAACATGCTCACGAATTGCGCCCTGCATCCCTAATACGCCAATCGTTACCATCTTACCAGCCTCGTGGTGCCATGAGTTCTTCATCTTTGAGCGTACGGACGTCGAGTCCTTTCATCGCCTCACCTAATCCTTTTGAAAGGTGTGCGATCCGCTCATAGTCATCGTGGTACGTTGTCGCTTCTACGATGGCACGTGCGAATTTCTCTGGGTTCTCCGCTTTGAAGATACCAGATCCGACGAAGACACCATCTGCTCCGAGATGCATCATCAAGGCAGCATCAGCTGGTGTCGCGATTCCACCCGCCGCAAAGTTAACGACTGGGAGACGACCCGCTTCACGAATTTGCATAAGCACTTCAAATGGAGCTCCGAGATCACGAGCCTCTGTCATGACTTCATCCACGCTCATCGACAAGAGACGCTTCACTTGTGCTTGTACGGTGCGCATGTGACGAACCGCTTCCACGATGTTCCCTGTTCCTGGCTCACCTTTTGTACGAATCATTGCCGCGCCTTCGCCGATACGACGAGCCGCTTCGCCAAGGTCACGTGCTCCACATACGAACGGTGCTGTATAGTCGCGTTTGTACAAATGGAACTCTTCATCTGCCGGCGTCAATACTTCACTCTCATCGATAAAGTCGACCCCCATCGACTCGAGTACACGAGCTTCAGCGATATGTCCGATACGGCATTTTGCCATAACCGGAACAGATACTGCTCCCATGACGTCTTCAATGATTGTCGGGTCGGCCATACGGGCAACCCCACCCATTTTACGGATATCCGAAGGCACACGTTCAAGTGCCATGACAGCAACCGCACCTGCAGCTTCAGCAATTTTCGCCTGCTCTGCGTTGATGACGTCCATGATGACGCCACCTTTTTGCATTTCAGCCATCCCACGTTTTACTTTATCTGTTCCCACTTGTCTCTTTTCCATTGAAATCCCTCCATGAGTTCATGTTCTACTTGCTAGTATAAGCTGGATTGACTATATTAAAAGTGCCAGATTCTTATTTTTTAAAGTGGTCAGTTTGGATAAAGGACTCTATGGCTACTATCTCGAACGTGTTGAAGTATAAAGGAGGAATCAGTATGTTCGACCGTGATCCGTTTGAAGGAGGTCATCGTGCCTCATTTGGTACACCTGGAATTGTCTCAGCCTTGATTATCCTCGGTTTTCTCTTATACTTCTTTTTCGGTTCGTAAAGAAAGGAACATTGTTTTATGGATATGCTTACTTTCTCACTTGAACAAGACTCGTCCATCCCGCTATATGAGCAGTTATATAAACACATTCGGGATGCTATCGTCGACGATACATTAAAGACGGGTACCAAGTTACCTTCGAAACGCAAACTCTCTCAATTTTTGGATGTGTCTCAGACGACAGTCGAGTTTGCATACGCCCAATTACTCGCCGAAGGGTACATTGAATCCGTTCCCCGAAAAGGATTTTATGTGTTGCCGCAAGAGGAACTGTACGTCCGGCGATCGAGCAGCACCATCACGCCATCCCCACCTAAAAAGACGTATACGTACGATGTATCGCCAAGTCAAATCGATACGACCGCTTTTCCGTTTGAACGTTGGAAACGGCACGTCAAGAACGTTGTCGATGAGGTTCATCATGAGCTACTCGCGCTAGGTTCCGTCCAAGGGGATCTCGAGCTACGACAGGAAATTGCGACCTATCTCTATCATTCACGAGGCGTCCAGTGCTCACCTGAACAAATCATCGTCGGATCAGGGACAGAACAACTCCTTCCACAGCTTTTGGATTTGTTACCTGACGCATCGGTCTTTGGCATTGAAGATCCCGGCTATCCGCTCACTCGTCTTTTATTCGAGCAACAGGGGCGCACCTCTATCCCAATCCCGGTAGATGAAAGTGGCGTTTGTGTCAGTGAGCTCGAACGCCATGAAATCGATGCGCTATACGTGACACCTGCCCATCAATTTCCGACAGGTACTGTCCTATCCGTCAGTCGACGCCAACGTTTATTGAATTGGGCGCTCGTTCACCAGACGTATATCATTGAGGACGATTACGATAGTGAGTTCCGTTATAGTGGTAAACCCATCCCCTCTCTTCAAAGTATGGACCCGAACGAACGTGTCATCTATATCAGCACTTTCTCGAAATCACTCATGCCGTCCCTTCGTATTGGGTATATGGTGTTACCAACACCTCTTTTGAATCGTTACCGAGAGCGACATCATTACTTCACGTGTAGCGTCCCACGATTCGAACAGCATACGTTGGCTCTATTTATGTCGAGTGGTGACTTCGAGAAGCATTTGAATCGGATGCGAAAAATATACCGCCGCAAGTTAGAAATCGTGCTCGCCGCCTTCCGCCCATTCGAACCGATTGTCACAGTGACAGGTGCGAGCGCTGGATTGCACGTTGTCTTGACCGTCATCAGCGATCGGACAGAGCAAAAATTGAAACAATCCGCTGAATTGTCGGAAATCGCCATCAAATCGATGAACGACTATCGCATCGTACACCCAGATTCGCACAAACAATTTTTGTTTGGCTTTGCACACTTGCCTGAATCCTCGTTACCGAATGTGATCGATCAGTTGATGGATGCCTGGGAAATCCCGAAAGGAGTGACTCCATGAAGCGACACGTCCAATGGATCATCGGAATCTGTTTACTCGGCAGCGGTCTCTTCTTTTTAACGAGCTCGATTTGGAAAGAGAATATCGCCAGTTCAACGAGTGAATATGTCGTTGAACATATGGAATTGCAAGACGAGAGTGAATTCGAGTCGAATTATGATTTTGCGGCAGTCACACCACTTTCCTTAGCGGACGTCTTGCAAGCGCGCAATCGGTTTCATCAGTTGCCGACAATCGGTGTCATTTCGATTCCAGATGTTTCACTGGAGCTTCCGATTATAAAAGGGTTAGATGATGAGAGTCTCGCCATCGGAGCGGGAACCATGCATCCTGATCAACAAATGGGGGTAGGCAATTACGCACTAGCCGGTCATTATTTACAACATGCGACCGCTCTATTCGGTCCGCTCCATGAAGTCCATGTTGGTATGAAGATCTATCTTCGAGATGATACGCACACTTACGAATACGTCGTGACATCGCTTGAGACCGTCTCTCCTGAACGAGTTGATGTATTAGATGAAACAGCTACTCCTACCCTTACATTGATCACTTGTACGTTCGATACGACGGAACGACTCATCGTCAAAGGTTCACTCGTCGCTACTGAATCATGACCGCATCTCCTCAACCAACAGGAGACGCGGTTATTTATTGTTTTTTCAAAAATATATTGTTAGCGCTTACAACTTCAGCTAAACTATTTTTGAAAACGTTTGCATAAAATTGTGCAATTTAACTCAAACAAAAGAGGTGTCTCATGAAGAAAAAAACTGCTCGTCAGGCTTCGACTTTATTCCTGTCCGGTGCATTGCTCATTCAAGCCGGGGTTCCGATGAACGCATTGGCTGAACCGACTGCAATCACAATTGATGGGGCAAAAACAGATTGGGCTAATATTCCCGCCCTCGCAAGTTCTCCTACTGCTGGATGGCAAGGATTTGATGTCGGTGATTTATACATAAACAATGATGCCCAACATCTTTACTTTTACGTAGACGCGAATAATGTCCCGAACTGGGGAGACAACGGGCAATATATCAACATCGCACTTCAAATCAACGATGAAGATTCAGGTGTATCGACGAATCCCCTCGGTTATCCATTCGATTTTAAAGGTGTCGACAAGGCGCCTCAGTATCATATTCTCGTCCGAGTCGATGGCGATCAAAATGTAAAAGAGGCTGCTCTTTATCAGGCTGGTCAAGAGAAACCGCTTTTACAATTGAATCAGTTGAACGGTGCGGCTTTTGCCTTAGACCGAACGAAAGGATTTGAAGGAAAAGTTCCTCTGTCATTACTCGGCTTAAACAATGGAGATCAAGTCCGCGCCTTAACTGTATTAAGCGGAAATAACGCCGGAGAACATGGGGCGTTCGATACGATTCCGAGTAATGCTGCCAATCAATTGGCCAATAGTTGGAACGTGTCCGCCACGCCATCCACACAATCTGTTTATAGTGCCCCGTTCACCTTAAATGGGGTAGAGACGATCGACCAACTTGAAGTTGCGTCCGTGACCCCGGCCTCATCATCCATTGATGTGGATGTGTCTGCTCCAATCACGTGGACATTTAATGAACCCGTCCGTTTGGATTCCACATCGGTTACCTTACAACAAGGGGAGACGCGTGTCCCCGTTGATGTGACGACGAACGGTACGAGCGTGACACTTCAACCGAAAGAAGCTCTCGCTCTCAATACGTCATATACGGCCACTATTCCAGAAGGTGCAGTGACTGGAACGATTTCGAATACAACACTCCCGGCAGTGACGACTACTTTCAAAACAGCAACAAAGCTCGCTGATCCTTGGGAAACGACACGCTATATCGAAATGAAGTATGTCCGTGCCGATCATGACTATACGGATTGGAACTTATGGACATGGAGCACAGGGAAAAAAGACGGACAAATCGATCCATACCGGATAACTGACGATGGGGCCATCTTCCGTATCCCGGTTGGTCAAGACGCCACGAAAGTTGGGTTTGTCATTCGAAAAGGCACGGACTGGGCCGTTAAGGATGCTTATGGAGAAGACAGATACGTCACGCTCGGAGAAGACCGCGTCACGAAGGTCGTCGCCGAAAGCGGAAAAGGTGCCTTCCATCAAGTTCCGACAATCAGTGGTCCCGAATACGGTACAGATGGGGTTCAATTCTTCTATCGTGATGTAGCACTCTATGAAGCAGGAGAAATGGATGAAATCGATCAGGTCGCACTCAAAATCAATGGCGAGACGTACCCGATGACTTATGAGCCAGAAAACGAGTGGTTCCGCTACACGGTACGTTTACCTGAAGGAATCCATGACTACACGTATCTCGTCACGAAGGACGGCGTCACGACTGAAGTGAAAGATCCTTATTTCGAGGCTTCTCAAATCGAATATCGTCAACCAACAGTCAAACTCACTTCTTCTGTCAGTCCGAAAGCCATCAGCTCTCGTGAAAATGCGGTTGTTCGAGTAAACCCGACCTTGCCAAAAGGTGTGACACTCCGAGAACTCTATATCGATGCACGCCCACTCGGCGGTCCTGAAAAGTTACACATTGATCGTGCGTTAAACGCCCAAACGATCGCGGTGAAAGACACGGTCAAACCTGGAAATAAGACGCTTGCCGTCACTGCAGTCGACCAATACGGAAACGTTCATCGCTCGAAAACAACGGTTCGTGTCGTCCCTAAAACGATGAAGGAAAAACAAGCGTTTGACTGGGATGAGGCACGCATCTATTTTATGCTTACGGATCGCTTCTACAACGGAGATTTATCCAATGACAACCCGAATCGTGAGTACTATGACAAAGATCATCCTGAGTCTTACCATGGTGGCGATTTTGCAGGTGTCACAAAAAAACTCGATTATTTAGACGATCTTGGTATCAATACGATTTGGATCACGCCAATTGTGGATAACATCGATTGGGATTTACGATATGGAAAAGACGGTTCTCAGTATGGATATCATGGGTATTGGGCCAAGAACTTTGAAAAACTCGATGAACATCTCGGAGATATGGCTGCCTTCCATAAACTGATTGATGAAGCGCATAAGCGTGGAATGAAAATTATGGTCGACGTCGTCTTGAACCATCCTGGCTATGGAATGGAGCCTGGGGCAAGCTCATCCGTTACGAACTTCCCAACGGATGCAGAACGACAAGTATTCAATGGGATGATTCGTGAAAATCCCGTCGACGGGGACGATCTCAAAATGTCGTTATCCGGCCTTCCTGACTTCAAGACGGAAGAAGCTGCCGTTCGAGAACAGTTGGTCAAATGGCAGACGGATTGGATCAAACGGTCGAAAACGAAAAATGGCAACACGATTGATTACTTCCGTGTCGATACGGTCAAACACGTGGACTCCACAACGTGGAAATCATTTAAAAATGAATTAACGGCAATCAAACCAAACTTCAAATTGATTGGGGAGCACTACGGGGCTAGTATCAACAATACAGGCGGCTACTTAAGAAGTGGTCAAATGGATTCCTTGCTCGACTTTGATTTTAAATATCAAGCTGAACGATTCGTGAATGGCAATATCGAAGACGTTGAAAAGGCACTTCAATATCGTAACACTCAATTATCGAACGAAGCGACTCTCGGACAATTCTTGAGTAGTCATGATGAAGACGGATTCCTCGTCTCGCGGGCAGGGGGGGATAGTGGTAAGCAAATGGTCGCAGCCTCTCTTCAAATCACGGCGAAGGGACAACCTGTGATCTATTACGGAGAAGAGGTCGGTCAATCTGGGAAGCATGCGGGCGATATGGATAAAGGCGAGTTCAATGAAAATCGCTATGACTTCGACTGGTCTCGCGTCAAAGGTGAAGGAAAAGCGATGCATACGCACTATCAAAAACTTTTGAATATCCGTGCAGACTATTCGCACGTATTCAGTAAAGGGACACGTTCGTCCATCGCTTCGAATTCTGAGGCTGGCTATTCGATCTTCAAACGAAGTTATGGAAAACAATCGGTTCTCGTCGGATTAAATACGAAAGAGAAAGCGCAAACCGTTTCCTTCAATACATCGTATAAAGCGAAAACCATTTTGATTGACCGATATAGCGGTAAACAATACATCGTTCAAAAGAATGGTAAAGTCACCGTCTCACTTCCTGCTCAAGATCAAGGGGGTACCGTGATTTTAGTAGAGAAGCGCAAATAAATAACCGCCATCCTGAGTGTACAGGATGGCGGCTTTTTACATTAGCGTGAGTAGTTCGGTGCTTCTTTTGTGATATTGACATCGTGTGGGTGACTTTCTTGAAGGCCCGCACCCGTCATACGAATGAATTGTGTGTCTTCACGAAGAGAACGGATATCGGCAGCGCCACAGTATCCCATACCTGAGCGAAGACCACCAATCAATTGATATACCGTGTCAGCGAGTTCGCCACGATATGCGACACGTCCTTCGATTCCTTCTGGAACGAACTTTTTGTCTGCTTCTTGGAAGTAACGGTCTTGGCTACCGCGCTTCATCGATGCTTCAGATCCCATACCACGGTATGTCTTGAACTGACGGCCTTGGTAAATTTCCATTTCGCCTGGGCTCTCTTTCACACCAGCAAGCAAGCTACCAAGCATGACAGCGTTTGCTCCAGCAGCGATGGCTTTGACGATATCGCCTGAGTACTTGATTCCACCATCAGCGATGACTGATACACCATGCTCTTTTGCTTCTGTGACACAATCATATACAGCTGTGATTTGTGGAACACCAACGCCTGCAACGACACGTGTCGTACAGATTGATCCTGGTCCAATTCCGACTTTGATGACCGATGCTCCAGCTTCAATCAAAGAACGTGTCGCTTCAGCAGTAGCTACATTACCTGCAATGATTGGGAGCGATGGGAACGTATCGCGCAACTCACGAACTTTTTCAAGCACACCAGCCGAATGTCCATGTGCTGTATCGATAACCAATGCATCTACGCCTGCTTCTACAAGTACTTGAGCACGTGAGGCTGCATCTTTTGTTACTCCGACTGCAGCTGCTACAAGAAGACGACCTTGCTTGTCTTTTGCCGCGTTTGGGAATTGCTCGACCTTCTCGATATCTTTTGTCGTGATGAGACCTTTCAATACGCCAGCTTCATCGACAAGTGGAAGTTTCTCAATGCGGTGTTGATGAAGAATACGTTCTGCTTCCTCAAGCGATGTACCTACTTTTGCAGTGATGAGGTTTTCCGTTGTCATCACATCCTTGATGACGGTAGAATAATCTTTGATGAAACGAAGATCACGATTCGTCAAAATACCAATCAACTTACGCTCTTCTTCTGAGTTGACGATTGGTACGCCAGAAATGCGATATTTACTCATCAAATACTCAGCATCATACACTTGACGATCTGGAGTTAAATAGAAAGGATTTGTGATGACACCATTCTCTGAGCGCTTAACGCGATCGACATGCTCAGCCTGCATCTCCATTGACATGTTCTTATGAATGACACCTAAGCCGCCTTGACGGGCCATAGCAATCGCCATCGGAGCTTCCGTGACGGTATCCATACCCGCACTGATGATTGGGATATTCAATTCTAATCCTTCACAGAGCTTTGTGCTTAAATCAACGTCACGCGGTAAAACATTTGAGAACCTCGGTACGAGTAATACATCATCAAACGTTAAACCTTCTTTTGCAAACTTGTTTTCCCACATAAAAATTGATGGCCCCTTTCTCGTTCTACCTACATCTTTGTTTCGAAATATTTCTGTAATGGTAACAGGTATAACGCAAAAGTGCAATTCAATTCCCGATGTTCAGAAAAGTCAGAATTGTGTTCATTCCTTTATAAATGATGAGAATTGTTCGGAGTTTCATGGTGAAAGGGATGTAAATACGGAGTTCGATTTCATCATACATACAAAAAAACGACCGAGCGTATGCTCGGTCGTCCTCTCTGTTGTTGCCTGGCAACGTCCTATCCTCACAGGGGGAGAACCCCCAACTACTTTCGGCGCTGAGACGCTTAACTTCCGTGTTCGGCATGGGAACGGGTGTGGCCGTCTCGCTATCGCCACCAGACTTTAGGGCTTGTTCCCTGAAAACTGAGGATTCATCAACACAAACCATAGACTAGATCAAAGCCTCGACCGATTAGTATCATTCAGCTCCACGTGTCACCACGCTTCCACCCATGACCTATCTACCTCATCGTCTCTGAGGGGTCTTTCTTGATTGCTCAAAGGGAAATCTCATCTCGGAGGGGGCTTCATGCTTAGATGCTTTCAGCACTTATCCCGTCCGCACGTAGCTACCCAGCGATGCTCCTGGCGGAACAACTGGTACACCAGCGGTGCGTCCATCCCGGTCCTCTCGTACTAAGGACAGCTCTCCTCAAATTTCCTGCGCCCACGACGGATAGGGACCGAACTGTCTCACGACGTTCTGAACCCAGCTCGCGTACCGCTTTAATGGGCGAACAGCCCAACCCTTGGGACCTACTCCAGCCCCAGGATGCGATGAGCCGACATCGAGGTGCCAAACCTCCCCGTCGATGTGGACTCTTGGGGGAGATCAGCCTGTTATCCCCAGGGTAGCTTTTATCCGTTGAGCGATGGCCCTTCCATGCGGAACCACCGGATCACTAAGCCCGACTTTCGTCCCTGCTCGACTTGTAGGTCTCGCAGTCAAGCTCCCTTCTGCCTTTGCACTCTTCGAATGATTTCCAACCATTCTGAGGGAACCTTTGGGCGCCTCCGTTACTGTTTAGGAGGCGACCGCCCCAGTCAAACTACCCGCCTGACACGGTCCTCCAGCCGGATTGACGGCTGCGAGTTAGAGACTCTATACGCAAAGGGTGGTATCCCAAGGGTGTCTCCACCGAAGCTGGCGCTCCGGCTTCACAAACTCCCACCTATCCTGTACATCGCGTACAAAGCCTCAATATCAGGCTGTAGTAAAGCTCCATGGGGTCTTTCCGTCCTGTCGCGGGTAACCTGCATCTTCACAGGTACTATGATTTCACCGGGTCTCTCGTTGAGACAGTGCCCAAATCGTTACGCCTTTCGTGCGGGTCGGAACTTACCCGACAAGGAATTTCGCTACCTTAGGACCGTTATAGTTACGGCCGCCGTTTACTGGGGCTTCGGTTCAGTGCTTCTCTTGCGATGACACATCCCCTTAACCTTCCAGCACCGGGCAGGCGTCAGCCCCTATACTTCATCTTGCGATTTAGCAGAGACCTGTGTTTTTGCTAAACAGTCGTTTGGGCCTATTCACTGCGGCTTATGTTGCCATAAGCGTCCCTTCTCCCGAAGTTACGGGACCATTTTGCCGAGTTCCTTAACGAGAGTTATCCCGCGCGTCTTAGAATTCTCATCTCGCCTACCTGTGTCGGTTTGCGGTACTGGCGCCGACCTCCTCACTAGAGGCTTTTCTTGGCAGCGTGAAATCCGGTGCTTCGCCCTACGGGCTCCACGTCACAGCTCAACCTTGGTGCCGGGCGGATTTGCCAACCCGACGGCCTCGCTGCTTGTCCGTGCACTTCCAGTCGCACGGTCACCTTATCCTTCTGCGTCCCCCCATCGTTCAAACGGTGGTACGGCGGTACAGGAATATCGACCTGTTGTCCATCGCCTACGCCTTTCGGCCTCGGCTTAGGTCCAGACTAACCCTGAGCGGACGAGCCTTCCTCAGGAAACCTTAGGCTTTCGACGGAGGGGATTCTCACCCCTCTTTTCGCTACTCACACCGGCATTCTCACTTCCAAGCGCTCCACGGCTCCTCACGATACCGCTTCACTGCTGCTTGGAACGCTCTCCTACCATCCCTTACGGGATCCATAGCTTCGGTGGTATGTTTAGCCCCGTTACATTTTCGGCGCGGCGCCACTCGACTAGTGAGCTATTACGCACTCTTTGAATGGTGGCTGCTTCTAAGCCAACATCCTAGTTGTCTGTGCAGCGCCACATCCTTTTCCACTTAACATACACTTGGGGACCTTAGCTGATGGTCTGGGCTGTTTCCCTCTCGACTACGGATCTTATCACTCGCAGTCTGACTCCCGAGTACAAGTTGCTGGCATTCGGAGTTTGACTGAATTCGGTAACCCTGTGGGGGCCCCTAGTCCAATCAGTGCTCTACCTCCAGAACTCTTCACCTCGAGGCTAGCCCTAAAGCTATTTCGGAGAGAACCAGCTATCTCCAGGTTCGATTGGCATTTCACCGCTACCCACACCTCATCCCCGCACTTTTCAACGTGCGTGGGTTCGGACCTC
>NZ_CM187558.1:0-7500 GCF_059821525.1 Exiguobacterium sp. RM11 | reverse complement strand
TCGCCTTCGATTTTCTCGCGCTCCAAACCAGTCAATCGTTGGAGACGCATATCTAAAATCGCTTGCGTTTGCTCAGTAGAAAGTCCAAAGCGAGCAATCAACTTCTCACGCGCCTCGTCACCAGTACGTGTGCTACGAATGATGGCGATAACTTCATCCAAGTGATCAAGGGCAACACGAAGACCCTCTAAGATGTGGGCACGCGCTTCCGCTTTATCCAAATCGAATTGCGTACGACGACGTACGACTTCTTTTTGGTGTTCGATGTAGTAATAGATGGCTTGTTTGATGTTCAACGTTTTCGGGCGACCGCCTACGAGGGCAAGCATGTTCACTCCGAACGTCGTCTGCATCGGCGTTTGCTTATACAAGTTGTTCAAGATGACACTCGCATTCGCATCCCGACGAACTTCGATGACGACCCGCATCCCGTTACGGTCGGATTCATCACGCAAGTCTGTGATTCCTTCGATTTTTTTATCACGTACCAAATCGGCAATTTTCTCAACGAGACGTGCCTTGTTGACTTGATATGGGATTTCATGAACGAGGATCCGTTCACGACCGTTTTTCAACGTTTCGATTTCGGCTTTCGCACGCATCGTAATCGATCCACGTCCCGTTTCATAGGCACGACGAATCCCGCTGCGTCCCAAAATCTCTCCCGCTGTCGGAAAGTCAGGGCCTGGGATGTGTTGCATCAATTCAGCAATCGTGATGTCCGGGTTATGAGTAAGAGCCAACACCCCATCGATGACTTCATTCAAGTTATGCGGAGGAACGTTCGTTGCCATCCCGACCGCGATCCCGCTCGTTCCGTTGACAAGGAAGTTCGGGAAACGCGCTGGAAGAACGACCGGCTCTTTCTCTTCACCATCGAAGTTTGGTTGGTAATCGATTGTGTTTTTGCCAATGTCTCGTACGAGTTCCATCGCAATCTTAGACATACGTGCCTCGGTATAACGCATCGCAGCGGCCGAGTCGCCATCGACTGAACCGAAGTTCCCGTGACCGTCGACTAGTTCGTAACGATAACTGAAATCTTGAGCCATACGAACCATCGTTTCATAGACGGCAGAGTCACCGTGTGGGTGATACTTACCGATCACGTCCCCGACGACACGCGCCGATTTCTTATGTGGCTTGTCCGCACGAATTCCGAGCTCGTTCATCGCATACAAAATACGACGGTGAACCGGCTTCAAACCATCTCGCACGTCCGGAAGGGCACGTGATACGATGACGCTCATCGCATAGTCCATGAACGACGTTCGCATCTCTTGGCTAATATTTATATCCTTGATATTTTCTTGTTCTGCCATTCGTTATTGCCTACCCTTCTTATTAAATATCGAGGTTCTTCACGTAATGGGCGTGAGATTGAATAAAGTCACGGCGTGGTTCGACGTTGTCACCCATGAGCGTTTCAAAAATCTCATCTGCTTCAATCGCATCTTGAAGATCGACGCGAAGCATCGAACGCGTTTCCGGGTTCATCGTCGTATTCCATAACTGTTCAGGATCCATCTCTCCAAGACCCTTGTAACGTTGAACGCTATAACGTGCATTTTCAGGAAGTTGTGCAAGTGCAGCTTGTAACTCTCGCTCGTTTTGAACATAGATCGTTTCTTTACCGTGCTTCACACCATAGAGCGGTGGTTGAGCGATATAGACGTATCCACTTTCCACGAGTGGTCGCATGTAACGATAGAAGAACGTCAATAACAGCGTACGAATGTGCGCTCCATCGACATCGGCATCGGTCATGATGATCAGTTTATGGTAACGCGCTTTTGATAAATCAAACTCATCCGCAATTCCTGTTCCGAGAGCCGTGATAATGGTCCGGACTTCTTGGTTGGCTAAAATCTTATCAAGACGTGCTTTCTCGACGTTGATGATTTTCCCTCGAATCGGCAAGATTGCTTGGAAGTGACGGTCACGACCAGATTTCGCCGAACCACCCGCTGAGTCACCCTCAACGATGTATAGTTCAGATTTCGAAGCGTCTTTCGACGAACAGTCAGCCAATTTCCCTGGTAATGAACTGACTTCGAGAATACCTTTACGACGTGTCATCTCGCGTGCGCGTTTCGCAGCAAGACGTGCGCGTGCTGCCATCAATCCTTTGTCGACAATAAGACGACCGACTGATGGATTCTCGAGCAAGAATTGTTCGAACGTGTCACTGAATAACGTATCTGTCGCCGTACGAGCATCGGCATTTCCAAGTTTCGTCTTCGTCTGTCCTTCAAACTGAGGTGCCGGGTGTTTGACGGAAACGATCGCCGTCAATCCTTCACGGACATCATCCCCGGAGAGACTTCCGTCGGCCTCCTTCATCAATCCGAATCGCTTCGCATAATCATTGATTGAACGTGTGAGTGCTGTCTTAAATCCAGTCTCGTGCGTCCCACCTTCATGTGTTGGGATGTTGTTCGTGAATGAGTAGATGTTACTTGCGAAACCTTCGTTGTACTGAAGGGCAATCTCTACCTCGATTCCATCTTTCGTTCCGTGCACATACACAGGCTCTTCATGAATCGATGCCTTCGAACGGTTCAAGTGCTCGACGTAAGACTTAATTCCGCCCTCGTAGTGATAATTGCGTTCAATCGTCTCATCGCTACGATCATCTTTTGCGACAATCCGTAGCCCTTTGTTTAAGAAAGCGAGCTCGCGAAGACGTGTTGCTAGCAAATCAAAGTCATACTCGAGCGTTTCTTGGAAGATATCGCCGTCCGGGAAGAAGCGGACAGTCGTTCCTGTCGTATCTGTCGTTCCGACGATTTCAAGTTCGCCTTGTGGCACGCCACGTTTGAACGATTGATAATACACGTTGCCGTCGCGACGGACGAACACTTCAAGTTTTGTCGATAGTGCGTTGACAACCGACGCCCCTACACCGTGCAAACCACCTGAAACTTTGTATCCGCCACCGCCGAATTTACCGCCGGCGTGCAATACCGTGAAAATAACTTCAACGGCAGGTCGACCTGTTTTCTTTTGAACGTCTACTGGAATCCCACGTCCGTTATCTTCGACAACGATGGAGTTTCCTGGCTCAACCGTCACTGTGATCGTGTCACAATAACCTGCAAGCGCCTCATCGATTGAGTTATCGACAATCTCCCATACTAAGTGGTGGAGACCGCGAGAGCTTGTGGAACCGATATACATCCCTGGACGTTTACGTACAGCCTCTAAGCCTTCAAGAACTTGAATCTGATCGGCGCCATACGCTTGCAATTCTTTTTCGTTTTCATTACTCATCGGTTATTTTCACCTACTATACATGATTTGGTGTTCCTTCTTACCACGATTACACGGATTCTGTTTCGACTTCGCCTTGTTTCACGTGAAACACTTTGGCTTGTTGAATGGTTTCATGTGCGATTCCATCAATGTTTGTTGTCGTCAAAATCGTTTGTACTTTTCGTCCCATCGTATCGAGTAGATGGGTTTGGCGATGATCGTCAAGTTCAGATAACACATCGTCTAATAACAAAAGAGGATATTCGCCCACTTCTTCATGAATCAATTCAATTTCAGCTAGCTTCAATGACAAGGCCGCCGTTCGTTGCTGACCTTGTGAACCGAACGTTTGAACGTTTCGACCGTTTACGTACAATTCAAAATCGTCACGATGCGGACCAAATAAGGTCACACCTCTTCTTCGTTCGTTCTCTCTTATTTTATCAAACTTTTGGCGATACGTTTCAAACATCTGTTCTTTTGAGAAACGTTCTTTTTGGAACGTGTCAGAAACGTATTGAATCGTCAGTGTCTCTAACTCACGTGTGATCCCAGAATGAATCGGATTGGCCCATTTTTCGAGTTGATCGATGAAATGATAGCGTCTCATCACAATCTTCACGGCGAGTTCAATCAATTGGTCCGTCAATACTTCGAGTAACGTCTCGTCCCCACCCTTTGTGGATAACTGCTTCAACAAGGCATTTCTCTGTTTTAACGTCTTCAAATATTGATTGAGCTCATGTAAGTACACGGGACTGACCTGACCGATTTCCATATCTAAAAATCGCCGTCTCCCTTGTGGACTGCCTTTGACGATGGCTAAGTCTTCAGGGGCGAACAAGACGACGTTAAATGCGCCGACATAGTCACTGAGACGACGTTGTTCTAAATGATTGAGCTTTGCTTTTTTTCCTTTAGGAGAAAATGAAAGACTCTGCACGGATTCGCCGGTGCGTTTATGAATCCGTCCTTCGATACTTGCGGCATCAGCTTCCCAACCGATCAATTCTCGGTCTTGTGTCGTCCGATGCGATTTTGCGAGCGCAAGTACGTAAATCGATTCGAGAAGATTCGTTTTTCCTTGGGCATTCTCACCAATTAGAACATTCGTCTGTTCTGAGAAATCTAGCTCGAGGGTTTCGTAGTTGCGGTAATTTTGCAATCGGATCGACTTTAAATGCACGTCAGTTTCCCTCGATTTGATATTCCCCGAAGCCTTCGACCTCGATTGTATCTCCATCTCTCAATTTGCGACCACGGCGTTGGTCCTGCTCACCGTTCACTTTGATCATGACATCTTCTAAAAAGAACTTTGCTTGTCCCCCGCTTGAGATGATATCTGCTAATTTTAAAAATTGTCCGAGCGTTACATACTCGGTTGTAATCGACACTTTTTCCATGTCGTCACTTCCTTTCTCACATGCTGATCTGAAAAAATCGCCATACATATTAGTTTATCGAAAATCGTCGAATAAGGCAAAAAGAGGGATGACAAGGTCAGACACCTCATCATCCCTATCCGCTGCTTACGATGTGCGGACTGGTAAAATCAGTTGAAGAACGCTATCTTGCTCAACCGGTCGTAGAATGAACGGTCTCATCGAACCCGTGAACTGGATTTCGATTTCAGATGCATCGAGCGCACGAAGCGCATCCATTACAAATTTAGAGTTGAAGGAAATTTTCAATTCTTCCCCTTCAAGCGATAAGATGCTGACACGCTCAGACACTTTACCGACTTCAGGTGAATGTGAAGATACTTCGACTGCTGTCGTATCTTCCGCGACAAATTTAATCACGTTGTTCCGGTCAGCACGTGCTAAGAGTGACGCACGGTCGATGGCTTGTAAGAATTCTTTCGCATTCATACGTACTGCTGTACGATATTCTTCCGGAATGAGGCGTGACGTGTCTGGGTACGCCCCGTCTAACAAACGCGAGAAGAATGAGATATTTTTCATGCGGAACAAGATCTGCTGGTCTGTCAGTACGATTTCAATCGGCAACTCTTCACGATCGAGCAATTTAGCAAGTTCGTTGAGCGAACGACCAGGGACGACGACATTTTGGAACGTCAAGTCGTTATCTGTCTCAAAACGAGCACGACGGAGCGCCAAGCGGTGGCTGTCTGTCGCTACACATGTGAGGAAGCCTTTCTCAGCAGAGAAGTTGACCCCTGTTAAAACTGGGCGTGTCTCTTGTGAGGAAACAGCGAAACTTGTCTGACGGATGATGGTTTTTAAAAGATCCGCTGGTAGATAGAAACGACGGTCGCTCGCAAGTTCTGGCAGGCGAGGATATTCGTCAGGGTCGAGACCGTTTAAATGGAATTCTGCCTGGCCAGACTCAATTCGTGTCATGAAGTTTGGTGACACTTCGAGTGTGACTTCGTTTGTCGGCAATTTCTTCACGATTTCTCCTAAGAAGCGCGCGTTTAATACGACACTTCCGGCACGTTGAATTTGAATGAGTTCGATCCCACCTTCTTCGATTGGGATCAAACGTTCAATCGAAATTTCAGTGTCACTTCCTGTCAGTGTTAAACCGTCCGCATGAGCTTCAAGCTTTAAGCCTGTCAAAATTGGAATAGTCGTTCGTGAAGCCACAGCTTTTGATACATCTTGTACGGCTTGCATGAATACATCTCGTTGAATCGTTAAATGCATGTGGATAATTCCTCCTAAGGTGAAATGAGTCATTTACTAATGATAATAATAGTATTATTTAAGTCATAATAGTAATAAGGGCTGTGGATACTGGGGATAAGTCCCCTGAAGCATACGTATAAAGCCATTTCGCCTGTGAATAACTTGTGGATAACTAAGGTGGTTTATCCACAGGATATCCACAGAGAATCCCTCATCAGTTAGACAGTGCTTTTTTCAACGTTTGAATCGTCTCTTGCATTTCCACATCGTTTTTCAGAAGCGTGCTAATTTTCTCATGTGCATGAATCACAGTCGTATGATCACGCCCTCCAAACTCTTCCCCGATTTTCGGTAATGAACTCTCCGTCATCTCACGAGATAAGTACATCGCGATTTGACGTGGGAATGCCAACGTTTTTGTGCGTTTTTTCGAGTTCAACTCTTCTACTTGAATGTTGAAGTGTTGACCGACGATTTCTTGAATATCACGAATGACGATCTTCTTCGCTTCCTGGACCGGCATGATGTTATGAAGCGCTTCTGCTGCTACGTCTGGGTCAATCGGTCGCCCAACTAGTTTTGCGTAAGCGACAACGCGTGTCAACGCCCCTTCTAGTTCACGAATGTTCGTATCGATTTGATTCGCAATATAAAGCATGACCTCGTTTGAGATATCGAGACCTTCAGCAGTCGCCTTTTTACGGAGAATCGCAATTCGTGTCTCGAGGTCAGGTGGTGTGATATCCGTAATGAGTCCCCATTCGAAACGCGAACGTAGGCGATCTTCTAACGTCGGAATTTCTTTTGGTGGTCGGTCGCTTGAAATGACGATTTGTTTCTGATCATTGTGTAGCGCATTGAAAGTGTGGAAAAACTCTTCCTGCGTTTGTTCTTTTCCTGCTAAGAACTGAATATCATCAATCAGCAACACATCGATGTTCCGATAGCGATTACGGAACTCGCCTGTTTTATTGTCTCGAATGGAGTTGATGAATTCATTCGTAAACTTTTCAGAAGAGACATACGCAATCCGAGCTCCTGGTTTTTGTCCTTTTACGTAATGACCAATCGCATGCATCAAATGCGTTTTCCCGAGTCCGACTCCCCCGTAAATGAATAGCGGGTTATATGCACGGGCTGGCGCTTCAGCAACAGCGAGTGATGCGGCGTGGGCAAATCGGTTCCCCGATCCGATGACAAACGTCTCGAAGATATATTTGTCATTCAGCTGTCCGAGATCCCCTTCCTCTTTTGAAGGTAATGGTAAAGGCTGTTCCCTTGTTTCCGTCACGGCAATGGATTCTTGTGACGATCCATCCGCTGGAGCATACTTGTGTGCTTGAGATTCTTCAATAAAATGAATTTCGAGCTTATTGTTTGTGATTTCTTCGACCGTATCTTGTAAAAGTGACAAGTACTGTCGCTCTAACCACGTAACGATAAAACTGGCCGGCGCCGACACAACGAGTGTCGTTCCCATCAGTGATATCCCTTCGGTTGATTTCAACCACATGTCAAAACTAGCTTTTGGAGTTCGTTCCTCTTCTTCAATCACAGATAAAACGTTTCTCCAAATCTCGCGAGCATTCTTCAA